>NZ_JACYVH010000040.1 GCF_014842255.1 Frigoribacterium sp. CFBP 13712 | reverse complement strand
ACGACGTTCCCCGAGCAGGCGACGGCGTCGAGCCGGTACAAGGCCACGACCGCGGACGGCTGGTTGGTCTGGGATGGCTACGACCTCAAGGAAGGCGTCGTCTCGAATGACGGGAAGACCCTGACCTTCGACAACAGCGACCACGGCATCACCGCTGTAGCGGACCGCGACATCGAATACACGGTGAAGGTCGAGACGGCCGCCGACGCCCTCGACGTGCCCGACAACAAGCTCGGCTTCGTCTACTCGGGCGT
>NZ_JACYVH010000039.1 GCF_014842255.1 Frigoribacterium sp. CFBP 13712 | reverse complement strand
TCGTGAGTGCCCAACTGGGTTCCACTTGCTCGGGTCCGCTTGTGGTGATCCAGGTGCATGCCGTGCCCATCGGCCACCATTGCCACTTGGCGGCCGGGACGGCTTCGGGTGCCACCAACGGACCGGAATCCAGGCCCGCGCTCGTGTCCGAGTCAACAGCGCACCAGTACTGGCCATCTCGCTGCCCATACGCGAGTGTTCCTGCCAATACCGCGCACAAAAGTGCAGCTGAAAGAGCGAGCACAGACACGACCCGCACTATTCGTCGACCCACAACACCCC
>NZ_JACYVH010000038.1 GCF_014842255.1 Frigoribacterium sp. CFBP 13712 | reverse complement strand
GGGGTGTTGTGGGTCGACGAATAGTGCGGGTCGTGTCTGTGCTCGCTCTTTCAGCTGCCCTTTTGTGCGCGATATCGGCAGGAACACTCGCTTATGGGCAGCGAGATGGCCAGTACTGGTGCGCTGTTGACTCGGACACGAGCACGGGCCTGGATTTCGGTTCGTTGGTGGCACCCGAAGCCGTCCCGGCCGCAGAGTGGCAGTGGTGGCCGATGGGCACGGCGTGCACCTGGATCACCACAAGCGGACCCGAGCAAGTGGAACCCAGTTGGGCACTCACGA
>NZ_JACYVH010000037.1 GCF_014842255.1 Frigoribacterium sp. CFBP 13712 | reverse complement strand
TGTATCAGCCACAACGAATTTCTTAAATACTACAGAGTTTTCCTCAATGAAGCGCTGATGTGCGTTTACCGGTACATGAGCCGTTTGTGTCGGGATGTATTACGAACCCTGAGGAACACAGGCCGCTTGCATCCTTACGTTTCTATTGCGATAAATGACCGTCAGAAGAGTGTTCAAATTGTTTGTGTTGGCGGAAGGATAGTGAGGTTGTATGTTTTCGTTGGCGATGGTAAACACGCTGTAGTTTCTTAACATCTGGATAGCTTGAGTTCAGGCTCGCGAGCCCCCACAGGCCA
>NZ_JACYVH010000036.1 GCF_014842255.1 Frigoribacterium sp. CFBP 13712 | reverse complement strand
CCGTGGCCTCGCCGACGTTGAACTCGAGCGTCTCGCTGCCGTTGGCGATGCCGCCACGCTCACTGGTGACCGTGAACGTCGTCGCGGTCGTCCCGACCCAGCGGCGGACCGTCCACGAACCATCGACCTGAACGGTCGCGGTCGACGGCGCAGCCGCAGTGTCGTCGCTGACCGTGACCTTCGACCAGGTCGTGCCGGTGCCCGTGAAGGTCACCCAGCCCGGCTGGTCGTGGCCCGCGCCATCGATCGGGGCGGTGACGATCAGATCGCCCTGGGCGACCTGGTCCGAGAACAGACGCAGGGTCTGCTTCGTCTCGTCGCCCGTGACCGGGGTGTGGGTCACCGTGAAGGTGATGTACCCGTTGCCCA
>NZ_JACYVH010000035.1 GCF_014842255.1 Frigoribacterium sp. CFBP 13712 | reverse complement strand
TGGGCAACGGGTACATCACCTTCACGGTGACCCACACCCCGGTCACGGGCGACGAGACCAAGCAGACCCTGCGTCTGTTCTCGGACCAGGTCGCCCAGGGTGACCTGATCGTCACCGCGCCGATCGACGGTGCGGGCCACGACCAGCCGGGCTGGGTGACCTTCACGGGCACCGGCACGACCTGGTCGAAGGTCACGGTCAGCGACGACACTGCGGCCGCGCCGTCGACCGCGACCGTTCAGGTCGACGGTTCATGGACGGTCCGCCGCTGGGTCGGGACGACCGCGACGACGTTCACGGTCACCAGTGAACGTGGCGGCATCGCCAACGGCAGCGAGACGCTCGAGTTCAACGTCGGCGAGGCCACGG
>NZ_JACYVH010000034.1 GCF_014842255.1 Frigoribacterium sp. CFBP 13712 | reverse complement strand
ACGAAGGCGACCGTGCAGTACGACGGCACCTGGTCGGCACGCCGCTGGGTGGGCACCGAGAAGACGACCTTCACGGTGACCTCGAGCCGCGCCGATGTGCAGAACGGGTCGCAGACCATCGAGTTCAACACGGGTGTCGCGGGTCAGGCGTTCAGCCTCGACAGCCACACCGACGGCGGCACCTTCACCCCGGGCAACGTCACGTTCCGGGGCAAGGGCTCGACCGGTGACAAGGTCACCTTCACGGCACCGGGTCTGGCGCCTCTCGAGGCGACGGTGAACGCTGCCGGTGAATGGTCGATCCCGCGCTGGCTGGGCAACGGGTACATCACCTTCACGGTGACCCACACCCCGGTCACGGGCGACGAGAC
>NZ_JACYVH010000033.1 GCF_014842255.1 Frigoribacterium sp. CFBP 13712 | reverse complement strand
GTCGTCGGTGACTTCGGCCCGTTGGCTCCGGTCGCGATGGCTCCCGTGGAGTTGGAGCGCGGTGAGACCACGGAGGTGACGTTCGAGGCTACGGCCGTCGACGAGCTCCTGAACCGGCCCGCTGCGTCGGTGACCGTCACGGCCCCGGAGGGGACGACGTTCGCCGAGGGGCAGGACGTGATCGCGGGGGCCTTTATCCGCGATGGGGCCCCGTCGTCCGCGGGCATGCAGCTGACGGGTGGAGTGCGTTCGGAGGACGGTCGCACCTACACCTACACCTGGGACACCGCGGCGAACGGTGCGACGGGGTGGCAGAGCGTGAAGGACGAGGTCCTGCGGTGGAAGATCGCGGTGACGACCCCGGCTGACGCTGCGGATGTCGAGGGCAACGCGATGGGTTACACGTTCGTCGGGACGAGCGTCCAGGGCGGGTTCCAGGCCACGGGTTCCGCTCCGGTG
>NZ_JACYVH010000032.1 GCF_014842255.1 Frigoribacterium sp. CFBP 13712 | reverse complement strand
TCATCGGGACAGGCGTTCTCGGCGGGTTCACCACCTACAGCGCCCTCGCGGTCGACACCGCGACCCTGCTCGGTGACGCCCTGCCGATCGCCGTCGCCTACGGTGCGGGATCGGTCGTGCTCGGCGCCGTGGCTTCCTGGGCCGGCATCACCGTCGGTGCCGTCCTCCACCGTCGTTCTGAGGTGGCGTCGTGATCGCCCCATGGCTCTTCGTCGCGATCGCGGTCGCCGGTGGTGCGGGTGCGGCCCTGCGCCTCGTCGTCGACGGCGTCGTCCGCAGCACGTGGTCGGCCCCCATTCCGCTGGCGACCCTGGTCATCAATGTCAGCGGGTCGTTCGTGCTCGGCTTGCTCACCGGTCTCGCCGACCACGCGGGGATGCCCCGAGAGTGGCTGCTCGTCGCGGGCGGCGGACTCATGGGCGGCTACACCACGTTCAGCACCGCCAGCGTCGAGACCGTGCGCCTCGTAGCCGAGAGGAGATGGG
>NZ_JACYVH010000031.1 GCF_014842255.1 Frigoribacterium sp. CFBP 13712 | reverse complement strand
GGAGTCGCGACGAAGTGCGCTTCATGCCATCCTTCGATCGTGCGCCCCCGATCGCTCTGCCTACTCGTCGTGACCCTCTGTGCTGTCAGCCTCGCCGGGTGCTCCGAGGTCGATCCCGGTGAGCAGGCCGGCGACATCGCTCTGTGGCTTGACCAGGCGCCGTCAGCGGTGCAGGACGACGGCGACGAGCTGGTCGTCTTGGCAGCGGTCGCCGATCGCGGCGAGGGAGCCGGCGGCAGCGCGATCTCGGCGACCTTCGAGGAGCCCGTGACGATCAGGCGAGTCGAACTCGAGTGTTTCGGCGACGGATCCGTCGAGGGGCTGTTCGGTCTGACGTCGGCTACCGGTGCCGTCGACACGACGTCCGCCCGTGCGAGCTGCGCCGAGGGCGTGCTCGAGCTGGACATCCCGGAGTCGTCCCGCAAGGGCGTGACGAACGTCAGCTTCTCCTCGGTCGCGAGCACCGAAAACGGCGCATGGCGCGTCATCGTCCGATAGGGGATCGAT
>NZ_JACYVH010000030.1 GCF_014842255.1 Frigoribacterium sp. CFBP 13712 | reverse complement strand
GACTGGATCACCTTGGCGGTGTAGGGCGCGTTGCCGAGCCAGCGCGAGACGCTCCAGTCGCCGGAGGCGTTCGCGGTCCCGGTGACGGGTGCGAGTCCGTAGCCGAGGTGCACGGCGATGTCGGCGCCCGGGGTGGCGGTGCCGGTGAACGTCACGGCGCTGCCCGCGGCGAACGTGCTGCCGTCGACGGGTGCGGTGACGACGACGGGTGCGGTCGTGGCGGCAGGCGTGATCGTCGGGCCGGTGTGCGACCCGCCGATCTGCTTGCCGTCCTTGGACTGCGTGATGGTCGCGGTGTAGGGCGCGTTGCCGAGCCAGCGCGACACTGTCCAGTCGCCGTTCTCGTCGGCGTCGGCGACCAGGGGCGCCAGGCCGTAGCCGAGGCGGACCGAGACGGTGGCCTCGGCGGTGGCGGTGCCGGTGTAGGTCACGACGCTGCCGGCGGCGAAGGTGCCGCCGTCAGTGGGTGCGGTGACGACGATCGGTGCGGTCGTCGCGGCGGGGGTGATGGTCGGGCCGGTGTG
>NZ_JACYVH010000029.1 GCF_014842255.1 Frigoribacterium sp. CFBP 13712 | reverse complement strand
CGGTGCCCACCCAGCGGCGTGCCGACCAGGTGCCGTCGTACTGCACGGTCGCCTTCGTCGCAGCCGTGGCCGAGCCGTCGCTGATCGACACCGTCGACCACGTCGTACCCACACCCGTGAACGTCACCCAGCCCTGCTGCGTGTGACCGTCGTCGTTCCGAGGCGTCGTGACCGAGAAGTCCTGCTCGACGACCGCGTCCGAGAACAAGCGGATGTTCTCCAGCCTGTTCTCCCCCAACGCAGCCTTCTGCGAGACCGACATCGTGTACGACGCGTTGCCCAGGTACCGGACCGCACTCCACGTGCCATCCTCACGCACCTCCGTCGACACACCCGCACCGGTCGACGGCGCCACCGTCACCGTCGCACCGGGCTGACCGGTGCCCGAGAACGTCACATCACCCGGAGTGAACGTGTCACCATCAGCGAGGTTGTCCAGCGTCACACCCGCATACGACGACACGAACGTCACCGGAGCGGAACCCGTGGCCTGGAACCCGCCCTGGACGCTCGTCCCGACGAACGTG
>NZ_JACYVH010000028.1 GCF_014842255.1 Frigoribacterium sp. CFBP 13712 | reverse complement strand
CGGTGCCCACCCAGCGGCGTGCCGACCAGGTGCCGTCGTACTGCACGGTCGCCTTCGTGGCGGCCGCGTCCGAGCCGTCGCTGATCGAGACCGTCGACCACGTCGTGCCCACACCGGTGAAGGTCACCCAGCCCTGCTGACCGTGACCCGCACCCGCGGCCGGCGTCGTGACCGAGAAGTCCTGCTCGGAGACGGCGTCCGAGAACAGACGGATGTTCTCCAGCTTGTTCTCCCCCGAGGCCGCGACCTGCGTCACCGACATCGTGTACGACGCGTTGCCCAAGTACCGGACCGCACTCCACGTGCCATCGGCACGCACCTCGGTCGACACACCTGCACCCGTCGAGGGCGACACCGTCACCGTGGCACGGGGAGTGCCGGTGCCCGAGAACGTCACGTCACCCGGGGTGAACGTGTCTCCATCAGCGAGGTTGTCGAGAGTGACGTCCGAGTAGTCGGGGGCGATGGAGACGGGGGCGCTGCCCGCGGTCTGGAAGTTGCCTTGGGCCGAGACGCCCGAGTAGACGAAGCCGAGCTTGTTGTCGGGCACGTCGAGGGCGTCGGCGGCCG
>NZ_JACYVH010000027.1 GCF_014842255.1 Frigoribacterium sp. CFBP 13712 | reverse complement strand
AGAGCGATCGGGGGCGCACGATCGAAGGATGGCATGAAGCGCACTTCGTCGCGACTCCCACTGCGGGGGCCCGGCCAGCGATCGGCTATCGGGCACGAGGTTGAGCCAAGGCCGTCGCCCGTTTTGCACATAAGTACCGGACCATCCAACGCGCGCATCAACCCTGACAGGAGGGCGAGCATGGGACCTACTTGCCCCGCTTAGCCCGATGGCGTCGGGCCAGCGCATCGGCTACGACAACTAGACCGCCAACAAGTAGGACCCAGCACGCTGCGATAGAGAACCCAGATACGTCGTCGATGCCCCGCGAGATGACCAGGAGCGCAATGCCGGCAGTGACGCTTAGCGCGCCGAGGACTACCTGCCCAGTCGAGGATGTGCGTGTGGCCATAGATGGACCCTAGCGACTGGCTGTCTAGCCCGGGCGCCCAGGCAGCTTGTCGGCTGGCCGGTCCGCTCCAGTTCGGTAGCCGATCGGCTATCGGGCACCAGATCTCTCCGGGGCACAGGGGCCCGACGCAGGTGCGAATCTGGAAGGGTGGGGATGATCAGGTTGGGGTGTTGTGGGTC
>NZ_JACYVH010000026.1 GCF_014842255.1 Frigoribacterium sp. CFBP 13712 | reverse complement strand
ACCTGTGACCCCGCGGGACTTGCAAGCTCGATCCGGACCGCTAGACGATCCCCTATCGAGCACTTGAACCTGAGAACGTATGGAGTAGCTTCCCCCGGCCATGATGGGTTCATGGCCGCCCCAGACGCACCGGACCGCTCGACGACACATCGACGAATACCGATCATCACTGTCGTGTGCCTCGCGGCGACACTGGGCCTTCTCCTCCTCATGGCGTTCGTCCCTCTACCCGACCCCGGCGGACTACTGATTTACGCGCCACCAGCACTGGGACTTCTCGGCGGCGCTGCCGCCCTCCTCGATCGCCAACTCGAGCATGAGGACAAACGAGACTGGGCCATCGGATCAGCTCTCGCCGGGTTCGTCGGTGTTATCGCATTTCTCATAATCGCCAGTTGGATTGAAGCTACCGGTTGGACCATCAACGGCCCACCGCCCTGGCTTTGAGCACGACTTGCTTCGTCAGCGGCGGTCGCCCGCCATACGTCACTAGCGCGTCCCGCCTGCACCTGTCCAGTCATCGATCCCCTATCGGACGATGACGCGCCATGCGCCGTTTTCGGTGCTCGCGACCGAG
>NZ_JACYVH010000025.1 GCF_014842255.1 Frigoribacterium sp. CFBP 13712 | reverse complement strand
TCCGCGGTGTTGAAGCGGATCGTCTGGCTGCCGTTTTCGATGTCGGCGCGCTCGCTGGTGACCGTGAAGGTCACCGGGGCGGTGCCGACCCAGCGGCGGACGGTCCACGAACCGTCGTACTGCACGGTCGCGACCGACGGCGCGGCGTTCGTGCCGTCGCTGATCGAGACCTTCGACCAGGTCGTGCCGGTGCCGGTGAAGGTCACCCAGCCCGCGACGTCGTGGCTGGCACCGTCGAGCGGTGCCGTGACGACGAGGTCACCCTGGGCGACCCGGTCCGAGAACAGACGCAGGGTCTGCTTCGTCTCGTCACCCGTGACCGGGGTGTGGGTCACGGTGAAGGTGATGAACCCGTTGCCGAGCCAGCGCTGGATGCTCCAGCGGCCGCGGCTGTCGACCTCGGTCTCCAGCGGCGCCAGACCCGGTGCCGCGATCGTGACCTTGTCACCGGTCGTGCCGGTGCCCGAGATCGCGACGTTGCCCGGGGTGAAGGTGCCACCATCGGTGTGGCTGCCGATCGTGAATCCGTCCGTGGCCTCGCCGACGTTGAACTCGAGCGTCTCGCTGCCGTTGGCGATGCCGCCACG
>NZ_JACYVH010000024.1 GCF_014842255.1 Frigoribacterium sp. CFBP 13712 | reverse complement strand
GCGACGGTGATCTTCGCGACGCCGACGAGCATCTCGTCCTGGACGGCGTCGGTGCTGAAGGTCTCGTTCAGCAGCGCGGCGGCGTCGGGGCTGATGTGCACGGTCGTGCCCTCGAGGACGGCGTTGGTGCCCTCCATCTGCAGGGGCTTCAGGGTGCCGCCCCAGAGGTTGAACAGGTAGGCGTCTTCGACGACGACCTCGCCGTTGGCGGACACGGTGCCGTAGAGCTTCGACTCGCCCGGGTCGATGCGGAAGTCGGTGAGCTCGACGGTGGTGTCACCGGCGGTCAGCGACAGGCCCGAGCCGTCGTGGTCGAGCTCGCCCTGGACGTAGGGACGCACGTCGGACGAGGGGTCGTAGTAGTCGACGTTGCCGCCGGTGATCGGGAACGCGAACGTGCCCGTGGCGCCGTCGAAGGTGCCGGTGCCGACCGGGGCCGGGGTCAGACCCAGCGAGGTGAGCGCGTCGACGAAGGACTGGTCGACCGTGACCTGGGTGTCGACGCCGTTGCTGAGGTCGGGGAGCGAGGCGACCGGGGTGGCCTCGGCGCTGGGCTCGGCCGATGCCGAAGCCGAGGTCGTCGACTCGGTGGAGCCGCTGTTGGAGTCCATCGAGCACGCGGCGAGCGAGAACACGAGGGCGCCGGA
>NZ_JACYVH010000023.1 GCF_014842255.1 Frigoribacterium sp. CFBP 13712 | reverse complement strand
CGGCCGCCGACGCCCTCGACGTGCCCGACAACAAGCTCGGCTTCGTCTACTCGGGCGTGTCCGCTGCAGGCTACTTCCAGACCGCGGGCAGCGCTCCGGTCTCGATCCCGGGCGCTTTCGGGTCCGTCTCGGCGCTCGAGGTCCCGGCCACGGAGCTGGTGCGTGGTGAGACCTCCGAGTTGAAGTTCATGGTTCGCAACACCCAGGAGCACCTGGGCTTCGCGCCCAAGGTGGTGCTGACCGCACCGGAGGGGACGACGTTCCCCGAGCAGGCGACGGCGTCGAGCCGGTACAAGGCCACGACCGCGGACGGCTGGTTGGTCTGGGATGGCTACGACCTCAAGGAGGGCGTCGTCTCGAACGACGGGAAGACCCTGACCCTCGACAACAGCGACCACGGCATCACCGCTGTAGCGGACCGAGACTACGAGTACACGGTCAAGGTCGAGACGGCCGCCGACGCCCTCGACGTGCCCGACAACAAGCTCGGCTTCGTCTACTCGGGCGTGTCCTCTGCAGGCAACTTCCAGACCGCGGGCAGCGCTCCGGTCTCGATCCCGGGCGCTCTCGGTTCGGTGTCGGCGCTCGAGGTCCCTGCCACGGAGCTGGTGCGTGGTGAGACCTCCGAGTTGAAGTTCATGGTTCGCAACACCC
>NZ_JACYVH010000022.1 GCF_014842255.1 Frigoribacterium sp. CFBP 13712 | reverse complement strand
CGATAGGGGATCGTCTAGCGGTCCGGATCGAGCTTGCAAGTCCCGCGGGGTCACAGGTGACGCGAGAGGCCGAGAGGACCTGACTAGACAACCCGTCCAAGGCGTGCCCGAACGGATCGTTGGAGCATGGCCGGGTACAGCTGCAAGACGATCGTCGACACCATCAACCAGGCGGCACCGGGGGAGGTGCCGGCCACGAGCGCAGCCACCGCGAGGCCGAGCCCCGCAGCGGCACACAGCAGATGCGCGACCTCTGAACGACGAGTGTGTTGCTCGAGGGCCAGCATCCCTGCTCGTGTGACCTGGTAGTTGCGCTCCCGAGTGATGACTCGGTTCCAGCCGACAACGGTGAGCAAGCGACCGAACGCACCGACACCGGCCATCCGGAAGAAGCTCGCTTGCCGCTCCGAGACCCTCCACCATCTGCCTCGCAGAGGAGGGAAATGCTCCGTGACGGTGAAAGCCGCCCAGGCCATGAGGAGAAACTGGACCACGATCGCGAACACGGGCTGCTCGGGACCGATCGAATGCCACCCCGCGACGATGAACCCGGCCACGACGGAAGTCGAGACGAAAAATCTCAGCATCAGAGGTCCGTCCTCGTCTTCGTGCTGATGTCGACCGTCAGCGGCACGTCTCGCACGCACGAGTGAAGAGGAGCGATCCTCCGGTGGTCTCATCGTGTTCGCGGCGGGGCTCCCCGAGGTAGTTCGGGTCGATACAGCGGCTCACCGACGCTTCCGCCGCGGAGGGGTCGCACTGCCGTGCACGCGCGTCGGCCCCCAGATGTTAAAGAGCAACTCGATGACCGTGCCCAAGCCAGCTGCGACCGTGAAGAACAGGGCGGTGATCGTGTTCTTTCGTGACGTGCGCGGTAGGTGCATGAAGGTCCCTCTCGATAGCGAGAGCTTCAGGCTATGCCGAACCGAGCCGA
>NZ_JACYVH010000021.1 GCF_014842255.1 Frigoribacterium sp. CFBP 13712 | reverse complement strand
CCGCGAACACCGCTACGACCTTGGGCTCTCCAGGCGACGAGGCGGTCCGCTAGCCGATTGTCTATCGGGCTCCCGCTACGGAGCGTCCGTCAGACAATGGCCCGACCCACGGTCAGCGCTGCGACTGACGTCGCACGACGAAAGTCATGGCCACCGCGAAAACGAGGAGCGTCACCCCGAGGGGCAAGAGGACCAAAAGTGCCTGCGTGGCGAAGAGGGTGGTGGCGAGGAGCGCCACTCCGACGACTGCGCAAATCACAGTGATGCGGGTCCATAGGGCTCGCTGCCTTGAAGTCATGTCGAATGGTCGCACAGCAGACCAGCTGCAGCCGTGTCCGATAGCTGATCCCCTATCGGACGCGACGACGCACGCGTCCGTGGAGTTACTGTGCAGGCATGACCGCAAAATCCGTCGGCAATGTGCTCGCCTGCGTCGGCACGCTCGTCTTAGTTGGGGGCGTGGGTCTCCTCGTCGTGTCTAGGGACATCGACGGAGTGTCTGGTTTCTCGATCGCCGGCGCATGGTGCATCGTCGTCGCTGGTGCCGCGAACGTCACCTCGGGCTTGATTCTGCGCCGACAGGTTTGGCGTAGGCGGAGATCTGGTAGCAACCGCTGAGGGATCGTCTATCGGGACGGAGGTACAGCGCCCGTCTCTTGCCGCCCTCGCACAGTTCGTCGACGGCGACCGGCCCAGCGGGTGAGAAGGACCCCGACGACGAGGAACATGATGGCAAGGGCAACGAACAGGCCCCATAGCCACTCCGGTGCACCGTCCTCCTGAGCGAGCCGGAAGACGAACCCCACCACAATGACCGCGACGAACGCAAAACCGCTGCCTGCGAAGCCTTCCCACCGAAGCGGCTTGACGCGCGGCGGGAGCTCATCATGCATGGGGTCGACCATACGCGCCGCCACCAACGAACAAAGCGGCGTGCTACCCCGTAGGTGATCATCGATCGGGCGCAGTCACGTTCCGTTCGTGGCTCGGCATCCGATAAGAAGAGTCATGCCTATTCAGCCTGTTCGGCGCGACTTCGATCTCTCGACCTCCATTGCGCCCGACGAGGTGACCGATCGTGTCGCTGGGCTCCTCCACGAGCTGACTCGTCGGCCCACGACGAATGCTCGCATGGGCAGCGTTCGGACGGGATCTCGAGTTGCCTACCGACTCTTCGGCAGCGTGATGAACGCTGGCAAGAAGCGACTGCCCATGATCGTCAGCTGGTCGATCACGGACAACAGGCCTGGCAGCAATTTGCACCTCGAGATGAAGAGCGACGAAGGCAGCTACGCCTTCGCCACCCGATGGCACTACCAGGCCTACGAGCAGCGCTTCTCCCAATGCGAGAAAAGTATTCGGAGCCACCTCTCCTGACATGCCCTGCCCGGAGCCCGATCGGCTACCGGGCACCAGATCTCTCCGGGGCACATGGCCCCGACGCAGGTGCGAATCTGGAAGGGTGGGGATGATCAGGTTGGGGTGTTGTGGGTC
>NZ_JACYVH010000020.1 GCF_014842255.1 Frigoribacterium sp. CFBP 13712 | reverse complement strand
TGGCGCTTCTGGGTAGGACTCGTTCTGGCAGTCCCGAGGATGGCCATCCCGAGCAGGGCCAGCACGATGATGAGGGCCACTGGGACGATGACGATCGAGAGCACAGCGCCTCCGAGAAGTAGTGATGTCTGAAGTTAGCGAACTTCGACAGCGTGGTCGAGACCGAAGGGCGGGGTCCGATAGGGGATCCATGTCCGTACGCGTGCCAAGGCCGGCTCCGAGGCGGTCACGACGAGACAACCTAGGGGAGGATATGAGCTATCCCGAAGGAGTATCTCTGATGGCGCGTTTCCGCTCTCTGCCGCTTCGAGCACTTCTGCCTTTGCTCTTCATCCTCCTGGCTGCCTTGTGGCTGGGCATCGGTGTCCTCGTCATGCCGGGCGAACAGCCCGTGATCGCCCGTTTGCTCGGTACGGTCTTCTACGCGGGTGCGATGACGGTCTTCTTCGGTGTGGTCATCAGCCGTGCCCGGCGTGGTGCCGGCAGTGTGGATGAGTTGTCTCGGATGCAGGCGGCGGTGAAGGCCGGCGCAGTTCCTTCCGACGTCGACTCGTCGACATGGATCCCGATGCTCGAGAAGTGGCAGGGCCAGAACCGTAGGTCGAGGTGGCTGGCGCCTGTCATGTTCATGGGCTTCCTCGCGCTCAGCCTCTGGCTCGCCTCTACAGCGGATCCGGTCTGGTTCGTCCTTTCTCTGGTCTTTCTCGCTTTGCTCATCGTGTCGACGGTCACCGCCTGGCGTGGCTACGACAAGCTCACCCGCATGCTCGACGAGTTACGAAACAGGGAGCCGCACGCCCGATAGGGGATCCTTCATCGAGATCGGTTCCGGACTGGTCTATCCAGATGTCTCGAGCCCAGTGGCCGCAGGGGACAGGTTCATGCGCGCCGTCGTTCGGTGTCCGAATGTCTACCGCCCGTCAGTTTCAGACGCCCATGGTGTGAACTTCGTCGACACTCAAAACATGCCGCAGCGTGAGGAGGTCGGCGGCGCCATCCAGGGACTGTTGTTCCGTAATAATGAACCGCGTCGGGGTGGTTTTCCCGACCCGAGCCATGTGTCCTGGCGTCGCCAAAGGAAATGCGAGAAATGATGTCTACAACCCGTGCTGCTGCTGTTGTCGGGGGCATCTTGCTTGCGCTCTCGGGCGTCCTCGCCGGTGGTTTCGTCGTCACGACGTTGTTGTCCGAACCAGACACCGGAGCGAACATTGGCGGAGGACTGATGATGCTGGCCGCGATCCCGCTTGCCATCGCTGGTGCCGTCGTCTTGATTGTGAGTGCCTTGTTCAGCTACTTGGCCCGCCGGGAGGCCACCAGTGCGCCCAGGGCTTAGACGGTGACGGGCGTTCGCGCCTCGGCGGATGTCTGCCCTGCAAGCCTGAGTCTCCCGGGACAACACGGCGTCAGGGGGCGGACATCCAAGCAGTTCGGGCTCGTACTTGGCTTGCTTCGACTCCACGGCGAGATCTTCTGGGTATCCACCACGCTCCTGTGGCAGCGATCAATTGATGCCCGATAGGGGATCGTCTAGCGGTCCGGATCGAGCTTGCAAGTCCCGCGGGGTCACAGGT
>NZ_JACYVH010000019.1 GCF_014842255.1 Frigoribacterium sp. CFBP 13712 | reverse complement strand
CCAGCGAGCGCGCCGACATCGAAAACGGCAGCCAGACGATCCGCTTCAACACCGCGGACTAGTCGCAACGAACACGGGGGAGGCGCGGGTCGACACGACCCGCGCCTCCTCGGCTTCCCCTGCGCCCCGAGGTCGGTGCCCGGTGACCCGGCGCCGACAGATCTCTCCCCTCACGCCGTCCCTCGACGGCCAGAAAGAAAGAACGAATCGCCACGTGACGAACAAGAAGAAGAACACCCCGGCGAAGCGCCTGGGTGCGGCCGCACTCGCGACGGCGACCGTCGTCTCGGGGCTCGCATTCGGGCCCGGGGCTGTCGCGGCCCCCAGCGCCGAGCGGGGCACGACCGTCACCAGCACCACGAGCGAGAACGCGGAGGCCGAGTCCACACGTCGTGTCGGACCGCTGGTCATCAACAGCTCCGACGACGTCCAGTACGGTCTCCGCATCGACCCCGACACGATGCGGACGACCACCGTCGACGACGCCAGCTGGTTCTCGCTGCCGGCCGTCGGCCAACAGGGGCAGGTGCGCGGAACGGGTGCGAACGATGACCGCTGTCTGATCCCGGCGAACAACTTCACCTACCTGGCCTTCGCGACATGCTCCGACTCCTCCGAGCAGCTCTGGACCTGGACCGACGCGAACTCCGTGCAGGGGTTCGACAAGACGCTCGCGCCCGTCGCCAGGCCGACCCACGGTCTCGTCCCCCGAAGCGCGGGGACGTTCCTGTTCCTGCTGAGCGGCGGGGGCAAGCGTCCCCTCGTGATGGACGATCGCATGCTCTCGGAGCGCGTGTTGACGGCCACTGCGGACGGCGGCCCCGGTCGCATCTCGGGTGTCGGCACCACCGGCGCGACCGTCTCCGCCCGAGGCGAATCGGTCGTCGTGTCCGACGCCGGCACGTACGAGTTGGCACTGCCCGGCGTCCCGACCGATCCGACGACGGTCGTCGTGACCCAGACGCTGCCGAACGGCGACGTGCAGGACACCGTCGAGGTCGAGGTCGCGGGGACGGGTCCTCTCGACACGGTGACGATGGCTCCCGTGGAACTGACGCGGGGAGCGGACAGCGAGGTGACCTTCGAGGCGACGGCCACAGACGAGGTCCTGGAGAGGCCCGCTGCCGAGGTGACGCTGACCGCCCCGGAGGGGACGACGTTCGCCGAGGGTCAGGACGAGATCCTCGGGGAGTTCGTCCGCGACGGTGTCTCGTCGTCCGGTGGGATGCGGTTGACCGGTGGTGAACGGTCGGCGGACGGTCGCACGTACACGTACGTGTGGGACACCGTGGCGAACGGTGCGACGGGGTGGCAGACCCTGAAGGGTGACATCCTGCGGTGGAAGATCGCCGTCAGCACGCCGACCGGTGCGGTCGACGTCGAGGGCAACGCGATGGCGTACCGGTTCGTCGGCACCAGCACGCAGGGCGCGTTCAGAGCGACGGGTGAAGCTCCCGTGTCGATCCCGGGCGACTTCGGTCCGGTGGCTCCCGCGACGATGGCTCCTCTGGAGCTCACTCGGGGTACCGAGCGCGAGGTGACGTTCGAGGCGAAGGTCGCCGACGAGTTCTTGGGTCGGCCCGCTGCGTCGGTGACCGTCACCGCCCCGGAGGGGACGACCTTCGCCGAGGATCAGGACGAGATCACCGGTGCGTTCGTCCGTGACGGTGTGGAGGACCCGACGGGGATGCAGCTGACCGGCGGTGAGCGTTCGGCCGATGGTCGCACCTACACCTACACCTGGGACACCGCGGCGAACGGTGCGACGGGGTGGCAGACCGCCAGGGACGAGATCCTGCGGTGGAAGATCGCCGTGGTCACGCCGGCCGACGCGGCCGACGTCGAGGACAACGCGATGCAGTTCGTGCTCGCCGGCACGAGCGCGCAGGGTGCGTTCCGGGCCGCTGGTACGGCGCCGGTCTCTGTCGTCGGTGACTTCGGCCCGTTGGCTCCGGTCGCGATGGCTCCCGTGGAGTTGGAGC
>NZ_JACYVH010000018.1 GCF_014842255.1 Frigoribacterium sp. CFBP 13712 | reverse complement strand
GTGCGGTGACGACGATCGGTGCGGTCGTCGCGGCGGGGGTGATGGTCGGGCCGGTGTGGCGTTCGCCGATCTGCTTGCCGTCCTTCGACTGCGTGATGGTCGCGGTGTACGGCGCGTTGCCGAGCCAGCGCGACACGGTCCAGTCGCCGGACGCGTTCGCGGTCCCCGTGACGGGTGCGAGGCCGTAGCCGAGACGCACGGCGATATCGGCACCCGGGGTGGCGGTGCCGGCGAAGGTCACGACGCTGCCCGCGGCGAAGGTGCTGCCGTCGACAGGGGATGTGACGGTGATCGTTCGTTCGTCGGACTCGCCGCCTTCGGAGTCGTCGGCGACCGTGAACGACCGGGTCGACACGGCCGGCGCGGCCTCCTCCCAGAACGGGGTCTCCGTGACCGTCATCTCGTGGTCACCGGCGGACAGCGGTGCGTCGAGCTCGACGCGCCAGCTGCCGTCGGCGAGCACGTCGGCCTTGCCGAGTTCGCCGGCGAGGGTCTCGGAGGTCTCCGTCGTGCTGCTGATGGCGACGGTCGATCCAGGGATCCCGGTGCCGGTGAAGACCTCGGTGTCGGCGGGGATGGTCTCGCCCTCGGCGGGCGAGGTGACGTCGATCGGGAAGATCTCGGAAGCGTCGAATTCCTCCGTGGGTTCGACCGCGACGGTGGTGCGGTCCGACATGGCCAGATCCCGGACGGTGATGACGTCGAGCTCCTCGCCCGCGTACTGAGCGTCGACGGAGATCATGAACGCACCGTTCCAGGTGGTGTCGGCGCCGCCGATGAAGCTCCCCTCATGCTGGACGATCACGCCCGGCACGTCGAACTCGGTGGCGAAGTACGACGTCGTCCCCGCGAGATAGAAGCCGCTCTCGGCATCGCCCACGACCCCGTGGATCCGAGGTGCCGCGAGAGGAGACGGCTCGGGGGCGGCGACCGGCGTGAGGGGGATCTCGAGTGATCGACCCCGGCTCTCCCCCAGGAGGCCCGTGACGGTGGCTGTCGCACCGGCGAGCGAGCCGTCGAGCACGAAGGTGAAGCGTCCGTTGCTGCCGCGCACGGTCTCCTCGTGGTCTCCGACGACGATCTCGGCCGTGGTCGCGCGGTTGGCGATGACCCGGACGACGATCCTCCCCGACGCGTTCTCGGTGACCGACGACAGCATCGGCTGACTCGGCGTCCAGCCGGCGGCGGCGTCGTCATCCGCGTCGTCGGCGACGACGAACGCCGTGCCCGCGGTCTGCTTCGCGGCGGAGGCCCAGGTCGGTGTCTCGGTGACGACGGTGTCGTAGTTCCCGGCGGGGAGTGCCGGCGAGGTGCAGCTCCAGTCGCCCAGCGACGAGACGCGGGTCTCGCACAGGGTCGAGGAGGTGCGGTTCGTCTTCTCGTCGCGGGTCACGACGATCTGCGAGTTCGGGATGCCGGAGCCGGCGAAGGTCGCCTCGGGGGCCGCGAGCACGTCGCCCGCGGTGGGCGATGCGACCTCGAGCGGGTGGACCTCGGAGGCGGTGTTGCGCTGGGTGGGGACGAGCGCGACCTGGGCCGCTTCGCTCGCATGGCTCCCGTAGGAGCCGGTCACGTCGATGACCTCACCTGCACGGGCGATCGGCAACGTCAACGAGAAGGCGCCGTTCTCGGAGGGGAAGTCGAACGACATGCCCGATCCCTCGGCCCAGACCACGGTCTTGTGGAAGAGGCCAGGGCGATGGGTGATCGTTCCCTCGATGACGAGATGGTCGTCGTCGTACTGGCTGACGGCGTGGACGACGGGCGTGCCGGGCGCGTCGTCCTCGCCCTCGGCGGACATCGGTCCGAGCACGACCTCGGCGGCTGAGCTGCTGCGCGAGGAGTAGTCGTAGGCGCGGATGGTCGCGGTCTTGCCGACGTCCTGCGCGGAGATCGAATGAGTGAAACGGCCGTTCCAGACCCCGACCGTTCCGCCGCTGATACCGTTCGCGACGTCGATTCGGACGAAGTCGGCGTCGGGCGCGAGGCCGCCGAGGGTGAGTCGGGAACCGCTCTCCTCAGCTTGGATGAAGGCGACCTGCGGCGTGGGGAGCGAGGCCGTGGCGCGGTCCTCCGCGTCGACGGCGGCAGCAGCCCGGTCGCCGTTCGCGGGGACGGCCGCGGCCGAGAGCGGGGTGGTCGCCCCGAGGACGAGGGTCGCGAGACCGGCAGTGGCCAGCCCGGTGATGATCTTGGACATGTCTTCTTTCGACTGGGGACGGTGAAGACCGATCGGGGCGGCCATGTCGTATATTACATTCGCAGAGCGCGCACCCTGACCCCGTGATCGCATCGAGGGGCGGCGGGATTTTCGAGCATCGACGGAGGCGCGCCATCAGCAGTCGGAGAGCGTCACCATCGTGGCCGCGAGTCGACGAAGCCCCCGGAGCGAGCGTGGGCTCGTTCCAGGGGCTTCGTCGTGTCGTCGAGGCGACTGCCGCCTTTCGGCGGTTCGCCGCCGTGTCTTAGCGGGCGGGGGTGATGGTGGGCCCGGTGTGGGTGGCGGTGAGCGGGGTGCCGTTCTTGGACTGGATCACCTTGGCGGTGTAGGGCGCGTTGCCGAGCCAGCGCGAGACGCTCCAGT
>NZ_JACYVH010000017.1 GCF_014842255.1 Frigoribacterium sp. CFBP 13712 | reverse complement strand
TGGCGCTTCTGGGTAGGACTCGTTCTGGCAGTCCCGAGGATGGCCATCCCGAGCAGGGTCAGCACGATGATGAGGGCCACTGGGGCGATGACGATCGAGAGCACAGCGCCTCCGAGAAGTAGTGATGTTTGAAGTTAGCGAACTTCGACAGCGTGGTCGAGGCCGAAGGGCGGGGCCCGATAGGGGATCCTCTATCGGACGCTAGACGCCGCGATATCGGCACCGATCAGCTCCGCATTGAGTGCTAGTGCCGCAATGGCGCCGGAGCCTGCGGCGATCGGAACGAGGGCGGTCGGGTTTGCTGCGTTACCGACGGCCCAGACGCCGGGAACGCTCGTGCGTCCCGCGACGTCGACCGACGTCCACGGGCCGAAGGGTGAATCGCTCAGTGCGGCTCCTAGTTGCTGCAGGAGTTCGTCTTGGGCGATGAGTGGTGGCTCGGCGAACACGACGTCGACGGGAATCGAGGTGCCGTTCTCGAGAGCGAGGCCTGTGAGAGTTGAACCGTCTGTGACCGTCTCTTTGACGGGAGTCGTCTCAATGCGCATGCCTCGCGCCTCGAGGAGTTCACGATCGCTGGCCGGGACTTCACCTGCGAGGGCGGTGAAGACGACGATGTCGGCGGAGTACGAGCGCAGCATGTGCGCTTTGTGCAGACCCGCGATGGAAGCGGCGAGAACGCCGATGGTTCGGTCGCGATTCTCGTATCCATCACAGTAGGGGCAGGCCACTACGCCGCGGCCCCATTGCTCGGCGAGACCGGGGATGTCCGGGAGGGCGTCTCGGGCTCCTGTTGCGAAGATCAGGTGCCGCCCGCTGACGGTGATGTTTTCAGTCGTCGTGACCTCGAATCCTTCGCTTACAGGGCGGGCAGCGCGTGCTGTGGTCTGCAGGATGACGCCACCGACTGCGCGTACTTCGCGCGCTCCATCGGCCACGAGATCCAGTGGCGAATAGCCATCACGACCCAGGACGCCATGCATATGTGCGGCATACCGATTGCGGGGGCTCTGGGCGTCGAGGACTAGGACTCGTCGCTGTGCGCGGGCGAGGATAAGGGCAGCGCTGAGCCCCGCGACACCGCCGCCGATGACGATAACGTCCCAGTGCTCCTTCGAGATGGCGGGATCGTCTCGTCCGTTGTCGAGGTCGGCGTCAGTGGTTTCTGCGGTCTTGGTCATGTACTGAGCCTCGGCCCGCACTACGCTTCTTGCAATTCAAGATGCTGATATAGCAAGAAGGTGGGTGGCGTGAGCGAGCTCGATCTGTCGATGATCGGACCCCGCATTCGGGCCTTTCGGGAGAAGCGGGGCCTGACGCTGGTCGAGCTCTCACAGTCGACAGGGGTTTCGGCGAGCACGTTGTCTCGTCTGGAGGCGGGTAAGCGGGCGCCGAATCTTGAGCTCGTGGTTCCGGTCGCGCGTGCTTTGGGTCTCGACCTCGATGACATCGTGCCAAGGGAGGTCGTCGACCCGCGAGTGGAGCAGACCGTGAAAGTCATCGACGGAGTCAGGTTCGAGACGCTCGCGGCGGCGTCGAGTCCGGTGCAGACATACAAGGTGTCTATGCCTACGCACCCTGACGGTGCCGAGGCGATTCCGGATCTGCATGTTCATGACGGGTACGAGTGGATCTACCTCCTCTCAGGGCGCCTGCGCCTTGTGATCGCGCAGAAGGAAGTCATCCTCAACGCGGGGGAGTCCGCGGAGTTCGATACGCGATTCCCGCACTGGATGACACCCCTCGAGGGCCCCGCGGAGATGTTGTCGATCTTCAGCATGGAGGGTCGCCGCATTCACATG
Source organism: Frigoribacterium sp. CFBP 13712 (assembly GCF_014842255.1). GTDB lineage: Bacteria > Actinomycetota > Actinomycetes > Actinomycetales > Microbacteriaceae > Frigoribacterium. Next base: position 2,152 of record NZ_JACYVH010000017.1, on the reverse strand, counting down.
CGGGCCCGGCCGCTGGCTGATGAGTGACGACCGGAAACGTCGTCGCTGGAGCTTCGTGCCGAAGACAGGGTGACACCGTCCCGCCGGCCGATAATTAGTCGGCTACATGGGTGCCATGTCTGGTTCTCGGGCTGGCGGTTGTGGCACGGACTGGGCCCAGACGTTCATCGACTCGAGCACAGGCCGGAGCTCCATGCCCGTCTCTGTCAGCTCATAGACGACCCGGGGCGGTATCTCGGCGTAGACCGTGCGGGTCACGAGACCGGAGGTCTCGAATTTGCGGAGGCGATTCGTGAGCGTGTGCGCGCTGATGCCGGGCAGGGCCTCCTTCAACTCGGAGAACCGAGCCGGGCCGGTCAGAAGCTCGCTCACGATCAACGTCGCCCAGGGTCCGTCGAGAAGAGTCAGGAACTTCGCGATGCCGCAGTCGGGCCAGACATCCCCACAGAAAGCCATGAACAAGGACCCTAGCCCATTAGTGCAGTTGACGTAACCGGTGCTCTCTGTGCACTAATGGCTCCCATGACCTATCTCATTCACGGCGCCACAGGCGCCCAGGGCTCGCCTGTCGTCTCCGAACTCCTCGCCGCCGGTGCATCCGTCACCGCCGCCGTCCGTGATCCCGCCTCGTACACGGGCGGCGCTACACCCGTCGCCATCGACCTCACGTCGGCCGAGTCGCTGACGAAGGCCTATGAGGGCCTCGACGGCGTTTTCGTCCACCTCACCGTCGGCTCCCCCGATATGCAGACGGCGCAGGCCGAGGCGGTCGTGGCCGCCGTCGCGGCGGCTCGACCAGCCCGGGTCGTCGTGTCGACCAGCGGGGCGCAGGTCGAGGGCACAGGCGCCGACGGTAGTCCGATGGACGTCCTTGTCCGGGGCATCGAGGCCACCGGTGTCTCCCTCGCCGTCGTCGCGCCCCGCCTGTACCTCGAGAACCTCCTCCTGCCACCGGTGACGGCCGGGATCGAGCAGGAAGGTGTCCTCCGCTACCCGATCCGCGGTGATTACGCCGTGTCATGGAGCTCGCACCTCGACGTGGCGGTCGTTGTGGCGCACCTTCTACAGGACTCCTCGGTCACTGGCGTCGTCGGCGTCGGAGCCCTTCCGGGGCTTCTTGGCACCGACCTGGCCGCGGGTTTCGCGGCCCACCGCGAGGGCGATGTTCACTTCGAGGCTCAGACCCCCGACGACTTCGCCGCGGTCATCGAGCCGCTCTTCGGCGCCGAGGGTGCCGCGCCGGTCGTCGCCTCGTACCGCTGGCGCGCGACGCAGGATGCCGAGGTGATCGACGAGGCCACCAGCGCCCAGACGCGGCTGGGGCTCCTGCCGCGCACGGTCGAGCAGTGGCTCAGCGACATTCGCTCCTGATCCGCTTGCTGCTTCGACGGCGATGATTGCTGCCCTACTGGGCGCGCCCTCAGCTGGTCAGCGGCCCCCAACTCCTCCATGCCGCGGGCAGGGCGCCTCCTCACCAGGATCGAGACGCCTGGGAGGATTTAGCTTGAGTCTGTGCGACTTCTTCCGCGGTCGTGAGGGGTCACGGAGCCAGAAAACGACATGTCTCTGCCTGTTGGAGGATCGTTCAGCGGGTCGAGGGCTACGCGGGAATCTCCAGGGCGGCGGGCTTCAGTAGGTCGAACGCCTGGTCGAGCACGGTGCCGTAGTCGACAAGTCCTTCGCGGTCGACCCACTCGGCGAGGCTAGCGTCGAGGCAGGTCAGCGGCGCGAGCGTGATCGTCCGAGCTCGAAAGCTCCGGTCGCTGACGGATTCGGGCAGGGCGTCGGCTTCGGAACGGGCGGATCTGTGCGGCATGAGTTTTCTCAGTGGTCATGCTGGTGATGCTAAGAACCATCCCGGCCAGGTCCTGTCCGCAATGACCACCGTCACTTAATCGAAGGTCCTCGTGGACGGAGAGGCGCGTGCTATCAGTCGTGCCGTCGAGCGCGAGCGCCGCGGAAGCGTCCCGATAGCCGATCGGCATCCGGCACGCTGGCGCCTACCGCACCTCGCTGAGGCTGCTGTCGAGGGTGAATTTTCGCATCACGAGAGCCAACGCGGTGGCGGTGACGGTACCGGCAGTAGCAATTACCGTCAGGGTCGTGAGTGCCCAACTGGGTTCCACTTGCTCGGGTCCGCTTGTGGTGATCC
>NZ_JACYVH010000016.1 GCF_014842255.1 Frigoribacterium sp. CFBP 13712 | reverse complement strand
GGCCAGCGGTGAAGTCTGTTTCAGACCATGCACCCACCCCCACCCCGAAGGATGACGGCAGACGACTGTCTGTTCAATTGTTCCCGACCGTATTTCGGGAACCACATAGTGGACGCAAGCAGCTTTCCCCCACCTCTACAGGGAGGGAGTGTTGTCAAGTTATCGGCTTATTAGTACCGGTCAGCTCCATGGGTCGTTAGTCCCCACTTCCACATCCGGCCTATCAACCCAGTAGTCTAGCTGGGAGCCTCTCACCCCGAAGGGTATGGAAATCTCATCTCGAAGCCGGCTTCCCGCTTAGATGCTTTCAGCGGTTATCCGTTCCGAACGTAGCTAATCAGCGGTGCTCTTGGCAGAACAACTGACACACCAGAGGTTCGTCCATCCCGGTCCTCTCGTACTAGGGATAGATCTTCTCAAATTTCCTGCGCGCGCAGCGGATAGGGACCGAACTGTCTCACGACGTTCTAAACCCAGCTCGCGTACCGCTTTAATGGGCGAACAGCCCAACCCTTGGGACCTACTCCAGCCCCAGGATGCGACGAGCCGACATCGAGGTGCCAAACCATGCCGTCGATATGGACTCTTGGGCAAGATCAGCCTGTTATCCCCGAGGTACCTTTTATCCGTTGAGCGACAGCGCTTCCACAAGCCACTGCCGGATCACTAGTCCCGACTTTCGTCCCTGCTCGACTTGTCAGTCTCACAGTCAAGCTCCCTTGTGCACTTACACTCGACACCTGATTGCCAACCAGGTTGAGGGAACCTTTGGGCGCCTCCGTTACTTTTTGGGAGGCAACCGCCCCAGTTAAACTACCCACCAGGCACTGTCCCAGAACCGGATCACGGTTCGTAGTTAGATATCCAAAGTGACCAGAGTGGTATTTCAACAATGACTCCACCTGAACTAGCGTCCAAGCTTCACAGTCTCCCACCTATCCTACACAAGCCACTCCGAACACCAATACCAAGCTGTAGTAAAGGTCACGGGGTCTTTCCGTCCTGCTGCGCGTAACGAGCATCTTTACTCGTAGTGCAATTTCGCCGAGTTCGCGGTTGAGACAGCTGGGAAGTCGTTACGCCATTCGTGCAGGTCGGAACTTACCCGACAAGGAATTTCGCTACCTTAGGATGGTTATAGTTACCACCGCCGTTTACTGGGGCTTAAATTCTGAGCTTCGCTTGCGCTAACCCTTCCTCTTAACCTTCCAGCACCGGGCAGGCGTCAGTCCGTATACATCGTCTTGCGACTTAGCACGGACCTGTGTTTTTAGTAAACAGTCGCTTCCCACTGGTCTCTGCGGCCTTTCCCGCTCCGGGAGTAAATCCCATCACGGTTCCGGCCCCCCTTCTCCCGAAGTTACGGGGGAATTTTGCCGAGTTCCTTAACCACGATTCTCTCGATCTCCTTGGTATTCTCTACCTGACCACCTGAGTCGGTTTGGGGTACGGGCGGCTTGAACCTCACGTCGATGCTTTTCTCGGCAGCATAGGATCACTGATTTCCCCCATACGGGGTACGCATCGGATCTCAGGCGCATTGACGACGGATTTGCCTATCGTCAGCCCTACATCCTTACACCAGGTTCACCTTACGGATACCATCGCCTGGCTCAGCTACCTTCCTGCGTCACACCTGTTAATACGTTAACCGCACCAGCATGGGGTCGAGCGTTAGACCGGCCGGCATCACCCCGAAGGGATCCACTCAGCCGGGTTAGGACTCTTAGCACCACTGGATTAGCTTGGGCGGTTCTTCGCCGGTACGGGAATATCAACCCGTTGTCCATCGACTACGCCTGTCGGCCTCGCCTTAGGTCCCGACTTACCCAGGGCGGATTAACCTGGCCCTGGAACCCTTGGTCTTTCGGAGGACGGGTTTCTCACCCGTCTTTCGCTACTCATGCCTGCATTCTCACTCGTGTGGCCTCCACGGCTGGTTTACACCGCCGCTTCACTGGCCACACGACGCTCTCCTACCACTCCGTACGACTGAACCACGAAGGCTTGTCTATAATACGAAATCTACAACTTCGGTGGTGTGCTTGAGCCCCGTTACATTGTCGGCGCGGAATCACTTGACCAGTGAGCTATTACGCACTCTTTCAAGGGTGGCTGCTTCTAAGCCAACCTCCTGGTTGTCTATGCAACTCCACATCCTTTCCCACTTAGCACACGCTTAGGGACCTTAGTTGGTAGTCTGGGTTGTTTCCCTCTCGACGATGAAGCTTATCCCCCACCGTCTCACTGCTGCGCTCTCACTTACCGGCATTCGGAGTTTGGCTGACGTCAGTAAGCTTTTGGGCCCCATCGGCCATCCAGTAGCTCTACCTCCGGCAAGAAACACGCAACGCTGCACCTAAATGCATTTCGGAGAGAACCAGCTATCACGAAGTTTGATTGGCCTTTCACCCCTATCCACAGCTCATCCCCTCCATTTTCAACTGAAGTGGGTTCGGTCCTCCACGACGTCTTACCGTCGCTTCAACCTGGCCATGGATAGATCACTTCGCTTCGGGTCTAGGACATGCGACTGTATCGCCCTATTAAGACTCGCTTTCGCTACGGCTACCCCACACGGGTTAACCTCGCCACATATCGCTAACTCGCAGGCTCATTCTTCAAAAGGCACGCTGTCACCCCTACAAGGAGGCTCCAACGGTTTGTAAGCAAACGGTTTCAGGTACTATTTCACTCCCCTCCCGGGGTACTTTTCACCTTTCCCTCACGGTACTTGTCCGCTATCGGTCATCTGGGAGTATTTAGGCTTATCAGGTGGTCCTGACAGATTCACACGGGATTTCTCGGGCCCCGTGCTACTTGGGATCCCCATTCAGCCAGCGCCAGCATTTCGGCTACGGGGTTCGCACCCTCTATGACCAGCCATTCAAAGCTGTTCGCCTATACTGCGCTGTAACTGCTCCTGTCCGGCAGAACAGGACAACGGGTCCCACAACCCCGACCATGCAACGACCGCCGTCTATCACACATGACCGGTTTAGCCTCTTCCGATTTCGCTCGCCACTACTGACGGAATCACTGTTGTTTTCTCTTCCTGTGGGTACTGAGATGTTTCACTTCCCCACGTTCCCTCTACCCGCCCTATATATTCAGGCGGGAGTCACCAGGTCAAAATGCCTGGCGGGGTTTCCCCATTCGGAAATCCTCGGATCAGGGCTCGATTATCAGCTCCCCGAGGCTTATCGCAGATTTCTACGTCCTTCTTCGGCTCCAGATGCCAAGGCATCCACCGTTTGCTCTTAGAAACTTGACCACAAAGTTGCTGCCAGCCGAAGCCAGCAGCTCAGTGTTATCTCATTCGCCAACCACACCCCCGAAGGAGCGGGTTGGTCTAAGAAATTGCACTTAGTATCACAAACAACCACCCGACCCGAAGGCCAGATACTGTCTGCGACTAAGATGCTCGCGTCCACTGTGTAGTTCTCAAAATACGGGCGGGTCCCATACTCACCCTGCGAATAATGCAGGACTCATATGGCCCAGAGGAGTTCAACCCCCCACACCGAAGCGCAGGGAAGTTTGGTCCCTCAGGACCCAACAGCGTGCACACTCCCCACCTCAGACACCCTCACGTTCCAAACACCCGAAGATGTCGTACTGATGCTGATGCCCTCACCGGAGAGCCATTGTCAATGTTCCACCCATGAGCGCCAGCCGGAGACATTCGCTCCGAAACTGACTTGACCAGAAAATCCCTGTGTAAACAGCAGGGCTGGTACATGCTCCTTAGAAAGGAGGTGATCCAGCCGCACCTTCCGGTACGGCTACCTTGTTACGACTTAGTCCTAATCACCAATCCCACCTTCGACAGCTCCATCCCACAAGGGGTTAGGCCACTGGCTTCGGGTGTTACCGACTTTCATGACTTGACGGGCGGTGTGTACAAGGCCCGGGAACGTATTCACCGCAGCGTTGCTGATCTGCGATTACTAGCGACTCCGACTTCATGAGGTCGAGTTGCAGACCTCAATCCGAACTGAGACCGGCTTTTTGGGATTCGCTCCACCTTACGGTATCGCAGCCCTTTGTACCGGCCATTGTAGCATGCGTGAAGCCCAAGACATAAGGGGCATGATGATTTGACGTCATCCCCACCTTCCTCCGAGTTGACCCCGGCAGTCTCCTATGAGTTCCCACCATTACGTGCTGGCAACATAGAACGAGGGTTGCGCTCGTTGCGGGACTTAACCCAACATCTCACGACACGAGCTGACGACAACCATGCACCACCTGTATACCGACCTTGCGGGGCGACCATCTCTGGACGTTTCCGGTATATGTCAAGCCTTGGTAAGGTTCTTCGCGTTGCATCGAATTAATCCGCATGCTCCGCCGCTTGTGCGGGCCCCCGTCAATTCCTTTGAGTTTTAGCCTTGCGGCCGTACTCCCCAGGCGGGGAACTTAATGCGTTAGCTGCGACACGGAGACCGTGGAATGGCCCCCACATCTAGTTCCCAACGTTTACGGCATGGACTACCAGGGTATCTAATCCTGTTCGCTCCCCATGCTTTCGCTCCTCAGCGTCAGTTACGGCCCAGAGATCTGCCTTCGCCATCGGTGTTCCTCCTGATATCTGCGCATTCCACCGCTACACCAGGAATTCCAATCTCCCCTACCGCACTCTAGTCTGCCCGTACCCACTGCAGGCTGGGGGTTGAGCCCCCAGATTTCACAGCAGACGCGACAAACCGCCTACGAGCTCTTTACGCCCAATAATTCCGGACAACGCTTGCACCCTACGTATTACCGCGGCTGCTGGCACGTAGTTAGCCGGTGCTTTTTCTGCAGGTACCGTCACTTTCGCTTCTTCCCTACTAAAAGAGGTTTACAACCCGAAGGCCGTCATCCCTCACGCGGCGTTGCTGCATCAGGCTTGCGCCCATTGTGCAATATTCCCCACTGCTGCCTCCCGTAGGAGTCTGGGCCGTGTCTCAGTCCCAGTGTGGCCGGTCACCCTCTCAGGCCGGCTACCCGTCGTCGCCTTGGTGAGCCATTACCTCACCAACTAGCTGATAGGCCGCGAGTCCATCCTTGACCGAAATTCTTTCCAACTCCTAGCCATGCGGCTGAAGCTCGTATCCGGTATTAGACGCCGTTTCCAGCGCTTATCCCAGAGTCAAGGGCAGGTTACTCACGTGTTACTCACCCGTTCGCCACTAATTCCTGGAGCAAGCTCCAGTTCATCGTTCGACTTGCATGTGTTAAGCACGCCGCCAGCGTTCGTCCTGAGCCAGGATCAAACTCTCCGTAAAAGAAAAAACAGTCCAACCGGAAT
>NZ_JACYVH010000015.1 GCF_014842255.1 Frigoribacterium sp. CFBP 13712 | reverse complement strand
CATCAGTGTTCACCCTTCCCGGAGGCGCGACGCAGGTCGGCGAGGAATGGCTCGACCCCGCATGGCGTGGCGCGAGGGCCACCGATGCGACTGATCCGTGGGGAACGAGCCGCGCCTCCGCTGCTCTGCCCGGGCTAGAGCTGCCCGGTGGGGCGTCGCTGACGGCGACCGGCGGGCTCCAGATCGGCGGGCTCGAGTGGCTCGGCGCCAGGGTCTACGACCCCGCCGCCCGCGGCTTCCTGTCCGTGGACCCGCTGGCGCCCGTGACCGGTGCGGGGTGGGCTGGGAACCCGTACTCGTACGCCGGGAACGACCCGATGCACGCTATCGACCCGCTCGGGCTTCGGCCGGCAACTGATGCTGACCTCGACGCTTACGCTGCCGCGAACCAGAGCGTCATAGGGCGTGCGGGTGATTGGTGGAGCGAGAACTGGGAGTATGTCGCGGCGGGTGCCGCGATCGTCGCCGGTGTCGCGTTGATGTTCACGGGTGTCGGTGGGCCCGCAGGTGTGGCTCTTCTGGCTGCGTCGGGAGCGATGCTCTCGGGCGGTATCTCCATCGCGTCGCAGAAGGCGACGACGGGAGAGGTCGACTGGGGTCGCGTCGGCGTCGACGCTGCGATCGGTGGCGTGGGTGGTGGACTCGGGGCCGGCGCAGGCCTCGCGGTCGCCGCCCGCGGAGGATCAGCTGTGGCCCGCAACGTCGCCGAGGTCGTCGTGGACGGCGTTGCGAGCAACGCCGCCGGCTACGCGACTTCACCTGGACCTCACACGGTCGACGGCTTCATACGGTCCACCGCGAGTAGCGCGGCTACGGGGCTACTGCCTGCCGGTGCTGGATCCGCCATCAACCGGATAGCACCAGTCGGGTCGTCCGCTACGAATCGCCTCGGGGACCTTGTGCCGACTAACGGTCTGTCTAGGGCAGATGCATCGACTTGGATGTCGGCCCAGGGCATTCCCGACGTCTTGCACCGTCAGACGATCGATTCGTTCGAAACGGGAACGATGCGCATCGAGACTGCCGGTCCAGACACATACGGGATTCGCCACTACGGCGGACAGTCCGAGGCGCGCGGCTACTACCTGACACCTACGCTGCCTGCGACGCGGTCAGAGTTGGCTTTGCCTAACGGGAACACGATGCAACACTTGGCTCAATTTAAAATCCCGCAGGGCTCAGAGTTTCTTTCCGGTCGGGTCGGGCCGAATTTCGGCCATCCTGGAGGCGGTATACAGTACGTCGTTCCAGACAAGGACATCCTCGAGAGGATCGAATGATGAGCGACGGGCGACTGCACGAATTGATCATGAGGTTGGAGTCGGAGAGTGCTCTGGGCACTGAGAGTCCGGACTTCGGAGCGTCCCCGATTCTCATCAATTCTGTTCTCCAAGCACTGGTGCAGGCTCGCGACGCACGAGCCGCAGGACACGAGTCGGTTTTTCTCCAGAAACTGAACTTCGCGGCGTATCAGATCCTCGACGGCTGGCCCCGACGAGGTCCTCTTGGGCTTGAGATCATGAGCTACATAAACAGCGAGACGGCAGAACTCACATAGAGTGATTCGTCGCCCGCGACCCTCGCATTCATTACGAAAGCCTCGTACGGTACCGCGAGTCGGGTCGTGGGCGCCACGACCGGGGCCGACCTGCAGACCTGGGACTACGTCGACGGGCACCTCGCCGGCCACACGAACACGGTACCTGACGGATCGTCCACGACGCGGTTGATCCGCGACGACGACGCCCGCATCGTCGCCCTCGACACCGTCGACGGACGGGTCGACTACGCCTACGACGCCGCCGGCCGGCTGACGCCTGAGCTGGTCGATGGCCGGGTGCGCAGCTTCCGTTACGACGCCGCGGGTCAACTCCTCTCCGAGGAGGCGCGGATCGGGTCGACGACGGACGCTCTCGACACCGTCGTGGTCGCCTCCGTCGAGTACGTGCACGACGGCCTGGGCCGTCGGATCCGCCGGATCGACACCGACGGCTCGTTCACCGAGTACGCCTGGAGCGACCTCGGCTGGCCCACGGCGATCACCGCACGCGACAGCGACGGCGGCGTCGTCTCGCAGACGAGTCTCTGGGTCGATGTGCTGGGCGAGCTCGCCACGATCGACGGTGTCGACACCTGGTGGGACTCGGCCAGTGCTGCGCCGTCGCTCGTATCGATCGGCGGCGCACCGGTCGTGACCATGCCCGGTGGCGCGACGACCGTCGGTGGTGAACAGCTCGAGCCGACCTGGCGCGCGCCCGCGCGACCGACGTCACCGACCCGTGGGAGGCGCTTCGCACCTCCTCAGGGATCCCCGGTCTCGAGCTGCCCGCCGGCGTGGAATTGTCCGCATCGGGTGGCCTCGCGGTCGCAGGTCTCGACTGGCTGGGGGCGCGAATCTACGACCCGTCGACCCGAGGGTTCCTGTCGACCGATCCGTTGGCGCCTGTGCTGGGCGCAGGCTGGGCCGGGAACCCGTACTCGTATGCGGGGAACGACCCGATGCACACTCTCGACCCGCTCGGGCTGCGCCCCGCGACGGACGCCGACCTCGACGCCTACGCGAAAGCGAACCAGGGCGCTCTGGCGGATGCGGGCGACTGGTGGGGTGAGAACTGGGAGTACGTCGCCGCTGGTGCTGCGATCGCCGTTGGCGTGGGCCTCATGTTCACCGGCGTCGGCGGTCCTGTGGGCATGGTGCTGATCGGTGCCGCGTCGGGCGCGCTGGTCTCGGGAGGCGCCTCCGTGATTCAGCAGAAGGCGACGACCGGTGATGTCGATTGGGGCAAGGTCGGCGTCGATGCCGCGATCGGCGGCGTCATGGGCGGCGCAGCAGCGGGTGCCGGAGTCTTCGCGACCAGCGCCATGGGCGCCCGTGCCGCAGCCTCCGTATCGAGCGGCGCGAGTCGGGCCGCGACAGCCGTCGGCAACGCAGGCGGCCGGATCGGGACGACAGCAGCGAATGCGGGTCAGCAGGCGATAAGCCGCGTAGGGCAGGCCGCCTCATCTCAGCTGGGGCGCAGCGTCATCGCGAACGCGACGGTGGGGAGCGCCGGCAACACCGGTACGTATATGGTGACGACGCGTCCTGAGGACTGGACGTGGAACGGTTTCGCCGGAGCCGCCGGTGGTGGTGCCATCAGCGGCACGATGAGCGCCGTAGCAGGGCCGGCAGCGGCACGGATGGACAACGTCCTTACTGAGCGCGTGGTCAACTACGGCCTCAGCGGTGGAGGCAACATACTGGGTAACTTCGCGGGCAACGCCATCGCCGGTGAGGGATACAGTTTCGGAGAGGCGCTCATCGACGGCACATCGGGAGCCGCCCTGTCGAAGATTCCGGGACCGGACGGTGGTGCCGGCCTCGGTGCCCACTACGCCTCCGCGGCCGCGGGGCAGCAGCTCGCCTGGGGTGTCGACACGGTCAAACTAGCGCTCGAGACACAGGAGATCATTCCGTGAACAACGACTCCGCCCGTGAAGACGGAGCGGCTTCCGAGCCGGTGAAGCCGCTCGGTGGAAGGACCGCCGTCGTGCTGCGGCGTCTCCTCGCCGCAGGAGTGCTGGTCGATCTCGTCGTCGCTGGCTTCGTCCTCACTCGGGTACCCCTCGACACGACGATCTCCTATACGCGGGTCTCCAACGAGTGGCAGATCCCGATCTTCGCGCTGTTCGCCGCCCCCGCTCTGCTCCTGACACTGTGGTGGCAGACCAGGAAGGCCAAGGATCAGCCGCTGCCCCCCAAGGAACGCGTCTTCCTCATCGCGATCTTTGTGCCGTTCCTGGCATTCTTCGTGGGCGCGCAGTTCTTCATGGCTCGGGACTACCTCATCTCCGGGGGCGCTCTCGTATCGTGAGTTCTCGAGGACGAGTATGAATCGGTCTTCGCACCGACGAGGCGGTTTCAGGTGGGCTTGACCGTCGACTAGAGAACAGTGATGACGATGGCGGCATCAAGACGGTCGAAGCGACCGAACAACGCGGTGGCGGCCATGTCGGCCGCCGTAGGTCTAGTGCTCGGGGTATGGGTCAGCACAGCGATCGGGGGCGCAGGCGTGCTCGCAACCGTCATCACGTTGGTCGCCGGACTCGCGTACTGCCTGCTCCTCTTCGGCTTCCCGCCCCGCAACAGAGCGATCGGTCTCGGTCTTCTCGCACTCGTCCCGGTGGTCATGATCGTCATCGTCGCGAACCAGGACATCGTCGGATCCGTCCAGTACGCCTGGATCTTCGGCTTCATAGCCGGGGGTGTTGCAGGCGGGTACGCATGTCCCTGGTCGCGAGCCACCGTCGCGAAGAGAGCCGGTCGAGGCGATGATTCGCCCCCTGATCCCCGATAGACGTCAGTATCCGAGGTCGTATTCGACCTGGGTCTCCGACCTATCGAAATCCTGAGCCGTGAAAAATGAGTGATGAACTTGGCCAAAGACAATCGCGAGGCCGACTGGCTTTTGCCTTTGTAATGTCTCTAGCTGGAATCGTGCTTGTCTTCATGGTCGGAGGCTCTAGGACTTCTTCTGCATTACCCATTATCATTGGGACACTCTTAGCAGGAGCCGTCTTCAGCTCGTTCATTTTTGCAGTGCTGAAAATGAGATGGGCTTATCCCGTCATGCTACTTGGCCTGCTCGGCATCTTAGGTCTTTTGAACTGGCTCTCTGAACCCTGGGCAACCGGTCAAATAACTTGGCTTTTCGGAACCCTGGCTGGCACTGTTTTCGGTTCGCACCTGAGATATCTAGTCATTTCCAATCGGCATCGATCCTAGTAGTCAGCGACTAGTTATGCTGTTATGACAGTACTTTAACGCGTCAAGAACTCGGGCTGGGCCAAGCGGGGCCGCGAGGTATGCGCTTGACGCACCTACGAGACTCTCAACGCTGACGTTCGTCGCGACAAAGGGCGAGGCACAACGAGCGACGCGCCAGGGGTGTCACCCCTCAAGCTCTGCACGCCGGTGTCGAGTCGTCGGTCTCTTACGATGCCGCGGGGCGCGTGATCGGCTCGGCGGCTGGGGACCTGCTCCAGAGCTGGACCTACGCCGACGGCGACCTAGTCGAACACACGACGACTGGTGCCGACGGTGCCCGAACGACTCGCATCACGCGGGATGACGCGGGCCGTATCGCCCGGGTGACCGGTCCGGACGGCGGCGTCGAGTACGGCTACGACGACGCGTGCCAGCTGACGTCGCTGCGAGCGGACGGAGGGTCGTATTCGACCTGGGTCTACGACCAGGCCGGTCGTCTGATCCGAGAGTCCGTCGACGGGGCCGCTTCGTCGTCCGTGTATGACGCTGCCGGCCAGTTGCTGTCGCGTTCGCTGCCGGATGGCCGTCGTCTGGACTACGTCCATGACGGTCTCGGTCGCCGTGTGCGCGAGATCGCATCCGACGGTTCATATGTCGAGTACGCCTGGTCGGACCTCGGCTGGCTTGCCGCTCTCGTCGAGCATCAGGCCGACGACACCGAAGCGAGGCGCACCGATCTCTGGGTCGACGCCCTCGGCGAGCTCGCCACGATCGACGGTGCCGAGACCTGGTGGGACTCCGCCAGCAATGTCCCCGCGCTCGTCTCCATCGGTGGGGCATCAGTGTTCACCCTTCCCGGAGGCGCGACGCAGGTCGGCGAGGAATGGCTCGACCC
>NZ_JACYVH010000014.1 GCF_014842255.1 Frigoribacterium sp. CFBP 13712 | reverse complement strand
ACCACGTTCAGCACCGCCAGCGTCGAGACCGTGCGCCTCGTAGCCGAGAGGAGATGGGTCGCTGGGATCGCCAGCGGCGCGGGCATGCTGCTGCTCGCCGTCGCTGCCGGGCTTGTCGGCCTCACCATCGGCACGTCATGATCGGCTATCGAGCGCGCGGCCATATCGCGAGCGTCATGCTGACGAGTGAGCAGGAGAAAGCATCATGAGCAACACCGTCATCCACGACTTGGTTTCCGAGATGCTGAGTCGGCTTCCGTCCGGTGGAGGCATCGTGGCTGTGGATGGCGATGCTGGCGAGCAACTCTCGGACATGGGCAGTCAGTTGGCTCGGGAGATCAGCGCGAGAGGTCTCACGTCGTCGGTCCGAGCATTCACGGGCGCAGACGTCGAGTATTCACCCGCCGGCACGGACGTGGTGTTGGTCGTCGGCGAAGGCGCGTTGCAGCCTGGCGTCCGGACGCGGTGGAACTGGACTGTGTGGGTGGAGGCCTCCGGGGTGCGTGATCCGGCGAGCAACGACCGCAGTGCGGTGGCGTTCGAGAGCTACCGGTCGCGTGACGAGCCCAAGGGTGCCGCCTCGGCCATCGTCGACGTCAGTGACCCCGAGGCCTATCGCCGTGACTGGAACGACGCCTGTTCGATCTGAGCCGCTCCCCCACGCGCCCTCGTCGTCCGCGGTCAGGGCAGGGGGCGGGGAGGCGCGAGGAGAGTTCCGCGGATGACGCTGCCGTGGAAGGTGCGCGCGGCGACCGTGATCCAGGCCCCGACGAGCCCGATGTAGAACACGACCGCCAGTACCTGCAGCGTGACGAGTCCCGTGTGCAGGGCCAGACCGTTCAGGCCTGTCACGCAGGTGCCGACGGGGAAGGTGAACGACCACCAGGTGAGTGAGAACGGGAGCCCCTGGCGCATGGTGCGGAGGGTGATGGCCGATGCCAGTGCCGCCCACATCAGGGCGAATCCCAGGGTGGGCACACCGTAGACGAGCCCGAAGACGAACAGGGCGTGCGAGGTTCCCTGGTCGACGGCGAGGTGGGCGTTGCCACCGAGCAGGTTGACTGCGGTGATCGACTGCCCCAGGGGGCCGAGGACGATCCAGAGGGTCGGGACCATGCCGACCGGGCCGATCTTGTGCTGGGCCAGGCGTGACCAGATCAGCGTGATGATCACGATCGACGCCAGCAACGACAAGCCGAACATCGCGTAGCACCCCCAGAGCATGTTCTGCCTTGCCTGCCCCGCGGGCAGGAAGGGCAGCAGCAGCGCACCGGTAGAGGCAGACACCATTGGGGGAACCACGGGCATGAGCCAGCCGCCGAACGCACTGTCGGGGGCCGTGTCGTGCCGGGTGAACGTCAGGTACGGGACCGCGATCGCGCTGACGAGGCCGAGCACCGTGCCGATGGTCCACAACACCCAGTCGATGCCGACCGCCAGGGGCGTACCGAGGACGTCTTTCCCCAAGAGCAGGGTTCCCGCGCCGACGGTCAGCAGCGCCATGGGCGGTGCCCCGTAGAAGTGCGCCATCACCGGATTGAGTCGATGCCCCCGCGCGGTGGCCCGGTAACGCACCCAGTGCAGGACGGTCGCCGTGCTGAGAGCGACCAACAACACGCTGGCCAGCGCCCAGACGATGGTCGCGGCGGGGCGCAGCCCCGGGAACTGCAACGGCAGGGTCGCCGCGGCGTTGGCGACGATGCCGGTCCCCATGATCGACGCGAACCAGTTCGGGGTCAGGTTCGACACGATCTGCCCGCGGTGCTCGAGCTGGCGGAACAGACCGTGCGTGCGGGGTGGGGCGACATGCGGTGTGATCGTGGCAGGCATACCTCGATCTTCGTGCGTGCGTCCGGCTGCCGATACGGGCGGATGCTTGTGGTGTCACAATCGATCTTTGTGACCGGACTCCCTGTTGATCTCGAGACGCTCCGACTGCTGGAGGCGATCTCGAGGTCGGGCAGTCTGGGCCGTGCCGCGACATCGGTGGGCATCAGCCAGCAGGCGGCATCGTCTCGCATCACGGGCGCCGAGCGGCGGCTGGGTCGCACGTTGCTCGTCCGCTCTCGGGCGGGCTCGGCGCTCACCGAGCACGGACTCCTGGTGTGCGAGTGGGGCCGACCCCTGCTCGAGGCGGCGACCACCTTCGAACGATCGCTGCACACCCTGATGACCGGCGCCTCCGACGCTCTCCTCGTCGCGGCGAGTCAGACGGTGTCAGAGGCGCTGATGCCCCGCTGGATGACAGCGGCAGCGGATCGTGTCCGGGTGCGCCTGGAATCGGGCAACAGCGACTGGGTCGTCGACGAGGTCCGTTCGGGGCGCGCGCACCTCGGGTTCACGGAGACCCCTGATGAGGCCGACGGGCTCGCCAGCACCGTCCTGGGTGTCGACGAACTGCTCGTCGTCGTCTCGCCCGGGCACGCATGGGCATCGAAGTCCGAGCCCGTGACGGCAGCGCATCTCGCATCCACACCGCTCGTGTCTCGGGAGTCGGGCTCGGGCACCCGCCGGACCCTCGAGCTCGCCCTGGGGATCGACCCTGCCCTGATGGCAGAACCCGCTGCGCAGTTGTCGTCGACGGGCGCCATCCGGGCGGCCATCGCCGGCGGTGTGGGTCCGGGAGTCATCAGCTCGTTGCTGGTCGAGGACGACCTCCGCGCCGGGCGCCTCGTCACCGTCCCGGCAGCCGTCGACCTGAGGCGACCGTTTCGCGCTGTGTGGTCGGCCGGTCTGAGCGCCGGGGCGCAGGAGCTCCTGGCCGTGATCGCCGCGTTGCAGCACAGCCCCCACTCCTCGCGGAGATGATCAGAGGAGCGATGCGTGCCGTAGGGCCGTGACGGCCCGCAGGTGCTTCTCGCCGGCGCGGGTGGCGTTCGCCGGCGACAGATGGGGTGCTGCGAGCACGGGAAGGACCCTCGCACGCGGTTCCAGGGTGAAGTACCTCATCACGCCCGTCAGGGCTGGAGTTCCGAAGGTCACGATCGCTCGCAGCTGCGGCAGAGAATCGAGCAGCTGAGCGAGGGCGGGGCGGGCGTCGTCGAGATCGGTGACGGTCGGCGCCCGGCCCAGGGCCCACGGGACGATGTTCCATCGCAGGTAGACGTGCCTGCCCAGACCCGACTCGATTCGTGCTCGCTTGAACGCTGACGCCGTCGGCCCCGGGTTGTCCTCACTGCTGATCGCGTCCTCGCCCTGCCTGATCGTGGCAGGACCGGGTGATTCCATCAGCACGAGGACTTTCGCCGCTGCTCCTCCACCTGATGGGTCGAAGCCCGGCACGAAGCGCGCACGTCCTGGTCCGGAGCTCCGCCATTCCGATACGAGCTGATCGAGGCCGCTGGGCTGCTGCATCCCTAGACGCTACGACGTCGAGGACCATTTCCGCCCACGCTCACCGACGACGTGGAACGACCAAGACGGCGTCCGCTCCGAGTGCACTCGCCCCACAGCAAGTGATCCAGTGGGCGATCCTCTATCGGGCACCGTCCACGCGTGCGTTCAAGCGATCAACCAGTTGCGCCATTCGGGGCGGTCCGAGTCGAAGGACGAGCGACTCCGAGAACCAGCGCATCCACACCGCCTCGACATCAAGGATCGTGACGGCATCGGCCCTGAGGAGAATGCGAACCAGGTCGACCGCCTCCATCTCGCACTCATCTGACGGAGCACCGTCCGGCTGACCAGGCTCGAGACCATACGGATCGACATCGCTGAGAACAGCCAAGACACCAGCGAGGGTCTTCCCGTAAGTCACTGTCCCCGCTCTCATGCCCCTCATGATGCCTGGGGCTGCCTCAACCGGTGACCGATTGCTAGGCGGACGTTTTCAGCACGGGTCACATCCTCACCAGCAGGACTGCGGGAGCGACGTCGACCACGAGGCCGGCGACCGGTATCGCTGCCACCCCAGGTGGCGACCAAAATTCCGCTGCTTGTGGCTCCCCGAGCCATCCCGGGACTGCATTACCAAGACCGAGATTCTGGTGACCGTCTTGGGGCACGCTGGCCTGCGACGAGGACGGCTACTTGATTACCGCGAGGAGGTCTTCCATCGTGTCGATCTGGTCAGTCTGAGAGGAGACGATCGCTGTCGCCAGCTGGACCGCGTCAGGGTTCTGCCCACCCTCGATCTCGGTCTGCGCCATCTCGACAGCCCCCTCGTGGTGTGTCGTCATCTGTTCCAGGAACAGCCGCGCCGCGTCGGTTCCGTCAGCATTCTCGAGGGCGTCCATGTCGGAGTCGCTCATCATGCCGTCCATGGAGTGATCCATGGACGCCTCAGTGTCCTGCCCCCAAGCCTTGAGCCATGTCGTGAGCTGATCAATCTCCGGGGCCTGCTCGGCCTTGATCGTCTCGGCAAGGGTGATCACGTCCCCGTCGATACCGTCTTTCGCGAGGAGCATGTCGCTCATCTCGACGGCCTGGGTGTGGTGCGGGAGCATCATCTGGGCGAACATGACGTCTTGATCGTTGAAGGCAGCAGCCTGGGACGACGACGCGGACGACGTGTCGCCTGCGGACGACGACGCCTCGGCGCACCCCGCGAGGGCGAGGGCAGCAATGGTCGCAGTTGCGCTGATGAAGATGGTGGCGGTGCGGTTCATGGTCGTTCTTCCAGGGTCAGAATCGAAAAAAAGATACCCCCCGGAGGTATCGTGCCGCGTACGGCTGATGAGAGCCTCTGAGCCGGCACCGGTGGTATCGGTGTAACGGTGAACGCGTCGAGGTTGCCGAGCGCAGCGCGCAGATGCGCCTCGGCCTGGTCGGCGGTCTGGGACGCCGTCAGGAGGTCTTCGGCGTCGACCTCGATGGTTGCGGAGCCGGTGAGACGGTGCCCGATCCACCGGAGATAAAGATCGTGGAAGCCCCGCACGCCCAGGGCGTGTTCCAGGGCGTGTTCGGCTCGCTTGTGGAGGTCGGGGTCGATGCCGTCCATCAGCCGTCGGCCGATGGATTTCACCGTCCCCCAGGGCAGGACCATGATCGAGGCTGCGATGAGCAGGCCGATGATGGGGTCCGCGAGCGGGAACCCGGCGAGGACCCCGATGGCGCCCAGCACGACAGACAGGGACGTGAAGCCGTCCAGGCGGGCGTGGACCCCGTCAGCGACAAGGGCTGCCGATCCGATCCGTCGCCCGACGCGGATGCGGTAGATCGCGACGAGTTCGTTGTCTGCAAAGCCGATGAGCCCAGCGGCGACCAGCAGCCAGGGATTCGCGATCGGCCTGGGGTCGATGAGGCGGTTGATCGATTCCCAGCCCGCGACGGCTGCCGACGAGTGCAAGGCGCCTGGACCGGCCGGGGGCCGCCGGCATCCGTCTCGACGATCGCCCCGCGTCGAAAGGCGCACCCCGAGGAGTTGCATAGCACGCATGGACACCCTTCCCCTCTGGCTGTTAGCCGCCATCTTCGTCGCCGGCGCCGCCGTCATCTGGGTCGCCGGCATCCAGCTGTCGAAAACGACCGACGTCCTCGACTCCCGACTCCACCTCGGTAGCGCGCTCGGCGGACTCATCGTCCTCGCGGTGGCGACCAACCTGCCCGAGATCGCCATCACGGTCAGCGCCGCCCTCTCGGGCTCGCTCGAGGTGGCCGCGGGCAACATCCTCGGCGGCATCGCCCTTCAGACGGTCGTCCTCGTCGTCCTGGACGCCCTCGGGAAACGCGGCAAGGGTGTCCACCCCCTCACCTATCGCGCGGCCTCCCTAGGGCTGCTGCTCGAGGCACTGGTCGTGGTGGCGGTCCTCGCCGTCGTCATCGCCGGAACCCAGCTGCCGTCCTCGCTCACAGTGGCGCGCCTGACGCCGGACGTCGTCCTCATCGCCGTCATCTGGCTCGTGGGCCTGTTCCTCGTCCGGCGTGCCGGCAAGGGCCTGCCGTGGCACGAGGCCGGAGCGGCACCTGACACGTCGACGCCGCGACCGCGCGGACACCGGACGCGCTCGAACCCGTCGCCGACGACCATGAGCACGAAGAAGGCCGCGGTCGTCTTCGGCCTGTCGGCCCTCGCCACGCTCGTCGCCGGCGTCGTGCTCGAACGCGCGGGCGACGCGGCCGCGTCGCAGATCGGCTTGTCGGGTGTGCTGTTCGGCGCGACAGTCCTGGCCCTGGCGACGAGCCTGCCCGAGATCTCGACCGGGTTGCAGGCCGTCAAGCAGGGCGACGACAACCTGGCCATGAGCGATATCTTCGGCGGCAACGCCTTCCTGCCCGTGCTCTTCCTCGTCGCCACGGTCATCTCCGGGCAGGCGATCCTGCCCCAGTCGAACACCAGCGACGTCTACCTGACCGCCCTCGCCGCGCTCCTCACGCTCGTCTACGCCGTCGGCCTGCTCTTTCGGCCGCGACGACGCATGGCGGGCATGGGCGTGGACTCGTTCGTCGTGCTCGTGCTCTACGCGGTCGGCATCGGTGGCCTCGTCGCCATCACGCTCGGCTGACAGGACCAGCCCGGCGACACTGGCGACCGTCAAGCCCAATGAGCCGTGGAAGTTGACCAAGGCGCCCATGCTGCTGTAGCCGCGGGCGTCCTTGTACTCGACCTGGCCGACGTCTGAGATCGCCGTAATCCGGTCCCGGGGGATGTTTCGAGACCAGATCACGTCGTGAACATGGATAGTCACGTCGTCCAGCAGGGCGTGACGCTGCAGCTGCGAACAGTGGCCCAGAGTGATGATGTGTGACAGCGGTGCCCTCGGTGCAGGGTTGCCACTCGCGTCTGCCACCCGTTTCGCCGGGAGTGAGGACGGCTGCCTGCGACCGCCAATCTTTTTCGGCCACGGATGAACTTCTGGATGAGCTGCATCGTGTTCGTAGTAAGCGGGCTACCTGGGCCGGCGTACCAGCAGGAGGAATCATGCACAAGCGAATGACCATCACCCTCACGACGGCCGTTTTGGCGGCGGCCGCTCTCTCCGGGTGCACCACATCTGCCGAATCATCCACGACGACCGACTCCACCGAGCCGGCCCCCGCCGAGACCACCGCGGCAGCGGCAGTCCTCGGCACCGCAACGTCTCCCCTGGGCGAGATCATCACCGACGACGCCGGGTACACGATCTACACGTTCAAGATGGACGAGCAGGACTCGGGCACCAGCAACTGCTACGACGAATGCGCCACGACCTGGCCGGCAGTTGAAGCCTCCGACACGTCCTCCCCAGAAGGCATCACGGGCGAGATCGGTTCCCTCACCCGCACGGACGGGACAACCCAGCTGACCGTCGACGGCTGGCCGGTGTACCGGTTCGCGAAGGACACCGAACCTGGACAGGTCAACGGACAGGGCGTGAAGGATGCCTGGTACGTCCTCCAGCCGGACGGCACGATCAACATGGAAGCAGCCACTGAGGGCGCAGCGACCCCAGCCTCCTGATCGCGCGCGTGCCTGCCGGACAGAACTCTCCGGGTTGCAGGCCCTCGCAGCTCCACAACCCCACCCGAGCAAAGGAGCCACAAGGCAGTGCTCATCGACATCAAGGCAGAGACAGTGGGTGCGAATACGTCGACTGCTTCCGCTCAGACGGTGAACCCATGTCCTGGCCTGGTCGATGGCATGAGGTTCGATCACTGGTGCGCATCGGCGTTCCTCGGTGCGCTCGATACAGGCACGACAAGAGGCGGTCCTGGATCAGGCACTAGCCGGACTTCACTGGCGCGAGGCGGTGAAGGTCATGGCCCGAGCCAGTGACGAGCTTTTGTCGACATTGTTCGAGTGCCACGGCGGGGCGCTTCGCCGTTACACACACAGCCTCACTCGGAACGCGGCGCTGACCGAGGACATCGTTCAAGAGACAATGCTGAGAGCATGGCAGCGTCCTAAGGTGCTGGAGCTCGACAAGGATGCGGCTCAAGCGTGGCTGTTCACGGTCGCTCGGCGCCTCGTCATCGACGACGCACGATCTGCCCGGAGTCGACGAGAAGTGGCAGCCCTTGGCGAGGTAGAAGGCACTGCTCTCGATCGCACTGATGCCGTCCTGGACAGCATCATCGTTGCGGACGCGCTGGCGTCGCTCTCCGACCACCACCGTCAGATCGTCATCGATGCGTACTTCGCTGGTCAGAGCATTCCTGAAATTTCGAGACGGCTTGGCATCCCAGAAGGAACCGCGAAATCGCGGCTCCACTATGGGTTACGCGGGCTGAGGCTAGCCCTCCAAGAAAGGGGCGTCACACGATGACTGAGCATCCCGATCTTCAAGCTAACGAGGACCGTTACCAAGACTGGGACGCGTCCTACGTCCTCGGAGCGCTCCCCACCGATGAACGTCGCGAATACGAGCAGCACCTCAGTACCTGCGCCAACTGCCGTGAAGCGGTGACGGAACTTGCGGGTCTCCCAGGCATCCTGAGCCGAATCTCGCCGGAAGAGGCCCTTGCCATCCATTCACCTCTGGGTATGGATGAAACTCAGGCGCCATCAGAAACGTTGTCGCTGATGGCCCACCGCTTCCGCAAGAGTCAACGCCGCCGCCGAGGAGTCATGGCTCTCGCAGTTGCCGCTGCTGTTGCTGCCGCCGTCTTCGGGGGGCTCGCCGTGGGCGCAAGAAACGACGTCGGCCCAGCGACGGCCCAAATGACGTTCCAGCCCATGGACCCCGGAACTGACTCCACCACCCTTACTGCCGGTCTGCAGATCGAGGAGAAATCTTGGGGCACGAGGCTCGATTGGAACTGCGACTACGGCGCGGATGCGCCAGACAACTCCCGATACGAGCTCGTGGTCACACAAACGGACAACACCACGCTTACCGTCGCGACGTGGGACGCAGCTGGCTCGCGTGCCGCAGATCTGTCTGCGTCGACGGCTATTCCCAGCCTGAAGATCACGAGTGTAGAAATCCGCTTGCAGGGATCCACGGTCGCGTTGGCTCGGCTAGACACCTGAGCACCTCCGAACGAGACGCCCGTTAGACGGTCGGTCACCGGACGCTCGTTGGCTGCGACCACTCCCTCTTAGTTGCGGGGCCCAGATCGTCTCGATAAATCGGTCCGAAATCGCTCTCGGTGGCGGATCGGTCACCGAACGCGTCCGCACCTCAACCACTCCTCCGGAAGTGCGCTGACCTTGCCGTCTCGATAGGTCAGTCCGAAACGTATCTCGGTGAAGGCTCTCCTATCGGGCGCCTGGGTCACTGGTGTCAGGTCCCCTGATTTGAGGCCGGTAGGACCAGCTCAAGCGTCGTCCCGGTGGGGGAAGTTGCGGCTACCCGGACACTGCCGCCGTGACGAAGAGCAACCTCTCTAACGAGTGCGAGGCCGATGCCGAAGCTGGGACGGCTGGCGTGTGCGTTCGTCCCAGTGGTTTCGGGTGCCGGGTCTGAGCGGGCGAACCGGTCGAAGACCCGGGTTGGTTTGATACCCGTTATGCCTCGTCCCTCGTCCGTTACCGTGATGATGGCCGAGTCACGCTCGAGGCGGGTCGACACGGTCACGGTTGATCCCGAGGGGGCGTGGCCAATGGCGTTGTCGACTAAGGCAAGTACCGCGCGGCGGAGGCTCGCAGTCGGCGCGTCGACGTGTGCGGAGCCAACAGTGTCGTACCGCAGGGCTACATCGCGCTTGTCAGCGAGCACCGACATTGACCGAAGGACGTCCTCGACCACGTCGTTGAGATGCACGGGGTGGGACATGGTCGAAGCAGCGGAAGAGTCTCCTCCCGCTGCTTCGAGCAGGTCACCGACGATGTCGATCAGGGCCCGCGAGTCGTCACGGAGTCTCGCTAGGTCAGCGGTGACCTTGTCGTCGGCTGTCGCTGCGCCGCCAGCGATTTTGCGTTGCAGCGCCTGGAGGCGGGCGTCCAGGACGGCGAGGGGCGTGCGGAGCTCGTGGCTGGCGTCGGCGACAAACTGTCGTTGCACGCGGAGCGCGTCGCCGAGTGGCCGGACGGCACGTCGGGCAATGACCAGAGTCACGAGCCCGGCGAAGACGACGCCTCCGATACCGAGCACAATGAGGCCGGCCACGACGTCGATTGCTGAGACGAAGACCTCGCCCTGGCCGGCGGCGGCGACCTGTTCAAGTCGCTCCTTGGGGACGGTCTGGTGCAGCACCCACGCGATCGTTAGGGCGAGTGCACCCACGACGACGAGGGCCGAGACGAGCATGATCTGCAGGCCGATGGATCGCGCGGCGGTCCGAAGTGCTGCGTTGTCGGCGACTCGGTCTACTTCGGTCCCTCGTTGCCGTCTCACAGGGCGCCCACCCGGTAGCCGCTCCCCCGCACCGTCAGCACGACGTCGCGGTCGATCTTGCGGCGTAGGTAGCTGACGTAGGTGTCGACGGTGC
Organism: Frigoribacterium sp. CFBP 13712; assembly: GCF_014842255.1. Classification (GTDB taxonomy): domain Bacteria; phylum Actinomycetota; class Actinomycetes; order Actinomycetales; family Microbacteriaceae; genus Frigoribacterium. The sequence goes on along the minus strand of NZ_JACYVH010000014.1, from coordinate 5,858 downwards.
CGAGCTGCTCGCCGTGCGGGAACACGCGGGAGAGCAGGTCCGCCCGGTCGAAGGTGTGGTCGGGGCACCGCGCCAGCTCGGCGAGCAGTGCGCTCTCCCGCTCGCTCAGCACGACGCGGCTCGACCACGGCGTGACGAAGATGCGGCTCTCGGGGTAGAGGCGTGCCTCGCCCACGTCGAGCCAGCGCTCCTCGGCGGCGAACGACCGCGTCAGGGCGCGCAGCCGGGCGAACAGCTCGTCGAACTCGAACGGCTTGACGAGGTAGTCGTCAGCCCCGCCGTCGAGCCCCGCGACGCGGTCGGCGGTCGTGCCGAGTGCGGTCAACATGAGCACCGGCGTCGTCACGTGCTCACGACGGAGGGTCGCGACGAGCTCGGTGCCCTCGAGCCCCGGGAGGCGCCGGTCGACGACCAGCACGGCGTACCCACCAGCTCGTGCGGCCTCGAGCCCCCGCCGGCCGTCGGCCACGAGGTCGACCTGCCAGGCCTCGCCGAGCACGTCGGCCACGATGGGCCCGAGTCCAGGGTCGTCCTCGACCAGCAGGAGGCGCGGGCGCGTGTCAGGACCGGTCACCCACCGCCTCCTCGTCTCTCGTCGTCGTCGTCGGCTCGGTGTCGTTCGAGGCCCGGGCGGCGTGCGAACGCCGCAGGGCGGTGACCACGATCGGCAGCACCGACACGACGACGAGCCCGACGGCGAGCAGGTCGATGTGGTCTGCCACGAACGGTAGGCCACCGAGCAGTGATCCGAGCACCGTCATGCCGACGGCCCAGAGGAACGCACCGGTGAGGTTCCACACGATGAACCGGCGGTACGGGTAGCCGCTGGTGCCGGCGGCGAGGGGCACGAAGGTGCGGACGACGGGGACGAACCGGCCGAGCACGAGCGCTTTGCCGCCGTGCCGCTCGAAGAACGCCTGGGCCTGCTCGAGGTGCGCGGTCTTGAGCACGCGGGCGTCGGGGCGGAACCAGCGGCGCCCGAACCGGTGGCCGAGGAAGAAGCCGACCTGGTCCCCGGCCGCCGCCGCGAGGAGCCCGCAGAGCGCGATCACCGCGACGCTCAGGCCGAGGCTCTGGTGCAGCAGCCCTGCGGTGACGAGCAGCGAGTCGCCGGGCAGGAAGGGGAACAGCAGGCCCGACTCGACGAAGATCATCAGCGACAGGCCGCCGAGGGCCCACGGGCCCATGCCGGCGAGGAGGGTCTGGGGGTCGAGGATGCTCACGCCCGGGTCCGTCCTTGGTCGATGGTCGGGATGGAGTTCGGCGCAGACGGTCCGATGGGGTGGCCAGTCCCCGAGCGCCGCTGGACCCGGTCGAGGAGGCGCAGCCACGGCGGCAGGGCCAGCGCCACCACCGAGCAGCCGAGCACGACAGAGGCGAGCGTGTCGCTCGGGTAGTGCACGCCCACCCAGACGCGAGACAGCCCGACGACCGCCACCGCCGCCCCGCACAGGGCGATGACGACTCGTGCGCGGCGACGCCCCCAGGCGATCAGGACCAGTGCGAGTGCGAGCCCTGTCGCGAGGGCCGTGTGGCCACTCGGGAACGAGAATGAGTGCGGCTCGATGATCAGCGGGTCGACGAGGAGCCCTGGGTCGGGTCGGTCGCGCTGCACGACGAGCTTGACCAGCTCGGCCGCGGCCCATGGCCCGACAGCGACGCCGAGCACCGTGAGGGCGGCAGCCGCGCGACGGCTCACGACCCACACCGCCACGACCAGCAGCAGCACGAGGGCTGCGCCCAGCTGCGGCGCGAGCAGGCGATCCACGAGCAAGGAGGCCTCGTCGAGCACCGGCACGTGCGCCCGGCTCGCGCGCTGCACGAGGTCGAGGTCGACCTCGCTCACGCCGCTCGCGCCCGAGGTGATCAGCAGCCCCGCGACGACGACGCCGGCGATGCCGGTCGCGCCCCATGCCGCCCACGCCCCGTCGCGGACGACGGCGCGGACGGCCGGGAACAGAGGAGGCGCGGTGCGGTCGCGAGGGAGCGCCGACGAGGTCGGACTGTGCAGGACGGTCATGCGCCGAGCCTCCGCCCGGCCGTCCCAGAAACCGCCCAGATGCCCTGGCGGGCCGACCCGCGCCTCCTCGTCTCGGGCTCTGGGCGATTTCTGGGAGGCGACACGCGACCGTCTTCGCATGACGACACGCGCTGTTCCGACCGGGGCCACGGCCCCCGACCGCCGGGCCCGGCTCAACAAGGTCCCCGAGATCACCGTCGCCTTCTGGGTGATCAAGGTGCTCTGCACCACCGTCGGCGAGACCTTCGCCGACTTCCTCGCCGACGGCCTCGGACTCGGGCTGACCGTGACGAGTGTGGTGATGGCTGCCCTGCTCGTCGTTGCGCTGGTCGTGCAGTTCAGGACTCGGGCCTACGTGCCCGTCGTGTACTGGCTCGCGGTCGTGCTGGTCAGCGTCGTCGGCACCCTCCTCACCGACACGCTGACCGACTCGCTCGGCGTCAGCCTGTGGGTGTCGACGGCCGTCTTCGCGGTGGCGCTGGCCGTCGTGTTCGTCGCCTGGCACCGCGTCGAGGGCACCCTGTCGATCCACGAGGTCACGACCCCGCGTCGCGAGGCCTTCTACTGGGCCGCCGTGTTGATGACCTTCGCCCTCGGCACCGCGGTCGGCGACCTGCTCGGCGAGCAGCTCGCGCTCGGCTACCTGCCCTCGGCGCTGCTGTTCGCGGCGGCCATCGCCGTCGTCGCCCTGGCCCACCGGTTCGCCGGCGTCGGGTCGGTGCTCGCCTTCTGGGCCGCGTACGTCCTCACCCGGCCGTTCGGCGCCTCCGTCGGAGATTTCCTGTCGCAGCCGGTCGCGGACGACGGGCTCGGCCTCGGGTCGACCGTCACGAGCGTGGTGTTCCTGGCCGCGATCGCGGCCCTCGTCGTCGTGCTCACGGTGCGACGACCGGCGAGCACGGCGCTGCGTACATAAGCGTGGAGGGATGCGCCGCTGAGCCCAGAACCATCCTGGGCCGCCTCGTCTCTGCCCCGCTCGTGGGACGTTCCGGGCGCTTTCTCGCCAGCACCCGGGCCATCGCTGCCCAGCGTGGTTCTGGGGGGATTCTGGGAGCCGAGGCGCGAGAGTCACTCCGGGGTTCCTCCTCAACCCCACCCCGGGCATCGATCGCGACTCGGTCGCTGTGAACTGCGAGAAAGAGAAGCACATCCATGGACTGGCAGCTCGACGGCCTCCCCTTGCACCCGCTCATCGTCCACCTGGTGACCGTCGCGTTCCCGACGGCGTCCCTGCTCGTCCTGGTCGGGGCGTTCTGGCCCGCATTGCGTCGACGACTCGGCATCATCACTCCACTGATCGCCCTGGTCTCGCTGATCGCCGTTCCACTAGCGACATCGTCCGGCGAGTCGCTGGAGGAGCGGGTCGGCGGGAGCGCCCTTCTCGAGACCCACACGGAACTGGGCGACACCCTTCTTCCCTGGGCGATCGCGGTGTTCGTGGTCGCTGTGGCGCAGTGGGCCTGGCAACACTGGGTGCTCACCCCTGAAGAGCAGCGGCCTCGTCCTGCGGTCCGTGGCAGCGCACGACTGATCGTGGGCGCCCTGTTGATCGTCCTGGCCATGGGGACGAGCATCGGCGGGATCGTCACGACGGTCCGGATCGGTCACTCCGGCGCGGAGGCCGTCTGGTCGGACTCGAGCGAGGGATGACACCCGGACTGGCGAGGGCAGGCTCCTCTGCGTGGCAGCCTGACGCCTCGGGTGCTGTCATGGCGTCATGACCGACGCGTCACCTCTCCCGACCGATCCCGACGAGCCCCGCGCCGGGAGCCTTGCCGGTCGCCTCAATTGGCTCCGTGCCGGCGTCCTCGGCGCGAACGGCGGAATCGTCTCCTCGGGAATGTCGCTCGACAGGTGCACCCTGATCAGATAAGTGCTTCACTGAGGATGGCGGAAACGCCACGGCGGTGGGGCTCACCGTCACCAACCTCGACTCAGGTCGACAACAGTCCCTATCTCAACCACTGGCGTGCCCAGACACCGAGATAGGAGACCCCATGACCGCCGATACGACCCGGATCACCCTCGTGCGGCACGGCCAGAGCCAGGCCAACACCGACGGGCTCTTCACCGGCATCACCGACTCACCCCTCACGACCAGGGGCCGGGAAGAAGCCCGCCGTGCTGCACACCTGCTCGACGAGGCGGGTTTCCGCCCGGCGTCGATCCTGTGCTCGCCGCTGGCCCGTGCGACCGAGACTGCCCGCATCATGGTCGCCGAGAACCGGTGGTCCGAGCCCCTCACCGTCGACGTGCGACTCCGGGAACGCGACTACGGCGACCTGACCGGGCGGACCAAGGCGGATGTCCGCCGCTCAGCCGGCGAGGAGGACTTCACCCTGTGGCGGCGCTCACTGGACACCCCGCCCCCGCCGTCCTCTGACGCGCTGTTCGCGAAGCTGTGGGCTCAGGACGCCCTTCGCCATGTGGAACCCTCGAACCGCACCCGGGCCGAGAGCCTGCTCGACGTCATCGCCCGGGTCCGGCCCATCGCCGAGGCGGCCGGGGCCGGTGCCGCCGGCGGCACCGTGCTCGTGGTGGGCCACGGTAACAGCCTCCGCGCACTCTGCCTGTTGCTCGACGCGCTCACCCCACTCGAGGTCGCCGCGCTCAACATCCCGACCGGCCACCCCCTGATCTACGACCTCGCCTCCGATGGGCGTCCGCTGACGCGGGGCGGCACGTATCTCGACCCGGCCGCAGCAGCCCTAGCCGCTGCGGTCATCACCCACGAAGGAGGAACCTGACATGAACGACTACATCAGCAACCGCACCATCCACACCCACGACGTCGGCACCTACGTCACCCACGGTGGAGCCCACCCCATCTCGATCGTGTCGGTTCTCGGACGGTCGATCCTGGACTCCCGAGGATTTCCTACCGTCCAGGTCGACCTCGAACTCGCCGACGGCACCCTCGTCTCGGGCGCCGCCCCCGCAGGAGCCTCGACCGGTGCCCACGAGGCCGTGGAGCTCCGAGACGGAGGTGCAGCGTTCGGTGGCAAGGGCGTTCGGAGAGCGGCAGAGATGGTCACCACCGAGATCAGCGACCTCCTCACCTCACGTCCCTGGGCCGGCGGCCGCGTGCAGCTCGTCGGCGACGACCTCTACGTGACCGACCCCGAAAGGATCGCCGAAGGTGCCGAGAAGGGCTGGTCGGACGCCGTCCTCATCAAGCGGAACCAGATCGGCTCTGTCAGCCAGACCCTCGACGCGATCGCCACCGCCCGGTCGTACGGCATGGCCTGCATGGTGTCGCACCGCTCCGGGGAGACCACCGACACGTTCATCGCCGACCTCGTCGTCGGCACCGGGGTCGGCCAGATCAAATCCGGTGCCCCCGCACGCCGGGAGCGGGTCTGCAAGTACAACCGCCTCACCGACATCGAAGCCGATCAGCCCGGACTCCCCTACGGCCTCAGCACGAAGGACGATGCGTGACCACCCCCTCACCCGACTCACCGTTTCCGCCGCCGCCTTCGAGGAGAGGCGACGAGTTCGAAGGGCTGGGCCAGAACCCGGACCTCGATGTCGACGACTCCACGGGCGCCGAACGACCCGTGCACCTGCGGTGGCGGTTCATCGGACTCGTCACCCTCGGCGGCACGCTCGGCACGGGCCTGCGCGAAGCCCTGGCGCTGAGCTTCCCCGCAGCACCGGGCAGCATCCCCGTGACGATCCTGCTGATCAATGTCGTCGGTGCGTTCGCGCTCGGCCTCCTGCTCGAGTCGTTGGTGCGACGTGGGCCGGACGCGGGTCGCCGACGCGACCTGCGCCTCCTCATCGGGACAGGCGTTCTCGGCGGGTTCACCACCTACAGCGCCCTCGCGGTCGACAC
>NZ_JACYVH010000013.1 GCF_014842255.1 Frigoribacterium sp. CFBP 13712 | reverse complement strand
GCCGCTCCGGCGGCATCGCTTCTCAGTACGACGACTCGGGCTCCGGCCCCCGGCCGGGACCCGTGTTCCCGGTGGAACCCCACCCCGCAGAGCCTCACGGCTTCGCGAGGTGGGGTTTTCCCGTGCGCCCGCACCCCCGCCCCCTGCTCGCCCGCTCGATGAGTCACGACTCGCCGCGCACCCTCCCGAGCCCCCGGCGAGTCGTGACTCCTCGACCCCCGGGTGGGCCGAACCCGGTCGAGGAGGCGCGGCGGACGCCCGAGAACGCCCCCGACGGGGTTGACTGGTGCGGTGCTCGTCTGCGTGGTCGTCCCTGTTCGCGACGACGGCGATCTGCTCGACGCCTGTCTCAGGTCGCTCGCGCGGCAGACCCGTCTCCCCGACGAGGTCGTCGTGGTCGACAACGGCAGCACCGACGACACGGTCGAGGTCGCGCGACGGTACGGCGCCCGTGTGGTCACCGAGTCCGAGGTCGGCATCGCGGCGGCGGCGAGCACCGGCTACGACTCGACGACCGCCGACCTGATCGGTCGCGTCGACGCTGACAGCGTGCTGCCGCGACACTGGGTCGCCGAGCTCGTCCGCACCTTCGAGCAGGACGCCGACGTGCTGGCGGTCAGCACGAACGCCCGGTTCTACGATGCGCCCGTCCTGGCGGGCACCGTCCTCTCGACGTTCTACGTCGGCGCCTATCACCTGATCGTCGGGGCTGGGCTGGCGCACTGGCCGTTGTTCGGCTCGACGATGATGATGCGCCGCTCGGCGTGGTCGCGGGTGCGCGACGTGGTGCATCGGCACGACAGGATGCTGCATGACGACATGGATCTCGCCGTCCACCTCGGCGATCTGCAGCTCGCGGGGCAGGGCCGGATCGCCTATCGGCATGATCTGGTCACCGGCATCTCGGCCCGTCCGCTGAGTCTCCGCAACGGCCCCTGGTTGCGCACCTACCGCGCGCTGCACTCGTTCACGGTGCACGGCGTCGACGGACGACCCTGGTGGCGCTGGCTGCGGGCCGACCCCGCGGGCGTGTTCCGTCGACTCGGGCTGACCCACGAGGTCGCCGCGGTCGATGTGCTGTCGGGTGGCGGGCATCTGCCCGTCGAGGTCTCAGGAGGCTCCGCCGACGACGCCGCTGACTACGCTGTCGACGCCTCCGCAGGCGCCGCTGACGACGCCGCAGGAGCACGCGAGGCTCCGGCGCGGAGCCGACCCGCGCCTCCTCGGCTGTTCCGACGGGGCGGGCGACGGCGCGTCACCAGGTGAGCGGTGCGCCTCGTCGGTCGGTCGGCGGGGTGAGCATGTCGTCGGCGGGCCCCGTGTCGGCCGGCCTTGTGTCGACGGTTCCCGTGTCGGTGCGGGTGCCGCCCGTGGGTCCGCCTGCATCGTGCAGTCGACGGCGGGCGGTCAGCACCGGGAGGGCGATGCCCGCGACGAGAGCTCCGGCTCCGCCCGCGGCGAGGTCGCCGATGGTGTCGTCGTAGGTCACGAAGATCGCGTCGTCGACGACGTGGTGACCCCACCATTCGCCGATCTCCCACAGGACGCCCGCGGCGAGACCGATCGCGACCGTGGCGGCGGCGAGTCCGAGTCGGTGGCCTCGGGACGGCACGAACCCGGTGTGCTGCACCACGATGACGGCGAGAGCCGCGAGCACGCCGTTGAGGGCGAAGTGCACGAGGGTGTCCCAGCCCGCGATGCGCGTGTACAGCTCGAAGACACTGCTCCAGGCGGCGACGAGCACGGTCGCGCCGGCGAAGACGTCGAACCCCGGTCGCACCCCGAGGAACCTCGGGGCCAGCACGGCGGCGAGGGCGAGCATCATGACGGCGATCTCGACGAAGCCCCAGCCGATGCCGACGACCACCACGCTGAGGGCCGCCAGCGCCCGCACCGCGTCGGCGACCCACTCCGTCGGGCGGGCCGGGCGCTGCAGGAACGTCTCGATCATCAGTCCATTGCACTCGCCTCGGCCCGATCGTGCCCGCATCCGGGGGCGAGAACCCGGGTGTGAGCATCGCACCTCGTCGTGCAGGGGTGCGATGCTCACCCGGAGGTTCAGCGACCGAAGCGACGCCGGAGGCGCGGTGCGGCCACCAGTGCCGTGCCGAGCGCCAGCAGCGCGGCGGCGCCGGCGATCCAGACGCCCTGATCGGCACCCGTGTAGGCGAGGGCCCCGCGCGCACGTCGCTCGTCCACGCCGCCGGCGACGACGGTCGTGTTGCCGGCGGGCACGACGACGGGGGGCGTCGTGGCGCCGGGCGTCGGGGTGGCGACGGCCTCGGCGACCGCGAACGACACGAATTCGCTGTCTGCGGAGAAGAACGGGATCTCGGGGTCGACGGCGAGAGACGCGCTCACGAGGTAGTCGCCGGCCGGGAGGACGAAACGGGCCGAGAACGAGCCGTCGGCCTCGACTCGGGTGACGGCGGAGGACACGCCGAAATCGGCGTCCCACTCGACGGGCTCCGTGTCGAAGGGGACGTCCCCCCACGGGTCGGCGGCCGCGCGTGCCGACATGACCACGGTGTCCTGCTGGATGGTCCACGAGTCCTGCCCGGGGGTGAAGTCCCATTCCTCGGCGTCGTCCGCGTCCACGACGGTGATGACCGCCACAGCGCCGGCGACGCCCGTGCTTCCCGTGATCGTGACGACGCCCGCGGTGGCGTCGGTCGGTGGCGTGACGAGGGGAGCGGGCACGGCCGCTCGCACCTCGATGTCCGCTGAGGCCGAGACGCCTTCGGCATCCGCGACGGTCATCGTCAAGGTGCCGAGAGCGAGGTCGGCGGGGATGTCCATCGTGAAATTCGCGTAGCCGTCCGAATCGACCACGAAGGGGTCGTCGACTGTGTGGACGATGAACCTCGTGCTCTCGGTCACGGCGGGGCCGTCGACGTCGATGACGATGCCTGCGCCCGGAGTGAATCCGTCCGCATCGACGGTCACGGAGTCGCCGGGGCTCACGACGGGGAAGAAGACGTCGATACTCGGGTCCGACCGCTCGGGCACGACGACGACCGACGACGGCGCGGGGGCGCTCGATGCCGGGACGGGCGTCTCGCTCGGAGCGGGCGTCGCGGCCGGTGCGGGCGTCACAGCGGGAGCGGGCGTCGCGGCCGGGCTGTCCCCGACGACGACCGACGTGCCGGTGCCGGTGCCGGTCTCGGCCGGCGCGGCCGGTGCCGGCGCGATGGTCGCGGTGTCGGTCGGTGCGACCTCGACCACGTCGACGGGGGCCTGCGCGGCGGGTGCGGCAGGCGTCGCGGGTGCCTCGGCGGCGAGTGCGGCGGTCGGGGCGAGGACCATCGCGGCGACGAGCGCGGCGGCGGCGCCGGCTCGTGAGCGGAGGCGGTGTGATCTGGGCATGCGTGTTCCCCCTGGAACGGTACGGCGCCTCGGGTGGACGCGTCGGTCCGAACCTAGGTGACCCGCCGGGTGCCGCACGGCCCCCCGTTCGAGCGGACGGCGCCTCCGACACCGGATCGTCACCATTCCGTCCCCCGTCTCCGCGCCTCCGGGGGACACCGCCGCCCCGACCGCTGCGAGAACCCCCGCGTGAGCATCGCACCTCGTCGTGCTGGGGTGCGATGCTCACGCCGAGGTTCGGCGCCCGGCAGGCCTGCACTCAGGGGTTCGGCGCGGCAGACCAGCACGCCGAGGTTCAGCGTGCAGCAGGCCAGCGCAGCACGGCGTGCACGGGGTCGTGGTCCGACGCCGCGGCACCCGCGAACCGGGGCGCCCCGACCCCCGCCGCCGAGACCTGGGCGTCGGGGCTGACGAGCACCCAGTCGAGCCGACGGCCGCCGGGGCGCGGCGGCCCGTAGTGCGACCAGCTGCCCCACCCCGGGTCGACGAGTCGGTCGGCGACGGCGCGGGCGTCGACGAGGAGCCCGTCGCGGGTCAGCTCGGCGTGCGACGGCGAGTCGTCGTCGGCGTTGAAGTCGCCGAGCACGACGACCGGTCCGTCGAGTCGTGCCACGACGGCGCGGATCCGCCGGGCGGCGTCGAGCTTCGCCCGGGCCGAGAACGGGTCGATGTGCACGGCGACGACGGTGAACCGCGCCCCGGTCGCGAGGTCCGACAGCTCCGCCTGGACGACGACGCGAGCGAACACGGCCCCCGGCCCCCGCGACCCCGGCGTCTCGGGTCGGTCGGACAGCCACCAGGTGCGCGACGAGAGCACCTTGAGGCGCTCGGTGTCGACATGCAGCTCGACGCGTTCGCCCCCACGGTCGCGCTCCCGACCGCTGCCGATCGACGCGTAGCGCGGTCCGAGCATCGCGGCGAGTTCGACGGACTGATCGGGCATGACCTCCTGCACGGCCAGCACGGCGGGGCGTTCCGCCTCGAGGAGGCGCGACACCAGTGGTGCCCGCCGGCTCCAGCGGTCGGGGCTGCCGGCCCGCACCGCCGGCAGACGCCGCCGCAGGTTGAAGGTCATGACGTGCAGCCCGGGTGCCGCGACGGGCCCGACGGTGGGCCGAGCCGCGGCCGTGCCGTCACGGTAGCCGTCAACGTCCCCGGCGGCCCCGGTGCCGTCGGATCCGGCCCCCGCGGCCCCGTCGCGACCGGGCGTCATCCGCCCGCGGGGGAGTCTCCGCCGCCCTCGCCGTCACCCGGCTCGGGCTGTTCGCCCGCACCGGGCGATCCCGGGGCGGGTGCGGGCGCCGGTGCCGGAGCGGGTGCCGACGGGCTCGCGGACGGCGCCGGGGTCGGCGCGGGCGGCGGTGCGGGTCGCTCGGTCAGGGCGGCGCTCGGCGCCGCGAACGGCTGGCCGCCGTACAGGTCGTTGACGGACTGCATGTACGGCTGGAACACGCGGTGCCGCGCGGTGTCCGCTCCGCCGCCCGGCAGGGTGTTGCGGCGCATGCTCACCTCGCCCTGGACGTTGCCGACCCAGATCGCGGTGGCCACCTCGGTCGTCGAGCCGACCATCCAGGTGTCCTTGGCGTTGTCGGTGGTGCCGGTCTTGCCCATCAGCGGCACGCCGTCGCCGGGGTTCGAGGCCGAGCCCGTGCCGCCGGGGGCGACGACGGAGCGCAGGGCGAAGGCCGTGGTGGCGGCGACCGCGGGGTCGACCGCCTCGCGGCAGTCGGCCGACGGCGGTGCGACTGTCGAGCCGTCGGGGCGGGTGACGCTGTCGATGGCGATCGGCGAGCAGGCGGTGCCGCCGTTCGCGATCGAGCCGAACGCCGACGCCATCTGCAGCGGGGCGATCGTGTTGGCGCCCGAGCCGAGCACGTCGGAGGGGAAGATGCTGAGCTCGCGGCCGTCGGCGTTCGTGACCCCGAGGTCGGAGGCGGCGTCGGCGATGTCGCAGAGGTCGAGCTCGGCGGCCATCGCGATGAACGCCGTGTTGACGGACTGCGTCGTCGCGCGGAGCGGCGTCATGTCGCTGCGCGCGCCTCCGGTGTCGTTGGTCACGGGGTACGGCTGCGAGCCGAATCCGCCCTGGCACGACGAGAACTCCGAGGTGTTCCAGTTGTTCTTCGAGGCGTTGACGACGTCGTAGAGCGAGTTGCCGTTGCGCAGCCAGTCGACCAGCGTGAAGGCCTTGTACGTCGACCCGACCTGGAACCCGGTCGAGCCGCCGTGGCTCGAGTCGGCGGCGTAGTTCACCTGCGTGGTGCCGGCGGCGTCCTGGCTGCTGCCGTAGGCGGTGTTCTGGGCCATCGCGACGATGCGCCCGGTGCGGGCCTCGGTCGACACGAGCGATCCGCCGAGGTCGGCGAACCCGACGCTGCCGGGCACCTGGGCCTGCAGGGTGCCCGCGGCGGCGTCCTGGACGTCGAGGTCGAGCGTCGTCATGATGCGCAGTCCGCCGCGGTTCAACAGCGCGGCGCGCTCGTCGGCGGTCTCGCCGAAGGCCGGGTCGTTCAGCACCTCGGATCGCACGTAGTCGCAGAAGTACGCGGCCGAGGCGGGCTGCGTGTTCGCGCAGCCGCTGGTGGCCGCGGTGATGACGGGCGCGACGGGGGTCTCGACGGCCGCCGTGTAGTCGGCGTCGGAGAGCATGCCCTGCTCGTTCATGTTCGAGAGCAGCAGGTCGCGGCGTTCGGTGTTGAGGGCGATGTTCGACTCGTCGTCGATGCGGAGCTCGGCGGGCGAGTTGACCGTGGCCACGAGACTGGCCGACTGCGCCGGGGTCAGCTCGGCGGCGGACACCCCGAAGTAGTACTGCGCCGCCGACTCGATGCCGTAGACGCGCCCGCCGAAGTTGGCGATGTTGAGGTACGCGAGCAGGATCTCGTCCTTCTCGAAGCGCTCCTCGACGCCGATCGCCATCTTGATCTCCCGCAGCTTGCGCGGCAGGGTCGTGACGGTGGCCTCCTCGTAGGCGGCCTCGCCGGCCTCGACGATCTCGGGGTCGCCCGATTCGAGCATCTCCTCCGCCTGCTGCACGAGCACGTTGCGGACGTACTGCATCGTGATGGTCGACGCGCCGCTCTCGACGCCGCCGCTCGCCACGTTCTGGAACACCGCGCGGATGGCCGCGAACGAGTCGACGCCCGCGTGCTCGTAGAACCGAGGGTCCTCCGTGGCGATGGCCGCGTCCTTCGCGCTCTGGGCGACGGCGTCCCAGCCGACCTCCTGGCGGTCCTGCGAGAAGAACTCGGCCATCTTGACCGGTTCGCCGCCGCGGGTGGCGTAGAGCTCGCTGGTCTGGGCCTGCTCGCCGATCTCGAGCGCCTCGGGGATCGTGTTGAACGCCCTGACCCCGAAGCTGGCACCGCTGCCGGCCACGGCGATCACCGGTGTCACGAGCACGGTGACGAGCACGCCGACCACGACCGAGAGCCCGGTCATGCCGGCGATCGCTCCGAGGGCGCCGCCCGTCCGGGACGCCCAGGAGGCGCGGTGTCCGTCGTCGCTCATGCGATCGCACCGATCGATGCGGCGGCCTGGCTGGGGGAGTCGAGTCGTCGTGTCATCGCCTCCGACCGTACGGTTCCGCCCGCCTCCCGGCGAAGCCCGCACAGGGCCCCGTCAGCACATTGTCAGCCGACCGTGATGCCTAGTCGGTCGACGGAGACGGCGCCGGCGACGCCCCGTCAGGCGGCGGGGCCGAGCAGCACGGCGGCCGCCGCGGCGGTCATCCCGACGATGAAGAACATCGTGCCGCCCTGCATCGTCAGCGACTTGTTGCGACTCGCGGTGGGCACGTCGACCTCGAGGATGGGGCAGCCCGACCAGCCGATCAAGCCGATGCTCAAGGCCACCAGGCCGAAGGCGGCCCAGAACAGGACGGCGAGTCCGGTCGGCAGCACGGTGGGGCGCCAGCCCGACGAGAGGAGGAGACCGAGGCTCACCGCGACGCTCCCGACGGCGGCCATGAACCAGTAGGTCCCCGTCCACATGATCCGCTGGACGTTGTTCTCGGGCGACATCAGGTCGTTCTGCACATTCTGCACGGAAGACATCTTGCGCCTCTTCGCGGCTCCCTGTGCACCACAGCCGTCGTCGACCGCCCGGGTCACTCCGTGAAGATCGCCCCGATCGGCTCGCGCTTCTCCTCCTGGAACCGATCCTCCGCCCGACCGAGCGCCCAGTACGCCGACACCGAGAGGGCCGCGCGATCGAGACCCCAGGCGTCCTGGACGATGGCCCGCGCCTCCTTCATGGCTCCGCGCTCGCCGTGGGCGAAGACGGCGACGGGGCCCTCGGGGGCGTCGAGCGCCGCGAGGGCCGCGACGAGCGGCGCCCCCGGGGTGGCGGTGCCGCGGCGGTGCAGCCAGCGCAGCTCGACTCCCGCCGGTCGGACGAGGTCGAGCTCGTCGTCGGCTGTGTCGACCTCGACGAGGGCCAGCCCGCGCGAGTCGGCGGTCATCGACTCGAGGGCCGACGCCACCGCTGGCAGCGCCGAGTCGTCGGCGAGCAGCAGGTGCAGCACCGCGGGATCGTCGACCGGTGACCAGAGACCGGCGGGCGTCGACATCTGCAGTCGATCGCCCGGCCGGGCCGCGAGAGCCCAGGGCCCGGCCACGCCCTCGTCGCCGTGCACGACGAAGTCGATCGCGATGGTGCGCGTCGCCCGGTCGATCGACCGCACGGTGTAGGTGCGACGGACCGGCAGGTCGGCGGGTGCGAGCTCGGCCCGCAGCGCCTCGAGGTCGAACGGCGGCTGCAGGCCGAGACCGGGGCGGGCCAGCAGCAGCTTGACGTAGCGGTCGGTCGAGGTCAGCGCGGCCTCGCCCGCCTCGACGAACCCGTCGAACGCCGGTCCGCCCAGGTGCACGCGCATCAGATGCGGCGACACGCGCTCGGTCCGGTCGACGACGAGCACGTGCTGCCGCCGGGCCGGGCGCCGAGGAGGCGCGGTGCCGGTCTCTGGAGTCGTCTCGCTCACGCGGTCCCCTCCGATCAGTTCGCCGTGGCGTCCTCGAGCAGCGGGACGAGCTGGTCGAGGGCGTACTGACGGGAGAGCGAGGTGCCGAGCGAGTAGGCCGACGAGACGTCGCCGTCGATCACGATGTCGTGACCGGCCTTCACCGCGGGCAGCTGCTGCCACTGCGGGTCGTCGGTGATCTCGGTCGTCTCGATGTAGATCGGGAACGCGATGATCACGTCGGCGTCGATCACGTCGAGCTGCTCGGACGAGATGTCGACCGAGAAGCCGCCGGCGTTCGGGGTCAGAGCCGCGATCTCGGGGTTCTGGTCGAAGCCGAACTCCTCGAGCAGGTCGACGCGCTCGGAGCCCTCGATGTAGGCGCCCCAGCCCTCGCTGGTCTTCGTGGCGGCGGTCACGGTCAGGTCGTCCCACTCGGGGTGGGCGTCGGCGACGGCCTCGACGGCCGACTCGCTCTCGGCGACGAGACGGTCGCCCTCGGCCTCCTCGCCGAGGGCGGTGGAGACGAGGTCCATCTGGTCCTCGAAGTCGGTCAGGTAGTTCTCGCCGCCCTCGGGGACGCCGATGGTCGGCGCGATGCCCGAGAGGCGGTCGTAGCGCGCCTGGTCGCCGGAGCTCTTCGTGTCGAGGATGAGATCGGGTTCGAGCGCCGCGATGGCCTCGTACGAGGGCTCGAGCGTGCCGATCATCTCGGGCGGGGTGTCGTAGAGACCCTGCGCCCAGGGGCCGACGCCGTCGTTCTCCTCGCCGAAGGCGAGCCAGTCGGAGGCGCCGACGGGCTGGACGCCGAGCGCCAGGGCCGTCTCGGCGTCGCCCCAGCCGAGCGCGACGACGCGTTGCGGCTTCTCGTCGACGGTCACGTCGCCGAAGGCGGTCTCGACCGTGACGGGGAATCCGGCGCCGCCGGCGGTCGACCCTCCGTCCGAGTCGGTGTCGGAGTCGGCCGAGCACCCTGCGAGCGAGAGGGCGGCGACGGCGATGACGGAGGCGAGCGTGAGTGACTTGCGCATGGATTCCTTGCGTGGGGGAGGGGTGGGCGACGAGACGGGGGCGGACCCTCGACGGGGTCTCAGGTGAGGGTAGCCTAAGCTAATCCGCATGGCGACGTCCGAGGTCCACGGGGTCGACCGCGCTCAGCGGCCGGCCGGCGGCGTCCGCCGACGCCGCACCCGCCTGCTCGCCCTGGTGATCGCCGTCCTCCTCCTCGTGCTCGCCGCCGTCCTCGGGCTGGCCGTCGGGGCTCGACCCGTGGCCTTCGACGAGGTGGTCCGCATCCTCGTCGGCACCGCGTCACGCGATTCCGCCGACGCCGCCGCCGTGCTCGACCTCCGTCTGCCCCGAACGGTCGCGGCGATCGTCGCGGGGGCGGGTCTCGGGGTGGCCGGTGCCGTCGTCCAGGCGGTGACCCGCAACCCCCTGGCCGACCCGGGCATCCTCGGCGTCACCTCGGGCAGCGCCTTCGCCGTCGCCCTCGCGGTCGGCTTCTTCGGCGTCTCCGCCGCGAGCGGCTGGGTCTGGTTCTCGCTGGTCGGGGCCGGTCTCGCGACGGTCGCGGTCTCGCTCATCGGGGGAGCGGGCCGAGGAGGCGGTGGTCCAGCCCGTCTGACCCTCGCCGGTCTCGCGCTCGGCTCCGTCCTCGCAGGCATCACGTCGTCCATCGTGCTGTCCGACCCCCGCCGGTTCGACGCCGTCCGCGCCTGGGAGGTCGGCTCGCTGGCCGACCGCGGCTGGGAGCCCGTGCTCACCGTCGCCCCCTTCGTCGTCGTCGGCCTCGTCGTGGCCCTCGTCGCCGCCCGGCCGCTCGACGCCGTCTCGCTCGGCGACGAGCACGCCGCGTCGGTGGGGGTCTCGGTGCCGACCGTGCGGGTGCTGTCGCTGATCGTCGTCACGCTCCTCGCCGGAGGCGCGACCGCGATCGTCGGGCCCATCGCGTTCGTCGGCCTGATCGTCGCGCACACCGCCCGAGGTCTGGTCGGGCCGAGTCAGCCGTGGATCACCGGACTCTCGGCCCTGCTCGGACCGGCGCTGCTGCTGCTGGCGGACGTCCTCGGTCGCGTCGTCGCGCCTCCCGGGGAGCTCGCCGCCGGGCTCGTGACCGCCGCCGTCGGTGCCCCGGTGCTGATCGCCATCGCCCGTCGACGCCGGGTGGGCGGCGCATGACCGCCCTGAGCCCACGCCCACGCCCCCGCCCCCGCCGCGTCGCGACGGCACGGGGTCGGCGCCGCATCGCGACCATCGCGCTCGCCGTCGTCGCCCTCATCGTGGCGATCGTCGCGCTCGGCATCGGCGACTACCCGCTCAGCCCGATCGAGGTCGTCCGCGCCCTGTCCGGCGGCGACGGCTTCGCGTCGACCATCGTGCTCGGCTGGCGACTGCCGCGCGTGCTCGCCGCCCTCGTCTTCGGCGCCGCACTCGGCGTCTCGGGCGCGATCTTCCAGTCGCTGACCCGCAACCCCCTCGGCTCGCCCGACGTGATCGGCTTCTCGACCGGCGCGTACACGGGCGCGATCGTCGTGATCGTCACGGGAGCGTCGTCGACGCTCGGCACGGCCGGAGGCGCCCTCGCCGGAGGGCTGCTGACGGCGCTGATCGTGTATCTGCTGGCCTACCGCGGCGGGGTGCAGGGCCTGCGGCTGATCATCGTCGGCATCGGCGTGACCGCGCTGCTGCACTCCGTCAACAGCTGGCTGCTGCTGCGGGCGCAGAACGAGGTCGCCCTCACCGCGTCGTTCTGGGGCGCCGGGTCGCTCGCGCTCGTCGGCTGGGCGCAGCTCGTGCCCGCCCTCGTGCTCATCGCCGTGCTGACCCCTCTCGTGATGATGCTGTCCCGCCCGCTGCGGCAGCTCGAGCTCGGCGACGACGCCGCGCGGTCGCACGGCCTCGGGGCCGAGGGGGCGCGACTGGCCCTGGTCGTCGTCGGCGTCGCCCTCACGGCCGTCGTGACGGCGAGCACCGGGCCGATCGCATTCGTCGCGCTCGCCGCCCCCCAGCTGGCCCGGCGTCTCGTCCGATCGGCTGGCGTGCCCCTCGTCGCCGGAGCCCTCACGGGCGCCGTCCTGCTGCTCGTCGCCGACCTGGTGGCGCAGCACATCACGTCGAGCCCGGTGCCGGTCGGGCTCGTCACACTCGTCATCGGCGGGGTCTACCTGATCACGCTGCTCGTCGGAGAGAGTCGGAGGTCCGTGTGACCGAGAGAACCCCCACCACCGCCGCTGCTGCTGACGGATCCGGCGCCGCGCCCGTCGCTCCGTCGTCGCGTCTGGTCGCACGGTCCGCGCACCTCGCCTACGACCGGCGGACGGTCAGCGAGTCCGTCGACGCCGAGATCCGCGACGGCTCGTTCACGGTGATCGTCGGGCCGAACGCGTGCGGGAAGTCGACTCTCCTGCGGGCCTTCGCGCGCCTCCTGAAGCCCCGGTCGGGGTCGGTGCTGCTCGACGGGCGCGAGCTCGCGTCCGTCCCGCCGAAGGAGGCGGCCCGCACGGTGGGGCTGCTGCCGCAGACCTCGACCGCACCCGAGGGCATCACCGTGGCCGAGCTCGTGTCGCGCGGGCGCTACCCGCACCAGGGGCTGTTCCGGCAGTGGACGGCGGCCGATCGCGAGGCCGTCGACGCCGCCCTCGTCGAGACCGACCTGACCGGGCTGGTCGACGTGGCGGTCGACGAGCTCTCGGGCGGCCAGCGGCAGCGCGTCTGGGTGGCGATGGCGCTCGCGCAGCAGACCCCCGTGCTGCTGCTCGACGAGCCGACGACCTACCTCGACATCGCGCACCAGTACGACCTGCTCGACCTGTTCGCCCGACTGCACCTGCAGGGGACGACGGTGGTCGCGGTGCTGCACGACCTCAACCAGGCGGCGAGGTACGCGACCGACCTGATCGTCATGAAAGACGGCGACGTCGTGGCGACCGGCGCACCCGCCGACGTGCTCACTGAAGAGCTCGTCGCCGACGTGTTCGACCTGCCCTGCCTGATCGTGCCCGACCCCGTCACCGGCACGCCCCTCGTCGTCCCCCGCCGCCGCTGACCCGCCCCGGCCCCGCCCCGGCCGACGCCGCCGCGCCCCTGCACCCGCGCCCCCGCGAGGCATCGAGGTGACGCAACGGGACCCCTGCACGCCGCACGATGCCCCTTCCGCGTCACCTCGATGCCGCCGCCGACACGGCCGGAGGGAATGGCCTAGGTTCGTACGGGCGTTGCACCCCCAGGGTGATCCGCCCATCGAGACCGCGCCCCGGGCGCAGAGGAGACATCGTGACCCAGCCCAAGATGAACGTCGAGTCGTTCAACCTCGACCACCGCACCGTCGCGGCCCCCTACATCCGTGTCGCCGATCACAAGACGCTCCCGAAGGGCGACACGATCACCAAGTTCGACGTGCGCTTCACGCAGCCGAACGAGGCGCACCTCGAGATGCCCGCCGTGCACTCGCTCGAGCACCTCTTCGCCGAGCACTCGCGCAACCGCTCGAACGACGTCATCGACTTCTCGCCGATGGGCTGCCAGACCGGCTTCTACCTGATCCTGCAGGGCACCCCCGAGATCGACGACGTCATGTCGCTCGTCGAGGGCACGCTGACCGACATCACGACGGCGACCGAGGTGCCGGCCGCGAACGAGACGCAGTGCGGCTGGGGTGCGAACCACTCGCTCGAGGCCGCACAGGAGGTCGCTCGCGGGTTCCTCGCGGCCCGCGACCAGTGGTCGACCGTCACCCGATGAGCCGCGGCGCAGCCGTCCCGCGGATCATCGTCGTCGTCGCGATGAGCGACGAGGCCCAGCCGTTCGTCGACCGCGCCTCCCGGGTCGACGAGCCCGTGGCGGTCGGCGGTTCGCTGCAGCGCGTCGTCGAGATCGACGGGGTCGAGCTGCTGCTCGTGCAGGGCGGCATCGGCTTCGTCAACTCCGCCAGTGCGACGACGTCGGCCATCGTGCGGGCGGGCGCGCTCGACGGCGTCGTGCCGACCGTCGTCAGCGCGGGCACCGCGGCCGGCATGGGCCACGGCATCGAGATCGGCGACGTGGTCGCGGGCGCCGAGTACGTCAACCTCGACGCCGACGCGCGCGTCTTCGGGTACCGCCTCGGTCAGGTGCCGGGCATGCCGGCCAGCTTCCACGCCGACGCCCACCTGATGGAGGCGGCCCTCGCCTACGGGACGTCCGTCGCGTCCGAGGCCGGCTGGGCCGTGCGCCCCGGCCTGATCGCATCGAGCGACGCGTTCATGACCGCCGACCGGGTGGTCGGCGTCCGCAGCGCCTTCGCCGACGTGGTCGACGTCGACGCGGTCGACATGGAGTCGATGGCCATCGCGCAGACCTGCCACGTCTATCGCGTGCCGTTCGTCTCGGTGCGCGGCGTCAGCGATCTCGCGGGGCCCGACGCCCACGACGTGCACGACGAGAACCTGGCCCTGACGGCCGGGCGCTCGGCCGACGTCGCCCTCGCGCTGGTGCGGGGCCTGGCGAGCCGCTGACCGGCGGCGTCCGCCGACGCGCCATCGGGCATGAAGGAGGCGCGGGTCGGGTCGACCCGCGCCTCCTCGGCTCCCGGCACCCTCGTTCGGGGGACACCGTCGACCTCTGAAGTGCCCACTGTGCACGAAGTCCCCATGAACCTATGTTCTCCCTAAGAGTTTTCTCGGATGAACGACAGGGGTCCACTTCGTGAAGAAACGCCACGTCAATGCGATCGGGGGAGTGGCGTTCGCGTCGCTCCTCGTCGCCTCGCTCGCCTCGCCGGCCGGCGCCGCTCCCACCACCGGGTCCGCCGCCGGGTCTTCAGCCGCCGCGGCATCCGCCGCCGCCGCGGCACCCGGTGCCGACGGTCAGCTCTCGCCCCGCAGCAGAGACGATCGTCCCGATCCCGCCGCCGAGGCCCAGCGCGAGCTGAACCGCGAGGCGGTGGCCCAGGTGATCACCGGTCAGGCCGAGCCGCAGCAGCGGAGCGCGCGCAGTGACAGCGAGTCGGTCGAGATCAAGCCGGGTCAGTGGGCCCAGTACGGCGTCGAGTCGAGCGATCAGATCCTGTCGTTCCTCGTCGACTTCGGCGACGAGGTCGACCCGCGCTACGCCGACGCGCCGGCCGGCCCGATCCACAACGAGATCGCCCAGCCCGACAGGGCGAACGACAACTCCACGTACTGGACCAACGACTTCAGCCGCGGCCACTACCTCGACATGTTCTTCGACCAGCAGGGCGAGTCGCTGAAGGGCGTCTACGAGGAGATGTCGAGCGGCCGGTACACGGTCGACGGCGACGTCAGCGACTGGGTCACCGTGCCGTACTCGTCGGCCAGCTACGGCGAGACCGAGAGTCAGGCCGACATGACCCGCTTCGTGCAGGACACCGCCGACGCCTGGTACGACGACCAGATCGCGCGCGGAAAGACTGCCGCGCAGATCACCGAGTACCTGCAGACCTTCGACCAGTGGGATCGCTACGACTACGACGCCGACGGCGTCTTCGACGAGCCCGACGGCTACATCGACCACTTCCAGGCCATCCACGCCGGCGAGGGCGAGGAGGCGGGCGCCGACTCGAGTGCCATCTGGTCGCACCGCTGGGCGGTCGGTCAGGACGCGGAGGGCACGGCGGGCCCCGCGGTCAACCCGTTCGGCGGAGTCAAGATCGGCGACACCGACTTCTGGGTGCGCGACTACACGACCGAGCCCGAGAACGGTGGCCTCGGCGTCTTCGCCCACGAGTACGGTCACGACCTGGGTCTGCCCGACCTCTACGACACCAGCGGCGGCGAGAACGGCACCGGTTTCTGGACTCTCATGAGCTCGGGTTCATGGCTGAGCCACGGCGACGGGGCGATCGGCACGACCCCGAACCAGATGGGCGCCTGGGAGAAGCTGCAGCTCGGCTGGCTCGACTACGAGATCGCGGTGGGCGGCCCGAAGGCGGCGAAGTCGACGCACCAGATCGGCCCGTCGTTCCACGCCACGAAGAAGCCGCAGGCCGTCGTGGTCACGCTGCCCTTCGACAAGAAGGGGAACGCCCGCTTCTATCTCGCCGAGAACCGGCAGTACGGCGGCTACGACGACACCCTGCGCACCGGTCCGTACAACTTCGGCTGGCTCGAGTCGCAGCCCGACCGCGTTGAGCACTTCCCGTATCAGGACGGCCTCAGCATCACCTACTGGGACTCCGCGCAGACCAACAACAACACGGCGCAGCACCCCGGTGCGGGGCTCGCGTTGCCGGTCGACGCGAACCCGACGGCGCTGACCTGGTCGGACGGCTCGGTCGCCCGCAACCGGATCCAGAGCTTCGACGCCACGTTCGGCATCCAGCGCACCGACCCGATCACGCTGCACCGCGAGCTCGGCGGCGCGTCGCTGACGATGACCGCGCCGGCGCGACCGGCGGTGTCGATGTTCGACGACAGCGACCCGCTCGCGTACTACGACGCGTCGAACCCGCAGGGCTCCGTCAAGGTCGCCGGATCGGGCACGACCATCCAGGTCCTGCAGAGCAACAAGCAGGGGATGATGACCCTCCGCGTCGACTGAGCGCACGCGGGGAGACATGAAGGAGGCGCGGGTCCAGTGGACCCGCGCCTCCCGTCGTCCGTCGACTCAGCTGGTGGCGCCGCGGTGCAGGTGCTCGATCAGCTGCGCCTTCGTCGCCCGCGACACCCCGGAGAGCCCGGCCTCGCGCGCGAGGGCGCGCAGCTGCACGAGCGTCATCGCGGTGAGGTCGCGAGACGGGTCGATCGCGGTGTCGTCGGCGACGGTCTCGTCGACGGTGACGACCGGGGGAAGCGGCGGGACGAAGATCGACGACGCGACGGGGGCGGTCTTCGAAGGCTTGTCGGACTTGTCCTTCTTGTCAGTCTTCTCGGACTCGCCCTTCTCGTCGGACTTGCCCTTCTTGTCGGACTTGCCCTTCTTGTCGGACTTGCCCTTCTTGTCCGTCTTGCCCTTCTCGTCGGACTTGCCCTTCTTGTCCGATTTGCCCTTCTTCTCCGACTTCGTGAGTTCGTCGAGAGACGGGGTCGGCGCGACGGCGATCTTCTCGTCGCCCTTCGACTTCTTGTCGTCGTGCTTGCGGGCGACGGCGTCGCGTTCGGCGCGCAGCGAGGCGACGGTCTCGTCGTCGAGGAAGTCGACGAACGGGTTGGGCTGCCCGGTCTTGTCGGCGACGATCGACGTGTAGGCGGCGGCCGCGGAGCGGACCTTCGCCGTCGCACGACCAGCGCGTTTGGACGAGGTCGGTCGCTCCGCGGTCACTGCCGCGTGCTTCTCGAGGGCGTCGACGAGATCTCTGAGGGCTGTCTTGATCTTTTTGCTCACTCCGACATTGTCGACCCTCGAGGTGTACGCACAACCCCCTCCTGCCTTTCGGGCGCCTGACCGATCAGCCGGTGGGGGCGGAGGAGACTGCTCGGTCAGAACTCGGGGCGGCCCCGACCACCGCGCGGTCGGGGCCGAATCGCCGGTCGAGCACCTCCGCGCTGGCCGAGCCGGCGAGGAACCCGCGGAGCACCGCGACGAGCCCGGCCAGGTCGTCACCCGAGGTGCGACCCTGCACGTCGTCCATCCCCGCGTCGACCGCCCGTACGTGCGGCACGAGCGACCGGCCGTCGTCGGTGAGGCTGAGGACGACGGCGCGACGGTCGTCGGGGCTCGTCTCCCGTGCGACGAGCCCACGGCGGACCAGCGCGTCGACGATCCGACTCGGGCTGCCGGTCTCGCAGACGATCAGCTCGCCCAGGGCCTTGAGCGTCAGGGGGCCGGAGTCGTCGAGCACCCCGACGACCTCGGCCTGCGAGGGCGTCAGCCCGACGGGGGCCAGCGCGTCGGCCACGGCTCGGTTGCCTTCGCGCTGGGCGGCGAGCACGAGGTAGCGCAACTCGGAGGGGGCCAGCTCGGCTCGGGGTCCGCCAGAGGATGTCACGACACGAGATTACCGCCCGCCGTCTGGGGCTGCGATCGACGTCGACGACTCCGCGCCCCGAAGACACCCGGGCCGATGGCCCGCAGCACGGACGGCAGCACGATCGTGCGGATGACGACGGCGTCGAGGGCCACCGCGATCGCCAGCCCCAGGCCGATCTCGCGCACGATGCTGATCTGCCCGGTCATGAACGCGAGGAAGACGACGATCATGATGAGGGCGGCGCTGTTGATCATGGGTCGGGTCGCCCGCAGCCCGTCGGTCACCGCCGAGCCGAAGACGGCCCCGCGCTCGTAGGTCTCGGCGATCCGGGCGATGATGATCACCATGTAGTCCATGCTCAGGCCGAACATCACGGCGAAGAGCAGGACGGGTGTGACGGAGTTCAGCGGCACGTCGCTCGTCAGCGACTGCACGAGGGTGAGCGCCCCGAGGCTCGCTCCGACGACGAGCGCGTTGAACGCGAGCGCCAGCAGCGAGAGCGTCACGGATCGGAACGCCACGATCAGCAGCAGGAACGTCGCGACGAACACGAGGACGGCGATGGTCGGCAGCGAGTCGACGAGCGTCTCGTCGAAGTCGAGCCCCTGGGCGGTCGCCCCGGCGACCGCGACGGTCGACGACGAGCCGAGCTCGTCGGGCAGCTCGTCGCGGATCTCGCGGACGAGGTCGTGCGCCTCGACCGAGTCCGGTCCGTCGTCGGTGGTGACGAGGAGGCGCGCGACCGTCCCCGCGGAGCCCTCGGCCCACAGCGCCCCCAGCTCGGCGGGAGCCTCGTCGCTGGCCAGCAGCGCGGGGAGCAGCGCCGGGTCGATCCCGGAGGTGGTGACGCTCGTGACCGAGGCGACGTCGGCGTGCTCCTGCAGCAGGCGGCTGGCCTTCGCGACGTCGTCGACGAGCTCCGATGCGTCGTCCGCGCCGATGACGACCTGGAGCGGGAACAGGTCGTCCACGCCGATCCGGGCCGCGGCCACGTCGAGTCCGATGCGAGCGGGGTCGTCTTCGGGGAGGACGGTGGCGCTCGCGACCGGCGACTGCAGCGAGAGGCCGAGGGCCGGCGACGACACGGCGAGAAGCCCCACGACGCCGACGAGGGCCACGACGGCCGACATCGCGCGGGTCGGGCTCGGACGACCGCGCAGGCCCGTGCCGGTGCTCGTCGAGTCGGCGGCGGTGGATCCGGACGCCCGGCGAGGTCGACGACTGGGCAGGGGGACGCGACCCCAGTCGATGCGACGACCGAGGAGGATCAGGAGCGACGGCAGGACGGTGTGCGTGAGCACCAGCGCCACCGCGGTGACGATCATGCCGCCCAGGGCGATGCTCGTGAAGGCCATGACGCGGGGGACGAGCAGGGCGGCCAGGGCCACGATGACCGCGGCGCCGGAGAACAGCACCGAATGACCCGCGCGGGCCATCGCGACGTCGACGGCGTCGCGCACGCTCCGACCGTGGCTCAGCTCTTCGCGGAATCTCTTCACGATGAACAGCGAGTAGTCGACGGACACCGCCAGGCCGATCATCGAGACGATGTTCGAGTACAGGTTCGAGACGTCGGTCTCGCGGGCGATGAGGTAGCCGGCTCCCAGGGCGATCGCGAGCGAGGAGCCGGCGATGAGCAGGGGCACGACGGCGGCGGCGACCGAGCGGAAGACGATGAGGAGGACGACGATCAGCACGGGGAAGACGATCAGCTCGGCCCGGAGGGCGTCCTCCTTCGAGTGGGCGTTCAGCTGGTAGTCGAGTGCGGGTTGACCCGTCACGTAGCCGTCGACGCCGCCGGCCAGGTCGGAGACGCCCTCCTGCAGGTCGGGGGTGAGGTTCTGAGCGACGGTGTTGTCGCCGTCGAAGCCCGCGGTGATCACGACCGTCCGGCCGTCGGCGGACGCGTAGTCGGGTCGTTGCCCGGGTGTCGTCACGGAGACCGCTCCATGCTCGGCGAGCAGCGCCGTCGTCTCGTCGATCGCGGCGGGGGAGATGCCGTCGTCGCCGTCGAGCACCACGACGACCTGGTTGGGGGCGTCGCCGAAGTCGCGTTCGATGCCCGCCTGGGTGACCAGCGCCTCCGCCCGGGGTGCGGTGAAGCCGCCGCCCGACAGGGCGCCGTCGAGCTGGAGGGCGAGGGCCGCGGCGACCGCCACCAGGATCACCCACGCGGTGAGGACGAGGCGAGGTGCTCGCCGGAGGGGATGGTTCGGTCGTGACATGGCGGTCTCCCGTCGAGGGCGTCGGACGACGCCGGTAGATGATGGAACATGCATGTTGTATCACGTAGCGGGTCCGACGTCGATTCGAGGCTCGAGGCCGATAGATGTCTCGACATTTGTTGTGGAGTCATACATCTGACATTCTGGCTGCTGGCACAGCCCGCCACGCGACACATCACCTCACGAGGAGCACCATGACCCTGCAGACCGAGACCCCCGACGCACCGCCCGCCGCCATCGGCGCCGCGCCCCTGAGCGACGCCCGAGCCGCCATCGACGCCATCGGCCGCGGCGAGATGGTCGTCGTGGTCGACGACGAGGACCGCGAGAACGAAGGCGATCTCATCGTCGCCGCCGAGCACGTCACACCCCAGATCGTGAACTTCATGATCACCCACGGTCGCGGCCTGGTCTGCCTCGCGCTCGACGAGGGGCGCGCGGCCGAGCTGCGACTCGACCCCATGGTCGAGAAGAACGAAGACCACCAGTCGACCGCTTTCACGGTGTCGATCGACGGCACACCCGCTCACGGCGTCACCACGGGCATCTCCGCCTCCGAGCGGGCGACCACCATCCACCTCGCCGTGTCGGGCGACGCTAACGACCTCGCCCGACCCGGGCACGTGTTCCCGCTGATCGCCCGCCCCGGCGGGGTCCTCGAGCGACCCGGTCACACCGAGGCGTCGGTCGATCTCGCCCGTCTGGCCGGGTGCGCGCCCGCCGGCGTCATCGTCGAGATCATCGGGGTCGACGGCGAGATGCTCCGTCTCGACGCCCTGCGCGAGTTCGCGGCCGAGCACGGCCTCGTGCTGACGAGCATCGCGGAACTCGTCCGCCACCGCGCCGACGAGGCTCGCACTGAGCAGGGTCGCGACTGATGCTGGCCCTCCGCGTCATCCGCGGGGCGACCCGGTCGGTGGTGTGGCGCATCGTCCGACGGCGCATCGGCAGCGTCGAAGGGCTCGAGAACATCCCGCTCGACGGTCCGCTCGTCGTCGTCCCGAACCACGCCAGCTACTTCGACCACTTCGTCGTCCAGGTGGTGGTCCAGACCCTCCGGGGCCGTCCTGTCTGGTTCCTCACCAAGCGCGAGAGCTTCGCCCGGCCGTTCCCTCGTCTGTGGGCGACGGCCTGGTACGGCATCCCGGTCGACCGCGACGTCCCCGGGCCCGACACCCTCCGCGAGGTCCGGCGGGTGCTCGGCTCGGGCGACGGGCTCTGCGTCTATCCGGAGGGCACCCGCGGAGACGGCGGTCCGATGCGCGAGTTCAAGCCCGGGGCCTTCCGATTCGCCCTCGCCCACGGGGCGCCCATGATCCCCATCGGTCTGCACGGCACCGCCGACGTGCTCCGCAAAGGCGACCGGTGGTTCAGACGAGGTCGCGTCGACGTCGTGATCGGCGCGCCCCTCGAGGTCGACTCCACACTGACGAAGCCCGAGGCGGCGCAGGCCCTCGCCGGGTCGAGCCGGGCGGTTGTCGAGTCGCTCGTGGCCCGGGCGGCCCGGAACGCAGCGCGTTCGTCGGCGATCCCCGTGCCGCCCGCGGCCGACGCCGTCGACGCCTCCATCGTCCGCCAGCTGACGGACGACGGGCGGATCGCCCCCGCGGTGCTCCGTCGACTGCGCATGCTGACCACCGTGGTCGGCACCGTCGAGCGTCGGGGTCTCGACCTGCGGACGCAGCGGATCCGACTCGCGGCTCTCCGGGCGACCCGGTGGCGGGGGCCGGTCCGTCTCGTGGTCGCGATGGTGATCCGCGGACGCCTCGCGCGCCTCCTCGGCGAGGCCCCCGCCCATCCGCTGGCCAACTACCTGCTGGGTCGATGGTGTCTCGCCGTGCCGACGGCCCTCGGCGGCGGCGCCGAGCGGGCGCTCGAACGGTTCGCGGTCGCCGCGGCCGACGCCGCCGACCCCACCCGCACCGCCATGGCCTCGGCCGAGGCCCTGCAGCGGCTCGGTCGGCATCGGCAGGCGCTCGAGCAGCTGCGACGGGTCGTGGCCGAGACGCCGGCGCAGCACCCGCACCATGCGTCTCGGGTGCGCCGGGCCGAACGCCTGGTCGGCGAGCTGCGGGGGGCCGCGACGTGATGCCCGTCGTGCATTCGGCCAGCCGCTCGATGCGGCGTCGCCCGGCGGACGTCCTGCGGGTGCTCGTCGAGGTCTCGGCCGTCGCCGACTGGAACCCGGCGCTGTCGTCCGTCACCGCGCCTCCTGGGCCCGCGACGATCGGCCGGGCGTACCCGATCCGGATCCGAGGGCTGGTCGGCGGCCACATCACGTACCTCGAGACCGGGCCGGCACGAGTCGCCTACCGTCTCGTGGCCCCCGGCGCCGACGAGCTCGGCGAATGGCGGATGGACAGGGTGCCGGGCGGCACCCTCGTGTCGCATCGGATGGAGCACCGCGGCGCCGTGCTCCGCCTGATGCGGCGGGCGTTCGAACCCGTGCCGTCGTGGCGGCTCGAGAGGCTCGACCAGACGGCGGGCGACGCACGCGCCGGCTGATCGGTCTCCGGGGCGGCCGCCCGGCTCACGTCGACCGGCCGCCTCGGATCGGCCGAGGCGATCAGACCGGGGCGATCAGACCGGGACGACCGCCACGGCGGCGGGGACGAACGAGACGAGCACCTCGGTGCCGATCGGGCGGCCGACCTCGGGGCGGTGGTCGAGGGTGAGCACCGTGCCGGGGTCGGTCCGCACGGTCGTCCGCGAGACCGCCCCTCTGAACGACACCGACTCGACCGTGCCGGCGATCGCGTGCGGATCGTCGGTGAACACGACGTCCTCCGGGCGGACCCAGGCCCAGACGGCGCCGTCGGCCGGCGACCCGACCGCCTCGATCTCACGGCAGCCCGGCAGGCGCACGCGCCCGTCGACAACCTCGGCCCGCACCCGGTTGCTCGTGCCGACGAACTCCGCGACGAACGCGGACGACGGCTCGCGGTAGAGCTCCTCGGGGGTGCCGATCTGCTCGATCGACCCGGCCCGCATGACGGCGACGCGGTCGGCGACGGCGAGCGCCTCCTCCTGATCGTGGGTGACGAACATCGTCGTGATGGCGAGCTCGCGCTGGATCCGACGGATCTCATCGCGCAGATGCACCCGCACCTTCGCATCGAGGGCGCTGAGCGGCTCGTCGAGCAGCAGCACGCGGGGCCGGGTGACGAGGGCCCTGGCCAGGGCGACGCGCTGCTGCTGCCCGCCCGAGAGCTGGTGGGCGTAGCGCTCGCCGAGGTCGCCGAGGCCGACCAGCTCGAGCATCGAGCGCGCACGGCTCGTGCGCTCCGTGCGCCCGACGCGGCGCATCCGGAGACCGAACTCGACGTTCTGCAG
This sequence comes from Frigoribacterium sp. CFBP 13712, assembly GCF_014842255.1. GTDB lineage: Bacteria > Actinomycetota > Actinomycetes > Actinomycetales > Microbacteriaceae > Frigoribacterium. The sequence continues at coordinate 7,695 of NZ_JACYVH010000013.1, read as the reverse complement.
CACCGTCAGATGCGGGAAGAGCGAGTACGCCTGGAAGACCATGCCCACGTCTCGGCGATGGGTCGGCACGCCGACGACGTCGTCGCCGTCGATCGTGATGCTGCCGCTCGTCACGCTCTCGAGACCCGCCAGGCCCCGCAGCGCGGTGGTCTTGCCGCAGCCGCTCGGCCCGAGCACGGCCACGAGCTCGCCCGGCCTGAGCGACAGCGAGACGCCGTCGAGCGCGCGGTGCCCCGAGAAGTCCTTGACGACCGAGCGGAACTCGACGGCCGCGCCACCGCGCCGGTCGACGTCGATGGGGGCGGTGAGGGTGGCGGTCACGGGCGGGCCTTTCGAGCGGGCGGAGCAGGAGGGGCGGGTGCAGCGGCAGGCGCGGCAGGGGCGGCGGCACCGGCCCGACCGGCGGGAGGCGCGGTGCCTGCCGAGACCGCGGGCGAGGCGCCCGGTCCGCGAGTGCCGACGCGCCCGATCACGACGAGCAGTGCGAACGCGAAGCCCAGCGCCAGCAGGGCGAAGATGACCGCGGCGTACGGGTCGCTCCGCGAGACCTGCACCAGGGCCGTCTGCAGCGTCACGCGGTTGAGCAGCGACGCGATGGTGAACTCGCCGAGCACGACGGCGACGGTGATGAACGCGGCCGCGAGCAGCCCCCGGCGCAGCGTCGGCACGACGACGCTCACGGAGATGTGCGCCCAGCCGGCCCCGAGGGTGCGGGCCGCTTCGGTGAGGGTGCGCAGATCCGTCCCGGCGAGGTCGGACTGCACGGCCCGGTACGCGTAGGGCAGCACGGTGATCCCGTAGGCGAGCGCGAGGGTCCAGGCGCCCGACCCGGCGATGCGCGTCACCACCGAGTAGACCGGCGCGAGCCCGACGACGAGCACGATGGCCGGCACCGTGATCGGCACGAGGCAGACGAGTTCGAGCGGGCGCGCGAGTCGCGGGTAGCGGAGGTGCACGAGCACCATGGCGGGCACGAGCAGCGCGAGCACCAGCAGCGCGGCGACGACGGCCAGCACCAGCGAGTTCGTCACGCCCTCGACGAGGTTGCGATACGCCCGCTCGTTCTCGGGGTCGACGATCGCGAGCCAGTGGTGCAGGTCATGCCCGCTGCCGTCAGCGCTCCGCAGCGAGAACGCGACCATCGCGGCGATCGGCACGGCGAACACCACCCCGACCACGCCGAGGGCGATCCTGCGGGCCGTCGTCGAAGCGCGGCTGGCAGGTCCGTCCGCCGAGGGGGCGCGCCCCGAGGAGGCACGGGTCGACACGCCGACGCCGGTCACCGCTGCCACCGCTCGGTCCGGCGCTGCAGCACCGAGTACAGCGACATCAGCACGACCATCACGACGACCATGCCGAGCGCGAGGGCTCCGGCGACGTTCTCGCGACCGAGCACCGTCTCGCTGACGAGCGCCGCGCGGATCTGCAGCGGCACGATCTGGGCGCCCTGACTGATGATCGCCGCGGCGGTCGCGTACGACGAGAACGCGTTCGCGAACAGCAGCAGCAGGCTGCCGACGAATGCGGGCGTGAGCACGGGCACCACGACGCGGGCGAAGTGCTGCCACCCCGTGCCGCCGAGGGTGGCCACCGCCTCCTGCCAGTGCGGACGCAGTCCGGTGACGGCCGGCATGAAGGTGATCACCATCAGCGGCACCTGGAAGTAGATGTAGGGCAGCAGCAGGCCGGGCACCTGGTAGAACCAGACCCCGTCGGCGAAGACGTCGACGCCGAAGCGGGTCAGCAGCAGCTGCGTGACGACCCCCTGGATGCCGATCGTGGCCGTGAAGGCGAACGCGAGCATGACGCCGCCGAACTGGGCGAGGACGCTGGCCGCAGAGTCGACGAACCCGCGCACGAGCCCGTCGGGGCGGAGGGCGGTGAGGCCCCAGCAGACGACGGCGCCGAGCACGGCGCCGACCACGGCGGTCACGCCCGAGACCAGCGCCGAGCTGCCGAACGCGCGCAGCACGCTGGGTTCGCCGAGCACGGCGATGTTGTCGAGGGTGAACCGGCCGTCGCCGTCGACGAAGCCGGTGCCGAGCGCCAGCAGGCACGGCAGCACCAGGAACGCCAGCACGTAGAGCGCGAACGGGGTCAGCCCCCACCACGCCGGCAGGCGGCGCCGGCCCCGGGGGGAGTCGGCGCCGCCGGAGGTCGAGGAGGCGCGGGTCGACGACTCCGCCCCTCTCGCCACGGTCGTCACGATCAGCCGATCACGGCGGCCCAGCGCTCGGCCAGGACCGCCGAGGCGGCCTCGGTCTGCTCGCTGGTGAACTGCACGGTGTCGGCGGGCTGCTCGCCGACCGCGTCGAGGGCGCCCTGGTCGACCGTGCCGGCCTGGACCATGGCGTCGAGTCGGACGGGGTAGGCGCCGGCGGCGAGGTAGAGGTTCTGGGCGGTGTCGCCCATGATGAACTCCTGCCACAGGCGGGCGGCCGCGGGGTGCGGGGCGTCGACGTTGATGGCCTGGTTGTAGTAGCTGGCGAGGGCCGTGCCGGGCAGCACGGCGGTCTTCCAGTCGCGACCGCCGGCGTCGGCCGCGGCGGCCAGGTTGTTGTAGCTCCAGTCGAAGACGACGGGGGTCTCGCCCGAGGCGATGGTGGCGGGCGTCGGGTCGGTCGGCAGGAAGTTGCCGGCGTCGTTCAGCTCGCCGAAGAAATCGACACCGGGGGTGATGTCGTCGACGCTGCCGCCGTCCTGGAGGGCGGCCCACTGGATCGCGGCCGCTGCGGCGCCGGCCTGGGTCGGGTCGCCGTTCAGGGCGACCTTGCCCTTGTACTCGTCGCCGAGCAGGTCGTCGAGGTTGGTCGGCTCGGGCACGGCGTCGGCGTCGTAGCCGATCGACATCAGACCGGTGTAGTCGTAGACCCACCTGCCGTCGGCGTCCTTGCGATCGTCGGCGATGTCGTCCCAGGTCGTCACCTTGTACGGCGCGAACTGGTCGAGGTTCTCGAGGGTGACGGCCGAGCCGAGGTCGAAGACGTCGGGGGCGCCGTCCTGCCCCTTCAGGTTCTGCGCCGCGGTGATCTCCTCGGCGCTCGACACGTCGGGGTTGTCCGAGTTGACGGTGATGTCGTACTCGTTCTCGAAGGCGTCGATGATCTCGCCGTAGTTCGCCCAGGTGTCGGGCAGCGCGATGACGTTCAGCTCGCCTTCCGCCTCGGCGGCGGCGACGAGCTGGTCCATGCCGCCGAAGTCCTCCGCGCTGGTGGCGGTGGCGGCGTCGGTGTCGCCCGCCGCGCCTCCTGAGCTCCCCGCGTCGGCGGACGAGCAGGCGGTGAGGCCCAGTGCCAGGGCGGCGAGGGTGGCGGCTCCGGCGAGGTGGCGCTTGGCGAGCATCGGGATCCTTCGGGTGCGGGGCCGAGGCTCGTCGCGGGGAGCGACGAAGGGGTGCCGGTCGACCCACGAGCACCGTAGGGAGGCGCGGCGACGGTGGGGATGCCGCCGCACGTCGCGCAGATGAACGGCAGGAGTCGTCCTAGCTCATCCATCACACGTATTAGCATGCGATATACGAATTCCTCTGGTAATATTTGACGCATTGTCACCGGGACCCGCCGGGCATGACACCAGGGGAGACCAGAACACATGACGAGAAGGACCGCACTCCGAGTCGGAGCAGTCGCGCTCGCCACGGCGACCGTGCTCGGCGGCATCGCCGACGGAGCGGCCGCTGCCGCGGACGCCTCGCCGGGCGACCCGTCGGTGAGGGCCTCGGGCAGCACGCCCGTCGTCATCGCCTCCGAATCCACCCGCCTCGTCGGGCCTCTCGCGATCGTCCAGAGCGAGACCCACGCCTTCGGCCTCCGAGCCGATCCCGACACCATGCGCACCGGCGGCGGCGGAACCCTCGCCGAGGCGCAGGCCGAGGCCGACTACTGGTCGGTGCCGGCCGTCGGCCAGGTCGGCCCGGTGCGTGGTGTCGGCGACAAGGCGGATCGCTGCCTGACCAAGGCGTCGCCGAGCAACGGCACGGTCACGATCGCGAGCTGCAACGCCTCCGCCCAGCAGGACTGGCAGTGGACCGACACGACCGAGCGGCAGGGCTTCTCGAAGGCGCTCTCGCCGTCGACCGCCACGGCACGGGCGATCGCACCGCGCGGTGCCGGCACCTACGTGCACGCCGTCGACGGGGCCTCGTACACGCGGCCGATGGCCCTCGACGGGGCGATGCTCGCCGAGCGCGAGATCACCGCGTCGGCCGTCGTCGACGCGATGGAGCGCTCGGCAGCGGTCTCGGGGGTCGCCTCCACGGGGTCGACGGTCTCGATCGGCGACGAGTCGGTCGTCGTCGGCGAGACCGGCGAGTACACGCTCACGCTGACCGATCTCGAGGTCGGCGTCACCTCGCTCGTGGTCACCCAGACCCTGCCGAACGACGAGGTGCACGGCACGACGACGCTCGATGTCGAGGTCCCGGCGGCCTCCGGCGAGTTCACCCCCGTCGAGCTGCCGTCGGCCGAGATCCCCCGCGGGCTGGACAGCGCGGTGACCGCCCAGGTCGAGACGACCGCCGAGCTGACCTCGATGGACTCGACGGTCACCTTCACGGCGCCGGCCGGGACGACGTTCGCCTCGGCCGATGATCGGCCGGTGGCCTACCTGCTGCCCGGGGCTCGCGACTGGCGCGAGTCCGCCTATCTGCGTCTGACCGGGGGCACCCCGTCGGCCGACGCGACCTCCCTCACCTACGACGCCGACACGACGAACGGCGGCTTCCGCCTCCCGGCTGGGTCCCGGCTGCGGTTCGAGGCCGTCGTGCGCACCCCGTTCGGCGTCGCCGACCAGGGCTCGCTCGGCTTGCTGCACTCCGGCACGGCGAACAGCGGAGCCTTCCACGTCTTCGGTCGCTCGGCGGTCTCGTTCGTCGACCGTTACCGCGACGGGACCCTCGACGACTTCGCAGACGGTGATCGCTTCACCCCGGGCGAGGTCGAGTTCACCGGCACCGGGTTCCCCGGCGCGACGGTGACCATCACGCCGACCTCGGGCGCCCCCGTCTCGACCGAGGTCCGCCCCGACGGCACCTGGCGCGCGGTCCGCTACCTGGGCAACGGCGCCTACACCCTGTCCGTCTCGCACACCTCCTCCGAGGGCGAGAACACCATCGAGGGCATCCGTCTGTTCTCGAACGCCGTGGCCGAGGGCGACTTCACCCTCGCGTCCCCCTCCGACGGCGACGGGCACGCGGCGCAGGGGTGGGTGACCTTCTCGGGCACGGGCACGACCTGGTCGAGGGTGTCGATCGCCGACGACTACGCCATCGCCCCGACCACCGCGACCGTGCAGTACGACGGCTCGTGGACGGCACGGCGGTGGGTCGGCACCGAGCCGACCACGTTCACGGTGACGTCCTCCCGGGCCGACGTCGAGAACGGGTCCGAGACCGTCGCATTCAACACGGGTGCCACCGACCGGCCGTTCACGATCGGCAGTCACTCCGACGGCGGCACCTTCACCCCCGGCGCGATCACCTTCTCGGGCACCGGATCCACCGGCGACACGGTCACCCTGACCGCGCCCGGCCTGGCCCCGCTGGAGGCGCGAGTCGACCAGAACGGTCGCTGGTCGCTGCAGAGGTGGCTCGGCAACGGCTCGATCGCCTTCGCCGTGAAGCACACGACCACGGGCGGCGAGTCGACCGAGCAGCAGCTCCGGCTCTACTCCGACCAGGTGCCGCAAGGCGAACTGGTCGTGTCGACCTCCGCCGACGGCGACGACCACGCGCAGGCCGGCTGGGTCACCTTCACCGGCACGGGCACGACCTGGTCACGCATCTCGATCGACGATGGCACAGCCACACCGCCCTCGGTCGCCACCGTCCAGTACGACGGCTCGTGGACCGTACGCCGATGGGTCGGTGCCGGGCCCGTCACCGTCACCGTGACCAGCGCTCGCGCCGACATCGACAACGGCCGGCGTGAGATCCGCCTCGGGGTGGGCCGGTGACGCTCGGCACTCAGGCCGTCTCTGCTCCGCCCTCCTCTTCCCTCTCAGCTTCCCCTCCGGCGTGCCGCCCGGCTCGCCACCACACGACAGAACGGACCACCATGCGCCGCACACTCCTCACCACCACCGCCGGCATCACCTTCGCCGCGCTGGCACTGACCGGCTGCACCAGCGGCACGACCGAGGCCGACGGGGCCACGCCGACCCCCGCCTCCTCGGAGACCGCCGCGGCCACCGACTTCCCGAAGCCGACCGGCGAATGCATCGACGGCATCGCCACGTTCGTCGACAACGACACCGAGTACGAGCTGCCCGACGGCTGCGAGACCGTCGACATCATCGGCTCGGGCAACACCATCACCCTCGGCCCGGTCACGAACCTGATCCTCGAGAGCGACGGCAACACCGTCGACGTCGAGTCCGTCGAGACGATCAACAACCTCTCGTTCGGCAACACCGTCACCCACGGCGGAGACGCCCCCGAGGTCGCCACCGGCGCCGACGACATCACCGTCAGCGCCCGATGACCCCGCGCCGACAGACCTCTCCCCTCACGCCGTCCCTCGACGGCCCGAAAGAAAGAAAAGACCGCCACATGAAGAACAAGAAGAAGAACACCCCGGCGCAGCGCCTGGGCGCGGCCGCACTCGCGACGGCGACCGTCGTCTCCGGGCTCGCATTCGGCCCCGGGGCCGTCGCCGCTCCCGCTGCGTCCATGAGCGTCACCAGCGCGAACACCCCCGCCGCCGACGCCTCGACCGACGACTTCGGTTCGGTCTCGGCGCTCGAGGTCCCGGCCACGGAGCTGGTGCGTGGTGAGACCTCCGAGTTGAAGTTCATGGTTCGCAACACCCAGGAGCACCTGGGCTTCGCGCCCAAGGTGGTGCTGACCGCACCGGAGGGGACGACGTTCCCCGAGCAGGCGACGGCGTCGAGCCGGTACAAGGCCACGACCGCGGACGGCTGGTTGGTCTGGGATGGCTACGACCTCAAGGAAGGCGTCGTCTCGAACGACGGGAAGACCCTGACCTTCGACAACAGCGACCACAGCATCACCGCTGTAGCGGACCGTGACTACGAGTACACGGTGAAGGTCGAGACGGCCGCCGACGCCCTCGACGTGCCCGACAACAAGATGGGCTTCGTGTTCTCGGGTGTCTCGGCCCAGGGTGACTTCCAGGCTTCTGGTAGCGCCCCGGTCTCCATTCCCGGCGACTTCGGGTCGGTGTCGGCGTTGGAGGTGCCGTCGGTCGAGCTGGTCCGCGGTGCCGTGACGGATGTGAAGTTCGTCGTCCGCAACACGCAGGCGCACACGGGCTTCGCGCCGAAGGTGGTGCTGACCGCGCCCGAGGGGACCACATTCCCCGAGCAGTCGACCGCGACGTCGCGCTACCGCGATGCGCCTGATGGTGAGATCTGGGGCCGTTGGGACGAGAACGTCCTGCGCAACGGCGTCGTCTCGAACGACGGCAAGACCCTGACCTTCGACAACACCGATCACGGGATCTCGGTCGGTGCGAACCGTGACTACGAGTACACGGTGAAGGTCGAGACGGCCGTCGACGCGGTCGACGTGCCCGGCAACAAGATGGCCTTCGAGTTCTCGGGTGTCTCGGCCCAGGGCAACTTCCAGACCGCGGGCAGCGCTCCGGTCTCGATCCTGGACGCTCTCGAGTCCGTCTCGACGCTCGAGGTCCCGGCCACGGAGCTGGTGCGTGGTGAGACCTCCGAGTTGAAGTTCAT
>NZ_JACYVH010000012.1 GCF_014842255.1 Frigoribacterium sp. CFBP 13712 | reverse complement strand
GGATCACCACAAGCGGACCCGAGCAAGTGGAACCCAGTTGGGCACTCACGACCCTGACCGTAGTTGCAACTGCCGGCACCGTCATCGCCACCGCGCTGGCTCTCGCGAAGCGAAAATTCACCCTCGACAGCAGCCTCAGCGAGGCGCGGTAGGCGCCAGTGTGCCGGATGCCGATCGCCGATCGGACACCCGACGCGTGGGCCCTTCAAGTTACTGTCCAGTCATGACCGCGAAGTCCGTTGGCACCCTGCTGGTTCTCGTCGGCGCTTTCGTCCTGGTCGGTGGCGTTGTGCTCCTGGTGACGCGTCCTCAGACCGACGACGCGTCTGGGTCTTCTATCGCTGCCTCATGGTGCATCGTCGTCGCCGGAGCAGCGAACATCGCGGCCGGCCTGGCCCTGCGGCGACAGGTCTGGCGCAAGAGGTAGCCCGACAACGACCGCTCACCGATTTCCTATCGGGCCTCCTCCGGAGCCGCGTGACTGAGGTAGGAGAGAATGCACCATGACGACCTCGGAGGCGCTTCGCCTTGCCTTCTCGCCGCTGCTCTTCGTGGCGCTTGGCTTGCTCGCCTACATCGGCATCAAGTACAGCCAGGGCAAAGAGCTACCCCGACGGACGAGACTCCGCATCGTAGGCATTGCCGGGATCGTTATGCTCATCGCCGTCTCCCTCTACATCGCAAGCTGGCTCGCCTGAAGCCAGCGCCGCCCGCAGGGCCATCGGCTATCGAGACAGGTCCACCCCCAACCTGACTGACTTGCGGCGGTCTCGTCGTCCGTCCCGGACCGCGAAAGGAGCTTTGCTCCTGGCAGTCGTGACGATTGCGGTGCTCGCGCTGTGGTTGCGGCGGTGTGCTCGTAAACTGCTGTCCATGTGGCCAACGAAGGAGGCATGGCGGAGCACCGTTCCCGACCTATTGGCCCGCTCTGTGGCCCGTTGGGGCCTGACGCTCGGACGCGTGCACCCCGGCGGGAGTGCGTCATACGTCGTCTCCGTGCGGACCGCCGCCGGCCGCGACGCAGTTCTCAAGCTTTCATTCCCGCACCGCGAGGCGCGCGACGAGGCCGCGGCGCTTCGATGGTGGGACGGCTCAGGGTCGGTCCGGCTGCTCCAAGCGGACCTCAACGATCCGTTCGTGCTCTTGCTCGAACGATGCGATCCAGGCGTACGACTAGCCGACCGGCACGATCTGTCGCCGGAACGCCGGCTGTCGATTGCCGCGGATCTACTCACCCGGTTGTGGTCCCGCACAGCCTCAAACGATTCCGACACGACTACAGCGCCCGCCCCGACCACACGATTCGAGCGTGTGGCCGACGTCGCCGCCGAGTGGGCCGACCTCGTCGAGGAGCGAATGCGCACGTTCCGGCCAGATCTCGACCACGTCGCGGTCGCGCGAGGAAACGCGCTGCTTCGGGAGCTCCCTGTAACGGCCCCGCGGACAGTGGTCGTGCACGGCGACTACAACCCCGGCAACCTCCTCACCGCGACGCGAGAGCCGTGGCTCGTCATTGATCCGAAACCTATGGTCGGCGACCCGTCTTACGACTTGTGCCCGTTGCTCATGCAGATCGACGACCCCTTCTCGCTCCCGGACACCGAAGGGCATCTGCGGAATCGAATTTCTCTGCTTGCAGACCTGACCGGGGAGTCGCCGGTCCGCATCGCAGCCTGGTGCGTGGCACGCCTGGTCGAATCGTCGCTCTGGTACACCAGCCGGTCCGAACTAACGCAAGCGCGCGACAACATCGAACGTGCGAAGTTGCTCGATGCACTCGCCATCTGATTCGACCGCTCACCCACGGAAGGTGCCGCGAACCGCGCATTCTGCATCGGTCAGGAGACCGTCTCAGTAGCCGATCCCCTATCGGGACATGCGACCCATGCGTTCAGTGCTGGATGCGTCTCCATCCGCTGACGTTGTCATCGTCGTCGAACCGCCACTCCTCGGTGTCACCATCGATCGCAACGTCATCGGTGAGCCAGAAGGTTTCGTCGGGTGACCACCCCGCCAGCACGATCGCACCGCCTGGGACCTCGACCACCTCACCGGCCGCAGCGAGGTAGCCCTGGACTGAGACGTGGATGCCATCGAAATCACGCGCAACCTCTCGGTAGTCGGGGATGAACCACTGCTCATCACGGCCCGTCGATCCCCACCAGGTGCCGCGGCGCGCCCACCGGGCATCCCGCGGATAGCGCGCCACGAGGGCAGCCCAGTCCTCGATGCTGTGGATCTCGACCACACGTAGATGTCGAGACATGGTCAGCCTTTGCAGGAGCGCTTCGCCGTCTCCGAAACTGTCCTCGACGAGCATGAGGCTCACAGCCCCGAGGTCACCGATGCGACGGGTCGACGAGGGCGGTCGCGCCCATTCACCCTGAGCTTGTCCATATGTGTGCGGCGTCGACCACCAGGAACCATTGATCGTGCGTGACGCGCGATCTCTCGGCCTCTTCAGGTCGACGTTCTCCCTGTCGTGATTCACGGACCATTCATCAAGGACCCGGGTCATCGGGCCCGGGCTGCTGTTCGGGACGACCCGACCCTCTCTGAGAGGAGTCGTGACCCACTGATTGGTCATATCGACATCACTGGCCCACCACGCCGTGCCCGGTGCGGCCGAGATCGCCGCCGCCACAGGCACCAAGGCCTCGCGGACCGAGGCATCCGCGGTCAGGGCATCGCTGACGTAGGGCGCCTGCCATGGCATAGCCGCGTCGACTGTGGCCGTCAGCGCACGGAAGAACAGGAGCGGGTCGCTCCACGACCGGACATCGTCGAGACGAAGCGTCTCGAGAGCTCGGACCAATCGCTTGAGATCCCGAGGAGGGATCGAGAACGTGCCGGGCAAGGCGAATGCGTCAGCAACCTCGAGTGCAATCTCCCCGACGGCCCCCGACACCTCGTCGCTAATGCCCCCCGCGACCGCCATGCACACGCCGCGAAAACGCGCTCCATCGAGGAGAACCGGGAGCGACAAACGAGGCATAGCAGAAGTGTCCCACTGCCCTACACAGTGACCGCCCCATGACCGATCGACTATCAGGCACGATGTCTTGCCTGACGCCCATGTGCGATCCTGCTGCTATGAACACGAAGGAGGCGATCGCGTCCACTCGCCGCGACCGAGTTCTGCAGTTTGTTGGCTGGCTCGCTGTTCTGTGCTCATGTCTGAGCTTGGCTGCCGGCATCTTCCTTGGATGGTGGGTAAAAGGGATCGCCGCCATCCCCGTGTCCGCAGTCCAGGAAGCTGGCGGCTACGTCCTCTTCTTCGGGGTGCCGCTGAGCATTGTCGCTGCGCTCCTTCTGGCTACGATCGCCGGGATCCGCGGCGGAACGGGGCGCCGACTCGGCCTCATTGCAGGAGTACTCGTAGTACTGAGTGCCCCGGCATTTGCCCTGGTCGCCAACATCGTGCCCCTGCGGAACTAGGTACTGGGAACTAATCACAGATGCCTCAGCCGGGACTCGATCACGTTTCGGCCGCGCGCTGGATCGCTCTGTAAACCGTCGAGCGGGCGACGCCGAAAAGTTCGGCGATCTCGCTGGTGGTGTGGGCGCCCGTGCGGTGCAGCTGCACGAGGTGCTTCTCCTGCGAGGGGGTGAGCTTGGGCTTGCGGCCGCGGAGCTTGCCGGCGGCCTTGGCGATCGCCATGCCCTCCCGGGTCCGGGCACGGATGAGGTCGGCCTCGAACTCGGCCACCATGCCGAGCACGTTGAACAGGAGCCGGCCCACTGGATCGGTGGGGTCATAGACCGCTCCCCCGAGGTTCAGCGCGACCCCCCTCTTCGTCAGCTCGTCCGCTATGTCCGTCGCGTCCCGCAGTGAGCGGGCGAGACGGTCGAGCTTGGTGACGACGAGGACGTCTCCGGCACGGCATGCCGCCAGCGCCTCTCGCAGGCCCGGCCGGGCTCGAGTTGTGCCCGACAAACCATGGTCAACGTGCACGTGTGGATCGTCGACACCGAGTGCTGCAAGACCATCCCGCTGTGCTGCGAGATCTTGTCCAGACGTCGAGACGCGGGCGTATCCGATGAGCATCCGACGACTGTAGCGTTTAGACCCCCTTCACCGGGCATTTTTGCGGGACAGGCATACGCGAATTCGCAGGCCAAGCCCCACTTGACTTCAGCCGGTCGCGATAGGCCCGCAAAGGTGTCCCGATGAACGACCGTCTATCGGACACTCTTAGTGGGTCGCCAACTTCGCTGGACCCAGAGAGGTCGCACGCGCTGTGCTGAGGAAAGCTTGGATTTAGGTGATAGTGCATGTCCTTGATCGCACGCAGGTAAAGCTTCCCGGTGTCGGTGCGGTGCTCCGTAATATCCGTAAGCCACAGCTGGTTGACGCGGTCCGCTGTGAACTGCCGCAGCACGAGATCGTCGTGAACAGGTGGCCCCGCCTTCCTGGTGAGGCCCCACTTCTTGGCATACAACGACCAGAGCTTCTGCTCGGAGCACAACCGCCAGACTCGCCGCTCGGACGCGGTCGCGCCGTGGTCGGCAAGCTCGTCAGACACGAACCGATACCCGAACTCCAGATCATCCCGGTGGATGTCGAGAGCGAGGTTCGTCAGATGAGCGTCATCCCAGTCTCTTTGAGAGATCGGGTTGCGTCGCCATTTGTTGAAACCCTGGGTCGAGAAGCCCAACACCCGGCAGGCCACCGTGACGGGCATCCCGTCCACGGCAAGGACACGGACCAGCGGGTAGGTCATTTTGGGGGCAACTTCTGGGCAAAAAAACGCTGCCGCCCGACGGAGGATCTCGTTCTCCTGCTCGAGGAGCCGGTTGCGTTTCTTCAGCCCCCGCAGCTCGGCGGCGTCGGCATGCTTCAGTCCCGGCCGGATCCCGTCCTCGACCTCAGCCCGTTTCAACCAGTTCGACAACGTCGCTCCGCTGATCCCGAAATCCTTGACGATCTGACTCAAGGGCGCTTCATGTTCCCGCGCGACCGAGACGACGTCGCGACGGAACTCTTCGGGGTAATGCTTGGCCAAGATGACCATCCTTCCAGGAGGACAAAATCCTCACAGATCAGATGGAAACCAAACCCTCAGCAGCCCCGAAAAGCACAGCGGTACCGCTCGCGAGCAGAGCTGCAGACGCCGTCGTCGTCGTCGTCACTTCACTCTTCATTCTTTGGGGGCAAAAAACGTGCGGGCACCTTGGTTCCGCCCTACAGCGACCCGAGTTGTTGACTCAGATAGAAGAGCGCCACGATGCCAATGATCAGCAGGTTGATTGTGATCAGAAAAGCTGCGACGACGGTGTTCGTCCTCGAACTGCCCAACGCCCGCACGAGTCGGACCACGTTCACCATGGCGAAAAGGACGACGATGATCAACCACAGCGGCGACACGACGATTGCGAGGACGAGAGCCATCGCCGCGACAAGGCCAGCAACGAGGCTTGGAGTTCGAGAGGGAGCACGCACGGGTGTTTGTGGCTGAGTCATGACGGACCTTTCGTGGGGGCTGCCTCCCAAGAGTAGGCAGCCCCCAGGGTTCTTTTGTTAGCCGAGGCCGCAGGCCAGGTCGCCGCGCGAGACCGCAGTGGTGAAAATGGCCCGCGCACAGTAGGACGGCTTCTGCACGTCGACGCCCGCGATGTTCAGCTTGAAGTTGTACTGCCCGTAGACATATCCGACGTTCCGGACGACGCCTTTGGCGGTTGTCTTTCCGGTGTATCCCCAGCCGATGCCGGAGGTGCGTCCGCCGCCGTCAAGGTAGGAGACGCTTGTGACGCTGCTGCCGGAACGGCAGCCCTGCCCCGTGGTCCAGAAGTCGCCGAGTTTTGCACCCACCTGGTTGGAGAAGGAGCCGTTCTGACGCCACGAACCGCATGCGGCGGCGGCGGCAGCGATAGAAGACTTGCCAGTCGCCTTGTCGGGCGTGAACGTCGTCGTGATCTCGCTGACGACGGGGGTAGTCCACAGATCGAAGAGCTCACGCTCCTGCGGTGACAGCGACTGCAGCTCGGCAGCCTGGTCGGGCGCTTCGAGCACTTCAACAAACACCGCCTCGGCAGCGGCAGCAGTATTGGGCTCGGACGCCTGGGCAGAAACTGCTCCTGCCCCGACCAACAAACACGTCACGGAGACGGTGGCGGCCACTCGAGCAATACGCGATGACTTCATTGATGCTTCCTTTGAAACGAGGCAGCGCACGAGTCTGGCCATGCAGCCACCCCCTCTGCACCCCAGTCCCCCAGTGGGACGCCTCGCAAACGACGATAGTGAACTCGATGCCTGTGACGATTCCGCCGCCGGGAGGATTCACGGACTGCAAACTCAGCCCCCAGCGGGATTGCATCCGTCCGCACCAATGTGTATGTCTAGTTGTCGATCGACGCAGTCACGAGACAGTCGCTGCCTGCCGACTGCCCCTCAGAGCAGCTGGCGCGCGACCATCGTCTCACGAGCACCATGGACTATCTCACATCCCTACGGATGCGGGACGTCTCGCCGGCCGGTCGGGCATGGCGGGTTGCATCCGGCAGTTTGGCGGGACCGAGGGTCTCATAGCCATTTATCGCAAGTCCGATCCAGATTTGAAGTTCTGAACGTCGGTAACGAGACGCAAACGGTGGGCCGACGAGAGTGATTGGCTACGCCCGAGGGTCGACTCGTCAGCAAGACACCGGCCGGCATGAGGTTGACCTGCTTTCTTTTGGCGTGTGCCGAGACCACCTATATGTTGAATACTGAGTCTCTGGGGCTCGCGCATCAGAGCCCGCCCTTAATCGCGCTTTAACTGCACGCCATGCCGGCGACACCTTCGTCGCGATGACCCTGGACCGACTCAAGCGAGCGATCGTCGACATGCTTCGCTTCATCGTGCATCTTCGTGGCCTGGGCGCTGACATTTGGGGCCTGAGCATCGGCGGCAGGGACGTTGATACATCGACCCCGAGGGGTCGATGGTGTTCTCGGTCATGGCTGCTCTGGCGCGAGCGGAGCCAGGGATCAAGCGGGAGCGGGTGCGCGACTGCGTCTATAAACGCCGTACAGCGGGTAAGAATCTCGGTGGGCGCCGAGCCGTGTTCACGGACACTTAGATCCGCTCCGCATTGCAGCTGCTGGATGGCGGGGCACCCTTATGGCAAGTGGGTCGCGACTTCGGGATGTCCCGGGCAACTCTCTACCGCCGGATCGGCGCCCTGAGCCTCAACGAACATGTCCCAAGAGACACCACGAACCACAGAGCTAGTCACTGAGCGCCCTCCCCCGCGACCACCCTGTCACCACCAGCTGCGGCCACACAGTGTCGCCAAAAGTGATCTGTCACCGGAAAACGACTAGAGACCGTCAGGCGTTGACTCCGGTGCGCCACAGGAACGGATCTGGGCGGGGCCAGCATCACGTACCCCTACGTGGCAGCCTCACCCAGAACACAGGGACCAGAACCCTTGTACCCAAATCACGAAATGCGATTCGCCTCCCGATCTGCCGCGTAGGTACCCGCCAAATGCGTGTCGCGTACTGGTTCGGTTCGAGGTCGAACGAAGTATGTGGGTGCCCTTCGGTTTCGGGCCGGAAGGGCACCATGCCCCAACATGTGACAGGATTTCGCCGAATCGTGTCATTGGGTAGATCAGATCGAACAGGACAAGGGAAGCAGCACCACACGCTACCCGCCTGAGGGCCCCCCGGTTAAGTTCGTTCACTGACCCACGGAAGCCAAACATGCGCTTCCGCCCACGACGACCTTCCCTAACTCGCCATGACGTGTCGAGCAGGCGGCCCAGGACTCGTCATCGGGGTTTGCGGGGCGGCTGACCTGAATCAGCACACCCCAAGACGTGATTCGAAACACGCACACTTGAAGTCGATACAAAGCCATAGGCCACCAAAAGGCAAAACCCGATTACCACGGGTCTCGCATTCGGTACAGCGCCAATCGCGCGGCTCAAGACACCCCACTCGTGATGCGGGTCCAGGACCATGGCGCCGTCACGCGATCGAATGTGTGAGTAAAGCCCTAGATGCGAGCTAGTCGGAAATAAGCCATAGTGAGAAGGCAAAACAAGAAGCATACAACCGCGAACGAAGGCAATTTATGGCTCAGAAGACCCTTATTCAACTCGTCGACGACATTGACGGCACACCCATCGAAGACGGTGGGGGGCGCACCGTGACCTTTACCCTGAAGGGGGTTACCTACGAGATCGACCTCTGTGACGCGCACATCGAGGAACTGACCAAGAGCTTCTCCCCCTACGTCTCCGCCGGCCGTAGAGCTGGACGGAAGTCCACCACGTCCACCTCGAGCGCGAAGTCAGACCCCGCCGAGCTGAAGAAGATCCGTGAGTGGGCCCGTGCCAACGGCCACGACGTATCCGACCGAGGGCGCGTATCCGCAACCGTTCGAGACGCCTACAACGCCGCCCACTAGCCCACTAGCCCGCGAGTCGCATGGAGCAGCGACCGAGAATGGAGTCGGGCGTAGCGCAGCAAGTCCCTACGATAAGCCGCCCCCGGGGTCCGGGCTGAATTGGCGACTCGCGGGCATCGACTGGACATGCATGACGTCTACAAACTGACAGGATTCTCTGCCTCGTGCTGTGCCGAGGAACGAGGCTGATCGCTTGCAGGTGATGTGGGCCACGACTAAGGGCCCTGCGTCGGTGAAACGCAGGACCCTTCTCCAGTAGATGACTGGCCCCTAACGCCCGTCAGCTCGTCGCGTCTGCGTTGCACACGCGATGCAGACGCGGATAGAGCAGGGCTGACGTAGCGCCGCTGATAACGAACGAGGCCAGCGTCAAAAAGCCAACATCGTAGGAGTTCGTCGCAACAAGGAAGACCGAAGGCACGGAGGTCGCCCCGAGTGCGGCTGCCCCGGCGACGATGGCCTGACGCGCACGACCTTGGATGCGGCCTCGCGTGAGACGGTACGCGATAGCGCCGGTGGTGAGGCAGACCAGCCCGCCGAGTGCGCCTACGACGGCGGCAACGGATGCGATCCACACCGCGAACCCGCTTGGTGCTGCGACGACGAACCCGATGGTGGCGCCGACAATAGCCCCAACCGCCAGTGCGAGAACGCCTAGGCGGAAGGAACCGGCCTGTGTGCTTTCAGGTCTTGCCATGCGACTGCCCTACCTCTGTTGTGATGTTGGCTTGATAGTCAGCCTAGGGGGCTAAGCGGCGTTCAAGCGGTTGGCGAACGTCTGCCAGTTGTTCAGCGCCCCAACCTTGTAGGCGTTGTTCTTGACCCACCAGGCGTCGTTGACGATGTATCCCGACACGACGAGCTTCTTGACCCCTCCGACGGTTCTGAACTCGAAGACAATGTTCGAGCCAGCTCCGTCGACATGGTTCTTGGTGGCGTCGAACTGGAACCCGAAGTAGTTCGTACCGGAGAACTCGCTCTTAAACCTGCATTCGAAGTTTCCGGGGCCGACTCGAAGCGGCAGCAACTGACCCGCTTTCGGGAAGGCCTTGGGTGCGCCGGACACCGGGAAGTAGCAACTGAAGCAGCCCTTCAGCAGGTTTTTGTTCGCGGCTGCCGTCTTCTTGGTCGCGTAGGAGTACGTGTAGCTCCAGGCAGGGTCTGCCAAGACCGGGAAAGCGATCGCGGGCGAGGACAGATCGACGTGCTGCGTGAGCTTGCCCGATTCCCAGGTGAACGACGTGGGCAGCTGCTGTCCGTCCGCATCAACGGCCCAGGGATGCGCCAGAACTCCGAGAACATCTTCACCACTCTCGAGGTAGTACCCGTTCGCGCCTTCGTTCAGAACAGTTTCGGCGGGGACGTCGAAGGAGTACGAGTACTCGCTCGGCGCCTCTGCGCTCTCGATGGCGGTGAGCACGCGAACACCCGAGGCCAGAGGTTGGACGTACGCCGAAGCGTTCTCGCTTGTGGTCTCAAGAATCTGGAGACCTGAGTCCGTCCCGACTTGCTTCGTCGCATAGTCGACCGAGAACGTGATGCCGGGAGACGATGCGTCGTCCAGCTCACTAATCGCCTCGTCGCTGCCAACAGCGACCGAGATACCTTCCGTTGCAGGGGTCTCGGCGACGCTGACGCCCGCGTCGTGCGAAGTCTCGCCCAGGATGCCTGGCGCGAGTTGCTCCACGACGCCGCTGGCGTCGGCGGTTCCCAACGGAGTCTCGGCTGCGAACGCCGGCTGCAAAGCTCCGCCAACTAGTGCTGTGGCAACGACCCCCACTGCTGCCAGTCGTCCTGCGAACTTCATACCTTTTTTGTCGTTCATGACACCCCCCGGTTAATCGAGGCATCAGTGCCTCGTTCGCTCACTCTGGCAGGAGTCAGCCTCCGAATATCAGCCCCCCGAGTAGGGGCCCTGATTTCGGTAGATAAAAAGCGACCGTGCCCAGCTTGCAGCTGGCCACGGTCGCGTTGCCTCACAGAGTCATCTGCGAGAAGGAGGCGCATCTTTACGCGGTGGTCTGCTTCCATGCGCCCCAGCTCGCGGCGCCGCTTGCGCTCTGGTCCTTGACGCCCGCGCGGATGTAGATCGTCTGCCCCTTGGAGACGTTAGCAACGGTCGCGTAGCGGACCTGGCCCTTGCCGGCACCGTTGGTGACGCTGCCGAGGATGGTGCCTGCGGAGTTCTTCACCTGCGCCAGGGCGGACTTGCTGTCAGCCTGGGTGTCCTCGGCCGAGAGCTGGAAACCGGACGACTTGTAGTAAGCCTGCGATCCGACAACCGACGCCCCCTGGTCAGCGAACGCCGGTGCGGCTCCGGCGCCGAAGAGGCCGGTGACGATGGCGACTGTTGCGATGGCCTTGAACTTCATCTTCATAGTTATCCCCTAATACTGCTAGCGGCACGCCTCAGGCGAGGCATGCTCAGACATCAGGATGCTAGCGAGATACAGACCACTACGTCTAGCTGAAAGAGGTCCCATCGCCCAAATTGCGCGTGGGGTCTACTGCCCGGGAAGTCCTGAGTATGAGTGCAAGCCGTTGAAGAATACGTTCACGACGCCGAAGTTGAACATCACGGCCGCTAGGCCGACAAGAGAGAGGTAGGCGGAGCGGGTTCCGCGCCAGCCTCGGGTAGCACGTGCATGGATGTAGCCGGCGTAGACAACCCAGATGATAAATGTCCACGTCTCCTTCGTGTCCCATCCCCAGTACCGGCCCCAGGCGCGTTCCGCCCAGATAGCGCCTGCGATGAGGGTGAAGGTCCACATGACAAAGCCGAACAGGGCCAGTCGGTAGGCAAGGTCCTCGAGACGTGTCGAGTTGGGGAGGGTATCGAGGAGCCTGAGCCGCGTGCTCTGTGTTGCTTCGCGTCGAGTCTGGATGAGCTGCACGATGGACAGGCCGCCCGCAAGCGCGAAGAACGCTGTTCCGAGGCACGCGACGAAGACATGGATGACGAGCCAGTACGACTGCAGGGCGGGGATCAACGGGCTGACGGGTACGTAGTAGTTCACAACAGCGACACCCAGGAGCAGCACCGTCAGGCCCATGATGTAGGCGCCGAGGTATCGGACGTTTACGAAGATGTTGATGAGCAGGAAGACGCCGACGATGAGGGCGGTTCCGGTCAAGCTGAACTCGAACATGTTTGCCCACGGCACGCGGTCCGCGGCAATACCTCGGAGCACGGTCGCAAAGGTGTGGACGATCAAGCCGAGGACAGTCATGGACATGCCCACACGCTCGAAGGCCGATCCCTTGCGTCGACGCTGCTTGGGGACGTCGTCATCCGTACGCTGCAAAACGGTGACGGAACCACTCGCACCAGCTCCGATTGAGACAGTGTGTGCCCGCTGGGGCCCGGCGTCCGCAGGCTCCGCCTGGGGAGCGGCCGACTCGGCGAGACGAGCCTCGCCGGATCTCTTTGCCAGATCCAGGGCAAACGATATGAATGCAATTACATATATCACCATCGCGGAGTATGCCGCGTAGAGGCAGTAGGTAGACATCTCGACAGTGGTCACGAGCCAACTGTAAGTCAATCAACCTTCGAACCCCGGCTCGTGAGGCCAGGACACCAGTGCTGTTGACCTGTTAAGGCGAAGTCACTTCCACTCACCATCGATCACCGAACGACGGCGCGCGTAAACCTGTCCCCCCGCGGCCACTCGGCTCGAGACGTCTCGATAGACCAGTCCGGGACCGATCTCGATGAAGGATCGGCCAGTGAGACGGATCTCCCCATCCCCGTTGTCGGTGCTGCATAAAAAGAGGCGGCATGCATCCAGGTCGCTGTGATGTGTTCGGTGAGCATCACCTGCTGACTTCTCTTTGAACGATGAGCGTGCACTGCGACTCGTCCGGGAAGCGCTTCCCTGGGCCCATGGGACTGCCTAATGGAACAGCCGCGGCGAACAGGGCTGGGGGGCGAAAGCAGACTCTCTGCACGGTGGGCGATCGACCGGATGAACTCGTCAGGGGTCTGTCGCTCCAGCTCAGCAGTTATCACCGCCACTGACGGACAGGAGATCGCGCTGGGTCGTGTGCCGGTTCATGGTGCCAGTGACGACGAACGAGCGGCTAGCACCTCACCGCGTCGTAGCAAGAAGTGGCGGACCGTCTACAGGGCAACGCGCCTGTCGCGGGTCTGAGCATTTGGCGGTCTCTGCCCGCCCCCATCCGTCAGGTGCGTGCGCCGGATGCCCGTCGTCAGCGCTTGCTCGCGAGAGAAGAAGTGGTGCCGGAATCGAATTGCGATGCGCGCAGGCGGGCCTTTAAAGGGGCGGGAGACTTGGGTGTCCCAGCAGTGGAGACTATGCGGGTTATGAAGCTGCTCGGCGAGTTTGTGAGAGGACACCACAGCTTCTTACCGGCCGGGGTCGAACACCGCTTTGCCGCGGCGCTCGAGCGCGCGGCCACGTCAACTCATCTCGACAGATGTTGGGGCTACCGGGAACTCTCGCAGGGAGCGCAGGCGACCTCGTGCAACAACTACCGTGATCGATGCCAGCCTTTGTTGACTCCCTCGCCGCGGGTACGGACCCCGTGGTGAGCAAGGCGGAGGAGCTGCTGGGAGACTCAGTTGCGAGGTGCTTCTCCTGCAAGGCCAACGCATCCGAGCGAAACGCGAGAGTGGTTATCATCCCAGGCTGTTGGGCCGCCTAGCGGTAAGCGGGTTACCTCACCCGGCCAGACACGGTCGCGAAGAGTGTCCCGATGAACGACCGTCTATCGGACGCTCTAATTGCTAGCCAGAATTGCGCCGCTGCTTCCTGACGAGCTAGACCGCCCGACCGCCCCAGATCAAGAAGAAGTCGCCGCCGCTGAGCCAAGCAAAGTCAGTAAAGCTCGCGACAGGAGCGAACGCGACGATCATTATCGCGCCGAAAATGGTTCTGCCGATCGCCGCATGAATGTGCCCCTTTATGGGGTCCGTACCGAGGTCCTTGTCCATGACGAGGGCCTGCCACGCGCAGAGGTAGCCGGGCACCGCTGTCAGTTCTAAAACCGACCCGATTGAAAATCTAGTTTCGGACCGGCCGACGTTAACGACACGCCGATCGAATCCCTCGGCCTCTTTCCCCGCAACCGATCGTGTCCATACAGGTGCCCACGAAGCCGCGACTCACCACTAGTCGGTAGGAGTCAGTTGCCCGTCTCTCTGGCCTATGTTTGCACCATCAGCGACCAACACGACGTCGCCCACCGAGGGGTCACATAATGGACGAGATCTGGACATAAAACTGTTGATCGATTTGGGGGTGAGGATCTCTTCTACTCTCGGCGCAATCCTCCTTGTCTATGCGGTTGCCCGGCCACGGTTCGCGTTTGATCCAAACATCCAAGTCACACGCCGAGTGAAAGATACCCGTTATGGCGTGCGAATACGTAACTCTGGAATAATCCCGATCCTAAGTCTCCGAACCGAAGCCTTACTCATCGTCAGTGGGAGCCGTGGAACGTCCGTTCCGATCCCCCTCTCCCGAGACACCTGGACCAATGCGCGTCGTTCTAAATCATGGCGCCCTGCTCCACGCCTGCTGATGAATGAGGTCAATTGGAAGCGACACCTTTCCCACCGGTCGGCTCCGAGAAGTAAGCATCTCGAAGATGTGCTGATTGAACTCGACGCCAAGCTATACATCCGCGTGACGGCGGTCTCTTCAATCTTTTCGGTCACAGTTGTGAAGCATCACGCATACGACCCAAAGGATCGGGTGCTGACCGCAGACTCCAACCCCGACTCCGCCAAGCGCCTCAATCCTCATTGCATGCGCACAAAGTCGATTGCGGCCCAAGTGACCTACCGGTTTCGCCGCGAGATTTGATGGTCACGATTTTTGGACTTGCCGATCTGCTTGACTGTCATCGCCACGATGGTTGTGGCATCCGGGGCGGGGGACGTCTCTCCCGGCGATGACGAGGGGGAATGACAATGAGCATTGTGTACACGACCGAGACCATGGCGAATCGGGCGCTTGCAGCAGAGATCAGGCACGATCCCGTGGCGTTCACCACGCTCTTGGAGCAGACACTCGACCTGGGCGATGGAGGTCTCGGCAAGTTCGTGTCGGTGCGGTGCGAAGGCCTCGGGGACATCGACCTCCTCCTGACCTTCGCCGTCGGAGACCGTTCGACGATCGTGGGGATCGAGTCCAAGTTCGACCACGAACTGACCGCAGCGCAGGTCAGAAAAGAGCTGCGGGCGCTCGATGAACACGGCGGCGGCCATCTGGTCGTGATTCTCCCGGAGGTTACTGACGCCCCGCAGTTCCCCGACCTGCGCGTCCTAGCTTGGGCGAAGGTCCTCGGCTCGTTCCGGGCCTCGCGGATCACGCAGGCCGACATCGACGCCATGCCGCTGACAAAACGACGAGTCGAACGGCTATTCACGGACGTAGACCTCGGGCGCCACCTCGACAATCCCGAATGGCGGGTACACGTGGAACGGAACGGGAACGGAAATCCGTCGATCGAGTTCCGCTCGCCGAAGCTTCCGTCCGAGCGGGAGATCCGCGGTCAGATCCAGGTCGCGGGACGGGGTATGCCTGCCGATGCCGACGATCTACGTCTCGAATACAGCATCGGCATCGAGATTCGGACCGACTCAGAGCACAAGGACTTCCCCGACGATGGTGGAAGCACGGCACCTGTCTGGGCGAGGCATCTCGCAACCCTCCGGGGGACGGTACTTACAGACGACCGCCTCGCGGCGCTTACAGTCAGCCGCCGCGCCGCGCCACGCCGCTCAGTGGACGCACGTAGGACGTCGCCGAACGCGCCTCTCGACAACAAAATCATGGTCGCGGACGAACATCTCGACGCCGAACGCTGGCTCGTTAAGGGCTATACCGACGGGGACGGCTGGGCTCTCGGTGTGAAATCGACGCCGCACCGTCTCGACGAACTCGAGGACCTCTGCGCGACGACGGCGCTCATATTGAACGAGTGGCTGACGGCCGAGGCGCCAACGTCGATGAACACGCGCCCCCGCTAGAGGGTCTCGAGGCGGCGTAACGACCTCGACCATGCCTGGTGCGAGGCTGCGTGACCTCCTGGAATGAGGGGTATCCGTGATGGACCGCACTCCTGCTGATACGGAGTTGCCAAGCCGACTTTTCAGGACACGCAGGTACCCCAGCGCACCCGAAGGCTGCGATGCGACCTGACCCTTCGACCCTGGCGAGATCGACGACGACATCGGCGATAATTTATGCTCTTGAGCCCTAGGGCCGCTGTCCTAGCACTTTGCCCGTCGAGCAAAGGTGTACTGGTATATACTGGGTAACATGCCGATTCCGACTTCTGACTCTGTTGAGACACCACGGCGCCTGCTTCGAGACGTGGTGTTCGAAAAGCTGCTCGCCTCAATCGTCGACGGCACCCTCGAGCCCGGTGAACGCTTGAATGACGACGAGTTGACCAAATGGCTCGGTGTTTCTCGCACACCCGTACGTGAGGCAATCGCTCAACTTCAGACGTATGGACTGGTGGAGATCGAAGCCAACCGATTCACCCGCGTCGCGCGACGCGACGATGCTCTCTACATCGAGGCCGCAGAGTTCCTTGCCGGCCTTCACTCGCTCGCACGTGAGCGGGGAGCCATGAACATGGACGCAAGCACCCGCAAGGCCGTCGCGAAGACGGTCGCGGCGTCGATTCGACAGCTCGAAGCGCGCGACATGTCCGGAGCCGCGACACTGCTCGATGCGCAAGGTGCACTTGCGGTCGCTTCCGGCAACACCTTGCTCACTGAGACGGAAGAGCCGCTTCGAATCAGAGTCAAGTTCCTTAGCCCCGGCGAACCTGCCGGGTACGACTGGGACGCGCTTCTGACCGTCGCGCGCGAGGTAGAAGCTCTCCTGTCCACCAAGTGAGCTACGGGACCGCTTGCGCGCTGCCACTAGGAGGTGCTTGACATGGAGCCCAGCAGCGCAGCCGATTGGTTTAGCGCCATAGGAACCGTCGGCGCATTCGCCGCAGCTCTAGTAGTCCTCGTGACCGACAGGAAACGGGCAGCGGAAGCTGACGCCAGGGCGGTGAGCGCCTGGACTACAGGCCGGACGACGTTGGAGACCGACAGGAGTCGCAGGTTCATCTCAGTGAGCGTCTTCAACGGATCTTCCACGCCGCTTCACGCTGTAAGCCTGTTTTCGAAGATCGATGAGGGCACCTACATCGACGAAGTACTGACGGTCGATGCCAGCGGACCGACGACGATCAATCCCGGAGCGACGTACACGAAGGAGGTGGCGCTCCAAAAACATATAGGCCGAGAACGCCTCTTTATCTTCTTCATCAGCAAGGACGGCGCACGATGGGCCCGGAGATTGTCGGATGGACGCCTCATGAGACAAGGCCGGGCCTGGCGACTCGCAAACGACATCTCAGCCTGGCACGCGCTGATCGCACGCTTCATATCTTGACTACGCGAAGTACATCGCCCCACGAAAGGCCTGCGTATCGCTCGACCGACCAGAGTCACATCCCCAGACTTACCGGCGTGAGCGTCCGCCGCTTGATGGTCAAGTACTGCTTGATACAGACTTCGTGCTGCCGGCGCGATCGTCGAAGGCACGCCCCATGGCTTACGAGCGTGCGCGCCCAGGGTTCCTCTTTTGCTTATGCGGTCGAGTGGCCGAGAAGGGAGAAGGTCGCTCCTTAGGCCCGGCGTACGGCAATTCGTACGAGCTGCCTACAGGCCTCTCTGGCCCTTGCCTCGTCCGTGGCTGCCCTGCTAAGCCGATCATGTCTCGTGATGATCTGTTCATCGGTTTGTGAGTCCACCCACGATCGGACCGCAGCGCGCTCCTTTCGGCTCCTACATACTGGAAGCAGGAGGTCAAGCATTCCCGGACGCATGACCCCCTCCGCCACCAGGATGCGGGTGTTGCGGGTCAGCGCTGGATCGTCGGTTGCGACAGCAGCGGCTTCGCGGAGGTTGTCGACTTCCGCGCGGACGTCCGTTGTTGCACGGAGGACCTCGTTCGGCTTGAGCCCCAAGAGCGCCGGTAGCGCGATGAGGCGTACCCATTCTTCGATGTAGGAGAGTTCAAGCTGAAGGACTTTCCACTGCCCGGAAGCTGGACGGCGAATCGTGACTGTGGGCCAGACGTCGAGACCAACGTGAGTGCCTTGCGGCCCGGAGGCGACCAGGTCACCAACGGCTGCGGGCTGACCCGTGGGGGGCGGAATAACAAGTCCGGGAACCCGAAGGTCCGGTGTCACCTCTCCAAGTTGGGTCTGCGCCACGGCGGGAGCCCGGTGCTTCGACGCATTCGTGTGCTCCACGATCAACTGCAGCGGGGAGGTATCTTCACCCTGCCATGTAAACGGTTGAAGCTGACGCAGAGCCTCGGCCAATGGGCTGCCATTGCACAAGGGAGGTAGCGATAAGCGACGCTTGTCATTCAGCCAAGCATTGAAGGCTGCTTCGGTCCCTGCGGCAGGCACCTCGATCGATCGAGCTTCCTGTGTAGTCATAGTTCGGCCGAGATCATGCTCGACGGCCGCGAACAGGGTGTGCTCAAGGACGTTGCGAAGATTGTTCAAAGTATCGGCCGTCAATCGACTGACGGCAGGTGGGATAGGGCGCAAACCCGCGATTCGCACTTCGCTAGCCGAACCGTCCATGACGGATTCGAGGACGAATGCTCCGGCCCGTGAGTGATCGCGAAGCAGCCTGGCGGCATCGTCGAGGAGGTCGTCGACGTAGCCCAGTGACGCCAGAACATGGAGCTGGTGATTGGGGAGCCAACTGAAGGGGCTCTCCTTAATAGTCGGCACAGCATGAGGCTAGGCGGAAACTGTGAGGAGTGCAGCCAGCGTCGTGGATGACATATTTCGGAACCTGGGGGCCATCGAGCCAATGTTTCCGCGTCACCTCCGCAAAAGGGCGACCCGTGGCATCGGTCTCGACGCCACCGCCCAGCCCATGGGTGGGCCACTCTCCACCGTTGCTGAACCGTGTGACGTAGGCCGCATGCCATTGCGCTGAGCACGCCACCGCAGTGGCGGCCGTATCCTCGACCCGGTTCCAGTCGGATTCATCGTCCACGCAGAAGGCCCCGCGGGGAACAGGTGCGGCGACGGGATGACGCGCGTCCTTGCGTCATTGCACGCCGGCGCGGACTCAAAGGATGATGCGGGGCGGACTGCAAGCTACGTGGTACGTCAGCGCCGCGCCGTAGGCACCTAGACCACAAGCGATATATTAGATTGGTTGGGGCTGCGCGGGAATTTGGCCGTAGCCAAACCCATATGAGGCACAGGATGTTACCAGAGGGACGTTCAACTTTGCGTAATTACAAGTCGCTGATGATCTGTGTCACTTCTCTTGCAACATATGTACGGGCATAGCCACCACCCGTCACCTCCCTCAACACTCCTAAAGTTTCAAGCTTGGAGATAAGAGCGCGAGCGGTGTTGTAAACCACACCCCTCGAGTTGGCGAATTCTGATACTGAAATAAATGGGCTACCAAGAATCACATCTACAACATCGCTAGTGATACCGCGAATGCCCACTCTTTCAGCTTTGGCAACAACGGAATCTCGATAAGAGAGCAGGGTGTCGATCACCTGCATTGAAGCGAGTGACCGGTCACGGACAGCCCTGCAGAACATGGCTACCCAAGGATCAAAATCACCCGTAATTGACACCTGCCGAAGCGCGTTAATATATTCCTCACGACGCGGCTCCAAGTAGGCAGAAATATTTAGAATTGGATATTCGATCTCCTTATTCACCAGCAGTTGCAAGGTTACGATGAGCCTGCCAAGGCGGCCGTTTCCGTCACTGAACGGGTGCAGCGTTTCAAACTGGTAGTGAGCCATGGCCAGCTTGGCCATCAGCGGGAGGTCATCCTCAGCGTTGATCCACTTCTCCCAATCGGCGAATCCGTCCGCCACGAACTCAGCCGGCGGCGGGACGAATCGCGCCTCTTCAACCGGTTTGCCCTTTTCACCGATGAACACCTGGCGGTCCCTTAGAGAACCAGCATCATAACCGTCGCCTCGAGTGCCCCGAACCAATGTCGCTTGAGTCTCCTCGAGAAGTCTCTTGCATATGGGCAACGTCTTAATTAGTTCGATTGCCTGCAAGGCGGCAGTTACGTAGTTCATCACTTCGCGTAACTCGCCAGAACGCTTGGGCTCATCGGAGAGTTCCGCGGCAAGAATCTCGTCGAGATGCGCGTAAGTACCCTCGAGCTTCGACGTCTCCTGCGCTTCGCGCTTCAACGCTGGCTGCACAAGAAGGGCAGGGTTCGGCAGGAATCGAATGCGTGCATTCAGGTTGCCCAGGGCTCGATCCGCCTCGCCCATGACCTTGATGGTGGCTTGGCTCAGGTCAACCGTTGTCGCCAGCGCGTGAGGTACATATGCGAAATGTTCATATCCCTGGTGCAGCTCATTGTCCCACCCTCGGATCGGAACGAGGGTGCCAGCGGGAGAGTCCTTGAAGATCGCAATGTCCATGTTTCAAACTTACCGGTTTTTTGAAAAAGTCGAACCCTCAGTTTTCAACTTTTACGCGCGTTATTCGCAACTACGCCTCCATCATGAACATCTGTGGATAACTTTTTCATGCCCTCAGTGGCATGGAGGCGCCCGCGTGCGCTCCACGAACCATCCAGGTAAGGGCGAGTCTGCGCGACGGAACTCGTTGATGCGCGAAAATCTTGTGAGATCAGATCAACTATAGGAGTCATTATGGAAATTAGCGACGCACTTGCAGCGCTGAGCAACACTCTCGAAGCCTCTAGCCAGCGGTGGTCTGATTTTGCCGGAACACGGGCGAATCGGGCGGAAGCTGACAAGCTCTTAGCACATCTATCGCACCTGCTGATGGCCTCCGACGTACGCCATGTGGACGCACAGATCGCCATTCAAGCCGACGTCAGATATGTTCAGGTCGTAGTTTTCAGCGACGAACTTCTGGCCGTCGCGACTCTCGGGAACAACGAGGAATCGCAAGCCACAGCCACGGCCACGGCCAGGACGAACCTTTCCGAAGTTGCCGTCCACGACGGACCGTCCGTTGGGGGCAATGTGGGCAGTACGCCGTTCCGGATCCGGCTCGAGTACGGAGGAACGATCGGAACTGTGTATTTGGGTCACGAAGGTCAGACGCTGCGGAACCGATCGGAACTGAGCGCGTTCCTCCCTCGGCTTGTTGCAGACCTCGCATAGGCCCCGGCGGCCCAACATCATGAAAATCGAGCCTGTGCACAACCCTTAGCCCTCCGCTCAACCCAGAGGGCTCCATCAAATGTCCGCCTCTCGGAATGCCGCCCATCGCCCACGGCATAACCGCTGTCCCAGTTCGCGAGGCGGGCCGGATCACTTGCATGCCTCGAGCGGTTCGCCGCCTGCCACCCCTGAAACGACGAAAACGCCCCTCACTACTCCGCCAAGGCGGGTGCGGGGGTCTTGCAGATCGCGCGTGAGGCGAGATTCATCGGCGCTAGCCGCGGCAGGCGCCCACACGATGCAACCGTCGACAAGCGGCGTCTCCCTGGCAGCCCGACCCACGGTCATCCATATTTCCAGCAACGCGGGGCATCAGAAGGCCTGCGCGTGCCTGTAGAGCCAGACCGCGGTGGCCTTGAGTTCATGTTCACCCTTAGCGATCGCCTCCACGTAGTCGGCCATCGGCCGCTGCTTCAGGTTGACCACCTCGAAACCGTTCAAGTTCAGGAAGGCCACAGTACTGATCCAGGCCGCACGCTTGTTCCCGTCGAGAAACGCGTGTGCCTGAATCAGACCGTGCAGAAGAGCTGCTGCCTGCTCCCACAAAGACGGGAACGTGAGATAGTCACCGAACCCAGACTGAGGCCGCATAACGGCAGCCTGCAGCTTGCCTTGATCAATGACCGGGGCGCTCACCTCCGCATCGTGGAACCAAACGACCTGTTCGACGGAGAGAAAAACCGTCACCGGTCAGCCAGGATGGACAAGCCCTTCTGCCAGTCCCTCCTGACCTGGTCCCCCACGAGCTGAACACGACGGTCTGCTGCAATTCGAGGGCGCAAGCGTCGTCGAGGCTGGTCAGACTCCACCAGGCCGCACATCGTGTAGAAGTCACGAATCGCGTCCTGAGATACGACTCGTCGGCTAGGGGCCGCCGGCTCGAGGCCCGCCCGAGCGTCCTTCCAGGGAGTGTGCTCGTGCGTCACATCGACAAGCTCCGACCACGTCTTCGTGCCATAGTGCTCGATCACAGAGTCAATGATGGCCAGCTGCTCATCGTCAAGACCGGCGTCATACAGGGGAACGTCGCGGTACTTCTGCTCGGCGAAGACCGACCGGACCACGGGACCGTCGGGCCAGGCCTCAAAGTCCTCGGAGATGAGCGGCTTCCCCGTCCAAGCGAGAGACCAAGCCTGCGAGAAGTAGATCAACTTCTGCAGTTTCTTGGTGTTGTAGCCAGGGAGCCCGAGCGCACTCTTGATGTAGCTCGCAACCGTCAGCGCCGTCGTCATGTTCAGCCCCTCTCCCAGGTTGTCGTACGTGTCGATGTCGTCACAGTTAATCAACTTTTGGTTGAGTGTAGGCATTCCACGCATGAAAAGTTGCCCCCATACTCAGGGTGGCCCATGTTGGCCCAAGACTCGTCCGACCGCATCGGGCCGTTGGGTTGCGCCTACCCCCGCCGGTCAGGCACTCCTCGAGACGAGGATATGGGCCCCGCACCGCTCCAGGAAGAAGGGCGCGAGGGCCGTCCTGTGCCAGCGGTCAGGCCATGGCAAGCTCTGCGCGAGGGACGGAGCCAAGCCCGATGCGGACGAGCCACCGGTTGAGCGTGGATCGCGATGACGCGGCTGAGCGCGGCATTGACGGCCGCCAGCGACGCGATCGCGCCGGTGAGCCAGACGACGACGGAACTGGGGAGGACGCTCTGCACGGCCTCGAGGATCTCCGGCGCTAGAGCGCGCGAGTTCTTCCCCGATCGTGGTGACGCGCGGCGAGGGGCTGACGCGATTCAGGCAAAATCGGCGTTTGCAACCAGCTATAGCGACAGTGCTTGATTGCTGCTTCGCCCAACCGCGGCGTCAGATGAGGGAGCGCCATACGAGCAACGGATGACAGAG
Source organism: Frigoribacterium sp. CFBP 13712 (assembly GCF_014842255.1). Taxonomy (GTDB): domain Bacteria; phylum Actinomycetota; class Actinomycetes; order Actinomycetales; family Microbacteriaceae; genus Frigoribacterium. The sequence goes on along the minus strand of NZ_JACYVH010000012.1, from coordinate 37,544 downwards.
TCACGTATGCCCAGTCGGTAGATTGGAGTAGCTCCTCGCGCGGGTGCGAAGTCATGGGTGGGCAAACATGGCACCGGACCGCCACGCAATAAAAGGATCAGTCACCCCTCGTTACACGCCTCCTTGAGGGCTACGTTCGCCCACCCCGGACCAGTTCTGGAGCCGTCGAGCTGGAATAGTTAGGTGGCGAGGGCCAGTTCGTGCAGCTGCCTTTAGGCCCCATCCCGTGTGACCGTCTCGGCAAGCCATCCTCGAAGTGCGAGACACGGCGCGGGCTGGTAATACCACTTTTACCTTGAAGCTGGTAACGACTGAGCCCGTCCTGCCGAGAAAGGCATATGTGAATAATGATCGCGCTATTGAAATCGAAGTCTTAACTGATCCGGGCGCCCTGCCCAAAGACGCGTCCCCCGCGGTCTCCGGTACCGACCCGGAAGCAGGTGGCGGTTCTGCTGCAACGGGAATGCGGACACGGTCCTGGAGGCCATCTTCGCTCAGCCGGACGGTGGCGTCTGCGCCCAGGGTTGTGAGGCGCCAACGCTCCTCGCATGGTACGCAGGACCAAGAAGAAACCAAGCGGGATTTTTGGGACCGCATTGGCATGCCGCGCAACAAGCTCGCTCGCGCCGAGTCCGTAGCCCTCGTCATCGCAGCCAGCGTTTCGGGGGCACTTCTTGCGCTGTTCATGCTGGGGGTGATCCCGCCGGGGATCTATCGCGGGATCAATCTCGTCGCTCTGTGCGTAGGCGGAGGCTTACGCCTTCTCGCCCACAGTCAGTCCAGTCCGAGGTGGAAGGGCGTCGACGCAGCTGGCAAGCTTATTGCCTACTACGGTGCATTTGGCGTGCTGTTTCTACCGGCGGCAATCTAGAGATCCGTAGCGTGAAGTACGCGAAAAATAAGTTGGCTGCCCAGGCCCTTGAGGTGGCTCGATCGCCGTCGTAAAGGAAGGATGGCGGAGGCAATGGAACGTCCAACAAGACTCCTGGGCCCAGTCAGACCCTGCGGAGCTGCAGAAAATCCGCGAGTGGGTCAGCAGCCACAGACACAAGATCTCGGACCGTGGCCGAGTCTCTGTCACGGTCCGTGACGCCTGCAACGAAGCCCCCGAGGAATGCTCCTGCATCTACCCTCGCGCTAGGAGTGACTTCTCGCTGATCAACTCCTCTTCCACCGAGACCGCGTGACCAAGATGGTCACGCCCGGTACGCCGGGGCCGCTCAGCATCCTGGGCGTACCTCGCGAGGCCTATAAGTCCGCTCATCGAAGAAGAAGCCCTCGCCATGCTGGCTGAAATAGGGATCGACGTGCCGACGCGCCCCCTACGGCAAGTTGTTATCCCACCGCCGTTTCTGCGGGGGGGGGGGCGACAGCTGACCTGAAGCCCGGCCGGGCCCGACGAGTCTCACCCGATAAAGGCGACGGGCAAAACTGGCAGCCACCCTAGGGCGTCAGGCCGGACCAGACGGAAATGACAAGCCCTTCAGCTCTACTACAAAATCATCGACGTAGGTAATGTCGGATCTGAGGCTATGTGAATAGGCCGAAATTGACGGGGTTCGCGTCACTATGCGCTCGACGATGGTGATCTCGGACCTCAACGGTAGCCCGAGCCTACGAGCGATGGCGAGCTTGGCTTCAGGAGTCGACAAAGCTGAGACGCGGCGACGGTGCTTGCTAAGCCATTCTGCGGCATTGCGAATTTGGCTTCCAATTTGACCTGGCGAGGTGGTCTCAATGGGATCTTTGGCCTCAATGACCGCAAGAATTAAACGGTCGCCTAGATCCAGTCCCGCAAGCACGTCCACGTCGCCATGTATTACCACTCCCTTGAGCCCCTTGACCCCTTGCTCGGCGGAGAAACCTATCATCTCCAGACGGCGCGCTACATCCTTCTCAAAATCAAGATTACGCGCAGCCTCGGCGCCCTTGATCAAGTCATCGAAACGGGTCCGTGCGGCCGGTAGCGGTTCTGGCCACGGGGTCATGAGGTCGTCGAACGCTTTGATGTACGCCGTCAAAGACGAGGCCTGGAGGCCCTCCGGTACCCAAAGTTCTGAGGAACCCCGCGGAATCAACGGACGCAACAATAACCTACCCGGCCGTTCTCTCTGCTTAAAGGGTTCAATCATGTTCCGGTCGGGCGAGAAGGTCAGGTAGCGGATAGCGTGGCGCGCGTTCTCCTCGGTCAGGTGTCCTTGCGTTGCCAGCACCTTGATCAAGTCATCTATCTTAATGGGCTTTAGCCCATCTCGTACTTGTCCAAGAGTCGCTAGCGCGTCTATAAGATCGCGGAGACTGAAACCGTGGTCGGCTCGAAATGCTGAATCGAGGGCCTGCCAGGGTCCAGGCGCTGTTTGTGCCTGCCCTGTCAGCCACAGGAGGTGCTGTGACGCCTTGGTGACATCGCCGTACCGGTCCAAATGCGCGGCCCGGTCACGAACCCACCTGTCTGTGTCGATGCTGAGATCGTGCATGCGAAGAATGACACCACCCCCATAGGTAGTCGGCTCAAGACTGAGCCGCCCCACACCTACCCGGGTGTATGCAAGGAGGTTCGAGGCGATATATTGCAATCGTGCAACCGTTAGAAGTTGCCATCGAGTACTTTCGTCCGCAACAGGACGAGGGATGATGTTTGGGGCTCCGTAGGCGGCAACAACTTCCAGCGAGAGCAACGCCGTCTGGCGAATCTCCGCAAGCGGTGCCTGTAGCTTCGTCCACTCGCGTGCCGTCACAACGCCTTCAGGGCGGTTGTGCGCAAACGCCTCTTTGACCGTCGTCATAGCCCAAATCATTAGGGCGTCTGATTCATGAGCCTGGACCAGCTCGGACATCCAAGACGTGACCTCATCTAGAAACGGCACAACAGACGATATGCCACCCGCTCCCTCGTCAAGGGGAATGGCTTGAACAATCCTTTCGGGCAAATTTTGAAACACGAAATCCTGTGAATTGCCCTCTAGCACCAGTTCATCACTCATAGTTTCGCCATATTACAATCCTTATATAGTCCCAAAACAACAGGGCTGCACACTGACCTTGCTCACATAATTAAGCCGGTCTTATGCCAGTAACCGTCTGACGGGTAATTGTCGCCAACTGCAACGCGCCTTGTCCAATACTGAATTGACGGCTAGCTCACTGACTACCCTCCATGTAAGGCGACGACTCCAGCCATGCGCTTGACGACAAATCAAGCCAAAGACGAGCACCGAAGCGTGGCCCGCGAACCATGCATCCGTGACGGCTGCCTTCCTCAATGGCAGAACCCAACCTAGGCGGCGGCCCGCGCCTGAAGCGCTGAGCCGACGTGGACGCCTGGGCTCGACACCATCAACTCCTGACCAACCCGCTTTTGCATGACGCTGTAGTTGATGCCGAACTGGTGCTGGCTGAAGCCTGGGTAGAGGGAACGGATTTCCGGAGTCCAGTCGTAAGTCAACACCCAGGGTGACTGCAAACCCGTGATCGTCTCAGCTAGTTTGGCGTGATCGTGTCTTTCATAGAAGTTCGTGTACAAGCCGGCGCCTTTGTGGAAATACGGCGGGTCGATGAAAAAGAACAGTTTCTCGTGGCGACCATCCTGCTCCTGAAGAAAAACCTGCCCGTCAAGGCGGTGCAGTTCAATGCTGCTGCGGTACTTGCCGATTCGCCGAATTTTGTTGGCGAGATCAGATCGGTTAAACCTGCACGCCATCTTGTCAGGACCGTTCTGGTCTTTACCGCCGATGACCCCGCCCTTGAGTACGCCCGAGCGGTTGGTTCGGTTGAGAAAGAACGTGGAGAATCCGAGGTCGAACGTCGTCGCCGCTGCGGGGTCGTTCTGTGTCTCTCGATGCCGGTGCCATTCCGGCATCGAAATGACGGCGTTCTCAACGACGTCGGCGAAACGATCAGTGTCATTGAGCACGGACGACCACATGGACCAGATGGAGAGATCGAGGTCATTGAGGACGATGCGACGTACGTCTCCTCGGAAGAGAAGCGAAAGCGCCAGCCCGCCGCCGCCCGCGAAGGGCTCCGCATAGGTGCCGCGCTGGAGGTTATTGTTCCGGAGGATCTCGGCCGTGAGCGCGGTCAGAGCTGTCTTGCCGCCTGGATAGCGAAGGGGCGAAGGCGTTGTGGGCATGGAGGCTCTCGGTCGAGGGTGTTTTCGTCGAGATTAACGCGGTTAGCTCTTTTTGGCCAGCCCAAGATCGGCAGCCGACCCTTCGCAGTTTCGGGCAATGAGCAGCAGGATGGGTTCGATCTCGTCCCACCGTGACGCAAGCTCGTCCCAGACGGGGAAACCGTAACCGTGTGCCACGAAACCGAGATACGCGGCCCCGTACACGTAGCTGGTGCTCGTCGCGCCGGTCCGCAAGCGCTCCAGCGCAGCGCGCTCCGTTTTGGATAGCTTCAGCGGGCCAGTTTTCCCCGCCCTGCCCTTGACGTCGTCGAGAACCTGCGTCATGAGAGTGTGCAGCTTCTCCCCGTGCCGGACCGGCTCACCGATCACGTTTTCGGCCCATCGCGTCATGATCCCCTCGATCAGCACGCGGCTCAGCATTGCCGTAGAAAGGGGACGCGCCTTTCCGGTTTTGGTCAGCTCGTTAATGACCCTGAGGAGTTGCTTGTCATGCACTCCGAAAATGTCCGGATCTCGATAGAGCTGGTGTCGGAGTGAAGGATTAGACGGGGAATTTTTCGCCGGCTCACCCTCGTCCTCGCCGGCGACTCCGTCGTTAGCGTCATCGTCTCCACCGTCATCCTCGTCCTCCCCTCCGCTCGCGTCGTCGCTGTCGCTGTCGCTGTCGCTGCCAGTGAGGCGCTCCTCTGAGTCGACTGCGTCATCCGCTGGGCTGCCTCCGCCCGCTGAGGTGTCAGGCTCGGTCGGGGCGTCCCCCTCCGCATCGGCCGGGGTCGATGTGGGCGCATCGTTTTCTGGGTTTGGCTCTACTTCCCCGAGCGGGACGAGGACCGTTTTTGCGTAGGTCTTTCGTTCCTTCGCGCTCGTTCTGCTGGTGACGACTTCGGCGTAGAGATCGTCGAGGAAGCGCTGCAAGCGGCGCTTGAACACCCTCTTTGGCCCGTCGAAGGCAAAGTCCGCGGCGCTTCGCCCAGTCGTGATCTGGAGTCCGTCTTCACGCACTGTGGGGTTCGACAGATAGCGAGTGACTGTCGTCAGTACTTTCTTCTCTCGCTGCTCGGCGGAGATCATGTCCTCGGCAAGGGCCCAATCGAGGATGCTTAAGGCAAGAGCGTTCTGCGATTTTTCCCCGAAGTGTCGTGCCTTCTCCAGCGACCCCCACTCTCGAATGCCGACACCATTCAGCGCCCCTTGATGCTTGCGCTCGATCCACTTTGTGGCCTCGTTCCGGGTGGGGAACAAGGTCACCTCGATCTCTGTGCTGCCAGGGTCAAACGTGCCGGCGAGCTTCTGGAACGCTGGTCGCACCCGTGCAGGCGCCAGATCGGGGTCGTGCAGCAGGAGAAGCGCGCAGAGTCGACGGTTGCCTTCGAGGATGACGATGTCGCCTCGTTCTCGGATGCCTCCGAAGGTCTCAAGCGGACTGAGGCCGTTGTCGACGATGTCTCGCGCTAGGGGAACGACAGCGTGGTCACTGACAAGCGATTCGATGATGCGCGAACGACCAACGGACGGTTCGTGCCGGGGGTTGTGCGGATCGAGAACAAGATCCAGCAAATTGTCCCAGTCAACGATGACGCGGTTCGGCAATTTTTTCCCCCAATAACGCAAAGTTTGCTCAAATCCTATCTCGACCTCGTTAGGTGCCTGACGAGTCACCCGCGGCGCCCGTGTGGGCGGGGCCGAGAGGACGCCCCAAACCGGCGAGACCGGCACTGTGTGAGCGGTCGTGTGCGTCAGCAGCATGTTGGCGGCCTGGTGCTAGAAGCAGCCACGGTCGCCGCAAATATAGATTTATAGACCCGGCCGTCTGTGGGTCAGATCGTCCGGAGTGGTGTTGGGGGTGGTGTCATGACAGTCAGTTCCGCGCTGCGTGACTCGTCGCTGTCAGACGACCTGCATCGACGCAGCCGTCCTTAGTCCATGGTTCCCAGTCCCCATCTTGTCTCGGCAGGGGGTGCTCAGTGCCCTGACCTTGACCATGCTTGCGCACTTAGTCGTCATGGTTGCTCTCGTCCATTGGTTCGCCAACACCAGCGTCACCGTCCAGGCAGTGGGCGATCTCGGGTTGGGGGTCTTGGAAAATACCTCGTGGATTCTTCCCTCCCTCATCGCTACGTTGCTCGTGCTGCTAGTTATCCCGCGTGGCTAGCCAGCTGAGGCGGACCGTGCGGATGAACCCGCCCCGACGGCAACTTCGGTCGTCCTGGTTACGGCTCCCGCAGCTGTCAAAGTCCTTGCCACACGCAGCGGTTGTCGGAGTCGTTACCAATCCGGACAGGTGGTCCACTTGGCGCCCGTAGGTTTGTTCGTCGTTATCGTTGCTTGGTCTCATGCGATCACCTACGACTCGGCAGCTCGCCCCACTTCACGGATTCACCTGCTTCGACGTTCTGTTCGGCAGGCGTCGTCTGCGGCAGCGAGAACTCACGAGGTGCTTTCTCGTGACGCGGCCACGCCCGCATTTCCTCGGGGCTACGACTGCAACCGCCGCATTTGCGTCGGTCATGGCGGCGGTGGCCCTATGGTGCGAGCTAGAGAACGAGTCGACGTTGAGGGGCCAGGCTAGACCTGGGTCTCTCCCTGGCACCGGCTCGAACGCTTGTTCCGGGTAGGTCAGGCCATACACATGCAGGCGCTAGTCGAGCCACTTCCACGCCATGGCAGGCAGGTCCAGGACCCCTATGTTCCCCGCTGCATTGTTAGCCGCGAGTGAGTAGACGGTTCGTCCGTCTTGGCGGTGCCCTTCTGCCCGGACATGCATGTGTCCATGGAAAAGCAGAGGGGGCGACAGCTCATCCCACACGCTCGTGACGAGCGCGCGCGAGCGGCTGGAGGCCATGAGTCCCCCCGCACTGAAGAGGCGGTGGTCGGGCAACGCGATGATCTCATCCACAGCATGTGTTCCGTTGTCGACGGCCTCGTGGGTAAGCATGACGTCGACCTCGCCGCCGCCAAGGGCCCGAACAGCATCGTCCTGAGTGGGCTCTTCCGCGGGCCACCAATTCGTGCCTTCGATCCGATTCTCCTGGTCCGGGGAAGCGGCACCTCCGAACGAGAGGAAGGTACGACGGCCGATAGTGAACCTGTAACCACGAGGCAGAAACGAAACGCCCTCCGCTTTGGGCAGAACGTAGGGCACGTCCGGGTAGAGGGTGAAACGTTTTTTCAGTTGACCCCAGTGGTCGTGGTTCCCGGGTGTCACCAGGATTCTCTCGATCCCGTTCTGAGCCATGGCTTTGACGAGGGTTTCGCGGTAGGCACCCCAGGGCCGGTTGGCCGTGAGATTGAAGTCGCCCAGGTGGAGAATCGTCCGGACGTCCGGGGCATGGCGGCGGAGTCGGGTGAGAGCTGTCTTGGCCCAGACGCCACTGCTGTGCCAGTCGCCGGCTATCGCGACTCTGGTCTCGCCGGGGAGAGTTATGTCGTTCACGATGCTGCGGCTCCTTTCCGTTCCACCGGAGGCGGCGGGGTGGGGGCAGGGCGACGTCGCCCCTGAGTAACAGGTTGAGGCCCAGTGAGGCGCTTCCTGCTGCGCGCACGTCGCTGATGGAGAGCCCTGGGCGCCCCACGCCGACGCCGCTTCGGGGGCACATGCTCGGACTTGGCGGTCTTGATCGTCACCTTGTTGTCGTAGGCGTCGTGGAGGAGGCTGACGTTGATCGCTGCGCACTGAAGCGCAAGCAGAATCGCGTTCGGCGTAGTTCCGAAGACTGAGCTGCCGTGACGATTGAGGACACCCCGCCACATCTTCAGGTTGGAGTTCGCGCTTTCCACAGCCGTCCTCATCCCATAGATCTCGGCCCATCGTGTGGTTCCGAAGGGCAACGGCTGACGCTCCCGGGAACTTTCCTGCGGGTAGACCATGGTCGTTCCGCCGCAGTCGCAGTCATGCGGCTTGCACTTGGTCTCGGGTTTCGTCCGCGCATAGCGTCCGGAGGCAGGGTTGTTTGGGCATCTGAGTCGTCCCGAGATGGCTGGCCCTTTCTGCTGCACGCTGCCGTCAGGTTTCACAGCCCCGTTGTTCATGAATGCGTACGACAGGCGTCTCTCGTACTTCTCGCGGAGTTCGCGTTTTTCGTCGTCTGTCATGCCGATGGTGAAGTTCTTCAGTTGTCGCATCTCTCGGGGCAGCGCGGTGCTGAACAGGGTGCCATCGATCCAGATCGCCCTCTTGTCTCTGATGGGGTTCCGCTGACGTCGCTGGTTCGTGTGAAGGTCGTGGACGTACTTGATCCCCCGCTGGTCGAGTTGGAACGTCCAATTGTCGGCTTTGCAGTAGCTGTAGCCGCGGTCAGAGGCTAGCCACTCGGCCTCGAATCCGTGGTGAAGCGAATCGATGAGTGCGAGGCCAGCGGCTGCCTTGTAGCTGCCGGCTGGTCGGAGGAGCATCCCACGGATGAAGTAGACGATCGTTTCGTAGCCCACGAATCCTGCGTCGACGAGCAGGTGGAGGTCGTAGCCGTTAAAGGCGTTCGTGTCGTGGTCTTCGGTCTGTGTTCGCCATCCGACTCGTGCGTCGGGGTCGACAGAGCACTGCAGCCGGCCGTCGTGGCCCTTCCGGGGCCACCCTGCCTTGGCTCTCACCTCGACGTCCTCTTTCTCGGGTTGTGGTGGTGAGTACTGATCATCGACCACCGGGTCCGGCTTTCTCGGTGCGTACATCCGTCTGGCGGATGTGGGGACGTCGGTGGAGTCGAGGGCTTGGACTTGGGCGGGCTGGAAGACGGGTGGGATGCTCGCCTCGACGATGCGGTTGCAGAACTGGTCGAGTGTCAGCAGACCTATCGGTCGTGGGCGGATCTCGCCCGTCTGTGTGTCGACTCGGCGGTGACTGTCCTCGGGTTCGAGGAGTCGCGCGAGGGCAGCGAGGTTGGCTTCGAAGTGGTCGTTTGTTCCAGCAAAATCGGCGAGGCCCACCAACTGTCGCTCGGTGTGGGTGAGTTCGAACGCGAACCGGGCGATGTTAGAGAGGCTCGACGATTGTTTCGGCTTCTGGATTTTGAACGCAAGAGCGATGATCAGGAACGTGCGCAGAGACACGAGCCGCTTCTGACCTCGTCTGCATTCATCGAAAGCGAGAGCACCATCACTGATGTCTGCTCGGTCAACGATGATCTTCGCCATGCTGAGTGCTTTTCGGTTCGTGTGCCTGGTCATGAGCGGCTGGTCTTTCTTGACCGGCCTGGCGGGACGGAAATCGGCCCCGGTCACAGTGCACCTCCGGCGAGGCGCGGATACTGCTGCTCCGGCGCCTCGCGGGCAGTGAGGTACGGAGCAAGATCACGAAGCGATTGCACGTTGATGCCTGCGGCTTCGAGGAAGACGCCGAGGCGCACGTCCTCGTTCAGCACGGTGGCCATCCAGGTCGTTCGGAGTCGTGAGGGGTGGAGCCGTGGCAAATGGACCGGAACGTCGAGGATCTTCTTCAGCTTGGAAGTGACGTCTTTCTCGTTTTCGCGCACCTTGCCCACCAGGGGACCCTCGGGGTTATCGCGGGCGATCTGCATGAGCGGTCTTGCGAACTCGCGACGTACGGCCACCACCCTGGGGCTCGTGCCCTCGACCTTGACTGTCACGTAGTCGCGATGGGCAGTGAGGTGGTGCGCGTGCACTCGGGCAGCTTCTGGACCGCGAAGGCCGGCACCGAGAGAGAGGTACAGGATCACGGCCAAGACGCGTTTGGCTCGCTCGGTCGGCTGCTCCTCCATGATGCGGAGGTAGCCCGCCACTTCGGTCGCCCGGTAGGGCGCTTTGATAGCACGACGAGCGAAGGCTTCGGGTCGAGGTGTCCAGAGTGCGTGCCGCGTCACCTGCGGCCCGATTCGACGCAGCATGGAGCGGTGCTGGGCAGCTCGCATGTCACTGAGGCGCGCCAGATGATCTGAGACGTACCACTCGACAACGTCAGGGGTGAAGAGGTCTTCCAGCTCGAGGGACAACTTGTTGTCCACGGCCCACCGGAAGAAGTAGGAGACGGCGAGCATGGCGTTCATGGCCGCATGAGGCGTCTGAGGGTTGACGGCGCGGGCGCATCTCTCGATCTGCGGGCGGTGGAGGTGGTACCAGCCCGCTTCGTGAAAAACGGGCCGGTACAGCTCGATGACCTGCTCCGACTCGTAGATCCACGTTCCGCGGAGGATTAGGCGGTTGTGGCTCATGCCGGCACCCCCGCGGAACCATCGGACGGAGGGAAACTCAGGCGCGTCGTTGATGGCGGTGAAACGGAAGCGCGGCTCTTGGGCGGTGCGCTTCGGACCTGTCGTCGACGTGCGACTGGCTGCACGAGGTGAACCGATGAGATGGGCTTGTGGGTTCGGCGAAGAGAGGCTTGTCTACCGGCAGCAGCTGGGTTATCCTTGACACATCCGGGGCACTTGGATGCATTTTGGCTTCTGCTAGACGTGTTGGCGCACGTATCGGTAGGGGCCTTTTTTGCGCCGCCGTGTAGGCGACTTGACATGGGGCAGTTGGGTCCTTCTGGTTAGGTGTTCGAGGGCTTTCGGTAGGTGGCGTAGGCGACTCGTTCGAGTTCTCCCTTGCGGGTCAACTGACTCAGAGTCGAGGCGACCTTCCCGCGATCGGCGCCGGGACGGATCGAGGCGAGCTGGAAGTAGACCTCCGCGATCGTCGTGGGCTGAGTTCCGATGAGGGACCGAATGTGGTCCGAGAGGCTCAAGTGCGTGAGACTCACGGTGGGCGTTGCGGCAGAGTCGCCGAACGCTTTTGCGAAGTGTTGCTGGAACTGAATCCACTTCACGTCAGCGGTCGATGGTGCATGCATGTCGGCAAGTGACATCTCCAGTTCGGCCCCCACGTTGAGCAATTCGCCCACCGCGATTTCCAAACCGGCGAGCACGCTCTTTCGCTCAGCGAGCGTCATATTTTGCTTCCACGAATCAAGCATCGCTAAACGAATGGCCGCGACACAAGTACTCATTTCCGCAACCGGCTGAGTCTGAGATTTGTGTAGCACCCGGTAGCCATCGATGACATCGCGCATTCCGGACGACGTGTCTGGATGCCTTAAGAACCGACCCACATCAGCACTTTTCATCCAGCGAGTTCCATCGATGGTGCGCTCCACTGATGGACGGCTCATGCCGAACTGATCGCGCATGCGCTCGTAAAATGGGGCATGAGATTGTGTTTTTCGCCGTTTTATTTGGAGAAAGATGTCTTCGTTTCTTCGCTCGACGAAGTAGCACGCGGCAAAATTGGTCACGGCCCACTCGTACGGGACACGTGCGTGGTCCACCGGTTCGCCGAAAAATGGCCAATCAGAGCGGATTTGCCCCTTGGGCAAGTCACGTGGAGCGACCCTGGGCACGCTCTTGTTAGTCACCACGCAACCAGCCTATTTCATCTCAAAACTGAGCTTCGACGTCGGTGTGGACAGCTGCGGTGACTCGTCGCTCCGACATCAGGGTGCCTGTCGGCAAGGCGTGACCGGTCGCGTTCCCGAGGATGACGTGCGATGAGTCAAAACGGGCGTGTTGGAGAAGACACGTCCAACCGAATACCTGGCCTCAGGCCTTACTTCGAACCATCCCGATGGCGCGGCAGGGCACGGACGTGGACGGTCGGGCTGAAGGCGGCAGCTCGCGGCTTTGGCACAGCCACGTAAGGCCGTGCGTCACTGCCTAGTCGGCGTCCGTACGTCATGACGTAGCGTCCGATGAACTCAGCGTCGTCCGCAAGCGGGTAATAGCCCCTCAGGTCGCCCTTGATCAAGACTCCAAGCCCGTCCGCTGCGCCATCCAGGACGAGCATGGTTCCGCCGTAGGGCGTCTCCCGAAACGCGACAACTCGACCCCAGACGATGAGTTCACCATCATCAAACCGCGCTGCCGACGCGTCAGCTGCCGCAACGATGAGATCGACCCCTTTTCGCAAGGGGCCTGCCGGCAAGGCCGCACGCTCTGGCGTGTGCCCATGGAGGGCGGCGTCGAGGAAAGCCGACAGTGCATGCGGTTCCTCGACCTCGCTGGGTGGCGCCGCACGATCGAATGATGACCGCTGTGTCCTACTGCCGGGTACGGCATCGTCTGGCCGGCGCCGCCCCGAGAGGCCAATGCTCGGTGAGTCGTCGACACTCACTCGCCACTGCGAGACTCGAGGCCCAGCCGTCGTGACGTATCCACGGTCACCTGGCTTGTCGTCAGATCTCTTCGATCGACGGCTGCAGCCGTCGATGTGAGACCCGGCGAAGTACGGGGCCTTGAACTTGCTGTCGACGGCACAAGCCGTAACCGGTCGCAGACATTGGTCCCCATGTGGTGATTCCCCGGCGCATCTCCACCCCTTCGTCGGCAGTCCCCCTCGCCGTACTTGAGTGATGTTGATCACTTCGCCAGCCGCGTTCAATGCCTCGTCATGCACCAGCACCCTCCCCTGCATAGTCACGCAAGCATGGCGCACGAGAACACACCGAGATAGCCCTTCGCAGAGGGACTGGAACGGCAAGAGCCCTCATCAGCAGCGCTCGCGCTGAGCGAATAGGCCGAACAGCTCCGTCGAATCCGAACCGTCGAGCATAGGGTCGCGGCCCTCGTGCCATTGCGACTTTGTCGCGTAGAACTCAGTTGCGTTCGAACCAAAATCGACGACAGGGGCGAACGAAAAGTGAGCGCAAAACCGCATAAGTAAAGGCGGCTCGCTTCCAAAAGACTGGAAGCGAACCGCCTAAAAGGCTGGATCAGCCTGTGGCGGTACCGGTGGGATTTGAACCCACGGTGGAGTCAACCCCCACACATGTTTTCGAGACATGATCCTTCGGCCGCTCGGACACGGTACCGAGAGCGAGTGTAATACACGACGGGGGCTGTGTCGAAACGGTGACCCGCGCCTCCTCGGCTCCCGCGTGGCTCCACAGGCATCGCAGCCGTGATGTCAGTGGTCGGGCGTAGGTTTCGAGCATGACGCAGCGCACCTCCCTCGCCTTCCTGTCGGGCGTCGGCACCACCCTCGCCGCCGCCGGCGGGGCCTTCGCCCTGTACCGCCACTTCGCCGGTCAGCAGCGCGCCGCCGCCCACGACCTGAACGAGAAACTGCCGGTCCACTCTGCCTGGTGGCGCTCGCGCTACGACAAGAAGGGCGCCCTGCTCTACGTCGCCCTCGGCGACTCGGCCGCCCAGGGTATCGGCGCCTCGAGCCCCGCCCGCAGCTACGTCGGCCGCCTGTCGGCAGGCATTCGCCGGGCCACCCACTCCTCCCTGCGCATGGTCAACCTCAGCGTCAGCGGCTCGACCACCTGGCTCTGCCGAAAAGACCAGCTGCCGAAGCTCGCCGAATACGACCCCGACATCGTCACCGTCGCCATCGGCGCCAACGACATCATCGACTTCAAGGCCGAGTCGTTCGAGAAGAACATCCGCGCCATCTACAGCGCCCTGCCGAGCCACGCCATCGTCGCCGACCTGCCGACCATGTGGCTGCCCGACCGCGAGAAGAAGGTCGCCGAAGCCAACGCGATCGTCCACCGGGTCGCCGGCGAACTCGGCCTCACCGTCGCACCCCTCTACGAGACCACGCGCCGACAAGGGCTCCTCCGCACCTTCCGCAACTCGGCCGGCGACCTCTTCCACCCCAACGACCTCGGCTACCGCGTCTGGGCCTCCGCCTTCGAACCCGCCATCGCCGACCGCCTCGCGCAGATCGCCGCCGACCGCTCCTGAGCGGGCCTGCGCTAACCGGCCCGGCCTGACCCAGCGCGGCCCGGCACGACGCAGCCCGGCGCGGCCCGGCCCGCCGCGGCCCCGCGCAGCTCGGCCCGGCCCGGTCTGGGGACTCACCCGGCCTGGAACCCCCGCGTGAGCAAGACACCCCCGCACGACGGGGTTCGATGCTCACGCGGGGGTTCGTGGTCGGCTCTCCACAGCCCCACCGAGGAGGCGCCGCGAGTGTCGGTGGCCACACCTAGGCTGTCCGCATGGCACGCCCCGCATCCCCACCCTTCCGCTGCACCGAATGCGGGTGGACATCGCTCAAGTGGGTCGGCCGCTGCGGCGAATGCCAGCGCTGGGGCACCGTCGTCGACGTCACCACCACCCTCGCCAGCGCCCGCGGCACCGCCGCCATCAAGATCGGCGCCGACCGTGCCGCCCGCCCCATCACCGAGATCGAGGCCACCAGCGTCGCCTCCTGGCCCAGCGGCATCGACGAGTTCGACCGCGTGCTCGGCGGCGGCATCGTCCCCGGCGCCGCCATCCTCCTCAGCGGCGAACCCGGCGTCGGCAAGTCGACGCTCCTGCTCGAGGTCGCCTCCCGCGCCGCCGCCACCGGCGCCCGCGTGCTCTACGTCACCGCCGAAGAGAGCGCCTCGCAGGTCCGCCTCCGCGCCGAACGCACCAACGCCCTCCACCCCAACCTCTACCTCGCCGCCGAAGTCGACCTCGCCGTCATCCTCGGCCAGATCGAGCAGGTCGACCCGCAGCTCGTCATCGTCGACTCCGTGCAGACCGTCTCGTCGTCCACCCTCGACGGCATCGCCGGCGGCACCTCGCAGGTGCGCGAAGTCGCCTCGACCCTCATCCGCGTCAGCAAAGACCGCAACCTGCCCGTGCTGCTGGTGGGGCACGTGACGAAAGACGGCACGATCGCCGGCCCGCGCCTCCTCGAGCACCTCGTCGACGTCGTCTGCCAGTTCGAAGGCGACCGCCAGACATCACTCCGGTTCATCCGCGCCCACAAGAACCGGTTCGGCCCCACCGACGAGGTCGGGTGCTTCGAGATGACCGGCGACGGCATCGCCGAGGTCGCCGACCCCAGCGGGCTCTTCATGTCGCGCACCGGCGCCCCCGTCAGCGGCACCTGCATCACCGTCGCCATGGAGGGCCGCCGCGCCCTGCCCGTCGAGGTCCAGGCGCTCATCGTCGCCAGCTCGGCACCGCAACCCCGCCGCGTCGTCAACGGCGTCGACTCGTCACGCGTCGCCATGCTGCTCGCCGTTCTCGAACGCCGCGCCGGCATCCGCCTCGGCGACGCCGACGTCTACGTCTCCACCGTCGGCGGCATCAAGCTCACCGAACCCGGCGCCGACCTCGCCATCGCCCTGGCCCTCGCCAGCGCCAGCCGCGACGTGTCGTTCCCGCACACCATGGCCGCCATCGGCGAGATCAGCCTCGCCGGCGAGATCCGACCCGCGTCATCCGCCACCCAACGCAGCTCCGAAGCCCGCCGCCTCGGGTTCACGCACCTCGTCGACTCCGACGCCACCCACCTCCGCGAGGCCCTCCGCCGCGCCTTCAGCATCGGCAGCAGCCCGCGCGAACGCGAGCTCGACGCCGCATTCTGACGGCATGACCCCGCCTGGCCGCTCGCCGCCTCGGGCGACGACCCGCGCCTCCTGCGCTCCGCCCGGTGTGCAGCGGCGCCGACCGGGGACGTCGGGCAGCGACGTCGGGCAGCGGCATCGACCAGCGACGTCGGCCAGCGGCATCGACCAGGTATGTCGGACAGCGACGTCGGCCAGCGGCATCGAGGCACCGAGGCACCGAGGCATCGGGTCGATTAGTGCAGAGCCTTGAGCAGGTCCTCCGGCGTGGCCGCCATCGTGTGCGGCCCGGCGATGTCGAAGAACACCTGCTCTAGGACATCGAGGTGAACCTCGAGGAAGGCCCGCAGAGCGGACGCGTCGTACAGCATCACCTGACGGTTCGTGTCGTTCGGCACCATCGCCGCGTACGCGTCGGCCGACGAGAACAGCAGCAGGATCCGCTTGTCGGTGTTCTCACGCCCGAAGACGCGCACCTGCTCGGCCGCACCGAACGCCACACCATCGGCGTCAGCACCGTCAGCACCGTCGGCACCGTCGGCGCCCTCAGCACCGTCGGCGCCGTCACCACCGGCACCCCCGGCAGCACCCGCCGACGCATCGGCCACGAGCTTCGGCACCACGACCACGTCATGGCGCAGGGCGAAGGCGACGGCGGCGACGTCCTGGCTGGCCAGGGCCAGCTCGAGCGCCTCGGAACGGGGGTCAGCAGCTTCGGTCATCGCTCAGTTCAAGATCATCGGGGCGGGGTCGGCCGACGTGATGTCGCCGACGAAGACGGAGAGTCGATAGGTCGCGCCATCGGCCGGAACGGCGCTGCGCGACTCGCTGTCGCAGGTGTCGGGCGACGACCGCGTGCGGTCCCACGCGATCGCCGGGGTCTCGAGCGTCTGCCCGGCCGTCAGCGTCACATCCTGATCGGTGCCGTTCACCTGGCAGTCCTTCGACGACCAGTACTGCTCCTCACCACTCGAGACGACCAGACGCTGCTGATTCGACCCGAGGTTGATGACGCAGTCGGCATCGCCCGTGTTCGTGATCGACATCGCCATCTGCGGCAGCTCGGTGGCCGCATACGACTCCTTGTCGAGGATCGCCGCCAGAGCGATGTCCGTGGGCTCGCACGCCGTGCCGTCGGTCGCAGCCGAAGCGTCGGCACTGGGCTCCGGCGTCGCGTCGGCGGCCGGAGCCGTCTCGGCAGGTGCCGTAGCGGCGTCGTCTGCCGAGCCGTCGGCGGCAGGGGCGCTCGACGTCGCCGCCGCACCCGGCTCGCTCGCACCCGACCCGGGTCGCACGACGATCAGCACGATGATGACGATCACCGCGATCAGCCCGAGGGCCACCACGGCACGTCGACGCCAGTACACCGAGGGCGGCTGCGGCCCGGTCGGATTCTTGAACGTCGACATGCGCACAAGCTAACCGCAGGTCAGCCCGCGAACCCGGCACCCCGGCGGCGTGTGGGCTGAGAATCGCCCCAGCAGCAGCCGAGGAGGCGCGGTGCCGGCCCCGAGGCAGCCGGCCCGCGCGGTCGGCCCGCGCGGTCGGCCTGTGCAGCGGGCCCGTGCAGCGGCCCCGACCGCCGAGTCACCGAGTCAGTCGAGCGCGGGCAGCGCCTTCAGCATGCGCGAGTTGCCGAGCGTGTTCGGCTTGACCCGCGCCAGGTCGAGGAACTCCGCCACGCCCTCGTCGGTCGACCGCACGAGCTCGCCGTACACGTCGGGCGGCACGAGCCCCTCGTCGCCCACGTTGAGGTACCCGTGCTTCTCGAAGAAGTCGACCTCGAACGTCAGGCAGAACAGGCGCCCGATCTCGAGTCGGCGCGCGGCGCCTTCGAGGGCCTCGAGGAGGCGGTGGCCGACTCCCCGACGGATCCATGCCGCATCGAGAGCGAGCGTCCGCACCTCGGCCAGATCGTCCCACATGACGTGCAGCGCTCCGCAGCCGATGGGGGTGCCGTCGGGGCCGACGGCGATCTGGAACTCCTGCACGTCGCCGTAGAGCGTCACGAGATCCTTGCCGAGCAGGATGCGCTTCTGCACGAAGGGCTCGCAGAGTCGCTGGATGTGCGGCACGTCGCTGACGACGGCGTCGCGGACGGTGATGCCGAACTGGTCCGCTGTGGTCATCGGGCCAGCCTACTCAGGCCGACCCGCGCCTCCTCGGCTCCGGGTACGCCGAAGGGCGGCCCGGCCGGAGCCGGACCGCCCTCGCGGTGAATCGGATGGACCCTCGATCAGCTCTCGATCTCGGGGGCGTCGCCCACCAGGACCTCGTCGCGACCGGGCTGGCGCGACGTCTCGAAGGTGAACTCGCCGTCGACGAAGTCGATCGCGACGTGGTCGCCCGCGGTCAGGTCGCCCGTGAGGATGCGCTCGGAGAGACGGTCCTCCACCTCGTGCTGGATCGCACGACGCAGCGGACGAGCACCCAGGGACGGGTCGAAGCCGATCTTGATGAGCTGCTCCTTCGCGGGCAGCGTCAGGACGGTCGTCATGTCGCGGTCGAGCAGTCGCTCGGACAGGCGCTTCACGAACAGGTCGACGATCTGCAGCAGCTCGGGCTTGCTCAGCTGCGGGAACACGATGGTGTCGTCCACGCGGTTGAGGAACTCGGGCTTGAAGTGCTTCTTGAGCTCTTCGTTGACCTTGGCGCGCATCCGGTCGTAACCGGTCGCCGTGTCGCTGTCGCTCTGGAAGCCGACGGGGCCACCCGCGATTCCCTTCGACCCGAGGTTGGTCGTCATGATGATGACCGTGTTCTTGAAGTCGACGACGCGACCCTGACCGTCGGTCAGACGACCTTCTTCGAGCACCTGCAGCAGCGAGTTGAAGATGTCGGGGTGGGCCTTCTCGATCTCGTCGAACAGCACCACGGAGAACGGCTTGCGGCGGACCTTCTCGGTCAGCTGCCCGCCCTCTTCGAACCCGACGAACCCGGGAGGGGCGCCGAACAGACGCGAGACGGTGTGCTTCTCGCCGTACTCGGACATGTCGAGCGAGATGAGCGCGCCCTCGTCGTCGAACAGGAACTCGGCGAGCGCCTTGGCCAGCTCGGTCTTACCGACACCGGTCGGACCGGCGAAGATGAACGAGCCGGAGGGGCGGTTCGGGTCTTTCAGACCGGCCCGCGTGCGGCGGATGGTCTTCGAGAGCGCCGCGATGGCCTCTTCTTGCCCGATGACGCGCTGGTGCAGCGCCTTCTCCATGAAGACGAGACGCGACGTCTCTTCTTCGGTGAGCTTGAAGACGGGGATGCCGGTCGCCTGGGCCAGCACCTCGGCGATGATGCCCTCATCGACGGTTCCGCCGGCTCCGGCTTCGCCCGAACGCCACTGCTTCTCGAGTCGGAGACGCTCGCCGAGCAGCTTCTTCTCCTCATCGCGCAGCGAGGCGGCCTTCTCGAAGTCCTGGTCTTCGATCGCGCCCTCCTTCTGACCGCGGACGCCGGCGATGCGCTCGTCGAACTCGCGCAGCTCGGGCGGCGCCGACAGGATCGACAGACGCAGACGCGCGCCGGCCTCGTCGATCAGGTCGATGGCCTTGTCGGGCAGGAACCGGTCGCTGACGTAGCGGTCGGCGAGGTTCGCCGCCGACACGATGGCGCCGTCGGTGATCGAGACCTTGTGGAACGCCTCGTACTTGTCGCGGAGGCCCTTGAGGATGTTGATCGTGTGGGGCAGCGAGGGCTCGTGCACCTGGACCGACTGGAAGCGGCGCTCGAGAGCGGCGTCCTTCTCGAAGTGCTTGCGGTACTCGTCGAGCGTGGTCGCACCGATCGTCTGCAGCTCGCCGCGGGCGAGCAGCGGCTTGAGGATCGACGCGGCGTCGATGGCGCCCTCGGCGGCACCCGCACCCACCAGGGTGTGGATCTCGTCGATGAAGACGATGATGTCGCCGCGGGTGCGGATCTCCTTGGTGACCTTCTTCAGGCGCTCCTCGAAGTCACCGCGGTAGCGGCTGCCGGCGATGAGCGAGCCGAGGTCGAGCGAGTAGAGCTGCTTGTCTTTCAGCGTTTCGGGGACCTCGCCCTTGACGATCGCCTGGGCCAGGCCCTCGACGACGGCCGTCTTGCCGACACCGGGCTCGCCGATCAGCACGGGGTTGTTCTTCGAGCGGCGGGAGAGGATCTGCATGACCCGCTCCATCTCCTTCTCGCGACCGATGACCGGGTCGAGCTTGTTGTCGCGCGCCGCCTGCGTCAGGTTGCGACCGAACTGGTCGAGCACCTGACTGCCGCCCTGCGCGCCCTGGGTCGCTTCGCCGCCCACGGCCACCGCCTCCTTGCCCTGGTAGCCGGAGAGGAGCTGGATGACCTGCTGGCGGACCCGGTTGAGGTCGGCGCCGAGCTTGACGAGCACCTGGGCGGCGACGCCCTCACCCTCGCGGATGAGGCCGAGCAGGATGTGCTCGGTGCCGATGTAGTTGTGGCCGAGCTGCAGTGCTTCGCGCAGGCTCAGCTCGAGGACCTTCTTCGCCCGGGGCGTGAAGGGGATGTGACCGGTCGGCTGCTGCTGGCCCTGACCGATGATGTCCTGGACCTGCTCGCGCACGGCGTCGAGCGAGATGCCCAGAGACTCGAGGGCCTTGGCGGCGACGCCTTCGCCCTCGTGGATGAGACCGAGCAGGATGTGCTCGGTACCGATGTAGTTGTGGTTGAGCATCTTCGCCTCTTCTTGGGCGAGGACGACGACGCGACGGGCACGGTCGGTGAATCTCTCGAACATCTTCTTTGCTCCCTAGGTGACGGGGTGGAGTTGTCGCCACCGATACGCAGTCGGTGCCCGCAGGGGGTGGCACCGGTTTACACAGAGAGTAACCACGGGACACCGCTTAATCAGCCCCTGTTCGCTGGGGGCATAGAGCGGCCTCGCGACGGGCCGCGGGAGGGCCGCGACGGGCCCGCGGCAGGCCCGCGACGGGCCGCGGCAGGGCCGCGGCAGGCCTCCGGGGTCGGGCTGACAGGGCCGACAGGGCAGACGACTAGCCTCGGCCCCATGGGCACCTTCACCGTCGGGCTCGTCCCGCACCCCACCAAGTCGGTCGTCGACAGCGTCGCGATCCTCCGCGACTGGACGACGCGTTCCGACGCGCACCTGCTCGCGATGACCGCCGACGCGGCCCGGGTCGGCGACGGCGTCGAGCTCGTCGACGAGGACGTCTTCCGCGAGCGCGTGTCGGTCGTGGTGGCGCTCGGCGGCGACGGGACGATGCTCGGCGCGATGCGTCTCGTGGCCGAACGGCCGGTGCCCGTGCTGGGCGTGAACTACGGCAACGTGGGGTTCCTGGTCGAGGTCGAGCCGCGCGACCTGCCCGAGGCCCTCGACCGGATCGGCGAGAAGCAGTTCTCGCTGGAGGCGCACCACGCCCTCGAGGTGACCCACACCTCGTCCGGCTTCGAGAACACGTACCTGGCCTTCAACGACGTCTCGGTGGCTCGGCGCCCCGGCGAGGGCGTGGTCAGCGCCGACCTCGTGCTCGACGACACCCCCTACGGCTTCTACAAGGCCGACGCGATCGTCGCCTCGACGCCGGCCGGCTCGACCGCCTACAACTACGCCGCCGGAGGGCCGATCCTGTCGCCGGCCGTGGCGGCTGTCGTGGTCACCCCGGTCGCCCCCATGTCGGGCATCGACCGCTCGGTGGTGCTGGGCCCCCGCGAGCTGCTGCGGTTCGAGATCGGCGACGGCACGCATTCGGCCGCGCTCGAGATCGACGGACGCGTCATGGCCGACGTGAGCGCCGGGTGCGTGGTCGCGCTCCGGCTGCGACGCGACGCGGGCCAGGTCATCCGACTCGACGCCGACCGGCACGGACGCAAGGGGCGCCTGAAGCTGAGCCTGCTCGACCTGCCGCTGCGCGAGGACCAGCTGCTCGAGCTCGTGCCGAGCGACGTGCGGGCGCGGTTCCGCGAGCGCGTCGAGCGCGGCGAGCGCGCGTAGCCCGGCAAGGGCGCGGAGCACGGCGAGCGCGCGGAGCACGGCGAGCGGCCGTAGCCGCCCGCCCACAGCCGGCCACCCGCCCGCCCGGCCGTAGCTCGAACGACAGCCCGCGCCGCTCGGCCCCACTCGGTACCGCTCGACCCCAGACGGTGGGCAGAAGACGCCTCTCTCGCGGCGCTGAAGGGCACCTGCTGACCACCCTCACGAGCCCCACCACCACGGTGGTCAGAAGACGCCCCTCTCGCGGCGCTGGCGGGCGACTTCTGACCAACCTCGCAGGCCCTCACTACGGTGGTCAGAAGACGCCTCTCGCGCGCGACTGGCGGGCGACTTCTGACCAGCCTGGCCCGAAGCGGACCGCCCTAGGCCGGAGCAGACCCCGCGCGGGTCGCTGTGAAGTCTTCGCCGGGCACGCAGCGACATCATCCGACCACCCCGCTCGGTATCGCTCGCGGCCGCCGCCTGTCTAGGCGAGAAGACGCTCGACGCGGGCCACGAGTTCTGCGGCCCGCCGCCCGTCGAGGTCGTCGCCCGTGCAACGGACCGTCCGCCAGCCCGCGTCGGCGAAACGCTCGCGCCTCAGGATGTCGTGCCGGAACCGACGACGATCGAGCCGGTGCTCGTCACCCTCGTACTCGATCGCGACCTTGCACCACTGGTACCGCAGATCCGGCTTGCCAAGATAGCGACCGCTGGCGTCATAGGTCGGCTGGTTGATCTCGGGCTCGGGCAACCCCGCACGGACGAGAAGGAGGCGCAGGTCGGTCTCCCTCGGCGACTCGACGCCCGGGCGGATGAGCTCGAGGGCCGCTCGAACCCGCCCGGCCCCGGGGACCCGGCCCACAGCGGCGATCGCGGCGATGAGCTCGTCGATCGACCGTTCGCGCGCCTCCGCGTGAGGCGACCACGAGCCGGCCAGAGCGTCGCCCGCTCGGACGAGCTCGTCGAGGCTCAGGAGGGTGCCGGAGCGCACCCAGGCCGAGAGGGGATCATCGACGGGCATTTGTCTCCGAGCAGAACTCGCGCTGCGCCACGATGCTGATGACGAGACGTCGAGCCGAGTCGGATCGGGCAGACGCATCGCCGCCGACCGGTGCCCGACGACGCCCGGCCGACGTGGGCCGCGCCCGACGCTCGTGCTGACGTGCAACGGCTCGACCCCGGTGGTCACCCGGAGAGGGACGGGCAGGTTCCAGATCGCGAGCGCCGTGGCGTGTGAGAAGAACCAGCTCTCGAGCATGACGGGCTGCAACGCCAGCGCCCGATCGATGACCACGGCCGACGGCCCCGGGAGGGCGGCGGACTCGAACCCCGTACGGGCCGGTATGAGCTCCGTCGCAAGGCCGGGCGGCCGGGCGGCGGGTATGGCACGGTCGTGCCTCGCGATGCGCTCGGACGCGAGACGGACTCCGCGATGTGGAGCCACGAGATCGGGGCCGCGGAGACGCTTCGCCCCCAGACCGGCCTCTCTCGCTTCGGCGACGGAGAACGGACGGTCGACGAGGTCAGGGGGCAGAGGGATGCGGGGCATGAGGCGAGACTGGCCCGGCTGAGTCGACCCGCGCCTCCTCGGCTACGCCCCCTGTGGACGATTCGGCCCCGCCTGCGACTGGGGAGGGCCCGCCTCACGGCACAAGCCCGCAGAGCACCGCGGGCCGACGGTCCCACGGTGGGCAGAAAACGCCCTCCAGCACCCCGTGAAAGGCGACTTCGGACCAACGTCAGTCGCAGCGCGCACCGCAGGCGCCACGGTGGGCAGAAAGCGCCCCTCCAGCACCGCGCGAAGGGCGACTTCCGACCAACGTCAGTCACAGCGCGCACCGCAGGCGCCACGGTGGGCAGAAAGCGCCCCTCCAGCACCGCGCGAAGGGCGACTTCGGACCAACGTCAGCCGGGCATGAGCGCGAGCGACGGGCGACGAGCGACGGGCGACGGGCCACCAGCGACGAGCGCGCACGGCGGAGGGCCGCCGCCCGAGCGGACTCGGGGCGGCGGCCCTCCGGTGAAGCAGACGCGCGAGCGCCCGACAGGCCTACTGCAGGTACAGCTGGAGGTCCTGGCTGACGGCCTTCGCGAACATGCGCAGGCGGGCGCGGCTCTCGACGCGCGAGACGGCCTGACGCGACGAGTGGACGCGCTTCGAGATCTCGTCGAGGGTCATCGGCTGGTCGTCGTCGAGGCCGAAGCGCATGCGGATCACGCGCGCCTCGTCGTCGGGCAGCGTCGCCACGAGGGCGTGCATGTCGCGGTTGAGCAGCGAGTTCTCGGTCGCGGCGGTCGGCGACGGGGTCTCCTCGTCTTCGATGAAGTCGCCCAGCTCGCTGTCCTCCGCGTCGCCGACGACGGTGTGGATCGACACCGGCTCGTGCGAACGCGACTTCAGCTCGACCAGGTCGGCGACCTCCATCGCGACCTCGGCGGCGACCTCGTCGACGGTGGGCGCACGGCCCAGGTCGACGGTCAGGTCTCGCTCGGCCCGCGAGATGCGGTTGATGCGCTCGACCGTGTGCACCGGGATGCGGATGGCGCGGGCCTTGTCGGCGAGCCCGCGGGCGATGGCCTGGCGGATCCACCACGTGGCGTAGGTCGAGAACTTGTAGCCCTGCGTGTAGTCGAACTTCTCGACGGCGCGCACCAGGCCGAGGTTGCCCTCCTGGATGACGTCCATGAAGGGCAGCCCGCGCTGCGTGTAGCGCTTCGCGATGCTGACGACGAGGCGCAGGTTGGCGGTGATCATGCGGTCCTTCGCACGCTCGCCGTCGTGCTGCAGCCACTTGAGGTCGCGCATCATCTGCGCGTGGGCCTTGGTGCGGTCCTTCTTGACCGCGTCGGCGGCCTGAAGGTCCTTGATCTTCTCGGCGGCGAACAGGCCGACCTCGATGCGGCGGGCGATCTCGGTCTCCTCGGCCGCGTCGAGGAGGGGCATGCGGCCGATGTGGCGGAGGTAGTCGCCGACCTGGTCGGTGGAGGCCCCACGGACCTGCGAGAGGACCTCGACTTCGGTGTCGTCGGTCGTCTCGGTGCTGCTGCTGCGCGTGGTGACGGTGGTGGTCGTCATCGTTCTCTCCCT
The DNA here is from genome assembly GCF_014842255.1 of Frigoribacterium sp. CFBP 13712. GTDB lineage: Bacteria > Actinomycetota > Actinomycetes > Actinomycetales > Microbacteriaceae > Frigoribacterium. The sequence continues at coordinate 13,126 of NZ_JACYVH010000012.1, read as the reverse complement.
GCTTCGAGTGCTGACTGCGTTGCTGTCGAATAAGTTCGTGAAGCTCTTCGGCGTAGTAAAAGTCTCTCGCTCGACCGAATCCCGGCAAAAGCCGGAGGGGACCTTCACAAGCTTTCTCGGAGGGCGCACACAGGGTTTCGAGTCATTCGGGGTACGAGAACACGTCGTCTTTGACGGCGCACCCTCCGCGGGTGTAGACGCCTCGACTCCCCGCGACGGGGTACAGCCCCAGGGGTCGGGGCACAGCGATGCCCGTGATCATGGGCATCTCGCGGTGCGAGCGGCACGTCGAGGGGGACGCCGTCCACCGATGCACACATCAAGCACGGCTGCTCTATCTTTTTCAGCCCACCGGGCACCCTCCGTTCGGTTCACGGCTAGGGGGACAACTCCGCTCGTGTCCGCGCGGCGCCCGAGACAGCACGAACGCCCGCCGACGTGGTCGGACGGGCGTTCGGGGAGAAGCCGGGGAGAGGAGCCGAGGAGGCGCTACGACGTGGCCGCGCGGCGATCGCCATCGAGGCGGTCGCCCCCACGGCGGTCGGCGGCGATGCGCTCGGCCTCGAAGTCGGCTGCAGCGACCTTGGCGCGCTCTTCGGCCTCGATCTTGGAGTACGCGGAGCGTTCCGTCCGGTCGGCGCGGATCAGCGAGCGCACGACGAACCAGAAGATGAGGCCGACGACGATGGTCGGCGTCAACGAGAAGACGAACGCTCCGAGATAGGTTTCAGGCACTCGTCAAGGGTACGTCTCGGGATGTCACTTCACCAGCGGGAACAGGATCGTCTCGCGGATCCCCAGGCCCGTGATCGCCATCAGCAGGCGGTCGATGCCCATGCCCATCCCGCCGCTCGGCGGCATGCCGTGCTCGAGGGCCGTCAGGAAGTCCTCGTCGAGGCGCATGGCCTCGACGTCGCCGCGGGCGCCCAGGGCCGCCTGCTCGACGAAGCGCTCGCGCTGCACGACCGGGTCGACGAGCTCGGAGTACGCCGTGGCGAGCTCGAACCCGCGGACGTAGAGATCCCACTTCTCGACCACGCCCGGCTTCGAGCGGTGGCTGCGCACGAGGGGGCTCGTGTCGACCGGGAAGTCCATGACGAAGGTCGGGCGGTCGAGCGACGGCTTGACGAAGTGCTCCCAGAGCTCTTCGACGAGCTTGCCGTGCGTCTCGTGCGGCACGACGAGGTCGACGGTGGCGGCGAGCGCCTGCAGGTCGGCGACCGAGGTGGCGGGGGTGACCTCGACGCCGGCGGCCTCGCTGAGCGACTCGTACATGGGCACGCGGGCCCACTCGCCGCCGAGGTCGTACTCGGTGCCGTCGGCGAGGGTGACGAGGTGCGTGCCGGCGACGGCGAAGGCGGCGTTCTGCACCATCTCCTGCGTCAGACGCGCCATCTGCTCGTAGTCGCCGTAGGCCTGGTACGCCTCGACCATGGCGAACTCGGGCGAGTGCGTCGAGTCGGCACCCTCGTTGCGGAAGTTGCGGTTGATCTCGAAGACGCGGTCGATGCCGCCGACCACCGCCCGCTTGAGGAACAGCTCGGGCGCGATGCGGAGGAACAGCTCGGTGTCGAACGCGTTGCTGTGGGTCTGGAAGGGTCGGGCCGCGGCGCCGCCGTGCATGGTCTGCAGCATGGGCGTCTCGACCTCGAGGTACTCGTGCGAGTCGAACGTGCGACGGAGCGACGCGACGGCGGCGGCGCGGGCCCGCACGGTGGCGCGGGCCTGGTCGCGCACGATCAGGTCGAGGTAGCGCTGACGCACGCGGGTCTCTTCGCTGAGCTCGCCGTGCAGGTTGGGCAGCGGCAGGATCGCCTTCGACGCGATGGTCCAGTCGGTGACCATGATCGACAGCTCGCCCCGGCGCGACGAGATGACCTCGCCGGTGACGAAGACGTGGTCGCCCAGGTCGACGAGCTCCTTCCAGTCGGCGAGCGACTGCTCGCCCACCTCGGCGAGCGACACCATCGCCTGGATGCGTGACCCGTCGCCCGCTTGCAGTGCGGCGAAGCAGAGCTTGCCCGTGTTGCGGGCGTGCACGATGCGACCGGCGAGCCCCACGACGTCGCCCGACCGGCTGTCGGTCTCGAGCTCGGAGTGACGGGCGCGGACGGCGGCGATCGTGTCGGAGACGGGCACCCCGACCGGGTAGGCCTCACGACCCGAGTCGAGCAGACGCTGCCGCTTGGCGAGGCGCACGTGCTTCTGCTCGGACGCCTCGCGCGCCTCCTCGCTGACCGCCTGGCCGTCGGCGGCTGCGCCTGCCGCGCCGTCGAGCGCGGGGGTGGAGGTGGGGTCGGGCGAGACGGTCATGTGTCAGCTGCTCCAGCGAAGGGGGAAGAGGATGTGGGAGGCGCGGTGCCGTCAGGCGCGCGGGTCGCCGAACGCGGACGGCCCGTCGTCGAACGAGGCCACGTCGATGGTACCGGGGCCGACCGACCCCTCGGCGATGCCGAGAGCGCGGTCCATCGCCGACCGGACCAGCGGGGCGATGACGCGCCCCGGCTCGGGCATGCCCAGCTCGGCCAGCAGACCGACCGACTGGGTGACGATCGCGGCCGAGAACTCGGTCGCCGTCGCGACGGCCTCGGCGTACCGCGGGCGGTCGGCGTCGGCCACGAGCACGGGCTCGGCGCCCATCTCGACGACGAGCGCCTGCCCGATCGGCTGCACCGGCACGGGCGCCGTGACCGCGCAGTACGCGCCGCGGAGACGCACGAGGTCGATGGTGGTACCGGTGAACGTGAGCGCGGGGTGGATCGCGAGCGGGATGACACCGGCGGCGAGCGCGGGTCGCAGCACCTCGAGTCCGTGCACGGCCGAGGTGTGCACGACGAGCTGCCCCGGCTGCCAGCCGCCCGTCTCGGCGAGCCCCGCGACGAGGTCGGGGAGCTGGTCGTCGGGCACGGCGAGCAGCACGAGCTCGCTGCGTTCGACGACCTCCTGCACGGTCAGCACGGGCACGCCCGGCAGGATCGCCTCGGCGCGGTCGCGGGCCCGCTCGGAGACGGCCGAGATGCCGACCACCGCGTGTCCGGCGGCGGCGAGGGCGGCCCCGAGGATGGGGCCGACGTGCCCCGCTCCGATCACGCCGACGCCGAGCCGGCCGCTGCGCTGGGCGCTCATGCACCGCTCCCGTCGACGGGAGCGGAAGGCCCGGCAGGAGGCGCGGTGCCGGCACCCGCATCGCTCACGACGCTCGACAGCCACCGGTGCGTCCGGTCGGCGCGGGCCGCGCCCACGGCGTCGCGCCCGGCGGCGTGGAAGAACTCGAGCGCGTCGTTCTCGTCGAGCGCCCCGATCTGGGCGGTGATCGGCCCCTGGACGGTGTGCACGCTCACCTCGGCGAGTCGCAGCCGGCGCAGCAGCGGCCCCTGCCGGAGGGCGACGCTCTGGATGCGCGGCAGCGGCACGACGACGAGTCTGCGCCAGACGGCCCCGGTGCGCAGCAGCACCGCGCCGGGCGCCGAGCGGAACCCGTTGCGTCGCCACGAGAACCAGCGCAGCACGGCCGCACGACGCGGCGAGACGGTGAAGCCGCCGTCGTCGCCCTTCGCGGTCAGACCCTGCTCGATGATCGACACGGTGCGGGCGGCGTGCTCGCCCGCGTTCTCGCGGAACCCGCGCGCAGCGCCCACCGGATCGGAGGCGACCGCGTCGGAGGTGGCGACCAGCGCCTCCTCGGTGACGGGCTCCGTCGGGGCGACCAGCGCCTCTTCGGTGTCGGCGTCCGCGGCGGCCACTCCGACGAGCTCGGGCAGCACGAACTCGAGCACCCGACGCACGTCGGCCATGTCGCCCACCGGCAGGATGCTGGTGTTGTTCTGACCGTCGGCGCCGTTCGCACTCGACCGCGAGGCGCGGTTGATCGAGATCTCCCACCAGCCGAACGGCCGCCAGAGCAGCGGCTGACTGACCTTGACCGAGTGGATGCGCCCGGGCGGCAGCGTCTCGTTCGTGGTCGAGAAGAGGCCGTAGCCGATGCGGATGCCGTCGCGGGTCGACGCGATGCTGAAGCGCAGCGACTTCGAGATGCGGTTGACGAAGAACCCGCCCGAGCCGAGCAGAGCCGGCAGCATCGCGAACAGCAGGAAGTACTCGCCGGTCACGCCGACGCTGATCGCCACCGCGACGGCCGCAGCGACGATGAACAGCGTGTAGCCGCTCAGCAGCACCGAGCCGATCAGGCGACCCGGCTCGATGCGGACGACCGAGCCGGGGTCGGCCTCGCGCGGGTCGAGCTCGGGAGCGAGGAACTCGTGCGCGCGCTGCTCGACGACGCCGCCGAGCCCGGTGCGGTGGGCGACCGGCGGGGTGCCGGGGGCTCCTTCGAGAACGGGCGCCGCGCCTCCTCGGTTCGCGGGGTCGTCGCCGGCGAGCGCGGACGTCGTCTCGGGTCGGCGGGCTCCGGAGGCGCGGCGCAGGATCTCGCGCCGGAGGTCGTCGGCAGCGGCCCCCCTCAGGTACGCGAGCACGACGTTGGCGTCGTCGCCCGCCTGGTTGACCTCGAGCCGGGCGGCCCCGAAGACGCGCGCCAGCAGCGGGCGCTGGATGTTGATGCCCTGGATCCGGTCGAGCCGCGCCCGACGGTTCGTGCGGAAGACGACGCCGCTGCGGACCTCGACGATCTCTTCGGTGACACGGAACGTGTTCATCCGCCACGAGAGGTAGAACAGACCGACGAGCGCCGCGATCACCACGACGATGCCGAGCAGCACGAAGCCGATCCAGCCCTGGTCGACCACGTAGCCGAACGGGTCCCCCTCGTCGGAGCCGCCGCGGCGACCGCCGGGCAGGAAGAGCTCGATGGCCCAGTCGCGCGCGTTGTTGACGACGATGCCCAGCAGCACGACGAGCGCGATGCCGCCCTTGAGCACCGGGGTGGCGGGGTGCAGGCGGTGCCACTCGCCGTCGGTCAGCGCGGCGACCGCGGGCGGCGGGGTGGGTGCGCCGGCTGGCGGGGTGGAGGCGCCGGGCGGCGGGGTGGGCGCGCCGGGCGGCGAGGCGGGGGCGCCGTCGCTCACAGGCCGGCCCGTCGCGACTCGGCGAGACTCACGAGGCGGTCGCGCAGCGCCTCCGCGTCGTCGGCGGGCACCCCGGGGATGGTCACGCCCGACGAGGCCGCGGCCGTGACGAACTTCAGATCGCTGAGACCGAGCGCCCGCACCACCGGGCCGCGGTTGATGTCGATCAGCTGCATGCGGCCGTAGGGCACCGCGACGAAGCGGACGAACATGACGCCCTTGCGCAGCAGCAGGTCGTCGTCGCGCAGCTGGTAGCGGATCGACCGGACGCGCCGGGGCGTGAAAGCGGCCACCAGCGCGAAGATCACGACCACCGCGGCGGTTACGGCGTAGGCCCACCACTGCTCGAGGAGCCACAGGGGCAGGGTGGCGGCCGCCGCGATCAGGCCGGTGACGACCCAGCCGATCAGCTCGGGCCAGACGTACTTGGGCGAGACGCCGGTCCAGGAGCCGGACACGGCGCCGTCGCGGCGCTGACCGTCGGCGTGCGGGCCGTCACCGTGAGCGCCGTCGCGGCGGGCGATGTCGTGGTAGGCGCTGTCGAGTCGATCCATGGCGGAGGTTCCTCCGGTCGGCGGTGGCGAGACGGAACACGGCCCTCAGGCCGCTTGCGCCCCCGGCCCGCCGTCGTCGTCGCCCGGTGGCACCGTGCACATGCGCTCGGCGACGATCCCCGCCACGAGGAGGGCGAGACCCCCCACCACGGCGACGATCGTGGGCACGAGCGAGCCTACCGCGACGGTCACTCCGCGCGTCAGCATGAAGACGAGCACCCCCGCGGCGGCCCCGCCGAACAGCGCCCCCGAGAGACTGCTCGCCTTGGCCAGCAGCAGCACCCTCGTCGCGTAGTACGGGTCGATGCGGTCGGTGCTGGTGCCCCGGGCGACGCGGCGCACGGGCACGGCCATGCTGACGACGATGCCGCCGATGGCGAGCAGCACGAGGCCGAGCGGCACCGGGGGCACGAGGGCGGCCATGCCGTTCGCGACCAGGGCGGCGTCGACGACGAAGCCCGCGACGAGGGCCGCGAGGCCGAGTGCGATCAGGGTGCCGGGGCGGGTGTGCTTCACGCGGTGACTCCCTGGTCGTGCCGGTCGTCCGCCGACGGGATGGCCGAGGAGGCGCGGCGCCGGTCGAGCAGCCGCGTCGCCCCGGTCACGGGTCGGGTCCGGTCGGGGAGCCGCGCGATCAGGGCGGCGACCGGTCCGTGGCCGCCGAGCCGCGCCTCCTCGTCGATCTCGAACCAGGGCTCGAGCACGAAGGCGCGCTCGGACGCTCGCGGGTGCGGCAGGGTGAGGCGCTCGGTGTCGAGCTCGAGATCGCCGAAGACGATGATGTCGAGGTCGAGCGTGCGATCGCCCCAGCGCACCTCGCGGGTGCGACCGTGCTCGGACTCGATGCCGTGCAGCGCGTTGAGCAACGCGAGGGGTTCGAGGTCGGTGTCGACGAGCGCGACCGCGTTGAGGTACTCGGGCCGCGTCTCGTCGGGGCCGTCGAGCGTCAGCGCCACGGACGACACGGGGGTCGAGGCCGCGACGACGGTGATGCCCGGGGTCGCGTCGAGGGCCCGCACGGCGTCGCCGAGCAGTTCGTCGCGGGCGCCGAGGTTCGAGCCGAGTGCGATGACGGCGCGGGTCGTGCGCGTGCCGGCCGCTCGGGTGCTGGGCGCGTGCGGCTCGGCGCTCACGGGCGCTCCCGCACGATGGTGATCGAGACGTCCGAGAACGGCACGGTGATGGGCGCGCTCGGCTTGTGCACGGTGATCTCGGTGCGCACGGCGGCGGGGAACGCGAGGACCACGCCGGCGAGACGCTCGGCCAGGGTCTCGATCAGGTCGACCGGGTCGCTCTCGACGGCGGCGACGAGCTGCTCGGCGAGCACGCCGTAGTGCACGGTCGCCTCGAGGTCGTCGCCGGTGGCCGCCGCCCGGGTGTCGAGGTGCACGACGGCGTCGACGACGAACTCCTGACCGTCGCGGCGCTCGTGGTCGAAGACCCCGTGGTGCCCGGTGGCGCGCACGCCGCTCAAGCGGAGCACGTCGAGGCCGACGGCGGCCGTCGCGGCGGGGGCAGCCGCGGCGGGGGCAGCCGCGGCGGGGGCAGCCGCGGCGGGGCTCGTCTCGGCGGCGGTCATGCGTGCCGCGCCGATCGGGTCGACTTCGCGGCGCCCGCCGAGCGGCCCCCCTGCTGCCAGGCCTGCCAGACGTCGAGCGCCGCCCGGGTCGCGGCGACGTCGTGCACGCGCACCGCCCAGACGCCCTCGAGGGCGGCCAGCACGCTGACGACCGCCGTGGCCTGGTCGCGGGCCTCGATCGGAGCGCCTTCGGGCAGCAGCTCGCCGAGGAACCTCTTGCGCGAGGCCCCGACCATCAGCGGCAGCCCGAGACGGCCGAGCCCCCGCAGACCGGCGAGCACCTGCCAGTTCTGAGCGGCGTCCTTCGAGAAGCCGAGACCGGGGTCGAGCACGAGACGGGAGGGGTCGATCCCCTGGGCGACGAGGTCGGCGACGCGCTGCTGCAGTTCGTCGTGCACGTCGGTCACGACGTCGCGGTAGTCGGGCCGGTCGGAGCCGTCGAGCGGCCCGCGCCAGTGCATGGCCACGAAGGTGCTGCCGGTGTCGGCGACGGCCTGCGCCATGAAGCGGTCGGCGAGACCGCCCGAGACGTCGTTGACGATGTCGGCTCCGACCTCGACGGCCGCGTAGGCCGTGGCGGCGTTCATGGTGTCGATGCTCACCCGGACGCCTTCGGACGCCAGCTGCCGGATGACGGGCAGCACGCGCCGTTGCTCGTCGATCGGGGCGACCCGGGCGCTGCCGGGTCTCGTCGATTCGCCGCCGACGTCGATCACGTCGGCCCCGGCCTCGACGAGCGCTCTCGCGTGCCGCAGGGCGTCGTCGACCTCGACGTAGCGACCGCCGTCGCTGAACGAGTCGGGCGTGACGTTGACGATGCCGACCACGAGCGGTCCGCCGCGTGGCGGGCGCGGTGCCGGCGCGGCAGCGGCAGTGGCAGTGGCAGTGGCAGCGGCAGCCGGCGCAGCCGACGTCGCGGCAGCCGTCTCAGCCGACGTCGCGGCCGGCTGCACGATGTCCATCACGAGGGTCGCGGCGTCCGGCTCGACGCCGGGCGAGCTGCTCGCCGGGGGTCGCCGCAGCTCGTCGGCACCGCGGACGGGCGGCACCACGGGACTCGGCGCGGCGTGCGAGCCGACCCGGGTCCGGGTCGAGGCCTCGTCGCGGTCGTCGAGCGGCCCGTCGAAGCGTCCGCCGGCGATGAGGCGGCGTCCGGAGGCGCGGGTCGGCAGGGCGGGCTCGCTCACCGTGCTCGGACCGCCGGGGGTGCCGGTCGCGGCGGACGGGCTCGCGGAGCCGGTAGGCGCGGAGCCGGGTGTCACGGTGCTCGGGCCGCCGGGGGTGCGGGTCGCGGGCGTCTGCGTGACCGGGGGCAGCTGGGCCGGGGGTCGGACCGCGGCCCGCTCACCGAGCGAGAGGACGAGGCGACGTTCGCTGCCGGCAGCCGGCGCGCTGGCCGGCGGTGCGTCGAGCACGACCGGGTCGGGGTAGCGCGCCCTCCCCCGCGGACGCTTCCAGACACGTCCGGCCGACGTCTCGTCGGATGCCCGGTGTGCTCTACTCGGTGAGTCGGTCACGGGGAGGCGCCTCCGATCGGGGCCAGGGGTCGAACAGGGTCGGGCTCCAGGGTAGCGACCGCACCGGCGGCGTCGAGCCGGTGCGGTCGCTCCGCTCGACGGTTACGCCGTGGCGATGCCGGGCGTCGTGCGCGGCGGGCGCTGACGGCTCGACGAGCTGTCGGCCTCGGGCTCGGAGCCGACGCCGCCGTCGACCGCGGCCGCGTCGACCGGCGCCTTGGTGGGCATCGGGATCGCGGGTCGGTCGGAGACCGGCCGCTTGTCGCTCGAGAGCCACTGCGGGCGCTCGGGCAGCTTGCGGACGTCCTTGAAGATCTCGGCGAGCTCGTCGTGGTCGAGGGTCTCCTTCTCGAGCAGCACGGCGGCCAGCTCGTCGAGCACGTCGCGGTTGTCGTTGATGACCTGCCACGCCTCATCGTGCGCCTGCTCGAGCAGCACGCGGACCTCGGCGTCGACCGTCTCGGCGATGTTCTCCGAGTAGTCGCGCTGACCCATGTCGCGGCCCATGAACTGCTCGCCCGAGCCCTGGCCGAGCTTGACCGATCCGACCTTGTTGCTCATGCCGTACTCGGTGACCATCTTGCGGGCCGTGCCGGTCGCCTTCTCGATGTCGTTCGACGCACCGGTGGTCGGGTCGTGGAACACGATCTCTTCGGCGACGCGACCGCCCATGGCGTAGGTGAGCTGGTCGAGCAGCTCGTTGCGGGTGACCGAGTACTTGTCTTCGAGGGGCAGCACCATCGTGTAGCCGAGGGCACGACCACGCGGCAGGATCGTCACCTTCGTGACCGGGTCGGTGTGACGCATCGCGGCGGCGGCGAGGGCGTGACCGCCCTCGTGGTACGCGGTGATGAGCTTCTCGTGGTCGTTCATGATGCGGCTGCGGCGCTGCGGACCGGCCATCACGCGGTCGACGGCCTCGTCGAGGGCGCGGTTGTCGATCAGCTGCGCGTTGGAGCGCGCCGTCAGCAGTGCGGCCTCGTTCAGAACGTTGGCCAGGTCGGCACCCGTGAAGCCGGGCGTCTTGCGGGCCAGCACCTCGAGGTTGACCGACGCGGCGAGGGGCTTGCCCTTGCCGTGCACCTCGAGGATCTGCTTGCGGCCGTCGAGACCGGGGGCGTCGACGCCGATCTGGCGGTCGAAGCGACCGGGACGCAGCAGGGCGGGGTCGAGCACGTCGGGCCGGTTCGTGGCCGCGATGAGGATGACGTTGGTCTTGACGTCGAAGCCGTCCATCTCGACGAGCAGCTGGTTGAGCGTCTGCTCGCGCTCGTCGTTGCCGCCGCCGACGCCGGCGCCGCGGTGACGACCGACGGCGTCGATCTCGTCGACGAAGATGATGGCGGGCGAGTTCTGCTTGGCCTGCTCGAACAGGTCGCGGACGCGGCTGGCGCCGACGCCGACGAACATCTCGACGAAGTCCGAGCCGGAGATCGAGAAGAACGGCACCCCGGCCTCGCCGGCGACGGCGCGGGCGAGCAGGGTCTTACCGGTGCCGGGAGGGCCGTAGAGCAGCACGCCCTTCGGGATGCGCGCCCCGACGGCCTGGAACTTCGCGGGCTCCTTCAGGAACTCCTTGATCTCCTCCAGCTCCTCGATGGCCTCGTCGGCGCCGGCGACGTCGGTGAACATGACCTGCGGGGTCTCTTTCGAGTTCAGCTTCGCCTTCGACTTGCCGAACTGCATGACCTTGCTGCCGCCTCCCTGCATGGACGACAGGAGGAACCAGAAGATCACGCCGATGATCAGGAAGGGCAGGAGGATGCCGAGAAGCGACACGAGCCAGTTGCTCTGCGTGACGGTGTCGTCGAAGTTCTCGAGGTCGGCGTCGGTGATGGCCGTGACGACCTCTTCACCACGCGGCGTCGCGTAGTAGAACTGCTCCTGCTTGTCGCTGTCTTTCAAGACGAGGTCGACGCGCTGCTCGTTGCTGAAGATCGTGGCCGACTTGACGTCGCCGGCGCTGATCGAGGCGAGGCCCTTCTGGGTCGACACCTGCGTCGTGCTCCCGGAGCTGATGACGCTCCACCCGATGCCGATGCCGATCACGGCGATCACGATGTAGATGATCGGGCCGCGGAAGAGTTTCTTGAAGTCCATGTCAGTACGGGCGGAGCCCGACGCCTTTCTGCAGGGAGAAGATGAGCAGAAGGTTACATCGAGCGCCCTATGCGCCTCATGGGTGTTCGCCGTGGGCCTAATGCGCGCCCTGGCCCCTGCCCGCCGGCCCGACCCGCGCCTCCTGCGACCGCCTAGCTGTAGACGTGCGGCGCGAGCACGCCGACACCGCGCAGGTTGCGGTACCGCTCGTCGAAGTCGAGACCGTAGCCGACCACGAAGTCGTTGGGGATCTCGAACCCGACGTACTTGACGTCGACGTCGACCTTCGCCGCCTCGGGCTTGCGCAGCAGGGCGAAGATCTCGACCGACGCGGCGCCGCGGGTGCGCAGGTTCTCGAGCAGCCACGACAGGGTCAGCCCGGAGTCGATGATGTCCTCGACGATGATGACGTCGCGACCGAGCAGATCGGTGTCCAGGTCTTTCAGGATGCGCACGACACCCGACGACTTCGTACCCGAGCCATACGACGAGACGGCCATCCAGTCCATCGCGGCGCTCATCTTGAGCTCGCGCGAGAAGTCGGCCATCACCATGACGGCGCCCTTCAGCACCCCGACCAGCAGCGGGTCGCGCCCGGCGTAGTCGGCCTCGACCCGGCGGGCGATCTCGGCGATCTTCGCGTGGATCTGCTCTTCCGTGTAGAGGACGGAGGTGAGGTCGCTCTCGATGTCGCTGAGTTCCATGGCGGGCTGTCGCTCCAGAGGTGAGGTGTGAGGGGGTGGTGGCGGGGATCTCAGGAGGCGCCGGTCGCGGCGAAGTGCAGCGCGCCTCCGGTGCGTATCACTGTAATGCCCGGCAACGACACGGGACCCTGCCCGTGCCAGTCGGTCACGAGCCGGGCGACCTCGAGGGTCTGCGCCCGACTGAGCGTGACGGCGAACTCGCTCGCGACGGCCAGCCGGATGAGCCGCTGCCGCAGCGCCGCGGGGTTCGCCGCCAGCGACCGGACGTCGAGCGAGATGCCGGCCTCGGCGTGGTCCGCCACCTCTTCGGCCTGCTCGAGCGCGAAGTGGTCGAGCGCGTCGTTGTCCTCTCGCAGCTGGGCGGCCGTGCGGACGAGCGCCTCGGCGACCCCGGGGCCCAGCTCGCGCTCGAGCACCGGCAGCACGGACCGCCGCACCCGCACGCGGGCGTAGGCGGGGTCGTCGTTGTGCGGGTCGTCCCACGGATCGAGCCCGAGATCGGCGCAGGAGGCGCGGGTCGTCTCCCGACGCACCCCCAGCAGCGGTCGGCGCCACCGCCCCGTGACGGGCTCCATGCCCTGGAGGCTCACCGGGCCGCTCCCCCGAGCCAGCCCGAGCAGCACGGTCTCGGCCTGATCGTCGAGCGTGTGGCCGAGCAGCACGGCGACCGCACCGGTCTCGGTGGCGACCCGGTCGAGCGACCGGTAGCGCGCCTCCCTGGCTGCCGCCTCGGGCCCGCCATCGGTGCCGACCTCGACCCGGCGGATGTCGACGGGAGCGAGCCCGAGCGCGATCGCGGCCGAGGAGGCGCGGGTGGCGACCTCTGCGGAGCCCGCCTGCAGCGCATGGTCGACGACGACGGCGCCGACGCGGAGACCGGCGCGGGGGGCCTCGAAGGCGGTCGCGGCGGCGAGCGCGAGCGAGTCGGCTCCGCCGCTGAGAGCGACGAGCACGAGGGAGTCGGCGGGGAGCCCCTCGAGCGAGGCGCGGACGGCCCGGCGGACGTCGGCCATGGCCGGGGTCAGGCGCGGACGGGTCGGACGGTGCTCGGCGGGCATCTTGTAACGTTAGCGAAGCCGTCGACCGGCCCGGTCGGCACGCCCCCCGAACTGAACCAGGAGCACCCATGGCCGCGTACGACGCCGTGATCGAGATCCCCAAGGGAAGCCGCAACAAGTACGAGGTCGACCACGAGACCGGTCGCGTCTACCTCGACCGCGTGCTCTTCACGGGCTTCGTCTACCCGACCGACTACGGGTTCTTCGAGAACACCCTCGGGCTCGACGGCGACCCCGTCGACGTGCTGGTGCTGCTCGACTACCCGCTGTTCCCGGGCGTGGGCGTGAAGGTGCGCCCCGTGGGCGTGTTCAACATGACCGACGACGGCGGCAGCGACGCCAAGGTCATCGCGGTGCCCGCGAAGGACCCGCGCTGGGAGCACATCCAGGACATCTCGGACGTGCCCGAGTACCTCCGCAAGGAGATCGAGCACTTCTTCGAGCACTACAAGGACCTCGAGCCCGGCAAGTGGGTCAAGACCGAGGGCTGGGGCGACGCCGCCGAGGCCGAGGCCATCGTCGAGGCCGGCATCAAGAAGCTGGCCGACGAGGGTCACTGACCTCCGCCCGCAGCACGCAGAAGGGGGCCC
>NZ_JACYVH010000011.1 GCF_014842255.1 Frigoribacterium sp. CFBP 13712 | reverse complement strand
GCCGCTCCGGCGGCATCGCTTCTCAGTACGACGACTCGGGCTCCGGCCCCCGGCCGGGGCCCGTGTTCCCGGTGGAACCCCACCCCGCAAGGCCTCACGGCTTCGCGAGGTGGGGTTTTCCCGTGCGCCCGCACGCCCGCCCCCTGCTCGCCCGCTCGATGAGTCACGACTCGCCGCGCACCCTCCCGACCCCGCGGCGAGTCGTGACTCATCGACCCCGGGGGTGCGGGGCGGGGCGCGGCCCGGCGCGGGGCGCGGGGCGGCTGGCCGCTCGCGGAGGCTTCCGCCGATCCGCGCGGCGTACCCTCGGGGCCATGAGCGAACTCGACACCATCGACCTGACCACCCTGCGCGGCGACAGCACGACCTTCGGCGCCTACAGCGACAAGGTGGTGCTGGTCGTCAACGTCGCCTCGCGCTGCGGTCTGGCTCCGCAGTACGAGAAGCTCGAGGAGCTGCAGAAGACCTACGGCGAGCGCGGCTTCACGGTGCTCGGGTTCCCGAGCAACCAGTTCCTGCAGGAGCTGGGGTCGTCCGAGGCGATCGACGAGTACTGCTCGGCGACCTGGGGCGTGACGTTCCCGATGATGGAGAAGATCAAGGTCAACGGGCGCAACGAGCACCCGCTCTACACCGAGCTGAAGAAGGCGGCGGACGCCGACGGCAAGGCCGGCAAGGTGAAGTGGAACTTCGAGAAGTTCGTGATCACCCCCGGAGGCGCGGTGCACCGCTTCCGACCGACCACCGAACCCGACGCCCCTGAGATCGTGTCGCTGATCGAGGCGTCGCTCCCCGCGTAGGTCGAGGCCGCGCGGCGCCGGGCCGCCCCTCCGCGAGCAGATCGAGGCGGCGCCGGGCCGCCCCCCTACGCGAGCAGGTCGACGGCCAGGTACCCGGCGTACCCCCCGCGGGTGCGCCCCACGCGGCGGCCGGAGGTCAGCACCTCGCCGGCGTCGGATGCGGTGACGACGGCGTCGGTCTCGCGGAGCCGCTCGACGAGCACGACGTCCTCGTGCAGGTCGAGCGCGTCGAACCCTCCGGCTGCCCGGTAGGCGCTGGCCCGCAGCCCCAGGTTCGCGCCGTGCACGTGGCCGTTCGGGCGCCCCGGCGTGTGCCGGGCCGTCCAGGCCGCGATCTGCTCGGCGCTCAGGTCGGCGAAGTCGGGTCGCACGGTGCCGACCATCACGTCGCTGCCGTCGTCGGCGAGGGCCACCTGCGCCACGAGCCACTGCGGCGGCACGACCGAGTCGGCGTCGGTGTTGGCGATCCAGACGGCGCTCTCGTCGACGCCCTCTGCGGCGAGCAGTCGCATGGCCCGGTCGACTCCGGCGGCGCGGGCCACGCCGACGGCGCCGCCGGCCGTCTCGATCACCGTCACGCCGGGGGCGCGTCGGGCGAGCTCGGCGGTGTCGTCGGTGCAGGCGTCGGCCACGACGACGGTGACGACCCGCACCGCCTGGTGATCGTCGTGGAGGCGGTGCCGTGCGACCCCGACGGCGGCGAGGCAGCGCTCGATCAGGGCGGACTCGTCGCGGGCGGGCACCACGACGGCGATCCCCAGGACACGCGGGCCCAGGACACGCGAGCCGAGGAGGCGCGGCGCGCTCACCGCAGACCCGTCCGGTCGGCCACGGATCGCCCGTCGCGCGACCGCACGTCGAGCACGAAGTCGTCCTCGTCGTGGTGCGCGACCGGGAGCAGCCCGGGGCGGCGGAGCAGGGCGGCGTGCACGTCGTCGCCGCTCTGCCGGAAGTCGTCGGCCCCGTGCCGCCAGTGGCAGGCGACGACGGTGCCCGCGGGGGCGAGCACCCGCTCGACGTCGTCGAGCAGCCGCTCGAACTGGTCGGGGTCGAGGTAGTAGCCGACCTCGCTGATCAGCACGAGATCGAACGGGCCGGAGTCGGGCAGCCCGCGCGTCACGTCGGCCTGCTCGACCCGCACGTGCGGACGATCGGCGAGCCGCGCTCTGGCGTGCCCGACGGCGACCTCGGAGACGTCGAGCGCCAGCACGGACGACGCGCGCTCGGCGAGCTCGGCCGTCACGACGCCGATCGAGCAGCCGATCTCGAGCACCGAGCCGAGCCGCTCGTCGGGCAGCGACGCGAGCGTGATCGCGCGCTTGCGCCGCTCGTACCAGCGCGTCGTGACCCCCCAGGGATCCGCCTGGCGGGCGTGCGTCGCGTCGAAGCGGGTGCCCTGCGGCTGCGCGGGCTCGGGCTGCGCGGTCTCGGGCAGCACCGGCTCGTGCGGCGCCGACTCGGGCTGCGCCGACTCGGGCTGCGCCGATGCGGGCTGCGCGGACACGGGCTGCGCCGGCTCGGGCGGCTCGGAGCGCACGAAGACCTCGGCGTCGCGCCGGAAGTGCGCGACGAAGTCGGGGCGCAGCACGGCCTCGTCGCCGGGGCGCGACGACAGCGGGCGCAGCTGCGAGGCGTGCCGATCGAGGGCGCGAGCCGCGGCGGCGCGGGCCTCGGGGTCGAGCTCGACCCGCACGAGATCCGCCCACGGCACGTCGGGGTGATCGGGGGCGCCCCAGTGCCAGAGCCAGACGGGGTACTCGAACAGCGCCGGCGCGAGGTCGGCACCGACCGCCTCGGCACCGGCGCCCACGGCGCCCACGGCACCGGCGTCGGCCGCGGCGCCCCGCACCAGCTCCGCCGCGATCTCGCCGAGCACGCGGTGGTCGCGGTGACCGTCGCCGCGCCAGGGGGCGAGCACGACGGCCGGGCGGACGTCGGCGACGACCGAGGCTAGGCGGGTGCGGATGTCGACCCGCGCCTCCTGCAGTCCTCCGTCGGCGACGCCCATCAGCACGAGCTCGATGCCGGGGCCGAGCTCGTCGAGGGCGGCTCGCGCCTCCGCCGCGCGCTCGTGGCACAGGGCGTCGGCCGAGGTGGTGGTCGAGTCGGGGTGCGAGCCGGCTCCGTCGCTGACGACCACGACGGTGACGGCGCGCCCCGAGCGCACGGCGAGCGCGATGAGCCCGCCCGCGCCGAGCGTCTCGTCGTCGGCGTGCGCCGAGAGCACGAGCAGCGGACCGGCCGCCGAACCGAAGCCGGAGCCGTCGCCGAGGAGGCGCGGGTCGACCGGCAGCGCGGCCAGCCTCCCGTCGGCGACCCACGCCTCGACGGGGCCGGCGGGGTCGCGTGCGTCGAACCTCACCACGGGGCGACCGCGCTCTCGCGCAGCTGGCGGCCGAGCGACGCGTCATCGGCGTCGGCGTGGTGCTGGCGCAGGTAGAGCGTGAGGTCGGCGACCCGCTTGGCGTGGGCGGCGTCGGCGACGAGGGGAGCCGGGCCGAGCGCGCGACCGACCCGGGTCAGCACGTCGTCGGCGGCATGGGCGACGGTCGCACGGACCCGCTTGGCGAGCAGACGGCCGTCGGCGCCGGTCGCGCGGCCCGCGTCGACGAGCTCGGCGGCCTCGGCCAGGGCGCGTCGGGCGTCGGAGAGGCGCTCGTCGACGGCTCCGAGCGCGGCGGCGGTGTGGGGGTCGGGGTCGCGTCGGACGACCGTGCGGTGCAGCGCGCGGGCGATGCCCACGGCCCCGCCGTACCAGCACGCGGCGACGGCGATGCCGCCCCACGAGAAGCCGGGCCGTTCGAGGTACCAGCCGGGGGCGCCCACCGGCGAGGCCGCGACGGCGTCGAAGCGCACCGGGCCGGAGGGGATCTCGACCAGCCCACGGGCGTGCCAGGCGCCGTCGACGACCTCGACACCGCCCTGCCGCAGGTCGACCGAGAACAGCCGCCGCTCGTCGTCGACCCAGGCCGTGACGAGCGCCGAGTCGAGCACGCCGGCGAGCGAGCACCAGCCCTTCTCACCCGAGAGCGACCAGCCGTCGCCGATCTGCTGCGCCTCGAGACGGGTGCCGGGCAGCTCGGCCGCGAAGACGCCCCAGCTGCGTGTCGCCGCCGAGGAGGCGCGGGTCGCGCCCGGTGCGTCCGTCGCGTCGGGCGTGCCGGTCGCGTCGGAGGCGCGGGTCGCGCCGGCCGCGTCGGCGCCGCCCGCCGCATCGACCTGCTGCAGGATGGCGAACGCGTCGAGGTGCGGCTCGACGGCGCGGGCCGCGCCGAGATCGTGGGCGGCGAGCGTCGCGAGGGCCCGCCACAGGTCGGCGGTGCGCCCCGCCCCGGGGACGGGCGCCGCGCCTCCTCGGCTGGTCAGGGCGATGCCGAGTCGGAGGGAGCCCTCGACGTCGGAGGGGAGGTCGTCGGCGACGAGACGCGTGAGCGAGCCCGGTTCGCTGGGGCCGGTGAGTTGCATACCTCGACCGTAGGCCGCCGAGGGGATTCCCGGGCTCCGTCGACAGGAGCCGGCGAGGGTGATAAGAGCCGGCCAGGGGGTCGCCCCGCGGGTGGTCGGCACGACGAGGGCGCCCCTCCCTCGGCGCCGGGTGTTCAGCGGAACGAGGCCGCGACCCCGTTGCGGTGGTAGTCGAAGACGATGCTCGTCCGCGTCGACGCCACGCTCGGCTGGGCCGAGAGATGGTCGACGACGAAGGTGCGGATCTCGCTCGAGTCCGAGACGGCGATGTGCACGATGAAGTCGTCGTGCCCACCGAGGAAGAACACCTGCAGCACCTCGGGCAGACTCCGCACGGCCTCCGAGAACGCGGTGATCGCCGCCTGCCGCGACCCCGGGCGCAGGGTCACGCCGATGACCGCCTGCAGCGGGCGGCCGATGCGACGCTGGTCGACGCTCGTCAGGAACCCGGTGATCACCCCGCGGTCGATCAGCGACCGGAGTCGCGTGTGCGCGGTCGACGGCGCGACGCCGACCGCCGCGGCGAGCGCCGCGTTCGACAGGCGGCCGTCGGTGGCGAGCACGTCGAGGAGGCGGCGGTCGACCTCGTCGAGGTCCGCAGGAGGCGCGGCGACGGCTCCGTCGCCCGCCGCGCCTCCTGCAGGTCGAAGATCGTTCGATCCGGTCATGCTCAGCGCCTCTCGCAGGGTGTCATCGGGTCGATCCATCCGGTCTCGCAGAATCTTCTTCGGTCGAAACACGAGTGAAACGAATGATCGACAGCATCGTCTCATCGATCGACGACGACCGGCCCGCGAGGCCCTGACGCGACAGGAGACGCCCATGCGCGTCGGAGTGCCCACCGAGATCAAGAACAACGAGAACCGCGTGGCCATCACGCCCGCTGGCGTCGACGCCCTGGTGCGCCGAGGGCACGAGGTGCTGATCGAGAGCGGGGCGGGCACGGGTTCGCGGATCTTCGACGACGACTTCGCCGCGGCCGGCGCGACCATCGTGCCGACGGCCGACGAGGTCTGGGCCCGGGCCGATCTGCTGCTCAAGGTGAAGGAGCCGATCGCGGCCGAGCACCGCCTCCTGCGCGCCGATCAGGTGCTCTTCACCTACCTGCACCTGGCCGCCGACCGCGAGCTGACGGAGGCGCTGGTCGCCTCGGGCACGACCGCGATCGCCTACGAGACGGTGCAGCTGCCCGACCGCTCGCTGCCGCTGCTGCAGCCGATGAGCGAGGTGGCCGGGCGGCTCTCGATCACGGTGGGGGCGTACCAGCTGATGCGCGCCTCCGGCGGTCGGGGCACCCTGCTCGGCGGAGTGCCGGGCACCCCGCGCGCCAAGGTCGTCGTGATCGGCGGCGGTGTCGCCGGCGAGCACGCCGCCGCGAACGCGCTCGGCCTCGGCGCCGACGTGACCGTGATCGACCTGTCGCTGCCGCGCCTCCGGGCTCTCGAGGCGCGCTTCGACGGACGGATCCAGACGCGGCCGTCGACGCCGCACGAGATCGCGGTCCAGGTGCGCGACGCCGACCTCGTGATCGGATCGGTGCTGATCCCGGGGGCGGCCGCGCCGAAGCTCGTCACCGACGAGATGGTCGCGGGCATGAGGTCGGGCGCGGTGCTGGTCGACATCGCGATCGACCAGGGCGGCTGCTTCGAGGGGTCGCGGCCCACCACCCACGACGACCCGACCTTCGCCGTGCACGACGCCGTCTACTACTGCGTCGCGAACATGCCGGGCGCGGTGCCCGAGACGTCGACGCGGGCGCTGACGAACGCGACGCTGCCGTACGTCGTGGCCCTGGCCGACCGCGGCCTCGACGCGGCGACGGCGGCCGACCCGGCGCTCGCGGCCGGGGTGAACGTGCACGCGGGCGAGGTCACGAACGCCGGCGTCGCGGCGGCGCTCGGGATGCCGCTGGCCGCGTCGGCGACGCTCGGCTGACGCGCCGCGCCGCGCCGCCGCGCGACTCGCCGATGCAGTTGCGCGAGCCGGATCGGCCTGCTTACACTCGCCTCTGATCGAACACGTGTTCGAACGAGAGGCAGGCCATGAACATCTCCACCACCCGATCGGCCGTCGCGCTCTGGTTCGACGACGGCCTGCCCGCGCGCCTCGTCCACGACGGTGTCCGGTGGCGGGTCAGCGACACCCCCACGCCCCTCGTCGACGAGCCGCTGTTCGTCCACGAGCTCATCACGCACCCGCCGCGGAGATTCCTGGGGTGGCGGTTCCAGGCCACGGCGTCCGACGGCACGACCCACATGTTCGAGGTCGTCCGCGACGCCGCGGGGCACTGGCTGCTCGGGCGCCTCTACGACTGAGCGGAGCCCGGGCCGACGGCGATGCCGGCCCGGGCTCCGTGTCAGGCGGGTCTCAGTAGCCGGCGCCGGCCGACGGAGCGGCACCCTCGACGAGCGCGCGGGTTCCCGAGACGCCCAGACGGGTCGCGCCCGCGGCCACGTAGCGACGGGCGTCGTCGATCGTGCGGACGCCACCCGAGGCCTTGACGCCGAGGCGGCCGCCGACGGTCTGAGCCATGAGCCTGACCGCATGCTCGGTCGCGCCGCCGGTGGGGTGGAATCCGGTGCTCGTCTTGACGAAGTCGGCCCCGGCCCGCTCGGCGGCCTGGCAGACGGCCACGATCTCGTCGTCGCTCAGGGCGGCCGACTCGATGATCACCTTGAGCACGGTCGGGCTCGGCACGGCGCCGCGGACGATCGCGATGTCCTCTTCGACGCTGACGAAGTCGCCGGCCTTCGCGGCACCGACGTCGATGACCATGTCGACCTCGTGCGCGCCCGACGCGACGGCCTCGAGGGCCTCCGACGCCTTGACGGCCGGGGTGTGCTTGCCGCTCGGGAACCCGGCGACGACGGCGATCTTCAGCTCGGACCCCTCGGGCAGCACGAGCGGCAGCATCGACGGCGAGACGCAGACCGAGTAGGCGCCGAGCTCGACGGCCTCCGCGATGAGGGCGTCGACGTCGGCGTGCGTCGCCTCGGGCTTCAAGAGGGTGTGGTCGACGAGGCGGACGATGTCGGCGGCCTGCAGTGTCTCGGTCATGGGGGTCCTTCCGGGGCGATCGAGCCCGATCGGCTCGTCGTCCATCATCGACCGTCGCGGCACGACGGCGAAACCGGCGACCCGCTCAGACCGGGCGATCGCCGTCGCGGCGCTTCTCGACCTCGATCTCGAGAGCCCGCAGGCGGGCCTGCTGCTCGTGGAACTCGATCTCGCGGTCGAGGGCGGCCAGCTGCTCCTCCGTGCTGAGGGGGCGGGAGGTGGTGGTGACCGTCTGCGTGCGCTGGCCGCCGAATCCGAGCCGCTCGCGCCTCCTCGGATCGCCGAACGACACGTGCTCGGACGGGGCCGACCGCTCACGGCCCACGGCGAACCACAGGATGCTGCCGATCAGGGGCAGGAACACCACGAGGAGCACCCAGACGAGCTTCGGCAGGTGCTGCACCTGGCCGTCCTGGCGCGTGACGATGTCGACCAGGGCGATGAGCACGAGGGCGAACATGAGACCGGAGACGAGCACGTACATGTCGCGATCATATTCAGCGAACTCCTACCTGCGCCACCAGTCATTCGGAGGATCATCTGGATGGAATCGGACGAATCTGGCCCGCCGACGCGCAGAAGTGGTTGAGTCGGTGATTGCCCGACCCCGTGGCAGCAACCGCGCCCGACCCGGCGCTCGCAAAGAAAGCAGTCATCATGCTCGGTCTGATCGTCAGCCTCATCATCATCGGCCTCATCGCCGGTGCAGTCGCCCGCCTCGTCGTCCCCGGCAAGCAGAACATCTCGATCCCGATGACCATCCTCCTGGGCATCATCGGCTCGTTCGTCGGTGGATTCCTCGCCTACCTGATCTTCCCCGGCAACAACCCCGACGGTTTCTTCCAGACCTCGGGCATCATCGGTTCGATCATCGGCGCCATCATCGTCCTGGTCATCTACCTCAAGGTCACCGGCCGCAAGGGCGCTCGCAACTAGTCGACCCTGCACCGCGCGGACGGGCCGCTCTCCAGTCGGAGGGCGGCCCGTTCTCGGGCGCCTGGGCCTCCGCGGCTTCGGCGGGTTCCCGTCACTCGCGGCGGGTCAGCGCTGACCCGCCCCCGATGACGGCAACCCGCCGCACCTCCGAGCGGCCTCGGTACAGCTAGGGCTTCCCGTTCCCGTTGTTGTTGCCGGGGCCCGAGTTCGGGTTCGACCCGCTGTTGCCCGGACCGGTCACGGCGCCGGTGCCCACCCCGGTACCGGGCACGGTCGCCTCGGGCCCCGGGACCTCCCCGGGCTCGTTCTCGTCCGGCTCGTTCTCGTCGGGCTCGTTCTCGTCGGGCTCGTCCTCGCCGGTCGACTCGGAGGGGGTGGTCGGCTCGGGCGCCGTCTCCTCCGACGGCTGGGCCGGCGCGGGCGCCTCCTCGGTCTGCTCCGGCTGCGGCTCGGTCGTCTCGGCGGGGGTCGTGGCCTCGCCGGACGGGTCGTCACTGGGCGTGCCGCTGCTCGGCTGCGACGACTCGACCGGTGCTCCGTCGCCGTCGCCACCCTGCGTGATCCCCCAGACGACGGCCCCGGCGATGAGTGCCAGCACCGCGACGATGATCACCGGCAGCACCCAGCGACGTCGTCCCGAGGAGGCGCGTTCGAAGTCGCCGGGGCCGCCACCGGCACCGGAGCCTCCCGCACCGGCACCGGCCGCCACTCCGCCACCCGTCGCGGCGGAGCCGAGGGCCACCGCCGGAGCGAAGCGCTCGGTCGGCGCATCCGAGCCGGGAGCGCCGTTCGAGTACGACGACGTCGGGGCGTTCGCGCCGTAGGCCGCGGTCGGCGCGTCAGCACCCGCACCGTACGCAGCGGTCGGCGCGTCAGCACCGGCACCCGCACCGTACGCAGCGGTCGGCGCGTCAGCCGCCGCCGCACCGGCGACGCCCGCACCGGCGACCCCGGCCGCCGCAGCCGCGGCCGCCGCGGCGGGCAGCACCATCGTCCGGTCGCTGCGGTTGATCGGCTCCGTCGGATCGGGCACCGAGGCCAGGTCGGAGGTGTCGCCGCCGCGGGCGGCCGAGGCCAGTCGCGACGCGCGGCGGGAGACCTCGAGCGCGGTGGGTCGCGCCTCCGGATCCCTGGCGGTCATCGAGGTGAGGAGCGACGCCCAGCCGGTCTCGAGCGACGACGGCACGATCGGGTCGTTGTGCAGGCGCGCCATGACCGACTCGATCGCGGAGCCCGTGAAGACCCGCGTGCCCGTCAGGGCCTCGAGCGCCACGAGACCGAGCGAGTAGACGTCCGACGGCGGTTCGATCGGCTGACCGAGCGCCTGCTCGGGGCTGATGAACGCCGCGGTGCCCATGACGGTGCCGGTCGCGGTCAGCCGCGTCGAGTCGACGAGGTAGGCGATGCCGAAGTCGGCCAGCTTCGCGCGGTAGCGCCCCTCGCCGCCGGGCACGGGGGCGAGCAGGATGTTCGCGGGCTTGACGTCGCGGTGCACGACGCCGCCCTCGTGGGCCACGTGCAGCGCCTCGCCCAGGTCGGCGAGCATCGCGGCGGCCGTGGCGGGGGTCAGCGGGCCCTCCGAGACGAGCGTCTGGAGCGTCGGCCCCTCGACGAACTCCATGACGAGGTAGGCGCGGTCGGCATCGTCGACGCGGGCGTCGAAGAGCGTCACGATCGCCGGGTGGGCGAGACCGGCGAGCACCTGCACCTCGCTGGTCTCGCGGCGCAGCTCGGCGGCGTCGGCCCCCGTCGGCGCGAAGAGCTTGATGGCGACGACGCGACCGAGCAGCGTGTCGCGGGCGCGGTAGACGCTCGCCATGCCGCCACGGCCGAGCACCGACTCGATCTCGTAGCGGCCGTCGAGCACCATGCCTGCGGTGAGGTCCGGGGTGTCCATGTCGCCTCCTGTCCGGGTCGTCGGGCAACGCCCCCCACCTTATTCGGGCTACGGAGTGACCATGCCGCCGTTCACGTTCAGGGTCTCGCCGGCGACGAAGCTCGACTCGGCGCTCGCCAGGAACACGTAGGCGGGGGCCTGCTCGGCGGGCTGCGCCGCGCGGCCCATCGGCGACTCGCTCGAGCCGAACTCGGGCAGGGTCTCGGGGTCGACGCCCTGGGTGACCTGCAGCACCGACCAGGTCGGCCCGGGCGCGACGACGTTGACGCGGATCCCCTTCGAGACGAGCTGCTGCGCGAGCCCCTTCGAGAAGTTGTTGATCGCGCCCTTGGTGGTGGCGTAGTCCAGGCGGTCGGGCGCCGGCGTGTAGGCCTCGAGCGACGCGGTGTTGATGATGGTCGAGCCCGGGCCGAGGTGCGGCAGGGCGGCCTTGATGATCCAGAACGGGGCGTAGACGTTGGTCTTGAAGGTGAGGTCGAACTGCTCGTCGGTGATCTTCTCGATGCCGTCCTGCCAGATCTGCCGACCGGCCACGTTGACGACGGCGTCCAGTCCGCCGAGGCCGGCCACCGCCTCCTCGACCAGGGTGCGACAGAAGGAGGCGCTGGTGAGGTCCCCGGGGATCGCGACGGCCTTCCGACCGGCCGCCTCGACGACCTCGATCACGTGGCGGGCGTCCTCCTCTTCGGAGGGGAGGTACGACAGCGCGACGTCCGCGCCCTCACGCGCGTAGGCGATGGCGACGGCGGCGCCGATGCCCGAGTCGGCACCGGTGATGAGCGCCTTGCGACCCGCGAGGCGACCCGAGCCGCGGTAGGTGCTCTCGCCGAGGTCGGGCACCGGGTCCATCCTCGACTGCAGGCCCGGCTCGGGCTGCTGCTGCACCTCGGGGCTGATCACGGGGAAGCGCGTGCGGGGGTCGTCGAAGGTGTACTGATCGCGGTCCATGCCGTCCGTCGTACGCCGGGGTCCTGAGCGGAGGGTGCGTGCGTACCCCGGGTCGCACGGTGGCCCGCGACCCCGATCGGCGGGTGTTATCCGTCATGCGCACTGGGTGCACGGATAGTTAGTCGGTCTAGCGATTCCCGTGACAGCATGCTCATGCATCGACTTCACGGCGGTGCGGAGCGGCTCATGGCCTCTCCACCGAGAGTCAAGGGCAGCGCAGGGCTGCCAGAAACGAGCACCACGATGAGCCTCATCCGCCCCACCACCGGTCGCGTCCGCAGCCCCTTCTCCGAGGTGCGCGACACGGAACGCCAGGCCACCCTCTTCGTCGTCGCCACGTCGGCCGTCGCGGCCAGCGTCATGGCCACGGCCGCCCTCCTCGTCACCCTGGGCTTCGGCGCATGAGCGCGTCCGAGCTGCGTCACGTCGAACTCGCGCCCACCGAAGCGCTCGACCTCTCCGAACTCTTCGTCGGACGTGGCGAAGACGGTCCGCTGGCGGCCTGAGCCATGCGACCCTCCTTCTCCAGCCGCATCCTGGCCTCGTCCGACGACGTCGACCACGTGTCGTACTTCGACACCGGCATCGACGACGACGACCTCGACTGAGATCGGCGTCACCTGACGTCACCGCGTCACCCGCTCCTCCTGCGTCATCAGCACGACCCGCTCCTCCTGCGTCATCAGCACGACCGAGCACGATCCGTACCAGCGGCCCACGACGTGGGGCGCCGACGAGGATCACCGACCACGGGCCTCCCCTCACCGGGAGGCCCGTCGTCGTCTGCGGGTGCGGGTGCGGGTGCGGGTGCGGCCGTCTTAGGCTGTCCGCCATGAGCATCGACGCCGAGAAGACAGTCCAGCTGCGCCGCTACGAACTCGTCGAGGGCGTGTTCGACGAGTTCGTCGAGTGGTTCCAGGCCCGGATCGTTCCGGCCCGCGAGGCCGAGGGGTTCGCCGTCGAGTTCGCGTACGCCGACCGCGAGGCCGGGGAGTTCGTCTGGGCGGTCAGCGTCGCAGGCGACGCCGCCACGTTCGCCGCGGTCGAGGAGGCCTACCTCGCGAGCGACTCGCGCGCCGCCGCCTTCGCCGATCAGCCGAAGAGGGTCGCCGCCAGCCATGTGCGCCTGATCGAGCCGGTCGTGCCCGCAGGAGCCCGCACGGCGCGCTGAGCCCGACCGCGCACGTCGACGCCTTCAGGAGGCGCGCGAAGGGAGCCGCAGGAGGCGCGCGAAGGGTGGTCGCCGGAGGCGCGCTAGAGTAATCGCCAGCTGGCCACGGAACGGCCTCGCTATCCGATTCGCGAACACATCCGGATACCCCCCAACCGGGGCGCCGACGCCTCCGAATGCTCTCCCGGGTGCCTAGCAACCCGTGTGTCCGGTCCACTGCGGACGGCGTTCCCGGCGAGTACCCGAAACCCGCCGAGATCACGCGTCGACGCAGCGGACGACACCCGTCGAGGACCCGAACCTCGGCGCGGGCTCTCGGATCAACGACGATCCGGGATCCTGCTGGGCACCGATCTCGCGGCGCCGATCCCTCCACAGGGTCGTGCGCCGCCGTCCCGCTGTTCGCTCTCCGGCGCAAGCCGGGCCGAGTCGAGGCGGGAGACGTATCGTCGGACGAGCCTCGTTCGAGGCCGTTCTCACGAGGAGCCCCGTGTCATCTGATCGACCCACGCCACCACGTGCGACCGTCGTCTTCCTGTCCGACGCCGACCCCGACCCCGATCGGTCCGACGATTCGCTCGGTGCCGCGCTCGCCGCCGCGTCGAGCGACCCGGGGGCAGCCTCCCTCGACGTCCACGTCGCCTCGGCGCCCTCGCCCGGGGCGACCGACGACGAGATCGTGACGGCCGTCGTCAAGGCGATCCGCGCCTCCGGAGCATCCCGGTGGCTGCTGGCCGCGAGCGGCGCCCGCGTCGACGCCGTCTCGCAGACGGTGGCGCGCATCCTGTCGGGCGAGGCGGGCGTGTTCGGTCTCGCCGGCGTGGTGGTGACCTCGCCGGGCGACTTCGACGGCGTCCCCACGCTCGTGCTCGACGACGCCTCGGCCTCGGCCTCGGCCTCGGGCGAGTCGCCCGTCGAGGCGATCGCGACGTTCTGGCGCGATCGCGCCGGGCTCGGGCCGACCATGTCGCTCGACTTCGCCGAGGTCATCGCCTCGACCCGCACCAGTCCGCAGACCCGGGCGCTGCTCGCCCGTCGCGCCCTCGCCGACGACCCCGACTACCGGCCGCAGACCCTCTCGACGTCGCAGCTCGAGACGCTGCGCGTCGTCGCCGACCTGGTCGTGCCCCAGCGCGCCCCCTGGCCCGGTGCCGAACTGGACCTCGCGGCACGGATCGACGTCGATCAGAACCTCGGCAGGTCCGACGGCTGGCGGAACAACGCCCTGCCGCCCGACCGCGAGGCCTACCGACGCGGGCTCGACGCCCTCGCCGACCTGCGCCTCCTCGGTGTCGACGACCAGCGGGCACGGGTCGCCGCACTCGTCGCCGGCGAGTTCGAGCCGCCGGCCGGTGAGATGACCGCCGAGCAGATGCAGCTCTGGTTCGAAGACGCGCGGGTCGACCTCGTGCGCGCCTGGCTCGCCCACCCGGCGACGATGGAGCGCATCGGCTTCGACGGCTTCGCCAACGGCGGACCGGGCGGCGCGCTCTTCCAGGGCTTCGACCTGCTCGGCGCCGACCGACGCGAACAGTGGGAACCGACGATGGAGGTCGTCCGATGAACCTCGACCAGATGACCACCTACTCCGATGACGAGATCGTCGACGCCGTCGTGATCGGCACGGGCGCCGGCGGGGCGCCGATCCTCAGCACGCTGGCGGCGCAGGGTCTGCACGTCGTCGCGCTCGAGGCGGGGGCGAACTTCGACCCCGAGCTCTTCACCCAGGACGAGACCGAGGCCGTCGCCATCAACTGGATGGACGAACGCCTCAGCGCCGGCGAGAACCCGACGGCCTTCGGCCTCAACAACAGCGGCAAGGGGGTCGGCGGGTCGACCCTGCACTGGGGTGCCTTCACACCCCGCCCCGACGAGCGCGATCTGCGGCTGAAGTCGCTGACCGGCAAGGGCGTCGACTGGCCGATCGAGCACGCCGAGCTGATCGAGTACATCGAGCGCGTCGAGGCCTTCGTCGGCATCGCCGGGCCCGCCGACTACCCGTGGGATCCTTCGCGGCGATACACGCTGCCGCCGGCGCCGCGCAACGCGTCGTCCGACATGATGATCCGCGGGTGCGAGGCGCTCGGCATCACCGCGACCGACGGCCCGGTCGCGATCACCACCGTCGACCGCGAGCAGGAGCACGCGGGCATGCGCCACGCCTGCGTCAACTGCGGCAGCTGCCACCAGGGCTGCCGCAACGGCGCCAAGGTCAGCATGGACACCACCTACCTGCCGTCGGCGGTGGCGCACGGCGCCGAGATCCGACCCGGGTCGATGGTGCACGGCATCGAGCTCGACGAGGCCGGCGAGGTATCGGCCGTCGTCTACACCCGCGACGGGGTCGAGCACCGTCAGCGCACGAAGGCGCTGTTCCTCTGCGCGGGCGGCGTCGAGACACCCCGTCTGCTGCTGCACACCGGGCTCGCCAACAGCAGCGACCAGGTGGGCCGCAACTACATGGCGCACGGGGCGACCCAGGTGTGGGGCACCTTCACCGAGGAGATCCGCAGCCACCGCGGCTACCCGTCGTCGATCATCACCGAAGACACGATGCGACCCGAGGGCGTCGACTTCGTGGGCGGCTATCTCATCCAGAGCCTCGGGGTCATGCCGTTGACGCTGGCCACGACTCTGGTGCGCGGCGGCGGACTCTGGGGCGACGAGCTCGTCGAGGCGATGGAGGGCTACCGGTACCTGGCCGGGGTCGGCATCAACGCCGAGTGCCTGCCGAGCGACGACAACCGCCTCGTGCTGTCCGACGAGCTCGACGAGTTCGGCATCCCCAAGGCGATCGTCTCGTTCAGCGCAGGCCCCAACGAAGACGCCATCGACGAGCACGCCATCGCGACGATGACCGCCATCGTCGAGGCCGCCGGCGCCACCGACACGATGGTGCTCGCTCGCACGG
This sequence comes from Frigoribacterium sp. CFBP 13712, assembly GCF_014842255.1. Lineage (GTDB taxonomy): Bacteria > Actinomycetota > Actinomycetes > Actinomycetales > Microbacteriaceae > Frigoribacterium. The sequence continues at coordinate 45,734 of NZ_JACYVH010000011.1, read as the reverse complement.
CGCACACCATCGGCACCTGCCGCATGGGCGACGACGCGACGGACGCCGTGGTCGACGCCGACGGGCGCAGCTTCGACGTACCGAACCTCTGGGTCTGCGACAACTCCGTCTTCCCGAGCGCGGTCGTCGCCAACCCCGCGTTGACGATCATGGCGCTCGGGCTGCGGACGGCCGAGAAGTTCCTGGCGGCGCGGGTCGCGGGGTAGACGGGGGCCGGTCGGCGGGGCCGGGGCAGCGGGGCCTGGTCGATCGGCAGGCGGCCGGTCGGTGGATCGCAGGATAAGCGGTGCGGGCGGCGGGCATCTCTGGGTTGTCCGTTTTCGGAAACTCCGGCGGATCGGGGCCGTACTCGGCTGGACAGGATCGAACGCTTGTTCGTATCTTGGTCCCGTGGGTAGTGACGAGAGTTGGAGCGACGGCGGCGTCGTCTACCGCATCACCGTCTTCGGCAACCGCCTGACCCTCGAGATGACCGAACCTCGCCGCGACGACAGCGATGACAGCGGCGGTGTCACGATGGACATCTCGCGCATGTGGCACCGCGGCCAGTCGGGTGCGGCCCGGTTGACGATCGTCAGCCGCACCGGCGCGGTCACGATCCCGTGCCCCCTGCCGATCGCCCGCCGTCTGGTCACCCGCTGGTCGGCCACGACCGGAGACAGCGTCGGCGACGACCGCCTCCCCATGAAGGACGAGCACCCCTAGCCGCACCGCTCCGCGCGCCCCCGCCCCCCTTCTGAGCAACTCGCGACTGAACGGCCCCTGACGGGCAGCATCTCCTGGCCTTTTAGCTCCCTCGGGGCAGAACTGTCGGGTTCGGCACGCGCCCGACGGCCCGGCCGGTCGGGTTCGGCCCCCGCGACGCCGACGCAGCCAGACTGGCGTCATGACCGCCCCGCTCGAGACCCCCGACGGCCGCTACATCGTCGTGCGCGGCCGCCTCTGGCGGCGGTCCGACCCGTCGCTGAGCGACGACCGTCGGGCCGAGCTCGTGCACGACCTGATGGAGGCGCGGCGCGCGAAGAAGACCGCGCTCGGCGACGACGACCCGGCCGCCGTCGAGCAGGCCCACGCCCGAGTCGACGCGGCGAAGACCGCCCTCGGCGAGCGCGGCCCCGTCTGGTGGAGCGACGACGCACCCGACGAGACCCGCCGCATGGCCGAGAACACGCGGTACGCCGACTGGTTCGCGTCGGTCGGGAAGCCGTAGACCCTGCCACGCTGGGAGGCATGCCGTCGCTCGATGCCCTCCGCGCCTCCTTCGTGTCCACCCGAGGAGGGGCGGTGGACGACAGCATCCCGCAGCTCGCCGAGGCCGACCCCGACCTGTTCGGGGTCGCTCTGGTCCGGCCCGAGGGCGAGGTGGTGGCCTCGGGTGACGCCGAGCATCCGTTCTCGATCCAGTCGGCCGTGAAGCCGTTCCTGTTCGCGTTGGCTCTCGCCGACTCGGACGGCGCCGCGCTCGACCGGGTGGGCATCGAGCCGACGGGCGAGGCGTTCGACGCGATCAAGCTCGAGAGCGACACGGGTCGGCCGCCGAACCCGATGGTCAACGCGGGGGCGCTGCTCACCGCCAACCTGGTCGACGGCGACTCGGGCGATGCGCGCATCCACCGGATCCTCGCCGGCCTCAGCGCCTTCGCCGGTCGCGAGCTCGACTACGACCGCGAGATCAGCGAGAGCGAGCAGCTGCACGGCGACCGCAATCATGCGCTCGCCCACCTGATGCGCTCGGAGGGGACGCTCGACGAGACCGCCGACGAGGCCGTCGCCGTCTACGCCCGCGCCTGCTCGGTGATGGTCGACGCCGTCGCCCTCGCCGTGATGGGGGCGACGCTGGCGTTCGGCGGGCGCAATCCGGTCACCGGCGAGCGGGTCGTCTCGGCCGAGGTGGCGCGCGACGTGGTCTCGGTGATGGCGACCTGCGGGGTCTACGACGGCTCGGGGCGCTGGATGCGCTCGGTCGGCGTGCCCGCGAAGTCCAGCGTCTCGGGCGCCATCGTGCTCGCCGCCCCGAATCGGCTCGGCGCGGCGATCATCAGCCCGCCGCTCGACGAGCTCGGCACGAGCGTCCGCGGCGAGGCCCTCAGCCGCGCCCTCGCCGAGCAGCACGGTCTGCACTCGTTCGGCTACCGCGGCTAGGACCGCCGGCACACCCGGCCGCGGGCGGCGGGCACCCGGCAGCCGGCACCCGCGTCAGGCCGGGGTCAGCAGCCCCCGCTCGAGCACGTCCGCGACGGAGAGCACCTTGTAGCCCTGGCTCTCGAAGAAGACGGTCATCCGGTCGTCGTCGGTGCCCATGACCGTGCCCTCGCCCCAGGTCGCATGGACGACGCGGGCGTCGGTGGCGAATGCAGGAGGCGCGGTGTCGGTGGGGTGCGCCTCCTCGTCTCCCGAGCGCGCCTCCTCGGCATCGATCCCGGCGCGGTCGTCGGACAGGCAGAGGTCGCAGTTGCCGCAGTGCTCGGGCGAGTCCTCGCCGAAGTAGCCGAGCAGGAACCGGCGGCGGCAGCCGGCGGCCTCGGCGAAGGTGCGCATCATCTCGATCCGGGACGTCGCGACGCGCTCGCGGGTCTGGGCGACCTCGCGAGCCGCGCCCGCCGCCTCCGCCGCGTCGAGACCGGCGACCGGCTCGAACCCGTCCGTCGACTCGGTCAGCGCCCCGCCCTCGAGCAGCAGATCGATGAGGCGCGACACCGTGCGCGAACCGAGCGCGAGCTGACCCGCGACCTCGGCACGGGTCACCGGGCGTCCGGCGGCCGACAGCGCCGTGAAGACCCCTCGCAGATCGGCGCGGCCGGGCAGCCCCGAGGCGAAGAACGACCGCAGCGACAGGTCCTCGGGCCGGTAGTGCAGGGTGGCGGTGGCCGGGTCGCCGTCACGACCGGCTCGCCCGATCTCCTGGTAGTAGGCGTCGAGCGAGTCGGGCACGTCGGCGTGCACGACGAAGCGCACGTCGGGCTTGTCGATGCCCATGCCGAAGGCGCTGGTCGCCACGACGACGTCGACCTCGCCGGCGTGGAACCTCTCGTGCAGCTGCCCGCGCTCGGCGGACCGCTGCCCGCCGTGGTAGCCGACCACCGTCCGGTCGGGGCGGCGTTCCGCGATCGCCGCCGTGTAGGCCTCGGTCGCTCTGCGGGTCGCCACGTAGACGATGCCGGGCGTGGTCGAGGCGGCCACCTGCTCGACGACGGCGCGCATCTTCTCGTCGTCGTCCTCGTGGCGCACCACCTCGAGGGCGAGGTTGGGACGATCGAAGCCGCGGCTGACGATCAGCGGATCGCGCAGTCGCAGCCGTTCGACCACCTCGTCGCGCACGGGCCCCGACCCGGTCGCCGTCAGCGCCAGCACCGTCGGGCGGCCGAGGCGCTCGACGATCTCGCCGAGATGCAGGTAGTCGGGCCGGAAGTCGTGACCCCAGGACGACACGCAGTGGGCCTCGTCGACCACGACGAGGGCGACTCCGGCGTCTCTCAGCCGGTCGACGGTCTCGTCTCGCGCGAGCTGCTCGGGGGCGAGGAACACGTACGTGATCTCGCCCGCGGCCAGACGCTGCCAGCCGGCGTCGTTCTCGGCGTCGGTGTGACCGGAGTTGATGGCGACGGCCGAGGGCGCATCGGGGCGGCCGACCAGCCCGGCGACCTGATCGGCCTGCAACGCGATGAGGGGCGACACGACGACGGTCGGCCCGTCGAGCACGGCACCGGCGACCTGGTAGATCGCCGACTTGCCGAACCCGGTCGGCATGATGCCCAGGGTGTCGCGACCCGCGACGACGGCCTCGATCGCCTCGAGCTGCCCGGCGTGCAGATCGTCCCAGCCGAACAGGTCGGCGGCGGCGGTCGTGATGCGGACGGTGCGGGCTGCGGGGGGTGCGGTGCATGCGGTGCTTGCGGTGTCGGCGGTGGGTGCGGTGCGTGTCGTGCTCATGTGGTCCTCGTGTCGGTGGGGCAGAGGTCCATCTCAGGCTCGCCGACCGTGACACGCGCACGACTGACAGCCGATGATCGGCCCGCCGTACCCCGGCTCCCGATCGGCGCGGCACACTACTCCGACCCGCCCTAGGATCGTCCACGGGGGAGCACCTGCTTCGAGAGATCACCCTTGGGGGGCCGCATGACCGACGACGACCGCGACGCGCAGGGGCCGGACGACGCGCCCGACGGGGCCCGCCAGCCCGATCAGCCCCGCCAGCCCGCCGAGCCCCGCCAGCCCGCTGAGCTATCCGGGCACGAGATGCTCTTCGGCACCCCCGACGACGACCCCGAACCCGCCACCGACACCGACCCCGACCGGCGTCGCGGTAGTCTCGCCCTGCCGATCATCGCCGTGACGGTCGCCGTCGTCACCGTGGTGGCCGCCTGCTTCGTCGTCTTCGGCGATGTCCTGGGAAGCGCTGGCCAGCCGACGGCCGAACCGGCCACGACGTCCGCGACCGCACGACCGGGTGCCGCGCAGTTCGGCCCCAGCGCGACCCCCACGCCGACCCCGACCCCCACCCCGTCGGGTGAACCGACCCCGCGCGCCGCCACGGCCGCGCCCGTCGACGCCGATCTGCCGGCGCCGTCGGTGGCGTCCGTCCCGGCCGGCACGGTCGTGACCGAGGGCGATGTGCGTTCTCCGCTCGGCAGCGTCGCGTACCACTACCGGGTGGTCGCCGACGGCTCGAACGGCTACGACGTCCAGTACTCGGGCTTCACGTCGACGCTGCCCGTGCCGGTGTCCGTGACGCTCATCGACATCGCGCCCTCGGTGGGCGACGGGCTGACCTCGTACGGCGTCGGCTCGGTGCTGCTGGGCGGGCCGACGAGCGCGCCGACGTCGGGGGGCACGCCCCTCGGCACCAGCCAGCCGTCGTACCTCGGCACGATCGTGACCTACTCGTCGGCTCCGTCGGCGGACGGCGTCCCGCTCGAGATCGGTCCCGACAAGGTGCTGGCCGTGCAGTCCGTCGCCTGGAGCATCCCGCCGCGCGAGACCAACATCGCCCCCGCCGACTCGGGCCCCGCGTCGCTCGCGGCCGGCACGGTCACCTCGACGACCGACGCCGGAGCGCCCCGCAGGTACCTCGTCTCCCCGAACGACACCACCGACGCGGTCGCCGCCCGGTTCGGCATCTCGGTCGCGGCGCTGATCTACCTGAACGCCGGGCTGCAGGTGCTCGACGACGAGCAGCGCCTGTTCGAGGGCACGACGCTCAATCTCGATCCCGCGAGCGTCTGACCGGCCCGCGCCGCGCCTCCTCGGCTCTCCTGAGAGGCCTGCGCCGCACGGCAGGAGGCGCGGGTCAGCCGGTCGCGACCGCCGGCTCCGCATCGAAGCGGGCACCCTCGGGCCGCGGGGGCGTCAGCACGAAGATCAGGAAGACGAGCCAGCCGACGAACGGCACGAACAGGATGAACGCCCACAGCCCGCTGCGGTTCGCATCGTGCAGACGCCGCCAGGTGATGGCGAGGGTCGGCACGGCCGTCGCGAGGTAGATCGCGAGGAGGATCGCGTTCGGCGCGGTCGAGAACGACTGCCCGTCGACCTCGCTCCAGTCGCCGGTCAGCACACCCGTGACACCCTGGATCGCGAACGGCAGCGCGAACTGCACCAGCGCCACCCACCAGTACTCGGCCCGCCCCGCCCGACCCGAGAAGGTCGCGTACTTGACGACGAACCGGCGCATGGCCTCGACGAACGACGCTCGGTAGTACGGCTGGTCGATCGGCCGACGGTCGCGGTCGTTGGGGGCGGAGGCGATGGTCACGGTCTCATCGTAGGTGGCGAGTCGGCCGCGAAAGCGTTATCCACAGGGCTCGGACGCGGCGACCCCCGCCCCCTAGGCTGAGCGAAACGACCGCGTACCGAGGGGACCGCTCATGACCGACAACACGCCCAACGACCCGAACCAGCCGGGCCACCAGAACCCGCAGGGCCAGCCCGGCTACCCGCCCCAGGGAGGCGCGCAGCAGCCCTACGGATCGGCTCCCCAGGCGTACACGCCCGGCTCGAACGAGACCACGGGCGGCAGCAAGCCCCCGTCGAAGGGCATGGCCATCGCCGGCTTCGTCCTCTCGTTCTTCGGTCTGCTCGCCATCGTGGGTCTGATCCTGAACATCATCTCGTTCCGCCGGTTCGGGCGTGCGGGTCAGCCGCGCGGCCTCTCGCTGGCCGGCATCATCATCTCGATCGTGGTCATCATCATCACGGTCATCGGCATCATCGTGCTCATCGCCAGCGCCACCGTCCTGCTGCAGCAGTGTGCGGACCTCGGCCCCGGCACGCATGTGGTCGACGGCGTCACCTACACCTGCAGCTGAGCTTCACCCCCACCGCACCAGCCCGACGGGCCGGTGCCGCACCCCGGGTCATCGGCCCGCCGGAGCGGCGCCGGCCCGTCGCCGCGTCCGGCGCCGCCGCCGCGCGCGCAGCGCGCAGCGTCTGGCGCCGCGCGCCCAAACGAAGTGACGCGAAGCGGGCGATTCAGCGCCCCGAGCCCCCGCTTCGAGTCACCTCGTTCAGAGCCGGCGGCGCGGCCCGCACCTCGGCCACACGAGGTGACGCAAAAGGGGCGGTTCGGCGGACTGAGGCGCCGGTTTGAGGCACCTCGTTCGGAGCCGGCGGAGCGGCTCGCACCCCGGCCACACGAAGTGACGCAAAAAGGGCGGTTTGGCGGACTGAGGCGCCGGTTTGAGGCACTTCGTTCGGGGACGACGGAGCAGCGCCCGCCGCGCCGCACCTCGGCCACACGAAGTGACGCAAAAGGGGCCGTGCCGCGGCCCGAGGCGCCGGTTTGAGGCATTTCGTTCGGAGCCGTTGGAGCGGCGGCCTCAGCGTGCGCAGCCCGGCCACACGAAGTGACGCGAAAGGGGCGGTCTGGCGGACTGAGGCGCCGGTTTGCGGCACCTCGTTTAGAGCCGGCGGAGCGGCGCGCGCGGCGCCCGCCGCGCCCCACCTCGGCCACACGAAGTGACGCAAAAGGGGCGGTTCGGCGGGCTGAGGCGCCGGTTTGAGGCACTTCGTTCGGAGCCGGCGGAGGCGGCGGCGCGGCGCCCGCGGCGCCGCACCCCGGCCACACGAAGTGACGCAAAAGGGGCGGTTTGGCGGACTGAGGCGCCGGTTTGGGGCACTTCGTTCGGAGCCGGCGGAGCCGGCGGCGCGGGGCCCGCGGCGCCGCACCTCGGCCACACGAAGTGACGCAGAAGGGGGCCGTGCCGCGGCCCTAGGCGACGGTTCGGGGCACCTCGTTCGGGGCGGGCGGGAGCGGCGAGCGCCTCGACGTCGAACGACCGGGGTCGCGCCGGCGAGTGAGGTTAGGCTAACCTAATCGCTTGTGACCCCCCATCTGCCGACCGGCGCCGCCCTCGTGGCCGACGGCGTCTCGATCGCCTACGACGGCGTCGACGTCGTCCACGACGCCCGACTCGAGCTCCGCCCCGGATGCGTCACCGCGCTGATCGGGCCGAACGGCAGCGGGAAGTCGACGCTCCTGCGGACCCTCGCGCGCCTCCAGCAGTCGCGGATCGGCTCACTCGCCCTCGCCGACGGCGTCGACACCCGGTCCGCCGACACCCGGCCCGCCGACCACCAGCCCGCCGCCACCCGGTCCGCCGACCACAGCGACGCCGACCACCAGCCCCTCGACGCCCTCGCGCTCTCGCCCCGCGACTTCGCCCGTCGCGTCGCCATGCTCACGCAGGGCCGCCCCACCCCGAGCGGTCTGACCGTGCGCGACGTCGTCGAGTTCGGCCGCTACCCGCACCGCGGCCGCTGGGGTCGGGGCGATGCCGACGGCTCGTCCGCCGTCGACCGCGCCCTCGACCTGACGGGTGTCGCCGCCCTCGCCGACCGCGGGGTCGACCAGCTCTCGGGCGGGCAGCTGCAGCGGGTCTGGCTGGCCAGCTGCCTCGCACAGGACACCGGTGTGCTGCTGCTCGACGAGCCCACCACGTACCTCGACCTCCGCTATCAGGTCGAGCTGCTCGACCTCGTGCGCGAGCTGGCCGACGACCGGCGCATCGCCGTCGGAGTCGTGCTGCACGACCTCGACCAGGCTGCCGCTCTCGCCGATCGCATCGTCGTGCTCAGCGAGGGCCGCGTCGTCGCCGAGGGCGAGCCCGCGGCCGTGCTGACACCGCACCTCCTGAGCGAGGTCTGGGGCATCCGCATCGACGTCGACACCGACCCCACCACCGGCCACCTGCGCACCCGCGCGATCGGCCGTCACCACACCAGAACCGAGAGGCTCCACCCGTGAACACCAGACGACGACTCCTGACGGCGGCGGCCGTCGCCGCCGCCGCAGCCCTCACCCTCGCAGGGTGCGGCACCACCGAGACGACCGACGCCGGTGCGACCGCCGAGAGCGGCGAGCAGATCACGCTGACCGACGCGACCGGCACCGAGATCACGCTCGACGGCCCGGCGACGAAGGTCGTCGGCACCGAGTGGAACGTCGTCGAGGACCTCGTCGCGCTCGGCGTCGACCCGGTCGGCGTGGCCGACGTGCCCGGCTACGAGGCCTGGGGCTCCGCGGTGCCGCTGACGAACGAGCCCACCGACATCGGCACGCGCGGCGAGCCGAGCCTCGACACCGTCGCCTCGCTCGCGCCCGACCTGATCGTCGCGACCACCGATCTGCCCGCCGACGCCGTGACGCAGCTGCGTGAGATCGCGCCCGTGCTGCAGATCACCTCGGCCGACGCCTCGCGCCAGATCGAGAACTCGACCGACAACCTGGACCTGATCGCGAAGGCCACCGGCACCGAAGACCAGGCGACCGAGGTCAAGAACGCCTTCACCGACGCGCTGGCCGAGGGCAAGAAGGCCATCGCGGACGCCGGGCTCGAGGGCACGAACGTGGCCTTCGCCGACGGCTACGTCGACGCCGGCCAGGTCGGGATCCGCCCGTACGCCGCCGGGTCGCTCGTCGGCGACGTCACGGAAGAGCTCGGTCTCGCCAACGGCTGGACGGTCGAGGGCGACCCCGCCTACGGTCTCGCCTCGACCGACGTCGAGGGGCTCACGCAGCTGCCCGACGACACGCAGTTCCTGTACATCACGAACGAGGTCGACGGCGACGACCCCTTCGCCGACGTGCTGGGCGACAACGCCGTGTGGAAGTCGCTGCCCTTCGTCGAGTCGGGCGACGTGCACCGCCTGCCCGACGGCATCTGGATGTTCGGCGGCCCGGCCGCGATGACGGGCTACATCGACGCCGCCGTCGCCGCGCTGACCGACTGACGCCCGACCGACCGACGCCTGACGCACCGAGCGACGCCACGACCGTGACCGCGACCGTCATCCCCACCGATCCCGTCCCGCCGACCCGGCAGGGGCGACCCGAGCGAGCCGAGGAGGCGCGGGTCGCCGCGCCCCGCCGGCTCACCCCTCGATCGGTCGGGGTGACGGTCGCGCTGGTCGCCGTCGTCGTGCTCCTCGCCCTCGTCGACATCACGCAGGGCACCGCCGACGTCGGGCCCCGGCAGGTGTGGCAGGCCCTGACCGGGACGGCGACGGCGGGCGACGCGTCCGTGGTGGTGGCGTCGCGCCTCCCTCGGATGGTCGCCGGTCTCGTCGTCGGAGTCGCCCTCGGGGCCGCGGGCGCCGCGCTGCAGCAGATCAGCCGCAACGTGCTGGCCTCGCCCGACACCCTCGCGGTGAACGCCGGAGCCTCCGCGGCCCTCGCCGTGGCCGCGGTCACCGGTCTGACGCTGCCGCTGCTGGCCTCGTCGGGCGTCGCGTTCGTCGGCGGTCTGATCGCCGCGGCGGTCGTGCTGGCCCTGTCGGGACTCGGCTCGGGCACCGTGCGGCTGGTGCTCGCCGGCAGCGCGCTGGCGCTCGGGCTCGCCTCGGTCACGAGCTCGCTGCTGCTGCTGTTCCCGCAGCAGACCGTCGGCCTCTACCAGTGGGGGCAGGGCAGCATCTCGCAGAACGGCTTCGCCGGCGTGGTGCAGCTGACCCCGATCGTCGTGGTCGGGCTCGCCGTGCTGCTGCTCGCCTCGACCCGCATCGACGCCCTGGCCCTCGGCGACGACGCGGCCCGCAGCGTCGGGGTCGACGTGCGCACGACCCGCGTCGTGACGGTGCTCGCCGCCGTGCTGCTGTCGGCGGCGGCCGTGACCCTGACCGGTCCGATCGGGTTCGTCGGGCTCTGCGCACCCGCCCTCGTGCGGTTGATGCGACGCCTGGTGCCCGCCGTGCGGCGCTCGCTGGTGCTCATGCCGCTCGCCGGGCTGACCGGCGCCGGGCTCGTGCTCGGCGCCGACGTGCTGCTGCGGGTGCTGGTCGGGGCCGAGGCCTCGGTGCAGGTGCCGACCGGGGTCGTAACCTCGCTGCTCGGAGCCGTCTTCCTGGTCGTGCTCGCCTTCAGGGCCCGCGACCACGGCGGGGCGACGCCGGTCGAGCGGCACCCGATCGTGTCGCGCACCCGCTACGTCGCGACCCTCGTCGTCGTCGCGGCGGTGCTGATCGGCGTCGTCGTCGCGTCGGTGCTGCTCGGCGACGCGAAGCTGCTGCTCGGCGACGTCGTCAACTGGATCGCGGGCCGCTCGGGGCCGGTCGTCAGCTACGTGCTCGACACGCGGGTGCCGCGGGTCGTCGCGGCCGTCACGGCGGGCGCCGCGCTCGCCCTCGCGGGCACCCTCGTGCAGGGCGCCACCCGCAACCCGCTGGCCGAGCCGGGCATCGTCGGCGTGACCGGCGGCGCGGGGCTCGGTGCCGTGCTGTTCGTCACCACCGTGCCCGCGGCGTCGGGCTGGGGCATCGCCGGGGCGGCCTTCGTCGGCGCGGTCCTCGCCTCGCTGATCGTCTTCGGTCTCGCCGCGCGCAGCGGCTTCGCCCAGAACCGCCTCGTGCTGATCGGCATCGGGGTCGCGACCGCGACGACCGCCGCGATCAGCCTGCTCATCGTGCTCACCGACCCGTTCAATGGGGCGAAGGCGCTCACCTGGCTGTCGGGCTCGACCTACGGCCGCTCGCTCGCCGACTCGGCGCCGGTCGCGCTGGCACTGGTGCTGGCGGTCGTCGTGGTGGTCGCACAGCGTCGCCGCCTCGACCTCGTGGGGGTGGACGACGACACGCCGCGCCTCCTCGGGGTCTCGCTCTCGCGCTCGCGCCTGGTCTTCCTGGCCCTGGCCGTGGTGCTGACGGCGACGGCCGTGGCGGCGGTCGGCGTGGTCGGGTTCGTGGGGCTCGTCGCACCGCACGCGGCCCGGGCGCTGGTCGGCAGGAGGCACGCCAGGGTCGTGCCCGTCGCCGTGCTGCTCGGAGCCGTGCTCGTGGGCCTGGCCGACGTGCTCGGACGCACCGCGATCGCCCCCGCGCAGCTCGGCGCGGGGCTGCTGACCGCCGTGATCGGGACGCCGTACTTCGTCTGGCTGCTCTGGCGCGGTCGCCGCTAGGGCGCGGGGCGCGGGCGCGGGCGCGGCACCGCCCTCCCAGGCCCGGCACCGCCCCGCACGCCCGGCCACCTCCGCGACACCTGTCGTCTCACTGCCGGTCACGCGCTCTCATTACGGTGCCGGAGGCCCGCTCGGGCCCACCCCGCACCGGACGAGAGGCACGATCATCACCACCGCGACCCCCCGACGAACCCCGCGACCAGGCCTCGCTCCCCGCCGACGCATCACGTCCCTCCTCGCCGCCGGAACCGGCCTCGGCATCGTCCTCTCCGGCTTCGGCGCGCTCTCCGCATCGGCGGCCACGCCCTTCGACCCGGCCGAGCTGAGCTACCCGTACCCCTCGAACGCCACGTACGACTACGTGCCGATCATCGACCGGTTCACGCAGCTGCGGGCCGACCGCCCCGACATCATCGCGCTGAACGACGCGATGACCGTGACGATCAACCAGAATGCGACCGCCGAGCAGGTCGACCGCGCCATCGTCGACCAGTACGACGACATGTCCGTGTCGATGGCCGACGGACTCGGCGAGAACCTGGGTGCGATCTACCGCGACGCGCGTCTGGCGGGCGAGCTGCCCAAGACCGAGGCGCTGCTGGCGAAGAGCGGCGGGCTGGTCGGCTACTACTCGTCGTCGAACCCCGCGAAGGAGCACTTCGACTGGGACCGCCCCTACATCCGGTTCCCCGAGCTGCTGACCTACCGCGACAAGCCGGGCGGCGACGCGTGGGCCTCCACGTCGGGCGCCTACCCGAGCGGGCACACCTCGCAGGCGTACTGGCAGGGCACCTCGCTCGCCACGATGCTGCCCGAGCTCGCGCCGCAGATCCTGGCCCGCACCTCCGAGGCGGGGAACAACCGCATCGTGATGGCCGCGCACTACCCGCTCGACGTGATGAGCGGTCGCATGATGGGTCAGCACATCGTCGAGCGCCGGTGGTCGGACCCCGAGTTCCGCACCCTGTTCGAGCAGGCGAGCACCGAGCTGCACCAGGTGCTCGAGGCCGGCTGCGGCGCGCCCCTCGCCGAGTGCATCGCCGCCGACACCCCGTACCTGAGCGACGAGGAGGCGCTGGCCGTCTACCGAGACCGCCTCGGCTACGACTTCCCCCTGGTCGGCGCCGCCGGTGAGCCGATCACCGTGCCCGAGAACGCGGAGTCGCTGCTCATCACGAGCCACCCCGACCTCACCGCCGAGCAGCGTCGCCAGGTGCTCGCGCTGACCGCCGTCGACTCGGGTCGTCCGCTCGACGAGGGCGCCGAGGGCAGCTGGCAGCGGCTCGACCTCGCGGCGGCCATGTCGGCGTCGGTGACGGTCGCGGCCGACGGCACGGTCTCGCTCGTCGACCCGGCCGCGCCGCCGGTCGACCCGGCGCCGACCGACCCCGCGCCCGTGGACCCGGCTCCCGTCGACCCGGCGCCCGTCGACCCTGCTCCCGTCGACCCGGCGCCGACCGACCCTGCCGCGCCCGCGCCCGCGGATCCGACCGACCCGGCCGCGGTGCCCGCCGACGACGAGCAGGACGCCGGAGGCGCGGCGCAGCAGCCCGGACCCGGCACGTCCGCCGGTGACGACCTCGCTCTGGCCGACGACGGGTCGCTCGCCTACACGGGCTCGGAGTCGATCGCGGGCATCGTCGCCGCGGCGCTCGCGCTGGTGGCCGCCGGAGCGGGGCTCATCGTCGTCCGACGCCGACGCCTCCGCCGCCTCCGCTAGCGGCCCCCGGCCACGGTGGTCGGAAGACGCCCTCCGCCACGGCGCGCGAGGGCGTCTTCCGCCCACCCTCGAGCACCCCGCCCGCCCGCCCGCCCGCCAGGCTGGGCAGAAAACGCCCCCCACCGCCCGCGCAAGGGCATCTTCCGCCCACCCCGCGACCAGGCTGGGCAGAAAACGCCCCTCACCGCCCGCGCAAGGGCTTCTTCCGCCCACCCTCGGGCGGGGCAGGGCGGGGCGGGCTCGCGCTCGCGCTCGGGCGGGGCGGGCTCGCGCGCGAGCGCGCGGACTCGGCGGCGACTCAGCCCTGGCGCGCCACCGCGTGCTCGGCCTGCTCGCGGGTCAGGTCGGTGACTCCTCCGCAGTTCGTGCACTGGTTCGAGTACCGCGACGACACCGTGAACAGCGGGATGAAGAACAGCGTGAACTTCGTCGAGAGCTTCTCGACGCGCTGCGGCACGTTCTTGTCGCAGTAGCCGCAGATGAACACGACGGTCACGAGCAGCGAACGGCGGAGGGTCGTGCCGAAGAGGAGGAACATCGCTCGACCGTAGTCCAGCGGCCTCCGCGGACGTCGAGCGGCATCGAGGTGACGCATCCGGGGCCCTCCGAGGGGCGGGGAGCGCTGGACGGGTCACCTCGATGCACGTCGGCCGCGCGACGAGGCCGGCCGAGTGCACGACGGGTGTTGCACGATCGTGACGACCCGCGCCTCCTCGGCTCGGTAGCGTCGGGGGCATGGGGACGACGACACGACTTCGACAGGGCGTCATCGGCGGAATCGCGGCCGTGCTGCTGCTGACCGGGTGCACCGCAGGAGGCGCGGGTGACGACTCCGCGAGCCCCGGCCCGACAGGCGGTGGCGACTCGACCCCCTCCGCCGGCGCCACGCCGTCGTCGACGCCTGCACCCGACGACTCGGCCGCCTCGCCGGTCACCGAGATCGACCTCGACTGCGCCGCCCTGCTCGACTCCGCCACCGCGAGCGCGCTGCAGCCCGAGTGGACTCCGCGCGACTACTACGCCCGGGCCGATGCCGTGCCCGCCGACTACGCGATCGCGCAGGAGGGCGGCCTGATCTGCACGTGGAACGACGGGGCCGCCTCCGACGGCAAGAACAACCCCGTGCCGGGCAGCGACTACACGGGGCTGCTCGTGCAGGTGCTGCCGCACGCCGCCGAGCAGTACGCGCAGCTGGTCGCCACCTACGGCGAGAAGACCGAACCCGACTGCTACGACAACATGAGCGTCGAGAACCAGGGGACCGCGGGCTGCACGCACGACATGCTGATCGGCGACACCTGGGTCAGCATGCTCGCGACCGGACTCGTCGTGCCCGAGGGCGGCTCGAACGAGAAGGTCTTCGCGCCGGCCGTGCGCTCGGTCACCGACGCGGTCACCGCGGCCGACGTCTCGGACGACCCCTGGCCGCTCGGCGGGGCGCTGCCCGGCTTCACCTGCAACGCCGACGCCCCGATCGACGGAGCGGCGCTCGGCATCGACGACGAGGTGCAGCTCGTGCTGCCCGGCGGCGGGTACTCGATCTACGCGGCGGCCTGGCAGCGTGCGGCGGCCTCGAACTGCTTCGTGTCGGTCGCCGACGGCGGTGCCGACGCCGCGGTCGACTCGGTGGCCGACGAGAGCCTGCTGGTAGGAGGCGCGTGGGCGCTCGATCAGCGGCTCGAGTTCGGGCACGTCGACGCGTCGTCGGCGGTCGAGGTGCCGGGGCTCGCCTCGGGAGACCGCGCCTACCGCACCTGCGCCGAGACGTGCATCACCGACCTGGTGCTCGGCGACGACTGGGTGCGGCTGACCGTGCACCCGGTCGCGGTGCCCGACGTCGAAGCGGCCAGCGAGGCGCTCGCCGCCGACTACGTCGCCCGCGCAGCCGCGTAGCGCCGGCGCGCGCCCCGCGCGCGCCGCGCCCGCCGCGCACCGCGCGCGCTGCGGGCCGCCCCATCGAAGTGACGCGTCAGGGCCCCTCCCGGCCCCCGACGCCCCCTTTCGAGTCATCTCGATCCGCGCGGCCCGCGGTACGCGACCCGACGCCCATCGAAGTGACGCGAAGGTGGCCCTCCCGGCCCGTGACAGCCCTTTTTGGGTCACCTCGATCGGCACAGGGCGGTCGGCACGGCCCCACGCCCATCGAAGTGACGCGTCGGGGGGCCTGGCGGTGCGCGACGGGCCCTTTCGGGTCACCTCGATCGGCGGGGGCGACGGCCCCCTCGGGTCACCTCGAGCCGCGCACGGCCCGCGGTACGCGACCCGACGCCTATCGAAGTGACGCGAAGGTGGCCCTCCCGGCCCGCGACAGCCCTTATTGGGTCACTTCGATCGAGACGGGGCTGGCGCGGCACGGCCCGGGGCCCATCGAAGTGACGCGTCGGGGGGCTTGGCGGCGCGCGGCGGGCCCTTTCGGGTCACCTCGATCGGGGGGCGCCGCGCAGCGGCGCGGTGCCGCGGCACGGGACTCAGCGGCGCGAGAAGACGTGGTCCGGTTCTCGCACGTCGAGGGCGCCCGTGTAGAACCCGAGAGAGAACGACTCCGCGAAGAAGCCGTCGAAGTCGCGGTACCCGACGGCGAGGAGTCGTCCGTCGACGTCGAGTTCGAGCATGCCCTGCTCCTCGTCGAGCACAGACCAGGTGCCGTCGGTCGAGATCGAGCTCGGCCGCGGGTCCGCGCGGCAGGCCTCGAGCTCGGGGTCGCCGGCCGATCCGCCGCACGCGAGGGCGGCCGGGAGGTCGTGCGCCTCGAACGTGCCGTCCTCCGACAGGACGATCGCCGCGGCCCCGTCGCCTGAGCTCTCGATCCACGTGCCGTGGAGTCGCTCCGCGAAGGCCTCGGCGCTCCGGTCGCCGACGAACGGGGCACCGGCGCAGGCGCTCAGCACCATCGAGGTCGACGCGATCATGAGCACCGCCAGGGCCCTGCTGCGACTCGGCACCTGATCCGCCCCTCCCCCGGGACTCCTCGGCGACACGATGCACCGGTCACCGGCGACAGTGCCGCGACCCCACCGAGGAGGCGCGCTACAGGAATCGGAGCGAGTGACGGGAATCGAACCCGCGCTACCAGCTTGGGAAGCTGGAGTTCTACCATTGAACTACACTCGCGCACCGCGTCGGACGCGGACCAGTCCACTATAGCGACCCGCGCCTCCTCGGCCGCTCACGACCCCTGCGGTCAGAGGCCGCCGACGCCGACGATGCGGAGGTCGAGCGAGGGCTCGACGAGTTCGGACTCGACGGCGAGGCGCCCGAGGAGGCGCTCGGCGACATCGCGCGCGACCCGCGGCCCGGCGGCCTCGTCGCTCACGGCGATGTCGAGTGTGATCCGGGTCTCGGCCTTCGTGACGACGATCCCCACGATCGGAGCCGAGGGCCCCGTCACCGTCGCCACGGCACCCGAGCCGTCCACGACATCTGCCGCACCAGCGGCTCCAGCGCCACCCGCCGCACCCGCGGCACCGGCATCCGCCCCACCGCCGAGCCCCGTGCCTCCGCCGACCACGCTGGTCAGTCCGTCGACCGCGCGCCGCACGACCGTACCGAACCCCGGGCGGGCCTGGACGCGCACGACGCCCGGCGTGCCCGCGGCGAGGACCCCGAGCTCGGTCGCGAGCTGTGAGAGTCGGCTGTCGTCCATCACAGGCCTCCGTCGGCTTCGTCGTCGAGCTGGTGCACGTCGCGCACCGTCACATCGACACTCTCGACCACGAGCTCGGTCTGCTGCAAGAGGTGTCGGGCGACGGCGTCGCGGACCTCGTCGGCGAGCGGCTGCACGGCCACGCCGTAGAGGGCGCTGATGGCGACGTCGACCGTCACGATCGCGTCGGGCTGCGCGACGTCGCCCACGATGGCGCACGAGATGACGAGCGCTCCGTCGATCGAGTCGCCCGCCTCACGGATCAGCCCGCGGACGGCCCCCTCGGTGATGTGCAGCGTCGTCCGCTCGTGGGTCGACGTGAGCGGGATCTCGCGGCCCGAGCGCGACTCGAGTCGCACGCGGCTCATGACGTCGGCGATCCACGACGGCGCCGGGGCGGGGGTCGCGGCGACCTCGTCGGTCAGCAGCTGGGCCGAGATGCCGCGCAGCCGCTGCAGCGCGTTGAGCTGGGCGAGCGCCGACGGGTCGTCCTCGATGAGGGGGTCGTAGGGCTGCCGGCCCTCGTCGAGGTAGTCGGCGATCCGCTCGATGCTCACGCCGTCGTCGGGGGCGGCGTCGACGGCCGCGTCGAGCTCGGCCTCGGCGTCGGCTGCGGTCACCGCGTCGCCGGCCGCGGTCGCGTGCTCGGGGTCGAGTCCGTGCGCGATCGCATCGGCGGTCGTCTCGGCGCCGGTGGGCGACGGGGTCGCGTCAGCGGCCCCCGAGGAGGCGAGGGTCGGCCCGCTCTCGTCGCCGTCGTACCCGGAGGAGCGGGTCGGGTCGTCGCTCATCGCCAGGCCTCCATCTCTCGGGTCAGTGTCTCTCGGGCCCGGGCCAGCAGGCCTCGGACGGCGGTCACGGTCGTGCCGGTGGTCTCGGCGATGTCGGCGTACGACTCGCCTCCGATCTCGCGGAGCGTCCAGACCTGGCGTTGGCTCTCGGGCAGTCGACGCAGCGCCGAACGGAGACCCGACATGGCGTCGCCGGTGACGACCGCGCGCTCGGGGTCGTCGCGGCCGCCGGGCTCGCTCGGCAACTCCAGCTCGTCGACGTCGCTGGCCGGACGCCGCGAGCGCACCAGGTCGAACGACTTGCGCGACACGATCCGCATCATCCAGCCGCGCACGGCGGCCGGCTCGCTGAGGGTCGGCAGCTCGCGCCAGATCGCGATCGAGGCCTCCTGCACGGCGTCGTTCGCATCAGCGCGCGAGCTCGTGAGACGAACCGCGTAGGCGGTCATCAGACCGAGGTGCCGGCGGAGCAGCTGCTCGAAGGCCCTCTCGTCTCCCTCCGCGGCGCGCGACGCGAGCACCGCGTCGGACGCTTCGGACAGGTCGACCGCCACCGCGCCTCCTCGGCTGGATCCGATCGGGGCGCATCGCTGTGACCCGACCTCCGGTGCTCCGGTAGAACGGAGCGGAACAGAGTGCCGACGGACACCGTGACGATTCGGTCGCGGCATGCGTCTCGTAGACGACTAAACCACGAACGACTCCACCGCACATCCGACAGACAGGATCCGATCATGACCGACACGACTCCCCCCACCGTCAACCCCGCTGCGACCGGCGCCGCGAGCACCCCCGTCGCGGGCACCGCCGCGGCGACCGGCACGGCGCGCGCGACCGGGCGCACCGTCATCGCCGACACCGTCATCTCGAAGGTGGCCGGCATCGCCGCCCGCGCGGTGCCCGGCGTCCACGCGCTCGGCGGCGGCGCCGCACGCGCGTTCGGTGCGATCCGCGACGTGGTCGGCAGCCAGGACCTCGCCCAGGGCGTCCGCGTCGAGGTCGGCGAGACCCAGGTCGCGGCCGACGTGTCGATCGTCGTCGAGTACCCGCTGCCCATGAGCCGGATCGCCGACGACGTGCGCGCCAGCGTCGCCGACGCGATCGAGCAGCTCGTGGGCATGCAGGTCGCCGAGGTGAACGTCGCCGTCGTCGACGTGCACATCGCCGGGGTCGACGACGACGAGGGGTCCGCACCCGTCGCGACCCGCGTCGTCTAGCGGGCGGCGGCAGCCGGGCGTCCGGGCGGCCCGGGCGGCCAGCGGCCTCAGCGCACGGCGAGCAGGATCTTGCCGCTGTGCCCGCCCGACTCCATGCGCTCGTGCGCGGCCGCCGCGAACTCGAGCGGGAACACGCTGTCGAGCACCGGGCGCACGTCGCCCCGCTCGACGAGCGGCCAGACGTGCTCGCGCACCTGCGCCATGATCTCGCGGCGCTCCTCGAGGGGGCGGGCGCGCAGGGTGGTGCCCCAGATGCGGGCGCGCTTGGCCATCAGGCGGCCGACGTCGATGGTGGCGTCGCGGCCACCCTGAGCGGCGATCACCATGATGCGACCCCCGACGGCGAGCGCGTCGACGTCGCGGGCGAGGTAGTCGCCGCCGACGAGGTCGAGGATCACGTCGACGCCCCGGCCGCCGGTGAGCTCGTGCACGACCTCGACGAAGTCGTCGCTCTTGTAGTCGATGCCGCGGTCGGCGCCGAGCTGCTCGCAGAACTCGACCTTGGCCGGGGTGCCGGCGGTGGCGTACACGGTCGAGCCGAGGGCCTTGGCGAGCTGGATCGCGATCGACCCGACCCCGCTCGATCCGCCGTGCACGAGCAGGGTCTCGCCCGGCTGCAGCTGCGCGTTCATGAACACGTTCGACCAGACGGTCGCGACCGCCTCGGGCAGACCGGCCGACTCGACGAAGTCCATGCCCTTCAGGTACGGCAGCAGCAGCCCTGCGTCGACCGACACGCGGTCGGCGTAGCCCCCGCCGGGCAGCAGGGCCACGACGTGGTCGCCCAAGGAGGCGCTGGTCACCTCGCTGCCGACGGCCACCACCGTGCCGCTCACCTCGAGCCCCGGCCACTCGGGCGCTCCGGCCGGAGACGGGTAGTGCCCCTCGCGCTGGTTCACGTCCGCGCGGTTGACGCCGGCGGCCGCGACGTCGATGACGACCTCGTGCGCTCCGGCGACGGGCTCGGGCACCTCGCTGACGATCAGGGCACGGGGCCCTCCGGGCACGGGGACGGTGACAGCACGCATGCGCCCATCCTCCCCCAACCGGGCTGACCGGGCCTCCCCGCGGTGCCGAGCGCGCCTCCTGCCGGGCTGACCGGGCCTCCCCGCGGTGCCGAGCGCGCCTCCTGCCGGGCTGACCGGGCCTCCCCGCGGTCCTGACTAGGCTGGCCGCGTGCTGCTCTCCGACCACGACATCAAGCTCGAACTCGACGCGGGCCGCATCGGCCTCGACCCCTACGACCCGGCGCTGATCCAGCCGTCGAGCATCGACGTGCGGCTCGACCGGCTGTTCCGCCTGTTCGACAACCACAAGTACCCGTTCATCGACCCCGCCGTCGAGCAGCCCGAGCTGACCCGGCTGGTCGAGACGAAGGCCGACGAGCCGTTCATCCTGCACCCGGGCGAGTTCGTGCTCGGCAGCACCTACGAGCTGGTCAGCCTGCCCGACGACGTCGCCGCCAGACTCGAGGGCAAGAGCTCGCTGGGGCGTCTCGGGCTGCTGACGCACTCGACGGCCGGGTTCATCGACCCCGGGTTCAGCGGTCACGTGACCCTCGAGCTGTCGAACGTCGCGACGCTGCCGATCAAGCTCTGGCCCGGCATGAAGATCGGGCAGCTGTGCTTCTTCCGGCTCAGCTCTCCGGCCGACCACCCCTACGGCTCGAGCGAGTACGGCTCGCGGTACCAGGGTCAGCGCGGGCCGACGGCGAGCCGGTCGGCGCAGTCGTTCGTGCACACCGACGTCAGCCGCTAGCCCCGCGGCGCCGCGTCGCGTCGCCACGGCCGCGCCAGTTCGGTCGATGAGTCACGACACGCCGCGGCACCCCGAGGAGGCGCGGCGCGTCGTGACTGATCGACTTCGGTAGCGAGACCCCCGGGCCCGGCACAGGGCATGAGAAGGGGGTGCGGGGAGAAACCCGACATCTCAACCCGCACCCCGTGACTCGCGATCCTGAACCGGTCATCGCGAGGCATCAACATCTTGTAACGAATACTCACTTTTGTGAGCGTCCTGGACGAAGAACGAAGTATCAGGACGCCGCGCGAAGGTCAATCCCTTGCACGCTCGCACCTCGCACCCCTGTCGACCCGCGCCTCCTGAGCCCTGCGGCGGCGGCAGCCGTGGCAGCCGTGGCGGCGGGAGCAGCCGTGGCCGCCGTGGCAGCCGTGGCGGCGACTCGTCGTGCGTCAGGACTCGAGGGTCTCGCGCGGCGAGCGGCCGTACGCCTCGAGGTGGAGCGCCGAGAAGCGGCCCGCGTGGGCGAAACCCCAGTTCGCCGCGATGCCCGCGACGGTGTGCCCCAGGGTGGGGTCGCTCGCCAGCAGCTCGTCGTGGGCGCCGCGCAGCCGAGCCTTCCGCAGCTCGGCCATGGGGGTCGAGTCGAGGTGCTTGCGGAACGCGAGCTGCAGCCCGCGCGGGGTCAGCCGGGCGGCCTCGGCGATCTCGGCGACGCCGATGTCGTCGTGCGCGTGCTCGGCCATGAACGTCATCGCGCGGCGCACGGTCGAGGGCAGCAGGGGCCCTTCGCTCCGCTCGTCGAGCCCGACGGCGGTGGTCGAGAACCCCTCGACGAACGCCGCGACCACGGTGCGGAACGCGGCCGACCGCACGAGCTGACTCTCCATCGCCGCGTCGTTGCCGACCAGCTGCCGCAGATGCCCCGACACCGACCGCCAGTGCTTCTGGTGCGCGGGCGAGACGGGGTTCATCGAGGTGAGGTGCAGTCCGCGCGGGGCGGTGAGACCGAGCACGGCGAGCTCCTTCTCGACCGCCTCGCGATCGAGCATGATCTGCGACAGCTCGAGGTGCTCCGACCGGGTGTCCTTGACGCGACTGCTCGAGAAGGCGACGGTCTGGCCCGTCGTGCCCCGCACCTCCTCGACTCCGTCCGAGACGGTCACCCGACCCGCGACGACGGTCGCGATGCTGAAGTACGGGAGGGGGTCGCTGAGGGTCCGCACGACTCCGCCGTACTCGAGGTGACCGACGGCGAAGCGGGATTCGCCGGTGACCGATCGGCGGAACCGGAAGTCGTCGGAGACGGCGGCGTCGAGCGACTGCAGACGGTAGACGCGGTGCAGGATCTCGTGCGCGACGGCGCGGTCGGTCGTCTCGATGCTGCGGACGCGCGGGTCCGCGAAGGGATTCGGTGACATCGGTGTCGGCCCGGGTCGGGTGGTGGCCGCGGCGAACGGGGTCCGGGTTCGCGTGAGCTCGTCGACCTGATCCGTCGACTGGGCGAAGGCTACCGCGGAAACCCGCGCGACAGCAGGCTCCGCACGGGTGGGATCCCGAGCCGCGGGACGGGGCGTAGCGTCGCCGACATGGACTACAGAACTCTGGGAAACAGCGGCGCCTCCGTGTCGGAGCTGACACTCGGCACCATGACCTTCGGCGCCGAAGCCGACGAGACCACCTCCTTCGCCCTGCTCGACGCCTTCGTCGCGGCGGGCGGCACCCTGGTCGACACCGCCGACGTGTACAGCGCGGGCGTGTCGGAGGAGATCATCGGGCGCTGGCTCGCGAAGCACCCGACCGAGGAGGCGCAGGTCGTGCTCGCGACGAAGGGGCGGTTCCCGATGGGGGCCGGCCCGAACGACGTCGGGCTGTCGCGCCGTCACCTCGCGACCGCCCTCGACGCCTCCCTCACCCGACTCGGCGTCGAGCACGTCGACCTCTATCAAATGCACGCGTGGGACCACCTGACGCCGATCGACGAGACCCTGCGGTTCCTGGACGACGCCGTCAGCGCGGGCAAGATCGGCTACTACGGCTTCTCGAACTACCTCGGCTGGCAGGTGAGCAAGGCCGTCGGTCGCGCCGCGGCCCTCGGCTTCACGCCGCCCGTGACCCTGCAGCCGCAGTACAACCTGCTCGTGCGCGACATCGAGCACGAGATCGTGCCGGCCTCGCTCGACGCCGGCATCGGCCTGCTGCCGTGGTCGCCCCTGGCGGGCGGCTGGCTGAGCGGCAAGTACACCCGCGACCAGGCCCCGACCGGCGCCACCCGCCTCGGCGAGGACCCGAAGCGCGGAATGGAGGCCTGGGAGGCGCGGAACGCGGACGAGCGCACCTGGGCCGTCCTCGACGAGGTCACCTCGATCGCCGCCGCCCACGACGCGTCGGCGTCGCAGGTCTCGCTCGCGTGGCTGCTGCGTCAGCCCGCGGTGACGTCGGTCATCCTGGGCGCGCGGTCGGTCGAGCAGCTCTCCGACAACCTCGGGGCGTCGGACGTCGCGGTCGCGCTGACCGACGACGAGGTGGCCCGACTGTCGGCCGCCAGCGCACCGCGGATCGACGACTACCCGTACGGCACCGCCGGCGTCGCGCAGCGCGACCGCAAGCTCGCCGGCGGCCGCTAGCCGCTCGCGCGGCCCCTCGCGCCGCCGCGCAGCGCCCGGCGCCGGCGCGATACACCCCGTTTTCGGCGCTACACCCGGATCTTCCGGGGTGCTGCGCCGAGAACGGGGTGTCGCGCTGAGCGGCGGCGGCGCCGGCGGCGGCGCTCAGCGGTGCAGCGAGCGGGTGGCGCCGACACGACCGCGCGCCACCCGCACGGCCACCGTCACGCCGAGCACGACGACCGCCGCGATGATCGCCGCGACGCCGGCCACCGTGTTCTCGGGTTCGCCGAGCAGACGGCCCACGGCGATCCACGACAGGCCCCAGCTCAGCGACAGGGCGGGGGCGATGCGCCCGCGCCCGGCGAAGGCGATCGCGACGCCGACCAGGGCCGCGACCCCGAGCACCACGGCCGACCAGAAGCCGGCCGGCAGACCGAAGCCGTCGAAGCCGGCGTCGACGAACCCGGCGGCCACGTTCGCGACCGTCGCCACGCTGACCCAGCCGAGGTAAAGGCCGAAGGTGCCGTCGGTCACGACGGCGTCGACCCAGCCGCTCGAGGCGGTGTGGAAGCAGATGACGAAGATGCGCGCCAGCACGAGCAGCAGCGCGACGATCACGGCCGCGCCCAGCCAGACGCTGCCGAGCTGCACGGCCGCGAAGAGCCAGCCCGCGTTCAGCAGCATCGAGGCGGCGACCCAGTAGCCGAGGCGGCGGTGCCGCGTGACGGCCCGCTGACGCGGCAGGGCCTGGTAGACGGCGTAGGCGACGAGGCCGAGGTAGATGACGCTCCAGATGCTGAACGCGATGGTCGCGGGGGCGACGGTCGTGGCCGTGGCGCTGAGGGCTCCCCCGGCGGCGTCGGCGACCGCGGTGCCGCCGAAGGCGCCCGACCCGACGGCCGCGAGCACGATCGCGACGACCGCGCTGACCAGCACGACGATCTGGCGGACGACGTCGGCGCCTGTGGCGGGCGAGGCGCCGGTGGCGCGCGAGTCGCCCGCCGCGGGCGACGGGGTACGGGCGTGGCTGCTGGTCTGCGGGTCGGAACTCATGCGGACGACGCTAGTCGCGCCTCCTGCAGATTTCTCTTAGCAACTAAAACAATCAGCGACCTGTCAGGCGGCGGGCTTCCAGCGACGCAGCAGCTGCGCGTTCAGCGCGACGATCACGGTCGACAGGCTCATCAGCACCGCGCCGGCCGCGGGCGAGAGGACGAAGCCGACCCCTGCCAGGACTCCGGCGGCGAGCGGCACCGACAGCACGTTGTAGCCGGCGCCCCAGACGAGGTTCTGGATCATCTTGCGGTAGCCGACCCGCGACAGCGAGATGACCGACAGCACGGCCCGCGGGTCGTTCGAGGCGAGCACGACGCCGGCCGACTCGACGGCGACGTCCGTCCCGGCGCCGATCGCGATGCCGACGTCGGCGCGGGCGAGCGCCGGAGCGTCGTTCACGCCGTCGCCCACCATGGCGACCCTCTGGCCGCGCTGCTGGAGCTCGGCCACGCGGGCGTCCTTCTCGTCGGGGCGCACCTCGGCGAACACCTCGTCGATGCCGAGCTCGCGCCCGACGGCCTCGGCGACCGGCCGGGCGTCGCCGGTGATCATGGCGACGCGCACGCCCGCCTCGTGCAGACGTCGCACCGCCTCGGCCGACTCGGGGCGCACCTCGTCGCGCAGGGCGAAGGCCGCCTCGACCGCGCCGTCGCGCAGGAGGTAGAGCACGGTCGCGCCCTCGTCCGACCATGATGCGGTCGCGGAGGCGATCTCGTCGGGCACCTCGTGGTCGCCGTCGCGCAGCAGACCCGGGCCGCCGACCGCGACCCGCACGCCGTCGATCGTGCCCTCGACGCCGCGTCCCGTGACGGTGCGGAAGTCGGTGACGTCGACCCGCGCCTCCTCGGGTCGGGCCTGAGGCGACTCGGCCTCGGCGCGGACGATCGCCCGGGCCAGCGGGTGCTCGCTGTCGCGCTCGACGGCGGCCGCGAGGCGGAGCGCGGCGTGCCGGCGGTGGTCGGAGGAGGCGGTGGCGGTGCCGGAGGCCGAGGAGGCGGTCGTCACGTCCGTCACGACCGGCTCGCCCCGCGTGAGGGTGCCCGTCTTGTCGAACAGGACGGTGTCGACCAGACGCATGCGCTCGAGGGCGAGGCGGTCTTTGACGAGGACTCCGGCGCGCGCGGCGCGTTCCGTCGAGATGGCGATCACGAGCGGGATCGCGAGGCCGAGGGCGTGCGGGCAGGCGATGACGAGCACGGTGACCGTGCGCGTGATGGCCTGGTCGACGTCGCCGATCAGCAGCCAGACGACGAAGGTGATGACGCCCGCGCCCGCGGCGAACCAGAACAGCAGGGCGGCGGCCCGGTCGGCGAGCGCCTGAGCCCGCGACGACGACGCCTGCGCCTCGGCCACGAGACGGCGGATCCCGGCGAGCGCCGTGGCCTCGCCGACCGCCTCGACCCGCACGCGCAGGGTGCCGTCGGTGGCGACCGTTCCGGCGACGACGCGGTCGCCGACAGCGCGGGAGACCGTGCGGGACTCGCCCGTGATCATCGACTCGTCCATCGCGGCCTCGCCGTCGACGATGCTGCCGTCGGCGGGGACCCTCCCGCCCGAGCGGACGAGCACGATGTCGCCGACCACCAGATCGGCGATCGCGACGGGCTCGGTGCCGCCTGCGGCGGGGGTGGCGTTGGCGTTGGCGGTGTCGCCGGTGGCGGGGGCGGCGTGGGCGGTGTCGCCGGTGGCGGGGGCGGTCGCGGCGGGGGCGGTCGCGGCGGCGTGGGTGGCGGCGGGCGAGACGACGCGGTCGGCGGTGTCGGGCAGCAGCGCCGCGAGGGCGTCGAGGGCTCCGGAGGCGGCGCCGAGCGCCCGCATCTCGGTCCAGTGGCCGAGCAGCATGATGACGACGAGGAGGGCGAGCTCCCACCAGAAGTCGAGGTCGAGCCCGCCGATGCCGAGCTGGGTCGCCCAGCTCGCGGCGAAGGCGACGGTGATCGCCATCGCGATGAGCAGCATCATGCCGGGCTGCTTGGCGCGGGCCTCGGCGACCCCTCCGCTGAGGAACGGCCAGCCGCCCCAGAAGAACAGGAACGTGCCGAGCACCGGCGAGATCCACGTCGAGCCGGGGAACTCGGGCACGTCGTAGCCGAGCAGCCCCGCGAACATCGAGCTGAAGACGATCACCGGGATCGCCACGACCAGACTCACCCAGAACTTGTCGCGGAACTGCGCCGCGTGATCGCCGTGCCCGCCGTGTCCGCCGTGCCCGTGTCCGCCGTGCCCGTGTCCGCCGTGCCCAGCGTGCGCGTCGTGACCGGCGTGCGCGTCGTGACCGGCGTGCGCGTCGTGACCGGCGTGGTCGTCGTGACCCGCACCTCCTGCGTGGTCGGCGTGCGGGGTGCTGTCAGGGTGCCCGGTGCTCATACACATACCCTAGGGGGGTATACGTCAGACCGCCAGCATCCGGTCGATCCCGAGTCGAGGAGGCGCGGCGTGGCAACCCCTGCCCGTCGCGCCGGTCAGCCCCCGACCGGAGGCCCGACCACGAGCAGCACGACGAACACGACCACGACACCGGCGACGAGCAGCCCCAGGGCGAGCCCGAGGTGCGTGAGCATCCAGCGCAGCAAGCGGTCGAGCGGGCGGCGATCGCGCGGGTCGTCGGTGGCGGTGCGTCGCCAGTCGCCGCGGAGTCGCCCGCTGCGGTCGATCCAGCGCTCGACCGGGACCGAGGCGTACGGCACGACGGCGCTCGCCAGCGCGGCCAGCGTGACACCGAGCGACCAGCGCTGGTTGACCGCGACGACGACCCCGGCGACGAGATACGCCAGGAACACGAAGCCGTGGATCGGCCCGGCGACGCTGACCGGCCAGTCGCCGACGCGGGCGACGTACTTCAGCAGCATGCCGCCGATCAGCAGCGACCAGGTCACCACCTCGGCGACGGCGAACGAGCGGAAGAGGGTGCGAGGCGACACGAGTTGCTCCTGGTCAGGGGCCGACGGGGTACTGCGTCCATGCTCGCAGCCCCCGCCTGGGCGTGCGCCCGCGCGCTGCGCGCTGCGGCGCAGCGCGCTGCGCTGCGGCGCCGCGCGCGCCCCCTCCTCGAACGAAGCGACCCGAAACGAGCCCTGAGGCGCCAGGAGGCCACGCTTTGCGTCACCTCGATGACGCGGTACGGGGTGCGAGGCGGGGCGCAGGGGGCGGCGAGCTCCCTGGGCGCCGACCCGCGCGTCGCACCCGAACGAAGTGACTCGAAACGGGGCCTGGGGTGCCAGGAGGCCGCGCTTTGCGTCACCTCGATGGGGCGGCGCGCGGACGGGCGCCGCCGACGCCGAACGATGTGACGCGGAACGGGCGCTGGGGCACCGGGAGGCCGCGCTTTGCGTCACCTCGATGGGGTGGAACGGGGTGCGAGGCGGGGTGCAGGGGGCGGCGGGCTCCCTGGGGGTCGACCCGCGCCTCCCGCACCTCCCGCGCGTCAAGCCCGAACGAAGTGACTCGAAACGGGCCCTCACCCGCTTGGAAGCCCCCCGTTGCGTCACCTCGATGAGGCGGCGCGCAGGCGGGCGCCGCCGGCGCCGAAGGAAGTGACTCGAAACGGGACCCGAGGCGCCAGGAGGCCACGCGTTGCGTCACCTCGATGGGGCAGGGCGGGGGGCGCAGGGGGCGGGGCGGGGGGCGGGGGGCGGGGGCGCAGGGGGCGGGGCGCTGCCTGGGTGCCGACCCGCGCCTCCTTGGTTGAGTGGGGGCATGACGACACTCGCGATCATCGGAGCAGGCAAGGGGCTCGGCGCTGCCGTCGCCCGACGATTCGGCCGGGAGGGCTTCAGCGTCGCGCTGATCTCACGGCACCAGGGGCGGCTCGACGCGCTGGCCGCCGAGCTCGGCGCCGACGGCATCACGGCTCAGGGCTTCACCGCCGACGTGCGCGACCCCGCGAGCCTCGCGGCCGCGCTCGAGCAGGCGACCGAACAGCTCGGGCCGATCCAGGTGCTGCAGTACAGCCCCCTGCCGCAGAAGGACTTCATGCGCCCCGTGCTCGAGACGACGCCGGCGGACCTCGTCGGGCCGATCGAGTTCTCCGTCTACGGACCCGTCGCGGCCGTGCACCAGGTGCTGCCGGGCATGCGGTTCCTGCCCGGAGGCGGCGGCACGATCCTCTTCGTCAACGGCGGCTCGGCCGTCACCCCCGGCAAGAACCTCACCGGCACGTCGATCGCGTTCGCCGGCGAGACCGCTTACGCGCAGCTGCTGCACGAGGTGCTGGCCGACGAGGGGATCCACGTCGCGCAGCTGATCATCCCCGGCGGCATCGACCCGCAGAGCGAGGGCAAGAACCCCGACGCCCTGGCCGAGCTGCTCTGGCAGCAGCACGTCTCGCGGAGCACGTTCCGCACCACCGCCCCCGAGGCCTAGTCCGCCCGGCGCTGCGTGCGCCGCCGCCCGCCACCCGCCACCCGCCACCCGCCGCCCGGCGCTACCGGCGCTGACGGCGCCGCGTCACACCCCGGAAGCCGCGCCACACCCTGAGAGATCGGGGTGTGGCGCGATATTCGGGGTGTGGCGCGACTCTCGAGGGCGGAGAGACGAGCAGAGGCCCTCGTGCACGCACGAGGGCCTCCGTGTTCTCGCCGAACAGAGGGTGCAGCGGGATCGACTAGCGGGCGTCGATCGAGAACTGCACCGGCGCGGGCAGATCGGCGATGTGCAGCGTGTACGTCGTCACCGCACCGGCGGGTGCCGCGAGGTCGAGAGTGACCGACTCGCCGTTCAGCCAGCTGCCGGTGACGAACCGACCCTGCGCATCCGTGATCATGAAGCTCGCGAAGAGCGAACCGTGGATGGTCACCGCGGCGCGGCCGTCCGCGATGTCGCCGACGACGACCGTGCCCGGAGCCGGCGTGCCGGGCTCACCGGGGTCGCCGGGCTCACCGGGCTCACCCGGGTCGCCGGGCTCACCGGGGTCACCGGGCTCGCCGGGGGTCTCGCCCTCCTCGGTGCGGTCGATGACGAGGGGCTGGCTCTCGACGACCGTGCTGTAGCCCTCACGCAGCTCGAGGGTGAACGCAGTCTTCTCTCCGGCCGGGGCCGGGAGCGACACACGGCCGACGCCGTCGGTGCCGAAGGCGTCGAGGCCGTACGAGTCGCCGGAGGCGTCGACGACGCTCCAGATCTGGCCCGCGGGGCCGGCGAGGGTGACCGTGGCGTAGCCCTCGATCACGGCGCCGACGCTGTAGGAGACGCGGAAGTCACCGGGGACGCCGGGCTCCTCCGGCGTCTCCGGGTCGACGGGCGTCTCAGGGTCGACCGGCACCTCAGGGTCGACCGGCACCTCGGGGTCGACCGGCGTGCCGGGGTCGACACCCTGGCGCGGGTCGACGCGCCACTCGGAGAGGTAGGGGACGCCGTCGACGACGGAGCGGACGGTGAACACGTTCTCGCGGTCGTTCGCCACGCGGATCGAGACCGTGTTGCGGCCCGAGCCGTCGAGCAGGGTGCGGGTCTCGACGCCGCGCTCGTCCGTGAAGACGACCAGAGCGTGGGGCGCGCCCTGCACGGAGACCTCGACGGCGCCGTCGCTGACGCCGAGGAGGGTGATGGCGGGCCGCTCGGCCGTGCCGTCGCCGATGGTCGAGGCGATCGTCGCCGACGCGGTCGAGGAAGCCGAGGCGTTGGGGCTCGCGGCGAACGCGGGCCCGGCGACGAGGGAGGCGAGGACGACGCCGGCGGTGCCGATCGTCGCGAGGCAGGTTCTGGCAGTGGACATGGTGCTCCTTGTGTCAGGCGCATCCGACGGACGCGCT
The DNA here is from genome assembly GCF_014842255.1 of Frigoribacterium sp. CFBP 13712. Lineage (GTDB taxonomy): Bacteria > Actinomycetota > Actinomycetes > Actinomycetales > Microbacteriaceae > Frigoribacterium. Next base: position 15,821 of record NZ_JACYVH010000011.1, on the reverse strand, counting down.
GACCGGCATGCTACACGCGACATACTGGGCGTTATGGACGGCGGGTGCGGACCTGTGGACAGCCGACGCGGCCGGCACAGCGCGCCGCCGCCCGCCCCGTCACACGCCGCCGAAGCGCTCCGTGCGCACGCGGGTCGGCGCGTGACCGAGCTCGACCAGCCACCCCGCCACGGCCTCGACGAACGAGTTCGCCCCGCAGACGTAGACGAGCGGGTGCTCGACGGCGGGCAGCACGAGCGACTCGAGCTCGTCGCGGGTCAGGCGCCTCGCCGGCCGCGCCTCCCCCTCCGGCACCTCGCGCGTGTAGACCCAGTCGACCCGCAACCCCGCCCCGCCGGCACGAGCGCCGGCACCCGCACCCGCCTCAGCACCAGCACCAGCAGCACCACCAGCCCCCGAGGAGGCGCGCACGGCCTCGTCGAGCTCCCCCGCGAACCAGCGCGACCGCGGGCCGCGCACCGACGCGAGCAGACGGAACGGAGGCGCCTCGAGGCTCCGCGCCCGCACCATCGCCATGAGCGGAGCGAGGCCCGACCCGCCGCCGATCAGCTGCACGGGCGCCTCGCGCACCGGCGTGGCCCCCTCCGGCTCGGGCAGCACGGCGTGCACGGCGGAGCCGGGCTCGAACTCGGTCGGCGGCCAGACGAACCAGCCGCCGATCGGGCCACGGACCTCGATCGGGTCGCCGGGCTCGGCGGCGTCGACGAGGTAGGGCGACACCTCGCCGTCGTCCATCCGCTCGACCGTCACCTCGATCTGCGGGGCACGACCCGCGCCTCCCGGGCCGGCGGGAACCGGGCTCGCATCGACGACGCGACCCGCGCCTCCTGGGCTCGCGGGATCCGCACCCGTCTCGGCGACGCGACCCGCGCCTCCTCCGGGCCGTCGGGAGCCGCGCACATCCGACAGCGAGTACGAGCGCACCGCCGTGTACCCGTCGTCGGCGGTGAGCCGCAGATCCACGTGCTGCCCGGCTCGAGCCGGCCGCAGACCCGGCACCGCGATCGTCAGCGACCGCGCCCGCCCGGTCTGCGGGGACGCTGCGACGATCGTGCCGGGCAGCCAGTCGAACGAGTCACCGACGGGGCTCACGCGTAGCGCTCCTCCTTCCAGGGGTCGCCGTGGGGGTGGTAGCCCATGCTCTCCCAGAAGCCGCGACGGTCGGTGGCCATGGTCTGCAGGCCCTGCAGCCACTTCGCGCTCTTCCAGAAGTACAGCCCGGGCACGAAGAGGCGCGCGGGCCCGCCGTGCTCGGCGTGCAGCGGCTGCCCCTCGTAGGTGTCGACCACCCACGCCTTGCCGCCCAGCAGCTCGGTGAGCGGCAGGTTGGTCGTGTAGCCGCCGTGACTGGTGGCCATCGCGAACTCGTGCTGCGTGTCGAGCCCGTCGAAGAGGGTGTCGATCGAGACGCCGCGCCAGTGGGTGCCGAGCTTGCTCCAGCTCGTGACGCAGTGGATGTCGGTCTCGATGTCCTCGTGCGGCAGCGCCTGGAAGTCGGCCCAGCTGAGCGAGCGCTGCGCCGTCTCCGTCGCGATCTGGAGCTCCCACCGCTTGATGTTCGGCGTCGGCCCGGCCGACAGCACGGGGAACCCGTTCTCGAGGTACTGCCCCGGTGGGAGGCGCGGGTCGGCTGCGCGCCGCCTGCCGAGCCCGGTGAATCCGGCCATGGTGCGCCTCCTGGGTGCTGCTGTTCGGTCTCTCGTCGCCCCCAGCTTCGCACCACCACGGCGTCGCCGTATCTGCGATCACGCTGGGAGAACGTTGACCCCGACATGGGTGGAGGTCGTACGGTGGACGGAGGTCAACTCGAAAGGACCCCACATGGCTGAGTACACCCTTCCCGATCTCCCTTACGACTATGCAGCGCTCGCGCCGCACATCAGCGCGAAGATCATGGAGCTGCACCACTCCAAGCACCACAACACGTACGTGACCGGCGCGAACACGGCCAACGCCGCCCTCGCCGAGGCCCGTGAGACCGGCGACCTCGCCAACGTCAACAAGCTCGAGAAGGACCTGGCCTTCAACCTCGGCGGCCACGTCAACCACTCGATCTTCTGGACGAACCTGACCCCCGAGACCGGCGAGCCCACCGGCGACCTGCTCGAGGCCATCGGCTCCGAGTTCGGCGACCTCGAGAAGTTCAAGGCGCACTTCACCGCGACCGCTCTCGGCGTGCAGGGCTCCGGCTGGTCGGTGCTCGCGTACGACGTGCTCGGCGAGAAGCTCAGCGTCTTCCAGCTCTTCGACCAGCAGGGCAACGTGCCGTTCGGCCTCGTGCCGCTGCTGATGCTCGACGTGTGGGAGCACGCCTACTACCTCGACTACCAGAACGTCCGCGCCGACTACGTCAAGGCCTTCTGGAACATCGTCAACTGGGACAACGTCGCCGCCCGCTACGCCGCCGCGACCACCAAGACGCAGGGCCTGCTGACCGGCTTCTGATCCGGTCCCCCGCAGCCGCATCGCTGCTCTCGAGGGCGCATCCGCTTCGGCGGGTGCGCCCTCGTCGTCTCCTCCACAGACCCCCGTCGTGCGCCCCCGGGTTGAAAACGGCCCCGAGGAGGCGCGGTGCACCCCGACCCTCCCCTAACGTGACGGCATGACGAACGTACGGCGGTGGCAGCGGCACGTCGCCGCGCCGGTCGCCGCGGTCGTCTACTTCGCGTTCTGGGTGGCGAGCACCTGGGGCAACGGCGGCGTCGCCGACAATGCGGTCGTCTTCGGTCTGTTCGCGATGGCGATCGGGCTGGCCTACTGGATGCCCGTCACGGCCCTCGTGCTGGTCGTCGTCGTGCCCGTGCTGCAGCTGTTCGGCGTCGTCGAGGCCCCGCGAGAGGACACCTGGGGCGCCTACGTGGCCATCGCCCTGGTGATGTTCTTCGTCGCCGTGCGCCCCTCACCGTGGCTGCGCCTCGCGGCCCTGCTGATCGCGGCCGGCGTCGCCGCGCTCGGCGCCTGGCTGCTCGCCGTGCCGACCATCACGCGCCCCTACGTCTGGAGCAGCTGGGTCGGCACGGGCGCCGCCGGCGGGCTCCGTCTCGAGTTCTCGCTGCTGACGGCGGCGCTCTTCGGCGTCTTCGCCGGGGCGTGGGCGATCGGCGTGGCGTTCGCGAGCATCCGGCGCGTGCTGGTCATCCGGCAGGCGCTCGAGGCCACCGAGACCCGGTTCGAGGCGACCGACTTCGAGCTCCGCATCGCTCAGGAGCGCGCCCGCATCTCGCGCGACGTGCACGACGCGCTGGCGCACTCGCTGGCGGTCGTCGTCTCGCAGGCGCAGGGGGCGATCGCGTTGCAGCACACCCGACCCGAGGTGACGGCCGAGTCGCTGCAGAACATCGCCGAGGTGGGTCGCACGGCCCTGCTCGACGTGCGGCGCCTCGTCGAGCGGATCACGCAGGACGACGACGTCACGGCGCCCCGCGAGACCCTCGCCGACATCGAGGGGCTCGTCTCGGCGATGCGCGAGGTCGGCATGGACATCGGCGTCACCGAGGAGGGCGAGCCCGGCGAGCTGGCGCCGTCGCAGCAGCTCGCCGTCTACCGCATCGTGCAGGAGAGCCTGACGAACGCCCTCAAGCACGCCGGCACGACGAGCAAGGTCGTGATCGCCATGGACTGGCGGGGGCCCGGCCTGTCGCTGCTGGTGACCTCGCGGGGTCGCGGCGCCCCGCTCGTGGCCGCACGCACCGGGGTCGACCGCGGCGCCGGGGTGCGCGGCATGGTCGAGCGGGCGCGCCTGGCCGGCGGGTGGCTGACCGCGCAGCCGTCGAGCGACGGCACCGGGTTCGAGGTGACCGTCTTCGTGCCGACCAGACGTCGACCCGACTCGGCCCGCACCTCCGGCGCCTCGACGGGCAACTACCCGCGCACGCTGCTCGACGGGACGGGTGCGGGTTCGTCGGACCCCGCCCCTTCTCCTGCTGGGCACGCGCCTGCGGCTGCGCCCACGCCCTCCACTGCCCCGCCTGCTCCTCACGAGAGAGACCCTCATGCCTGACCTCACCGAGCCGACCCGCGCCATCCGCGTCGCCGTCGTCGACGACCAGCCGCTCTTCGCCTCGGGTCTGCGGATGCTGATCGAGGCGCAGCCCGACCTCGCTTGCGTCGGCACGGCCGTCGACGGGCGCGAGGCGCTCGAGCTCGTCGCCCGTGAGTCGCCCGACGTCGTGCTGATGGATCTCCGCATGCCGGTGATGAACGGGCTCGAGGCGACGGCGCGCATCCTCGAGGGGGTGTCGCCCGACGATCTGCCGCGGGTCGTGGCGCTGACGACGATCCAGCGGGACGAAGCGGTGTTCGGTGCGCTGAAGGCCGGGGCGTACGCGTTCCTCACGAAGGACGCGACGCCCGACGACGTCATCACGACGATCCGCGCGGCGTTCGCGGGCGACCCGGTGCCGACCGCGGGGGCCGCACTCGACGTCGTGCACGAGTTCGCCGTGCCGCCGACCGCGCCGCCCCGGGTCGACCCGCTCGCGCCCCTGTCGCCCCGCGAGCGCGAGATGTTCACGCTCGTCGCGAAGGGCCTGAGCAACACCGAGATCGCGACCGAGGCGTACCTCAGCGAGGCGACGGTTAAGAGCCACGTGCGCTCGGTGCTGCAGAAGCTGGGGATGCGCAACCGGGTGCAGATCGTCGTCTTCGCATACGAGAACGGCGTGGTGTCCGGGCCCGACCGGAGGCGCGGGTGAGCAGCCGAGAGCAGCTCGCCAAGCGGATCACCGCGGTCGCCGTCGGGGTCGTCGTCGCCGGGGTGATCGCGGTCGGCATCCCCGCCAATGCGGCCTACACGCTGCCGAGCCCGCCCGAGCAGGACCGCACGGAGTGGCTGATGCCGCTCGACGCCTACATCGGCCCGAGCACGACGAGGCTGACCTACGCCGAGGAGCTGCTGATCGAGCCGTGCCTGCAGGCGGCGGGATTCGAGGGGGTCGAGGTCCCGTGGCGGGACGTCGACGCCGCGACGAACGCCCTCGAGTCGCAGCCGGTGCGGGCGTTCGATCTGACCGACGCCCGGGCGCGCGGCTACCACGTGGCGCCGACCGACGACCCGGGGGCGACGGCCTGGCGCACCTACTCGACGACGGTGTTCGCCGATCCCGTGTTCGACGCCCGGATGAGGTGCGGCGACCAGGTGCTGACGGAGCACCCCGAGCTGGCACAGGACGACCTGACGTCGTCGATCGCGATCCGGCTCGGCGACGCCGCGTTCTCGGAGGCGCGGCGCGACGACCGCGTGCTCGACACCGCCGACGAGTGGCGGAGCTGCCTGATCGACGCCGACGTCTTCGACACGGGGCCGTTCGCGACGGAGGCGCTGGCCGAGACCCTGCCGCGCTCGCCCGCGGGGATGCCGACGATCGACATGGCGGCCGAGTTCGGGTCGGACGATCCGTCGTCGCCGATCAGCAGCGACGAGATCCGCCTGGCGACGGCCGACGCGGCCTGCCGGGAGTCGTCGGGGTACCTGGAGGCGCTGTACCAGGCCGAGTGGCAGCGGCAGCTGACGGTGCCGCACGACTACGGCGAGGTGCTGGCCCAGGTCGACGTCGAGGGCATCGCGGCCGCGACGCGGACCGTCGAGCGGGTGCTCGAGACGCGCACGCCCGCACGGCGGTGACGGGGGCGCGGCTGTGCGGCGGTGCGGGGGCGGGGCGAGGTCATCCCCCTTTGCGGGGGCTGCACATTCGTGCGGCTGGTCTCTAAACTGCGACCAGAGGAACAGCAGGGGAGCGGGGGCGACCTGTCGGCCTGATCGACTCTGCGCCCGGAGCCGTTCAGGCCGGCAGGTCACACCGGTCACGCGGGGCAGGGCTAGCCTGTCCGGGTGAGCGACTCCTCCGGCACGACGGGCCCCGACGCGGGTCTCGTGTTCGGCCTCGTCGTCCGGGCCATGGCGAGCGGCACGCTGCTCGGCATCGCCGTCGTCGTCATCATCGCGATCGTGTCGTCGATCGGGGCACCCGCCGGGGTGTCGACGTCGTCGTACCTGTTCGCCGCACCCGTGGCAGGCTTCGTCGGCGCGCTCGTCGCCCTCCTCGCCGTCACCGTCGCCCTCATCACGGTCCGCCTGGTCGACCCGCACCGCCGACACCCCCGCCGCCGCATCGCACTCGGAGCGATCACCGCCGGGCTCGCCGTCGGTGCCGCCGCCCTGGCCGCCGACTCCCCCGGCTTCACCGTCCCACCCTGGGCGGCCGCCGTCGGAGCCGTCGCCACCGGCGCGTTCGCCGTCCGCAGCCTCGTGCGCTACGAGCGGCTGCGACGCGCACCCGACGCACCGCGCCCCTCCGGCGAGGGCTAGCGGCGCACCCCGGCCTCGGGCGCCGCCCCGGCCGCAGCACCGGTGGCGGCACCGGTGCCGGCACCGCCCTGCGGGACGACACCCGCGGTGCCGACCTCCGCCGCACCTCCGGCAGGGGGCTCCGACTCCGCCGCAGACCGGGCGCCCCGCTCCGGCACGGCTCGCACCACGCGGCTCGCGTAGAGCACCCCGCCGACCACGACCACGCCCGCCACGAGCTCGACCACGTCGGGCACCTCGTCGAAGGCGAGCCATGACGCCAGCACGCCGATCACCGGGACGAGCATCGAGAACGGCGCGACTGTGCTCGACGGATACGTGGCGAGGAGGCGCGTCCACAGCCCGTAACCGAGCACCGTCGCGACGAGCACCACGTAGAGCAGCCCCACGATCGACGGCAGCGCGTCGAGGGTGAACAGCGTCGCGAACGTCTGGCCGATCCGTTCCGGGCCCTCGACGACGAACGACAGCGCCAGCATCGGGATCGGCGGCACGACCGACATCCACAGCGTCAGATGCAGCGGGTTCGGAGCGGCGGCCCGCCGCACCGCCACGTTGCCGAGCGCCCAGCCGAGCGCCGCGCAGAGACACAGCACGACGGGCAGCAGCGCCGCGACCTGAGACCTGTGCACCGCGATCACGGCCAGCGCCAGCACCGCCACGCCGATACCGATCGCCTGCCGTCGCGTGATGCGCTCGCGCAGCCAGATGCCCGCGATCACCACGGTGAACGGCGCGGACGCCTGCAGCACGAGCGACGCGAGGCCCGACGGCATGCCGGCCTCCATCCCGAGGTACAGGAACCCGAACTGCAAGATGCCGAGGGCGAACCCGACCATCAGGAGGCGCGGCCACGGGATCGCCGGACGCGGCACCAGCAGCAGGGTCGGCACCGCCAGCAGAGCGAAGCGCACCGCGACGAGGAGGAACGGCGGGAAGTGCTCGAGCGCCAGCGCCGTCATCGGGAAGTTCACACCCCAGCAGACCGCGACGACGAGGGCGAGGAGGCGGTCGCGGGGGCTCATGGCTCCATGCTGGCGGATGCCTCGTTGCAGGACCAGCGCGCATCTCCGCGGTGACCTTGTAGCCTCCCTTCATGGACGTGCAGCATCTCGAACTCCTCCGCGAACTCGACGAACGCGGCAGCGTCACGGCCGTCGCGGCGGCGACCCACCGCTCGCCGAGTGCCGTGTCGCAGCAGCTCAAGACCCTGCAGCGCCAGCTCGGCGTCGAGCTGGTGCAGAGGGTCGGACGCGGGGTGCGACTGACGGAGGCGGGGCAGGCGCTCGCGCGCGCCTCCTTGGCGGTGTCGACGGCGGTGGCCGAGGCGGAGGCGACGCTCGAGGCGGTGCGGACCGGCGCGACGGGCGTCGTGCGGCTCGCGGTGTTCCCGTCGGCGGCCGAGCTGCTGCTGCCCGGGTTCGTGACGCGGATGCGGGCCCACGCCGGCATCGAGGTCGAGATCGACGACCGCGACGTGAGCGAAGACGAGTTCGCCCGGCTGACCGCGGACTTCGATGTGGTGGTGGGGCACCGGTCGGACGGGGTCGCGCCTCCTGATCGGTCGCGGCTGGCGATCGTGGCGCTGCTGCGCGAACCGCTCGAGGTGGCGATGCCGCTCGATCACCCGCTGGCGGGGCGTGAGCGCGTGACGCTCGGCGACGTGATCGGCGAACCGTGGATCGGCGTCCCGGTCGGGTTCCCGATCGACCGCGTGCTGACGGCGATGGCATTGCGGGCGGGCGTGACTCCGGATGTGGTGCACCGCAGCCTGCACCTGCCGCTGCTCGAGAACATGGTGGCCGCGGGGCACGGGATCGCACTCGTGCCGCGGCACACGTCGGCGGGGCGCGCGCGGGGGCGGTTCCATCTGGCGACGCTCGAGGAGGTGCGCGCCGGGCGGCACATCGAGGCGCTGATGCGGCCGGATCGGGCCGTGCGGCCGGCGGTGCGCGTCGTGGTCGACGAGCTGCTGGCGGAGGCCCGGGTGACGGAGGCGGCCTCCGAGGAGGCGCGCATCAGACCCGAGAGCGCTTCCGCCTAGCGGACGCCCTGCGTGGCGAGGTAGGCGACGGGGTCGGTGGCGAGCCCGTTCTGACGGACCTCGAGGTGCAGGTGGCAGCCCGTCGAGCCGCCGGCCGTGCCGACGCCCGCGATGTTCTGACCGGGGGTCACGGTCTGACCCTGCGACACGAAGATGCCCGACGACTCCATGTGCCCGTAAGCGCTGCTGATGCCGTTGCCGTGGTCGATGATCACGAGGTTGCCGTACCCGCCGGCGGGGCCCGCGTACGAGACGGTGCCGGCGGCGATCGAGTAGATCGGCGTGCCGCACGAGGCGCCGAAGTCGGCACCGGCGTGCAGCTTGTACTCGCCCGTGATCGGGTGCACGCGGTAGCCGTACGCCTGGTACGAGCCGAACGAGCGGATCGCGGCGACCCAGCCGGTGCCGGGGTCGGGCTGCGTGGTGCCGGGGCCGGAGCCCGCACCGACGCTGATCGGGCCGGTGCCCGCGGCGCCGGCCTGGAGCTTCGCCTGGGCGGCCGCCGCCTCGGCGGCCTGCGCCTGGGCGAAGGCCTGCTCCATCGAGATGCGGTCGTCTTGCAGCACGACGAGCTGGGCGGCCAGCGTGGCCTTCTCGGTGTCGATCTTCGACGCGTCGGCCTTGGCGGCCTCGTTGGCGGTGACGGCCTCGTCGAGGGCGGCGTCGGCCTCGTCGGTCAGGCGGTCGCGCTCGTCGAGGGCGACCTTGGCCTGGTCGGCGAGCGAGGTCGCGAGGTTGTCGGCGGCGATGGCGCGATCGCGCAGCGCGTCGAGATTCTCGCCGACCTTGCTCGACATGCTGAGGCCACGGAGGGTGTCTTCGGCGCCGGCGCCGGACGACAGCAGGTCGCTGAGGGTGCCGGTGCTGGTCGGGCGGGCGAGCATCGCGGCGGCCTGACCGACGACGATCTCGGACGAGGCGGACTGCTCGCGGGCCTCGTCGGCCTTCTTCTGGATGGCGGCGTAGGTCGCGTTGGCCTCGTCGGCCGCGGCCTGCGCGTCGACGAGCACCTCACCGGCGGCGTCGGCGGCCTTCTGGGCGTCGGCGGCACGGTTCGTGGCCGCCTCGAGTGCGGCCTCGACGTCGGCGATGGCGTCTTTCTTGGCCGTCTCGGAGCTGCGGGCCTCTTCGATCTGAGCCCAGGTGGGGGCGGCGGCCTGGGCCTGAGCGGGGACGGCGAGGAGCGAGGCGACGCTGAGCCCGACGACGGCGATCGCGGTCGTGACGGCACGTCGTCCCCGGGAGGCGCGGGTCGACCCGGAGAGGTCGGGGCGCGTGGTGAGGCGGTGCATGCTTCTCAGTCTCGGTCAGAACGGCTGGGACATCGCTCGACGACTGTCGGCGGAGTCCCAACACTATCGTCATGCTCATGCCGCGAGGCGGACCTGCCCCGATCTGGGGATGAGAATCAGGCTTCTCCACAGGTCGCGGACGCGGCCGCCTTCACACAGGCGACACATGACGGCATCATCCGGGCAACGCGCGTGCCCTAGCGTCGTCATGACCGACTCACCCTGATCAGGAGGCCCCATGACCGCGAGCGCGCAGGCCGAGAAGCGACCCGTCGACCGGATCCCGCCGCTGCGACGGCTGTTCCCTCTCGGGCTGCAGCACGTGCTCGCGATGTACGCGGGCGCCGTCGCGGTTCCGCTGATCGTCGGTGGTGCGCTCGTCGGCATGGGCGAGCTCGAGCCGGGCGACATCGCGTACCTGATCAGCGCCGACCTGCTCGTCGCCGGCATCGCGACCATCATCCAGTCGGTCGGATTCTGGCGCTTCGGGGTGCGGCTGCCGCTGATGCAGGGCTGCACCTTCGCCGCCGTCGGCCCGATGATCGTGATCGGCGGCGAGTACGGCATCACCGCGATCTACGGCTCCGTCATCGCGAGCGGCCTGTTCATGATGCTGCTCGCACCGTTCTTCTCCCGACTCGTCCGGTTCTTCCCGCCGATCGTCACCGGCACCGTCATCCTCATCATCGGCGTCTCGCTGATGGACGTCGCGGCCGGCTGGGTCGGCGGCGGCACCGGCTCGGAGGACTTCGGCGACCCGCTCGACATCGGGTTCGCGGCGGGGACCCTGCTGCTGATCATCCTGATCGAGCGGTTCGCGCCTCCTGCGATCCAGCGGGTGTCCATCCTGCTGGGGCTCGTGATCGGCACACTCGTCGCGTGGCCGTTCGGCCTCACCGACTGGAGCGGCGTCGGCGAGAGCGCCTGGTTCGGCCTCGCACTGCCCTTCCACTTCGGGCTGCCCACGTTCCCGATCAGCGCCATCGTGTCGATGTGCATCGTCGGCCTCGTCATCATGACCGAGACGACCGGCGACATCATCGCGGTCGGCGAGATCGTCGACGAGCCCGTCACCCCGCGCCGCCTCGCCGACGGCCTGCGCGCCGACGGCCTCTCGACCGTGATCGGCGGCGTCTTCAACACGTTCCCCTACACGGCGTTCGCGCAGAACGTCGGCCTGGTCAGCATCACCGGCGTGCGGTCGCGCTACGTGGCGACGTTCGCCGGGGTGATCCTCGTCGTGCTGGGGCTCGTGCCCGCCCTGGGCGCCGTCGTCGAGGGGGTGCCGCTGGCGGTGCTCGGCGGCGCGGGCGTGGCACTGTTCGGCATGGTCGCCGCGAGCGGCATCCGCACGCTGTCGAAGGTGAAGTTCAACAACTCGAACATCCTGATCGTCGCGGTGGCGCTGGGTGTCAGCCTGCTGCCGACCGTCAGCCCCGACATCTACGCGCAGTTCCCGACCTGGTTCACGATCGTGTTCGACTCGGGCATCAGCGCCGGGGCCCTCGTCGCGGTGCTGCTCAACCTGCTGCTCAACTCGGAGTCGCAGCAGCGGCGCCACGGCGGCGTCGACCGCGACGTGTCGGCGCACGACGCCGTCCGCGGCCCGTCCGCACCGGCGGCGGCCGACCGCGACGCCTGAGCAGCGGCTGGCGGTCAGCGGCGAGCGCGGCGCACCGGGCGGTGCCGGCGACGCCGCGAGGCGATCATGCTGATCAGCGCAACGAGGGCGGCGATCATCATCGCCGCTCCGAAGATCACGAGCACGGGCTGTGGATCGGTGCACGTCGGGTAGTCGACCGAGCAGACCGTGAACGGGGGCGCCTCCTGCCCCTCCGCGTCGAGCACCGCGAAGGAGGCGCGCCCCAGCGAGAAGATCGCCAGACCGAGCAGGGTCACGACGACCAGCAGGCCGGCGAAGATGCGCCGCACGATCCGGCCGTCGTCCACTGAGCTCATGACTCGAGTCTCGCGCTCGGCCCCTGTGCTGTCATCGGCCTCAGGGCGGACCCGGGATCGTTCGCGGGTCGTGCCTCGCGTGCGTGTCGCGAACCGCGCCTCCTGCAGTGCCGAACCGCGCCTCCTGCNCCCCGGCAGCCCCGCGAACGCGCACGGGCGAACGGACGCGCGGACGGCACGCGACCGTCGCCTAAAGTCGAACGCGCCGCATCGCGGCACCCCTCCCCCTTCTTCTCCCCAGGAGTCCTCGTGACCGCTCCCTCCCCCGCGCCCGTCGTGCGCCCGCACCGCGACGACACGGTGCTCGGCGTCCTGCGGTCACCGCGCCTCCTGACCCGGGAGGCGCTGGCCGGCATCGTCACGACGCTCGCCCTCGTGCCCGAGGTCATCTCGTTCTCGGTGATCGCCGGCGTCGACCCGATGGTCAGCCTGGTCGCCTCGATCGTGCTCGCCCTCGTCATGTCGCTGCTCGGCGGCCGCCCCGCCATGGTCACCGCCGCCGCGGGCTCGGTCGCGCTCGTCATCGCCCCGCTCGTCCGTGCGCACGGCGTCGAGTACGTGCTGCCGGCCGTGCTGCTCGCCGGCGTCATCCAGATCGCGTTCGGCACGGCGGGGCTCGCCCGGCTGATGCGGTTCATCCCGCGGTCGGTGATGATCGGCTTCGTCAACGCCCTCGGCATCCTCATCTTCATGGCCCAGGTGCCGCACCTGATCGACGTGCCGTGGATCGTCTACCCCCTCTTCGTGCTGACCATCGTCATCGTCGTGCTGCTGCCGCGCATGACGAAGGCCGTGCCGGCGCCGCTCGTCGCCATCGTCGTCGTGACCGTGATCGTCGTCGCGGCCGGGCTCGACGTGACCACCGTCGGCGACGAGGGCGAGATGGGCGGCGGGCTGCCCGGGCTCACCCCCTGGCTCGTGCCGTTCTCGCTCGAGACGCTCGGCATCATCCTGCCGACCGCGCTCAGCGTCGCGTTCGTCGGCCTGATGGAGACCCTGCTGACCGCGAAGCTCGTCGACGACATCACCGAGACGCCGTCGCGCAAGGGCAAGGAGTCGTGGGCGCTCGGCGTCGCGAACATCGCCGCGGGCGCCTACGGCGGCATCGCCGGCTGCGCGATGATCGGCCAGACCGTCGTCAACGTCAAGATCGGCCGGGCCCGCACCCGGGTGTCGACGGTCGTCGCGGGGCTGTTCCTGCTGCTGCTTGTCACCGCCCTGAGCGAGGTGATGGCGCGCATCCCGATGGTCGCGCTGGCCGCCGTGATGATGATCGTCGCGATCTCGACGGTCGACTGGCACAGCGTCCGGCCGTCGACGCTGCGGCGCATGCCGATCCCCGAGACGCTCGTCATGGTCGTCACCGTCGCGGTCGTCGTCGCGACCGACAACCTGGCGCTCGGCGTCGCGGTCGGCGTGCTGCTCGCCATGGTGCTGTTCGCGCGGCGGATCGCGCACGTGATCCGGGTCGAGCGGACGGTCGAAGGAGGCGCGGCGAGCGCCGACGGCATCGGGCTCAGCAGTGCAGGGCCCGGCAACGCAGGGCCCGGCAGCGCGGGGCCCGGCAGCGCGGGGCCCGGGAGCGGGGCCTCGGTCCGTTACGACGTGATCGGACCGCTGTTCTTCGGCAGCAGCAACGACCTCGTCGAGCACTTCTCGTACGCCGACGATCCGGCACGGGTGACGATCGACCTGACCCGCGCCTCCGTCTGGGACGCCTCGAGCGTCGCCGCACTCGACGCCGTCGGCACGAAGTACGCCGCGCACGGGGTGGAGGTCGAGTTCGTCGGGCTCGACGACCGCAGCAGCGAGTTCCACGGGCGGCTGACGGGCCGGCTCGGCAGCTGAGCCGGGGCTGCGCGCGGGCTCGAGGGGCTGCGGCGGGCTGCGAGCGAGGTTCGGCGGGTTCGTGTCATCGGGGGCGGGTCAGCGCTGACCCGCCGAGGATGACGGGAACCCGCCGAACCCCTTGGGAGGTGCGGAGCGCGGGGCTGCCGGAGAGCGGGGCGGGCGCAGAGCGCGGGGCGGGCGCGGAGCGGCGCTGGCGCGCAGCGGGGCTACGCGCGGCGGCGGCGCAGCTCTCGGCGGAGGGCCCGGCGCTCGCGCCACGACGGCGGGGGCGGCGGCACCTCCGCGGCCTCGCGCGCACGACGCTCGGCGCGCCGCCGGTGCCAGGCCAGCACCTCGGCGTCGACGTCGCGCGTCGGCGTCACCACGGGCGGTCCGCCGCGCAGCTGCCGCCGCGCCTCGACGATCCGCGCGTTGTAGTCGTCGACGTGCGCGCGCACCGCGGCCTCGGCGAACAGCCCGTCGAGGGTCTGCTCGAACGACGCGTGCTCCGTCCGCAACGACAGCGCAGGAGGCGCGAGCCCGGTCAGCCCCTCCCTCTCGATCAGGCCCCGGATCCACCAGTCGGGGTCGACCGTGTCACCGGCCAGACCGGGCAGCGGCTTGCCGGCCAGCGGCAGGTCGTCGAAGTCGCCGCGCGCGATCGCCTGGTCGATGGCCGTGCGGGCCCAGGCGCGCATCTCGGCCGCGGTGCGGTTGTCGGTCGGAGCGTCGGCGGCGGGAGCCGCACCGTCGGTGCGGTAGCGGGCCGCGGCCACGCGGGGGTCGTTCGCCGCGCCTCCGGCCCGACCCGCACCTCCTGCATCGCCGGGTTCGGTTCGCCGTTCCATGCGCGCGAGAGTACGCCGCGCCTCCTGAACCGGGACGCCGAGGAGGCGCGGGTCGGGGGACACCGAGGAGGCGCGGGTCAGGCCCGCGGGTCGTGGACGGCGGCCCCATGGGGCACCCGCCGCGCGAGCACTCCGGCGAGGAGCAGCACGATCACTCCGGCGGCCGGCATCACGAGCAGACCCCAGCGCAGCGAGGTCGCATCGGCGATCAGCCCCACCAGCGGCGGCGAGAACAGGAACCCGAGACGCATCAGCCAGCTCAGCAGCGTCAGACCGGTGCCGCGACGGAAGCCGGGCAGCTGGTCGGCCGCGTGCATCGCTCCGGGGATCAGCGTCGCCACGCCGAAACCGGCCGCACCGAAGCCGATGATCGTGCCGGGGATCGACGGGAACGCCAATGCGAGCCCCGTGCCGACCGCGACGAGCACGCCGCCGATCCGGGCGACGGTGCGCTGCCCCAGCCGATCGACCATGACGTCGCCGACCAGCCGGCCGATCAGCTGCATGCCCGCGAGCGACACGAATCCGAGCGACGCGATCGTGATGCTCGCCCCCAGCGAGCCCGAGAGGTAGACGGCGGCCCAGGTGTTGCCGGCGTCCTCGACGATGGCCGCGCCCATGGAGACGAGCACGAGGGCGGCCAGCACGGCCACCGTCCCGAAGCGGAGGGCGGAGCGGCCGGCGACCGCGGCGACCGACGCGACGGACGGGTTCGACTCGACCCGCGCCTCCTCGGCTGCTGCGGTGCTCGTCGCTTCGGCGTTCGCTGCGCCCGTGCCGGCTGCCCGGCCGCCGGCTGCGCTCGTGTCGGACGCCTCGGCGTCGGCCGCCTCGCTCTCGTCGGTCGGCTCGGGGCCGGCGAGCATCGAGCGGTACGAGAGCAGCGCGACGACGCAGAACAGCGCGGCCGAGACCGACAGGTGCACGGGGGTGGGGATGCCGAGCCCCGCGGCCGCACCGCCCATCAGGCCGCCGATGACGGCTCCGACGCTCCACGCGGCGTGGAACGAGTTGAGGATCGATCGCCCGTAGCGCCGCTGCACCCGCAGGCCGTGCGAGTTCTGGGCGACGTCGGTGATGGCGTCCATCGCTCCGGCGAGGAAGAGACCCGCGGCGAGCAGCGCCCACGACGGCGCGACACCTGCGGTGAGGACTCCGAGGCCGGTGATGATCGTGCCGACCACGGCGACCCGCGACGACCGGAACCTGCGGATCAGCAGCCCCGCCGCCAGCCCGGCCACGATCGCCCCGAGCGGGAACGCCGCCACGGCCACCCCGAACTCGGCGTTCGACAGCCCGAGCCCGTCTTTGATCGCCGGGTACCGCGGCAGCAGGTTCGCGAAGATCGCGCCGTTCGTCAGGAACAGCAGCGACACCGCCCAGCGCGCACGCTGGATGTCGCGAGGGACCGGGGGGCGAGACGTCGTCGTGCTCATGGGGGCTTCCGGGTGGGGGTGCGGGATGCGGGGTGGGTGCGGGGTGCGGGGTGCGGGGTGCGGGGTAGCGCGCTGTGTACGAACGTACATTAGCGGCGAAGAACC
>NZ_JACYVH010000010.1 GCF_014842255.1 Frigoribacterium sp. CFBP 13712 | reverse complement strand
ATGATCAGGTCCTTTTCTGTGATTCCCGGTGGGGATGAAAAGGATTCGCCACCCTCCCGCGAAACGATTGGACGGGATCGGCGAACACAGAAGACGCTCAGGTTCGCCGATCCCGTCCGAGACGGGCTACTTCGACGCGGCGCGGCGTCGGCGGGCCAGCAGCAGCAGCCCGGTGCCGAGTGCGAGCAGCGCGGCGCCGACGGGCAGCACGAGCCACGCGCTGTCGGAGCCGGTGAAGGCCAGCGCACCGTCGTCGGTGTCGTCGGCCGCGCCTCCTGAACCATCGGAGCCGTCGTCCGGGTCGCCCGCATCGCCCGTGGGAGTGGGCAGCGGCACGGCCGTGGAGCCGTCGCCCGGCTCGGTCGTCGGCGGCACCGTGGGGTCGACCGGCGGCACCGTCGGGTCGACCGGAGGCGCGCTCGGGTCGACCGGCGGCACGGTCGGCTCGACCGCGGCGGGCACGGAGATCGCGTACATCGTGGTCGATCCCGACACCTCGTTGCCGACGGCCAGCAGCGGCTCGCCGGTGGGCGAGTCGGCGGCCGAGACGAAGGCGAGCCCCTCGGGGCCGAGGTCGCCGGCGCGGGTCAGCACGTCGGCGGGGTCGGCGCCGTCGTCGATCTCGTCCTCCGCCGAGACGGAGAGGTCGCGGTTGTTGACGTAGGCGGTGAAGGAGGCGCGGGTCGGCTCGGTCACGTCGTACACGGCGATCCCGCCGACGCGCTCGAAGCCGATGAACGCGTACGTCCGCCCGTCGATCTCGCCCAGGGCGACGCCCTCGGGCTCGGGGCCCTTGTCGTCGCTGCGACCGTCGACGCCCGTCGCGGTGTGGTTCGAGTTGAACGACTCGGGAGCGACCTCGGCGAGCAGCTGCTCGAAGGCGTCGCCGGAGTCGAAGACCGACGTGCCGGCGGCGTCGAGGATGCTGAACGACCGGCCGCCGAACGTGTACAGCGTCTCGTAGCAGCTCCGATCGGCCGAGAGGCCGTTGGCCGTCGTGATGTTGAGGCGGCCGAGGCCGGCGTCGGTCAGCAGCGAGGGGTCGATCGAGTCGCAGACCGGGGCGAGTCCGTCGTCGCCGAGGTCCTTGACCCGGGCGACCTCGCTGTAGGCGGACCAGTCGCGCGAGTCGCCCTCATTCGCGGTCACGATGTAGGTGTCGCCGTCGGCCTCGTAGCTGTCGATCGTGTCGGGCATCAGGTAGCCCTGCACCGGCCAGGTGCCGATCGAGATCGCCGGCCCGCCGTCGGCGCCGTCGCGGTCGGAGGGGTCGAACGGGACGACCGAGCGGTCGACGGTGCCGAGCGGGACGACCTCGGTCACGGTCGCCGTGGCGACGTCGACGATCGCGAGGGCGTTCGCCTCCTGCAGCGACACCCACGCGGTGGCGCCGTCGCTCGAGAAGGTCGCGTACTCGGGCTCGAGGTTCTCGGAGACCGGGCGCACGAGCGGGTCCGCGTCGGTCACGGTGCCGGCGTCGGCACGACCGCCGAAGATGCGCACGGCGGGGTCGACCGGGGTGGCGCCGTCGGCCTCGAAGGCATGGAAGTCGGCGGTCCGCACGGCGGTCTGCGCCGGGACGGACACCGTCGCGGGGGCGTCGATCAGGCTGATCGTGCCCTCGGGGTCGACCGTGTAGTCGTCGGCCGGCTCGCCCTCGTTCGCGACGATCAGGCGGGTGCCGTCGGGCGAGAAGGCGACCATGTCGGGCAGGGCGCCGACGCGCACGGCGCCGAGGGCCTCGCCGTCGCCCGCGGCGTCGAAGAAGACGATCCAGCCCGCGGCGGTCTTGGGGCTCGACTCGACGGCGACGGCGCCGAGTCCGTCGGCGCGCACCGACACGGAGTTCGCGACGGCGTCGGCGGGCACGACGGAGCCGTCGGACGACAGCACGCCCGTCGTCTGCAGGTCGAACAGCTTGGTCGGCTCGGCCGGGTCGGCGACGTCGAGCACCTCGACGCGGGCCGCTGCGGCGTTCACGACGAGCAGGCGCTGCTCGGCGGCGTAGTGCGCGACGATCTCGGCGGCGCTCTGGTCGAACACGCCCGTCTCGTAGCTGCCGACGGGTGCCATCGAGAAGGCGTCGGGGTCGGCGAACGATGCGATGGGCGCGGCGACGATCGCGGCCGCCGCGGGGTCCGAGGCGGCGGGGCCGACGGCGGCGAGGGCGACGAGGCCGAGACCGGTCAGCCCGGCGGCGCCGGCGAGGGCGGTCCGCCTGGCGCGGGGAGCAGAGGAGGCGCGGGTTGCCGAGGAGGCGCGGGTCGCGTCACGGACGCCGGTCGCGTCGTGCGGGGAGGGGCGGCGGGCTGGTCGCATGGGAACGGTCCTTCGTCGGGGGTCGGTCGACCGTACGGACCACAGGTGTTGCGCACGTGAACCGGTGGTTGCGAGCCGGGGTCGACCCGCGCCTCCTCGGCGTTCCGCATCGATGTGACTCGACGGGGGCGTTCCGAGCCGCGCGAGGCCCTCTTCGAGTCACATCGATGAGCGCGGCGCGCCGCGCCGCTAGACGGCGGCGGGCGCGAGCACCCGGAGCGCGCCCGGCACGACCTCGACCGTGACGGGCAGCGACCCGATCCGCTCGCCGTCGGCGTACGCCGCGACGTCGTCGGAGTGGATCGTGACGCGTCGCGCCCGATGCACGTGCACGCGGGGGTCGGCGAGGTGCGTGCCCCGGGCCACCTGCCCGAACAGCCGGAGGAACTGCAGGCGCCCGAGCCGCTCCACCACGAGCACGTCGAGCAGCCCGTCGTCGAGCTCGGCGTCGGGCAGCACGGTGATGCCCCCGCCGAACGACCGGCCGTTGCCGACGCTGACGAGGGTGCCGTCGAGCTGCATGCTCTCGCCGTCGATCTCGAGCCGGTACGAGAGGTGCTGCAGCCGGATCAGCTCGAGGTAGAGGGCGAGGTTGTAGCGACTGCGGCCCCTCGGGCGGCGCATGCGGTTGGCGCGCTCGTTGACGACGGCGTCGAACCCGGCCGACAGCATGCAGGCGAACCAGGTCGTGTCGGTGCCGCGCGAGACCCGGCCGGCGTCGATGACGCGGGCGGGCCGGTCGAGCTGCGAGACGAGGAGGCGCGTGGCCGCATCGCTGTCGTCGTGCGGGATCCCCAGGGCCCGGGCCATGTCGTTGCCGGTGCCCGTCGGGACGAGCCCGAGGGGGACGTCCGTGCCGGCGACGAGGTTCGTGCCGAGGTTCATCATGCCGTCGCCGCCCACGACGATCAGGGCGTCGGGCGAGGTGGCGAGCTGCGTGCGGGCTGCGACGACGAGGTCGTCGAACGACTGCTCGAGCAGCACGGTGACGTCGTGCCCGGCGCGGGTCAGCGCCGAGACCACCGACGAGCCGACGTCGCTCCGCCGACCGAACGACGCCGACGGGTTGACCGCGACGACGAGGCGCAGGGGGGTCGGGCTCATCGTCCGATCATGGCACCCGGCGATGCGGTCCGCGCTCGGCTCGCGCGCGCCTCCCCGGGGTGCTTGGATGTCTTCATGACGACCACGAGCACCGTTCCCGCCCCGAGCATCCGCGAGTCGCCGAACCGCGGTCTCACGCTCGCCTTCGGCACGATCGTGCTGCTCCTCGGGGTGGCCGGGTTCCTGGTGCCCGACATGGGCGGCTTCTTCGACACCACCGGGGCGAACCTCCTCGGCATCTGGAACGTCAACCCCGCCCTCGCCGTGATCTGGGTGCTCGCGGGCGCCGCGCTCGTCCTCGGCGGCACGTCGGGCGTCTCGGCGGCCAGGTCGATCGGCGCGATCGTCGGTCTCGTCTTCGTGGTCTTCGGCGTGGTCGGCTTCTTCGTCGAGGGCACCGAGGCGAACTACCTCGCCGTCAACCTCGGCGACACCATCTCGCACCTCGTGGTGGGCGGGCTGCTCGTGCTGACGGCGATCGGCGCCGACCGGCGCCGCTGAGCACCGCGGCCCCCGATCGGGGGCCGGCTACCTGACGTGCGACTGTGAACATTATTCAAGTAGTTCGTTATCCGGCTATTGCATTGTCATCGGCGTCGGCACCACGTATACCTCAGATAACGGGGAACGCCGCATGACCCAGTCGTGTGATCAGGTGCCTCCTCTTCTCAGTCAGGTGCCTCCATGGCCCGCACGACGTCCCCCCTTCCACTCGCCCGTACGGCGCTGGTGCTCGGCGTCGCCGCTGCTCTCACCGTCGCCGGCGGCCTCGCGGCTCAGGCCGACACGATCATCGACGGCCCGGTCAACCTCCGCACCGCCTCCACCTACGGCGTCCTCGCCGGCTCGACCGTGACGAACACCGGCACGAGCGTGGTGCAGGGGAACGTCGGGCTCAGCCCGGGGACGTCCGTCACCGGCTTCACCGGCGGCCCGGGCGTCATCGTCGGCGGCACCCAGCAGGTCAACAACGGACCCGCCCGTCAGGCCAAGGCCGACCTGGCCACCGCCTACGGCGTGGCTCGTAGCCTCACCCCGCAGGAGAGCAACATCACCCAGCTCGACGGCCGCACGCTGACACCCGGCGTGTACTCCGGTGGCGCCGTCGACCTCGCCGACACCGGCGACCTCGCCTTCACCGGCGCGGCCGACTCCGTCTTCGTCATCCAGGCCGCCAGCACGCTGACCATCGGGTCGGACACGGTCATGACCTTCTCGGGCGGCGCGAGCTCGTGCAACGTCTTCTGGCAGGTGGGCAGCTCGGCGACCCTCGGCAGCGCGGCGCAGTTCCAGGGCACGATCCTGGCCCAGCAGTCGATCACCGCGATCACCGGTGCGACGGTCTCCGGTCGTCTGCTGGCTCAGACCGGCGCCGTCACCCTCGACACCAACACCATCACCGTGCCGCAGAACTGCGCGCCTCCCGGCGAGCCGTCCGTGACGTCCGCTCCGGTCATCACCTCGGGCAACCCCACCGACGGCACCGTCGGCACGCCGTACTCGTTCGAGGTCACGGCGTCGGGCAACCCGGCCCCCACCTTCTCGGTCACCGGCGGCACCCTGCCCGCCGGGCTGACCCTCGACTCCGACACCGGTGTCATCTCGGGCACGCCCACCACCCCCGGCAGCACGACCGTCACCATCACGGCCGACAACGGCGAGGCGCCGGCCGACAGCGTGGACTACGTCGTCGGCATCGACGAGGCCGCGGGCCCGACGCCCGGTCCGACCCCCGGCCCCACACCCGGACCGACCCCGGAGCCCACTCCCGAGGTCCCGGCTCCGTCCGACTCGCCCACGCCTGGAGTCCCGGCCCCGTCGGACTCGCCCACGCCTGGTGTCCCGGCTCCGTCCGACTCGCCCACGCCTGGTGTCCCGGCCCCGTCCGACTCGCCCACGCCTGGTGTGCCCACCCCCTCCGACTCGACCAGCCCCGCGTTCCCGGTCGGCGATCGCTTCGGCGGTGACGACGGCGACTCCGGGAACCTGGCGTTCACCGGTTCCGAGTCGACCGTGCCGCTGACGATCGGCGGTCTCGCGCTGCTGGCCGGAATCGGGCTGCTGGTCAGCGCCGTGATCCGCAGACGACGGGCGTTGAGCTCGGAGGACTGAGCCGCGCCTCCTCGGTAGGGCTCCTGGTTCGTGCGTCGTCGGTTCGGGCCGACGTCGCCCCGGGTCTCGGGGGTTGCAGCGACGATCGGCTATCACGCATCCACGCGTGATAGCCGATCGTCGTGTCCCCGGGGTTTCGTGAGGTGCCAGCGAGAATCGGCTAGTACGCATCTACGCGTAATAGCCGTTCGCCCTGCGAGACCCCCGGCATCGCCTGACGTTTCGCCGAGGGGCGTAGCCGTCACGCGCCTCCCTCGCTATGGTTAGGGTCACCTAACCGACTCACGGAACGGAGGGGCCCGCGATGTCCGTCGTCATCCCCTTCTCGCAGGCCCTGCGAGAGCGCACCTCGGCGTCGAGCGCCACCGGCGACATCGGCTGCACGTTCATGGCCGATCTGATGACCGGGCGCGGCACCCGCGACGACTACATCGAGATGCTCGCCCAGCACTTCTTCGTGTACGAGGCGCTCGAGACCGTCGCGGCCGGGTTCGCCGGCGACGCGGTGGCGGCTCCGTTCCTCTCGCCGGCGCTGACGCGGCTTCCCGCGATCACGGCCGACCTGGCGTTCCTGCTGGGCGACGACTGGCGGTCGCGCATCCGCCCGCTCGACGTCACGAGCGACTACTGCGCGCGCATCCGGTCGGCGTCCGAGTGGGTCGGCGGCTTCATCGCGCACCACTACACGCGCTATCTCGGCGACCTGTCGGGCGGGCAGCTGATCCGCCAGATCATGCAGCGGCGGTTCGGGTTCGACACGAACGGGGTCGGGTTCTTCCTCTTCGCCGAGATCGCCGCACCGAAGCAGTTCAAGTCCACCTACCGCCGGCAGCTCGACGCCGTCGACTGGAGCCCGGAGGCGCGCGAGCGCGTGCTCGACGAGGTCGCGGTCGCCTACGAGTTCAGCACCGAGCTGTTCGTCGCGCTGGCCGCCGCGAAAGCCGCCGCCGCCGCGTAGCGCCGACCCCGGCTTCCCGGCTGCGCGGCTGCGCGGCTGCCCGGCTGCCCGGCTGCGTGGCTGCCCGGCTGCCCGGCTGCGTGGCTGCCCGGCTGCCCGGCTGCCCGGCTGTGCTCAGGCCTCGTCGCCCGCCTTCTCGGCGGCGTCCGCCGCAGCACGGATCGCGGGCACCCGCGTCGCCTGGCTCATGAACCGCCGCACGTCGAGGTCGACGATGATGTCGGCGGGCCTCAGCGGGCGCGACAGGTACAACCCCTCGAGCGACGTGATGCGGCTGAGCGCCACGTACGTCTGCCCCGCGCTGAACACCCGCGACCCGAGGTCGACGATCGCGCTGTCGTAGGTCTTGCCCTGCGACTTGTGGATGGTCACCGCCCAGGCCAACCGCAACGGGAACTGCGTGAACTCGGCGACGACGTCCTTGCGGAGCTGCTTCGTCGACTGCGAGTAGCTGTAGCTGTACTTCTCCCAGACGGCGGGCTGCACCTCGTGCTCTTCGCCGTCGACCTCGACGAACACGGTGTCGCGCACCTTCGTCACCGTGCCGGTCGTGCCGTTGACCCAGCGCTGGTCGCTGTCGTTGCGGAGGAACATCACCCGCGCACCGCGCTTCAGCTCGAGGGCCTCGTCGGCGGGGAACGACCTGCCGCCGAACTCGCCGCTGACCTCGGCCTTGGCGGTCAGCACCTTGCCGGGCAGCCGCTCGAGCTCGACCTTGTTGATGCGGTTGACGGTGTCGTTGCGGGTCGCGAGCGTGATCGCGTCGGAGTCGGCGGGGACGGGGCGGGCGCCCGCCCCGTTGAGGTGACCGGCGATCTCGGCCGTCACCCGACCGTGCCGCACGGCGTTCAGCATCTCCTTGAAGTCGCCCTCGGTCTGCCGGTGGATGAACGCGAGCTCGTAGATGCGCAGCGACGCGTCGTCCCACACGTGGGCGTCGAAGAACCACATCGAGCGGTAGTTGTCTCGGAAGTACGCGCGCTCTTCGGCGTCGCCCGGCACCGGCGGCAGCTGGTACGGGTCGCCGAACAGCACGACCTGCACCCCGCCGAACGGCTCGGACCTGCGCTGCCGCGCCTGGCGGAGCGACCGGTCGATGGCGTCCATCAGGTCGGCGTTCACCATCGAGACCTCGTCGATCACGAGGGTGTCGATGGTGTTCAGCAGCTTGCGCAGCTCGGGCTTCTGGTCGATGTCGTGGTCGGCGATCAGGCCGATCGACAGACGGAACAGCGAGTGGATCGTCTGCCCGCCGACGTTCAGCGCCGCGACGCCGGTGGGCGCGCAGATGACGACCTGCTTCTCGGTGTTCCATGACAGGTGGTTCAGCAGCGTCGACTTGCCGGTGCCGGCTCGCCCGGTGACGAAGATGTGCTCGCGCGTGTTCTCGATGGCGTCGAACACGGCCTGCTGTTCGGCGGAGAGGGCGACGGGCACGAGCGGACGGGACCTTTCGACGAGGCCCGGAGGGACCGAGGAGGCGCGGGGAGCGGATCCAATCTACCCGCGCCTCCTCGACTCCACGGCGTTCCGTGACCCGCGCCCACCTACACTGTGGGCATGTCTTCTGCTGTGGGGGAGAGGAGACCCGCCTCACGGAATCGGACGTTCGTCGCGATCTGGGGAGGCGCGGCGCTCCTCGTGGTCGTCGCGTTCGTCGTGACCGTCGCCGCCCTGAACGCGACCGTGTACAGCGCCGGCGGCTTCGCCCGCGGCTACATGGACGCCGTCGACCGCGGCGACGTCTCGAGCGCGCTGACCCTCGCCGGCGTCGAGCCCACCGACGATCTCGACGACAGCCTGCTCGAGGTCCCGTCGCTCGGCGGACTCGACGACGTGCGCGAGGTGTCCGAGCTGCCCCTCGGCGACGGCACGCGCACGGTCACCCTCGCCTACACGCTCGACGGCGTCGCGGGCGAGTCGCAGTTCGTGGTGCGCGAGGCGGGCAAGCGGTTCCTGTTCTTCGACCAGTGGAGCTTCGAGCAGAAGCCGACCGCCACGATCGACGTCACCCCGCGCAACGACCCCCGCTTCGAGGTCGACGGGCGCGAGGTCACGACCACGAGCGGCGACGTGACGACGCGCTTCACGGTGCTGGCGCCGTCGCGCTTCGAGCTGTCGCACGACAGCACCTACCTGCACGCCGACCCCGTCGAGGTCAGCGCGTCGGCGGTCGGTTCGACGACGGCCGTCGCGGTCGACGTCGAGCCGCGCGCGTCGTTCGCGGCGGTGCTGCAGAAGCAGCTCGACCGCCAGCTCGACGAGTCGTGCGTCACCCAGAAGGTGCTGCTGCCCGCCGGCTGCCCGTTCGGCCGCCAGGTCGACGACCGGCTGCTCGACGAGCCGGCCTGGTCGATCGTCGAGCACCCGACGGTCGCCGTGGTGCCGTCGTCGACGCCCGGCCAGTGGCTGGTCGACGAGGCGCCGGGCACGGCCCACCTGGTCGTCCAGGCGCAGTCGCTGTTCGACGGCCTCGCCTACACGATCGACGAGGACGTCCCCTTCACCGTCAGCTACGCCATGACGATCGCGCCCGACGACACCCTCAGCTTCCAGTAGCGCCGCAGGCCCCGCCGCGGTCGAAGAGGCGCAGCCGAGGAGGCGCGGGTCGAGGACGCACGGATCGAGGAGGCGCGGGTCGACAGGAGCGCCCGCGCACGGTCTCGGCCGTCCCGGCTCGACTACAGTCGTCGAGCCGATCACCCCCGTGACGCACCCCTCTTGATGCCCTGGCAATCGACCGTGCGCGGCGCTTCCCCGGTGTCAAGAATACATAGTTCCTGCGAGAATGACAGAAGTCCGTCACTCTCGGGCGATCCGCGACGCCGCAGGGCCCCACCCACTCGAGAGGAGAGGCGCATGTCGCTCCCCTCCGGCGAGTTCCGGGCCTGGGCCGAGTCCGTCGGCCTGCCGACGGCCGCGCTCCCGCTCGCCCGGGCGCTCGGCGTCAGTCGCAGCACCCTGCAGGCGCAGCTGCTGCGCGGTCGGGTGCCCGAGGCGCAGGTCGTCGCCGCGGCCCGCGTGGCCGGCGTCGCGCCCGCCGACGCGCTCACCTCGTTCGACCGCTACGCCGACCTCGCCGGTCGCCCGACCGCCCCGACGCCCGCCGAGGTGCTGGCCCAGATCGAGCTCGCCGACGCCCTCGTCGTGCTGCTCGACCGGCAGGCGCCCGGCTCGCGCGACGCACTCGCCGGGGTCCGCGACCAGCGCGACCCGCCCCTCCCCGGCTCCGTCCGCACCTGGATCGACGCCGTCGACCCGGGCGGCCTCCGCGCGACCCTCGCCGAGCGCTGGCGCATCGCGCCGTCGAACGTCTCGGCGGCCATCAACACCCCCAAGCTCCGCCCGTCGCAGCTGATCGAGATCGCCCTCATCGCCGGCACCTCGTGGACGGGCGGACTCGCCGCCGCAGGTGTTCTCACGCTGGAGGAGGCAGGATGGAGGCGCGGCGCGAGATCCGACGCGCTCACCCGCCTCTCGGACGTCGACCTGAACGACCTGGTCGCCGATCGTCTCGCCGCGGCGCAACGCGAGGCGCGGCGTCTCGCGGCCGACACCGAGCAGGCGCACCGAATCCAAGACACCCTGGGGTGACATGACCATCGCATTCCTCGTGGTCGCCGTGCTGGCGGCCCTGGCCCTCACGCGCCTCCCCGGCGCCATCCGCGGCCGCAACCCGATCGTCGTCGCCTCGGCGTTCACCGTCGCCCTGGCCTTCGCGCTGATCACGCCGCCGGTCTACGAGGCCGTCGACCGCCTCCTGCCGTTCGAGAACGCGACCGACCTGCTCGCCAAGCTGCTGCTCTTCACCGGCCTGCTGCTCGCCGGCACCCAGGTCGCCCGCGCCTACGACGCGCCCCGCACCCTGCGACTCGTCTCGGGGCTGCCCGGAGCGCTCGTCTTCGTGGCGGTGTTCGTCGTCGAGGTGCTGCTCTTCGTCGCGGCCGAGCCGACGGGTCGCGCCGCCGACCTCGCCGTCGACCTCGACCAGGGGGTCGTGCGGCTGTACTCGACGGTCGCCACGGCGTACCCCGCGTACATCTTCGCGCTGCTGCTGCCGCACGTCGTGCGCGGCATCCGCAGCTCGCGCACGAGCGCGCGCGTCACCTCGGCGCTGCTGACGGCCGGTGGCGCGCTGGCGCTGGTCCGCTTCGCGATCGGGCTCGTGACGCTCGGCGTGCCGGGCGCCTACCCGGTCGGGCAGGTGGTCAGCGGCCTCGCCGCCGTGCTCGTGGCGGTGGGTCTCGCGACGGCGTTCTTCGCCCGGATGCTGCGCGGTCGCGCCGCCCGCTGACCCGCGCCGCGCCGCGGCCGCGCCGCGCTGCCGCGCCGCGCCGCGCCGCCCGGCCGCGCCCTGCATCGAGGTGACCCGAAAGGACCCCTCGAGCCGCGGAAGGGCCCTCTCTGCGTCACCTCGACGCAGAGCGGCCCACCCGCGCCTCCGCCCCGCGCATCGAGGTGACCCGAAAGGACCCCTCGAACCGCGCAAGGTCCGCTTTCGCGTCACTTCGATGCAGAGCGGCCCGCCGGCCCGCGCCTCCTGCCCCGCCCGCGCCTCCCACCCCGCGCCTCCCACTCTGCGCATCGAGGTGACTCGAAAGGGGCCCTCGAGCCGCGGGACGGCCCTGTTCGCGTCACATCGATGCAGTGGGGAGCCACGCAGCGCGGCCGGCAGCTCTCGGGCCCCGGTGGCGACACTGCCACTGGTGGCCGGACGCGTCGACTCGTAGATTCGCTCCCATGACGGACTCCTCGCGCCTCGATCGCCTGCTCACCCCGCCGACCCCCGTCGCCGAGAGGGCGCTCGCCGTCGTGCGGGCGCACGCGTCGCCGGCGCTCGCCGACCACAGCCTGCGGTCGTTCGCCTTCGCGGCCGAGCTCGGCGCCTCCGAGGGGCTCGAGGTCGACGTCGAGCTGCTCTGGGTGGCGGCGATGCTGCACGACCTCGGGCTGGCTCCCTCGTTCGACAGCCACACGGTGCCGTTCGAACGGGCCGGAGCCGACGTCGCCCGGGTTTTCGCCGCCGGTGCGGGCTGGAGCGACGACCGGGGGAGGCGCGTGGCCGAGGTCATCGAGCGCCACATGTGGCCGTCGGTGGCGGCCGAGCTCGACGTCGAGGGGCATCTGCTCGAGCGCGCGACGAGTCTGGATGTGAGCGGGGCCGCGCCCGACGACTGGGCGCCCGGGTTCGTGCGCGCCGTGGTCGAGCGGCTGCCGCGCGGAGCCTTCGGCGACGCCTTCGCCGTGCTCGCCGCCGAGCAGGCGCACCGCAAGCCGTCGTCGGAGGCCGGGCGCTCCGTCCGGGCGGGCCTCCCCGCGCGGGCCCGGGCCAACCCCCTCGACGCGGTGCCCTCCGCGCTCTGACCCGACCCGCGCCTCCTGCCCCGCGCGTCGAGGTGACCCGAAACGGCCCCTCGAGCCGCCGCAGGCCCCCGAACGCGTCACCTCGATGCCACCCTGCCCGTCGCGCCGACCCGCGCCTCCTGCCCCGTGCGTCGAGGTGACCCGAAACGGCCCCTCGAGCCGCAGCAGGCCCCCGTTCGCGTCACCTCGACGCAGCGCCGCCCGCGCCTCCCGACCCCGGCGCGTCACCTCGACACGGTAGAAGGGTGCCGCCATGTCTTCCGCCGCGCTCCTCCTCGTCCTCGCCGCCGCCGTCTGCCACGCCTCGTGGAACATCGTCGCCCACGGCGTGAGCCGCATCGGCACGCCCTTCCTGTGGTGGGGCGCCGTCGCCAGCGCGGTGCTCTGGCTGCCCGTCGTCCCGTTCACCGGCGGGCTCGGCGGGGGTCTCGCGGGTCTCGCGCTCGGCGCAGGAGTCTCGGCCGTGCTGCACGTCGTCTACATGACCGTGCTGCAGCGCGGCTACGCGGCGGGCTCCCTCTCGACGGTGTACGCGACGGCCCGCGGCACCGGACCGGCGGTCAGCGCGCTGCTCGCGGTGCTGCTGCTCGGCGAGCGGCTCTCGCCCGTGGCGGTCGTCGGCATCGCCGTGGTCGTCGCCGGCGTCGTCGCGACCGGCCTGATCGACCGCACCCCGCCCGCCGCAGCCGACCCCGGCCCCGCGCCCGAACCCGGCCCCGCGCCCGGCCCCGCCCTCGACCCCGACCCCGCTCTCGACCCCGACCCCGCTCTCGACCCCGCCCTCGACCCCGACCCCGCTCTCGACCCCGACCCCGCCCCCGACCCCGCCCCCGACCCCGCCCCCGAACCCGCCGGCCCCCAGGAGGCGCGGGTCGACCCGCCCGCCGCCCCGCACCTCCGCGGAAGTCGCCCCCGTCGCCGCCTCGACCCCGGGATCGCCTGGGGGCTGCTGACCGGCCTGGCCATCGCCTCCTACACGATCTGGGACGCCCACGCCCTGCGCACCTGGAGCCTCACGCCCGTCTCGTTCATGGTCGGAGTGACCCTCGCCGAGGTCGTCTTCTACACCGTGGCCCTCGGGCGTCGGCGGGGCGAGCTGCTCGGGGTCGGGCGGGCGCACTGGTCGCGGGTGCTCGCGTTCGGCGTGCTGTCGCCGCTGTCGTACATCCTCGTGCTGGTCGCGATCCAGACGACGCCGGTCGCGCTCGTGGCACCGGCCCGCGAGACGAGCGTGGTCATGGTCGCGGTCTTCGGGGCGCTCGTGCTGCGCGAGGGCTCGGTCGCGAAGCGCCTCGTCGCGTCGGTCGTCGTGCTCGGCGGCATAGCCCTCCTCGCGGCCTAGCCCCCGCACCTCCGCATCGAGGTGACCCGTTCGGTGCCCTCCAGCGCCCCGAGGGCCCCTCTCGAGTCACCTCGACGCCAGGCCCAGGAGGCGCGGGTCAGGAGCCCCCGCCCCCCCCCCGCATCGAGGTGACCGGTTCGGTGCCCTCCGGCGCCCCGAGGGCCCCTTTCGGGTCACCTCGACGCGAGGCCCAGGAGGCCCAGGGGCCCAGGAGGCGCGGGTGGGCATACAACACGTGAACTCTGCCTGAACGGACCACGAGTTAGGTTCCTATGTCGGCCGGTCGCGTGTCACCATCGTCACGTCCTGCTCCCACCCGAAAGGCCGTCATGACCCTCCGCCGTCCCCGTGCCGCGATCGCCCTCGTCGGCGTCGCCCTGCTCGCCACCGCTCTCGCCGGCTGCTCGAACGCCGCCTCTTCGGCCGAAGGCGAGGGCGGGGGCTCGTCCGACGCCGCCGGCTTCGCGGTCGACTCGAGCACCCTCGTCTTCGGCGTCGTGCCCGACTCGGTCGACACCGAGACGAACTACCAGCCGCTGATGGACTACATCGCGCAGGAGACCGGCAAGACCGTCGAGTACCACGAGTCGACCGACTACGCGGCGCTGATCGAGGCGAGCATCGCCGGTCAGATCGACGTCGCGTCGTTCTCCGGCTTCACCTACGTGACCGCCACGAACAACGGCGCCGAGCTGACGCCGATCTCGTCGATCACGACGGCCGAGGGGCAGGAGCCCGGCTACTACTCGCAGGCCATCGTGCCGAAGGGCAGCGACATCACGTCGATCGCCGACATGAAGGGCAAGAAGGTCTGCTTCGTCGACCCGTCGTCGACGTCGGGTTACCTGTTCCCGAGCTACGCGCTGCTCGAGGCCGGCATCGACCCCGAGAAGGACATCACCCCCGTGTTCGCCGGCAAGCACGACGTCAGCGTGCAGAAGACCGGCGAGGGCTCGGAGTGCGACGCGGGCTTCGCGGAGGACAGCGAGGTCGCCAAGAGCGACGCCGTCGAGGTCATCGACGAGCAGATGGTGCCCGGCGCCCCGATCGTCGAGTCGGACAGCCTGCCCGACGACCTGAAGGGGCAGCTGGAGGAGATCCTCGCGAACGTCAGCGCCGACGACATGGTCGCGGCCGGCATCGACGGCGCCGACAGCGACGGCTTCCGCAGCGTCTTCTTCGAGACGACGCCGGTGGACGACGCGTACTACGACGAGATCCGCGACATCTGCGAGAAGACGAACGCCACGCAGTGCCAGGCCTGACGAAGTAGCACCCCCAGACCCCGGGAATCCGCTCAGACCCTCGCGCGCGCGTGGGGGTCTCGGCGGATCCCCGGGGTCCGAGCAGAACGGACACCCGCATGAACCCGCACGACGACACCACCACCGCCACCCGCGCCGCGACGGCGACCGCCGACACGGCAGCGACCACCAACACGACGGCGACGGCGACCACGACCACGACGGCGACGGCGACCACGACCGCGACCACCGGCCCCGCCGAGACCGTCGTCGCCCTCGAGGGAATCACCAAGCGCTTCGGTGCGACGACCGCGCTCGACGGCGCATCGCTGACCGTCCGCCGCGGCGAGGTCGTCGTGCTGCTGGGTCTGTCGGGCTCGGGCAAGTCGACGCTGCTGCGTCACGTCGACGGCCTCGAGCGCCCCACCGACGGCCGCGTCACGGTGCTGGGTCGTGAGGTCACGGCGTTGACGGGCCGCGCCCTGCGCGAGCTGCGCAGCGAGGTCGGGTTCATCTTCCAGCAGTTCGAGCTGGTGCCGTCGCTCACCGTGCTCGAGAACGTGCTGACCGGGTCGCTCGCGACGGTGCGCGGGCCGCGTCTCGGGCTCTGGTCGTACGGTCGTGCGGCCAGGGCGGAGGCGCTCGCCCGGCTCGAGCGCGTCGGTCTGCTCGAGCGCGCGTACCAGCGCGCCGACACCCTCTCGGGCGGGCAGCAGCAGCGCGTCGCCATCGCCCGCGCGCTGATGCAGCGCCCGCAGGTGCTGCTCGCCGACGAGCCGGTCGCCTCGCTCGACCCCGAGTCGAGCGACCAGGTGATGGCGCTGATCCGCGAGATCGCCGCCGACGAGGGTCTCACCGTGATCTGCAGCCTGCATCAGGTCGACCTCGCGCTCTCGTGGGCCGACCGGATCGTCGGCCTCCGTCACGGCCGGGTCGTGCTCGACACCCCCACGGAGGGTCTCTCGAAGGCGCAGGTCATGGAGATCTACGGCCGCGTCGCGACGAGCACCGACCAGTTCGAGGCCATCGAGCTCGAGCTCGCCACGCCCGGCACGCCCGGCACGTCCGGACTCGCAGGAGGCGCGGCGCACGCCTCCGAGGACCTCGCAGGAGGCGCGGCGCACGCCCCCGACGGCGCCCTCCGATGAGCATCGTCACCGAGCGCCCGCGCACGACCGAGGCCGTCGTCGCCCCCGTCGCCGCGCCTCCTCGTCGTCGGGTCTCGCCCGAACGCGTCGCCGCCGGTCTCACGCTCGTCGCGCTCCTGATCGCGAGCGTCGTCGCCCTCCGCAGCGTCGACATCGACCCCGCCCGCATGCTGCAGAGCTGGTCGAACGCCGAGCGGTTCTTCGGCAGGGTCGGTGCGATCGAGTTCCCGCCCCTCGGCGAGCTGCTGCAGCTGACCGCGCTGACCCTCGGTCTCGTCATCTGCGGCACGCTGCTCGCCGCCGTGCTGTCGGTGCCGGTCGCCGTACTGGCCGCGTCGAACACGTCGCCCGGCCCGGTCTGGCGCGCCGCCGCCCGCTTCGTCACCGTGCTGGCGCGCGCCGTGCCCGACGTCGTGCTCGCGATGGTCTTCGTGCTGCTGTTCTCGCTCGGCACGCTGCCCGGCATCCTCGCCATCGGCCTGCATTCGGTGGGCATGATCTCGAAGCTCTTCGCCGACGCGATCGAGCAGATCGACGAGGGGCCCCGTACGGCCGTCCGCGCCGCCGGCGGCACGCGTCTGCAGCAGTTCACGGCGGGAGTGCTGCCGCAGGTGCTGCCCTCGTGGGTCGCGACCGTGCTGCACCGCAACGACATCAACCTGCGCGGCAGCGTCATCCTCGGCTACGTCGGGGTGGTCGGTCTCGGCATGGAGATGTCGTTCGCCTTCAAGTCGCTCGACTACGGCCTGGGGCTCGGCTACGCCGTCGTCATCTTCGTGCTGTGCGTCGTGATGGAGATCGTCTCGAGCAGCGTCCGCGCGGTCATGCTCGGCACGGCTCCGACGGGTCGCGGTCTCGGCGACCGCGTCGTGCGACGGGCCACGAGGAGGCGCGGCGCGGCGACATCCGCCGCCCCCGCACCCGAGGCGGTCGGCCGGGCCTCGACCACCGCGACGTCCGCGGACGACGCGACCCGCGCCTCCGGAACCCCCGCCCCCGCGACCTCCGCGGACGACGCGACCCGCGCCTCCGGAGCACCCGCCCCCGCGACCGTCGCGACGAAGCTGCGCCGCCCATGGGATCGCGCCCGGGTGCGGACCACCACGTGGGCCGCGGTCGCCGCCGCCGTCGTCGTGGCGAGCATCGTCGTCTGCGACATCGCCTGGTCCGAGCTCGTGACCGTCTGGAGCGGCGTGCCCGCCGTGGCCGTGCAGTTCTGGCCGCCGTCGTTCGGCAGCTACGAGATGTCGACGATGGTCGACGCGATGGGCGAGACCGTCGCGATCGCCCTGGCCGCGACGCTGCTGACCCTGGTCGCCTCGATCGTGATCGGGTCGCTCGCGGCCCGCAACGTCGCGCCGAGCCGGGGGGTGCGCGGCGGCATGCGTCTGCTGCTCGTCGGGATCCGCGGCGTGCCCGAGGTGATCCTCGCCATCGTGCTGATCGTCGTCACCGGTCTGGGGACCCAGGCGGGCACGCTCGCCCTCGCGCTCGGCGGCGTCGGACTGCTCGGCAAGCTGCTCGCCGACTCGTTCGAGGAGGTCTCGTCGGGGCCGGAGCGCGCCCTGGCCGCGACCGGGGCCACGCGCCTCCAGGTCTACGCGGGCGCGACCCTGCCCCAGGGCACCCGGGCGCTGATCGGCCACACCTTCTACATGCTCGACACCAACATCCGGGCGGCCACGCTGCTCGGCATCGTCGGGGCCGGGGGAGTCGGGTACTACCTGCTGAACGCCAGCCAGGGCTCGAACTACGGGACGGTCACGGCGATCGTGCTGATGATCCTCGTGACGGTGCTCGCCGTCGAGGGTCTCGCGATGTGGATGCGCCGGGTGTTCCGATGACCGCGCGCTACGACGTCGTCGTGGTCGGCTCGGGCATCGTGGGTCTCGGTGCCGCCCTGGCCGCGGTCGACCGCGGGCGGTCCGTGCTGGTCGTCGACCGGTCCGCCGTCATCGGCGGGTCGACCGTCCGCAACTTCGGACACCTCTGCCTCACCCCGCAGAGCGGCGAGGCCCGGCGGCACGCGCTCGCCGCCCGGGGGCTGTGGCTGCGGCTCGCCCGCGACGCCGGCTTCTGGCTCGCCGAGAGCGGCACGCTCGTCGCCGCTCGTCACGACGACGAGCTCATCCTGCTCGGCGAGCTGGCCGCGGCCCGCACCGAGCGGGTGCTCGGCGACCGCCCCGAGATCGAGCTCCTCGACGCGGGCGGGCTCGCGTCGCGCACCCCGGTCGCGCCCGGCGTGACCGTCGGCGGCGCGCTGCTGCCCTACGACCTGCAGGTGGACCCGAGGGAGGCGGCGGATGCGATCCGCAGGCATCTCGAGTCGCGAGGGGTCCGCTTCTCGACCCGCACCTCCGTCGGGTCCGTGACGACCGGTCGCGTCGAGACGAGCCGGGGGCCGATCGACGCGGGCACCGTGGTCGTCGCCACGAACCACGACCTCGACCAGCTGCTGCCCGAGCTGGCCGAACGAGCCGATCTGCAGCGCTGCGGTCTCGACATGCTGCGGGTCCGCGCCGACCTGGCGAAGCCCCTCGGGGCGCCGCTGCTCACCGGGTGGTCGCTGATCCGCTACAGCGCCTTCGCCGGAACGAGCGCCGCCGAGCTGGTGCGCGCCCGCCTGCATGCCGAGCGGCCCGACCTCGCGGCCCTCGATCTGAACCAGATGTACACGCAGCTGCCCGACGGCTCGATCATCGTCGGCGACAGTCACCGGAGGGGCGAGGCGATCTCGCCCTTCCAGGACGAGCGCGCCTCCTCGGCGTTCCTCGACGAGTTCCGGGCGCTGTTCGGCGCGGAGCCCGTGGTCACCGAGCGGTGGCAGGGCGTCTACGCCTCGGGTCGCGACGAGTTCGTCGTCGACGAGGTCGAACCGGACGTGCTCGTCACCGTCGTCGCCACCGGCATCGGCATGACGACCGGTCTCGGTCTCGCCGAGCACGTCGTCGGCGGGCACCTCGACGGCGGGCGCGACGCCGCCCTGCCCGCCGCGCCGCTGCGCGCTCCGCACACCGCCCACCCGCCATTCCTCCTGGAGAGCACACCGTCATGACCCTCGACACCACGCACCCCGCCGCCGCCGCTACCGCCCCTGTTCCCTCGACCGGCCCGACCGTCGCGGCCGCCCTCGCGACCGCCTCCGCTCCCGTCGAGCTGGTCGTGC
This sequence comes from Frigoribacterium sp. CFBP 13712, assembly GCF_014842255.1. Lineage (GTDB taxonomy): Bacteria > Actinomycetota > Actinomycetes > Actinomycetales > Microbacteriaceae > Frigoribacterium. Next base: position 65,827 of record NZ_JACYVH010000010.1, on the reverse strand, counting down.
TCGACATGGCCGGCACCACCGTCGTCGACGACGGCGTCGTCGAGCAGGCCTTCGCCCGGGTCGCCGACCGGGTCGACCTCGGGCCGGCGCTCACCCGCGACGAGGCCCTGCAGTACGTCCGCGACACGATGGGGCAGTCGAAGATCGAGGTGTTCCGGCACCTCGCCGGGGGCGACGAGCGGGTCGCCCAGCGGGCCAACGAGCAGTTCGAGATCGCGTACGGCGAGCTCGTCGACGAGAACGGGGTCGACCCGATCGAGGGGGCGGGCGATCTGATCGACGCGCTCCGCGCCTCCGGAATCGCGGTCGTGCTGACCACCGGGTTCTCGCCCGACACCCGTGACCGCCTGCTCGACGCCCTGGCCTGGCAGGTCGACGCCGCCCTCTCGCCGGTCGACGCGGGCCGCGGACGCCCTGCGCCCGACCTCGTGCTCGCGGCGCTGCTGCGCACCGGGGCGTCGTCGGTCGCGTCGGTCGTCGTGGTCGGCGACACGGTCAGCGACGTGCGCTCGGGTCGGGCCGCCGGGGCCGGGCTCGTCGTCGGCGTGACGACGGGCGCGCACACCCGCGAGCAGCTGCTCGCCGCGGGTGCCGACGCCGTGCTCGACAGTGTGCGCGATCTCGTGGGGCTGCCCGCGTTCGCGGGGGTCGCGGGTGGGACGGGAGTCGCGGGTGCCGCGGGTGCCGCGGGTGCCGCGGGAGTCGCGGGTGCCGCGATGGGGGCGGCGTCGGCTGCGCCGGTCGCACCCGTCGCGCCGGCCGGGACGGCGCCCGTCGAACCCGTCGCATCGGTCGCCCCGGTCGCGCCGGTCGCGTCGGCCGCGCCGGTCGCGTGACCGCGCTCGCGCCTCGGCCCGTCGACGACTCCGCCGCCCGCGCGGCCGGCCCCGTCGAGCTGAGGCTCGACCCCGCCCCGACGGCGATGGTCTGGACGCAACCCGGCCGCCCGCACGACGCGGTCGCCGTGCCGAGCGTCCGCCTGGCCCCCGGAGACCTGCTGGTCGAGGTCGAGCTCGCGACGATCTGCGGGTCGGACGTGCACACGACCCGCGGTGACCGGGCCGCACCGGTCCCGCTCGTGCTCGGGCACGAGCAGGTCGGGCGGATCGTCGCGGTCGGCCAGGGCGCGGTCGCCGTCGATGGCACGCCGCTCGCACCGGGGAGGCGCGTGGTCTGGTCGCTGACGGCGAGCTGCGGGCGCTGTGCGACCTGTGCCCGTGGTCTGCCGCAGAAATGCGAGCGGGTGCGGAAGTACGGGCACGAGCGGCTCGAGACCGGGTGGGAGCTGAGCGGGGGCTTCGCCACCCACGTGCACGTGCGGGCGGGGACGTCGGTGGTGCCGGTCTCCGACGACCTCGACGCGCGGCTGCTCGCGCCGGTCTCGTGCGGCACGGCGACCGCGGTGGCGGCGCTCGACGCGGCGTCGGCGATCGTGCCGCTCGACGGGCGGGTCGCAGGTTCGTCCGGTGCGTCCCGTGCGGCCGGTGCGGCCGGTGCGGCCGGTGCGTCGGGCTCGTCGGGCTCGGTCGGGTCGGCCGGTGCGTCCGGTGCGACGGGCCCGTCTTGCTCGGCCTCATCGGACGGTGCGGCGGCTGGGGCTGCAGCACCGGTCGTGGTGCTCGTGCTCGGTGCGGGCCTGATCGGGCTCACGGTCGCGGCGCTGGCGACCGACGCCGGCGCCCGGGTCGTCGTGGTCGACCCCGATGCGGGTCGTCGTGCTCTCGCGGTCCGGTTCGGGGCGGTCGCGACGGGCGATCCCGGAGTCGCCGCCGACGCCGACGGCAGCGTCGACCGCGCCCTCGAGGCTGCAGGAGGCGCGCCTCTCGTGGCCGTGGAGGCGTCCGGTTCGCCGCACGCCGTCGCGTCGGCCCTGACCAGGCTCGGGGTGGGAGGCGTGGCCGTCCTGGTCGGCAGCGTGTCGCCGGCTCCGGCGGTGCCGGTCGACGCGGAGAGCGTCGTCCGTCGGCTCGTCACCGTGCGCGGGGTCCACAACTACGCGCCGCGGCACCTCGTCGAGGCGGCCCGTTTCGTCGAGCGGAGGCACCTCGCCTGGCCCCTGGCCGACCTCGTCGGCGACGAGGTGGCTCTCGCCGATCTCGACACGGGCCTCGGGCGGGCCGCGTCGGCGGGAGCGGTGCGGGTCGCCGTCCGTCCGTGACGAGCGGTGACGGTGCGATCAGCGGCGACTTCGAGGGCTGAGCCGACCCGCGCCTCCTGGGCCTGCGCGCCGACGGCGGCTGCCGGACAGGCGGCGCCTCACGCCCCGATCGTGCGGATGAAGTGGTCGCCCTCGCGGGCCCGGCCCGAGGCGGCCACGGTGAAGCGGACGATGTCGCTGCGGTAGCGGTCGTCGGAGGCCTCGAACGTGCGGCCGTCGCGCCCGCGGGTCACGCGGTGCAGGCGGAGGATCGGCGTGCCCGGTTCGACGCCGAGGAGGCGCGCGTCGAGTTCGTCGGCCGCCACCGCGTCGATCTCGTGGTCGACGTCGTCGTAGCCGAACCCCCGCGAGTCGAGGTACTCGGTGATCGAGACGGTGTCGAGGTCGACGTCGAAGAGCACGCGGCCGACCTCCTCGATGAAGGTCAGGCGTTCGAGCATGGTCGGGCGGCCGTCGACCGTCCGCAGACGCACGACGTCGACGACCAGGTCGCCGGGCTCGACGCCGAGGGCGCGGGCCTTCTCGTCGCCCGCCCGGCGCAGCGAGACCTCCTGGGTGCGGGCCCCGGGCTCGCCGCCGACGTCGCGGACCCACTTCGTGAACGGGATCGACACGTCGACGGGGTGATGCGTCTTGCGGGCGACCACGCGAGCCGGTCGACCGCGCCGGGTCTCGACGAGGCCCTCGCTGCGGAGGGCCGCGAGGGCGTTGCGGATCGGACCCCGGGAGGTGCGCCACTGCTCGGCGAGTTCGCCCTCGCTCGGGACGTCGTCGCCGACCGCGAGGTCGCCGCGGACGATGCGTCGGCGGAGGTCGTCGGCGATCTGCTCGTAGAGGGTGATTGCCACGATCGGAGCCTAGCGAGCGCGCGCCGCCCCCGCCGCGCCGCCCGCGCGCATCGAGGTGACCCTAAAGGCGCCCTCGGGGTGCAGGAGGGCCCTCAACGGGTCACTTCGATGCAGCGCCTCCGGCGCGTCCCGCCCCGCGCCTCCTGCCGCAGCGTCGAGGTGACCCGAAAGGCGCCCTCGGGCCGCGCGAGGGGTCCCTTCGGGTCACTTCGACGTAGCCCCTCCCGCGCGCCCGCCCCGCGCCTCCTGCCGCTTGCGTCGAGGTGACCCGGAGCGTGCTCTCGAGGTGCGGCAGGGGTCCCTTCGGGTCACTTCGATGCAGCGCCGGCGGCGCGCCCCGCCCCGCGCCTCCTGCCGCAGCGTCGAGGTGACCCGAAAGGCGCCCTCGGGCCGCGCGAGGGGCCCTTTCGCGTCACATCGATGCACGCACGGCGCGCGCGCCGCGCAGCGCGCGTCAGGCGCCGTCGGGCGACTCGTTCACGGCGGCGTTCAGGGCCTCCGTGATCTCGTGCAGCTGCGGGATCGCGCTCAGGATGGTCTCGTCGGTGCCGGTCGTCGAGAGCACGTAGCGGTACGCCTCGCGCAGGTTCGTCATCGCGTCCGTGCCGGCGGCGGTGAGGTGCAGGTGCAGACTGCGGCGGTCGTCGGGGTGCTTCGTCCTGACGACGTGGCCGGCCTTCTCGAGCCGGTCGATGACGGCCGTCGTCGACCCCGAGGTGATGACCAGGTCGCGGGCGAGGGCCGTCGGCGTGATGCCGGGGGTGTCGCCGACGGCGAGCAGCGCCGAGACCTCCATCGGGGCCAGCCCGACGACGCGGGCGGAGTGCACCCGGTAGCGTCGGTGCGCCTCGTCGAGGCGGTGCAGGGTCATCGCCAGTCTCTCGACGGACTCCGGGGCGTTCTCGGGCGTCGCGGGGAGGACGGGGCACATCGTGGTGGTTCTCTCATCGGGCTCGGGGCCACGGGCCCGCGAGTCGGGTGGCGGTGGCGCCGACGGCGCGACCGGTGAGGCAGTGTGCCCAGGATAATGCTGCTGGTCGGGGGCCGAGGTGTCCAGACCCCGTCCGGGTGGCCTCGTCCGCTGCGCGCCTGGAGACGCGACCGTGTCCGCCTGCTGGACGCGCGCCTCCTCGGGGCGTAGTATTCATGCAAACGTATAGATAGCAGCACGGTCAGGAGCCTCATGTCACACCCCCTCGAGTTCGGCCTCGACACCTTCGGCGACGTCACCGAGCGCCCCGCGGGCGTCGACGGCGCCGGGATGCTCAAGACGCACGCCCAGGCGATCCGCGATCTGGTCGACCAGGCCGTGCTCGCCGACCGCGTCGGGCTCGACTTCATCGGCGTGGGCGAGCACCACCGCATCGACTTCGCCGTGTCGGCGCCCGAGGTCGTGCTCGCCGCGATCGCCGCCCGCACCGAGCGCATCCGCCTCGGCTCGGCCGTCACCGTGCTCAGCTCCGACGACCCGGTGCGGGTCTACGAGCGCTTCGCCACGGTCGACGCGGTGTCGAACGGGCGTGCCGAGGTGATCCTCGGGCGCGGATCGTTCACCGAGTCGTTCCCGCTCTTCGGTCTCGACCTGCAGGACTACGAGAAGCTCTTCGAAGAGAAGATCGAGCTGTTCGCCGAGCTGCTGAAAGACGAGCCCGTCACCTGGCAGGGCAGCGTCCGCGGTTCGCTGAGCGACCAGTGGGTCTACCCGCGCCCCGAGTCGGGCACGATCCCGACCTGGGTCGGCGTCGGCGGATCGCCGCAGTCGGTCATCCGCGCCGCGCACTACGGGCTGCCGTTGTTCCTCGCCATCATCGGCGGGCAGCCGGCCCAGTTCGCGCCGTACGCCGATCTGTACCGTCGCGCGCTGACCGAGTTCGGCAAGCCGTCTCAGCCGATCGCGATGCACTCGCCCGGCTTCATCGCCGACACCGACGCCGAGGCGCTCGAGATCCTCTACCCCTACCAGGAGGAGCAGACCAACCAGCTCGGTCGCGAGCGCGGCTGGCCGCCCTACTCGCGCCCGCAGTACGAGCAGAGCGCGAACGCCACCGGCGCCCTGTACGTCGGCTCGCCCGAGACCGTCGCGCAGAAGATCGCGCAGAACCTCACGCTGCTCGGGGCGTCGCGCTTCGACCTCCGCTACAGCATGGGTCGACTGCCGCACGAGCACATGATGCGCAGCATCGAGCTGTACGGCACCGAGGTCGTGCCGCGCGTGCGCGAGCTGATGGCCTGAGTCGCAGACTCATGACGCCGAGGAGGCGCGGGTCGGGACATCCCGGACCGCGCCTCCTCGCTGTCTCACGACCGGTGCGTCAGCTCTTCTCGCAGGCGATGCCGTCCTTGTCGCGGTCGTGCTTCGCGTTGGCGGCGTAGAGCGCCTTGTCGAACTTGACGGAGCCCTTGAGAGCGCGCTTCTCGACCGTCTTGTTCGCCTTCGTGACGAGGTTGACCTTGATGCCGGGCTTGGCGATCCCACCCGAGAACGCCTTGTTCACGGCGGTGCAGTTCGCGTAGACCTTGGGGGCCGCCTGGGCGGGCTCGCCGGCGACGAGGGTGAGTCCGCCGCCGAGGGTCAGCCCCGCGGTGACGGCGAAGGCGACGAACGCGACTCGGGTGCGGGCGAAGGTGGTCGACGGCATGGGTTCCTCTCGGCGTGCTCGGGCAGCACATTCTGAGGTTGCCTCATGCGTTCGACGTCGGCCAGCCCCCGAACGGGTGCGATGCGCCCGCGGTCGACTCAGCGCCCCGCGCCCGGCTCAGCGCCCCCGGTCGCTCCGCGCCAGCGCCCCGAGCTGCTCGTTGTACGCCTTCAGCTCGGCGTCGTCGTCGCGGTCGGCCTTGCGGTCCTTGCGCTTGGCCTCGCGGCTGTCGCTGCGGCTCCACATGATGGCGACGGCGATGGCGAGCGACACGGTCGGGATCTCGCCGACGCTCCACGCGATGCCGCCCGCGGCGTACTGGTCGGCCATCGGGGTGGCGCCCCAGGTGCGGCCCATGGCCCCGTACCAGTCGGCCAGGAACAGCCCCGTGCTCGTCATGATGCTGAGCCCGAAGAACGCGTGGAACGCCATCGTCGCGAGCAGCACGAGCAGGCGCATCGGGTAGGGCAGGCGGCCCTTGACGGGGTCGATGCCGATCATCGACTGCACGAACAGGTACCCGACGATCAGGAAGTGCACGATCATCCAGTAGTGCCCGAGGTGCGTCGTGGTCGCCCAGCTGAAGAGCGACGTGTAGTAGAACACGAACAGCGACCCGGCGAAGAGCACGGCCGACACGATCGGGTTGCTGATCACGTGCGCGTACCGCGAGTGCACGAGGATCATGATCCACTCGCGCGGCCCGCGGGTGCCGTCGGTCCGCTTGTGGATGGCGCGCAGGGCGAGCGTCACCGGCGCACCGGGCACGAGCAGCACCGGCACGACCATGCCGAGCGCCATGTGCGCGAGCATGTGCGCGCTGAACAGGTACTCCTCGTAGACGTTTGGGGCGCCGCAGGTGATGTAGAACAGCACGACCATGCCGGCGATCCACGAGACCGTGCGCCCGGCCGACCAGCGGTCGCCGCGACGGCGCAGGCGCGCGACGGCGGCGAGGTAGAAGAAGACGCCGAAGGCGCAGAGCAGGGCCCAGAGCATGTCGGGGTTCCACTCCGTGAGCCAGCGCATCGGGGTCAGCTCGGGCGGCAGCAGCTCTTCGGTGAGGATCTCGGCCGGTGTCGGGTCGGCGAGGTCGCTCGCGGCGACCTGCTCGACGGGCGTCGCGGTGCGACCGAGGGCGGCGGCCACGCCCGAGGCGATGCCCATGAACGCGAGCTCGGCCGAGACGAAGTACCAGAAGAGGCGGGTGGTGGCCTTCGGGTGCGTGCCCATGCGTGCGACCAGGAACCTCCGCTGCACGACGCCGAACAGCCCGAGCGCCACGAGCGCGAAGGTCTTGATCAGCACGAGCACGCCGTAGCCCGTGGTCAGAGACGACCAGCTGCCGAGTCGCAGGGCGGCGCTGCCGACGCCCGACACGGCGACCACGACGAAGCAGATGATCGCGAGCGTCGAGTAGCGCGACAGCACGATCGCGAGCCGGGTGTCGTCGAGCGTGCCGCGCAGCAGGGCCAGCAGCACGAGGCCGCCGAGCCAGACGGAGGCGCCGACGAGGTGCAGTGCGAGGTTCGTGACGGCGGCGTCGTGACCGCTCGACCCGGCGGCGTGCCCCTGCTGGGCGATGGGGATGAGCCCGCCCATGGCGAGCAGCGTGACGCCGATCAGCGCCCAGATGTTGCGGACGACGAAGCACATCACCGTGACGGCGGCGGCGATCAGCGTGGTGATCAGCCAGGCGTTGCCGAGTTCGGTGTCGGTGAGGAAGAACGCGAGCTGGCGGCCGAACTGGTCGTCGAAGGTGACGGCGACGTTGGCGACGCTGAGGAACGTGAAGAAGGTCGTGGCGGCCGAGGCGACGGCCCAGAACCCGGCGGCACCGGCGGCGATGTCGAGCGCCTTGTCGTACTCGGGGCGAGCGCGGGCCAGTGCGAAGCAGGTCAGGGCGAGGGTGCCGATGGTCGCAGCCGCGCCGATGTTGTTCAGCATCTTGGCCATGGGCAGGCCGTAGCGGACGACCTCGCCCGGGTCGACGACGAGCGGGGCGTCGGCCGCGCCGCCCAGCTTCAGGGCGACGAGCAGCGCCGCGAACGCCACCAGCACGAGGAGTGCGGGCCCGGTGATGCGGGTGAGTTTCGGCACGGGTTCCAGCCTAGGTCGGGTGCTCGGGGTGCGGAGACGGATCGTTCGGCCCCGAGAGACCGGCGGGTTCCGCACAGGTCGGCCGAGGAGGCGCGGGACGGCCCCCTGGGGACGACGCCCGGCCCGGCGCACGAAAGGGGGTGCCGACCGAAGTCGACACCCCCTGGGGCTTCGTGAGAAGCGGAGGACTACTTGACGGCGGCCTTGAGCTTGCTGCCGGCGCTGACCTTGACGCTGTCGCTCGCGGCGATCTCGAGGGCCTCACCCGTCTGCGGGTTGCGGCCGGTGCGAGCGGCGCGGTGCGTCTTCTCGAAGGCGATCCACCCGGGGATGGTGACCTTCGTGCCGTCCGCGACGGACTTCGAGACGACGGAGAAGAACGCGTCGACGACGCCGCTGACGGCGGCCTGGCTCTGGCCGGACTCGGAAGCGACAGCTGCGACGAGCTCGGTGCGGTTCAGTGACTTGTCAGCCATGTGTTTGTCCTCCTCGGACTTCGTTCGTAAGACGAGACGCGGCGTTCACCGCGTCCGTGCGGTAACAGGCCCGAGGGCCCTGTGGAACCGCGTAAAACCTACCAGGAAGACTTCGTGATGCCCGGAAGCTCACCGCGGTGAGCCATGTCGCGGAAGCGGACACGGCTGATGCCGAAGGCCTTGAGGTGACCGCGGGGGCGGCCGTCGACCGAGTCGCGGTTGCGGAGGCGGACCGGCGACGCGTCGCGGGGCAGCTTCTGCAGACCGAGGCGGGCGGCCTCGCGGCTCTCGTCGGTGCCGTTCGGGTCGATGAGCGCCTTCTTGAGCTCGAGACGCTTCTCGGCGTAACGGGCGACGATGACGGCGCGCTGGTTGTTCTTGGCGATCTTGCTCTTCTTGGCCATCTCTAGCGCTCCTCGCGGAATTCGACGTGCTTGCGGATCACGGGGTCGTACTTCTTCAGCACGAGGCGATCGGGGTTGTTGCGACGGTTCTTCTTGGTCACGTACGTGAAACCGGTGCCCGCCGTCGAGCGGAGCTTGATGATGGGACGGACGTCCTGCTGACGAGCCATTAGATCTTCTCCCCACGAGCGAGAAGGTCCTTCACGACCGACTCGATGCCACGAGCGTCGATGACCTTGATCCCCTTGGCGCTGAGCTGCAGGGTCACGTTACGACGAAGCGACGGCACGTAGTACGTCTTCTTCTGGATGTTGGGATCGAAACGACGCTTGGTGCGTCGGTGCGAGTGCGAGATGTTGTGTCCGAAGCCGGGGATGGCTCCGGTCACCTGGCATGTTGCTGCCATGGTCATTCCTCCGTAGATACCGTAGGGAGCACCCCGTTCTGCGAACGGCGGCCCCTACCCAAGGTCACTTGTCGGCGCGCGTCGGCCCCCATGGATCCGCATGACGGAGCCGGTGTGGCGGGGGATTCGGTGCACATGGGCGCAGAGAGCGCCCAACCAAAGAGCAAGAGTACGCGACACGCCCGGGATCACGCAAGCCGCGCCTCCTCGGCATCGACGGCGGCAGCCGAGGAGGCGCGGGTCAGCCCTCGGAGGAGCCGCGGGTGACCGCGGGGTCGCGCCCCGCGGCGGCCTCGGCCGAGCACGCCGCGCAGAGCCCGAAGACGTCGACGATGTGCTGCGCCTCGGTGAAGCCGTGCTGGGCGGCGACCTGGCGGGCCCAGGTCTCGACCGCGTCGGCCTCGATCTCGACCGTGGTGCCGCAGACGCGGCAGATGAGGTGGTGGTGGTGCGTGCCGGGGGTGCAGGCGCGGTACAGGCTCTCGCCCTCCTGCTGCAGCGAGTCGGCCGATCCGTCGGAGGCGAGGTCGGACAGCGCCCGGTAGACGGTCGCCAGCCCGATGGGCGAGCCCGCCTCGCGCAGCTGGGTGTGCAGGGACTGCGCGCTGACGAAGCCCTCGCTGCTGTCGAGCGCCTCGCGCACGGCCTCGCGCTGCCAGGTGTTGCGTCGGACCACCATCTCAGACCTCCTGCTTCGCGGCCAAGGCTACCCGTGCGGGTCGGCGCGGCCTGAGCGTGCGGGCGTCGCGACGACGGCCGATCACACGGCAGACGAGCCAGATGGCGAACGAGATGGTCGTGACGTAGGGGCTGATCGGCAGTCCGCCGCCGAGTGCGAGCAGGATCCCGCCGACCACCGAGGTGACGGCGAAGGCGATGCTCAAGAGCGGCACCAGCCGCGGGTTCACCGTGAGCCGGAGGGCCGCGGCGGCGGGGGTGACGAGCAGCGAGAGCACCAGCAGGGCGCCGACGATCTGCACCGACACGGCGACGGCGAGGCCGAGCACGAGCATGAACACGATGCCGAGGGTCCGCACCGGGATGCCGGCGGCGGCGGCCACGTCGGGGTCGACGCTGGCGAAGGTGAGCGGGCGCCAGACGACCAGCAGCGTGACGATCACGACGGCCGAGATGGTCATCAGCCAGCCGAGCTGGGGGTTGTCGACGGCGACGATCTGACCGGTCAGCAGGCCGAACCGGTTGGCGGACCGGCCCTGGTAGAGGGCGAGGCAGAGGATGCCGATCCCGAGGCCGAACGGCATGAGCACCGCGATGATCGAGTTGCGTTCGCGCGCCCGCGACCCGAGCACACCGATCAGCAGGGCCGCCACGACGCTGCCGACGAGCGACCCCGCGACGACGTTGGCGCCGAAGAGCAGGGCGGCCGACGCGCCGGCGAACGACAGCTCGCTGATGCCGTGCACGGCGAACGGCATGTTGCGTGTGAGGACGAACGGGCCGATCAACCCGCCGACCAGGCCGAGCACGGCGCCGGCGATGATCGAGTTCTTGACGAGGGCGACGAGCTCGCCGAAGTCCTGGAACGAGAACAGCTGGGCCCACAGGTCGGTCATCGCGGCCCTCCGTCGTCGTCGAGCGGCTCGAGGTGATGATCGTCGTGCCCGTGGCTGCCGACGATGACGATGCGCCCCATCGTGCGGATGACGTCGACCGGGGTGCCGTACAGCTCGCTCAGCACGGGCGCCTGCAGCACCTCGTCGGGGGTGCCGATGCGGAACGAGCCCCCGGCCAGGTAGAGCACCCGGTCGACGACGTCGAGGATCGGGTTGACGTCGTGCGTGACGAAGACGACGGCCGTGTTGCGGGCCCGGCGCTGACGGTCGAGCAGCTCGGTGACGCCGCGCTGGTGCCGCAGGTCGAGCGAGATCAGCGGCTCGTCGCAGAGCAGCAGGGCGGGGTCGGCGGCGAGTGCCTGGCCGACGCGGGCGCGCTGCTGCTCGCCGCCCGAGAGCGAGGCGACGGGGGCGTCGGCGAACGAGGTCGCGCCCACCTCGTCGACGAGGGCGTCGATGGCGGCCCGTTCGGCGGCGCTCTCGCGGCGCAGGCCCCAGCGGTGGCCGGTGACGCCGAGGGCGATCATGTCGCGGGTGCGGAGCGGCGTACCGGTCTCCATCAGGCGCTGCTGCGGCACGTACCCGATGCGGCGGTGCCCGCGGGCGACCGGCCTGCCGAGGAACTCGATGGTGCCGGCGGTGAGCTCCTGCTGACCGAGGATGGTCCGCAGCATGGTGGTCTTGCCGGCGCCGTTCGGGCCGAGCACGGCGATGAACTCGCCGGGGGCGACGTCGAGGTCGAGCCCCGACCAGAGGGTCCGGTCGCCGAAGCCGACGCCGGCGTCGCGCAGGCGCAGCACGGCGTCGCCGTCGCGCCCGGCCGAGGAGGCGCGGGTCGCGACGGCGACGGAGTCGTCGGGGTGCCGCTGGGTCACCGGTCGAGTGCCGCCTTGATCGCGTCGATGTTGCTCTGCTGCCACGAGATGTAATCATCCCCCTCCGGGAGGAGCTCCGTGACCGGCACGATGGCGACGCCGGCGTCGGTGGCGGCCTTCTCGACCGCCTCGGTCTCGGGGCTCGAGGTCTGCTCGTTGTAGGCGAGCAGGTCGACCCGGCCGTCGGCGAAGGTCTTGAGCGTCTCGTTGAGCACCGCGGGCGACACGTCGTCGCCCTCTTCGATGGCCTCGGAGAAGGAGGCGGGGGTCACGTTCACGAGACCCATCTCGTCGAAGAGGTAGCCGGGCACCGGCTCGGTGTAGGCGACCGACTCGCCATCGTGCGCCGTCTTGATCTCGGCGGCCTGCGCCTCCAGATCGGCCACGCGGTCGCCGAACGCGTCGGCGTTCGCGGTGAAGGTGTCGGCCTGGTCGGGGTCGATCTCGCCCAGCTGGTGCGCGATCTCGTCGGCGAGGGCGCCCATGCTGTGCAGGCTGTAGAAGACGTGCTCGTTGAACGCGCCGTGGTCGTGCTCGTGCTCGTCGGCGTGGTCGTCGCTCGTGGCGTCGGCGGAGGGCTCGGCCTCGTCGCTGTGCTCGTCGTCGGCGTGCTCGTCGTCCGTGTGCCCCTCGGCGTCGGGGTCGAGGCCCGAGACGTCCACGGCGTTCACGACCGCGGCCGACGAGTCGCTCGCGCTGAGCATCGTGTCGACGAAAGCGTCGTAGCCGCCGCCGTTCTCGATCACGACGTCGGCCCGCGAGACCGCGAGCTGGGTGCGGGCGTCGGCCTCGTACGAGTGCGGGTCTTGCGAGGGGTCGCTGATGATGCTGGTGACGTCGACCGCGTCGCCGCCGACGGTCTGAGCGATGTCGCCGTAGACGTTGGTCGATGCGACGACCGAGATCGCGCCTCCTGAACCGTCGTCGCCCGCCGCGCCCGCCGACCCCGACGACGAGCAGCCGCTCAGCACGAGGGCCGCCGCGGCGGGCAGGGCGAGCAGGGGCAGGGTGCGGCGGAGGTTCATGTCGTCGACGCTATTGCTACTGATAATGATTGTCAAGACGAGGAGGCGCGGCTCGGCTGCCGACCCGCGACGCGCCTCCTCGGAACCGCCGAGACCCCGGGAACGCGCTGAGACCCCCGTGCGCGCACGAGGGCCTCGGCGATCCGCTGGGGTCTGGTGCCCCGGAGCCCGAGCGCGGCTACGCCTTCGTGGCGGCCTCGACCGACTCGGCGCTCGCGTCGTCGTCTTCGCGACCCGGTGTCTTGAGGTTCCACTTCTTGATCACGAAGCTGAAGATGACGTAGTAGACGACGGCGTAGCCGAGCCCGATCGGGATCAGCCAGATCGAGTTCTGCGAGATCGAGAAGTTCAGCACGTAGTCGATCAGACCCGCCGAGAACGAGAACCCGTTGTGGATGTCGAGCGCGTTGACCAGCATCATCGAGGTGCCCGTCAGCACAGCGTGCACCACGTAGAGCGGCCAGGCGACGAACATGAACGAGAACTCGAGTGGCTCGGTGATGCCCGTCAGGAAGGCCGTCAGCGCGGTCGACAGCATGATGCCGCCGATCAGCTTCTTCTTCTCGGGGCGGGCGTGACGCCAGATCGCGAGGGCCGCGGCGGGCAGGGCGAACATGAAGATCGGGAAGAACCCGGTCATGAAGACGCCGGCGCTCGGGTCGCCCTGGAAGAACCGGGTCAGGTCGCCGCGGTAGACCGTGCCGTCGGCGCCCGAGTAGTCGCCCACCAGGAACCACACGATGTTGTTCAGGATGTGGTGCAGACCCGTGGGGATCAGGAGGCGGTTGACGACCCCGTAGACACCGCCGCCGACCACGTCGTTGGACGCCACGGCCGTGCCCACCCAGGTGAGCGCCGCGTTGAAGATCGGGTAGACGAACGACATGACGACGCGACGACCAGACCCGTGCCGGCCGTGAGGATCGGCACCAGTCGACGGCCGGAGAAGAAGCCGAGGAACTCGGGCAGCTTCGTCCGGTAGAAGCGCTGCCAGAGCACCGCGGACAGCAGACCCATGACGATGCCGCCGAGCACGCCGTAGTCGATGACCGCCGGATCGCCGGTCGCCGTCGTCTCGCCCGCCAGCACGAGAGGGGACATGGCCTCGAACACGCCGTCGATGACCATGTAGCCGACCACGGCGGCCAGGGCCGTCGAGCCGTCGGACTTCTTCGCCCAGCCGATCGCGATGCCCACCGCGAAGATCAGCGGCAGCCAGGTGAAGACCGCGTTGCCCGCCGCGCTGATGACCGAACCTCCGGTCTCGAACCCGGGGATGCCCCCGAGCAGGTCCGGCTGGCCCAGCCGGAGGAGCAGCCCCGCGGCGGGGAGCACCGCGATGGGCAGCATGAGGCTGCGCCCGAGGCGCTGCAGCACGGCGAACGCGCCGGCACCCCTCTTCGGCGCTGCGGCCGGTGCAGCCTCGGTCTCGGACGTCGTCATGCGCGGATCCTCTCGTCGATGAGCAGTCGGCCGGGGCATCGTCGTGGGCACGGTGCCGGTCGATCTGAGGCCTGTCCGGTCCTGTCCGGTCATGACCAGTGAGTGGTAGTTTCCTCAGACCGGCGGATGGTGTCAACTGGGAACCCGCGTTCCGTGTCAGCAGAACCGGGTCATGTCACCCGCGATGGAGGAGAACAGCTCATGTCGAAAGCACAGGCCATGATCGACGGACTCGGCGGCGCCGACAACATCGACGAGATCGAAGGCTGCATCACCCGCCTGCGCACCGACGTCAGAGACGTCTCGCTGGTCGACGACGCCGCCCTCAAGGCGGCCGGTGCGACCGCCGTCGTCCACGCCGGCGGCAGCGTCCAGGTGATCGTGGGCACCATCGCCGACACCCTCGCCGAAGACATCAACGACCTCCTCGACGCGTGACGGTCGTCACGGCCCCGGTCGCCGGGCGGGTCGTGGCGCTCGCCGACGTGCCCGACGCGGTGTTCGCCGGCCAGCTGGTGGGGGCGGGCGTCGCGATCGAGCCGAGCGCGCCTCCTGCGGGGCGGGGTGCCGGTGCCGGTCTCGTGGCCGTGTTCTCGCCGATCGCCGGCGAGGTCGTCAAGCTGCACCCGCACGCGTTCGTCGTCGTGCACGAGTCGGGCGTCGGCGTGCTCGTGCACGTCGGCATCGACACCGTGAAGCTCGGCGGCTCGGGCTTCGAGCTGGCCGTCGCCGAGGGCGCGAACGTCGCCGCGGGCGAGCTCGTCGTGACCTTCGACCCGGCCGTCGTCGCCGAGGCGGGCTACTCGGCGGTCTGCCCCGTCGTCGTGCTCGACAGCGCACCCGACACCGTGTCGCAGGAGGCGGTGGGCACGTCGGTCGCGCCGGGCGACGCCCTCTTCACCGTCTGACCGCGGCGCCGGGCTCGCGTCAGCCCTGCGGCTCCGTCGACGACACCTGCATCGACACGCGGTAGCGGTCGGAGCGGTACCAGGTCGCCGAGTGCTCGACCGGCACGTCGCCCGAGTACGACACGCGGTCGAAGAACAGCACGGGCGCGCCGTCGCGCGTGCCGAGCAGCGTCGCCGTCTCGGCCGAGGCGCCCTCCGCAGAGACCGTCTGCCGGGCGCGGGTGACGGGCAGGTCGTATTCGTCGCCGAAGAGGCGGTAGAGCGACAGGGTCAGGTCGTGGTCGAACAGCCCGGCGAAGCGCGCGGCCGGGAACCACGCGTCGTCGATGCTGACCGGTTCGCCGTCGGCGAGGCGCAGGCGCTTCACCCGGAACGCGGTCTCGCCGGGTGCGATCTCGAGCGCCGCGGCGGTGTCGGCAGGAGGCACGGCCTCGTCGCGCACCAGCACGACCGTGCTCGGAACATGCCCGAGCGACGTCATCTCGCTGGTGAACGAGGCCAGGTGCAGGGTCGACTGCACCACGCGGTGGGCCACGAAGGTGCCCTTGCCGCGCACCCGGGTGAGCCAGCCCTCGTTGACCAGCTGGCCGACCGCCTCCCGCACGGTGATGCGGCTGACGCCGTAGTCGGCCATCAGCTGGCGCTCGCTCGGCACGGCGGCGCCGGCGGGCAGCTCGGTCGCCGCCATCTCCTGCAGGATGCCGCGGAGCTGCTCGTGCTTCGGCACCGACCCGTCGACGATGTGCTGCGGCATGGCGGACCGGCCCCTCCTCGAGTCGACCGGCGGTGGTCCCGTCCGGTCATGACGTGTCGTCGACACGACCCTACGACAGGACGCCGAGGAGGCGCGGTGCGGGACTCCCCGCACCGCCCCTCCTGGATGGCAGAGCCGGCTCAGTCGAGCAGCAGCGCCGGCTCTTCGAGCACGCTCGCGACGTCGGCCACGAAGCGGCTCGCGACGTCGCCGTCGACCACGCGGTGGTCGAAGCTGGCGCCGATCGTCGTCACCATGCGGCTGCGGACCTCGCCGTCGACGACCCACGGCTTCTGCTTGATCGTGCCCAGGGCGACGATGGCGACCTCGCCCGGGTTGAGGATCGGCGTGCCGGTGTCCATGCCGAAGACGCCGATGTTCGTGATGGTGATGGTGCCGTCTTGCATGTCGGTCGGCGTCGTCTTGCCGTCGCGTGCCGTGAGGGTGAGCTGCTCGAGCGCCTGCGCGAGCTGGAGCAGGCTCATCGACTGGGCCTCTTTCACGTTCGGCACGATCAGCCCGCGCGGGGTCGCCGCGGCGATGCCGAGGTTGACGAAGTGCCGTACGAGGATCTCTTTATCGGTCCACGCGCTGTTCACCATCGGGTTGCGACGCACGGCCCAGATGATCGCCTTCGCCATGATCAGCAGGGGCGAGACCTTGACGCCGGCGAACTGCGGCGACGCCTTGAGGCGCTTCACGAACTCCATCGTGCGGGTCGCGTCGACGTCGACGAACAGGCTGACGTGCGGCGCGGTGAACGCCGACGAGGTCATCGCCCGGGCGATCGCCTTGCGGACGCCCTTGACGGGGATCCGCTCGATGCGCTCCTCGCCCCACTCGGGCGTCTCGATGTTGCGGAACACGCTGGCCTGCTGCGCGTGGCGGATCACGTCGTCGCGGGTGACCTCGCCGGCGAGACCGGTGGGCTGCACGATCGACAGGTCGACCTCGAGGTCCTTGGCGAGCTTGCGGATCGGCGGCTTCGCGATGATCGGCAGGGCCTGCGCGGCCGGCACCGACGTGGTCGGGCGGCGGCGGGCCTGCTCGGCGACGCGCAGCTGACGGGCGTCGACCTCGGTCTGGGCGGGCTTGCGGCGTCGGGTCGAGCCCGATCCGCCCGCGGCCCCGTAGCCCACGAGCACGGCGCCCGAGCCGCTGTCGTCTGATTCGGCGGGTGCCGAGGCGACCGAGCCGGTGCCGCCGCCGGCCGCGACGTCCTCCGCCGACGGAGCCGGTGCGGCGGGCGCAGCCGGTGCGGCGGGCGCGGTGGCGATGGGAGCAGCCGCAGGTGCCGCGGCGGCAGCGTCGTCCGCCCCCGAGGAGGCGCGGGTAGTCACGACCGGGATCGACGCGGTGTCGAGACCCCTGGCCCGCTGCTCGGACAGCGCCTGCTCGTTCTGCGAGACGACCTGGGCGGTGCGGGCGAGTCCACCCGATTCGGACGCCTCGGCTTCGGCGGCGCGGTCGCCCGGGGTGCGGGGCGCGCCTCCGTCGCCGATGCGGATGATCGGCGTGCCGACGTCGACCGTCTCGCCCGAGGCGACCAGCACGCTCTCGACGACGCCCGCGAAGGGCGACGGCAGCTCGACGAGCGACTTGGCCGTCTCGATCTCGACGAGCACCTGGTTGATCTGGACGGTGTCGCCCGGGGCGACCCGCCATTCGACGATCTCGGCCTCGGTGAGGCCCTCGCCGACGTCGGGCAGAGCGAATTCGCTGGTCATGAAGATCTCTCTCAGTACGCGAGGGCGCGGTCGACGGCTTCGAGGACGCGATCGGCGTCAGGCAGGTACAGCGTCTCGAGCTTCGCCGGAGGGAACGGGGTGTCGAAGCCGCTGACCCGCAGCACGGGGGCCTCGAGCGAGTAGAACGCCTTCTCGGCGACCGTCGCGGCGATCTCGGAGCCGACGCTGACGAAGCCGGGGGCTTCTTGGGCGACGACGAGTCGGCCGGTCTTCCGGACCGACTCGAGGATGGGGCCGTAGTCGACCGGCGACAGCGAGCGCAGGTCGACGACCTCGACGCTGATGCCCTCGGCGGCGGCGATCTCGGCGGCCTGCAGCAGCGTGCTGACCATGGCGCCGTGGCCGAGCAGCGTGACCTCGGTGCCGGTGCGGACGACGCGGCTGGCGTGCAGCGGCGCGTGCGGGTCGGTGCGGTCGACCTCGCCCTTGGGCCAGTAGCGGCTCTTGGGCTCGAAGAACATGACCGGGTCGTTCGACGCGATGGCCTCCTGGATCATCCAGTACGCGTCGTGCGGGGTGCTCGGGCTGACGACCCGCAGGCCGGCCGTGTGGGCGAAGTACGCCTCGGGGCTCTCCTGGTGGTGCTCGACCGCGCCGATGTGCCCGCCGTAAGGGACCCGGATGACGACGGGCATCTGCAGGGTGCCCTCGTGGCGTGCCGTCATCTTGGCCAGCTGCGACGTGATCTGGTCGAAGCCCGGGTAGATGAAGCCGTCGAACTGGATCTCGACGACGGGTCGGAACCCGCCCATCGCGAGTCCGATGGCTGTGCCGACGATGCCCGACTCGGCGAGGGGCGTATCGATGACGCGGTTCGCGCCGAACTCGGCCTGCAGCCCCTCGGTCACGCGGAACACGCCGCCGAGCGTGCCGATGTCCTCACCCATCAGCAGCACGCGGGGGTCGTCGGCCAGGGCCTTGCGGAGACCGGCGTTGATGGCGCGGCCGAGCGGCATGGTCTCGAGGGAGGCGCGGGTCGGCTCGCCGGCGGCCGTCGCGTCGGCCGTCGTGGTCGGGTTCGGGGCGGTGTCGGTCATGCGCGTCCTCCGTCGGTGTCGGCCGTGGTCGGGTCGGCGGTCGGGCCGAAGCTGTTCTCGTACGAGGCCAGCCATTCGCGCTGTTCGCGCATGACGGGGTGCGGTTCGGAGTAGACGTGCTCGAACATCGACGACGCCTCGGGCTTCGGCAGCTCGAGCGTGCGGCGACGGATGTCGGCACCGAGGTCGTCGCCCTCGGCCTCGAGCCCGGCGAAGAACGCGTCGCCCTCGCCGCGCGAGCGGAGGAACGCCTCGAAGCGGTCGATCGGGTCGCGGGCGATCCAGCTCTGCAGCTCGTCGTCGGTGCGGTACTTGGTCGGGTCGTCGGACGACGTGTGCGCGCCGATGCGGTACGTCATCGCCTCGATGAAGCGCGGACCGCCGCCGCTGCGGGCGGCGTCGAGGTCGCGGCGGCTGACCGCGTAGCTGGCGAGCACGTCGTTGCCGTCGATGCGGGTGCCGGGCACGCCGAAGCCGATGGCGCGGTTGACCAGCGGGGTGCGCGACTGGGTGGCGACGGGCACGCTGATCGCCCACTGGTTGTTCTGCAGGAAGAACAGCTCGGGGGTCTGGAAGCTCGCCGCGAAGACCAGCGCCTCGCTGACGTCGCCCTGACTGGTGGCGCCGTCGCCGAAGAAGGTGATGACGGCCTCGTCGACCTCGGGGTCGCCGCTGCCCGTCTTGCCGTCGATCGTGAGGCCCATCGCGTAGCCCGTGGCGTGCAGGGTCTGCGACCCGATCACGAGCGTGTAGACGTGGAAGTTGCCGCGTTCGGCCGGGTTCCAGCCACCGTGGGTGTGGCCGCGCAGCAGGCGGAGGATGTCGACCGGGTCGACTCCCTTGGCCAGGGCGACGGCGTGCTCGCGGTACGAGGGGAAGAGGTGGTCGTGCGGCCGGGACGCGTGCGCGACGCCGACCTGGGCCCCCTCCTGACCGTGGCTCGGCACCCACAGGGCGAGCTGCCCCTGACGGGCGAGCGCGGCGGCCTCGCGGTCGAAGCGACGGGTGAGGACCATGTCGCGGTGCATGGCGCGCAACCGGTCGTCGCCGAGGGCGTCGATGTAGGGCTGGAACTCGGCACCGGCGTCGGATTCGACGAGCTCGCCCGTCGGGCTGAGCAGCTGGACCGTCGTGACGCCGTGTTCCGCATCGATGGAAGACATGACGACCATTCTACCGGCGGCTACATGCCGTCAGAGTGATGTGTTCAGGCGCACCTGCTGGGCCGCGTGCAGCAGTCTGTCGACCGACGACGGCTCGCCGATCGTGATGCGGATGCCCTCGGGCGCGAACGGCCGGACGATGATCCCGTGGTCGGCGAAGACGCCCGCGGCGGTGGCGGTCTGCTCGCCCGTGGGCAGCCAGACGAAGTTGCCCTGGGCTGCCGGGACGTCCCAGCCCTGGTCGATCAGCGCCTGTCGCACCTGGTCGCGCAGCATGGCGATCCGGTCGACGCGGGTCATCAGCTCGGACTCGTGGGCGAGCGACGCGAGCGCGGCCGCCTGCCCCTGCTCGGTGACCGACAGCGGGATGGCGGTGGCCCGAGCGGCGTCGAGCACCGAGGAGGCGCCGATCGCGTACCCGACGCGCAGTGCCGCCAGCCCGTACGCCTTCGAGAAGGTGCGGAGCACGACGAGGTTCGGGTGGCGCTCGGTCAGCGACTCGCCGTCGACCGCGTCGGGGTCGGTGACGAACTCGGCGTAGGCCTCGTCGAGGATCACCAGGAGGTCGTCGGGGACGGCCGACATGAAGGTCTCGAACTCGTGGGTGGTGACCGTGGTGCCCGACGGGTTGTTCGGCGAGCAGACGACGACCAGGCGCGTGCGGTCGGTGACGGCCGCGGCCATGGCTTCGAGGTCGTGGCTGCCGTCGGCGCGGGTGGGCACCTGCACGCTGGTCGCGCCGGCCACGGTGACGAGCCCCGGGTAGGCCTCGAACGAGCGCCAGGCGTAGACGACCTCGTCGCCGGGGGCGGCGGCGGCCTGGATGAACTGCAGCAGCAGCGAGACGGACCCCGCGCCGACGTGCACCTCGTCGATGGTGACGCCGAACTTCTCGGCCAGGGCGCCGCGGAGCGCCGCGGCCGTCGCGTCGGGGTAGCGGTTGACCGTGACGGCGCCGCGGAGGGCCTCGACGACGGCCGGCAGCGGCTCGAACGGGTTCTCGTTCGACGACAGCTTGAAGGCGTCGGGCGACGCCTGCTTGCCCTGTCGGTACGGCGGCAGGGCGGCGATCTCGGGGCGAAGTCGAACGGGAGTCATCACCCGGCCACCCTAGGGGCTGCCACCGACGGATGACGCGGCACCGCGCCTCCTCGGTGGGACGCCGCACTACCGCGCGAGGGCGCCCGTTCGGCATGATGGGGGGATGACCCGATTCATCGTGAGGCTGCTCATCAACGCCGTGGCCCTCTGGCTGACCACCCTGATCGTGTCGGGTGTCGACGTCGACCCCTACGGCGTGGGCGGCACCACCGAGACGGTGCTGACGTACCTGCTCGTCGCGCTGATCTTCGGCGTGGTCAACGGCGTCGTCGGCACGGCGATCCGGGTCGTCGCGTTCCCCCTCTACGTCCTCACCCTCGGGCTCGTGTCGCTGATCGTCAACGGGCTGCTGCTCGGCATCGTCGCCTGGATCTCGGGCCTGATCGGCTTCGGCCTCGAGATCGAGGGCTTCTGGTGGGGCGTGCTCGGCGCCCTCGTGCTCGCGATCCTGGCCTGGCTGATCGGCATCGTCGTCCGCCCGATCGTCGAGTCCGGCGACCGCCGGCGGTGAACCGCTTCAGCGTCTGCTTCGTCTGCACCGGCAACATCTGCCGCTCGCCCATGGCCGAGACGGTGCTGCGGTCGCTCGCCGACGCGGCCGGGCACGGCGACGACCTCGTCATCTCGTCCGCCGGCACCGGCGACTGGCACGTCGGCGAAGGCGCCGACCCGCGCACGGAGACCGCCCTCGCGGCCCGCGGATACGATGGCTCGCGTCACCGGGCCAAGCAGTTCGCCACCGACGACTTCGCGCGGCACGACCTCGTCGTCGCGTTCGACCGGGGGCAGGAGCGCATCCTCCGCTCGTGGGCGACGAACGACGCCGACCGGTCGAAGGTGCAGCTGCTGCTGACGTTCGATCCCGCCGCGGCCGCGCGTGCGGGTGTGACGGGCACCGACGTCCCCGATCCGTACTACTCAGACGCCGCGATGTTCGACACGGTCCTCGACCTGGTCGAGCAGTCGTGCGCCGCACTCTTCCGCCAGATCGAACCAGCACTCCGCAAGGGACCCTCATGACGTTGCCCCCTCAGCCCCTCAGCCCCCTCGACGGCCGGTACCGCGCCTCCGTCGGCTCGCTCGGCGACCACCTCAGCGAGGCCGGTCTCAACCGGGCCCGCGTGCACGTCGAGGTCGAGTGGCTGATCGCGCAGACCGAGCGCGGGGCCTTCGGCTCGAGCCCGCTCGACGAGTCGCAGAAGCGGGCGCTCCGGGCGATCGTCGCCGACTTCGGTCAAGACGCCATCGACGAGCTCGCCGGTCTCGAGGCCACCACCCGCCACGACGTCAAGGCCGTCGAGTACTACGTGCGGGCGCGCCTGACCGACCTCGGCCTCGACTCGATCGCCGAGCTGACCCACTTCGCCTGCACCAGCGAGGACATCAACAACCTCTCGTACGCCGTCACCGTCAAGGCCGCCGTCGCCGAGGTCTGGCTGCCCGCCTTCGACGCCGTGATCGACGCCCTGACGCGCTGGGCGACCGACGCGCGCGACGTGCCGATGCTCGCCCACACGCACGGCCAGCCCGCGACCCCGACGACGGTCGGCAAGGAGTTCGCGGTCTTCGTGCACCGCCTGCAGCGCCTCCGCGCGCAGATCGTCGCGACCGAGTACCTCGGCAAGTTCAGCGGCGCCACGGGCACGTTCTCGGCGCACGTCGTCGCCGACCCGTCGGCCGACTGGCCCGAGATCTCGCGGGCCTTCGTCGAAGACAGCCTCGGCCTCGCCTGGAACCCGCTCACCACCCAGATCGAGTCGCACGACTGGCAGGCCGAGCTGTACTCGCGCGTCGCCCACGCGAACCGGGTGCTGCACAACCTCGCGACCGACGTCTGGTCGTACATCTCGATGGGGTACTTCACGCAGATCCCGCAGGTCGGCGCGACGGGCTCGTCGACGATGCCGCACAAGATCAACCCCATCCGGTTCGAGAACGCCGAGGCGAACCTCGAGCTCTCGTGCGCCCTGCTCGACTCGCTCGCCTCGACGCTCGTCACCTCACGCCAGCAGCGCGACCTCACCGACTCGTCGACGCAGCGCAACATCGGCGTCGCGTTCGGTCACTCGATGCTCGCGCTCGACAACCTGCGCCGCGGGCTCGGCGAGATCGCCGTCGGCACGGTCGCCCTCGAAGCCGACCTCGACTCGAACTGGGAGGTGCTCGGCGAGGCGATCCAGACGGTGATCCGCGCCGAGGTCGTCGCCGGCCGCTCGTCGATCGCCGATCCCTACGCGATGCTGAAGGAGCTCACCCGGGGCAAGCGGGTCGGGCAGGCCGAGCTCGTCGCGTTCGTCGAGGGGCTCGACGTCGGCGACGACGCGAAGCGCCGGCTCACCGCGCTGACACCGCCGACGTACACGGGCATCGCGTCGCAGCTGGTCGACCGCCTGGCGTAGCCCGCCACTCGTGCGCCGGCGCGCTTCGGCGGGTTCGTGTCATCGGGGGCGGGTCAGCGCTGACCCGCCGCGAGTGACGGGAACCCGCCGAACCCCCGTGGGCGTGCTGCGGACGGGCCGGAAGACCCTGCGGCGGGTTCGTGTCATCGGGGGCGGGTCAGCGCTGACCCGCCGCGAGTGACGGGAACCCGCCGAACCTCCCGTGGGCAGCGCGCAGAACCGCAGCGCGCAGAACCGCAGCGCGCAGAACCGCACCGCTCAGCACCGCACCGCGCAGGGCGGAGCCGAGGAGGCGCGAGTCGGCGGGTCCCGCCGGCGCCGGTCAGTGCCCGCGCGGCTTGTCGGCGTCGTCGAGCTCGTGCTGCTCGTCGTCGTTGGGCTTCGCCGCGAGGGCGAGCATGGCGATCACGACGAGGGCGACGATGAAGCCGATGCAGAGGAAGATCAGCGCGAGGTCGAGTTCGCGGGTGGTGAGCAGCACGACGACGCCGATGAACACGGCGAACACCGCGCTGAGGCCGAGGAACTCGGCGGGGCGGACGCGGTCGCGCCAGCTGGGTTGGGTCATCTCTGGGGTACTCCGTCTGAACTGGTGTCGGCGTCTGAAGCGGGGTGGGCGGGGATCCCCGCCGGGTCGGGTGTCGTGGTCTGCCACTTGAGCGACAGGCCCGCGATCACGAGGAACACGCCGACGAGGGCACCGTACGCGCCCAGCAGGCCGACCAGCACGGTCGACGAGGTCAGCACGCCCTCGATCCGCTCGATGCCGCCGAGCTCGCGGGCGTAGTCGGGCGGCACGAGCACGAAGGCCAGGGCGAGCGCGAGCGTCAGCGCCCCGACGGTCGTCCAGTCACGGGCGAGCGGCGAACGGCCGCGACGCCGCAGACCCGTGACGAGCTCGAGTGCCCCGGTCACGAAGGCCCAGGCCAGGACGACGGCGACGAGCACGGTCAGCCCGCCCGACGAGAAGACGAGCGCCGCGATGCCGGCCAGGAGACCCACGACGCCCTGCACCAGCTGTAGCGTCCGACTCGACGGGTCGGACGACAGGCGGGTCGCCGCGCCGAGCGCGAGGACGAGCCCGGCGACCAGGGTCGCCGCCCCGAAGACGATGAGCCCGATGCGGGCCGAATGGTCGGGTGAGAACGTGATGATCACGCCCATCGCCAGGGCGGGCACCGCGCGGAGCAGCGGGACCGGCCAGTAGCGCGCGCTGCGGGCAGCGTCGGGATGGGCAGACACGGGACCTCTTTCGGGCGTCGGGGAACCCGAGGAGTTTACCGCCCCTCCCCTGACAGGCCTCCGGGACGATCACCCGTCGCTCACCCCTTCTCACGACGGTTACCCAGGGGGCTCCCTTACGGTCGCTACATCCAAGGGCGCATCGCTCACGACACGCGGCTGGGAAGTCGACCACCGCCGGAGCCCGATGACGTCCGTTGCACCATCCCCGACCACCGACCGCTTCGCCGACTCCGGTTTCCGGGCCACCGTCCCCGGCCGGGTCAGCAAGCCGACGAGCACCTACTCCGAGCTGCTGAAGAGCGTGCGCGACGCGGGCCTCCTCAAGCGTCGCACCGGTTTCTACATCACCGTCTTCGTCGTGCTCGTGCTGAGCCTCGGCGGTGCCGCCACCGGCTTCGTCCTGCTCGGGTCGAGCTGGTTCCAGCTGCTGATCGCCGCGGCGCTCGGGGTCATCCTCACGCAGTTCGCGTTCCTCACCCACGAGGCGTCGCACCGTCAGGTCTTCGCGTCGGGCACGACGAACGACAAGGTCGGCCGCGTGCTGGCCGCCGGGGTCGTCGGCATCAGCTACGCGTGGTGGATGACGAAGCACACGCGTCACCACGCGAACCCGAACACCAAGGGCAAAGACCCCGACATCGCCTTCGACACGATCTCGTTCCTCGAAGAGGACGCCGCGAAGCAGCGGGGCGTGCTCGGCTTCATCACGCGCCGCCAGGGCTACTTCTTCTTCCCGCTGCTGCTCGGCGAGGGCGTCAACCTGCACGTGACGTCGTTCCGCACGCTGCTGGGGCGTCAGAAGGTCGAGGGCCGTGCGCTCGAGATCACGCTCATCGCCGTGCGTCTGGCCCTGTACTTCGGCGTCGTGTTCTGGTTCCTGCCGCTCGGCATGGCCTTCGCGTTCATCGGCGTGCAGATGGCCGTCTTCGGCCTCTACATGGGCTCGTCGTTCGCCCCGAACCACAAGGGCATGCCGATCATCCCCGAGGGCGCCAAGGTCGACTTCCTCAGCAAGCAGGTCCTGACGTCGCGCAACATCACGGGCCGCTTCTCGACCGCGTTCATGGGCGGGCTGAACTACCAGGTCGAGCACCACCTGTTCCCGAGCATGGCGCGCCCGCATCTGCGGGCCGCGAGCCGCCTCGTGAAGCAGCACTGCGCCTCCTACGACATCCCGTACACCGAGACCACGATCACGAAGTCGTACGGGATCGTCGTCCGCTACCTGAACCGGGTCGGGCTCGCCGCCCGCGACCCGTTCGACTGCCCGGCCGCCCAGCAGCTGCGCCCCCGCTGAGTCGGTCGCTCGCCGCACCGGTCACCCAGCGCGCCGGTCGCGAGCAGGTCGACCGCAGACCGCCCCGCCCCTCGATCCGTCGAGCGGCGGGGCGGTCCGTCGTCTCAGCCCGTCCGGTCGTCGCGTCGCGTGACGAGGAAGTCCACGTACCGCACGCGGGAGTCGGCGTCCGGTCGGGGGCGGCCGGCCGCGACGTTCTGCCGACGGTGGTCGGTCACATCGTCGGATGTGCGGGTGCGGGGCTTCGAGTAGCCGACGATCCGGACGGGTTCGGTGGCCGGGTCGCTCCGATAGGTGCTCGTCACGATCGGTCCGCCCTCCGTCGAAGAGCCCCGGCGGTCGCGCGGGGACGCTCTCAACCTAGAGACGGCGCCGAACGCGGTGAAGGGGGTTGCCAGGGCGCGGCGACGCTGCTAGGAGCGGACCAGCCGAGGAGGCGCGGGTCGCCGACCCGAGGAGGCGCGGGTCGCCGACCCGGCGGGCGTCACGCGGTCGCGGGCCACGCCTCCAGCTGCCACCCGAGCCACGGGCTGAAGGCGAAGGGCGCGGCGGCCACGGCGCGGCGGAGCTCGGCCGGATCGACCCAGGCCCACTCGGCGACCTCGTCGGGCGACGGGTCGGGCGTGCCGATCACCCGGGCGGTGAACACGGGGCAGATCTCGTTCTCGACGACGCCCGAGGCGTCGGTGGCGATGTAGCGGAAGTCGGGGAGGATGACCTCGACGTCGCTGACCTCGATGCCCAGCTCCTGCGAGGCGCGGCGGCGGACGGCGTCGGCCGGCGTCTCGCCGGGGGCCGGGTGGCCGCAGTACGAGTTCGTCCAGACACCGGGCCAGGTCTTCTTCGACAGGGCGCGCCGGGTCACGAGCACACGACCGAGGTCGTCGACGACGTGGCAGCTGAAGGCGAGGTGCAGGGGCGTGGTGGCGGTGTGGACGGTCGCCTTCTCGGTCGTCCCGACCGGTTCGCCCGACTCGTCGAGCAGCACGACCAGCTCGGCCTGCGGCCCCGGAGCGATCTCGTGGGGCTCGACCGCTGAGGAGGGTTTCTCGGATGTCATGAGAGGTAGTCTGCCTGGCGTGGACGGTGAACTTCTTCGCGAACGGACGCGGGAGCGGCATGAGCGTGTCGACGCCGTCCTCGACGGCTTCTTCAGCCTGGCCAAACGCCGGGCCGAGTCGGTCGGCTCGCGCTACGTCGACCTCTGGTCCGTGCTCGAGCGCAACAGCGCCGGCGGCAAGCGGTTCCGCCCGCGCATGGTCTTCACGGCGTACGACGCCCTGGGCGGTGGCGACGAAGACGCCGTGGCGGGTGTCGGGGCGGCCTTCGAGCTGCTGCACACCGCCCTCATCGTGCACGACGACGTCATCGACCGCGACTTCTCACGGCGCGGCATCCCGAACGTCTCGGGCAGCTACCGCGACACCGCGACGACCGCCGGTCTCTCGACGCCCGCAGCCGAGCACCGGGGCATGTCGGCCGCCGTCATCGCAGGCGACCTCGCGCTGACCGGTGCGAGCCGCCTCCTCATGCAGGTGCGGTGCGAGAGCGGGGTCCAGGCGCGCCTCCTCGACATCCTCGACGAGGCCATCTTCGTCAGCGCCGGCGGCGAGATGGTCGACGTCGAGCTCTCGCTGTCGGACGACGTGCCGACGGTCGACGAGATCCTGAACATGGAGCGCGCGAAGACCGCGGTCTACTCGTTCGAGGCCCCGCTGCAGGCCGGCGCCGTCCTGGCCGGGGCCGGCGACGACGTCGTCGACGCGGTCGGCGAGTTCGGCCGCGAGGTCGGGGTCGCCTATCAGCTGGTCGACGACCTGCTCGGCGTCTTCGGCACCGAAGAGAGCACGGGCAAGACGACGCTCGGCGACCTCCGCGAGGGCAAGCGCACCGTGCTGATCGCGCACGCCGCGACGACCGACCAGTGGTTCGCGATCCAGCCCTTCGTCGGCAAGGCCGATCTGACCCCGGACGAGGCCGCGCACGTGCGCAGCAGGCTCGAGGCGTGCGGTGCCCGGTCGTTCGCCGAGACGCTCGTCGAGCAGCACGCGGCACGGGCCCTGGCCGTGCTCGAGGGCCCCGCGATCGGCGACGCCCTCCGAGACGCCCTCAGCCCGCTCGTCTCGACCGTCCTCGAGAGGGTCCGATGACCGGCCTCGCGCTGTACGACACCGTCGCCGACCAGACGGCGTCGGGGGTGATCCGTCGGTACTCGACGTCGTTCGGGTTGGCCTCGCGCCTCCTCGGCGCCGACGTCCGTCAGCATGTCGAGAACGTCTACGCGCTGGTGCGGGTCGCCGACGAGATCGTCGACGGGCCGGCCGCCGAGGCGGGGCTCGACCCCGAGTCGTCCGCGCGGTGCCTCGACGAGTTCGAGGCCGAGACCGAGCGGGCCATCGAGACGGGCTTCAGCGCGAACCTCGTCGTGCACGCCTTCGCCCGAACCGCGCGCACCGCCGGCTTCGGCAGCGAGCTGACCCGCCCCTTCTTCGCCTCGATGCGCGCCGACCTCAGCGCCCGCGAGCACGACGCCGAGTCGTTCGACCGCTACGTCCACGGCTCGGCCGAGGTCGTCGGTCTGATGTGCCTCCGCGCGTTCCTCCTCGGGCACGCGTTCCCGTCGTCGACCGTCGCCGAGCTTGACGAGGGCGCCCGGCGCCTCGGCGCGGCCTTCCAGAAGGTGAACTTCCTGCGCGACCTCGCGGCCGACTTCGAGCAGCTCGGCCGCAGCTACTTCCCCGGGGTCGACGTCGGCTCGTTCGACGAGGCCACCAAGGCCCGCCTCGTGGCCGACATCGACGACGACCTCCGGGTCGCCGGCGACATCATCCCCGTGCTGCCCGCGACGTCGCGACGCGCGGTCGCCCTGGCGCACGGCCTGTTCGCCGAGTTGAACCGCCGTCTCGAGGCGACCCCCGCCTCCTCGCTCATCCGCGCCCGTGTCCGCGTGCCCGACCCGGTGAAGGTCCGCATCGCCCTCGCGTCCGCCGCCGGCCGCACCACCCGCATCCCCGACCGCCCCGCCGAGAGGACCTCGTGAGCACACCCTGGCTCGACCGCGCCACCGGAGACACCACCGTCGAGCGGCACGGCTCGCGCGCCGTCGTGATCGGCGGCGGCATCAGCGGTCTGGCCTCGGCGGCGCTGCTCGCCCGCGAGGGCCACGACGTCGTGCTGCTCGAGAAGAACGACGCCGTCGGCGGTCGCGCCGGCTCCTGGAGCCACGACGGGTTCCGCTTCGACCTCGGCCCCAGCTGGTATCTGATGCCCGAGGTGTTCGACCACTTCTTCCGGCTGATGGGCACGTCGTCGGCCGAGCAGCTCGACCTCGTCGAGCTCGACCCCGGCTACCGCGTCTACTTCGAGCCGTCGGCCGACGGCGGGTCCGACGCGCCCATCGACGTCCCCCGCGGTCTCGAAGAGAACGTCGCGCTGTTCGAGTCGATCGAGCCCGGCAGCGGCGACCGCATGCGCAGCTACCTGCGGTCGGCCCGCGACACGTACGAGATGGCCAAGCAGAGGTTCCTCTACACGAGCTTCGAGAGCGTCGGGCCCCTGCTGCGCGGAGACGTCGTCGTCCGTCTGCCGAAGCTCGCGCGCCTCCTGCTCCAAGACCTCGACACGTTCGCGTCGCGCACGGTGAAGGAGCCGCGACTGCGGCAGATCCTCGGCTACCCCGCGGTGTTCCTCGGATCCTCGCCGTTCAAGACGCCGAGCATGTACCACCTGATGAGCACGCTCGACCTCGACGACGGCGTGCTCTACCCGCGCGGCGGCCTGATCACCGTCATCGACGCGATCGAGCGCGTGGCCCGCGAGGCGGGGGTGCGCATCGAGACCGAGGCGTCGGTCACGCGCGTGACGACCGCCGAGCCCGTCGTCGGCGAGGGTCGTGCCGGCCGGGTGCGCTCGCGGGGCGTCGCCACCGGGGTCGAGTACGTCGACGCCGACGGCGAGGCGCAGCGCCTCGAGGCCGACGTGGTGGTCGGGGCCGCCGATCTGCACCACATCGAGACCACGATGCTGCCCCCGTCGCTCCGCACCTTCGACGACGACTACTGGACGAAGCGCGACCCGGGGCCGAGCGCCCTGCTGATGTACCTCGGCGTCGAGGGCGAGATCCCCGAGCTCGAGCACCACACGCTGCTGTTCGCGAACGACTGGCACGAGAACTTCGACCGCATCTTCGGGGCCGACAAGCGCATCCCCGACCCGCCCTCGCTCTACGTCTGCAAGCCGAGCACCGTCGACCCGTCGACCGCGCCCGAGGGTCACACGAATCTCTTCGTGCTCGTCCCGCTGCCCGCCGACCCGGCGCTCGGTCGCGGCGACGTCGACGGAGACGGCGACACGCTGATCGAGCGGCTCGCCGACCTCGTGATCGAGCAGATCGCGAGCTGGACGGGCGTCTCCGACCTCGCCGACCGCGTCGTCCTGCGGCGCACCCGCGGCCCCCGCGACTTCGTCGACGACGTCAACGCCTGGAGCGGCAGCATGCTCGGCCCGGCCCACACCCTCGACCAGAGCGCGATGTTCCGCGCCGGCAACACGTCCGAGCACGTCGAGAACCTCTTCTACGTCGGCGGCTCGGTGCGACCCGGCATCGGTCTGCCGATGTGCCTGATCAGCGCCGAGATCCTGCTGAAGAACCTGCGTGGCGACCGCAGCACCGAGCCGCTGCCCGAGCCGGGCGAGTCGACCTCGAGCGCGCCTCCCCGGTCCGAGTCCGCCGCCTGATGGGCCTGCTCTACCTCGTCGCCCTCTGCATCTCGATCTTCGGCATGGCGATGCTCGACCGCCGGTTCACGCTGTTCTTCTGGCGTGACGCCCCGCGGGCGTTCGTGACGCTGCTGGTCGGCGTCGTGTTCTTCCTGATCTGGGACATCGTCGGCATCGACACCGGGGTGTTCTTCCGAGGCGAGACGTCGTTCATGACCGGCATCCAGATCGCCCCCGAGCTGCCGCTCGAAGAGGTCTTCTTCCTGACGCTGCTCTGCTACCTGACGATGAACCTCCTCGCCGGCACACGGCTGATCGTCGATCGTCGCGCCTCCCGTCGAGAGGGCGGCGCCTCATGACGTACTGGGCGATCAACGCCGTGTTCCTCGCGCTCGTGGCCGTGGTGGCGGGGGCCGCCGTGCTGGCTGCCTGGTGGCGCGGTCGGGCCGAGCGCGCCTCCTCGGCCGCCCGTGTCGCCCGCGTGCGCGCGGCCGGCCTCTCGACGGTCGTGCTGCTGCTGATGACCGCCGTCTTCGACAACATCATGATCGGGGTCGGTCTGGTCGACTACGCGCCCGACCGCATCAGCGGCGTGAAGATCGGCATCGCCCCCCTCGAGGACTTCGCCTACTCGGTGGCCGCGCTCGTGCTGCTGCCGTCGGTGTGGACCCTGCTCGGCGGACGCCGGGCCCCGAAGGAGGCGCGCTCATGAAGACGCTGACCGCCCTGTTCTGGTCGTCACGGCCCCTCAGCTGGATCAACACGGCGTTCCCGTTCGCGGCGGCGTTCATCCTGACGTCGGCGAGCGGCACCGTCGCGTACGGCGGGTCGTACGTGCCGCTCGACTCGGACGGCTCGAGCACCGTCGCCACCGTCCTGCAGTCGGACGCGACCGGCTTCTTCGACTTCGGCGCCGTCCCCTGGCTGATCGCGATCGTCGGCATCGTGTACTTCCTGGTGCCCTACAACCTCGCGATGTACGGCATCAACGACGTCTTCGACTACGAGAGCGACCTCCGCAACCCGCGCAAGGGCGGGGTCGAGGGCGCATTGCTCGACCGCGGTCTGCACCGCACGACGCTGTGGGCCGCCGTCGTCACCAACGTGCCGTTCCTGATCTTCCTGGTGATCGTCGGCAGCCCGCTGAGCTGGCTCGTGCTGGCGATCAGCGTCTTCGCCGTCATCGCCTACTCGGCGCCCGGGCTGCGCTTCAAGGAACGCCCGTTCGTCGACTCCATCACGTCGAGCACGCACTTCGTCAGCCCCGCCGTCTACGGGCTCGCGCTCGCCGGCGCGACCGTCACGCCGCAGCTCGTCGCGCTGCTGGGCGCGTTCTTCCTCTGGGGGATGGCCAGTCACGCGTTCGGCGCCGTCCAGGACGTCCTCGCCGACCGCGAGGGCGGCATCGCGTCGATCGCCACGGTCATCGGGGCGAAGGCGACCGTCCGGTTCTCGGTCGTGGCGTACCTCCTCGCCGGGGTGCTGATGACCCTCACCGAGTTCCCCGGCCCGATCGCGGCGATCATCCCCGTGGTCTACGCGATCAGCTGCGCCCCGTGGTGGAACGTCGCCGACGCCGACGCGGAGGGCGTCAACCGCGGCTGGAAGCGGTTCCTGACGCTGAACTTCCTGTCGGGCTTCGTCACGACGATGCTGCTCATCTGGTGGGTCGCCCTGGCCTGAGACGGCCCCGGCCCGAGACGGCCCTGGCGCGAGACGGCCGTGGCCCGAGGCGGCGGACGAACCGACGCGCCTCCCGATGTTCACCTCCGTGATAGGTACGCCCCCTATGGTCGCGTCGTGAGTCCTCGCCTCAGTCGATCCGCCGCCGCCCTCCGCCGGGCCCGTGCCTGGAACGACACGGGGCACCGCGTCGCCGAGCGCTGGGCGGTCATCCGCCGGCACCCGCACGCGATCTGGTGGGCGTTCGTCAGCCTGCACCTCACCGTGATGCTCGCCCTGACGCCGATGATGCTCACCGGCGACGTCACCGGCGACCTCCCGCTCTACCGTTCGTGGGCGAGCGGCGCGCTCGCCGACGGCCGTTGGCCGGTGCTCGACTTCGACTGGGTCTACCCCGCGGGTGCGCTCGGGCCGATCGTGCTGTCGAACATCCTGGGCGAGTCGCTCTACCAGTTCGTCTGGCTGCTGCTGCTGACCGCCGTCAACGCCGGGGCGCTCTGGCTGCTCACCGACCGCGGGCGACGCACCGTCGACGCCACGGCCGCCTGGTGGTGGCTGCTCATCCTGTTCCTGCTGAGCCCCGTGGCGTTCCTGCGGCTCGAGGGGTTCAGCGCCCCGCTCGTCGTGGCCGGGCTGCTGATGCTCGCCACCCGGCCGAGGGTCGCCGGCGCGCTGCTCGCCCTCGCGACCTGGATCAAGGTCTGGCCCGCCGCGGTCGTCGCCGCCGCCGTCGCGGTGTCGCGCCGTCGGGGCTCCATCGTCGGGGCGGGCGTCGCGACGAGCGCGGCCATCGTGGGGCTCGTCGTCGTGGGCGGCGGCGCCTCGCACCTCGACAGCTTCGTCACGATGCAGTCGAGCCGCGGCCTGCAGGTCGAGGCGCCGATGGCGACCCCCTGGCTCTGGATGGCGATGCTCGGGGTGCCCGGCGCCTCCGTCTACGAGAACGTGGGGCTCGCGACGAACGAGGTCATGGGGCCCGGCGCCTCGGTGCTGATCAACGGCAGCACCGGTCTGATGTTCGGGGTGCTGTTCGCGCTGGCCGTGCTCGTCGCCGTCGCCGCCCTGGGTCTGCCCGGTGCCCGTCGCGGTGCCCGGGCCGTCGACGAGACCGGCGTCGTGCTGCTCGGCGCCCTCGCGCTGACGACCACGTTCGTCGCCCTCAACAAGGTCGGCTCGCCGCAGTACGTGCTGTGGATCGCGCCCGTCGTCGCGGTCGGGCTGGCGCTCCGGCCCGAGCAGTTCCGGGTGCCGGCCCTGCTCATCGGCTGGTCGGCCGGTCTGACGACGCTCGTGTTCCCGATCCTGTACCTGCCCCTCCTCGATCTGAATCCGTTCGCGGTGGTGGTGCTCGCGGCCCGCAACGTGCTGATCGTGGTGCTCTTCGGCTGGTGCGTGCTGCGGGTCGTGGCCGCCGCGCTGGCGGCCGTCGGCGTCACCGGGCGCCCTCTGACGCCCGAGGCCGTCGGCATCGGGCTGAGATCCGCCCGATAGAGGTCAATCTGGGCCTCCCGGGCCGTGCTGTGCCAGCGTGGAGAGTCCAGAGCACGACAACGAGCAACTAGGAGCACTCATGAAAGGCAAGATCCTCTTCGTCGCAGGAGCGGCTGTCGGGTACGTCCTCGGAGCCCGCGCGGGCCGTGGCGCCTACATCAAGATCAAGGACCGCGCCGGCGACCTGTGGGAGAACCCCTCGGTGCAGAAGACGGTCCACCAGGCGGAGGACTTCGTCAAGGACAACGCCCCCGTCGTCGGATCCAAGCTGAAGGACGTCGCGAACGACGCCGCCTCCGCCGCCCAGTCGACCGTCAAGTCCGCCACGAAGAAGGCCGACAAGGTCGCCGACCAGGCGAAGGCCAAGGCCGACGAGGTGGGATCGAAGGGCGCGTCCGCCACCGGTGCCGACAAGGGCGACGCCGACACCGGCGACCGCGACAACGGCACCTCGAAGCTCCCGGGAGTGAGCGTCGGTGACTGACCTCAAGAACCCGCAGGAGAGCACGAAGAAGTCGCTCGGCTCGCTGCTCGGCAGCCTGCCCGAGCTGATCTCGCGCCTCATCCGCGGTGAGATCGCCCTCGCCAAGACCGAGCTCTCGACGAAGCTGAAAGAGGTCGGGGTCGGTGCGGGTCTGCTCGTCGGCGCCGCGCTCTTCGGGTTCTTCCTGCTCGCGGTGCTGCTGACCGCTGCCGTGCTGGGGCTGTCGACCGTCGTGGCCCCGTGGTTGGCCGCGCTGATCGTCGCCGCCGTGCTGCTGATCATCACCGCCGTGCTCGCCCTGCTGGGCGTCAAGGCGCTGAAGAAGGGCGTGCCGCCGACCCCCGAGAAGACGGTCGCCAGCGTCAAGGCCGACGTCACCGCTCTGAAGGGCCAGGGAACCTATGACTCCCCGCAGCACTGACCCGGC
Organism: Frigoribacterium sp. CFBP 13712; assembly: GCF_014842255.1. Taxonomy (GTDB): domain Bacteria; phylum Actinomycetota; class Actinomycetes; order Actinomycetales; family Microbacteriaceae; genus Frigoribacterium. The sequence continues at coordinate 31,423 of NZ_JACYVH010000010.1, read as the reverse complement.
CGGGAAGATCGAGCCGAAGCCCGACCCCGAGCGCGAGCTCGCCGAGGCGAGGGCCGAGGAGGCGCGGGCCGAGAAGTCCGGCGGCTCGCGCGACGAGACGGCCCCGGAAGACGAGAAGGGCCCGCGCCCCGGCGCGAGCATCCCCGAGATCGAGCTCGACCTCGCGCGCACCCGCGAGGAGTTCGCGGCGACGCTCGACGCCATCGAAGACAAGCTGAGCGTGCCGGCGCACGCCCGCCGCCTCAAGGCGAGCGTCAAGCGGCGGTACTCCGACGACCCGAAGCCGGTCGTCGCGGCGGCCGCCGCGGGCGCCGCCGGCCTGGCGGCCATCGTCGCCGGCGTCGTCAAGGTCGCCCGGCGCTGACCGCCTCGGCGCCGACCGGCCGGTATCGGCCGGCCGGTGGCGACCGCCCCGGCGCGGTGGCGGTCCTCGCGACCGGCACCGCGCCTCCTGGGCTCACCACCCGCATCTCCACGACAGGACACCCCATGGCCCAGAAGAGCACCGAGCGCGAGCAGCAGGCGCCGTCGGCGGACGACGAGCGCAAACCGCAGGAGCTGACCGACGTGTCGAAGCCCTCGTGGGGGTACGTGCTCGGCAAGACGCTCCGCGAGTTCACCCGCGACCAGTGCACCGACCTCGCCGCGGGTCTGACCTACTACGCCGTGCTCGCGATCTTCCCGGCTCTGCTGGCGATCGTGTCGCTGCTCGGGGTCGTCGGGCAGGCCGGGGCGACGGCCGACGCGGTGCTCGACATCATCCGGCAGCTGGGGTCGCCCGACGTCGCGAAGCTGCTCGAGGGCCCGATCGAGCAGCTGACCGGGTCGCCGGCGGCCGGCGTCGCCCTGATCGTCGGTGTGCTCGGCGCGCTGTGGTCGGCCTCCGGGTTCGTCGGCGGCTTCGGGCGCGCCATGAACCGCATCTACGGCATCGACGAGGGTCGCCCGATCTGGAAGCTGCGCCCGACGATGCTCGGCGTCACCGCGTTCACGGTCGTGCTGATCGTCGCGGCCGGGCTGATCCTCGTGCTCAGCGGGCCCGTCGCCCAGACGGTCGGCGACCTGGTCGGACTCGGATCGACGGCGGTCTTCGTCTGGAACATCGTCAAGTGGCCCGTGCTCGCGGTGATCGCCATCGTGATCGTGGCCGTGCTCTACTACTGGGCCCCGAACATCAAGCAGCCGAAGTTCAAGTGGATGAGCATCGGGTCGCTCGTCGCCCTGGTCATCTGGCTGATCGCGTCGGTCGGCTTCGGCTTCTACGTCGCGAACTTCTCGAACTACAACGCGACCTACGGCTCGCTCGGCGCCGTGATCGTGTTCCTGCTCTGGCTCTGGATCACCAACAACGCGCTGCTCTTCGGCGCGGAGTTCGATGCCGAGCTCGAGCGCGGACGTCAGCTGCAGGCCGGCATGAAGGCCGAGAGCGAGATCCTGCTGCCGCCGCGCGACACGGCGCAGACCGAGAAGAAGGCCGCCGCGCTCGCCAAGGACGAGCTCGAGGGCATGCGCCTGCGCCAGGCGGCGGCCGCCGAGATGGCGCGTCAGGGCGAGGAGCGACCCGAGGCCGACGGCGAGGGCGGATCGGCCCCGTCGGACGACCACCCGGAGCCCGACGAGCCCGACTCGGGCAAGCGCCGCGACTGAGCGCGCGCCACGCCGGCCGCGTGCCGGGCTGGCCGCGTGCCGGGCCGGCCGCGCGCCGGGCCGGCCGCGCGCCGGGCTGGCCGCGTGTTACACCCCGAAACCCGCGCTACACCCCGATCTCTCGAGGTGTAGCGCGGGTTTCGGGGTGTCGCGTGGGGCTCGGCTCAGAAGGAGAAGCCGAGCTCGGCCGGGTACTCGCCGCGGGCGGTGAGCGTGGCGGCGGCGTCGCGCAGGTGCGACAGCGTCAGACCCATGGTGGTGGGGCCGAAGCTGACGCGCGAGACCCCGAGCTCGGCGAGACGGGCCAGGGGCACGGCCGACGGGTTCGAGATGACGCTGATCTTGCCGTCGATGCGGTCGAGGGCGGCCTTGACGAGGTCTTCGGTGCCGAGTCCGAGCACGAAGGCGCAGTCGGCGCCGGCGGCGAGGTACGCGTTGGCGCGCGTGACGGCGTCGTCGAAGCTGTCGGGGTCGCCGGCCAGGGCGTCGACCCGGGCGTTGATGACGATGGGCACCCCGGCGCGGTCGCCGGCCTGGCGGGCGGCGGCGACCTTCGAGACCTGCGTGTCGATGTCGTAGAGCGGGGCCTTGGCCTGGCCGATGCTGTCTTCGATGTTGAGGCCGGCGGCGCCCTCCTCGATGAGTCGGAAGACGTTGTCGAGCGTGCCGGCGGCGTCCGAGGCGTAGGCCTTCTCGAAGTCGACGGACACCGGCAGGTCGACGGACCGGATGATGATGCGCGACGCGGCCAGCATCTCGTCGACGTCGAGGCCCTCGCCGTCCTCGACGCCGTGCGCCTCGCTGATGGAGTGGGAGGCGGTGGCCAGGGCGCGCACGCCCGGTGCGCCGGCGACGATGCGGGCCGTGATGCTGTCCCACACGTTCGTCACGATCAGCGGATCGCCGGGGACGTGCAGCGAGCGGAGCAGTTCGGCCTTCTCGGCCGTGGAGGAGATGGACATGCCCCCAGCCAACCAGCCCGCGCTGTGCGGCACCAGCCCCGCGCGCGCTGCCGCGCGCGCCCCGACCCCAGGAGTCCGCTCAGGCCCCCGTGCGCGCGCTGGGGTCCGAGCGGTTTCCTGGGGTCTCGGCGACCCACGGCCATCGAGGTGACGCGAACGGGGCCCTGTCACGCCTGCGGGGCGCGATCCGGGTCACATCGATGAGGCCGCGAGCGCGGGTCAGGCCGCCGCGAGCGCCGACGTGGGCGGGATGCGCGCCGCCCGCGACGCGGGGTAGAGCCCGCTGACGCCGCCGATCACGACCGTCGCGACCAGCCCGCCGACCGCCGCCCACGCCGGCACCACGACGGGCCAGCCCTGGCTGAGCGCGAACACGGCCGTCACCGCGGCCCCGAGCGCGACGCCCACGGCGCCTCCAAGCAGCGAGAGCAGCAGCGACTCGACCAGGAACTGGTCGCGGATGTGCCGACGGCGTGCGCCGAGCGCTCGCCGCACCCCGACCTCCGCCCGGCGCTCGAGCACCGTGATGACCATGGTGTTGGCCACTCCGATGCCGCCGACGAGCAGCGCCACCCCGCCGATGCCGAGCAGCAGCCCGGTGAACGACGCCTCGGACGCCTGCTGGGCGGCGAGCGCCTCGGACGGCCGGCTCACGGTGACCGCCGTCGGCTCGGCGGGGTTGACCGTGCGGGCGAGGACGTCCCGTACGGCCGCGACCCGCTCGGGGTCGGCTCGCGCGAACAGCCGGGTGGGGCGGCCGTCCCAGCCGAACTCGTCGGCGGCCGTCGACTCGGGCACGAGGGCGGAGCTGTCGAGGTCGGGGGCGAGGGGGAGCGGCGCGAGCACGCCGACCACCGCCACCCAGCGGCCGTCGATCCAGACGCGGCTGCCCGGATGCACCCGGTCGAGACCGAGCGTGGCGGCGGCCGTCGACCCCAGCACGACCTGGGGCAGATCGTCGGACGCGTCGCCGAACCAGGTGCCCGACGACATCTCGCTGCGCAGCACCCCCTCGAGGTCGCCGAGGGCCACGTCGAGGGTTATGCCGCCCGAGGCCGCCGCGGGGATCCGATCGCTCCGGTAGACCCGCTGACCGGGCACCCGGCCGACACCGGCCGCCTGCTCGACGTCCGGGCGGCGGTCGAGCATGTCCCGCGAGGCCTCGGGCAGAGGGACGTCCGTGCCGAGGGCGTCCCGACCGGGGGTGACCTGCAGCAGGTTCGTACCGAGGCCGTCGAGCACCCGGGCGAGAGCCGCCTGGCTCGACGAGGAGATCCCGACGACGGCGATCATCGCCGCGATGCCGATCGCGATGCCGAGCGCCGACAGCACGACGCGCGCGGGTCGGGTCCGCAGCCCGAAGACGCCGAGTCCGACCAGGTCGCGCGTCGACAGCCGACCGGGTCGACGCCGGCTCACGGGAGCACCTCGCCCTCGATCAGACCGTCGCGCATGCGAACCCGGCGGGGCAGGGTGGCCGCCAGCGACAGGTCGTGCGTGATGACCACCACGGTCGTCCCGCCGGCGTTCAGGTCGTCGAGCAGACGCAGGACGGCTGCGCCCGACACCGAGTCGAGGGCGCCCGTGGGTTCGTCGGCGAGCAGCAGCGCGGGTTCGCCGACGATGGCCCGGGCGATCGCCACGCGCTGCTTCTCGCCGCCGGAGAGCTGATGCGGGCGGTGATCGACGCGGTGACCCAGGCCGACGCGGTCGAGGGCGCCGCGGGCCCGGTCGATGCGCTCGCGGCGGGGGACGCCGGCGTAGAGCAGCCCGTCGGCCACGTTCTCGGTGGCCGTCGCACCCGAGGCGAGGTGGAAGTGCTGGAAGACGAAGCCGATGTGCTCGGCGCGGAGTCTCGACAGGGCGTCGTCTCCGAGCCCTCCGACCTCGTGACCGGCCACCCGGACCGATCCGGTCGTCGGGCGGTCGAGCGTGCCCATGACGTTCAGCATGGTCGACTTGCCCGAGCCGCTCGGCCCGACGACCGCCAGGAACTCGCCCCGGGTCACGCTCAGGTCGACGCCCCCGAGGGCGGCCAGCCCGCCGTAGACCTTCGTCACGCCGCGCAGCTCGAGCACGGCCTCGGCGGCCGTCGGGGTCGTCGTCGCCTCCGAGGAGGCGCGGGTCGTCCCGACGAGACCGCCCACGGTCTCGACCCCGCTCACGACGGCACCACGACCTCGTCGCCCTCGGCGAGCCCGTCGCCCGAGACCTCGGCCCGCCCCTGGGCGAAGAGACCGGTCGTCACGGGGACGCGCTCGGTCTCGCCGCCCGACCGCACGACCTCGACGACGTAACCGTCGTCTCCGGCGAGGAGGGCCGTCACGGGGACGCTCAGCACGCCCTCGCGGCGCTCGCCGTCCACCACCAGGTCGACCGCGGTCGACGTCGACGTCCCCTCGGGCGGATCGCCGTCGAGCCCGACGGTGACGACCACCTCGTCGTCGCCACCCGGCGCCGGGTCGTCACCCGCGCCTCCGGAGGGTTCGCCCACGGCCTGGACCGAGCCGGGCACCGTGGTGCCGTCGGGCAGGCGGACCTCCACGGGCCCGCCGCCGGGGAACCGGGCGAGGTCGGGAGGCGAGACGGAGGCCGTCACCACGAGTGCGGTCGGGGTGTAGCCGTAGACGGCCGAGCCCGCCTCGTCGCCGACCCGCCCGATCGGGTCGGCGACCCGGATGTCGCCGGGGACGAAGGCGATGTCGGACGCATCGAGGCCGCCGGTGCGCGTCCGCCCCCGGTCCGTCTGCCAGCGCGTGACGGCGTCGCGCGTCGAGGAGTCGAACCACTCGCCGTCCGAGACCTCGTAGCCGAGTGCGCGCAGGTTCTCTTTCAGCTGGGCGACGTCGGCCCCGCGCAGACCCTGCACGAGGGGGCGCCAGAGCGGCACGGCCCCGTGCATCGCCCGCACCGGGCTCTCGTCCACCGAGTAGAGGACGCCGTCGCGGCCGATCTCCTCGCCGAAGGCCGGGAGCCCGGTGACGACGCCCGTCCCGGCGGACGTCAGCGGCACCGGGGTGCCGTAGCCGAGGGCCGCGGGGATCCGCTTGCCGTCGACGAGGTCGCCGAGCACGACGGGGGCGGTGGGGCGCTGAGCGCCGACGGCCGAGGCAGACGGAGCGCTGCCGCCGGCCCCGCCCTCGATGAGCGAGCAGCCGGTCAGAGCCGCGACGCAGAGCGCGCCCGCGACGACGCCGACGAGGGCCCGGCGGTGCGCCGGGCGGTGGCCAGGGGGGCGGTCGGGCTGGCGGGCGGGGCTCATTCGCCCGACCCCTCGGCGGAGGGGCCGAACCGCTCGCTGCAGGCGAAGAAGGCGTCCTGCTCGGGGGTGCTGCTGGTGGTGCTCCAGCTCGTCTGCGGGAACGCGCCGTCGACCGGGTCGGGGAAGTCCTCGAAGCCCTCCTGGCGGACGCACTCGGCGACCTTCAGCTGGGACTCCTGCCACTCGGCCAGTTCGGCCGCGGAGGGCTCCTCGGCGGCCTCCCCGCCGACCGCGGACTCGGGCAGGCCCTCACGGCACTCGGCGAACGCGGCCGCGTACTCGTCGGCGTCCGCCCCGTTCGGGACGGCCACGACCATGCCCTCGTCGAGGTCGGGATCGTCGACGTCGTACCCGGCGTCGCGGAGGCACTGTCCGAGCTGGGCCGACGCGCTCGTGCCGCCGCCCGCCGACGTGGCGGCGGAGGTGGCGTCGTCGTCCGTGCTGCATCCGGCCAGCAGGGCCGGCAGCAGCACGGCGCAGACTGAGAGCGTGCCGAGGGCGGATGTGCGTCGACGCGCGGACCGGCGGTCACGGAACGACGCGGATGCGGGGGAGGTGGAGGTCATGGGGTGCCTTTCTCTGGCGTGATGATGGGCGGCTCCGTACCGGGTCGTCGTGCGGAGATCGGTGACCATCTCACCGAGGGCGGTGTCTCGGGGCCGTGGCCTCGACGGTTACGTCGGCGAAACGCGATGTCCGTAATATGATGTGAATAATTCTCGTCGCCTGGACGGCGGCGGCGGAGGACGACGGGAGGGGATCGATGCGAGTCCTGGTGGTGGACGACGAGGTGGCGCTGGCCGACCTGGTCGCCGCGGGGCTGTCGCGGCAGGCGATGGCCGTCGACGTGTCCTACCGCGGAGACGAGGCCGACGAGATGCTCGCGGTCAACGACTACGACGTGGTCGTGCTCGACCGCGACCTGCCGGGCCTCCACGGCGACGTGGTGGCACGACAGGTCGCCGAGCGGGGCGACGCGACGCGCATCCTCATGCTCACGGCGGCCGGCGACCTGCACGATCGCGTCGGCGGGCTCGAGCTCGGAGCGGACGACTACCTGGCGAAGCCGTTCGAGTACCCCGAGCTCGTGGCGCGGGTGCGAGCGCTCGGACGCCGCTCGGGGGCGGCGACGCCCCCGGTGCTCCGATCGGGCGACCTCGAGCTCGACACCAACCGCCACCTCGCGACCCGCAGGGGGCTCGACCTGGGGTTGTCCACGAAGGAGCTCATGGTGCTCGAGGTCCTGCTGCAGGCCGACGGGCGCATCGTCAGCGCGGAGGAGCTGCTCGAGAAGGTCTGGGACGCCAACATCGACCCCTTCACGAACGCCGTGCGCGTCACCGTCAGCAAGCTGCGCCGCAAGCTCGGCGAGCCCGATCCGATCCGCACCGTCCCCGGTCGCGGCTACCGGCTGTGAGACCGGCACCCCCGGCGGCCCCGACGACTCCGACGCCCCCGACGACTCCGGCGGCCGACGGTCTCGGGTCGTTGAACCGGAGGCGGCGGAGCATCGGCCTCCGCACGGCGACCACGTTCGGGGTCGTCTTCGCCGTCCTCGCCGCGCTCGTGCTGCTCGCCGTCGGCGTCGCGACGTCGCAGGGCGTCGCCCTCAGCCTCGAGGGCGTCCCGTCGTCACCGGGGTCTCCGTCGTCACCGGGGTCTCCGTCGTCCTCGGGGTCTGCGTCGTCGCCGGGCTCGCCGATCGCCGTCGAGCGTCCCGTCGGCAGCGCGGAGCCGGGCGACGACACCCTGACCGCGGCTCGCGTCGTCGGGACGATCGTGGCGCGGCAGCAGCTGATCTGGTCGACCGTCGGCGTCGCGGCGGCGTCCGTGATCGCGGCCGGGGCCGGGTGGTTCGTGAGCCGCCGCCTGCTCCGCCCGATCGACGACATCGTCGCCGCGACCCAGCGCATCACGGCGAGCACCCTGCACGAGCGCATCGGTCTGACCGGCCCGAGCGACGAGCTCTCGCGGGTCGCGTCGACCATCGACGGGCTGCTCGACCGGCTCGAGGCCTCGTTCGAGTCCCAGCGCCGCTTCGTCGCCTACGCGTCGCACGAACTGCGGACGCCGTTGGCCGTGCAGCGCGCCGCGCTGCAGATCGGCCTCGACGACCCCACGCCCGACGAGGTCGTCGCGATCCGCGATCAGCTGCTCGAGGTCAACCGTCGCAGCGAGCACCTCGTCGAGAGTCTGCTCGCCCTCGCGACGGCCGACCGCGGGCTGGCCGCCGGGGCTCTCGAGCCGGTCGCCGTCGGGGACGTCGTCGACGAGGTGGTGACGGGCGTCGCCGACGCGGCCCGCGCCTCCTCGGTGCACCTGGTCGTCGACCGCGGCTCGTTCCGCACCGTCGAGGGCGATGCGGTGCTCGTGGGGCAGCTGGTCCGCAACCTCGTGGCCAACGCCGTCGAGTACAACGAGCCCGGCGGGTGGGTGCGTGTGAGCGGCTCGGTCGACGCGGTCGACGCGGTCGACTCGGTCGTCGTCGTCGAGAACTCGGGGCCGGTCGTCGACCCGGAGGTCGCCGCCACGCTGACGCGGCCGTTCACGCGCGTCGCTCCGACGGCGGCACCGGTGGCGGCACCGGTGGCTGCAGGCTCCGGAGGCGCGGTGCCCGCCCGGCACAGCGGCCTCGGTCTCGCGATCGTCGCCTCGATCGCCCGCGCCCACGGGTGGGCGGTCGAGGTCGCGCCGCGCGAGGCCGGCGGCCTGCGGGTCGCGGTCGGCGCATCGAGGTGACCCGAACGGTGCCCTGAGGTGCCTGCCGGGCCCAGTTCGAGTCACCTCGATCGACACCCCAGGAATCCGCTCAGACCCCGGTGCGCGAACCAGGGTCTGAGCGAGTTCCCGGGGTCTGAGCGGGCGTCAGGAGGCGCGGGTCGCCTCGGCGAGGATCGCCGCCACCCGACCGGGCACCGTGTCGTCCTGCAGGCTCGTCGTGTCGCCGAGGGGGCGACCGTCGACGATGTCGCCGAGCAGCCGGCGCATGATCTTGCCCGAGCGGGTCTTCGGCAGGTCGGGCACGACGAGCACGGTGGCGGGCTTGGCGATGGGGCCGATCTGGTCGGCCACGTGCGCTCGCAGCACGCTCGACAGCGACCCCGCGAGCGGAGCCCAGACCTGCGGTTCGGAAGCGGACCCGGCGTCGGGCACCGCGCCTCCTGCGGGCCTCGCCGCCGGCACCACGAACGCGGCGATCGCCTGCCCGGTGCGCTCGTCGGCGACCCCGACGACCGCGGCCTCGGCCACCAGCGGGTGCGCCACCAGCGACGACTCGATCTCGATCGTCGACAGCCGGTGTCCCGACACGTTGATCACGTCGTCGACGCGGCCCAGCACCCAGATGTCGCCGTCGGCGTCGTACTTCGCGCCGTCGCCCGAGAAGAACCAGCCCTGACGCCAGTACTTCGCCCAGTACGAGTCGCGGTACCGCTCGGGGTCGCCCCAGACGGTGCGGGCCAGCGACGGCGGGGTCCGCTGTACGACGAGGTAGCCGCCGGCGCCGTTCGGCACGCGCGCTCCGGCGTCGTCGACGACGGCCGTCGAGACGCCCGGCAGCGCCCGCAGCGACGAGCCGGGCTTGAGAGTGTCGACCCCGGGCAGAGGCGCCATGACGCTCGCACCCGTCTCGGACTGCCACCAGGTGTCGACGATGGGGCACTCGCCGCGCCCGAACTGCTCGTGGAACCACACCCACGCCTCGGGGTTGATGGCCTCGCCGACCGTGCCGAGGAGGCGCAGCGACGAGATGTCGTACGTGTCGGGGAGTCCGTCGGGGAACCACGACGACAGCGTCCGCACGAGGGTCGGCGCCGTGTAGTACGTCGTCACGCCGTACCGCTCGATGATCTCGAGATGCCGGGCGGGGTGCGGGGTGTCGGGAGTGCCCTCGTAGATCACCTGCGTGAGGCCGTTCGAGAGCGGCCCGTAGATCTCGTAGGTGTGCGCCGTGACCCACGCGAGGTCGGCCGTGCACCAGTGGACGTCGTCGGGCTTCGCGTCGAAGACGGCCCAGTGCGTGTAGCTCGCGGCCGTGAGGTAGCCGCCGCTCGTGTGCACGAGCCCTTTCGGCCGACCCGTCGTGCCGCTCGTGTACATGATGAACAGCGGCGTCTCGGCGTCGAAGTGCTCGGGGGAGTCGGTGTCGGGCTGAGGGTCGACGACGTCGTGCCACCAGAGGTCGCGTCCGTCCGTCCAGGGCAGGTCGGGGGTCCGATCGCCCGTGCGGCGGACGACGAGCACGTGCTCGATCCCGTTGTCGCCGCTGACCGCGTGGTCGGCGTTCGCCTTGACCGGCACCGCGCCTCCTCGGCGGAACTGGCCGTCGGTGGTGACGAGCAGCTTCGCGCCGGTGTCTTCCACCCGGAACTTCAGGGCCTCGCCCGAGAACCCGCCGAAGACGAGCGAGTGAATCGCGCCTATCCGGGCGATGGCGAGGGTGACGACGATCGTCTCGGCGATCACCGGCAGGTAGACGACCACGCGGTCGCCCTTCGTCACACCGAGCGATCGCAGTCCGTTGGCCGCCTTGACGACCTCGCGCTGCAGCTGCGCGTAGGTGATGTCGCGGCGGTCGCCCGGCTCGCCCTCGACGTGCAGCGCGACCTTGTCGCCCCGACCGGCGGCGACGTGCCGGTCGACGCAGTTGACCGCGACGTTCAGACGACCGCCCGCGAACCAGGTGGCCTCGGGCACGGTCAGCTCGCCGTCGGGGCCCTCGGCGACCGGCGACCAGGTGTGCGCCGTGCGCCACGGGGTCTCCCAGTCGAGGCGGTGCGCCTGCTCCTCCCAGAAGGCGACCGGGTCCGCTGCCGCGCGGGCGTGCTCGGCGGCCGTGACGTTCGCGGTCGCGGCGAGCCCAGGAGGCGCGGGGAACGTCCGTCGCTCGTCGAGCAGATTCGAGATGGTGTCGGTCGTCGCCATCCGTCGATGCTACGAGTCGCCCCGGCGCGGCATCGGGCGGCGGGCAACCCGGCGTAACACGGCGGGTCGTGCGGAATCTCGCGTCGCGCCTTACTCTGAGCAGGACTCCGTTCCGGACGTCGGTCGGCGCCCGCGCCGGATCGCGACGACTCCTGGCGCGACGACAGGAGCAGACGTGACCAACCCGACCGGTCGTGGGCGCGTTCGCCTCGGCACCGCCCTCGCGCTCGCCGGCGCGCTCGTGCTCGCCCCGGTGGCGGCGTCCGCCGCGGAGCCGGCACCGGCGCCTGCTCCGGTCGTCGAGCCGGCGCCCGCCGTCGACACGGCCCCCGCCGCGGACGCATCGGCGCCGGCCGCGGAGGCGCCTGCTGCGGAGGCTGCCGCGGAGGCGCCTGCTGCGGAGGCGCTCGCCCCGGAGGCGCTCGCCCCCGGCGAGCTCATGAACTACGTCGTCAACGTCGCCCCCACCGAGGCCGCGACGACCGAGGTGCGGGCGGCCGTCGTGGCAGCCGGCGGCATCGTGCTGATGAGCTACCCCGAGATCGGGGTGGTGACCGCGCAGTCGACCGCCACCGGGTTCCTCGACGCGATCCGCGCCTCCTCGGCGGTGCAGTCGGCCGGGCCCACGCGCCAGGCGGCCGTCACCGAGGGCGCCGTCGCGGCCGACTGGGAGGGCGGCACGCTGTCCATCGACCGGCCCCGCGCCGAGGCCGCCGTCACCGCGGCGCCTCTCGACTCGCAGCAGTGGGACATGGACGCGATCGGAGCCCCCGAGGCCCGCTCGATCGAACCCGGCGACGCCGACGTGCTGGTCGGCGTGCTCGACAGCGGCATCGCCGTCGACCACCCCGACCTCGCGTCGCAGGTCGACCCCGCGGCATCGGTCGGCTGCTCGGTCAATGGCATCCCCGACGGCGACCAGGCGGCCTGGGTGCCCGTCGACGACAGCGAATCGCACGGCACGCACGTCGCCGGCACGATCGGCGCGGACGCCGACGGCGACGGCATCACCGGCGTCGCGCCGGGCGTCACGCTGGCGAGCGTCAAGGTGGTGAACCACGACGGCTTCATCTACCCCGAGTACGCGCTCTGCGGCTTCATGTGGGCCGCCGCCGAGGGCATGGACGTCACGAACAGCAGCTACTACGTCGACCCCTGGGCGTTCTGGTGCGAGGGGCAGCCCGAGCAGCAGCCGGCGCTCGACGCCGTCGAGAAGGCCGTCGCCTGGTCGCAGCAGCAGGGCGTGCTGAACATCGCCGCCGCCGGCAACGAGGACTACGACCTCGCGAACAAGACCACCGAGTCGACGAGCCCCGACGACGGCGTCTACGACGCCGCGGGCGCCTACGTGTCCGGGCCGCGGATCATCGAGGACCGCGACGTCTCGCAGGGCTGCGTCGACCTGCCCGCCGGCGTCGACGGCGTCGTCACCGTGGCCTCGGTCGCGCAGCAGCCCGACGGCAGCGTCGCGAAGTCGTCGTTCTCGAACTACGGCGAGGGCGAGATCGACATCGCCGCCCCGGGTTCGGGCATCGTCAGCACCGTCTTCGGGGGCGGCTTCGACGTGTACAGCGGCACGTCGATGGCGTCGCCGCACGTGGCCGGCGTGGCCGCGCTGCTGGCATCGGTCCACCCCGACGCGGGGCCCGCAGAACTGCGGGCGCTGCTGATCTCGCAGGCGACCGACCTCGGCGACACCGCGCTCTACGGCGCCGGCCTGGTCGACGCCTTCGCGGCGGTGACCGACGACCTCGACCTCGGCCCGACCGCTGCCGTCGCGGACGGCCGGGTGCAGGCCGGTGTGCCGTTCCGACTGCTCGGGGCCGGGTTCGCGCCCGGCGAGACGGTGACCCCGACGCTCGAGGTCGGCGGGGTCGGCCGCCCGGCCGCGGACCTCACCGCCTTCGACGCCGACGCCGACGGCCGCCTCGGATCGATCGGCCGACTCGACCCGGGCACCCCGGTGGGGCCGGGCACGATCGTGCTGACCGGGAGCTCGGGCAGCAGCGACCGGGTGGACGTCGAGATCGGCGCCCCTCTGGCCGGTCCGCGCATCGACTCGCCCTCCGCGGGCCAGGTCGTCGTCGGCTCCCGCGTCGTGGTGACGGGTCTCGCGGCACCGGGTGCCGCCGTCGCCGTCGCCCTGGTCCCGCCCGGCGGCGTCGCGGGGGCGGAGGCGTCCGCCGCTGCGGCCGCGGCCCTGGCCGCCGCGGCCGATCGTGCCGAGGCCGGCGGCGACCCCGCGCCTCCCGAGCCGTTCGACACCGGTTCCGCGGTGACCGCCACGGCCGTCACCGCCGACTCCACGGGAGCCTGGCGCGTCGAGTTCACCGGCGTCCCCGAGGGCGACCACGTCGCGCTGGGGCTGGTGCAGGTGCTCCTCAGCGGGAGCGTCTCCGGGCAGGGCGAGCCCGTGGCCTTCAGCGTGAGGGCGGCTGCGGCCGAGGTGCCGGGTGCGCCCGCCGTGCCTGGTGGGCCGGGTGCGCCCGACTCGCCGGTGCCCGTGTCGCCGGCCGACCCGGCCGACCCGGCGGGCACGGCCGACGCGGCCGACGCGGCCGACGCGGCCGACGCGGCCGACCCGGCGGGCACGGTGCCCGTAGCGGTCGCGGCCGGCGGGCCCGCGCAGCTCGCCTACACGGGGTCGGAGCCTGCGCAGGGTCTCTGGGCCGCAGCCGCTCTCGTGATCGCCGGTGTCGTGCTCGTCGTGGGCGGGGGCGTCCGTCGCCGCCGCTCGGGCTCGTCCTCGTCCTCGCCTGTGGATGACGGAGGTCGATCTCCCCTCCCCAGGGGCGGCCGCGCCTAGGGCCTGTGGACAACAGCGGCCTGATCATGGATTACACAGGCATGAGGCATAAAAGCATGTAGCATTCCCGGGAGTCGACGACCCCGGGAGGATCCATGTCGCAAGAAGGCAGCGCGCCCGCGGGTCGCGCCGTCCGCCGAGAACCCCGCGGCAGACGTCTCGACATCCAGGGCCTCCGGGCGGTGGCCGTGCTGGCCGTCGTCGTCGAGCACGTGTCGGGCTGGCCCCGGGGCGGCTTCGTCGGGGTCGACGTCTTCTTCGTGCTGTCCGGGTTCCTCATCACCGGTCTGCTGGTCCGAGAGCACAGCCGCACGGGGCGCATCTCGATGCGCGGCTTCTACCTCCGCCGGGTCAAGCGGTTGATGCCGTCGGCGCTCGCCGTGCTCGTCGTCACCCTCGCGGCGGTGGCGGGTCTGCTGTCGACGAACCGTCTGATCTCGTCGGCCGTCGACGCCGGCTGGTCGGCGGTCTTCCTGGCCAACTGGCACGAGGCGGCGCAGGGCACCGACTACTTCGCCGCCGACGGGCCGATCTCGCCCTTCCGGCACTTCTGGTCGCTGTCGGTCGAAGAGCAGTTCTACCTCGTCTGGCCCCTCGTCGTGCTGCTCGTCGCCGCGGTCTCGGCCCGGCGACTGCGCGGGGTGCTCGCGGCCGTCCTCGTGGTGGTGTGCGCCGCCTCCTTCGTCTGGGCGGTCGTCCAGACGGCGGACGCCCCGGTGCTCGCCTACTACTCGACGCTCACCCGCGCATGGGAGCTGGGCGTGGGGGCGCTGCTGGCCGTGACGATCGGGGTCTGGCGAGCCGCGCCTCCTGCGGTGGGCACTCTCCTGTCGTGGCTGGGGCTGCTGGTCATCGTCGCCTCGATGGCGATGATCGACGAGGCCTGGGGGTTCCCCGGCCCGTGGGCCGTCGTGCCCGTGGCGGCGACCCTGGCCGTCCTCGCCGGCGGTTCGGTGCCGGGCGCGCGATCGCCGGTCGTGCTGACGAACCGGGTCGCCGGCTACATCGGCGACATCAGCTACTCGCTCTACCTCTGGCACTTCCCGGCACTCGTCGTCATCCGGTCGATCGCGCCCGAGTCGACGGCGGCCGTGTACATCGCGGCGTCCTCGCTCGCCGTCGTCTGCCACCACCTCGTCGAGAAGCCGGCCATGACCGCGTCGTGGAGCCTCCGCGACCGGCCGCGTCGGGGCGACCGCCCCCGCACGCCCGGTCGGGGCCGCGAGCAGCGAGTGGCCGCGGTCGGGGCGCTCGCCGTCGTCGCCGCCGCGGTCGTGGCCCTCGCGGCCGACAACGTCCGCCCGCTGCCCGCGCCGCCGGTGATCGCGGCGGGTGCGACCGGTGCCTCGGGGTCGCCGGGTTCCTCCGGCACGGATGCCGCGGGGGGAGCGGGCGACGGCGACGGACCTGAAGGAGGCGCGGGTGGCGTCGACGAGGCCGGTGGCACCCCGGCCGTGGGCCCGGCCGGCACGGCCCTCCGCGAGCAGGTGGCCGCGGCCCTCGCCACGACCACCTGGCCAGAGCTCGACCCGCCCGTCGACGGGGTCGTGCCCGGGGGTGCGAATCTGCCCTGCGGCGACATCACGAGACTCGCCCCCGTCGAGCGCTGCACGTTCGGGCCCGCCGACGCGAGCACGACGGTGATGCTGGTCGGCGACTCGACGGCGGCGCACCAGCTCGACTCGTTCGTCGCGCTCGCCGAGGCGCCCGACAGCGACCTGCGGGTCGTCGGGCGGGTCGGGTTCGCCTGCTCGTTCGTCGACCTCGCGTGGGACACCGACGACACCGCGGACTGCGCCGACTACCGGGCCGCGACGCTCGAGGCCGTCGAGGCGACGAAGCCCGACGTGGTCGTGGTGCAGAACACCTACGAGCCCATGCCCCTGGCCGACGCGGGGCGTGACGCCACGGTGGCCGAGCTCGCCGACGGGCTGGCCCGGTACCTCGACCGGATCGAGCCGCACGTCGGACAGGTGGTGCACCTGTCGCCCCCGCCGCCCGGTGCGAGCGTCCGCGAGTGCTACCGGCCCGGCGGGTCGCCCGTCGACTGCATCACCCGGGTCGGCGGGCCCTGGCTCGAGCGGGCCGTCGCGATCGGCGAGGTCGTCGCAGCCCGCGAACAGCCGTGGATCGACGCCCGCGACTTCACCTGCCTCGAGAACGTCTGCCCGGCCTTCGTGGGCGACTCCGTCGTCAAGATCGACTACGTGCACTACTCCGGCCCGTTCGCCGTCGACATGGCTCCGGCGCTCGGCGAGAGTCTCGCGGCCGCCGGGGTGACCGGCTTCGGCGAGGCGCCGTGACCGATTCCCAGCGAACACGGACGTTCGGGGGTCGTCGCCGATGGCCATCGCGATCGGCCTGTGGAGAACCCGACCCGCGCCTCCGGTGGACCGCTCGGTCGGGCTTGGCCCGCCCGGGCCTCGTGACTACGGTGGGCCGCTGTCCCGCTCAGGGGCTCGAGACATCCCGCCGTCGTGCGGGCGTCACGACGGCACCGCACGTCACCCCGCTGCCCGGGCTGCGGTCGCCGCCATCCGACCTATCTGGTGAGAGGCGGGCAGCGGTTCGAGCGCGTCAGCGCCGTGCCGGGGTGACCTCGACGGAGCACACGTACACATGTCACGAATCACACGCGCCACCACCTCCGCCCACGACGCCGGGTCCGCCCGCACCAAGACCGGCCGGGGCAAGACCCGCGGTCTGCTCGGCACGGCCGCGGTCGTCGCCCTAGCCGGCGCCGGCATCGGGCTCGCCGCAGCACCTGCGAGCGCGGCCGACGTCGCCACCTGGGACGCCCTCGCGCAGTGCGAGAGCGGCGGCAACTGGTCGATCGACACCGGCAACGGCTACTCGGGCGGGCTCCAGTTCAGCCCCAGCACCTGGGCCGCCAACGGCGGCACCGGGTCGGCCGCGAACGCCAGCAAGAGCGAGCAGATCGCCGTCGCCGAGCGCGTCCTCGCGTCGCAGGGCTGGGGCGCCTGGCCCTCGTGCTCGTCGCAGCTCGGACTGAGCGGCACCAGCGGTGCGGCACCCGCGCCCGCCGCAGCGCCGGCACCGGCACCCGCGCCCGCCGCAGCGCCGGCACCCCAGGCCGCCGCGCCGAGCACCGGGTCGACCACGACGGCCCCGGCCGAGGCGGCAGCGCCCGCGGCACCCGCCGCGCCGGTCGTGCCCGAGATCGCCGCCGTCCCGACCAGCGGCGAGACCTACACGGTCGAGGCCGGCGACAGCCTCGACCTCATCGCCACCGACCTCGACATCGAGGGCGGCTGGATCACCCTGGCCGGTGCGAACCTCGACACCGTCACCGACCCGAACGTCATCACGGTCGGTCAGGTGCTGCAGCTGCCCGCCGAGAAGTAGGCGCCGCGCCGAGCAGGCGACCGACGCCCTCGAGGGCGTGACGAGGAGGCACGGGTCGACCCGCGCCTCCTCGTCGCATGCCTAGGATGGTGCGGACCGCCAGCTGAAGAAGGACTCCGTGACGAAGGCCCCCACCGTCTACGACGTGGCCGCGCACGCCGCCGTCTCGATCGCGACGGTGTCGCGGGTGCTCCGCAGACCCGACGACGTCCGCCCCGAGACCCGCACCCGGGTGCTCGACTCCGTGCGCGCGCTCGGGTACGTGCCGAGTGGCGCGGCCCGCGGGCTGGCGGGGCGGCGGCACGGCGTGCTCGGGCTGTTCCTCCCCGGGCACGACGCCATCGACGAGCCCGAACCCGACTGGGCGGTGCTGACCGACTCGAGTCGCATCCCCCTCCTCGACGACAGGGAGGCGCGGGTCGCCGGGCCGGTGGCGACCGGCGGTCACTGGTCGAACCCGGCCAACCTCTACTTCGACGAGGTTCTGCGCGGTGCCGAGGTCGAGTCGTGGCGGCGCGGGTTCGCCCTGATGGTCGCGGCCGGTCGCGGGTCGAGTCGCGAGGTGATCGTCAACGACATCGCCGGGCGGGTCGACGGGCTCGCCGTGCTGGCGCAGACCGTGCCGGCCGATCTGCTCGCGCACGTGTCGCGGCGGATCCCCGTGGTCGTCCTCGCCGACTCGCGGCCGGGCGACGAGCTCGATCACGTCAGCGTCGACAACGTCGCGGGCATGCGCGCCCTCACCTCGTTCGTGCTCGACGGGCGCGGGGTCGCCGACGTCGTCTACGTGACCGGCCCCTCCGACTCGCCCGACGAGGCCGACCGGCATCGCGGGTTCGACGAGGCCGTCGCCGGACGCCGGGCCGCCGGCGGGGCCGATCTCCGGGTGCGCGTCGAGCGCGGCGACTTCAGCCGCGACGGCGGACGCCGGGTCGCGGAGGCGCTGCTCGCCCCCGGATCGGGCTCTGCCGGTGATGGTGCAGGTGCCGGTGCCGGTGCCCGTGACGGTGCCGGGCCCGCGGTCGGCGGGCGCGCGCTGCCCGACGCCGTCGTGTGCGCCAACGACCAGACGGCGCTCGGGGTGCTCGACGTCTTCGATCGGGCCGGTGTCGACGTGCCCGGTCGGGTGCGGGTGACGGGCTTCGACGGCATCGAGGCCGGTCGCTTCTCGACTCCGCGTCTCACGACGGTCCGGCAGCCGATGGGCGAGCTGGGGCGCGTCGCCGTCCGCTCGATCGTCCGGCGCCTGACCGACCCCGGGATGCCGCCGCAGCGCGTCACCCTGCCCGTGGAGGTCCTGCTCCGCGAGAGCTGCCCGCCCCTCCTGGGTTCGGCTCGCACCTCCTGAGGCCGGCCCGCGCCTCCGCAGCCCCCACCTCCTCGGCCCGGCCCTCGACCTCCCGGCCCCTGCCTCGTGAACCCGGCCCGCGCCTCCTCGGCCCGGCCCCCGCGCCTCCTCGGACCGGCTACCGCCCGCGCTGCCCGGTGTCGATGCCCGTCACGCTGCCGTCGTCGGGGCCGAAGACGAAGTAGTGCACCCGATCCGCCTCGACGCCGTGCCCGATCAGGGCGGCGCGGGCGATCGCCATGAAGGGCACGGGCCCGCAGAGGAACACCCGGTGCTGCGGCGTGAGGGCGACCGTGCCGAGGTCGATGGGGTCGAGGTAGGAGCCCGGGCCGTCGATCGACTCGCCGGCGAACGCGACCGGCCCGCCGCCGGTCGACCCGGCCCCGGCACCCCCGCCGCCGGCCCCGGCCCCCAGCGCACTCAGGCTCCCCTGCGTGTAGCTGACGCGCAGCGACGCGTTCGGCATGCCGGCCACGAGCGCCTCGAGCTCGGCGCGGTGGGCGTGCCGTTCGGGTGTCCGCTCGAAGTGCAGCACCGTGACGCGGCGCGCCGGCTCGGTGCGCGAGAGGTGGTCGAGCATGCCGAGCACGGGCGTGCACCCGATGCCGGCCGAGACGAAGAGCAGGGGCGCGTCGTCCAGCTCGTCGATGGTGAGCGAGCCGATCGGCGGCGACACCCGCACGATGCTGCCCACCGCGATCGCGTCGCGCAGATGCTGCGACACCTCGCCGTCGGGCACGAACCCGCCGCCGTCGATGACGCGCGCGCTGATCCGCCACTGCTCGTCGTGTCCGCCGCGCAGGCTGTACTGCCTGATCTGGTGGGCGCCGTCGGGCAGCTCGACCTGGACCGACGCGAACTGGCCCGCGCGGTACCGCGGCAGCGCCTCGCTGTCCGCCGAGACCAGGGTCAGCGCCACGACGTCCTCCGCCTCGATGCGGTGCTCGGTGACGAGGGCCTCGCGCCACTCCTCGTCGGGTTCGAGGTCGGCCTTGGCGTAGAGATCGGTCACGGCCGCCGCGACCTCGTCGGTGACCTGGTGGTAGAGCGCCGTCCACGCCTCGTCGGCGTCGGCGTCGTAGTCCGAAGCCAGGGAGGTGCGCATCGCCTCCCGCAGAGACGTCTCGAACACGGCGTAGTCGCCCGGGCGGATGCCGAGCGCGGCATGGCGCTGAGCGAGTCGCGAGGTGATCTCCGCCGCCGTCGACCCGGCGAGCGTGGGGGCGCCGGCCTGCCGTGCCGTCGGGTGCAGGGTCTCGGCGGCGCGGGCGCTGCTGCTCGTCCCGCTGCCCGGAGCGGCGTCGATGATCGCCTCGGCGAGGGCCACGATCGTGCGGGCGAGCTCGCGGGCCTGGCGGCCCTGGGCGTGCTCGCCGCGGTTGAAGCGGTCGCGCAGCAGATCGGGTCGGGCCGCGAACAGCCGATCGTAGAAGTCGGCCGCGATCGCGTCGGCGGAGGCTTCGACCGAGGGCAGGGTGCGGGCGAGGGCGGCGAGCTGCGATGCGGTGACCATGGGCATCCTCCCTCGGCGGCGGCGGGATCGAGTTCCCGGCCTGCTCTCGATGATGGCGGGTCGAGGTGAGGGCCGGCTGCGCACTCTCTCGATCTCGANTGTTCGGCGGGTTCCCGTCACCGGCGGCGGGTCAGCGCTGACCCGCCGCCGATGACACGAACCCGCCGCACCCCGCGAACCCGCTTGCCGTTGCGCCATGTATGCGCTTACACTCATCAGACTCACCTCGACGACGAATGAGAGAACCGTGGCGATGAAGCACACGTCAAGACCCCGCGCGCTGGTGCGAGCAGCGGCGGCCGCCACGGCGGCCGCGCTCCTGCTGGCCGGTTGCAGCATCCAGATCCGCAGCCAACCCGATCCGACGATCGGCGACGACACGATGCTGATCAACGCCGACAAGGGCAACCCGCAGTTCGAGCGGAACTTCAACCCGTTCCTCACGAACAAGCGCACCGCCTCCACGTGGATCTACGAGCCCCTGCTCGAGATCAACCCGCTCGACAACGAGATCACGCCGTGGCTCGCGAGCGAGACGACGCTGCCCGACGCGCGCACCGTCGACATGACGATCCGCAGCGGCGTCGAGTGGTCCGACGGCACCGAGATGACCCCGGCCGACGTGGTGTACACGTTCGACCTCATCAAGGAGAATCCGTCGCTCGACCTCAAGGGCGCCTGGCAGCACATCGAGACCATCGAGACCCGGGGCGACCACGTGGTCTTCCACCTGCAGACCGACGACGTGCCGGCGATGGAGATCATCGGCCAGACGACGATCGTGCCCGAGCACCTGTGGAAGGACGTCGACGACCCCACCACGTTCCGCAACCCCGACCCCGTCGGCACCGGCCCGTTCACGCTCGGCAACTACTCGCCGCAGCAGTACTCGATGGACAAGAACGAGTCGTACTGGCAGGCGGACAAGATCGAGATCGGCCACCTCATCCTGCCGGCGACGAACAACCAGCTCGACACCGTCACGCGCGGTTACGACTGGTCGTACTCGTTCATCAGCGACGTCGAGGGCACCTGGGGTGCGGCCAGTCCCGACAACCACTTCTGGTTCCCGCCGGGCGGTGTGATCGGCCTCGTGCCGAACCTCACCAAGGCGCCTTTCGACGACGTGAACGTGCGTCGCGGCATCGCGCTGGCGCTCGACCGCGGTCCGATCGCCGAGTCGGCCACCGAGGGCTACCTCGAGCCGGCCGGGCAGACCGGGCTCATCCTGCCCAACCAGGAGGACGACCTCGACCCCTCGATCCCGAACGACGGCATCATCGAGCAGGACGTCGACGGCGCCCTCGCGGCCTTCGCCGAGTCGGGCTACACGCAGCAGGGCGACCGGCTCGTCGGCCCCGACGGTCAGCAGCTGAAGATCACGATCCTCACGGCCAACGGCTACACCGACTGGCTCCGGGCGGTTCAGGAGGTGCGGAGCCAGTTGGGCGCGATCGGCATCGACGTGCAGATCCAGGCTCCCCAGCCGGCCGGCTACCAGTCGGCCATCGCGAACGGCGAGTTCGACATGGCGATGGGCGGCATGGGCAACGGCAACGTGTACCAGGCGTTCAACAACCTGCTGAACAGCGACTTCGCGACGCCGATCGGCGAGACCACGGCCGCCAACTACGAGCGCTTCAGCGACCCCGCGGTCGACGAGCTGCTCGACGAGTGGAAGGCCTCGACCGACCCCGCCGACCAGCAGCGGCTCTCGTACCAGCTGCAGAACGTCGTCTACGACCAGCTGCCCGTGATCGGTCTCTACTACGGCGGGCTCTGGGGTCTGTTCAACGACGCCAAGTTCACCGGCTGGCCCACCGCGGAGGACCCGTACATGGCCCCGCAGAACTACGACCAGGCACCGCTGCTGATCTTCACGAAGCTGAAGCGCGTGCAGAACGACGGGGGAGACCAGTGAAGTACGCCGCCCAGAAACTCGGTCTCTTCGTGCTCACCCTGTGGGCCGCGGTCACCCTGAACTTCATCCTGCCGAGGCTGATGCCGGGCAGCCCGACCGACGCCGCCATCGCGAAGCTGTCGCAGAACGGGCCCGTCACCGACGCGACCCGGGCCGCGATCGAGGCCCAGCTCGGCGTGCCGAGCGGCAACGTGCTCGAGCAGTACGTCAGCTACCTCGGCCAGGTCGTGCGCCTCGACTTCGGCACGAGCTACACGTTCTTCCCCGAGACGGTCGGCCACCTGGTCGGCCAGGCGCTGCCGTACACGCTGATCCTCGTCGGGGTCTGCACGATCATCGCCTTCGTGCTCGGCACCCTGATCGGCGTGGCCGCCGCGTGGAAGCGCGGCACCTGGCTCGATTCGCTGCCGACCCTGTCGGGCAGCTTCATGAGCACGTTCCCGTACTTCTGGACGGCGCTCCTGCTGCTGTTCTTCCTGGGCTACGTGCTGCACTGGTTCCCGACCACCGGCGCCTACGGGGCCACGACGACGCCCGGGTTCACCCCCGCGTTCGTCGGCGACGCCCTGCTGCACGCCGTCCTGCCCGCCATCACGATCCTCCTGACCAGTCTCGGCGGCTGGATCCTCGGCATGCGGAACGCGATGATCTCGACGCTCGGCGACGACTACGTCACCTTCGCCGAGGCGAACGGCCTCAAGGGCCGCACGGTCGCCGTGCGCTACGCCGCCCGCAACGCGATCCTGCCGAACCTCACCGGCTTCGGTCTCGCGCTCGGCGGCGTGGTCGGCGGCTCGATCCTGGTCGAGCAGGTGTTCGGCTACCCCGGCATCGGCTACCTGCTCTTCAACGCCGTCATCGGCCAGGACTACCCGCTGATGCAGGCCCTCTTCCTGATGATCACGGTCAGCGTGCTCGTCGCCAACTTCCTCGTCGACATCTTGTACGGCGTGCTCGACCCAAGGACCCGCCGATGACCTCCACCGTGTCCGTCCACCTGCCCGAGGGCGCGCCGCCGAGCGGCCCCGCCGAGCAGAAGGCGCCCAGTCGCTGGCTCACCATCGGCCGCATGGCCGCGACCATCTGGTCGAACCCCAAGGCGAAGATCGGCGTGATCATCCTCGGCGTCTTCGTGCTGACGGCGATCTTCGCCCCTCTGCTGGCCCCCTACGGCGGCAGCGAGAACGGCTTCGAGCGCAGCGCCGACGCGAGCTGGGCCCACTGGATGGGCACCACCGCCGCCGGTGAGGACGTCTTGAGCCAGCTGATCTACGGCGCCCGCATCAGCGTGCTCGTCGGTGTCGTCGCCGGCGTGCTGTCGACCGTCATCGCCGTCGCGATCGGTCTCAGCTGGGGCTACATGAAGGGCTTCGGCGGCGACGTCGTCGGCTTCATCGTCAACCTGTTCCTGGTCATCCCGGGTCTGCCGCTGATGATCGTCATCGCGGCCTACCTGCAGAACGGCGGCATCCTGGTCATCATGGCGGTCATCGTCGTGACCGGCTGGGCGTGGGGCGCGCGGGTGCTCCGCAGCCAGACGCAGTCGCTGCGCTCGCGGGACTTCGTCACGGCGGCCCGCTTCTCGGGCGAGAGCTCGGGGCGCATCGTGTTCCGCGAGATCCTGCCGAACATGACGTCGCTGATCACGGGCTCGTTCTTCGGTGCCGCGACCAGCGCGATCCTCGCCGAGGCGGGCCTCGAGTTCCTCGGGCTCGGCGACTCGTCGATCGTCAGCTGGGGCACGATCCTCTACTGGGCGCAGAACTCGAACGCCCTGCTCACCGGTCAGTGGATCCTGCTGTTCGCACCGGGTCTCTGCATCGCCCTGCTCGCGATGAGCCTCACCCTCATCAACTTCGGCGTCGACGCCGTCGGCAACCCCCGCCTCCGCGAAGGCGGAGCCAAGAAGGCCAAGGAGGCGCAAGCATGACCGCGACGGACCCCACCAACCAGCGCACCGCCTCCACCGCCGCCTCCGCGGACGTCCTCCTCGACGTGCGCGATCTGAGCGTCGTGTACGAGAGCGCCGGGGCCGAGCCGGTCCAGGCCGTCGACCACGTGTCGTTCCAGCTGAAGCGCGGCGAGTTCGTCGGGCTGGTGGGCGAGTCGGGGTCGGGCAAGTCGACGCTCGGCTACGCGCTCACCCGGCTGCAGAAGCCGCCGGCCCGCACCAACGGCGGCAGCATCCTGTTCGACGGCGCCGACGTGCAGTCGCTCGGCACCGAGGCCCTCCGTCAGCAGCGGCAAGGCGGCTTCGCGATGGTGCTGCAGTCGGGCATGAACGCGCTGAACCCGGTGCGCACCATCCGCAACCACTTCGTCGACGTCTTCAAGGCCCACGGTCACGTGCCGCGCGACCAGTGGCACAGCCGAGCCGTCGAGCTCGTCTCGAAGGTCGAGCTCGACCCGAGTGTTCTCGCGAGGTTCCCCGGCGAGCTGTCGGGCGGCATGCGGCAGCGCGTGTCGATCGCCCTGGCGCTCTCGCTCGAGCCGCAGCTGATGGTGTTCGACGAGCCGACCACGGCCCTCGACGTGCTCGTGCAGCACGCCGTGATGGACACGATCATCGCGTTGCAGCGCAGCGAGGGCTTCACGGCCGTGCTGATCAGCCACGATCTCGGCATCGTGCTCGAGTCGGCGCAGCGGGTGCTCGTGATGCACGAGGGCCGCATCGTCGAAGACGGGGCGAGCCTCGACGTGCTCGAGGACCCGCAGGACGACTACACCCGCATGCTGCTCTCGCACTACGCCGACCCGCGCGCCGAGGTCGTCTCGCTGCCGGGCTTCGAAGACCGCTCGGTCCGTCACGCGCGGGGCGAGCGCCGGGTCGACACGACCACCTCGGTGCCGACCGTGTCGACCCGCGGGCAGCGGATCGCGCAGCAGCCCATCGTGGTGAGCGGGGTGTCGAAGACCTACGCGCCTCCTCGGCGGGGCGACGAGCCCGTGCGCGCGGTGCGCGACGTCTCGTTCAGCCTCGAGCCGGGTCGATCGCTGGCCCTCGTCGGTCAGAGCGGTTCGGGCAAGAGCACGATCGCCAAGCTGGTGACGGGCGTCGAGCGCCCGACCAGCGGCAGCGTCACGTTCGGCGACACCGACGTGACGAAGCTGCGGGGCCGCGCGCTGCGGAGCTTCCGCAGCGACGTGCAGATGGTCTTCCAGGACCCGTACGCGGCGCTGAACCCGCTGCACACGGTCGAGTACACGCTCACCCGCCCGGTCGTGAACTTCACGGGCCTCACCGGTCAGGAGGCGCGGCGCCGGGTGCTCGAACTGCTCGAGACGGTCGGTCTGACGCCGGTCGAGCAGTTCGCGGCGAAGCTGCCGCACCAGCTGTCGGGCGGTCAGCGGCAGCGCGTCGTCATCGCCCGGGCTCTGGCCAGCGACCCGCAGGTGATCATCGCCGACGAGCCGGTCTCGATGCTCGACGTGTCGCTGCGGGCCGGCGTGCTCGCCCTGCTCGAGGATCTCCGCGAGCAGTGGGGCGTCTCGCTGCTCTACATCACCCACGACCTGCTCAGCGCGCGGCTGATCACCGACGACATCATGGTGCTCAACCAGGGCGCCGTGGTCGAGCGGGGCGGCACGGCCGAGGTGCTGCAGCGGCCGACGGATCCGTACACGATCAAGCTGCTCGACGCGGTGCCGAACCCGCGGCGCTCCCTCGCACGAGGCGAGCTCCGATGAGCCTGCGCGACTTCGCGCCGCACCCCGTGTTCGGCGATCTGCCGGTCGCCGAGGGGGTCGACACGGTGGCGATCGACCTGCCCGTCGGCCGTCTGAGCGCCTACCGCGTGGTGCCCGACGGGCCCGCCGTCGGCACCGTGCTCGTCGTCCCCGGCTACACCGGGTCGAAAGAGGACTTCCGCGTCACGATGCCGCTGCTGCGCGACGCCGGTTTCGAGGTGATCGTGGTCTCGCGACGCGGTCAGGCCGACTCGGTCGCGCCTCCTTCGCTCGACGATCACACCCTGGACGAGGAGGCGCGCGACATCGTGCGCATCGCCCCGCTGCTCGCAGACGGTCGCCCCGTGCACCTGCTCGGCCACAGCCTCGGCGGGGTCGTCGGCCGCGCGGCCGTGCTGCAGGCGCCCGAGCTGTTCTCGTCGTACACGATGCTCTGCTCGGGCCCGCACGGCTGGCCCGATCGCAAGCACCTCGAGCGGCACCTCGTCGCCGAGAAGGGCGGCGCCGCGCTGTTCGACTCGACGAACCCGATCACGCTCGGCCTCGACGACGCCGAGCTCGCCGCCCTCGACCCCGAGCTGGCGTTCGTCCGGATGCGCATGCGGCGGACCAGCCCGCACAGCCTGATCGGCGGTGCGCGGATCCTCGAGCTGCCGGAGGACACCACCGCGGCTCTCGCCGCCACCGGCGTGCCCGTGCTCGTCGCGCACGGCGAATGGGACGCCGCGTGGCCGATCCCGTGGCAGCGCGACATGGCCTCCCGGCTCGGCGCCCGCTACGAGATCGTCGCCGGCGCGTGGCATTCGCCGCAGATCGAGCAACCCGAGGCGACCGTGGCGCTGCTCGCCGACTTCTGGGGCTCCGTGCCGGCGCCGACCCGCGCCTCTTGACCCGCTCCTCCTCCACGATCACCGAAAGGAGCACTCCGTGCTCACCTTCCCCGAGAACTTCCTCTGGGGCGCCGCGACGGCGGCCCACCAGATCGAGGGCAACAACGTCAACTCCAACTGGTGGGTGCACGAGCACACGCCCGGCACGACCATCGTCGAGCCGAGCGGCGACGCGGCCGACAGCTACAACCGGTTCCGCGACGACATCCGCCTGCTCGCCGAGCTGGGGCTGAACAGCTACCGGTTCAGCATCGAGTGGGCCCGCATCGAACCCGAGCGCGGCGTCGTCAGCAAGGCGCAGATCGCGCACTACCGCCGCATGGTCGAGACCTGCCACGAGTTCGGCATCGAGCCGATCGTCACGCTGATGCACTTCACGGTGCCGCGCTGGTTCGAGCGCGACGGCTTCTGGCGCGCACCCGACGCCGCCGACCTCTTCGCCCGCTACACCGAGCTCGCCCTGCCGGTGGTGAGCGAGGGCGTCCGCTACGTCTGCACGATCAACGAGCCGAACATCGCCGCGATGCTCGCCGGCGGAGAGGACGCCTCGAACCTGGTCGCGTACGGTCTGCCGAACCCCGACCTCGAGGTCGCCGACGCGCTGCTCGCCTCGCACAAGCGCAGCCGCGAGGTGCTGTCGCAGATCGCCGGCGTCAAGTCGGGCTGGACGGTCGCGACCCAGGCGTTCAAGGCCGTCGACGAGCCGGGCGCCGCCGAGAAGACCCGTGAGTACGGCTACATCCGCGACGACTGGTACAGCGAGATGGCGGCCGGCGACGACTTCGTCGGCGTGCAGGCCTACACGCAGACCTTCGTCGGCCCCGAGGGGCCGCGCCCGGTCGCCGACGGGCTCGAGACCACGCTGACCGGCTGGGAGTTCTGGCCGCCGGCCGCCGCCGAGGGCATCCGCAGCGCGTGGGAGCTCAGCGGCCACGTGCCCGTCATGGTCACCGAGAACGGCATCGCGACCGCCGACGACAGCCGCCGCATCGCCTACACGCAGGGCGCCCTCGAGCACATCCACGACACCATCGACGAGGGCATCGAGGTGCTCGGCTACCAGCACTGGAGCGCCCTCGACAACTACGAGTGGGCCAGCGGATTCCGCCCCACCTTCGGGTTGATCGGCTGGGACCGCGACACCTTCGAGCGCACCCCCAAGCCCAGCGCGCGCTGGTACGGCGGCGTGGCGCAGGCCAACGGCCTCGAGCGCAGCTCGGCCGTGTGAGACCACGGCGTCGTCGCGTGCCGCGGCGGCGCCGTGCCCCATCCCAGGGCGCAGGAGGCGCGGGTCACCCGACCCGCGCCTCCTGCGTCTCCTGCGTCTCCGCATCGACGGGTCACGACGTGCCGCCCGCCTCGGGGCTCGGCGGTGCGTCGTGACCCCTCGACGCCGGGATCAGAAGCCGGGATCAGAAGTGGGTGATGCTGTGCAGCGGTCGATCGGCGGCGATCATCGCCCGCACGGTCTGCACCGCGCCCTTGCGGCGTTCGCGCACGAGCCCCGCCGCGGCGAGGGTCACGGGGTCGACGCCGCCGAGCCAGAGTGAGCCGAGGGTCGCCACGTCGAGCTCGATGTCGGCCCGGCGCACCGCGGCCCGCTTGACGGTCGCGCTGCCGCCCTCGCTCGTGACGCGGAACGTGCCGGCGGCGTGCCCGAGCGAGTCGCCCACGGCGATCGTCACGACCCCGTCGGCCGCCCAGGGGCGCGCCTGCAGGGCCGCCACGGTGTCGAGCACCCGGAACCAGACGTGGTCCTCGTCGTGGGTGACCCGCACGGCCCGCCCGTCGACGAGGGCGTGCCCGAGCGGATCGCTCTGCTGCGCACCGGCGTACTGCACGGTCGCGACGAGGTCGACGGAGAGCAGCAGCTGCCAGAGGCCGAGGTAGGCGTCGTCGGTGGCCGAGACGAGATCGAGCACGACGAGGGTGCGCGCCCCGTCGGCGCCCTCGAGGCGGTACGCGACGTAGCCGTCGACCACCCCGGACGAGTCGCGGTGCACCGCGCCGCGCACCGCGGGGTCGGGGGTGCCGTCGGGGCGCTCGCGCCCGAGCAGGCGGTTCCACGCGCCCTCATGTCGGTCGATCGAGCCCGGGGTGCGGGCGTGGTACCGGGCGAAGACCGCCGGCGCGAGCTCGACGAGGGCGTCGCGCGAGACGAGCTCGGTGCTGCCCTCGGGGTCGCCGAGCAGGCCGGAGGCGCGGCGCTGGTCGACCTCGATCGTGCGTTCGCGCACCCCCACCCCGAACCCGAACCGACGGTAGATGGAGCCCTCGCTCGCGGTCAGCGCGGCGACCGCGAGACCGGCGCCCTTGGCGCGCGCGAGGTCGTCGGTCATCAGACGGCGGAGGAGCCCGCGGCGACGATGGGTCGGCTGCACGGTGACACCCGAGATCAGATGCGCGTCGAGCAGGCGGCCGCCGCCGACGTTGAGTGACTTGACGAACGACTCGAATGTCGCGACGGGCTGGCCCTCGGCGTCGAGGGAACCGTCGCGGGGCTCGCGCGGGTAGACGCCCGTCTCGGTGCGGCCGTCGGCCGCGAGTCGGCGGGCCGTGCGGCCGACGGCGTTCTCGTCGGGGGCCGCCTCGTGGAATCCGAGCGCCTCGGCACGGACCCAGCGGGCCGTCTCGGCATCGGCCCGCGGCTCGTCGTCGGTGGACTCGGGGGCCAGGGCGGCCGGGAAGGTGCGGATGTCGTAGTCGTCGTCGAAGGCAGTCACGGCGTCAGCCTAGGGCTGGCCCCCGACGTTGTCGTCGTCCCTGCGGTGGAGGCTCGTTCCGAGATATTGCCAGCACCGCCCCCGTGAAATATGATGTGAGGAATTATCTAGGATGAAGGAGGGCGGATGCTCGACGACGACGGCACCCGACACGACCACGGGGCACAGACGGACGGGTGGCCCGATGCTGCGCGCAGCGATGCGCGGGCCGCGGCTCGCATCAAGGCGGAGGAGGGCCGACGGCGAGCCCGTCGTCGGGAGCGCGCGACAGTCGCGCTGGTGAAGGGCGGCTCGGCCGTGGTCGCGCTCGCGCTGGTGACCACGGTGGCCGCGGTGCTCGTGGCGTCGGCCTCGTCGCCGACGGGATCGGGCCCCGCCAACACCGCCGCGGACGGCGTCCGCATCGGAACCGGTCTCGTCGCCGAGCGATCGCCCGCCCGGGCCGTCGACGCCGAACCCGACGCCTCGCCGACCCCCGGGGCCTCCGACGTGGCGGACATCGCGGTCTACGTCGACTACCACTGCCCGGGGTGCGCGCAGTTCGAGCTCGACAACGCCGACTACCTCACGGGTCTCGTCGAGTCGGGCGCGGCGACCGTGCAGATCCACCCGCTGTCCGTCACGGACCGGTCGTCGCTGGGCTCGCGGTACGCCACGCGGGCCGCCGCCTCGGCCGCCTGCGTCGCCGACCTCGAGCCCGACGGGTTCTGGGCGGTCAACCAGGCCCTCTTCACCGCTCAGCCCGACCCGGGCAGCCGGGGGCACTCGATCGAGGGTCTGGCTCGGATCGTCGACGAGGCCCATCCCTTCGACGATCCCTCGGCCGTCGCCGAGTGCGTCGCCGACCAGCGCTTCGCGGGCTGGGTGACCGCGGCCACGAGCCGCGCGCTCGCCGGCCCCCTGCCCTACGACTCGGTCGAGGCGATCACGTCGACGCCCACCGCGATCGTCAACGGGGAGCTGTTCGACCCCGAGGTCCAGTCGTTCCCCGAGTTCGTGGCGTCGACGCTGGGCGAGGCCTACGCGGCCGAGACCGCCGGAGGTGTGCGGTGAGCGCGTCGGGCGGAGCGCCCCGCTCGGGCCGCGACGTGGGCAGCGACAGCGTCGACGGTCTCGCCGAGCTGGGTCTCGAGCCCGCACCCTCGCGGGGCGCACGCCGACAGGCCGAGCGGCGGCGGAGGCGGCGACTGGCCGTGGTCGTCGTCACGCTCGCCGTTCTCGTCGGCGTGCCCGTCCTGGCCGCGGTGGTCGGCGCCGGCTACCTGGTCCGTCTGGGGGCGTCGTTCGACGACCGCTCGACGACGATCGCCGGCGCCCTCCCCGAGTACGAGGGGCGCCCGGCCGCCGACGACGACGGGGCGGTCGACGTCCTCCTGCTCGGGTCCGACACCCGGGTCGAGGGCGAGAGCGGGCGTTCCGACACGATCATGCTCGTCCGGCTGCCGGCCGACCGCTCGTCCGTCGAGGTGCTCTCGATCATGCGCGACTCATGGGTCGAGGTGCCCGGTCACGGCGAGGCGAAGATCAACGCCGCCTACAGCTGGGGAGGCGTGCCGCTCACCGTCCAGACCGTCGAGCAGCTGCTGGAGGTGCGGGTCGACCACGTCGCCGAGATCGACTTCGAGGGCTTCCGCGCCATGACCGACGCCCTGGGCGGGGTCGTCGTCGACTCCGAGCAGCCCTTCACCGCGGGTCCGCACGAGTTCCGTCAGGGGCTGAACCGCCTCGACGGCGACGCGGCCCTCGCCTTCGTGCGCGAGCGCTACTCGTTCGCCGACGCCGATCACCAGCGGGTCCGCAACCAGCAGGCGTTCCTGACGGGTCTGGCCCAGGGGGTCGTCAGCCGAGGCACGCTGACCGACCCCGCTCGGGTGTCGGAGTTCGTCGGCGTCACGGCGGACCACCTGGCGGTCGATGCGTCGTTGACCCCGGCGCGCCTCCTCGAGCTCGGCTGGAGCTCGCGCGGGCTGACGCCGTCGAGCCTGCACGCCGTCACCCTGCCGGTCGCCGGTGGGGGCACGTCGGCGGACGGGCAGTCGTACCTCGCGATCGACCCGGCGGGTCTCGAGACCGTGCGGGATGCCCTGCGATCCGACGAGGCGCTGCCCGACGCCGCGCCCTGACCGGGTGCGGGCGCCGTCATCCGGCGTCCGCACCCCGCGCACGACGAAGCCCCGGGGCGAGCAGCTTGCTCGCCCCGGGGCTTCATCGTGTCGCCGAGGCGACTCCCGCCCTTCGGCGGGTCAGACCGGTGTGTTACTGGGCGGGGGTGATGGTGGGCCCGGTGTGGGTGGCGGTCAGCGGGGTGCCGTTCTTCGACTGGATCACCTTGGCGGTGTAGGGCGCGTTGCCGAGCCAGCGCGAGACGCTCCAGT
>NZ_JACYVH010000009.1 GCF_014842255.1 Frigoribacterium sp. CFBP 13712 | reverse complement strand
GTGCGGTGACGACGATCGGTGCGGTCGTCGCGGCGGGGGTGATGGTCGGGCCGGTGTGACGCTCACCGATCTGCTTGCCGTCCTTCGACTGGGTGATGGTCGCGGTGTAGGGCGCGTTGCCGAGCCAGCGGGACACGGTCCAGTTCCCGTTCTCGTCCGCTTCGGCGACCAGGGGCGCCAAGCCGTAGCCGAGACGGACCGAGACGGTGGCCTCAGGGGTGGCCGTGCCGGTGTAGGTCACGACGCTGCCGGCGGCGAAGGTGCTGCCGTCGACCGGTGTGGTGACGGTGATCGCTCGCTCGTCGGACTCGCCGCCTTCGGAGTCGTCGCCGTCTTCGGAGCCGTCGGAGCCGTCGGAGACGGTGAACGAGCGGGCCGAGGTGACCGAGGCCACGCCCGGCCAGTACGGCGTCTCGGTGACGGTCATCTCGTGGTCGCCGGCCAGCAGGGGAGCAGTGACGGGCACGCTCCAGCTGCCGTCGCCGAGCACACTCGTGATGAGCGGCGCGTCGCCTTCGGTGGCCGACGACTCGATCGAGATCCGCGCGCCGGGGATGCCCTCGCCGACCAGGGAGGTCAGGTCGGGGGTGACGCTCTCGCCCTCGGCGGGCGAGGTCACCTCGAGCGGGAACGCCTCGGAGGCCGTGTTGCCCTCGGTCGGCTCGACCGTGATCGTGGTCGCCTCGGAGAGTTCGGCGTTCCGGACCGTGATGAGGTCGATGTCCTGACCGGCGTACTCGGCCGGGATGGCGATGAAGAACGCGCCGTTCCAGGTGGCCCCCGTCGCACCGATGAACTCGCCGTCGACCTGCGCGATCACCGACGGGACGGAGTACTCGTCGTCGAAGTACGAGGTCGTGCCCTGGACGTAGAACGGCTCGCCCTCGGACTTCGTCACGCCGTGCGCCTGCGGGGCTGCCAGCGGCGAGCCCGCCGGGGCCTCGGTCGGGGTCAGATCGATCTCGATGGAGTCGCCATCGCCCTCAGGGGACACACCCGTGATCGTCGCGGTCTGGCCGAGCATCGATCCGTCGAGCGTGAACGGGAATCGACCGTGCTGCCCGCGGGGCAGGGTCTCGCTGTGGTCGCCGACCTCGATGCGGGCCTGGCCCGCGCCGTTGACGATGGCACGGACGATCAGGCTGCCGTCGGCCTCTTCCGTCACCGACGACAGGATCGGGGTCGCGGGGCCGCCGGTGTTCGACGCGCCGGGATCGGGCGTGGTGTCGGCGACGGAGAACGCGGTGCCCGCGGTCTGCTTCGGCGCGGTGGTCCAGGTGGGCGTCTCGGTCACGACGGTGTCGTAGCTCCCGGCGGGAAGCGCCGGCGAGGTGCAGCTCCAGTCGCCGAGCGAGGTCACGCGGGTCTCGCACAGGGTCGAGGAGGCGCGGTTCGTCTTCTCGTCGCGGCTCACGACGATCTGCGAGTTCGGGATCCCGGACCCCGTGAACGTCGCCTCGGGGGCCGCCAGCACGTCGCCCGCCGTAGGCGACTCGACCTCGAGCGGGTGGACCTCGGAGGCGGTGTTGCGCTCGGTCTCGACGAGCTCGACCTGGGCAGTTTCACTCGCGTGGCCCCGGTAGTAGGCGGTCACGTCGATGATCTCGCCGGCGCGCGAGGCGGGCACGGTGAGCGAGAACGACCCGTTCTCGGACGGGAAGTCCCATGACATCCCGGATCGGTTGGCCCACACCTCGGTCTTCGAGAACAGATCGGGCTGGTGCGCCACGGTGCCCTCGATGACGAAGCTGTCGTCGTCGTACTGGCTGACGGCGTGGATGACGGGCGTGCCGGGCGCCTCGTTCTCGCCCTCGGCGTACTGGGGCTCGAGGACGAAGTCGACCTCGACCACGCCCTGCGGGGTGTACGAGATCAGCGTGGCGTTCTTGCCGAGGTGGGCGATGTCGATGAGGGCGGCGAAGCGGCCGTCGACGACACCGGCGCCTTCGCTCGGTCCGCCCTCGACGCGGATGCCCACGACGCGGGCGCCCGGGGCCATGCCCATGACCGACAGCTCGTCGCGGTCGGACGGCTCGATGGAGGCGATGCGAGGTGCTGCGGCGGCGGTCGCCGAGGTGGATGTCGAGGACGGTGACGCCGCGGCCGTGGTCTCGTTCGCGACGGGGGCCCCGGAGCCCGGTTCTGCGGCGACGGGTGAGGCCGTCCCCAGGGTGAGTGCGGCGAGACCGGCCATGGCCAGCCCGGTGGTGATCTTCTTCTTCATGTCTTCTCTCGGATGAGGTGCAGGGAAGACCGATCGGGGCGGCCGACTCGTATATTACATTCGAATCGCCCTCATCGAGACCGTGGGAGTCAGTCGATGGACCGCTGGACGCCCTTCACCGGAAGCATCAGCAGGAGCCCGGCGAGCAGCACGAGCGCGATGCCGACGATGCCGTAGCGCGTGTCGCCGGTCGCCGAGACGAACAGCGTGAAGAGCCCCGGGGCCAGGAAGCTCACGGCGCGCCCCGTCGTGGCGTAGAGGCCGAAGATCTCGCCCTCGCGCCCCGGCGGCGTGACGCGGGCGAGGAACGACCGGCTCGCCGACTGGATCGGCCCGACGAAGAGGGCGAGCGCCAGGCCGAAGACCCAGAAGAGATCCGTCGCCGTCCCGATGGCGAGCACGGCGAAGGCGGCGATCACGAGACCGACGAGCGACCCGACGATGATCGTCTTCGCCCCGAGCCGATCGTCGAGCCAGCCGCCGACGAACGTGCCGATGCCGGCCACGAAGTTCGCCCCGACCGCGAAGTAGATGACCATGCTCGGGGTGAAGCCGAACACCTGCGCCGCGATGATCGCGCCGAAGGTGAACACCGCCGCGAGGCCGTCGCGGAACACCGCGCTGGCCAGCAGGAACAGCAGCACCTGGCGGTTGGTCCGCCAGAGCTTCGCGATCGTGGAGCCGAGGAGGCGGTACGAACCCCACAGCCCCACCCGCGCGCGTGCCGCGGTGGCGGGCGGTTCGGGCACCGCGAGCAGCACCGGCACCGCGAACGCGGCGAACCACGCGGCCGAGACGAGGACGGCCCAGCGGACGTCCCACGCGCCTCCTTCCGTCCCGGTCGGCACGGCGAGGAGCCCGCCGCGGCCCTCGACTCCGAAGCTCTGCAGGAACGCGACGAGCAGCACCAGCAGCAGCACGATGCCGCCGACGTAGCCGAGGCCCCAGCCGAATCCCGACACCTTGCCGATCGTCTTGGGCGTCGAGACCTGCACGAGCATCGCGTTGTAGTTGACGCTGGCGAACTCGAAGAAGATGTTGCCGACGGCGAGCAGGGCCGCGCCGAACACGAGGTAGCCCGGCACCGGGGCGACGAGGACCATCGCGGCCATCGCCGCCACGACGAGGCCGGTGTTGACCGCGAGCCACAGCTTGCGTCGACCGGAGCCGTCGCTCCGCTGACCGAGCACGGGTGCGAGCAGGGCGATCAGGATGCCGGCGATCGTCAGCGCGGTCGAGATCACCGTCGCGTTCTCGGCCTTGGCGAGCACGAGAGCCGCGTTGCGGGTGTCGTCCCCCGCCGCCGCGACGATCGCGGGGTCGACGAACGCGCCGCTCGCCAGATAGGTGCTGAAGACGAACGAGGTGACGACGGCGTTGAACGCGGCCGAGCCCCAGTCCCAGAGCGCCCACGAGATCACCCGGCCACGGGGGATCGGTGCGGTGTCGGCGAGCGTCTGCGCTGCGGTCATGGGGGTCAACCTAGTCGGCGGGGGTGTCCTGCCGGCACCGCGCCTCCTGCGGGGGCGACCCCCGTTCGAGACTTGAGTGTTTCTGGCTCAACTTTCAGCTTCACAGCTTGACCTCGGCGAGGGCGCGAGTAAAGTTGAGCCTGGCCGACTCAAGGCCGGCCCCACAAGTTTCCGCAACAGCGCACCACGAAGGAGAACAGCACATGGCACGTGCAGTAGGAATCGACCTCGGAACCACCAACTCGGTCGTCAGCGTCCTCGAGGGCGGCGAGCCCACCGTCATCGCGAACGCCGAGGGTCTGCGCACGACCCCCTCGGTCGTCGCGTTCACGAAGGACGGCGAGGTGCTGGTCGGCGAGACCGCCAAGCGCCAGGCCGTCACCAACGTCGACCGCACCATCGCGTCGGTCAAGCGTCACGTCGGCACCGACTGGAAGGTCGAGATCGACGACAAGAAGTACACCCCCCAGGAGATCAGCGCGCGCATCCTCGCGAAGCTGAAGCGCGACGCCGAGCAGTACCTCGGCGAAGAGGTCACCGACGCGGTCGTGACCGTGCCCGCGTACTTCAACGACTCCGAGCGTCAGGCCACGAAGGAGGCCGGCGAGATCGCGGGTCTCAACGTGCTCCGCATCATCAACGAGCCCACCGCCGCGGCCCTGGCCTACGGCCTCGACAAGGGCAAGGAGGACGAGCTCATCCTGGTCTTCGACCTCGGTGGCGGAACCTTCGACGTCTCGCTGCTCGAAGTGGGCAAGGACGACGACTTCTCGACCATCCAGGTGCGCAGCACCTCGGGTGACAACCGCCTCGGCGGCGACGACTGGGACAACCGCATCGTCGAGCACCTGATCAAGAAGTTCAAGGACAACAACGGCGTCGACCTGTCGACCGACAAGATCGCGAAGCAGCGCCTCAAGGAGGCTGCCGAGCAGGCCAAGAAGGAGCTGTCGTCGAGCACCTCGACCAGCATCCAGCTGCCCTACCTCACGCTGACGGCCGACGGCCCGCTCAACCTCGACGAGACCATCTCGCGCTCGCAGTTCGAGCAGTGGACGAGCGACCTCCTCGACCGCACCAAGAAGCCCTTCAACGACGTCATCAAGGAGGCCGGTGTCAAGGTCGGCGACATCTCGCACGTCGTCCTCGTCGGCGGTTCGACCCGCATGCCGGCCGTCACCGAGGTCGTCAAGCAGCTGACCGGCGGTCGCGAGCCCAACAAGGGCGTGAACCCCGACGAGGTCGTGGCCGTGGGCGCCGCCCTGCAGGCCGGCGTGCTGAAGGGCGAGCGCAAGGACGTCCTGCTGATCGACGTCACCCCGCTGAGCCTCGGCATCGAGACCAAGGGCGGCGCGATGACCAAGCTCATCGAGCGCAACACGGCCATCCCGACCAAGCGCAGCGAGACCTTCACGACGGCCGACGACAACCAGCCGTCCGTCGCCATCCAGGTCTTCCAGGGCGAGCGCGAGTTCACCCGCGACAACAAGAACCTCGGCACCTTCGAGCTGACCGGCATCGCCCCCGCGCCGCGCGGCGTGCCGCAGATCGAGGTCACCTTCGACATCGACGCCAACGGCATCGTGCACGTGTCCGCTAAAGACAAGGGCACCGGCACCGAGCAGTCGATGGTCATCTCCGGCGGCTCGTCGCTCTCGAAGGACGACATCGAGCGCATGGTCCGCGAGGCGGAGGAGCACGCCGCCGAAGACAAGGCGCGTCGCGAGGCCAACGAGACCCGCAACAACGCCGAGCAGCTCGTCTACTCGATCGAGAAGCTGATCAAGGACAACGACGACAAGCTCCCCGCCGACGTCAAGTCCGAGGTCCAGGCCGACGTCGACGCGCTGAAGTCGGCCCTCGCCGGCGACGACGAGTCCGCCGTCAAGCCCGCCTTCGACAAGCTCAACGAGAGCCAGTCGAAGCTCGGCCAGGCCATCTACTCGCAGGGCCAGGCTGACCAGGCCGGTGCCGCGGGTGCCGCCGGGCCCGAGGGCTCGGAGGGCGACGGTCAGACCCCGGCCGACGACGAGGACATCGTCGACGCCGAGGTCGTGGACGACGACGACAACGACAAGAAGTAGAGGCCCGCATGACTGACGAGCAGAACCGTCCCGTCGACGACGAGCAGCCCGAGCCGGTCGTCCGAGACAAGCGGCGACTCGACCCCGAGACCGGTGAGGTCCGGCCCGAGGCGAGCGCCGACGTGCCCTCGGAAGACGGCGGCACCGCAGCGGTCGACGGGGTCGACGACCTCCCGACCGTCGAGGCGCCCGACGTCGAGGTGCCGAGCGACGCCGAGGCGCCCGAGGGGGCGGCCGAGGCCGCGGCCGCGATGAGCGCCGAAGACGAGGCCATCCTCGACGAGGCGAGCCGCGATCTCGTCGCCGACATGCGCCAGGACATGCTCCGTGCGCAGGCCGAGCTGGTGAACTTCCGCCGTCGCGTCGAGCGCGACCGCGAGGCGAACCGCGAGGCCGTCGTCGCCGAGGTCGTCCGGTCGCTGCTGCCCGCGCTCGACGACCTCGTCCGCGCCGAGCAGCACGGCGACCTCGCCGAGGGCCCGATGACCGTCATCGCGCAGAAGATCCGCGGCGGTCTCGACAAGTTCGGGCTCGTGCAGATCGGCGCGAAGGGCGACGTCTTCGACCCGACCATGCACGACGCCCTCGTGCAGCTGCCGAGCCCCGACGTGACCGTCAACACCGTAGCCGACGTGATCGAGCCCGGCTACAAGATCGGCGACCGGGTCATCCGGGCCGCCAAGGTCGCGGTGCACGCACCGCAGTAGAACCACATCGCGACGCGAGTCGCGACCGGCGGTGGGCGCCTCGAGAAGGCGCCCACCGCCTCCCACATTCTCTCCGGCAGCCCCTCGCGGGCGGCCAAGATCCATGGAAGGAGGTGCCGCATGGCGAGTCAGGACTGGTTCGATAAAGACTTCTACGCCGTCCTCGGTGTCTCCAAAGACGTCACCCCCGCCGAGTTGAAGAAGGTGTACCGCAAGCTCGCTCGCAAGTACCACCCCGACTCCAACCCGGGCGACGCGGCCAGTGAGGCGAAGTTCAAAGAGGTCAGCGAGGCGCACTCGGTGCTCGCCGACCCCGAGCAGCGCAAAGAGTACGACCAGGTGCGCGCCATGGGCGGCGGTGCCCGCTTCTCGGCCGGCAGCGGCGGCCCCGGCGCCCGAGGCGGCGGCTTCGAGGACGTCTTCGGCGGCATGTTCGGGCAGGGCGGCGGCGGTCAGCGCACGCAGTACCGGCAGCCCGGCGGCGGTGGCGGCGGCTTCGACGACATCTTCAGCGGCATGTTCGGCGGCGGCGGTGGCGGCTTCGGTCAGACCAGCGGCGGCTACCGCGGGTTCGGCGGGCCGCAGAAGGGCCGCGACATGACGGCCACGACCACGCTCGACTTCCAGACCGCCATCGTGGGCGAGACCATCTCGCTGCAGGCCTCCAACGGCAAGCCGATGAAGGTCAAGATCCCGGCGGGCGTGCACGACGGCCAGAAGATCCGCCTCCGCGGTCGCGGCGAGCCCAGCCCCGACGGCGGCGAGGCCGGCGACCTCGTGCTGACGATCGCGGTGCGGAAGCACCCCGTCTTCGAGCTCGACGGCCAGAACCTCCGTGTCGACGTGCCCGTGACGTTCGCTGAGGCGGCGCTCGGCGCGACCATCGAGGTGCCGACCCTCGGCGGCGACCCGGTGCGTCTGCGCGTCGCGGCGGGCACTCCGAGCGGCCGCGTGCTGCGGGTCAAGGGGCGCGGTGTCGCGACCAAGAACGGCACCGGCGACCTGCTCGCCACGGTGCAGGTGGCCGTGCCCGCGCACCTGAACGACAAGGCCCGCGAGGCCGTCGAGGCGCTGGCCGCCGCGCTGCCGGCCGAGAACCCGCGCGACGACCTGATCGCCCGCGCCCGGGCCTGATCGGACGACGACGATGACCGAGCGCAGAGACCCGGCCGACCCGGCGACCGGCTGGGCGATGGACGAGTCGTCGCCGATCTTCGCCATCGCGACCGCGGCCGAGCTGGCCGGCATGCACGCTCAGACGCTGCGACAGTACGACCGGCTCGGTCTGGTCGTGCCGCAGCGGACCGCCGGCAAGTCGCGTCGCTACTCGATGCGCGACGTCGTGCAGCTGCGCGAGATCTCGCGCCTCGGCGGCGAGGGCGTCTCGCTCGAAGGGATCAAACGCATCCTCGAGCTCGAGAACCAGGTGACCGCCCTGAACTCGCGGGTGCGCGAGCTCGAGCGGGCACTCGCCGACGAGCTCGTCAACCGCCCCGGGAGCCGCGTCTTCGCCGCCGGCGAGAGCGGCGTGGTGCCGCTCAAGCACGGCACCCGCCCGGCACGCCAGACGTCGCTCGTCGTCTGGCGTCCGCTCCGCTGACGCGGGCTCACCGCCGTACCGGTACCGTGTCGGGGTGATCGACTTCGACCGGCTCCGCCGATGGCCCGACGTCGAGGCGCCCGAGCTGCTGGCCCACGACGCCACCGACCGGCTGCTGCTCGACACCGCCGAGGAGGCGCTGGTCGCCCATCCCGACCGGGTCACGGTGATCGGCGATCGCTACGGCGCCCTCGCCCTCGGCGCAGCCGCCCTGGTCGGCGCGCACCCGATCCGCTCGCACCAGGACGCCCGTTCGGGCGAACTGGCGCTCGCCGCCAACACCGAGAGGCTGGGGTCGTCGGCCGTGGTCGTCGGGCATGCGCTCGACGCCGCGCTGGTCGACGGCGCCCGGGTCGTGCTGCTGCAGCTGCCCCGGGGGCTCGACGCCCTCGACGAGATCGCGGCGCTCGTGGCCCGGCACGCCGACCCCGACGTCCAGGTCTTCGCCGGGGGGCGCGTCAAGCACATGACCACCGCGATGAACGACGTCCTCGCGCGTCGCTTCGCGTCGGTGACGGCCGGGCTCGGACGTCAGAAGTCGCGCGTCGTCACCGCGTCCGGGCCGGTCCGAGGAGGCGCACCCGACTGGCCGCGCACCTCCCGCCACGGTGATCTGGTCGTCGTCGCCCACGGGGCCGCGTTCGCCGGATCCACCGTCGACATCGGCACGCGGGCGCTGCTCGAGGCGCTCAGCGGGGTGGAGCCCGGGGCTGCGCTGGGGGCTAGGCCCGGGGCTTCGCCTGCGCACGAGACCCCGCTCGCGGTCGATCTCGGCTGCGGCACGGGTGTGCTCGCCACCTCGTGGGCGCTCGACCACCCCGCCTGGCGGGTGATCGCCACCGACCAGTCGTGGGCCGCCGTGTCGTCTGCCGAGGCGACGGCCGCCGCCAACGGGGTCGCCGACCGGGTGGAGGTGCGGCGCGACGACGCCGGGTCGTCGATCCCCGACGGGTCGGCCGATCTGGTGCTGCTCAATCCGCCGTTCCACGTCGGGGCGACGGTGCACGCCGGCATCGCGCACAAGCTGTTCGACGCCGCGGCTCGGATGCTCGCCCCCGGCGGCGAGCTCTGGTGCGTGTGGAACTCGCCACTCGCATACCGCGGTGCGCTCGAGCGCGCCGTGGGCCCCACGCGGCAGGTCGCCCGCACCGCCAAGTTCACGGTGACGGTCTCCGTCCGACGCTGAGGTCGGCTCGAGCCGGCCTAGAGGCTCAGCGACGCGTCGATGTAGGCCAGCAGGGCGGCGGCGTAGGCGTCCTCGGGGTCGGCGGCCCGGAAGACGCGCTCTCCGCCCGACGAGTCGACCCGGACCTCGTAGACGATCCGCTCGGCTGTCGGGTCCGCCTCGTCGACGTCCGTGGCCGTGGCCGTGTCGCCGGAGCCGTCGCCGTCGCCGTCGCCGTCGGCCGAGGAGGCGCGGGTCAACGAGCGGAACGACCGCGCCAGCAGGGCCCTCAGCTGGTCTTCCCGGGGCAGCCAGAGCGACTGGTCGGCGGCGACGGAGTCGAGCGCCCACTCGGTCGTCCCGTTGAAGCCGAGGACGGTGCCCGTCGGGTACTCGTGGGCCTCGATGGTCATCTCGCTGATGGTGAAGACGTCGCCGACGAACTCGCCTCGATCGATGACGAACCGGTCGCCGGTGGTCGGATGCCAGCGCAGCCCGGCGTCGTGGAGGCGGCGGGCCAGAGTCACATCGAGCATCGTCCCAGTCTGCGCTCGCCCGAGCCGATGCGGCCCGACGCGCCTCGGGCGCCGGCCGGCCCCGCGTCGCCCCGAGCGGGCGACGCGGAGCCGGCCGGATCGATCAGCCCCCGGCCGGCCCGAACCGGATCGGGTCGAGCGCGTCGTCGGCGTGGCCCGCGGCCTGCTGCGTGAAGACGAGCGTGTACACGTGCTCGGGGCCGAACCGGCGGGTGAACGACCAGTCGCCGTTCCGGTCGGCCGTGGGGGCCGCGAGCTGCACCCCGGAGGCCGTCGAGACGTCGATCGTCGCGAACGGCGTCGCGCGTCCGGCGAACCTCACGTCGACGTCCCTGTCGTAACCGTCGTCGACCACCGGGGAGTCGATGGTCATGCGCTGCCAGACGGGTGCGAGGAGGGTGAGGCGCGTCTCGTCGGCCTCGCCCGCTCTGTCCTGCTGCACGGTGAGGATGTAGTCGCTCCGCGGCCCGAGCTCGCGCTGGATGCTCCAGCGGCCGTCGAGATCGACCTCCGACGTGCCCATGGCCGCACCCCACTGGTTCGTCACCCGCACGGTGGCGCCTGGCGTGCCCGTGCCGCCGAGCGTGACGGGACCCGGGCGGTAGGTCTCGCCGTCGTCGTGGCTGGTCACGGCGACCGGCCGCAGGGCGATGTCGGGCGCCCAGACGAACCGCAGCGCGTCGCCCTGGTCGGTCGTCGCCGCCTGCTCGATCGTCAGCGTGTACGTCCGGACGGGGCCGTACGCCCGGGTGTTCGACCAGGTGCCGTCCGCGGCGACCGGCGCCTGGAAGAGCACCGAGCCGAGGTCGGTCGTCACCGTCACGGTCGAGTGCGGAGTCGCGACTCCGCGGAACTCGGTCCGCGCACCCGGCTCGTAGCGGTCGCCGACCTCCGGGCTGAGCAGCTGCAGTGCCCGCCAGGCCGGCGGGTTCAGCACGAGCTCGACGGTGTTCGTCTCCGATCCGCGGGTCTGGACGACGGTCAGCGCGTACGAGGCTCGAGGCCCCATGTCGCGACGGACCGACCAGCGCCCGTCGGTGCCGACGGTCGTGGTGCCCATC
This sequence comes from Frigoribacterium sp. CFBP 13712, assembly GCF_014842255.1. GTDB lineage: Bacteria > Actinomycetota > Actinomycetes > Actinomycetales > Microbacteriaceae > Frigoribacterium. The sequence continues at coordinate 74,839 of NZ_JACYVH010000009.1, read as the reverse complement.
GAGACGCCCCACTGGTTGGTGATGGCGATCGTCGCCCGGGGAGTGCCCGCGCCGGCCAGCGTCACGGGACCCGGCACGTACTCGCCGCCGTCGACGTGGCTGGTCACGGTCGCCGGCACCCACCCGATGATGGGCGTCAGGCGCAGTCGGACCTGGTCGGGCTGCCCGTCGGGCGCCGTCTGCGAGATCCGCACGTCGTAGTCGGCCACCGGACCGAGTTCGGCCGGCGCGCTCCACTCGCCGGTGGTCTGCGACGCCCGCGTGGCGAAGAGGCGTCGATCCCACTGGTTGGTCGCCGTCACCCACGCCCCGGGGGTCGCGACGCCGCTGAAGGTCGTGAGGCCCGGCACGTAGCTGTCGTTCGCCGCGTGGCTGGTGACCTCAAGTGCTCGGAACGAGCCCAGGGAGAGCAGGGTGAACTCGGCCGACGACGAGGTGCGGCCGTCGACCAGGGTCTGCGTCGCGGTCAGCCGGTAGGCGGCCGTCGGCCCCCACGCGCGTTCGAACGACCAGGCGCCGTCGGCGTCCGCCACGGCGCGACCGGCCTCGTTCGTCCACTGGTTGCGGACCACGACGCGGGCGTACGGCGTCGCCGTCCCCGAGAGGGTGGTGGCTTCGCCGCTGCGGTACCAGCCGTCGGCCGGTCCGTCGACGACGACCGGCGAGAGCTCCTGTCGAGCGTCCGCGACGACCCGCACCCGGTCGGCCGACCGGACGTCTCCCCGCGCCCGCTGGGCGACCTCGATGGTGCCCTCGTCGTGCGACGGCGGCAGCTCCACCTCGACGGACCACGCGCCGTCCACGACTGCCGCGGTCTCCGAGCGGCCGTCGACCTCCACGGTGACCTCGGCCCCGGGCGCACCGGTGCCCGACACGGTCGTCACGCCGGGGACGACCTGGCCCGAGACGGGCGCGACCAGGTCGACCGCCGGTCCGAAGTCGACCTCGGCGCTCGTGCGTCCGGCGGGTGCGCCGTCGATGCTCTGCACGACGTCGAGCACGTGCCGACCCGGGCCGAGGTCGGGGTCGATCTCGAGCGCCCAGGCCTCGTCGACGACCTCGGTCGTCCCGAGAGGGGCGTCGTCGACGCTCACCTCGATGCGAGCCCCCTCGTGGCCTTCGCCGGACACCACCGCACGCTCGTCGAGCGCGTCGGGCAGCGTCACCTCGGCCGTCACCTCGCGGGGCGGCACCGTGATGGTGGTCGGCGTCGAGCCGACGGCGCGGAAGTCGCTGGGGGCACCCGTCCCCGAGAAGCCGAAGCCGAGCGAACCCGCCGCAGCGGACGCCGATGCCGGCGTGGCGATGTCGACCGTCCACCGGACCTCGCTCCCGGAGGGCAGCGCCTCGGCCGCATCACGCCAGTGCAGATCGTAGGAGGCGCGGCGACCGTCGGCCGCGGTCGTCCCGCCGACGAGATCCAGCCTGGTGTCGGGCGCCCACGTCCCGTCGGAGCCGCGACGTTCGGCGGACAGCGTCGTCTGGCCCGCCGAGAGGGTCGTGCCGCTCGGCGCGGTGATCTCGGCCACGCCCTCGAGGCGGGCGAAGTCGTCGATCGTCGTGACTCCGAGGAGCACGCCGGTGTCGGATCCGCGCTCGAGGTCGACGGTGGGGCCTGCCGCGGGGAGGATGCGGCCGCCGTCGACGACGTCGGCGTCGAGGGCGACCGCGTCGACGACCTCGCCGGCCACGACCTGCTCGATCCGGAGCTCGTTGTGCCCGATGGCGAGTCGCGTCGCGGTGATCCGGAAGGTCCCGTCCTCTCGGACGTCGGCCCGCACGGCACCGACCCGCACGGAGGCGAACGAGGTGGCCGTTCCCGTGATGACGGCCGTGCGGGCGATGTCGTTCACCTGGACCAGCTCGGCCTCGAGCGGGCGGCGATCGAACCGTCGGTCGGCGAGGGGCGCCGCCGGTGCCGTCAGCGCGGGTCGGAGGCCCGTGTTGGGCCACACCGACGGGTCGGCCGCCTGGACCGCGCCGAGTCCGACGTCGCCCGACGAGGGCCGCACCTGACCCTCGCGCGTCACCAGCCAGAGCCCGGCGGGGTCGTCGCAGGCGTCGGGCGCGGCGACGAGCGTGAGCGCGTCGGATCCGACCGGCAGGGACGTCAGGCACGCGTCGCCGGTGGGCAGGCTGACCGGAGCCGCCGCCGCGCCGGGCTCGGGCAGGGCCACGCGCGTGGCGGTGGTGAGCGCATCGGCCAGCTCCGCGTGCCGGGTGGCGCGGAACGAGTACCGGCCGTCGTCGTCGGGTTCGGGGCTCTCCCGGTAGGCCACGTAGCCGCCGTCGGCCGAGCGGAACGCCAGCGGGGTCGTGAACGGATTCGGGGTGACGGTCGACGCCACCGCCGGCGGCGTGAGGACCCCGCCAAGCAGGACGGCGGCGAGAGCGAGAGCGCCCGCCGCCTGAGGGAGTCGTTTCATGTGCTGGTCGTCTTTCTGGTCGTCGGAGGATCCCGGTCGAGGATCACGACTCTCATTAATGACACATGTCATCGGAATAAGCGACACGGACGACATGCCAGAGGGGCACCGCCGGCGGCGATGCCCCTCTGGGTGGTGCGCGTCGTGCCGCTCCGCGGACTCAGTCGGTCGGCGCGATCCGGTTCTCGTCGCCGTCGTCGACGACCTCGGGTTCGGCGCCGCCGTGCTCGACGACGTTGCCGTTCCCGCCGAACGCGACGTGTGCGACCTCCGCGACGACGACGGTGTTCCGGTCGCCCTCGAGGACGAGGCGCTCGACCTGGCCGAGGACGATGTCGCCGTCCACCCCGACGACGCTCACGGTCGAGCAGTCGCCGAGCTCGAAGCGTCCGTCGAGGTCGTCGGCGAGGATGGTGGCCACCCCGTCGACGCACTCTCCGTAGACGGTCTGGCTCGCCTCCGTCGTCGCGACGGCCGGCGTCGGTGACGACGGGCCCCCGTCCGGATCGTCGTCGCCGGTGGTGCATCCGGTCAGGAGCGCCGCCGCCCCGAGGGCCGCGAGGAGTCGCAGGGATCGCGTCGGTCGTCTGGTCATGGTGTTCCTCTCCTCGATCGTCTCGTCTGTCGTGGCGCGCCGGGTGGCCCGCATCAGGAGGCGCCCGCCTCGTCGGCCGGTGCGAACGTGAATCGCGGGTACCCGCCGGTCTCTCCAGCGCGCGTCTCCTGCGTGAGGTCGATCACATAGACGTGCGTGGGGCCGAAGCGCCGGGTGTGGGCCCACCGACCGTCGCGGTCCGCCGTGGTCTCGAAGAGCGGATTGCCGAGGGACGTCGTCGCGCGGATGGTGGCGAACGGCGTCGCCCGCCCCGTCACCGTGTAGTCGCGACCCTCGATGTATCCCTCGCCGGGGCTCGGGGCGGTCAGCTCGATGTCGCTGAACCGGGGAGAGCGGAGTTCGAACCCCGCGATCTCGTCCTGTCGTCCGTCCTTCGTCATGACCAGGCGCAGCACGTAGTCCGCGGTCGGTCCGAGAGTCCGGTGCATCGACCAGGTCCCGTCGCCGCCGACCTCGGGGCGGCCCATCAGGGTCCCCCACTGGTTCGTGATCTCGACCACGGCACCGGGGGCTCCCGTCCCGCGCAGCTCGATCTCGCCGGGCCGGTAGGTCTCGCCGGAGACGTGACTGGTCACGGCGAGCGGTGCCCACGGGAGGTCCGGAGCCCAGACGAAGGTGTCGAGGGAGTCGGTGCGGCCGTTCCGCGCCACCTGGGCGATGTCGATCCGGTACACGTTGTCCGGGCCGTAGACCCGAGTGCTCCGCCAGACGCCGTCGGCTCCCGTCTCGACCGAGAAGAGCGTCCCGCCGAGCGCGGTGGTGGCCGTGATGGTCGAGAAGGGGGTGGCCCGGCCGGTGAACTCGGTCGGTTCGCCCGGCGTGTAGCGGTCGCCGATCGACGGGCTGGTCATCGTGATCGGCTGCCAGACGGGGGCGAGCAGGCGCAGTCGCACCGAGTCCTCCTCGTCACGGAACCGCTGGGTGAACGTCAGGTCGTAATCGGCGTCCGGTCCGAGATCGCGTCGGAACGACCAGCTGCCGTCCGTGGCGATCGTGGTCTCGCCGACGACGACGCCGAACTGGTTCGTCGCGACGACGCGTCCGGTCGGCGTGCCCGTGCCGGTGAACAGCACGGGGCCCGGCCGGTACGTCTCCCCGTCGACATGGCTGGTCACCGCCAGGTCGCGGAACGGCAGGTCGGGCGAGAGGGTCAGCCTGGTCTGCCCCGTCGTGCCGTCCGGGGCCTTCTGGGTGACGGTGATCTCGTACGTCGCGACGGGTCCGAGTCCGGTCGAGGCCGTCCAGACGCCGGCCACCTGCGAGGCGCGGGTCGAGAACAGCAGGCGATCGTACTGATTGCGCGCCTCGATGTAGGCGCCCTGCGTCGCCCGGCCGGTGAAGGTCACGCTGCCGGGCACGTAGGTGCCGCCGTCTTCGTGGCTGGTCACGACGACGGGCACGAACGAGCCGTCGGCGTACAGCTCGAAGACGGGGGAGGACGACGTCCTGCCGTCGACCAGCGTCTGCGTGGCCGTCAGCTCGTACCGGGCCGAGGGCCCGAACGCCCGGTCGAAGGCCCATCGACCGTCGACGTCGGCCTCGACCGTGGCGATGGTGAAGCCCCATTGGACGCGGATGTCGACGGTCGCGTACGGCGTGGCCGTCCCCTCGACGGTGGTGCCCTCGAGCGGCGTGTAGAAGTGCGACGACGGCTCGGTGACGACCACCTCGCGGAGCTCCTGCGGGGAGTCCGGCACGACCTGCGCCGTGTCGGTGGTGACGATGTCACCGCGGGCGTGCTGCGATGCGGTCACGGCGACGGCGGTGTGGCCGGGGCGGATCTCGACCCGCGCCTCCCAGGCTCCGTCCGCTGTGACGGTCGTGTCGACCGTGGTGCCCGCCGCGGTGACGGTGATCTCGGCTCGGGGTGCGCCCGTGCCCCGCACGGTCGTCCGGCCGGGGACGATCTTGCCGTTCGCCGGTTCGACGACGTCGACGGCGGCGCCGAGGTCGAGCGCGGCCTCGACGCTGCCGAACGGGCGTCCGTCGACCGACTGCGAGGCCGTGAGGGTGTGGCGGCCGGGTCCGACCGAGACGGGGACGTCGAGCGACCAGCGACCGTCGACGACGCGCGCCTCACCGAGCACGGCGTCGCCCTCACGGACGGTCACCGTGCCTCCGTCGTCGCCGACGCCGCCGATGGTGGCGGGTCGTGTGACGTCGTCGAGCAGGGTGATCTCGGCGGTCAGGGTGGGCACGGCCTCGTCGACCGCGACCTGGAATGCCCCTTCGGCCAGCGTGGCACCGCCGGCGCCGCGGACGGCGACCTCGCCGCCCGTCAGCACGGCACCGGGCTCGGAGTCGGCGTCGAGGGCCAGACGGAACGCGGCGTACTGGTGCGCGGAGCCCCAGACCGCGGAGCCGTCGGTCGGCCCGTCGATCGTGACCGTGCGTCGATCGTTCGAGTAGGCGACGCGGTGGTCGTCGCGGGCCGTGTCGTCGGAGGTGCGCCGGGCCTCGGCGTCGGCGAAGCGGGTGCTCTCGGGGGCGGTCAGCGTCATCGCCCCCTGCACCTCGGTCGCCTGGACGTCGCTGCGTCCCCAGTCCGTGGTGCCGCCGGGCGTGCTGGCCCCGACGCGGGTGTCGATGTCCGCCGAGCCCACGACGGTGGTCGCGGTGCTGCCGGCGGCCCGGTAGTCGCCGGCCGAGCTGTCGCCGCGGTACACGTAGCTCATGCTCGACTCGAGGGGAGCCGAGGAGGCGGGGGTCGTCACGGACAGCCCGTAGCGGTAGTACTGACCCGCGGCCAGAGTCCCCGAGCCGCTGGCCAGATCGAAGGTCATCGTCCGGCCGCCGTCTCCGACCCGGCCGTTCGTGAGGTCGAGACGGGGGAGCGGGGTCCAGGCCGAGCCCTCGCCCGCGGTGTTGACCCCTGCGGTGACGCGTGTCTGCCCCGGTGTGAAGGTCGACCCCTCGGGGGCCGTCAGCTCGACGACGCCCGTCATGTTCGCTCGGGCTGCTCGGTTCGAGACGATGAAGGGCACCTCGGTCTCGCCGCCCCGCGCCAGCTCGACCGAAGAGACCGGCGCCGGCACGACTCGCCCGCCGTCGACGATGTCGATGCGTGCCGTCTGGGTGTCCCGATCGACGCCTCCGACTCGCTGGATCACATCGATGTTGTTGGCCCCTACCGCGAGATCACGGACATCGAGCGACCAGATGCCGGTCGTCGGGTCCGCGGTCGTCGTCCGACCCTGAGCTCGGACCTGGGCGTTCTTCGTCGCCGTACCCGACAGGACGGCTGTGCGGGCGATGTCGTTCACGCGGTCGACGCGCACGACGAGCGGGTCGGCCTCGAATCGGCTGCCTCCGAGCGGATAGCCTCCGGCGGAGAGGAGAGGGCGCAGACCGGTGAACGGCCAGTATCCCGTCTGAGCTGGCTGGGTCGGCCCCATGCCCGTGGAGCCGAAGAACGAGATGACGCGGCCATCCCGCGTGACGGACCAGGTGTAGCCGTACCCGCCGCAGTAGGCCTTCGATGCGACGAGGGTGCGACCCGGCCCCGCCCCATCGAGGGTGGTCAGGCATTCACCGCCGGCGAGTTTGACGATGGCGTCGCCGGCGCCGGGGTCCGGCAGAGAGACCGAGACGGCCGACCCAGCGGCTTGAGAGTAGGTCGCGTGGGTCGTCGCGCGGAAGCTCCGCATTTCGATGTCGCCGACAGGTGGCCCGGGGGAGTAGGCGATGTAACCGCCCGTGGGATTCTGGAAGACCAATGGTGAACTGAACGAGGTGGGCGCAGGCGCTGCTGACGCGGGGAGGGTCATGCCCCCGGCGAGGAGTGCTGCGACGACCCCGCCGGTCAGCAGTCTCCGGATGGTTCTTCTCATGTGATCGCTTTCGTGAGGCGCCGTCGGACGCGGCGCAGCAGATGACATGCTTACTTAAAACATCTGTAATTCCAAACAGAGGACCGCTTGTGTTTCGAGCGCCCGCGCGTAAACTTGAGTCCGTCCCACTCAAGTTTCGAGAAAGGCTGTTCCATGGCGAACATGCAGGGTGCCCCGGCCTCCGACCAGAAGCAGAAGTCGGCTCTCGAGAAGTACGGCGTCGATCTCACCGCGATCGCCCGCAGCGGCAAGCTCGACCCCGTCATCGGTCGCGATTCCGAGATCCGCCGCATCAGCCAGGTCCTGACCCGCCGTACCAAGAACAACCCCGTGCTGATCGGCGAGCCCGGTGTCGGCAAGACCGCCGTCGTCGAGGGTCTCGCCCAGCGCATCGTCGCCGGCGACGTCGCCGACAGTCTCAAAGACAAACGGCTCATCAGCCTCGACCTGGCCGCACTCGTGGCCGGCGCCAAGTACCGGGGCGAGTTCGAGGAGCGCCTGAAGGACGTCCTCAAGGAGATCACCAAGAGCGACGGCCAGGTGATCACGTTCATCGACGAGCTGCACACGCTGATGGGCGCCGGCGGCGGTGAGGGCTCCGTCGCCGCCTCGAACATGCTCAAGCCGATGCTCGCCCGGGGCGAGCTCCGTCTGATCGGCGCCACCACCCTCGACGAGTACCGCCAGTACATCGAGAAGGACGCCGCGCTCGAGCGCCGGTTCCAGCAGGTCTACGTCGGCGAGCCGAGCGTGGAGGACACCGTGGCCATCCTGCGTGGCCTCAAAGAGCGCTACGAGGCGCATCACGGTGTCACGATCACCGACGGCGCCCTCGTGGCGGCCGCCTCCCTGTCGAACCGCTACATCCCCAGTCGCCAGCTGCCCGACAAGGCCATCGACCTCGTCGACGAGGCGGGCTCGCGACTCAAGATGGAGATCGACTCGTCGCCGGTCGAGCTCGACCAGCTCTACCGGGGCCTGGTGCGCCTCCAGATCGAAGAGCTAGCCCTCAAGAAGGAGACCGACGACGCGGCGAAGGCCCGACTCGCCGCCCTGCGGGAGCAGATCGAGCAGCAGCAGGCCGCCTACGACGATCTGAACGCGCGCTGGCAGGCCGAGAAGGCGGCCCTGCAGGGCATCGGCACCCTCCGCAGCGACCTCAACGAGGCGCGCATCGACGCCGACCGCGCGCTCCGCGAGGGGCGCTACGAGGACGCCGCCCGCATCAGCTACGAACGCATCCCCGACATCGAGAAGAGACTGCACGACGCCGAGTCGTTCGAGAAGTCCGGCGACCGCCTGGTCAGCGACTCGGTCACCGACTCCGACATCGCCGAGGTCGTCGCGGCCTGGACGGGCATCCCGGTGGGGCGCCTCCTCAGCGGCGAGACCGAGAAGCTGCTGCACCTCGAGAGCGAGCTCGGGAGGCGCATCATCGGTCAACGCGCGGCCGTCTCGGCGGTCAGCGAGGCCGTCCGGCGCACCCGCGCGGGCATCAGCGACCCCGACCGCCCCACGGGCTCGTTCCTGTTCCTCGGGCCGACCGGCGTCGGCAAGACCGAGCTCGCCAAGGCGCTCGCCGACTTCCTCTTCGACGACGAGAAGGCCCTCGTCCGCATCGACATGAGCGAGTACGGCGAGAAGCACAGCGTGTCCCGTCTCGTGGGCGCGCCTCCCGGGTACGTCGGGTACGAGGCCGGCGGTCAGCTGACCGAGGCTGTCCGCCGCCGTCCGTACAGCATCGTGCTGATGGACGAGGTCGAGAAGGCGCACCCCGAGGTCTTCGACGTGCTGCTGCAGGTGCTCGACGACGGCCGGCTGACCGACGGCCAGGGGCGCACGGTCGACTTCCGGAACACGATCCTCGTGCTGACCTCGAACCTCGGGTCGCAGGTCATCACCGATCCGACCCTGAGCGACCCCGAGAAGGAGGAGCTCGTGCAGGGGCTCGTCCGGCAGGCCTTCAAGCCCGAGTTCGTGAACCGTCTCGACGACATCGTGGTGTTCTCGACGCTCACCGCCGACGACCTCGGGCAGATCGTGTCGCTCTACGTCGACCGTCTCGGCCGCCGCCTGACCGATCGTCGCCTGTCGCTGGCGGTCACCCCCGACGCCCGCGCCTGGCTCGCGGAGCGCGGGCACGACCCGATCTACGGTGCACGACCGCTGCGCCGGCTGATGCAGCGGCAGATCGACGACAAGCTCGCGATGGCGCTGCTCGGCGGCGACGTCGTCGACGGCGACACCGTCCGCGTCGAGGTCGCTCCGGGAGGCGACTCGCTCACGGTCGCCCGCTTCGACGTGGTCGAACCCGAGGCCGAGGTGCTCGACGACCTGCCCTAGACCCGACTGGCCGCAGACCCGACCCGACCTGGCCCGACCTGTTCTAGTCGGCTCGGGCCGCGGCCACGAAGGCGCGGATCAGCCCGACGTCCTTCACCCCGCGAGACGACTCGACACCCGAGCTGACGTCGACCCCTGCGGGTCGCAGCTCGTCGATGCGGGCGGCGACGGTCTCGGGGGAGAGACCGCCGGCCAGGATCCAGTCGCGATGCGGCGGAGCGGCCAGCAGGGGGGCGCCGTCGAAGGCGGCGCCGGCTCCGGGGGCGACCGCGTCGATGAGCAGTGCGTCTTCACGGAACCCGCGCCGCGCCTCCTCGGACTCGTCGGCGTACGCGTCGACGCTCACGGCCCGGATGACCCGGAACCCCGCGGCCTGCACCGTGGCCACGTCGCCCGGCGACTCGTCTCCGTGCAGCTGCACGGTCGCGACCCCCGCGGCGCGTGCCAGGTCGACGACCTCCGCGACGGCCTGACCGCGGAACACGCCCACCGTCTCGACCGACGACGGCACCCGGCCGACCAGCAGTCGCGCGGCGGACGGCTGCAGGGTGCGCGGACTGCCCGCGGCCAGCACGAACCCCACCGCGTCGGCGCCCGCCTCGACGGAGGCGTCGACGGCTTCGTCGGTCGTGAGTCCGCAGATCTTCACCCAGGTGCGCATGACGGACAGTCTGCCCCGAGGTCGACCGCGAGGGTCACACCGGGAGGCGCGGTGCCGGGCTCGAAGAGGGCCGACCGTCGGACGCGCCCTGGTCGTAGTACCCCGAGCCGTAGCCGTCGCTCGCCTTCTTGGAGCGGGTCATGGTGACGACGACGCCGAGGCAGCGGACGTCGGCGATGTCGAAGGCCCGGAGGGCGGCGGCGAGCTCGGCGCGCTTCGACCTCTTGGCGGCGGCGACCATCAGCACGCCGTTCGTGATGGCGCCCAGCAGGGTCGCATCGGCGACCGGCAGCACCGGGGGCGCGTCGATCAGCACGTAGTCGAAGCGCGAGGTCAGCGACTCGACCAGCAGCTGCATCTGCGCCGATCCGAGCAGCTCGCTGGGGTTCGGCGGCACGCTGCCGGCCGGCAGGACGCTGAGCGCGTGAGCGCCCCACGGCTGCAGCACGTCGTCGAGCTCGAAGCGGCCGATCAGGACGTCGGTGAGGCCGACGGCCCCCTCGAGCCCCATGATGTCGGCCACGCGCGGGCGTCGGAGGTCGCCGTCGACGAGCGCCACCCGGGCTCCCGTCTCGGCCAGGACGACGGCGAGGTTGGTCACCGTCGTGGACTTGCCCTCCGACTGCTGGGCCGAGCTGACGACGAACGCTCGCTTCGATGCGCCGTTGTCGAGGAAGCGGAGGTTCGCGCGCAGCGTGCGGAAGGCCTCGGCGGCCCGACCGCGGTTGGCGTGCTGCACGATCAGGGGGCGCTCCGCGGTGTCGCGGACGAACGGGACCGAGCCGACGACCGGCGGGGCGAACGACGCCTCGACGTCGGCCGCCCCGTGGATGCGAGTGTCGAGCACCATGCGAGCGGCGGCCGCCACGAGGCCGAGGAGGAGGCCGACGAGTGCGCCGATCACCGCGTTGGTCCGCAGCGACGGCGACGACCGGGTGGAGGGGATCTCGGCCGGCTCGGTGACCAGCAGGGTGACGGACGATGCGTCGGAGCCGGCGGGGCGCTCGATCTCGTTCTCGACGACGTCCCGGAAGCGCTCGCTGACGGCGTCCGCGATGTCGCGGGCCCGGGTCGGATCGGGGTCCGTCGCGGTGATGTCGATGAGCACGCTGCGCGAGGGTGATGAGGCCGACACCTGCGTCGCGAGGGACTGGCGGGTCACGCCGAGGTGTTCGGCGACGGGCTCGAGCACCGTCGACTTCGTCACGAGGTCGAGATACGACCGGACGCGCTGCTCGGCGGCGTTGCCGCCCTGGAGGAGATCGTTCGCACTCTGCGTGACGGTGAGGTCCACCGAGACGTAGACCTGCGTGGTCGACGTGTACAGCGGCGGCTGGATCGAGGCGAGGCCGACACCCCCGAAGGCGCCGAGCACGAGTGACGCGATCAGGAGGAGCCAGTTCTTCTTGGCCACGTCGCCGACGGTGGATGAGGTCACGGTTCTCCCTGGGCTGAGTATTGATATGTAGCATCCTATACACATTTGAGGATCGATCACAAGGGAGTGATGGGCCCTCAGATTGCTGTTGCCCATATCAACATGATATTCTACTATGTCACTCATGTCCTCTCCTGGAAGTCTCGGCCTCTCACGTGCGATCGCCGCCCTCGCGGTCGCCATCGTCCTGGTGTGGTCGCTCCTCTCCGGGGTCCCGACCGGGGTGGGTGCCGAGATGCGCGTGTTCGGCCTCACCGTGGTCGTGGCGGTCGTCTGCACCGGTCTGCTCGTCCGATCTGCCCCCCTCGGGCTCTGGAGCGGAGGGCCGATGTTCTTCGTCGTGCTCGTCCTCTTCCATGTGCCGCTCGTGGCGTTCTCCCTCGCCGGGGCCGACATCCCGGGCGACGACGTCGACTACTTCTCGCTGTGGTTCACCCCGAACGGCCAGGTCCTCCGGGCCGTCTGGCTCGTGGCCCAGGCTCTGCTCGCCTTCACGCTCGGCTACGTCCTGCTCGGACGACGACGACGGCGGCCGACCGGCTCCGGTCCCGCCGTGCAGGCGCTCGACGACGAGGCGGGGCGGGCGCGCGCGCAGACGGAGGCGGCCATGACCCTCACCGGCACGGTCATCGTCGTCGTCACGGTCGCCTACGTCCTCGGCACGATCGCCCTCGTCGAGCCCGGGCTGCTGCTCGGGCAGGGGGGCAAGCGGCTGTACGACGCGACCGTCGCGGCCAACCCGTCGCTCACCGCCGGCATCACCTTCACGCTCTCGGGCATGTCGCTCGTCGTCGCGGGCCGCAGGTCGTCCGTCCGGACGGTCGGGCTGGTGTTCTTCGGCGTCTTCGCCGCGAGCACCCTGGTGATGGGGTCGCGGTCGTCGGCGCTCTACGCCCTCGTCGGCCTCGTGGTCGTCCTCGCGCGCCTCCGTCCCATGCCGCGTCAGGTGATCGCGGTGCTGGTGGTCGTGACGGGACTCGTCGTCGTCAGCAGCGTCGAACGCATCCGCGACGACGGTCTCGCCGACACGAGCGTCGGCGAGATGCTCGGCTCCCCGCTCGCGGCGACCGTCGAGATGGGCGCGACCCTGAGACCAGTCGTCGAGACCGTGTCGTGGGTCGATCAGGGTGAGGCCCATCGTCACGGCATGACCTTCGCGGTCGGCACCATCCGCTTCGTCGAGCTGCTCGCCGGGGTCGACCGTGAGTACTCGGCGGTCGATCCGCGCCTCGTGGGCACGCTGCTGCGCGACAGGGTCGAGCACTACGCGATCGGCTACTCGATCGTGGCCGAGTCGTTCCTGAACTTCGGCACCACAGGTTCGGCCCTCCTGTTCGTCGCTTTCGGCATGACCTTCGGTCGATGGGACCGCCGAGGCCTCGGTCGTCCCGTCGACGCGGCGGTCTACGGCGTCGTCTTCTCCGCGCTGCTCGCCACGGTGCGGTCGACCTCCACGACGACCGTCACCACGATCCTGCTCGGTCTCGCGGCCGTGGTCTTCTCCATCTGGCTCGGTTCGATCCGCCATCGATCCGCCGAGCGGGCGGTCCAGCAGGCGGCGGACCGTGCGGCGAGGCTCCCGGCCACGGCCTCGGCCACGGCCACGGCCACGGAGCCCGTGCCTGCGGTGGCGGCGCCGTGACCGCCCGACCCTCGCGCGCCTCCTGGTCGGGCCCGGCGGTGGCCGCCGCCTCCGGGCTGGCGGGCAAGGGCGTCCAGTTCGTCGCGCTGACCACCCTGGCGCTCGTCGTCTCGCCGACGGAGTTCGGGCTGTTCTCGCTCGTGCAGGCGACGGTCTTCGGCGTCGCCTCGCTGAGCAGCTCCGCCTTCGCCGTGTCGGCGGCGGCTTCGGCGGCCCGTCGTCGCACCGCGACGGAGGGTGCAGGAGGCGCGGCGAGGGAATCCCCTCTCGTCGCCTTCGCCGAGGCCGTCCGCGGTCGCAAGCGCTGGTTCGGCGTCGTGGCGCTCGCCGACGGCGCCGTCGTCTCGGTCGGTCTCTCGGTCGTCTACGGGCATCCCGAGCTCGCGCTCGCCGCGTTCGCGGTGGGTCTCGCCGCCGGCGGCATCACGGTGACCGAGACCTTCGTCGGCGTGCTGGCGGGGTCGGGGCGCACCGTGTCGACCGCGGTCGTCGACGGGTCCCGGGGTCTCGTCTCGGGTCTTCTGGCCGTCGCCGGCGGGCTGTGGGCGGGGGCCCTCGGCGCGGCCGTCGGTCTCGTGCTGCTCGACGCCGTCGTCGCTCTCTGGGTCCTGGCGGCCATCGCCCGGTGTTCCCGTCGGCCGGGTGTCGAGGCGCTCCTCGGGTCGCGACCGGCGTCGTCCGCAGGGGTGACCGCAGGAGTGACCGCGGCGTCGACCGGCGATCGAGGCGTGACGCTGACCGGGCTCGCCGCGGCCTCGGCGGGTCAGATCGGGCCGTGGGTCGTGCTGTGGGCGCTGCAGATGGTCGGGGGACTCGAGGCCGTGGCGACCTTCGCCGTCGCCAACCGCTTCGCCGCGCTGGTGCTGCTCGTGCCCGTCTATCTGGGCAAGAACATGGTCGGGCGTCTGGTGATCGACCCGCGGTCGGGTCGATCGCCCCTCCGTGCCGACCGGTTCGTCGCGATCGTCGGCGCGGTCTGCCTCGCCTGCGCGCTGATCGCCGGGGTCGTGCAGTGGGGCGCCGCCGGGCTGCTGACCGACCGGTACCCGGGCGTCGTCGTGGCGGGCGTCGTCCTGCTGGCCGCCGCCGTCGTCCGCGGCGTGGCGACGGCCCTCTCGATGGTCTGCGCCGCTCGGGGGCACCTGCGCGTCTGGCTGGTGAGCGACCTCGTGGCGACGGCCGCGTCGGTCGCCGTCTGCCTCGTGGCCGTGTCTGCCCCCGGGGTGGGCGACCCGCAGCTGTGGCTGATGGCCTCGGTGCTCATCGGCGCGGTCGTCTGCGCCCTCGTCAGGGCGGCGCGACTCGTCCGACGTCCGAGATCGGACCGAGGGCCCGTCACGCATCTCTGAATATCTGTCAGCAATGTGATATTCTACAAAGCGGCCCACGAAGACAGACGAAGGGGAGGCCGTGACGGTTCTCATCACCGGCGGCGCCGGGTTCATCGGCAGCACCATCGCCTCGGCCTGCGCCGACCGAGGGCACGACGTGATCGTGCTCGACGATCTGTCGACGGGTGTCGCGGCCTTCGCCGAACGCCACCGCTTCTACCGGGGCGACATCGCCGACGCGGCCCTGATCGATCGGATCGCCCGCGAGAACCCCGACATCGACGTCGTCGTGCACTGCGCCGCCAAGATCGTCGTGCCCGACTCGGTCGCCGATCCGCTCGGTTACTTCGACTGCAACGTCGCCCGCACCGTCTCCCTCCTGACGAGCCTCACGCGCAACGGCCTCGATCGCGTCGTCTTCAGCTCGTCGGCGGCGATCTACGAGACGCCGATCGACGGCGTCGTGCACGAGGGGTCGCCGCTGGCGCCGCTCAGTCCGTACGCCGACACCAAGGCCGTCGTCGAGCGCGTGCTCGAGGCCGGCGCGACGGCCGGCGGCCTCCGGGCCGTCGCCCTCCGCTACTTCAACCCCATCGGGGCCGATCCGGCGCTCCGCACCGGTCTTCAGCTGCCGACGCCGAGTCATGCGCTCGGCAGACTGGTCTCCGCCTGGCAGGCGGGGTCGCCCTTCACCGTCACCGGCCTCGACTGGCCGACCCGAGACGGTTCGGGGGTGCGCGACTACGTGCACGTCTGGGATCTCGCCGAGGCTCACGCCCTCGTCGTCGACCGGTTCGACGAGGTCGTCGACGCGTCCAGGCCGTTCCGGGCCCTCAATCTCGGCACCGGTCGGGGCACGACCGTCCTCGAGCTGGTCGAGGCCTTCGCGCGCGTCGTCGGCGACGCCCCCCGGGTCGAGGTCGCGGGGCGGCGGGTCGGCGACACGGCCGGTGCCTTCGCCGACGTCTCGGCCGCCCTCGACCTGCTCGGCTGGGAGGCGCGCCTGACCGTCGACGACGGCATCGCCGACGCCCTGCGCTGGGCCGACGCCGCGCGGGCATCCGGCCTCCACGACACCACCGCGGTCGCATCCGTCTGACCGTCCCGCCCCCTTCGACAGGAGTCATCATCATGCGCGTCCTCCTCGACGCCGCCATCTTCGGCGCACCCCCCGAGTTCCGTGCTCGCAACCTGCAGGAGTCGGGCGAGTCGCTCCTCCTCGACGGTCTCATCGCGGCCGGCATCGACGTCACCCCCGTCGCCCCCGGCCTGCACACCAGCTGGCGTGGTTACGACCTCGTGCACCTGAACCACCTGACCCGGTCGTGCGTGCGTCTGCTCGCCCCGACCCGGTCGAAGGTCGTCTTCACGCGGCACAAGACCGAGGCCCCCGCCTCGCGGCTGCAGCAGCGGGTGCTCGCCGGCGCGTATCGGCACAGCGACGCCCTGGTGGTGATGAGCGAGACCGAGCGCGCTCTCGTGCTCGACATCGTCGACGGGGTCGACCCCGCGCGGATGCATGTCATCGCGAACGGCGTCGAGCCCTCGCACTTCCCGTCGCGCCTCCGTCGGCGACCGGCCGGAGGCGAGCCCTGGCGGTTCGTCTCGGTCGGGCAGCTGATCGAGCTCAAGCGGGTCGACCTCACGGTGCGGCTGATCGCCGACCTGCGCCGCGAAGGGGTCCCCGCCGTGCTCGACATCGTGTCGCAGCGCGAGACCCTCCGGCCCGAGCTCGAGCGGCTCGCGGCCGAGCTCGGGGTGGCCGACGCCGTGACCTTCGTCGGCCCGCAGTCCCGCGCCGAGCTCGGGCGGCGCCTGCTCGACGCGCACTTCCTGGTCGTGGCGTCACGGACGGAGGCGCAGCCCACGGTCGTCACCGAGAGCGGCTTCTCGGGGCTGCCGGTGATCTCGTTCCGGGTCGGCGGTGTCGTCGAGCAGCTGCCGGCCGCCCACCCCGTGCTCGAGGTCGCCGATGTCGGCAGTCTGCTGCCGCTCACGCTCGACCTGATGCGCGACTACGAGGACGTCGCGGCGGGCTTCGCCGACAACGCGGCCCCGATGCGCGAGCGCTTCTCGATCGAGCGGATGGTCGCGGCGCACATCGAGCTCTACCGCGGCCTGGCCGGCTGACGCGACCGGAGAGACCGAGGAGGCGCGACCTGTCTGGCAGGTCGCGCCTCCTCGTCTGTGCGGTGCCGCCCGATCGGTCCGGGCTGTCGTCGACGTGCAGCCGGCGGCGGACGACGCCGCCGGCGCGCCGAGGAGTCAGTCGCGCGCAGCGACCTCTCGTCCGTCGGCCTCGCCGCTGAAGACCCAGCGCAGGTCGGCGTCGCCGAGGGCCGCGCTGGTCGTGACCTCGACGCCTGCGGCCCAGCGGATCTCCGAACCGGGTTCGAGCCCGAGATCGCCGGTCGTCCGCACCGACAGGGTCATCGAGCGCCCCTCGCGCCCGAGCGTCGCGTCGTCGACCACCAGGTCGGGGGTGGCGACCCACCGGCCTCCGGGGGCGCGCACCCGGGTGACCAGCGCCTCCTCGGCGTCGGTGAACACGGTGCCGGCAGGAGCGATGAGCTCCAGGCGACCGGTGAGCCCGTCGAGGGCGGTCGTGGTCTGGACGACGAACGGAACGGGGGCCGACCCTCCCCGCAGCAGGGTCACCGTCTCGTCGACCTGGCCGGCGACGAGGCTCGCGACGCCCTCCGGGATGGTGGGCGTGCCACCGCGGGCGTCGAAGGCGCCGGTCTCCGAGGTGCCGGTGACGGCGTAGCCGAGGGCGCCGGCCTCCGGGTCGGCGTCTCGGGCGGTCACGACGTCGAGCGACCAGCGCAGCACCTCGTGCCGGGGCGACGACCAGTTCGGTGCCGCATCGTCGATGGGCGCCCACGAGTACTCGTACCGGGTCCCGTCGGCCGAGCGGGTGCCGGTCAGGCGCATGCCTCTTCCGTCGGGGAGGTCGTCGCGGTACCAGGCGCCGCGGATCGTGTCCTGGCCGGCGGCGAAGGTGCTGCCGGTCGGCGCCGTCAGGGTGATCGTCCCCGTGGGTCGCGTGAGGGCCGCGGTCGAGACGGCGACCTCGAACGGCACGCGGGTGGTGCCGCCTCGGGTCAGCGTGACCTGCTCAGCGGACCTCGGCGAGAGCGCACCGTGCTCGACGGACGACGTGGAGACGGACACGTGAGCCCCGGCGAGGGCGATCGACCCGCCGACCGCGGTCACCTCGGCGAGCCCGCCGCCGAGCAGGGTGTCGGCGGGGGCGTCCTCCGCGACGTCGAACGAGACGGTGACGTGGTTGTCGCCGCCGGGGCCGTAGGCGATGGAGCCGTCACCGGTCCGACTCGTGATCGTCACGCGACGCCGGTCGTCGGCGTAGTCGTAGTCGATGGACGGCCACGCGTGGTCGTCGTTCGTGCGACGGACCTGAACATCGGCGATCGTCGTACCGGCGGGCGCCTCGACCGTCATCACACCCGATTGACGCGATCGGACGTCCACCCGCGCGGTGTCGGTGGTCTCGCCGGGCAGGCCTCGAGCGACCGTCGCCGCGGCCCCGCGACCGGGGATCGCCGTCACGGGCACGAGGCGGGTGCCGTCGACCTTCAGGAGGCGCACGGTCGCCGCATCGCGCGGCTGCTGGACGTCGTCGTCCCACCAGGTCAGGCGCGTGTTCGCCTCACGGTGTCGGACGACGACGTACCAGCCGTCCTCGGCGCGACTGCCGTCGAAGGCCTTCGCGACGGAGTGGGCGGTGTCCTGGCCCTCGATGGAGAGCGACGAGCGTTCGCGACCGCGGTCGTCGTATACCGTCACGCCGACGTACTCCCGCCCGCGGAAGCTGTCATGGCTGGGGTAGCCGGACGAGGCGGAGAACCGCAGTTCGTGCGTGGCGGGCTCGAGCGCCATCCAGCCGATGTAGCGGGACGCGATGCCGATGAACTCGAACATGCTGCCGGGTCGCACGGTGAGCGGAGTCGAGAACATCTCGCGGATGCCCGACTCGTTCGCGACCGTCACTCCCGCCGTTCCGGCACCGACCCCCGCCGCGTTCGCGCGGACGGTGTGATCCTGAACCCGGATCGACCCGACGCCGTCGGAGTTCGCGAGCCCCGTCGCCTCGGGGGCGGTGGCCAGCTGTCGCTGTCCGACGGCGACCTGCTCGTCGATCCGGTCGATCGATCCCGTCGGGTAGGTGAAGGCCGGCATCGTGTACTCGCGGATCCGGTCGCGACTGTGCCGGTTCCGCCAGATGGGCTCCGTGAGAGCCGGCAGCTCGGCCATCGCGGTCGACGTGGCCGGCGACAGGGCGATGCCCCACTGGCGGAAGAACTCGCGGAGGTCTCGGTCGGCCACCCGGGCCGCCGTGATCGCGAACAGCTGGCGTTTCGCCTCGTCGGTCAGCGAATCGCTCTCGCCCCGGGCGGCGATGACTCGCATCTCCTGGTTGAGGCGAGGGTAGAACTCGTCGCCGAACCCCCGACGCAGGTGGTCGAAGACGATCTCGTTCGTGCCCGACGACGCGTACGAACGCTCCTCCACCGGGCGGGCGAAGTAGCGGTCGAGGGTGCTGAGGTGACCGGGGGAGTCGATGGTGCTCGACCAGCCCTGGGCCGACTCGATGTGCAGCGGCGAGATGTTCACCGTGACCTCGCTCAACCCCGCCCAGAGGTAGTTCGGGGCCTGATAGGTGTGACCGATCTCGTGCCAGAAGCCCCAGAGGCGGGTCTCGTCGCGCACGAACAGGTCGCGGGCGGCCCCGTTCGCCGGGAAGTTGATGCTCTCGTCGCCGGCCGTCGCGTACGCCCCGGGGATGTTGTCGGGCGACGCGACGTAGATGCGGTGCGGGGCCTTGCGGGCGAGACCGGTGGCGCCGTCGTGCAGGCCGTAGGTGTCGTTGGTGATCTCGACGCTGCGATCCCACATGGCCACCCGCGCGGGGACGTCCGCGGCGAGGATCTGCGCGCCGGTGCGCGATCGCTGGAAGTCGCCGAAGATGCGCTCGCCGATCACGGTGACGAACGGGGCGTCGGGGAGGCGGCCCATCTCGGCGCGCAGCTCGTCGTTCGTCGTCTGGCCGAGCACGAACGACGGGACGGGCTCGCCGCCCGAGAGCTCGACGTCGGCGGAACCGCCGTCGACGGTGCTCCGCAGGAAGACCATGCCGTCGAGCGACGCCGTGACGACGTTCACCCCCGGGGTGAGAGCCGCGTTCTGCCGGTTGCGCGCCCCGCCGCCGTTGTGCTCGGAGTGGGCTCCGTAGAGACCGATCACGAGCGAGAGGGCGGGCGCGCCCTCGGGTACGGCCACGGTCAGCTCCTCACCGGCGCGGACGTAGCGGGCCGTCGGTTGGAGGTCGCTGTGCCGCATCCGGCGGTTCTCGCGCTGTCTCTCCGTCTGCGCGTCGCCGAGCCCGTGCACGAGCACCGTGGTCGTCGCGTCGTCCTCGCTGAGGCGGATCGACGTCGGTCGGGGGCCGCCGGGGGTCGACGACGTGACGACGGCGTCGGACGCGCCGTGGCTCGACGACGGCCCGGCGGACGGGCTCGAGTCGCCGGGCGCGGCCGCCGCCACCTGCTGCGGCGCGGCCCCGACGAGCAGCGGGGCGGTCAACACCGCCACGACGACGGTCGTGAGGGCGGAACGGACGAGACGCGTATGCATGAGGCTCCCTGAGACAGTGAAATCTCATATAGAATATCACACACCTGAGAAAGCGTCAGGGCCGCCGTCAGGCGGGCGGCCTCGCCGGGGCCCTAGCTGCGGGCGACGACGAGCTCGCCGAGGGGCAGGCGCGTGCGGGGCGCCGTCTCGCGCTCGGCGAGGGCGTCGGCCAGCTTGTCGGCGCTGTCGACGACGCCGACCGCCGTGACCGTCATCGGCTTGAGGTTCTCGGCGAGGTCGAACGCCGCGACGATGCGCTCGAACTCGACGCCGGCCATCTGATGGGTGTGCAGACCCTCGGCCTGCGCCTGGACCGAGAGGTGGGCGACGGCCTGGCCGAGGTCGTACTCGGCGGTGGGGCGCAGGTCGCCCTCGACCGACGAGGTCTCGGCGATCGCGACGATCAGGGCGGACGCGTTCACGGCCCAGCCGGCGTTGAACCCGACGAGGGCGTCGACGATCGTGTCGAAGTGGTGCGTGCCACGTCGGGCGACGACGAAGCGCGCCGGCTGGCTGTTGTTGGCCGACGGCGCCCAGCGGGCGGCCTCGAGCAGGGCGTCGAGCTGCTGGTCGCTGACCGTGGCGGCGGCGTCGAACGAGCGCGGGCTCCAGCGCTCGGCGAGCTCGCTGACGATCGGGACGCTGGTGACGGCGGTGCGGGCGGCGGTGGACGAGGTGGTCTCGGTGATCGACATGGCGCGTCTTTCTGCTGGGGGACGGGGCGAGGAGGCGCGTCATCGGGCCGCCGATCCTGTAACGCATCAGGGCGCACCCGTCATTCCCGCGCCTCCTCGCCCGCCGTCCCGCCCACGGCCGGTCGTCAGCTCCCGGTCGCGACCGCCGCACCCCCGGCGGTGCCCGTCAGGGTCCAGTCGAGGCCGCCGCCGATCGGCGCCCCCTCGTCGGGGACGGCGACCACGGGTGCCCAGCGCAGACGCGCGCCGTCGGGCAGATCGAGCCCGCTCGCCCCGCGGACCGTGAGCGTCAGCGTCCGACCGTCGTCGCTCGGCACGCCGTCCGTGGCGGTGACGCTGCCGGTGGCGGCCCACGACCGGCCGGGGAGGCGCAGTTCGGTGACCAGCGCCTCCTGCGATCCGGAGAACACGGTGCCCGCAGGGGCCGTGAGCACGAGCTCGGTCTCGAGCGACGTGACCCGGTCCACCGCCTCGATCGTGACGGGGACGGCGGTCGACGAACCGCGGCTCAGCAGCACCGTGCCGTTCGCCGGCACGGCGGAGATCGAGCCGTCGGGCGCGGTCGGGACGGAGTCGACGGCGGTCAGGCGGTCGTCGACCACCCGGTAGTGCTGCGTCCTCGCGTCGTTCCGCCCGACGGGGCTGTCGGCGTCCCAGCGCGACAGCCGGCTGCCCGCCTCCCGGTGGCGGATCGTGATGTACCAGTCCTCGCCGACGGAGGTCCCGTCGAACGCCGCGGCGGCGGCATGGGCGGTGTCGCGCCCGGCGACGGAGAAGGACCCCTGCTCGCGACCCCGGGCGTCGTACACGGTCGCTCCGACGTACTCGTCGGCGCCGAAGTCCGAGTGCGCCGTGTAGGTCGTCCCCGCCGTCATCCGGAGCTCGTCGGTCGTCGGCTCGAGGGCGAGGGTCGCGACGACGCGGTCCTGCCGGCCCCTGAACTGGAAGGAAGAGCCGGGGGTGACGGTCACTGGCGTCGAGAGGACCTCGCGGACGCCGGTGTCGTTCACGGCGGTGAGACGTGCCGCGCCCGCGCCCGTGCCGACACCCGCCGCGTCGAGGCTCGTGCCGAGCACCTCGACCTCGCCGGCGCCGTCGGAGTCGCGGAGGTCGCGCGTCGTCGGCGGTGTCACGAGGGCGCGCTGACCGAGGGTGACCGACTCGTCGACGGCGTCGAGCGCGCCCACCGGGACGGTGTACGCGGGCACCGCGCGCTCGACGACGGGCTCGGTCGACAGCCGGTTCTCCCAGATCGGGTTCTGCAGGGGCGGCAGCTCGGCGAGGGCGGCCTTCGTCTCGTCGTCCAGAGCGAAGCCCCACTGTCGGAAGTACTCGGAGAGGTCCCGGTCGGCGACGCGCGACGTCGTCACCGCGAACAGCTGCCGCTGGGCCTCGGCGCCCGAGGGCTGCTGCTCGCCCAGGGCGCGCATGACGCGGTACTCCTGGTTCACCCGGGGGTAGAAGTCGTCGCCGAACGCCCGGCGCAGCTGGTCGTAGAGGAAGAGCCGAGTCCAGACGTTGCCCTCCGACATGTACACCCGCTCCTCGACCGGCTGCGCGAAGAACGAGTCGAAGCCGCCCACCATGCGGTCGAGTCGGTTCGGCCACCCGTTGCTCGATTGGATGTGGAGGGGCGAGAGGTTGACGAGCACCTCGCCCTGACCGGCCCAGTTGAAGGTCGGGGTCTGATAGGTGTGACCGACCTCGTGCCACCAGCCCCACTGGTCGTCTGCGGAGGCGCGGAAGAGGTCGCCTGCGGCCCCCGTCCGGACGGGGAAGTTCACGCGTTCGTGCGTCGCGCTCGCGTAGCCGCCGCCGGTGTCCGGCGCCGCGACGTAGATGCGGTGACCGGACTTGCGGGCGAGTCCGGTTCCGTCGTCGCGCAGACCGTAGGTGCGGTTCGTGACCTCGATGGCGTGGTCGAGTTCGGCGACCCGGGTCTCCATGTCGACCCGGACGATCACCGTGCCCGTCGCATCGGTCTGGAAGTCCCCGAAGAAGCGGTCGCCGATCACCTGGACGAACGGGGCGTCGGCGAGGCGCGTCATCTCGGCTCGCAGCGCCTCGTTCGTGGTCTGACCGGCGATGAACACCGGGACGGGTCGTCCGCCCTCGACGATCACGTCGGCGGAACCGCCCTCGACGGTGCTGGTCAGGTGCACCATGCCGTCGAGGGGTGCGGTGATCGTGTTCACGCCCGGGGTGAGCGCGCTCGACCACTGGCCGCGGTCGGCTCCGTCGTTGTACGCCGCGTGCGGCCCGAACAGGCCGATGGCGATCGACATGGCGGGGGCGTCGTCGGGGACGGTCACGGTCAGGGTGTCGCCGTTCGACGCGAAGCGCCCGGTCGGCTGGCGGTCGCTGTGGCGCATCGACCGGTTCTCGCGGCCTTGCGCCTGGCTCGCGGAGCCCAGCCCGTGGACGAGCACGGTGGTCGACGCGTCGTCGTCGCTGAGGCGGATCGAGGTCGGGCGGGGGCCGCCGGGCACGGCGTCGGACGAGAGCGCCGCCGCCGCCGCAGAGGCAGAGGCAGAGGCAGAGGCCGCGGCCGGATGCGGGCTCGACGCCACGACCAGTGGGGCGGCGAGGGCGAGCACGAGCCCTGCGGTCAGAGCGTTGCGCAGGCGGAGCGATGTCATGAGGGTCCTCGGTTCGGGGCGTCGGGACGCCGGATCTGAACAAGACCTCATGTTACATCACATATTACATATGCAGAAATGTCATCATGGGCGCAGCAGCGCGGCCGCATCGGCCACGAGTCGATCCACCTGCTCGGGCGTCGTGTCGAACGAGCACATCAGTCGGACCTCGCCGGAGGCGCGGTTCCAGTCGTAGAAGCGGTGCAGCTCGCGCAGGGGCTCGACCGTGTGCCGGGGCAGCACCACGAACACGGCGTTCGCGTCGACCGCCTGTGTGATCGTGACTCCGGGCAGGTCGGCCAGGCCGGATGCGAGCCGGGTGGCCATGGCGTTCGCCTGAGTGGCCGACCGCAGCCACAGGTCGTCGTCGAGCATCGCCAGGAACTGCGCCGAGACGAACCGCATCTTCGAGAGCAGCTGCGCGTCCATCTTGCGGAGGAAGACCAGGCCGGCCCGCGCCTCCTCGGTGAAGGTCACGATCGATTCGCCGAGCACGAGGCCGTTCTTGGTGCCGCCGAACGAGACGGAGTCGACGCCGACGTCGCGGGTGATCGCCCGCAGGGGCACGCCGAGCGAGGCCGCCGCGTTGGCGAGGCGGGCGCCGTCGAGATGCACCCGCATGTCGAGCGAGTGCGCGTGGTCGGTGATCGCCCGCAGCTCGTCGGGCGTGTAGACGGTGCCGAGCTCGGTGCTCTGCGTGATGGTCACCGCGAGCGGCTGGGGGCGCTGCTGGTCGCCGCGGCCGTGCGCCTGGCGGTCGATCAGCTCGGGGGTGAGCTTGCCGTCGGGCGTCGGCACGGTCAGCAGCTTGATGCCGCCGAGGCGCTCGGGCGCACCGCCCTCGTCGGTGTAGACGTGGGCCGTCGTCGCGCAGATCACGGCGCCCCAGCGCGGCGTCAGCGCCTGCAGCGCGGCCACGTTGGCGCCCGTGCCGGTCAGCACCGGGTCGATCGAGGCACCCTCGCCGAACTGCTCGACGACGACCTCGGCGAGCCTCCGCGTGTAGGGGTCGGCGCCGTACGAGCCGACATGGCCGCCGTTCGCGTCGATCAGGGCCTGCAGCACCTCGGGGTGAGCCCCCGCGTAGTTGTCGGAGGCGAACGAGTGGGCCGAGGGGTCGTGGAGTCGCGTCACCCCTCCATCATCGACCACCGCGAGCCGAGGAGGCGCGGGTCGGCCCTCGACGTGAGCCTCCGTCACGTGTAATATCCGTATGTCACATACACCGAGGAGACCCATGGCGTCGCGAATCCATCTGTCCGCACCCGACATCGGCGAGGCCGAGCGCGACGCCGTCGACCGCGCGCTCCGCTCGGGCTGGGTCGCACCGCTCGGCCCCGAGGTCGACGCCTTCGAGCGCGAGGTGGCCGACCGGGTCGGGGCGGGTCACGGCGTCGCCCTGTCCTCCGGCACGGCGGCCCTCCATCTCGGCCTCCGCGGTCTCGGCGTCTTCCCGGGCTCGCTCGTCGTGACGACCTCGTTCACGTTCGCCGCCACGGCCAACGCCGCCGTCCACGCCGGCGCCGTGCCCTACTTCGTCGACTGCAGCCCCGAGACCGGCAACCTGTGCCCCGATCTGCTCGACGAGGCCCTGACGGCGCTCGCCGCCTCGGGGAAGGCCGTCTCGGCCGTGCTGCCGGTCGACATCTACGGGCGGGTGGCCGATCTCGAGCGCATCGGCGCGGTCGCCGAGGCCCACGGCGTGCCGGTGCTCTGCGACAGCGCCGAGTCGTTCGGGGCGAGCCGCCACGGGCGGGCGGCGGGCTCGTTCGGCCGCGCCTCGGCCGTGTCGTTCAACGGGAACAAGATCATGACCACCTCGGGCGGCGGCATGCTGCTGACCGACGACGCCGAGCTCGCGGCCGATGCGCGGCGCGTCGCGAGTCAGGCGCGCCTCCCGGTGGCGCACTACGAGCACGACGAGATCGGCTACAACTACCGGCTCAGCAACGTCCTGGCGGCTCTCGGTCGGGCGCAGCTCTCCAGACTGGGCGAGATGATCGCCCGGCGGCACGCGATCCGCGAGCGATACCGATCGCTGATCGCCGGTCGACCCGGTGTGCGACTGCTGCACGACGGCGGGCTCGACGCCGGGTCCGACGCCGGCCTCACCGCCGGCCACGCCGGTCACGCCGACAACGCCTGGCTGACGTCGCTCGTCTTCGACGACCCCGCCGCCGTCGCGATCGTCGGAACCGCCCTCGCGGCGGATGCGATCGAGACCCGCCGCCTCTGGAAGCCCCTGCATCTGCAGCCGGTGTTCGCGTCGAACGGGCACCTGGTGACGGGTGCTGCGGAGTCGCTGTTCGACCGGGGCCTCAGTCTGCCGAGCGGCTCCGTGCTCGACGACGACGATCTCGACCGGGTCTGCTCACGCCTGTCGGTCGCTCTCGATGCGGCGGGCGTCCGTGCGTGACGGGGCGCCGACGCGTCGCGCCGCCCCGACCACCCGGCCGACCGGGGTCTCGCGTGCGGGCTGGCGCTCACGTCCTGCGCGGGTCGCGCGGCGGGCGTTCGAGGCGACCACCGCCTCCCTCGCCCTCGTCGTGCTGTCGCCCGTGCTGCTCGTGACGGCCGCGGCGGTCGCCCTGCGGCTCGGTCGCCCGATCCTCTTCCGTCAAGACCGTGCGGGTCGAGACGGCCGGGTCTTCCGACTCTGGAAGTTCCGCAGCATGCTGCCCGTCGATCCGAGCCGGGGGCTCGTCTCCGACGCCGACCGTCTGACGCGGTTCGGTGCTCTGCTGCGGTCGACGAGCCTCGACGAGCTGCCGGGTCTCGTCAACGTCGTCCGGGGCGACATGGGTCTCGTCGGCCCACGACCCCTGCCGCCGATCTACCTCGACCGCTACACCCCGCAGCAGGCGAGGAGGCACGAGGTCGCCCCCGGGCTGACCGGGCTGGCGCAGGTGGCCGGCCGCAATGCGATCCCGTGGGAGGACCGCCTCGCCCTCGACGTCCGCTACGTCGACGAGGCGTCCCCGCTGCTCGACGCGCGGATCCTCCTGCGGACGGTGCGCGTGGTCCTGTCGCGCGAGGGGGTCTCGGCCGACGGCGTCGCGACGATGACGGAGTTCCGGGGGGCGGCCGAGCGCACGGCCTGACCGCGTCGCCTGCCGTCTGCACCAAGATGGGTGCATGGGCGGAGTGCTGATCGGGTTCGGGATCATCGGGGCGGTGATCGCCGTCGGCTACGTCGTCGGCCGCATCGACCTCCTCGGGCCGCAGGGGCACCACGTGCTGTCGCGCATGGTCTTCTTCGTGCTGACGCCCTGCCTGCTGTTCACCACGATCTCGCAGGCCGACGTCCATCTGCTGTTCTCGCGCCTCCTGGTGGTCAGCGCCGCCGCGTCGCTCGTCGCGGCCGTGATCTCGGTGCTGGTGCTGAAGCTCGTGCTGAAGAGGTCGGCGGCCGAGACCGCCATCGGGACGATGGGAGGCGCGTACGTGAACGCGAACAACATCGGCCTGCCCGTCGCCACCTACGTGCTGGGCAGCGCCACGTTCGTCGCGCCCGTCCTGCTGTTCCAGCTGCTGGTGCTCACGCCGATCGTGCTCGCCGTCATGGACACCGCCACCAATCGCGGCAGCAGCCTCGGCCGGACGATCGCGCGGCCGTTCACGAACCCGCTGCTGATCGGGTCGGCCCTCGGCGTCGTCGTCGCCGTGACCGGGTTCGAGATCCCCGAGGCCGTGATGCAGCCGTTCGTGCTCGTCGGAGGCGCCGCGGTGCCCGTGGTGCTGATCTCGTTCGGCATGTCGCTCGTCGGGTCCCGACCGCTGCAGGCCCGCGAGGGTCGCGCCGACGTCGTGCTCGCGACCGTGCTGAAGCTAGGCGTGATGCCGCTCGTCGCGTGGCTGCTGGGTGCGTTCGTCTTCGGCTTCGAGGGGCACGAGCTGTTCGTGGCGGTCGTGCTGGCCGGGCTGCCGTCGGCGCAGAACGTCTTCAACTACGCGCAGCGCTATCGGACGGGGGTGGTCGTCGCCCGCGACACGGTGCTCGTCACGACCATCGTCGCGGTGCCGGTGCTCGTCGTCATCGCGGCGCTGCTCGCGTAACACGCGCCCGATCCGCGTCGCCCGGCCCCGCGGTGCCCGGCCCGCGTCCCGCGTAGCCCGGCCCCGCGTCCCGGAGTCGGGCTGCGCCCCCGATCAGAAGATCATCGGCCGATCGTCGTCCAGCTCGGTGTCGAGGTCGAGGTCGACCACGACGGGCACGTGGTCGCTCGGGGCGTCGCCCTTCCGCTCGTCGCGGTGGATGGCGGCCGAGGTCACGAGGTCGGCGAACGCGCTCGAGCCCATGATGAAGTCGATCCGCATGCCCTCGTTCTTCGGGAACCGGAGCTGCTTGTAGTCCCAGTAGGTGTAGCCCTCGGGGATCCGCGGGCGGACGACGTCGGTGAGGCCGACCTGCTCGAACCGGGCGAAGGCCTCGCGTTCCGGAGCGCTGACGTGCGTGCTGCCCTCGAAGACCGACATGTCCCAGACGTCGGCGTCGAGAGGCGCGACGTTCCAGTCGCCCATCAGGGCCAGGGGCAGATCGGGCTTCTCGGCGAGCCATGCCCGGGTCTCGGCGGCGAGCTTCGCCAGCCAGTCGAGCTTGTAGTCGTAATGGGGGTCGCCGAGCTCGCGGCCGTTGGGCACGTAGAGGCTCCAGAGTCGGACGCCCTCGACGGTGACGCCGATGGCGCGGGCCTCCTTCGGCTGATCGGGGCCCTCCTGGCCCTTCGCGAAGCCGGGCTGCGAGGGGAAGGTGATCTCGACGTCGTCCATCGGCAGGCGGCTGGCGAAGGCCACGCCGTTCCACTGGCTGAGGCCGTGCAGCTCGACCTCGTAGCCCGCCTCGCGGAACGCGTCGAACGGGAACTGCTCGGGCTTGCACTTGATCTCCTGCAGGCCGACGACGTCGATGTCCTCACGCACCAGCCAGTCGACGACACGGCCCACTCGGGCGCGGACGGAGTTGACGTTCCAGGTGGCGACTCGCATGCCGACCACGCTACCGGGGAGGCGTGGTGCCGGTCCCGTGCCGCCGCCCCCGTGGTCGCCAGGAGGCCGAGCCGGTGCCTGTGGAGGGGTCTGCCGTACCATTGGGCGCGTGACCGACGCACGCACACAGCTCATCGACTTCATCGGCTCCGAAGCCGTCTTCCACGGCGACTTCACTCTGACGAGCGGCAAGAAGGCGACCTACTACATCGACCTCCGCAAGGTCAGCCTCGACCACCGGGTCGCTCCGCTGATCGGCCGGGTCATGGTCGACCTCATCGACGAGGTCCCCGACGTCTTCGCCGTCGGCGGTCTGACCATGGGCGCCGACCCGATCGCCGCCGCCGTGCTGCACCAGGGTGTCGCCCTCGGCAAGGACTACGACGCGTTCGTGGTCCGCAAAGAGCCCAAAGACCACGGGCGGGGCAAGCAGGTCGAGGGCCCCGAGCTCGCCGGGAAGCGGGTCGTCGTGCTCGAAGACACGTCGACGACCGGGGGCTCGCCGCTCGCGGCCGCGAAGGCGCTCGAGGCCGTCGGCGCGGAGATCGCCGCCGTGGCCGTCGTCGTCGACCGCAGCACCGGCGCTCGCGAGGTCATCGAGGCCGCCGGCTACCCGTATCTCGCCGCCATCGATCTCGACGATCTCGGGTTGCGGCCGTGACCGACGAGGCCACCGGTCGCGACGCCGACGACGCCGAGCGCGACTCCGCCGACTGGCTCGCCGCGCAGTTCGGTGGCCCCGAGCCCGAGCCCGAGCCCGACGACACCGAGCAGCCCGAACCCGTTCCGGAGGCGGCGGCAGCGCCGGTGACGGAGCCGTCAGAGCCCGAGCTGCAGATCCGGCCTGCGATGTCCCCCACCCCTGCGACTGACCCCGAGCCCTCGTCGCCCAGCGCCGTCGCCGCGTCCGTCCCGGTGGTCCCCGTCGTGCCGCGCCGCGCACCGTCCCTGCCCGTCCCCCCGGCGCCGACCGACGAGTCGACCGTCTCGCGCAGCTCCGGGCACCCCATGGCGCTCGATCTCGCGGCGCTGCGCCGGGCCGCCTCGGCCGAGCCGACCCCGACCGAACCTCCGTCCGACGCCTCTGAGGCTGCGGCCGACGAGCGCGAGGCCCCCGCGGTTCCGTCTCGCGAGCAGCAGCCCCCGCACGAGACCCCCGCGCCCGCATCGTCGCCGGCCCCCTCGGCTCCTGCCGATCCTCCGCGCTCTCCGTCCACGGACGAGCCGGGCCCGTTCACCGCGATCCTCACGACTCCGACTGCTTCCGACCTCGCCGCCGAGCCGCGCACCTTCGACTGGAGCGCGCTGCCCTCCGAGCCCGAGCCCGAGCCCGAGCCGGGGCCTGAGCCTGAGCCGGTGCCCGAGCCGCACCTCGAAGACGACCTGCCGCCGACGCAGGCGCACGACATCGTGACCTCCGACGTCGAGACCCGGGCCTTCACCCTCCCCGCCGACGACCGCCCCGAGGAGGAGCGGGTCGTCGACCACGCCCCTCCCGTCGTCGATCCACCCGAGCCCGCACCTCTGAACGAGACCCGGGCGCTGCCGGTGTCCGAGGCCCCCTCCGGCACTCCGCCGGAGCCTGAGGCCGAGGCGGCACCTGAGCCTGAGCCCGCGGCCGAGCCTGCACCCGAGGCCGAGGCCGAGGCCGAACCTGCACCCGAGCCCGAGCCCGCACGCGATCCCACACCCGAGCCCGAGCCCGAGCCCGCACGCGATCCCACACCCGAGCCCGAGCCCGAGCCCGAGCCCGCATCCCGTCCCGAGTCCGTCCAGACCCCCGGCCGCGACTCCGACGCGGCCCCCGTCGGCGCGACGACGCCGGCCGCCGCCTCGTCGGCCGACCCCTGGTGGGTGGAGGAGCACCACGAGATGACGCGCCGCGAGCGACGTCTCGCCGAGGCGGCGGGTCAGCTGCCCCCGCCGGCCGTGGCGCCCGCGGCGACTGCGCCCGAACCGGCTCCGCGCGACGCCGCAGGCGATCCGTCGCCCTCCGACCGCGACGACGAGTACGAACCGACGTTCACCGAGATCCTCGGCATCGTCCGCCAGCCCGTCGCCGAACCGGACTCCGCCGAGACCCTGCCTGCCGGTTCGTGGTCGCTCTCCGACGAAGTCGACCCCGTCGATTCCGACGACTCGGAGTCCGCTGCGAGGCGAGGCGCCCACGACCCCTCCGAGCGTGGGCAGCACGACGTCGTCGACGACGAGCCCGCCGACGACGCCGCGACCTCGGTCCTGCCTCGCCGGGCACGGTCGACGCCGTCCGACGCGCCCTTCGTCCCGTTGTTCGGCGACGACGACGAGCCCGGGCCGAGACGTCGCGGTTCGGCGGCGCCGGAGCCCGAGTCCGACCCCTTCGCCGGCTTCTCCGCCCCATCCGGGTCGTCGGCTCCGATCGACGAGCCCGGTCCGAGGAGGCGCGGTGACGAGACCCGGCCGCGCCGCACCTCCTCGGGTGGCGGCATCGAGACGTGGCCTCGCGAACGCAAGATCCTGCTGGGGGTGGCGGCCGGTGTCGTCGTCGTGCTCGCCCTGCTGGTCCTGTTCCTCCTCGTCGGATCGGCCTTCGCCGCACCCGAGGCGGCCTCCACCGGCGGCCCGGCGGTGCTGGCCGCCGTCGCGTCGGACGCGATGATGCGACCCGAGGCGGTGGTCTCGGCCCTGCTCTGAACCGGCCGCCCTCCGGGCCGACCGGTGCGCCTCACGGAAAGTGAGGATTGATATTGTGAAATACATGTACCACGGGTAGCATGATGGTCGGGGCACAGCCGTGCTCCTCGACCCCGTGAGGACACATGAACGACACCGACCTGCTCACCCTCGCCGCCGATCTCGTCGACGCCGAGCCCGGCTCCGTGGCACTGACCGACCGCCTCTCCGACATCGGCTGGGACTCCCTCTCCAACGCGATGTTCATCGCCGAGGCCGACTCCGCGTGCGGTGTCGTCGTCGACGCCGAGGCGCTGGCTCGTTGCGTCACACTGGCCGACGTCCAGGCCCTGACCGCACCCGTTCTCGCGTGACCGGGGGTCTCGATCCCGTCGAGACGCGTCGTCGCCTCGTCCTCGTCGGCGCCGGCGGGGCCGGTCGCGAGCTGCTCGCCATGGTGCGGTCGTCGCCGAGGTTCCTCGCCGACCAGCGCATCGACGAGGTCGTCTTCATCGACGACTCCGGCGAACGACCCGGGTCTCCGGCACCCGTCGTCTCCACGATCGACGCGTACGTCCCCGACTCCTCCGACCTCGTGCTGTGCGCGATCGGCGAGCCGCGGTCGCGGGCGTCCGTGGTCGAGCGGCTCGACGCCGCCGGGGTCGTCTACGCGACCTTCGTCCACGACACCGCCGTCCTCCTCCCGGGGTCGAGCATCGGCGAGGGGTCGGTCGTCTATCCGTTCGTCGTGGTCTCGACCGATGTGACGGTCGGGGCGCACGTCTGGCTCCAGACGTCCGCCGCCCTGGGTCACGACGTCGTCGTCGGCGACGTCGCCACCGTCAGCGGCGGGGCCGCCCTGCTCGGCGGGGTGACGGTCGGCGACCGGGCGTTCGTCGCCACGGGCGCCATCCTGCGCCCGGGCGTCGAGGTCGGCGCCTCGGCCCGCGTCGGCGCCGGCAGCGTCGTCCTCCGCCGGGTCCGCCCCGGGTCGACGGTCTTCGGGGTGCCGGCCGTGATGCTCCCGGGGGCGGCGCGATGAGCACGACCCGCGCCTCCTCGGCTCCCTTCCGCTACGCCGCCCTCGGGCCGGTCGCGTCGTTCGTCCCCCCGCGGGTCGTCGACAACGACGAGCTGAACCGCGAATTCGCCCCCGAGAACATCGACCGCCTCGCGGCGAAGACGGGCATCGTCAGCCGCCACGTGGTCGACGGCGAGACCTCGTCCGACCTGGCCGTCGGCGCGGCCGAGCGTCTCTTCCGCGAGCACGGCGTCGATCGCGACGACGTCGACTTCCTGCTCCTCTGCACGCAGAGCCCCGATTTCACCATGCCGTCGACCTCCTCCCTCGTGCAGCACCGGCTCGGTCTCCGGAACCATGTGGGCGCGCTCGACCTCACCGTGGGCTGCTCGGGCTACGTCTACGCCCTCGGGGTCGCGAAGGGCCTGATCGAGTCGGGGCAGGCCCGGACGATCCTGCTCGTGACCGTCGACACGATCTCGCGCTTCATCAACCCGGCCGATCGGCAGCTGCGGTCGCTCTTCGGCGACGGCGCCAGCGCCTCCCTCGTGACGGCGTCGGCGGAGGCGCCGGCCCTCACCGGTTTCGCCTACGGCACCGACGGGTCGGGGGTGGAGCACCTGATCGTCCCCGGTGGCGGGTTCGCCGACCCGTCGGTGCTCGCTCCGAAGTCGCTGCCCGAGGCCCGCGGCCTGGTGCCGTCGGGTCGCGATCTGTACATGAACGGCGCCGAGGTGTTCACGTTCTCGCTGCGGGTGGTCCCGGAGGTCGTCGACCGCTCACTCGAGCTGGCCGGCGTCACGATGGACGACATCGACGTGTTCGTCCTGCATCAGGCGAACGCCTTCATGCTCGAGACCCTGCGCAAGAAGCTCGGCATCGATCCGACCCGGTTCGTCGTCGCGATGCACGACGTGGGCAACACGACGTCGTCGTCCATCCCCCTGGCGCTCGAAGCCGGGCTGGCGAGCGGGCAGGTGTCCCGCGGGCAGAAGGCCGTGTTCGTCGGGTTCGGCGTCGGCCTGTCCTGGGCGGCGGTGGTCGTCGACCTCTGATCCGCCGTCGAGCGGGCCGAGCAGAGGGTCAGAACTCCGACGGGACGACGTCGGATTCGACCGGCTCGGCCCGCACGAGCTCGTGCACTCCGGTCAGGATCTCGTTCGGCCTGAAGGGGTACCGCTCGATCTCGGCCTGATCGCTGATGCCGGTCATCACGAGGATGGTGTGCAGGCCGGCCTCGATGCCCGCCATGATGTCGGTGTCCATCCGGTCGCCGATCATCGCCGTGTTCTCGCTGTGCGCGCCGATGCGGTTCATGGCCGACCGGAACATCATCGGGTTAGGCTTGCCGACCACGTACGGCGACTTGCCCGTCGCCGCCTGGATCATCGCCGCGATGGCCCCTGTGGCGGGCAGCACCCCCTCGGCGCTCGGTCCGGTCGCGTCGGGGTTCGTCACGATGAAGCGCGAGCCGCTGCGGATCAGTCGCACGGCCTTGGTGATGGCGTCGAACGAGTAGTTGCGCGTCTCGCCCACGACGACGTAGTCGGGGGCGGTCTCGGTCATGATGAACCCGGCCTCGTGCATCGCCGTGGTCATGCCGGCCTCGCCGATCACGAACGCCGAGCCGTTCGGCATCTGCGAGCGGCAGAAGTCGGCGGTCGCGAGCGCGGACGTCCAGATGCGCTCCTCGGGCACGTCGAGCCCCGAGGCCCGCAGCCGGGCCGCGAGGTCGCGCGGTGTGAAGATCGAGTTGTTCGTCAGCACCAGGTACGGGGTGCCCTCGTCCTGCCACTGCTGGATCAGTGCGGCCGCCCCCGGCAGAGCATGGTTCTCGTGCACGAGCACGCCGTCCATGTCGGTGAGCCAGCATTCGACTTCGTCGCGGGTAGCCATGCGGCCACCTTACTGAGGTGCCCCCGGCTCCCGCCCTCGTCCTCGCCCTCACGACGCGACGTTCCCGGAGCTCAGGAGGCGCGCCTCCTCGACGCGGACACCCGTACCCTGGCCTGATGCCCCAGGACGACGCCTCCGACCCGACGCCGGCCGATGCCCTGCAGCCCCTGCACGGCGTGGGGCCCTGGCCGGGCGGCGAGTCCGACTGGCCCGTCGACGAACGCTACGACGTCGAGCTGCTCCGCGACGGCGACTCCCGCAACGTGATCGACCGGTACCGGTACTGGACGATGGAGGCGATCGTCGCCGATCTCGACGAGCACCGCCATCCCTTCCACGTGGCCATCGAGAACTGGCAGCACGACATGAACATCGGGTCGATCGTGCGGAGCGCGAACGCCTTCGCCGCCGACACCGTCCACATCGTCGGTCGGCGGCGGTGGAACAAGCGCGGGGCGATGGTCACCGACCGCTACCAGCACGTGCTGCACCACCCCGACGTCGCGTCCTTCCTGGCGTGGTCGCGGGAGGCCGGGCTGCCCGTCCTGGCGGTCGACAACGTCGAGGGATCGGTGCCCATCGAGACGTTCGACCTGCCCGAGCGCTGCGTGCTGCTCTTCGGTCAGGAGGGCCCGGGTCTCAGCGACGAGGCCATCGCGGCCTCCGACGCCGTGCTCGAGATCTCGCAGTTCGGCTCGACCCGCAGCATCAACGCGTCGGCGGCGGCCGCCGTGGTCATGCACGCGTGGGTGCGTCGGCACCGGTTCTGACGCCCGCTGCGCTCGCTGGGTCCGCGGCGCTCGCTGGGTCCGCAGCGCCCGCGGCGCCCGCCGCACTGAGGTGCCCGAGGAGGTGCTCGGCGGCCCGATCCCAGACGTCACGGTGATCGAAGCGCTCGGCCACCGAGGCTGCGGCGGCCGTGGCGAGGGCCGAGGCGACTCGACGATCGGTCAGGACGGTGCGGAGGGCGTCCGCGAGCGCGACGTCGTCCCGTCGGGGGACGACGAGCCCGGTGACGCCGTCTCTCACGACCTCGGCGAGGGCCGGGGCGTCGCTCACGACGACGGGCACCCCGGCGCAGCTCGCCTCGAGCACGACCGAGCCCAGCCCCTCGCGGTGCGAGGGGAGGCAGAACGCGTCGAACGCGGCCAGCACCTCGGACGCGTGGTCGACGGGACCGTGCAGGGCGAACCCCTCCTGGCCGAGCAGCCGACGGGTCTCGGGCGGGAGGTCGGCCAGGCCCTCGTCGGGGCCCACGATCACGAGGTGCGCGGCGAGGCCCTCCCGGCGGAGCCGGTCGACCGCCGAGACGAGCTCGACGAGTCCCTTGTCGACGGAGGCCCGCCCGACGAAGCCCACGACGAGGTCGTCGTCGTCCAGGCCGTGCGCCGACCGGACGGTGCGCCGCCGCTCGGGGTCGCGACCCGCCGCCTCGAAGCGCTCGACGTCGACGCCGCCCACCGAGCCGTGGCCCAGCACGGTCGTGCGGCCGGTCGGGATGCCGAGCTCGCGGCAGACGTCGACGAGGGGGCGGCTCACCGCCACCGTCTCGGTCGACAGCACGGCCACGAGGCGCTCCGCGAGAAGGCTGATGCGACGGGGGAGACCCGTCTGGGTCTCGAGCCGCAGCCCGTGCAGCACGTGGACCCGTCGGGGCACCCGAGCGATCGTCGCCGCCAGGGCCGTGACCAGCGAGGCCTTGGGAGTCCCGTAGACCACGACGGCAGGGCGAAGACGCAGCAGCAGCCTCGTCGCCGCCCCGAGCGCCTTCACGTCGTCGACGGGAGCCGGCTCGCGGACGAGGGGGAGCGCGTGCGTCGCCACGCGCTCCCGGCGCCCGACCGCCGCCAGACGGCCCGTGTCGGCGGAGGCGACCGCGAGCGGGCCGACACCTCGCGCGATCCAGCGCCGCAGCTGACCCGCGTAGAGCACGTCGAGGCTGCCGTCGGCGGTCGTGACGAGCAGCACGCCCCGGCGCGGACCCCGCGTCAGCCGGGAGGGGAGGTACCGGGGGCGGCGGAGGCCCACGTGACGCACGAACTGGGCGGCGATCCACACCGCGTCGCGGGCCCGCTGGGCCGCCGGCGGCGAGCCGAGCGCGGCCGCCAGTCGGCGTCGGCCGGCGAGCACGCTGCGGGTCGCCGGGCCCCACGGCGGAGTCCGCCGACTGTGCTGCCCGTCGTGCACGCGGTAGGAGATGAGCGCCTCGGGCACGTTGTCGATCGGGCCGACGGTCGCAAGGCGGAGCCACAGGTCGTAGTCCTGCATGCGCGTGCAGCGCGTGTCGTAGCCGCCGACGAGGTCGAACGCCGAGCGGCGGTAGGTCGTGGCCGAGTGCGTCAGGGCGTTCCGCGTGAGCAGCAAGCGTCGGAGATCGGGCCCGGTGGGGGCGACGAGGTGCCGGAGGGGTGCCCCGTCGGCGTCGACGACCGTGACGGACGACCCGAGGGCCACGAGCTCGGGTCGCGACGCGAAGACCGACATCTGCCGCGCGATGCGCTGGGGCTCGGCCAGGTCGTCCGCGTCGAGGCGGGCGACGAACTCGCCGTGCGATGCGGCGATCCCCGTGTTCAGGGCGACGGGCGTCCCGCTCCGTCGCTCGAGGCGGACCACGAGGAGGCGCGGGTCGACCGGCAGGTCGCTCTCGTCCCCCGTCGCCCCGTCGAGCACCACGACGACCTCGAGCCGCGACCACGTCTGGCCGAGCGCCGACGAGACCGCTTGGAGCAGATGGTCGTCGACGGCGATGGCGGGGATGACGACGGATACGAGGGGCTCGTGGGGCTCGGACATCATTCTCCAGTCGGATCGGCAAACATGAGATACTTTACATGAAATACTGCTGATCGGAAGGGTCAGGCGATCAGCCCCGTCGCCGGATAACCTGATCCGCATGCCCTCTCAGAACCTCCTCGGTGTGCCCGAGACGCTCCTGCCCGCCGAGCCCGAGGTGCTGGCCGCCCTCGAGACCATGAGCCGCGCCGAGGTGGCGGCCGCGCATCCTCGGTCGTCACTGGCCTGGGCTCTCCTGTCGGACGAGACGGAGGCGCGAGGGGCCCATCTCGAGGCCTACGCCTACGCACGGGTCGGCTACCACCGCGGACTCGACGCCCTCCGCGGCGCCGGCTGGCGCGGTCAGGGGCCCGTCCCGTGGAGTCACGAGCCCAACCGCGGGGTGCTCCGCTCCCTCTACGCGCTGCGTCGGGGCGCGGCGGCCATCGGCGAGACCTCCGAGGTCGAGCGCCTCGCGACCTTCCTGCACGACGCCGACCCGGCGGCCGTCGACGGCATCGAGTCATGAACAGCCCCATGTAATATTCTTCGGTTGCTATATCGTCTGTGCTTAGATCGTCCCAGACTCCCCACGAGGGGGCGTCGAGAGGGGCGTTGACATGAGCAGCACAGTCGTGGTCGTCGGGCAGGGGTACGTCGGGTTGCCCTTGGCCATGCGGGCGGTCGAGGTCGGGTACCGGGTGGTCGGCGTCGATCTCGACCTGGATCGCATCGGCGGTCTCCTGGCGGGTTCGTCGTACGTCGACGACGTCACCGACGAGGCCCTGCGGGCGGCCTCCGACTCGGGTCGCTACCGGGTCACCGCCGACTACGACGAGATCGGCGAGGCCTTCGACGTCGCGGTCATCACCGTCCCGACGCCGCTCCGAGACGGGCTGCCCGATCTCTCGTTCGTCGAGAGCGCCTCGAGGTCGTTGTCGGGGCGACTGCGGCACGGCGCCACCGTCATCCTCGAGTCGACGACGTACCCGGGCACGACGGAGGAGCTCGTGGTGCCCCTCCTCGAGCACGGCTCCGGGCTCCGCGCCGGGCGGGACTTCCACGTCGGGTACAGCCCCGAGCGCATCGACCCGGGCAATCGCAAGTGGGGCTTCGTCGAGACCCCCAAGGTGGTCTCGGGCATCGACGCCGCCTCGCTGGCGGCCGTCACGCGGTTCTACGACGACCTCGTCCTCCGCACGGTCCCGGTCTCGGGCACCCGCGAAGCCGAGCTGACGAAGCTCCTCGAGAACACCTTCCGCCACGTCAACGTCGCGCTGGTCAACGAGCTCGCCGTGTTCGCCCACCGCCTCGGCGTCGACGTGTGGGAGGCCATCGACGCGGCCTCCACGAAGCCGTTCGGCTTCATGCGCTTCACCCCCGGCCCGGGCGTCGGCGGGCACTGCCTGCCGATCGACCCGAGCTACCTGTCGTGGCAGGTGCGTCGCCAGCTGGGTCAGCCGTTCCGGTTCGTCGATCTGGCGAACGACGTCAACGAGCACATGCCCGACCACGTCGTCGAGCGGGTCCAATCGATGCTCAACGACTGCTCTCGATCGGTCCGCGGGTCGCGCGTGCTGCTCGTGGGTCTGGCCTACAAGAAGAACTCCGGCGACGTGCGCGAGGCGCCGGCGCTGAAGATCGCCCAGTCCCTGCTGCAGCAGGGCGCCGAGGTCGTCGCCGTCGACCCGCACGTGCACGAGCGCTACTGGCCCGCGGGCATCCGCCGGGTCGATCTCGTCCGCGACGTGGTGGCCGAGGTCGACGCCGCCGTCGTCGTCACCGATCACGACGGCGTCGACCTGTCGCTCCTGCACGGCGTGCCCACCTTCGACACCCGCCACGTGCTGACGGGCGACCACGTCGTCGCCCTCTGAGGCGGGCCGTGAGAGTCCTCTACTACGGCGTCCACGACGTCGCGTACCCCCGCAACGCGCGCATCCGCGCCTACCTGGCCGATCGATTCGGTGCGCAGATCACCGTCGTCGCCCGCCGGCGGCACGGCTCGCGCCTCACCCGGGCGCTCGCCGACGCCCGGGGTCTCTGGCAGGGCTCCCGTGACGCCGACGTCGTGGTGCTGGCCGAGATGCGGACGACTCATGCGCCGTGGGCCTGGCTGGTGGCGAGAGCACGGGGCGCCCGCCTCGTGGTCGACCGCTTCATCGGGCTGCACGAGACGGCGGTGCTCGACTGGGGGGTCGTCCCGCCGAGATCGGCACGGGCGCTGCGGCTGCGGCTGCTCGATCGGCTCGCCGTCCGGCTCGCCGACGTGGTCCTCATCGACACGGAGCCCCGCGCCGAGGCGCTCCGCCCCGCGGCCGGGTCGACCCCCGTCGTCGCCCTCCCCGTCGGGGCCCCCGCCTGGGCCCGTGATCTGCCGCCGCCCCCGCCCTCGGATGTCCTCCGGGTGCTCTACTACGGCAACTACATCCCCCTGCACGGCACCGAGAGGGTCGTCGAGGCGCTCGCCCTCGTGCGGCGGCGACGCCCGGTCGAGCTGATGCTCGTCGGGGGAGGACCCCGCCGCGACGGCATCCGCCGGCTCGTCGAGCGGAACGGTCTCCGCGCCTCCTGCCGGTTCGTCGACCCCGTCGCCGAGAGCGAGCTCCCCGCCCTGATCGGGCGGAGCGACGTGGTGCTCGGCGTCTTCGGCGATTCGCCCAAGGCGCTCTCGGTCGTCGCCAACAAGGTCTGGCAGGGCCTCGCCTGCGGGCGGACGGTCGTCACGCAGCGCAGCGCGGCGCTCGACGAGCTGCAGGCGGTGGTGGGGCCGCTGCTCGTCCAGACCGAGCCGGGCGACGCCGCCTCCCTGGCCGCCGCGTTGATCGACGTGGCCGAGAGGCGCGGGCGCCCGAGCGGCACCGGCGCCGTCGCAGCCTCGGCGATCGCTTCGGACGAGCGAGCCGCACCGATCGCACCGGCGCTCGAGGCCCTCGTCGCACGCGGGTTCGCTCGACTCGACGCCCACTTCGGCGCGCACCTCGGCGAGCGGGCGCACCGGGGCGTCCCGGGCGTCGGACGGTGAGGCGCCTCGTCGGGCACCTGACGACCCTGCTGCTCTACGGCGCCTCGCCCGTCGTCGTCGCACTCGCCCCGTTCGCCGTCGTGCCGGCCGTGACGACGCGTTTCGGGGCCGAAGGCTGGGCGGTCTGCGCCGTCGCCCTGTCCGTCGGGGCCGCTGTCGCCGTGGTCGCCGAGCTCGGCTGGGTGGTCGTCGGCCCGCAGCGCGTCGCGCGCGATCCGCAGAGGCACGCCGAGATCCACCACGACGCCCTCGCCTCTCGCCTCGTCGCGCTCGCCGTCCTCGCCCCCGTCGCGGTCGTCACCGTGACGCTGCTCGTCGACGAGCACCACGGGGCGGCGGTGCTGCTGACCCTCGGCGTCGCCGGTGGTGCGCTCAGCCCGACCTGGCTCTTCGTGGGTCTCGGCCGACCGGGGCTGACGCTGCTCTGCGAGGCCCTGCCGCGGGTCGTCCTCGCCCTGGCGGCCGCCGGGGTCATCGCCCTCGGCGGACCGCTCGAGGCGTACGGCCTCGCCTCGCTGCTCGCCGTGATGGTCACGCTGGTCGCCACCGCGCGGGCGGCGGGCGTCCGGGTCGCACCGGCCCGCGAGCGTCTGCTGGCCGTGCCGTCGATCGTCCGCGGGCAGCTCGTGGTGACCGCCGGGCGGGGTGTCACCGCGCTGTACAAGACCCTGCCGGCCGCGCTGCTGCAGGCAGTCGCGCCCGGCTCCGTGGCCGCCTTCGCCGCCGTCGACCGGCTGGCCCGCGCCGGGCTCGGCATCGTCGCGGTCGTGCCCCAGCGACTCCAGGTCTGGGTCGGCTCGCCCGACGAGACGGTGGCCGCGCGCCGCACGGTCGCGTCGCTCGTCCTCAACGCCGGCCTGGCCGTGGCGTCGGCCGTCGCGGTGCTGACGGCCATGCCGCCCGTCGTGGCGGTCGTCTTCACGGGTGCCGTCACGGTCGAGGGGTCGGCGGTCGTCGCGACGGCGCTGCTCGTCGCCCTGACCTGCCAGTCGAGGGCGTTCGGGCTCGCCCTCGTGACGCTCGACGCGGTCCGCACGACGACGACCGCGGCGACGGCCGCCGCCGTGGTCGGCGTGACGGGCGTGCTGTGGGGCGGGGCGGTCGGCGGCGCGACCGGCGCCCTCGCGGGTCTCGCCGCGGCCGAGGCCGTGGCGATCGTGGTGCAGGCGGCGGTGGTGGTGCCCCTCCTCGTCCACGCGCACCGCGCCTCCTCGGGGGCTGTCGCGTGAGCGGCATGTCGACGACCGGTCCGGGCGCCATCGCGGCGGGGCTGATCGTCCTGGCCGTCATGGTGGTGGGGGCTCTGCTCGTGCCCTCCGCCGCACGCCGGGGCGCCCTCCTCGTGGTCGCGCTCGGGCTGCTCGTCGGCACCGCGTCGTCGGCGGCGCCTGAGAGCATCCGCACCGGGGCCGTCCACGGCGCGATCGTGCTGCTGGCCGTCGCCGCGGTGCTGCCGGGGGCGCCCGTCAGGCGGCGAGGCGGCGTCGTCGTCGGACTGACGGGGCTGTCGTTCGGCCTCGCCCTCGTGACCACCGCCATCGGCTACCCCGAGGCAATCGGTCTGACGCTGCGGGTGGGAGTGCTCGCCGTGGGCGCCGCCTGGTGCCTGCTGCGCGTGACGGAGACCGACCTCCGAGTGCTCGGGGTCGGCGTCGTCGTGATCGGCCTGCTCGAGGTCGCGCTCGGTCTCGTCGAGTTCGTCACGGGCGACCCGGTGCCCTGGGGGCTGCGCCACCGCGACGTGAACGCGTACGTGCTGGTGAACACGCTCCTCCCCGGCGGGCTCGAGCGGGTCCAGGGCACGCTCGGGCACCCCATCCCCTACGGGGTCGTGCTCTGCGTGGCCTTCGTGGTGACGATCACCGCGCGGCGCCGCGTCCCCGGCCCGGTCAGGGTGCTCGTCGGCTCGGCCCTGGTCGCCGGGATGCTCCTCTCGGGCAGTCGCAGCATCGTGCTCGCCGCCGTGCTCGCCGTCGCGGTGCTGATCGTGTCGGCCACCGAGGGGCGCGGGGTCGTCCGTGCCGCGGCGGCGCTCCTCGGGGTCGTGGTCGTCGTCGTCGTGTTCGTCGACGAGCTCGGTGTGGCGTCCGACCGGTTCCTGTCGTCCGGTTCGTACGAGAACCGGGCCGGGACGCTGCGATCGGTGCCGCGCCTCCTCGGTCGCCCGTTCGCCGAGGTCCTGTTCGGCAGCGGTGTGGGCACGGTCGAGCGGCTCTACGACGAGGGGCTGTTCCCCCAAGACGGGTTCTGGGTGCTCGACAACCAGCTCGTCACCACCCTCGCCACGCAGGGGGTGGTCGGCGTCGCCCTGATGATCGCCGTGCTCGTCGTCGCCCTCGCGACGCGCGATCCCTTCGCCCGGGCCCTCTGCGCCGTCTTCGTCGGGATGCTCGTGACCTTCGACTACGTCTTCTGGCCTTCTATGACCGTCCTCGCCGCCGGGGCGACGGCGCTCGCGGGCCGACCGACCGTGCCCGACCCCCGCCGACCGGAGAGCCTCGCATGACACCCACTCGCTACCCGTCCCGTCGTCCTGCCGCCGCGATCCCGGACGGCCCCCTCGGCCCGTCCGGGCGGCGCCCGCGAGTCGCGGTGATCGGGACTCGCGGCTACCCCAGCCACTACGGCGGGTTCGAGACGGCCGTCCGCCGACTCGCCCCCGCGCTCGCCGACGCCGGGTGGGACGTCACCGTCTACGGTCGACCCGGGGCGACGAGCGCCGACGGCGCCGACCCGCGCATCCTGCGCCGCGAGACCCGAGGGCTCGAGACCCGGTCGCTCAGCACATTGACCTACGGGTTGACCGCGATCGTCGACGCCGTGCGGAGGCGCCCCGACGTCGCATTGGTGATGAACTGCGCGAACGGCTTCTGGCTGCCGCTGCTGCGCTGGCGCGGCGTGCCGACGCTCGTCAACGTCGAC
Organism: Frigoribacterium sp. CFBP 13712; assembly: GCF_014842255.1. Taxonomy (GTDB): domain Bacteria; phylum Actinomycetota; class Actinomycetes; order Actinomycetales; family Microbacteriaceae; genus Frigoribacterium. The sequence goes on along the minus strand of NZ_JACYVH010000009.1, from coordinate 32,289 downwards.
GGCATCGAGTGGGAGCGCGCCAAGTGGGGTCGCGTCGCCCGCGCGGTCTTCCGTGGCGGGGCGATGGCGACGGCGCGCTGGGCGGACCGCATCGTCTGCGACGCCCGCGAGATCGAGCGTCGCTGGCTCGACGAGTTCGGGGTCGAGGGGGTCTTCGTGCCGTACGGAGCCGACGAGCCCGACCCGACCACCGCCGAGCTGTCGATCGCCGACGCACACCTCGAGCCGGGCGGCTATGCGCTGTTCGTCGCTCGCTTCGTCCCCGAGAACACGGTGGCGGAGTTCGTCGCGGCGGCCGAGGTCGTCGCTCGCCGGCACACCGTGGTGATCGTCGGGTCGAGCGGCTACGGCGGCGAGCTCGACGACCGCGTGGCCGAGCTGGCGGCGCGCTCGCCGAAGATCGTGCACCTCGGGCACCTCCGCGACGACCGCCGTCTCTTCGCCCTCTGGCGGAACGCGGGCGTGTACTTCCACGGGCACAGCGTCGGCGGCACGAACCCGGCACTCGTGCAGGCGATGATCTGCGGCGCCCCGGTCGTGGCCCGCGACACCGTGTACAACCGCGAGGTGCTCGGCGCGGCCGGCGTCTTCGTCGCCCCCGAGCCCGGCGCGATCGCCCTCGCCGTCACGGATCTGCTCGACGACGCCGGGCGACGGGCCGAGCTGGGCGAGGCGGGGCGGCGGCGGGCCCGGAGGCACTACGCGTGGAGCGACGTCTGCGCCGCCTACGAGACCGAGCTGCGCGCCCTCCTCGGCTGAGTCGGCTGAGTCGGCTGCGTCGGCTGAGTGGGCGGGGACGGCTGTGTCGCTGGCGTCTGGCGGGCCGAACCCGACCGCGCCGGTGGGCTTGGGCGTGCCGAACCCGACAAAACGGTGCCGAAACGCTCCTCATCGCCCCCGAAACCGCCTTCAGACGCCGACTTGGTCGCGATTTGCACGCACGAGGCGGAGGAGACGGGGCGAGGTGGAGGAGGCGGCGGGGCGTGCGGCCGGGCTCAGGACGGCGCGGGGCTGGGCTCCTCGGTCGCGCGGGGTGGGCGCGGCTCCGAGACCGCGGCACGCTTCCGCCCCTGCGGCCCGGCGGACCCGTACCCGTACCCGTACCCGTACCCGTACGCCTGCGGCCCGGTCGCGGGAAGCATCGTCGCGACGACGCCGAACGACGTCGCGTCGAGGGCCGTCAGCATCTCGAGGGCGGCGGTCAGCTGCCCTCGGGTCGATCGGCCCGCCGCGGCCACGACGATCGCACCGTCGGCGAGGCGGCTCAACACGGCTGCATCGGTGACCGGCAGCAGCGGCGGGGCGTCGAGCAGCACGTGGTCGTAGTGCCGCGCGAGCTCGGTGAGCAGATCGGCCATGCGGTTGCTCCCCAGCAGCTCGCTCGGGTTCGGCGGCAGCGTCCCGGCCGGCAGCACGTCGAGTCCGCCCCGCCCCCACGGCTGGACGGCGTCGGCGAGACTCGCCTTGCCGAGCAGCACGTCGGAGACCCCGACGACCCCCTCGAGGCCCAGCACGTCGGCGAGCCGAGGCAGGCGCAGGTCGGTGTCGACGACGATCACCCGCGACCCGGTCTCGCTGAGGGCGATCGCGAGGTTCGCCACGGTCGTCGTCTTGCCCTCGGCGGGCAGTGCGGACGTGACGACCAGGCAGCGCGCCGTCCGGTCGAGGCCGATGAACTGCACGCTCGTCCGCAGCGAGCGGAACGACTCGGCATGCGGGCTGCGCGGGTCGGCGGCGACGACCAGAGGTCTCTGCTCGGCGTCGCGGTCGAAGCCGAGCGCCCCGAGGAGGGTGCCGCCGGTGACCGCCTCGATGTCGGCGCGACTGCGGATCCGCGTGTCGAGACGGGCTCGGAGCGCCGCGGCCGCGACGCCGACGGCCAGGCCGGCGAGGCCGCCCAGCAGCACGTCGACGGCGAGGTCGGGGCTGGACGGCGCCGTCGCGACCACCGGGGGAGCGAGCGTCTCGACCCCGACGAGACTCGTGCCGCCGGGCGCGGGGGTCTCGAGCTCGTCGACGACGACCGTGCGGAAGCTCTCGGCGATCGCCCCGGCCAGACTCGCGGCCCGTGCCGGGTCCGCGTCGACGACCGTGATGCGGATGTTCACGGTGTTCACCGGGGTCTCGGCGGACACCTGCGGGGCGAGCGACGAGAGGGTCGTCCCGTCGTCGAGCTCGTCGACGACGGGCTGCAGCACCCGCGGGCTCGTCGCGACGCCGACGTACGACTGCACCCTCTGCTGGGCGGCGGCGTTGCCCTGGACGAGTTCGCCCGCCGTCGTGGCCGCCGCAGAACGGACCGACACGAAGAGGAGGGTCGACGACGTGTAGAGCGGGGTCGTCAGCGCGACGACGGCCGCGCCGGCGGCGACGCCGACCAGTGTGATCGCGACGACGAGCAGGGCGGACCGGCGCAGGGCGCCGACGAGGTCGAGAAGCGTCATGAGCCTGTCGTCCGTTCGGTGGTGGGGTGGAGGTGCGGTGCCAGTGCGCGCAGCCGCTGCAGCGCGTGGTCGAGGGATCGCTCGATGGTCAGCTCGGAGGCGTTCGCGTGCACGTGGTCCGAGACTCGGCGCCGCAGATCGGCGTCGCCGCGGAGGTCGCGGACGGCGGAGTCCCACGCGTCGTGGTCGCCGAGGGGCAGCACGAATCGCCGCCGGAGCTCGGGATCGACGTACAGGGCCGGTGCCGCGCCCGTCCCGTCGCTGAGCAGCACGGGCACGCCGGCCGACGCGGCCTCGACCGGACTGCGGCCGAAGGCGTCGCGGTACGAGGTCGTCACGGCGATGCCGGCGTCGCGCCAGAGTCGTTCGGCCGGCAGCCAGCCGACCCAGTCGAGACCGGGGATCCGTCGACGGCGGAGTCCGTCTTCCAGCGGACCGGAGCCGTGGAGGCGCGCCGGACCCCCGACGCGACGCACGAGATCGAGGTACTCGCCGGGCCCTTTCTCGACCGAGAGCCGACCCGCCCAGACGAGCGGCCCCTCCTGATCGCCGTGGCTCGTGCGGGGGAGACCGGGTACGCCGGCGGGCACGATCGCGGGCACCCGCGCCCTCGACACCTGGCCGGCGAGCAGCGGGGAGGTCGCCCAGACGTCGTCGAGGGTGCGGAGCGCCCTGGACTCGAGGGCGGTGAGCAGCCGTCGACGGAGACCACGCTGCTCGCCCGCCGCGGGCCAGGGCAGACCCCGCACCCAGGCGACCCGCGGTGCGTGGCGCAGGGCGCGCGACGCCGCGACCACCATGTCGCTCTGCGGCACCAGCGACACCACGACGTCGGCCCGTCGGACGTCGGGGTCGGCGTGCACGGCGCGATGCACCTCGCGGAGCACGTCGACGCCGTGGCGCACGAGCATGGTCTCGGTGACCCCCGGGGCGTCGATCGGCGCCCCGGCCGCGTCGGGCCGCATGCCGAGGAGGGCGGTCCAGGGGAGACCCCGCGCCCGGGCGGCTGCGACGAGGTCGTGGGCCGAGCGGTGCACGCCGCTCCGGGCCATCAGCGGGGCGGCGACGAGAGCGACCCTCATCGGGGGTTCCGCGCGACCGACGCCGGGGCGAGGGCGCCGAGGACGGTCTCGGCCTTGAGTCGCCAGGTCGCCTCGCGGGGGATGGCGGCCGGGCGGCGGGCGACGCGGGGGCCCGACCGGCTCCAGGCGCCGATCCGGTCGGCGTGCCGATCGAGGGGGAGGACGGCGACCTCGTCGAGGCCGCGGCGATCGCAGCCGTCGACCGGGGTCGTCAGCACGGGCAGCCCGGCCGCCCGGTACTCGTAGGTCTTGATGATGTCGCCCCCCACCTCGCCCCCCGCCTCGGCCCCGACCCCGCCGCCCCGGCCTCCGGCCCGCTCCCCGCTCCCCACCCGGTGCGGCACCCAGCCGACGTCGAAGGTCCGCAGCAGGGCGGGCACGTCGTCGTAGTGCACGTCGCCGAGCAGCGTCACGTTGGGCAGCGACGCGAGGGGCCGGTGGTACTCGCGGTCGAGCACGGGGCCGGCGAAGACGAAGCGCACGTCGGGCTCGGCCTCGGCGCAGGCGACGATGCCGCCCAGGTCGAGACGCCGTCCGATCTTGCCGACGTAGCCGACGGTGAGCGGACCCGTCGCGGCCGACGTGCTGTCGAACCGCTCGGGGTCGCAGCCGTTCGGCAGCAGCACGACGTCGTCGCGGCCGAAGCGGCGGGCGAGCTCGACCGTGCCCTCGGCATTGGCCGTCACCTGGCAGGCCGAGGCGAAGGCGGCGGCGTAGGCGCGCTCGACGTCGGATCGGATGCCCGCGAACGCGTGGTGCACGGTCCAGTCGTCGAGCAGGTCGAGCACGGTCGTGCGTCCGGTCACGAACGGGTTCGCGTGCGGGAGGGCGAGTGCCGTGAAGGGGTTCCACACCACGGCGGGGACATCGCACCAGGCATGGGTCAGCCCCGGGTAGGCGTCGGCGGAGCGGACCCACCACCGCCGTCGGTCGCGCGGGTCGGGCAGCCGCCAGGTGGTCGTCTCGATCGGCCGCGTCCCTGCCGCGACACCGGGGGGCCCGCCCGGTCGTCGCCGCCCCGGCCGCCCGCCCCGCCACGACGCCCCGACCGCGAGCACCGCAGGCTCCGGTCGCGAGACCACGGCGACGCCCCCGCGGTCTCCCGTCAGCCGCCCGAGCCACTCGACGAGGTGGGCGTCGCGCGTCCGGTACCCCTCGGTCGTGAATTTGGTCTGCCCGTGCATCGGGTAGGCCAGGACGGCGGGCGTGGGTGTCGCGCGGTGCGTGTGCATCACGACAGTTTTGTTCACCGGCATGTGGCACGTCAAGGCGACATGCCACGGGGGGAGGCGCGGGTCGGGATGGTCTCGACCCGCGCCTCCTCGGTTCCCCGCCTCGGGCGGTGCCGCCCAGGGCGGCCGGGTGTCAGCCGATCAGCGACGGTCGGAGGTCGCGGAGGGTCCGTCGGCGGGTCATCCGGGCGGCGGCCAGGTACGAGACGAGCAGGGCTCCCAGCAGCCAGCAGGCGAGCACGCCGGCGTCTCCGGCAGCGGTCGGGAGGCTGCCGCCGTACATCACCTGGCGCAGTCCGTCGGTGGCGTAGCTCATCGGCAGGGCGAAGTGCAGGGCCGCCAGCGGAGCGGGCAGGGTCTGCCACGGGAACGTGCCGCCGGCGGTGACGAGCTGCACGACCATCAGCACGAGCCCGAGGAACTGCCCGACGCTGCCGAGCAGCACGTTCAGCATCATGATGATCGCCGCGAACGTGGCCGAGGCCAGCACCATCAGCCCCACCATGGCCCAGGGGTGCACGACGTCGAAGCCGAGCGGGCCGGTCACGATGCCGAACAGCGCCACCATCTGCACCAGGCCGAGCAGCGCGGGCGCCAGCCAGCCGGCGGCCACGACGCGACCCGGCGCCTTGACGGCCGTGATCGCCCGCTTCGACAGCGGCTTGACGATCAGGAACAGCGCGTAGATGCCGATCCACGCCGCCAGGCTGATGAAGAACGGGGCGAGCCCGGCGCCGTACGTGCCGGCGCTGGTCAGGGCGCGATCGGTGACGGACACCGGGTCGGAGATCGCCGACGCCTGGTCGTCACGGCTCGAGTCGGTGCTCGCCGGGATCTGCGCGAGCCCGTTCTGCAGCCCGTCGGAGAGGGTCGTGCTGCCGTCGCGCAGCTGCACGAGGCCGTCGTGCAGATCGACGGTGCCGGTGGCGAGCGTGTCGAGCCCCGACGCGAGTGTGGTCGCGCCGGTGTCGAGGGTGCCGAGGCCGTCGGCGAGGGAGGCGGCGCCCGAGTCGAGCGTGCCGAGTCCGGTCGCGAGGTCGGTCGCCCCCGAGGCCGCCGTCGCGGCGCCGGTCGACAGCTGCGCCGAGCCGTCGGCGGCCGACGAGATGCCCGAGGTCAGCGCCGGGGTCTGCTCGGCGAGGGTGCTCGTGCCCGCGGCCACCTGGTCGGCACCGGCGGAGAGCTGCGCGACCGAGCCGTTCAGCGCCTGCAGCTGCGTGTTCGCGCCGGTCAGTCGTGTCGTGAGGTCGTCGGTGACGGGGGCGAACGTGGCCGCGATGGCCGCGATCTGATCGGCGTCGTAGCCCTGCGCCGCCAGAGCGGCGGCGATGTCGGACTGCGCGGCTGCCTGCGCCTCGGGCAGCGCGTCGACCGCGGTCTGACTGTCGGCGGCGGCCCCGGCGACGGTCGTCGCCAGTTGATCATTGCCGGCCGCCACCTGGGCGGCGCCGTCGGCGAGCGCCTGCGTCTGCGCGGGCAGCTCAGCGGTGCTCGAGCGCAGCTGCTGCAACCCGGCGTCGAGCGTCGTCGCGCCGGTGCTCAGCGCTCCGACGCCGTCGGCGAGTGTGCGAGCGCCGGTGTCGGCCGAGGCGGCCCCCGTCGCGAGCCGGTCGGCGCCGTCGTGGGCGTCGGAGGCGCCGGCAGCGAGCCGGTCGGCGCCGTCACGGGCGTCGGCCGCACCCGCGGCGAGTCGATCCGCGCCCCCGACGCTCGTCCCGAGGCCGTCGTTCAGCTGCGCGGCGCCGTCGGCCGCGTCGCCCAGGCTGGTGCGGATGTCGGACAACCCGACGAGCAGCTGCGTCGCGGCCTCCTTGCCGACCCGCTCGGTGACCGACGCCCGGATCGTCTTGGCGGCCTGCTCGGCGATGGTGGTCGACAGATAGCTGTTGGAGTCGTTGGTCGCGAGCACGATCTGCGCGCGCTGCGGGTCGTCGCTCGACGCCGACACGAGGTCGGCGCTGAAGTCCGTCGGGATCGTGAACGTGAAGTCGTACGTCCCGTCTTCGAGGCCGGCCCGCGCCTCCTCGGCGGTCGTCTCGTGCCAGTCGAAGTCGCCGCCGTCGAGCACCTCCTTCGTCACGTCGGCGCCGTAGTCGACGGTCTCGCCGTCGGACACGGCGCCCGAGTCGGCGTCCACCAGCGCGGCGGGGACCTTGTCGAGCTTCGCGTACGGGTCCTGATTGGCCCAGAGGTACAGGCCGCCGTAGAGCAGCGGCACCGTCATCAGCGCGACGAGGGCGAGGCGGGCGAGCCCCGTCGAGGTCAGCCGCTGGAACTCGGAACGGACGAGGGTGACGATCTTCACGAGGGGTCGCTTTCGGGTGTCGGAGACGGGGCGTCGTCGTCGACGTCGGGCGAGGGGATCGAGGCCTGGGCGAGGGCCGCGTAGCTCGTCACGGTGAGCACCGTGTAGTCGCGGGCGACCAGGTCGTCGACGACGCCGAGCCAGGCGTGCACGTCGCCGCCGTGCCGCTCGGGCGTCGTGAGCACGACTCCGCGCACGTCGGGGCGCAGCACGGCCAGTTCGGTGAGCAGTCGCACGCGGCGCTCGGTGGGGAGCGCGTGCAGGCGGGTGCGCCGGTGCTCGTCGAGACCGAGCGACTCGACGAGGAGGGAGACGGAGGCGCGGTCGCTGCGGAGACCCGCCAGGGCGAGCTCCTCGCGGGCGACCTGCGAGACGGTGAGCGAGGCGAACGGCTCGGCCACGCCGGGGGTGTCGACGAGGGCGAAGGAGGCGCGGATCGCGTCGGCGTCGTCGCTCCCGTCGAGCAGGACGCGGCCGCGTTCGGGTGCCATCCGCCCGCCGGCGACGAGGCTCGCGACGGTCGGGCCGTTCTCGGTCTCGACGGCGACGAAGCCGGGGAGGCCCCGGTCGGCGGTGACGGTGAGCGGGGCGAGAGGGGCGCCGGGGCCGTCGCCGACGGCCGCGTCGAGCAGCTCGAGTCTCATGCGGACACCGCCGCGTCGGCGGGGTCGCCGAGGGGTGCGGAGGCGTCGGCGGGGGCGCCGCCGGCCGCCGGGGCGCCCAGCTCGAGTTCGGGGCTGCCCGCGATGAGCTCCTGGGCCTCGCGCCAGCCGAGGCCGACGACGGCGAGCACGGCCAGCATGACGAGCCGGTGCCCCTCGGCGCGACCGAGATCGCGCGCGGTGGCCTCGTCCAGCACCGACAACGCGGCACCCTCGACCAGGTGAGCGAGCGTGTCGACGTCGATGTCGGAGCGCATCCGCCCCTCGACGACGCCGCGCCGGACGGTCTCGCGGACGAAGGCCCGCAGGGGCGCCAGCGCCTCGCCGACCACGTGCATCAACGGGCCGCGGACGGTCAACTGGGCCATGACCCGCACGTGCTCGACCTCCGACCACAGGCGCGCGCCGAGGGCGGCGAGCTGCACGACCGGATCGCTCGAGCTCGGCTGCACGACGGCCGCGGCCCCGATGCGCGCCGCGCCGCGCAGCGTCACCTCGCGCACGAGGTCGTCGCGGGTCGCGAAGTGCCCGTAGACGCTGCGCCGCGACAGGCCCGCCTCGGCCGCGATGGCCTCGAGGGGCACCCCCGGGTCGGTGTTCAGGAGGCGCACGGCGGCCGCCATCAGCGCCTCGCGGTTGGCGGTGGCGTCGCGCCGGGGCGCTCGCCGGGTCGAAGGAGTCGTGGTCACGGTGCGATCTTACGATCTTGCACAGTCGTGTGCAACATGGCTCCCTGGGTCGTCACGACGTGGCCCCAATTCGTGGGGCCGTTCCCGCGTCCACTCGTACCTCTCGAGTGCCTCCCCTCGATGGAAAGACCTTCTCATCAGCGCTTCGTCCGGCCGTGTCCGCATTTGAGGGGACGATGAGCGGAACGCAGGCATTGTCCCCATTGCGAATGCGTCTGGATCGACGGGCGCTCCCCCCAGAGACTCGTGAGCGGTCTCGCTCGGAGATCCCCTCGCCGCCCGCGGCGATGACGTCACCAGGACCGCATGCCCCAGCCCCACCCCGACCGCACCGTCGCCACCCGCTTCTCGGGGCCGATGGCCGTCCTCGTCACCCTCGGGCGGCCGTTGCTCGCCTTCCACCTGGAGATGTACCGACGCGACCTCGCGTCCGCCGTCTTCCCCCGCGACGAGCGCAGCCCGGCGATCACCGGGCCGTCCCCCGAGCGGATCGCCTTCATCGGCAGCATCGCCGTCGCGGGCATGGGCGTGCTGAGCCACGGCATGACGACATCGAGTCAGGTCGCCTCGCGCGTGGCTCACTCCCGGGGTCGAGGCCTCACCTGGTCGGAGCTCACCTCGCCCGTCCTCACGGCGCGCACCGCCGTCACCATGTCGTCGCTCTCGGCCGAGGGGGCCAGCGCGGCCGTCGTGTTCCTCGGGATCGCGGACGTGCTGTCGGCCACGAGCCCCAGCGCGTGGGAGCGCGATCTGCGGCTGCTAGTCGGCCGCATCCGGCAGGAGGCCGGCGAGGAGTGCGCCGTGGTCTTCGCCGCCATCCCGCCGATGGCCCAGTTCCGACCGATCCCGCCGCTCGCCTCCCGCCTGATCACGGGGCAGGTCGACCGGCTCAACGCGGTCACCGAGCGCCTCTCGCGCGAGCTGATCGGCGTCGACCACGTCGACTTCCCGCTCGCGGCCCTCGCGGACATGACCGTCCGCGACCTGTTCTCGTGGTCGACCCTGCACCGCCGGTGGGCCGAGATCGTCGCACCGCGCGTCCATGCGGCACTGATCGGGGTCGACGCACGACGACGGGTCGCCCACCGGTGAGTGGACGACCCGTCATGGGCCTCAGCCGCATCTAGCTCCGTCTGACGCGCTGGAGCGCGTCAGCGCTCGCGGCGCGAACGCTGGCGCGTTCGCATCTAGCCGCGAGCGCCCATCAGGTGCTCGACCGCGAGCTGCTGCAGGCGGACGAAGCCGTAGCCGTGGCCGCCGAAGTGCGCGTCGGCGTCGAAGTCCTCGTACGAGGCGCGGTCGGCGAGCAGGGCGTCGTAGCCTTCGCCCTCGGCGAGGGTGGGGGTCGACAGCTCGGCGACCTGGCTGGCGACCAGCGCCTCCTGCACCTCGGGGTCGGCGCGGAACGCCTGCGCGCGCTCCTTCAGCAGCAGGTACATGCGCATGTTGGCCGCGGCCGACTCCCAGACGCCGTCGATGGTCTCGGTGCGCGACGGCTTGTAGTCGAAGTGGCGGGGGCCGGTGTACGACGGGCCGCCCTGAGGGGCGCCGTGCTCGAGCAGGTCGACGAGGGAGAACGCGTTCTGCAGGTCGCCGTGACCGAAGACGAGGTCCTGGTCGTACTTGATGCCGCGCTGACCGTTCAGGTCGATGTGGAACAGCTTGCCCTGGTAGAGCGCCTGAGCGATGCCGGCCGTGAAGTTCAAGCCCGCCATCTGCTCGTGGCCGACCTCGGGGTTGACGCCGAACAGCTCGGGGCGCTCGAGCGTGTCGATGAACGCGATCGCGTGGCCGAGCGTCGGCAGCAGGATGTCGCCGCGGGGCTCGTTGGGCTTCGGCTCGATGGCGAAGCGCAGACCGTAGCCCTTGTCGGTCACGTACTGGGCGAGCATGTCGACGCCCTCCTTGTAGCGCGACAGGGCGGCCTGCACGTCTTTGGCGCTGTCGTACTCGGCGCCCTCGCGGCCGCCCCACATGACGAAGGTCTCGGCGCCGAGCTCGGCGGCGAGGTCGATGTTGCGCAACACCTTGCGGAGCGCGAAGCGGCGCACGCCGCGGTCGTTGGACGTGAACCCGCCGTCTTTGAAGACCGGTGCGCTGAACAGGTTGGTGGTGACCATCGGCACGACGATGCCGGTCGCGTCGAGCGCGCCCTTCAGGCGGTCGATCTGCTTCTGGCGCTCGGCCTCGGTCGACCCGAAGGCGAAGAGGTCGTCGTCGTGGAAGGTCAGGCCGTAGGCGCCGAGGCGGTCGAGGTTCTCGACGGCCTCGACCACGTCGAGGTCGGGGCGGGTGGGGCCGCCGAACGGGTCGGCTCCGGTGTAGCCGATCGTCCAGAGGCCGAACGAGAACTTGTCTTCGCGGGTGGGGGTGACGGACATCGGTGTCCCTTTCATGGTCGATGGCGCGAGTCGCCGGAGGCGCTGGTCGCGATTGTTGTCGCTTACAACTTATACGTCCGAGGCGGCTCGGTCGAGGGGCTGCGGCCATTTGTTGACGGGGGCGACAAACATCTTGCGCATCGATCGGAGCTGTCGTATCGTCTCCTCTCGAACCTCGTCGAAGCGCTTCGCCTCGACGGGTCGGACGACACGACGACGAGACGGTGAGGTCACGATGGCGACGATCCACGATGTGGCGCAGGCCGCCGGCGTCTCCATCTCGACCGTGTCGTACGCCCTCTCCGGCAAGCGTTCGATCGCCTCGAGCACGCGGCAGCGGGTCACCGACGTCGTCGAGCGTCTCGGCTACCGCCCGCACGCCGGGGCCCGCATGCTGGCCGGCGCGCGCACCAACATCCTCGCCCTCAGCGCGCCGATCCGCGCCGACAACCACCAGCCCACGCAGATGCGGTTCGTCACCGCGGTCGTCGAGGCCGCGCGCCGTCGCGACTACGACGTCCTGCTGCTCGCCACGGACGACGAGGTCTCGGGTATCCGCCGGGTCGCCTCGAGTTCGCTGGTCGACGGGGTCGTGGCCCTCGGCGTGGCGACGGTCGACGAGCGCGTCGACCTCGTGCGAGAGCTCGACCTCCCGGCCGGCTTCATCGGGATCCCGCGCGACGTCGACGACCTCGCCTGCATCGATCTCGACTTCGAGTCGGCCGCGCGTCTCGTCGTCGACCGCCTCGCCGACCACGGTCACGGGTCGATCGGGGTCATCGGCCACCCCGCCTCGTACCTCGAGCGCGACACCGGCTTCATCCGACGCTTCGACGACGCCTTCGCGGCCCGCGCCGCCGATCGGGGCGTGGAGAGCCTGACCGTCGCGACCGACCTCGGTCGCGCCTCCGCGATCCGCGCCGTCGACGAGCTCCGCGGTCGACTGCCCGACATGACCGCACTGGTGCTCCACTGCAGCGAGCCCACCGCCGAGGCCGCGATGCAGCATCTGCGCAGGCTCGGCGTCGACATCCCTCGAGACCTCTCGGTGCTGGCCGCCTGCGCCAGCTACCCCGCCGACGAGCTCGACCCGCCGCTCGACACCATCCCGCTGCCGATCGACGAGATGTGCTCGCGAGCGGTCGAGGCCGCCTTCGACCGCATCGACGGCCGCGTCGACACGGGTGTCGAGCTGATCGCGCCCACCTATCTGGCGAAGGGGTCGGTCATCGAGCCGACCCGCGCCTCCTGAACCCACCCGACCGCACCACCGCACCACCGCAGCACAACAGCACCACCACCGAATCACCACCCGCTCCGTCGCCCCCTGTTCATCGTCGAAACGCTTCGACGATGAAGGCGATGGGCACTCTACGAGGAGGTAGAACCTTGAACAAACGACGCATCGCCGCTTCCGGCACGGCCTTCGTAGCCACCGCCGCACTGCTCGCCGGCTGCTCCGCCGGCGGCGGAGGGTCATCCGACCCGAACACGCTGAAGCTCTGGCACTTCGAGAGCGAGACCAGCGCGATGGGCATCGCCTGGGACCAGGCCATCGAGACCTTCGAGGAGGAGACCGGCGCGACCGTGGAGTTCGAGGCGAAGAGCTTCGAGCAGATCCGTTCGACCGCCAGCCAGGTGCTGAACTCCGACGAGGCCCCCGACATCCTCGAGTACAACAAGGGCAACGCCACCGCCGGTCTGCTCGCCAGCCAGGGGCTGCTGTCGAACCTCGACGACGCCGTCGAGGAGTACGGCTGGGACGACGACCTCGCCCCGTCGATCGCCACGACGTCGAAGTACGACGAGCGCGGCATCATGGGCTCGGGCAGCTGGTACGGCATCCCCAACTACGGCGAGTACGTCGAGGTCTTCTACAACAAGGACGCCTTCGCCGAGCAGGGCATCGAGGTGCCGACCACGTACGACGAGTTCGAGGCCGCGCTGCAGACCTTCGCCGACGCCGGCATCACCCCGCTCGCCGAGGCCGGTGCCGAGTACCCGCTGGGGCAGCTCTTCTACCAGCTCGCCCTCTCGCAGGCCGACCGCTCGTTCGTCGATGACTACCAGCTCTACGAGGGCGACGTCGACTGGCAGGGCCCCGAGCTGACCTACGCGGCCGAGAAGCTGCAGGAGTACGTCGACAACGGCTGGATCTCGAAGGACGTCACGGGCATCAAGGCGGAAGACATGGGCACCACGTTCATGAGCGGCGGCGCGCCGATCATGGTCTCCGGCAGCTGGTGGGCCGGCCGTGTCGCCGATGAGGCGACCTTCGACTGGGGCACGTTCCTGTTCCCGGGCAGCGAGATGGCTCCGGGCTCGGGCGGCAACCTCTGGGTCGTCCCCGAGAACGCCGCCAACAAGGACCTCGCGACGAAGTTCATCGACATCACGATGCGCCCCGAGATCCAGAACCTCATCGGCAACAACGGCGGCGTGCCCGTCAAGGCCGACCCGGCCGACATCACCGACCCGAAGAGCCAGGAGCTCATCGCGAACTTCAACACGCTCCTCGAGCGCGACGGGCTCGCCTTCTACCCCGACTGGCCCACGCCCACGTTCTACGACCAGCTCGTCGCCGGCACACAAGAGCTCGTGAACGGTTCGACCTCACCCGACGACATGCTCAGCACCCTCGGCGACCAGTACCAGAGCGGCGTCGACGACATCACCGGAGAGTGACGCGATGACCTCCGTCGACACGAAGGAGGCGCAGCGCGCCCAGGAGGGTCGGCCCACGTCGCCGGCCCTCCCGGGCTCCGGGCGCCCCCGCCGCGGTGCCGGCGACTCCGGTCGCGCGGCCCGCCCCGCCCTCCCCCCGGAGGAGAGCCTGCTGCCGGGCTCCGGTCGCCGGGGCTTCTGGCTCTATCTGATCCCGGGGTTCGTCCTCTTCACGGTGGTCGTGCTGGTACCGCTGGTCTGGAACGTCTACCTCAGCTTCACCGACTACCGCGGCATCCGGCCGCCGACCTGGGCCGGCCTCGACAACTGGCGCGAGCTGATGTCGGACGAGCGCTTCTGGACGTCGTTCCAGAACAGCGTGTTCCTGATCATCGCGATGGTCGTCGTCCCGACCCTGCTCGGCCTGCTGCTCGCCGCGATGCTGTTCGACCTGATCGGCCGCAAGTTCGGCGGCCGACTCGCGTCGTTCCTCCGAGCCACCTACTACCTGCCGCAGATCCTGCCCGTGGCCATCGCCGCGATCGTGATCGGCTGGATCCTCCGACCCGAGAACGGCGCGTTGAACACCGTCCTCGAGGCGGTGGGGCTCGGTGCGCTGCAGCACAACTGGCTCGGCAGCCCCGACACGGCGCTGCTCAGCATCATGGTGGTCATGGTCTGGGTGCAGCTCGGCTACCCCGTGGTCATCTTCATGGCGGCCCTGCAGCGGGTGGACCCCGAGCTGTACGAGGCCGCCGAGCTCGACGGGGCCGGCTGGTTCCAGCGGTTCCGCGCCATCACCGTCAGCATCATCCGACCCGAGATCTTCGTCGTCGTGCTCACCTGCACGATCGCGGCGCTCAAGGTGTTCGGTCCGATCTACGCCCTGACCCGCGGCGGGCCCGGCGACTCGACGATCGTGCCGAGCTACTACGCCTACAGCGAGTTCTTCCAGAGTCAGCAGGTCGGCTACGGCGCCACGATCGCGACGGCGCTGACCCTCGTCATCGTCGTCATCACGGTGTTCTTCATCAAGGCCCAGAACCGGGCCGAACGAGCAGAGAGGGGCCGCTGATGGCCACGACCGTCGTACCCCCGGTCGACGACGACCGCATCCGTCCTGCGGTGGCCGACCCGCGCCTCCCGAAGGCCAAGCAGCGGGGGCGCAAGAAGACGGCCGCCGACTGGGCGATCCTCGCCGCGGCCGTGCTGTTCGGCGTGCTGATCGCGCTGCCGTTCCTGCTGATCCTCGTCAACTCGTTCAAGTCGCCCGCCGACTACACGGCCGGCGGGCCGTTGAGCCTGCCGACGTCGCTCTACTTCGACGGGCTCGTGAACTTCTGGAACCGCGTCGAGTTCCCGCAGAAGCTCTGGAACAGCTTCGTGATCGCCGGCCTCGTCGCGGTGTTCGCCGTCGTCATCTCGGTGTTCAACGCCTACGCGCTCGGCATCGGGCGGGTGCGCGGCCGCACCTGGATCATCGTGCTCTTCCTGCTGGCGAACATGCTGCCTCAGGAGGCCCTGCTCTACCCGCTGTACTTCCTGTTCAAGCAGGTGGGGCTCTACGACAACATCTGGGCGGTCATCATCATCTTCACGGTGATCCAGAGCGCGTTCGGCACGTACCTCCTGTCGAGCGTCTACGGGACCTTCCCGAAGGAGGTCCTCGAGGCCGCATCGCTCGACGGTGCCAGCCGGTGGCAGATCCTCTGGCGCGTGATCGTGCCGATCAGCCGCCCGACCCTGTCGGTGCTCGCGATCTTCTTCTTCATCTGGACCTGGAACGAGTTCCTCATCCCGCTCACCTTCCTCGTCTCGAACGCGAACCAGACGGTGCCGGTGGCCATCACGGCGCTGCAGGGCGACCGCCTGATGGACGTCACGACGACCAGCGCCTCGGCGCTGCTCGGCCTGATCCCGACCCTCGTGTTCTTCCTCCTCTTCCAGCGCACCCTCACCCGCGGCATCACCGCCGGTGCGGTCAAGTAGCGCGCACCGCTCGAAAGGCACCCCATGAAGTTCACCGACGGCTTCTGGCAGACGCGTCCCGGCGTCTCCTCCCTCTTCGGCCAGGAGGTCCACGACGTCGAGACCGGTGACGACGGGCGCTCGCTCGCCGTCACGGCCCCCACCAAGGTCATCGCGCACCGCGGCGACACGCTCAACCGGCCGGTGCTCACCGTGGGCCTCAGCTCGCCGATGGAGGGCGTGATCGCCGTCGAGGTCACGCACTTCGCCGGCGGTCGCGACGAGATCGGCTTCGACCTGGTCGGCGCCGAGGGCGGCCCGGCCGGGGTCGGCGTCGCCGAGGTGACCGAAGGAGGCGCGACGCTGTCCTCGGGGCGGCTCACCGCCTCCCTGGGTCGCGGCGGTCCCTTCGACCTCGTCTTCCGCGACGGCGACACCGTGCTCACGCGCTCGGGTGCGAAGTCGGTCGGGTACCACCAGGTGGCCCCCGACGCGCGGATCGACGGCGCCATGGTCGGCGCCGTGCTGAAGGGCGCGGGGCGTCCGGGCACGGCGACGGACCACGCCCCGTCGTACGTCTCGCAGCAGTTGTCGCTCGGCGTCGGCGAGCTGGTCTACGGGCTGGGCGAGCGCTTCGGTCCGCTCGTGAAGAACGGGCAGACCGTCGACGTCTGGAACGCCGACGGCGGCACCTCGAGCGAACAGGCCTACAAGAACGTGCCGTTCTACCTGACGAACCGCGGGTACGGCGTCCTCGTCGACCACCCGGGGCACGTCTCGTACGAGATCGGCTCCGAGGCGGTCGAACGCGTGCAGTTCTCGGTCGCGGGCGAGACCCTGCGCTATCTGGTGATCGCCGGCCCGACCCCGGCCGATGTGCTCGACCGGTACACGCGGCTCACCGGTCGCCCGGCGCACGTGCCGGCCTGGTCGTACGGCCTGTGGCTCTCGACCTCGTTCACGACCGACTACGACGAGGAGACGGTCACCGCCTTCGTCGACGAGATGGCCGCGCGCGACATGCCGATCAGCGTCTTCCACTTCGACTGCTTCTGGATGCGCGAGTTCCAGTGGTGCGACTTCGAATGGGACCCTCGGGTCTTCCCCGACCCCGAGGGCATGCTGGCGCGTCTGCACGAGCGCGACCTCCGGGTCTGCGTCTGGATCAACCCGTACATCGGGCAGCGCTCGACGCTGTTCCGCGAGGCGGCCGACGCCGGCTACCTCGTGAGGAACCCCGACGGCAGCGTCTGGCAGTGGGACCTCTGGCAGGCGGGCATGGGGTTGGTCGACTTCACGAACCCCGACGCGACGGCCTGGTTCCAGGGCCATCTGCGTCGGCTGCAGGCCCAGGGCGTCGACGCGTTCAAGACCGACTTCGGCGAGCGCATCCCCACCGACGTGGTCTGGCACGACGGCTCCGACCCCGAGCGGATGCACAACTGGTACACGCAGCTCTACAACCGCGCCGTCTTCGACGTCCTCGAGGAGGTCCGCGGCGAGGGCGACGCCGTGGTCTTCGCGCGCTCGGCGACGACCGGCGGCCAGGCGCTGCCCGTTCACTGGGGCGGCGACTCCACCTCGACCTTCGAATCGATGGCGGAGACGCTGCGTGGCGGTCTGTCGCTCGCGATGAGCGGCTTCTCGTTCTGGAGTCACGACATCGGCGGCTTCGAGGGCATGCCCGATCCCGACGTCTACAAGCGCTGGACGGCGTTCGGTCTCCTCTCGAGCCACAGCCGGTTCCACGGCAGCAGCTCGGTGCGGGTGCCGTGGGCGTTCGACGACGAGGCCGTCGAGGTGACCCGGGTCTTCACGAAGCTCAAGCTGCGGCTGATGCCCTACCTCTACGCCGCGGGGCTCGAGTCCACCCGCACCGGGCTGCCGGTCATGCGGCCGATGGCGCTGGCGTTCCCGGGCGACCGGGGTGCGGCGCACATCGACACGCAGTACCTGCTCGGCGACGACCTGCTCGTGGCGCCGGTGTTCTCCGCCGACGGCACCGTCGAGGTCTACCTGCCGGCCGGGCGCTGGACGAACTGGTTCACGGGCGAGGTCGTCGACGCGGGGGCGGGTGTCTGGCGCACCGAGACCCACGGGGTGCTGACCCTGCCGCTGTACGTCCGTGAGGGTGCCGTCATCCCGATGGGCGGGCGTGACGACCGCCCCGACCACGACTACCTCGACGGCCTCGTGCTGCGGGTGCTCCCCGGCGGCGACGGCGCGCGCACGGTGACCGTGACGACGCCCGACGGCGAGTCCGCCGACTTCGTCGTGACGAGACGAGGAGGCGCGGTGTCGGTCGAGACCACCGCCTCCTCGTCCGGGTCGACGCGCGTGGCTCCGCAGCTCGAGCGCTTCGGCAACGGCTGGGACTGACACGGCGCCTCCAGCCCCCGTGCCGCGAGCCGGTACGCTCGGCCGAGGAGGCCACGTGACGATCGAACCCGGGGCGCGCGCCGACGGTGTGCGCCAGACGAACCTGTCGGCGGTGCTCGGGCTCGTGCATGCGGCAGGCCCGCGCTCGCGCTCGGCGCTGACGCAGGCGACCGGTTTGAACCGATCGACCATCGCGGCTCTCGTCGGCGAGCTCGCCGAGCGCGGACTCGTCATCGAGACCGACCCCGTGGGCATCGCCCGGGTCGGCCGACCGAGCCCCGTGGTCGCCGCGAGCCGCGACGTCGTCGCGTACGCCGTCAACCCCGAGATCGACGCCGTGACCGTCGGGGTCGTCGGGCTCGACGGCGTCGTGCGCTCGCGGATCCGCCACGAGACCGACGGCATCCCGACGGCACGGGGCGCGGCGGCTGTCGCCGCCTCGGTCATCGACGAGCTGCGCGCCGCGTCGCCCGGCGTGGTGGAGGTCGGGGTCGGCCTCGCCGTGCCCGGTCTCGTCCGCGCCGACGGAGGTCTCGTCCGGCTGGCTCCGCACCTCGGCTGGGTCGACGAGCCGTTCGCCGAGCTCGTCGCCGACGCCGCCGGTCTGCCGGCTCGCGCGGCGAACGACGCGTCGGCCGCGGCCCTCGCCGAGGGGCGCTTCGGGGCCGGGCGCGGGGTCGACGACCTGGTGTTCCTCAACGGCGGGGCGAGCGGTGTCGGCGGGGGAGTCCTCGTCGGCGGCGCCCCGCTCGTCGGAGCCGGCGGCTACGCGGGCGAACTCGGTCACACGCTCGTGAACTCGGTCGGGCGACTCTGCCACTGCGGGGCGACCGGCTGCCTCGAGACCGAGGTCGGTCAGGCCGAGCTGCTGGCCGTGACCGGTCTCGACCGGTCGCAGGTCGACGAGCTCGCCGCGGCGCTCGTCGCGTCGACCCCGGGGTCGGAGGCGCGGGTCGAGGTGCAGCGCCAGGTCGACTTCCTGGCGATCGCCCTCCGCAACGTCGTCAACGTCTTCGATCCGAGCCTCATCGTGCTGGGCGGGTTCCTCGCGTCGCTGCTCGCGGCCGAGCCGGAGCGTCTGCTCGCCGGGGTCACCGCTCAGGCGCTGCCCGGCTCGGCCGACGATCTGCGCATCGTCCCGGCCGAGCTCGGAGCCGATCGTCTCACCATCGGGGCCGCCGAGCTCGCCTTCGCGCGCCTCCTCGCCGACCCGGCCGGCACCCGTCTGCCCTGACCGCCCCGCCGGCCCCCCCCCCCCCGTGTCGGTCGGGTCCGGCCCGTGACCGGGTGCGCGAGCCGCCCGTCGCACCCGCCCCGGGGTCAGACGTGCGTGTGCGGCTCGGAGTTCGCCCAGACCGAGGCGGCGGCCGGCCCGGCCAGCTCGACCGTCTCGACGGGCAGGTCGTGGGCGTCGGTGACGACGACCTGCATCGACCCCGCGTAGTCGCGGCGCTCGCCGATCCGCACGTGGGCGCCGACCCGCAGGTCGAGCGAGCTGAGGTAGCGCAGCAGCTCGGGCTCGTCGTCCGAGACGCGCACCACGTAGCCGCACTCGCCCTCGGCGAACTCGCCCAGCCGGTGGGCGACGGGGCGCACGGTGGTGCCGTCGCTCGCGGGGATCGGGTCGCCGTGCGGGTCCGCGGTCGGTCGGCCGAGCTCGACGTCGAAGGCCTCGAGCAGACGGTCGCTGACGGCGTGCTCGAGGATCTCGGCCTCGTCGTGCACCTCGTCCCACCCGTAGCCGAGGCGTTCGACGAGGTACGTCTCGATCAGCCGGTGACGGCGCACGACGGCGATCGCGACGGCTCGACCGGTGTCGGTCAGGGCGATGCGGCGGTACGGCTCGTAGTCGATGAAGCCGTCGCGTTCGAGCTTGCGCAGGTTGCCCGACACCGTCGAGGCGCCGACCCCGAGCGTGGCCGCGATCTCGTTCGTCGTGATGCCGGGGGCGTCGCCGTCGACGGCCCACTCGTCTGCCTTCCAGATGACCTTGAGGTAGTTCTCGGTCATCGTGGAGGGCGCCGAACCGGCTTCCGTTGGCATGCCCCGATTCTAGGTGGCNCTACGGGCGCGCGAGCGACCCCAGCGCCTGGGCCGCGCGGTAGCGGGCGCCGATGCCCGGTCGAGGCTCCGCATCGAAGGAGGCGCTGGTCGACAGCCCCCATCGGGGCCGGCTCCCCGAGAGGGCCCAGGCCGCCTGGCGGGCCGCGCCGTCGGCGACGTACTCGCCGGGTTCGGGCACGACGACCGGCACGTCGAAGACCTGGGCGGCGACGGCCTGGACGGCGGGGTTGAGGGCCGCCCCGCCGATCAGGAGCACGCGGCGCACGTCGACGCCCTGGTCGCGCACGGCGGCGGCGCCGTCGGCGAGGGCCGAGAGCATCCCCTCGACGGCGGCGCGGGCGAGGTTCTCGCGGGTGGTCGAGGCGAGGGTCAGCCCCGAGAGGGTGGCGGTCGCCTCGGGCAGGTCGGGGGTGCGCTCGCCCTCGAAGTACGGCACGAGCGACAGCCCACCCGAGCCGGGTTCGGCCGCGAGGGCGAGTCGGGCGAACTCGTCGTGGTCGACGCCGAGCAGCGAGCCGATCGAGGCGAGCACGCGGGCGGCGTTGAGGGTCGCGACGAGCGGGAGGTACCCGCCGGCGGCGTCGGCGAACCCGGCGACGGTGCCGCTCGGGTCGGTGACGGGGGAGTCGGTGACCGCGAAGGCCGTGCCGCTCGTGCCGATGCTGATGACGAGGTCGCCCACGGTGGCGTCGAGCCCGAGCGCGGCGCCGGCGTTGTCGCCCGCTCCCGCACCGACGACGATCCCCGCGGGGACGGCACCGTGCGCGATCGTCGTGCCCGCCGCCTCCTCGGCCTGAAGGATGCGAGGCAGCACGACGCGGCCATCGGTCGCCGAGGTGACGCTCTCGGTCCGGTCACCCGCCGCGACGCCCCCGGACGCGTCACCTCGATCGCTGCCGACGGCCTCGCGCCCGGGCCGCCCGAGGGCGCGCTCGAACAGCTCGAGGTCGTACCCCTCGTCGGCGGGGCTCCAGTACGAGGTGCCGCTGGCGTCCGAGCGGTCGGTGACGAGGGCGTCGAGGTCGGGGCCGAGAGCCGAGGAGGCGCGGGTCCCGTACCCGAGCAGTCGCCACGTCAGCCAGTCGTGCGGCAGGGCCACGGCCGCGACCCGGGCGGCGTTCTCGGGCTCGGCGTCGCGCAGCCAGCGCAGCTTCGTGGCGGTGAACGAGGCGACGGGCACGGTGCCCGTCCGCCGGGCGTACTCGTCGGCGCCGATCTCGGCGATCAGGTCGCGGGCGGCGGGGGCGCTGCGGGTGTCGTTCCAGAGCAGCGCGTCGCGCACGACCTCGCCGTCGGCGTCGAGCGCGACCATGCCGTGCTGCTGCCCGGCGATGGAGATCGACGCGACGTCGTCCAGGCCGCCGGCCGCGGCGATCGCGGCGATCAGCGCCTCCCACCAGGCGTCGGGCGGCACCTCGGTGCCCTCGGGGTGCTTGGCCGTGCCCTGCCGGACGAGCTCGCCCGTCGACAGGTCACGGACGACGACTTTGCAACTCTGGGTCGAGGAGTCGACCCCGGCGACGAGACTCATCCCCGTAGTTTGTCGTATGAGACCACAAATGCGCCAGTACAGTCGCCGGGCAGCTGTGAGAAGGCTGTCGATAGACTCAAGTGCACCTCAGCCGGTGCGTTCCCCCGACATGAGGAGGCAACCATGCCCGCAGTGGTGATCATCGGAGCCCAGTGGGGCGACGAGGGCAAGGGCAAGGCCACCGACCTGCTCTCGAGCCGCATCGACTACGTCGTCAAGTTCAACGGCGGCAACAACGCCGGTCACACGGTCGTGATCGGCGACCAGAAGTACGCGCTGCACCTGCTGCCCTCGGGCATCCTCTCGCCCGGCGTGACGCCGGTGATCGGCAACGGCGTCGTCGTCGACATCGAGGTCCTCTTCGACGAGCTCGACGCCCTGATCGCCCGCGGCATCGACGTCTCGCGTCTGCGGGTCAGCGCCAACGCGCACGTCATCACGCACTACCACCGCACCCTCGACAAGGTGACCGAGCGGTTCCTCGGCAAGCGCCAGATCGGCACCACCGGTCGCGGCATCGGCCCGACCTACGCCGACAAGATCAACCGCGTCGGCATCCGCATCCAGGACATCTTCGACGAGGGCATCCTGCGTCAGAAGGTCGAGGCGGCGCTCGACCAGAAGAACCACCTGCTCGTCAAGATCTACAACCGTCGGGCCATCGAGGTCGACGAGGTCGTCGAGTCGCTGCTGTCGTACGCCGAGCGGCTGCGGCCCATGGTGGCCGACACGGCGCTCGAGATCCACCAGGCGCTCGAGGCCGACAAGATCGTGCTGTTCGAGGCCGGTCAGGCGACCATGCTCGACGTCGACCACGGCACCTATCCGTTCGTCACCTCGTCGTCGGCCACGGCCGGCGGCGCGTCGACGGGTTCGGGCATCGGCCCGGGCCGCATCGAGCGCGTCATCGGCATCGTCAAGGCGTACACGACGCGCGTCGGCGCCGGCCCGTTCCCGACCGAGCTCTTCGACGCCTCGGGCGAGTTCCTGCGGGCCAACGGCTTCGAGTTCGGCACGACGACCGGTCGCCCGCGTCGGTGCGGCTGGTACGACGCCCCGATCGCCCGCTACACCGCGCGCATCAACGGCGTGACCGACTTCGTGCTGACCAAGCTCGACGTGCTGACCGGTCTCGACAAGATCCCGGTCTGCGTCGCGTACGACGTCGACGGCGTCCGCCACGACGAGGTGCCCGTCTCGCAGAGCGACTTCCATCACGCGACGCCGATCTACGAGGAGTTCGACGGCTGGACCGAAGACATCACCGGCGCCCGCACCTTCGACGACCTCCCGAAGGCGGCCCGAGAGTACGTCCTCGCCGTCGAGAAGATGAGCGGCGCGCGCATCTCGGCCATCGGCGTCGGCCCCGGTCGCGACGCGATCGTCGTCCGCCACGACCTGCTCGGCTGACCCGGCCGGTCCGATGACCGCGCGTCGCCCGGCCCCCGCCTCCCTGTCCGGCTCTCTCGTCACGGTGACTCCGCTCGAACCCTCCGATCTGCCCGAGCTGCACGCCGCCATAGGCCGCCCCGAGGTGTTCGCGGGCGGCTGGGGTGGCGGCCCGGCCGGCTACCGTGCCGACTACGACGACTGGGCGCGGTTCGTCGAGGGCTACCTGCTGTGGGAGTCCGCGAGCGTGTTCGGGGTGCGCAGCGCCTCCTCGGGGGCTCTCGTCGGCACGACCACGCTGGGGCTGTTCGACCTGACGAACGAGTCGGCGCACGTCGGCTGGACGGCCTACGCGCCCGAGGTCTGGGGTTCCGGCGTCAACGCCGAGACGAAGCTGCTCGTGCTCGGTCACGCCTTCGAGCACGGGTTCGGCCGCATCCAGCTGCAGGCCGACGTGCTGAACGACCGCTCGCGGGCGGCCATCCTCCGTCTCGGCGCGGCCTTCGAAGGCGTGCAGCGGCGGATGCAGCGTCGGGCCGACGGGTCGTGGCGCGACACGGCCGTCTACTCGATCCTCGGCGACGAATGGCCGGGTGTGCGGGCCGGTCTCGAGCAGCGGCTGGCCTCCTCAGCAAGCGCCCAGACTCGTGGAACACGCTTGCTCCCATGACACTGGAAATCGCATACACCGCCATCGCCCACGCTTCCGGCGGGGGCCGTGACGGTCACGTCCGAAGCGAAGACGACCGTCTCGACTTCGACACCCGTCCGCCGAAAGAACTCGGTGGTTCCGGCGAGGGCACGAACCCCGAGCAGCTGTTCGCGGCCGGTTTCGCCGCCTGCTTCCTCAGTGCGATGCACGGCGCCGGCAAGAAGCTCGGCGTCGACACGACCGACTCGTCCGTCTCCGCGAGCGTCGGCATCGGCGGCAACGGCGAGGGCGGCTACGGCCTGGCCGTCGAGCTCGACATCTACACCCCGAACGTCGAGCCCGAGCGTCGTCAAGAGCTCGCCGACGCGGCGCACCACGTGTGCCCGTACTCGAACGCCACGCGCGGCAACGTCGAGGTCACGCTGACCCTGGTCGACTGAACCGAGCACCCCACCGAGGAGGCGCGCCCCGAGATCCCGGGGCGCGCCTCCTCGGTCTCGTGGGGGCTGCCTTCGCTAGGCTCGGTGAATGGCACTCGACAGTCCTCTCGGGGCGGACAGCCCCCTCAGCAGCACCGACCGGGCAGCGATCGACGAACTGACCGGCATCCGGCAGAGCATCGACAACATCGACGCGGCGCTCGTGCACCTGCTGGCCGAACGCTTCAAGTTCACGCAGTCGGTCGGTCATCTGAAGGCCGCGGCCGGCATGCCGGCCAGCGACCCCGAACGCGAGCGCGTCCAGATCCAGCGGCTGCGACAGCTCGCCGAGCAGTCGCACCTCGACCCCGCCTTCGCCGAGAAGTTCCTGAACTTCATCGTGGGCGAGGTCATCCACCACCACGAGCGCATCGCGAACGGCACCGAGCCGACCGGCCCCGCGGCCGGCGGGCGGAGCTGACGCGATGAGCACCCCGGGCCTCGACGGCACGGCCGTCCCCGCGCCCGAGCGCCTCTACATCGGCTCGTACACGCCGACCAGCGGCGGCCGCGGCGCGGGCATCACGGTGCTCGAGCGCCCGGCGCCGGGTGTCCCGTGGCAGGCCGCGCAGGTCGTCGAGGCCGACGACCCGTCGTTCCTCGTCGTGGTCGACGGCGCCCTGCACGCGGCGTCCGAGACCGCCGAGGGCCGGGTGCTGTCGTACACGGTGTCCGCAGGCTCCCTCGTGGCCGCGAGCAGCGCCTCCTCGGGTGGGTCCTCTCCCTGCCATCTCGTCGTCGATCCGGTGTCGGGCGCCCTCGTCGTCGCGAACTACGTCGCCGGCGGCATCGGCGTGCTCTCCGGCGACCCGTCCGACCCGGCCCGGGTGACCCGATCGCTGGCGCTGCCCGTCGGGCACGGCCCCGTGCTCGATCGGCAGGAGCGCCCGCACGCCCACCAGGCCACCCCGACGCCCTGGGGCACCATCGTCGTCAGCGATCTGGGCACCGACCGGCTCGTCGAGTACGTCGTCGACCCGATCACGCTCGACCCCGAGCAGATCGCCGTCCACCCCCTGCCCTCGGGCTCCGGGCCCCGGCACCTCGTGTGGCTCGACGACCGGCTCGTCGTCGTGGGCGAGCTCGACGCGCGACTGCACGTGCTCCGTCGCGTCGGCGGGAAGCTCGTCGTCGACCACTCGGTCGAGGTGTTCGAGGGGTCGTCGTCGACTCCCGACATCCTGCCGTCGCACGTCGCGGTCGACGCCGGTCGGGTGTACGTCGCGACGCGCGGTCGTGACACGATCAGCGTCTTCTCGGTCGAGGGCGACCGGCTCGCCCTCGTCGGCGAGGCGCCCTGCGGTGGTGAGTGGCCCCGTCACTTCGCCATCACCCCCGGCATGCTCTACTGCGCGAACCAGGCCTCCGACACGGTGTCGGTGCTCCCGCTCGACCCCGAGACCGGTCTGCCCGGCGCGCCCGTCGACGTCTTCTCGATCGGCAGCCCCGCCTGCATCGTCGTCGGCTGACGCGAGGCTGACCCGTCCCGGTCTCAGCGCGCGTCGGAGAGGCGCCGCAGCACGGCGATGACCTCGTCGATGGAGGCGCGGTTCGGGTCGACCGCGCCCGACGCCGCCGTCGACTGCCCCGGTCCGAAGTAGAGGCCGTCCGACACGAGCGACACGATGCGCGCGACGGCGGGGTCGCCGACCGCGTCGAGCACGACGTCGTACCAGCGCTGCTGCATGTCGGTGAGCGCGTCGACGGCACGCGGCCACTGACCGCTCGAGGCGAGGTGGGCGACGGTGCTGATGCAGCGGTCGAACGGCGCGTCGGCGATGACGGGCGGGGGCGAGGAGGTGCGGAGGAAGTAGTCGATCGCCCCGTCGGGGGCGGTGGTCATGCGGTGCACGTCGTCGTCGAGGAGTGCCGCGAGCCGGTCGACGACGCCGTCGA
This sequence comes from Frigoribacterium sp. CFBP 13712, assembly GCF_014842255.1. Taxonomy (GTDB): domain Bacteria; phylum Actinomycetota; class Actinomycetes; order Actinomycetales; family Microbacteriaceae; genus Frigoribacterium. Next base: position 6,472 of record NZ_JACYVH010000009.1, on the reverse strand, counting down.
CGAGCGCTTCGCGGCTGGGGAAGTGGTACAGCAGCCCGCCCTTCGAGACGCCGGCCGACGCGGCGACGGCGTCGAACGTCGCGGCCCGCTCGCCACCGTCGACGACGAGCAGTTCGAAGGCGTCGAGCATCTTCTCGCGGGCCGACGGTCGAGGACTCATTCTGATACTGTACCGTCCAGACGGTTTACTGTACCGCCTGGACGGTTTTCGGTCCCGAGCACGCGTCGACACCGGACCATGCCGTCCGACTCCGCCCGCGGCCCCGTCCATCCCGCCCCGCCACTCATCACGAAAGCGACCCCGCACCATGACCCGCGCCTCCTCCGCCGTCGGCACGCCCACCCGGGCCGGCACCCGCCAATGGGCGGCCCTCGTGGTGCTCATGCTGCCGGTGCTGCTCGTGTCGATCGACAACACCGTGCTGAGCTTCGCGCTGCCCGAGATCTCGACCGCGCTGCGTCCGAGCGCGGCGGGTCAGCTGTGGATCGTCGACGTCTACTCGCTCGTGCTCGCGGGGCTGCTCGTGGCGATGGGGTCCCTGGGCGACCGGTTCGGTCGCCGGCGGCTGCTGCTGATCGGCGCCTCGGGCTTCGCCCTCGTGTCGCTCGGGGCCGCCTTCGCGCCCGACGCCGGCACGCTGGTGGCCGCTCGCGCCGTGCTGGGCTTCTTCGGCGCGATGATCATGCCGGCGACGCTCTCGCTGCTGCGCAGCACGTTCCTCGACCGCGACCAGCGTCGTCTGGCGATCGCGATCTGGGCGAGCGGGTTCGCCGCCGGCTCGGCGCTCGGGCCCATCGTGGGGGGCATCCTGCTCGAGCACTTCGCCTGGGGATCGATCTTCCTGATCGCGGTCCCGGTGCTCGTGCCGCTGCTGGTGCTCGCCCCGATCCTGCTCGTCGAGAGCCGCGACCCCGAGCCGGGGCCGTTCGACCCCGTGTCGGTGCTGCTCTCGCTCACGGCGATGGCGCCGGTCGTCGCCGCGATCAAACTGCTCGCGACGCACGGCCCCGGTGTCGACGTCGTGGCCCTCGCCGCCCTCGGGATCGCCTCGGGTTGGCTCTTCGTGCGCCGTCAGCTGCGCCGCGAGCGCCCGCTGCTCGACGTGCGGCTCTTCTCGAACCCGGTGTTCGCCGGCTCGATCGTCGTGAACCTGCTGGCCATCCTCTCGCTGGTCGGGTTCCTCTTCTTCACGACGCAGCACCTCCAGCTGGTCGTCGGGCTGCGGCCCCTCCAGGCGGCCCTGACCCTCGTGCCGGGTCTCGCGGTCATGATCGTCGCCGGTCTGATCGTGGTGCCGATCGTCCGGAGGGTGACCCCGCGCGTCATCGTCGCCGCCGGGCTGGCGTCCGCCGCGATCGGGTACGCGACGGTGTGGCTGTCGGGGGCCGAGGCGCCGGTGGTGCTCTTCGTCGTCGCGTTCGCGCTCGTCGGGCTGGGGGTCGGGGCCGCCGAGACGATCTCGAACGATCAGATCATCGCGGCCGTCCCGCCGGCCCGCGCCGGGGCGGCGTCGGCCGTCTCCGAGACCGCCTACGAGGTCGGCGCCGTGCTCGGCACCGCCGTGCTCGGCAGCATGCTCACGGCGATCTACCGGGGCAGCCTCGTGATCCCCGACGGGGTGCCCGCCGAGGCCGGAGACGCCGCCCGAGAGACCCTGGGAGGCGCGGTGTCCGCAGCGGGGTCCCTCGACGCCTCCGTCGCCGGTCGCCTCCTCGACGCGGCCACCCACGCCTTCGACGAGGGTCTCGTCGCGACCGCCGGAGTCGGGGCCGGCGTGATGGTCGTCGCCGTCGTGGTGGCGCTGGTGTCCCTGCGTCGCGCGTCGGCCCACGACTGACCGTCTGCGGTGTCGGTGCGCACGGGTAAAGTGGTGCCGGTCCATCCCGAGACGCTGAGGAGTCCCATGTCGCGCACCGTCCGACTCGCCGCCGTTCCCGGCGACGGCATCGGCCCCGAGGTCGTGGCCGAGGCTCTCAAGGTGCTCGACGCCGCGACGGGCGACGACGCCGTGTTCGAGGTCACCGAGTTCCGACTCGGTGCGGCCCGCTACCTCGAGACGGGCGACATCCTGACCGACGACGACCTCGAGGCGCTGTCGTCGCACGACGCCATCCTGCTCGGCGCGGTCGGCGGCGATCCGCGCGACCCGCGTCTGCGCGGGGGCATCATCGAGCGCGGTCTGCTGCTCAAGCTGCGATTCGCGTTCGACCACTACGTCAACCTGCGTCCGACGCTGGTCTACCCGGGTGTCCCGTCGCCCCTCGCCGATCCGGGCCAGGTCGACTTCGTGGTCGTCCGAGAGGGCACCGAGGGTCCCTACGTCGGCAACGGCGGGGTCCTCCGGCAGGGCACGCCGCACGAGATCGCCAACGAGGTCAGCGTGAACACCGCGCACGGCGTCGAGCGCGTTGTCCGCTTCGCGTTCGAGAAGGCGCGGGCTCGGCGCGGTCGTCTCACGCTGGTGCACAAGACCAACGTGCTCGTGTTCGCCGGTGGCCTCTGGCAGCGGCTCGTCGACTCGGTCGCGGCCGAGTACCCCGACGTGACGGTCGACTACCAGCACGTCGACGCGGCCACCATCCACCTCGTCGTCGACCCGTCGCGGTTCGACGTCATCGTGACGGACAACCTCTTCGGAGACATCCTCACCGACCTCGCGGGCGCCGTCAGCGGGGGCATCGGTCTCGCGGCGTCGGCGAACATCAACCCCGACGGCGTCTTCCCGAGCATGTTCGAGCCGGTGCACGGCTCGGCCCCCGACATCGCCGGGCAGCAGAAGGCCGACCCGACGGCGGCGATCCTCTCGGTCGCCCTCCTGCTCGAGCACCTCGGGCTGCCCGACGCCGCGGCACGCGTCACGACGGCGGTCGAGGGCGACATCGCCGACCGCTCGACCCGCGCCTCCTCGGCGGCGCCCCGCACCACCGCCGAGATCGGCTCGGCGATCGCCGAGCGTCTGCAGACCGCCGGCCCCGCGCCGTCCGCGTCCTCCTCCGCCTCTGCTCGAAGGGCATCATGACCACCACCGACGCTCCGACCGACGGCACCTCGTCCGGGTTCGGTCTGCAGTTCGACCTCAGGCCGTCGTCGACCGCACGCGATGCGGCCGAGCGAGAGGTCATCCTCTCCGACCCGGGTTTCGGCAAGCACTTCACCGACCACATGGTCACCATCCGCTGGAGCCTCGAGGGCGGGTGGCACGAAGCGGCCGTCCACGCCTACGGCCCGCTGCAGCTCGACCCGTCGGCCTCGGTGCTGCACTACGCGCAAGAGATCTTCGAGGGCATGAAGGCCTACCGTCACGCCGACGGGTCGGTCTGGTCGTTCCGCCCCGAGGCGAACGCCCGGCGGCTGCAGCGCTCGGCGCGCAGGCTCGCCCTGCCCGAGCTGAGCACCGACGACTTCGTCGAGTCCGTCCGGCAGCTGGTCCGCGCCGATCTCGACTGGGTGCCCTCGGCGCCCGAGACGAGCCTGTACCTGCGGCCCTTCATGATCGCGACCGAGGCGTTCCTCGGTGTGCGCGCCGCCCACGAGGTGGCCTACCACGTGATCGCCAGCCCCGCGGGGGCGTACTTCACGGGCGGCGTCTCGCCGGTCTCGATCTGGCTGACGACGAACTTCGCGAGGGCCGGCAAAGGAGGCACGGGTGCGGCGAAGACGGGCGGCAACTACGCCTCGTCCCTGCTCCCGCAGCAGGAGGCCTACGAGAACGGCTGCCAGCAGGTGCTGTTCCTCGACTCGTCCGAGAGCAACTACATCGAAGAGCTCGGCGGCATGAACGTCGTGCTCGTCAAGCGGGACGGCACCCTGGTCACCCCGGACAGCGACTCGATCCTTGAGGGGATCACCCGCGACTCGATCCTCGAACTGGCTGAGGCGCGGGGGCACCGCGTCGAGCGTCGACGGGTCACCCTCGACGAGTGGCGCGACGGTGTGGCTTCGGGCGACATCGTCGAGGTGTTCGCGTGCGGCACCGCCGCGGTCGTCGTGCCGATCGCCGAACTGAAGGGCGAGGGCGTGCACATCGGCTCTCCCGCAGCTGAAGGTGGAGAGCTGACGATGTCGCTCCGTGCCGAGCTGACCGACATCCAGTACGGTCGGCGACCCGATGTTCACGGATGGATGACGAGGCTCGACGCATGAAGATCGCACGGTTCGCAACCCCCGGCGAAGACCCCCGTTACGGCATCGTCGACGAGCGCGAGCTGATCGTGCTCGCGGGCGACCCGATGTACAGCGGCTACGAGACCACGGGCGAGCGCATCTCGCTGCGGTCGGCGAAGATCCTCGCGCCGGTCATCCCCCGCTCCAAGGTGGTCGGGGTCGGCTTGAACTACCACGACCACGCCGACGAGCTGGGGCAGACCCCTCCGGAGGCGCCGCTCCTGTTCATGAAGCCGAACACGACGGTCATCGGCTTCGGCGATTCGATCCAGCTGCCGCCGGACGTCGGTCAGGTCGACTTCGAAGGTGAACTGGCCATCGTGATCGGCTCGATCGCCAAGCGCGTCAAGGCCGAGAACTACGAGGACGTCGTCTTCGGCTACACGATCGCGAACGACGTGACGGCTCGCGACGTGCAGAACAGCGACGGTCAGTGGACGCGCGCCAAGGGGTACGACACGTTCCTGCCGCTCGGTCCGTACATCGAGAACGAGTTCGACTGGAGCGACGCGACCATCGAGACCCGCGTCGACGGCGAGGTCATGCAACGCGAGTCGACGATGCAGATGATCCACAAGATCCCCGAGCTGATCGAGTACGTGACCGACGTGTTCACCCTGCTGCCGGGTGACGTGATCCTCACCGGCACCCCTGCCGGCATCGGCCCGTTCACCTCCGGTCAGACCGTCGAGGTCGCGATCTCGGGCATCGGCTCGTTGATCAACCCCGCCAAGAACCGCGTCTGACTCGGACTCCCCGTGACCTCGACCCCTGACATCTCGCGCCGACGCGCGCCATGGGTGCCGGGGGTGGCGGTCGCGGCGATCGCCCTGGGTCTCGCGTGGGGTGTGCATCTGGTGCTTCCGGCGGTGCCGATCCTCACGGTCTGCGTGCTGCTCGGCATCCTGGTGGCGCAGATCCCGCAGGCTCGATCGGCTCTCGACGGGGTTCTCGCTCCGGGTCTGACCCTCTCGGCCAAGCGACTGCTGCGCATCGGAGTGGTGCTCCTCGGTCTGAAGCTCAGCCTCGTCGACGTCGCCGGTCTGGGCTGGCTGACGATCGTCGTGGTCATCGCGATCCTCGCGGCCACGTTCTTCGTGACATGGGCTCTCGGCCGGTGGGCGCGACTCCCCGGTGATCAGCCGCTGCTCCTCGCGGCCGGCTTCTCGATCTGCGGCGCCTCGGCGATCGGTGCGATGAGCGCAGTCACCCGGGATCGAGGGCGCGACGCGGCCACGCCCGTCGCCCTGGTCACTCTCTGCGGAACCGCCGCGATCGCGATCCTCCCCCCGATCGGCGCGGCGCTCGGGCTCACCGACATGCAGTTCGGCGCGTGGACCGGGGCGAGCGTCCACGATGTCGGGCAGGTCGTCGCCACCGCTCAGACCGCCGGAGCCTCCGCGCTCGCGATCGCCGTCGTGGTCAAACTGACCCGGGTGGTCATGCTGGCACCCGTGGTCGCGATCACCTCGGTGGTCATCCGCCGACGAGGGGGAGGCGCGGGTACGCGACCGCCGATCGTCCCGTTGTTCGTCGTCGGGTTCCTGATCGCCGTCGTCATCCGCACGTTCCTGCCGATCCCCGAGACCGTGGTCGGTGCGGCCGACGTGGCCCAGACGGTTCTGCTCGGACTCGCGCTCTTCGGACTCGGAACCGGGATCCGCTTCGAGAAGCTCGTCCGGACGGGAGGCCGCGCGGTCGCCGTCGGTCTCGCGTCGTGGCTGTTCATCGCGGTCGTCTCGCTCGGCGCGGTCCAGCTGCTGCCGCTGGCGTAGTCCCGGGTCGCACGCTTCGATCGTGTCCCGGTGTCCCGGTGTCCCGGTGTCCCGGGTGTCCGGGTAGCCGGGTAGCCGCGTGTCCGCCTGCCCGGTTGGAGAGCCGACACGTGCGGCGGGGACGGCCTCGTCGAGGCGTCCGTCGGCTCCGTCGACCGGGTCGGAGACGCCGTGTGCGGCGTTCTGGGGCGGGATCGTGATGTTTCCGGGGTTTTCGGCGGCGACACGCCCGGGATGCGTGGAGGTTTGGACGTGTGGCGGATTGTCCGTGTAAGGTTCTTTCTTGTCACCCCAAAGGTTCGGCGGAGCGAAGCTCACCGGAACTCAAGTGTGACCGGCTTCCAAGTCCTCGAGTTGCCATTACGGCCTCGGACCAAGCAAGTTGCAACACTGGAAAACATGATGTAGGTTAGTGCCTCGTTCCCACGGGAACGGATTGCTTCTTAGGAAGTGATTGTCACTGGTTTTACGGATTGTAATCTGGTGCTAAGGTTTCACAGCTGCCTCGGACGATGGCCTTCATAAGGTCGGG
>NZ_JACYVH010000008.1 GCF_014842255.1 Frigoribacterium sp. CFBP 13712 | reverse complement strand
GAGCCGAACCGTTCCGCTATCGCGCATCGCAGCGGGTCGGGTGCCTCGATAGCCGATCCTTCACCGTGCAGAGCCCGTGGACCCTTTGCTTCGACCTACGGTCGGTAGTGGTCGCGCCTATTGGGATCCGTGAATGGCCCTGGGTGAGGCTTGTTCCCGTTGAGAACGCCCAAGCTGGTTAGCCCGGCCACGATGCCGATCGTCAGCAACTTCACGCCACCAAACAGAAGGTTCTTGGTCATGGTCGCTCCTCTCTCGTTCGTGACGCTATGTACTTGACTGAAGGGTCCCACGTCTAGATCGTGGCCGCTAGACGATCACCTTCCGGACTATGCCCGATGAGGTGAGCTAGAAGCAGGTAAAACGAGGACGGGCGCGCGAGGTCAGGCGGGATGAGAGAGCAAGATGAGTGCCATGACACCCGCAGACCTTCTCCTTGCCATCGGGGTTGCGTGCGTCATCGTCGCCGTTGGGATGAATGTAGTCACCGCCGCTCGTTTCAGTGGCGGCAAGGCGATGTCGAAAGAGCGTCGCCGCCGCTTCGCCGGGCTCACGGTCTCTATCGCTGTTGTGGGGCTGGTTTGCATGGTCGCTTGGTTCGCCCAGTCTTGATCGCTCCACCAAGCGAGCACGGGGCCGCCGTGGGCCCGATAGGGGATCGGCTACCGAAACGGCCACCCATCGCTCTGGAGACTCCTGTGTCGTCCCGTTTAGCAGAGGGGAGGATGTCTTAGTTTCGTGCCACGTCCAGTAGCAAACAGCCGGCTCCGAAGACGAGCCAGGAGACGATAATCCAAGGAAAGACGATGTGCCTGCGTCCTTGGTACATCGGTCCGCCGTCTCGGCGGTGGTGTACAAGCTCGTAGATCACGCCACTCAAAAAGCCGGCGAAGCCAAGGGCAAGAAGCACGAAGGGCAGAGCGTTCATCAGTCCTCCGGTTGTCGTCAAGGCCCCTTTCTTGCATAAAGGCACCGTGGCTAATAGAACCACAGCACCGATGCGCTGTGCCCAATAGGGGATCCTCGACCGGCCACGACGGAAGCTATACGAGCCAGCTCGTGGCGAAGAGAACGACTCCGACGGCGAGGGCTAGTGCTCCGACCGCTAGCAAGCGAAGCTGCTTGTGTCGTGGCAGCTCTTTTCCCTGGCTGTACTTCAGGCCAATGTGACCGAGTATGCCGAACACGACGAGCAGACATGGAAAGTAAGCGAGTCGGAGCCACTCGGAAGTAGTCATCCTGCATCTTCCCGCGTACTGACCGTTGCACGGCGGCCCGCAGCGGTGTCCCGGTAGCCGATCGGCTGTCGAACAGGTCGCGTCTATGCTGGCGACGTGTCTGCCGCCGAGGTCGTCGAGCTCCTTCGAGAACGACGTGTCGCCCTCGAGGCGGGGCTTTCCGAGGCTGAGTTGCGTCGTGCTGAACGCCGATACGGCGTCCGTTTCGCCCCCGACCACCGCGAGCTCCTGACCCTCGCGCTTCCCGTGGGTGATGGCTGGTACGACTGGCGGGCCAGAGGGGACGAGCGTGTCCGCAAGGCGATTCGAGAGCCTTTCACAGGTGTCCTGTTCGACGTCGAGAAGAACGACTTCTGGCCTGCGTCGTGGGGCGAGCGCCCCGACTCCTTCGCGGCGCGCTCCGAGGTCGTTAAGCGACAGGTCGGCACTTGGCCGCAGCTCGTACCTCTGTACGCCCACCGCTATTTGCCGGCTGCGCCGTTCGGTCCAGGGGCCCCGGTATTCTCCGTTCACCAGACGGACGTCATCGTCTTCGGCATGAACTTGCTGGACTATGCAGCTCGCGAGTTCGGCACGACCCGGGTGCTTCCGGAAGGCGACCTGGACACGAGCGGGCTGGAGCCCTGGTCCCTCTTGGCATTTGAAGAATACGTTCCGTAGGGCCGAACACGACCCGAAGGCGTCCCGATAGGGGATCGGTTGCTGGGTCGTAAGACTCTCCGCTCGCCCGGGCGCTGTAGAAAAGTTCCATGAACAGATACGACCCCCTGCCCGGCAAGACAGCTCGGGGCACGCGAACCGCCGGTCTCGCCGCAGTGGCCACGGGCGTCCAGGGGATCTTCCTCTACCGCGCCATCTTCGACGAACCTACGTTTGCCTCTTGGATGTTGTGGCTAGCGGTGTTCGTTGTCCTGCTCGTCGGTTTCATCTACGCCGGAATCCGAGACAGCCGGCTCAACAGGGCGGAGGCCGCAGAGCGGGACGAGCTTCTCGAGCGTGAAGCTGAGAGCAGGCGGCGCCACGGCCGAGCGTCACAGTAGGGGATCGGTTACCGAACTGCCGGTGCTTCTCGTCGCGCCAATCGTCGCAAGCTCAAGACCGCCGTGATGCCAGCACTTAGAGCAGCAATCAGACCGATGAACGCTCCGGAGAAAACGGCTTGAGTGAGGAGACCCACAGCTATCCCTGCTGAGATCCCGACAACTGCCGCCGCGGCCGATGCAGCTAGCGCCTGGCTTCTCGACCTGCCCCAACGCAGGCGCTGCCGCCACAGCGACGCGCAAATGAATCCAGCGACAGCCCCGATGAGGGCAAAGGCCACGGCAGCAGGAACGGCATAGATAAGGCAGATCAAGATCCATTCGGTGATCCCGCCGCCGTCGAGTCCGCCAAAGGCGCCCCATACGACCACCCACAGGACGGGCAAGATCAGCGCGCCGCCGGCGCCGATCAGGGCTCCCGTGAGGACCAAAACACGTCCGTCCGACCGCTGTGCGCGTACCGGACGCTCCAAGGTAATGCTCATTACGGCTCCTCCTTCGCATCAGGTTAGGGCCTGCCTACGGGGACGAGTACTCCAAGAATCGGGGGCTTCAGCGCGTGCAGCTCCCAGGGGTGTGCATCATGGGAAGCGAGCCCCCTTCTTCGGGTGACTCGTGTCCGATAGGGGATCGGTCAGCGGTCGGCATCGGGTTTACCTTTGCGCCAGACCTGCCGGCGCAAGATCAAGCCGGACACGATGTTTGCGGCGCCGGCGACGACGATGCACCATGTGGCCGCGATCGAAGAGGCCGACAGATCGTCGATCTCGTGAGACGTGGCTAGGAGTACGACGCCACCGATCAGGACGAATGCGCCACCAAAGGCGAGCAGGCTGCCGAGAGTCTTCGCGGTCATGACTGCACAGTAACTTCATGGGCCGTCGCCTCGCCGTGCCCGATAGCCGATGGCTGGTTAGGGCAGGAGCTCCGTGCCCTGGTTAGATCGACTCGTGGAACGGAACTACACCGGCGGGGTCTTCTTCTTCCTGCTTCTCGCCGCAGTCTTAGCCGCGTTTGGAATTTTCACGCTAGTCACCGTCCCAGATCTGGGAGTTGAGTTCCGCTGGGGTCTACCTGCCGGGGTAGCTGTTGGCCTCTTCTTCGTTCTCGCTGTCGCCGCGGTCGCTGGTGCCGTCTACTGCCTCCGTCGTCGCTGACTCACCAGCGCAAACTGGTGAAGATCGACTTCGTGAGAAGTTGGGTTCTTGCGCCGAGTGCCCGTAGAGGATCGGCTATCGGAAATGATGGGTTTTGCATCACGGCACCACAGCACTTCTTGGGGTGACGACGGATGCCATTGTTCAACGCGAGATGCGGCTAACGCGTATCGGCTTGGATGTCCCTTGCACGAGCATTTTCCCGTCAAACATGATGACTGACGGGCGGTGCGCGTAGCGGTACTCGTAGTGGTATTCCGCTTGACGCCACTTGCTCCCATTGGTCAGCTGCAGCTCCGTCTTGCCATCCCAGCCACTCCAGGCGCCATCAATCGTTGACTCGACGACAGAGATGCGCTTCACTCGCACAGCGCGCGTCATCCCTTCGACCAACATCAGCCCGTTCGTCACCTCGACCGCAGGGCGATACGAGTAACGGTACTCGTACAGATATTCCGACTGCTCCCAATACGATCCATCGCTGAGATGCACGATGGTCTCGCCGTCCCAGCCTTGCCACTCGTCGTCCACGCACAAACTCATCGCGCCCCCTCTAAGTCAGGATCAAGCTAGCAGCTGGCCCAGACAGCGTCTCGTTTTTCAGCAGGGAGCGAACCACCAGAAACGATCGGTTCCGGTACAACGCGAGCAAGCACGTGGCGAGCGGTCCGCAAACGTGGCCCGTATCGAAACCTGGTTTCGGCCCTGCCGGTTTCGCCCCGGAGTTTCGGGACGTCGCTCAGAACCGTGCGGAGAATCCGCCGTCGGTGTGGAGCAGCTGGCCACTGATCCAGCGGCCCTCCTCGGACAGGAGAAATGCCGTGACTCCGGCAATGTCCTTCGGTGTTCCGGCTCGACCGAGCGGGTGATACCCGGTCAGTGTTGATCGTGTCTCGTCGTCCATCCACCCTGTGTCTATAGGCCCTGGATTGACGACGTTTGCGGATATGAGTCGTGGCCCGAGTTCACGCGCGGCGGAAATGACGATTCGGTCGAGCGCGCCCTTCGACGCACCGTAGGGGAGATTTCCGGTCGTGTGATCGCTTGTGAACGCGACAATCGCTCCGCCTCCTGGATCGACCTCGCGAGCGAACGCGGCGATGAGAAGGAGCGTCGCGCGGGCATTAATAGCTAGGTGTTTGTCGAAGCTCTCGGCGGTGGTGTCGAGGATGCCGGATTCGACATCGTGGGCGTGACTTAGAACCAGAGCTGTCAGCGGACCACGTTCGCGCGTGATCCGTTCGATGAGGTCGGTCGGGACCGAAGCGTCCGACAGGTCGCACGGGTAATCGCCACTATCGAGGTCGCTGGTCACGACGTCCCAGCCGTCCTCCACAAGGCGGGGAATGACACCGGCGGCGATGCTATTGGCGCGCGCAGCTCCGGTCACAAGTGCGAGGGGCATGGATCGAGGCTAGCGGGGCTCGTTTGTAGGTTCCCGCAATCGCTCGAAACTGATCGTTTCCGGACCGCGGGCGCCACCAGGGCGACGCGGGCCGACGCGCCGTGCCGAAACACTGAACCGAAACTCAGTTGTCCCGGAAGCACCTCGGCACCGTTTCGGGTACGTCCTCGGGCGCTCGGCGGGATGCTCCGCCGGCTGCCCGCGCCGCCGAGGCCCCTGGGGGCTGTCGGACCGACCGGCGGCACCGCTAGCCTGCCGGGCATGGATGCGCCGATCGACCGACTGCTCGCGAGCGCCGGAGGGTCCGGTGCGATGTGGCCTGCGGCGTACGACCTGGGCTGGACGGCGATCATCGCGATCGGCGCGCTCGCCGCCGTCTGGATGCTCGTCAGCGTCGTCAGGTCGGCGCTCAGCGGTTCCGCCAAGGCCCTCTGGATCGTGCTCTGGGCACTGGTCGCCCCTGTGGCGATCGTCGCCTGGCTCGTGATCGGGCGAGACGCCCGCGCGTCGGGTCGCGAGATCCGCGCCTCGCGGGCCGGTCGCGAGCCGTCGGCCGACGCCTCCTAGGCTGAGCGCATGACGGCCCCGATCGACGCCGACGCCCTGCTCGCCGGCCCGCGCGGGCGGCGGCTCTGCCTCGAGCTCATGCGGCACGGCGACCCGGCCAGCGAGGCGCGTGAGCACTTCGGCCAGCTCGTCTTCTTCGCCTCGTACCGGTCGGCGAAGGCGAACGGGGTCGCGGTCACCCTCCTGCGGAGCAGCACCGCCGACGGCCCGGGCGCCGACGCCCCGCTGCCCGACCCGACCCCCGCCGAGCTCGCCGACGCCCTCGATCGGGTCCCGCTGCCGCACCTCGACGACGACACACTGACGACCGCCCTCGCCAGCACCGTCGACGCCGCCGCCTACTGGCAGGAGCCCGACGGCGACGACCTGCTGATGGCCGAGCCGCTCGTCACCCGGGCGCTCCGGCGGGTCGCCGAGCACGTCGTGTCGTCGCCCGCCACGGCGTGGTGGAGCGACCGCACCGCCCCCGACCAGCACCTCGTCGAGTTCGACCGGCCCGAGTTCCGCACCGGCGAGCCCCCGTCGTGGAGCGTCGTCGGCGTCCGCGCGGCCCTGCAGCAGTGGCGCGACGCCCGTGTCGCCGGCGAGGTCAGGGCGCTGCGTGAGCGGCCCCTCGACCCGTCCGCCTCGTTCAGCGCCGACTGGTGGTCGACCCCGAACTGGATCGGCCCGGTCACGACCCAGGCGGGGCCCGACGGCGCCCCGCTCGGCCTGCGACTCGTCGAAGACGGCTTCGGCGACACCCGCGCCCGCGTGCGGCAGCTCGACGTCCCGCCCGATGCCCGGGTGATCGAGGTCGACGGCCCCGACGACTGGGCCCGCCTCTGCCGCGAGCACCCGCTCGAGGTCACCGCGTCGCACCGGCACGACTGGTACCGCGCGACCGGTCGGGCCGGGGCATGGGTCTCGCCCGACTGGGCGTCCGTCGCCGAGATCGCCGATGCCGTGCACGTCTCCGTCGCCGGGTACCTGCTCACCGCCGGCCGCAGCGTCCCGGTCGACGAGAGCACCGCCTCCGTCCTGGCCGGCTGGAGCCCCGACGAGACCTACTGGCTCACCGACGTCGCCGCGAGCGACGCGCCCGCGATCACCTGGGTGCTCGACGACGACGGACGCTGGGTCCGCGACGCCCGAGGAGCCGCGACGAGTCAGAGACACGGCGACCGCTAGCCTGCTCGCATGACCTCGCCGATCGATGCCGACGCCGATGCCGACGCCCATCCCGGAGACGGTCGGCGGCCGCGCGTGCTCGGCGCCCTCGGCATCGCGGCGGCGGTCGGAGTCCTGTTCGCGTCGGTCATCATCGTCCCCGCGTTCTTCCCCATCTCGACGGTGGGCTCCCTGACGCCGACGGACCCCCTGCTCAACCGGGTCGGGGAGTGGTCTGCGATGTACCTCGCCCCCGGGATCATCGCGACCATCGTCCTGGCGTCGGCCGCGGGCGCCCGAGGAGGACGAGGGCGCCGCCGGGGGATCATCGCCGGAACGATGGCCGCCTTCTCTCTGCCGGTCTTCCTCGTCGCGCTGTTCGTCGACTCCGTCTTCTTCGATTCGGCCCCCTGAAGGAGGCGCGGGTCGGCGATGAACGGAACCGCACCTCCCGACGTATCCCCTCGAGACCCCGCCGCCCTAGTCTGAGAGGAACGTCGATGACGGCCCTCCTGACGCCGCACCGCCACCCGACCGCCGAGCGGAGCCCGATGACCGCACCACCGTCGAGCTTCGACGTCGACGAGGCCTTCGCCGAGCACGGGTCGGCGCTGCTCGGCTTCGCCGTCAACGCCCTGGGCGACCGCGGTCAGGCGGAGGACTGCGTGCAGGAGACGTTCCTGCGCGCATGGCGGGCGCGCGACCGGTTCGACCCGACCCGCGCCTCCGCCCGCACCTGGCTCTTCGCCATCGAACGGCGCCTCATCATCGACGTGCTGCGCGCCCGGCAGCGCACACCGCACCTCGTCACGCCCGACGACGCCCCCGACGCGTCGACGAACGACCCCGACCCCCTCGATCGCCTCGGCCTCGTCGAGGGGCTCGCCCGGCTGAGCGACGAGCACCGCGCCGCCGTGGTCGCCGTGCATCTGCGCGGTCGCACCTACCGCGACGTCAGCGAGAGCACCGGCGTGCCCGTCGCGACGCTCCGCACCCGCGTGCACTACGCCCTGCGCGCCCTCCGCACCCACCTCGACGAAGGCGACACGACCGATGACTGACCCGACGCCCTCGCGCCGCGACGAGCTGATCGCGGCGGCGCTCGCCGACGACCTCTCACCCGCCGAGGCGGCCGAGTTCGCCGCGCTCCGAGCAGAGGACCCCGGCGTCGACGCCGAGCTCGCCGAGCTGGCTGCGCTCACGGCGCGTCTCGCCGACCTCCCCGAGCCGGACGGACGGGCAGGAGGCGCGGGCTGGGTCGACATCGAACCCAGCGCCGAGCTGCGGCGACGCGTCGCGGGCATCGCGGGTGCGGACGCCCCCGTCACCCCACTGCCCGCTCGCAGCACCCGACGCCCGAGCCGGCGCACCCTCCTCACCGCGCTCGGCGCCGCGGCCTGCCTCGCGATCGGAGCCGGTGCGGGCGCCCTCGTCGCGACCCCCCGCGACGGTCACGTCGACGGTCCGCCCGGCACGCTCGGCGCCGTCGAGCCGGTCGCCTTCGCGGGCGCGCCCTCGGGGGTCGAGGTCGACGGCGACGTCGTGGCCCACACCTGGGGCACCGAGACGCTGCTGACGGTCACCGGGCTCCCCGCCGGAGACCCCTTCACCGTGGTCGTCGTCGGCGACGACGGGCGCGAGTACGAGTCGGGCACGTTCCTCGGCACCGACGTCGAGATCGACTGCAGCCTGAACGCGGGCGTGCTGCGCGAGGACGTCGCCGCCGTCGAGATCCGCGGGGCCGACGGCGCCGACATCGCGGTCGCCGAGGTCCCCGCCGTCGACGCCTAGCGCCCGACTCGCTGCGCCCGGCGCCCCGCGCCCAGTCCCCGCGCGCCACTCACCGCGGCCCGCCCGCGACTCACCGCGCCATTTTGTGGACACGACGCCAGGTTTAAACCTGGCGTCGTGTCCACTTCCTGGCGCTATGGGTGACCGCCGCCCTGCCCCGCGCCGCCCCGCGCACACGTCCCGCGAACGGGGGTCGGCCGCACCTCTTGCGCGCCCCCCCAAGACTGAACTATCTTCATTTTTGTACCAACGGAGCGTCATCGGGTCCTCACCGAACCCGAGCGATCGAGCGCCGCGACCCAACCACTCGCACCGTGCCTCCTACCGTCCACCGTGACGCTCCGTCTTCTTCCGGATCAGGAGCTCCACCATGTCCATCGCCGCAACCCGCGCCGCCCGCATCGCCGCCTTCGTCGGAGTGCCGCTCGCCCTGGTCGCCTCGGGCGTCATCGTGTCGACTGCGTCGTACTCGGCGTTCTCGGCCACGACGTCGAACCCGACGAACAACTGGACCGCGGGCAACGTCGCCCTGTCCGACGACGACGCGAACACGGCGATGTTCAACGCGACGGCGCTGAAGCCCGGCTCGACGGGGGCGAAGTGCATCGTCGTCACGTCGACCGGGTCGCTGCCCTCGGCCGTGAAGCTGTACGGCACCACCCCCTCCACGACGAACGCGCTCGCGAGCAGCCTGAACCTCACGGTCGAGCAGGGCACCGGCGGCACGTTCGCCGACTGCACCGGCTTCGTGGCGCAGGGCACCGGCGGCTCGCTGTACAGCGGCACCGTCGCCAACTTCGGCACGACCTACTCGAGCTACGGCAACGGGATCCCGACCTGGTCGCCCACCGGCACCGCCAGCGAGAGCAAGGTCTTCCGCTTCACCTACACGCTGCCCGCCAACGCGCCGTCGACGGTGCAGGGCGGCACGGCGGCCCTCGGCTTCACGTGGGAGGCCCAGAACAGCTGATCCGCGGCCTCCGGGCGCTCCGAACGAGAGGTCGTCGTCGTGTTCACGTCGCACGCTCACGTCGCAGCGGCATCCGGGGCGGCCTCGGCCCGGGTGTCGTCGGGCGGGTCGAGCGTCGATGCGGCCACGGTCGCCGACTGGTCCCGGATCGTCGCGGCGACGCTCGCCCGCGGGATCATCGCGACCCTGCTCGGTCTCGCCTTCTGGGCGGCGGCCCCCGCTGTCGTCGGCTGGCAGCCCACCACGGTGATGACCGGGTCGATGATGCCGCGGGTCGCCGTCGGAGACGTCGTCATCTCGCGGCCCATCGACTCCGCGCGGCTCGACGCCGGGCAGGTCCTGCTCTTCGACGACCCCGATCACGAGGGGGCGCTGCGACTGCACCGGGTCGACTCGACGGCCCCCGACGGCACGCTCATCACGAAGGGCGACGCCAACGCCGCCGCCGACTCGTCGTCGGTGCCCCGTGACGACGTGCACGGCATCGGCGTGCTGCGGGTGCCGCTCATCGGCATGCCGATCGTCTGGCTGCACGACGGCGATGCCGCGCACCTCGTGCTCGCCGGTCTCGCCTTCGTGGTGCTGATCGCCGTCACCCTGCTCGACGGGCCGCTGCGCCGTCGCCCCGAGCCCGACCCGTCGACCGTCGCCGGCCGCACGCACGGACGACACGGCGGAGGCCCCGCAGGCGGGGGTTCAGGAGGCGCGGGTCGAGCCGGCGCCCGTGCCGCCGGCTCCGGTCGGGGCGGAATCCACCGCGCCGGGGTCGCCGTCGGTCGGATGCTGCGGGTCGTCGCACCGGCCGCGCATGTGCAGGAGGTGCGCGACAGGCGGTCGCGCACCGCACCTCCTCGGCTCCCCGGCAGCGCAGGCGTCGGCACCCGCCGCCTCGTGCTCGTCGAGCGTCGCGCGGCGCATCGGCGCCGACGCCTGCTCTGGGGCTCGGGTCTCAGCGCGCTCGTCATCGCGACCGCGGGCATCGGGTTCGTGCTGCCCGCGACGGCGATCGCGGCTCCGTTCCTCGCGACGACCGTCAACCCGAAGTCGTCGTGGACGGCGGGCATGGTGGGTCAGCCGGCGGCCGTGCCGAACACGACGACCCTCGGGTGCGTCAACGCGGGGAGCAACGGGGTCACCATCACGTTCGCCTACCCGGCGGGCGCCGACGCGGACTCCTTCGAGCTCCAGGGGCCCGGCCTGCTGAACATCGGCACGGTGACCTACGGCAGCACCGCCGCGTCGTCGGCGACATCGGGTCCGAACTCGACGAAGTCGGTCACGTTCACCCCGACCGCGGGCCTCAACCTCAATCTCGCCTCCACGGTCAAGGTCAAGGCCGTGCTCGGGGCGACGGGCACCCTCTGGACCTCGACGTCGGACGCGACGACGGGTGTCACCGTGTCGCTCCTCAACGGGCTCCGCTGCCGCTGACGGCGCCGTGCGCCGGCAGGTGCACCCCGGCCAGCATGCAGCGCACCGAGCCGCCGGCCAGCTCGATCGTCGGCACATCGAGCGGCAGCGGGCGGGCGTGCCGCGCCACCGTCGCCCGCTGCGCCGGGGTGAGAGCCGCCCAGCCGCGCGCCGACACCGCGAGCACGGGCCCGTCGGCGCCCCGCAGCTCGAGGGCGTTGCCGGCGAACTCGGCGAGCTGGGCGCGGGTGAGGGCGACCACCTCGCGTCCGGAGGCGGCGATACGGTCGGCCACGCGCCTCCTCTCGCTCGACGACCCGATCGCCTCGAGGCCGACCAGCGCCAGGCGCGAGGCCACGCTCATCATCACGTTCGTGTGATAGATCGGCACCCCGTCGGCGTCGGTCGCGGTGAACGCCTCGACGTCGTAGTCGAGCCCGCGGCAGACGAGATCGACGGCGGCCCGGTCGGCCCGATGCGAGAGGGCGACGTAGGCGACCCGCTCGACGTGGTCGAAGACGAGCGCTCCGGTGCCCTCGACGTGCAGCCCGAGCGACTCGAGCGACGAGTGGTCGACCACCGACCCGACCCCGTACGAGCCGCGCAGCAACTCGACCACGTCGCCGCGCCGCTCCGCCCGCCGGTTCGGCGAGTGCATCGGGTAGAGCAGCAGACGCCCGTCGGAGTGCGTCGAGAACCAGTTGTTCGGGAACACCGCGTCGGGACGGTCGGCC
This sequence comes from Frigoribacterium sp. CFBP 13712, assembly GCF_014842255.1. GTDB lineage: Bacteria > Actinomycetota > Actinomycetes > Actinomycetales > Microbacteriaceae > Frigoribacterium. Next base: position 86,293 of record NZ_JACYVH010000008.1, on the reverse strand, counting down.
CGCTCGTCGTCGACGAGATGTACGCGCACACCCGCGGCGCGCAGGGCGGCCGCCACCGAGTCGACCTCGGCCCGGGCTCGCGCGGCGATCTCGGCCCGCGACGCGTCGACGTCGGCGGGGTCGGTCTGGAACGCGTTGTCCCGCGCCGTCTGCGGGTTGGGCGTGAAGTGACGCGGACGCACCATCACGACGGCGGCGGGGGACTGGCGGGCGAGCCGCGCCTCCTCGGGGTCGGCGACGACCGGGGACGAGGAGGCGCGGGCCGGGTCGGAGACGCCGGTCGCGCTCGCGACGCCCCTCGGGATCGCGCCGGTCGCGCCGGCGCCGGTCGCGCCCGCGCCGGTCTCGACGACGCTCGTCACGTCGGTCCTCAGACCCCGACGGGCTGACGGGCGACGAGGCCGAAGAGGTCCTTCGGGTCGTCGGGGTCGGCGACGAGGTCGATCTCGACGGCGTAGTCGGTGCCGGCGACGTCGTCGCGCAGGTACTTGAGCGCGCAGACGTCCTCGATGGCGAAGCCGACGGAGTCGAACACCGTGATCTGCTCGTCGCTCGTGCGCCCGGGCAGTCGGCCGGCCACGACCTCCCACAGCTCGGTGACGGCGAAGTCGGCCGCCTGGTGCTGGATCTCGCCCTCGATCCGCGTCTGCTCGGGGTACTCGACGAAGACGTCGGCACGGCGGAGCGTCACCGGGTCGAGCTCGGTCTTGCCGGGGCAGTCGCCGCCGATCGCGTTCACGTGCATGCCGGGTCGCACGGCCTCGTCGGGCAGTACGATCGCGTTCTGCTTGTCGGCTGTGCAGGTGGTGACGACGTCGGCGCCCTCCGCGGCCTCGACCGGGCTCGAGCAGACGGTGATCTCGAAGCCGAGCGGGGCCAGGTTGCGGACGAGCTTCTCGGTCGCCCCGGGGTCGACATCGAAGACCCGCACGATCTCGATCCCCAGGGAGGCGCGCATCGCCAGCGCCTGGAACTCCGCCTGCGACCCCGCCCCGATCAGGGCGAGCACCCGCGAGTCGGGGCGGGCGAGACGCTTCGCCGCCATCGCGCTCGTGGCGGCGGTGCGGAGCGCGGTGAGGATCGTCATCTCGGCGAGGAACGTCGGGTACCCCGTGTCGACGTCGGCGAGCACGCCGAACGCGGTGACGGTCTGGAATCCGCGGGCCGGGTTCGACGGGTGGCCGTTGACGTACTTGAAGCCGTAGGTCTCGCTGTCGCTCGCGGGCATCAGCTCGATCACGCCGATCGGCGAGTGCGAGGCCACGCGCGGCGACTTGTCGAAGGCGGGCCAGCGGGCGAAGTCGCGCTCGAGGGCGGTCACCATGCCGGCGGTGATCGGGCCGACCCCGCGGTCGGTCACCCAGCGGATCATGTTCTGCACGTCTACGAAGCGCACCACGGGCGCCTCCCCTCTGCTCGTCTCGCCGGTCGCCCGGTCGTCCGGTCGTCTCGCCGGTCGCCTGGTCGTCTCGCCGGTCGTCCGGTCGTCGCTCCACGCTATGGCTGCGCGATATGCACCGGCAATCGTCAGCACGCGCTGAATCGCATCCCCGACTCGGCGATCCGCGCAGTGCTGCTGTACATTTCGGGTCATGGCCGATCTCGACGAACTCGACCGGCGCCTCCTCGCCGCCCTCCGGGTCGACGCCCGCGAGTCCGCCGCCGCCCTGGCGCGCCGACTCGGGGTCACCCGCGCGACCGTGACGTCGCGGCTTGACCGGCTCGAGGCGTCGGGCACGGTGCTCGGCTACACGGTGCGCGTGCGCGAGGACCACGACCCCGATCTGATCCGCGCGATCGGCTTCATCGAGATCGAGGGGCGGTCGACCGACCACGTCATCCGGCAGCTGCGCGGGTTCCCCGAGGTGGTGTCGCTGCACACGACCAACGGCGGGTGGGATCTCGTCGCCGAGTACCGCACCTCGTCGCTCGGCGAGTTCGACCGCGTGCTGGCGCGGATCCGCAGCGTCGAGGGCGTCATCAACTCCGAGACGAGTCTGCTGCTGAGCTCGGTGCTCCGGTAGGAGGCGCGGGCTGCGTACGTCCGTACGCATCGTGACTAAGGTGGTCGGCATGACGGCCCGGCGCAGCGACCCCGAGCGGCGCGATCGTCTGATCGACGTCACGCTCGACCTCATCGCCGAGAACGGCGTCGCCGGCATCTCGCATCGCAAGATCGCGACGCGCGCCGATGTGCCGCTCGGCTCGATGACCTACCACTTCGACGGGATGGACGACCTGCTGCACGAGGCGTTCACCCGCTTCGCCGGCACCATCATCGCCCGCTTCGAGGCGGCGCTCGGGTCGGCGACCGCACCCGACGAGGCCCGCGCGGCGATCGTGTCGCTGATCCACGACGATCTCGCGGCCGAGGGGAGGCTGCGCGATCAGGTGCTGTCGTACGAGCTCTACACGCTCGCCGCACGGCAGCCGGCGTTCCGCCGCATCACCCGCGAGTGGATGCGCCGCAGCCGCGTCGAACTCGAGCGGCACTTCGACCCCGACACGGCACGACGCGTCGACGCGCTGATCGAGGGGCTGTCGATCCACCGCGTGCTCGACCCCGAACCGCCGTCGCGACGCTTCACGGAGGAGGCGGTGGCCCGCATCACCGCGCCCGCCCCGCCCGCCTGACCCGCGCCCGCCCCGCCTGCCCAGACCCGCGCCCCCTCGCCTGCCCATAAACCGCGTTCGCGAAGATGAACTGCGTTGTATCGCGGTTCTTCTTCGCGAACGCGGTTCATCGCCGTTCGCCGCGTCTCCTCGTCCGTCCCCGCCCCTCCTGCAGTGCGCCTCCTCGTTTTCCTGCGCCGCGCCTCCTCGTCCACCCGAAAACCGCGTTCGCGAAGATGAACTGCGTTGTATCGCGGTTCTCCTTCGCGAACGCGGTTCATCGCTGCGCGGGGACGGGGGAGGAGGCGCGGGTCGGGTTGCGCAGAACGAGGAGGGGAGGAGGCGCGGGTCAGGTTGCGCAGAACGGCGCGGGGCGAGGGGGATGAGGAGGCGCGGGTCAGGTTGCGCAGAACGGCGCGGGGCGAAGCGGATGAGGAGGCGCGGGTCGGCTTGCGCAGAACGGCGCGGGTCGGCTTGCGCAGAGCGACGCGGCGCGGGGCGAGGCGGACGAGGAGGCGCGGATCGGCTTGCGCAGAACGGCGCGGGGCGGGGGAGGGGAGGAGGCGCGGGTCGGCGTGCGCAGACGCGGGGCGGGCCGGGTCAGGGGGAGCGGTACTCCCACTCGGCGACGCGCTCCTCGTGGGCGTCGAGGCGGGTGCGGGTGCGGCGCGCGTCGCGGGCAGCGACCCCCTCGAGCAGCGCGATCGACAGGGTGACGGCGGCGGCGTGCGAGTCGAAGACGAGATCCTGGCCGACGGGGGCCACGAGACGGACGTCGATCAGATGCGCGAACGGCACGAGCGGGGTGTCGATGATGCCGACCGTCGTCATGCCGAGCTCCCGGGCACGGGCGAGGGCCCGCACGGTGGCCGCGGGGTAGCGCGGCATGGCGAACACGACCAGCGTCGTGGCCCCGTCGAGATGCAGCTGCGTGAGGTCGTCGTCGAGTCGCGCCGCGTCGTCGAGCACGTGGACCCCGGGCACGATGCGCTGCGCCAGGTACCCGACGTAGTTCGCGAGCGCCGCCGACACCCGCAGCCCCACGATGCCGACCGGACGGCTGTCGGCGATCAGCTCGACCGCGCGCCGCATGGCCTCCGACGCGATGGTCGCCTCGACGGCGCGCAGGTTCTGCCGCTCATGCGCGAGGGCCGCGCCCGGCGTCGTGGCCGCACCGCCGACGCCGCCCGAGGCGCCGCCCGCGCCGCCCGCACCCCCGGCACCGCCGGCACGACCCGCACCCCCGGCACCGCCCGCGCCGATGACGCCGCCCGCCCCGCCCTCGCCGGGCCTGCCGCCGACACCGCCTGCACCGTCTGCGCCCGCACCGCCGGCACCGCCCGCCGCCGCCGCCGCCGGGGGAGTGGCCGTCAGCACGGCGTCACGCGCCGCGTTGCGGAACTCCGCGTAGCCCGAGAACCCCAGCGCCGTCGCGATGCGGGTGACCGTGGGCTGGCTGACGCCCGCCGCCTCGGCCATGTCGATGGTCGACGCGAAGGCCACCTGCGGCAGCGAGTCGAGCATGTGCTGCACCACACGGCGTTGAGTGGGCGACAGCCGGTGCTGGTGCACCAGGTCGATCAGCCAGCCGCGGACGCCGTCGAGCTGGTGGTCGTCCAGGTGCGGCGTGCTCACGGGTGGGGCCTCTCGGTGGGGTGCTCGCCACGGTAGCGGCGCACGGGGTCGGAACCGCGCCTCCTGAACATCATTAAACACAACCGTCACACAGCGCATGGAACAATTCACGCAAGCATCAGCACGCCAGCACGCCAGCACGCCAGCACGCCAGCACGCCAGCACGACAAGCACGTCCCGCGCACCCGACCCGAGGAGAACCGTGACCACACCGACCCGCCCGATCTGGCTGCGATACCTCTCGGGGCCCGACATCGACTCCCTCGACATCCCGTCGGCCGCGATCGTCGACGCGATCGACTCGGTCGTCGCCGCCCACGGTCGCGGCGAGACGGTCTTCGAGCCGCGCATGCACCTCGTGCCCGACAACGGCGGGGTGGGTCACTTCAACGTGCTGCGCGGGCACGTGTCGACCCTCGGCGAGCGGGGCGTCAGCGGCGTCAAGGTCGTCGGCGACTTCGTGCCGAACTACCTCGAGGGGCTGCCGAGCGAGATGGCGATGGCGACCCTCTTCGACCCCTACAACGGCACGCCGCTCGCCGTGATGGACGCCACGTTCGTCACCGAGGCCCGCACCGGCGCGATGACGGCCGTCGGCGCCCGGTACCTCGCCCGCCCCGATTCGAAGGTGCTGGCCCACGCCGGCGCCCGCGGCACCGCGTTCTCGAACGTCACCATGCTCGACGGGCTGTTCGACCTCGACGAGATCCGGGTCACGAGCCGCCGCGTCGAGTCGCGCGAGGCGTTCGGCGAGCAGCTGCGGGCCGTGACCGACACGCCCGTGGTCGTCGTCGAGACCGCCGACGAGGCGTTCGACGGGGCCGACATCATCGTCGAGGCGACGCGGCTGACCGAACCCGCGCCGCTCCTCCGGCGCGAGCACATCCGACCCGGCGCGTTCGTGGTGCCCTACGGCACGGTCAGCGCGGTCGAGCCCGAACTGCTCGACGTGATCGACAAGGTCGTGGTCGACGACTGGGCCGAGTCCCGGTCGGGCCGGTTCGGCGCCCTGCGGCACCACGTCGACACCGGGCTGCTCAGCCCCGAGACGCTCTGGGCGCAGCTCGGCGAGATCGCCTCGGGCGCGAAGGCCGGGCGCGAGTCCGCCGACGAGCGGATCCTCTTCTGGCACCGCGGCCTGTCGATCCTCGACGTCGCGCTCGCGCACCTCGTGCTGCGCACCGCCGAAGAGGCCGAGGTCGGCACGATGCTGCGGTACCGCTGACGTGGCCGCGGAACCGCTCGCATCGGCCGCACCGCTCGAACCGCGTCGACCGGTCGGACCGCTGGTCGTCGACCGGCCGACCGATCTCGACGCCGCCGCCGTCCTCGAGGTGGCCGACGGCCGCGAGCTGCGCCTCACCGACCGTCTCGTGGCCGAGCTCGACGCCGCGCGCGCCGAGACCCTCGCCGCCCTCGACGCCGGCGGTCCCGTCTACGGAGTCACCACCGGCATGGGCGCCGCCAGCACCATCGCCCTGGACGAGGAGGCGCGGGCCGGTCACCAGGCGCGCCTCCTGATCGCGCGCGCCACGGGATCGGAGCCCTGGCTCGCTCGACGCGAGGTGCGGGCGGCGCTCGCGGTGCGCCTCCGGACGTTCCTGTCGGGCGACGCGGGGGTCTCGTCGGCCCTCTGCCTGCGACTGGTCGACGTGCTGCGGCTCGACCTCGTGCCCGCCGTCCCGGCCACGCGACTCGGCACCGCCGGCGAGATCGTGCCGCTCGCGCACCTCGGCGCCGCCGCGACGGGTGCCGCCACCGGTGAGCTGCTGACGGCGGACGGCGCGGTGGTGCCCGCCCAGGAGGCGCTGGTCGCGTCGGGACTCGACCCGCACCTCCTCGGCCCGAAAGAGGGTGTGGCCCTGATCGAGGGCGTGCCGGTCACGACCGCGCGCGCGATCGTGCTGGCCGACCGCGCACGGCGGGTGGCCGGCCAGGCGCTCGCCGTGCTCGCGGCGGAGCTCGAGCTGGTCGGGGCGAACCGCGATCCGTTCCGGGTGTCGACGGCTCGGGCGGACGACGCGCTCGCGGCCGTGCTGAGGCGGCTCGACGGGCTGCTGGGGCCCGAGCGGGAGTCGGCGGCGTTGCAGTCGCCGGTGTCGTTCCGGGTGAGCGGGCCGGCGTTGGCGCATCTCGCCAGGGTGCTCGAGGCGCTCGACGCGGCGGTGCTGCGGGCCCTCGACGGCGTGACGGATTCGCCTGCGCGACTCGACGGCGCGTTCGTGGGCACGGCCGGATTCGACGGCTTCGACCTCGCGGCATCGCTCGACGCGGTCCGTTTCGCGGTGCTGCACCTGGCCGAGCTGGGCGCCGCTCGGCTGCACCGGCTGCTCGACGGGGCGGTGTCGGGGCTGCCGCGGCAGCTGTCGTCGGCACCGGGTGTCCAGGCCGGCATGGTGACGGTGCACAAGCGCGCGGTGGGCACGGTGCACGGGCTGCTGACGGCCGCCCGACCCGCGTCGCTGGGCATCATCGAGACGTCGCTCGGACAGGAGGACGCCCAGTCGTTCTCGCTCGAGGCCGCCGAGCTGCTGGCGGGGGCGCTCGACGGGGCGACCGACGTCGCGGCGTGCGAGCTGCTCGCGGTGCTGCACGCGCGGCGGTTGCGCGGGATGCTGGCGGGTGCTGGTGCGGGGGCCGGTGCTGGTGCGAGTGGGGGTTCGGGTGCCGGTGCTGCTGTGACGCCGCTCGACGACGAGCTCGCGACCGCGGATGCGCTGCTGCCGCCCGGTGTGGTCGACCGGCCCTTCGGACGCGACGTCGCGATGCTGGTGCGGGCGCTCGAGGCGGGGTCGTTCTCGAGGAGGACATCGGCCGTCTAGAGAGTGATCCGTCGCTCGCGGGCACGTCGGCGCGGCCATCGACGGTCATGCTGACCTCATGAGGAGAACCGTCGGATCCGCACTCGCCTGGTGGGCGGTCGCCGTCGTCGTGGGGCTGCTGCTCGGCGGTGCGACCTCGTTCGGGCAGCAGCACCTGCCCGACGGGCTCAGGTCGTTCGCCAACTCGAACAGCGGCTGGACGCTGCTCGCCTTCGTGGTGACCGTCGTCTGCACCCGGTGGGCGAGCGCCCGACGCTGGTGGATCGCGGCGGGCATGGGGCTGCTCGTCTTCCACGCCCTGCTGCAGGGGTACGTGGTCGTGTCGACGCTGCGGGGGTTCCCCGACTCGTACGGACCGGGCGACCTCTACTTCACCGTCGCGACGCTGGCCGGCCCGGTGATCGGACTCGCCGGGCTGTGGTGGCGGGCCGAGCGACGGCTGCTGCGGGCCGTGGGGGTCGCGGTGTTCGCGGCCGTGATGATCGGCGACGGCGTCTCGGGCCTGCTGCGGGTCGCCGAGACGACGGGCTGGCTGTACTGGACGATCAGCATCGTGATCGGCGTCGGGGTCCTCGGGTGGGTCGTGACCCGGCGTCTCGATCGACTGCGGGAGCGCGTGGTGGCGACGGTGCTGACGGCGGTCGGTGCGGGTGCGTTCGTCGCGCTGTTCGGCGTCTTGTCCGGCGGGGTGTGACCCGTTTCGGTGCGGCCCGGCCGTCTGCGACATGACCGTTCCCACAGGGGCCGGCGGATCGGGTGGTCGATGACCGTTCGAAACCGGGGTACACGGATTCGGGTCCTTGTGCTCCAGGGTGGGGCCGCCACGTAGGGGTACGTGATGCCGGCCCCGCCCCAACCCCCTACTTGCGGTCGTCGTCCGTGCCGCTGCCGGGGACGGCGCCCTCGGCGACGGTGGCGTCGTCGTCACCGGCGGCTTCCGACGCCTCCGACGCCTCGGCCGCGTCGGCCTCGGCGGCCGCGTACGACGCGCTCAGACCCTCGTCGGCGTCGTGCTCGACCCAGGCGAGGTCGTCCTTCGAGTGGTCGTACGCGGCCGGCACGAGCGCGAAGTCGTCGCCGAACTCCTCGAGGCCGTTGCGCACGCTGTGGCGCACGACGCGCTCGGCGTACTGGTCGCGGAGGATGAGCGGATCGCGCCGCAGGTCCTTCAGGAACGCGATCATGATGAACGCCATGATGATCGCGAACGGCAGCGCCGCGATGATCGTCACGTTCTGCAGCGCGCTCAGCCCTGCGCCGTCCTCACCGCCGGCGACCAGCAGCACCGCGGCGATCGCGCCGACGAGCACACCCCAGGTCACGGTGACCCAGCGCGACGGCTCGGGGCGACCCTGCTGCGACAGCGTGCCCATGACCAGCGAGGCCGAGTCCGCACCGGTGACGAAGAAGATGGCGACGAGCACGGCGGCGATGACCGTGGTGACCCCGGCCAGAGGCAGGCTGCCCAGCATGCCGAACAGCACCTCCTCGGGCGGGCTGCTGGGCAGCGGGGCGTCGTTCATCCGCTGGTCGATCGCCGTGACCCCGAAGATCGCGAACCAGATGAACGAGACGATCGACGGGACGACCACGACGACCGAGACGAACTGGCGCAGCGTGCGGCCGCGCGAGATCTTGGCGATGAACATGCCGACGAAGGGGGACCACGAGATCCACCACGCCCAGTAGAAGATCGTCCAGCTCGACAGGAAGGCCTGCGCCTCCTCGCCCTGCGAGCCGGAGCGCCCGATCATCATCGGCAGGTCGCCGACGAACTGGGCGGCCACCGACGGGATCACGTTGAGGATCAGCATCGACGGGCCGACGAAGAACACGAAGAGCGCCAGCAGGAGCGCCACGACCGTGTTGATGTTCGAGAGGGCCTGGATGCCGCGCGAGACCCCCGAGACCGCGGAGATGATGAAGGCGATGGTCAGCACGGTGATGACCCCGACGAGCAGGGCGTTGCCGGCCTGGCCGATGCCGCTGATCAGCTCGACTCCGTGGCCGATCTGCAGGGCGCCGAGGCCGAGCGAGGCCGCCGTGCCGAAGAGCGTCACGATGATGGCGAAGATGTCGATGGTCTTGCCGAGGGGGCCCTGGGTGCGGCCCTCGCCCAGCAGCGACGCGAAGATCGACGAGATCAGCGGGGTGCGGCCGCGGCGGTACGCGCCGTAGGCGATCGCGCCGCCGATGAGGGCGTAGAACGACCACGCCTGAGGCCCCCAGTGGTAGAGGACCTGCGTCAGGGCGGTGTGCATCGCCTCGACGGTCTCGGCCTCGTCGGTGCCGGGGGGCGGGCTCTCGAAGAAGGTCAGCGGTTCGGCGGCGCCCCAGAAGACGAGGCCGATGCCCATGCCGGCGGCGAAGAGCATCGAGATCCACGAGAACATCGAGAACTCGGGCGCCTCGTCGTCGCGCCCGAGGCGGATGCGCCCGAACCGGCCGAAACCGACCCAGAGCATGAAGACCATGATCACGGTCGCGATCGAGGTGAAGAACCAGCCGGTGTACTCGATCACCCAGGCGAGGACCGCCGAGGCGGTCGAGGCGAGGCTCCCGCCGCCGAGGACGCCCCACGCCAGGAACGCGACCGCGAAGAGGATCGCGACGCCGAAGACGGTTCGATCCGTACGGAACACACGGCCGGTCTGCTCGACTCCGAGGCCGGGGATCAGCGCCGGGTGCACACCGCTGGGCGGTGGTTCGGTGAAGTCGCGGACGAGGCGCCTGGCACCGCCTGGGGTGCGATCGTGCTGCGGATTGCCGGACGGCTCGGTCGATCGGGGGCCCTGCTCGTTTCCTTGCATGGGAAGCAATTGTCTGATGATTGCCGGGAAAGGTCCAATCAGAGGCCCACCAGGTGGCGCCGTCAGCTCGACGGATCGAGGAACCGGTCGGTCTCCGCGGCGATCCGCGGCGACTGCGTGTGGTGCAGGTAGTGGTCTCCCTCGAGCGGGACGACCTCGCCGCGCTCGACGCTCGCCGCCTGGCGTTCGTGGAGCCCGAGCCAGCCGTCGACGTCCGAGTCGTCCTGCACGACGAAGAGGAGCAGCGGGAGGTCCGCCGGGAACGTCGCTCCGCTGACCGAGGCGAAGTTGCTCGGGGTGCGCTCCATCTCGTCGAGCAGCGTCGGCGCCGTCGAGTTCTTCGTCGTGAGGAGGCGCATCTGCTCTTTGGCTCCCTCGTCGTAGGGCATCCCCTCGTACGCGTCGCCGGCGAGGGCGGACGCCACCCGGAGCAGACCGAGGTCGCGGAGCTGGACGAGCCCGTCGGTCGGAACGGGCTCATCCCACCCCGGCTGATCGGGGACGCTGCTGTCGATGCCGATGAACGCCGTGAGCTCGCCCGGGTGGAGCCGGCTCAGCTCGAGGGCGTAGACGCCGGCGATCGAGTGCCCCATGACCGCGTAGCGATCGACGCCCAGACCCTGCAACGCCTGGTGCGCCTCCTCGGCGATGTTCTCGGCGGTGCGTGGAGCATCGGTCTGATCGCTCAGCCCCGTGCCGAAGGGCTCGAGGGCGATGACGCGATGGGTGTCGTCGAGCTCGGAGATGAGCGGCTGGAAGTCCAGACCCGGGGCGGCCGTGCCGAGACCGGGCAGCAGGACGATCGTGTCGTCGCCCGTGCCGCTGACGACGGCGTTCATCTCCCTGCCGTCGACGGGCACCCGCTGCCCGTAGGGCGTGATGGCGGCGAGGTCCGACTCGGTGGCGACGACGTTGACGATCGACGTCGTGGCCAGGGTGAGAGCGGGGAGGGCGACCAGGGCGCCGACCACCCACAACGTCGCTTTCAGGGGCTTGCGCATGGAGTCCTCTCGGTGCGGTTCGGGGCCCGCACGGTCTCCGAGAAGCACACCAGAGGTCGACGGTCACGAGAAGTGCCGACGCGTCACCTGTCGCCCGTTACGGATGTCATGACCGCCCCGTCCGGCCATCGCCGACCGGCAGGAGGCGCGGGGCATCCGGTCGGTCGCCCCGGCACGACCTGCTCAGTCGACCGGTCCGCTCGGTCGCCCCGGTCCGCTCAGTCGTCCGTCGCAGGAGGCGCGGGTCGGGGATGCCGGATCGTCGCGACCGTCCCGACGACGCAGACAGCAGTCGCGATCACGAGGGCCCCGATCACCAGGCCGCCGAGGACGGACGTACCCCCGTCTCGCACCGCGACGTAGAGACTCTGTGCGACGCAGGACAGCCAGAAGACCGCGCCGATGCCCCACCCCACGGAGGACCCGCGGAAGGTCGGCCACTGAAGTCGCAGCCTGCCCCGCTGCTCTTTCCCGTTCTTCTCCATGCTCACCCCTTCGTCGTCGTCGACCACTTCACCGTACGTCGAGGTCGAGGAGGACTCAAGGAGCCCGGCCTCGACGGCGCACTCGCCAGTCTGAGTGCGAGCCCCGCCGGGTGACGGACGGCAGGTATATCGTTCGGGTATCGCTCGACCCTCGACAGGAGATCATCATGGGCACCTCGCGTACACCCGGTTCTTTCACCGTCGACCTCGACGGGATGTGGCAGGCGATGGACCAGCTGCGCTCGACGTTCGACCGTCGCGACGGCTCGCGCGCCCCGCGCGGCGAGATCCGCACCGCCATCCTCGCGCTGCTCGCCGAGCGGCCGATGCACGGCTACCAGGTCATCCACGAGATCGACGAACGCAGCGGCGGCGACTGGAAGCCCAGCGCCGGCTCGGTCTACCCGACCCTGCAGCTGCTCGCCGACGAGGGTCTGATCGAGGCCGAAGAGACCGAGGGGCGCAAGGTCTACTCGCTCACCGACGCGGGTCGCGCCGCCGCCGGCATCGACTCCGCCGACCCGTGGGCGCCCTCCCGCTCGACCGGCGACCGCCGGACTGCCCTGCCCAAGGCCGGCATCGACCTCGCTCGTGCGACGGCCCAGGTCGGCCGCACCGGCACCTCCGCGCAGGTCGACGAGGCGGTGGCGGTGCTCGACGACGCCCGTCGACGCATCTACTCGATCCTCGCCCGAGACTGACGCGGGTGGCGTCGCCCCGTCTCGACGAGGCCCACCCCGCGGTGCGCGACCGGGCCGGTCGTGCCCGCTACCGCCGCATCCTGCGGTTCGCGTCCCGTCACCTCGCCGTGACCTGGTGGTTCGAGCTCGTGCTGCCCCGGTTCGGTCTGCGCTGGGTCGCCGAGCGCACCCGCGCGAAGCGGATGCAGCGCTTCGCCCGGGGCTTCCACGCGCTCGCGCTCGATCTGGGCGGCCTGATGATCAAGGTCGGCCAGTACCTGTCGTCGCGCCTCGACGTGCTGCCGCCCGAGATCACGAAGGAGCTGGAGGGGCTGCAAGACGAGGTCACGCCCGTCCCGTTCCCCGAGATCCGGGCGCTCGCCGAAGCCGAGCTCGGCATGCCGCTCGACCGCGTCTTCACGTCGGTCTCGCCCGAACCGATCGCCGCGGCCTCCCTCGGTCAGGCGCACCGGGCCACGCTCGGCCCCGTCGACTCGGCCGACACGGGGCTCGTCGACGTCGTGCTCAAGGTGCAGCGACCCGGCATCGACCTCATCGTCGACGTCGACCTCGCCGCCCTCCGCAGGGTCGGCGGCTGGCTCAGTCACGTGCGACTCGTCTACGACCGCGTCGACGCCCCCGCGCTCGTCGAGGAGTTCGCGCGCACCAGCCTGGAGGAGATCGACTACCTCAACGAGGCCGCCAACTCGGCGCGCTTCGCCGCGGACTTCGCCGACGACGACCGCGTGGGGGTGCCCGACGTCGTGTGGGAGCGCTCGACCCGTCGCGTGCTCGTGCTCGAGGACGTCTCGGCGATCAAGATCACCGACGTCGAGGGTCTGCGCGCCGCAGGCATCGACCCCGCCGAGGTCGCGCCGGTCTTCGCCGCCGTGATGTTCGACCAGCTCTTCACCAACGGGTTCTTCCATGCCGATCCGCACCCGGGCAACATCTTCGTCACGCCGATCGCGGCGGCCGACGGCGAACGACCGTGGCGTCTCACGTTCATCGACTTCGGGATGATGGGCGAGGTGCCGACGGGCACGCGCAACGGCCTCCGGCAGCTGCTGATCGCGGCGGCGTCGCGCGACGGCAGCGGCATGGTCGGGGCGATGCGCGACCTCGGGGTGCTGCTGCCCAGCGCCGACACCAACGAGCTCGAACGCGCGGTGAGCGCCACGTTCGCCCGATTCGGCGGCATGGGCTTCGCCGAGTTGCGGCAGGTCGACCCTCGGGAGTACCGCGAGTTCGCGGGTCAGTTCGGCGACCTCATCCGCTCGCTGCCGTTCCAGCTGCCCGAGGACTTCCTGCTCGTCCTGCGGGCGGTGACCCTCACCTCCGGCGTGTCCAGCGCCCTCGACCCCGTCTTCAACCTGTGGGACTCCGTCGAGCCCTACGCCGCGCAGCTGGTGCGCGACGAGCGGGGCAACGCCGTGCAGGACGTCGCCCGTCGGGCGCTCGGAGCCGCGGAGGTGGCGGTCCGGTTGCCGGGACGCCTCGACCACCTGGTCGGTCGCCTCGAAGACGGGACCCTCGAGGTGGGCAGCCCGCGCATCGAGAAGCAGCTGGGGCGCATCGAGCGGACGGCCCGTCGGGTGCTGGCCGCGGTGATCTTCGGCGCGCTGCTCGTCGCGGGGGCGGTGCTGCGCGCCGACGACGACGGGCTCGGCACCGCGCTGATGATCGCGTCGGCGCTGCCGCTGCTGTACGCGCTCTTCGCGGGCCGCCGGCCCTAGCCGCGCGGCGCGTTGCGCGGATGCGTGGCGCTGCGCGGGGCGCGTTGCGCGGATGCGAGCCGCGTCGCACGGGCGCGCGGCGCTGGGCGCTGGGCGTTGCACGGGTGCGGCGGGTTCCTGTCATCCGCGGCGGGTCAGCGCTGACCCGCCCCCGATGACGGGAACCCGCCGCACCTAGCGGTGGCCGCGCTGGCGTCCGTCCGGCCGGGCGTTCAGGGGCGGTAGTCGGCCCGCTCGTCGCCCGTGGGCTGAGGCCCGGGATGCGGCTTGTTCCCCAGCAACGCGCCCATGGCCGTGAGGCCCGCCGCGATTCCCGTCGCGACGTGCTTCAGCACGCTCGCAGCGACCGATCCCGATGTCATGGGGTCCTCTCGGGTTCGGCGATCGTCGCGTCGTCGCCGCGCGACCGCCGACGTCCGCGGTCCTCCGCGCGCAGGACGACGCAGAGCCCGACGAAGCCGGCCCCGAGGAGGAGCGGCGCGAGATAGTAGATCACCCTCATAGTGTGTCGCGGCGAGGGCCTGTGGCCAAGCGATCAGCGGCGGAGAGGCACCGGGCCGCCTGGTTCGGCGGGTTCCTCTCATCCGCGGCGGGTCAGCGCTGACCCGCCCCCGATGACGGGAACCCGCCGCAGTCCTACTCGGCGGCGCTCGGGGCGCTCGGGTCGGGGGCACTCGGGTCGGGGGCGCCGAGCTCGAGGGCGAGCTCCATGCACCTCCAGCGGGCGGGGGAGTAGTCGTAGGGCATCTTGCTGATCGCCTCGGCGGCGCTCATGCGCCTCGGCCCCGCACCGCGACCGTCGGCGTCGACCGCGCCGCCGACCGCGTCATCCCCGGCGGGGTGCAGCTCGTCCCAGGCGTCGAGGATCGCGTCGTCCTCCGCGTCCTGGCCGGACGCCTCGATGGCGGCCTGCAGCGCCTCCTCGAAGGCGTGACGTTCGGCCGCGACCTGCGCCACCCGGGGGTCGTCGACCGCGACCGTGTCGTCGAGGGCCTCTTCGGCGGCGTCGACGCGGTCGGATCCCTCGCGCAGCACGGGGTGGGTGGCCAGGGCGACGAAGCGACCCGCCTGCATCGCGGCGGCGAGCGGACCGAGCATCCGCTCCGTGACCAGCAGGGTGTCCAGATCGTCTCGGCGCACCGAGCCCTCGGGCAGGGACTCGAGACGACCGGCGACGATGTCGTCGAGCAGGCCGAGTCGGCTGCCCCGGGTCCGCATGCGCTGCACCGCGGCCCGCTGTCGCCGCAGCTCCGCCTCCCTGGCGACGAGGGTCGACTCGAGCCTGTCCAGCACCCGCGTGACCTGCGGATCGATGGGAGCACGGTCCCCGTCCGCGCCGCCGTCACCGCCGGCACCGCCGTTCCCGGCGGCATCAGCGTCCCCGCCCGCATCGTCGGCGAAGGCCCCGCGGATGTCCTCCAGGGCGACCCCGGCGTCGGCCATCTTGCGGATCCAGAGCAGCCGGATCATCTCGTCGTATCCGTAGCGTCGTCGGCCGTCCGAGCCGCGCTCGGGCTCGGGCAGCACGCCGATGTCGTGGTAGTGCCTGATCGCCCGGGGGGTGGTGCCGGCGAACGCGGCGGCGTCCCCGATCTTGACCTGACGCGGCGAGACGAACGACGAGAACATGAGCTGAGCCTTCTTCGGTGGGTGGGAGGTGAGTCCACCAGACCACATGACGTTACGGCACCTGCAAGTCGCGCTCGCCGTCCACGCCGCCACCGACTCGACACGCCGCCACCGGATCGGGTGGCGGCGTGTCGAGAACGTGGCGGGATGGCGAGGTCAGCCGGCGGGCGAGGTGAGCTCAACCGGCGGGCGAGGCGAGCTCAGCCGCCGGGCGCAGCCGTCGACCCGCGCGGCATGAACACCGGCCGGAACGTCTGCCGCCGCGCCCCGCCGTCGAGCTCGTCCCCCGGGGTGTGCAGCGCGTCGACGGCGGCGTCGACGATGGCCGCCTCGTCCCACGCGAACGTGCTGAGCTGCGGCTCGACGAGCGGCGCCATCGCGCTGTCGTCGTACCCCAGCACCGACAGCTCGCGCGGCACCTCGAGTCCGACCCGCCGGGCCGCCGCGTAGGCGCCGAACGCGATCGAGTCGCTGAGGCAGAGCAGCGCGGTGGGTCGCGACGTCGAGCGCAGCAGTCGCTCCGTCGCGTCGGCCGCCTCGCCGACCGCGGCGGGTGTCGCGGTGACGGTCACGTCGAGGCCGAGCTCCGAGCCGAGCGAGGTCGCGAGCATCTCGGCCGGTCGCCCGGGGGTGGCGGGCAGCGCGGGGGCGAGCACGCCGACCGTCTGATGGCCGAGCCCGGCGAGGTGCCGCAGACCCGTGCCGACGCCGGACGCGTTGTCGAACAGCACGACGGGGGAGTCGGGGCGGTGGGTGATCGCGTCGCCGATCGACACCACGCGGATCTCGTCGGGCACGTCGGCCCAGTACTCCGCCGACGGGTCGACCGGCAAGACGACCACGCCGTCGACCTGGCGGCTGTTCAGGGCCGCGAGCACCGCCTCCTCGCGGGTGGGCGACGCGTCGACGTCGGCGATCGAGGCGTTCAGCGCGAGGCGGCCGAGCGCACGGCTGAGCATCACGGCGAGATCCTGCTGCCAGAGGTCGCGGAGCGTGCCGACGATCACGACGTTGCTGCTGCGGCCGCCGGCCAGCGCCCGGGCCACCGGGTCGACCGTGTAGCCGAGCTCTGCCGCGACCCGCAGCACCCGGGCCTGCGTCTCGGTCGAGCCGCGCAGCCCGCGAAGCGCGTACGACGTCGCGGACTTCGACAGGCCGGCCGCGTCGGCGACGTCCTGGAGCGTACGACGACGAGGCTCCTTCACCCGCACAGCATACGTGGCAGGGGGTCGCCGCCCCGGGTCGCGCCTCGATCGTTCGCAGAACGGCCAGCGTGCCGCCGCCTTGACAAAACGTGCTGTGAACCGGTTCACTACTCACATGAGTGAACCGGTTCACAGCGAGATGGCCATCGAGGAGGTGCGGGTCGGCGACCCCGCACCCGTCGCGTCGTCCGCCGCCCCGGCTCCGTCGTCGCGGGTCGCCGTCTCGCGCCGCATCGCCTCCGGCCGCACCGACACCCACCAGCACGTCTGGCCCGCCGCCTTCGTCGAGGCCCTGCGCGCCCGCACGATTGAGCCGCGCCTCGTCGACGACTGGACGCTGCTCACCGCCGGCGAGGCCCCCTACGCCGTCGACCCGGCCGCCCACGACGTCGAGCGCCGCCGGGCGCGTGAGATCGCCGAGGGCAAGGACGACGTGCTCGTGTCGCTGTCGAGCCCGCTCGGCATCGAGCACCTGCCGGGCGCCGAGGCTCGCGAGCTGATCGACGTCTGGCACCGCTCCGCCCTCGGACTCGGCGACCCCTTCCGCATCTGGGCGGCGACGCCCGTCGTCGAGCACGACCTCGTCGGGCTCTCCGATATATTGTGCGACGACCGGGTGGTCGGGCTGCAGCTGCCGGCCACGTGCCTCCTCGATCCGGCCGCCGTGCATCGGATGGCCCCCGTGCTCGACGTCGTCGCCGTCTCGGGCAAGCCCGTCATGGTGCACCCCGGGCCGGCGCCGGCCGTCGCCGACACCCCCGCCTGGTGGCCCGCCGTCGTGCCCTACGTGAGTCAGCTGCAGTCGGCCTGGTTCGCCTGGCACCAGGGCGGTCGCATCGCGCACCCGACCCTGCGCATCGTCTTCGTCGCCCTCGCCGGTCTCGCGCCGCTGCACCACGAGCGCCTCGTCGCCCGTGGCGGCGAGTTCGGCTCGGTCGACCCCAACGTGTTCTACGAGACCTCGTCGTACGACACCCGCGCCATCGACGCCGTCGTGCGCGTCGTCGGCGTCGACCCCGTCGTGCACGGCTCCGACCGGCCGTACGCCCAGCCGCGCGACCCCGGGCTCGGTCACGCCTTCACCCACGCCCACGTCCACGCGAACCCCCGCGCCCTGCTGACCGGAGAACCCCGATGACCGTCACCGCTCCCGACTCGACGACCCGCTCCTCCTCGGCTCCCCTCGACGGCGCCGGCGCCGGCGCCGCGTCCGCAGTGCTCGACGCGTCCGCACTGCCCGCAGCGCCCGCCGCGTCCGCCGCGCCCGCCCTGCCCGCACTGCCGGGCCGCGACCTCACCCGCCCCGAGCTGAAGGCGTGGGTCGACGAGATGGCGACCCGCCCCGAGGCCTGGCGCCACCTCGTGCAGCACGGCGGCGGCCAGCGGCACTTCGCCTCGCTGTACCGCGACAGCCACATCGACGTCTGGCTGCTCTGCTGGGACACCACCGACGACACCGGCTGGCACGACCACGACATCTCGTCGGGGGCGGTCGCCGTCGTCGAGGGCGCCGTGAACGAGGCGAACCCCCGCATGGGCGGCGAGGCGGTCAGCCGCGTGGTCGAGGCGGGGCGCTCGTTCCACTTCGGGCCCGACCACATCCACCGCATGGGCGGGCACATCGACGGGTCGGTCTCGATCCACGCGTACTCGCCGCCGCTCTGGCGCATGGGGCAGTACTCGATCGGCTCGAACGGCGTGATGCGCCGCCAGTCGGTCAGCTACGCCGACGAGCTGCGCCCGATGGACGACATCAGCGTCATCGAGCAGTACCGCGACGAGCAGGCGGCGGCCGACGCGCTCGCCGCCCGCGACGCCTAGAGCCCCAGCCGCCCGAGCCCACGCTCGTCGCATCGAGTGGTCCGAAGATGCTCTTCCCCGCTCGAGGAAGAGCATCTTCCGACCACTCGATCCGCAAGGAGGGGCGGCGCGGATGCGCTCGGCCCTACGCGGGGCAGTCGCGGAGGGCCGCCCCGAGCGTCGGCAGCTCGGCCTCCATCCGGGCGATGTCGGCTCCGAGTGGCCGGTCGTCCGTCGACGGGTCGATCAGGGCGACGAGTCGCTCGAACACCGGCCGGAGGCGCGTGCCGGCCACCCGGTCGGGCGCCATCTGCAGGGCGCGCACCGCGGCGAACAGCTCCACCGCGAGCACCGCGCCCGACGAGCGCACCAGGCTGGTCAGGAGGCGCGTGCTCTGGATCGCGAAGCTCGCGTGCTCCTCGAGGCCGAGCGACACGCTGATGCTGGCGTTCGTGACCGGCGTCGCGTCGATGCGCATGTGGGCGAGGGCGTCCTGGGCGACGTACTCGACGATCATCAGGCCCGAGCTCGTCGCGTTCCGTCTCGCGTCGGCGAGGAACGGCGGCAACCCGGTCATGTCGGCCCGCATCAGCAGCCCGAGTCGACTCGTCGACAGGCTGAACACGGGGTGCAGCCCCATGCGGGCCGCGTCGAGCGACCACGCGAGCGTCGCGAGGTGGAACTGCCCGTGGTGCCGCACGCCGTCGTCGACGACGAGCGGGTTCTCGGCCGGGCCGCCGAGCTCGCGGTCGAGAGCGTCGAGCAGCACCCCGAGCGCGGTGCGGGCCGGCGCGTGCACCTGCGGCGAGGCCCTCAGCCCGAAGGGATCCTGGAGGCGCGCCACCGGAAGCGGGTCGCCCTCGACCGCCTCGGTCAGCCAGCGCAGGCGGGCGGCCTCGCGCACCTGCCCGGGATGAGGTCGTGCGGCGTGCACCTGGGCGTCGAACGCCTCGGGCGACCCGCGCAGCGCCCGGAAGCTGAGAGCCGCGACGACCGTGGCGGCGTCGAGCTGGCGGGCGGCGACGTCGGCCGCGAGCGCTGTGGTCGCGAGGGTCACGGCGCTCGAGCTCATGAACGGCAGGGAGTCGGTCTCGGCGAACACCACGGGCGGCACGCCGCCGCTCCGCCACGGGAACTCGCCGATGAGGGTGAGTGCCAGCTCGGCCAGCGCGGTCAGGTCGCCGGTGCCGATCGAACCGGTGCGGTGCAGGGTCGGCAGCGAGTCGTTCCGCACCGCGGCGAGCAGACCCTGCACGACGCCCGGGCTGATGCCCGATCCGCCGGCCAGCAGCTGATTCAGCCGGACGACCAGGGCGGCCCGGGTGACGCGGTCGTCCTCCACCTCGCCGATGCCCGACGCGTGGCTGCGCAGCAGGCGCAGACCGTGGGCCGCCTGCTCGCGGTGCTCCTCCTCCGGGGTGAGGTCGACGGCGTCGTCGACGACCGAGATCCCGCGGTTCGCACCGACACCCGTGTTGGCGCCGTAGACGATGCCGGAGTCGCGCGCGGCAAGCAGGGTGCGATGCGATTCCTCCACCGTCGCCAGGGCGTATCCGGGCACCGACACGCGGGCGCGACGGTCCGCGAGGGCCACGAGATCGGCCACTCGTAACGGAGTGCCGTCTAGGGTGACCGGGGGAAGGTCGTCGCTGGCGTGCATGTCGGTCACTGTGCCTCCCTCGTGTTTCGGTCTCGTAAACAGGCCGTAGCGCTTATTGACGAAGTATTCATCGATTCCGCATGATGAATCAACTTATTCACGAATCGCCGGGAGCGCGCTCCTCAGAGCCCGGCATCGCGACAGGAGAACGCCCCATGATCACCTTCGACGGCGTCAGCAAGGTCTACCCCGACGGGACGGTGGCCGTCGACGGTCTCGACCTCGAACTGCCCACCGGCGAACTGACCGTGTTCGTGGGTCCGTCGGGCTGCGGCAAGACGACGTCGCTGCGGATGATCAACCGCATGGTGGAGCCCACGAAGGGCCGCGTCCTGATCGACGGGAAGGACGTCGCGACCGGCGACGCGGCGTCGCTCCGCCGCGGGATCGGCTACGTCATCCAGGCCGCGGGGCTGTTCCCGCACCGCACGATCGTCGAGAACATCATGACCGTGCCCGGCCTCGTCGGCACGAGCAAGAAGAAGGCGCGCTCGACGGCCGTAGAGCTCATGGAGCGCGTCGGGCTCTCCGAGTCGATGGCCGACCGCTACCCCGTGCAGCTCTCGGGTGGCCAGCAGCAGCGCGTCGGCGTCGCCCGGGCGCTCGCCGCCGACCCGCCCGTGATGATCATGGACGAGCCGTTCAGCGCCGTCGACCCCATCGTGCGCGAGGGTCTGCAGGCCGAGTTCCTCCGTCTGCAGCGCGACCTGGGCAAGACCATCGCCATGGTCACCCACGACATCGACGAGGCCATCAAGATGGGCGACCGGGTCGCCGTCTTCCGTGAGGGCGGGCACCTCGCCCAGTTCGCCACACCCCGCGAGCTCCTCTCGAACCCCGCCGACGACTTCGTGGCCGGCTTCGTGGGTCGCGACCGCGGGTTCCGCAGCCTGTCGTTCGACTCCGCCGCCGGTCTCGAGGTCGAGCCGGTCTCGGTGGCGCAGGCCGGGCCCGAGCGCCTCGTGCTCGACGACGCCGGTCGTCCGCTCGGCTGGACGGGCCCCGGCCTCGGCTCCGAGACCGCTCCCACGCACCCGGGCGGCTGGTACACCAGCAGCGACTCGCTCCGACTCGTCACCGACCTGGCGATCACGTCGCCGGTCGGCATCGTCATCCGCGTCGACGAGCACGGGGTCGTCGACGGCGTGATCCGTCACACCAGCCTGATGAAGCAGCTGGAGGCGCGCCGTCGTCGCGAGGTGGACGTCGCGTGATCCAGTACCTCCAGAACAACGGGCCGGTCATCCAGGCCGCCCTGTCGCAGCACGTGTACCTCGCGCTTCTGCCCGTGCTGCTCGGCATCGTGGTGTCGCTGCCGATCGGCTATCTGGCCGTGCGCTTCAACTTCCTGTACCACCCGCTGCTCAACCTCAGCGGCATCCTCTACGCCGTCCCGTCGCTGGCGCTGATCGTGCTGGTGCCGTCGATCCTCGGCATCCGCATCCTCGACCCGCTCAACATCATCGTCGCGCTGACCGTCTACACGGTCGCCCTGCTCGTCAGGGTCGTCGCCGACGGTCTCAAGTCGGTCGACCCGCTGGTCGCCGAGGCGGCCTCGGCGATGGGGTACCGGCGCCTGCGTCGTCTCGTCAGCGTCGAGCTCCCGATCGCGCTGCCCGTCATGCTGGCCGGCCTCCGGGTCGCGACCGTCGCCAACGTCAGCCTCGTCAGCGTGGGCGCCCTGATCGGCGTCGGCGGTCTCGGCACGCTCTTCACCCGCGGGCAGCAGCTCAACTACGCTCCGCCGATCATCGTCGGCATCGTGCTCTCGGTCGTGCTCGCCGCGATCCTCGACGGCATCATCGTGCTGATCCAGCGTCGTGCGACGCCCTGGGTCCGAGCGGCAGGGAGGATCGCCTCGTGAACGACGGTCTCCTCTCGTACCTGCTCGACGGCGACAACTGGCAGTTCGGCGCCACCGGTTCCATCCCGTCGCTGATCCTCACGCACCTCTGGTACACGATCCAGGCGGTCGCCGTGGCGGCGGCCATCGCCCTCCCGCTCGGTCTGTACATCGGGCACACCGGCAAGCTCTCGTTCATCGCGATCAACGCGGCGAACGCCGGCCGGTCGCTGCCGACCCTGGGTCTGATCATCCTGCTGGTCGTGCTGATGGGGCGCGGGTTCCTGCCCGTGCTGATCGCCCTGGTGATCCTGGCCATCCCGCCCATCCTCACGACGACCTACGCCGGCATCCGCGCCGTCGATCCGGCGGCCATCGACGCGGCCAAGGGCATGGGCATGCGCCCGATGCAGGTGCTCTTCAAGCTCGAGGTGCCGATGGCGCTGCCGCTCATCTCGAGCGGTCTGCGCAACGCGCTCCTCCAGGTGATCGCCACGTCGACCGTCGCGGCCTACGTCGGCATCGGCGGCCTCGGCCGTCTGCTCGTCGACGGCATCGCCCTGAACGCCTACGAGCGCGTCGTCGCCGGCGCCGTCGTCGTCGCGGCGCTCGCCATCGTCGTCGACCTGATCGCCGCGGTGATCCAGCGCTCCGTCATCTCGCCCGGCCTCACCGGCCGACGCGTCACCCGCCGTACCACCAAGACCGTCCCCGCACCCTCCACCTCACCCGCCCCGACCGGACAGCCCGGTCCCGGCACCCGAACGAAAGCCCCCACATCATGAAGAAGAAGAACCTCCTCGGCGCCGTCGGCGTCCTCGGCGTCGGCATGCTCGTGCTCGCCGGCTGCTCCGACCCCACCGAGTCGACCGGCGGCTCGGCCTCCGGCGACAGCGAGACGATCACCGTCGGCTCCGCGAACTTCCCCGAGAGCGAGCTGCTCGCCGAGATGTACGCGCAGGTCCTCGAGGCCAACGGCGTCGACGTCGAGCGCAGCTTCAACATCGGCGCCCGCGAGGTCTACCTCCAGGCCCTCGAAGACGGCTCGATCGACCTCCTCCCCGAGTACAACGGCGCCCTGCTCGCCGCGCTCTCCGACGACGGCGCGCCCGAGGGCGTCACCTCGCCCGACGACGTCTACGACGCTCTGCAGGACGTCCTCCCCGAGGGCATCGTCTCGCTGCCGCAGTCCGACGCCGAAGACAAGGACACGCTCAGCGTGACCAGCGAGACCGCCGACGAGTACGACCTCGAGACCATCGAGGACCTCGAGCCCGTCGCCGACCAGCTCCGCATCGCGGCCGGCCCCGAGTTCGCCGAGCGCATCCAGGGCATCAAGGGCCTCGAGTCCGAGTACGGCCTGACCTTCAAGGAGTTCGTGCCCCTCGACGCCGGCGGGCCGCTGACCCTCGCCGCCCTGACCGACGGCGACGTCGAGGTCGCGAACATCTTCTCGACCGACTCGGCCATCGAGACGAACGACCTCGTCACCCTCGAGGACACCAAGCAGCTGTTCCTCTCGGAGAACATCCTCCCGATCGTCCGCGAGGACAAGAGCGACGACACCGTCGAGGACGCCCTCAACTCCGTGTCCGAGGCGCTGACCACCGAGAACCTGACCGAGTACCTCGCCAAGGTCCAGGTCGACAAGCAGGACTCGGCGAGCGTCGCCAAGGAGTTCCTNCCCGCATCACGGCACCATCCGCGTCACCGCAGCACCCGCACCACCGCACCACCGCACGACCACAACCGAACAGCCCCGACCGGTGCCCCTCAGCGGGCACGCGGCGACTCGTCGCGCCCGCACGGCGTGCCGCGCGACGTCGCCGCCTCCTCCTGAACCGCAGATCGACCTCGAACGGAAGCCCCCTCGTGACCCTCGACACCGAGACCACCGGCACCACCGCCTCCTCCACCACCGGCACCGACGCGACCGGCGCCGCCGACGCGACCCGCGCCTCCTCGGGGCCCCGCCCGGTCCGCGCCCCGCGCGGCACCGAGCTCAGCTGCCTCGGCTGGCAGCAGGAGGCCGCGCTGCGCATGCTGATGAACAACCTCGACCCCGAGGTCGCCGAGCACCCCGACGACCTCGTCGTCTACGGCGGCACGGGCAAGGCCGCCCGCAGCTGGGAGGCGTTCGACGCGATGGTCGAGACGCTGAAGACCCTGAAGGACGACGAGACGATGCTCGTGCAGTCGGGCAAGCCGGTCGGCGTGTTCCGCACGAACGAGTGGTCGCCGCGCGTGCTGATCGCGAACTCGAACCTGGTGGGCGACTGGGCCAACTGGGAGGACTTCCGCAAGCTCGATGCCATGGGCCTGATGATGTACGGCCAGATGACGGCCGGCTCGTGGATCTACATCGGCACGCAGGGCATCCTCCAGGGCACCTACGAGACGTTCTCGGCGGTCGCGAACGCCGACTTCGGCGGCACCCTGGCCGGCACGATCACGCTGACCGCGGGCGTCGGGGGCATGGGAGGCGCGCAGCCGCTGGCCGTGACGATGAACGACGGCGTCGCGATCTGCATCGACGTCGACCGCACGCGCATCGACCGCCGGGTCGAGCACCGATACCTCGACGTCGCCGCGTCGAGCCTCGACGAGGCGCTCGAGCTGGCGATCGCCGCCCGTGACGAGAAGCGCCCCCTCTCGATCGGCGTCGTCGGGAACGCCGCCGAGATGGTGCCCGAGCTGCTGGCCCGCAAGGCCCCGATCGACATCGTCACCGACCAGACCTCGGCGCACGACCCCCTGTCGTACCTGCCGATCGGCACCCGCTTCGAGGACATGGCCGCCGAGGCCGCGGCCGATCCCGCCGACTTCACCCGCCGCTCGCAGGCCGCCATGCGCGCCCATGTCGAGGCGATGGTCGGGTTCCAGGACGCCGGGGCGGTCGTCTTCGACTACGGCAACAGCATCCGCGGCGAGGCCCGCACGGCCGGCTACGACCGCGCCTTCGCGTTCCCCGGCTTCGTGCCTGCCTACATCCGCCCGCTGTTCGCCGAGGGCAAGGGCCCGTTCCGCTGGGCGGCGCTCTCGGGCGACCCCGCCGACATCGCGGCGACCGACAAGGCGATCCTCGAGCTGTTCCCCGAGAACGAGTCGCTGAAGAAGTGGATCACCATGGCGGGCGAGCGCGTCGCGTTCCAGGGGCTGCCGGCGCGCATCTGCTGGCTCGGCTACGGCGAGCGTCACCTCGCCGGGCTGAAGTTCAACGAGATGGTCGCGTCGGGCGAGCTGTCGGCGCCGATCGTGATCGGTCGCGACCACCTCGACTCCGGCTCGGTCGCGTCGCCGTACCGCGAGACGGAGGCCATGCTCGACGGCTCGGACGCCATCGCCGACTGGCCGCTGCTGAACGCGATGGTCAACGTCGCGTCGGGAGCCACCTGGGTGTCGATCCACCAGGGCGGAGGCGTCGGCATGGGCCGATCGATCCACGCCGGTCAGGTGATCGTCGCCGACGGCACCGATCTCGCCGCCGAGAAGCTCGGCCGCGTGCTCGTCGCCGACCCCGGCATGGGCGTCATCCGCCACGCGGATGCCGGCTACGAGATCGCGATCGACGTCGCCGCCGAGCGCGGCGTGCGCGTGCCGATGCAGGAGCACCGCGGCAGCCGAGGAGGCGCGGGTCGGGTCTCCGAGGATGCCGCCGGCGAGAAACCCGCGACCGAGAGCGCTGCGACCGAGAGCTTCGCGGGCGACACCGCCGAGGGCACCGTCGATGGCCCCCGCCCGTAGCGGGGCGACGGCCGACCGCCCGCTGCTGCGCGCCTCCTTCGACGGGGTCTGGAGCGACCTCGAGGGCGTCGGTCGCGACCCGCGCTCGGGCGGCTACGACCGCTTCTCGTGGACGGGCGTCGACCTGGGCCTGCGCGAGTGGTTCGCCGCCGAGGCGACCCGTCGCGGGCTCGAGGTCGAGGTCGACCGCAACGGCAACCAGTGGGCCTGGTGGGGCGCGCCGGCCGACGGTGCCGTCGTCACCGGCAGTCACCTCGACAGCGTGCCCGGCGGCGGGGCGTTCGACGGGCCGCTCGGCGTCGTCAGCGCACTGCTCGCGGTCGACGCGCTGAAGGCGGCGGGCGTCGTGCCCGTGCGCCCGCTCGCCGTGGTCAACTTCGTCGAGGAGGAGGGCGCCCGCTTCGGTCTCGCGTGCCTCGGCTCGCGCCTGATGACCGGCGCCGTCGACTCGTCGCACGCCCTGTCGCTCACCGACGACGACGGCACGACGCTGGCCGACGCGATGTCCGCGGCCGGTCACGCGCCCGAGCACGTCGGTCTCGACGAGACCGCGCTGGCGCGCATCGGCGTCTTCGTCGAGCTGCACGTCGAGCAGGGTCGCCACCTGGCGCTCGGCGACGAGTCGGTGGGCGTCGCGAGCTCGATCTGGCCGCACGGCCGCTGGCACTTCTGCTTCGAGGGCGAGGGCAACCACGCCGGCACCACCCGGCTCGACGATCGCCACGACCCGATGCTGCCGTTCGCCGAGGTCGTCGGCGCCGCCCGCCGTCTCGCCGTCGAGGCGCAGGCGGTCACCACGTTCGGGCGCGTACGCGTCGAACCGAACGGCACGAACGCGATCCCGTCGCGGGTCGACGCCTGGCTCGACGCCCGCGGGGCCGATCAGGGCGGTGTCGTCCGTCTGGTCGACGACCTGCAGCGGATCGCCGAGGAGGCGGCGGCCGGCCACGGCGTCGGCCTCACCGTCACCCGCGACAGCTTCACCCCCGTGGTCGACTTCGACGCCTCGCTGAGCGATCGGCTGCGGTCGTCGCTCGGAGCGGCGTCGATCAGCGCGCCGACCCTGCCGACGGCCGCCGGGCACGACGCGGGGATCCTCGCGTCGCGGGTGCCGACGGCCATGCTGTTCGTGCGGAACCCGACCGGCATCAGCCACAGCCCCGTCGAGCACGCCGAGGCGGACGACTGCGTGGACGGCGTCGAGGCCCTGACGGTGGTGCTGCGCGACCTGCTCGTCGCACCGCTCGAGGTCGTGCCCGCCGCGGGCGGACAGCCCGGGGCCGGGGCCCGGCGATGACCGGCGCCGGCACGTCGACGTTCTGGGCCGAGCATCTGTGGACCGGGGTCGGCGACATCCGGCACGGCGCGGTCGTCGAGGTCGTGGGCGACCGGATCGTGTCGGTGGTCGACGACGTGGCCGCGCCTCCCACCGGTTCGATCGAGCTGCGCGGCGTGACGCTGCCGGGTCTCGTCAACGCCCATTCGCACGCGTTCCACCGGGCGCTGCGGGGGCGGACCCAGGTCGGCAGCGGCAGCTTCTGGACCTGGCGCGACGTCATGTACTCGGTCGCCGGGCGGCTGACGCCCGAGAACTACGAGACCCTGGCCACGGCCGTCTTCACCGAGATGGTGCTCGCCGGGGTGACGACGGTGGGCGAGTTCCACTACGTGCATCACACCGCCGACGGCACGCCGCACGACGACCCGCTCGCCATGTCGCGGGCGCTCGCCCGGGCCGCCGCGACGGCGGGCATCCGCCTGACGCTGCTCGACACCTGCTACCTGGTGGGCGGGTTCGCACCGGCGTCCGAGCCAGCCGCCGAGTCGGATGCCGAGCCGGCCGACGACCCCTCCGCCGAGCCGGCCGACGACCCCTCCGCCGAGCCGGTCGTCGACCCCTCCGCCGAGCCGGTGCACGTGCCGCTCTCGCCGGCGCAGATCCGCTTCGGCGACGGCACGGTCGCGGCCTGGGCCGAACGGGCGACCGCCGTGCGCGAGGCGCTCAGCGGCCCGACCGTCGTCGTCGGCGCGGCCGTGCACTCGGTGCGAGCCGTGCCCGAACGAGACCTGGCCACGGTCGCCGGGTGGGCTCGTGGGCGCGACGCCCCGCTGCACGTGCACGTCTCCGAGCAGCCGGCCGAGAATGCGGACTGCGCGCGCCTCCTCGGCTCCACCCCCGTCGCGCTGCTGCGCCGACACGGCGTGCTCGACCACCGGGCCACCGCCGTGCACGCCACCCACCTGACCGAAGACGACGTCGCCGATCTCGCGGCCGGCGACGCCTGGGCCTGCTTCTGCGTCACGACCGAGCGCGATCTCGCTGACGGCGTCGGCCCCGCGGGCGAGCTGGTCGAGGCGGGCGTGCCGCTCACCGTCGGCAGCGACAGCCACGCCGTCATCGATCTGTTCGAGGAGGCGCGGGGCATCGAGACCGGACAGCGTCTCGTCAGCAACCGGCGCGGCTGGTTCGGCGCCGCACGGCTGATGTCCGCCGCGACCGTCGAGGGCGCCCGTTCGCTCGGCTGGGACGACGCGGGGCTGCTCGAACCCGGAGCCCTCGCCGACCTCGTGACGGTGTCGCTCGACTCGGTGCGCCTGGCCGACGCTCGGCGCGATTCGCTGCTCGAGTCGATCGTGTTCGGCGCCACGGCGGCCGACGTGTCGACCGTCGTGGTCGGGGGCGAGATCGTCGTGCGCGACGGGGTGCATGCGCGGGTCGCCTCCCCGGGTGCCGCCCTGCGGTCGGCGATCGAGGCGGTGCTGCCGCCTGTGGACGAGCCCCTGTCAACCCTCCGAGAGGATCCCTCCGCATGACCGTCACCGCCCTGACCGGCATCTCGCAGCTGGTCACGAACGACCCCGTGCACGAGTACGCCGAGGCGTCGAGCGGGCCGCTCGATGTCGTGCTCGACGCCGCCGTGGTGATGGACGGCGATCGGGTGCGGTGGACGGGCCCGGCCACGCGCCTCCCCTCGGGCGTCGACCAGGTCGTCGACCTCGGCGGGCGGGCCGTCGTGCCCGGCTTCGTCGACAGTCACAACCACCTCGCGTTCGCGGGCGACCGGTCCGACGAGTTCGCGGCGCGGATGGCGGGGGAGTCGTACTCGGCCGGCGGCATCCGCAGCACCGTGGCGCACACGCGGGCGGCGAGCGACACCGACCTGGCGCGATCGGTGCGGCGTCTCGCCGACGAGGCCCTGCGGCAGGGCACCACGACGCTCGAGAGCAAGTCGGGCTACGGGCTCAGCATCGACGACGAGCGGCGGAGCCTCGAGGCCGTCCGCACCGTGACGACCGAGTCGACCTTCCTGGGGGCGCACGTCGTGCCGGCCGAGTTCGCGGGGCGGGCCGACGACTACGTCGCGCTGGTCATGGGCGAGATGCTCGACGCGTGCGCGCCGCTGGCGACGTGGATCGACGTGTTCTGCGACGTCGGCGCGTTCGACGTCGATCAGACGCGGGCGATCCTCACGGCGGGGATGGCGGCGGGGCTGACGCCGCGCCTCCATGCCGGTCAGCTGGCGCCGGGTGGCGGGATCCAGCTCGCGGTGGAGCTAGGGGCCGCGTCGGCCGATCATGTGACCTACGCGAGCGACGAGGACGTGGAGGCGCTGGCCGGGTCCACGACGGTGGCCACCCTGCTGCCCGGGGCCGAGTTCTCGACCCGAGCCGTCTACCCCGACGCGCGGCGACTGCTCTCGGCCGGGGCCACGGTGGCCCTGGCGGCGGACTGCAACCCCGGGTCGAGCTACACGACGAGCCTGCCGTTCTGCATCGCGGTCGCCGTGCGCGACATGCGGATGACCCCGGCCGAGGCGCTCTGGTCGGCGACCGCCGGGGGAGCGGCCGCCCTGCGCCGCACCGACGTCGGACGCCTCGCGGTGGGTGCGGCGGCAGACCTGATCGTGCTCGACGCGCCGTCGTACGTGCACCTGGCGTACCGGCCGGGGGTGCCGCTGGTCGAGGCGGTCTGGCGCGGCGGGGAGCGCGTGTCGGGGCGGGCGTTCTGATGGGGAGCGAGGGGGCTGCCGGCGAGCCGTCTGTGCTGCGGGCGTCGGCCCGGGACGTCGTACCGTGGCGGAACGGGGCCGGGACGACGACCGTCGTAGCCGAGGGCCCGCCCGCAGAGGGCGGACCTGCGACCGAGCCGGCCTGGCGGATCAGCATCGCGACGATCGACCGTTCGGCCCCGTTCTCGGAGTTCGCCGGAGTCGATCGCCTGCTGATGCCCCTGTCACCCGCCGGTCTCGATCTCGTGATCGACGGGCGGCGGGTGCGCGGCGAGGCGTTCGACGTGCTCCCCTTCGCGGGCGAGTCGGCCGTCGAGGCCGTCGACGTGCGGGGGACGGGCCTCGACCTCAACCTGATGACGGGGCGAGGTTCGGCCGCCGGCACGCTCGTCGCGCGGCACCTCGACGGCGAGCTGACGCTCCGCTCGCCCGGCTCGCCCGGCTCGCCCGCCTCGCCTTCGTCCTGGACGGTGGCGGTGGTCGTCGAGGGAGACGTCTCGTCGCCGGCTCACGGCGCGCTGGCCTTGCACGACGCGGTCGTCATCCCCTCAGGAGGTGCGGTGCAGCTCACCGGCCGGGCCGCGGTGATCGCGCTGGCCGTGATCGAGCCGACCCGCGCCTCCTAGGTGGTGTGCGTGCTCTCGGGCTATTACGCGTGAGTGCGTAATAGCCGCGCGCGGATCTGCCTGCCCCTTCGAGCCCCGGGCCCCTAGCCCGAGGTCGAGTGGTCAGAAGATGTCGTTCGCCCTCGAACGAAGAGCGTCTTCTGACCACTCGGGGTTGTCGCCCGGGTCAGCTCCGACTGCTGAGGCGCTTCCAGACCGAGACGAGGTCGGGTCGGGCGCCCGGCGTCGCGCCGAGGCCGATCGACAGGTATCCGGTCCCGTCGGCGAGCACCACGATCGACTCGGCACCCCACTCCTCGAGCGACGATCCGACGACCGAATCGTCGGCGCTCGGAGACAGCGGCAGGTCGACGACCGCCTCGAGGGGCATCGAGCCGTCGGGCACCGAGACCACCGCCTGCAGGTAGTCGATCCCCTTGAACGAGCTCGGAACCGCACTCGACGACACGACCATCGAACCCGCCGGGAAGTCGACGCCGCTCGCGTCGGCGATGGTCTCGAGGGGCACGTCGTGGCACGTCGGGGCCAGGCCGTTGCAGATGCCGTATTCGCCGGGCTCGTCGATCTCCGCCTGCACGACCAAGATCGGGACGACGACGAACGCGGCGATGATCGAGGCGGAGACGAACACGAGCGCTCCGAACCGGAGGAGCTGACTGCGGAGGGTCGGATCGACGGTGCTCATCGATCAAGACTCGCTCCCGGCAGGCGGAGGCGGATCCCTCGCGAGTCGTCTCCGGCGCGACTGCAGAGTGACTCGGCAGCGGGGCTTGGCCGGGCCGGAGGCGCGAATCGCTTCGCGCGGACCGGCCCGGAGACCCCGCCGAACCCGAATCGACGTGGCGTGCCCGTTGCATTGCTTACCCGTCATGCATTCGCCACCGCCGGGGGTGCGGTTTGTGCCCACTTCGGGGCGGCCGCGCGCACCGCCCGCTCGACGCCAGGAGATGGACACGACGCCAGCCTTATACGTGGCGTCGTGTCGATCTCCTGGCGTCATGGCTCAGCGGCCGGCGATAGCATCGCCGGGGCCCCCGCGGGCTCGCCCCGCCCGCCCGCACAGCCCGCCCCGCCCAGCCCGCCCAGCCCGCCCCGCGACCAGGAGGAACCATGGCCCCGCACACCGTCCACGTCGTCGGCAGCATCAACGACGACCTGCGGCTCACCGTGGTCGAGCACGCCGCGCCGGGCCAGACCATCACCGCCACCGGCGCTCGCCGCGAGCCCGGCGGCAAGGGCGCCAATCAGGCCGTCGCCGCCCGCCGCGCCGGTGCCGCCGTGCGCTTCGTCGGAGCGGTCGGCACGGACCCCGCCGGCGACGAGCTCGTCGCCGCTCTGGAGGCCGAGGGCATCGACACCTCGGGTGTCGCCCGCATCGAGCACGAGCTGACCGGCCGGGCCATCGTCTCGGTCGACTCGTCGGGCGAGAACCTGATCACCGTCGTCCCCGGCGCGAACGGTGCGATCGACGCCGACGCCGTGCGCGCCTCCTTCGAGGAGGTGCGCGAGGGGGACATCGTCGTCCTGCAGCTCGAGGTGCCCTTCGAGATCACCGCGGCCGCCGCCCGTGCAGGTCAGGAACGCGGCGCTCTCGTGGTGCTCAACTCGGCGCCGTCCGACCCTCGCGTGCTGACGATCGTCGACGACCTCGACCTGCTCGTCGTCAACGGCAGCGAGCTCGCCGACCTCCTCGAGGCCGAGGCGCAGGGCGCCGCGGGGCACGACGCCGACCCGCAGGCCGACGCCGCCGCGCACGGCGCCGCCGCGCACGGCGCCGCCGCGCACGGCGCCGCCGAGCACGGCGCCGCCGCGCAGGCCGACACCGCCGTGCCCGACGACCCCCGCGCCGCCGCCGCCGACCTCGCCGACCGGCTCGGCGTCCGTCTGCTCTGCACGTTCGGCGGCGACGGGTCGATGCTCGTCGGCGAGGGGCACCCCGTCGAGCAGCCGGCCCACCGCGTCGAGGTCGTCGACACGACCGCGGCCGGCGACACGTTCATCGGCTACATCGTCGCGTCGCTCGCCGACGACGACCTCTGGAGCGACGCGCTCGAGACGGCGTCCCGGGCGGCGGCCGTCGCCGTCGGGCGCGAGGGGGCCGCACGCTCGGTGCCGACCCGGGCCGAGGTCGACGCGCTCGACTGACCGGGGCGACCCGCGCCTCCTCGGCTCCCCGCGCCTCCTCGGCCGAGCCGCCTGAGCACCAGGCCGGGCTGCGGCGGGTCCCTTTCATCCGTGGCGGGTCAGCGCTGACCCGCCGTCGAGGACACCGACCCGCCGCACTCGACCCCCTCCCGTACGCTCACTCGAACCCCGCACCACACGACCACCACCACCACCCACACGACCACCACACACCCCACCCCACCCAGGAGGCGCACCATGGCACGCACCGTCGATCTCGTCGTCGTCGGAGGAGGCGCGATGGGCCTCGCCACCGCCTGGCAGGCGGCCGTCCGCGGGCACGACGTCGTGCTGCTCGAGCGCTTCGAGCGCGGCCACCACCACGGCGCCTCGCACGGCACGACCCGCAACCTCAACATCGCCTACGACGACGGCGAGTACGTCGACCTCGTCGCCCGCGCCCGCACTCTGTGGGACGAGCTCGCGGTCGTCACCGACACCCCGCTGCTCGACCTCGTCGGCGTCGTCAACCACGGTCGCCCCGACATGCTGCGCCGCATGCGCGAGCTGCACGCCGAACGGGGCGTCGACAGCGAGTTCGTCGCGCCCGGCGACGCGGGTCGCCGCTGGACGGGCCTCCGCTTCGAGACCGACGTGCTCTGGGTGCCCGACAGCGGTCGTATCCGCGCCGCCGACGCGCTGGCCGCCTTCGAGCGCGTCGCGACCGAGCTGGGCGCCGAGGTCCGCTGGTCGACACCCGTCACCGGCATCGAGATCGAGGGCGACGACCGGGCCCGCGTCGTCACCGCCGACGAGGAGTACCTCGCGCCCCGGGTCGTCGTGACCGCCGGTGCGTGGACGGAGGGGCTCGTCGGCGGTCTCGCGCGCCTCCCTCGCCTCGTCGTGACGCAGGAGCAGCCGGCGCACTTCCGGGTCACCGACGACGACGCCGTCTGGCCCGGCTTCAACCACCGCCCCGACCCCGACGGCGGCGACGACGCGTGGTGGTACGGGCCGGTCTACGGCATGCTCACGCCGGGCGAGGGGGTCAAAGCCGGCTGGCACAGGACGGGCCCGGTGACCGACCCCGATGCGCGCAGCTACCGGCCCGAGCCCGTGCAATTCGAGGCGCTGCGGCGCTACGCCCGCGAGTGGCTGCCCGGGGTCGACGCCGAGACGGCCGACCCGATCAGCTGCACGTACACGTCGACCGACACCGAGGACTTCGTGCTCGACCGCGTCGGCCCGCTCGTGGTCGGGGCCGGGTTCTCGGGGCACGGCTTCAAGTTCACGCCGCTGGTCGGCGAGCTGTTGGTCGACCTGGTCGAGGACGGCGAGGTGCCCGCGCGATTCCGCCAGCTCGGATCGGCCTGAGCCGCAGAGCACGCAGCCGAGGAGGCACGGTGCCGGGAACGCTCGCAGCCTCCGCCGCGTTGACTGTCACCATGAGCCCCGCCACGCCCGAGTCGAAGACCTGCCGCTCGTGCGGCCGACGCATCGAGTGGCGTAAGAAGTGGGCGTCGAATTGGGACGACGTGGCCTACTGCAGCGACGCGTGCCGCAAGCACAAGGTGACCGCCCACGATCGCGAGCTCGAGCAGCGGATCCGCGACCTGCTGGCGCAGCGCGCCGCGACGTCGAGCATCTGCCCGTCGGACGTCGCGCGCTCGCTGCACCCCGATGACGAAGACGCCTGGCGCGGCCTCATGGAGCCGGTGCGCCGCGCCGCCCGGCGGCTCGTCGCGGCCGGCGAGGTCGACATCACGCAGGGCGGCTCGGTCGTCGACCCGTCGACCGCCAAGGGCCCGATCCGCATCCGCCGCCACCGCCCCTGAGCCGCGCAGCGCGCCGCGCCGCCGCGCCGCGCGCCGCGCCGCGCCGCCTGCGCCGTCGAGGTGACCCGAAACGCGCACTCCGAGCCGCCCAAGCCCCCGTTCGCGTCACTTCGATCAGGGCCGCCCGCGCCCCGCGCCCCGCGCCCCGCGCCCCGCGCCGCGCACCGCCCCCGCACCGTCGAGGTGACCCGAAACGCGCACTCCGAGCCACCCAAGCCACCGTTCGCGTCACTTCGATCAGGTCCGCCCGCGCCTCCGCCCGCACCGTCGAGGTGACCCGAAACGCGCAGTCCGAGCCACCCAAGCCCCCGGTCGCGTCACTTCGATCAGGTCCGCCCGCGCCCGCGCCGCGCCTGCGCCGTCGAGGTGACCCGAAACGCGCAGTCCGAGCCGCCCAAGCCCCCGTTCGCGTCACTTCGATGCGGTTCGCCCGAGCCACACCCCCGTTCGCGTCACCTCGATGCAGCCCCCGATCGGCGCACATCGTGCAGGTGGTGCACCGGGTCGTGCACGAAGTACCGGGCGAGCGTGTCGACGGTGAACGCCGAGCCGTCGCTGCGCAGACCCGTACGGTCGAGCTGGTCGTCGCGCACCCCGGCGAACGCGGCCGCGACGGTCTCGGCCGAGGCGACGAGCTCCGCCGCGACCTCGTCGGGCCGCTGCGCGGCGTAGTCGTCGTCGACGGCGGTCGCATCCTGGTCCCAGTTCGCGAACGCCGGAGCCTCCTCGGCGAGCATCAGCGCCAGGCGCTCCTCGAACACCCGGAACACGTCGCGCACATGCGCCCCGTACTCGAGGGTCGACCACGTCGTCGCATCGGGGCGATCGCGAGCGTCGGGGCGGGCCAGCTCGGCGGGCCAGGCGGCGGCGTTGTCGCGAACGAGCCCGGGAACATCGCGGAAATCGATCCGTCGCGAGTCGTAGCCGCACTCGTCGCAAGGGCGTTCGAGCACCCAGGTCCAGTTCTTCGTGTCGGGTGAGATGGCCATGGCTCGACATTAGGCGAGGCCGTCGCCCCGCCACCATCGCCATCCAGCCGTCGTCGCGCCAATCGCCGTCATCGAAGTGACCCGAAAGGAGTCGTAAGACGCGCGCGGGGCACCGTTCGCGTCACCTCGATGCGGCACGCGGGGAGTCGACGTCGTGACCGCTCCAGAGGTCGCGGCAGTCCACCTCGAGAGCGCCGTGCTCGCGCAGG
This sequence comes from Frigoribacterium sp. CFBP 13712, assembly GCF_014842255.1. Lineage (GTDB taxonomy): Bacteria > Actinomycetota > Actinomycetes > Actinomycetales > Microbacteriaceae > Frigoribacterium. The sequence goes on along the minus strand of NZ_JACYVH010000008.1, from coordinate 50,837 downwards.
TACGCGCCGGCCCCCCGATCGCCCGAGATCGACCGGGCGAGGTCCGACCAGTGGGCCCGCCCGACGACCACCGGATGCCCCGGCCGTCCGCCGAACACGGCACGCCTGAGAGTGCTCGCCCCGAGCGGCGACCCGGCCCCGAGCGGCACCCCGGCGGCCGCCGGCGACCCGGCACCGGCGGGCGTCCCGGTGACAGACAGGAGGCGCGCCACGGCGGACGCGGGCAGCCCCGGGTAGTCGACCAGCGTGATGAGGGCGACCCGCGCCTCCTGCAGGTCCGGGTCGGCGCCGAGCGCACGGAGCCCCGCCCGCAGCGACGCCGCGAGCCCGTCGGCCCAGTCGTCGGCGACGACGGTCGAGACCGGCGAGCCGAGGAGGCGCGGGTCGCCCGCCAGAAGATCCTCCGCCTCGGTCGCGCCCGCGCCGAGTACGACGACGACGCGGTCGCACCCGCCGGCGAGCAGGGTCGCCACGCCCCGAGTCAGCCAGGGTCCGCGTGCGTCGGCGACGAGCGCCTTCGGGCCACCCATGCGGGACCCCGCGCCCGCCGCGAGCAGGAGCCCCACGATCGGGCCGGGTCGTGCGCGAGCCATGTCCACAGGCTAGCCGCCGGGTGTCGCGCGGGGGCTGCCGGCCGCTCTACGATTGACGCCACCCGGGCGGGCGCTGCCCCCACCACGCTCACCCCGCACCCCGCACCGCACCCGCCCCACCCCGAGGAGCCCCGTGTTCGAGATAGCCGACCGCCTGCTGGCCCGGCTCGACGCGGGCGAACGGCTCGCGGTCGCGACGGCCGTCTCGATCGACGGCAGCGCGCCGCGCACCGTCGGCACGTCGATGGCCGTGACGGACGACGGCACCGTCATCGGCAGCATCTCGGGCGGCTGCGTCGAGGGAGCCGTCTACGAGAGCTGCCGGCAGGTGCTCGACGACGGGGCCGCGCAGCTCGACACCTTCGGCTTCAGCGACGAGACCGCGTTCGAGGTCGGGCTGAGCTGCGGTGGGCGCATCGAGGTGCTCGCCCGACTCGTCACCGCCGACGACGTCGTGACGGTCGCCGCCCTGCGCGAGGCGGCGGCGGGCCGCGAGGCCGTGGCGCACGTCGTGGTCGGACCGGTGCGGACCGGCGACGTCGTGGCGAGCCCCGACGACTGCGAGGGTCTGCGGGTGTTCAGCGAGCGGTCCGTCCCACCGCCGCGCCTCCTCGTCTTCGGGGCCGTCGAGTTCGCCGTCGCCCTCTGCAACGCGGGGGCCGTGCTGGGTTACCGCGTGACGGTGTGCGACCCGCGGCCGGTGTTCCTGACCCGCGAGCGGTTCCCGGCGGCCGAGCAGGTCGTCGTCGAGTGGCCGCCGAACTACCTCGCCCGCACCGAGATCGACGAGCGGACCGTCGTCGCGGTGCTCTCGCACGACGAGCGGTTCGACGCCGATCTCGTCGCCGCGGCGCTGGCGTCGCCGGCCGTCTACGTCGGCGCGATGGGTTCGCGGACGACGCATGACCGGCGGGTCGCGTCGTTGCGCGAGCGGGGCGTGGACGAGGAGGCGCTGGCCCGGTTGCATTCGCCGATCGGACTCGATCTCGGGGCCAGCACTCCGGAGGAGACCGCGGTGTCGATCCTGGCCGAGGTGCTGGCGGTGCGGTCGGGGGCGTCGCGCTCGCCGCTGCGGGAGCGCTCGGGCAGCATCCACGCGCCGATGCGGTAGCCGCCGCGGAGCCCGCCCCGCCCCGCGCTGCTCGTGCTCTACGCATCGATGCGGCGGGTTCCCGTCCTCGGCGGCGGGTCAGCGCTGACCCGCCGCGAGTGACACGAACCCGCCCGAACCCCCGCCCCCGCGCGTCACGAACCGGTCACGAGTGCACCGCGGCTCTTGCCGTCGGCATCGAGCGCTTGGTTCCCTGAGCGGAGAGGGGGAGTCATGCCAGTCGAACCAGCCCGCAGATCCGCCACGCGGCTCGTCGCGCTCGGGATCGCACTCGCGCTCCTCACCGCGGGCTGCGCCTCGAGCGTCGGTCCGATGCCTCCGCCCGACGACCCGATCACCGCCGCGCGGCAGCTCCCGAACGCCGGGGGCATGGTGAAGTCCGGCGATGCGACGCCGACCTGCGGCGAGTTCGCCCTCCCGCAGGGCGTCCAGCTCGATCCGGAGGCGCTCGACTGCCTCGCCGACGCGTCCGTCGCCGGGGCGTCGGCCGAGCTCGCCTGGTCGACCCCGACGACGGAGGGTGACCCGATCGTGTCGTTCGCCTTCGTCGGGCCGGGAATCGACGGGGTCGAGACGTACACGACCACCGCGTTCGACTCGTACGGCGGGGGAGTCGACGGCTCGTGGTCGGGAACCCTCTGCCCCGACCCGCGCGACGTCCGCGGCGAGGGCGACTGCCGCCTCCTGCTCGAGGGCTGAGCGCGGGACGGGCTGCGGGTGCGGCGGGTTCCCGTCCTCGGCGGCGGGTCAGCGCTGACCCGCCACGAGTGACACGAACCCGCCGAACCCCAGAGCGAGCACCGAGGAGGCGCGGCTCACGATCCCGAGGAGGCGCGCTGACCCTCGAGGGCTGAGCGCGGCCCGTGCTGCGGGTGCGGCGGGTGCGGCGGGTTCCCGTCATCGGCGGCGGGTCAGCGCTGACCCGCCACGAGTGACACGGACCCGCCGAACCCCGGAGCGACCACCGAGCAGGCCCGCCTCACCCCGCCGAAGACCCCCCGCGCGCCGTGCTCTCGCGCACCACGAGCTCCGGTTCGAACACGATCTGGCGGGGCGCCCGCGCGGGGTCGTCGGCCTCGTCGCGGAGGATCTCGACGGCCGTCTGCCCGATCAGCGCGCTCGGCTGCCGCACCGAGCTGAGCGGCACGACGGCGGCGCGGGCGAAGTCGATGTCGTCGTAGCCGATCAGGGCGACGTCGTCGGGTACGCGCAGGTCGCCCTGCATGACGAGGGCCTGCAGCACGCCCATGGCGGCGAGGTCGTTGGCGGCGAAGATCGCGTCGGGGCGGTCGGCGGCGGGGCGTCGCACGATGGCTGCGGCGGCCTCGCGTCCGTTCTGCACGGTCAGCGCGGGGATGTCGACGACCTCGAGCGTGGCGCCGGGGGCGTCGGCGACCGCGGCCCGGGCGCCGGCCAGGCGGTCGGCCACCTGCTGCAGGTCGGCCGGTCCGCCGACGAACGCGATGCGTCGACGCCCGAGACCGAGGAGGTGCTCCGTCGCCAGGTACCCGCCCCGCACGTCGTCGACGGAGACCGACGAGAACTCGGTCAGGTCGGCTCGCCGGTCGACGAGCACCGCGGGCATGCCGCGCAGGCGCAGTCGGCGGAGCCGGTCGGAGACGTCTCCGACGGGCGAGATCAGGATGCCCATCACGCGCCGCTCGTCGAAGAGGTCGAGGTAGTGCGCCTCGCGTTCGACCAGCTGGTCGCTGTTGCCGAGCAGGATGACGCGGCCCGACTCCTCGGCGGCGGCCTCGGCACCGCGGGCGACGTCGGTGAAGAACGGGTTGCCCCCGTCGAGGATGATCAGGCCGATCACCCGGCTGTCGCCGCCGCGCAGCTGCCGGGCGGCGTCGTTGCGGACGAAGCCGAGGCTCGCGATGGCGTCGCTGACCCGGGCGATGGTCGACTCGCTGACCTTGGCGGGGTTGTTGAGCACGTTCGAGACGGTGCCGACCGAGACGCCGGCGGTCTCGGCGACGTCGCGGATGCTCGCCTGCCTCATCGCGCCTCCTGGTCCGTCCCGTGGTCTCCGACGAGTGTGCCACGCCCGTGATCGAGCTGTGATCCACAGCCGCGGGGCGCCCCTTGACGTCGAACCGAGTCTGCCCCTACAGTCGGCACGAACAGAAGTTGAAACGATTCACTTCTCTCGACGACGAGAGCGATTAGGAGAACGATCGATGACGATCGACCCCACATCCGACGGGCCGTCTCCGACGGCGACCGTGCTCGAGCTGCGCGGCGCACGCAAGACCTTCGGCGCCGTCGTGGCCCTCTCGAGCGGCAGCGTGCGGCTGCGTGCCGGCGAGATCAACGCGCTCGTGGGCGAGAACGGCGCCGGCAAGTCGACCATGGTGAAGATCCTCGCGGGGGTGCACCAGCCCGACAGCGGCGACTTCCTGTTCGACGGCCACCCGATCGTGTTCCGCAGCCCGGCCGAGAGCAAGGCGGCGGGTGTCAGCGTCATCTATCAAGAGCCGACTCTCTTCCCCGATCTGACCGTCGCCGAGAACATCTTCGTCGGGCGTCAGCCCACCACCCGTCTCGGGTTCATCGACCGGGCCGCGATGCGCGCCGACGCCCGGGCGCTCTTCGACCGGCTCGGTGTGCCGATCGACCCCGACCGCGTCGCCGAGGGCCTGTCGATCGCCGATCAGCAGATCATCGAGATCGCCAAGGCCATCTCGCTCGACGCCAAGGTGCTCATCATGGACGAGCCGACGGCGGCTTTGAGCGGCGTCGAGGTCGAGCGCCTCTTCGGGGTCGCCCGGGCGCTGCGCGACCGCGGCAGCGCGATCATGTTCATCTCGCACCGGTTCGACGAGGTCTTCGGGCTCAGCGACCGCATCACCGTCATGCGCGACGGCGCCTTCATCTCCGAGCACACGACCAGCGAGGTCAGCACGCCCGAGATCGTGCGGGCGATGGTCGGTCGCGACGTCGACCAGCTGTTCCCCAAGCAGGAGGCGCGGGTCGGCGACACCGTCGTCCGCGTCGACGGGCTGACCCGGGCGGGCGTCTTCCACGACGTGTCGTTCGAGGTGAGCGCCGGCGAGATCGTCGGGCTCGCCGGTCTCGTCGGGGCGGGTCGCACCGAGGTGGCGCGGGCGCTGTTCGGCATCGACCGCTACGACGCCGGCTCCGTGACGATCGGCGGCCGCAGGCTCGCGCCGCGCGATCCGATGGCGTCGATCAGGGCGGGCATCGGCTTCGTCCCCGAAGACCGCCGCAAGCAGGGTCTCGTGATGGACATGTCGGTCAGCCGCAACACGACGCTCACCCTCCGGACGACGCTCAGTCGTCTCGGGCTGGTCAGCGCGCGGCGCGAGCGCGAGGCGGCGGCCGACTGGTCGCGGCGACTGCAGGTCAAGACCGGCAGCCAGGAGCTCCCCGTGTCGACCCTCTCGGGCGGCAACCAGCAGAAGGTGGTGCTGGCCAAGTGGCTGGCGACCGACCCGACGTTCCTCATCGTCGACGAGCCGACGCGCGGCATCGACGTCGGCACGAAGAGCGAGGTGCACCGGCTGATCAGCGATCTCGCCGGTCGCGGCATCGCGGTGCTGATGATCTCGTCCGAGCTGCCGGAGGTGCTGGGCATGGCCGACCGCGTGCTCGTCATGCGCGAGGGGCGGCTCACGGCCACCTTCGACCGCGACGACGCCACTCCCGAGACGGTCATCAACGCCGCCACCGGCGCCGAGCCCGCGCACACCACCACGACGACGGAGACCCGCCGATGACGACCTCGCACGCCCTCGCCCCCGCGCTCGGCACCGGGCGCAGCCCCTTCGCCTCGCTCGTCCGTCAACGCGAGGTGCCGGTCGCCTCGGCGCTCGTGGTGCTCGTGATCGTGACGACGATCGCCAATCCGCTCTTCGTCTCGGCGCAGGGTGTCAAAGACCTGATGCTGAACGCCACGATCACGGTGATCATGGCCGTCGGGCTCGGTGCCGTCATCATCACGAACAACATCGACCTCTCGGTGGGGTCGATCCTCGGGCTCGTCGCGTTCGGCACGGGCTCGGTGTTCGCCGCAGCGCCCGACATCCCCATCGTCTTCGTCTTCGCGATCGGTCTGGCGCTGGGCGCCCTCCTCGGTGCGATCAACGGGTTCCTGGTGACGGTCGCGCGGGTGCCGTCGCTCGTGATCACCCTCGGCATGCTCTACATCTACCGGGGCGTGAACAACGCCTGGGCCGGCGGTCAGCAGTACTTCGCCGGCGACCGCCCGGCCGCCTTCGGCCGGCTGTCGGTCGACACGGTGCTGGGGGTCCCGATCATCACGGTGATCGCGATCGTCGTCGTGGTGCTCGTCGCGGTGTTCCTGGCCCGCACCCGGCCCGGTCGCGATCTGTACGCCATCGGCTCCGACGACGAGGCGGCCCGCCTGTTCGGCATCCCGGTCAGCAAGCGCGTGCTCACGGCGTTCGTGCTGAACGGCACGCTCACCGGTCTCGCCGGCGTCCTCTACGCGTCGCGCTTCAACTCGGTCGGCGCGACGACGGGCACCGGTCTCGAGCTCGACATCGTGGCCGCTGCCGTCGTCGGCGGCATCGCGATCTTCGGCGGCTCGGGCAGCGTCGTCGGCGCCGCGATCGGCGCAGTGCTGCTGACCACCATCACGAGCAGCCTCACGGCGCTCAACGTCGACAAGTTCTGGCAGCAGGCCATCGTCGGCGTCCTCATCCTGACCGCCATCCTCGTCGAACGGATCGCCTCGATCCGCAAGGCGCGGAGACTCCGCACGAGCGAGGCCACCAATGCCTGAGCAGACGACCACCCCCTCGGCCGCGGGCTCCGCGATCGACCCGCGCCGCGCCTCCTCGGCGTCCCGCGACACCGCCGGCGCCTCCGGCGACCGCGACGCTCGCGACGCCGCCCGCCGCGACCCCGAGTCCGCCGCCGAGAGGACGCTGCGCCGCCGTCGCCTCCTGACCGGCCGCGGCGCGATCATGATCTACGCGCTGCTCGGCACGCTGCTCGTCTGCGCGCTGACCGTGCCGCGGTTCGCGAGCGTGCAGACGACCGGGTTCCTGCTGCTCGACGCGATCCCGATCCTGATGATCGCGATGCCGATGGCCCTCGTGATCATCACCGGCGAGATCGACCTCTCGGTCGCCAGCACGGCGGGTCTCACCAGCGCCGCGATGGGCGTGCTGTGGGCGGCGGGCTGGGGCATCCCCGAGATCTTCGTGGTCTGCGTGCTGATCGGCATCGGCTGCGGGGCGCTGAACGGGCTGCTGGTCACCGCGATCGGACTCCCGTCGTTGGCCGTGACGATCGGCACGCTCGCCCTGTACCGCGGGCTCGCCCTCGTGGTGATCGGCGACAACGCCGTCGCCGACTTCCCGCCCGCGCTGACCTCGTTCTTCACGTCGAAGATCGGGGCGACCGGCATCCCCACCGCGATGATCGGCGTCGCCGTCATCATCGCCTTCTTCGGGGTGCTGCTGCACTTCAGCTCGTTCGGCCGCACGCTGCCGGCCATCGGCTTCAGCAAGGAGGCCGCGAGCTTCGTCGGCGTGCACGTCGGCCGCGCCAAGTTCTGGATGTTCGTCGCCACCGGCGTCGTCTCGGCCCTGGTCGGCATCTACTGGACGCTCCGCTACTCGAGCGCTCGCAGCGACAACGCGACCGGCATCGAGCTCGCGGTCATCGCGGCCGTCCTGCTCGGCGGCGTCTCGATCTTCGGTGGCCGCGGCAGCATCCCCGGTGTCGTGGCCGGCGTGCTGATCATCTCGAGCGTCAGCTACGCCCTGCGCCTCGGCGGCATCAGCGACGTCGTCCTCAACGTCGTCACCGGCCTGCTGCTCGTCGGCAGCGTCGTCACGCCGAGTCTGATCGCGGTCGTCCGCGAGAAGCGCCGAACGAGGCGGGCCGCGCGCGACGTGCTCGCCGCCTCTGCGGCCGACGCGGCCTGACCACCCCGACGCGGCCTCACCACCCCGACGCGGCCTGACCACCCCGACCACCCCGACCACCCAGACCACCCCGACCACCCCACGCACCATCCCCCACAGCAAAGGACGGAACGATGATGTTCACCACCTCCACCAGGCGCAGCGTGCGCCGGGCCGTGTCGACCGCGGCGGCCCTCGCCGGCGTCGCGCTCGTCGCCTCCGGCTGCGCCCTCACGGCCGGGTCGAGCGACGGCGACGCGACCACGGGCTCCGGCTCCGACGGCGAGCAGTCGATCGCGTTCGTGCCGAAGCAGCTCAACAACCCGTACACCGACGTCGTGCTCGGCGGCGGCGAAGAGGCGTCGAAGTCGATCGGCTACGACTACAGCGTCGTCGGTCCGCTCGAGGCGAGCGCCTCGTCGCAGGTCACCTTCATCAACACGCTCACGCAGCAGGGCGCGAACGTCATCGTCATCGCGGCGAACGACCCCGACGCGGTCGGGCCGGCCCTGCAGGAGGCGCGCGACGGCGGCGCGAAGATCGTCGCGTTCGACTCCGACACGAACCCCGACTACCGCGACGTGTTCATCAGCCAGGTCGAGGCGAAGGACGTCGCGCTGATCCAGATCCGCCAGATGAGCGAGCAGATCGGCGGCGAGGGCGACATCGCGATCCTCTCGGCCACCGCGAACGCCACGAACCAGAACGAGTGGATCCAGTACATCGAAGAGGAGGTCGACACGAACCCCGACTACGCGGGGATCAACATCGTCTCGAAGGTCTACGGCGATGACGACGACGCGAAGTCGTTCCAGGAGGCCCAGGGCCTGCTGCAGGCGAACCCCGACCTGAAGGGCATCATCTCGCCCACCACGGTCGGCATCGCCGCGACGGCCCGCTACCTCTCGACCTCCGAGTACAAGGGCGAGGTCGCGCTGACCGGGCTCGGTCTGCCGAACGAGATGCGCGAGTTCGTGAAAGACGGAACCGTCACCGCGTTCGCCCTCTGGGATCCTGCGCAGCTCGGCTACGTCGCGGCCTACGCCGGTCAGGCGCTCGTCGACGGCACCATCACGGGCGCCGAGGGCGACACCTTCGAGGCCGGCGACCTCGGTGAGCGCACCGTCGGCGCCGACGGCATCGTGATCGTCGGCCCGCCGACCGAGTTCGACGCCGACAACATCGACGACTACGACTTCTAGTCGTCGCCGCGGGGCCGTCGAGGTGACCACCTCGGCGGTCCCGCGCACCCCGAGACCCTCTTGTCCGCGCCATCGGCGCTTGCTACGCTCGTGCTGTTGAAACGATTCAATGACGAACCGGAGAACATCCTGATGACCGCCGACGAGCACGAGCGCTACGCGTTCCGCCTCCAGGTAGCCCCCGAGCGGCTGGCCGACTACACCCGGCGCCACGCCGAGGTCTGGCCCGAGATGCTGCAGGCCCTCCACGACAGCGGCTGGCACGGCTACTCGCTCTTCGCCGCACCCGACGGGCTGCTGATCGGCTACGTCGAGGCCGCGTCGCTCGAGGCCGCGCAGGCCGCGATGGCGCGCACCGACGTCAACACCCGCTGGCAGGCCTCGATGGCCGAGTTCTTCACCTCGCTCGACGGCACCCCGCCCGACGAGGGCTTCGAGCTGCTCACCCAGGTCTTCAACCTCGAGGCGCAGCTCGGCCTGCCGGGCGCCGGCCGCCGCACCACCACCGACACGATCACGGAAGAAGCATCATGACCACCTTCGAGTCCATCGCCCCCACGCTCGAGCGTCAGGCGATCGAGCTGCCCAGCTGGGCCTTCGGCAACTCGGGCACCCGGTTCAAGGTGTTCGGCACCCCGGGCACCCCGCGAAGCGCCGAGGAGAAGATCGCCGACGCGGCGACCGTGCACGAGTACACCGGGCTCGCCCCGAGCGTCGCCCTGCACATCCCCTGGGACGAGGTGAGCGACTTCACCGCCCTGCGGTCGTTCGCCGCCGACCACGGCGTCGCGCTCGGCACGGTCAACTCGAACACCTTCCAAGACGAGGCGTACAAGTTCGGCAGCCTGGCGCACAGCGACGCCGCCGTGCGACGCAAGGCGATCGACCACCACCTGCGCTGCCTCGAGATCATGCGCGAGACCGGCTCGCGCGACCTCAAGATCTGGCTCGCCGACGGCACCAACTACCCCGGTCAAGACAGTCTGCGTCAGCGTCAGGACCACCTCGCCGAGTCGCTGGCCGAGATCTACGCCGGGCTCGACCCCGAGCAGCGGCTCGTGCTCGAGTACAAGTTCTTCGAGCCGGCTTTCTATCACACCGACGTGCCCGACTGGGGCACCAGCTACGCCCAGGTGAGCGCCCTCGGCGACCAGGCTCTGACCTGCCTCGACACCGGGCACCACGCCCCGGGCACCAACATCGAGTTCATCGTCATGCAGCTGCTGCGCCTCGGCAAGCTCGGCTCGTTCGACTTCAACTCGCGCTTCTACGCCGACGACGACCTGATCGTCGGCGCGGCCGATCCGTTCCAGCTGTTCCGCATCCTGTTCGAGGTCGTCGACGGCGGCGGGCTCGAGGTCGGCTCGCCGGTGCAGTTCATGCTCGACCAGTGCCACAACGTCGAGGACAAGATCCCCGGCCAGATCCGCAGCGTGCTCAACGTGCAAGAGATGACGGCGCGGGCGCTGCTCGTCGACCGGCCCGCGCTCGACTCCGCCCGCGCCGCCCACGACGTGCTCGGCGCCAACGCCGTGCTGATGGACGCCTTCTACACCGACGTCCGCCCCGCCCTCGCCGACTGGCGCGAGGGCCGGGGTCTGCCCCGCGACCCGATGGCGGCGTACCTGGCGAGCGGCACTCAAGAGCGCCTCGCCGACGAGCGCGCCGGCGGCACCCAGCTCAGCTGGACCTGAGCCGCGATCGTCCCCGCCCCTCCTCTGCGAACCGAGAACGGACCCATGAACCAGACCCGCACCTCCTCGTCCACCAGCACGACCCCCGCCGCCGCGGCCGACCTGATCGCGCGCAGCAACCGGCTCGGCGCCGACCCGCGCGTGACGAACTACGCCGGCGGCAACACCTCGGCCAAGGGCACCGCGACCGACCCGGCCACGGGCGAGCCCGTCGAGCTCCTCTGGGTGAAGGGCAGCGGCGGCGACCTGGGCACGCTCACCGAGCAGGGCCTCGCGGTGCTGCGGCTCGACCGGCTGCGCGGTCTCGCGAACGTCTACCGGGGCCCCGAGCACGAAGACGAGATGGTCGCCGCGTTCGACTACGCCTTGCACGGCAAAGGGGGAGCGGCACCCTCGATCGACACGGCCATGCACGGTCTCGTCGACGCCGCGCACGTCGATCACCTGCATCCTGACAGCGGCATCGCCATCGCGACCGCCGCCGACGGCGAGCGCCTCACCGCCGAGATCTTCGGCGGGCGCGTCGTCTGGGTGCCGTGGCGCCGACCGGGCTGGCAGCTCGGGCTCGACATCGCCGCGATCAAGGCCGACAACCCCGACGCGATCGGCACGATCCTCGGCGGTCACGGCATCACCGCCTGGGGCGACACGAGCGACGAGGCCGAGGCCAACTCGCGCTGGATCATCGAGACGGCCGAGGCGCACATCGCCGAGCACTCGCGGGCCGACCCGTTCGGCCCCGCTCTCGACGGCTACGCGGCCCTGCCCGAGGCCGAACGTCGCGCCCGTGCTGCCGCGCTCGCCCCGACGATCCGCGGGCTGGCCTCGCACGACGCCCCGCAGGTCGGGCACTTCAGCGACGACCCCGCCGTGCTCGAGTTCCTGTCGAGCGCCGAGCATCCGCGGCTGGCCGCCCTCGGCACCAGCTGCCCCGACCACTTCCTCCGCACGAAGGTCACGCCGCTGCTGCTCGACCTGCCCGCCACCGCCTCCGTCGAGCAGTCCATCGCGCGCCTCCGCGAGCTGCACGAGCAGTACCGCCTCGACTACCAGGCCTACTACGACCGGCACGCGACCCCCGACAGCCCGGCGATCCGCGGGGCCGACCCGCTCATCGTGCTCGTGCCCGGCGTCGGCATGCTCTCGTTCGGCAAAGACGCGCAGACCGCCCGGGTCGCCGGCGAGTTCTACATCAACGCGATCAACGTCATGCGCGGCGCCGAGGGGCTCTCGACCTACGCTCCGATCGACGAGGCCGAGAAGTTCCGCATCGAGTACTGGGCGCTCGAAGAGGCCAAGCTGCGTCGCCTCCCGGCCCCGAAGCGCCTCGCGACCCGCATCGCGCTCGTCACCGGCGCCGCCTCGGGCATCGGCAAGGCCATCGCCACGCGCCTCGCCGCCGAGGGGGCCTGCGTCGTCATCGCCGACCTCGATCTCGAGAAGGCGCAGGCCGCGGCGGCCGAGATCGGCGGGCCCGACGTGGCACGTGGCGTCGCGGCCGACGTGAGCGACGAGGCGGCCGTCAAGGCCTCGATCGACGAGGTGCTGCTGGCCTTCGGCGGTCTCGACCTCGTCGTCAACAACGCCGGGCTCAGCCTGTCGAAGTCGCTCTTCGACACGACCGAGGCCGACTGGGATCTCCAGCACGACGTCATGGCCAAGGGGTCGTTCCTCGTGGCGAAGAACGCCGCGCGCGTGCTCGTCGACCAGGGGCTCGGCGGCGACATCGTCTACATCTCGTCGAAGAACTCCGTCTTCGCCGGCCCGAACAACATCGCCTACAGCGCCACGAAAGCCGACCAGGCCCACCAGGTGCGGCTGCTCGCGGCCGAGCTGGGCGAGCACGGCATCCGGGTCAACGGCATCAACCCCGACGGCGTCGTTCGCGGGTCGGGCATCTTCGCCAGCGGCTGGGGCGCCAACCGGGCCGCGACCTACGGCATCGACGAGCAGGATCTCGGGGCCTTCTACGCCCAGCGCACGATCCTCAAGCGCGAGGTCGTGCCCGAGAACGTCGCCGCCGCCGTCTTCGCCATCTGCACGAGCGACTTCTCGCACACGACCGGGCTGCACGTGCCGGTCGACGCGGGCGTCGCCGCGGCCTTCCTCCGCTGAGCCGACGATGACGACCAGATCCCCGATGGGCGGCGGCACGGTCGCCGCGGTCGACCTCGGCGCCACGAGCGGTCGGGTCATGCTCGGCCGGGTCGACCGCGACGGGGTCCGGCTGCGTCCGGTGGCCCGATTCGCGAACGACCCCGTGACCGTCCCCGAAGGAGGCGCGGGTCGTCTCGGTCTGCACGGTGTCGGTCTGCACTGGGACGTCCTCGGGCTCTGGCGGTCCGTCACCGCGGGGCTGGCCGCCGCCGTGCGCGACGAGCCGGGGCTGCGGTCGATCGGGGTCGACTCGTGGGCGGTCGACTACGCGCTGCTCCGCGACGGCCGGCTGCTCGGTGCGCCGTACCACTACCGCGACGGGCGCACCGCGGCGGGGGTCGAGGCGGTGCACGCCGCGGTGTCGCCCCGTGAGCTGTTCACGCGGGCGGGGCTGCAGCATCTGCCGTTCAACACGGTGTTCCAGCTGGCGGCCGATCGCGCCTCCGGAACCCTGGCCCTCGCCGACCGCGCCCTGCTCGTGCCCGACCTCTTCTCGTGGTGGCTGACCGGGGTGGCGGCGACCGAGTCGACCAACGCGTCGACCACCGGGCTGCTGTCGCCCGTCGAGCGGGCCTTCGACGTCGATCTGATGAACCGCGTCGGCGTCCCCCTCGATCTCTTCGCCCCGCTCGTCGAACCCGGTGCCGCCCTCGGCCCGCTGCTGCCGTCGGTCGCCTCGGCGATCGGGGCGCCGACGTCGCTCGGGGTCACGGCCGTCGGGTCGCACGACACCGCCTCGGCCGTGGTCGGCGTGCCGCTCGCCGGCGACGACGCGGCCTACGTCTCGAGCGGCACCTGGTCGCTCGTCGGGCTCGAGCTCCCCGCACCCCTCGTCACCGACGAGGCGCGCCTCGCGGGGTTCACCAACGAGGGCGGGGTCGACGGCCGCACCCGGTTCCTGAAGAACGTGTCGGGGCTGTGGCTGCTGAGCGAGTCGATGCGCACCTGGGACGGCGCGGGGGCCACGGCCGCCGAGCGCAGCAGCGACCTCGCCGCCCTGCTCGCCGAGGCGGCCGACGTCACCCGCGCGGTCCCGGTCTTCGACGCCACCGACCAGCGCTTCGCGCCGCCCGGCGACATGCCCGCGCGCATCGGGGCCTGGTGCGTCGAGCACGACGTCGAGCCGCCGCGGGGGAGGGCCGAGGTGGTGCGCAGCATCCTCGAGTCGCTGGCCGCCGCCTACGCCGAGACCCTGCGCGACGCCGAACGCCTCTCGGGCCGCCGCATCCGGACCGTGCACGTCGTCGGCGGCGGGTCGCAGAACGCGCTGCTCTGCCAGCTCACGGCCGACCGGACGGGCTGCACCGTGCTCGCCGGGCCGGTCGAGGCCACCGCGCTCGGGAACATCCTCGTGCAGGCCCGCGCGGTCGGCATCGTCGACCCGTCGTCGTCGCTCGAGGCGCTGCGGGCCCTGGTCTCGGCGTCGTCCGCTCCCGTCAGATACCTGCCCCGGGTGCCGTCGCGCGCCTCCTGAACTCCCTCACGCTCCTCTCGAAAGGACCACCATGGTCGACCGCAGAATCCCGAACCTCCACGACCTCGCGCCGCTGATGCAGTTCAAGAGGCCGACGTTCGACCTCAAGGCCAAGCGGCTGCGCGAGGCGCTCACGATCGAAGATCTGCGGCGGATCGCGAAGCGCCGCACGCCGACGGCCGCGTTCGACTACACCGACGGCTCCGCCGAGGCCGAGATCTCGCTGCGGCGGGCGAGGCAGGCGTTCCGCGACGTGCAGTTCAACCCGGCGATCCTGCACGACGTCGCCACGGTCGACACCGGCTGGGACGTGCTGGGTAAACGGGTCGAGCAGCCGTTCGGCATCGCGCCGACAGGGTTCACCCGCATGATGCAGACCGAGGGCGAGAAGGCCGGGGCGGCGGCGGCCGCGGCGGCCGGCATCCCGTTCAGCCTCTCGACGATGGGCACCGCGTCGGTGGAGGACGTCGCCGAGGCGGCCCCGGACGGCCGCAACTGGTTCCAGCTCTACATGTGGAAGGACCGCGACCGCTCGATGGCCCTCGTCGACCGGGCCGCCGCGGCCGGGTTCGACACTCTGCTGGTGACCGTCGACGTGCCGGTGGCGGGTGCGCGGCTCCGCGACTCGCGCAACGGCATGACGATCCCGCCGTCGCTGACGCCCAAGACGATCATCGACGCGCTGCCGCGCCCGTGGTGGTGGGTCGACTTCCTCACCACCGAGCCGCTCGCGTTCGCCTCGCTCGACCGCTGGTCGGGCACCGTCGCCGAGCTGCTCAACACGATGTTCGACCCGACCGTGACCTACGACGACCTCGCGTGGATCAAGTCGCAGTGGCCCGGCAAGCTCGTCGTCAAGGGCGTGCAGACCGTCGACGACGCCCGGCGGGTGACCGACCTCGGGGTGGACGCGCTCATCCTGTCGAACCACGGCGGGCGTCAGCTCGACCGGGCGCCGATCCCGTTCCACCTGCTGCCCGACGTCGTCCGCGAGGTCGGCGGCGACACCGAGGTGCACCTCGACACGGGCATCATGTCGGGCGCCGACATCGTGGCCGCGGTCGCCCTCGGCGCGCGCTTCACGCTGATCGGGCGGGCGTACCTGTACGGGCTCATGGCCGGCGGACGCGAGGGGGTGGACCGGGCCATCGAGATCCTGTCGGTCGAGATCGCCCGCACGATGCGCCTCCTCGGGGTGAACTCGCTCGACGAGCTCGAGCCGAAGCACGTCACGCAGCTCGAGCGGCTCGTGCCCCGCGTCCGCGGCTGAGCGTGAGCGTGAGCGTGCCCGTGCCCGTGCCCGTGCCCGCGCCCGTGCTCGTGCCCGTGCCCGTGCTCGTGCCTGCGCTCGTGCCCGTGCCTCGGCCTTCGGCGGGTTCCCGTCATCCGCGGCGGGTCAGCGCTGACCCGCCACGGATGACACGGACCCGCCGCACGCCGCGACGCCGAGCGAACCCGAGACGAGCCGAGGAGGCGCGGTGTGCGTCACACGCCCCCGCATCGTCCACAATGGGGCCGTGACCGACATCGAGACATCGAGACGTGCCGACGGCAGCAGCCGTGACGACATCCGCGGGGCCGTCGACGGCGACCTGCGCGGCGACGTGAGCTTCCTCGGCAGCCTGCTCGGCAGGGTGCTGCGCGAGTCCGGCTCCGACGACCTCTTCCGCGACGTGGAGGCGGTGCGCGCCGCCGTCATCGCCGCGTACGAGGGGGCGGGCGGGGCCTCGCTCGACGACGCGCAGACCATCGTCGACGGTCTCGACCAGGAGCGCGCCGAGCAGGTCGCCCGGGCGTTCACCTGCTACTTCCACCTCAGCAACCTCGCAGAAGAGCACCACCGCGTGCGCGTGCTGCGTCGCCGTGGCAGCGCCCAGCGCACCGCCTCCGACTCGGTCGCCGACACGCTGCAGCAGCTCGTCGCCGAGGTCGGCGCCGACGAGGCCTCGAAGCGCCTCAGCGATCTGCGGTTCCACCCCGTGCTGACGGCGCACCCCACCGAGGCTCGGCGCCGCGCCGTCGCGTCGACCATCCGTCGCATCAGCGACCTGATGGACGAGCGCGACCGGCTGCAGAACGACATCGCCGTCGCCGAGGCCGAGCGCCGCCTGCTCGAAGAGGTCGACACGCTCTGGCGCACATCGCCGCTCCGCACCACGCGCCCCACCCCGCTCGACGAGGTGCGCACGGCGATGAGCGTCTTCGACCAGACCCTGTTCGAGATCGTGCCGCAGGTGTACCGCCTGCTCGACGACCGCCTCCTCGGCGACCGGGCCGGCCGCGAACCCGCCGTCGCCCCCGCGTTCCTCCGACTCGGCAGCTGGATCGGCGGAGACCGCGACGGCAACCCGCACGTCACCGCCGAGGTCACCCGCCAGGCCGCCGACATCGCGGCCGAGCACGTGCTGCTCGGGCTGCACCGGGCCGCATCCCGCGTGGGCGCCACCCTCACCCTCGACGAGGCCGACACGCCCGCCGATGCGACGCTGATCGCCCTCGCCGACGCGCAGCGGGCCCTCGACCCCGAGCTCGCGTCGAGCATCGGTGTCCGCTCGCCGAACGAGACCCACCGCCGCGTGCTGCTCTTCGTCGCGGCGCGCATCGAGGCCACGCGTCGCGACGGCGACCCGCTCGGCTACGACGCGCCCGAGCAGCTGCTCGCCGACCTCCGTGTGGTGCAGCACTCGCTGCGTGCGGCCGGTGCGCACCGTGCCGCGAACGGCGAGCTGCAGGGCCTCGTCTGGCAGGTCGAGACCTTCGGGTTCCACCTCGCCGAGCTCGAGGTCCGTCAGCACTCGCAGGTGCACCGCACGGCGCTCGCCGAGCTGCGCGCCGGGGGCGAGACGAGCCCGATGACCGACGAGGTCCTCGCCGTCTTCCGCACCATCAAAGATCTGCAGGTGCGCTACGGGGTCCGCGCCGCCTCCCGCTACATCGTGTCGTTCACGCAGTCGTCCGCCGATCTCGCGAACGTGCACGAGCTCGCCGCGTACGCCCTCGGGTCGGCACAGGCCGCGCCCGTGCTCGACGTGGTGCCGCTGTTCGAGACGTTCGCCGACCTCGAGGCGAGCACGCGCATCCTCGAGGAGGCGCTGGGCACCGAGGTCGTGCAGCGTCGCCTCTCCGAGACGGGGCGCCGCCTCGAGGTGATGCTCGGCTACTCCGACTCGTCGAAGGACGTCGGGCCGGTGTCGGCCACCTTCGCCCTGTACGACGCGCAGGCGCGCATCGCCGACTGGGCGGCCGCGAACGACATCACGCTGACGCTCTTCCACGGTCGGGGCGGGGCCCTCGGTCGCGGCGGCGGGCCGGCGAACGAGGCCGTGCTGGCCCAGCCGCCGCACTCGGTCGACGGGCGCTTCAAGATCACCGAGCAGGGCGAGGTCATCGTCGCCCAGTACGGCAATCAGGCGATCGGCGCCCGGCACCTCGAGCAGATGGCCGCCGCGACGCTGCTGGCGTCGAGCCCGTCGAACGAGGCCGAGAACGCCGAGGCCGCCACCCGCTTCGCCGACGTGGTCGCCACGATGGACGAGGCGTCGCGGGCGACCTTCTTCAGACTGGTCAAGGCCGAGGGCTTCGCGTCTTGGTTCGCCGCCGTCACCCCGATGGAGGAGGTCGGCCTGCTCGCACTCGGCTCACGCCCGGCCCGCCGTGGGCTGTCGGTCGAGTCGCTCGAGGATCTGCGGGCGATTCCGTGGGTGTTCGCCTGGACCCAGGCCCGCATCAACCTGGCCGGCTGGTACGGACTCGGCTCGGCCCTCGCGGCCGTCGGCGACGTCGACCTGCTGCGCGATGCGTACAAGACGTGGCCGCTGTTCCGCACGATGGTGAAGAACGTCGAGCTGTCGCTCGCGAAGACCGACGGCCACATCGCCCGCGAGTACCTCGGGCTGGCCGAGCGCGACGACCTCGCCGGAGCCGTGCTCGACGAGATGGCGCTCACCCGCGAGTGGGTGCTGAAGGTCAGCAAGCACGCCGAGGTGCTCGACGGGCGCCCGGTGCTGAGCCGCTCGGTGCGTCTGCGCAGCCCGTACGTCGACGCGCTGTCGCTGCTGCAGCTGCGGGCGCTCCGGTCGATTCGCGTGAACGGCGGCGGCGACCCGGCCGACGCCGACCACCGCCTCCTGCTGCTCACCGTGAACGGGATCGCCGCCGGCCTGCAGAACACCGGCTGATCCGACGAGCGGGCTCGCGAGCGCCGAGCGCCCGCGGCTCGATCGAGTGGTCAGAAGATGCTCTTCGTGGTCGCGGGGAGAGCATCTTCTGACCACTCGAGGCACGGGGGTGGGGTCGGGTGAGCGACGCGACGCGGGCGGGCGCGGGCGTCAGCCCGCGCGCGTGTACGTCGTCTCGGCGTCGTACGACTTGGCGGGGCCGCGCACCGTCCAGCGCTCGACGAACGACGTGGGCGTCAGAACGCGCGTCTCGACGAGGTAGTCGTCGGGGGCGCACGGGTGCCGCGCCTCCCAGGCTCCGGTCCGCAGGTCGAGGTCGACGAAGTGCCGACCGTCGGCGAACCGGACGTCGAGCGACCCGTCCGCCAGCGGGTGATACGTGAGCCGACGAGCCGCGGAGGCGCGGTGCGAGCCCCGCACGACCTCCCCCTCCTCGACGTACGAGGCGGGTCGATCGGGTGCCGCGCCCGCCGGCTCGACGGTCGCGGTGCCGGTGAAGACGGTCTCGTCGCCCACGAGCCGGTCGACGATGCGGCGTTCGACGCGCCAGCGACCGAGCAGCAGCGCGAGCGTGTCCATCCGTCCAGTGTCGCGCACGGCCCGTCGCGCACGGCCCGTCGTCCGGTCGGACGCCGCGAAACGGCCGTCGCCCCGCCGGATCCCGCGCACGCGCGATCCCGTGGTTCCGCGGTCGGTCCGCGGTGCCACGCAGGGGCCGGTGCCGTCGAGCCGCCCGCGCGCGAACTCCGACCTTCGGTCGATCCGGCGGGCCGGGCGCCCTCCTTAGGCTCGGGGCATGACCTCCTCGGCATCGACCCCCCACGCGGCGCCGGTCGCGCCGTCGCTCCCGGCGGCGCCGCCGGCCCCGGCGCCCGTCTCGCCGGCCCCGCCGCGGCGTCCCGCGACCGGTGCGGGGCCCGGCCGCGCGCACCTGTCCCGGGCACGGCGCGTCTGGGCCGAGACCTGGAGACTCGGCCTCGCGACGCTGGTGGGCCTCCTGGCCTTCGCGCTCGTCTGGCCCGAGACGGCCACCGCCGACTGGAGCGACGCCCGGCTCGGGCTCGGCATGATGGGCGATCTCGCCGTCGGTGTCGCCACCCTGGTGCTCGTCGCGTTCCGGCATCGCGCACCTTTCGTCATCGCGCTGATCCTGGCGCTCTGCGGGGGCGTCTCGACCCTCGCGACCGGTGCCGCCGTCCTCGGCCTCGTCTCGCTCGCGACTCGTCGCCGCGCTCGCGAGCTGGCGACCGTCGGGCTCGTGTACCTCGCTGCGGGCTGGTTCTCGGAGTCGGTGATGTTCCCCGCGATGGGCGACTCCCTGCCCGCCTGGCAGCTGCTGCTCAGCGGCGTCGTCCTCTACGCCCTCGTCGTGGCCGTCGGCGTCGCCATCGGAAGCCGTCGCGACCTGATCGCCTCGCTGCGCGACCGGGCGGTGCTCGCCGAGCACGAGCAGGCCCTCAGGGAGGAGCGCATCCGCGACCACGAACGCGCCCGGATCGCCCGTGAGATGCACGATGTCCTCGGCCACCGTCTCTCGCTCGTGGCCCTCCACGCCGGTGCCCTCGAGTACCGGGGTCGCGATCTGAGCCCCGACGAGGTCGTCGAGACGGCGGGCGTCGTCCGCGACAACGCGCAGTCAGCCCTCAGCGAGCTGCGCGACGTGCTCGGGGTGCTGCGCGACCCGTCGGCCACGGGGGAGTCCGAGGTCACGCAGGTCGCGCCTCCTCAACCGACCCTCGCCGATCTGCCGGGTCTGCTCGACGAGGCCCGGGCGGCGGGCGCCGTCGTCGCCTGCACCATCGACGACCGGACGACGAGCGCCCTGGTCGATCTGCCGACCTCGCTGAGTCGGCACGCGTACCGCATCGTGCAGGAGTCGTTGACGAACGCGAGGAGGCACGCCCCGGCTCAACCGGTCGACATCGCCTTCACGGGCGGGGCCGGCGGAACACTCCGCATCGTCGTCGGCAACCCGTCGATCGAGCACCGCGCATCGGCGCCGGGGCACGGTCTCACCGGTCTGGCGGAGCGCGTGCGACTTGTCGGCGGCACGTTCCAGGCGGGGCCCGACGGGCACGGGCGGCACGTCGTCGAGGCGGTGCTCCCGTGGAGCTGACCGCCGCCGCCTCCACCGCCACCGCACCGGTCCGCGTCGTGATCGTCGACGACGAGACCCTCGTCCGCACCGGTCTGCGCCTCCTGCTCGGAGGCGACCAGGGCATCGAGGTGGTCGGCGAGGCCTCCGACGGTCTCGAGGCCGAAGCGGTGATCGATCGGACCGAGCCCGACGTCGTGCTGATGGACATCCGGATGCCGCGCTGCGACGGTCTCGTCGCCACCGAGCGAGAGCTCGCGAGGCGACCCGACCTCGCCGTCCTCGTGCTCACCACCTTCGACGCCGACGAGCTCGTGCTCTCGGCTCTGCGGCTCGGCGCCCGGGGGTTCCTGGTGAAGGACACACCGCCGCACGAGCTCGTGCAGGCCGTGCGGACCGTCGCGTCGGGGCGCTCGATCCTGTCGCCGTCGGTGCTCGACCGCGTGATCGGGGTCGCCGCCGGCCGGATCGGCGCCGAGGCGCCGGCGCCGACGGTCGGCCGGGTCGAGCGCGAGCGCTTCGACCGGCTGACCGATCGCGAGGCCGAGGTCGCCCTCGCGGTGGCCCGCGGTGCGACGAACGCGCAGATCGCTGCCGACCTGTTCGTCAGCATCGCCACGATCAAGACGCACGTCGGGCACGTCTACGAGAAGCTCGAGGTCGACAACCGGGTGCAGGTGGCGCTGCTCGTGCACGCCGCCGGGCGGGGCTCGGCGACGATCTCGTAACAGCGTCGCCGGGAGGTCGACCCCGGCGAGGGCTGCTGCCATGATCATCGGAGGGCCGCTCGCCGATCGGGTGCCTCGTCTCGAGAGCTCCTCTCGCCCGACCAGGAGGTCACCGCCGTGTCTGCCCGCACGAAACGTCCGTCGTCCCGTCTCCGCCACCCGCGCCTCCTCGGCTCCGCGGCTCTGTCGGCCGTCGCCCTGCTGGCGCTCGCCGCATGCGCCTCGGCCCCCGAGCCCTCCGTCGACCCGGCCTCGACCGATTCGACGCACTGCTCGCGCATGGTCACGAACTCGGGCGGCCTCGACGACCGCTCGTTCAACCAGTCGAGCTGGGCGGGCTTGCAGAAGGCCGAGAAGGAGGACGGCATCGCGGCCGAGGTGCTCGTCTCGACCAACGAGACCGACCTCGCGCCGAACGTCGCGCAGGCCGTCGCCTCGGGGTGCGGCTTCGTGCTGACCGTGGGTTACGAGCTCGCTCCGGCGACGGAGGAGCAGGCGGCGGCGAACCCCGACATCGACTTCGCGATCGTCGACGAGACCGTCGAGGGCGAGAACGTCAAGCCGATCGTGTTCGACACGGCGCAGGCGTCGTACCTCGCGGGCTATCTCGCCGCGGGCGTCTCGAAGACCGGCACCGTGGCGACGTTCGGCGGCGGCAACCAGCCCCCGGTCACGCTGTTCATGGACGGCTTCTCCGACGGCGTCGACGCCTACAACGAGGCTCACGGCACGACGGTGAAGCTGCTCGGCTGGGACAAGGCCGCGCAGGACGGCTCGTTCACGGGCGACTTCGAAGACGTCAACAAGGGCAAGCAGCTGGCGCAGGCGCTGATCGACCAGGGCGCCGACGTCATCATGCCGGTGGCCGGTCAGGTAGGCGAGGGGGCCGCGTCGGCCGCGCTCGACGCCGGCGACGTGTCGGTGGTCTGGGTCGACAACGACGGGTACGACACGCTGCCCGCCGAGTACCGGCCCATCCTGCTGACCTCGGTCATCAAGGACACCGAGCAGGCCGTCCAGGACATCGCGATCTCGTCGGCGGACGGGTCGTTCACGAACGAGCCTTACGTCGGCACGCTCGAAAACGACGGCGTCGGGCTGGCGTCGTTCCACGACCTGGAATCGTCGGTGCCGGCGGAGCTGAGCGGCGAGCTCGACGCGCTCCGCGCCGACATCGTCAGCGGGGCCGTGACGGTGGAGTCGCCCAGCGCGCCCTAGCCCGCCGCGTCGATGAGTCACGACACGCCGTGCCCTTCAGGAGGAGCGCGGCATGTCGTGACTAATCGAGCGACGCCGTCTCAACCCTCAGGAGGAGCGGGTCGGCCAGGTCTTGACCTCAAGGCATAACAGTCGGTAGCATTTCGTACGTCGCACCCACCGTGCGGCCTCGGAAGCCGACTGACGAACCGCAGCGGCTCTCGCTGCGCTCGCGGTTCATTCGAGGTGTTATTCATGATCCTGCCACGCCAAACGCTGTCGACCCTGCTCGTGACCGCGAGTCTCGTTCTGGGCTCCGTCGCCGTGATGACCCCCGCGCCCGCATCGGCCGCCCCGGCTGGATGCCCCGTCCGCGGACTGGGCTGCACCTACGAGAACAATAACTACGGTGGCGGCAACATCAACTTCTATGAATACGTCAGAAACTTCGAGAGTGTCGGTTACTGGGCGCGGACCTTCCATACGCGGACCAATGACGCGGGTTCGTCCGGATTCAACAACGGGCAGTCCGGGATGGCGGCTCGTTGGTACAAGCATGCGAATTACACGGGTCCGTACATCCATGCTGATAAAGGCAAGGGAGTCAATTTCAGTGCCAAGGGCCTGAATGATCAGATCTCTTCTGCGTGCTTCAGGGCTTACTGCTGATGGAGAGCCTCCGCGGAGGGCTCTCACGTGCACTCGGGGTCGGAATCATAGCCGTCTCAGTCGTCTTCGTGTCTTCTTGCTCGACTGCCTCGGTGAATGAGTCTCAACTGACGCTGCCCGAGAAGAACGAACAGAGGTGGGTCCTGCCTCTCGACCAGTACCAGTGGCCTCTTGTGGATCCTGTCTTCGATGCAGAGCAGGTCATCGTCGCATCATGCCTTGCGAAGGCCGGATACGAGTGGCGCGTCGTACTGAATGAGGATGGAGCGATTCCACAAGATTCCTGGAGCGACGCCGGCCGCAAACTCTTCTCCGTCGGGCTCGCCGAGAAATTCGGCTACGGAAACTCTCCAATGCTCGATCAGGCCCAGGCTCGAATGGACGCGGATCGCGCGAACCGCGCAGTCTCGCAACAGCACCCTGAGGCGGTCGACGCGTGCTTCGAAGAGACTGCTCCGATTCTCGGTGTCGCGGACGGTTCTGCGTACGACTTGGCTCAACAGATCGGCAACCTCGCTTACGCCGAAGCAGAGCAGGCGCTCGAGGTCCGCGAAGCCGCAGGGGACTGGCGGGCGTGCATGAGGGATGTCGGCCTGCCTGATCTGCCGGAGGTGCCCGAGGAGATGCCCCCGGCGTCGGTCGACATGGGTGACGGCGGAGATGCCATCGATGCTCCGTTCCGGAGTGGTGACGAACTCGATGTGCCCACCGAGGTGCGTCGCGTCGCTGTCGCCGATGCCAGCTGCCGAGACTCCACCGGCTACACGACGACCTTCTACGACGCCGAATGGGACGCCCAGGTAGAAGCCATGGACTCCCGAATCGACGATCTGGAGCGGTTCGGGCAGCAGGCTGAAGAGCAGCGCGCTCTCGCCGAGAGGTACCTCGCAGAGAACGCTGTCTCGCCGTGAGGGGACGTTCACGATTCGTTCTGATCGTCCCCGCGGCGGCAGTCGTGTCGGCGGCCCTCGCGGGGTGTGCGACCGATGCTGCCCAGCGCACGGACCTCGACCTGCCCGCAAAGAACCAGTCCCAGTGGCGACTCCCGCTCGACCAGTACATGCCACCGCTGTTAAACGTCGAGTATGACGCCCAGCAGGTGTTCGTCCACAAGTGCATGGCGGAGGCTGGGCACGAGTGGGTGGTCCGTCTCGACCCTCCGGGTACCACGACCGGCGAGTCCTGGAACGCTGCGGGCCGCAAGCTCTTCTCAGTCGAGCTCGGCGAAACGTTTGGTTACGGGAACTCTGGCGAGATCGCGAGATCGCCGGAAGCTGAACAGGCTTGGCTCGATGGCGAGAGATCCAGACGGGCTGTGGCTGACCAGGCGCCGGAAGCCGCCGAGAGTTGCTTCGATCAGAGCACGGCGGTCCTGGATGACGAACCGAGTTGGCAGGTCTACGACCTGGCGATGGAGATCGCGGGTGGCGCTGCTGGTGATGCGCAAGAGTCTCCGGAGGTCGGAGAGGCGGCCTCTCGATGGCGCGAATGCATGGCGGAGGTCGGGCTCCCCGACCTTCCGGCCGTGCCCGAGGAGATGCCACCCGCATCTGTCGATGACGGTGGTGGCCCGGCCATCGACGCGCCGTACTCGGTCGGCGACGAGTTCGACGTCTCCGCGGAGGAGCGCCGGGTGGCGGTCGCCGATGCGACGTGTCAGGACTCCTCTGGTTATGCCAGGGCGCTGTACGACGCGGAGTGGCATGCGCAGGCGGAAGCCATGAAGTCGCATGCGGACGACCTCGTGCGGTACGGCCATCAACTCGAAGAGCAACGAGCTCGCGCCGAGGCCTATCTCGCGGAGAACGCGCCCGAGGCCCGATGAGCTCCGCGCGCCCCCTCGTGATGAGAGGTGAAGGATGACCCTCATCCGTTCCCGCAAGGCCCTCGCCGTCGGCGGGAGCGTGGCGATCGTCGCGCTCCTCGCCGGCGGCTGGGGGCTGGCCCACGCGTTCGAGTCGCCCGCCCAGCGCGAGGCGGCCGCGACCGCCCCGTCACCGCTCCCGGTGACGAGCGAGGTCCGAGTCGGCGACCTAACACGCCGCATCACCTTCCAGGCGACGGTGGGTCGCACCGGCCTCATGTCCGTCGCGTTGCCCTCCCCAGCCGCCGAGCCGGCCTACGTGACCGGGAAGCCCACGTCGTCGGGCGCCCCCGTCACCGCGGGCCAGATCGTGACCGAGGTCAACGGTCGCCCGGTGTTCGCCGTCACCGGCGGCTTCCCCTTCTACCGCGAACTCCGTCGAGACCACACGGGCCCCGACGTGCGACAACTGCAGACGGCCCTGCGCGACGCCGGCATCCCCACGACCGTCGACGGTGTGTTCGGTGCCGGTACCGAACGATCGCTGACAGCGCTCTACTCGCGAACCGGACACGCGCCTCCTACCGTGGTCGACATCGAGGAGGCCCGGGGCGTCCCCGGCACGGACGCCGCCCCCGACACGGACGCGGCCGTCGACGCGACAGGCGCTCAGTCCGCACCGGCAGGCACCCCTGCGCCCGCACCCTCCCCGAGCGCCGCCCCCTCCGCCTCCTCCGCGGCTGACGCGAGCGACACCGACCCGACCTCCGACCGCCCCGTCACGCGACGAGTGGTCGCCTCGCCGGCCGAGTTCGTCGTCGTGCCGACCCTCCCGGCCGTCGCGGCCGAGACGCCCGCGGTCGGAACCGCCGCCGGGTCGGAGGTCGAGCTCCGCCTGGAGTCCGGCCGTCTGCGCATCGCCGCCGATGTTCCCGTGCTCATCGCCGAGACTCTGATCGAGGGCTCCACCGGCACCTTCACCGCTCCCGACGGCGCGACCACTCCGATCACGCTCGAGACCGTCGTGCCCGGGGGCGACGACGACGCCGAGTCCCGCGTGATCCTCGACGCGGCGAACGGCGAGCTCGTGCCCGACCTGCTCGGGGCCGAGGGCCTCGTCGCCCTCGACATCGAGACCGTGCAGACCGGGAGTCTCATCGTCCCCACGGTCGCGGTCGCCGGCGGCGGATCAGGTGAGGCGCACCTCCTCGTCGAACAGGACGACGGGACGTTCCGTCGCATCCCCGTCGTCGAGACCGGCCAGCTCGACGGTGAGAGCGCCGTCGAGCCGACGGACCCCGGCGACCTCGCCGAGGGCGACCGGGTGCGGGTCGACTGATGGCGCTGCTGCAGCTCCGCGGGGTCGGACGCACGTTCTCGGGAGCGGTCGAGGTCACGGCCCTCGACGGCGTCACCCTCGACATCGAGGCGGGGGAGTTCTTCGCCATCATGGGCCCCTCCGGCGGCGGCAAGTCCACACTGCTCAACACCATCGGACTGCTCGACCACCCCACCACGGGCACGTACACGATCGCCGGTGACGACATCGGCGGATCCACCTCGCGTCGGCTCGCCGAGACGCGGTCCGAGACCTTCGGATTCGTGTTCCAGGGCTTCCATCTGCTCGACCACCGCCCGGTCCGCGACAGCGTCGAACTGGGCCTCCTGTATCGCGCGGTGCCTGCCGACCGGCGCCGCATCCTCGCCGATCGAGCCCTCGAGCAGGTGGGCCTCGACGGGCTCGGCGACCAGCTCGCCGCCAAGCTCTCCGGCGGGCAGCGGCAGCGCGTGGCCATCGCTCGGGCCCTCGCCGCCGGCACACCCGTCGTCGTCGCCGACGAACCCACCGGCAACCTCGACTCCGAGAACGGCGCTTCGGTCGTCGAGACCCTTCTCGCCCTCCGCGACGAGGGCACCACGGTCGTGCTGGTCACGCACGACCCGACCGTCGCCCGCGCGGCCGACCGGGTGGCGCACCTCCGCGACGGGCGCATCGAGTCGGTCGCGACGAACGAGGTCGCCGTGGCCTCCGCGCTCGGGACGGGAGGCCCTGCCGACGCGACGGTCGTCACGGAGCCGACCCGCGCCTCCTCGGCTCCCCGATCCACAGGCGAAGGAGGCGCGGGTCACCGACCCGAGAGACCGGGTCGCCCGTCACGCCTGCGGTTCCGAGACCTCGCGGACGACGCCGTGCGCTCCGTCACGTCGCGGCTCGGCAAGACCGCGGGGCTCGTGGTCGCCGTCGCCGTGGCGGTGGCGCTCGCCGTCGCCAGCCTCGGGCTCTCGGTGTCGGCCGGCGCCCAGGTCGGCGACACCTTCGATCTGCACACCAACCGCGACGTCGGCGTCTCGTGGGACTCCCCGGTCGATCCGACGGCTGAGGGGGAGGCCCCGGGGGCGATCGGCGCGGGCGCGGTCGTCGCTCCGTTCGGGAGTCCCGAGGCCGCGGCCGATGTGGCCGGCAGGCTCGCCCGTGTGGCGGAGCTCAGCGGTGTGGAGTCGGTCGGGGCGCTGCACGAGCGCGGGTCGGCCGTCGTCCGGGCGACCGCCGTGCGCGACGCCCTGCAGGCGCCGGTCGTGAGCATCGAGGGGAGCCTCCTCGCGGCCGCCCGCGTCGACGTCGAGTGGCTCGCCCGCCACGGCCCGACGCTCGGCGACCGGGAGGTGCTGATCGGCCGCAGTCTCGCCGCCCAGCTGCCCCTCGGTCCGCTCGCCGCGGCGCCCGTCATCACCCTGGGCGACGCCGAGGTCGCCGTCGTCGGCATCGTCGACGAGTCGCCGCGCGTGCCGAGCCTCGTCGGAGCCGTGACGACCGGTGCGCACTCCCTGCCAGGAGTCGAGACCCCCTCTCAGACATCCGTGCTGATCCGGACCGGTGCGGGTGCGGCTCAGCAGGTCGCCCGACAGGCGCCGCTCGCCATCGACCCCGTCGCCGCCGAGACGTTCCGGGTCGACGCGCCGATCGACCCGACCACCCTCCGCGCCGAGATCGAATCGGACGTCGAGTCGACCCTGCTCGCCTTCACCGGGGTGGCTCTGCTCGCCGCCGTGGCGGGTCTCGGCAACTCGATGGTGCTCGCCGTGCTCGAGCGCCGCAAGGAGTTCGGTCTGCGCCGGGCGCTCGGCGCCCGCCCGAGTCACATCGCCGGGCTCGTGCTCGCCGAGTCGGTCGTGATCGGCGCCCTCGGCGGGCTGCTCGGTCTCGCCCTGGGGCTCGGAGCCGTGCTCGTCATGACCGTCGCGCGGCAGTGGATCCCCGTGTTCGACCTGAGACTCGCCCCCGCGGCGCTGATCGGCGGCGTCATCGTCGGGGCAGCGGGCGGGCTCGTCGCGGCCTGGCGGGCGAGCCGCATCGAGCCGCACGAGGCGCTCCGCCTCTGAGAGCCGAGGAGGCGCGGCGCCCCTCAGTCGCGCAACGCACCCACCGCGAACCGCTGATTCGCCAGCACCGGCAGCGACCCGCGCGCGGCATCGACGGACGCGAGGTCGACGTCGACGACGGCCAGCTCGGGCTCGGCCCCCAGCTCGTGCAGCACCACCCCGAACGGCGACACCACCATGCTGTGTCCGACGCCGGTCGGTGCGGCCCCCGCCGTCTCGACGCCCTGCGAGGCGGGGTCGCCCTGCCCCACGGCGACCACCACCGTCGTCGTGTCGACCGCCCGGGCGCGTGCGAGCAGCTCCCACTGCTCGACCTTGCCCGGCCCCGCACCCCACGACGCGCACACGACGCTCAGCTGCGCGCCCGCCGCCGCGTTCGCCACGAACAGCGACGGGAAGCGGATGTCGTAGCACGTCGCCAGGCCGACGAGGGTCTCGCCGACCGTGACGGTCACGGCGCGCTCGCCGCCCTCGACCGAGTCCGACTCGGCGTAGCCGAAGGCGTCGAACAGGTGCATCTTGTCGTACGAGTCGTCGGTGTCGGCGGTCGGTCCGGCGACGATCAGGGTGTTGCGCACCCGCCCGCCCGACCCCGGTGTGAAGGCACCCACCACGATCGTGGTGCCCAGGCGCCGGGCCAGCGCCCGCACCCCCGTGGCCCACGGCCCGTCGAGCGGCTCGGCGATCGCGCCGAGGTCGTTGCCGAAGGCGCACATGGCGGCCTCGGGGAACACGACCAGCTCGGCTCCCTGGGCGACCGCCGCCTCCGTCGTCCTCGTGATCTCGGCGAGGTTCGCCCGGGGGTCGGCCGAGCTGATGATCTGGGCGAGCGCGATGCGCATGTTTTCTCCGATCGGTGGTGTATACGTATGGTATGCAGATGAGCCCGGAATCGCCCGTCCCCGCGGCCTCGGGTCGCGACCGGGCCTACGAGTACCTCTACTCCCAGGTGCTCGTCGACCCCGCCATGCAGGGGGCGTTCCTCAGCGAGCAGGACATAGCCGAGCGCGTGGGCGTCTCGCGCACCCCGGTCCGCGAGGCGCTGCTGCTGCTCGCCTCCGACGGGCTGGTGCAGATGATCCCCAAGCGCGGCGTGCGGGTCCCTGTGATCAGCGGCCGCGAGATCGCCGAGCTGATGGAGCTGCGGGGCGTGCTCGAGCGACACGCCGCCACCACGACCCTCGCCGCCGGGCGTGTGCCCCTCGCGGCGATGCGCGCCGTCCTCGCGCAGCAGCACGAGCTGAAGGACGTCGACCCCCGCGAGAGCGGTCAGCGGTTCATCGAGCACGATCGCGAGTTCCATCAGCTGCTCGTCGACGCCGCCGGCAACGACCTCATGTCGCGCAGCTACGAGAAGCTCCGCGCCCGGCAGGTCATGGTCGGCGTCGAGGCCCTCTTCCGCCGGACCGACCGGCAGGAGCGGGTGTGCGCCGAGCACGACGAGATCGTGGCCGCTCTCGAGTCGGGCGACGCCGAGGCCGCGCGAGACGCGATCGACCGTCACCTCGGGGTGACGCTCGACCTGCTCCTCCGCAGCTGACGGCACGGCGTCACCCTGGTCGACGAGCGTCGGCCGCTCGATGAGCGTCAGTCGCTCGACGAGCGTCAGTCGCGCGACGACGACGTCCCCGAGGAGGCGCGGGTCGCGTCGACCCCGTCCGTCGCCGGGGCGTCGGCGAGGTAGTCGGCGTCCTCCTGCACGTTCGAGTCGCGACCGAGCGCCAGCCCCACGAGGGTGAGTGCGACGGCCACGGTGAGGTAGATCGCCACACCGAGCCCGCTGCCCGTCTCCTCGAAGATGATGGTGAACATCAGCGGAGCGATCGCGCCGCCGAAGACGCCGGCGATCGTGTACGCCAGCGAGCTGCCCGTCGAGCGCAGTCGCGGTGAGAACTGCTCGACGATGAAGGCCGCCTGCGGTCCGTACATGAACGAGTGGAAGACGAGGGCCAGCACGATGCCGATGGTCAGCACGACCGTCGACGACCCGTCGGTGATGGCGAAGAAGACGTAGGCCCAGATCGCCGCACCCACGGCGGCGACGGCGTAGAGCAGTCGACGGTTGATGCGATCGGAGAGCGCGCCGGCGAGGGGGATGCAGGCGAGCTGGAACGCCGAGCCGATCAGCACGGCGACGAGCACCTGGCTGCGCTCGAGACCGAGGGTGACCGTGCCGTAGGTCAAGGTGAAGACGGTGAAGAGGGCGTAGGTGACGTCGGGTCCGATGCGGCTGAGGATGGCGGCGACCAGGGGGCGCAGCTGCGTGGTGAACACCTCGCGGACGGGAGCGGCCGGGGCGTCGCCCCGCGCCTCCAGAGCCTGGAAGACCGGGGTGTCCTCCAGCTTGAGGCGGATCCAGAGGCCGAAGCCGACGAGCACCGCCGACGCCAGGAACGCGACGCGCCAGCCCCAGTCGAGGAACGCCTCCTCGGTGAGCACGGCCGTGAGCACCGCGAGCGCGCCGTTGGCGAGGAGGTTGCCGGCCGGGGGACCGACCTGGGCGGCGGACGACCAGAAGCCGCGCCTCCTCGGATCCCCGAACTCGCTCGAGAGCAGCACCGCGCCGCCCCACTCGCCGCCCACGCCGACGCCCTGGGCGAAGCGCAGCAGGACGAGCAGGATGGGCGCTGCGAGCCCGATCGTCGCGTAGCTCGGCAGCAGGCCGATCAGGAACGTCGCGATGCCGATGATCAGCAGGGTCGTGACGAGCACGGGCTTCCGGCCGATCTTGTCGCCGAGCCGACCGAACACGAACCCGCCGACCGGTCGTGAGACGTAGCCGACGGCGTAGGTCGAGAACGCGAGGATGGTCGCCGTGTAGGGGTCGCTCGCCGGGAAGAACACGACGGGGAAGACGACGGCCGACGCGGCGGAGTAGACGGCGAAGTCGTACCACTCGAGGGAGGTGCCGGTCAGCGAGGCGGTGAACGCCTTCGCGAGCGAGCGGCGGCTGACCGGCGCCGTGTCGACTGCGGCGTCGGCTGCGGTTCCGGGCGTGGATTCGGGCCCGGAGGTCGGACCGGGGGCCTGGGGATCGGTGGTCATGGGCTGTCCTGTCGAGTTCGGTGGGGATCGGTCGGAGGGGTGGTGCCACGGCGATACCGTGTGTATACAGTAGGTGTACGACGACCTCCGGCGACAGCGTCGCGGGCCGGAACGGCGCACTTTTTACCAGGCCGAAACACGCGACCACCCTCGAGGAGACCCCCATGAGCACGCTCCGCTTCACCCTGCCCGACGGCTCGGCCGAGACCGTCGAGGTCACGCGCCTCCTGAACGCCGGCTACGCCGGTCGTGAGCAAAGCGAGGTGCAGGCGCACATCGCCGAGCTGGCCGAGCTCGGCGTGCCCGGCCCGACGACCACCCCGGCGCTCTACCCCGTCTCGCCCTACCTGGCCTCGCAGGCGACCGAGGTCGACGTGCAGCACGGGCGCACCAGCGGCGAGGCCGAGTGGGCCCTGGTCATCACCGACTCGGGCGTGCTGCTCACCGTCGCCTGCGACCACACCGACCGTGCTCTCGAGGTGCACGGCGTCGCGTGGAGCAAGAACGCGAGCCCCGACGTGCTCGGCACCCGCGCCTGGCGGCTGGACGACGTGCGCGACCACCTGGACGAGATCACGCTCCGCGGCTACGTCGGATCGGGCGATTCCCGTCAGCTCATCCAGGACTCCACGCTCGGCGCCCTGCTGACCCCCGACTACTGGCTCGACGTGCTCGCCGAGCGCGACCTCGCGACCCCCGGCACCGTTCTCATCTCGGGCACCGTGGCGATGCTGCCGGGCGTCGACCAGTTCGCGGACTCGTGGTCGGTCGAGATGCACGACCCGACCACCGGCGACACCCTCGAGGCGGCGTACCGCGTCGTCCCGATGCCCGCGCCGATCGGCTGAGGCCGACCCGCGCCTCCTCGGCACCGGGCCCGGCCCGCCGGCCCTGCCCGTGCCGTCGACGCCGCCCGGTGCCCAGGCTCAGGCCCCGGACCCGTGCCGGCCGTCAGCGGGCGAGGCGCCAGAGGCGGTCGCGCGACATGGGCAGCTCGTGCGGCCGCACCCCGAGCGCGTCGCGGATCGCGTTCGCGAGGGCCGGGGCGACGGGGTTGTACGGCGCCTCGCTCATGCTCTTCGCGCCGAGCGGGCCGAGCTCGTCGTGGGTGGTCGCGAAGTGCACCTCGGTCTCGGGGACGTCCGAGAACTTCGGCAGCCGGTAGTTGCGCAGCGCCGTCGTCAGCACCCGCCCCTCGCCGTCGAGCATCATCTCCTCGTAGAGGGCCGTGCCGATCGCCTGGGCAGTGCCGCCCTCGATCTGCCCGCGCAGCTGCTCGGGGTTCAGCACGGTGCCGGCGTCGGCCGCCTGGATCGAGCGCAGCATCCGCACCTCGCCGGTCGACCGGTCGACGGCCACCTTGAACGCGTGCACGTTGAACGCCACCGATCGGGGCGTGCCGTCGTGACTGCCGTCGGCCACGAGCGGGCCGTAGGCCAGGAGCTCGTCGACCGTCACGAGACGGGTCGCCGCCGGCCCGGCCGCCGACCCAGCCGACCCCGCCGAGGAGGCGCGGGTCACCACGACCCCGCCGGGCACCACCTCGGGGGCGGTGCCGCCGTCGACCACGTCCGCCGCGCCTCCGGCGAGGGTCAGCGCACGGTCGATCATGGCGGCGCGCAGCTTGTGCGCCGCGGCCCAGAGGGCCTTGCCCGCCACGACGACGCCGGCCGACCCGAAGGCCCCCGAGTCGTACCGGGCGACGTCGGTGTCCGACTGGCGGACGGAGACCCGGTCGGGTGTCGTGCCAAGGGCCGTCGCGACCAGCTGGGTGTGCACCGTCGTCGTGCCGTTGCCGAACTCGGCCGTGCCGACTCCGATGTCGTAGCCGCCGTCGGGTCGCAGCTCGACGGTGGTGTCGGCGAAGTGCCCTCGGGGCGGCATGGTGGCGATCATGGCGAGGGCCATGCCGGTGCCGGTCGACCAGGTGGGGCCTTCGGGGGCGGGCTGCGCGTCGGGGCCGGCCAGCGCCTCCTCGACGAGATCGAGGCACTGGTCGAGGCCGTAGCTGCCCCAGATCAGATCGGTCTCCTCGTCGGGATCGGTGACGACCATTGCGTCGCCCGGCACGACGACGTTCTTCCGTCGCAGCTCGAACGGGTCGATGCCGAGCCTGATCGCGAGCTCGTCCATCGCGGACTCGATGGCGAAGATCACCTGCCCGAGGCCGTACCCGCGGAACGCGCCCGAGGGCAGGTTGTTCGTGTACACCGACTCGGCGTCGACCCGCTTCGAGGCGCAGCGGTAGACCGCGACCGACTCGTGCACCGAGTGGTACATGACGCCGACGCCGTGGTTGCCGTAGGCGCCGGTGTCCATCAGCTGGTCGACGTGCAGCGCGGTGAGCGTGCCGTCGGCTGTCGCGCCGAGTCGCACGCGCACCCGCATCGGGTGCCGCGTCGGCGCGATCGTGAACTCGTCGTCGCGGGTGAACTCGTACTGCACCGGGTGGCCGGTGGCCAGCACGGCGAGCGTGACGAGGTCTTCGGTCAGCAGCTCCTGCTTGCCGCCGAAGCCGCCGCCGACGCGCTTCGTGAAGACCCTGACCCGGTCTTCGGGCAGACCGAACACGTGGGCGATCTCGTCGCGGACCAGGAACGGCACCTGACTCGAGGTGCGGAGCACGAGGCGCCCGTCGTCGTCGAGCCAGCCGCGGGTGGCGTGCGTCTCGAGCGAGCCGTGGCTGACCCGCTGCGTCGTCCAGGTGCCCTCGACGGTCGCGTCGGCCGCGGCCAGCGCCGCCTCGACGTCGCCGGTCTCGCCGTGCATGGCCGCGACGGTGTTGCGCTCGGGGACCGCGATGCGCGAGACCTCGCTGGTCTTCTCGCCGTGCAGCAGCGGGGCCCCGGGGAGCCGCGCCTCCTCCGGGTCGAAGACCGCGGGCAGCTGCTCGTACTCGACGACGATCGCGTCGCGGGCGAGCTCGGCCTGCCGCCGCGACTCGGCGACGACCGCGGCGACCCGCTGGCCGCGGAACCTCAGCACGGGGTCGAGCACGAGGCCGTCGTCGGGGTCGTCTTCCCGGTCTTCGTGGCGACCGGTCGAGAACAGGGTGGCCGGCGAGTCGTGATGCGTCAGCACGGCGTGCACCCCCGGCAGTGCGAGCGCCGCCGCGGTGTCGATCGCGACGATGCGGGCGTGCGGGTGCGGGCTGCCGAGCACGGCGATGTGCAGCAGGGCCGTGGGGGCGGGGGAGTCGAGGGTGAACTCCTCGCGGCCCGTCACGACGCGCAGCCCGGCGGGCGCCTTGACCGAGCGGCCCGCCGCCTCGCCGACCGCCGGTGCGACCGTGTTGCCGACCCCGCAGATCGCGTCGCGGATCGACCGGTACCCCGTGCACCGGCAGATGTTGCCCTTCAGGAGGCGCGGGAGATCATCCCGATCGGCCTCCGTGAACGTCGAGGCCGTCACGACCATGCCCGCCGTGCAGAAGCCGCACTGGAACCCGGCCGCGTCGACGAACGCCTGCTGCATCGGGTGCGGGGCGTCGGGGGTGCCGAGCCCGGCCGCGGTCGTGACCGCCCGGCCGTCCAGCCGGTGGGCCGGATACACGCACGAGTGCACGGGGTCGCCGTCGACCAGCACCGAGCAGGCGCCGCAGTCGCCCGCGTCGCAGCCCTTCTTCACCGAATGGACGCCGGCGTCGCGCAGCACCGTCCGCAGCACCTGCCCGGGCGCCACGGGGGTGTCGAGCGTGTCGCCGTCGACCTCGAAGACGACCCGGCGGCCGTTGTTCGTGATGCCCTGCACCCCTGTCGAGCCGTGCCGGCCCCGGGTGCCCTCGTCGTCTCTGCTCACCAGGAGCCCCCCAGTTCTCGTCGGATCTCCTCGGCGAAGCCCGTGCTCGTGGCCCGCCGCCAGTCGGGTGCCCCGTGCGGGTCGTCGTACCACTCGTCGACCCCGTCGAGCGCGGCCGACAGAGCCCTCTCGCTCGGCACCTCGTCGAAACGGAGCTGCACGGGCCTGATCGTGCCGGCCGTCACGGTGACGACGAACTCGCCCGCCTCGGCCAGGCGCCCGGTGACCAGGGTGCCCGAGCGACCGAGCGGGCTCAGCGCGATGCGCCGGAAGGCCGTCTGCGATTCGAGCGACGCGGTCGGGATCTCGAGCGCCCGCAGCACCTCGCCCGGGGCCAGCGCCGACTCGCGCACGCCGGTGACGAACTCGGCCACCGGGGTGCGGCGCTCGCCGCCGTCGGTCGTCCAGACGACGGCGGTCGCATCGAGGGTCGACATCAGCGACGTCATGGCGCCGGCCGGGAGGCCGAGCGCGACGTTGCCGCCCACGGTCGCGACGTTCCAGATCTTGAACGAGGCGAGCAGGCTCTCGGCGCACTGACGGATCAGCGGCGCCGCGGCCCACTCGGGCCGGGCCCGCAGCCGGGTCAGCTCGGCGATGGTGCAGGTGGCGCCCACGGTCACCCCGTCGGGCGTCTCGTCGAGAGGCGACCATCCGAGCGAGGTGAGGTCGACGAGACCGGTGAGCCCCGGCTGCGCCTCGGAGTAGAGCCAGGTGCCGCCGCCCATCGGCCGCTCGCCCGGGGCGAAGGACAGCTCCGCACGGGAGGAGGGCGTGCGGACGTCCGTCACCGTCACGAGGTCCATGCGATGCTCCCGCCTGTGGTCGTCGGCGTGCAGCCAGTCGTGGATACAGTGTCGTCCATGATCGACGTCTCCGAGAGCCAGCTGCGCGACCACCTCACGACCGCGCTGTCCGTGCAGCGCTGGGTCGACGAGGTGGCGTCCGGTGCCCCGTACTCCGACGTCTCCGAACTGGTGGCCGTCGCCGAGCGCGCCGGGGCCGAGCTGACGGGCGACGAGATCGACGAGGCCCTCGCCCACCACCCCCGCATCGGCGAGGCGCCGGTCGGAGAGGGCTCCTCACAGGAGTTCAGTCGCCGCGAGCAGCAGGCGTCGCAGCTGACCGACGACCCCGCCGAGGTGAAGGCGCTCGCCGAGGGCAACGCGACGTACGAGGCGCGCTTCGATCGCGTCTTCGTCATCAGGGCCGCGGGGCGCAGCAGGCAGGAGATCATCGACGAGCTCGAACGGCGGCTCAAGCTCGACGACGAGACCGAGAAGCGCGAGGCGGGCGCCCAGCTGGTCGAGATCGCGGTGCTGCGACTGCGGCAGACCTTCGGCGAGACCAGCGCCGAGTCGGGGCGCTCGGCGGAGACGGCGTCGCCGCGCGCGACCGACCCCGCGGCCGACGCCGGCACGCTCCGCGCATGAGCCACGTCACGACGCACGTTCTCGATGCGGCGCTGGGTCGCCCGGCGGCCGGGGTGCCCGTCGCGCTCGCCGACGAGACGGGCGCGGTGCTCGCCTCGGCCGTGACCGACGCCGACGGCCGGGTCGGCGACCTCGGGCCCGACGCCCTCGCGGCCGGCGCCTACCGGTTGACCTTCGACACGGCCGCCTACTTCGCGGCCTCCGAGCGTCAGTCGTTCTACCCGCGGGTGACCATCGACTTCGACCTCGCCGACGAGGCCGCGCACTACCACGTGCCCCTGCTGCTCAGCCCCTTCGCGTACTCGACGTACCGGGGCAGCTGACCCGCCCCTCCTGCGCTCCGCCACCGGCACCGGCCTAGTAGTCCGTCCGGTGGTCGTGGGCCAGCCA
Organism: Frigoribacterium sp. CFBP 13712; assembly: GCF_014842255.1. Lineage (GTDB taxonomy): Bacteria > Actinomycetota > Actinomycetes > Actinomycetales > Microbacteriaceae > Frigoribacterium. Next base: position 13,985 of record NZ_JACYVH010000008.1, on the reverse strand, counting down.
GGCGTCGAACGGCGCCGGGGCGTTCTCGGGTCGGACGGCGTCGACGGGGAGGTCCCACGTCTCGCGGTCGCGACCGAAGAGCTCGTAGAACTCGAGGTCGTCGAAGCCGCCGCGCGCCGCGTCGTGCCGGTCGGCGGCGTAGACGACGCGGTCGACGCGAGCCCAGAGCGCCGCCGAGAGGCAGAGCGGGCACGGCTCGCACGAGGTGTACAGCGTCGCCCCGGCGAGAGAGAAGTCGCCGATCGCCGAGCAGGCGGCTCGGATCGCGACGACCTCGGCATGCGCCGTCGGGTCCAGATCGCGGGTGACCCGGTTCTGCCCCTCGGCGAGCACCACGCCGTCGCGGATGATCAGCGCACCGAACGGGCCACCGCCGTCGGCGACGTTCGCGACCGCGAGGTCGATGGAGCGGGCGAGCCACTGGGCGTCGTCGGTGCCGGGCATGGCGCCTCCTGGGGTGTCGGGTTCGGGTGTCGGGGTGCGGGCGCGGGACCGGTGCGTCAGGCCAGACCGGCGGAGGCGCGCCAGGCCTCGCCGGCCGGGGGAGCGTCGTCGCGGATGAGGGTGGCTTCGATCAGACCGTAGGGCCGGTCGGCCGCCCAGAACACCTCGTTCTGATTCTCGAGACCGAACCGGTCGAGATCGTAGGCGAAGTGGTGCCTGTTGGGTGCGACGAGGCGCACCTCGGCGATCTCGGGCACGGCCTCGAGCACCGCGCGGCCCATGTGCCAGAGCGTCTGCTGCAGAGCGAGCGACTGGAGGGTCGCGAAGTGCGCGACGAGCAGTCTCTTCACCTCGGCGTAGACGGAGTCCCACTCGACCTCGGTCGACGTGAACCGCCACTTCGCGTCGAGCGCTGTCGCCATCACGCGATCGTGGGTCTCGGGCAGGGTGGTGAAGTCGTCGCTGAGGAACCCTGCGAACTCCGACCCGGTCGACTTCAGCAGCACGAGGTCTTTCAAGCCGCCGATCACGTGCTCGCCGGTGGCGTCGACGGTGACGGCGGCCGTGCGGACCTCCTGACCGGTGCGCAGCCAGGTGTGGTCGTGCTCGACGCCGTCGACGACGGCGCGCTGCCAGGCGAACTCCTCGATCTCGATGCGGGCGCCCTCGACGGGCCCGACGTCGCGGACGAAGTGCCGGGCGAGATCGAGCCCGAAGCCCTCGATCGACTGGACGCCGTGCGACTTGGCGAACGCGAACGCCGTGTTCTTCTGGGTGTCGGTGGGCAGCACGGCCGACTGGTCGCCCTCGAGGTAGGCGGCCTCGAACGGGCCGCGCAGCGCGGTGGTCACGTTGAGGTCGCGGATCTCGTGCCGAGGGGCGTCGCGCACGATGCGCACGAGCCGTGACTCCGCTTTGCCGTACTGGTTGTCGCCGAGGATGATCGCCATGCGGTGATCCTCACACGGTCGTGTGAACGGCGTGTTTCACGATCGGCCGTTTGTGAACTGCTTGTTTCAGGGTCGTCCTCGGGAGGGGAGGTCGGGTCACTAGGGTCGGGAGGGCCCCGGTGAAGACCGTCCCGGGCGCGCGAGATCGAGAGGCCCCGCATGACCGACCCCCACGCCGCCGCATCCGCCGCAGCCGCCGCCCCCGTCGTCCCCGTCCTGCAGCCGGGCGAGGGCGACCTGCCCGGCGACGCCTACCTGCCGGCCACCCCCGAGACGACGCTCTGGGGTCGACTGCCCTGCGCCTCCGACGCTCCGGTGCTCTCGATCGAGTCGGGCTCGACGGTCACGATCGACACCGTCAGCCACGAGGGCGTGCTCGACGACCAGGGCCGCGACCCGCTCGCCTTCTTCGCGTCGCACGGGGTGCCCGCCGACGCGGTGCTGCGTGACGCGGTCGAGATCGCGGCCTCCGACGTCTCGGGTCGCGACGCCTCCGTCGACGGTCCGCACGTGGTCACCGGCCCCGTCGAGATCCGTGGCGCGCGACCGGGCGACCTCCTCAAGATGACCGTCGTGACGGCGACGCCGCGCGTGCCCTACGGCGTCGTGTCGAACCGGCACGGGCGGGGCGCCCTCGCCGGCGAGTACCCGCTCGGCGACGACTCGGTCAGCGTCTTCGCGGCCGTCGACGCGGGCCCCGACGGTCTGGTCGGCACGATGCCGGTCGTGCCCGGCGGCCCGCATGCGGTGCGGTTCCCGCTGCGGCCGTTCCTCGGAATCATGGGCGTCGCGGTCGCGGGCGGCGAGCGTCCGCACTCGGTGCCGCCCGGTCCGCACGGCGGCAACATCGACATCAACCTGCTCACCGAGGGCGCATCGCTCTACCTGCCCGTGCAGGTCGACGGGGCCCTCGCCTACGTCGGCGACCCGCACTTCGCGCAGGGCGACGGCGAGGTGGCGCTGACCGCGATGGAGGCGTCGCTGCGGGTCACCCTGCGCGTCGACGTCGTGCCGCACGACGTCGCCGTCTCGGAGTTCGGCGAACTGGTCGGCCCGCTCGCCGAGACGCACGAGCACCTCGTGCCCACCGGCATGGACCCCGACCTCGACGAGGCCGTCAGGGCCTGCGTCCGCGCCGCGATCGCCCTCCTCCGCGCCCGCTGGGGCATGGACGAGACCCTCGCCTACGCCTATCTCAGCGCCGCCACCGACTTCGACATCTCGCAGGTCGTCGATCTCGTCACCGGTGTGCACGCCCGCATCCGCGTCGCCGACTTCGACGGGGTCGACCGTGGCTGAGGGCGTCCCCGAGGAGGCGCGGGTCGGCTCGGTCACGGCCCTCGCCTCGGTCGAGGGGTCGCTGCCCGACGGGCTGCTCGCCGCCTTCGACGCGTACGAGCGTGCGCTCGCCGCCGACGACCAGGCGGCGCTCGCGGCCGCGTTCGAGCCGACCGCGACCGTGCTGCGCGCCGACGCCGGCGGGCTCCTCGTCGGGCACGAGGCGATCACGGCGTTCCGTGGTCGACGGGGCTCGGGGCCGGTGCGTCGGGTGGTCGAGGTGCACGCTCGGGTGCTCGACGACGACACCGCGCTGATCGTCTCGGTCAACGCGCCGGCGGGCGGCGGGCGCGGGGTCGTCACGCAGCTCTGGCGCCGCGGTGCCGGCGCCGGTGCCGACGCAGGGGCCTCAGCCGGCGGCACCTGGCGCATCGCGTCGGCACAGGTCCAGGCGCCGGCGCCCGCCGTGGACCGACGGGTGTGGCGCGTGGTGGGGGAGCCGCTCGTGCCGGGTCGGCGAGACGACGGGGCGACCAGCACCGCGCCTCCTGAAGGTCAGGGGGGCGGTGCGCCCGACCGGTCGCTCGTCGGCGAGACCGTCGCCGTGAAGGACCTCTTCGCCGTCGCCGGTCAGGCGATCGGCGCCGGCGTGCCCGCGTTCCTCGACGAGGCCGCCCCCGAGACGGAGCACGCGTCCGCGGTGCGGCTCCTGCTCGAGGCGGGGGCGTCGGTGACCGGCATCGCCCAGACCGACGAGTTCGCGTACAGCGTCGCCGGCCGCAACTCCGCATACGGCACCCCGCCCAACCCCGCGGTGCCCGGTGCGATCTCGGGCGGATCGACCAGCGGACCGGCCGCGGCCGTCGCCCTCGGCCAGGCGAGCATCGGTCTCGGCACCGACACGGGCGGTTCGTTGCGCGTGCCGGCCTCGTACCAGGGGCTCTGGGGTCTCCGCACGACGCACGGAGCCGTCGACCGCACGGGGCTGCTGCCGCTCGCCCCGACCTTCGACACCGTCGGCTGGTTGGCGCGCGACGCCGACACACTGCTGCGGGCGGCTGCGGTGACGCTGCCCGCCGTCGATCGTCCGGGTGTCGATCAGCGCGGCGTCGACCCGTCGTACGTCGTCGACCCCTCGCTGCTCGCGGCGGTCTCGCCCGAGGTGCGGTCGGCCTTCACCCGGGCGATCGACGAGGCCGTGTCGGCTGGGAGCATCGCCCGCCCCGAGTCCGTCGCGCTCGGTGACGTCGCCGAGCTGTTCGAGCTGTTCCGCGTGCTGCAGGCGTACGAGGCGTGGCAGTCGAACGGCGCGTGGATCACCGCTCACCCGGGGTGCCTGGCCCCCGACGTCGCGGCGCGCTTCGCGTTCGGCTCGACGGTGTCGCCGCAGCGTGCCGAGGAGGCGCGGGTCGCCCTGGCCGACGAGCGTCGCCGTCTCGAGTCCCTCCTCGCCGACCGGGTGCTGCTGCTGCCGAGCGCGTCGTCGGCGGCACCGTCGCTCAGTGCGTCGGCGGCCGAGGTCGACGCGGTGCGGTCGGCGACCCTCGGGCTGACCTGCGTGGCCGGGGTGCTCGGCGCGCCCGCGGTCTCGGCGCCGAGACTCGAGGTGCCCGTCGCCGGGCCCATCGAAGTGACGCAACGGGGGCAGTCGGGCCCGTCGAGGGCGCCGTTCGAGGCATCTCGACGCCTGGCGCCGGTCGGACTCTGCTTCGTGGGGCCGCGGGGGTCGGACCTCGCGCTGCTCGGGCTCGCGGCGGCGTGGCCGGGCTGAGCCGCGCCTCCTGCACAGCGCCTCCTGCACCGCGCGTCCCGAGCCGTGCCTCCTGAGTGCGCCGTGCTCCCGCGCAGCACGAGTTCATCCGCCTGAAACACGGGTTGCGTAAGATGGGCCGGGTGAAACGAGTCTTCCAGCAGATCGATCCCCCCGCTCGACTGTTGATGGGCCCCGGCCCGATCAACGCCGATCCGCGAGTGCTGCGCGCCATGTCGGCGCAGCTCGTCGGTCAGTATGACCCGGCGATGACCGCCTACATGGACGAGACGCAGGCCCTCTACCGCGAGGTGTTCCGCACCGCGAACGAGCAGACCGTGCTCGTCGACGGCACCTCGCGCGCCGGCATCGAGGCCGCCCTCGTGTCGCTGATCGAGCCGGGCGACCGCGTGCTGGTGCCGGTGTTCGGGCGCTTCGGGCACCTCCTCCGCGAGATCGCCGAGCGCTGCGGCGCCGAGGTGCACACCATCGAGGTGCCGTGGGGCGAGGTGTTCACGCTCGAGCGGATCACCGCCGCGATCGAGCGGGTGCGCCCGAAACTGCTCGCCGTCGTGCACGGCGACACGTCGACCACCGTCGCCCAGCCGCTCGAGGGCCTCGGCGAGGTCTGCGCGAAGCACGGCGTGCTGTTCTACACCGACGTCACGGCCTCGATCACGGGCAACGCCTTCGACACCGACGCGCTCGGCCTCGACGCCGTCACCGCGGGGCTGCAGAAGTGCCTGGGCGGTCCGTCGGGTTCGGCGCCCGCCACCTTCTCGCCGCGTGCCGTCGAGGCGATCCGGTCGCGGACGTCGATCGAGGCGGGCATCCGCGGCGACGGCGACGTCACGAGCAGTCGCCGCATCGCCTCGAACTACTTCGATCTCGCGATGATCTTCGACTACTGGGGCCCGCAGCGGCTGAACCACCACACCGAGGCGACGACCATGCTCTACGGCGCCCGCGAGTGCGCCCGGCTCGTGGTCGACGAGGGCCTCGAGCAGACCATCGCCCGGCACGCGCTGCACGGCTCGGCCATGCTCGCCGGCGTGCAGGGCCTCGGTCTCGAGGTGTTCGGCGATCTCGCGCACAAGATGAACAACGTCGTCGCCGTGGTGATCCCCGACGGGGTCGACGGCGACGCGGTGCGCGGCGCGATGCTGACCGACTTCGGCATCGAGATCGGCACCTCGTTCGGTCCGCTGCACGGCAAGGTGTGGCGCATCGGCACTATGGGCTACAACGCCCGTCGCGACACCGTGCTGACCACTCTCTCCGCGCTCGAGGCCGTGCTGCGCCGGGCCGGAGCGCCGATCACGACCGGCGGCGGAGTGGGCGCGGCCTACGACGTCTACACCGACGCGGACCGCGCGGCGGCGACGGCAGCGGCAGCTACGGCGGCGGCGACCGAGGCGGCGACGACCGCAGCAGCGGCGACCGAGACGGACGGCGCAGGAGGCGCGGCGTGAGTCCCGAAGAGGCCTCCGCACCCCAGCCCCGCGCCTCCGGCATCGCCGCCGACGCGCGCACGGTGCTCGAGCGCTGCGACGTGCTCGCCGCCGTGTCGTCGAGCAGCACCGGTCTCACCCGCGTCTACCTCAGCCCCGAGCACGCGCGGGTCAACGAGCTCGCCGGTCGGTGGATGGAGCAGGCGGGCATGACGACCTGGCTCGACGCCGCCGGCAACCAGCGGGGCCGCTACGAGGGCCGGGAGCCCGGGGCGCCCGCCCTGCTGCTCGGCTCGCACCTCGACACGGTGCCCGACGCGGGGCGCTACGACGGCATGCTCGGCGTGCTGCTCGCGATCGCGGTCGTCGAGCGTCTCAGCGCCGCCGGCATCCGGCTGCCCTTCGCCGTCGAGGTGCTGGCGTTCGGCGACGAGGAGGGCACCCGCTTCGGCACGGCCCTGCTCGGATCGCGCGCCGTCGCCGGCACCTGGGACGACGCGTGGTGGCAGCTCGTCGACTCGGAGGGCGTGAGCCTGCGCGACGCGTTCGTCGCGTTCGGGCTCGACCCCGAGGCCGTGGGCGACGCCGCGCCTCCTCGGGGCTCCGTCGTCGGGTATCTCGAGACCCACATCGAACAGGGTCCGTACCTCGAAGAGGCCGACCGGGCGCTCGCCGTCGTGTCGTCGATCGCCGGTGCGCGCCGGTTCGAGCTGACCATGACGGGAGTCGCCGGGCACGCCGGCGGTGTGCCCTTCCACCGGCGGCACGACGCCCTGGCCGGGGCGAGCGAGGTCGTGCTCGCCGTCGAGCGCATCGCCCGCGACGCCGGCTGCATCGCCACCGTCGGGCGTCTCGAGGCGTTCCCCGGCGGGGTCAACGTGATCCCCGGGCTCGTCGAGTTCAGCCTCGATCTGAGGGCCGAGCACGACGACCGGCGCGACGAGGTCTGGGCCGCCATCGAGGCCGCCGCAGCCCGCACCTGCGCCGAACGCGGGCTCGTCTTCGCCGCCCACGAGACCCACTCGGCATCGGCCGTCGTCGCGTCGGCGGCGCTCGCCGACGCGGTGCGCACCGGCATCGTCGCGACCGGCGACGCCGATCCGATGACCCTGTTCTCGAAGGCCGGGCACGACGCCATGGCGATCGACGCCCTGACCGACTGGGCCATGCTCTTCGTCCGCTGCGGCAACGGCGGCATCAGCCACCACCCCGACGAGACCGTCAGCGCGGCCGACGTCGCCGTCGCGCTCGACGCGTTCGAGGCTGCCGTCCGCGAACTCGCCGCCCGGCACGTCTCCGCCGAGACGACCGCATGAGCGACGCCCCCGCAGGAGGCGCGGGTCGGGTCGACCCCGCCGCCACCGCCCCCGGGTCGCCGGCCCCCGACCCGGCCCCCGACCCGGCCCCCGGTTCGTCGCTCGACCCGGCCCCCGACCCGGCCCCCGAGGGCATCCGCGACCGCATCGACTCGGGCTACGGTGCGCTGAGCCCGAGCGAGCAGCGTGCGGCGGACTTCATCCTCGATCACCTCGACGACCTCGCCGTCTACACGGCGACCGAGATCGCCGAGCAGAGCGGGGTGTCGAAGGCGACGGTGTCGCGGCTGTTCCGGCGCCTCGGGTTCACCGACGCGCAGGAGGTCCGCGATCAGGCGAGGGCCGCACGGAGCCGAGGGGTCCCGGTCGGGTCGGCCAGCGCCTCCTCGGATCTCGTGCGTCACGCGGCGGCGGAGCACCGCAACCTCCAGCGCATGCTCGACGGTCTCGCCGACGGGCGGCTCGAGCGGGCGGCGACGCTGATCGCCGGGGCCCGCCGGGTGGTCGTCGCGGGGTTCCGCAACAGCTACCCGGTCGCCTCGCACCTGCGGCAGCAGCTCGTGCAGGCGCGCGACGACGTGCGTCTCGCGCCGCAGCCCGGGCAGTCGGTCGGCGAAGAGCTCGCCGGGCTGGGCGAGCGCGACGTCGTGGTGCTCGTCGGGTTCCGTCGGCGACCGGCCGGTTTCGCGGGGCTCGTCAGCGCCCTCGGGCGGCAGGGCGTGCCCGTGGTGCTGATCGGCGACGTGACGGCCCGCGCCCCCGGTGCGCTGCGGCTCGAGTGCCCGGTCGACAGCGAGTCGCCGTTCGACAGCTACGCCGCGGCGATGAGTCTCGCGGCGCTGCTCGCCTCCGCTGTGCTCGCCGAGCATCCGCGGGCGGGGCGGACGCGGGTCGGTCAGATCACGTCGCTCTACAGCGACCTCGCCGAACTCGAGTAGCGGATGACGGCCAGCGTCGCAGCGGCGGCGACGGAGAGTCCCCTAGGGTCGAAGTCATGGTGAGCACCGCCGACGCCCCCGGTTCTCGGCCCCGCAAGGCGGAGGTGCGAGAACGGCTGCTGGTGGCCGCGGCCCGGCTGTTCTCGACCGGCGGGGTCCACACGACCACGCTCGACGAGGTGGCCCGCGAGGCCGGCTTCAGCAAGGGCGCCGTCTACTCGAACTTCGCGTCGAAGGCCGATCTCGTGGTCGAGCTGCTGCGCCGCGAGACCGACGGGGCGCTGAAGGCCCTCGACGACATGATGCTGCCCGGCACCGAGCTGACCTCGCTGCCCGACGCGGTGCGCCGGGCGTTCGAGCCGTACGGCCCCGGCACGGCCGAGGACTTCGCGCTCATGTCCGAGTTCCGTTCGCAGGCGCTCGCCGACGAGCAGGTCATGGCGGTCTTCGTCGAGCAGCGTCGGGCCGTGCTCGAGAAGCTGCGCGGGCTGATCGATCAGGTCTTCGCCGGAGGCACGGTGCAGGTCACGGGACTGACCTCCGACACCCTCGCGCGCCTCCTGATCGACATCGCCCTCGGGTCGGCCTTCGACTCGCCCGCCACCGGCGAGGTGTCGCCGGGTCAGGTGATGGGCGAGGTGGTCGAGGCGCTGACGAGATCGCGGCGGATCGCCACCACGGTCACGTCGTCGGGGTAGTCGCCCTCGGCGGCCAGACGGGTGATGCTCGTCACCGCGCCCGACGCGGTGGGTTCGGCGGCGGTCGCGACGTCGGCGGCCCTGCTGAGCGCCGAGACGTCGTCGTCGAAGAGGTCGAGGACCCCGTCGCTGCAGATCAGCAGCAGATCGCCGGGATCGAGACGCGCCGTGGTCGTCACCCAGGTCTGCGTGCCGAAGACCCCCATCGGGAGGTTCTCGGAGGCGATCACCTCGCGGGTGCCGTCGGCTCGGCAGATGACGCCCAGACCGTGACCCGCGTCGACCGCCGTCACCACGCCGCTCTCGGCGTCGAGCTGCAGGTGCAGCAGCGTGACGAAGGCGTCGACGGCCTCGAGATCCGTCTCGACCGCGCGATCGACGATGGACACCGTCTGACCGGGCTCGTGAGACGGGGTCGCGGCGCGGAGCGACGCCCGGACGGTCGCCGCGATCATCGCCGCGCCGACCCCCTTGCCCATGACGTCGGCGAGGGTGACCACGAGGCCGTCCGGTGTCCGCTGCCAGTCGAAGAAGTCACCGCTGACCGCACCGCTCGGGATGCAGGTGCCGGCGACGTCGTAGCCCGGCAGATCGGGGGTCGACTGCGGCAGCAGCCGGCGCTGCACCCCGCCGCCGTCGAGCAGCTCCTGACGCGAGCGGGCCGCGCGGGCGGCGAGCACCTTGGTGGTCTGCTCGCCGCTGAGCGACGCCATGCTGAACGACACCACGACGAGGAGGACGAGGGTGATCAGCGTCGTCGAGGGGGTTCCGAAGAACGTGACGAAGAGGTCGCTGCGCGGGCCGACCGCCAGGAAGACCCCGAAGCGGACGAGGTAGTAGAGACCGAGGGCCCCCGAGGCCAGGATGAGCGGCCAGCGGGTTCGCGACAGGTGGGCGTCGAGCAGCACGATCTCGCGGGTGGAGAGACTGATGAGAGCGCCCATCAGGGCCAGATAGAAGGGTCCGCCCGACCAGTCGTTCGTCGCCGGCGAGTCGAAGGCCGACACGGACGTGACGAAGGCCGCCGGTGCGACGACGAGCCACCACGGCGTCGGTCGGCCCCGCAGGGATCTGCTGCCCATCCAGACCGATGCGGCACCGGCGACGACGACGCCGTTGCCGAGGGGGTTGCCCCACACCTGGTCGGCCGTGCCGTCTCGCAGATAGGCGAAGGACCCGGCCATGAAGAGGACGAGCGCCGCGCACCACCAGAAGCTGAAGGCGGATCGCGTGCTGCGGTAGGTGACGAACGCGAAGAGCAGGAACAGGGTGAGGGTGATGACGCCGAACGCGATCCGCAGAGTGATGGAGTCGAGCAAGGAGGATCTCTGTTCCTTCGTAGTCGGGCGACCGGAGAACTCGACCTCGGCGGGTCGTATCGGCGGCCTCGCACGCCTCGGACCCCCACGGTATTTTAAGCCGCCGGAGGGGGCGGCAGGGCACCCCCAGTTGGGGAACGACCCGTCCTGGTCACGGGGAGAAGATCAGCAGGGCGAACACGCCGAACAGGACGAGGTGGGCGACCCCGTGCAGCGCGTTGGTGCGCTTCGACGTGAAGGTGACGATGCTCAACGCGAGCGTCGCGGCGATGAGCACCGTGTTCGCGGCCGACTCGCCGAGGACGACCGTCTCGCCGGTGATCAGGCCGATGACGAGCACCGCGGGGAGGGTCAGGCCGACGGTGGAGACGAAGGCGCCGAGCCCCAGGTTGATGGTCCGCTGGGTCTCGTTCCCCAGGGAGGCGCGGATCGCCGTCACAGCCTCGGGAGTGAAGACGATGAGGGCGATCAGGACGCCGCTCAGGGTCGCGGGGGCGCCGAGGAGGGCGATCCCGACGTCGAGCAGAGTGGCCAGATCGTGCGAGAGCAGCACGATGGGGAGGACGGTGACGACGAGCAGAGCCGAGTGGGTGATGACGATGGATCTGCTCGGATGGGCCGCGGACTCGTTCCCCGTGCCGCCCGTCGTCGCCTCCGACATCGTCGCCGCTGTGGGGGAGGGCTGCGTGAACAGCTCGCGGTTCTTCGTGGTCTGCAGGCCGAGGAAGATCGCGTAGGCGGCGGCCGCCAGGACGGCGACGCCGACCGCCTGCACGTCCGAGAACGATCCGGCGGCGGCCGAGGTGGTCGCATTCGGCAGGACGAGCGCGAGCAGCGTGAAGACGACGATCATGCCGAGGTACTGCGACGTGCCCTCCCGGTTGTAGCGCTGGGGGCCGTGCCGCAGTCCGCCCACCAGGAGGGCGGCACCCAGCACGCCGTTGATGATGATCATCATCACGGCGAAGAGGGAGTCGCGGGCGATGGTCGTCGACTCACCCGGCCCGAGCATGACCGAGGCGATCAGGATGACCTCGATGATCACGATCGACAGGGTCAGGATCAGGGTGCCGAAGGGCTCTCCGAGGGCTCTCGCCAGGTGCTCGGCCTCGTGGACGACGCGGAACGCCGCGACCACGATCGCCGCGAGGATCACGACGAACGACACCGCGGCCACCGGGGGAGCGACGGGGTCGCGGAGCAGACCCGGTCCGACGATGACGGAGGCGGCGACGACGAGCCACACGGCGATCAGCGGTACGAGGGTCGAGGGGGCGAGGACGACGCCGAGGGCCGTCGTCGGTGCCTCTGTCGAGGGGTGTGGACGAGTCGTGTGGGGCATGGTCACCTCCGCGAGGTCGTCCCCGAGAGCTGCCGACCCGCGGAGGTCGTCCCCCGGGGTGCATCGATCAGCCGACGATACCAGCGCCGCCCGAGCATCCCCGGTGCAGAACGCACGATCAGTGGCTGGCGCCGAGTTCGATGAGGAGCACGCCGCCGACGATGATGACGATGCCGAGGCTCATCAGCCAGGTCAGCGGCTCCTCGAACAGGAACCTCGAGATGATCGCGGTGACGGCGACCCCTGCCGCGGCCCAGATGCCGTAGGCGACTCCGAGGGGGATGCCGCAAGCGAGGGCGAGGGCGAGCATGGAGAAGGCGACGACGTAGCCGGCGGCGACGCCGCCGTACCAGCGCCTGTCGTCGATGGCGAGGCGGAGGGACGTCGTCCCGGCGACCTCGAAGGCGATGGCGAGGAGGAGGAACAGGTAGGCCATCAGTCGGTCTCCGGCTTCTTCGCAGCCTGGGCGCCGAGCTCGACGCAGAGGACGCCGACGATGACGACGACGATGCCGATGCCCATCAGGAGGGTGATCGGCTCGCCGAAGAACAGACTCGATGCGACCGCCGTCAGGGCGACGCCGCTGGCACCCCAGATGCCGTAGGCGACCCCGAGGGCCATCCCGGTGCGGAGCACCAGGGCCAGGAGGATGAACGCGGCGAGGTAGCCCACGGCGACCACGGCGTAGAAGGCGGGCTGCTCGAGGGCGGCTTTGAGCGACAGCGACGCGGTCACCTCGGACAGGATCGCCGCTGCGAGGAGCAGCCAGCCCTTCGTGGTCTCGTTCATGAGTCGGTCCCTTCGTCGATCGAGCTTAGAGACCACCGTGCACTACCGTGGGCGTGCGGCAGTCGCTGCACTCAACGAAGGAATCGCCGTCACTAACGCATCCGGCAGCTCTCCCCGACGAGCGCTCCCCGCTCTGGTCTCCGGGCCCCACACCAGACGACTCGGCACCGTCGCGGTCATCGCGACGTTCGGCGGGCTGCTCTTCGGTTACGACACCGGTGTCATCAACGGCGCCCTCGACTCGATGGAGGAGAGCCTCGGGCTCACGCCCACCACCGAGGGCGTCATGGTGTCGGCGATCCTGATCGGAGCCGCCCTCGGGGCGTTCTTCATCGGGCGGATCTCGGACGCCTTCGGCCGCAAGCCCACCATCAACACGTTGGCGATCCTGTTCTTCTTCGCCGCCCTCGCGTGCGTCCTCGCCCCCACCTGGGAGTTCCTCACCGGGGCGAGGTTCTTCCTCGGGATCGCCGTCGGCGGCGCCTCCGTCACGGTCCCCGTCTTCCTCGCCGAGCTGGCCCCGACCGAGCAGCGCGGCGGACTCGTCAGTCGCAACGAGCTCATGATCGTCTCGGGCCAGCTCGCCGCGTTCACGATCAACGCCGTCATCGGCAGCATCTGGGGCGAGCACGACGACGTCTGGCGCTACATGCTCTCGGTCGCCGTGCTGCCCGCCATCGCGCTCTTCATCGGCATGTTCCGTGTGCCCGAGAGCCCCCGCTGGCTCATCGCGAAGGGCCGAGACGACGACGCCCTCGCAGTCCTCAAGCAGATCCGCGCCGAGGACCGCGCCGTGGCCGAGATGGCCGAGGTCCGGGAACTCGCCGAGGAGGAGAAGGAGGCCCGACGAGCCCGTCTCGCCGACCTCGTCGCCGAACCCTGGCTCCGGAAGATCCTGCTCGTCGGGATCGGCCTGGCCGTCGCCCAGCAGCTGACCGGCATCAACTCGATCATGTACTACGGCACCCAGGTGCTGCAGCAGTCGGGCTTCTCGCAGAACGGCGCCCTCATCGCCAACGTCGGCGCCGGTGTGATCGCGGTCGTCGCCATGCTCGTCGCCCTGCGCATCATCAACAGGGTCGGCCGACGCAACATGCTCATGTTCGGCTTCGCCGGCGTGACGGTCTTCCACCTGCTCATCGGCCTGTCGTCCCTGCTGATCCCGGAGGGCCTCGGCCGTGCGATCGTCGTGCTGATCTTCATCATCGGCTTCGTCGGCACCATGCAGGGCACCATCGGGCCGCTCGTGTGGCTCATGCTCAGCGAGATCTTCCCGCTCAAGCTCCGCGGGATCGGGATGGGCCTCACCGCGCTCGTGCTCTGGCTCACGAACTTCGCCGTCAGCCTGCTCTTCCCGATCCTGGTCGCGGGCATCGGCATCTCGACGACGTTCTTCATCTTCGCCGTGCTGAACGCCGCCTCCTTCGTCTTCGCCGGGACCCGCGTCCCCGAGACCAACGGCCGTTCTCTCGAGCAGATCGAAGAGGACTTCAGCACAGGGTCCATCGACGTCGTGAGATGACCCCCGCGGGCGCATAGGAGAAGCCCCCTCCCGCACGAGGTGCGAGAGGGGGCCCACCGGGAACACCGGCCCCGCCCGGGTGGGCGAGGCCGGCTGTCGTCACGGATTCACCAGAGGGTGTTATTCCGTGGCGACGGTGATCTTCGCGACGCCGACGAGCATCTCGTCCTGGACGGCGTCGGTGCTGA
>NZ_JACYVH010000007.1 GCF_014842255.1 Frigoribacterium sp. CFBP 13712 | reverse complement strand
CCGCGAACACCGCTACGACCTTGGGCTCTCCAGGCGACGAGGCGGTCCGCTAGCCGATGGTCGACCGGGCAGAAGGTCATTCCACCGAACGGGCGCCGGTCGCGGCGATGGTCTCGCGGTACGCGTCGATCTTTCGTTCCAGCGCGGCGAGATGCCGCTGCACCTCCGCCTGCCGAGCGAGGACGGTCGCATGGTGCTGCTCGAGGAGCGCGAGCCGTGCGGCATCGTCAGCGCCTTCTCTGTACGCGGCCGCGTACTCGCGCATCTCCTGCACGTTCATTCCGGTCCCGCGGAGCATCACTGTCCCGGCGAGCCAGCTGAGCGTCGCCGTGTCATACCGTCGCCACCCATCCTGCCCACGCTCAGGAGCCGGCGCGATCCCTTCCTTCTCGTAGTAGCGGATCGTGTCGACCGTGATGCCGAGCAGTTCCGCCGCGGCGCTGATCGTGACCGGCTCGTCGACGTGGACCTCGGGAAGCAACATGGGTTGAGTCTCCCACTTGACATGGTGTGCACACCAGGGTGAAGGGTCGTCATCGTCCGGGTCATCCCGGCGACGAACGGAGAACGCGCATGCAGAAGGTCCCTCTCGGCTCCCAAGGCCTCGTCACGTCCGCACTCGGGCTCGGATGCATGGGCATGAGCGCCTTCTACGGTGGTGCGACCGAAGCCGGCTCCGTCGCGACTATCCGTCGCGCGCTCGACCTCGGGATCACCCTCTTCGACACCGCGGAGGCGTACGGGCCGTTCGAAAACGAGAGGCTCCTTGGCCAGGTGCTCGGCTCCGTTCGAGAGAGCGTCGTCGTCGCGTCGAAGTTCGCCACCGACTTCGCCGACGACGGCCAGCCGATCGGTCTCGACGGCTCCCCAGAGCACGCACGACGGGCCATCGACCGGTCCCTCAGGCACCTCGGCACCGACCATGTCGACCTCTGGTACCTCCACCGGGCAGACCCGAACGTCCCGATCGAGGACACCGTCGGCGCGATGGCTGAAGCCGTGACCGCCGGCAAGGCCCGCTACATCGGCGTCTCCGAGACGTCAGCCGAGACCCTGCGCCGGGCGCACGCGACGTTCCCTATCACGGCGATCCAGTCCGAGTACAGCCTCTTCGAGCGCGACGCCGAGCACAACGGCGTCCTCGACACCGCTTCAGAGCTCGGGATCGGGTTCGTGCCCTTCTCGCCGCTCGGCCGCGGGTTCCTCTCCGGCACCGTCACCCGCCAGGACGACCTCCCCGCAGGCGACGCCCGGCGGAACCTGCCCCGGTTTTCCGACGCGGCGATCGATGCGAACCTCCGCGTCGTCGACGCCCTCAAGGTCATCGCTGACGAAAAAGGCGTCACGACGGCGCAGCTCGCACTCGCGTGGCTGGTTCAGGCCGGCACCGTCCCGATCCCCGGGACCACGAAGCCGTCCCGGGTCGAGGAGAACGCCGCCGCTGTCGACGTCGTCCTTACGACTCGCGATCTCGAACGCATCGCAGCGGCCTTTCCTCACGGCGTGGCCATCGGCACCCGCAACACCGAAGCAGGAATGGCCCGCGACCGCGGCTGACCGAACAGAACACCCCCAGCACCAGCAGGTGCAGCGGGGCGACGCTCGCGTCCGATAGCCGATCGCCATCCGGACAGACGCACGAAGGCGGACCCCGCGAGGTGCGTCACTGAGCCGGTTCTTCCGGTGCCGGCTCGTCGAACATGGCGCAGATCGCCGCGATCACGAGGTCCCGGTTCGCGGCCGCAGCTTCCTCGGTCTTGATGCCGAAGTTGGAAGACGTCAGGACCGCGACGCTCCGCTCGCCATCGGCGTCGGTGTAGATCTCGCTGGAGTAGCCGGGGAGGCCGCCCGTGTGTCCCCATACGGTGCCGCAGGCGGAATCCATCTGGATCAGGCCGAGGCCGTACTTACCCCCGACGCCGTCGGGGACGACGGTGCGCATGCGCTCCATCTGCGCGGCGGGGAGCAGCTGCCCGCTGTTCAATGCGGTGAGGAACGTCTGCCAGTCCTCGGCGGTGGAGACCATGGCTCCAGCGGCCCAGGTGTAGCTGGGGTCGATGCCGGTGGTGTCGACGTGGTCATCGGGACGGGCGTCGCCCGCGAAGCCGAAGCCCTCGGGGAGCTCGATGACAGGGGCCAGGATCGCGGCGAGCTGGGCCGCCGCGGGCTCGTACCCGCGTGCGTGATCCTCCCCCGCCTCCCAGTCGGCGGAGTGCGCGAGGCGAGTATCCGTCATGCCGAGGGGCTCTGTGATGCGGGTCGCGATGAGGTCGTCCAACGGCATGCCGGTGGCCTCCTCGAGCACGAGGCCTAGGGCCTCGTAGTTGGCATTGCTGTAGGAGGAGACGGGGTCACCACTCGGGGCGGGGTCCTGTGACGGGGTGATCGCGATGAGCTCCTCAGGGCTCCACGAGCGGATCTCCTGCCCGGCGAGGGAAGGCAGGAACTCGGGCGTGAGGATGAAGTCCGCGAGTCCGCTGGTGTGATCCAGGAGCTGCGCGATCGTGATGTCACCGCCGCCCGGGACGACACCGGGCAGCCAGGACTCCACCGTGTCCTCGAGCGTGATCGTGCCCTCCGCGACCTGCTGGAGCACGAGGGTCGCGGTGACGGTCTTCGTGTTGGACCCGACCCGGAAGCGGTCGGTCGGCGCGAGGATATGGTCGGCCTCCGTCCACTGGATCTGTCGGGCCAAGGCGACAGGGGCACCCGTTCCCCGGTCGATACGGACGATGACGCCTGTGCCGCCGGTATCGGCGGCGGACTGAGCGAGCTCACCCAGCTGCTGCTCGGTCGGCGCGGTCGCGGCGACGGGTGCCGCCGGTATATGGCTGGCGGAGCATCCGGAAATGGCGGTGCCGATGCCGAGCAGGACGGCGATGGTCGCTGCGGGGACCGCGAGCGAGGATCGGGATCGCTTCGCGGTAGGGCTGGACGTTTGGGTGGACATGGTGGTCTCCTCGTGCGGGCTCCAGGCCCGGATCGTGCGTCGGGAGGGACTCTCCGACGTCTGTTCCCAGGCTCGCCGAGGCTGTGGGATCGCGGCACCGAGGCAGCAGGACGGCGGGGTAGGGGTGTCCCTACCGGTGAGGAGGGCCAGCACCGTCGCCGTGCGATTCCTGCCTGCCTAGCGTCGTGATCGAGGGCAGACGCCCTCCCCACGACAGACATCAGGACGGATCACCCCATGGACAGCCTCAGCTCACGCCGAGCTACCTGGTCGACCGCCACCGCGCCGGCGACCGGCGCGTGAGCGCGTCCGCCGCCTCGTTGCCGGAGGATGCAGGGGTGCCCGCTCCCGATCGATCGCCCGCAGTCGCCTACCTCCAGCGGTGGCGCGCGCTCCCCCGCGAAACCGGCTACCTCCTCCCCCTCCTCCCGCTGGTCATCGTTGGCTCCCTGCTCATATGGGCCGGCCTCGCTACCGGGGTCGGGCTCGCGATCCTGTGGATCGGCGTGCCGCTCCTGGCCGCGACGCTCCTCCTGGCCCGCCGCCTCGGCGGATGGGAGCTGCGCCGTCTCGCCGCCGCCGGGGTGCCGACCGTCGCCGCTCCCGACTGGGCCGCGCGGCGCGTCCACGGACGCGCATGGCGACGATGGCTCGGCGTCATCGCCGATGGGCGCACCTGGAGCTCCTGGCTGCACGCCGCCCTCGTCCAGCTCCTCCTCGGCGCCCTCACCTGGACGATCGGCGTCGTCTGGATCGGTGTCGCCATCGGCGGTCCCACCTACTGGGCCTGGGGACAGCTCCTGCCCCACGGCGACGGCGAGCTCTGGCTTCACACCGTCGTCCTCAGCCTGATTCCGGGATACGCGCCAGCCTTGACGCGGCACGGTCTGTTCGCCGGGGAGAGCGCCTTCTACGCCACGGTCGGCGCCCTCTTCCTCCTCACCCTCCCGATCGTGATCCACATCCTCGTGCTCGCCCACGCCGGTACCGCCCGCCTGATGCTCGGCGAGAGCCGCACCGACATCCTCCGCCGCGACGCCACCGCCGCCGAGGCATCACGCGTCTCCGCCATCGTCGCCGAGGACGGGCTCCTCCGCCGGCTTGAACGCGACCTCCACGACGGACCCCAGCAGAGCCTCCTCCGCATCCAGTTCGACCTCGCCAGCACCCTCCGAGCGCTCAACCCCGAGGACACCCGGCTCCGGCACCTGCTCGAGAGCTCCCTCACGCTCAGCAAGGCCACCCTGCAAGAGCTCCGCGACCTGTCCCAAGGACTCGCCCCGCCTCTACTGCAGGACCGCGGCCTCGAGTCGGCACTCCGCACCCTCGCCGCCCGCAGCGCCGTGCCCGTGACGACCGATCTTCGCATCGACGCCGAGCACCCCGCCGTCGCCGAGGTGGAGAGGAGCGTCTACTACGTCGTGTCCGAGCTGCTCGCCAACATCGCCAAGCACTCCGGAGCCGCCACCGCATCGGTCCAGGTGCGGACGGTGCGCTCCAGTCGCACCGCCCACCTCACGGTCAAGGTCGTCGACGACGGCCACGGCGGCGCCGAGACCGTCGCCGGACACGGGCTCGCCGGCATCCGGGAGCGGATCGACGGCCTGCGCGGGACCATGACGGTCACCAGTCCCGTGGGCGGGCCGACCGTCGTCACCGTCGCCCTGCCGCTGCGGGCAGTGACGGGCCGGGAGCACTCGTGACCCCGACCCCGCCCTACGCTGACCCCGTGCACGCCACCGAAGAACCACACCCGCCGACCACCCGCGTGGTCCTGGCCGACGACTCCCTCCTCCTCCGCGAAGGCCTCGCCCGGCTGTTCGCCGAGGCCGGGTACGACGTGGTGGACACCTACTCCGACGCCGACTCCCTCATCC
The DNA here is from genome assembly GCF_014842255.1 of Frigoribacterium sp. CFBP 13712. GTDB lineage: Bacteria > Actinomycetota > Actinomycetes > Actinomycetales > Microbacteriaceae > Frigoribacterium. The sequence goes on along the minus strand of NZ_JACYVH010000007.1, from coordinate 155,973 downwards.
GCGCGCTCGACGCGACGCGCCCCGACCTGGCGGTTCTCGACATCCGCATGCCTCCGACGTTCCGTGACGAGGGCGTGCGCGCCGGCATCGTCATCAAGCGGACGCACCCGCGCGTCGGGGTGCTCCTGCTCAGCCAGTACGCGGAACCCGAGTACGCCGCCGACCTCCTCGGCACCGGCGCGCACGGCGTCGGCTACCTGGTCAAGGACCGCATCGCCTCGCTCGACGAGCTCCGCGACGCCGTGGAGCGCATCACCACGGGCGGCACCGTGATCGACGAGGCCATCGTCCGCGACCTCATCGCCCGCCGACACGACCCGCTCACGTCCCTCACGGCACGGGAGGTGGACATCCTCACCCTCATGGCCGAGGGCCGCGCCAACCGCGCGATCGCCGCGTCCCTGTTCCTCTCCGTCGCCACGGTCGAGAAGCACACCACCTCGATCTTCGCCAAGCTGGGCCTCGAGGACACCGGTACCACCCACCGGCGCGTACTCGCCGTGCTGACGTGGCTCGACCAGTCCACCTGACCGCGCGGCTCACCGTCGGGGTCCCGATGGCCTGCGGGGCACCCTGGGCACCGGGCACCTCACGCGTCAGTGACGGGTGGCCGCATCCGAACCGGCGGGAAGGCGTCGAAGACGCTGACGGGCGCAGTGCCGTCGAGCAGGGAACCGCCGCGGACGACCTGACGCGAGGTGGCCTGGATCGCGGTGAGGCCGTGCTGCTGACGGTGGTGCTCGAAGGCGAGCAGGTGCAGGTACCCGAGAGCCGCTTCGTCGACAGGGCCGACGCTGCCCGGTTGTGCGGCAGAGAACGTGATCTCGAGGCGCCGCGGCAAGGTGCCTACGGTCGGGATCACCTCCCGGCCCGTACGCGACAGGACGCGATCTCGTATCGCGTCGTGGGTACGCGGGTCCAGCGGCATCGGTGCAGGCCGGGCGATGAGCATCCGCCCACTGCCGCCCCGGGTGGCGTCCGGCACCGCGGTCCAGACCATGTCCGAAGGAGGCGCGCCCACGTCGGCCAGCGCTTCGGCGAAGGCGCGGTCGATGGCCGGCACGTCGACCGCGAGCCCGCTGAACATCTCGAGTCGGCCTTCGAGGTCGCCGGGAACGCCCAGGTCGATCACGACGCCGATCCAGTCGAGCGGCGGAACCAGGTCGTGGTGGGCGACAAGGTCATCGGGATCGAACGCGGCGATCCTCTCCGCCACATCGAGGTGGAAATCCTCCATGAGACGCTCCATCGCGACCGTCTGTCGCCGGGCTTCGAAGTCGAAGTCCTCGGCTCCTGCAAGCTCCGCCACCGGCACCCGAGCTCGCCGGAGCAGGTCGAGGGATATGCCGTGCCGCACCTGGGCGCGATCGTAGGCGCGGTACGCGGTGGCGGGATCCACCCGTGTCGGCGACAGGATCCCCCGCTCCCCGTACAAGCGCAATGCCTTCGGCGTCAGCCCGGTGAGCACCTCAAACTCGCCGGTGGTGATCTCCTCGTTCATCGGTCCCTCCCTCATCTGCGACGGATCGTCGTGAGTCGAGCATGGACGTCGCCCCTGGGGCGAGGTCAAGCCGCAGGCTCGGCACCGCAGCCCGCAGGCGCGGTCTCGGGTACCGACGTGGCTGGTGAACCGACGGATGACAGCAGGTCACGACGATGACCTGGCTCAACCTGTCCGACTGCGGATCGGCTATCGGAACGACCGATCGAACACGTTGTGTGCATGCACATACGCGCCGCCTAACCTGTGTCACTCAGCGTCGAGAGGAACACCATGTCAGCACCGCGCCCGTCACGGAAGAACTGGTACGCCGTCCTGTTCTTCAACACTGCAGCTGTCGTCGGCACGACCATCGACACCGTTTTCAACTTGTGGGGATCGGCGCGCGTGCACGGCAGCGCGACGCCTCCCCGACGCAAGCCACGCTGAACCATCGACACGGATACGCCACACCGGACGAGCCATACCTAGAGCAAAGAGACCCGCTGACCGATCCCCTTATGGGACGCGCTACCGTCTAGACGGCGATCCGGAATCATTGCGTCATGGCTAAATCGTTTCCTGCCGTCTTCAACCCGATCGCCTCCGAGATCCGGCTTGTGCACGCGCGGCTCAATCGGGCTGACGAGCACGTGCGGATGTTCCAAGAAACGTGGGACGAGTACCTAAGCACCCGGCCTCACAAGCTCCAGCACACCCCTGAAAGCGATGGGACGTTGACGGTGCGGCTGCACCGAACGAGCCCGCTCCCCGTCGAGTTGTCGGTGACCTTCGGGGAGCTGCTCTACGAGCTGCGCGCAGCACTTGACAACTGCCTCTACGCGATCGCGGTGCTTGTCTCGGGAGAGAACCCACCACCCAGCGCGGGGAGGCTGGAATGGCCAATCCGCGAAACGCCGGCAGAGTGGAAAAGCCAGGCCGGTAGGTACCGCAACCTGCCGCCGGTGATTACGGAAGCGCTCGAGAAGGTGCAGCCTTACCAGGCCCAGCTACCGGGGTGGAACAGTCTGGCGATCCTGCACGAGCTCGCGCGGGTGGACCGGCACCGATCGATGCACGGTCTAGGGCTGTACCTCTCTCAGCTGCGCATGAAGGCCGACCTTCGCTACATCGAAGTCCTCGATCAGGGGCGGCCAGGCATCATTGGTGATGGTGACCCGATCGTGAGCCTGCACCTAGCCGAGGGTTTCATCCTTGCTCCCGACAATTTCGATCTGAGGGTCGAGTTCGATGTCGACGTGACGAACGTGACAGAGAGCGTCGGCCCCTCGGGACAGCCCGGCCGCCCTTGGGGCTCGCTCGACAAGCGCCTGCGCACCCTCGTCCTGGTGACGCGGCAGTACACGACGGAACTCCTTGAAATCGCCGCGGATCACGTTCTTGGACGAACGCCATAGGCCATATCAGCCAGTAGAGAACCCCACTTAGGAAGGCGCCGATGGCGGCCAGCGGTAACACCGCCTTGTCGTCACACACACGCCGCACCACTCACCGGATACGGCCGGAGTGGATCCGGGGGCGTCCGATAGCCGATCGGCTATCGGGCACCCTGCGGGAGTCACCCACGTCCGTCAAGCCCTGAGCTTGCCTATGTGCAGCGGGGATCGTCTCCACCGGTGACGCAAGGCACGTAGTCGGACATAAGCCCTTGGCCACCGCCGATAATGCTCGTCAGTTGCCCCTCAAGGAGGAGGAGCACAACGACCTCGCCGACGACTATGGCAAGGGCCACGACCGAGAGAACCCGTAGACCGGGCCAGTTCGACGCAGAAGCGAGCAGGGTGGCTGTCAGAAGCGCGAGGACGGACACTGCGAGAACGACGTCATAAGCGATGACCTGCATGAACGTCCACGGATCGCTACCGCCGATGAGCTGGAAATTCGAGGCCCAGATACCGAAGAGCGTCAGTATCCCGGCGAGACCCAGGATGAAAGCGGTCTGGGCCACCAGAGCCAGCTGCCGCAAGCGCATCTCGACGGTCGTGTCCATGGACAGAGACTAGGACGCGGTCGTCAAGATCACCAGATGCCGATCGTCTATCGGGACGCTGTTTGAGGCCGCATCACGGCATGGGGCATGCTCGTCCCATGAGCAATGAAGAAGGACCACCGCAAGCTCGCCCTGTCGATGCAACTGCACTGACTGAGCGCGCGACGCCGTGGCTGCCGGCGAGATCCGTTCTCTTCAATCTTGTCTTGATCTTCGTCGGCGGTGGGTTCTTCCGGTTCCTCATCGACCGCGTCCAAGCGCCCATGTGGGTGGCTCTCGTGGCCTACGCCGGCATCTTCACGGTGGGATCACTCACCATTCGCTTCATTCGAAACGCCCGAGCTGAGCGCAGTCGCAAGTGACGTCGATGGCTAAGCGACGCGATCCGGAGAGCGATCGGTCACCGACCAACGGCGGGGGCTAGCCACTCCCCCGCAGCTACGGGGCGCCGGCTGTCTCAACAGGTCAGTCCGAAACTGATCTCGGTGAGCGATCCCCTATCGGACAGTCAGAAGCGATCGTTTATGGCGATGAGAAGCATGTTCATTCATAAACCTATTTGAGCAGTAATGTTTATTGTGTCAGTACAGGCAGAACCCCTCCCCCGACGGTTCTCATAGACACCGTAATGAATCCTCGTCGGCGGTGGCCTCATACTGCCGACAACTAGATGGCACATTCGGCGGAGCCAGCCGCTTAGGAGTCGCTCCAGATTGTGATTTATTTTTTTATCGGACGAGTATGAAAGTCAATGTGACCGATCCGCGCCCCTCTGCTTCCGTTCTCAAGGCGACCAGCGGGCAAGCAATGCGAAGGTTCGAGCCGCATGCCGACCTTGCGCAAACCCCGAATGCTCAACTGGAGTACATCGACGAGGGACCGGCTAACGGTCCTGTTCTCATGCTCGTACACGGGTCCCTGACGGGCCGGCGACGTGGGAGCGTGTCATGGCGTTGCTTCCCGACGATATTCGCGTCATCCGGCCGTCGCTTCGAGGAGTGGGCAATTCGATTGCTTCAGACGGAGCACAATCCGGCCAGATCGCTGCTCTTGCGAGCGACCTTCTAGAACTTCTCGACGTACTGTCGATTGAGGAGGCAGTGCTCGTGGGGCATGACTGGGGTGCGCGGGCTGCACATGCAGCGGCAGCTATCGCTCCAGGACGAATTCGTGGTCTGGTCACCCTCGCCACTGCCTACGGACCTCGATCGACTCTGACTCAGAGCGAAGCGCTCGATGATGCTGCGGTCGCTTGGTACCGCTATTGGTTATGCACGGATGTCGGAGCATCGTCGTTCGCCGCCGACCCTCGCGCGCTCATCAGTTGGGCGTGGGGTCACTGGTCGGCTCCTGGCGTCATAACCCCTCACGAACGGGAAATGCTTCTGCCGCTCCTCGACAACAGACAGTTCGTTGAGACCGTCATTCACTATTACCGACACGGCGCCACCGAAGCAATCGGGTCAGCCGTTTATGCGGACTTGCAGGCCCAGCTTGATCAATGGCCCGACATCAACGTTCCCACAATCTTCCTCGTCGGAGCCAATGACGGATGCGAGACAGTCCCTGCCGCTCACGCGTCAGAGACGTCGTTCCCGGCAGGAATTGAGATCAAGGTACTGAATAACGTCGGCCACTTTGTCCAGCGTGAAGCCCCTCAAGCTGTCGCGGACGCCATTTCATTTTTCCTTTGGCGAGACCTGCGATCGGTCTAACAGCAATGCAGCGTGCTCCGAGTAGCGTCTCGCGTCGTGCCCAGCACCACTTGATCGCCCACTTTGGCCGGCGCGCTTCTCGCAAAGCAGTTGATTCGTTCGAATGACGCATTAGCCCTTTGTGCGAAGCGGTACGTCATTGGGGTCAGGACTTGCGCTCCGACTCACGTGCGGATGATTTGACTTCATTAGTTCTTGCCAAACGAAGACGCGATCCTGCTGGATTCCGTGGCGCGGAGCGTCGTCACACTGACAGCAGCATTCCTGCCCTGGCCCTCCGCCGGGCCGAGAGACGACGCAATCAGGCACGCGCGTCACGCCTCCCTCACGGCGACGGTGGAAGACCGTGACCGCATCTTCCGATTCCATGCACAGCCGCCAGCTCAAGTGGGGCTCGACGCGCCCTAAGCGCCGCCATATCCCGAGCCGACCATTGAAGTCGGTAGCACGATGGAATCGAAGGTCGCACCGTCCACGTAGCCGGAGTTGATCGCCGCCTCTCGGAGCGTTAGGCCCCTTCTAAGTGCTTCCTCGGCGATGTGAGCTGCGTTCTGGTAGCCAATCGTTGGGCTGAGAGCCGTCACGAGCATGAGGCTCCGGTCGACGTATCCGTGGATTGTCTCGCGATCAAGGTCGGTGCCGTCGACCGAGAACTGGCGGAACTTTTCCATACCGTCGGCGAGCACGCGTGCTGAGTGGAGGAACGCGTCGATAATCACTGGGCGCATGGCGTTCAGCTGGAAGTTGCCCTGAGACCCCGCAAAGGCCACGGCGGTGTCGGATCCGAGGACGTGGATCGCGATCATGACGATTGCTTCGCATTGTGTGGGGTTCACCTTCCCCGGCATGATCGAGGAGCCGGGCTCGTTGGCGGGGAGGTGAAGCTCGGCGAAGCCGGTGCGCGGGCCCGACGCCAGCCACCGCATGTCGTTTGCGATCTTCATCAACGCCACAGCGAGGCCTCGGAGCGCTGCGTGGGCGCGGACGATTGCGTCAAGCGATCCCTGAGCGGCGAACTTGTTCGGCGCCGTCACGAAGTCTTTGCCTGTGAGCTCTGCGATCCGGCGCGCGACATCGATGCTGAAGCCCTTTGGAGCGTTGAGCCCTGTGCCCACGGCAGTGCCGCCAATCGAGAGTTGCAGCAGACCTGCGCGGGCGTGATCGATCTCGGTCTCGCATTGATCGAGCTGCGCGGCCCACCCCGACCACTCCTGCTCGACGGTGAGCGGCACAGCGTCCTCGAGGTGGGTGCGGCCAATCTTGACCACGTCACTCCACCCCTTGGCCTTGTGCTCGATGGTGTCGCGGAGGTGTCGCAGTTGCGGGAGGAGTCGACTGTCGATGAGCTCCAGTGCTGCAATGTGCATCGCAGTGGGGAAAGTGTCGTTGCTGGACTGGCCCATGTTGACGTCGTCGTTGGGGCCGATCGGCCGCTGCGAGCCGAGTTGTCCGCCGAGCAGCTGGATTGCCCGGTTCGCGAGCACCTCGTTGACGTTCATGTTGCTCTGAGTGCCGGAGCCTGTCTGCCAGACGTAGAGGGGGTAGTGCTCGTCGAGGCGGCCGCTAATGGTCTCCTCGGCAGCGTGCACGATCGCGTCGACCTTCCAGCGGGGCAGGCGTCCAGCGTCGCCGTTCACCAAAGCGACAGCCTTTTTGACGACACCGTAGGCGTGGTAGACCTCCTTGGGCATCCGGTCATCGCCGATCGAGAAGTGCTCGAGGGAGCGTTGGGTCTGGGCTCCCCAGTAGCGGTTCGCCGGGACCTCCACAGTGCCCATGCTGTCGAACTCCTGCCGAGTGCCCTCGGCAGTGAGCCCGAGGGGCACGTCGTGCAGAGTCGGAACGCGGTCGTTCACGAGTGCGCGCCTCCGTCCGGGTACGTGGGCTGCCACATAGCGTGGCGGACGGCGCTGTCGAGGTCGTCGTGCTCGATTGTCGCAACGCCATCTTTGGTCGCGGCGTTCGCGACCGCGACGGCGACCAGCGCTGAGGATTCGCGGAGGTCGGCGACCTCGGGCAGGAGCGAAGCGCCCCGCTCGGAGACATCGACCTGGCCGGCGACGGCCTCGGCGGCCGCGAGCAGCATTGCGTCGGTGACGTGCTTCGCGCCTGAGACGATCGTGCCAAGACCAAGGCCGGGATAGAGCAGAGCGTTGTTGCCCTGACCTATCCGATAGCTGACCCCCTCGTACTCGACCGGGTCGACGGGGATGCCGGTCGCGATCAGGGCTTGTCCTTTTGACCACGGCACGGCATCCGAGGGCATCACCTCAATACGGCTCGTGGGGTTGGAGAGCGGGAGGAGGATCGGGCGATCCACTCCGGTAGCGAGGGCTTCCACGACGTCTTGCGTGAAGGCACCGTGCGCGGTGGAGGTGCCGATGAGAATCGTTGGACGGACACGGCGGACGACGGTGAGCAGATCGATCGGAGCGTCCCCCCACTCGGCAACTTCTCCCGCCTGTCGCGCGTAAGCCTGCTGGTAGTCGGGCAGATCCTCCATTGCGTCCGTCACGAGACCGTGACGGTCCACGAGCCACACTCGCGCGGCCGCTTCTTCGGCGCTGAGCCCGGCGCGTTGCATTGCGGAGGCAATCTGGTCCGCCATGCCCGTGCCAGCAGTTCCTGCCCCGAACACGACGAGGCGCTGATCAGCGAACGTCTCGCCGGTGACTTTGAGACCGGAGATGACCGCGGCCATGACGATCGCGCCGGTGCCCTGCATGTCGTCGTTGAAGACACGGAAGCGGTCGGCGTTCTCCGTGAGGATGCGTCGGGCGTTGGAGGGGCCGAAGTCCTCGAAGTGGAGAAGCGCCCGGGGGAACAGGCGCGCCGCGGTCGTCAGGTAGGCGTCGATGAAGTCGTTGTAGCGGTTCCCGCGGATGCGCTCGTGCCGGTTGCCGAGGTAGGCGTCGTCGTTGAGGAGTTTCTGGTTGTCGGTCCCGACGTCGAGATTCACGGCGATCACGCGTCGGGGGTTGATGCCGGCGGCGGCGGTATAGACGGCGAGCTTGCCGATGGCGATGTCGGTCCCGTTGACGCCCCAGTCGCCGATGCCGAGGATTTCCTCCGCGTCGGACGCAACGATGAGGTCCACGTCGTCCGATCCGAAGCCGAGGCTGTGGAAGGCCGCCTCGATTTCGTCGGGCAAGTCGATGGAGAGGTAGACGGCGCGGGAGCGCTCGTAGTCGTGCGACCACTGCTGGATCGCGTCGCCGATGGTGGGGTCGTACACGATCGGCAGCAGTTCGGCGAGGTGGTCGGTGAGGAGGCGGTAGTAGAGGATCTCGTTGCGGTCGTGCAGCGCATCGAGCCAGAGGTACTTCGCAAGGTCGGTGGGCTGACGGCGGAGCTGGGCATAGCTCCGGGCAGCCTGTTGGTCGAGAGTCTCAATGGATGCTGGAAGGCGACCAACGAGGCCGAGGGCGTGACGTTCCTCGGTAGTGAAGGCGGTGCCGCGATTGCGGGCCGCGTCGTGCAGGATCTTCTGGGCGGAGTCCATGGCGGTGTCTTTCTGGTGGGGGGCGGACGAGTCTGCTCGGCATTGGGTCATCCGAAGAACCGGTCCTTACCGGTGACGTCGGAGAGGTAGGTGTCGATCCGAACGATGCGGTCGTGGAGCGAAGTGACGACGGTTGCGAGGTGTTCATCGAGTGTGCGATCGCCCACCGTTGCCGTGTTCCGGAGGATGACGGCAGAGCCGGACGCTCCTGTGAGGGCGTGGAGCAGTTCGGTGTGCAGCCCATCCGCGGTGATGAAACGCGCTCGGGTGATCACTGCGTCGGAGCCTTCGGCGTCGCCGCTGAGACGTCCGGTACCCGGCATGCTCCAGACGCAGTCCTCGGAGAGCTGTGCACGCATGACCTGCCAGTCGCGGGCGATGAACGAGGTGATGAAGCGCTCGGCGGCGGATGCGACCGGCGCGCTCATGCGCTCCTCCCCGGGAGCCCGCTGACTGGTGCGGGGTCGCGGTCGACCCAGAGCGCCGCCTCCGGGTGATCGAGTGTCCAGCGAGCGATCTCGTCGCGTCGAGCCCACCAGACGTCCTCCCGCTCCCGCAGTCGGCTGAGCACCCGGTCGAGTGCTCTAACTCGGGAAGGGTGGCCTGAGATGCGGTCGTGGAGCCCGATCGTCATCATCCGGCGACGCGTGGCGCCTTCCTCGTAGAGCTGGTCGAATTCGTCGACGAGCTGCTGCTCGTAGTCGGACGGCGAGAAGCCGGGGAAGTCGAAGCTGGCGATGTCGTTGAGGTGCACGGAATAGGGGACGGTGGCGAAAGGGTCCCCGTTGATGAGCTGGAGGAACGGCTCATCGGTGGAGAGATCGTCGATGTGGTAGTCGAAGCCGTTCTCCTGCAGGATCTCGAGCGTGTTCACGCCTGGTCGGATCCAGTAGTTGTTGTAGCCGGTCGGTGTGGTGCCGGTGACCTCTTGAATCGCTTTGACTCCGTCGAGGATCCACTCGGTCTCGGCGTCCCTGTTGAGCTGGTATTGATGCTGCCAGCTGCGTCCGTGCGCTCCGGCTTCGTGTCCGCGTCTGACGATCTCGGCGGCTAGTTCAGGGTGCCGCCTGACGGTGTCGCCGATCATGAACGACGTCATGCGGATGTCGTGGCGGTCGAGGAGATCGAGAATGCGCGGCATTCCCTCGCGCGCGCCGTAGTCGTAGAAGGAGTTCTGTCCGAGGTCGGGGAAGCCGTCGATGACGGGCTCGGTGATGGGGCCGGGGGCGCCGGAGATTGGCTGGCCGCCAGCCTCGAACTGGGCCGACACCGTGACTGCGAGTCGAGCCCCGGAGGGCCAGAATTGCTGGGGATCTTTCATGATGATCGCCTTTCCGAGGCTGAGGTTAGGTGGTCGGTTTCGGCAGAAGGCCTGCCTGCTGCTGGAAGGTGAGGTTGTCCTCGAGGTGCCAGTCCTCGACGATCCGCCCGCTTGCGCCGATGTGCTGGATGTCGATTGCGCCAAACTTGATCGGCTGGCCCTGGCCCTGGACCCCCCCGGAGACGCCGGTGAAGTGGCCCGTGAAGGTGAGGCGCGCGGTGAAGGTGTCCCCCGTGACGTACAGGTCGTCGAGCGAGCACGCCAGGTCAGGCACCGCTGCGCGGAATTGCTCCGAGGCGGCGATCGGCCCTTCGGGTCCCTGGGGTCGCCCCTCGGGAAGGGTGCGGTCAAGGAAGGAGTCGTCGACAGCGAGCTCGAGCCAGGACGGGTCTCCTGTGTTCCAGAAAGCGTAGAGCTGCTGTGCGCGGAGGACGACGGGCCGGCTCGTCTCGACGCTTGAGTCCCCCAGATGCACGGTTCCGGGTTGCACGAGGCCGTCGTCGTGGCTTATCGCTGCGGCCGGGTCCTCGGTCGCGGCCGGGCTCGCGCACCCGGCGGAGGCGAGGAGCGCGGCGAGACCGAGGACAAGTAGGGGTGCGTGGCGGTTCATGCGAGCCGCCCGCCGCCGTCGACGTGCAGTGTCGTCCCTGTGACGAACGTGTTGTCCATCGCGAAGCGCACGGCGGAGACGATGTCGTTGACCGAGCCGATTCGGCGAGCAGGATTGTCCGCCGCCGTCTCGGAGAACATTTTCGACTTCTCCTGCTCGCCCAGCGTGTCCCAGGCGCCGGAGTCGATAATCCCGGGCGAGATCGCGACGGCGCGGACCGGGGCGAGCTCGACCGCCAGCGCCTCGACGAGGAAGGAGACCGCTCCGTTGGTCGTCGCCATCACCGCGAGCCCGGCCGACGGCTTCCAGGCTGCGACGCCGGAAAAGAGGAGGAAGCCGCCACCTGGCCGGATCGAGGGGGCGAGGTGCTTAGCGAGCAGGATCGGCCCGATCACCTTCGCGTCGAACGCCGTCACGATAGCGTCGCGCTTCAGCTCGTGGATCGGGCCGTTCGCGTGTGCCGCGGCGAATGACACGACGAAGTCGAGCGGTCCAAGATTGGCGGCCGCCGCGATGCTTGCCTCGTCGGCGAGGTCGATCCGGACGGACCGGAGCCGGTCGCCGGCTTCTCCGGCGTCGTCGCCAAGTGTCTCGGGGCGACGTCCACCGACGATCACCTCATCCCCCCTCGCGAGCAGCTCGCGCACGAGAGCGCGGGCGATGCCCGATCCCCCGCCGACGATGAGCACGCGGTTCTTCTTTTTGTTCACGGTGGTCTCCCTGTCGCGGAGCCGGTACGGCTCCCTCACTCGAGACAACCAAGGGACGGACATGCTGAATCCATAAACGACCATTGATTCTCGAAGGTTAGGCATAGAGTTTGTCTATGCCTAGCTTGCGAGCCCTTGAGGTGATGGTGGTGCTGGCCCGGGTCGGGTCGATCGGCGCAACTGCTCGTGCGCTGCATCTCTCGCAGCCTGCGGTTTCCCATCAGGTTGCGTCCCTCGAGCGCGAGGTCGGGGTGCCCCTGGTGGACCGGAACCCAACCGGCGCGACCCTCACCCGATACGGCCGCGCGCTTGTCGATCACGCCCGCCTGGCCGTCGACGCCGCCGAGCGCGCGGTGTCGGCCGCGCGGACGGCGGACGCGGAGCAACCAATCCGGCTCGCCGTCGCCGAGAGCTTCACCCTGCCCTTCCTCGTTCCTGTGGTCACCCGCTGGAACGCCGACGGACGCACGCCGCTGCAGCTCGTCGAGACGACCAGCGCCTCCGCTTCAATCGACGACCTGCGCGCCGGCCTTCTCGACCTCGTCGTCGTCCCGGGGCCGGCGACGCTGGACGGATTACACGTCGAGCGCCTGGGGATCGAAGAGATCGTCGTCGTCGGCCGGACCGTTGGAGAGGACTCGCCGGGCCGGATACCGATCGCGCTGCTCGGCGACGGGGCGGGCCTGATTGGGGTGGACCCGTCGAACGGCTACAGCTCCTGGCTAGCCGAACGTCTCGCCGGTGCCGGAGTACTTGTCGCCTACAACCTGCAGACCCGCTCCGTACAGCAAGCCGCAGCTCTGGCCTCAGCCGGTTTTGGCATCGCCCCCGTCCCGAGGAGCGCCCTCTCACCCGGAACGGTTGCCCTGGGACTGCAACCGCCGCTCGAACGCACCGTCCTGGCCATCACTCGAGTCTCATCAGACGAGTCCGTGACCGCTCTGGTCGAAGCCCTTCGCGCCAGAATTTCCTCGGCGACCCTTGCGTGAACCTCCGCGCGGGCAGCTCCGCCCGGAGTCAGTGGCTTTCGAAGCAATGCGCGATATTCACAGAGAGAGCCGCTTGACACGACCCGCGCCCGAGCATGCGAACGCGCCCGTTTCGTATTGGGCGACAGTCTCGACCGCTCCCACGTCAGGCAATAGAGGTAGCTGCTCCGATGCCGAAACGACTAGTGCTGAAGACCACCTTTGGTGCCGACCAACAAGGCCTTGGCTGTCGCGGGGTCCGTAACTAGGTGATTGATCAGTGAGGCTCGAATGGCGCCTACGATGCTCAGGACTTTGTCCACACCGACGGCGACGCCTATGGCGTGTGGGAGATTAGCAAGGTTGTCGCGTGAGACGCGGACCATGCGTTCACTTCCCGGGAATTCGACCGCGGAGCCATCGGCCCGGAAAAAGTTGAGGCAGACATCTCCCGCTGCTTCGTCGAACAGGTGCTTGTCTTCTGGGAGTCCCGTCGACAGGTTTTCACGCGTGGCTGTGGGAGCTCCGATGCCCAAAAGCGCACCCTTGGCGGTCTTCCAAGAATCCGTCACCTGTAGGAACGTTGGATCAGCTTCCAGACCTGCGCGCATTCCCGCGCTGGGGAAGGATTGAGTGAAAAGGAACCTTGACCGAGCTCCTGACACCTCAGCCGCCATCCGGGTTATTTCGTTGGTCTGGAACCATGGCTGCGGCTCGGCTTGACCTCCAACGGCAGGCACGATCGTCACTCCGCTGAGAGGCGGGAGTGATCCCGAGAAGACAAGGTCATGCACAGTTCGGCCAAGTGACATGAGAAGCGTGTCCCCGACTCCGAGTTGCATGTCCGCAATTGCAGCAGCGACGGGGATGGCAAGGTCGCTGCCGAGCGTTGAAGCGTGCGTCACAGGTGCCAGGTAGACGGCCTTTAGCCCTAGAGCGTCTCGGAGAGCCTCGGCGAGACCTGCGTTCTCGTCAATGAAGGGATCGGTGACGCTGATATGAACTAAGCCCAGTCGACGAGCTTCCGCGATCAAGCGGCTGACGGTTGGGCGAGACACGTCGAGTCGTTGCGCGATCTCGACCTGGGTCGCGTCCTCGAGATAGTACATCCGTGCTGCTTGGTAGATGACATCAAGGGGAAACCTGGCGGCAGCACGCCCGGGGGTGCCAGGGGGTGAGTTGACGTGCGACATGGTGCTCTCTTCCTGGCGTCGCGCTGATGCTGTGCTGCCGGCGAGATGCCACCTAGCGCGCCCCTAATCTACAGAGGCTTGCACAGGTGGCATCTCGACGGGCAGAGAGCTAGCTACTCGGAGAGAGTGAAGGGCTCGGTGACCTGGTCTGCGTTCTCCTTCGTGATGAGGACGCAGTCGAATGCTTGCTTCTCTTCTGAGGCACCGGTCTCGCCGGTGCGGATGTAGGAGTCGGCCTGCTGGACCGCCTCCTTGGCGAAGGTCGCCACGGGCTGGAGGACGGTGTACTGAAGCTCGCCCGCCTTCACAGCGTCGATTGCGTCGGGCGAGCCGTCGAAGCCGCCGACCTTTACCTGTTCGAGTTTGCCGGCTTCTTTCAGGGCTGCGATGGCGCCGAGGGCCATCTCGTCGTTACCCGAGATCACACCGGTGACAGCCGGGTTCGCCTGCAGGATGGACTGCATCTTGTCGTGGCCCTGAGTACGGTCCCAGTTGGCGACCTGCTCGGCGACCTCGGTCAGCCCCGGGTACTGCGAGATGACGGTCGCGTAACCGTTCGAGCGGGTCTGAGCGTTGTTGTCCGACGGTGCGCCGAAAAGCTCGGCGTAGGAACCGCTGTCTCCAACGTCCTTCACCCACTGCTGCGCACCGAGGGCGGCACCTTGGGCGTTGTTGGAGACGAGTTGCGCCTTGGCGAGCCCGGTCTCGTTGATTTCGGCGTTGACCAGGATCACTGGGATGCCAGCTGCGTCGGCCTTTTTGACGGCACCGACCGAGCCGGAGGCGTTGGCTGGGTCGAGGATGATTGCTACCGACTTGTTGGTGATGGCGGTATCGATCAGGTTGCTTTCAGTGTTGGTGTCACCTTTCGACGCAGCGACATTGGCTTCGTACCCTAGGGCTTTTGCTTCGGCCTCGGCTACGTTGCCTTCGGTCTGCCAGTACGGGTTCGAAGGGTCGTTGACGATGATCGAGATGAGTCCGCCTTCGGACGAGGCGCCCGAAGCACCCGATCCGGCGTCGGAGGTGTCTCCGGAGGCGCAGCCTGAGAGGACGAGCGTGAGGCCCGCGCCCGCGGCGAGCACCGTTGCCAGCTTGCGGTTCATTGTGTTTCCTTTCGCTGTGTCACGGTCGACGGGAGTCAACCGCGGGTCTTCTCTGGAACGGCACTGGCGGGAGCCGCAGCGTTCGTGGTGGGAGAAGAGGTCGAGGGGGTGGCGATGCCGGGGCGACCACTGCCACGGGAGCGCCGGGGCTTGCCTTTGTACTGGACGGCGTTCAGCAAGACGGCGAGAACGATGACGGCGCCGGTGAAGACGGTCTGCCAGTAGGACGAGACACCGATGATGACGAGGCCGTCGGAGAGAAATCCGATGACGAACGCGCCGAGCAGGGTGCCCCGGACGTTGCCGATACCGCCTGAGAGCGCTGCGCCACCGATGACAACGGCGGCGATCGCTGTGAGCTCGTACGAGTTGCCGGCTGTGGGGCTGGCGCTTGTCAGCTCGGACGACAGGATCAGTCCGGCAATGGCGGCGAACAGTCCGGAGAGCACGTAGACGCGCACTTTTACCCGCTTGACCGGCACACCCGACAGCTCGGAGGCACGTTCGTTGCCGCCCGAGGCGTACAGCCAACGGCCGAAGACCGTTCGGTTCAACAGCAGGCTGACGGCGATCGCGACGACGATCATCACGACGACGCCGATCGGCAGGCCGAGAAGGCGGTTGAAGCCCAGCCAATCGAAGCCTGTGTTCCCGAGTGCCGGGTCGCCGGCCAGGTCGTTGTAGGTGAGGCCGTTGGTCATCAGCAGGCCAACGCCGCGGACGACGTAGAGCATGCCAAGGGTCGCAACGAATGGGGCGACCTTGAACCGGGCGACGAGTATGCCGTTGATGAGCCCGATGAAGGCGCCCATTGCGCATGAGAGCACGACCACTACCCAGAGGGCCGGGTAGAGGGTGGTGCTGCCGATTGCGACACCGTTCATCAAGAAGCCGGCGATCACGCCCGAGAAGCCGAGTGTTGATCCGACAGAGAGATCGATACCGCCGTTCAGGATGACGAGCAGCATGCCGATCGCGAGGATCGCGTACACCGCGACGTGGGAGGACATCGTCAGCAGGTTGCTGACCGTGAAGTAGTTCGGCGACAGCACCGAGAAGACGATGATGATGGCGATGAGGGCGAAGAATGCTCGCCCTTGCAGCAACAATCGACCGATGTCGAACCCGTCGGCGAAGAGGGTGGGGCGTCGCTGTCCGGGCGCGGTGGTGGTCATGATGGACTTCCGTTCGGTGGTGGTCACGAGATCACGGCCTCCCCCGAGGCGGCCATGATGGCTTCTTTGGTGGTGTCGGCTCCGAACTCGGCGGCGATGCGGCCGCGACTCATGACGACGATGCGGTGGGCGATGCTGAGGCACTCGCCGACCTCTGAGGTCGTGTAGACGACGGTGAGACCATTGCGGGCGCGCTCGGCAAGCAGACGAAACACTTCCGCCTTGGCGCCGATGTCGATTCCGCGGCTGGGCTCGTCGAGCAGGATCACATCGGGCTCGGTGGCGAGCATCTTGCCGATGACGACTTTCTGCTGGTTGCCGCCCGAGAGCGAGCCGATCATGGCGCCGCCGCCCGAGGTCTTGACGTGAACGGTGCGGATCGAGTCGGTGACAAGGTCGACCTCGCGGCGGCCCGAGAGGAAAAGACCTCTGACGAACGATCCGATGCTGGCCAGCGACATGTTGCGACCGACCGTCATGGTCTGGACGAGACCGTCGCGCTGTCGATCTTCCGGCACGAGTCCTAGACCTTCGTCGATTCGCTCGGCGATCGACAACCCGGCTAGGTCGCGCCCGTTTTTCAGGATGCGCCCCTCGCTTACGGATTTGCGGCCGGCGACCGCCTCGAGCAGCTCGGTACGTCCGGCTCCCATCAGCCCATAAAGGCAGACGATCTCGCCAGCCCGGACGTCCAGGTCGAGGTGGTCGACCACGTTGCGGTCGGCGATGTCGCCATCGGGCACCGTCACACCCTGGATCGAGAGAGCGACTTCGCCGAACTCGTACCCAGAGGGCGGCGATCCGAGGTCGAAACCCTCACCGACCATCGCCCGGACGACCCAGGCGAGATCGATGTCGGCGGCGATCGCCGTCGCAGTGACCGACCCGTCGCGGAGCACGACGGCGTGGTCGGTGATCTCGAGCGCCTCCTCGAGGTGGTGAGAGATGTAGACGATGGAGACGCCGCGCGATGTCAAATCGTGGATGACCGTGAAAAGGACCTCGACCTCGGCGGCGCTGAGCGCGCTGGTCGGTTCGTCCATGATCAGGATGCGCGCGTCGACCGATAGGGCGCGAGCGATTTCGACCAGTTGCTGCTGTCCGAGCCGGAGGTCCGCCACAGTGGTCAGAGGATCGATGTCTTCGCCGAGCTCGTCGAGGACGGCTTTCGCCTGGCGCGCCTCCTCGGCGTAGTCGACACCGGTCGGCCCGTGGATCTCGCGCCCGAGGAAAATGTTGTCGCGTACCGACAGGTTCGGGGCGAGGCTCAGCTCCTGATGAATGATTGAAATGCCGTGCTCACGGGCGTCGACCGTGTTGGCGAAAACGACCGGCTCGCCGTGCAGCACGATCTCGCCCGAGGTGGGCTGCTCGACTCCCGACAGGATCTTCATCAGCGTCGACTTGCCCGCCCCATTCTCGCCGAACAGCGTGGTCACCTGCCCGCGGTGGATGGAGAACCCGACGCCTTTGAGCGCTCGCGTGGCGCCGTAGGTCTTGACGACGTCGACCGCCCGCAGCACGACGTCACCCCTGATCGGTTCGGTACCCTCGACGGTGCTCACTGGACGACCAGGTCGGACGGGGTCACGAGCCAGCCAGCCGGGTTGATGAGCTGGAATGCCCCCGTGACCTCGACCGTTTTTCCCTCGAGCGTTGTCGTGTCGATGCTGCCGAGCACGGTGGACTTGAGTTGCTCGTTGAGCGCGGACGCGGCGTCCTGGTAGTCGATCTGGTTCGTGAACTGCCCGAACTCAACGGTGCCGGTCGCGTCGCGCAGGTCGGTGCCATTGATGGCGGGGCCGGTCTGCACGCGGATCAAGATGTCGCTCGACACACCCTCAATGGTGACTGGGTAAATGCCCGCCTGGCCGGCGCCGACCGTGCCCGTGAAGGTGGTCGAGATCTCGGGACCGGCGCCCGCGTCGACGCCGTACTCCTCGCCCGCGGCGGCAGGGTCAGCCAGCACGGCGGCAGCTAGCTCGTCGGCGGGGACGGCTCGCTCGGCGATGCCCTGCTGGATCGTGGGGAAGTTCTCGGCACCCCACGCCTCGGCCGAGAACGCTTCAGGACCGGCGCCCAGATCTGAGTCCGCCCCGACCACGGTGGTGCTAAGGCCCACAGCCACAAGCAAGGCAACGACTACCGCGCCCGTGACGATCGCACGATTGCGCTTCCGGTTAGTGCCGCGCGCATGCTGATTTCGGCCACGACCAGTTCCCAGGGCCGTCACAGCCCCACCGATGCCAGGAGAGCTGAAGACGACTCGAGAGCACATGTGGCCTCGACGAAGGCGGAACGCATCATTGCGAAAATCCCATTCGATATGCGGGTATTGGTCGGCAACGGCGGCGTGACCTGGGGGGCGCACCGCCGCTGCCTAAGCCCACACGCTTGGGGGCCCAAGAGGAAATTATGTTCTAAACAGAATTTCCGCAAGTCCTCGGCTGGGAATGATTCGACTTGTCGATGCGTGGAAATTTTGTTCTTGACTTTTGTTCTGACCGATGTAGCCTGAAATGAGTCGCGCTGATGCGACGAAGCCGCGACGACGCGGCCAGCCGAGACGCAGGAGGCCATCAACGATGTCCACAGCCACCATTTCCGAAATTGACGACTCCGCCAGCGCCGTTCCGGCCACGATGAAAGCAGTCGTCGTGCACGGCCCCGAGGACTACCGACTCGACACCGTCGACGTCCCGACCCCCGGCGCCGGCGAGTTGCTGCTCAAGGTCGACGCCGTCGGTGTCTGTGCGAGCGACCTCAAGTGCTACCACGGCGCGGCCAAGTTCTGGGGCGACGAGAACCGCCCGGCCTGGGCCGAGCGCGATCGCATCGCTGGCCACGAGTTCGTAGGAACCGTCGTCGCTGGCGACGACGCTGCCCTTGCCAAGCGAGGCGTGAGTCTCGGCGACCGCATTGCGTGCGAACAGATCGTGCCCTGCTGGGAGTGCCGCTACTGCCTGATGGGCGCCTACTGGATGTGCGGCCCGCACGACATGTTCGGTTTCAAGGGCTTCGACGGGGCCATGGCTGAGTACGTGCTCGTACCCACCCGAGCGCTGACTCACCCAGTCAGCCGCGACCTCGCCCCGCACGTGGCCGCCTTCGCTGAACCGCTGTCGTGCGCGATGCACGCCGTCGAACGCGGCAACATCAAGTTCGACGACGTCGTCGTCATCGCTGGCGCCGGACCGATCGGCCTGGGAGCCATCGCCGGCACCCGCCAGAAAAACCCCAAGCTCGTGATCGCGCTCGACATGAGCGACGACAAGCTCGCCCTCGCCACCAAGGCTGGCGCCGATCTCGTGATCAACATCACGAAAGAGGACGCCGTCGCCAAGGTCAAAGAACTGACCGACGGATACGGTGCCGACGTCTACATCGAGGCGACCGGCCACCCCTCCGCCGTGTCGCAGGGCCTGAACATCCTGCGGAAACTCGGCACCTACGTCGAGTACTCAGTCTTCGGCTCCAACGCGTCGGTTGACTGGTCCATCATCAGCGACGACAAAGAGCTCAACGTGCTGGGCGCACACCTCGGCCCCCACTGCTGGCCCGCCGCCATCAAGCTGCTCGAGAGCGGCAAGCTCCCCATGGACGAGATCTGCACCCACCAGTTCCCTCTTGACCGCTTCCAAGAAGCCCTCGACCTCGTCGCCGACAGCGAAGGCGGCTCCGTCAAGGTCAGCATCGTTCCCTCCCTCACCGAGGCCACCACCTCCGCCGCCGTCCACTCCTGAGAAGGATTCGGAGTCGCGGTATGACAACGGAAACGACGATTAGTCCTTTTTCGACCCCTCAGGGCCGCCTTGACCGTCTCGGCATGCCACGTGTGCTATTCCCAGGCTTCGTCGCCGTGCTGGTCTTCATGACTGGTAACGGCGTCGAATCCAACTTCATCACCCCGCACATGATCGAGGTCCTTGGCTCCCCCGAGGCAACGGTCGCCAACATCATCACCGGGTACAGTCTTGCCGTCCTCGTGGGCAGCTACCTTTCAGGAGCCCTTGCCGACCTGATCGGTCCACGCAAGGTCATGCTGATCGGGTTCCTTATCTGGATCGTCTTTGAGGTGCTGTTCTTGCTGAGCCTCCAGGCTCAGAGCATCCCGCTGACCGCCTTGACCTATACGCTCCGCGGTTTCGGCTACCCGATCTTCGCGTTCGCCTTCCTGGTGTGGGTCAACATCATCACGCCGGTTAAGCGCAACGGCTCCGCCGTCGGCTGGTTCTACGTCGCCTTCACCGGTGGCCTGCCCACCCTCGGATCGCTCTTCGCCATCGGAGCCATCCCCACTTTCGGCGGCGGAACCGTCGGCGAGACCGGTGCCATGATCGCCTCCATCGGCCTCGTCGTGATCGGGTTCTTGATCGCCTGGTTCGGGGTGAAGGAAGTGCGAGGGCGGCGAAGGATCGCGCCGGCCGGCGAGAGCACCACTGCGGTACTCACCTCAGGGCTGCGTCTCACCTTCACACGAGGCAAGATCCTCATGGGCTTCCTCATCCGGCTGATCAACACAGCCCCGCAGTACGCGATGTTCATCGTCCTGCCGGTGATCATCGCGGAAGACCGCGGCTGGGGTCAATCACGCTGGCTGCTCATGACGGTCTGCGTCTATGCCACGAACATCCTGGTCAACGCTCTCTTCGGCGCGATCGGCGACAGATTCGGCTGGCAGCGCACCGTCAAGTGGTTCGGCATCGCAGGGTCCGCCCTTGGCTTGCTGTTGTGGTGGTACGTGCCCCAGCTCGTCCCGGCCGGCAGCGACTGGGGCTACGTGCTCTCCGTGATCGCCGGCTGCGTCTTCGGCTGCCTGCTCGCCGGCTTCGTGCCGATGGGCGCGATCATGCCCGCCCTCGCGCCCGACCACAAAGGCGCCGCCATGGCGATGTACACGACAGCCGCGGGTGGAGCCGCATTCCTCGGCTCGGCCGTCGTGGCCTTGGTCTTCGGGCTTGGCGGCTCGGGTGTCGGAGTCGTGTGGACCTTCGTCGGCCTCTACGCCATCGCATTCGTGATGATCCACTTCCTCAACGTTCCCCAGGGCGGCCGCAGCCACAGCCGACCCACCAGTAGAGAGAGCACCAGCTCATGACCACCATCTACGACGATCCCGACGAGTTCGCCGACGACCAACTCACCGGATTTCTCGCCTTGTACGCCGATCGTCTTCGCGGCGTGCCCGGCGGCGTTGTCTCCCACCGCGGCCAGGGCGACCCGCAGGTCGCCGTCGTCATCGGCGGCGGCTCAGGCCACTACCCCGCCTTCAGCGGCAACGTCGGCCCAGGCCTGGCCACCGGAGCCGTGGTCGGCAACATCTTCACCTCGCCGTCGGCCGCGCAGGCCTACTCGGTCGCAAAGGCTGCCGACCAAGGCAAGGGCGTCGTCTTCAGCTTCGGCAACTACGCCGGCGACATCATGAACTTCGGCATCGCCGCCGAACGCCTCCGCAAAGAAGGTATTGACACTCGCATCGTGGTCGTGGCCGACGACGTCGCCTCCGCCGACGAACCCTCGAAGCGCCGCGGAATCGCGGGTGATTTCTCGGTCTTCAAGGCCATGGGCGCCGCAGCGGCCGAAGGCGCTTCGCTCGACGAGGTCGAGCGCATCGGCAACGCCTCAAACGACGCGACCCGCACACTCGGCGTTGCCTTCTCAGGCTGCACGATGCCCGGCGCCGCCGAGCCGCTCTTCGAGGTCCCCGAAGGGCACCTCGGCCTGGGGCTCGGCATCCACGGCGAACCGGGCATCCGCGACGTCGAGCTGATGCCGGCGACCGACCTAGCAGACCTCTTTGTCGACCGACTGCTCGAGGACCGGCCCCGCCGCGCGTTTTCAAAGGTCGCTCCGATCCTCAACGGCCTCGGCACGACTAAGTATGAAGAGTTGTTCCTACTCTGGGGTCACATCGCTCGCAGACTGGCAGACGCCGATGTCGAGGTCATCGAGCCCGAGGTGGGCGAGCTCGTCACCAGCCTCGACATGGGTGGTGTCTCGCTGACTCTGCAGTGGCTCGACGATGAGCTCGAGCGACTCTGGCGCGCCGACGCCTACACCCCCGCGTACCGCAAACTGCGAGCTCCACTCGACGAGCTCGTGGCGCCCTCACCAGACGAACTCGCAGCCGGAGTCGACGACACCGCCCCTGCCGCTACCGAGGCGGCCGCGCGGCTGGGTGGCAGAGTCCGCACGGCGCTCAGCGCGATCCATGATCTGCTGCGCCGCGAAGAGGAAACCCTCGGCCGCATCGACGCAGTGGCCGGCGACGGCGATCACGGACGCGGAATGCTCAAGGGCATCGGCGCGGCCGTCTCGCGGGTCGGCGGCGTTGCCGACGGGGCAGGAGGCGCGTGGCTACTCAGCCGCGCTGGCTTGGCCTGGGCAGAGCACGCCGGCGGCACCTCCGGGGTCCTCTGGGGTTCAGCGCTCGAAGCCCTCGCCACCTCGCTGACCGATGACCGCGAAGACTACGCGGCTGTGCAGATCGTCGATGGCGTCGACGCGTTTGCCGAGTCGATCGTCGACCTGGGCCGGGCGAGCGAAGGCGACAAAACCATGCTTGATGCTTTGCTGCCGTTCGCGCGGTCGCTGCGCGAGCGGGTCGACGCAGGTGACGCTCTGCCGGTGGCCTGGACTGCGGCGGCTCAGGTGTCCGTCGCCGCCGCGTCGGCCACCGCAGAACTCCGGCCCAAGGTGGGACGTGCCCGTCCGCTCGCGGAAAAGAGCGTCGGCACCCCCGATGCCGGAGCAACGTCCATGGCCATGATCGTCACGGTCGTCGGCGAAGTCCTCAACTGGCCAACCGCTTGGGAAGAAGGAACAGCATCATGAGCACCTATCGCCTCGTCATCGGTTCAGACGACGCCGGGTTCGACTACAAAGAGGCAATCAAGGCCGACCTGCTGACCGACCCTCGGGTATCGATCATCACCGATGTGGGCGTCGATGCAGAAAGTCACACCACCTACCCCCATATTGCAGTCGACGCGGCGCGAATGGTGGCCGAGGGAAAAGCCGACCGCGCGATCCTCATCTGCGGCACGGGACTCGGCGTCGCGATTGCAGCGAACAAGGTCCCCGGCATCCGCGCAGTCACTGCGCATGACTCGTTCTCCGTCGAGCGAAGCGTGCTTTCGAACGATGCTCAGGTGCTCTGCATGGGCCAGCGCGTCATCGGTCTCGAGGTCGCCCGCCGCATGGCGAAGGAGTGGCTGGGCTACCAATTCGACACGACAAGCGCATCAGCCGAGAAGGTCCGGGCCATCTGTCAGTACGACGGCTCTCTACCAGTCGGAATGGATAGCTGATCGATACCTCAGGCTTGCCCCGTTCGCTGGCGCCATCTAAGTGCGCCTGGTCATCTTGAGTCTTCGGCGGAAGTCGTCGGAGACGGGCCGTTCGGCGCAGCCGAGCGGGCGAGAGCAGCCACAGCTTCTCTGAGGTTCTCAACGTGTCACCAACGTCATGGCCTGGTACAGCTATGAAGACCGATGCCAGAGCCCTGACCGTCAACTGTGTCTGCTGCTTCGAGGTGATGTCGTAGTGCTCCCAGAAGGACCACCGATCGAGGAGCTGTGGCGCCCGCCCCGTGAGTGGGTGGACACCACAGGTCACTCTCTCGCTAGGAAGGTTTGACGACGTTTTCGAAGACTCCATGAGCCGACGAACGGCAAACATGCCGGTTATCAGATCGCGCTCGACGAGGTAGGCCGTCCTTTCCGTCCAACGCCTCGAAGCAGCCCGCTTCTCAAGCGCATCGGCGGAGGTCCAGAGCTGTTCGCGCCATGGGACTGAGTCCGAAATCACGCCTGCTCCGCGCGCTGGATCGCGCGGTAGACCGTCGAGCGGGCCACGCCGAACAGCTCTGCGATCTCGCTCGTCGTGTGGGCGCCGGTGCGGTGCAGCTGCACGAGGTGCTTCTCCTGCGAAGCAGTCAACTTGGGCTTGCGGCCCCGGAGCTTGCCGGCAGCCTTCGCGATCGCCATGCCCTCACGGGTCCGGGCACGGATGAGGTCCGCCTCGAACTCGGCCACCATACCGAGGACGTTGAACAAGAGCCGGCCGACGGGGTCGGTGGGGTCGTAGACCGCTCCCCCGAGGTTCAGGGCGACGCCCTTCTTCGTGAGCTCGTCCGCAATGTCCGTCGCGTCGCGCAGTGAGCGGGCCAGGCGGTCGAGCTTGGTGACCACGAGGACGTCGCCGGCACGGCACGCGGCGAGGGCCTCGCGGAGGCCTGGCCGAGCTCGAGTGGTGCCCGACAGGCCGTGGTCAACATGCACGTGTTGATCATCAACACCCAGTGCTGCAAGACCATCACGCTGTGCTGCGAGATCCTGTCCCGAGGTCGAGACGCGGGCGTATCCGATGAGCATCCGACGACTGTAGCGTTCAGACCCCCGTCACCGGGCATTTTTGCGGGACAGGCATACGCGAATTCGCAGGCCAGGCGCCACTTGGTCTCGGGCGTCCAAAATGGGCTCGAGAAGGTGTCCCGATGAACGACCGCCTATCGAATGCCCTAAGCCTTAGCGGGCATTGCGGCGCTGTTTCCTGATGAGCCAGACCGCCCGACCACCCCAGATCAAGAAGAAGCCGACGCCGATCCCGATGCCGCTGAGTCCAGCCAAATCAGTAAAGGCCGAGACGAGAGCGAACGCGACGATCATCACCGCGCCGAAAATGGCTCCGCCGATCGCCGCAAGAAGGTGCCCCTTCATGAGTTCCGTGCCGAAGTCCTTGTCCATGACGCGAGCCTGCCATGCGTCGAGGTCGCCCGACCCCGCTTCCGTCCCTGACACCCGGTCGCCGAGCTGGTGGAACTGTTCGGCGTTGGCCGAGCTACCGTCTATCAAGCGCTCGAGCGACACCCGGTCGACGCCTCGCCGGTGGTGACGCTTCCCCGTACCGCCCCTTGATCGAACGAATGGGGACGACATGACCGACCACCAGGACGACGAGGACCTCGACGGAGCCATCGAGCCCTACAGCGACGAAGCTGACGATTTTCTTCGTGCCCGCGGGTGGCTGTCGCGACGCTCAGACACCGATCGAGGTGCCCCTGACGACGTCTGGGAGTGGCCGCCGACGCAGCAGGACCCATGGCGCGCTGCGACCTGGGTCCACTTCACGGGCGAGGTGTTCCAGATACACCGCGCAGAGCATAAGGGCTTCTTCTCGATGAGTGGGTTCCAGCAGGACGTGCAGACATTCGAGGAGCTGGCGGCCGAGATCCCCCTGGTGGAGGTCTGGCCACTCACTCTCGAAAAGGCTTCGGCGGAAAGGACTAAGCACCGCCATGCGCAGGCATGGGCGAAGGAGAACAACACCCACACGAGGGATTTCGCCATCGCAGAGCCGTACGCGTCCCGTATGAACGACGCCACCAACGCGGCTCGTGCAGGCGCGATCACGCGCGAGGAAGCCGAGCGCAGGACGAGTAGAGCCCTCGAGGAGGCATGGGTCGCATACTGCTGCGTCTTCTACGCCGGCACTGAGGATGGCGTGCGCGACATGAAGCGGTTTGCAGCACGGCGATGAATCGCGTACTCACCGAAGTCCGAATGCCTTAGTCGTCGAGTTGTGCACGGGCTTGGCACGAATGTCACTCGGGCCCGGTGCTGGCGTCGTCTCGTCGACGGCCTGGTCGGATCTCGGCGTCGCAGACTGCGGCAGAGTGGCGTCATGACCGATCCGCACGCCGTCGAGATCCTCCGACTCACCGCGTTCGCCGCGGAGCCCGACGGCGGCAACCCCGCGGGTGTCGTGCTCGACGCCTCGCAGCTGACCGACGTCGAGATGCAGCGCATCGCGGCCGACGTCGGGTACGCCGAGACGGCCTTCGTCGTCGACCCGGGCGCCGCCTCCGACGATCGCACCGTGAGCGTCCGCTACTTCTCGCCCGGCGCCGAGGTGCCGTTCTGCGGTCACGCCACCGTCGCGACCGCGGTGGCCCTCGCCGAACGCCGCGGAGTCGGCCCCTTCGCCCTCGACACCCCCGTCGGCCGCGTCGTGATCGACACGGCGCGACCCGAAGGAGGCGCGGGTCGCGTCGGCGACGGCACCACCGGTTCCGCGCCCCTCCCGATCACGGCGTCGTTCACGAGCGTCGAGCCCGCCCTCCGCGACCTCGACCCGATCGTGGCCGACCGACTTCTTGCGTTGCTCGGGCTGGAGCATGCCGACCTCGACGACCGCTGGCCCCTCCGCGAGTCGTACGCCGGCAACTGGCACCCCGTGGTGGCCGTGCGAGAGCAGGCCGTCTTCGACGCGTTCCGCTTCGACCCCGCCGAGATGAGATGGCTCATGGACGAACGGGGCTGGGCCGGCACCGTCACCGTCGTCCACCGCCGGGAGGCCGACGCGACAGGTGATCTCGTCGTCGAGACGCGCAATCTCTTCCCCGTCGGCGACATCACCGAAGACCCGGCGACCGGCTCGGCGGCCGCGTCTCTCGGGGCGTATCTGCGAGCGCTCGAGCTGATCGCGCCTCCTGCCCGGGTCGTCGTGCACCAGGGTCGGCATGTGGGGCGACCGAGTCTGCTGGTCGTCCACGTGCCTCCGGCAGGCGGCATCACGGTGACGGGCACCGCGGCGCACATCGTGTGATGCCGGCGCAGGCGGCGTCTGCCGCGTGAACGCTCAGTCGGCGGCGCGCTCGAGCGTGATCCACTCCTCGTCGCGGACGTAGCCGAGCACGGTGTTCGCGCGGATGATCCCCGCGTTGTCGGCCGAGCCGCCGGTGCGGAAGCGCGTGACGCCCTCCGCCGACAGGGCCAGCACGGAGGCCGCCTTGACCGCGACGGCCAGCCCGCGCCTCCTCCAGGCTCGATGGACGACCGTGAAGTCCGTCTCGGCCGCGCTGCCGTCGCCGTCGGTCTCGACGTCGACGAAGGTCATGGCGACGAGCTCGCCGTCGGGGCCGAACGCGCCGAAACCGCGCCGCGCGGGGGTCGGCGTCGCTCCCTCCCGATCGAGCAGGGCGTGCCGCGTCGCGACGCTGCCCGGGTAGTCACCGCCGGTCGCCGAGTCGAGCGCCAGCACCGCGTCGACGTCGCGGTCGTCGAGCGGGCGGACCGAGACGCCGACGGCGACCTGTTCGACCAGACGCCGCAGACGCGACTCGTCGATGCGATCCGCGTCGAGCCGAGCACCGAACGACCGGGCCGCCACCGACCAGCCGTTCGCCTCGAGCTCGGCCCGCTGCGGAGAATCGGCACGCATCACCTTCGTCGCCATCACATCCCCGATCCTCTCGCCCGCCACCGCCCCGTGCAACCCGGAACGCTGCCCTCGATCCGCTCCATCCGTCGCCCGAAGGAGGCGCGGGGCCGGTCGGCGACGTAGCGTCGACTCATGGACGACCCCGAGGAGCGCCCCGTGTCCGACCCCGAGAGCGGCACGCCCGCCGACGGCGAGGAGGAGGAGGCGGACTCGAACGACGTCGCCCTCGCGATCGTGTTCGGCTCCGTGGGTCTGACTCTTTTCCTGACGCTCGACACCCCTTGGGCGGGGCTGCCCATGGTGGTGCTCGGTCTCTTCTTCGGCTACAGGGCGGTCCGCCGTGCCCTGCGGCCGTCCGACGAACCCGGCACGACGGCGCCAAACGAATGAGGTGGGTCGCCGCGGCCGGGGTGCTCCTCGTCGGCACACTGGGCTGGTCGGAGTGGGTGCATGCGCGGTCGAACGGGAGGCGGCTCGGTGACGTCGCACCACACGGCGGTCGGGAGGCGATCGTCGTCCTCGGGTATCGGAACCGCGGCCGGCGCGCCAACTACATCAACCGGTACCGACTGCGCGCCGCGCTCCGATCGATCGACGTCGATCGCGACGAGTCCGTCATCGTGCTCTGCGGCGGGGCCGTCGGGGGCGCGGTCGCTGAGGCGGACCTCCTGCTCCGTCACCTCCGCGACATGCTCGGCTACGACGGCCCCGTGCTGCTCGACCGGACGAGCACGACGACGTGGCAGAACATCGAGCACGCGATCCCGCTCGTCGAGGAGTTCGACGTCGTCAAGATCGCCTCGAACTCCCTGCACGCCGAGAAGGCGCGCGCTCATCTCTGGAAGCAGCGACCCGACCTCGCCCGGAGGCTCGTTCGAGCTCGCGAGCACCGCCTCGGCGAGGTCCCGCTGCTGAAGCCCTACGGGGCCGTCCGCGGCCTGTGGAGCCTGCGGTCCCTCTGACGCGACCCGCGCCTCCTGCCGCGCGCCGCGCCTCCTGCCTCCTGCCGCACCTCCTGCCTCGCGCCGCGCCTCCTGCCTCCCGCCTCCCCGAGAACCGCGTTCGCGAAGATGAACTGCGATAGAACGCGGTTCATCTTCGCGAACGCGGTTCATCGCCGGGCGGAGGGCCGAACCCCGGGCAGTCTGAGCGCCACCGCGTCGACCGGGAGCACTCTCGATGTCATGACCGATCGAGACGACACCTTCACCGCCCTCAGCGTGCAGCGCGCCCGCGAGAACGTCGCGGAGGGCGGCAAGCCGTTCGCCTGCCTGCTGGTGCGCGACGGCGAGGTCGTCGTCGAGGCGACCAACCACGTGGCGCAGACCGGCGATCCGACGGCGCACGCCGAGATCCGGGCGATCCGTCTCGCGGCCGAGCAGGGGCTCACCGACCTGCGCGGCGTCGACGCCTACGTCACGGCCTACCCGTGCCCGATGTGCCTCGGGGCGCTGTACTACGCGCAGCCCGACCGCGTGATCTACGCGGTGAGCCGGGAGGAGGAGGGCGAGCACTACGAGGACGGCAACCGCCTGATGACCCTCGACACGTTCTACGACGAGTACGCGAAGCCCCTCGACGAGCGGACGCTCCGCACCGAGAAGGGCCGCGCCGACGACGCCGTCGCCCCCTTCGTCGAGTGGACCGCACGACACCCGTCGTGATGCGTCACGACGGCACGGACCCGGGGGACGGCATGGATCCGGGGGGCGTCGTGGACCCATCGACCGACGACGGACTGACCGACGCCCGGGCGCTCTTCCGGTCGCCCGACGGATCCGAGCCCGAGACCGTGGCCCGGGGCGACACGGTGTCGCGAGACACGCTCGCCGGGGCCGCCGCGCTCGGACTCGGGTCCGCCGTCCTGGCGACCCTCGGCGCGGTCGTCGTCGTCGCGGTCGCGGTCGGGCTGCCCATCCTCGCGATCGCACTCAGCGCGGCGGCGGCCTCCCTCCTGCTCTGACCCGAGGAGGCGCGGGTCGACACCGATCCCGCCACCGGCAATACTCTTCGAGAGTAATGCACAAGAGTTCTTGCGCAACACCCCTTGTGGGTTCTATCGTCGTCGCATGACCCCTCGCGAGACCCCCCGGTCAACGCTCACCTCGGCCGCCTCGATGCGCGTGATGGCGCATCCGACGCGGCTGCGCCTCCTCGGCCTCCTCCGCGAGCGCGGCCCGCAGACCGCCGCCCTCCTCGGCGACCTCGTCGACGAGGCGCCGGGCACGATCAGCTACCACCTCGGCAAGCTGGCGTCGATCGATCTCATCGAGCCCGCGGCGGCCCCGAGCACGGATCAGCGCGAGCGCTGGTGGCAGGCGACCACGATGCTGACCTCGTGGGAGCCCGCCGAGCTGCTCGACGACCCCGCCGCCCTCGCCGCCTCGTCGGCCCTGCAGAAGTCGATCGCGCACGCCTACGCGAACCGCTACACGGATTACATCGATGCGGCACCGGGCCTGCCCCGCGAGTGGGTCGCGGCCGCGGCGAGCGGTGATCGCAGCCTGCGACTCACCGTCGACGAGCTGGCCACCCTGCGGGGCGAGCTCGAGGCTCTCGTCGAGCGCTGGGTCGCGGCGAGCGCGACCCGCGACCCCGACGACGACGGCGACGGCGGCGGCGCGGAGTCGGTCGTGCTCGTCTACCAGGCCTACCGGCGGCCCTGAGGTGTCGCGCGCATCGGGGCGCGAGGAGGCGCCCGAGAAGGCCCCGACGACGCGCGGCCCACGAGACCGCCGGGCGATCGGCGCCTTGACCGCCCTGCTGAGCGCTCACGCGGTGTCGCAGACCGGCAACGTGATCACGGCCTTCGCGGTCCCCTTCTACGTGCTCGGCCTCGGCGGTTCAGGCGTCGAGGTCGGCATCGCAGCGTTCTCCGCCACGGCGCCGGTGGTCGTCGGCGGAGCACTCGGCGGGGTGGTCGTCGATCGGGTCGGCCACCGCAGGGCGGCGATCGTGGCCGACCTCGTCAGCGGCGCCGCAGTCCTCGCGATGCCCGTCCTCGCCCTCACCGTCGGCCTCCCGTTCTGGGCGCTCCTCCTCCTCGTCTTCGCCGGGGGTCTGCTCGACACCCCCGGCCAGACGGCCCGCCGGGTGATGCTGCCCCGCCTGACCGACCGCGCAGGCGTCCGGCTCGAGCAGAGCGTGGGTCTGCTCGACGGCTCCGAGCGCTTCGCGAAACTCATCGGCGCTTCCGCCGCCGGGCTGCTCGTCGCCACGGTCGGGCCGATCTCCGCCCTGTTCGTCACGGCGGCGACGTTCGCCCTCTCGGCCGGGCTCACCGGCGCCTTCGTCCCCGCGACGCCGTCGGCGACCGCGCCGCGAGGCGACGGCGATGACGACTCGACCCGCGCCTCCTACTGGTCCGATCTCGCCGATGGGTTCCGCTTCGTGATGCGAGACCGGCTCATGCGCCTGATCGTCGGGCTCGTGCTGTTCACGAACCTGCTGGACGCCGCGCGAGGGTCGTCGCTGCTGCCCCTCTACGCGAACGACCGCCTCGGAGGCGCGGCCTCGTTGGGCCTGCTCGTCGCCGTCATGGGCGGCTGCGCCCTGATCGGCAACGTGGGCTTCGGGTTCGTCGCCCACCGCATGCCGCGTCGCGTCACCCTCGCGATCTGCTTCACCCTCGCCGGCGGGCCGCCCAGCACGGCCTTCGCCCTCGGCGCACCGCTGCCGGTCCTCGTGGCGGCGACGGCCATCGCGGGGCTCGCCGCCGGATCGATCAATCCCATCCTCGGCGCCGTCCAGCTCGAACGGGTTCCCGAGCACCTGCGGGGTCGTGTCTTCGGCCTCATCAACGCGGGGGCATGGGCCGGCGTGCCGTTCGGCGCCCTGCTCGGCGGGGTCGCCGCCGACACCGTCGGACTCGCCGTGGCCTTCGGCGTGATCGCCGTCGCATACACGCTCGCCACTCTGACCCCCCTGCTCGGCGGGTCCTGGCGACAGATGGAACGCGGCCGCGTCGCACTCGACTCGACGGCGACCGCCGGTGACGACCCTCCCGAGCAGCAGAACGGCCCCGGCGGGGGCGGGGCCGTTCCGATCGACGATCGTCAGGAGGGGCGTGGGGCGTGACGGGTCAGACGGCCCGACCCCGATCCGCTTCATCGTCAGCGGACGAAGCGGCGGACGAAGACGTGGCCGCGGCCGAAGCCGTGGCCGTCCTCGGGGCGCCCGCCAGCTCGATGTGCTCGACGTCGCCATCGCCGTCGATCTCGTCGGGGATGACCAGCAGCTCGGAGATGCGTCGGCGGTCCATCACCGTCACCTGCAGGCGTGCGCCGTCGATCTCGACGACGTCGCCCACCCGGGCCAGACGACCCAGGCTCTCGATGACGAACCCGGCGACCGTGTCGGAGGCGCTGTCGGGCAGGTGGATACCCGTGGCCTCCTCGAAGTCCTGGAAGTTCAGCCGACCGTCGACCGTGCCGCCGCCGGCGTCGAGGTCCTCCGCCGCCGACTCGGTGTCGTACTCGTCGAAGATCTCGCCGACGACCTCCTCGACCAGGTCCTCCAGCGTGACGATGCCGTCGGTTCCGCCGTATTCGTCGATGATGACGGCGATGTGGTGGCCGCCTGCCCGCATCGAGGTCAGGGTGGGCAGCACGCGCGCCGTGGCCGGCAGATACGAGATGTCGCGCACGATGTCGCGCACGGGCGTGCTCGGGTCCTTGGTGATCGCCTCGAAGAGGTCGCGCACGTGCACGAACCCGATGATGTCGTCGATGGACCGGTCGATGACGGGATACCGCGAGTACGGGCGGTCGTGCACCTCGGTGGCGGCGTCGCTGACCGTGCCCGTGCCGTCGACGGCCGTGACCTCGGGGCGCGGGCGCATGACCTGGCTGAGCTGACGATGACGCAGCGAGAGCACGTCGTCGAGGATCCGCCGTTCGTCGTCGGGCAGACCCTCGTGGCTCGAGACGATGTCGCGGAGCTCCTCCTCCGTCATCTCCTCGCCCGTCTTGTGCGGATCGCCGCCCAGCATCCGCACGACGAGGTTGGTCGAGATCGACAGCAGCCAGATCACCGGGCGCATGAGCACCGCGAAGACCGCGAGCACGGGGGCGACGGCGTACGCGAACGACGCGTTGCGCTGGATGGCCAGACGCTTCGGGGCCAGCTCGCCGAGCACGAGAGAGAGGTAGGCGATGATCAGCGTGAGGCCGATCGTGGCCACGGTGGCGGCGGCCTGCTCGCCGAGCCCCCACGAGACCAGGACGGGCGTGACCGAGGGCGCGATCGACGATGCGCCGTAGGCGGCCGATGCGAAGCCGGCGACCGTGACGCCGATCTGCACGGCGGCGAGGAACATGTTCGGATCGCGGGCCAGACCCGCGACCTTCTCGCCGCGCTTGCCACGGGCGGCGATGGCGTTGACCTGGCTCTCGCGCAGCGTGACCAGGGCCATCTCGGTGGCCGCGAACACACCTCCGACGAGGACGAAGACGACGACCAGGACGATGTTGAGGACGAGGTCGCCGTTCATCGGGTCGTGATGACGATCGACCGGGTGGTGCCCGGGGTCTTCCGGGCGCCCGGACTATGGCAGTCGGAAGACGAGGACGATGAGTCTGCTGTGCGCTTCATGGGAGGAGAGTACCGGCTGGAGGCTGCGAAACACCGGCCGCGGGATGCGGACTCCTGCGCGCCTCCTGAGGGCCACGGCGTAGCGTCGAGCCATGACCGAGAAGAAGCAGACCGAGCCCGTCATGGACGGCGCCACCGAAGCGACCAACGACGAGAAGCTCAGCGGGCTGATCGAGCAGGTCGAGCAGGACCACGGGCACGAGGGCGCCGGCGCCATGGCCGACCACCTCCGCGATCGCATGGACGAGACGAAGACCGAACCCGAGAACGCCGGCGACACCGAAGACTGACCCCCGAGTTGGGGAGGCGCGCGCACCCTCCGCGCGCACCCGGGCGTTCGCGAACTGGCTAGGGTGCGGACAGGGGGTTCTACCGGCGTCGTGTCGCGGGGCTCCCTGAGCCGGATGGTCCGGCGCCGACGGGGCCCGAGATCACACGGGCCGGTCGGCTGAGACGTCGCCGGAGACGGCGCGATCAGGGGGAAGACATGGCCGTTCAGGCATCGACACGCAATCGGATCATCGGGGCGGCGGTGGCGATCGTCGTAGCCGTGATCGTCTCGTTCGGAGTGCGCATGGCGTTCCAGGCGTTCTCCGGCGACTCCAAGGAGGACGTCATCGCCGAGAGTGTGGAAGAGGCGAAGGGGCAGTACGACCTGCCACAGCAGATCGACCAGGTCACGGTGCTCGACGACATCACCGCCGAGTCCGACGCGATCCACTACCACTACACGCTGGCCGGCGAGGGAGTCGAGAACGTCACCGAAGACCTCCTCTCGGAGTCCGTGCTCCCCCAGCTGTGCGGCACCGAGGCCACCCGCGATATCCTCGACCGCGACATCGGCATGAAGTACACCTACGAGGTCGAGGGCGGCGACGAGCTCGCACTCGCCTTCACCAAGGCCGACTGCTGAGCGGACGCCCCCGCGGCTGACGCCCGCCGGTGACTCGAACCCACCGACGACTCGAACCCGCCGACTCCCGCCACGGGGGCTCGGCGGGTTCGTGCTTCCCGGGCGGGCGTCGACCTGGCAGAGTGAGGCGATGACCGATCGTGCCCGCGACGACAGCAGCCCCGCGACCATCGACCTCGACGGCGTCGACGACCTCTTCGGCCGAGCCGAGCGCCGCGACCGGGTGGTGCAGCTGGGCGTCGTGCTCGGGTGCGTCGGTCTCTGCTTCGTGAGGCCCGCCTCCTCGGGGCCCGCCGTCCGCGTCGCGTACCACGCGGCCCTCGCCGGGCTGGCGGGCGCGAGCATGGCCAGCGGACTGACCCGCGAGCCGTTCTCCGACCCGAAGATCGCTGCCGGAGGCGCGGCGGGGGCAGCAGGGGTCGTCCTCGCTCTCGCACGCACCACCGAGGCGCTCGACGAACGCCTGCACGTCTCCCTCGTGCGGGCGGGCATCGACCGGCCGCGCTGGATCATCGCCGCGATGGGCATCGCCGTCGGGGCGGGGTCGCTCGCACTCGACCGTCTCGCCACCGCCCGGCGGCACACCCTCGTCGAGGCCGAGGCCGCCGCGGTGACCGCACCCGCCCACAGCGCGTCGACCCCCGGCTGACCCCCGCAGTCGACAGCTCCCCCGTGCAGGCGAGGTGCGCAGTCGGCGAGGCTCGTAGGCTCGACTCATGATGAACTCGATCGGCACGTACTCCATCGTCGTCCTGCTCACCTACGTCGTCGTCCTCGGGTTCGCCGTCGTCCTCGGGGTCCTGCTCGTGCGCACGCTGCTCTGGGTGATCCGCGCCCTGCAGTCGTCCGTGCGCGAGCGCGAGCTGCGCATGGACCTGCTCCTCGCCACCGGCGACGACCCGACCGACCCCGCCGACCCGGCGAAGCCCGCCGACCCCGCGAAGTGAATCGGACACCGCGTCGTCGCGCGGTGCGCTCGGAGCGAACCCCGCGCCTCATGACGACCTCGGCTGACACTCTCGGGGCATGAGGATCCTCGTGCTCGGCGGCACCGCGTGGCTCGGCCGCCACATCGCGTCGACAGCGATCGGCGCCGGTCACGAGGTGATGTGCCTCGCCCGCGGCACGGACGTGCCCGACGGCGCGACGCTCGTCCGTGCCGACCGCGACCGCGACGACGCCCTCGTCGGTGCCGCCCTCATCGGGGCCGCCGGGGACGTCGGGGCCGCCGGGGCCGCCGGGGCCGCCGCTCGCTGGGACGCCGTCATCGACGTCGCCCGCGAGCCCGGTCATGTGCGCCGAGCGGTCCGCGCCCTCGAGCCGGTCGCCGACCGGTACCTCTTCGTGTCGACGACCAGCGTCTACGCTTCGGACGCGGAACTCGGCGCCGACGAGACGGCCGAGCGCGTCGAGCCGCTCGCCGCCGACCTGATGGACGGCCCCGACGACTACGGCCCCGCGAAGGCCGCCTGCGAAGACGCCGTCCTCGCCGCCTTCGGCCCCGACCGGTCGCTGATCGTGCGCCCGGGTCTGATCGGCGGCCCCGGCGACCCGACCGGCCGCACCGACCACTGGGTCTGGCGGTTCGCGCACCCGGCCCGCGCCTCCTCGGCACCCGGGGCCCCCGCCGAGCGTCGCGAGCCCGCCGAGCGTCGCAAACGCGGCGAGCAGGGCGAGGCCAGGGATCTCGGCGAGCCCGGCGAACCCGGCATCGTGCTCGCGCCGGAGGCACCCGACCTCCCCACGGCGGTGCTCGACGTGCGCGATCTCGCCGACTGGCTCGTGCGCTGCGTCGAGCAGGGCGCGAACGGGGTGGCGAACGCGCTGGGCGAGGTCGTCTCGTTCGACGAGCATCTCGAGGCCGCACGCCGGGCCGCGGCGAGCGATGCGTCGATCGTGCGGGCTCCGGCCGAGTGGCTGCTGGCTCAGGGCGTGGGCCAGTGGGCGGGGCCGCGGTCGATGCCGCTCTGGATCGCCGACCGCGCCTGGCACGGCATGAACGCGCGGTCGACCGTCCGGGCGCGGTCTCTGGGGCTGGAGCCGCGCCTCCTCGTCGAGACTCTGCGCGACGCCCTCGACTGGAGGTCCCGACAGACCGACCCCGACACACGGCCGAGCGGACTGTCGAGCGCCGACCACGCGACCCTGCTCGCCGAGCTCGGCGCCCGCGCGACCTGACCCGCGCCTCCCCCGCCCCGCCCGCAGCTCCACGTCGGTCAGATAACGCCCCTCCGCGCGCCACGAAGGGCCACTTCCGCCCACCCTGCGCGCCGTCCCCGCCCCCACCGCCCACGTTGGTCAGAAAACGCCCCTCCGCGCCCCACGAAGGGCCACTTCCGCCCACCCTGCACGCCATCCCCGGCCTCGCCCGGCGTAGACGCCCCCACCCGCCCGGCCAGCACGCCGCCGGCTGACCTCGACACCCCAGTACTGGTGGGCTTCCGTTCACATCGCCGAATCGAGCCGTCGACGGCGGTAGATTCGCGCCATGGACGACATCGATCGCGAGGAGCTGGCACGGGCCGAAGCCGAGGTCGCCGCGCTCCCGTCGCGTGAGCCGATCGTCGCCAGCCCGGCCTCGCTCGAGGGGACGGCGCGGGGTCGACTCCTCTCGATCGCCGCCCTCGTGCTCTGCCTCGTGACCGCCGTATCCGAGACCGCCTGGCTCGGTTGGGACAGCCCGGTCGCGCACGTCGCCTGGCTGGCGCTCGGGGTGCTGCTGCCTGCGAGCATCGTGCTCGCGATCCTGGCCGGATCGCTCGCCGGGCGCTTCGGCAGGACACTCGGCATCATCGGCGGCGTCTGCCTCGTCCCGCCCGTCTCGTTCATCGTCGCAGCGCCCCTGACGGTCGTCCTCGGCTGAGCCGCTGCGCCCCGGGCAGGGTTTGACCTCACCCGCCGACGTCGGTCAGAAGATGCCCCTCCGCGCCCCACGAAGGGCCGCTTCCGCCCACCCTGCACGACACCCCCGGCCCCCACGGCCCACGTTGGTCAGAAGACGCCCCTCGGCACGCGACGAAGGGCCGCTTCCGCCCACCGTGCGGGCCACCTCCAGCCCCCACGGCCCACGTTGGTCAGAAGACGCCCCTCGGCACGCGACGAAGGGCCGCTTCCGCCCACCGTGCACGACGCCCCCGACCCCCACGGCCCACGTCGGCCAGAAGACGCCCCTCCGCGCCCCACGAAGGGCCGCTTCCGCCCACCCCGCACCGCGGGCGCCCCGGCCCCAGGGCGCGCGCAGCGCTCAGACCCGCGCCGCGAGCACGTCGGCCGCCGCCGCCCGCGCCACAGCGAACGGCGAAGCGAACGTCCGCATGCCGAGGGTGACGAGTCCGCCCTCGTGCAGCAGCATGAGCAGCCGCGCCGTGCCGTCGGGGTCGTCGACCCCCGCCTCGCGGCACAGGGCGACGAACAGCTCGAGCATCCACGCCTTCTGCCGCACCACCTCGGGCAGGGCGAGCTCGATGTCGCTCTCGCCGCCCCCGACCCCCATCTCGGCCCGGGCGTTGATCGCGCTGCAGCCCTTCCGGTCGTTGTCGGGCACCCACAGGATCGTGGCGTCGAAGACGGCCAGCACCCGGTCGACGCCGGGCTCGGGCACGAGGGCGAGCTGCGCGGCGATGTGCTCGCGCCATCTCTCGTCGCGATGCCGCAGGTACGAGACGACCAGCGCCTCCTTCGATCCGAAGCGGTCGTACAGGGTCTTCTTCGTGACGCCGGCCTCGGCGGCGATCGTGTCGACGCCGACCGCGTGGATGCCGCGTTCGTAGAAGAGGCGGGAGGCGGCGTCCAGCACGCGGCGGGCTCCGGGCGTCAACTCGGGCAGCGGGGGCAGCCCGACGGGCGGGTCGGCGAGCAGGAGGCGCGAGGTCGTTCCGGTTCCGGTCACCCAGTCAGTCTACCGATCTGTATAGTCGACGACATGAGTAAACAGATCGGTGTACTCGGTGCGGTCGTGACCGTGCTGGCCTCCCTGGTGTTCGTCGCCTCGTGGAGCTCCGGATTCGTCATCGCCAAGATCGCCACCGCCGACGTGCCCGCGGCGACCCTGCTCGTCTGGCGGTTCGCTCCGCTGGCGGTCGTGCTGCTCGCCGTGGCGTCCGCGACCGGCGCCTTCCGCGGGCTCCCCCGCGTCGAGCTGCGCCGACAGGCCGTGATCGGCCTCTTCGCCCAGTTCGGCTACTGCGCCTTCGTCTACGCCGCCGTCGGCTCGGGCATCGCCACCGGCACCACGGCGCTGATCGACGCCGTGCAGCCGCTCGTGGTCGCGACGCTCGTCGGGCCGCTGCTCGGTCTGCGCGTGCGGGGGGCCCAGTGGGCGGGCCTGGCGCTCGGCGCGGTCGGCGTGGCGGCCGTCGTCGGCTCGCAGCTCGGCGGCTCGACGGCCCCCGCGGCGGCTTATCTGCTGCCCGCGCTGGCCATGGCGTGCCTCATCGTCGGGACGTTCGTCGAGCGCCGGTCGGAGGCGCGCCTCCCCGTGCTCACGGTCATGACCATCCACGTGTCCGTCGGCGCGGCCGCCCTGATCGTCCTCGCCGTCGCGACGGGCGCGCTCGTGCCGCCGGCCGACCCGCAGTTCTGGCTGGCAGCCCTGCTTTCGGCGGCCCTGCCGAGCCTCGTCGCCTACAGCCTCTACTGGTGGCTGCTGCGCCGGGTCGGCATCACGGCGCTGAACGCGCTGCTCTTCCTAGTCGCACCGACGACGGCCCTCGCGGGCACGGCGATGTTCGGCGAGCCGCTGACCGGCTGGACGATCGTCGGGTTCGTGCTGTGCGCCTCCGGAGTCGCCCTGGTGCTGGTCTTCGACCGCGCCCACCGCCCGGTCGCCGCCGCCGCCCCCGACGCCGCCACCGCCCCCGCGAAGAAAATCGACGCGCGCGTGAACGATCCGCATCTCGCCGTCGTAAGCCCCTCCACAAGCGTCGTCCGACCGGATCACGCCCCGCGAGAGGCAGAGGAAGCATGTCGAAGATGAACCGTTCCGTCCGCACCCTGACCATCGGAGGCGCTGCCGCGGCCGCCCTCACCCTGTTCGCCGCCGCTCCGGCGAGCGCCGAGACCGAGGTCGCCGAGCCCTCGAGCTTCACCAGCGCCTTCACGGTGATGGCCACGCCCGACCAGGTGATCAACAACGACGGCGTGGCGACCCCCGGCCAGGAGGGCGCCACCGGCACCTTCGACTTCCGCATCAACAGCGATCAGAACATCATCTGCTACGACATCACGCTCTCGGGCGTGACGGGCGACTACATGAGCCCGGCCAAGACCGCGACGCACATCCACGAGGCCGCCGCGGGCAAGTCCGGCCCGCCGCGCATCGCGTTCCCGAACCCCGTCGACGACGGCTCGGGCGAGCGCACCAGCAGCGGCTGCCTGCAGGGCCCCTTCACCACGGGCGTGACGAGCGATGCGGGCGCCGACACCGGCGAGGGCTTCACGCTCGCGCAGATCGAGGCGAACCCCGCCGGCTTCACGGGCGACTCGCACACGACCGACTTCGCGGCGGGTGTCGTCCGCGGCCAGCTGACCCAGGTGCCGGTCGGTGGAGTCGACACGGGTGCAGGAGGCGCGGCGAACGCCTCCACCGGCGACTCGGCCCTGATCGGCGCCGGCGCGTTCGGCGCCCTCGGACTGCTCGGTGCCGCCGGCGTGCTCGTCGCGCGTCGTCACCGCCGCCAGGAGTCCTGATCTCCCGCGGTCGCCACACGACGGGTGCGCTGCGTGAGCGGCGCACCCGTCGGGCGGCCGCGACCCTGGTCGTCTCGGCCGCCGCGGCGGTCGCCCTCGTGCTGACCGGCTGCGCGCCCGGTTCAGGAGGCGCGCCCGCCACCCCGACGGAGATCACCGCCCCGACGGGGTCGGGTCCGACGGCGGAGCCGAGCGCGCCTCCTGCCGGGTCCGCCGCTCCATCGGCCGCACCGACCCCGGCGGCGTCGCCGGCGATCGCCGACGGGGTCGCCCCGATCAGGGTGTCGGTTCCGTCGATCGAGCTGGACGAGCCCCTCATCGACCTCGGCATCGCCGCCGACGGACGCATGGAGGTCCCGACGGACTTCGACGACGTGGGCTGGTTCACCGGAGGCGGTCGACCCGGCGGGAGGGGACCGACCGTCATCGCGGCGCACGTCGACTCGACCACGGGGCCGGCGGTGTTCGCGCGACTGTCGGAGGTCGTGGTGGGCGACGAGGTCGAGGTGCTCGACGCCGACGGCACGCCCGCGCGCTACGCCGTGACCGAGGTCGAGGACTTCGCCAAGGCGGACTTCCCCACGGCCAGGGTCTTCGGCGCGACGGCGGACGACTCGCTGCGCCTCATCACCTGCGGCGGATTCTTCGACCGGAGCGTCGGGCACTACGACGACAACCGCGTCGTCTTCGCCGAGCGCGTGTCGTAGGCACTGGCCCCTGCCGGTCGAGTGGTCGGAAGATGCTCTTCCCAGACGAGGGAAGGACATCTTCCGACCACTCGACGCGGGGCCTTGCCGCGAATCGGCGCACGGTGGTCGCTTCGCGCGCTTCCCGCCGCCCCCGAGGGCACCTTCTGACCAACGACTCGGGGTGCTTCCGGTAGGCATTCCGAGACGCACACGAGGGCTGTCCAGCTTCACTTCGACGCAGATGCGGACTTATGCTGGGCTCCATGGCTCAGATACGGATCCGCGACGCCGCGTCCTTCCTCGGCGTCAGCGACGACACCGTCCGTCGGTGGATCGCCGACGGCACCCTCGTCGGCGAGCGCGACGCGTCCTCACGCACCGTCGTCGACGGACTCGCCCTGGCTCGACTCGCGCGTGAGAACGCCGTGCTGCCCGACGACCCGTCGGGCATCGGTCGATCGGCGCGCAACCGCTTCGTCGGGCTCGTGACCGACATCGTGATGGACACCGTCATGGCGCAGGTCGAGATCCAGTGCGGCCCGCATCGCGTCGTCTCGTTGATGAGCAGCGAGGCGGTGCGCGAACTCGGTCTCGAGCTCGGCTCGGTCGCGGTCGCCGTGGTGAAGGCGACGACCGTCATCGTCGAGACGCCTCAGCGACCGGTGGGCGCATGAGCACCCCCGCGGCCCGGGGTGCCGGCGGTCTCGCTCGCTCGGGGCGCAGCCTCCGCACCCGCCGCACCCGCCGCACCGGCGTGCTCGGCACCGTCGCGCTGACGCTTCTCGCGCTGACCGCGTGCGGGGCATCCGGCGGCGATGCGACCTCGGCGTCGGACTCATCGGGCGGTGACGAGCTGTCGGGCAGCGTGACGGTCTTCGCCGCCGCATCGCTCACGGGCTCGTTCACCGACCTGGCCGCCGACTTCGAGGCCGCGCATCCGGGGGTGTCGGTCGACCTGAACCTCGCGGGCTCGTCCGATCTCGCCACGCAGATCGTCGAGGGGGCGCCCGCCGACGTCTTCGCCTCGGCCGATGCGAAGAACATGAGCACGGTGGTCGATGCGGGCCTCGCGGACGGCGACCCGGTCGACTTCGCGACGAACGTGCTCGAGATCGCCGTGCCTCCGGGTGATCCCGCCGGCGTGCGCGACCTCGCCGATCTCGCCGACCCCGATCTGAAGGTCGTCGTCTGCGCCCCCGCCGTGCCCTGCGGCGCGGCGACGACCACCGTCACGGAGGCGGCGGGGGTCGCGCTGACCCCGGTCAGCGAGGAGTCCTCCGTCACCGACGTGCTCGGCAAGGTCACCTCGGGCGAGGCCGACGCGGGGCTGGTCTACGTGACCGACATCGCCGCCGCGGGCGACGCCGTCGAGGGCGTTCCCTTCGACGAGTCGGCCGAAGCCGTCAACACGTACCCGATCGTCGCGCTCACCGACTCCCGAGAGTCGGATGCGGCGCAGGCGTTCGTCGACTACGTGGCCGGTCCCGACGGCCGAGCGGTGCTCTCGGCGGCCGGATTCGGGTCGCCGTGACGAGGCGCGGGCCCGTCGGCCGCGCACCCGCCCTCGGCATCCCGGGGGGTGTGCTGATCGCAGCCGCCGTGGGCGCGGCATTCGTGGTGCTGCCCCTCGCGGCGATGGTGCTGCGGGTGGACTGGCCCCGCTTCATCCCGCTCGTCACATCGGAGTCGTCGCTGTCGGCGCTCCTCCTCAGCCTCCGCACCTCCATCGCCGCGACCGCCCTCTGCGTCGTCTTCGGCGTGCCGATGGCCGTCGTGCTGGCACGGGCGCGATTCCGCGGGCAGCAGCTGCTGCGCGCGCTCGTGCTGCTGCCGCTCGTCCTCCCACCCGTGGTGGGCGGCATCGCGCTGCTCTACACGTTCGGCCGGCGAGGGCTGCTCGGCGGGGTGCTCGACGTGCTCGGCGTCGAGATCGCGTTCTCGACGACGGCGGTCGTCCTGGCGCAGACCTTCGTCGCCCTGCCGTTCCTCGTACTCAGTCTCGAGGGCGCCCTGCGCACCGTCGGCACGCGGTACGAGGTCGTGGCCGCGACACTCGGCGCCCGACCGACGACCGCGCTGCGCCGCGTCACGCTGCCTCTCGTGCTGCCCGCGGTCATCTCGGGCGCCGTGCTGTCGTTCGCCCGGGCCCTCGGCGAGTTCGGCGCGACGCTGACCTTCGCCGGGAGCCTGCAGGGCACGACCCGCACCCTCCCGCTCGAGATCTACCTGCAGCGCGAGACCGACCCCGACACGGCCGTCGCCCTCTCGCTCGTACTGGTCGTCGTCGCCGTCGTGATCGTCGCGGTCGCGCATCGGGTCGGCGGGTTCGCGCCCACCCGCGGGGCGGCGCCCCCGGACCGCCCGTCGACGGACGCTCCCGACCGTGCCGACGGCGGCCTGCGAGCGGATCGCGTTCCGCTGCGCTCCTCCCCGCCCACCGCGCCTGCGCGTCGTCTCGACGTGACCCTCCGGGTCGACGAGCGCGACGTCGACCTCCACCTCGTCGTCGCGCCGGGCGAGACGGTGGCCGTGCTCGGCCCGAACGGCGCGGGCAAGTCGACGCTGCTCGGCGCCGTCGCCGGGCTCGTGCGACCCGATGCGGGTCGGATCACCCTCGACGACGCCGTGCTCGCCGAGGCGGGCCCCGATCGGGGCGACGCGTCGTCGTGGCTCGCACCGCACCTCCGCGGCGTCTCGCTCCTGGCGCAGGAGCCGCTGCTCTTCCCGCATCTGACCGTGCTCGAGAACGTGGCGTTCGGCCCGCGCAGCGCAGGGCGCCCCGCCGACGAGGCACGCCGCGCGGCCCGGCGCCGGCTCGACGAGGTCGGGGTGCTCGATCTCGGGGGCCGGAATCCGGCCGAGCTGTCGGGCGGTCAGGCTCAGCGGGTCGCCATCGCCCGGGCGCTCGCGTCGGAGCCGGGCGTCCTGCTGCTCGACGAGCCCCTGGCGGCGCTCGACGTGGTCGTGACGCCCGCCCTGCGTCGGACCCTGCGGCGCGTGCTCGCCGATCGCACCGTGGTGATCGTCACGCACGACGCGCTCGACGCCTACACGCTCGCGGATCGCGTCGTCCTCGTCGAGGGCGGTCGCATCGTCGACGAGGGGACGCCGACCGAGGTCTTCGATCGTCCGCGCACGCGCTTCGCTGCGCGGCTCGCCGGCGTGAACCTGGTCACCGGGGTCGTCGACCGGGGCGCGGTGCAGGTCGACGCCGACACGCGCCTCGGCGTCGGCACCGGCTCGGGAGCCGACCGCCTCATGACCGAAGGAGGCGCCGTGTCGTTCGCCGTGCCTCCTGCCCTGGTCACCGTGTCGTTCGATCGGCCCGACGACGCCTCGCGAGAATGCGTCCGGGGCGAGCTGCTCGACCTCGAACCGCGGGGCGACGTCGTCCGGCTGCGGGGCGCGCTGCTGTCGGCCGACCTCAGCCCGAGGCGGGCCGCCGAGCTCGACGACCGCGTCGGGCACCCCGTCTGGTTCTCGTTCGACCGCGCGGCCGCCGAGGTCTACCCCGCCGATCGCCGCTGAGCGCACGCCCGCGGTCCCGGACCCGGCCCCGGCCCCGGCCCACGCCGCAGCCCGCGCCCTGGCCCCGGCCGCAGCCCGCGCCTCAACCCCAGCCGCAGCCGCAGCCGCAGCCGCAGCCGCACCCTGCCGCCCTGCTCGAGGCTCAGCCCCCGATCGCCACCCCGAGCACCGCGGCTCCGACCGACAGCACCAGCACGCCGACGACGTTCAGCGCGCCGGCGCCGCGACGCCCGTCCGCGAGCAGTCGCGCGGTCTCGACGCTCGCCGTGCTGAACGTCGTGTACCCGCCGATCAGTCCGCCGCCCGCGACGAGCAGCACCTCGTGCGAGACCCCGCCGGTCGACGCCAGCCCGGTCAGCAGACCGAGCGCGAACGACCCCGTCACGTTGATGAGCGCGGTGCCGAGCGGCAGCCGTCGCGGCGCCCAGTCGACTCGCGTCCGCGCCGCGATGGCCGACCGCACGATCCCGTCGACGACGAGGCGCAGAGCCGCACCCACCCCGCCCGCGAGCGCGATGGCGACGAAGACGAGCGGGCCGGTCATGCCGTGCCTCCCTGCCCGTGTCCGGGCGGGCGCCGGTCGACGCGCCGGTCGACGCGCCGGTCGCCAGGTCGGTCGTCGCGTCGGTGCAGTCGTCCGGCGAGGGCGATGCCGGCCCCGGCGGCGAGGGTCCCGAGCACCACCGACGACACGGCGTAGGCGAGGGCCATCACGAGGCCGTCGCCCGATCCGAGCAGTCCGACGTCGACCGCGAACGCGCTGTACGTGGTGAAGCCGCCGATCAGCCCCGTCCCCACGAGCAGCCGCGCCGTCCGACGCCGCCCCTCGTCCGATCCACGGCGCACCAGAGACTCGAGCAGCAGACCCAGCGCGAACGAGCCGACGAGGTTGATGACGAGGATCGCGACCGGGAACCCCCCGGGAGGCGCGGCGAACGTCAGCGCCAGCCCCTCGCGCAGCGCGGTCCCCACCATTCCGCCGAGCGCGACCAGGCCGAGCGAACTCCACCGCAGGTGAAGGGGTCGGGTGGCGGCGGGTCGCGAGCCGCTGCCGTCGCCGGAGCGGGATGCCGGGTCGTCTGTCACCGCGCCTCCTCGTCATCCCTCGATCGTGCGCCGATACGCGCCTCGCCGAGGGTACCCGCGTCTGGCCCCGGCACCGGCACCGGCACCGGCCCCGGCTCCGGCTCCGGCTCCGAAGCGGGTCCGAGACCGGAAGCCCGCCCCCGTTGTCAACCCCTCGCGGCCTCATGGGGCGGACCCGCGCCTCCTCTTCCGTTTACGCATTGACTGTCCGAGGCACCCGACCTCGAGGAGACCCATGAACACCCCCGCCCCCACCAGC
The DNA here is from genome assembly GCF_014842255.1 of Frigoribacterium sp. CFBP 13712. Classification (GTDB taxonomy): domain Bacteria; phylum Actinomycetota; class Actinomycetes; order Actinomycetales; family Microbacteriaceae; genus Frigoribacterium. Next base: position 111,204 of record NZ_JACYVH010000007.1, on the reverse strand, counting down.
GCCCCCGCGGCGTCCGACAGCTCGCCGTCGAAGCTCAAGCAGGGGATCACCGGGCCGCTGCTCTACCTGTTCATCCTCGGCGACGTGCTCGGTGCGGGCATCTACGCGCTGATGGGCACGCTGTCGGCCGAGGTCGGCGGGGCGCGCTGGGCGCCGCTGCTGCTCGCGCTGCTGCTGGCACTGTTGACGGCGGGCTCGTACGCCGAGCTGGTCACGAAGTACCCGAAGGCAGGAGGCGCGGCGATCTTCGCGGAGCGCGCCTTCCGTCAGCCGGTCATCTCGTTCCTGGTCGGGTTCAGCATGCTGGCCGCCGGGGTGACGAGCGCGGCCGGTCTGTCGCTGGCCTTCGCGGGCGACTACCTCGGCACGTTCGTCGACCTGCCGGCCGTGCCGACGGCCATCGTGTTCCTCGCCCTGGTCGCGTGCCTGAACGCGCGGGGCATCAGCGAGTCGCTCAAGGGCAACGTGATCATGACGGTGATCGAGGTGTCCGGTCTCGTCGTCGTGATCGCCGTCGTGGCGATGATGCTCGGCGGCGGGGGCGGTGACGTCAGCCGGATCGGCGAGTTCCCCGCCGACGCCAACCCCGCCATCGCGACTCTCGGCGCCGCGATCATCGCGTACTACTCGTTCGTCGGCTTCGAGACGAGCGCCAACATCGCCGAGGAGGTGCGTGATCCGTCGCGCGTCTACCCTCGCGCCCTCTTCGCCTCGCTGATCACGGCCGGCGTCGTCTACGTGCTCGTCGGGCTCGCGAGCTCGATCGCCCTGCCCGCGTCGGAGCTGTCCGACTCGACCGGACCACTGCTCGCCGTCGTCTCGGCCTCGGGTGCCGGGATCCCCGAGTGGGTCTTCAGCCTCATCGCTTTGGTGGCGGTCGCGAACGGCGCCCTGCTGACGATGATCATGGCGAGCCGCGTCACGTTCGGAATGGCGGAGCAGGGCCTGCTGCCCCGCGCGCTCGGCGCTGTGCTGCTCCGCCGCAAGACGCCCTGGGCGGCGATCCTCGTGACGACGGCCGTGGCGATGGGTCTGACGCTGATCGGCGACATCGGCACGCTGGCCGAGACCGTCGTGCTGCTGCTGCTCTTCGTCTTCATCAGCACGAACGTGGCGGTGCTCGTGCTGCGTCGCGACCGGGTCGAGCACGAGCACTTCCGGGTGTGGACGGCCGTGCCGGTGCTGGGCGTGGCCTCGTGCGTGCTGCTGCTGACGCAGCAGAGCGGGCAGGTCTGGCTCTTCGGAGGCATCCTGCTCGCCGCGGGCGCCGTGCTCTTCATCGTGGCGCGCCTCCGCTCGAAGGCACCTGCCGCCCGCTGACCCGCCGCCCCCACGACGCCACGAGATGGACACGACGCCAGAAGAACTCCTGGCGTCGTGTCCATCTCCTGGCGTCGTGCCGAGTCTGGCGCGGGGCCGCGGGGGTTCGAGTCCCTCCAGGGGCACATCGGCGCGCAGCGTCGTTGAGGTGCCCCTGGAGGGACTCGAACCCCCAACCCTTTCCTTAGGACGGAACTGCTCTTCCATTGAGCTACAGAGGCTGACCCGGCGAGTCTACCGAACCCGCGCCTCCCCCCGTCCGGGCGCACCATGAACCGCGTTCGCGAAGATGAACCGCGTTCTATCGTGGTTCATCTTCGCGAACACGGTTCATCGCGGGTGAGGTCGACGACCCCGGCCCGCCCACGCGGCACCTCTACGCAGCGGCGGCCAGGAACTCGTCCCACTCGCGCTGCGGCCGCTCCACCCCGCGCACGATCCACCCCACCCCGTGCGGAGCCTTCGGCGCCCACCGCAGCGACCACCCCATCTCGGCCGGAGTCCGGTCGCTCTTCAGGTTGTTGCACTTGAGGCAGCACGCGACGAGGTTCTCCCAGCTGTCGGCTCCCCCGCGCGACCGCGGCTGCACGTGGTCGATCGTGGTCGCACCCCGCCCGCAGTAGGCGCAGTGGTGGGCGTCGCGTCGCAGCACCCCGCGCCGCGACACCGGGATCGTCCGCCCGTGCGGGATCCTCACGTACCGCGTCAGCACGATGACCGACGGCCGGTCGTACGAGGCGCGGGCGGCGAGCACCGGATGCTCGGCGTCGGCCGACACGACCGTCGCCTTCTGGGTCATGACGAGCACGAGGGCCCGCCGATCGGACACCACGGCCAGCGGTTCGAAGCCGGCGTTGAGAACGAGAGTGCGCATGCTGTCCCTTTCGAAGCACCCTGGACGGCTTCCAGGGATTCGATCCGTCTCGCAGCAGCCGGGCCCAGCAGTGCCCTCCGAACGAAAGAGAGCACCGCCCCTCAGGGCAGTGCTCTATCGGTCGGCTGGGCGTCGTATGTGCTCGCTCGACCGCGCACCCATGGTGCGAGCGGCGGTCGTGCGAGGCATGTGACTCTCCTGGTCTCAGCGGTGCTCCGAGATCGCCAGGTTAACCCCGAAGAGCCGCCCTGCCTAGAGGCGGGGCGGCTCTTCACAGCCTGTTCACGCGGAGCCGAGGAGGCGCGGGTCGGGTCAGACCCCGAAGCGCACGTAGTGCACGGCGTCCGTCCACAGCGGCCGCACGCTCACGACGCCGCCGGGCTTGGGCGCGTCGAGGATCATCCCGTTGCCGGCGTAGAACCCGTCGTGCGAGCCGTCGTTGAAGATGATGACGTCGCCGGGCTGCGCCTCGGCGGCCGAGATCGGCGTGCCGAGCGCCCCCTGAGCGGGCACCGAGTGCGGCAGCGAGATGCCGTACTGGGCGTAGACGAACATGATGAAGCCCGAGCAGTCGAAGCCAGCCGGGGTCGCTCCGCCGTAGACGTACGGTGTGCCGAGGTACTGCAGGGCCGTCTGGTAGACGGCGTCGAGGCTGAAGGCCCCGGGGGTCGCGGCGCCGGCGGCCGGAGCGGCCGCTGCCGCGGCCGACGTCGACGTCGACGACGTGGCCTCGCCGGCCGTCGCGACGTACTCCGACGCGGTCGGGCCGCTGTAGCTCGCGTACTGCTCGGCCAGCTGGGCTCGCTCCTGCTCGCGCTCGACGGCCTCGGCGGCCGCCGCGGCGGCCTGGTCGAGAGTCGCCTGCGAGGTCGCGGTGTAGCCGTCGCGACCCGTGTCGGCGGCGGCCACGCCGTCGGCGACCGAGACGGTCTGCGCGTCGGCGGTGCGCGACTTCGTCAGCGCGGCCGAGGCAGCGGACTCCGTCGACACGTCGGACGCACCGGTCGCGCCCGGGGTCTGGGCGAACGCGGGAAGGGCCAGCGTGCCGAAGAGACCGGCGGTCAGCGTCATCACGGTCACCGAGACGGCCGTGCGGCGAGCGCTCGTCCGGCGTCGCGGTGCAGGGGCGGCGGCCGCGGCGCGTCGGAGCGACGAACGGGTCGGGAGGTCGGAGGGGGTGCGGAGGGCAGCGGTCTTCGGCTGCTCGTTCTCGTGTCGGGCGGGAACAGGCTGGGTCAAGAGGGTGGTTCTCCGGCGTCTCGACAGCACTAGGGATGCTGGCCCGTCCGTTCGTCAGATCAACGTCTCATGGCAAGAGACGGGAGCTGCGAGACGTCTTGCCACGGATCCCGCGACCGGCTTCCTGGCCGAGGGACTCTGCGACTGTACGCGAAGCCCTGCGTGAAATCATCCCCGAGAGGGATATTTGTAACGAATTGGTAAACAGCCGAACGAGGGCTGGGAATCAGCTCGACACGTAGATGTGCTGCGCGACCTCGTTGGGCAGCTCGAGGCCCTCGTCACGACCCTCGGCCTGCACGAAGACGTACGAGCCGGCAGCGGTGACGGTCGCCGAGCTGCCGGGCATGACCCCGGCGTTCTGCAGCTGCTGCAGCAGCTCGGGCTCGAACTGCACCGGCTCGGCCAGACGGCGGATCGGGCGGGTGACGCCCTCGGGGTTCTCGGCCACGACCTGCACCAGGTTGACGACCCCGTCGAGGAACCGACCGGCCGGCGAGTCGCCGAGCTCGTCGAGACCGGGGATGGGGTTGCCGTAGGGCGACTCGGTCGGGTGGTCGAGCATCTCGAGCAGGCGGCGCTCGACCTGCTCGCTCATCACGTGCTCCCACCGGCAGGCCTCGTCGTGGACGTACGCCCAGTCGAGGCCGATGACGTCGGCGAGGAGGCGCTCGGCGAGGCGGTGCTTGCGCATCACGTGGGTCGCCTTGCTGCGCCCGTCGTGGGTCAGCTCGAGGTGCCGGTCGCCCGAGACGACGACGAGACCGTCGCGCTCCATCCGGGCGATCGTCTGCGAGACGGTCGGACCGGAGTGGCCGAGGCGCTCGGAGATGCGCGCACGCAGCGGCACGATGTTCTCTTCTTCGAGGTCGAGGATCGTGCGCAGGTACATCTCTGTGGTGTCGACGAGATCGGTCAACAGGGGCCTCCCGGTGGAACGCGTGGACTACCCCGTCAGCCTAGTGGCTGCACGCTGGACGCTCCGCCGCGGTCACTAGGATCGACGCATGGCGGACATCTCGATTCCCACTGACCTCCTGCCCACCGACGGTCGATTCGGCTGCGGGCCGTCGAAGATCCGCGGCGCACAGCTCGAGCACCTGGTCACCGCGGGGGCGCGCCTCCTCGGCACCTCGCACCGGCAGGCGCCGGTCAAAGACCTGGTCGGGCGGGTGCGCGCCGACCTCGGCGAGCTGTTCCGCATCCCCGAGGGCTACGAGGTCGTGCTCGGCAACGGCGGCTCGACCGCCTTCTGGGACGCCGCGGCGTTCGGTCTCGTCGAGAAGCGCGCCGAGAACCTGTCGTTCGGCGAGTTCGGCTCCAAGTTCGCCAAGGCCAACGCGGCGCCCTGGCTCGAGGCGCCGCACGTGATCACGGCCGAGGGCGGCGCGCTGGCCGAGGTCGAGGTGCTCGAGGGCGTCGACGTCTACGCCTGGCCGCACAACGAGACGTCCACCGGCGTGATGGCCCCCGTCACCCGGGTCGACGGCGACGCCGGCGCGCTGACCGTGGTCGACGCGACGAGCGCGGCCGGGGGCATCGACTTCGACGCGACGCAGGCCGACGTCTACTACTTCGCCCCGCAGAAGAACTTCGCCAGCGACGGCGGTCTGTGGCTCGCCCTCTTCTCCCCCGCGGCGATCGAGCGCGTCGAGCGCGTCGCCGCGAGCGGCCGGTACATCCCCGAGTTCCTCAGCCTGAAGAACGCCGTCGACAACTCGCGGCTGAACCAGACGCTGAACACCCCGGCGCTCACCACCCTGCTGCTGCTCGAAGACCAGACGCGCTGGATGCTCGACAACGGCGGCCTCGCCGGGATGGACGCCCGCACGCGCGAGTCGTCGTCGGCCCTCTACGACTGGGCGACCGCGTCCGACTACGCGACGCCCTTCGTGGTCGACCCGTCGCACCGCTCGCAGGTCGTCGCCACGATCGACTTCGCCGAGTCGATCGACGCCGCCGCGGTCGCGAAGGTCCTGCGGCAGAACGGCATCGTCGACACCGAGCCGTACCGCAAGCTCGGGCGCAACCAGCTGCGCGTCGCCACCTTCGCGGCCATCGAGCCCGACGACGTCCGCCAGCTCATCCGCTCGATCGACCACGTCGTGAGCGCCCTGGCCGTCTGACGGTCGGGCCCGCAGACGACGAAGACCCCCTCGCATCAGGCGAGGGGGTCTTCGTCGTCCGACACCGTGGAGTGCCGAGGAGGCGCGGCGTGCGCCCCTGAGATCATCTACCGCCGTCGACGCCTCCGCGGCCTGCCGCCGCCGGACTGCTCGCCCCGGGTCGAGCCCGTGTCGGCCTGCTGGCCGTCGTCGTCGGAGTCGTCATCGTCCGAGTCGTCGTCGTCCGAGTCGTCGTCGTCGTCGTCGTCGTCGTCGTCGTCGGACGATCCGCCGTCCGTCGTCACGTCGAGGTCGTCGATGTCGACGCCGTCGACGTCGCCCCCGTGCACGATGCTGCCGCGCGGCGCATCGTCGTCGGAGTCGCCCTCGTCCGACTCGTCCTCGTCATCGGAGTCCTCGTCGTCTGAATCGTCGTCGTCATCGTCGGAGTCGTCGTCATCCGAGTCGTCCTCGTCGTCGGACTCGTCGTCGGAGTCGTCATCGTCCGACTCGTCGTCGCCCTCGGCGCCGTCGCGCGCCTCCTGGGCCTGCATCTCGGCAAGCCGGTCGGCCCACGGCACCCAGTCGGGTGCGATGAGGGCGTCGTCGCCGGGCATCAGCTCGGCCTCGAGCACCGAGGGCTCCTCGCCCTCGAGGTGCGCGACGCTGACCGTCCAGAACCAGCCGGGGTAACCGGGCAGCAGGGTCGCGAACCGGACCGAGGTGACTCCCGGCTCGTCGTCGACGGGCGGGGCCTCGGCGCCGATCGTCTCGTCGGGGGTGATCTCGAGCAGGGCGCGTCGCGCGAGCTCGGACCAGGGGGTCGTCACGGCGTCAGGCATCGAAGGAGTCGGCGACGGTTCGGAGGAGGACGGCGATGCGGGCGCCGTTCTGCGGGTAGCGACCGTGGCGGAGGTCGCCGCCGGCCTTGTCGAGCACCTTCACGAGGTCCTCGACGATGACCGCCATGTCGTCGGCCGAGCGCCGGCTCATCTTCGCGAGGCTCGGTGCGGCCTCGAGCACGCGCACCGAGAGGGCCTGCGCACCGCGCTTGCCGTCGGCGATGCCGAACTCGAGACGGGTACCCGCCTTGACACCCACGGTGCCGGCGGGCAGGGCCGACGCGTGGAGGAAGACCTCGTGGCCGTCATCGCTGCTGATGAAGCCGAAGCCCTTCTCGTCGTCGTAGAACTTGACCTTGCCGGTGGGCATGACTTGACTCCTAGAAGAGGTGGGGGTGAAAGCGACCTCAGTTTAGAGCGAGAGGTCGGGGCGCGCCCCCGCTATCCTGTGCAGGTGGCTGAGAAGACCGACGAGAGCACGCCGACGAGCGTCCATCGTACTGAACGCGTGCTGATCTTCATGATCGCGGCGATCGTCGTCCTGTCGATCGTCGCCTTCGTCGTCCGTCTGATCGGAAGCGTCACGGGCGTCTCCGACTACACGGTCGGCGTCTGGCCGGCGATCAGCGTGCTGCCGCTCATCGGTCTCCCCCTCGCCATCCTGCTGATCATCGCCTACGTCGTCGCCAGTGGCGCCCGACGTGTGCGAGAGAACCGGGGCACCACACGGTAGACGCAGCACCCGGCTGCGCAATCTTCGGAGGTCGACCCCAATGACCAGTGCACTCGATCTCGCGGGCGTGCTTCGCAGCGCCCCGACCGACGATCTGCTCCGACGCCTGTCGGCCAGACAGCTGCGCCCCTCGACCGTCCACGACGCGTTCGACCTCGCCGACTCGCTGCTCGAGCCGGCCTCGGTGCGCGACGTGCTGTCGCGCCTCGACCGCACCGAGCTGCGACTGCTGCAGGCGGCGCGCGAGCCGGCCGACACGGCGACGCTGGCCGAGCGTCTCGCGAGCCCCGCCGACGACGCCCTCTCGCCGGTCGAGACGGCCGTCGCGCACCTCCTCGACCTCTTCCTGCTCGTGCCGTCGACCGACGGCCGGATCGTCGCCACCCCCGACGCCGTCGGCGAGCGCCTCGACGACGACCCGCTGCTCTCCGCCGAGCGGCTGGCCGACGAGAGACCGCCGGTCGTGCTCGAGGCGGTCGACGACATCGATCGGGAGGCCGTCGACGCGCGATCGTCCGAGCGCCTCTACGCCATCGTGATCGAGGTCGCCGAGATCCTCCGTGCGCTCGAGCAGTCGCCGGCCCGCGAGCTGGCCAAGGGCGGGCTCGCGCTGCCCGAGACGCGCCGCCTCGCCGAGGCCGCGCGCATCGACGTCGACGACGTCAGCACGCTGCTGGGCATCACGACCCGCGCCGGGCTCGCCCGCACGAGCCCCGACGGCTGGGTCGTCACCGCCGAGGCGAACGCCTGGCTGGCCTCGTCGTGGCCCGACCGCTGGGAGGCCCTGACGAGCTCGTGGCTCGACTCGCTGCCGCTCGAGATCGTCGCCGTGCTGCGTCAGCGCGTCGAGACCTCGTGGGGCGAGCCGCTCCGCGAGTTCACGCTCTGGTCCTACCCCGCGGGTGCGGCGTGGGTGCCCGAGCGCCTGGCCGCGTTCTCGCGCTCCGCCGAGCTGCTCGGTCTGAGCTCCGGCGGGGTGCCCACCTCGGCGGCGCTCGCGCTGTTCCGCGAGGGTGCCGGCGCCGCACGATCGCGGGTCGCCGAGCTGCTGCCCGAGGCGGTCGAGCAGGTCTATCTGCAGCACGACCTCACCGTGGTCTCGCCCGGTCCGCTGTCCCCGGCACTGGATGCGCGCCTCCGGGTCATCGCGGTCGTCGAGAGCGCCGGGCTCGCCGCCACGTACCGCATCACCGAGGGCGGGGTGCAGCGGGCGCTGAGCGAGGGCGAGACGGCCGACACGCTCCGAGCTTTCCTCGCCGAGATCTCGGCGACGGGCATCCCCCAGCCGCTCGACTACCTCGTGCAGCAGTCCGCCGAGCGGCACGGCCGCTACCGGGTGTCGGGCGTCGAGCCCGGCACGCCCGGGTTCCCCGCCGACGCCGTCACGCTCGTCGAGGCCGACGAGCACACCAGCATCGACACCCTCGAGGTCGACCACGCGCTGTCGCCGCTCGCGCTGCGCCGCCTCGACGGGCTCCGCATCGTCAGCCGCTTCGAGCGAGACACCGTCTTCTGGGCCCTGAGCGACGAGCGCTACCCCGTCGTGGTGCTCGATGAGACGGGCATCTCGGTCACGCCGCCCGTCCGCCGCCGCCCCCGGCGCCCCGTGCCCGCACCGGCGCGCGACCAGCTGCGCGAGATGGTCGAACGCCTGTCGGCCGAGAACGAGGGCAGCACCGAGACGACCGACCGCGCCTGGATCGCCCGCCAGCTCGACGCGGCCGTCAAGGGCCGGCTGACCGTCACGATCTCGATCGAGCAGCCCGACGGCACGACGTCGTCACTCGAGATGGAGCCCACCGGCGTGGGCGGCGGCCGCCTGCGTGGCCGCGACAAGAAGTCCGACGTCGAGCGCACCCTGCCGCTCTCGCACGTGGTCGCGGTGTCGAGCTCGCGCTGATCCGACCCGCCCGCGGCGTCCCCGCACCACCTGAGGACGACCGCAGGAGGCGCGCCTAGACTCGACCCTCATGACCGGCCCCCTGATCGTCCAGAGCGATCGCACCGTCCTGCTCGAGGTCGCGCACCCCCAGTCGGACGACGCACGTCACGACCTCTCGGTGTTCGCGGAGCTCGAGCGGGCGCCCGAGCACGTGCACACCTACCGCATCACCCGACTCGGCCTGTGGAACGCGCGGGCCGCGGGTCACACCGCCGAAGACATGCTCGAGACGCTCGAGAAGTACTCGAAGTTCCCCGTGCCGCAGAGCGTCTCGGTCGACATCGCCGAGACGGTGGCCCGCTACGGGCGCATCGTCATCGAGCGCGACGGCGACACGCTCGTGCTGCGCGGCACCGACGACACCGTGCTGCGCGAGGTCACCCGGGTCAAGAAGATCGGCGAGCTGCTCGGCGTCCGCCGCAGCGACACCGTCTGGGAGCTCCTGCCCTGGGCGCGCGGCGAGGTCAAGCAGCAGCTCGTCAAGCTCGGCTGGCCCGCAGAGGACCACGCCGGCTACACGCCCGGCACCCCGCACGCGATCGACCTCGACCAGGGCGACTGGCAGCTTCGCGGCTACCAGCAGCAGGCGATCGACAACTTCTTCGACGGCGGCTCGGGCGTCGTCGTCCTGCCCTGCGGCGCAGGCAAGACCCTGGTCGGCGCGGGCGCCATGGCCGCGGCGGGCACGACCACGCTCATCCTCGTGACCAACACGGTGTCGGCCCGGCAGTGGCGCGACGAGCTGCTGAAGCGCACCTCGCTCACCGAAGACGAGATCGGCGAGTACTCGGGTTCGGTCAAGGAGGTCAAGCCCGTCACGATCGCGACGTACCAGATCCTCACGGCGCGTCGGGGCGGCAAGTACACGCACCTGTCGCTGCTCGACGCCCTCGACTGGGGTCTGGTGGTCTACGACGAGGTGCACCTCCTCCCCGCTCCGGTCTTCAAGCTGACGGCCGAGCTGCAGGCCCGCCGCCGACTCGGCCTGACGGCGACGCTGGTGCGCGAAGACGGCCGCGAGAGCGACGTCTTCAGCCTGATCGGCCCCAAGCGCTTCGACGCTCCCTGGAAGGAGATCGAGGCGCAGGGCTACATCTCGCCGGCGTCCTGCTACGAGGTGCGGGTCGACCTCCCGCAGGAGGCGCGGCTCGAGTACGCGGCCGCCCCCGACGACGAGCGGTACCGTCTCGCGGCCACCGCCCCGGCCAAGCTCGGTGTCGTCCGCGATCTCGTCGCCCGCCACGACGGCGAGCAGATCCTCGTGATCGGGCAGTACCTCGACCAGCTCGAGCAGCTCGCGGAGACCCTCGACGCCCCGACCCTGACCGGTGCCACGCCGATCGACGAGCGCGAGCGGCTCTACCAGGCGTTCCGCGACGGCGAGGTGAAGGTGCTCGTCGTCTCGAAGGTCGCGAACTTCTCGGTCGACCTGCCCGAGGCCACCGTGGCCATCCAGGTGAGCGGGTCGTTCGGCTCGCGCCAGGAGGAGGCGCAGCGGCTGGGTCGCCTGCTCCGCCCGAAGAAGTCGGGGCTGCCGGCGTCGTTCTACACGCTGGTGAGCCGCGACACGGTCGATCAGGACTTCGCGCAGAACCGCCAGAGGTTCCTGGCCGAGCAGGGCTACAGCTACACGATCCTCGACTCGCCGGCCCTCGCCGCATGAGCACCGCCTCCGAGTCCGATCTGCCGCTCGGCGACGACGACCTCTGGCGCGACGGACTCCGTCGCGTGTTCGCGGCCGATCAGGCCCCGTTCGCGACCTTCGGTCCGCTCGTCGCGTCGCTCGAGCACGACGCGATCGAGTTCCGCGGCCAGCGCGCCCGGTTCGCCGACTGGGACGCATCGGTGGTCGTGGCCGTCGAGCGCACCTACGAGGTCCAGGGCGGGCTGCACGCCGGCTCGCAGCTCAGCATCGTCACGTGGAGCCCCGACCCCGACGTGCTCGACCGCAGCGACCTCCTCGCCGGTTCGCCGGTCAAGGACCACCTCTTCGCCGGTCTCACCGCGATCGGCGCCACCGACGACGCCGAGGAGGCGCGGGTCGTCGCAGCCCCGGTCGAGGAGTTCCCGGGGTGGCAGATCACCCGCGCCTCCGGCTACACCGCCGTCCTCGAGCATCGCGAGGGCGTCGACTTCACCCTCGCCGTGCCCGACGAGCTGCTCGAGCTGACGACCCGCATCGCGCTCGTGCCGAACGTCGAATGGACCGACCCGGCGTCCTGAGGGCCGACACGATGCCCGCATGCGGCTGACGTGCCTCCTGCTCACAGGGAACACCGAGGAGGCGCGCAGATACTTATCCCATGAGTGACGGCCCGAAGATCCTTATCGTCGATGACGAACCGAACATCCGCGACCTCCTGACGACGAGCCTGCGATTCGCGGGCTTCGCAGTCCGGGCAGTCGGCAACGGCGCGCAGGCCATCTCGGCCGTCCTCGAAGAAGAGCCCGACCTGATCATCCTCGACGTGATGCTCCCCGACATGAACGGCTTCGGCGTGACCAAGCGCCTGCGGTCGTCGGGCTACACGTCGCCGATCCTGTTCCTCACGGCGAAAGACGACACCGAAGACAAGATCACGGGTCTGACCGTCGGCGGCGACGACTACGTCACCAAGCCGTTCAGCCTCGACGAGATCGTCGCCCGCATCAAGGCGATCCTCCGCCGCACCATGAACGAGGACGAAGACGCGATCATCCGCGCCGGCGAGCTCACGATGGACCAGGACACCCACGAGGTCACGATCGGCGAGACGGCCATCGAGCTCAGCCCGACCGAGTTCAAGCTGCTGCGCTACCTCATGCTGAACCCCAACCGCGTGCTGTCGAAGGCCCAGATCCTCGACCACGTGTGGGAGTACGACTTCAACGGCGACGCCGGCATCGTCGAGAGCTACATCTCGTACCTGCGCCGCAAGCTCGACCAGTTCTCGGCCGAGCCGATCATCCAGACCAAGCGCNCTCGGCCCCCAGCCGTTCTCGGTAGTCTGACGCCCTTATGCACGCACGCCTCTCGCAGTGGTGGAACGAGATCTCCATCCGCACGAAGATCACCGGCATCACGGTGACCCTCGTCACCCTCGGACTCCTCGTCGCCGGGCTCGGCACCATGACCGTGCTGAGCACCTATCTCTACGGGCAGGTCGACACGCAGCTGAAGACGTCGGCCGACAGCTTCACCGGCGCATCGCGCAACGGCACGTCGTGCACCATCAACTTCGGCGACAAGTCGAGCTACCTGGCGATCCTCAACCCCGACGGCAGCATGATCTGCGACACCAGCGACCTGCTGGAGGACGGCGTCGGGCCCGTGCTCGGCGGGGTCACCGTGGCCGAGTCGGCCGGGGGCGAGGCGCAGAGCGTCGACAACCGCACCCACGATCAGGAGTGGCGGGTCTACGCCACGGTCAAGCCGCTCACGCTGACCTCGACGACCGGCTCCACGCAGACCATCGACGCCACCATCGTCACGGGCACGAACCTCGCCGCGACCAACGCGACGATCAACCGCTTCGGCGGGATCTTCCTGGGCTTCGGCGTCTCGGTCGTGGTGCTCGGCGCCGCTCTCACCCGACTGCTCGTCACATCGACGTTCTCCCCGCTGCGTGACGTCGAGGCCACGGCCGCGCGCTTCGCCGACGGCGACTACAGCCAGCGTCTCGACTCGACCACGCCCAACACCGAGGTCGGGCGACTCAATCGATCGCTCAACACGATGCTGAACCGCATCGACGACGCCTTCGACGACCGCGCGAAGACCATCGACCAGATGCGGCGCTTCGTCGGCGACGCGAGCCACGAGCTCCGCACCCCGCTCGTCAGTCTGCGCGGCTACGCCGAGCTGTACCGCATGGGCGCCCTCACGAAGGAGGAGGACGTCGCCCAGGCGATGGAGCGGATCGAGAAAGAGGCCATCCGGATGGGGGTGCTCGTCCAGGACCTGCTGCAGCTCGCTCGTCTCGACGAGTCGAAGCCCCTCGAACTCGGCCCGGTCGACCTCGTGCAGCTCGCCCGCGACTCCGCCCTCGACACGATGGCCTCGAACCCCGACCGCGACATCGAGGTGCTCGTGCTCGACCCGGTCGTCCCCTCGGCCACCCCGGCGGATGACGGCGAGGCGGCCGAGCCCGCGGTCGACGCGGCGCCCGGCGCCCCGGTCGAGAGCCGGATGACCGGCCCGGTGGCGCCCGTCGCGCCGGGGTCGGCGACGGCGGGCGGCGCACCGGCGACGTTCGCGGGGGCCACCCTCGCGCGCCTCCGGAGCCTGCGTGCCCGCGGCGGCCGCAACGCGGACGGCAGCGCGGCCGTCGTGCCCGTCGAGCAGACACCCCTCGACGAGGCGCACGCCATCGTCATCGGCGAGGAGAACAAGATCCGTCAGGTGATCACCAACCTGATGGGCAACGCCATGCGCTTCACCGAGCACGACAGCCCGATCGAGATCGTGGTGCAGTCGGACCCGGGTCGCGGCGTCGCGACGTTCGCGATCGTCGACCACGGCGAGGGCATCCCGCCGCAGATCCGCGAGAAGATCTTCCAGCGGTTCTGGCGAGCCGACTCGTCGCGCACCCGCGACACCGGGGGCAGCGGGCTGGGACTCGCGATCGTCTCGGGCATCGTCGCGGCGCACGGCGGCAGCGTCGACGTGCGCGACACCCCCGGCGGCGGCGCCACGTTCCAGGTGGCCCTGCCCCTGATGCCCGCCGACGCCGCTGTCACCACCGCCCCCGCGGCCGGCCCGCAGCCCGCCTAGCCGCCCGCGGCGCCCGCGGCGCCCGCGCCCGCGGCGCCCGCCGTCGCACCCCACACCCCGAAACCCGCGCAACACCCGCATTTCTCGGGGTGCTACGCGGGTTTCGGGGTGCTACGCGGCTTCGGGCGGGGTGCTACGCGGGTTTCGGGGTGCTGCGCGGCTTTCGGGGTGCTGCGCGGCGTCGGGCGGGGTGCTGCGCAGGTCTCGGGGTGCTCCGCGGGTTTCGGGGTGCTACGCGGCTTCGGGCGGGGTGCCGCGCGGGTCTCGGGGTGCCGCGCGGGTCTCGGGATGCTGCGCGGCTTCGGGCGGGGTGCCGCGCGGGTCTCGGGGTGCTGCGCGGCTTCGGGCGGGGTGTCGTGGCGCACACGCCGAAGGGCGGCCCTCCCGGAGGAGAGCCGCCCTTGTGGTGGTGCGGTGGTGCGGTACGGACTAGAAGTCCATGCCACCCGTGGGGTCGCCGGCCGGGGCCGGGTTCTTCTCGGGCTTCTCGGCGACGACGGCCTCGGTCGTGAGGAACAGACCGGCGATCGAGGCGGCGTTCTGCAGCGCCGAGCGCGTGACCTTGGCGGGGTCGATGATGCCGGCGGCGATCATGTCGACGTACTCGCCGGTCGCGGCGTTGAGGCCGTGACCGATGGGCAGGCCGCGGACCTTGTCGGCCACGACGCCGGGCTCCATGCCCGCGTTGAAGGCGATCTGCTTCAGCGGAGCGTCGATGGCGACACGGACGATGTTCGCACCCGTCGCCTCGTCGCCCTCGAGCTGCAGCTCGGCCAGAGCGGTCTTGCCGGCCTGGATGAGAGCGACGCCACCACCGGCGACGATGCCCTCTTCGACGGCGGCCTTGGCGTTGCGCACGGCGTCTTCGATGCGGTGCTTGCGCTCTTTGAGCTCGACCTCGGTCGCAGCGCCGGCCTTGATGACGGCGACGCCGCCGGCCAGCTTCGCGAGACGCTCCTGGAGCTTCTCACGGTCGTAGTCGCTGTCGGTCGCCTCGATCTCGCTGCGGATCTGACGCACGCGACCCGCGATCTGCTCGGGGTCGCCGGCACCCTCGACGATGGTCGTCTCGTCTTTGGTGATGACGACCTTGCGGGCACGACCGAGGAGGTCGAGCGTCGCGTTCTCGAGCTTGAGGCCGACCTCTTCGGCGATGACCTGACCACCGGTGAGGATCGCGATGTCCTGCAGCTGGGCCTTGCGACGGTCGCCGAAGCCGGGGGCCTTGACGGCGACCGACTTGAAGATGCCGCGGATCTTGTTGACGACCAGGGTCGCCAGCGCTTCGCCGTCGACGTCCTCGGCGATGATGAGCAGCTGCTTGCCGCTCTGGATCACCTTGTCGACGATGGGGAGGAGATCCTTGATGTTCGAGATCTTCGAGTTGACGATGAGCACGTAGGCGTCTTCGAAGACGGCCTCCTGGCGCTCGGGGTCGGTGACGAAGTACTGCGACAGGTAGCCCTTGTCGAAGCGCATGCCCTCGGTGAGCTCGAGCTCGGTGCCGAAGGTGTTGGACTCCTCGACGGTGACGACACCCTCCTTGCCGACCTTGTCGATCGCCTCGGCGATCAGCGCGCCGATGGTGGGGTCAGCGGCGGAGATCGAGGCCGTGGCCGCGATCTGCTCCTTGGTCTCGATGTCCTTCGCGTCGGCGAGCAGCTGAGCCGAGACGGCCGCAGCGGCCTTCTCGATGCCGCGCTTCAGCGAGATGGGGTCGGCGCCTGCGGCGACGTTGCGGAGGCCCTCACGGACGAGCGCCTGAGCGAGCACGGTGGCGGTGGTGGTTCCGTCGCCGGCGACGTCGTCGGTCTTCTTCGCGACCTCCTTGACGAGCTCCGCACCGATCTTCTCGAACGGGTCGTCGAGCTCGATCTCCTTCGCGATGGACACGCCGTCGTTCGTGATGGTGGGGGCGCCCCACTTCTTCTCGAGCACGACGTTGCGACCACGCGGGCCGAGCGTGACCTTAACCGCGTCGGCCAGGATGTTCAGGCCACGCTCGAGGCCACGACGGGCCTCTTCGTCAAAAGCAATGATCTTAGCCATGTGTGTTTTTCGTCCCTCCCGGACGTCATGAAGCAGAAGCTTTGGCACTCACGTGTCGCGAGTGCCAGTGACGATTCTGGCACTCGCCCGGTGAGAGTGCAAGTGACGTCGCGGGCGATCCGAGGAGGTGCGGTGCGCGGTGATCGCGACCCGCGCCTCCTCGGCCCGGTCGCCCTCAGGGCGTGTAGTCGGCGCCGAGCACGACGGTCACCGACGCGTTCGGGAACGCCGAGCTGACGGCCGTCGCCGTGACGCCGAGCGTCTGGGCGAGCCCGAGGGCGACCCCTTCGTCGGCGGCGTCGGCGTAGTAGACGGTCGAGGTCGTGGCCGAGGTGTCGCCCGCGTTGCCCTGGGTGGCGACGGTGTACCCGGCGGCCTCGAGGTCGGCGGAGGCGGCGGTCGCGAGACCCGCGGTCGACGTCCCGTTCAGCACCGCGATCGTGACGGAGGGGTCGACGTCGGCGGGGTCGGTCACGGGAGCCTCCGTCGGCGTCGCGGAGGCGGTGTCGTCGGGCGCCTCCGCCTCGGCCGTCTCGGTGGCGGTCGTCGTGGGGGCGTCGAACTGGATGCTGTCGTTCAGCACGCCCAGGGCGACGACACCGCCGCCCACCAGCACGCCCGTCGCGAGAGCGGCCCAGGCGAAGACGACCAGCCCACGGCCCCGCCTCGGGGTGGACCGGTGCGCGCCGACCCTCTGCAGATCGGCGGGCAGGTCGTCGAAACGGTCGCGGGGGAACTTCGGCATGTGCTGTCGGTCTTCTCTGGGTCGGCGGGCGTCGGTTCGGCGGGCGTCGGGCGCTCTGTCGGCGGGTCGGCGTGCAGCGGGTCGGCGGGTCGGCGGGTCAGCGGGTCGGCGGCCCGAACGATCGGGTCGTGCGGGCGAGCGAGCGGGCGTCGCGGAGTCGGAGCAGACGCCCCACGAGCATCGGCGCGTAGGCCAGTGCAGCCGGTCGGTCTATGAGCGAGTTGAGCAGCTGCTGGTACCGGGCCGTCGAGAGACCGAGATCGCGTCGGATCACGGCCTCCTTCTGGCGCGCGGACCCCGTGGTGGACTGCTCGAGGTCGAGGATCGCGCGGTCGCGCTCGGAGAGCCCGATGACCGTCCCGTCGTCGCCAGTCGCACCGCTGTCGCCCATCACCCGCCCTCTCGATCGTCGTCATCCTACGGGCGGCCGCCTCCGGGCCGCCTCAGGCGCAGCCCTCCGCTCCGGGTCAGGAGGGGAGCAGCCGCACTCGCGTGCCGTGAGCGTCGCCGACGGCGAGGGCCCGGCCGTCGAGTGCGAGCGCGGCGAACCCGTCGCCCGGCGCGACGCCCTCCGGCACCTCCGCCACGACGTCGTGCAGCAGGTCGCGCCGCTCGTACGACACCCAGGTGGCGCCGAGGGCGCGGACGGCGTCGACGAAGGCCTGGCGCCGGCGACCGGGCAGGTAGACGAGCGTGCCGGTCGAGACCACGACGAGCCGCGCGTCCGACGGGGCGGTCGCGGCCAGGGCGGCCAGCCCGTCGACGGCGTCGCCGCGGACGAGCCGAGGAGGCGCGCTCCGGGCGATCGCGACGGCCCGCCGCAGCAGGTCCACCCGATCCGACGGCCCGGGCGGCAGCGACGTCTCGAGCCACGAGACCGCGGCGGGGTCGGTGACGTCGACGGGGTCCAGGTCGAGACCGGCCCGCCAGACGATCTCGGGCAGCACGACCCGGCGGGGCCACTCGTCGTGCGGCAGCGCGGCGTCTCCGAGATCGACGTCGAGCTCGACGACGACGTCGCTGTCGGCCGCGCCCCAGCGCGCCTGCTCGTCGCTGCCCGCGCCGCGGAGGTCGGCCCGGAACGCGTACCGGTCGGGGAACAGGCAGAGCCCCGCCGAGGCGCCGACCTCGAGCAGGGCCACCGGGCCCTCGAGCCTGGCCATCGCGAGCGACACCGGCCCGAGGCGGCGGACGTCGTTGACCTGGGTCGTCCGACGGGCGAGCTCGGCGAGGAGGGCGTCGGGGTGGGCGAGCATCCACTCCCGGAGGCGCGGCCACGGTGCGAGGGGGGCGCCCAGCCAGCGCGACACGGCGAGCACGAGGGCGGGCTGGCGCCGCGCCTCCGGAGCCCTCTCGATCAGCGCGAGCACGTCGGGGTCGCCGGCGATGCCGAGCGACCACTCGGCGTACAGAGGGGACTGCTCGCGGGCGGACGCGTCGGCGTGGCTGCGGAACCGGTCGGCGAGGAGCATGTCGTGATTCTAGGGAGGCCGGGACTGCGACGGGCCGGCGCCGGTGCCGCCCTGGAATGACTGTCGGGGGGACCGTGTTGAATGGGGAGTCCCGAGAACTGAGGAGTCACCCGTGTCGTACAAGGTCGAGAAGTCCGAAGAGCAGTGGCGAGCAGAACTCGGCCCCGAGCAGTACGCCGTGCTGCGCGAGGCCGCGACCGAGCGCCCGTGGACGGGCGAGCTGCTCGACGAGAGCCGCGCCGGCGTCTACGCCTGCGCCGCCTGCAACGCCGAGCTGTTCAAGAGCGGCACCAAGTTCGACAGCAACTGCGGCTGGCCGAGCTTCTACGAGTCGGTGAACCCCGAGGCCGTGCAGCTGATCGACGACGACAGCCTCGGAATGACCCGCACCGAGGTGCGGTGCGCGAACTGCGGTTCGCACCTGGGCCACGTCTTCCCCGACGGCTTCGGCACGCCGACCGGCGACCGCTACTGCATGAACTCCGTCTCGCTCAGCTTCCGCGAGGGCGACGACGCCTCCTCCACCGCCGAGTGACCCGGTGAGCACCGTCGCGGCTGCGGCCGCCCGGCGTCGATCTCGGTCGAAGGTCACCGACGACGCCCCCGATCACGAGCAGCTCGTCGCAGCCGTCGAGGCGGCGGCGACCGTCGCTGACCACTCGTCGATGCGCCCCTGGCGGCTCATCGAGCTGAGGGGCGACGACCGCCGACTGATCGGCCGGTCGCTGGCGGCGGCCGACGGCGCCGTGGGCAAGGACGCCGAGAAGCTCGAGCAGAAGTCGCTGCGGGCACCGCTGGTCGTCGCGGTGGTCTCGTCGCCGAAGCCCAGTCGCAAGGTGCCCGAATGGGAGCAGGAGAGCGTCGCCTCGGGTGTCGCCCACCTGCTGTCGCTCGTGCTCGACGACGAGGGCTGGGGCGTCTTCTGGCGATCCGGCACGCACACCCGGGCCCCCGAGGTCCAGGCGGCGCACGGTCTGACGGGCGACGAGAAGCTTCTGGGCTGGCTCTACGTCGGGGGTCGCGATCGGCCGCGCGACGCCGACAAGCCGCGCAAGCGCGTCGAGGTCGATCGGCATCTGAGCGGCCCGCCCCGCCCGTGACACGACGAGACCCCGGTGCCGGGGCACCGGGGTCTCGTGGTCTGCGACCCTAAGAGGTCACCAGGTCTTCTGGCTGGTGCCCACGAACGTGATCGGCAGCCAGAACGAGCCGGTCATGGCGACGATGCCGGCGAAGAAGATGATCGCGTTCGGCTCGCCCGACCCGAACGAGTAGGCGAACAGCGCGAAGCTGATCAGCAGCAGCACGATCGAACCGATGGCGGTCAGGATGTTGGTCATGGGGGCTCCTCGTGATCCGGGCCGGGCGACGGCCGACGCCGTCTCCCCCTACTTCACCACTGATGACCGCTCCTGCGCCAATCGCGGGCGCGAAGATGCACTGCGTGCGCCCATCCCGGGTCGCTCCCGACCTCGCCGCCGGGCTTGTAGGGTGGTGGAGTCAGCCGCCTTGGCGCAGTCCGGTAGCGCAGTGCTCTTGT
This sequence comes from Frigoribacterium sp. CFBP 13712, assembly GCF_014842255.1. GTDB lineage: Bacteria > Actinomycetota > Actinomycetes > Actinomycetales > Microbacteriaceae > Frigoribacterium. The sequence goes on along the minus strand of NZ_JACYVH010000007.1, from coordinate 91,590 downwards.
AAAGCGAAGGTCGTCGGTTCGAATCCGACAGGCGGCTCCATTCAGAAGGCTCCGATCGTCCGCGATCGGGGCCTTCCGTCGTCCGCCGCGCCTCCATCCGGGCCCCTCCGCCTGGGAGTCCGAGACGTCTCGCGTCGACAGGGGTACAGGGAGGAGGACAGACGCCCTGTCGCTCCCCCCAACGAGGGCGACCCGTCTTGGGGATGACGGCATCCGTCCCCCGAGCGCACACTGGACGCGCCCCGAGGAACCCGAAGAACCGCGGGGCGCTGTACCCCATCGAGCGATCGATGGGTCGCGCCAGATCCACCCCCCGATGCACCCGCTCGCCCTTCCGAAATCCCAAGGAAGGCACACCGCGACATGGTCACACGGACATACTCACGATCGCTGCCGATCGGCGCCACGATGATCGCCGGCGCACTCCTCGCGACGGCTCTCGTCGCGACGGGCACGCAGAGCGCCTCGGCCGCCACCGGTTCGATCATCGCGGGCAAGACGGCCACGGACGCGGCGGCCGCCTCGAAGACCCTGCTGAACGGGAACCTCGCGGGGTGGACGCAGAACTTCAAGGACGACTTCACGACCCCCATCGCCCAGGGCGGGTTCCCCGGTCCGTACGCGAAGCAGTGGATGAGCTACGACGGCTTCGGCGACACCTGGCAGATCGGTCGCTACGAGTCCGACATCCTCTCCGTGCGCGACGGGCTGCTCGACATGCACCTGCACACCGGCTCCGACGGCGTGCCGCGGGCCGCCGCACCCGTGCCCCTGATGAACGGCCAGTGGGGCGGCCAGACCTACGGGCGCTACAGCATCCGGATGAAGGCCGACGCCCTGCCCGGCTACGGCACCGCGTTCCTCCTCTGGGACGACGCCGAGACCTGGGCGAACGGCGAGATCAACTTCCCCGAAGGCAGCCTGGACGGCTCGACCAAGGCCTTCAACCACCAGCTCGGCACGCCGTGGAACAACGACCTGGCCGTCGACACGCACACGTCGTACACCGACTGGCACACCTACACGATCGACTGGACGCCGAAGAAGATCAGCTACCTGCTCGACGGCATCGTCGTGGCGTCGACCACGACGAACATCCCCAAGACGCCCATGCACTGGGTGCTGCAGACCGCGACCAACGGCACGAAGCCGGACGCGAAGGTCGACGGCCACCTCCAGATCGACTGGGTCAGCCAGTACGCGTACACGCCCGGCAGCCCCGCCACCGTCAGCGTGCCGACCGCACCGGCCCGACCGACGCCGACCCCGACGCCTGCTCCGGCCCCTGCCCCGGCTCCGGCTCCGGCCCCGGCTCCCGCTCCGGCTCCTGCTCCCGCTCCCGCTCCTGCCCCTGCCCCTGCTCCCGCTCCGGCTCCTGCCCCGGCGCTGAAGACCCTGACCGCCCCCGTGCCGAAGATCGTCGGCAAGACCACCGTGGGCGCGACGCTCACCGCCCAGACCGGCACCTGGACGAGCGGCACCGCGCTGACCCACCAGTGGCTGCGCAACGGCACGGCCATCGCCGGGGCCGCACGAGCGAGCTACGTCACGACCGCGGCGGACGCCGGCAAGAAGATCACCCTCGTCGTGACGGGCAGGAAGACCGGATACACGACGGCGTCGAAGACCTCGGCGGCCGTGGCCGTCACGCCCGCTCCTCTGGCGAGTGCGACGCCGGCGGTGACGGGGACGCCGAAGGTCGGCGGCAAGATGGGCACGAAGACCGGCACCTGGACGGCGGGCACGTCGTTCTCGTACCAGTGGAAGAGCGACGGCAAGTCGATCTCACGGGCCACGGCGCCGACCTACGTGCCCACGGCCTCCGACGCGAACCGAGCGCTGACGGTCGTCGTCACCGGCACCAAGCCGGGGCACACCGCGGTCGCCCGCACCTCGAAGGCGGCGACGGTCGTCCCGTTGCGGCTCACCGCCCCGGCCCCCGCCATCTCGGGTTCGGCTAAGGCCGGCAGCACGCTCACCGCCAAGAAGGGCACCTGGACCGCGGGCACCGCAGTGACGCTGCAGTGGACGCGCGACGGCAAGGCGATCGCCGGCGCCACGGGCCTGACGTACCGCACCAGGGCGTCGGACGTCGGTCACGAGATCCGCGTCAAGTCGACGGGCTCGAAGGCCGGCTACTCGCCGGCGGCTCGGTGGTCGGCAGCTCTGGTCGTCCGCCGCTGAGGACTCAGCCCTGACGTGCGGCGTCCCGGCGGCCGTCCCGCGACCACCAGACGAGGTCGGCGACGCCCTGTGCGATGAGCAGCAGGGCGACGACCAGCACCACGTAGGCCACCGGCTCGACCGGGCGACCCGACGTCAGCGTGGCGATCTGGACGACGAGGCCGAAGACGCCGAGCGCCGCCTCGAGGACGGGAGGGAGGACGCTGCCCGTCTTGGTCAGGATCCAGAAGGGTCGGCGCGGGGTGCTCATGCGTCGAGGCTACCCCGGGGCGCGGGACCGCAGGAGGCGCGCGAGACTACCCTGGCGGGATGCGTGAGAAGACGGTCCGGGTCGACCCCGACGTGCCGAACTGGCTGCTGACCAAGCAGGGTGGTCGCGTGCTGCCCGTCGTCACCGTCGTCTGCGCCCTGATCGTCGTCGCGAGCATCGTCGCGGCCCTGCTGGTCGGAGGCGGTTCGGTCACCGTCGTCACCGTCGTCGTGCTGCTCGCGGCGGCCGGGGCGATCGCCTGGGCCGTCGCCGACCTCGTCTGGTGGACGCGCGGCGGGCGTCGCGCCGTCGTCCGTCTGCCCCGCGACCCCCGCGGATGACGTCCGAACATGCCCCGATCGGCATGTCTGTGCCCCGGCAACCTGGCAACCGCTCAGAGACGGGAGCCGTAAACTCGTCAGGATGCATCGGTTCGATGCCACGATCTCCCGGCCCTGATCGTCACTGCTCGTTCAGCCGCGCCGGCATACGCCTACCCAGACAATTCGACAGGGAGTTCCGGTGAACGGAAACGCCACGACCCGGCACAGCAACGCGGCGTTGCTGTCGGTCGCCAGCACGATGGCCGAACGGGTCACCACCTCCGAGAGCATCGACGAGAAGCTGCGACCCGTCCTCAAGCGCCTCCGCATGCCGACCGGCCTCCTCCAGCGCGTCGCCGGCGTGCACGAGCGCCGCAACTGGGGCCCCGAGCAGAGCTTCGACGTCGCGGCCATCGACGCGGGCAGGCGCGCCCTCGCCGAGGCCGGCGTCCGACCCGACCAGGTCGGACTGCTGATCAACACGTCCGTCACGCGCCCGCACCTCGAGCCGTCCGTCGCCGTCCGTCTGCACCACGGGCTCGGGCTCCCGTCGTCGGCGACCAACTTCGACATCGCGAACGCCTGCCTCGGCTTCGTCAACGGCATGACCCTCGCCGCGCAGCTGATCGACGCCGGGCAGATCGACTACGCCGTGATCATCGACGGCGAGGACGCCGACGACGTCCAGGTCAACACGATCGACCGTCTGCTGACCGAGGGCTTCGACCGCGACGACTTCATGAGCGAGTTCGCGAGTCTCACCCTCGGCTCCGGTGCCGCCGCCGCGGTCATCGGCCGAGCCGACCTGCACCCCGAGGGCCACCGCATCCTCGGCGGTGTGACCCGCGCCGCGACCGAGAACTACGACCTCTGCGTCGGCAGCGTCGACGGCATGTTCACCGACGCCAAGGCCCTGCTCAAGCGCGGCATGGAGCTCGTCGTCTCGGCCTGGCGCGAGGCCAAGCCCGAGTGGAACTGGCAGGGCATGGACCGCTACGTCATGCACCAGGTCAGCGACGTGCACACCAACGCGTTCGTCAAGGCGGCCGGCATCGACCGCAAGCGCGTGCCGCTCACCTACCCCACCCTCGGCAACGTCGGCCCCGCGTCGATCCCGATCACGCTCGTGGAGGAGTCCAAGACCCTGTCGCGCGGCGACCGGGTGCTGCTGATGGGAGTGGGCTCGGGCATCAACACCGCGATGATGGAGCTCGCCTGGTGAGTCGCCTCCCCCGCGCCGCTCGGTCGACCGCACCGGCCCTGCTGCCGCCCGACGGGCTCGCAGGGCTCGACCCCGCGTGGTCGCGTCTCGTCGACGTGCCGTACGGACTCGGCTCGCACCGCGCCTCCCGACGCTGGCACGTGCTCGACAACGCCGAGGCGCTGGCCCGGCTCGACGTCGAGCCGGTCGGCACCATCCTGTGCGTGCACGGCAACCCGACCTGGTCGTACCTCTGGCGCGAGCTCGTCGCGGCCACCGTCGAGACGGCCTCCGCCGGCGGACCGGCCTGGCGGGTCGTCGCCGTCGACCAGCTCGACATGGGCTTCTCCGAACGCACCGGTTCGCCGCACACCCTCGCGCGCCGCGTCTCCGATCTGGGCGACCTCACCGAGGCGCTCGGCGTCGAGGGCCCCGTCGTCACGCTCGGTCACGACTGGGGCGGCGTCGTCTCGATGGGCTGGGCGGTGGACCACCCCGAGATGCTGGCCGGTGTGATGCTGCTCAACACGGCGATCCACCAGCCGCGCGGCGTCCCGATCCCCGCTCCGCTCCGACTCGCACTCGCCCGGGGCGTGCTCGGGCGCGCGACGGTCGGCACGACGGCGTTCGTCGACGTGACGCTCGCCCTCGGTCACCCGCCGCTGCCGGCCGAGGTGAAGCAGGCCTATCGCGCCCCGTACCGCACGGCGGCCCGTCGCGGCGGCATCGGCGCCTTCGTGGCCGACATCCCGGTCGACGCCGACCACGAGAGCGCACCCGAGCTGAACCGCATCGCCGAGGCGCTGCGCGAGGTGCCGGTGCCGGCGCTCATGCTGTGGGGGCCCCTCGACCCGATCTTCGGCGACCGCTACCTCGACGATCTCATCGAGCGTCTGCCGCACGCCGACGTGCACCGCTTCGAGGGCGCCGGTCACCTGCTCGCCGAGGACGTCGACTACGCCGCGGCCGTGCTCACCTGGCTGGGCGACCGGCTCCCCGACGGCTCGCCACCCGCCGAGCCCACCGTCGACGGCGCCGTCGCGGGGGCCGAGACTCCCGGCGACCCGTCGACCCCGGCAGGCCCCGGGCGGCTCGACGGCGCCGGCGCGACCGGTGCCGCTGCGGCCAGGAAGGCCGTCGAAGCGGGGGCCGACGAGGCCACGGCCGCCGCTGCGGCGGCATCCGCCGAGCACGTCGCCGAGGAGGCGCGGGTCGACTCCTCTCAAGACCGCCCGCTCTGGTCGTACCTCGACGCTCTGGCCGACAGCTCCGACACCGCACTTATCGAGATGGTGCCCGCCGGGTCGGACGGCCCCCGGTCCGTCAGCTGGCGGCTGCTCTCCCGCCGGGTCCGCGAGATCGCCCTCGGGCTCCGCAAGCACGGCGTCCGCCCCGGCGACCGCGTCTCGCTGCTCGTGCAGCCCGGTGCCGACCTCACCGCGGTGCTCTACGCCTGCCTCCGTCTCGGGGCCGTGGTGGTCGTCGCCGACGCCGGTCTCGGGGTCCGCGGGCTGACCCGCGCCGTCCGCGGGGCGTGGCCCGACCACGTGATCGGGCAGCTGCCCGGTCTCACGGCCGCGCGAGCCCTCGGCTGGCCCGGTCGCGTGATCTCGACCACGCGCCTCCCGGGGGTCACGAGACGCGCCCTCGGCGTCGAGACGTCGCTGCCCGAGATCGCCGCGCTCGGTCGTCGCGCGCACGAGGCCCTCGCCGAGCTGCCCGAGTCGCCCACCGGCGACGCCGAGGCCGCCATCCTCTTCACCTCGGGCTCGACCGGCCCCGCCAAGGGCGTCGTCTACCGCCACCGGCAGCTGACCGCGCTGCGCGACGCCCTCGCCGCCCAGTACGGCGTCGGTCCGGGCACCGGGCTCGTCGCCGGCTTCGCGCCGTTCGCCCTGCTCGGACCCGCCCTCGGCGCGACGAGCGTGACACCCGACATGGACGTCACGAAGCCCCGCACCCTGACGGCGCGCGCCGTGGCCGCCGCGACCGCCGCCGTCGACGCGACCGTGGTGTTCCTCTCCCCCGCCGCGCTGACCAACGTGGTCGCCACCTCCGGCGAGCTGACCTCCGCCGACCGCGCGGCGCTGGCCGGGGTCGAGACGTTCCTGTCGGCGGGTGCGCCCGTGTCGGAGTCGCTGCTCGCCGCCGCCGGCGACCTGATGCCCGGCGCGACCCCGCACACCCCCTACGGCATGACCGAGGGGCTGCTGCTGACCGACATCACGCTCGAGGGGATCCGTGCGGCGACCGCCGACCGCGCCGCGCGCCTCGCCGACGGCGCCACCGACGCCGGCGGCGTCTGCGTGGGGCTGCCCGGCGCGACCACGACGGTGCGGATCGCCGCTCTCGACGAGGCGGGCCGCGCCTCCTCGGAGTTGATCGCCGAGCCCGGCGTCACCGGCGAGATCGTCGTCTCGGCCGCGCACGTCGAAGACCACTACGACCGGCTCTGGCTGACGCACCGCGCCAGCCGTCGCGGGTCGACCACGACGAGCCGCTGGCACCGCACCGGCGACGTCGGCCACCTCGACGAGCAGGGCCGCCTCTGGGTCGAGGGGCGTCTGCCGCACGTGATCACGACGGCGAGCGGCGTGCTGACCCCGGTCGCGTCCGAGCAGGCGGCGGAGGCGCGGGCCGGCATCGCCCGCGCGGCCGTCGTCGGCGTCGGCCCGGCCGGCACCCAGCAGGTGGTGGTGGTCGCCGAGACCGTGCCGCCCGCACGCCGTGCCGGTCTCGCGTCGGCCGCACTCGCCGCCGAGGTCCGCCACGCCGTCGGCGCGGCCTCGGGTCGACCCGTCGCCGCCGTCCTCGTCGTGCCGGCGCTGCCGACCGACGTGCGTCACAACAGCAAGATCGACCGCTCACGCCTCGCCGCCTGGGCGACGTCCGTGCTCTCGGGCGACAGGATGCGCCGCCCGTGAAGGTGCTGGTCGCCTCAGCCGGGCGAACCCGGGCGGGTTCGGCTGAGACGGGCGCGTGGACGCGCCCGTTCGCGCCGAACACGCCCGCCTCCGCCGCCGGCACGCCTCTCCCGAGCGACGGACGCCGCCCGTGAGGGTGCTCGTCACCGGGGCCAGCGGGCTGCTCGGCGGCGCCGTCGCCCGTGCGATCGCCGCGGCCGGGCACGAGGTCACGACGTTCCAGCGTCGGCCGTCCGGTGTGACCGGGGTCCGCGACGCGCTCGGCTCGATGACCGACCCGGCAGCCGTCGCCGCCGCCGTCGAGGGGCAGGAGGCGGTGGTCCATCTGGCCGCGAAGGTCTCGCTGGCCGGCGCACCCGCCGAGTTCGAGGCCGTCAACGTCGGCGGCACGCGGTCGCTGATCGCGGCGATGCGCGCCTCCTCGGTGCCCCGCCTCGTGTTCGTCTCGTCGCCGTCGGTCGCGCACGCCGGCTCGTCCATCGTCGGAGACGACGCCGCTCCCGCCTCGCCGAGCCGGGCCCGCGGCCACTACGCCCGCACGAAGGCGGCGGCCGAGCTCGTGGCGCTGCAGGCGGCGGGCGCCGAGCTGCGCGTCGTGGCCGTCCGCCCGCACCTGGTCTGGGGGCCCGGCGACACCCAGCTCGTCGCCCGCATCGTCGATCGCGCGCGCTCGGGTCGACTGCCGCTGCTCGGCCACGGGGCGGCGCTGATCGACTCGATCTACGTCGACAACGCGGCGTCCGGCATCGCCGCGGCGCTCGAGCGGGCCGACGCCGTCAGCGGCGGGGCGTACGTGCTCACCAACGGCGAGCCGCGCACGGTGGCCGACCTGATGGCGGGGATCTGTCTGGCGGCCGGTGTCCCGGCACCGCGCCTCCGGGTTCCGGCGGGGGTGGCACGGGGCGCCGGGTCGCTCGTCGAGCGGGTCTGGGCCGTGCGCCCGGGAGCCGACGAGCCGCCGATGACACGGTTCCTTGCCGAGCAGCTCTCGACCGCGCACTGGTTCGATCAGCGGCGCACGCAGCACGACCTGCGGTGGACGCCCGCCGTCGGGGTCGACGAGGGCCTGCGGCGACTCGCGGCCTGGTACGCCGCCGGGCAGCCCGCGGTCTGATCTGCGGGGCTCGCACCGGGGCTGTGCGGCGCGCCTGCGCCTCGGGNGCCGCACCACGCTCAGACGACCGCGTCGCACCACGCTCAGATGACCGCGTCGCTCCACGGGTCGGGGTTGCCGAACCGGTGCGCCGTGATCGCGACGGCCTGCTCGCGGAGGAACGGCAGCAGCTCGAGCCGCCCCGTCGGCGTCACCGGGGCGTCGAACACGGCCACCGACGGGTCTCCGCCGAGAGCCGACGACAGAGCCGAGGAGGCGCGGGTCGGGTCGCCCGCAGCCGTCACCAACCGCACGCGCTCGGTCCGCAGACCCCCCGCGCGCACCCTCTCGAGCCAGGACGCGTCGTCCTCGTGCGTGACGGAGCCCGCCGAGAGGCCCAGCGCAGAGACGAGCGCCGTCGGCAGCTCGATCGCCGACGAGACGGTGACCGGGGCGCCCGACCGGAGACCGGCCAGCAGCACCCGCACGACGGCCGCGGGGTCGGCGCCGTCGGCCGCCCGCACCGTGACCGGCAGGGGCCGGTAGCGCAGCAGGTCGCGTTCGAGTCCGAGTCGGCTGACATCGCGGGCGACGCCGAACTCGGTCGCCCAGTAGTGCTCGTCGGAGGCGGCGGCGGCACGCAGGTCGTCGTGCGCCGACGCGCTCGACGCCCCGAGCAGCGGCGTCGACGCCTCGACGGCGGCCAGGACGGCCGAACCTGGGCGCGCCTCCTGGGCTTCGACGAGCGGGGTCGGCCGCCACGAGCCGAGGTGGACGAGGTAGTTGGGTCCGCCGGCCTTGGCGCCGGCGCCGACCGACGACTTCTTCCAGCCGCCGAACGGCTGGCGGCGCACGACGGCACCGGTGATGCCCCGGTTGACGTAGAGGTTGCCGGCCTCGACGGCGTCGAGCCAGATCTCGAGCTCGGCGGGATCGAGGGTGTGCAGACCCGCCGTCAGACCGTAGTCGGTGGCGTTCTGCAGCCGGATCGCCTCGTCGAGGGTGGCGGCGGTCATGATGCCGAGCACGGGCCCGAAGTACTCCGTCAGGTGGAACTCGCTGCCGGCCGCGACACCCGATCGGACGCCGGGCGACCAGAGCCGACCCGTCTCGTCGAGCTGCTTCGGCTCGACCAGCCACGACTCGCCCGCGCCGAGCGTCGTCAGCGCCCGCTCGAGCTTGCCGTGCGCGGGCTCGACGATCGGACCCATCTGCGTGGTCGGGTCGGACGGCAGCCCCACCCGCATCGTCGACGCGGCGTCGACGAGCTGACGACGGAACCGCTCGGAGGTGGCGACCGAGCCGACCAGGATCACGAGACTGGCCGCCGAGCACTTCTGCCCCGCGTGACCGAACGCCGACTTGATCACGTCGGAGGCCGCGAGGTCGAGGTCGGCGCTCGGGGTGACGATGATCGAGTTCTTGCCGCTGGTCTCGGCGAGCAGGGGCAGGTCGGTGCGCCAGCTGGTGAACAGCGCGGCCGTCTCGAAGGCCCCCGTGAGGATGACGCGGTCGACCGACGGGTGCGACACGAGGTGCCGCCCGAGGTCGCCCTCGTCGACGTCGACCAGGGTGAGCACGTCTCGCGGCACGCCGGCGTCCCAGAGGGCCTGCACCATGACCGCGCCGCAGCGCTTGGCCTGACCGGCCGGTTTCACGACGACGCTGCTGCCCGCGGCGAGCGCGGCGAGGGTCGAGCCGGCGGGGATCGCGACGGGGAAGTTCCACGGCGGGGTGACGAGCGTGAGGCGTTCGGGTGCGAACTCGGCGCCGTCGACGGAGTCGAGCTCCTCGGCGAGGTGGGCGTACCAGTTGGCGAAGTCGATCGCCTCGCTGACCTCGACGTCGCCCTCGGCGATGGTCTTGCCGGTCTCGCTCGCCGCGACCTCCATCAGGTCGGCCCGCCGGGCGGAGAGCATCGCGGCGGCGTCGCGGAGGACGACGGCCCGACCCGCGCCTCCTCGTGCCGCCCAATCGGAGGAGGCGGCGACCGCGGTGTCGAGCAGGGCGTCGAGCGTCGCCTCGTCCGTGACCCGGGCGGCCTCGATCAGGTCGACGCCGAGCGTCGAGTCGGCCGAGCGGGCGGCGATGCCGCGACCCCAGCTGCGGTTCGCGGCGAGCGCGGGGTCGGTGTCGGGCTCGTTCTCGAAGCCGCCGCCGGCCGGGCGCGGCTCGAGGGCCTGCGCGGGGTCGAGTCGGCTCTGCACCCGGTGCGGAGCGGGCACGACGCCGTCGACGGCCGCCAGCGAGGCGAGGAACCGCCCCTTCTCGCGCTCGAACATGGCCTCGTTCGAAGCGAGCTCGAAGACGGCCGACATGAAGTTCTCGCTCGACGCGTTCTCTTCGAGGCGTCGGATGAGATAGCTGATGGCGACGTCGAACTCGCGGGGGTGCACGACCGGCGTGTAGAGCAGCAGCCCGCCGACGTCGGCCTTGACGAGCTCGGCCTGACCCTCGGCCATGCCGAGCAGCATCTCGAACTCGATGCGGTCGCCGACCCCGCGGGCCTCGGCGAGCAGGTGCGCGAAGGCGATGTCGAAGAGGTTGTGACCGGCGACGCCGATCCGCACGGCGCGGGTGCGCTCGGGGGTGAGCGCCCAGGTCAGCACCCTCTTGTAGTTCGTGTCGCTGTCCTGCTTCGTGCCGTAGGTGGCGAGGGGCCACTCGTGGACGGTGGCGTCGACGGTCTCCATGGCGAGGTTCGCGCCCTTGACCACGCGCACCTTGATGGCCGCGCCGCCCGCGTCGACCCGGTCGGTCGCCCACTCGGTGAGCCCCTGTAGGGCGCCGAGCGCGTCGGGCAGATAGGTCTGCAGCACGATGCCGGCCTCGAGGTCGCGGAGCTGCGGCTGGTCGAGGAGGCGCGTGAAGACCGCGATCGTCAGGTCGAGGTCGCGGTACTCCTCCATGTCGAGGTTGATGAACTTCGGCTCGCGAGAGCGGGCGGCCAGTTCGTAGAGCGGGGTCAGCTTCTCGACGACGCGCTCGACGGTCTCGTCGAAGGCCCACATCGAGAGCTGGCTGACGATCGACGAGACCTTGATCGACACGTAGTCGACGTCGTCGCGGGCGAGCAGCGCCCGGGTGCCGGCGAGCCGGTGCTCGGCCTCGGCGTCGCCGAGCACGGCCTCGCCGAGCAGGTTGAGGTTCAGCCGCGTGCGGTCCTGCTTGATCGAGGCGATCGCCGAGCCGAGCCGGGCGGGGCGGGCGTCGGCGACGAGGTGCCCGACCATGCCGCGGAGCACGCGGCGGGCGATCGGCACGACGACGCCGGGCAGCACGGGCGCCATCACGCCGCCGAGGCGGACGGCGCTGCGCATGTGCCACGGCAGGAACGACGGAGCCTGCTTGGCGAGGGTCGCCAGATTACGGGCGGCGACGCCGAGGTCTTCGGGGCGGACGACGCGATCGACGAAGCCGATCGTGAAGGCGAGACCCGATTCGTCTTTCAGCACCTGTGCGAGCAGATGGGCCGAGCCGGTGCTCGGGGCCGCGGAGGCCTCGTGCGCCCAGCGGCGTGCGAGGGCGACGGCGTCGTCGCCGATGCCGACGGGCAGGAGCTGTTCAGCGGTGGACGGCCCCGCCGTCTCGTCGAAGGTGGTCATGGGATGAATGTAGAGCGGAACTTGCCACGCGGCAAGGTTTGACATCTGCTCGTAACACGAGGGCGTCCGCACGGCTGTCCGCACGTCCGTCCGATCGATGTCCGGTCGATGTCCACAGCTGACGGAATATCACTGGCGGTGAGGGGCGGACCGCGCTACCTTGAGCGCGTCCGGGGCCGCTCCCCGGAAACCGGCAGCGAGCGGAGAACGGATCGACGATGGCCATGATCGAAGCACGGGGCCTCACCAAGACCTACCGGTCGAAGTCCGGTCCCGTCCACGCCCTGAACGGGCTCGACCTCACCGTGCCCGAGGGCACCGTGAAGGCGCTGCTCGGGCCGAACGGCGCCGGTAAGACGACGGTCGTCAAGATGCTCACCACGCTCGAGCGCCCCGACACGGGCACCGCGACCATCGCCGGTCTCGACGTCGTCGCCGACGCGCAGGCCGTGCGGCGCTCGATCGGCGTCTCGGGCCAGTACGCCGCAGTCGACGAGAACCTCACGGGCTTCGAGAACCTCGACATGATCGGGCGGCTCTACCACCTCGGCGCGAAGGTCTCCCGCGAGCGCGCTCGCGAGCTCATCGACGTGTTCGACCTCTCCGCCGCCGGCGATCGACCGGTCAAGGGCTTCTCCGGCGGCATGCGCCGTCGCATCGACCTCGCCGGCGCCCTCGTCACGAACCCGCGCGTGCTCTTCCTCGACGAGCCCACCACAGGGCTCGACCCGCGCAGCCGGCTGGCCCTCTGGGACATCATCACCAGCCTGGTCGACGGCGGCACGACGGTGCTGCTCACCACGCAGTACCTCGAGGAGGCCGATCGTCTCGCCGACGACATCTCGGTGATCGACGGCGGCGCCGTCATCGCCGAGGGCACGTCCGATCAGCTGAAGGCCCAGGTGGGCGGTCATCGACTCGTCGTGGCGCTGGTCGACGAGACCCGATCGGCCCAGGCCGTCGAGGTCCTCCGCCGGCACGGCGACAACGAGCCGACGATCGACGCCGACGGCCGTCAGCTCGAGGTCGCCGTCACCGACGGACCGACCGCGCTGCAACGCACCCTCGCCGACCTCGGCGCGGCCGGCATCGAGCTGCACGACGCCGGCATGCGGCGCCCCACCCTCGACGACGTCTTCCTGCAGCTGACCGGCCACCGCACCGGCGCCGACGACGACGCCGCCGGCACCGACGCACCGAGCGAGAAGAAGGCCCGCGCATGACCACCACGACCGCGCTCGCGCAGACCCTCGAGCCCGCCACCGACACGGGTCTCTCGACCTGGGCGTCCGACGGCTGGGCCGTCACCAAGCGCAACCTGATCAAGGTGCGTCGCTCGCCCGACATGCTGATCTTCGCCGTGCTGCAGCCCATCATGTTCGTCCTGCTGTTCAGTCAGGTCTACGGCGGAGCGATCGCCGTCGAGGGCACCGACTACACGCAGTTCCTGATGGCGGGCATCTTCGCGCAGACCGTCGTGTTCGGCTCGACGTTCTCGGGGGCCGCCATGGCGCAAGACCTGAAAGAGGGGATCATCGACCGGTTCCGCACCCTGCCGATGAGCCCCTCGGCCGTGCTGATCGGCCGCACCAACAGCGACCTCGCGCTCAACACGATCTCGATGGTCATCATGATGCTGACCGGTCTCGCCGTCGGGTGGCGGGTGAACGCGTCACCGGCGTCGTTCCTCGGCGGCGTCGCCCTGCTGCTGCTCTTCAGCTACTCGTTCAGCTGGGTCATGGCCCTGCTCGGCATGAGCGTGAAGACCCCCGAGACGATCAACAACGCCTCGTTCATGATCCTGTTCCCGCTCACGTTCGTCTCGAACGCGTTCGTGCCGAGCGACACCCTGCCGACGGTCCTCCGGGTCTTCGCCGAGTGGAACCCGGTCTCGTCGCTCGTGCAGGCGGCGCGCACGTCGTTCGGCAACCTCGGCGACACCCCCGTGCCCGACATCTGGACGATGCAGCACCCCTACGCGACCGTGCTGATCGGCATCACCGTGATGCTCGTGGTGTTCGTGCCCCTCTGCATCCGCAAGTTCCAGCGCATCAGCGCGAAGTGACCCGGGGCGACGCCGGAGGGCGGGTCGGTCACCGCCGGCGCCGTGCCTCCTCGCGGACCGCCTCGTCGAGCTCCGACGTCGGAACGGTCAGCACGCTGCAGATCACGAGCCGCATCAGGTCGGCGACGTGCACGGCGTCGCGTTCGTAGAGCCACTGCAGCTGCAGGCCGTCCTGGACGGCGAGCACGACCCGCGCCGCCGCGGTCGCCGTGTAGCCGGGCCGCAGCCAGCCGCGGTCGGCGGCCACCGAGAGGTACGCCGTCGTCGAGCGGATGATGCGGTCGTAGTAGTCGCGGTAGTACTCGTGCGCCGGGTGCTCGCTCGAGACGGCCTCGGCCGAGGCCGTGATGAACAGCGAGATGACGACCGGCACGTCGACGTTGTACTCGGCCAGCTCGACGAGCTCCTCGACCCGCATGCCGCCGTCGTCGTCGAAGTGCCGCCGCAGGCGCTCGTCACGCCGACGCAGCACCGCCATCAGCAGTTCGTCCTTCGTCGGGAAGTAGTGCATCAGCGACTGGTGCGACACCCCGCACTGCCGCGCGATCTCCCGCAGCGACGCCCCGTGGAACCCCACCTGGCCGAAGACGGGCAGCGCGGCGTCGAGGATCGCCTCGCGCTTGGCGATGCCCTTGCGGTAGCGACCCGGCTCGCGCACGTCCGCCACCGCGGGGCCGACCTCAGGGCCGACCTCCGGGCCCGCCGCGGGATCGACCGCGGGTTCGGAACCCGGGTCGGCGGAGGGGGCGGGGGCGGAGGCGTCCATCGGGGCCAGCCTAAATCGTCGTCCGGCCGTGTGACACCGGGCGGGTGCACCCGCCCGCACCGGCATAGAGTCGAGCGATGCCCTGGTCGCTGCTGACGGTCCCCGCCTTCCGGGCCCTGTGGCTCGGTCGTCTCGTGTCGTGGACGGGCAGCGGATTCGCCCCCATCGCGATCGTCTTCGCGGCGATCGACCTGGGGGCCGACCCCGTCGACCTCGGCCTCGTCGTGGCGGCGCGATCGGTGCCGAACATCGCGCTGCTGCTCTTCGGCGGAGCCCTCGCCGATCGACTCTCGAAGCGCCTCGTCGCCGTCGTCTCGTCGTTCGTCTCGGCCGGCTCCCTGCTGATCGCGGCCCTCCTGATGCTCACCGAGACCGAGACCCTGACGACCCTCGCCGTGATCGGGGCCGTCAACGGCGCCTCCGCCGCCTTCTTCGGACCGGCCACCGGCGCACTCGTGAGAGACACGGTGCGCGACGCACGGATCGGCGACGCGACCGTGCTCATGCGGGTCGGCACCAACGTCGGGCTCGTCGTCGGCCTCGCGGTCGGAGGTGCCGTGGTCGCCACCCTCGGCTCGGGTCTCGCCCTGGCGCTCGGCGGTGCGGTCTTCGCGGTGGCGGGCGTCGTGTTCGTGGGGCTGCCGGCCGACTCGGCCCGCGCCTCCGGGGGGACGACCGTCCTGGCCGATCTCGGCAGCGGACTCGGGTTCGTCTGGCGCACCCGGTGGCTCGGCGCCGCCGCGGCGCTCGCGTTCGTGTTCCAGTTCGCCTTCGGCGGCGGGATCCACGTTCTCGGCCCCCTGGTGGCCGACGACGCCTTCGGGCGCCTGCTCTGGGGATTCGCCGGCGCCGTGCAGACCCTCGGGCTGATCGTCGGAGCGTTCTGGGCCGGCTCGCTGCGCGGCCGGGTGCGGCTGTGGGCCGCCTGCCTCGGCGCGGGGGCGCTCGCGATCCCCCTGGTGCTGCTCGCCTTGACGATCACCACCGACCCGGTCGCCTTCGACCCGCTGCACTGGTTCTTCTGGATCAGCGTCGGGCTCTTCGTCGCGAGCATCGGACTCGAGGTGTTCACCGTGCCGCTCGACATCGCGGTGCAGCGGCAGGTACCCGGTCTCTACCGCGGGCGGGTGATCTCGGCCGTGACGGTCGCGTCGCTGGCGGGGATGCCGGTCGGCGAGATCGCGGTCGGCCAGGTCGCCGAGCTGGTCGGCACGTCGACCGCGCTGATCGCCCTGGCCGTGCTGGTCGTCACCGTCGCGACGGCCGTGGCGGTGCACCCCCGCGTGCACCGCGTCGACGCCCCGGAGGCGCGGGTCGCCTGACCGCGCACCCCCGGGAGGCGCGGGTCAGCTGTAATCGCCGCGCTCGATGGCCTCGGCGTACTTGCGCACGTCCGGGCCGGGCTCGTAGTCGATGAAGCGGTCCTTGACCGCGTCGTTGATCGCCTTGTACGACTCCTCCCACGACTCGCCCGAGTGGGCGGCCGCGGCATCGCGGACGGCCTCCTGCAGGACGCGGTCGGAGTCGGTCAGGATCTTGTCGCGCGCTTCGTCGTTCCAGCGCACATCGGTCAGGTCGGCCATGCTGTCTCCTTGGGTCGAGGGTGTCGCGGGTGCGGGGTGGGGCTACTTCTTCTTACTCAGGGCGGACTCCTTGTGGGCCGCCTTCGAGCCGCTCTTGTCGCTCTCGACGACGAAGTAGGGCTCGTCGTCAGAGGCCTTGAACTTCTGCCCGTCGAGCTGGAACTCCTCGACGCGCTTCTCCACGACCGTGCCGTGGGTCTCGCCCTGCGGGGTATTCCAGGTGACGTGGTCTCCCTTGCTGAACGTCATCGCGCCTCCTTCGTCTGCGCCGGCCGTCGTCGGCCGGTCGTCGATGCGATCGTGGCGTGGACGCTACGCCGCGGAGGCCCGCAGGCCGCTCAGCCCGGAGGGGTAGGGGTTCCGAGGGCGGTCCTGTACCCCACGCGTGTACCCCTCGTCGCGTCCGGACGGTGCGAGGCGGGGGCGTCGGGGCGGCTGCGGCTCAGCGGCTGCGGCTCGATGGCTGCGGCCCAGCGACCGAGGCTCAGCGGCCGCGTCGGGGCCGGCTGCGCCCGGTGCCGCGCTGCGGTCCGCGGCCCTGCGGCGGCGTCCGCTTCGGCTTGGCGCCGCGAGGGTCGGGAGCCGACCCCTTCTTGGCCGGGGCCGCCTGCTCGGGCTCGTCGCGCCTCCTCGACCGGCTGCTGCGCGCCGTGCGCCCGCGGACGACGCCGATGAAGTCGTCGGTGTCGTCGTCGCTGCGGTCGACGAGCCAGACCAGCGCGACGACGGTGGGCTCGAGATCCGAGACGAATCGGTAGGTCAGGCCGCTGCGCGAATACAGCCGCGCGATCGACTGCGGCACGACCGCGACGCCGGCGCCGGTCGCCGCGACGTCGACGGCCTGGGCGTCGGTCAGCGTCGGATCGAGGTCGTGACGGGTCTCGCCCTCGAGGTCGGCGGCGGTCAGCTCGTGCTCGATGCCGAGCGTGGCCAGCGGGTGGTCTTTCGAGACGACGGCCACCGCGCGCTCGTCGTAGAGACGGATGACCGAGTGGTCGTCGTCGGTGGCGAGGGGCAGCCGCGCGAGCAGCATGTCGACGGCGGCGTCGCCGTGCAGGGCGTCGAGGGCGCTCGAGGCGTCGATCTCGACGACGTCGAGGGGCAGGTCGGCCCGGCGCTCCTCCCACAGGCGCGACCACTTCGACAGCGTGACGCCGGGGACGAACCCGATGCGGAAGGAGGCGCGGGTCGGCTCGGTCGTCATCGCCCCAGGGTACCGGGGTGCGCGCTCGTGCCGACCCGCGCCTCCCGGTACCCTTGCGGCATGACTCAGAAGACCCCGCAGACGCTCAAGCCCTTCACTGCCGCGAAGAAGCTCGGGGTGCACCTGCCGGCCACGCCCGAGTCGTTCCAGAACACGCCCGTCACCCGCGAGGAGTTCGCCGAGCTCACCGCGAACCCGCCCGAGTGGCTGGCCGAGCTGCGCCGCACCGGCCCGCACCCGCGCCCCGTCGTCGCGCAGAAGCTCGGCGTGACGATCTCGGGTCTCGCGCGCGCCGGCGTCGACGACGCGCTCACCACCGACGAGATCCACGATCTGCTGAAGGAGATGCCCGCCTGGCTGGTCACCGAGCGCGCGAACCTGGCCGAGGTGCGCGAGGAGGAGCAGCGCGTGAAAGACCGCGACGCCGGTCGCGCGCTGCTCCGCGCCGAGCGCGAGCGGGCCGAGGGCGCCGACCAGGCCTGACCTCGACGGGCCGCGGCCCCCGCGACCCGCGTAGTTTCTGACGCATGTCATTCAACGACGATGCGCGCATCGACAGCAGCAAGGTCCGGCGGCGCGGGCGGGGTCGCACCACCGGCATCGCGGCCGGCGGGACGGGCGTCGTGGCGATCATCGTCGTCGCCCTGATCAACCAGTTCACCGGGGTGAACCTCAGCGGGCTGCTCGACGGCACGTCGACCGGCTCGGGTTCGCCCGATCAGATCGCGGCGGCTCCGCTCGAGGGCTGCGAGACGGGCGCCGACGCCAACGCGAGCATCGACTGCCGCATGGCCGGCGCGGCGGACTCGCTCGACACGTACTGGTCGACGGAGGCCGCGCAGCTGGGCGTCGGGGACTACGTCACGCCCGACTTCTTCCTGTTCACGGCAGCCGTCGACACCGGCTGCGGCAGCGCGACGAGCGCCACCGGCCCCTTCTACTGCCCGCCCGACCAGGCGCTCTACGTCGACACCGACTTCTTCGACCAGCTGCGCGAGCAGTACGGGGCGAGCGCCGGTCCGCTCGCGCAGATGTACGTCGTCGGGCACGAGTGGGGCCACCACATCCAGCAGCTGACCGGCGCCTTCGACCGCGCCGACCGCAGTGCGACGGGGCCCGGCTCCGACACCATCCGCCTCGAGGTGCAGGCCGACTGCTACGCGGGGGCCTGGGTCGGCGCGGCGACGACGGTCGCGGACGACGCCGGCACGACGTTCCTCGAACCGGTGACCGACGCGCAGATCGCCGACGCGCTCGACGCCGCGGCGGCGGTGGGCGACGACCGCATCCAGGAGGCGTCGGGCGGCCGCGTCGACTCCGACACCTGGACCCACGGCTCGGCCGAGCAGCGCCAGAGGTGGTTCGACACGGGTCGCGCCGGCGGCGCGGGGGCCTGCGACACGTTCGCCGTGCCGACCGAGCGGCTCTAGCGGGACCCGTCGGAGTGGTGAGCGGACCCGGCGGCCCGCACCGCGCCTCCTCGGAGTGGTGAGCCCCGCCCCGTCGGAGTGGTGAGCCGACCCGGCGGCCCGCACCGCGCCTCCTCGGCTGCTCGCCTGACGACCTCGACGGCCCGACGACCTCGGATGGGGGCGTGCGCACCGCCGCGAGGAGGCGCACAATCAGGCAACGCCACAAGGAGGTCGGTCATGAGTCGCACCGGAAGAGCCGTCGAGTTCGAACGCTACGGAGACGTCGACGAGCTGCACTTTGTCACCCAGGAGCTGCCCGTCCCCGCCGACGACGAGGTCGTCGTTGAGGTCGTCTGCGCCGGCCTGAACCACATCGAGAACTTCATCCGCAAGGGCGACTTTACCGACCGGCTGCCGCTCGAGTTCCCGGCCCGTCAGGGGTCGTGCTTCGCCGGCATCGTCAAGAAGCGCGGCTCGGCGGTTCGCGACTTCTCGGTCGGGGCCGAGGTGATCGGTCACGCGATCGAGGGCGGAGCGCACGCCACCTACGTGACCGTCCCCGCCTCGTCGATCGTGAAGAAGCCGTCGAACGTCGGATGGGAGGTCGCCGGCGGGCTCTATCTCGCCGGAGTGACGGCGTACGACGTGGTCCGCTCGCTGCACCTCGGGCCGGGCGACATCGTGGTCATCACCGCGGCGGCCGGCGGGGTGGGTCACATCGAGTGCCAGCTCGCCCTCGCGGCGGGGGCGAAGGTGATCGGCACCTGCAGCCCGCCGAACCACGACTACCTGCGCTCGATCGGCGTCACGCCCATCACGTACGGCGAGGGTCTGCAGCAGCGCATCGAGGAGGCCGCGAAGCGACCCATCACCGCGTTCATCGACAACTTCGGCGGCGACAACCCCGAACTGGCGACGAGCCTCGGAGTGAAGGAGGCGCGGTTCAGCTCGAGCGAGCACCGCCTCGACCTCGAGATGCACTACATCCGGCCCGAGCGCGACGACACCGAGCCCGCCATGGTGCTCGCCGCCCTCGCGAAGCTGATCGCCGAGAACAAGGTGCGGGTGCTCATCTCGGGCTTCTACCCGTTCGACTACATCACGCAGGCGTTCGACGACCTCGCCGAGCATCACTCGAGGGGCAAGGTCGTCGTCGGCATGCAGCCCGTCGAGACCGGCGTGCGCTCGCACTGGTACCTGTCGGGCAAGGCGCGCAGCACGCACGAGGCCAGCGCCTGACGCGGGCCGCGCCGGTGCGCGCCGCGCCCCGCGCCACCCCATCGAAGTGACGCAACAAGACCCCCGCGCGCGCCGCAACTGCCCCTTCGCGTCACATCGATCGCCGAGGAGGCGCGGCTCACCCAACGCTGCAGCGCGCACCGCATCCAAGTGACGCATCCGGGGCCCTCCGCGCACCGCAAGCGCCCCTTCGAGTCACATCGATCGCCGAGGAGGCGCGGCTCACCCAACGCAGCAGCGCGCGCCGCACCGCACCGCACCGCACCGCACCGAGGTGACGCATAAGGGGCTCTCCGCGCGCCGCAACGCCCCCTTCGCGTCACATCGTTGGCCGAGGAGGCGCGAGTCGCCAGCTGGAGCAGCGCGCGCCGCACGCACCGCACCGCACCGCACCGCACCGCACCGAAGTGACGCATCGGGGGCCCTCCGGGCACCGCGAGCGCCGCTTCGAGTCACATCGATCGCCGAGGAGGCGCGGGTCGCGTCAGAGGCCCGGCGCGCGGAGCAGCGCCCCCGGCGAGCGCACCGTGGCGGCGGCGATGTCCATCGCGCGTCCGAGCGCGTCGGCCCAGTCCACCGACCCCGGTTCGCGCCGCGCGGAGAGCAGCGACGAGACGATCGCGGCGAAGGTCGCGTCACCCGCGCCCATCGTGTCGACGACCTCGCCGTCAGCGGCAGAGATGCCGCGCCGCAGCTCCGCCCCGCCGGCCAGCAGCAGGCTCGCCCCGTCGGACCCGCGCGTCGCGAGCACTCCCCCGGCACCGGCGGTGAGCAGCGCCTCCTGCCAGTCCGACAGCGGGCCGCCGGTGACGAGCTCCGCGTCGTCGTCGCCGATCTTGACGAGGAGGCACGTCGCGGCCACGCGGGCGAATCCGGCTCCGAACGCGGCGACCTGGGCATCGCCGCCCGGCAGGAACCCGGGCCGGGGGTTGGGGTCGACCACCAGGCGGCGGGGCGAGTCGCCGGCGACCGCGAGCAGGCGGTCGGTGAGGGCCACGTCGTCGAACGGGTACGAGCTGACGGCGATCAGCGGGGCCGCGTCGAGGGCGGCGAACTGCTCGGCAGAGAAGTCGAGGCCGCGGGCGACGGCGGCGTCGGTGAACACGTACGACGGCTCGCCGTCGACCCGCAGCGACACGGCCCGACCGGTACCGAGCGGGTTGACCGTCTCGAGCAGGTCGACCCCGTGCTCGGCGAGGAAGCTCCGGATCGAGCGCCCGTCGGCATCGTCGCCGATGGACGCCAGCAGCGTGGTCGGCACCCCGAGGCGACTGAGACCGACGGCGACGTTGAGACCGGCGCCGCCGACGTGATCGCTCGAGCCCGTCTCGGTGCGCAGCTCGTCGATGAGCGCGTCGCCGATGACGACGACCCTGGCGCCGCGCGGGCGTCCCTCGCTGGTGGTCATGAGGCGCCTCTCGATAGCGGTCCGTAGGGTGCCTCGGCGTCGGGGTCACGAGGCGACACGTCACCCTAGACCGGGCCCGGCCGATGTCGCACCCCGCCGCTACGCTGACGACGTGAGCGAATACGCACTGGCCGTCGACGTCGGCGGCACCAAGGTCGAGGCGGCGCTCGTCGCCGCAGACGGAACCCTCCTCGACGGCAGCCGCGAGCGGCGTCCGACGGGTGCGACATCGACGTCCGACGAGCTGGCCGAGGCCGTCCGCACGGTCGTGGCCCACGCCCTGGCGTCCCTGCCGGGCGACGACGTCCTCGTCGGTGCGGGCATCGGCAGCGCGGGCCCGGTCGATCTCGTCGCCGGCACGGTCTCGCCGATCAACCTGCCCGCCTGGCGCGGCTACCCGCTGCGCGAGCTGGTCGCCTCGCTCGCCGCGGCCACGCTGCCCGACTCGGCCCCGGTCACCCTCCGACTCGACGGCGTCAGCCTCGCCCTCGCCGAGCACTGGGTCGGTGCCACGCAGGGTGTCGATAATGCGCTCGCCATCACCGTCTCCACCGGTGTCGGCGGCGGGCTGATCGTCAACGGCCGTCTCCTGTCCGGAGGCACGGGCAACGCCGGTCACATCGGCCAGATCCAGATCGCCGACCGGCCCGAGGGCGAGAGCGCCTGGGCCGCCACGCTCGAGGTCATCGCGTCGGGTCCGAACGTCGTCGCGTGGGCGCAGGCGCAGGGCTGGCAGGGCGAGCGCGGCGAAGACCTGGCCGCCGGCTACGTCGCCGGCGACGAGATCGCGGTCGCCGCCGTCCGCCGATCGGCCAACGCCGTCGGCGAGGCCATCTCGTCGGTCACGACCCTGCTCGACCTCGACGTCGCCGCGATCGGCGGGGGCTTCTCCCGCGTCAGCGACGACTACCTCGACCTGGTGCGCCAGAGCGTCGACGAGGCCCCGGTCAACGACTACGCCCGGCGCGTCCGCGTCGTGCGCTCCGGTCTGAGCGACGAGAGTCCGCTCGTCGGGGCCGCCGCCCTCGTCTGGCAGGCCGACCTGCTCGGCTGACCCGCGCCTCCTCGACCCGTGCCTCCTGCGCCCCCGATCTGAGAACGGTTCCCGTCACGAGCAAGCCCCAGGGAGGCGCGCCTAGGCTCGTACCGTCCCCCACAGCGTCGTCGGAGATCAGCGCGCCCACAGACGCGCGAGTCACTCGCAACCCCGGAGGTAACCCATGACCACCACAGTCCCTGTTCTGCTGACGCCGTCCGCCGGCGCCCCCTTCGAGCACTCGACCGTCGAGCTCCGCGACGTCGGTCCGAACGACGTCCAGATCGACATCGCGTTCGCCGGCATCTGCCACAGCGACATCCACCAGGCCCGCGAAGAGTGGGGCAAGGCGATCTTCCCGATGGTGCCCGGCCACGAGATCGCCGGCATCGTCACCGAGGTCGGCAGCGACGTCACCAAGCACAAGGTCGGCGACCGCGTCGGCATCGGCTGCTTCGTCGACAGCTGCCGCGAGTGCGAGAACTGCCTGGCCGGCGAGCAGCAGTTCTGCGTCAAGGGCAACGTCGCGACCTACAACGGCCGTCAGTACTCGGGCGAGCCCACCTACGGCGGGTACGCCAAGCAGATCGTCGCCGACGAGAACTACGTGCTGTCGATCCCCGAGGGCATCGCGCTCGACGAGGCCGCTCCGCTGCTCTGCGCCGGCATCACCACCTACTCGCCGCTGAAGCACTGGGGCGCGGGCCCCGGCAAGAAGGTCGCGGTCGTCGGCATGGGCGGTCTCGGTCACATGGCCGTCAAGATCGCGCACGCCATGGGCGCCGAGGTCACCGTCATCAGCCAGACGCTGTCGAAGCAGGAGGACGGCCTGAAGCTCGGCGCCGACCACTACTACGCGTCGAGCGACCCCGAGACCTTCGGCAAGCTCAAGAACTCGTTCGACCTGATCATCAACACGATCTCGGCCGACATGGACATCGACGCCTACGCCCGCACCCTGCGTCTCAACGGCACCATGGTGTTCGTCGGTCTGCCCGAGAACCCGCAGTCGTTCCGTGCCGGGTCGCTGATCGGCGGCCGTCGCAGCCTCGCGGGTTCGAACATCGGCGGCATCCCCGAGACTCAGGAGATGCTCGACTTCTGCGCCCAGCACCGCATCGGCGCCGAGATCGAGACGATCGGGGCCGACGAGGTCGACGACGCCTACGAGCGCGTCGTCGCCAGCAAGGTCCGCTACCGCTTCGTGATCGACACGGCCACGATCTAGCACCTGCTCCGACGAAGGCCCCCTCCGCGTGCTGCGGAGGGGGCCTTCGTGGTGTGCGGCCTCCGCCGTCGAGGGTCGACGAGGCGGGGGCCGAGGAGGCGCGGGTCGAGGAGGCGCGGGTCGGGGCCGAGGGGGCGCGGGTCGGGGCCGAGGAGGCGCAGGTCGAGGAGGCGCGGGTCGGGGCCGAGGAGGCGCGGGTCGGGTCGCGCGCGACCCCGGGCGAGTCCGGCGGAAGCGGGCGTCCGTGCCGCACCGCGACCACGACGCGCGCCCGAACACGGTCCAGTCCGGCGCAACCGGTCCTCCGCCGCCGCCCGCCCGCGCCGAACTCGCCCGCTCCGGCGCAGATGCCAGCACCGGCACCGGCGCCTGAGCTACCGGGGCTCGGCGGAGGGCGTGTTGAACCGGCGGAGCCAGCCGGCGAACTCGCCGAGCTCGTCGTCCGTCCAGCCCTCGACGTGGCTGCGGAACACGGCGCGGTTCTCGTGCCGCACCTCGAGCATGCGGGCGTCGGCCCGCTCGGTGCTGCGGAGCATCGACACGCGGCCGTCGCTCGCGTCCGCCACGACGTCGACGAACCCGGCGTCGCGCAGCAGCGCGACCTGGCGGCTGACGGCGCTCTTGTCCATCGCCATCGCCTTGACGATGTCGCCCGCGGTGCACGGCTGGTGCTTCATGACGTACCGCAGCACGTAGAACGCCGTCGGCGGCACGTCGGGGTCGAACCGCGAGGCCGCGGCGGCGATGGTGCGCTTGGCCTCGACCATCATCGAGCCGATCTCGTCGACCACACCCGCCATCAGCCCCTCGCGACCCTCGTCGTCCGGGCTCGGGAGGCGCGGTGCGCTCGGCACCGCGCCCGCCCGCGTCGCGTCATCGGTCCGCTGCGACATCCTTCTCCTCGACCAGGGACGAGAACACCGGGCTCTCGGCCAGCTCGTCGTCGGACACCGGGTGACCCGCCACCTCGGCGGCACCCGTCGCGATGATCGTATCGATCGTCCCGGTGCGCGTCGTCGTGTGGGTGTGGTGACGCCCCGCGGTGTCGGCCCCTGCTACGGCCTCGGCCCCTGCGACGGCGTCGGACCCGGCCCTGTTCCCAGCCCCGGCCCCGGCATCGGTCGTGGCGCCGGTCCCGGTCATGACTCCGGTGTCGACCGGGGAGGTCGGAGCACCGGCGGTCGCCGGGCCGCTCGACACCGCAGGCGCCAGACCGGCCGTGGCCGCCGCACCCTTGACCGCAGGCGACGCGTCGTTCCCGTCGACCGGAGCCGCGCCTCCTTCGTCGTCGGACGAGGCCGCTGCGGCGCGCTGGATGCCGCTCTTCGTGCCGAGCTCGACGTTCGGCAGCAGGCAGACGAACACGATCGTGATGATCGCGAGCGGTGCGGCGATCAGGAACACGTCGGCGACGCCCTGCCCGTAGGCGGACTCGACGATCGTGCGGATCGGGCCGGGCAGCGTGCTCAGGTCGGGGATGCTCGAGGCCGAGCCGCCGCCGAGGGCGCTGGGGTCGACGCCGGCGCTGGTCAGGTCGTCGGTGATGTAGCCCGAGACCTTGGTGCCGAGCACGGCGCCCATGACCGAGACGCCGATCGTGCCGCCGAGGCTGCGGAAGAACGCGACGCTCGACGAGGCCGCCCCGACGACGCTCACGTCGACCGAGTTCTGCACGACGAGCACGAGGTTCTGCATCACCATGCCGATGCCGAGACCCATCATCGCCATGAAGACCGAGACGACGAAGAAGTTCGTGTCGTACTCGATGGTCGACATGAGGAACAGACCGGCGGCCAGCAGCACCGACCCCACGATCATGTAGGGCTTCCACTTGCCGTACTTCGAGATGAGCGCACCGGCGACCATCGACGAGATGAGCAGGCCGAGCACCATCGGCAGAGTCAGGATGCCCGCCATGGTCGGCGACTGACCGCGCGCCAGCTGCATGTACTGACCGAGGAACACGCTGGTGCCGAACATCGCGACGCCGACGCTGAGCGAGGCGATGACCGCGAACGTGAAGGTGCGGTTCTTGAAGAGCGTGAGCGGGATGATCGGCTCCTTGGTGCGGAACTCGACGATCACGGCGAGCACGAGCAGCACGGCGGCGCCGACGCCCATCAGCCAGCTGGCGGTCGAGTTCCACTCGAACTGCTTGCCGCCGAGCGACACCCAGACGAGCAGCAGCGAGACGCCGCCGGCGATCAGCCCGGCGCCCCAGTAGTCGACGACGACGGCCTTCTTCGGCTTGGCGGGCAGGTGCAGCGTCTTCTGGATGACGATCAGGGCCGCGATGCCGACGGGCACGCCGACGAAGAAGTTCCAGCGCCAGCCGATGCTGTCGGTCAGCACGCCGCCGAGCAGCGGGCCGCCGATGGTGCCGACGCTCATGACGGCGCCGAGGTAGCCCATGTAGCGGCCGCGCTCACGCGGGCTGATGATGTCGCTCATGACGACCTGCACCAGGGCGGTGAGGCCACCGGCGCCGAGACCCTGGAACACGCGGAACGTGATCAGCGTCGCGGTGTTCTGCGAGAAGCCGGCCGCGACCGAGGCGAGCACGAACAGCACCAGGGCGACCTGCAGCAGCACCTTGCGGTTCGTGAGGTCCGAGAACTTGCCCCAGAGCGGGGTGCTCACGGTGGTCGCCAGCAGGGTCGCGGTGATGACCCAGGTGTACGAGGTCTGGCTGCCGTTCAGGTCGCTGACGATGCGCGGCAGCGAGGTCGACACGACGGTCGACGACAGGATCGCGACGAGCATGCCCATCAGCAGACCCGAGAGGGCCGTGAGGACTTCGCGGTGGCTCATGCCGGGCGCTTCGCCCGGTTCGTGCGGTGCCGCGGGCTTCGTGCCCGCGGCGGTCGTGGTCTGCGACAAGGTGCGCTCCGGTGATTCGAGATGGTGGGGACCCGACGCCGATGGCTGGTCCGTTGGTTGCAGAATGTCAACCATACTCGGTGGTTGACGATTCGCAACCATCTATCTGCAGAATCTGCACTTTTTTTCGGCGCGCACACGGGGGCAGACGAAGGAGGCCCGGTGCGAGTCGAACTCGCACCGCGCCTCCTCGGATCGGAAGGGTCGCCAGACCGCTAGCGGACCTCTTCGCGCCGTTTCTGGCGGAACATCTCGGCGGGTTCGTGCTCGCCGTTCCAGACCTGGGTGATGCCCCAGGCGACGGCCATCAGCGGCACGGCGATGACCGCGCCGACGACGCCGCCGAGGATGGTGCCGGCGGTCAGGGCGACCAGGATGACGAGACCGTGCAGCTGCAGCGTGCGACCCATCAGCACCGGCTGGAGGAAGTTGCCCTCGAGCTGGTTGACGACGACCACGACGACCACGACCCAGATCGCGGCCGGAACGCCGTTGGCGACGAGGGCCACGAGCGCGGCGAGGATGCCGGCCGCCGTGGCCCCGACGAGCGGGATGAACGCGGTGAGGAAGACGACGACCGCCAGGGGCAGCGCCAGGGGCACGCCGATGATCCAGAGGCCGACGCCGATGCCGATCGCGTCGACGGCCGCGACGGTCGCCGTGCCCCGCACGTAGCCGCCGAGGGTCGACACCGTCTTGTCGCCGATGCGACGCGCACGGGCGTACTGCTCGCCGCGGAACGGGCGGAGCATGAACTCCCAGATGGCCGGGCCGTCTTTGAGGAAGAAGAACAGCACGACGATCATCAGCACGAGACCGGTCAGGAAGCTGCCGACGGCCGATGCGCCGGCGAGGGCGCCCGAGCCGAACTGCGCGCTGGTGACGAAGTCGGTGACCGCGTCGATGCCGCCCTGGATCTGGTCGTCCGTGATCGAGAAGGGCAGGGTCGTGATCCAGTTCTGAAGCTGCTCTATGCCCTGCGTCGCCGACTCGACGAGCGAGGCGGCCTGATTCTCGACGGCCCAGACGATCAGCCAGGCGATGAGGCCGAGGATGATGACGACGGCGAAGAGGCAGATGAGGGTCGCCAGCACCGAGGGCACTCGGTGCTTCCGGAGGAACGACACCACCGGCAGCATCGCCGAGGCGAAGATGAGCGCGAGCAGCACCGGCAGGGTCACCAGGCTGAGGCTGAGGAACACGTAGATGAGGGCGGCGGCCACGATGACCACGGCGATGATCTGCACGGCGCGCGTCG
The DNA here is from genome assembly GCF_014842255.1 of Frigoribacterium sp. CFBP 13712. Classification (GTDB taxonomy): domain Bacteria; phylum Actinomycetota; class Actinomycetes; order Actinomycetales; family Microbacteriaceae; genus Frigoribacterium. The sequence goes on along the minus strand of NZ_JACYVH010000007.1, from coordinate 63,931 downwards.
CGAGCGCGCCGAAGGCGTCCGCCCAGAGCGAGTGACGCACGGCGGCGTCCTGCCGGGCCACCTCGGTGGCTTGGCTGCGGAAGAGTCCCACGATGTCGTCCTCGTTTCTGGTGGTGCGCTGCGGTCAGGCTGACGAGCCGACAGAGCAAGCCAACCCTGAAACGACGATAACGGGCCGCATCGCCCCGCGCGCCCCTAGCGTGGGGGGATGCCGACCTCCGTGCTCGTCGTGTCCGACACCCATGTGCCGCAGAAGGCCAAGGCCGTGCCGTCCGCCGTCTGGGCCGCCGTCGATCGCGCCGACGTCGTGGTGCACGCCGGAGACTGGACCGGCCTGCCGCTGCTCGACGAGTTCGAGACCCGCGCGCGCCTCCTGATCGGGGTCCGCGGCAACAACGACGGCCCCGAGTTCGACGACAGGCTTCCCGAGGTGGTGCGGACCACCGTCGACGGCATCCGCCTCGCGGTCGTCCACGAGACCGGAGCCAAGGAGGCGCGCGAGAGCCGAATGGACCGCCTCTTCCCCGAGACCGACCTCCTGCTCTTCGGCCACAGCCACATCCCGTGGGACACGACGACCCCGGCGGGCCTCCGCCTGCTGAACCCGGGGTCGCCCACGGATCGGCGCCGCCAGGCGCACGCCACCTACCTGACGCTCACCCTCGACGCCGGCGCGGTGCGCGACGTCGTGCTGCACGAGCTGCCGGTCAAGCGGCCCGGGGTGCTCCCCCACCCGCGCAGGACGACCTGAGCCGCGGCATCGGCCGCGATCAGCCTGCGGGGGTCGCCGCGGGCGTCGCTGCGGGCGCCTCGCTCTCGGCCGGCTCGGCGGGCGCGCCCGACTCGGTCGGCGTCGGCGTCGGGGTGGCGGTGCTGCTGTCGGCGTAGCTGTTGCCGGCGGCCGTCACGACGAAGTTGCGGAACTCCTCGTTGGTGAACGGCGTGCTCGCCTCGTACTGCTGACCGTTGACCAGCACCAGCGGGGTGCCGGGCAGGGCGTCGACGGTGCTGTTCGGGATCGGGCCGTCGACGGCCCGCTCGGTCGCGTTGGTGACCCACGACGCGAACTCCTCGTCGTCGATGCAGGTCGTGATGCGCGCCGGGTCGACGACGCCCTCGATGCCCGTCGCGATGTCCGACAGCGTCGCGTCGTCGAGACCGCGGGTGCCCTCCTCCGGCTGCTGGTCGAACAGGGCGGTGTTGAAGTCGAAGAACGAGTTCGGCGAGTAGTTCGCCACGCAGGCGGCCGCGTTGGCCGCGCGGTTCGAGTACCGGGTGCCCACCGACGAGTTCGTCAGGATCGCCACCGGGTGGTACTCGACGGTGGCCGCGCCCGAGTCGACGAGGCCGGCGATGTAGTCGTTGTTGGCCTCCTCGAACTGACCGCAGATCGGGCAGAGGTAGTCGAGGTAGACGACGATGTCGACGGTGTCGCTCGCGGCCGTCGTCTCGGAGGGCACCGGGTCGTCGTCGGCGGCGAGCGCCGGGGTGGTCTCGGCGACGAAGTCCTGGCCGATGCGGATGCCGTCGCTGGCCATGTTGGCGGGGCCGGGGCCGGCGGGCTTGATGCTGTTCGTGATGACGACGACGACGATCACGACGACGGCCACGAGCGCGAGCGCGATGCCGCCCTGCAGCAGCAGTCGACCGGTCTTCTGACGACGCTTCTGCTTCTTGCGGGCGAGCTGAGCCTTCTGCCGCGCGGCGGCGCGACGCTGGTTCTTGGTGAGGATCTTGTCGTCCGGGGTGTTGTCAGTCATGGAACGGGTCTCTCCGATGCGCCACGGGGTGTCGCCGTCGCGTCGTAGGGGGCGTGGGGAGGGTCTGCGAGTGCAGCGCCCTGTCGGGGGTGCCGGCCGCACCGGACGACTGTCCGGACGACCGTGTCGAAAACGATACCGTCCCCGCCCCGGACACCGCATGAGACCGTCTCGGTTCGGTGCCATACTGTCGGGTGGTGGTCATCGCGGACCTCTTGGTCTGATCACCATCCATTCACAACGGATCGTCCGGCACGTACCTGCCGGTGAAGGAGAAACATCATGGCGTCAGTCACGTTCAGCAAGGCAACCCGTCTGTACCCCGGTTCGACCCGCCCCGCGGTCGACAGCATCGACCTCGAGGTCGCCGACGGCGAGTTCCTCGTGCTGGTCGGGCCCTCCGGCTGCGGCAAGTCGACCACCCTCCGCATGCTCGCCGGTCTCGAAGAGGTCAACAGCGGCGACATCTTCATCGGCGACCGCAACGTCACCGACGTGCCGCCGAAAGACCGCGACATCGCCATGGTCTTCCAGAACTACGCGCTGTACCCGCACATGACGGTCGCCGAGAACATGGGCTTCGCGCTCAAGATCGCCGGCGTCGGCAAAGAGGAGCGCGCGACCCGCGTCCTCGAGGCCGCCAAGCTGCTCGACCTCGAGCCCTACCTGGCCCGCAAGCCCAAGGCCCTCTCGGGTGGTCAGCGTCAGCGCGTCGCCATGGGCCGCGCCATCGTGCGTCAGCCCCAGGTGTTCCTGATGGACGAGCCGCTCTCGAACCTCGACGCCAAGCTGCGCGTGCAGACCCGCACCCAGATCGCCTCGCTGCAGCGTCGACTCGGCGTCACCACCGTCTACGTCACGCACGACCAGACCGAGGCGCTCACCATGGGCGACCGCATCGCGGTGCTGAAAGACGGCGTCCTGCAGCAGGTCGGCAGCCCCCGCGACCTCTACGAGAAGCCGCAGAACGTGTTCGTCGCCGGCTTCATCGGCTCGCCGGCCATGAACCTGCTGCCCGCCGACGTCGTCGACGGCGGCATCCAGTTCGGCACCGCCGTCACCGCGGTCGACCGCGACACCGTCGGCCAGGCCAACGGCAAGAGCGTCACCGTCGGCGTCCGCCCCGAAGACGTCGTCGTCAACACCACCGGCGAGGGCCTCGCGGTCACGGTCGACGTCGTCGAAGAGCTCGGTGCCGACGGCTACCTCTACGGTCACACCGAGGTCGGCGGTCAGCGCGTCGACATCGTCGTGCGCGTCGACGGTCGCAACCACCCCAAGCTGGGCGAGACGATCCACATCACGCCGCAGGCGCACCACGTGCACGTCTTCGACACCGAGAGCGGCGAGCGCCTCGGCGACAAGGCCGTCATCAGCGCGTAGCAGCACACCTCATCGGCCCGACGGGTCACCTGGGCGCCAGCCCGGTGACTCGTCGGCCCGATCCCGTACCTCCTGTCAGACACCCCCGAGACGCACCCGAGAGACACAGAGACCACGAGACGATGCCCGACTCCCTCAACATCACCTCCGCCACGGTCGACCCGGCCCTGCTCGACCTCCCCTGGGATCTCCCCCTCGGGGCCTGGCCCGACGACGCCATCGCGACGCTGCCGAAGGGCATCTCGCGGCACCTGGTGCGCTTCGCCCACCTCAGCGGCTACGTCATCGCCATCAAAGAGACATCGGGCGAGATGGCCCGGGGCGAGTACGAGATGCTGCGGACCCTGCAGCGCATGGACATCCCCTGCGTCGACCCGCTCGCCGTCATCACGAACCGGCACGACGAGGACGGCTCGCCGCTCGACCCGGTGCTCGTGACGCGGCACCTGAAGTTCTCGCTGCCCTACCGGGCGCTCTACTCGCAGACCCTCCGACCCGACACGGCCAAGCGACTGGTCGACGCGCTCGCCCTGCTGCTGGTGCGCCTCCACATCATCGGCTTCTACTGGGGCGACGTGTCGCTCTCGAACACCCTGTTCCGTCGCGACGCAGGCGCCTTCGCGGCGTATCTGGTCGACGCCGAGACGGGCAAGCTCTACCCCGGCGGCCTGTCGAACGGTCAGCGCGAGAACGACCTCGAGGTGGCCCGCGTCAACATCGCCGGCGAGCTGCTCGACCTCGAGGCGGGCGGGCGACTCGACGACAACCTCGACGCCGTCGACGTCAGCAACGGCATCGTCGCCAAGTACCGCAGCCTCTGGACGGAGCTCACCGGCAGCGAGACCTTCTCGAGCTCCGAGCGCTGGCGCATCAACGACCGCGTCGAGCGGTTGAACGACCTCGGCTTCGACATCGAGGAGCTCGCGATCAAGACGGCCGAGGGCGGCACCCAGGTGAAGATCCAGCCGAAGGTCGTCGACGCGGGTCACCACTCGCGGCGCCTGCTGCGTCTCACCGGTCTCGACGTCGAAGAGAACCAGGCCCGACGCCTGCTGAACGACCTCGACGCCTACCGGCTCCGCACGGGCAACAACGACAACGACGAGGAGATGATCGCGCACGAGTGGGCGGCCCGCGTCTTCGAGCCCGTCGTCCGGTCGATCCCCCGCGAGCTGCGCGGGCGTCTCGAGCCGGCCGAGGTGTTCCACCAGCTGCTCGAGCACCGCTGGTACCGCTCGCAGCAGGAGAACCGCGACGTGCCGATCGCCGAGGCGCTCACCTCGTACATCAACGACGTGCTGCGGCACCGTCGCGACGAGCAGATGGTGATCGAGCCGCCGACGGAGTCGATCGCGCTGCCCGAGGCCGAGTCGCTCGACGACGACGACTGGCGCAGCAAGGTCTGACCCGGCCGGAGAACGCAGGAGGCGCGGGCCGGGACGACCCCGATCCGCGCCTCCTGCAGGGGCTCACTTCTTGCGTTCGGCCCGCAGCTTCGAGATCTCGTAGAGCGTGACGGACGCGGCGATGCCGGCGTTGAGCGACTCGACGGCGCCGGTGATCGGCACCGACACGATCGCGTCGCAGGTCTCGGCGACGATGCGCGAGAGGCCCTTGCCCTCGCTGCCGACGACGACCACGATCGGGCGGTCGGCCAGCTCGAGACCGGGCAGCATCACGTCGCCGCCGCCGTCGAGGCCGACCACGAAGACGCCCTGCTCTTTGAACGACTTGAGCGTCTGCGTGAGGTTCGAGGCCATCGCGACGGGGATGCGCGCCGCGGCGCCGGCCGAGGTCTTCCAGGCCGAGGCCGTGAGACCGACCGAGCGACGCTGCGGGACGATGACGCCCTGACCGCCGAACGCGGCCACCGATCGGATGATCGCCCCGAGGTTGCGCGGGTCGGTGATGCCGTCGAGGGCGACGAAGAGCGGCTTCTGCTGACGCTTGATCGACGTCTCGAGCATGTCCATCGGGTGCGCGTACTCGTACGGCGGCACCTTGAGGGCGACGCCCTGGTGCACCGAGTCGGCCCCGGTCAGACGGTCGAGTTCGGGGCGCATGACCTCGAGCACCGGCAGACCACGTCGCGTGGCGAGCTGCAGGATCTCCTTCGTGCGGTCGTCCATCTCGATGCGGGCCGCGATGTACAGCGTCGACGCGGGGATGCGCGTGCGCAGCGCTTCGAGCACCGAGTTGCGACCGGTCACCATCTCGTGGTCGTCGGCCGACTTCGGGCGACGACGCTGGGCGTCGCTCGCCCCGCCGCGACCGGCGATCGGCGAACCGGCGCGCGGGCCGTTGCTGCTGCGACCGCGGGCGCTCTCGAGTCGCTCGCGGGCGATCTTCGCCTTGCCGGCGGGGTGGTACGGGCGGTCTTCGGCCGCGGGGGTGGGCTTCTTGCCCTCGAGGGCCTGACGACCCTGCCCGCCGCTGCCGACCTGCTTGCCCTTGCTGCCCTGCCGCACGGCACTGTTGCCGGGACGGCCCTTACGTGCTCCGCTGGTGTTCTTCACTGTTCCAAGCTCCAATGCGACCCGCTGGGGGTGTCTTCGATGAGGATCCCGGCACCCGAGAGGGTGCTGCGGATCTGGTCGGCCCGTGCGAAGTCGCGATCGGCCCGGGCATGCTGGCGTTCCGCCAAGAGTACGTCGATCACGGCACCGAGCGCGCGGTGCGCCGCGCCCTCGTCGTCGTCGCGCCACTCGGGGGCGAGCGGATCGATGCCGAGCACGGCGACCATGGCGGCCACGTGCTGCCATTCGCGGGCGGCCGTGTCGAGGTCGCCGTCGTCGAGGGCCGAGTTGCCGGCGCGCACCGCGTCGTGCAGCACCGCGATCGCCTGAGGCACGTTGAGATCGTCGTCCATCGCGGCGGCGAAGTCGTCGGGGACGACCCGCGCGCCGACCGAGGCGAAGCGCGTGCCGGCGAGACGGCGCTCGGCGCGGGACAGGAAGGTCTCGACCCGGTCGAGGGCCGCATCGGCCTCGACCAGCGCACCGTCGTGGTAATCGATCGTCGACCGGTAGTGCGCGGCGCTGAGGAAGTACCGCACCACGACGGGTCGGGCCTTCTCGAGGAACTCGGCGGCGAAGATCGAGTTGCCGAGCGACTTCGACATCTTCTGACCGTCGACGTTGACCAGACCGTTGTGCAGCCAGTGCCGCGCGAACCCGTCGCCGGCTGCCGTCGACTGGGCCAGCTCGTTCTCGTGGTGCGGGAACCTCAGGTCGAGACCGCCGCCGTGGATGTCGAAGGCCGGGCCGAGGTAGCGACGCGACATGGCCGAGCACTCGATGTGCCAGCCGGGTCGGCCCTCGCCCCAGGGCGACGACCAGGCGGCCGATGCGGGCTCGTCGGCCTTCGCGCCCTTCCACAGCGCGAAGTCGCGGGGGTCGCGCTTGCCCCGCGGGTCGGCGTCGGCGGCCGACGCCATGTCGGCGACGTCCTGCCGGGTGAGCGCGCCGTAGGCGGGCCAGCTCGCCGTGTCGAAGTAGACGTCGCCCGAGGCGTCGTCCGCCGCGTAGGCGTGCCCGCGCTCGATCAGCCGCTCGACGATCTGCTGCATCTCGCTGATGCTCGCCGTCGCGCGGGGCTCGTAGGTCGGCGCGAGGATGCCGAGGGCCTGGTAGCCGGCGGTGAACTCGAGCTCGTAGCGGTAGGCGCGTGCCCACCACTGCTCGTCGGTGCCGGCGGCCAGGGCGAGGATCTTGTCGTCGATGTCGGTGACGTTGCGCACCAGCGTGACGTCGAGACCGCGGTAGGTGAACCAGCGGCGCCACAGGTCGTACACGAGGGCGGAGCGCAGGTGCCCGATGTGGGGCGACGACTGGACGGTCGGCCCGCAGACGTAGAGGCCCACCTGACCGGGGACGAGCGGTTCGAAGTCGACGAGCGCCTGGGCGCGGGAGTCGTAGAGGCGGATTGTCACGCGATCAGCCTATTGAGGTGCCGTCGACCACGGCGACCAGCGCGGTCGCGATCGCCGTGACGCCCTCGCCCCGCCCGGTGAAGCCGAGCCCGTCGGTGGTGGTCGCCGAGACGCTGACCGGCGCGCCGACGACCTCGATGAGCCGCGCCTCCATCTCGAGGCGACGGCGGGCGAGCCGCGGGCGGTTGCCGATGACCTGCACGGCCGCCGAGACGACGTCGAACCCGGCCGCGGTCAGGCGCTCGAGCGTCGCGGTGACGAAGACCTCGCCGCTCGCGCCGGCGAAGCGCGGGTCGTCGGTGCCGAACATCGAGCCGATGTCGCCGAGGCCCGCCGCCGACAGCAGGGCGTCGACCAGGGCGTGCGCGACGGCGTCGCCGTCGCTGTGCCCGGCGAGACCCGCCTCGCCCTCGAAGTGCAGCAGACCGAGGTGCAGCGGCTGGCGGTCGTCGAAGGCGTGGACGTCGACGCCCAGACCCGTGCGCAGCCGGTGCGCGTCGTCGTCGGAGCGCGAACCGCGCTCGGCGGCGGGGTTCGAACCGCGCTCGGCGGCGGCGGCAGAGGCGGCGGCGGGGGCGGGCGCGGCTGCGGCGCGCTCGCGGGCGATCGTCTCGGCCCGGCGGAGATCCCACGGGGTGGTGATCTTGAAGGCCACGGGGTCGCCCTCGACGACGACGACCCGGTGCCCGTGCGCGGCGAAGAGCGCTGCGTCGTCGGTGTGCTCGGCGCCCGCCGTGGCGTAGGCCGCGTCGAGCTCGGCCCGGGGGAACCCCTGCGGCGTCTGCATGGCGACCAGCTCGGAGCGGTCGACGGTCTCGACGACCTCGCCGGCGGACCCGACGCGCTTGATGGTGTCGCTGACGGGCAGCCCCGGCACGACCCCGTGACCGGTCCGCTCGACCGTCGAGGCGACGAGGTCGAACTGCGCCGTCGGGGTGAAGGGTCGGGCGCAGTCGTGCACGAGCACGGTCGCGACCGAGGGGGCGACGCGGGCGAGGCCGGCCGCGACCGAGGCCTGACGGCTCGCACCGCCGGAGACGACCGACGCGTAGCCCGACGCCGGCCCGGCGACGGAGTCGACCAGGGCGCGCGACTCGTCGACGAGCGCAGCCGGCACCACGACGACCACCTGCACGGGGTCGGCCGACGCGAAGATCGACTCGAGCGACCGCTCGAGGATGCTGCGGCCGGCGACCGCGACGAAGGCCTTGGGCGCCCCCTGGGCGAGACGGGTGCCGCTGCCGGCGGCGACGACGACGACTGCGCGGGCGACGTCGACGAGCAGATCGTCGACCTCGGTCACGCCGGGCTCGAACTGCATCAATCTGGCTCCATCCTGCGGCTCACAGGCTAACATGGGGGCCTACCGGTAAGGGCTCCCTTACCCTCCGGCCTGCCCCGCGGTGGCTAGGCTGTAGAGACCTTTTGCTTTGACTGGATCCTGGAGGACACCCGTGCGAGACGGATCTGTGCTGGAACTTCGATCGGCGCTCGCCCGTCGCACCGTGGCGGCAACCGCCGTCGGGGTCGGCGTCGTGCTCGTCGCCGCCGGGTGCAACTTCATCAGCCCCCAGGCGACCCTCAAGCAGTACGACGCCAGCGACGGCACGAGCCTGAACATCGGCGACGTCGCGGTGCGCAACGCGATCGCGCTGACCGAAGACGGCACCGAGGCCAGCCTCAGCATGGTCGTGCTCAACACGGGCGACGACAGCGTCGACGTCTCGTTCCAGTACGAGACCGAGGCCGGTCGCCAGACCGAGACCGTCACGGTCGAGGGCGACTCGCAGGTCAGCCGCGGCACGACCGAGGGCGACGAGCAGCTGCTCATGTCCGACCTCGACCTCACGGTCGGCTCGCTGCTCCCCGTGTACATCCAGTACGGCACCGAGACCGGCAAGACCCTCCAGGTGCCCGTGCTCAACGGCGATCTGCCCGAGTACGCGACGCTGCTCCCCTCCCCCGCCACGAGCGCCGAGCCGGGCACCGACTCGACACCGCTCCCCGAGTCCAGCGCCAACCCCGAGGGCAACGACCGCCAGACGAACGAGGGCACGACCCAAGAGGGCGCCACGCCGAGCGCCACCACCGCTCCGTAGGCACCGCACGCACCACGAGAGGCCCGGCCCGCTGTCTGCGGGGCCGGGCCTCTCGTCGTCCGCCCCGACCCGCGCCTCCTCGGCTCCGGTCGGGATGTCGTCCGCCCCGACCCGCGCCTCCTCGGCTCCGGTCGGGGAACGAGAGGGCGAGGGCCCCGGGCAGGAGGCGCGGGTCAGGCCTCGATGCGATACCCGAGTCCGCGCACGGTCACCAGGGCCTTCGGCTCGGACGGCACGGCCTCGATCTTCGAGCGGATGCGCTTGATGTGCACGTCGAGCGTCTTGGTGTCGCCGAAGTAGTCGGCGCCCCAGACGCGGTCGATCAGCTGACCGCGGGTGAGCACCCGGCCGGCGTTGCGCATCAGCAGCTCGAGCAGCTCGAACTCCTTCAGGGGCATGGCGATGTCGGTGCCGCGCACGGTGACGACGTGGCGCTCGACGTCCATCCGGATGTCGCCGGCCTCGAGCATCGAGTCGGAGAGGTCGTCGGTGTCGACGCGGCGGCGCAGCACAGCCCGGATGCGCGCCAGCAGCTCGCGCGTCGAGTACGGCTTCGTGACGTAGTCGTCGGCGCCGAGCTCGAGCCCGACGACGATGTCGACCTCGCTGTCTTTCGCGGTCAGCATGACGATCGGCACCTGCGACCTGGTGCGGATGACCCGGCAGACCTCGGTGCCGGGGATGCCGGGCAGCATGAGGTCGAGCAGCACCAGATCGGCGCCGCCCTTCTCGAACGCGGCGATCGCCGCGGGGCCGTCTTCGGCGACCGTCGTGCGGTAGCCCTCGCGCTCGAGGATGAACGCCAGCGGTTCGCTGAGCGACTCCTCGTCTTCGACGATCAGGATGTGGGTCGTCATCGTGCCTCGATGTCTTGTCGGGTGGTGCCCTCACGGCGGGCGCCGTCTGTTCGGGCGCCGTCGTGTCGGGCGGTGCGGTCTTGTCGGGTGGTGACCGGCAGGGGGGTCGATCGGGTCTCCGGCTGCGTGCGCGCCTCGGGCAGACGGAGGGTGAAGGTGCTGCCCTTGCCGACCTGCGACCAGACGCGCACGTCGCCCCCGTGATTCTGGATCACGTGCTTCACGATGGCGAGCCCGAGCCCGGTGCCGCCCGTCCGCCGCGACCGCGCCGGGTCGACGCGGTAGAAGCGCTCGAAGACGCGGTCGAGCTCGTCGTCGGGGATCCCGTAGCCCTGGTCGGTCACGGCGACCTCGACGGTGCCCGAGTCGTCGACGGTGGCGCCGATGCCGACCCGCGAGCCGTCGGGCGAGTAGTTGATGGCGTTGGCGATCAGGTTGTCGACGGCTGTCACGAGCATCTGCTCGTCGCCGAGCACCGTCGCATGCCGGCCGCCGCGCACGACCAGCGAGATGCCGCGGGCGTCGGCGACGACGCGGTTGCGGTCGACCGCGGTGTCGACGACGACGCGCACGTCGATGGGCTCGCTCGATTCGAGGGCGTCGGTCGCCTGCAGCCTCGAGAGCTCGATGATGTCCTGTGTGAGGCGCCCCAGGCGACCGGCCTCGCGGGTCAGGCTCTTCGCGAAGTGCCGCACCTGCTCGGGGTCGGACGAGGCCGACTCGAGAGCCTCGGCCAGCAGCCCGACCGCGCCGATCGGGGTCTTCAGCTCGTGACTGATGTTGGCGACGAAGTCGCGCCGCATGTCGTCGAGACGACGCCCCTCGCTGCGGTCTTCGGCGAGCACGAGCACGTACCGACCGCCGAGCGGCGCCACGCGCACGCCCAGCACGAACGTCGCCTCGCTGCCCGGGAGGCGCGCGAGGGTGAGCTCGTCGGCCTGCGGTTCGCCTTCGCGCCGAGCGAGGGCCACGAGGTCTTCGATCTCGGCGTGCACGAGGTGCTGCTGCGCCGAGACCAGACCGAGCTGCAGGGCCCGCGGCGACGCCTTGAGCACGTTGCCCGACGGGTCGACGACGACGCCCGCCGACTCGAGCGCGTCGAGCACGGCGTCGATGCCGTCGGGCAGCGACACCTCGACGAGCCGTGCCACCTTGACGGACCTGGCGTGCGCCGCCACCACCACGATGACGATCGCGGCACCGGCCACGGCCCCGAAGGCCAGCGACAGCGGAACCAACCAGGCTGAGTCCATGCCATCACGATAGTGACCCGCGCGGGGCATGATGAACGGGAGGGGCTGCGACGGCCTGTACTTTGGTGAGTGTTCAGGCCACCGGCACCGGTCGTTAACCTTCACCCATGAGGCTGGACTGGACTGTGCGGGCGACATCGCCCCCGCTGCCGGGCGTCCACGCCCCCGCGAGCTACGAGAGGGTCGACTACGACATGCGCGAGGTATTCCAGCAGGAGCTGCAAGAGGTCCAGGAGCGCCTGGTCGAGATCTCAGGCCTCGTCGCCATCTCGATCAAGAACGCCACGACGGCCTTCAACGAGTCGAACGTGTCGCTGGCCGAACAGGTCATCGCCGACGACGACGCCATCGACGAGCGCGCCATCGCCCTCGACGAGCTGGCCATCGACATCCTGGCCCGCCAGAACCCGGTCGCCCGCGACCTGCGCATCGTCGTGAGCGCGCTGCGCATCAGCGCCTCGCTCGAGCGCATGGGCGACATGGCCGAGCACATCGCCCAGCTGGCGCGCTACCGGTTCCCCGAGAAGGTCGTGCCGAAGTCGCTGCGCCCGACGTTCAAAGAGCTCGGCGAGCTCGACGTCGCGATCGCGAACAAGCTCACCGAGCTGCTGACGACCGAGGACGTGCGCCTCGCCGAGGAGATCCGCAACGACGACGACCGCATCGACGAGCTGCACCTCAGCGTCTTCGACAAGGTGCTCGGCGAGACCTGGAAGGGCGCGGCCGTCGACACGGTCGACTCCACCCTCGCCTCGCGCTACCACGAGCGCTTCGCCGACCACGCGGTCTCCATCGCCAAGAAGGTCCAGTACCTGGCGACCGGCGACTGGGTCGCATCCGAGGTCTGAGAACCCGCATCGCCGAGGAGGCGCGGTGTCCGCCCGACGGACACCGCGCCTCCTTCGCGTCCGCCCCCGCAGAACTGCGAGAGGATGGCGGGATGGCTTCAGTCGCGATCCTCGTCAACGGTCTGCCCGGCTCGGGCAAGACCACCCTCTCGGCCACGCTCGCGGGCGTGCTGGGCTGCCCGCTGCTCGCCCACGACCCCGTCGAGGAGGCGCTGGTCGACCTGGCCGGGCCGATGGTCGCCCCCGAGGCGATCGACCGGATCGCCCACGAGACCGTGTGGTCGATGGCGGCCGAGGTCGAGGCGGGCGTCGTCGTCGACGCGTTCTGGCATCGTCCGACCGAGCTCGAGGGCGCACGATCGGGCGTGGCCCGCGCCGGGTCGCCCCGCACCGTAGAGGTCTGGTGCGACGTCGACCCCGAGGTGGCGCTGCAGCGCAGCGTCGACCGGATCGCGGCGGGCGGGCGGCACCCGGCCCACGGGACGGTCGAGTCGACCCGCGCGGCGTGGGGCGAGTGGGCGGCCGCCGCCGAGCCCCTGGGGGCGTGGCCGGTGATCCGCGTCGACACGAGCACCCCGGTCGACATCGACGCGCTGGTGCTGGAGATCAGCGAGCAGTTCGTCTAGCCGGGGCCCGGTGCGGCGGGCTCGCCTGCCGGCGGGCTCGCGTGCGGCGGGCTCGCGTGCGGGCGGTTCGGGTGCGGCCGGTTCGGGTGCGGCGGGTCGGTGTCCTCCGCGGCGGGTCAGCGCTCACCCGCCGCGGATGACGCGAACCCGCCCCACACCCGTCTGAGCGCGGCCGCAGGGCGGTTCGGGCTACTTCTTGCCCTGGTTCGCGACCGCGGCGGCACCGGCAGCGGCGGCCTCGGGGTCGAGGTACCGGCCGGGGCCGGTCGGCGCGAAGTCGTCGTCGAGCTCGTAGACCAGCGGGATGCCGGTGGGGATGTTCAGCTCGGAGATCTCGTCGTCGCCGATGCCGTCGAGGTGCTTGACCAGGGCGCGCAGCGAGTTGCCGTGGGCCACCACCAGCGTGACGTCACCGGCGGCGAGGCTCTCGGTGATGTCGCTGTGCCAGTAGGGCAGCATCCGCTCGATGACGAGGGCCAGCGACTCGGTGCGCGGGGCGTCGATGCCGAGCTCGGCGTAGCGCTTGTCGTGGGCCTGCGAGAACTCGCTGTCGTCGTCGAGCGGGGGCGGCGGCACGTCGAACGAGCGACGCCAGGTCTGGAACTGCTCGGGGCCGTACTGCTCGAGCGTCTGCGCCTTGTCTTTGCCCTGCAGGGCGCCGTAGTGGCGCTCGTTGAGCCGCCACGAGCGCTTCACGTCGATCCACAGCCGGTCGGCCTCTTCGAGCGCGATGTCGGCGGTCTGGATGGCACGGGTCAGCCGCGACGTGTAGAGGATGTCGGGCAGCAGGTCGTTGTCGCGCAGCAGCTCGCCGGCGCGCTTCGCCTCGGCGCGGCCCTGCTCGGTGAGTCGCACGTCGACCCATCCCGTGAAGAGGTTCTTCGCGTTCCATTCGCTGTTGCCGTGACGCAGGAGGATGAGGGTCGAAGTCATGCGACAAGCGTATCGCGACGACATGCTGGCAGACTCGGCGCATGCCCATCGGTTCGATCACCCGCGGCACGACCGGCACCAACCGGCTCCGCCGCGTCGATCGGTGGATCGCCGCCCACCCCTCGTTCCGCCGGGCCGACGACCCGCTGGTGGTCGACCTGGGGTACGGGGCGAGCGCGACGACCCCTCTCGAACTGCACCAGCGCCTCCTGCGGGTCCGCCCCGATGTCGAGGTGGTGGGCATCGAGATCGATCCCGAGCGGGTCAGACTCGCGAACCTGTCGGCGCGACCGGGCGTGAGCTTCCGCCGGGGCGGCTTCGAGGTGCCGCTCGACGGCGACCGCCGACCCGCCGTGATCAGGGCGTTCAACGTTCTGCGGCAGTACGACGAGTCGCAGGTGGCCGACTCCTGGGCGCTGATGACCGCGCGGCTGCAGCCCGGCGGCGTGCTCGTGGAGGGCACCTGCAACGAGATCGGACGCGTGGCGAGCTGGGTGGACGTGACGCCCGAGGGGCCGCAGGCGTTCACCGTGTCGCTGCGGCTGGCCGAGCTCGACGTGCCCTCGATCGTGGCCGAGCGGCTGCCCAAGGCGCTCATCCACCGCAACGTCGCGGGCGAGCGCGTGCACGACCTGCTCGTCGACCTCGACCGCCAGTGGGCCGTCGCAGCGCCGCTGTCGGTGTACGGCCCGGTGCAGCGCTGGCTGGCGACGGTGCAGGGGCTGCGCGACGGCGGGTGGCCGGTTCGGCACGGTCGCTCGCGCTGGCGGCTCGGCGAGCTGTCGCTGCCGTGGCAGGCGGTCGCACCCCGGGCCTGAGTCGCGAGGCCGGCCGGGCGGCCGGTCAGACGCGGGCGCACCCCGGGCCTGAGTCGCGATGCCGGCCGGGCGGGCGGTCAGACGCGGGCGAGCAGGGCGCGGGCCTCGTCGTGGTCGAGCCCCGTCGCCATGAGCAGGTCGACCAGCAGCGGGCGCATCATCAGCACGATCATCGCCTCGGTCACGGGCGCACCCGGCACGACCACGGCCGGGTCGAGTCGGCGGGCCACAGCGGTCAGCGCCTCGCGCGCGACGGGTCGCCTCTCGACGTCGCGCAGGGACTCTCCGAGCACACCCACGGCCCGCGCGGTGCTCTCGAGCAGATCGCCGACCGCACGGCGATCGACCCCGTCGCCGACGGAGGTGTCGAGCCGACGAGCGATCACCCGGAGGTTGCGCACGGCGAGGTCGACGCAGCGGCGCACGACGGCCTGCTGCCGGAGGTGAGGCAGTCGCGAGCGTAAGAACGGCGACAGCCGAGCGATCGACTGCGCCGACTCGAGGGTCGACGACCAGTCGTCGAGCAGCGGCTGCGTCGAGCGCAGGCGGCGGAGGGCGTCGTCGGCCCGACGGACGTCGTCGGTGCGCACCGCCGCGACCAGCGAGGCGAACGCCTGCTCGACCTCGGCGAAGAGCTGCTCGGCGTCGGCACGGGCCAGACCGATCGGATCACGCGGGATCACCGCCGTGATCAGCAGCGCCACGATTCCGCCGATCGCGCCGTCGATGCTGCGGACGAACGGCCCGCCGTCGGGGTCGGGCAGCAGCATCACGAGCATCGACTGGGTCGCCGCGGCGGCCGCGAACGCGCTGCTCGACGAGAAGAAGCGCCCCACCAGGAGGGCGACGGACAGCACCAGGGCGATCTGCCAGAGCCCCTTGCCGACGATCATCAGCAGCACCTCGCTGAGGGCGATGCCGATCAGCACCCCGACGGCGTTCTCGAGCACCCGTCGCGGCCGGGCGTCGCGGGCGAGGCCGAGCGACGAGATGGTGATCGTCACGGCCAGCAGCGGGATCGCGTGCCCCAGCAGGTAGTGCGTGATCGCGTACGAGAGCGAGACCGCCACGACGATCTGCACGACCGCCGGGCCGGACGCGATCGTGCGCGCGGTGGCGACCCTCGGATCGAACCCGCCGGAGGCGCGGGTCAGCATCGACCGCACCCGTCGCGTGGACGAGGCGCTCGCGCCCTCGGACCCGCTCACCGCCGGGTCAGCGGCGGACGGCGCCGAGACGGGGCAGGCGGGGTACCCCCGCTGCGGCGCCGGCGGACGAGGGCACGATGACCTCCTGCGAGGCGGCGACCACGATGTCGTCGGCGACGACGGCGAGTGCCGCCGTCTCGGGGGTGGTGCGCTTCACGAGCGCCAGCGCGACGGGGCCGAGCTCGTGGTGCAGCGCCACGCTGGTGACGTGACCGACGACCGCGGGCGAGCGGGGCTGCGCGTCGGGGCCGGCGTCGGGGTCGGCGGCGGCGGTCTGACCGAACGCGTCGGTCGGGGGCGATGCGAGCACGACGGCGGCGCCGTGCTCGGGCAGGACGCCGTCGCTGCCGTCGAGGTGCAGCATCACCAGGCGCCGCGGCGGGTGCCCGATGTTGTGCACCTTGGCGACGGTCTCCTGGCCGCGGTAGCAGCCCTTCGCCAGGTGCACGGCGCTGCGCATCCAGTCGAGCTCGTGCGGGATGCTGCGCTCGTCGACCTCGGTCGTGAGACGCGGGCGCCAGGCCTCGATCCGCAGCGCCTCGAGGGCGAGCGTGCCGGCGGCGGGCAGGTCGGCGGCGGGAGACGCGGCCAGCGCGGCGAGGTCGTCTCGGGACACGAGCGTCTCGTGGTACGACCACTGCCTGCCGGGGTGGCTCTCGGAGTCGGCGTAGCTGTGACCGCCGACGGCGACCTCGTGCCAGGGGTCGACCCAGGCGATGGCGACGTCGTTCGAGGTGAACACGGGCACCCGGGCGTCGGCGGAGAGGTCGTGCATCGACCCCACCGTGGCGACGTCGGACGACCGGTCGACGACCTCGACGCGGAGCATGAAGCGCATCCGATCGAGCCAGGACCGGAGCGGCTCGGTCTCGTCGCCGTCGACGAGCAGCCACGCGGTCTCGCCGTCGTCGACGAGTCGCACCGCGTGCTCGAGTCGCCCGTTGGCGTCGAGCAGCAGGGTCTCGGTCGATTCGCCGGGCGCCAGACGCCCGACGCTCTGACTGGTCAGCGAGTTGAGCCAGCTGAGCCGGTCGGGGCCGCTCACGGTGAGCACGCCGCGGTTCGAGAGGTCGACGACCGCCGTGCCCTGCGAGAGCAGGCGCTGCTCACGGATCAGCTCGCCGTAGTGGGCGGCGACCCCGGTGCCGTCGTCGACGAAGCCGTCGCGCGCCGCGAACGGCGAGCGGTACGCGGAGCCGGTCGAGGAGGCGGTGGTCGCGTCGGTCGCGCCGCCCGCGGAGGTGTCAGTCAACGCGCGACAACCTGCCGGACGCGTGCGTGCGCAGCTCCTGGCCGAGGGCCGCGATGTCCCATGCCCAGAGGAGGTCGTTCTCGACGAGCCCGTACATGCGGGTCGACGCCGAGTGCTCTTTGGCGTTGCTCGAGCGCAGCACGGCGTCGGTCGCGAGATCGATGCGCGGGCCCTTGACGCGACCCAGGTAGAGCTCGTTGACCCCGGTGGGGTGCACGATCTGCACCTCGAGACCGAAGCCGTCGTCGGGGGTGCGGAGGATCTCGACGGCACGCGCCGAGTTGTACGGCTGGACGCCGACGCCGGGCAGCATGCCCGGACCGCGGTCGCCCACCTCGGCCGGCCGCTCGAGCCGCCAGTAGCCCGTCTCGGTCGTCAACGGCGTGCGCTCGTCGTCGAGCAGCCAGGTGAACGAGCTGTAGTTGAGGAACGGCAGGCCGTCGTGGCTGAAGCTGATGCGCTGACCGAACTCGTGGACGCGCCGCTCGGCGGGCTCGGAGCCCTCGGCGGGCAGGTCGGGGTCGCCTTCGCCGATCTTGTAGTCGACGACGCCGGTGCCCTCCCATACGCCGATCAACCACGACAGGGGGACGAGCTCCGACGGCAGGTCGGTGGGGATGTCGATCAAGGTCAGCGCTGACCCTTGAAGAGCTTGACCAGCACGACGACCGACACGAACCCGATGCCGAGGGACGCCAGGGCGAGGAGGCCGACGAAGAACAACTCGAGAGCGAGCAAGGAATCCATGCGGGCAACCCTACCCGCCGACCACCGACATCGGGAGGGCCTCAGCAGACCCTCGGAGCATCGGCAGGCGCGCCGCCCGGAGCGGCCGCGGCGGGTCAGCCGGTGACGGCCACCACCAGGGTCGCGACGGCGAGCACGACGAGGCTGCCGCAGAGGGCCAGCATCGTGCGCGACACGAGGCCGTCCTTCTGACTCGCCGCGAGCTGCAGCACGAACGTCAGGACGATCAGACCGCCCAGCGAGAGGGAGAGCCAGGTGAACGCCTCGTCGCGCGGGGCGACGACGACGATGAGCACGGCCGCGACGACGGCGGCGAGCCACACGGGGATGATCGTCAGCGGCTTGAGCCGCGCCGTGTCGACCGCGCTGGGGGTCAGGGGATCTGCCACTTCGTCGTTCTCCGTTCGAGACCTGCCCTAGCATCGGGTGGTCGGGATGGGCCGGGCTCATGTTTTAGACTGCTCGACAGTACATTCACTGGAGGTCGTGTGGCGCAGCTCTTGGTACTGACCTCGGCAGGCGGGCCCGACGTCCTCCCCGCGCTCGCACTCCTCAGTCACCGTACCCGCCAGATCCCCGCCGAACCCGCGCAACTGGTGAACGCGCCGTCGAGCGATCTGATCTTCGTCGACGCGCGGGCCGATCTCGCGAGCGCCAAGTCGCTCTGCAAGATCCTCCGCACGACGGGCGTCACCGTGCCGATCGTGCTCGTGCTCACCGAGGGCGGGCTCACCGCGGTCAACGCCGAGTGGGGTGTCGACGACGTCATCCTCGAGGGCGCCGGCCCCGCCGAGGTCGACGCCCGCATCCGGCTCGTCACGGGGCGGCTCGCGCAGTCGCAGACCGGGTCGAAGATCCACGCGTCGGGTGTCGTCATCGACGAGGCGAGCTACTCGGCCAAGGTGCACGGCCGTCCGCTCGACCTCACCTTCAAGGAGTTCGAGCTGCTCCGGTTCTTCGCGACGCACCCCTCCCGGGTCTTCACGCGCGAGCAGCTGCTCAGCGAGGTCTGGGGCTACGACTACTTCGGCGGCACCCGCACGGTCGACGTGCACGTCCGCCGTCTCCGCGCCAAGCTCGGCGACCTCGAGTCGCTGATCGGCACCGTGCGCAACGTCGGCTACCGGTTCAACGTCTACGACGACGACAACGTCGCGCCGGGGGCCTGACCGTGAGCGATCCCGGCGGGTCGACCCGCGCCTCCTCGGCCGCCTTCGACGGAAGCGGTGCGGGCGGCACGGGCGGTGCGGGCCGGGTCGCCGACGTGCTGGCCCTGGCGTCCGCAGCCGCGACGACCGACGGGAGCCCCCCGTTCAACGACCAGTCGCTGGTCGAGCTGCGCTCGGGCGAGGCCCGGGTGCTGGGCGACGGCCAGGCGGCGGCGATCGTCCGGGAGGGCGAGGCCGAGCTCGCCGTGCACCCCGAGCACCGCGGCCGTGGTCTCGGTGCGCGGCTCGTGCAGACGGTGCTCGACGAGACGACCGGCCCGATCGCCTTCTGGGCCCACGGCGATCTGCCCGGCGCACGGGCGCTCGGCTCCCGCTTCGGCGCCGTCGAGACCCGCCGACTGCTGCAGCAGCGGGCCCCGGTGACCTCGCGCGCACCCCGTCTGTCGGACGGCGACCGCGTCGCCGCCTTCCGGCCCGGCGTCGACGACACGGCCTGGCTCGACCTCAACGCCCGCGCGTTCGCCGATCACCCCGAGCAGGGCTCGCTCGATCAGGGCGATCTCGACGCGCGCCGCGCCGACTCGTGGTTCGACGCCGACGACTTCGTGCTGCTCTGGCGCGGCGACGAGCTGATCGCGTTCTGCTGGCTCAAGGTCGAGACCGGCCAGCCGGGCGAGTTCTACGCGGTCGGGGTCTCCCCCGACCACCAGGGCGAGGGCCTGGGAGGCGCGGTGGTCGACGCCGGGATGGCCCGCCTCGCCGAGAGGGGCGTCGGCACGGCGGCTCTCTACGTCGAGGGTGACAACACGGCGGCGCTCCGCCTGTACGCGGCGCGCGGATTCACCGACCACGCGGTCGACGTGCAGTACACGCTCACGCGCTGAGCGGGTTCACGCGCCGAGCGGGCTCAAACGCTGCACGCTCATGCGCTGAGCGGACTCACGCG
Source organism: Frigoribacterium sp. CFBP 13712 (assembly GCF_014842255.1). GTDB lineage: Bacteria > Actinomycetota > Actinomycetes > Actinomycetales > Microbacteriaceae > Frigoribacterium. The sequence continues at coordinate 44,101 of NZ_JACYVH010000007.1, read as the reverse complement.
CCGGGCCGGGGCGAGCCGTCCCACTCGGGTACGCGCTCCCAGCCGTCGGCGACGCGCCGCACCGCTCCTCCGCGGGCGAAGGCCTCGAGCCAGCCCGTCATCGGCCACTCCCCCCACTGCTCGGCGAAGAGCCGCCCGTTGCGGAGCACGTCGTCGAGGTGCTGCCACGGGGGCGACGAGGTCGGGTGGTGCTGGTGGTACGCGTCGGCCCCGCCGACCCAGACGAGCGGCCGACCCGCCCGGCGGAACGCGAAGGCGAAGTCGGTGTCCTCGCCGCCGTAGCCGACGTAGCGCTCGTCGAAGCGCGGACCGGAGCGCCAGGCCCGTGCCGTGAGCGCGAATGAGAGCGACCAGAACAGGGCGTACTCGCCGTCGCCGGCCCGTGTCAGCAGCCCCGCAGGAGGCGCGGGTCGAGCCGCGTGCGGAGCGGTCAGCTCGGCGAGCACGGCCGGGTCGTCGACGTCGACGCCGGGCGCGAGGTAGGTGACGGGACCGCAGAGCACCGCGTCGGGTTCGGCGCGGGCGGCGTCGACGTAGCGGGAGACCAGCGAGGGCGAGGGCACGCAGTCGGCGTCGAGGAACACCACGAGGTCGGCGCCGAGCCCCACGGCGGCGTCGGCCCCGGCGTTGCGTGCGGCGGCGAGCCGGAAGCCCTCGGCGGCCGGCGGCATGTGCACCACGAGGTCGACGCCCAGATCGCTCGGGGCGGGCTCGTCGTCGAGCCAGACCACGACGGTGGACACCCGCGGAGTCGTCGACCGTGACGGGGCAGACGCGTCGGGTCCGGGCTCGGGTCCGGGCTCGGGCGACGCGGCATCGCGCACGACGGCCGCGAGCTGATGCCGCAGGTGGTCGAGCCGGGCGACCGAGCAGAGGGTGACGACGGCGACGTGCCGACCGGGCTGCTGCTCCGAACCGGCGACGCGCTCGATGACGTCGGCGGCCCGGCGGGCGGCTCCGGCCGTGCCCCACCGCGCCCAGTCGGGCTCGAGCTCGAGAGCGCGCGCGATGACCTCGGGCCACCGCTCGGCCGTCGGCCAGACCGGCTCGACGACGGCGAGCCCCGCGCGGTCGAGTGCGGTCGCGGTCGCGATCTGCTCGCCGAAGGGCCTCGTCTGCGGCACGACGATCGCACGGGCACCTGCGGCGGCGATGTCGGCGACGGCGTTCTGCCCCGCCCAGGTGACGACCACGTCGGCCCGGTTCAGGGCCGGCCACGGGTCGTCCACCACGACGGACGGCTGCCCGTCGACGCCGTCGACCCCGAGCACCGTCCAGTGCGTTCCCGGGGTGGCCGCGCGCGCCTCCTCGATGTCGTCGGCGGTGACGTCGTGTCCGCCGCCTCCGGCGAGGACGAGCACGCGGGTGCCGTCGGGTTCGGCCGCAGGCTCACGAGGTGCCGCGCGGCCGTCGTGCCGGCTGATGCCGCCGGTGCAGGCGACGAGGTCGCGATGGGCGGCGAGATGCGCCGGCTCCATGAGCTCGCGCGGCCAGGGGGCGACGATCGCGGCGGCGAGGCGTTCGATCAGGGCGTGCGGCTCGTCGTCGCGATCACCGGGCTGGGTGAACAGCACGACCGGGACGCCGAGGAGGCGCGCGAGCAGTCCGACCTCGACCGAGACGTCGACGACCATCGCGTCGATCCGCTCGCGGGCGACGGTCTCGGCGATCGCCGCGAGCCGGTCGCGATGACCCCGGTGACCGAGCGGCGCCCAGTGCAGCACGCCGTCCGCCGTCGGGTCGGCCCCGGCGGGGTCGAGCTCGCGCCCGGCATCGTCTATCTCGACCCCGGCGTCGGGCGGAAGGGTCGTCCAGCGGGTGTCCGCGGGCAGGTCGTCGGGCGCGGGGCGCGAGCTGAACACGACGACGTCGGCGTCGACCTGAGGGCGGACGGCCCGGAACCGTGCGACGTGCCCTCCCCCGTGATGATGCAGGTACCAGCCGACGACGGGTCGGGTCACGCGGCCTCCTCGGGCCGCTCGGCGTGCGACGCGTCAGACGCGTCCGACGTGTCGACCTCGAGAGCGTCGTGGTCGAGACCCTCGCGGCGGAGACCCTCGCGGCGCACCGTCGCGCGCAGCACCTCCTCGAGGCGGTCGACCCGGGCTCCGAGCGAGAAGCGCGCGATGGTGCTGGCGCGGATGTCGTCGCGACCTCCGGGCGTGCGCGACGCCTCGATGAGATCCCGCGCGGCGACGGCCAATGCGGCCGGGTCGCCCGGGGTGACGGTGGTGATCCCGACGGAACCGCGGGCGATCTCGGTGACCCCGCCCACGTCGTGCGCGGCGACGGGGGTGCCCGTCATGAGCGCCTCGGGCACGACGAGCCCGAACGGCTCAGCCCAGACCGGGGTCGTGAGCGAGCAGGCGCTCCGACCGACGAGCTCCGCCAGCTCGGCCTGCCCGAGAGGCCCGACGTAGGCGACCCGGTCGCCGAGCGCGGGGGCGACGAAGTGGTCGAAATAGGCCTGGTCGCCGATTCGACCGACGATCGTCAGAGGCAGGTCGAGGAGACGCGCGGCCTCGATCGCGAGATGGGTGCCCTTCTCGGGGACGAGACGTCCGAACCAGACGAGACCCGCGCCTCCCGGCCCCAGGGGCCAGAGCGACTCGTCGACGCCGTTCGGCAGCACGACCGAGTCGACGCCCGCGGCCGACCACTCGTCGGCCGTGTGGCGACTGACCGACAGGAACGTGCTGCGACCGCCCACCGACGCGCGGTCGGCGGCGAGCAGCTCGGGGATGACGGGCGTGTGCAGGGTCGAGACGACGGGGACTCCGAGCGATCCGGCACGCTCGAGCGGGAGACCGTGCAGGCAGTGGTTGACGACCACGTCGTAGTCGTCGGCGTGACGGCGGATGCGGTCGAGGGCCGCGTCGAGACGGGGCAGCGCGTCGTCGAGGTAACCAGCCGGGTAGGTGTCGTCGGCGGCGATCTCGCCCTCGGCCCACGCGACGGCGGGCATGACGTACTCGGCCGGGCCGCCGGTCATGAAGTCCGAGCCGCGCGGGGCGACGAGGTCGACATGGTGACCGCGTGAGCGGAGGGTCGCGACCTCGTTCCACAGAGCCGACTCGACGCCGCCGGCGTGCGGCTGTCGGATGGGGTACCGGAGTGGGGCGATGGTGGCGATGCGCAAGGGTCGTGGCGGTGTCACGCAGGGGTCCTCTCGGCGGGCGGGGCGGGTCGTCGGGCGGGCTGGATCGTGGGATCCGACGGTGCCGGCCGAGCTCGGGGACGCGCCAGGGCGGCGCGGTAGACGGCCAGGTGAGCGCGGACGACATCCCTGTCGACCCGGTCGCGTTCGGCCGATCGGGCAGTGATGATGTCACGTCGATGTGTCGTGCCGGGGCGGGCACCCGCCCGGAGCACCCCGTCGAGGGCGTCGGCGAGCGCCGAGCCGTCGGCGGCGAACCGGGCGGAGGCGACGGTGGGGTCGTCGTGCTGGTCGGCGTAGTGCCCCGTGTCGGGTGCGACGACGGGCACTCCGAGGTCCCAGCAGAGCTCGAGCCAGCCCGAGTGGGTGCCGTGCCGGTAGGGCAGCACGCAGGCGTCGAGGCGGGCGAGCCCTGCGGCGAGCGCGGTGTCGTCGAGGCGGTCGTGCTCGACGAGGACGACCGCGTCGGAGGCGGCGCAGAGGCGTCGGACCTCGTCGCGGGCGGCGGAGTCGCGGACGGAGCGGTGCAGGCGCACCTCGCCCGTGACGGCGTCCCCGCGGGCGCGGAGGAGGTCGAGGGCCGCGACGAGCGCCGTCGTGGCACCCGGTCCGTCGACGCCGGGCCGGAGGTCCTTCAGGTGCAGGCCGACGACCCGCCCGTCGGCGGCGAACCCGATGGGCGCGGTGTCGGCGGTGAAGTCGGAGCCGAGGAGGCGCGGGTGCGGCACGACGACGGCCTCGACTCCCCAGCGGCGCGCGATCTCGGCCGCGGCGCCCTCGGTCAGGGTCAGAACCGCGTCGACACGGGGCAAGAGGGCGTCGAGCTGGGCGACGTAGCGGCCCTGGTCGGCGTCGGCGAGCTGCGGGTGGTCGAGGTCGTGGACTGTCTGGACGACGGGCCAGCCGACGGCGTGGGCCGCGTCGACGGCGTCCACGAGGTGGGCGACGTCGAACGACTCGGTGCCGAAGTGGATGTGCAGCAGGTCGGCCTCGTCGGCGTGGGCGCGGATCCAGGCCGCGTCGAGCGCGACCGGGGGCCACCAGACGCCCGGCCCGGCGCCGTCGGGGCGCGGGTCGTCGTGGAGTGTGATCGCGTCGTCGGCGGTCACCCGACGCACGTAGGGGTGCGAGGCGGGGACGGCCACGACGCGCAAGGGGCGCGTCATGCTTCCTCCGCTTCTCGGCGCCCGAGCGTCGACGACGACTCGGGCCACCTGTGGAACGTACTCCCAGGGAGGCCGATCGGGTGCGTGCTGTCCGTCGTTCTCCACAGGGGCCTCGGCAGGCGCTCGGGCGGGGGTGCTGCCGCGTGTAACGTCCGACGCGTGCCCACCCCACTCTGCATCGTCGTCGGCCCGCCCTCTCACGGCGTGACGGCCTACGCGTCCGACGTCGCCGCTTCGCTGATCGAGGCCGACCCGGCTGTGCGGCGTCGCGACGTCGCGACGGCCGAGCTCGCCGAGACCCTCGTCGCCGACGAGCGCCCCGCCCGGGTCCATCTGCACGTGACCGACAAGCTGTTCGGGTCGAGTCTCGAAGACGCGGCCGACCGGATCGAACGACTGGCCGCCCTCACCTCGCTGACGGTGACCCTGCACGACCTCCCCCAGCCGTCGGACGGCGAGACCGCGGTGCACCGGCGCGCCGCCGCGTACCGTCGCATGGCGCGGGCCGCCCACGGCGTCGTCGTGAGCAGCGAGCACGAGCGGTCGCTGCTGGCCGAGCACGTCGACGACGCTCTCCCCCGCGTGCTGGTCGCCCCGCTCGGGACGCGACCCGGCGCGCCGTTCGCCTCGGCGGGGTCGGCGGGGTCGGGCGTGGATGCCGCATCCGCGCCTCCTGCGGTCGACCCGTCCGAGCTGCGCGTCGTCATCGCCGGCTACGTCTACCCGGGCAAGGGGCACGACGACGCGATCGCGGCCTGCGGCGACCTGGTGCGCCGGGGCGAGGCGGCATCGGCGACGGTCGTGGCCCTCGGCGGCCCGTCGGCCGGTCACGAGCGCGACGTCGAGGCGCTGGCGTCGGCCGCGACGGCGGTCGGCGTCCGCTTCGAGGTGACGGGGCGACTCGGAGACGAGGCCTACGCCGCCGCTTTCCACGCACCCGTCGTGCCCCTCGTGGCGCACCGCCACTGGTCGGCGTCCCGCTCGCTGCTCGACTGGGCCGAGCAGGGTCGCCGGGCCGTGGTCGCCGACACCCGGTACACCCGCGAGATGGACGCCCTCCGGCCCGGCAGCATCGCCCTGTACGACCCCGAGTCCGACGGCGCCCTGGCGGCCGCGCTGCTCGCCGCGCACCGCGACCCGCGGTCGACGGCGCTTCCGGCCGGCACCTCTCTGGCCCCCACCCTCGACGACACCGCCGCGGCGCACCTGGCGTGGTGGCGCGAGGTCGCCCCGTGACCGGCCCGACGCCCCGACCCGGGCGTGGGCGCGCCCTGCCGGGGAACCGCTGGGACCTCCTCGACGGGGTGACGCCACCCGCGCCTCCCTCGGTCACCGTCGTCGTGGCGCACTACCGGCAGCAGGCGCAGCTGGACCGCACGCTGCTCGCACTCGCCCGACAGACGCACCCGGCCTCCCGACTCGAGGTGGTGGTGGTCGACGACGGGTCGCCCGAGACGCCGCGCGTGCCCGACGGTGTGCGACTCGTCGTGCAGGAGGACCGCGGGTTCCGCCTCGCCGCCGCCCGCAACCTCGGCGCCTCGGTCGCCGACGGAGACGTGCTGTGCTTCCTCGACGCCGACACCGCGCCCGAGCCCGACTACGTGCGCGAGCTGACCCGCCTGCCCGCCCTCGCCTCGGACGTCGTCGCGGCCGGTCGCCGACGTCATGCGGCGCTCGATCGGGCCCCCGAGGAGGCACGGGTCGAGCAGGTCGCCCCCGCCCTCGAACTGGACGAGCCGGCCTGGCTCCGCCGCGCGTACGCCGACTCGCGAGATCTGCTCGACGCCGACGACCGCTCGTACCGCTTCGTGATCGGCGCGGTCACCGCCTGCTCGGCCGACCTGTTCGCCGACACCGGCGGCTACGACGAGGCGTTCACCCGCTACGGCGGCGAGGACTGGGAGTGGGCCTACCGCGCCTGGCTCGCGGGCGGTGTGCTGGCGCACGTGCCGTCGGCCGTGGCCTGGCACGACGGGCCGGAGTGGTCGGGCCGCGACCTGGCCGATCGACAACGGGCGAAGAACGCCGAGGCCCTGCTGCTCGCCGATCTCGTGCCCGCCCCCGGGTCCCGCGGCCGGGCGCTGCGCGGACCGCACGCCGACGTCGCCCTGCATGGTCCCCTCACGGGAGGCGAGGCGGCGCGGTTCGTCTGCCTGGACTCGATCCTGGCGGAGGTGCCCGAGGCGTCGGTCGTCGGGGCGCCGGTGGTCGGCGACGACGCCGGGCTGGCGATCGACGGCCGTCGGCTCGACCGGGTCAGGGTCGACGTGGTGGTCGCCGACGCGCCGGTGCGGGTGCGCGACGGCGAGCTGCGGCGGGCCGTCGCCGAGCTGGACGGACGCGGGCCCGGGGCGATCGTCTACGTCGACGACGAGGGCGCGACCCTCCTCACCGTCAGCTCCCGGCGAGCGGCGATCAGAGGTCGACGCTGGGGTTCGGACGCGCTGCACGAGACCGTCGAGCGCTGCAGCCCCTCCGTGGTGCGACTCGTCGACGAGCCCGACGTCGAGGGGTACGTCGGCGGCTGGGCCTAGCCCGGACAACGGGGCCCTCGCCCCGGCACGGGGTACAGAACGGGGTACAGATCGGGCTGCTGACGGGTGCGATGGCGCTTACTCCCCAGGGGGACGACGATCTGCCATGGCGCTCTCAGCGGCAGGGTGTGGATTGAGGTCGACCGGAACAGACCACGCCTCGACCGCAGCACAGGAGACCACCATGAACCCCGTCAAATTCGTCTCGGACCTCGGAGTCCAGAGCAAGCACGCCTACTGGGGCGGCTTCGCCTCCATCGTCATCGCGCTCGTCGCCTGGCTCGCCTCGCAGGGCAAGGACTCGTCCGACAAGGCGCAGTCCGACCGCTGGGGCATCTTCATCGGCCACTGGGCGCCCACGTTCTTCGCTCTCGGCCTCGCGCTGAAGCAGGAGGAGAAGTAAGCCCGAACACCCTCGTCCCATCGGACGACACCGCCCCGGCGATGTCATCCGGTGGGACGACGTCGTTCAGGAGGCCCGGTGCCAGAATCGTGGCATGTCTCATACTGGATCGTCTCTCGACTCCGTCACCGCGCCTCCCTCGCCACCGTCGTCGACCCGCTGGCGGCTCGTCGACACCATCCGGGGCTTCGCGCTCGCGGGCATCCTCCTGACCAACGTGGGGTCGCTGACGACGCTCGGCTACGGCCTCGAGGCCGGCGACTGGCGACCGAGCGTCGGCGCCACCGCCCTCGATCTGCTCGTCGAGTCGCGCTTCGTCCCGATCTTCTGCTTCCTCTTCGGCCTCAGCCTGCAGCTGATCGTGACGTCGGCGCGGCGCCGGGGCTCGTCGCCGTGGCCGCCGCTGCTGCTCCGACTCGGGGCCCTGTTCGGCATGGGCCTGCTGCACGCGCTCGTGTTCCCCGGCGACGTCCTGCGGATCTACGCCGTCGGCGGGCTGCTGATCCTCCCCCTCGCGATCCTCGCCCCCCGCGTGATCGTCGCCGTGGCGGGGGTCGTGCTGCTGGCGGCCGGCTTCGCCGTCGGCGGCGGGATGGCCACCGTGCCGGGCCTGCTGGCGCTCGGCTCGGCCTCGGCGTCGTTCGGGCTGCCCGCCGCCCTCGAGCGCGGCGGGCCACGCGTCGTCCGGGTGTTCGTCGTTTCAGCCCTGGTGGGTGCGGCCGGCGCCGCACTGCAGCTCCTCCTCGGCCCCGAGCTGTCGTACGGCTTCGTCGCGGAATCCGTGGGCATGGTCCTGTCCGTCGCGTACGTCACCGGGTTCGCGCTGCTCTGGCGCACGCCGGTGCGACGCGTCCTCGCCGCCGCCTTCGAGGCGCTGGGGCGCATGGCTCTGACGAACTACGTGTCGGCCTCGATCGTGATCGCGTCCGTCGTGGCGCTCGTCCCGGGCGTCGACGCATCGGAGCGATCGGACCCGACCCCCGGCCTGCTGCTGGCCCTCGGGCTGCTCGTCGTGCAGGCCGTGGCGAGCCGCCTCTGGCTGACCCGCCTGTCGTACGGGCCGGTCGAGTGGCTGTGGCGCACGATCACCTGGCGGTCGGTCGCGCGACTGCGGGGAGGCGCTCTCTGACACCCGCACCGCTCCTCCTCAGGGCGCCCGCCGGGCCTCGTCATCCACCGTTTACCTGAGCGGCGTCGCGAGGGGCCCGGGCGGTGGCACGATAGGACGATGGACAGCGAACCCCGAGTCGACGGCGCCGGCGTCACCCCCGACTTCCTCGACGACTTCGACGAGATCGTCAGCTTCGAAGACGGCACCCTCCCCGCCGAGCGGTACCTCGACCGTGAGCTCAGCTGGCTCTCGTTCAACCAGCGGGTGCTCGAGCTCGCCGAAGACCCGAGCACCCCCCTGCTCGAGCGGGCGAACTTCCTGGCGATCTTCGCGAGCAACCTCGACGAGTTCTTCATGGTCCGCGTGGCCGGTCTGAAGCGTCGCATCGCGACCGGGCTGGCGGTGCCGACCAACGTCGGCCGCGGTCCGAACGAGGTGCTGGCCGATATCAGCAACAAGGCGCACGAGCTGCAAGAGCGGCACGCGCGCGCGTTCCTGGACATCGTCAAGCCCGACCTCGACGAGGCCGGCATCCACGTCGAGAAGTGGTCCGACCTCGAAGAGGCCGACCGCGTGCGCATGCGCGAGATCTTCACCGAGCAGATCTTCCCCGTGCTGATGCCGCTCGCCGTCGACCCGGCGCACCCGTTCCCGTACATCTCGGGGCTGTCGCTCAACCTGTCCATTCGGGTCCGCAACCCGAAGACGATGCGACAGGAGTTCGCGCGCCTGAAGGTGCCGCAGATGCTGCCGCGCTTCGTCCAGCTCCCCGACGACGAATCCGGGCGCGTGCGGTTCATCCCCCTCGAAGACCTCATCGCGAACCACCTGCAAGACCTGTTCCCGGGCATGGAGGTCGTCGAGCACCATGTGTTCCGCGTCACCCGCAACGAAGACGTCGAGGTCGACGAAGACGAGTCGGAGAACCTCATCCAGGCCCTCGAACGCGAGCTGCTGCGTCGTCGCTTCGGGCCCCCGATCCGTCTCGAGATCACCGACGACATGGATCCCGTGACGCTCGAGCTGCTCGTGCGCGAGCTCGACGTGACCGATCAAGAGGTCTACAAGCTGCCCGCGCCGCTCGACCTCGCCGGGCTGTTCGAGATCACGAAGATGTCGCGCCCCGACCTCAAGTACCCGAAGCACCTGCCCACCACGGCCGTGCAGCTGCAGCCGACCGAGCCGAACATGAAGCCCGACATGTTCGCCAGCATCGCCCGCCAGGACATCCTCGTGCACCACCCGTACGAGTCGTTCGCGACGAGCGTCCAGGCGTTCCTCGAGCAGGCGGCCGCCGACCCCAACGTGCTGGCCATCAAGCAGACGCTGTACCGCACCAGCGGCGACTCGCCCATCATCGAGGCCCTGATCGACGCCGCCGAGTCGGGCAAGCAGGTGCTGGCGCTGGTCGAGGTCAAGGCCCGGTTCGACGAGCAGAACAACATCACCTGGGCCCGCAAGCTCGAGAAGGCCGGCGTGCACGTCGTCTACGGCCTCGTCGGCTTGAAGACGCACTGCAAGCTCGCCCTGGTCATCCGCCAGGAGAAGGGCACGCTCAAGCACTACACGCACATCGGCACGGGCAACTACAACCCGAAGACGAGCCGCATCTACGAAGACATGGGTCTCTTCACGTCCGACGACCAGGTCGGCAAAGACCTCACGCGTCTGTTCAACGAGCTCTCCGGCTACGCCATCGAGAAGAAGTTCAAGCGCCTGCTGGTCGCGCCGCGCTATCTCCGCCGCGGTCTGCTGAAGCAGATCCAGAACGAGATCGAGAACGCCCAGGCCGGTCGCCCGTCGGGCATCAAGATCAAGATCAACTCGATCGTCGACGAGCAGATCATCGACGCGCTCTACAAGGCCAGCCAGGCCGGGGTGCCGGTAGACGTCTGGGTGCGCGGCATCTGCACCATCAAGCCCGGGCAGCCCGGTCTGAGCGAGACCATCCGGGTCCGATCCATCCTCGGCCGCTACCTCGAGCACTCCAGGCTCTTCTGGTTCGCGAACGACGGCGACCCGCAGCTGTTCATCGGCAGTGCCGACATGATGCACCGCAACCTCGACCGCCGCGTCGAGGCGCTCGTCCGCCTCACCCAGCAGAACCACCTCGACGAGGTGGCGTCGCTGTTCGAGAGCGCCATGAGCGACGAGACCGCCTCGTGGTGGCTCGAGGCCGACGGCACGTGGACGCGGCACGCGCGCGACGAGTCGGGCCGCCCTCTGGTCGACCTGCAGAACGCGCTGATGAAGCAGATCAACCAGCGCAAGCGGAGCAGCCGGTGACCGTCGCCTCGACGACCGTCGTCGCCGCGGGCGCCGTGCTCTTCCGCTTCGTCGACGGCAAGGCCCGGGTGCTGCTGATCCACCGCGATCATCACGGCGACGTGTCGCTGCCCAAGGGCAAGGTCGACCCCGGCGAGTCGACGCCTCAGGCGGCCGTGCGCGAGATCCGGGAGGAGACCGGCTACCGGGTCGCCCTCGGCGCCCCCCTCGGGCACGTCGAGTACGTCATGCCCGGCGGCCGCGACAAGATCGTGCACTACTGGGCCGCCGAGGTCACCGACGAGGCCTTCGTCGCCGCCGGCGAGTTCACGCCCAACAGCGAGGTCGGCGCCATCGAGTGGGTCGGCATCGACAAGGCCCGCGCGAAGCTGACCTACGAGCGCGACGCCGACGTGCTCGCGCGATTCGCCGACCGCGTCGCGGCGAAGAACGCCCGCACCTTCGCCCTCGTCGCCCTGCGTCATGCCAAGACGACCGCCCCCGGCGACTGGAGCGGCTCGGACGCCACGCGACCGCTGCTCCCCGCCGGTCGACGGCAGGCCAAGTCGATCGCCCCCGGGATCGCCGCCTGGTCACCGCAGCGGATCGTCAGCAGCACGGCCGCCCGCTGCCTCGCCACGCTCGAGCCCCTCTCGGCGCTCACCCGCGTCGGCGTCAAGCAGACCGACGCCATCAGCCAGGACTCGTTCGAGAACGGTTCCGACGACGTCGCGAGCGTCGTCGCTAAGCGTCTCAAGAAGCGCACCAGTGCGGTGCTCTGCAGCCACGGTCCCGTGCTGCCCGAGCTGATCCGTCAGATCGCGCTCGCGACCAAGGGGGGCGAACGGCTCGATCTGCGCCGCGCCTCCTCGTTGTCGCCGGGCGAGTACACGGTGCTGCACGTGTCGACCACCGACGCCTCGCTGGTCGCCGTCGAGACGCACGGCCCGCTCGCCTGACGCGGCGCCGCCCGGCCCGCGCGCGGCGCCGCCCTGCCCACGCGCGGCGCCCGACGACTGTGCAAATCGCGACCGCGCCCGCCCCTGCGCACATCGCGACCGCGCCCCGCGTGCAGATCGCGACCGCGCGGACGGCTGCAGCCGTGCCGAACCCGACCGAACGGCCGCGGCACGCCGCTCATCTTCGTCGAAACACCCCGTTCCGCCCCAGATCCGTCGCGATTCGCACACCAACACCCTGGCGCGCGGAACGCGTCGGAGCGCCGCCGCGGACGGCTCCGATGTTCCCCGCCCGTTTACCTGCCGTTCACCGAGACGGGCGACCGTGGTTAACCCGTCGACGTAGCGTCTCGCAGGGGCCGGAACCCGGTCTCAGAACACAGTCGTCACCACCCGAGAAGGAATCACACTTGAATTTCAAGCGCACCGGCAGCCTCGTCGCCATCGCCGCAGTCGGCACCATGCTCCTCGCCTCCTGCGCCACGAACGAAGGCGGCTCGTCCGGCTCCTCCGAGGGCGGCTCCGACCTCTCCGGCACGATCTCCGGCATCGGCGCCTCGTCGCAGCAGGCTGCGCAGGAGTCCTGGGTCGCCGGTTACCAGACGGCCAACGAGGGCGTCACGGTCAACTACGACCCCCAGGGTTCGGGTGGCGGGCGCGAGAGCTTCATCTCCGGTGCGGCCGCCTTCGCCGGCTCGGACCGTGCGTTCACCACCGACGAGATCTCGTCGAGCACCTTCGCCGGTTGCACGCCCGACACCGGCATCGTCGAGCTGCCCGCCTACGTCTCGCCCATCGCGGTCGTCTTCAACCTCGACGGCATCACCGAGCTGAACCTGTCGCCCGCCACGATCGCCGGCATCTTCAACCTCTCGATCACCACGTGGGACGCCGACGAGATCGCCGCCGACAACCCCGGCGTCGACCTGCCCAGCACGCCGATCACGGCCGTGCACCGCGCCGACGACTCGGGCACCACCGAGAACTTCACCGACTACCTCAACAAGACCGCCCCCGACGTGTGGACGGCCGAGGCGGACGGCGTCTGGCCGACGAAGGACGGCGAGGGCGCCACCGGCACCTCGGGTGTCATCGACGCGGTCACCAACGGCACCGGCACCATCGGCTACGCCGACGCCTCGCGCGCCGGTGACCTCGGTGTCGCCAAGGTCAAGGTCGGCGACGAGTTCGTCGGCTACTCGCCCGAGGCCGCCGCGGCCATCGTCGACGCCTCCCCCGAGGAGGAGGGCCGCACCGAGGGCGACATCGCCATCGAGATCGACCGCACCACCGATGCAGCCGGCGTCTACCCGATCGTCCTCGTCAGCTACCTGATCGCGTGCGAGTCCTACGAGGACGCCGCGCAGGGCGAGCTGGTCAAGTCGTACCTGAGCTACGTCACGAGCGACGAGGGCCAGCAGGTCGCGGCCGAGGCCGCCGGCTCGGCTCCGATCTCGAGCGAGCTCTCGACCCAGGTCGCCGCCGCGATCGAGCTGATCAAGTAACGACCCGCACCACACGACAGGCCCGGGGGCGCACCGCGTGCGTTCCCGGGCCGTCTGCCTGAATCGCCCCGCTCGACTCGAACACCGATCACCCGGAGGATCCGTCCGATGACCGCCCCCGCTACGACCTCGGCGCCGCCCCAGGCGCCAAAACCCCGGCGTCGTCCCGCCGATCGGATCTTCGCGGGCAGCACGATCGTCGCCGGCGGGCTGATCCTCGCGATCCTCGCCGCGGTCGCGCTGTTCCTCGTCGTCCAGAGCATCCCGGCGCTCACCGCGAACGCCGACGACATCTCGCTCTCGGGGTTCCCCGACTCGTTCTTCCAGTACGTCGGCCCCCTCGCGTTCGGAACGGTCTACGCGGCTGCCCTCGCCCTGCTCATGGCGTTGCCCGTCGCCATCGGCATCGCGCTCTTCATCTCGCACTACGCGCCCCGCCGCCTCGCGCAGGGTCTCGGCTACATCATCGACCTGCTGGCCGCCGTGCCGTCGGTCGTGTTCGGCCTCTGGGGCAGCATCGTCCTCGCCCCCGCGATCCAGCCGTTCTACACCTGGCTGGTCGACACCTTCGGGTGGATCCCGATCTTCGCCGGCCCGGTGTCGGGCACGGGGCGGACGCTGCTCACCGCCTCCATCGTCCTCGCCGTGATGATCCTGCCGATCATCACCGCCCTCAGCCGTGAGGTGTTCCTCCAGACGCCCGTGCTGCACGAAGAGGCCGCGCTGGCCCTCGGCGCCACGCGCTTCGAGATGATCCAGATCGCCGTCCTGCCGTTCGGCCGCCCCGGCATCATCTCCGCCGCCATGCTCGGTCTCGGGCGCGCCCTGGGCGAGACGATGGCCGTGGCCCTCGTGCTGTCGCCGGCGCTCGTCATCAACCCCGCGATCCTCACGTCCACCAACTCGTCGACCATCGCCGCGAACATCGCGCTGAGGTTCCCCGAGGCGCACGACATCGGCATCAACACCCTGATCGCGACCGGCCTCGTGCTGTTCGTCATCACGCTGATCGTCAACTCGATCGCCCGCTTCGTCATCAACCGCCGCAAGGCCTTCTCGGGAGCGAACTGATGGCCACGACCACCCCCACCACGAGCGGCGTGCGTCGCGAGAGCCAGGCCGTCAACACCCTGACGACCGGACGCCTGCCCAAGGGCGCCCCCGTCATCATCCTCATCGGCAGCTGGATCATCATGGGCGTCGTCTTCGCCCTGCTGCAGGCCGCCGGGGTCACCGAGGGCTTCAACTGGGTGCCAGCGCTCATCCTCGGCACCGTCCTCTACGCGGCTCTGGTCTTCGTGGTCGCCATGCAGGTCGAGGGCATCCGCCGCGCGAAGGACCGCGTCGTCACGACCCTGGTCGGGTCGGCGTTCATCATCGCCCTCATCCCGCTCGTCTCGCTGCTGATCACGGTCGTCACCGCCGGCTCCGGTCGCTTCGACGGCGACTTCTTCACCCAGTCGATGCGCAACGTCGTCGGCGCAGGAGGCGGTGGCCTGCACGCGATCGTGGGCACCGTTCTGATGACCGCGTTCGCCGCGGTGATCTCGGTGCCGATCGGCCTGCTGACCGCGATCTACCTCGTCGAGTACGGCACGGGCCGTCTGGCCAGGGCGATCACGTTCTTCGTCGACGTCATGACGGGCATCCCCTCGATCGTCGCGGGTCTGTTCGCCTACGCCCTGTTCGTCATCTTCTTCGGCGAGGGCGTCCGCATGGGCGCCGCCGGCTCCGTCGCCCTGGCCGTGCTGATGATCCCCGTGGTGGTCCGCAGCACGGAGGAGATGCTGAAACTCGTGCCGAACGAGCTGCGCGAGGCGGCGTACGCGCTCGGCGTGCCGAAGTGGCTGACCATCCTCAAGGTGGTCCTCCCCACGTCGATCGCCGGCATCACGACCGGTGTCATGCTCGCCATCGCGCGCATCATCGGCGAGACCGCCCCGCTGCTGATCACCGCCGGCTTCACCGCGAGCATGAACTACAACCTGTTCGACGGCCGCATGCAGTCGCTGCCGGTCTTCGCCTACAGCTCCTACGTGAGCCAGGGCACCGACGCGGCCGCCTACATCGACCGTGCGTGGACCTCGGCCCTCACCCTCATCCTGATCGTCATGGCGCTGAACCTGCTCGCCCGTCTGATCGCCCGAATCTTCGCACCCAAGCTCGGCCGCTAGGCCAGGAACCACCCGGAGGAACCATGTCCAAGCGCATCGAGGTCCGTGACCTCAACGTCTTCTACAGCAAGTTCAAGGCCGTCGAAGACGTCAACATCACCATCGAGCCCCGCACCGTCACGGCCTTCATCGGCCCCTCCGGCTGCGGCAAGTCGACCTTCCTCCGCACGCTGAACCGCATGCACGAGGTGATCCCCGGGGCGTACGTCGACGGCGAGGTCCTGATCGACGGCAACGACCTCTACAGCCCCGGCGTCGACCCGGTGCTCGTCCGTCGTCAGGTCGGCATGGTCTTCCAGCGCCCGAACCCGTTCCCGACGATGAGCATCCGCGACAACGTGCTCGCCGGTGTGAAGCTCAACAACCGCCGCATGTCGAAGAGCGACCAGGACGGCCTGGTCGAGAAGTCGCTGCAGGGCGCCAACCTCTGGAACGAGGTCAAGGACCGCCTCGACAAGCCCGGCTCGGGTCTGTCGGGCGGGCAGCAGCAGCGTCTCTGCATCGCCCGCGCGATCGCGGTCTCGCCCGACGTCGTGCTGATGGACGAGCCCTGCTCGGCCCTCGACCCGATCTCGACGCTCGCCATCGAGGACCTCATCGAGGAGCTGAAGCAGGAGTACACGATCGTGATCGTGACCCACAACATGCAGCAGGCCAGCCGCGTCAGCGACAAGACGGCGTTCTTCAACATCGCCGGCACGGGCAAGCCGGGCAAGCTCATCGAGTACGACGACACGGCCACGATGTTCTCGAAGCCGAGCGTTCAGGCGACGGAGGACTACGTCTCGGGCCGCTTCGGTTGATCGAGCCCTCGGGCCGGTCCGGGCCCCGTCCGGTCTAGAACCCCGGAGAGCCGAGGAGGCGCCCCACCAGCAGGTGGGGCGCCTCTCGTCGTTCTCGTGGTCGCGTCGCGTCAGGCGCTCGGCAGGGCCACGATCGGCTCGGTGGTCGGCTGGTCGGAGCCGCCGGCCGGCTCGATCGTGACGCCGACGACGTCGCCGGGCGACATCTCGCCCTTGAGCACCTGCGTGACGGCCGAGTCGGTCGTCGTGTCGAACGTGCCCGCCGGGATGGGGCCGTCGTCGCCGATGTACCAGAGCTCGTAGGTGCGGTCGCCGGGCAGCGACTCGAGGCCGTCGGCGACGATCGCGCTGCGCTGCAGCTCGTTCGACCAGACGAGCGTGGCCGTCCCGCCCGTGCTGACCTCGGCCACCGTGCGCTGGAAGTCGGACGCGGCGTAGATCTCGTCGAGAGCCGAAGCCGTCGCCTCCTGCGACTGACCCGGGCCGCTGACTGCGGAGATCACGGCGCCTCCGCCGAAGAACAGACCGGCGGCTGCTGCAGCAGCGCCGAGGATCGCGGCGGGGCGGGTGAACCAACGACGCTCGGCGGCACCGGTCGGACGCAGGATGCGCGCCTCGGTCTCGGTGGGCTCCATCTCGGGGACGGGCCGACGCTGGGGGGCGACGCGCTCGTGCTCGTCACCCGCGCCTCCGGCGGTCTCGGCCTCGGGCTGCCGCAGCGGCGGCAGCTGGGGTGTGCGGGCGATCTTCTCCATCAGCGAGCTCCGCAGCTCGGCCGAGGGTGCCACCGGCTGTGCCGCGTGAGCGAGCAACAGTGCTGTCTCGCGCAAATCGGCCACTTCTCTCTGCAGATCGGGTGAGCCGTCGAGGAGTCCCTCGAAGGCGTGTCGCTCGTCGTCGCCGAGGGCGTCGAGCACGTACGCGCCGGAGAGGTTCTCCGTCGCTTCGCCGACACCATCGGTGCCGGTGGGTTCGTTGCGGTCGTTCACGAGGCAACCCCCATTTCGTCGCGAAGTCGGATCATTCCGTCGCGGAGTCGTGTTTTGACGGTGCCGATCGGCACCCCCAGCATGGTGGCCACCTCACTGTGGCTGTAGCCGCCGTAGTAGGCCAGTTGGACCGCCTGGCGTTGGAGCTCGGTCAATCGGGCCAGAGCCCGTTCGACGCGCTCGTGCTCGATGCGGATCTCGACCGACTCGGTGACCGAGTCGTATTCGGGAGCCATGTCGCGGACGCCGATGCGGAGGTCGCGGTCACGACCGGCCTGCGAGGCGCGGACGCGATCCACCGCCCGCCGGTGAGCCATGGTGAGCATCCAGCTCGCGGCGCTGCCGCGCGTGGTGTCGAAGCGCGACGCCGTCTGCCAGATCTCGAGGAACACCTCTTGGGCGACCTCTTCCGATTGCGAGTGGTCTTTCAGGAGGCGCTTGATCAGACCCAGCACCCGTGGCGCAGTCTGGTCGTACAGCTCTCCGAATGCGACCTGGTCGCCGCCGGCGACCCTGTGCAGCAGCTCGTCGGGGGACGACGGTTGCGCCGCGTCGGGCATCTCGGTCTCTCGGGTCACGAGCTTCAGCATGTCAGGGTTCACCTCCGTGCGCTTCTCAGGGGCCTGTTCACGAGAAGATCGTGACGGCCGCGTCGGGTCGTGCAGGACGCTTCGCGCCTGCGATTGTGGACAGCACGTCGGGTGACGTGGAGTGTGTCCGCTCCCTCCGCGAGGCGCACCGCCTGGGATGGTAAACACGCCGAGGGCCTCGTGGAGGAAGCGGACCGCTGACCCCGGTCTTAGGGAGACCGGAACCGGCGGAGGAGCTTTCGCTCTCACACAATTGGTTCGGCACGAGCTCGCAGCCGGATTGGGCGAGTTTGCGGGCGATGCACGACTGGTGATGTCGGCTTCAGCCGGAAGAGGTGCCAGGCCGCAGAAACGCCTCTCGGCGCGAGGCCGCTCGAAGCGGCTAAATTTGGAGCCCGGGGTTACTGCGGCCCGGCGAGAATCGATGTTACCCGCTGTCTCGGGCATCCGCCTCGACGTTCGCCGGGTGCGAAATCCGCGACCTGATGCGCCCGCCGACTTGCATCGGGCGGGTGGCGCGAGGCAGGGGTCAGTCGAGACTGTCGGTGCGCCAGAGGTGGGCGCAGGCGACGAGGTCGACGGCGAGTTCGGAGAGCCGCAGTGCCCGGCGGGTCAGGTCGGAGGCGTGGTCGGAGCCGATCGAGTCGTGGTCGTCTGCGAGATTCGTGGCCCCGGCGGAGGCGAGGCGGCAGAACGCCGCCCCTCGCTCGAGCGCCGTCGCGAAGTCGCCGACGAACACGCCGCGGAGGATGAGGTCGGCGAGTTCGAGGATCTCCTCCGGGCTGGCCGGCGCCGGGGCACCCGCGACGATGGGGTCGATGGTCGACGACGACTCGACGCCGCGCTCGAAGAGGAACGTGATGTCGGCCGGGTTCTGCCGGATGACCGCCCGCACGAGGTAGATGCGCCAGAGGGCGCCGGGCAGGGTGTGCGCCCCGGCGTGGGCCCACAGCTCGGCGACGGCGTCGATGCCGTGGAGGTCGGTGTAGCTGACGAGGCGGTCGAGGATCTCGGGCGACGGGTCGTCTTTGACGCGGGCGACGAGCGCCGCGGCGGACTCGTGGGCGACGCGGTTGATCGTCGCCGGGTCGTCTCCGCCTTGAAAGGCCTCGAACTCGGCGCCGGAGAACTGGGTGGGGCGGTGGAAGTCTCTTGGCATCGCCTCAACGATAGGCGCGACCCCTGACACTCACTCCCCCGGCGGGGCGTCCGAGCGACGACGGCGCCGCGCATGATCCCGTATTGTTGTCGCCGAGGGCCTCTAGCTCAGTTGGTAGAGCATCGGACTTTTAATCCGCGGGTCATGGGTTCGAGCCCCATGGGGCCCACTCTTCTCCGGCGTCGAGGACGGCGCTCCGCCAACTGCGTCACGCCTGTGCGCCGCACCCCACCGTCGGTGACGGACCGCACCCCCGGCTCCGAGGCGCTGGGCGTCGGGACCGGGGGCACGATGCACCGGGCGGGCGAGGCCGCCATTCGGATCAGGAAAAGAGCGGCCACCTGCGTTACCCGGCGACTGTCGTCCGGTAACCAGCCGGACGATTCACGGTATCGCGCTTTCTCATACAAGGAAACGATCTGCGTGAGAGTGCGCAAACAGGACAGCCTCTCAGCGGATCGGGGTCAAGCGCGGGTCCGCCGAATGCCCCACCGGGCCGACCAGGTCTCGCCTTCGTCGAGCCAGACGAGCCCCTCACCCGTCGCCAGGGCGTTCGCGGGAGCCGTCATCGGCTCGGCGGCGACCGCGAGCCCCATCACGCCCCCGCGGGGGAAGTTGCGAGGCGTGAAGACCTGCACGAACGGGAAGGCCTCGTCTTGCCAGAGCTCGGTGGCCCAGCCGTCGGGGGCCGTGAGGCGGGTCCGGCGGATGCCGGCGTCGTCGGGAGCGATGTCGCGGTAACCGGTGTCGAGATCGAGGTCGCCGACGAGCGGCCCGCCGGTGAGGTCGTACTCGGTGCCGGCGACCGGCGCCGTACCCGTCGGGATGCTGCGATCGTCGACCTCGGACCGGGTGGCCGCGTCGAGCGTCACCCGGAGCGTCGCCGGGTCGTGGTCGCCGACCCGGAGGAACGGATGGGCGCCGACCGCGAACGGCGCCCTGCCCCGACCCACGTTCGCGACGGTCTGCGTGACCCGCATGCCGTCGACGACCAGCTCGTGCCGCACGGTCAGGTCGAGCTGGAACGGGAACCCGTGCTGCGGGTGGACGGTCGCCCCGAGGGTCACCGCATGCCGCTCGACGACGAGGGGCCGGTAGGCCGTGTACCGCAGCAGGCCGTGAGACGCGTTGCCCTTCGAGGGCTCGGTGAGATCGAGCTGCTGCACGACGCCGTCGAGGGTCCACCGGCCGCCGTCGACCCGGTTCGGCCACGGGAACAGCGTGATGCCGCAGGCGGACGGCGGGGTCTCGTCTTCGGCGAAGGTCTCGGTGAGGGCATGCCCGTCGACCGACAGCGCCCGGATGCCCGCTGCGACCTCGGTCACGATCGCGCCGACCTCGTGCCCGGCCTCGTCGAGCGACAGGCGGTATTGCGCACCCGTGGGCGGATGGATGGTCGCCGGGCGGGGGCCCTCGCTGGATGGCTCGGTCATGTCGCGTCTCCTGTCTCGTCACCCTCAGGGCGGTGATGGCCCTCGTGGCGATGGCCGCCATCGTCACGCGCCGCCGCGTCGTCGTCCCGATCGGCCTCGATCACTGTGAGACCGGCACCTCGGAGTCCGCTGATCTCAGCACCCGACGCCCCGGCCGTCACGAGCGCCTCGAAGGTGTCGAGGGGAGCGATGACGCCGAGGTGCGCCTCCCCCAGCTTCGCCCCGTCGGCGACCAGATACGACCGCCGCGCGGTCTGCGTCATCAGCCGCTTCAGATCGGTCTCGGGCAGGTTGACGTTGGTCGCCCCGTGCGCGGCGTCGACGCCGGTGCAGCCGATGAAGGCGACGTCGGCCGTGATGCTCGCGAACACGCTGGTCGCGAGCGGGTTGACCAGCGAGTGCTGCAGCGGCCTGAGCGTGCCGCCCGACACGATCACCGTGAAGCGCGGCACCGCCTGCTCGAGCGCGAGCGCGATGGTCAGACCGTTGGTCACGACCACGACGTCGTCGAGGTCGTCTCGCTCGAGCAGCGCGAGGGCGATCTGGGTGGTCGTCGTTCCGACGTCGATGACGACGCAGTCGCCGGACCGGACCAAGGAGGCGGCGGTCACCCCGATGGCCCGCTTGGCCTCGATGCCGACCGAGCTCTCTTCTTCGAACGGGCGCTCGACGACCGGCCTGTCGAGGGACAGCGCACCCCCGTGCACGCGTGAGAGCAGACCGTCGGAGGCGAGACTCTCGAGGTCGGTGCGGATCGTCACCTCGGAGAGGCGGAATTCACGGGCGAGCTCGGCGGTGCGGATGAAGCCGCGCCGACCGACCAGGTCGGCGATCCGATCACGGCGGCGACCGGCCGGCAGCTGCTCGTCGATCGGGTTGGCGTTCACCCCGTCATTTTCGTATGCTTTCAGGTGCTTTCGCAACTGCAAATCCCGCGGTGCGAGGCACGACCGAGGAGGCTCCCCCATGGCGTCGATCGCCACCCGCACCACGGTGCTCGCCGACGGGCGTGAACTCATCTACTTCGACGACGCCGACACGACGCTCGGCCCCGACCGCAAGGCCGACGCCCGCGTGCTCGACCCGCGCCCCGACACCGCGACGATGCGACAGGACGTCCTGACGGGCGACTGGGTGTCGATCGCGGCGTCACGGCAGAACCGCGTGTTCCTGCCCCCGGCCGAGCTCGACCCGCTCGCCCCGGCGTCGCCCACCAATCCGTCCGAGATCCCCGACGTCTACGACGTCGCGGTCTTCGAGAACCGCTCGCCCTCGTTCGGCCCCCTGCTCACCGACGACCAGGCGCCCGAGGGCGTCGACGACCTCGCCCGCCTCGGCATGGGGCGCACGCGCCGCAGCGTCGGCCGCTGCGAGGTCGTCTGCTTCAGCCCCGAGCACGAGGGCTCGTTCGCCGAGCTCAGCGAGTCGCGTGCCCGCACCGTCGTCGAGGCGTGGGCGCACCGCACCGAGGCGCTGTCGGCGCTGCCCGGCATCGAGCAGGTCTTCCCGTTCGAGAACCGCGGCCAGGCGATCGGCGTCACGCTGCACCACCCGCACGGTCAGATCTACGCCTACCCGTACATCACGCCCCGCACGCTGGGTCTGCTGCGCAGCATCGAGTCGTACGGCCCGACGCTGTTCGCCGACCTGCTCGACTCCGAGCGCGAGGGCCCGCGCGTCGTGCTCGCCGGCGAGCACTTCACGGCGTTCGTGCCCTTCGCGGCCCGCTGGCCGATCGAGATCCACCTGCTGCCGCATCGTCACGTGCCGGACTTCGCGGGGCTGACCGGCGACGAACGCGACGAGCTCGCGATCATGTACCGGCGCCTCCTGCGGGGGGTCGACGCCCTCTACGGCGACCCCACCCCGTACATCTCGGCCTGGCACCAGGCTCCTGTCAACGTGGGCCGCGACACCGTGCGGCTCAACCTGCAGATCACGTCGCCGCGACGAGCCGAGAAGCGGCTGAAGTTCCTGGCCGGCTCGGAGGCGGCGATGGGAGCCTGGATCGGCGACCTCGTGCCCGAGGCCCAGGCCGACCTGATCAGAGAGGCGATCGAACGCGCATGACCGACACCACCACACCCCGAGGGTTCTCCGACGTCTTCGACACCGAGGTCGTCGGCCGCTGGTCGGCCCCCGGCCGCGTGAACCTCATCGGCGAGCACACCGACTACAACGACGGCTTCGTGCTGCCGTTCGCCATCGACCGACGCACCACCGTGACCGTCGGCGTCCGCACCGATCGCCTGCTCCGCGTCTCGTCGTCGTTCGAGGCCGGCGTGCACGAGATCTCGCTCGACGCCCTCGACCCGGCGTCGATGTCGGGCTGGTCGAGCTACGTCTTCGGCATCGCCTGGGCGCTGCAGGTCGCCCCGACCCGTGCCGAGTCCCCCGCGTTCAGCGCCGCCGGCGGAGACCTGTCGGGTGTCGACCTGTCGACCGCCACGGGTCTCGACCTCTTCGTCGAGTCCGACGTGCCCGTCGGCGCCGGCCTGTCGTCGTCGGCCGCCCTCGAATGCTCGGTGGCGCTCGCCTTCGCCGAGCTCTGGTCGATCGACGTCAACCGCTCGACGCTCGCCGCCGTTGGTCAGCTCGCCGAGAACGAGGCCGTCGGCGCACCGACCGGCATCATGGACCAGTCCGCGTCGCTGCTCGGGCGGGCCGATTCGGGCGTGTTCCTCGACTGCCGCAGCCTCGACGCCGACGTCGTCGAGCTGGGCTTCGCCGCCGCCGACCTCGAGGTGCTCGTGGTCGACACGAA
The DNA here is from genome assembly GCF_014842255.1 of Frigoribacterium sp. CFBP 13712. GTDB lineage: Bacteria > Actinomycetota > Actinomycetes > Actinomycetales > Microbacteriaceae > Frigoribacterium. The sequence goes on along the minus strand of NZ_JACYVH010000007.1, from coordinate 21,089 downwards.
GGTGGAGCACGCGCACGCGACCGGCGGGTACGTCGATCGCCGCGCCTCCTGCGAGAGAGGGGCCGCAGCCCTCGGCGTCTCGTCGCTGCGTGATCTCGACGCCGACGACCTCGCTCGTGCCGAGCAGGTGCTCGACGACGAGACGTTCCGCCGCGTGCGCCACGTGGTGACCGAGAACCAGCGCGTGCTCGACACCGTCCGCACGCTGCGGACCGACGGCGCCCGCGCGATCGGGCACCTGCTCGACGCCTCGCACGTCTCGATGCGCGACGACTTCGAGATCTCGGTGCCCGAGCTCGACCTCGCGGTCGCCACCGCCCAGGCGTCGGGTGCCCTCGGCGCCCGCATGACGGGCGGCGGCTTCGGCGGCTCGGCGATCGCGCTCGTGCCGACGGAGGCACGCGCCGCGGTCGAGCAGGCCGTCGTCGCGGCCTTCGCCGAGGCGGGCTTCGCCGCCCCGACCGTCTTCACGGTGAACGCCGACGAGGGCGCGCGCCGCGACGCCTAGCGCGCCAGCGCGCCAGAAGGTGGACACGACGCCGGGTTTAAACCTGGCGTCGTGTCCACCTTCTGGCGTCGTGGGGGATCAAGCCGCCACGAACTCGACACGCCGCCACCGGATCGCGTGGCGTCGTGTCGAGTCTGTGGCGTCGTGGTCCGGGGGCGACGGGCGCCGGGCGCCGCGCGCTCGGCGGATCAGCGCTCGGCGGCCTCGACCACGTTCTTCAGCAGCATGGCGCGCGTCATCGGCCCCACCCCTCCCGGCACCGGCGACTGGAACCCGGCGACCGACGCGACCGCCGGGTCGACGTCGCCACGCAGCCGGTACCTGCCCGTCTCGTCGTTCAGCACGCGGGTGATGCCCACGTCGATCACGGCGGCCCCGGGTGCGACCCAGTCGGGCTTCACGAGCCCCGCGACGCCGGCGGCCGCGACGACGATGTCGGCGCGACGCACCTCGGCGGCGACGTCGGCCGTGCGCGAGTGGGTCAGCGTCGCCGTCGCCTCGAGCCTCGTCAGCAGCAGCCCGAGCGGGCGCCCCACCGTCAGCCCCTGGCCGATGATCGTGACGTGCCGCCCCGCGATCGGGATGTCGTACGCCGTCAGCATCTCGACGATGCCGCGCGGTGTGCAGGGCAGCGGCGTGTCGATCGACCCCTTGCCGCCGGGCACCGCGAGCACGAGCTCGCCGAGGTTGACGGGGTGCAGTCCGTCGGCGTCCTTCGCCGGGTCCATCAGCTCGAGCATGGCCGTCGGCTCGATGCCGGCGGGCAGCGGCAGCTGGATGATGAAGGCGGTGACCGCGGGGTCGGCGTTCATCGTCTCGATGGCGCCGCGGATCTCGGCCTCGCTCGCGGTATCGGGCAGGTCGATGCGGATCGACTCGATGCCGACCTCGGCGCAGTCGCGGTGCTTGCCCGCGACGTACGAGAGCGACCCCGGGTTCGCGCCGACGAGGATCGTCCCGAGCCCCGGGGCGATCCCCCGCGCCTTCAGCGCCTCGACCCGCACCCTCAGGTCGTCTTTCACCGCCGCGGCGAGCGCCGTCCCGTCGATGCGGATCGCGGTCGACTCGTCACCGGCGACGAACCGCTCGCGAGGCACGACCGGCGCGTCGAGCACCGGCACCTCGGCCGTCGGCACATCAGCGGTCGGCACGTCGGCCGCCGCACCGGCGGTCGGCACATCAGCCGTCGGCGCATCAGCGGCCGGCACGTCGAGCACCGGATCGACGACGTCTCCCGAGGAGGCGCGGGTCGACCCGGTCGCGCCCACCGTCACGCGTAGAGGGGGAACGCGTCGGTCAGCGCCTTGACCCGTGCCGCGAGGGCCGCGATGTCGGGTTCGGGCATCAGGGCGAGGGCGATGATGTCGGCCACCTCGGTGAACTCGGCATCGTCGAAGCCGCGTGTCGCGAGGGCCGACGTGCCGATGCGCACGCCCGACGTCGTCATCGGCGGACGAGGATCCCACGGGACGGAGTTGCGGTTGACGGTGATGCCCACCTCGTGGAGGAGGTTCTCGGCCTGCTTGCCGTCGACCTCGGAGGCCCGCAGATCGACGAGCACGAGGTGCACGTCGGTGCCGCCGGTGAGCACGTCGACGCCGGCCGCCTGCGCGTCGTCCTTCATCAGGCGGGCGGCGAGCAGCTGAGCGCCGCGGATCGTGCGCTCCTGGCGGTCTTTGAACTCGGGCTCGGCGGCGAGCTTGAACGCCGTGGCCTTGGCCGCGATGACGTGCATCAGCGGGCCGCCCTGCTGGCCGGGGAACACGGCCGAGTTGAGCTTCTTGAACAGCGGCTCGTGGTTCGAGAGGATCACACCCGAGCGCGGGCCGGCGAGGGTCTTGTGCACGGTCGACGAGACGACGTGGGCGTGGGGCACGGGCGACGGGTGCAGGCCCGCCGCGACGAGACCCGCGAAGTGGGCCATGTCGACCCAGAGGTACGCGCCGACCTCGTCGGCGATGGCGCGGAACGCCTCGAAGTCGAGCTGACGCGGGTAGGCCGACCAGCCGGCGATGATGACCTTCGGCTTGTGCTCGATGGCCTGACGACGGACGACGTCCATGTCGATCAGGTAGGTCTCGGGGTCGACCTCGTAGGCGACCGCCTTGTACATCTTGCCCGAGAAGTTCAGCTTCATGCCGTGGGTCAGGTGACCGCCGTGCGACAGCTCGAGACCGAGGATGGTGTCGCCGATGTCGGCCAGCGCGGCGAGCACCGCGGCGTTGGCCTGCGCGCCCGAGTGGGGCTGCACGTTGGCGAAGTCGGCGCCGAACAGCGACTTGGCGCGCTCGATGGCGAGGTTCTCGGCGACGTCGACGAACTCGCAGCCGCCGTAGTAACGGCGACCCGGGTAGCCCTCGGCGTACTTGTTGGTCAGCACGGAGCCTTGCGACTCGAGGACGGCGCGGGGCACGAAGTTCTCGGACGCGATCATCTCGAGGTAGTCGCGCTGTCGGCCCAGCTCCTGCTCGAGCACGGCGGCGATCTCGGGGTCGACGACCGAGAGCGGCTCGTTGAAGGTCGACGGGAGTTTCTGGTTGACGGTCATGGGACTGCTCCTCGGCACACGGGACGGACGGGATCTGGTGTCGTGGCCCAGGCGTACGGCCACCAACCGTGTGTCAGTCGCTCCCCGATGGTCGACCATCTGAACGCCAGTCGCGACCGCCCCAGCATAACGCGACCGCCCGGCACCGGGTAGGCCCCGGGCGCCGGGCGACCCCACGACGGCCGGGCGTGACACCCTGGTGAGGTGAGCACGACCCTCGACGAAGAACGCACCGGCACCCGGGCCGAGGCCGACCTGCGCCTCCTCGGGGCCCCCGACACCCCGTGGGTGACTCTCGTGTGGGACGACCCGGTCAATCTGATGTCATACGTGACCTATGTCTTCCAGACCTACTTCGGCTACCCGAAGGCACGCTGCGAACGCCTGATGATGCAGGTGCACACGAGCGGCAAGGCGACGGTCGCGACGGGGCCCCGCGAGCAGATGGAACGCCACGTCGAGGCTCTGCACGACTACGGCCTGTGGGCGACCGTGTCGAAGGCCGACGAGTGAAGCTGCCGTTCCGTCGCGAGCGCGGCGGCGACGACGTGCTGCTCGAGCTGCCCGAGCACGAGCGCGCGCTGCTGATCGACCTGACCAGGCAGGTGGTGCAGCTGCTCGAGCACGGTGACGCCGACGATGCCGCCGTCGCGCGCCTCCTGCCGTCCGCCTACCCCGACGACGCCGAGGCCGCCTCGGAGTTCAGACGGTTCACCGCCGACGATCTGACGAATCGTAAGATCGCGAACGCCCGCGTCGTGCTCGCGACCCTCGCCGACCGGCCGCTCGAGCCGTCGGGCGACGACACCGGCCCGACGACCGCCGACACGGAGCCGAGGAGGCGCGGGTCGAGACCGCGCGGACCTCGCCCCGACGAGCGCCGGCTCGACACCGCCGCCCAGCAGGCGTGGCTGCGGAGCCTGACCGATCTGCGGCTGACCCTCGGAACCCGCCTCGGCGTCACCGACGAGGGGATGCCCGACGACGCCGAACCGCACCTCCGCGCGATGCTCGCCGTGTTCGACTGGCTCGGCTACCTGCAGGAGTCGCTGCTGCAGACGCTCACGCGTCGCTGAGCGGGGTCGGCCTGGCCAGCGCCACGCGGCAGGTCGCGCCTACTTCTCTTTCGGGAACAGCACCCAGAGCACCACGTACAGCAGCACCTGGGGCCCGGGCAGCACGATCGACAGCACGAAGAGCAGTCGCACGAAGAACGGGCTGAGGTTGAAGCGGTTGGCGAGCGCGGCGCAGACGCCGGCGATGACCTTGCCGCGGCGGGGACGAGTGAGGGTAGCCATGGATCGAGCATGGCATCGACCACCGACAGAGGTCCAGCACGCCCGATGGGTGTGAGTCGCGTCGTCTCCACAGCGTGATCAGCGTCGTCTCCGCGGCGTGCGTCGCGTCGTCTCCGCGGCTTGCGTCGCGTCGTCTCCACAGCGCCCCGCGCCGCGCGCATCCCGGTGCCGGTGCGGTCAGTACGATGAGGGGTGGAACGGTCGGGCGCGGGCCCGGATCGTCCGCACGGGGGTACACGAGGGGGAAGCAGTGGCGCAGTCGCGGTCAGGGGAGGCTCTCGGTGCGTCCTATCGACTCGTCGAGCTGATCGGCACCGGCGCGGTCGGCGAGGTCTGGCGCGTCTCCGTGTCGCGAGCCGAGGTGACGCATGACGGCGCCGTCGACGGCGCCGCCGACGGCTCGCCTGCCGACGCTGCACCCGCCGACTCCGGCGAGGCCGCCGCCAAGCTGCTGAAACCCGAGCACGCCGACGACGCAGGCCTGGTCGAGCGGTTCGTGCGCGAGCGCTCGGTGCTGCTCTCGCTGCGTCACCCGAGCATCGTGCGGGTGCGAGACCTCGTGGTCGAGGGTGACCGTCTCGCGATCGTGATGGACCTCGTGCCCGGCGGCTCGGTGCGCGATCTGCTCGCCGCGTCCGGTCCGCTGCCCGCTCGAGACGCCCTGAATCTCGTCGCCGAGGTCTTCGACGCCCTGGCGGCCGCGCACGCACGCCAGGTCACGCACCGCGATGTGAAGCCCGACAACGTGCTGCTCTCCGAGCCGTGGCGCCCCGGTCTGACCGGTGCCGTGCGGGTGAGCGACTTCGGCATCGCCTCGGTGGTCGACGAGAAGCTGAGGCAGACCACCGGGCTGCTCGGCACGCCGCAGTACATGTCGCCCGAGCTGATCAGTCAGGGTCGCTCGGGTGGGCCCGGCGACGTCTACGCCACCGGTGTGATGCTCTACGAGCTCCTCTCGGGCCGCACGCCCTTCGCCGGGCCCGGCACCGATTTCACGGTCGCCTACCGTCATGTCACCTCGACTCCCCCTCCCCTCGACGTGCCGGCCGATCTGTGGGCTGCGCTCGAGTCGGTGCTGTCGAAGGACCCTGCCGCACGCCCGTCGGCCGCCGACGCGGCGAGCTCGATGCGTCGGCTCGCAGCGGCCCACGCCGAGCTGCCGGCACTCGCACCGGTGGTCGCACCCGAGGGCTTCGACGACGTCGAACGGCCGGCGACGATCGTCCGTGGTGCGGCGGCCGGGTCCGCCTCGCCCGACACCATCCCAGGAGGCGCGAGCCGGTCCCCCGGGGCGGCCGGCGACCCCGACGCGGCCGGCTCCGACGCGGCCGCGGCCGCCCTCGCCGAGCCCCGACCCGACCTCGGCACAGGTGGCTCGGCCACGATCGTGCGGCCGATGCCCCGTCGCGTGGCACCGCCGACCCGTGCGGCCGCGGCGGCTGAGACCGCCACCCCCGGGTGGCGACCCGTCTGGCTCACGAACAAGGTCGCGGCGTTCGCCGGGCTGGGCGTCGTGCTGATCGCCGCGCTGGTGATCGGGCTCGTCGTGCTGCTGCCGGGCGACTCCCCCGCCGAAGAGACCCCCACCTCCCCCGATGCGGCCACGGCCAGCCAGCGCGACACGGCGCTGCCGACGGGGCTGTCGATCGTCCGCGACGCGAGCTACGACCCCGAGGCGGGCACCGTCTCGGTGACGATCGCCTACGCCGCGCAGAGCGCCCCGCTGACCGGCCCGCTGCTCGAGGTGCTGCCCGCGGCCGCCGACGGCGACGGCTGCCCGCCCGTCACCTGGACGGGAGCGACCGGCACCCGGAACCAGCCCTCCGTCACCGGGGTGACGGTCGACTGCGGCTGGTCCCTCACGGGGGTCGAGGTGCCCGCGGGCGGTCAGGTCGAGGTCGAGGCGACGCTCCCGGCGGAGTTCGCCGACGCCACGGCGCTCGACGCCTGGCTCGATGCGGCAGCGGCGGCGACGACCGAGGCGACCGGTGACGAGACCGTGACCGGATCCGCGTATCCGGCGCAGCGCCTCCTCGGGGTCCAGGTCGTGACGCCGTCGCGCACGGTCAGCCAGACGCCGCTGACCGTCACCCTCGTGCCCGTCTGGGCTGGCGGTCCCGACGAGCTGAACCCGCTGTACTCGAGCCCGAGCACCGGGTCGCCGTCGCAGATGCTCGTCGACGTTGCGGGCGGCGAGGAGGGCGTGCGGTTCGCCGACGGCTGCGGCGGGGCGCTGGCGGTGTCGTCCGACGGGCTCGTGGTCACGGCGCTGTCGATCGCGCCCGCGTGCGTGCTGCGCGCCACGGTCGGCAACTTCACGAACCTCGAGAGCTCGCCCTTCAGCATCACGACTCGCGACTAGCCGTCGGTCCGCCCGGCCGGCCGGCGTGCGTGCGCGGGTCGCCCCATCGAGTGGTCAGAAAACGCCCTTCACCGCCCGCGGAAGGACGCTTTCTGACCACTCGACCCCGCGCCCGCGCCGCGCCCCAGCGTCGCCACCCCACTCGAGTGGTCAGAAAACGCCCTTCGCGGCCCACGGAAGGACAGTTTCCGACCACTCGACCCCGCTCCCACCCGCGACCGCCCCACCCCGGCATCGCCACCCCACTCGAGTGGTCAGAAGACGCCCTTCGCGGCCCGCGGAAGGACAGTTTTTGACCACTCACCCCGCTCCCACCCGCGACCGCCCCACCCCGGCGTCGCCGACGTCGCCACCGCACTCGAGTGGTCAGAAAACGCCCTTCACGGCGCGCAGGAGGACACTTTCTGACCACTCGACCCCGCGACCGCGCCCACGTCGGCAGAACACCTGAGTGGTCAGAAGACGCCCTTCACGGCGCCCGGAAGGACGCTTTCTGACCACCCTCGATCCGGCTGCGTGCGGGCGCACCCCAGCACGCCGAGCGGAGCACGCCCAGCGCACCTCAGCGCACCCCAGCGCACCTCAGCGCACCCCAGCACGCCCCGGCCCGGCACGCCGGCGACCGCAGGCACGACGCCGAGGAGGCGCGGGTCAGGCCGTGCGGGCCGGCTCCGCGACGCTCGGGCTCATCGCCTGCACGAGCCGCACCGCGCCTCCTGCACCGGCGTAGCCGCGCCCCTGGGTCAGCGCGACCGGCGCCCGCCGCGGCAGCGGCACGCCGAGCAGCTCGCCGTCGTAGTCGACGTCGGGCTGCAGCAGCACACCGCAGCGCGACTTGCGGACGGTCTTCGTCCAGTGCCCGTAGAGCGTGCGCAGGTCGGCCGACCGACCCGCCGCGATGACGCAGAGGCCCGGCCGGTTCGATGCGAGCAGGGTCGCGATCGACTGGTCGGTGTCGTCGAAGCGCTCGGCGTCGTCGATCAGCAGCACGACCGGTCCGCGTTCGAGACGGAGCGCTGCGAGCAGCGCGGGCACCTCGTCGGCGCCGACGGCGACCCGGTCGAGCGGAGCGTGGGCGAGCGGCGAACGGCGGTCGCCGATGCCCCAGACGACGGGCCGCGCAGAACCCGACACCGACCGGATCGACTCGGCGATCGCCAGCAGCAGCGTCGACTTGCCCGACCGCGCGGGCCCTGCCACGAGCACGTGCTCGCCCTCGTAGACCTCGAGCACGGCGGGGGTCAGGTCGTCTTCGCCGATGCCGATCGGCAGTCGCCACGGCTCGTCGTCGAAGGTCGGGGCGAGGCCGAGCTCGTCGACGCGCACGTCGTCGGGCAGCTGTCCGATGGCGTTGGACTTGGGGGCGGCGTCGCTCCAGACGGAGGCGACGTGCGCGACGGCCTCGACGAGGCTGCCCGCCGGGGTCGCGACGTGCATCTGCAGCCGGTTCGTCACGTCGACGAGACGACCGGGCACCGGCGCGGGGATGCTCTTGCCCTTCACCCCGAGCGATGCGTAGTCGTAGGGGTCGGCGAGGCGGAACAGCCACTTCTGCGTCGTCACCTCGTCCATCGCCGACGGCACCGCCTTCGCGCGGGTGGTCGACACGGCGAACGAGAGCCCCAGCGCGGGCCCGTCGGCGTAGACGCGGTAGAGCAGGTCGAGCAGCTGCTGCCCCTCGTAGTCCTGCAGCTCGTCGCGCAGCGCGGCCAGCCCGTCGAGCAGCACGACGGCGCGACGACGGCCGCTCGGGTCGGCGCGGCGGGCTTCGAGGTCGGTGCGCAGATGCCGGAGGAACCGCGCCTGCTGCTCCTTCGCCCCGGCACCCGGTCCGACGTAGGCGACGGTGTGCGGCAGATCGGCCAGGGGCGCGAGGTCGCGCGAGCCGAGGTCGAGCACGTACAGGTCGAGGTCGGCGGGGTCGGTCTCTCGCGCCAGGGCGAGCGCGAGGGACGCGAGCGTCGTGCTCGTGCCGCTGCCCGGGATCCCCATGACGAGCAGGTTGCCCTGCGCCATGTCCCACCCGGCGGGGCTCTGCCGCTGCAGATCGGGCTCGTCGGCCAGAGCCACGACGACCCGGTCGCCGACCACCCCGCCGACCTGCGGCCCGCCGCCGCGCACGCGGTCGTGGCGCGCCCGGTCGTCGCCCGACCCCTCGCCGTCGCTAGACCCGCCGTCGCCGTCCGCCGTCGGGAACCCGGCCAGCGCGATCGACTCGCCCAGCGCCTCCGGCCAGACCTGCCGAGGAGGCGCGAAGCCGGCCTCGGAGTCGGCCGCGACGATCGCGTCGATCAGCTCGTCGAGGTCGGTGCTGTCTTTCGCCGAGGCGCGCGGGGGCGCCGGGCGCGGGGCGGGCACGCCGAACTGGCCGATCTCGCGCACGCTGACGGCCTCGGCCGCCGCCTCGAGGGCGCGCCCCGTGACGAGGGCGGTCTGCACGGGGGTGATGTCGTCCTGTCCGAGCTTCACGTACGCGCGACCCGTCTGCGCGCGCGAGATGCCCGCGGCCGCCGGCACGCCGATCACGTTGCTGGAGTCCTCGCGGCTCTGCACCCGCAACGCGACGCGGAGGTTCGTGTTCGCGAGGATGTCGTCGTTCACCACGCCGGCCGGGCGCTGCGTGGCGAGGATCATGTGCACGCCCAGCGTGCGGCCGACGGCGGCGACGCTGACGAGCGAGCTGAGCACGTCGGGGAAGTCCTTCGCGAGCATCGCGAACTCGTCGACGACCAGGAGGAGGCGCGGCATCGGCTCCGCAGGAGACGTCGCCAGATACGCCTCGAGGTTGTCGATGTCGTCGCCCGCCTCGGCGAAGACGCGCTGACGGCGCTGCATCTCGGCCTCGAGGGATCGGAGGGCGCGGTCGGCGAGCTGCTCGTCGAGGTTGCTGATCGTGCCGATCGTGTGGGGCAGCCGCTCGCAGGCCGCGAAGGCCGCGCCGCCCTTGAAGTCGATCAGGATGAAGTTCAGCCGCGTCGGGTCGTTGCGCGCGGCGAGCCCGGCGACGAGCGAGCGGAGGAACTCGCTCTTGCCCGAACCGGTGGTGCCGCCGACCAGTCCGTGCGGTCCGTCAGCGACGAGGTCGAGGGTGAGCACCCCCGACTCGGACGACCCGATCGGGGTCGAGACACCGGTGCGGGCGCGCCACATCGACTGCACGGACTCGGCGTCGACCCGCGGGACGCCGAGCAGCTCGGGCAGGCGCACGAGGGAGGGCAGCGAGGCGCCCGGCACGATCAGCTCGGGGTCGTCGAAGTGGGCGAGATGACGGGCGCACTCCTCGGCGGTGGGCACGTCGACCCCCGCGAGGACGACGTCGTCGACGCGGGTGCGGTCTTCGGGGCGGTGCACGGTCGCGGCGGCATCCTCGCCGACCACGACGACGGTGGTGCACGACGCGGGCAGCTGCTCTTCGCTGGTCGCGATGACGATGCCGCTCACGCGCACGCTGCGTTCGTTCGGACGCAGCGACGAACCGGGCGTCGAGCGGCCGTGACCGAGGATCGCGCGGGCCGGGGCGTCGCGCCCCTCGGTCAGCACCTCGGAGTCGAGCACGACGAGCAGGGCGGGGGTCGGCATCTCGTCGACCGTCTCGCGGAGGCCGCGCAGCATCGACACGCTCGCCTCGCGGCGGGCCGACATCCAGCGGTCGCCGGTGCTGCTGCCGACCTGACGGGTGTGCGGCAGCCACGAGGCCCACTCCCAGTCGCCGTCGCGACCGGGGTCGCAGAAGGTGCCGATCGTGAGGTCGGCGGGGCCGCAGTGCACCGCGGCCTGGGCGAGCAGGCTGCGGGCGAGCGCGAGCGCCCCGGCACGGTCGCCCACGATGCCGACGACGCCGGCGTCGGTCAGGTCGACGACGACGGGCGCCGAGGCGAGCCGCCCGGCGGCGAGGGCCTCCTTGACGCGGTCGTCTCGGCGGGTTGAGCCGCGGTCGTCGAGGGCGGGCCGCCAGGGCACGTCGCCGATGCCGGCGTGCAGCGCGAGGAAGTCGTCGGCGCCGACCCGACGCTGCCAGAGGAGCGTGGTCGGCAGCTCGGGGCGACGCAGCACCGTCGCCGGGTCGGGGACGAGATCGAAGCGGCGCCGCGCCTCCTCGGCCGCCGCCTCGGCGATCTCGGCGGAGAAGTCGCCGATGGCCTTCTCGAAGCGCTCCTCTTCTTCGCGGAGGTTCTTCGTGCGGCGGTGCTTCTGCTCGAGCCACATGCCGATCGCGGTCACCGGGCTGAGCAGCGCGAAGAGCGCGAAGCGGGCGTCGCCGAGCAGCGCGACCATCGCACCGGCCAGCAGCAGCGGCGCGAGCACGGTGATGTAGCTGAACTTCGAGGCGGGGGGCACCTCCTTGCGGTCGGGCGGCTGCACGGGTTCACCGTCGTCGGCTCGGCCCGGGCGGGGCGGGCGGTTGAAGGGAGCCGTGGAGGCGGGGGTCAGGTTGTGCAGCGACCCGGGCGCCGGCACGGTGACCTCGGCCAGAGCGGGGCGGACGAGCAGGACGGCGCCGCCCACGATGGCCGTCGTCGCCTCGGTGATGACCAGGCCCTCGGCATCGACCCGTTCGCCGCCGATCAGGGTGCCGTTGGTCGAGCCGGCGTCGCGGATGCGGACCCCGTCGCCGTCGGGCTCGTTCTCGATGGTGCAGTGCTCCCATGAGGCGCTGGCGGTCGGCAGCACGAGGTCGGCCTGCGGGGCGCGGCCGACGACGAGCGGCCGGCTGCGCGGCACCTCGACGACCTGCCCGGCGGCGAGACCGCCGGCGAGGGTGACGCTCCAGCCTGCGACCTGGCGTCGGCGCGTGCCGGGGGTGCGGGCGATGCGCGATCCCTCGAGCAGCACGAGCTCGTCGAGCGGGGTGTCGAGCGGCACGGCGGCCTCGTCGACGAAGAGGTCGGCGTCGCCGGCGTGGAGCGCTCCCCCGGCGGTGGTGACGAGCTCGCCCAGGGTCGCCGCGCTCTGCCAGCGGTCGACGTCGATGCTCCGTCGGTCGCCGTCGAGATCGATCAGGACACGCATGGGGGCTCCTCGGTCGGAGGTGGGGTGGGGCGGGCTCGCTGGGGGCGCTGTTCTTCTCGTCAGCCGGCGGCGGGAGCGGTGACGGGGCCGGCGAACCATATGAGTCCCGTCGACCCGTCGTCGACGGCGGGGCGCAGACCGAGGTCCTGCGACGACGAGTTCAGCACGGCGACGTCGGCGTCGAGGGCCTGCGCCGACGAGAAGTCGACGGCGGGGCCGGCCATGCCGTCGCCGGCGCCGAGACCGAGGGCTCCGAGTGCGTCGCCGACGGCGCGGGGCTCGATCGAGCCGGCCGATTCGACGGCACGCACGAGGGCGACCACGGCGTCGTGGCTGCGGGCGTCGGCCGCACCGGCGACGGCCGAGAACGGCTGATCGCCGGTCAGGTTCACGGCGTCCGGGTCCTGTGCGAGCACGCGGACTCCGCCGAGGAACGCCGACACCGATCGACCGGCGCCGTCACCGCGGAGGGCGGTCGCGTCGCCGCTCTCGGCGCCGACCGTGACGAGCGAACCGGAGAGGCTGGCGCCGTCCTCTTTCAGCACTGCGGAGAACGCGGGGCTCGTGGCGTCGGGGGTGAGCACGACGGGGACGGCGAGGTCGGCGGCCTGCAGCCGCGCCACGACGGCGGCCTGGCGTGTCGCCGAGCCGCTGACGAGGACGGCGTCGGACGGATCGGCGACCGGCTCGGTCTCCTGGGAGGCGGTGGCCGAGACGTCGTCGCCGGTCGCGGTCGTGCTCGTGGCCGGCGGAGTCGACCCGGTGAGGCGGGCGACCTCGCGGGCGAGGGCTTCGTCGCCGGCTGACGACGACGCCGTCTCGGTGCGGCCGATCTCGACGCCGACGGGGGCTCCGCCTCCGGCGTCGACGAGCAGCGTGTTGGTCGCGCCGCCGAGCGCCTCGGTGAGGGCGGCACCGGTCTGCGCGGCGTCGGGAGCCGTCGACCAGACGTCGCCCGAGGCGCCGTCGGGTACGGGGGCGTAGGGGAGGACGACGGGGATGCCTGCGTCGGCGGCGGCGGTCACCGCGCCGATGATGTGCGGACCGGACGAGGCGATGACGATGCCGGCGACGCCCTGGTCGACGAGGGCGGTCACGGCCTGTGCTGCGCCGGCCTCGGTGCCGCCGTCGTTCTCGGTCGCGAGGGCGATGTCGGCCCCGCCGAGCTCGAGGCGCCGTTCGGCGACCAGGGCGCCCTGGGCGGCCCCGTTCCAGTCGGCGCCCTCGGCGCCGGGGCCGAGGGTGACGATGACGCCGACCGTGGTGCCTTCGGGCAGATCGGTCGCGGTCAGGGCGACGGGGAGGGTCGCGGCCACGGGGGCGCCGACGGGTTCGTCGTCGGGCTGCACGACGACGACGGTCACGACGATGGCCGCGGCGACGACGAGGGCACCCGCCACGATGGCGATGGTGCGACCACGGCGACGCGGGCGGGTCTCGGTGTCCACAGTCGATGCGGCCGACTCGACTGAGTCGGTCGACTTCGCGCTCGGCGAGCTGCCGGCCCCGTCGGACGTGGCGCCGGGCGTCTCGCTGTGGCGTGCTCCGCGCTCGCTCATCGTGCGCCGCCGATCGTGAAGGCGTAGAGGGTGGTCGACGTGGCGCCGGAGGGCACGTCGAGGTGGAACGCCGGGAGGGCGGTGGCTGCTTCGAGCGACGCGGTGAACTGCGCCTGGCGGAGCATGATGCCGGCGATGTCCTCCGCTCGGACGTTGGCGTAGCCGGACGCGTTCTGCGTCGCGAGGGCGAGCTGGAAGTCGGCGGTGTCGGCCTTGGCCGCGCTGGTGGCCATCGCTCCGAGGATCCCCGAGCCCTCCACCTGACGGTCGCCGAGGTCGAGCATGACCTTCGCGAGGTCGCCGGCGAGGAGCGTCGAGGCGCCTTCGACGTCGCGCGTCGAGTTCTGGGTGCTCGCGGCGATGCGCTCGAGCGACGACGCGGTCTGCTCGTCGATGGCGGCGGCGAGCCCGGAGGTCTGCTCGTCGAGGTCCACTCGCTGACCCTCGATGGTCTCCTTCGCATCGCCGACGACCACGTCGGACGTCGACGAGAGGCCGACGATGGAGCGGTCGAACGCATCGATGACGGTCTGGCGCGTAGCGGCACCCTGCGTCGAAACCTCTCGGACCTGATCGCCGATGAGTCCCTGGATCTCGTTCGAGGCGTCGATCGAGGCCTCGACGAAGGCCTTCTCGACCTCGTCCGCCAGGGCGTCCTGCTGGATTTTGAGCGTGTTGAGATTCTCCGCCACGGCGGCGTTCTGCCCCTGGGCCCTGGTAACGCTGATCTGCAGCGCCTCGATCGACGAGTCGAGCCCGCCGTCGCCCGCCTCGATGGTGCGCGCGAGTCGATCGATGGCGTCATCCACGGCGGAGGTCGTCTCGTCGAGGGTGGCGATGGTGTCGCCGATCCCGCCGGGGGCACGATCGTCGTCGACGTCGGAGGCCGCGAGGACGGCGTCCCAGGCGGTGGCCTGCGCGTCGAGACGCTGACTCATCGGCTCGAGACCGATGGGGAGGTCGATGATGCGGGGAGCCGCGCCTCCTTCGCTGTCGCCGCCGGGCGCAGCGGTGGGAGCCACCGTCGGTTCACCGGTCGGTGCGGTCGTGGGCTGACCGGTCGGCAGGCCGGTGGGCTCGGGCGTGGGCTCGGACCCGTCGTCGTCGCCTCCCTCGGGGACCTCGCAGGCCACATCGGTCAGGTACGCCCGCAGCCGCTCGACCTCGCTCCGGGACATACCCTCGCCGATCTCGTCGCAGAGACGGGCGGCGAGCTCGGCGTTCTGCTCCTGCATCGTGTCGCCGGAGAACGGCAGGTCGATTCCGCCGTCGGCGGCGTCGGGCAGGTCGCCGATCTCGGCCCGTGCGTCTTCTGCGGCGTCGTGCAGGGCGTCGACCTGGTCGCGCAGGGTCGGCACGCCGACCGAGACGGCGTCGGCTGCGTCGCGGAGGTCGTCGAGGGCCTCGGCCACGTCGTCCTCCGACGCGTCGGCCGCGAGGGCGTCGAGCTGGGCGTCGAGCGCGGCGAGATCGGCCGTCAGCGCGTCGTTGCTCTCGATGGCGAGAACTGCAGGCTTCGCGTCGAGCGACTCGGCGAGCGCGACGCCGTCGGTCACGAGACCGATCAGGGCGACCGTGACGGTGACCGACGAGGCGAACAGCGAGCAGGTGAGCGACGACTCGGTGGCGCAGCTCGCGGCGTCGGGGTTCGACGGGCCGACGGTGCGCTGCAGCTCGGCGGCGACCTGGTCGCGGCAGCCGGCGGTGGACTGGGCGTATCCGTCGAGCTGGGCGGACACCTGCAGCAGGCTGCCGTAGACGCTGGCGGTCTGACCCGGTTCGGCGACGACCGCGGCGCAGCCCTCGCCGTCGATCGTGACGGCGGGTGCCGTGGCCGACGTGTCGCCGAGCAGCGAGTCGACGCTCGAGACGGTCTGCTGCAGCTGGCTCAGCACGGTCGACTGGGTGCCGGTGACGGTGGCCGAGAGGTCGGTCTCGAGCGAACCGAGCTGGCCGCTCAGGCCGTCCATCGTGCTGGCGAGAGACGAGCTGCTCTCTTTCAGCTGCTCTGCGGTGCGGACGCCGAGCGTCTCGGACGTGCTCTCGAGGTTCGTACGCACCTCGGTGATCGTCTCGCCGGCGCGGCTCAGGACGGTGTTGACGTCGCCGACCAGCTCGATGGTGCGCTGCTGCAGCGCCAGCTCCGAGGTCGTCGACGAGTCGAAGGCCGACCCGAGCACGCCGTCGACGGTGAGGTCGGTCGAGATGCCGGGCTGCGCTGCGAGGTCGATCGTGGGTGCGGCGAAGTCGGTCACATCGGCGACGAGGTGCAGGGTGGTGCTGGCACCCGAGCGCGGAGGGGCGAGCAAGGCGGCCCACTGCACGACGGCGTCGCCGTCTTCCGTGGTGCTGACGATGCCGTCGGTGCCGGCACCGGTGCCGCTGCCGGTCGAGTCGGAGATGACCTGGCTCGGCGAGACGCCGGTCAGCACGGTCGATGCGGCGAGGCTGATGGGCGCGCCCACGAGGGCCGCGTCGGTGCGGGATGCGCCGGCGACGTCGTAGCTGAGGTCTTGCGGGGCGACGGTGAGGTTCTCGACCGTCAACTCGATCTCGACGCGGCCGTCGTAGCCGTCGAGGTCGGCCAGGTCGGTGCCCGTGCCGTCGGTCGTGCGGTACTGCGTGCTGATGCGCAGCGGCAGGTCGCCCGCGACGTCGGCGGGCACGTGCTCGGCGGTGGTCGTCGAGGAGGTACGGGTCGCGTCGTCGACGGAGATGGCCGTGCTCGAGACGGCCGTGATCGACCCGTCGGTGGCGAGTGCCGTGTCGACGGTCTGCAGGACCTTCGACGGATTCTCGACGACCGTCGGCTCGGACGTGCAGGCCGTGGCCAGCAGTGCGACGACGCCCGCCATGGCGACGACGCCCAGTGCGCGCCCCCCTCGGTGCCGTCGCAGAGTCGTGCTGTGTGTCTTCGTTCCCCTGGCCATGCAGACCGTTCCCCCTAGAAAGTGCTGTCCCTCCTTTGCATGATAGGGGTATGTCGGACGGCTGTGATGTCCCCCATCAGGGTCGTGAGCGGCCCGGCGACAGACGGATCGGTGCAGGGACGAGGATCGGCGGCCTTTCCACAGGCGAACATCGACGCCGAACTCGGTTCGACGGGGCGAACCCCGCGCCGAGCGGCTGCGCCGGCGAAGGCTGCGACGCCGTTGATCCCTCCCCAGGCTGCCACCCCCCGAACGGGGACCGACAGATCGGTGCAGAAGGGGTGCATCCTGGCCGTGACGAGCTAGTCTCGTCATGTTCAAGCCCCGGGGGCGTCTTGCACGGGGGCTAATTCCAGATGAAGGGGACATCACCATGTCACGCGTACTTTCCACCGAGCAGGCCAAGACGGCCATCCGCCAGGTCCAGTCGATCGTCAACGGCGGTTTCACCGACCAGATCTCGCAGCTCGACGCTCAGGGCCGCATCCTGTCCGACCCCAACGTCTGGGACGGACCTCTCGCGGCGACCTTCCGCGGCTCCACCTGGCCCGAGACCAAGGCCGCCCTCGACAAGGCCAAGACCGAGCTCGAGCAGCTCCGCACCCAGCTCGACAACATCTCCGCCAACATCTTCTCCGCCGGCGGCGGCGCGTAACACCAGACGACTGCCCCCGTCACCCCGATCTCCGGGGGGACGGGGGCGTTCGCGTCGCGCCGGGCGTCAGAGATCACGCGACGCCGTGAGATTCGGCACGACGACGCCAGACGCCCGGCAGGCGTCAGCACCAGCTATCCGCGACATCGCAGCATCACTCCTGAGGGGGAGGACAATTCATGGGGGATCCCAAAGGCGGCAATGAGCCCGTACCGTTCGACAACGGCACGGCCGACGCACTCGTCACCGCGTTCAACAACGCAGCGGACGACATCGAGGGGCAGAGCGGTTCTCGCTCGTCGCTCGTCACGACCGCGTCGCAGGAGTTCCGTGGTCTCTTCTCCGAGCTCTTCACCACGAACGCGGCGACTGCTGCGACGGGTGCCAGCACCCTCGCCACGAGCTTCCGGGCGATAGCGGACTTCGCCGGCGAGCTGAAGGAGGCGGCGAAGCAGGAGAACGACCGCCGCCGCAAGGCACGGGAATGGCAGCAGCGCCAGGACGATCGCAACGGCTTCGAAGAGTGGCGAGACAGCATCTGGGGCGGCGAGGAGATGCCTCGGGAGCAGCCCGAGCCGGCGCCCCAGCTCGAGCCCCAGGACGCCAACGTCGGTACCCGCGAGACTCCCGCGCCCGGTACGGGCGGCGGCAGCGGCGGCACCTCGTCGGCGAAGCCCGACGACCTCCGCTCGTTCGCCACCGGCAGCGCAGCCCTCGACGCCGAGCTCGCGGGCCGCCCCTCGACGCTCTCCGGCAAGCTCGCCGACTTCGCGTCCGACTGCCAGTGGGGCGTCATCCACGCCGACGGCGTGGTCTCGAGCTTCTCGACCTGGCTGACCGCCAACGACACCGATGTCGCGTGGGCGAATACGGTCGCCGGCGCGTTCGAGGCGGCCGGCGGTTCGGGCGTCGTCTCGACCGTCGCGGACTCTGCTCTCGCCGCCGCACTGCAGTCCGCCGGGGTCCAGGGTCAGCGCGACGACCTCGTCGTCCCGCCCGCCCAGGGCTGGGGGTCGCCGCCCACGACCGGCTTCACGATGGACCCGGTCAACACGACCACAGGCAACTTCCTCGAGACGGAGGTCGACCTCGCCTTCGCGGGTGCCGCCTCCTCGTTGCGGGTCTCGCGCACCTACAACTCGCTCGACGACCACGTCGGCCCCTTCGGCCCGGGCTGGGGCTCCGTGCTCGAGATCGGCCTCACCCTCGACGACGAGGGCGCCGCGTTCACGATGGACGACGGCCGCGTCGTCACGTTCCCCCGTCTCGGCAGCTCGTGGGATCGCGCCGTCGGCGAGAACTTCTGGCTCGCAGCCGAGGTCGCCTCGACCCTGCCCGGCCTCGGCGACACGGGCGCCGAGACGCTCCTCGTGGTCCGCGACAACACCGGCGGCTGGTGGGCCTTCTCCCCCGCCGGCGTCTGGCTGGCGAGCGGAGGAGGCGCGGGCACCGTCGTCCGCGTCACCCGCGCCCCCGACGGACTCCCATCGCGCCTGACCCACGCGCGTGGTCGAACGATCGACATCGACTACGTCGACGGTCGCGTCGCGACCCTCACCGCCTCCGACGGCCGCCGGGTCGAGTACGCCTACGACGCAGCCGGGCGCCTGACCGGCGCCGCGAACGAGGTGGGCACGCGACGGTACGACTGGAACGACGCGGGTCTGATCTCGACGGTGACCAGCGCCTCCGGCGTGGTCGAGGCCCTGAACACGTACGACGAGCAGGGGCGCGTGACACTGCAGGTGTCGCCGCACGGCCGCACAGTCCGCTTCGCGTATCTGCCGGGTCGGGTGACGGTCGTCTCGGACGTCGACGGCACCCGGTCGAACAGCTACATGGCCGACAGGAAGGGCCGACTCGTCGGGGTGGTCGACTCCGACGACCAGCGCCAGTCGATGAGCTACGACCCGAACGGCAACCTCGTCTCGGTCACCGAGCGCGACCGATCGGTCACCGTCAACGGCTACGACGAGCGCGGGCGCAAGGTCCGCACCGTCACGCCGTCGGGCGCCGATCTCACCTACGGCTACGACGCCCTCGACCGGGTCACCACCGTCGTGACCGAGTCGGGCGCCGTCGTCGAGTACGAGTACGCCGACGACGCCGAGCGCAACCCGTCGGCACTGGTCGACCCCGAAGGCGGCCGTACGCTCATGCGCTGGCGCGACGGGCTGCTCGAGAGCGTCGTCGACCCGACAGGTGTCGTCGTCCGCTGCCACTACGACGAGTACGGCGACCTGATCGCCACGGAGAACGCCGTCGGCGACGTGGCGCGCATCGAGCGCGACCACGCCGGTCGTCCGGTGGCGGCGGTCAGCCCGTCGGGAGCCCGCACGACCTACACGTACGACGCCGCGGGGCTGCTGGTCTCGCGTCGCGATGCCGACGGGGCGATCTGGCGCTTCGAGCATGGTGCGGGTGCCCGGGTGAGCGCGATCATCGACCCCCTGGGCGCGCGCACCGAATTCGGCTACGGCCCGCACGGAGACCTCGAGACCACGACCGATCCGCTCGGCCGTGTCGTCTCGCGTCGCTTCGACGACCAGGGCGACGTCTCGGCTCTGGAGCTGCCGGACGGCTCGTCGTGGGCGTTCGCGCACGACGGTCTCTCGCGCCTGCGGACGATCACCGACCCCACCGGCCACGACTGGACCCGCGAGTACGACGTCACCGGTGCGCTCACGGCGACCGTCGACCCGACGGGAGTCCGGCAGGAGGCGCGGGTCGACCGTGCAGACGGCACCGGCACCCTGCGCGACGCGTTCGGCACCACGACCCTCCGTTTCGACGAGTTCGGCCGCCCGGTCGCGACCGAGGCCGCCGACGGCTCATCCGAGCTGACGACGTACGACCGCTGCGGCCGTCCGGTCGAGCTGGTCGACGGCGAGGGCGGTCTCACACGTCTCGAGCGCGATGCCGGCGGGCGCGTCACCGCGGTCGTCACCCCCTCGGGAGCCCGGACGACCTACGAGTACGACTCGTGCGGCCGCGCTTCGGCGAGCGTCGACCCCCTCGGCGCACGCACCACCCTGACCTACGACGCCGACTCGCGGGTCGTCGCGCGCACGCTGCCGACCGGCGACGTCGAGCGCGTCGAGTATGACGCCGTGGGCCGTGTCGTGAGCAGAAGGACACCGGGACACGGCGTCGCTCGTTTCGGCTACGACGCTGCAGGGCGCCTCACCTCGAGCCAGGACACCCGTCACGGGCAGCGACGATTCCGCTACGACGCGGCTGGCCAGCTGATCGAGGCGATCAACGGTCTCGGCGGGATCACGCGATACGAGTACGACGCTCGCGGGCGCGTGGTGGCGATCACCGATCCCCTGGGTGCCGTGACTCGTCGCACCTACGACGCCCGGGACAAGGTCACGAGTGTCACTGATGCGCGGGGACGCACCACCGCGGCAGATTACGACGGCGCCGGACGGCAGGTGCTGCAGCGCGACCCCGACGGACACGTGACCGAGTGGCTGCACGACGAGGCCGGGCGGGAGGTCGGGACGGTCGTCGACGGCCGTCGCCTTTCCACCGTGTCGCGCGATGCGTTCTCGCGGTCGGTGGTCGTGACCGACCACACCCGTGGTGACGGCGGCGATGTCGAGCACGAGTTGACCTACGACCGCCGCGGCGCATTGGTGCGTCGCTCGCGGGGCGAGTCGTCGATCGCATGGGAGTACGACGCGGACGGACGCCGCACGGCCCGGATCGATCCCGACGGCACCCGCACGGAGTACCGCCGCGATGCCGCTGGACGAGTCGTGTCCGTGCTGCACGCCGGTGTCGAGTCGTCGGTCTCTTACGATGCCGCGGGGCGCGTGATCGGCTCGGCGGCTGGGGACCTGCTCCAGAGCTGGACCTACGCCGACGGCGACCTAGTCGAACACACGACGACTGGTGCCGACGGTGCCCGAACGACTCGCATCACGCGGGATGACGCGGGCCGTATCGCCCGGGTGACCGGTCCGGACGGCGGCGTCGAGTACGGCTACGACGACGCGTGCCAGCTGACGTCGCTGCGAGCGGACGGAGGGTCGTATTCGACCTGGGTCTACGACCAGGCCGGTCGTCTGATCCGAGAGTCCGTCGACGGGGCCGCTTCGTCGTCCGTGTATGACGCTGCCGGCCAGTTGCTGTCGCGTTCGCTGCCGGATGGCCGTCGTCTGGACTACGTCCATGACGGTCTCGGTCGCCGTGTGCGCGAGATCGCATCCGA
>NZ_JACYVH010000006.1 GCF_014842255.1 Frigoribacterium sp. CFBP 13712 | reverse complement strand
CACGTCGAGCACGTGCGCCGCGACCGCGCCGCTGGCCCGCTCGCTCTCGCCCCCGCGGATCGCCCGGGCCAGGTCGAGCACGCCCGACCCCCGACCGTACGTCGACCCGACGGCGGTGAGCGTCTCGGGCTCGTCGTGGCCGAAGCGCCACAGCGTCGAGTCGCCCTCGAACATGTTCGGGTCGGGCAGCACGATGGTGCCCTCGGTGCCGCTGATCTCGACGAAGCCCGCCCGGGGCAGCGCGTTCTGGAACGAGAAGGTCGACTGCGCCGACTGCCCGCCCTCGAACTGGATCAGGGCCGCGTGGTGCGTCGGCACCTCGACGGGGAACGTCTGCCCGGCACGCGGACCGCTGCCGATGGTGCGCGTGTCGAACGACTTCGACGATACGGCGCTCACCCTGCTGGCCGAGCCGAAGGCGTGCACCAGCGTGCTGACGTAGTACGGACCCATGTCGAACAGGGGGCCCGCGCCGACGGCGAACAGGAAGTCGGGGTTGGGGTGCCACGACTCGGGGCCGGGCACGTGGAACATCGTCGTCGCCGAGAGCGGCTCGCCGATGTCGCCGCGGGCGATGGCCCGCATGGCCGACTGGATGCCGGCGCCGAGCACCGTGTCGGGTGCGCACGCGACGCGCACGCCGGCGGCGTCGGCCGCAGCCAGCAGGTCGCTGCCCGACTGGTGGTCGAGGGCCAGGGGCTTCTCGCTCCACACGTTCTTGCCGGCGGCGATGATCTGACGACCGACCTCGGCGTGCACGGCCGGGATGGTCAGGTTGACGACGATCTCGATCTCGTCGATCGCGAGCAGCTCGTCGACCGTGCCGTGCCCGGGCACGCCGTACGTCTCGGCCTGGCTGCGAGCGCGATCGAGGTCGAGGTCGGCGACGAAGAGCACCTTCAGGTCGGCGAACCTCGTCATGTTCTCGAGGTAGGTGCCGCTGATGACACCCGCGCCGATGACGCCGACGCCGACGGGCCCCGAACCGCGGGCGGCGGACGAGGTGGCCGAGGAGGCGGATGCGGCGCTCACGCGGTCGCCTCCGTGTCGTTCTCGGCGAGCCACGCGTACGACGCGGCGATGCCCTCGAACACGTCGCCCGAGTAGGCGTCGAACTCGACGACCCGGAGGGCGTGCGGTGCGGCGGCGAGGATCGCGCGCACATCGACGTCGCCCTGCCCGGCCGGGGTCTGGTTCTCGAATGCGGCGGCCAGCGCCTCCGGCACGATCAGTGCGCTCTCGCTGCTCGGCAGGGCCGTGGCGATGTCGCCGCTGACCTTGCCGTCCTTGATGTGCAGGAACTGCACGCGGTCGCCGAGCGACTTCAGCACGGCGGGGGTGTCGGCGCCGCCGACGGTGGCCCAGAAGGTGTCGAGCTCGAGCACGACGGAGGGCGAGAGCAGCTCGACGAAGAGGTCGTAGACGGGGCGGCCGTCGACCTTGTTCGTGAACTCCCACTGGTGGTTGTGGTACCCGAAGCGGAGCCCGTGACCGGCGGCCTCGTCGGCGAGGACGTTGACGCGCTCGGCGATCGCCTTGACGTCGTCGGCGGTCTGCCAGCGGTCGCTCGGGATGAACGGGTCGATGACGGTCTCGAGACCGATCTCCTTCGCGGCGTCGAAGACGCGCTGCGAGTCGTCGGCGTCGATCACGGCGCTGTGACCGGTCGGCGCCGTGACACCGGCCGCGGTCAGCGCGGCGGCGATGTCGGTGGGGTTGTCGGCGAAGCCGTACGGCTCGACCTTCGTGAAGCCGATCTCGGCCAGACGGGCGACACTGCCCGGCAGGTCGGCGGAGATCGCGTCGCGCACGCTGTAGAGCTGGACTGAGGGTGAGCTGCTCATGGGGATACTCCTTCGTTCCGGTGGTCCGATGTGAACGCCGGACACCATTCAACTACTTCTGTCGACGCACATGCAAAAGGTGTTCGATCATCGGCGGCCAGCGCGTGGAGCCGAGGAGGCGCGGGTGCGGAGCCGAGGAGGCGCGGGTCGGCTGCACCGCACCTCCTGCACCCGCTCGCACCGCACCTCCTGCACCTGCTCGCACCGCGCCTCCTGCACCCGCTCGCACCGCGCCTCCTGCCGATCCGGGCCGCGACTCCGAACCACCGGGCATGACGACCACCGCGAGCGCCACCCGCGAGATCACGACCACCGCGCCGCTGCACCGCGCCTGGGAGATCGGCACCCCGCTCGACCCCGTGGGCTTCTATCCGAAGTGGGGACCGCTGCCCGAGGTGCAGGCGGTGCACGGGCAGACCGGCGGGTGGGACGCACCCGGTCAGACGCGCCTCCTCGAGCTCTCCGGCGGCGGGTCGGTGCGCGAGACCGTCACCCGGGTCGACACGCCCTCGTTGTTCATCTACGACCTGACCGACTTCCACGGGCCGCTCGAGAAGCTCGTCTCGGGCGGCCGGGCCGCCTGGCGCTACATGCCGGACGGCGACGGGACGCGCGTGCGCTGGCGGTACTCGTTCACCGCGAAGCCGGGCGCGGGGGCGATCGTGCGCGGCATCGTGCGCTTCGCCTGGGGGCCCTACATGACCCGAGTGCTGACGGGGATCGGCGCCGAGCTCGACCGCGTGGGCGTCGAGCGCTGATCGCGGCCTGACCAGGACTTTGCACGCTCTGCAGCTTCACAGGAGCGTGGCGGCTGCTTGGCGGCACGCCCACAGCGGACTCTCACGTAGATTCATCTCGGGAGTCATCCCGACGGTCGACGCAACCCTGCTCACCGACCGCCAACGCGCCTCACAGCCCCAGCCCGAAACCCGGAGCCCAACCCCGTGAACATATCGCTGACCACCTGGCTCATCACCATCGCGGTGACGATCGCCTTCTTCGTCTACGAGTTCTTCACCCATGTGCGCAAGCCGCACGAGCCCACGATCGGCGAGTCCGCCCGCTGGTCGGCCTTCTACATCGGCCTGGCGCTGCTGTTCGGCGTCGGCATCGGCGTCACGAACGGCTGGGGCTACGGAGGCGAGTACTTCGCCGGCTACCTGACCGAGAAGGCGCTGTCGATCGACAACCTCTTCGTGTTCCTGCTGATCATGACCGGGTTCGCCATCCCGCGGATGTACCAGCAGAAGGTGCTGATGATCGGCATCGTCATCGCGCTCATCATGCGCGCGGGCTTCATCGCCGCCGGCGCCGCCCTGATCGAGAACTTCTCGTGGGTCTTCTACATCTTCGGTGCGCTGCTGTTCGTGCTCGCCTACCAGCAGCTCAAGGGCGACCACGGCGGGAACGCCGCCGACAACATGTTCGTCCGCATCGCGCGCCGCATCCTGCCGGTGCACGACGACTTCAACGGCGACAAGTTCACCGTCAAGATCTCGGGCAAGCGCTTCGTCACCCCGCTGCTGCTCTGCGTCATCGCGATCGGCTTCGTCGACCTGGTGTTCGCGCTCGACTCGATCCCCGCGATCTACGGTCTGACCAACGAGGCGTACATCGTCTTCACCGCCAACGCCTTCGCGCTGATGGGTCTGCGCCAGCTGTACTTCCTGATCGGCGGTCTGCTCGAGCGTCTCGTGTACCTGTCGCAGGGTCTCGCCGTCATCCTCGCGTTCATCGGTGTGAAGCTCGTCTTCCACGCCCTGCACGTCAACGAGGTGCCTTTCATCAACGGCGGCGAGCCGATCCTCGCGGTGCCCGAGATCCCGATCTGGTTCTCGCTGCTCTTCATCGGCGCGACGATCACGGTCGCGACGGTCGCGAGCCTCGCCAAGACCCGCGGCGACAAGAACAAGAACGACCGCGCGACCGTCGAGGGCGAGCCGGTCACGCGTGCCACGGACGACGCGAACGACAAGGGTGCGGGTCGCCACTGACCCCGCTCGTGATCCCGTGACGCCGAGGAGGCGCGGGTCGGCTGGTGCCGGCACCGCGCCTCCTTCGTGTGTGCGGGGTGCGTGGTGCCGCCAGCGCGCCAGGTTGTGGACACGACGCCGGGTTTAAGAGTGGCGTCGTGTCCATCTCCTGGCGCGGTGGCGCTGGGCGGGAACGGGAGGGTGCGGCGGGTCGGTGTCATCGGGGGCGGGTCAGCGCTGACCCGCCGCGGAGGACACGAACCCGCCGCAGGGGCGGCGGGCGCAGCATGCCGATGGTGCAGGAGGCGCGGGTCGGCAGGCGCGGGCGGGCCACGCCGCCAGCACGCCAGGTTGTGGACACGACGCCGGGTTTAAGAGTGGCGTCGTGTCCAGCTCCTGGCGCGGTGGCGCTGGGCGGGCCACGCCGCCACGGACTCGACACCCCGCCACGGGAGACGGTGGCGGGGTGGCGGGATGCCCGGCAGGAGGCGCGGGTCAGCGGGCGCGGGTGCGGAGCAGCTGCTCGTGCAGCTCGGCGGCGACCGCGTGCGGCTCGGGGGTGAGGACGGTCACGGGATCGGCGTCGGCGATCTCGATGACGACCCACGCGCCTCCTCGGAGCCGGCGGCGGTGGTCGACCGGGCTGACGGCCACGCTCAGGAGGCGCGCGACGGGCCATTCGGCGGGTGCCGTCCCCCGGAGGCGCGCGGTCGGACCGGGCACGTACCGCAGGCGCCGGTCGGACAGGGCGAACGAGCCCGGGTGACCCGCACCACCGGTCGGGAGGATCCACGCGGCGGACGTCCCCCACAGCATCCGCTCGCCCGGCTCGACGGGAAGGGTGCGCCAGGCGCCGACCTGCCGGAACTCGACGAGCTGCGTGATGAAGAGGCCGGCGAGGCAGACGAGCATGCCCCACAGGAGCAGATCGGCGGGGGTGCGGTCGTCGTCGAGCAACCTCGCCGGCGCGTAGAGACCCATCAGGACGACCGGCAGCAGGAGCTGCCACAGGGCGGCACGGCGGAGGCGCCCCTCGGACGTGCTGCGCGGCGGGTCGAGGGGGCGGCGGGTCGCACGCGTCGTCGTGCTCATGAGGGGACCCTAGCGGGCTGGCCCGGAACGGGAGGGTGCGGCGGGTCGGTGTCATCGGGGGCGGGTCAGCGCTGACCCGCCGCGGAGGACGCGAACCCGCCGCAGGGGCGCGCAGCACGCCGACGGTGCAGGAGGCGCGGGTCAGCGGGCGCGGGCGGGGTGCGGCGCCAGCACGCCAGGTCGTGGACACGACGCCGGGTTTAGGAGTGGCGTCGTGTCCATCTCCTGGCGCGGTGGCGCCGGGTGCGCCGCCACGGACTCGACACCCCGCCACGGGAGACGGTGGCGGGGTGTCGAGACGGTGGCGGGACGGCCCGGCAGGAGGCGCGGGGCGGCAGGAGCGCTCGGGTACCGTTGTCTCGACCGCTGGGAGGCGACGTGCTGGCTCGACAGGAACGCATGCTGCGTGCCGTCCTGTCCACCTCGGTCGGGGTGCTCGTCACGGCGACCGCCCACTCGCTCGGCGGGGGCGCGTTCCCGCCGCCGCTCCTCCTCGCGCTCGTGTTCGTCGCAGGCGTGCTCGGCTGCTTCGCCGCCGGCGGTCGCCGCGTCGCCCTGCCGAACCTCGTCGTCGCGATCGGCCTGCTGCAGGGGCTGCTGCACGTCGTCTTCTCGCTCGGGCACGGCTCGCTCGGGCACGGTTCGGTCGGCGTCGACCCGACCAGCGCCTCCTCGGCCGGGTCCACCGGTCACGGCGCGCACGCGCACCTCGTCACGATGCCCGACGTGGCGGCCGCATCCGGAGACATGGGCGCCATGCCGTCGGGGACGATGGTCTGGGCGCACGTCGTCGCGGGCGTCGTCACGATCATCGCGCTGCGTCTCGGGGCCTCGGCCGTGCGACAGCTGGCTCGCAGCGTCGCCGTCACGGTCGGCACCGCGATCGCGTCGTCGCACCTCGGCCGCCTCGTCACGGCGCTGATCACCGCTCTGGTCGCGGCGCTCGCGTCGGCGATCGCGGCGCTCGTCGATCCGGTCGCGCTGGTCTGTCGTCGACGGCGCCTCGTCGGCGAGCACGTCTGGGCCGCCTGCCGCCGGGCGTCGTCGCTGCTCGGCACGACGCGGGGGCTGCGGGGCCCTCCGGTCGGGGTGCTCGCCCACTGACCGCGCGGGTCGCCTGACTCGCGTGGTCCCGGCGTGCCGCCGCCCCGTCCGGGTGCGGCCGCGCCGGACGACCGCACCCCGGGGATCACCCCGCCCATCCGAAGGACCAGCATCGCCATGCGCTCGCGCACCCAGAACCGCCACGACTCTCATCTCGACTCCGTCGCCCGAACCGCCCGAACCGCCCGCGCCTCCCGCGCCTCCTCGGCCTCCCGCTCCCGTCCGTTCGCCGCGGCGCTCGTCGCCGGCGCCGCGGGGCTCGCCCTCGCCCTCGGCGCTCCCCTCGCGGCCTCGGCCCACGTCGAGCTCGAGGCCTCGTCGACCGCTCCGGCCACGCTCAGCGTGCTGACCTTCGCCGTCGGGCACGGCTGCGAGGGCTCGCCGACGACCTCGCTCGCGATCGAGCTGCCCGCCGGCGTCCAGTCGGTCACCCCCACCGTGAAGCCCGGCTGGACCATCACCGAGTCCGCCCCGCCCGCTGACCCGACCGTGCTCGAGGCGACGACCGTGACGTACACGGCCGACACCCCGCTGCCCGACGGGTTCCGCGACACGGTCGAGATCTCGGCGCTGCTGCCGGTCGACGGGCAGGCGGGCGACCTCGTCGCGTTCCCGACCGTGCAGACCTGCGAGTCGGGGTCGTACGCGTGGAGCGAGCTGCCCTCCTCCGACCCCGACGACCCCGAGCCGAACGAACCGGCGCCCGCGCTGGTGCTGACGGACGCCGCCTCGGGCGCGGGCGCGACGGACTCGGCGGACGGGTCGGCCACGACGGCCACCGCCGCCGACGCCACCGCCGCCGCGCCGATCGACGACACTGCCCGTCTGCTCGGGCTCGCCGGTCTCGCCGTCGGGGTCGTCGCCGTCGTGCTGCTGACCATCGGCCTCCGTCGCCAGCAGGAGGCCCGTCGATGAGCGCCCCCACGCACGACACCGCCGCACCCGACACCGCAGGGAGCCGAGGAGGCGCGGGTCGGCCCCCGCAGTCACCCCGCGACTCCGAGGCGGTCGCGACGGACCACTCGACGGACGGGGGCTCCGCGGTCGACGCGACCCGCGCCTCCTCGGCCGCGCCTTCTGCTGCGCCGCGCCCTGCCGCACCGCGCCGCGGCTGGTTCGCGCCGATGCTGCTGCGGCTGCACTTCTTCGCGGGGGTGCTGGTCGGGCCGTTCATCCTCGTGGCGGCGCTGACCGGGGCCGCCTACGCGCTGACCCCGTCGATCGAGCGGGTCGTGTACGCCGACGAGCTCACGGTGCCTGCTGCGAGCGCCGAGGCACCCGCGCTGCCGCTCGCCGACCAGATCGAGGCCGCCGAGCGGGTGGTGGGCGACGACGGGGCGCTGGTCGCGGTGCGGCCCGCTCCCGAGGCGGGCGACACGACGCGGGTCATGTTCACGGGCGACGACCTGATCGAGAGTCAGACCCGGGCGATCTTCGTCGACCCGGCGACCGCCGAGGTGCGGGGCGATCTGCCGGTGTACGGGACGAGCGGGGCGCTGCCGCTGCGGACCGCGGTGAGCGACTTCCACCGCAGTCTCGGGCTCGGCGACGCCGGTCGGCTGTACAGCGAGCTGGCCGCCAGCTGGCTCGGCGTGGTCGTCGTCGCGGGCGGGGCACTGTGGCTGGTGCGGTGGCGGGCGGCCCGTCGGCGGGCGCGTCCGGCGGATCGCGCCCGGGCACGACGCGGCATGCTGCGGCCTGAGACCGGCTCGACCGGTTACCGTCGCATCTTCTCGTGGCACGCGTCGACGGGGATCTGGCTGCTCGTCGGGGCGCTGTTCCTCTCGGCGACGGGCATCACGTGGTCGCAGTTCGCGGGCGAGAACGTGACCGGGTTGCGGTCGGCGCTCAGCTGGTCGAACCCCGCGCTGACGACGGCGCTGCCCACTGACGGTGCGGGGTCGGGTGCTGGGGCCGGGTCGGGATCCGGGTCGTCTGCGGCGGACGCGGCCGATGTCGCGGCCGACCCGCACGCCGGACACCACGGAGCCGAGGAGGCGCCGGTCGCCGACGCGGACCCCGCCGACTTCGACGCCGTGCTCGCCGTCGCCCGGACCGTCAACGTGAACACCGGACTGGTCGAGATCAAGCCGCCCGCCGACGCCGCGAGCGCCTGGACGGTCACCGAGATCCAGCGCAGCTTCCCGACCGAGGTCGACGCCGTGGCGGTGGACGGGTCGACGCTCGAGGTGGTCGGACGCACCGACTTCGCCGACTACCCGGTCATGGCGAAGCTCGCGCGCTGGGGTGTCGACACCCACATGGGCTCGATGTTCGGCCTGGCGAATCAGCTGCTGCTCGCGGTCACGGCGCTCGGCATCGCGGCGATGGTCGTGTTCGGGTACCTCATGTGGTGGAAGCGGCGGCCGACGCGCGGTGCGCGGGTGGGTGCTGCGCCGGCCGGGGCGCTGGCGCGCGCGCCGTGGTGGGGTGTCGCGCTGGTGCTCGCGGTCGGAGGAGTGCTGGCGCTGTTCCTGCCGCTGCTCGGGGTGACGCTGGTCGTGTTCGTGGTCGGCGACGCGCTCTGGATGGCGAGTCGACGCTGATCCGCGACCCGCGCCTCCTCGGCGCGGCGCAGCGCTGACGACTCGAGGAGGCGCGGGTCGCGACCGCCCCGCCCCCTGCCTGTGCAAATCGCGACCGCCGCCAGCCGGATCTGTGCAAATCGCGACCGCGCGCGGCTGCTCCGGCGGGCCGAACCCGACCTGTGCACGCTCACGCACTGCGAAGAACCGGGCTATGACGCCCCGAACCGCCGGAACGGTCGCGATTTGCACACCCCGGCAGGCGCGCCATGCTGTACCCGACAACCCGTGCACCCGACCACCCCGCGCCCCCGCGCACCCCCGACGTCAGGACCGAGCATGCCCCGCACGAACACCGCCGCGTTCCTGCGCGCACCGCGCACCCCGTTCGAGGTCGGCCCGGCCGCCCTGCCCGAGCCGGCTCCCGACGAGGTGGTCGTCCGGGTGCGCGCCGTCGCCGTGAACCCGCTCGACTGGGTGGTGCAGGGCACCGGGCAGCTGACGTACCGCTGGCTCGCGCATCCCGCGGTGCTCGGCACGGACGTCGGGGGCGAGGTGGTCGCGATCGGCTCGCACGTGACGCGGCTCGTGGTCGGCGACCGGGTCGCGGGGCTGGCGACCGGCACCGACAAGGGGCGCGACTCGACGCGCGAGGGGGCGTTCCAGCACTACACGGCGCTGCTCGAGCGGCTGACGACGGTGATCCCCGACGGGCTGTCGTTCGAGCGGGCCGCGGTGCTGCCGCTCGGGGTGTCGACCGCGGCGTGCGCGCTGTTCCAGGAGCGGCACCTGGGGCTGCGACTCCCGCCGACATCCCGAGGAGGCGCGGCGCCGGCCGAACGCGACCCCTCACCCACCGAAGGAGGCGCGGCACCGGCCGAGCGCGAGGTCGTCGTCGTCTGGGGCGGCTCGTCGAGCGTCGGGATGAACGCGGTGCAGCTGGCGACGGCGGCCGGCTACGACGTGCTGAGCACCGCGTCGGCCGTGAACGCCGAGACCGTGCGGGAGCTCGGAGCGACCCACGTCTACGACTACCGCGACCCCGAGGTGGTCGACAAGCTCGTCGCGGTGATCGCGGGTCGCACCGTCGCGGGGGCGGTCGCGATCGGCGCCGGCTCGACCGAGGCGTGCATCCGCCTGCTGGCCCGCACAGGAGGGACGCGCCTCGCGATCGCGAGCACCCCCGTGTCGCTCGCCGAGGTCGCGGCCGGCCGGAGGCTCATCCCGTCGGCCCTGCCGACCTTCGCGCGCCTCGGGCTGGCGACGGCGCGCTCGGCGCTGGCCGCGCGGCAGGCGGGGGTGACGGCGCGATTCATCTGGGGCAGCAGCCTGCGCGACGACGACCTCGGCGAGCGGCTCTGGGGCGAGGTGCTGCCCCGCGGTCTCGCCGACGGTTCGCTGCGTCCGATGCCGGAGGCGCTGGTCACCGGAGAAGGACTCGCCGCGATCCAGGGTGCGGTCGACCGCCAGCGGGCCGGCGTCTCGGCGCAGAAGCTCGTCGTCCGCCTGTAGAGCCGGGCCGAGGAGGCGCGGGTCGAGCCGACACCGCACTCACCGCGGGGCGAAGGTGCTGGCGCGCGTCCACCGGTGCTCACTCACGCCGGCCAGACGTCGGGCTCGGGGGCACAGCGGGCGATCAGCGCGCGGATCTCGCGGTCGTGCTGCACCGCCCAGGCGACCGCCGAGTCGAGGCTCCCCGCAGTGTGCAGCCAGGGGCGGCGCCCGCCGTCGTCACGGCAGTGCGCGTAGACGTCGAACGCGTACCCCCCGAGCACCGGGCGCATCCTGACGAAGCCGAGCGGCGCAGCCGCACCCTGCCGGATCAGCCAGAGCCCCTGCCCTCCCGGCATGGGCGGGATCGCATAAGGATGCTCGTGCGGCCGCTTCGCGAGCGCGGCGGCGGCGTTGACGAACGACGACTGGACTCCCATGCGAGCCGACGCTAGGCGAGACCTCCGACACCGGAGACCTCGGCAGCACTCACCCCTGTCGCGTGTTCCACCGGGGGTTCTTCTTGTTGATCACGTACACGCGGCCGCGGCGGCGCACCACCTGCGACCCCGGGATCGCCTTCAGAGCCTTGAGCGAGTTGCGGACCTTCACCGTGCCTCCTTCATCAGCGTCCCCAGCTTGTTACTGAGAACAGTTATCACTTAGCTTAGGGGCATGATCGAACCGCTGCCCACCCCTCGGCTCTCGCGACACCGGGGAGTCGTCCTCGTCGGCGGCCAGAGCCCAGCCCTCGTCGGACGCCTCGCCGACGAGCTCGCCGGCCCCGCCAGCCGACGACTCTCCACCGAGCGCGAGCGCCAGCCCGAGCCCCGACCCGACCTCGACCCCGACCTAGGCCCCAGTCCCGACCCGCACACCGCCGTCGACACCGTCCACCGCCTCGCGCTCGACCTCGCCCACGACGGCGCCGCGGTCGACATCGTCGCCTCGGTCGAACCCGGCACCCCGCTGCGGCCCACCGGGCTGATGCTCGGCGCGCTGCTCGACGCCGATCTGGGGCTGCCCGACGGCCGGTCGCTGTTGCAGCACGTCGTCTCCGTCGTCAGCGCGGTCGACCTCGCCGAGCTGGTGCTGGGCGGTGTCGACGACCGGTTCCGCGCCGCCGAGCACGTCGTCGAACTGGTCGAGTACGCAACCGTCGTCGCCCTCGCCGACACGGACGCCGTGCCCGCCGCCGACCGCCGGACGCTCGAGCGGCTGCTGGCGAGGCTCGCACCCGAGGCGGCGGTGCTGCCCGTCGACGAGGTGACCCGCACCTCCTTGGCGACCCGAGGAGGCGCGGCGCACCTCGGCAGCGCAGCCGGCTGGATGCAGGCCCTCTCGGAGCACACCCCCGACCTCGCCCACGACGGGACGATCACGACCTACGTCTACCGCGACGAGCGCCCGTTCCACCCCGAGCGCCTCGCCGCCGTCGTCGAGCGCACCTTCGCGCCGGGGGCCGTGGGGACGGTGCTGCGATCGCGCGGGTTCACCCAGTTCGCCACGCGGTGCGACCGGGTCGGGTCGTGGTCGAGCGTCGGGCAGATGCTGAGCCTCGACCCCACGTCGAGTCCGTCGTGGCACCCCGACTCGCCGCACGGTCAGCAGATCGCGTTCTTCGGTCTGGATCTCGACGTGGCGACGATCCGTCGTGAGCTCGACTCGTGCCTCCTGAGCGATGCCGAACTGCTGCGGGATCCGGCCGAATGGCGTGACTTCGCCGACCCGTTCCCGGTCTGGGCCGCCGGCTGAGGCCGAGGTGGGGCGGGGTCTACGGTCGAACCGGGTCGCTCCACGAGGGGAAAGGCTCATACTCGCCTGGCACAGACTCCTCAGGGAAGTCGGTCGGGAGCCGATCAGCGACAGCAGCGAGCAAGGCGCTGTAGTCGTTCGTCCAGTACGACTCGCTGTACACGACCAACGAGTACTGCCCGCTGTCACGCACCGTGTACGTCAGCCACCATCCGTCACCGGTGTCGGCGCGCACCTCGCTCTTCGTGTCACTCTCACGGGTTCCGTACTTCCACCCCTTCTCATCGAAGTACGAACTCATCGGCTCGAGATCAGCGACCGCACCACTGGCACCGTCGGGCCGGAGTGATCGGCCTGCTCGGAAGGAGTAGCTGTCGTCTCCATCCGCGCCGGGCAGAGGCTCACCGAACGACCCCGGACCGCCCGCACTGGGCAGCACATCCCCGCCGTTCCACCGCCACGAATCGTCCGACACCTGCAGCTGCGCCTCCTCGAGCACGGCCTCGATCTCCGAATACCGCTCCGCAGCCAACCCGAACTCGTCCTCCAGCGACATCCCGGCGACCTCCGCCTGCGTCAACCCCGCCGCGTCCCGTGCGTCCTCGCCTGCCGCCCCCGCCCCGGAGGCGCACCCCGCCACCGCGAACACCGTCACCACAGACAGCACCACCGCTCGAAGAACACCCCCAGATCGCATCACGATCTACGGCCGCACCGGGTCGTCCCACGAAGGGAACGGCGAGTACTCGCCCGGCACGGACTCCTGCGGGAAATCGGCCGGATCACGATCGGCGATCGCCGAGAACAACGCACGCGAGTCGTTCGTCCAGAACGGCTCGCTGTACACGGCGAGGGAGTACTGGCCGTTCGGACGAACCGTATAGGTGACCCACCACCCGTCACCGCTGTCGGCTCTCGCCTCGAAATTGCGGCCGATCTCGCGACTGCCCGACTCCCAGCCCTTCTCGTCGAAATACGCGATCATCGGATCGAGATCCGCCCGCTCACCCTCGGCACCCTCCGGCTCGAGAATCCTCCCCGCTGTGAAGAAGTACGAGTTGTCATCGTCCGCACCAGGCAGCGCCTCGCCGAACGCGTCGGCCCCCGCTGCGACAGGAAGCACGTCACCACCGTTCCAGAACCATGAGCCGTCCGAGAGCTGCACCTGCGCCTCCTCGAGCACGCCCTGCATCTCGACATACCGCTCAGCCGCCAGCCCGAACTCGTCCTCCAGCGACATCCCAGCCACCTCCGACTGAGTCATCCCCGCGGCATCCCGTGCATCCTCGCTCGCCGACCTCTCCCCGGAGGCGCACCCCGCCACCGCGAGCACCATCACCACTGACAGCACCACAGCTCGAAGAACACCCCCAGGTCGCGTCACGATCTACGGCTGAACCGGGTCGCTCCACGTGGGGAAAGGCTCATGCTCGCCCGGCACGGACTCCTCAGGGAACGGAGTCACGTCCCGCTTGCCGATCGCTAGTCGCAACTCGCCCGCGTCGTTCGTCCAGTACAGCTCGCTATACACGACCAACGAGTACTGCCCGTTGTCACGCACCGTGTACGTCAGCCACCACCCATCACCCGTGTCAGCGCGCACCTCGCTTTTCGTGCCGCTCTCGCGGGTGCCGTACTTCCACCCCTTCTCATCGAAGTACGAGCTCATCGGCTCGAGACCAGCGACCGCACCACTGGCACCCTCCGGCCGAAGCGTCCGACCCACACGGAAGTAATAGCTGTTGTCACCATCGGCCCCCGGTAATGGCTCACCGAACGACCCCGGACCGCCCGCGCTCGGCAGCACATCCCCGCCGTTCCACCGCCACGCATCATCCGACACCTGCAGCTGCGCCTCTTCGAGCACGGACTCGATCTCCGAATACCGGTCCGCAGCCAACCCGAACTCGTCCTCCAGCGACATCCCAGCGACCTCTGCCTGCGTCAACCCCGCCGCGTCCCGTGCATCCTCGCCTGTCGACCCCGCCCCGGAGGCGCACCCCGCCACCGCGAGCACCGTCACCACTGACAGCACTACGGCTCGAAGAACACCCCCAGGTCTGATCATGAACTAAGGCTGAACCGGATCGCTCCACGAGGGGAATAGTTCGTATTCGCCCGGCACAGACTCGCGCGGAAACGGTGTCACGTCCCGCTTGCCGATCGCCAGACGCAGCTCACTCGAGTCGTTCGTCCAGAACACCTCGCTGTACACATCCACCGTGTACTGCCCGTTAGGTCGAACCGTGTACATGACCCACCACCCGTCACCGGTGTCGGCCCTGGCCTCGAAGTTCCGGCCGATCTTCATGCTGCCCGACTCCCAGCCCTTCTCGTCGAAGTACTGGATCATCGGATCGAGATCGGCACGCTCGCCCGTCGTCCCCTTCAGTTTGACGTTTCGGCTGGTACGGACGTAGTAGCTGTTGTCCTCGTTGGCACCCTCAGGCGCCTCACCGTACGCATTGGCCCCACCCATGACCGGGAGCACATCACCACCGATCCAGACCCACGAGCCGTCTGAGATCTGTAGCTGCGCCTCCTCGAGCAGGCCCTGCATCTTGACGTACCGCTCCGATGCCAACCCGAACTCGTCTTCCAGCGACATCCCGGCGACCTCTGCCTGCGTCAACCCGGCGGCGTCCCGTCCACCCTGTCTCACCACGTCATCTCCGTTCTTCGCGTTCGTCCCGCAGCCTGTCGTCACGAGCACCAGGATCGTCGCCACCAACGCGGCGACATGATGCAGGCGTTGGTTCTTGACTTCGTTCATCAGTCCGGTCTTCCATTAGCGACGATCTGCGAGATGGTCTTGAGGGATGTCGTGTCCGCCGAGAGGTACCCGTTCTGGTCGGACCCGGAATCCAAGAACATGTCATGCTGCGTCACAGCCTCGGTACCCGGTCCGGCCCCGGACGAGAATACGTGCACACCGTCGACGATCGTCGGGTTCGTTCGCGTACCGAGACCGAGAGCCAGCCCGACAGGCGCGAGCCCGTCTCCCCAGGCCTGAGTCGCATAGACCTCATCGGCGTTGAGGTCATAGACCGTCGCTTCGTTCGTCAACCCCACGGAACCGTAGGAGATGAACGAGTCGACACGATGCTGGGTCAGCAGCAATGCCTCCGACGTCGTCGTCGAACCGTATGAGTGGGCCATGACGGAGTATGAGTCCGCCGGGACGTCGGCACGACTTTCATGCAGGCCGTCCATGAACGACGCAAGTTCGGCTGCCCCGGACAACGCACGAGCGGGAGACGCCACTTCGAATTCACTAGGCGAGTTGTAGCCCATCCACGAGACGACGGCATAGCTAGCGTCCGGGTTCCCTCTCACAGCGGCTCGGACCAGCTCATCCGCTGCCGTCAACGCCGACTTCATCTCCCCCGCGTTCGATTT
The DNA here is from genome assembly GCF_014842255.1 of Frigoribacterium sp. CFBP 13712. Taxonomy (GTDB): domain Bacteria; phylum Actinomycetota; class Actinomycetes; order Actinomycetales; family Microbacteriaceae; genus Frigoribacterium. Next base: position 162,219 of record NZ_JACYVH010000006.1, on the reverse strand, counting down.
CATCCCTGGGACGTTCACGGTTACGTTGGAAGCGGTGTCAAGGTCGCCAAGCGAGATGGCGGCCACGACGGCCCCGTCGTGCACACCAAAACCGACAAGCTGCGCAATGCTCGAGGCGCCATCCTGCCCGAGCAGTTCTTTCGCCGTTAGGTCGGCCTGGTCCACCGCCTTCCTCAGCGCGACAACCTGCTCCTCGAAGTCCTGCTCGGCCAGCGGCCCGTCCGGCACGATTCCCATCAACTGCGCTACCGCTTCTGGATTCGCGACGGCGGCATCCAGAACGGCACGGGAGGCAACGTCCCGCGAGACCGCAGGGACGCCGTCCAGGTTGGCCAGGAAGTACTGAGCAACGAGCGGCAATCCTTCAATGTATGCGTCTGACTGCGGCAGCAGCGCGTACGCCTCGGCGACCTCAGCAGGGGTGAGACCGGGCTGCAGCAGTTTGGTGAGTGCCGGTGAAGCGGCGGTGATGACCACTCCATCCAGCCGCAGGTCGGGCAGTGACGCGCCGCCCGCCGCATCGAACTCCGCCGCGATCCCCTCGATCCAGGTCGCGTCCAGTGCGTTCTCTGCCATGAGGGTGTCGAGACTCGTGATCGCCGTCGACGACTCGATGGGCACCCATGAGCATGCCGACGCGAAACGCGTCCAAGCGTTCTTCATCTGGATCACGTGCTGAGCCGTGCTCAGATCGGAAGCTCGACTCATGCCGACGAAGGTCCGCAGCACGTCTGGATCAGCTGACGAGGTTCCACCGGACGCACCGCCACGTGTGCGGTTTCGCTCGCGGGCGCTGTAGGCAACGGAGATGGGCGTCGCCCTGATCGGAACTTCCGACGGTCTTCGGTCGACGAGCTCCGAGACGAACGCCGAAGACTCCTGGAGCACATCACCAGATCCACGCTGACGTTCGCGCTCGGCCTCTCGCTTCTTCCAGTCAGACAGGTCGGAGAGACGCTGACGCTCGTCGTCAGCCTGTCGCCTGGACTCACCCACGGCAGTCATCAGGTCTGTGAGCACACCAGTCAACGACAGCGTGTCCTCGGATCGCACGATGTTGGCTTGCGTGAAGAGAGTCGCGTACGCGCCCTTGAAGTCCGCCACCACGCCCTCGACCGAGAACCGGTTCGTGAACGCTTGCTCACCCAGGTCGCTCGACGCCCCGTCCGCCGCAGCGATCAACGCATCGGCCGCGCCATCGTCGAACTCGATCGTCGTCATGCCCACCACACCCCCGCGTGAACCCACTTGTCTGTGCCTCTGAAGGTACACCCCGTCCGCCCGCGTCCCCCGCGCCTCCTGCGACACCCCGTTCCCGGCGCTGCACCCGCATCCATCGGGGTGCAGCGCCGAAAACGGGGTGCAGTGCGAGCCGAGGAGGCGCGGCGCGGCTCAGCGGGCGGCGAGCGCCTCGACCGGGGTCACCGAGGTCGCCCGGCGAGCCGGCACGAGCGCCGCCACCCCAGCCAGCACCGCTGCCGTCAGCGCCAGCCCGACGAGCAGCGGCACGGGCAGCGTCGGCGCGATCAGCATCCCCTGGTTGGCGGCCCCGAGCAGCGACTGCGCCCCGGCCCAGCCGTAGACGGTGCCGAGCACGACCCCGACGACGATCGCCGTGACGGCCATCTGCGCCGCCTCGAGCAGGATCATCCCGCGGATCTGGCCCACCGTCGACCCGACGGCGCGCAGCAGCCCCAGCTCGCGCCGCCGCTGCAGCACGCTGAGCGACATGTCGTTCACCATGCCGACCGCGGCGATCACGGCCGAGAAGCCGACGAGGCCCGCCATGACGAGCAGCGTCGTCGTGAACATGGTGTCGAGCTCGGCCGCGTAGGCAGGGTCCTGCTGGATGCTGCCGATGAAGCTGCGGAGCGTCTCGAGCGCCACCGACATCGTCGTCACCAGGGTCACGCCGATCACGATGCCGATCGTCGCCCGGGTGCTGCGCTCGGGCTGACGCACGGCGTTCTCGGCGGCCAGGCGCGCCACCTGACCCGAGCCGAACAGGCGGCCGACCGCGGCGAGCCCGGCGGGCATCACCGTGTGGGCGCCGACGACGACACCCGAGAAGGAGAGGACCCCGCCGACGAAGGCGACGAGCACGCCGGCCTCGTTCGCGAGCCCCATGAGCACCCCGGCGAGCAGCAGCACGCCGCCCCCGACGACGAGCAGCGCCGCCAGCACCGTGCGGAGCACCCGGCGGGGGCGCGAGCCGACCGGCTCCTCCTGCACGACGCCCGTGGCCTGCAGCGGGGTGACCTGCAGCACGCGACGCGAGCCGATCCAGGCGGCGGCGACCGTGGTCGCGACGACGGCGACGGCCGGCACGAGGCCGCCGACCGAGACGTACGAGTAGTCGAGGTCGGGCAGGGTGCCGCGGGCCACCAGCACGCCGACGGCGACGACGACCAGCAGGGTGCCGACGACGACGCCGATCAGCGCACCGGCGACGCCGACGACGAGCCCCTCGCGGGCGACGACCCGACGCTGGTCTCGGGCCGACGAGCCGAGCAGGCGCATCAGGGCGATCGTCGGCGTGCGACCGGCGACCACCGTGGTGAAGGTGTTGGCCGTCACGATCGCGCCGACGTAGAGGGCCAGCCCGACGAAGACCGACGCGACGAGATCGAGCATCGTCGACACGGTGCCGCTGGCCGCGACCGCCGGGTCGGACGCGATCAGCTGCTCGAAGACGTGCGACACCGAGAGCAGGGCGACGCCGAACGTGGTGCCGAGCGCGGCGACGAGCACGCTGGGGCGGTGCTCGCGCAGCTGGTCGCCGAGGGCGGAGCGGGCTGCGGCGCGGGCTCCGGTGGGCGCAGAGCCGCGGGCGCCGGTGCGGTCGACCGTGGTGGCGCTCACGCGGCGCGCTCCAGCTCGAGCATGACCTGCGAGATCTCGGCCGGCGTGCTGGCGCCGACCTCGTGCACGATGCGTCCGTCGGCGAGGAACACCACGCGGTCGGCGTAGCTCGCCGCGACGGGGTCGTGGGTGACCATGGCGATGCTCTGGCCGTGGTCGCGCGAGGCGGTGCGCAGCACCTCCAGCACGTCGCGGCCGGCCTTCGAGTCGAGGTTGCCCGTGGGCTCGTCGGCGAAGATCAGATCGGGCCGGGTGGCGAGCGCGCGGGCGATCGCGACGCGCTGCTGCTGTCCGCCCGAGAGCTGATGCGGCCGGTGCGTCAGACGCGAGTCGAGGCCGAGGGTGCCGACGAGCCAGTCGATCCAGGCGCGCTCCTCGACGGAGGCGCGGCGGCCGTCGAGCCGGAACGGCAGCTCGATGTTGGCCGACACGTCGAGCGTCGGCACGAGGTTGAACGCCTGGAAGACGAAGCCGATCCGGCGGCGGCGCAGCAGCGTCAGCTGGGTGTCGTCGAGGCGCGTGATGTCGGTGTCGCCGAGCATCACCCGGCCCGAGGTCGCCTGGTCGAGCCCGGCGGTGATGTGCATGAGCGTCGACTTGCCCGAGCCGCTCGGGCCCATCACGGCGGTGAACTGCCCGGCGCGGAGGTCGAGCGACACGTCTCGCAGAGCGTCGACGCGGCCGTCGCCGAGGCCGAACGACTTCGTGACGTTCTCGACGCGGGCGACGGGCGCCGCGCCTCCTCGGCTGGTGCGGGTGGCGGGGTGGGCTGCGGGGTGGGTCATGAGGGGGGTCCTGTCGGAGAGAGGGGTCGAGGAGGCGCGGGTCGGCACCGGCGAGGAGGCGCGGGTCGAGACCGGCGAGGAGGCGCGGGTCGAGACCGGCGCGGAGGCGCGGGTCAGCGGCGCAGCGTGCTGCCGCCGTCGTCGCCGGGCACGGCCTCGAGGGTCGTCCAGCTGGCCCAGCGGTCGTCGACGGTGGCGGTCACGCGACCGTCGCCGCACGACACGAGACCGGTCGTCGGGAGGGGCTGCGGCAGCGTCTCGGTCGGCATCGCCGGTCCGCCGAGATCGCCGTCGACGGGCTCGCAGGCGTCGAGGTCGACACCCTCCGCCGAGGTGAACGACAGCTCGTAACCGGGCTGCTCGGTGTCGAGACGCACGTCGATGTCGCGGGCGTCGGCGGGCACCCAGTCGGGCATGAACCAGGCGACGTCGTCGGAGGTGCGCGAGCTCGGAGCATCGGCGTACGTGTCGTAGTGGCGCTGCTGCACCTGCTCGCTGCCGAGGGCCTCCTCGGCGGCGCTGACCATCGACGAGCAGCCGGTCAGGGCGGCGATGCCGGCGACTCCGAGGGCGGCGAGCGCCCCGGCGCGCAGACGGCGGCGGGTGGTGGTGGGCGTGGTGGGGGCGGCGTGATCTTCCATGCCTACGATCCTCGCGACGTGCGCCGCGCGGCCCTATGACGCCCGCACCCAGACCCGCGCGGGGGTTATCCCCCTGGCTGCCCGCGGCGGGTCCGCCGCCGCCGCACCGAAGAACCGCGTTCGCGAAGATGAACTGCGATGTATCGCGGTTCATCTTCGCGAACGCGGTTCATGGCGCGGCGCGGGCGACGGGGCGGGGCGGGGCGGGGCGGCGGCTACCGATGGGGGTGCGTCGTCACTCCGACCAGCCGGGGGTCGGTCAGGGAGACGGGGTGCACGTCGCCGGTGAGCAGGATGCGCGCCTCCGTCTCGCGGGCGTCGCACGACGGGCCCACCCACAGCTCGACGTCGCCGGGCTCGACGACGCGACGGCCGTGCCGGTCGGTGAACGCCAGACGGGAGGTGGGCACATCGAACTCGACCCGCGCCTCCTGACCCGGTTCGAGCGTCACCCGGGCGTAGCCGAGCAGCTGCGCGACCGGCCTCGTGACCGAGCCGATCACGTCGCGGGCGTAGAGCTGCACGAGGTCGGTGCCGCGCCGGTCACCCGTGTTGGCGACGCGCACCGAGGCGGTGAACGAGCCTCCGGCGGCCACTTCCGCGGCCGAACCCGCCGAGCCGGCCGAACCCGACGAGCCGGCCGGCGACCCGACCACCAGGTCGGTCCGCTCGAACGTCGTGTACGACAGCCCGTGGCCGAACGGCAGCACCGGCGTGCTGTCGGCGCTCGCCACCTCCGAGGGGCCGCCGAGCACGGGGTGCAGGTACGAGAACGGCTGCGCTCCTGCCGAACGGGGCAGCGACACGGGCAGGTGACCCGAGGGCTCGACGCTCCCGGTGAGGACGCCCGCGACGGCGGCGCCGCCCTCCTCCCCCGGGAAGAACGCCTGCACGACGGCCGCCGGCGCCCCCGCGCCACCGACCGCCCACCCGATCGCATAGGGCCGCCCCGACAGCACGACCATCACCACGGGCGTGCCGGTGGCGACGACCGCCTCCACCAGGTCACGCTGCACCCCCGGCAGCTCGAGGCTCTCGACGTCGTTGCCCTCGCCGACGGTGCCGCGACCGAACAGGCCGGCGCGGTCGCCGACCACCACGATCGCCACCTCGGCGTCGCGGGCGGCGGCCACGGCCTCGTCGATGCGCGACCGGTCGTCGCCCTCGACGTCGCAGCCCGCCACGACCGTGACATCGGCGCCCGGCAGCTCGAGCCGCAGCGCGTCGGCGACGGTCGGCAGCTCGATGCCGAGCGGCACTCCCGGGTGGTGCGCCAGCACGTGGTTGACGAACGAGTAGCAGCCCATCAGGGCCTCGGCGCTGTCGCCGTTCGGCCCGAGCACCACGATCGAGGCCGGGCCCGCACCCGCACCCACCAGCGGCAGCACCCCGTCGTTCGTCAGCACGACGACCGACTCGTCCGCCAGTCGACGTGCGACGGCGCGGTGCTCCCTCGAGTCGAGGTCGAACGCGGCGGGCGGCGGCGTCTCGAAGGTCTCGTCGAGGAGGCCGAGCTCCTCCTTCTGCGCGAGCACGCGCAGCACGGCCCGATCGACCAGCGCCTCGTCGACCAGCCCGGCGCGCACCCGCTCGGCCAGCGGCGCGAGGTACGCGTCGCCGGTCGGCAGCTCGACGTCGATGCCGGCCTCGAGGGCCAGCGCGGCGGCCTCGCCCCGATCGGCCGCCACCGCGTGCATCACCTGCAGGAACGCCACCGAGAAGTAGTCCGACACGACGACCCCGTCGAACCCCCACCGGCGGCGCAGCAGATCGGTCAGGTACGACGGGGTCCCGGCGACGGGCACCCCGTCGATCTCGGCGTACGAGTTCATCACCGAGCGGACCCCGCCGTCGAGCACGGCCATCTCGAACGGCGGCAGCAGGACGTCCTCGACGAACCGCGGCCCGATCTGCGCCGGGGCGTGGTTGCGCCCCCCCGCCGACGCCGAGTACCCGACGAAGTGCTTCAGCGTCGCATGCACCCCGGCGTTCTGCAGCCCCCTCACGTAGGCGGTGCCGATGGTGCCCACCACGTACGGGTCCTCGGCGATGCACTCGTCGACCCGCCCCCAGCGCGGGTCGCGGATCACGTCGAGCACGGGTGCGAGCCCCTGGTGCACCCCGAGCTCGCGCATCGACCCGCCGATCAGCTCGGCCATCCGCTCCACCAGCTCGGGGTCGAACGACGCGCCCCAGGCGAGCGGCGTCGGGAAGGTCGCGGCCTGCCAGGCGGCGAGCCCGGTCAGGCACTCCTCGTGCACGAGGGCCGGGATCCCGAGACGGGTCTCGTCGCGCAGGCGACGCTGTTCGCGCCACAACCAGGAGGCGCGCTCGGCGGGGTCGACCGGTCGCGTCCCGTAGACCCGCGTCAGGTGCCCGAGTCCGTGCCGGGTGGCCTCCTCGTAGTCGCCCGAGGTGGCCATCTCGCCCTGCATCGGCGCCACGTTCTCGGCCCCCTGGTCGACCCACCAGCCGACCAGCTGCGCCAGCTTCTCGTCGAGGGTCATGTCGGCGAGCAGAGCGGAGACCCGGCCGGAGGCACGGGGTTCGCCCCGCAGGAGGGTCGCCTCGGCCGTGTCGGTCGCGGGAGACTGCGGTCGCTGGGCGGTGTCGGTCATGTCGGCTCGCGCCTCCTGGTCTGAGGGGTTCTGCACCGTCTCGGTGACGGTGTCGGCGGCGGTCATCCCTTGACCGCCCCGGTGAGTCCGCCGACGATGCGGCGCTCGAAGAGGCTGAAGAAGATCAGCGCGGGCAGCATCGACAGCGCCGTGAAGGCGAGCACCCGGGCGGTGTCGACCGAGTACTGCGACGAGAACGCCTGCACGCCGAGCGGCAGGGTGAACGTCGACGGGTCGTTGAGGATGAACAGCGGCAGCAGATACGAGTTCCACGCGCCGATGAACGCCAGGATGCCCACGGTGATCACGCCGGGCAGCGACAGGCGCACCACCATGCGGAAGAAGAAGCCGAGGCGGCTGCAGCCGTCGATGAACGCGGCCTCCTCGATCTCGTCGGGGATCGCGCGGAGGAACGGCACGAGGATGATGATCGTCGTCGGCAGGGCGAACGCGATCTGCGGCAGGATGACCCCGGCCAGCGAGTTCGTCAGCCCCAGGTCGCGGATGACGAGGTACAGCGGCGTGATCGCGACGGTCATCGGGAACATCAACCCGGCGGCGAACATCGCGTAGAGCACGCCGCGACCGGCGAAGCGGTAGCGGGCCAGCACGTAGCTCGCGGCGAGACCGAGCGCGACGGTGCCGATGGTGGTCGCCCCGGCCGAGATCAGCGAGTTGCCGACCTGCCGCCAGAAGGTTCCCTCGGTCAGCACGTCGAGGTAGTTGCCGATCTGCCACGGGCTCGGGAACCCCGACGGGTCGGTCGTGATCTGCGCGTTCGTGCGGAACCCGCCGAGCACGATGAACGCGACGGGCGCGAGCATCGCCACGATGACGACCAGGGCGACCACGTACGCGACGCCGCGTCCGGGATCGGCGATCCCGCGCCTCCTTCGCTTCGGCGGTCGGTCGTCGGTGGAGGCGGACCCGCGGCCCCGAGGAGGCGCGGCGAGGGTCGAGGCGGTCATCGTTCTTCTCCTGCGGTGGTGGCGGAGGTCGTCACGGCGCCGGCCGTGTCGCGACGCAGCACGTAGCGCTGGTACACGAGGGCGACGACGAGCGAGATGAGGAACAGCACGACCGCGACGGCGTTGCCGTAGCCGTAGCTGCCCGAGGTGCGGCCGTTCGCGACCATGTAGGTGGCCATCGTCGAGGTGCCGGCGGTGGCCGCGATGTACTGACCCCAGATGATGTAGACGAGGTCGAACAGCTGCAGCGAGCCGATGATCGACAGGAACGCCCAGATGCGCAGCGTCGGGCCGAGCAGCGGCAGCGTGATGCGGCGCTGGATCTGCCACCAGCTGGCGCCGTCGATGGCCGCGGCCTCGCTGAGCTCCTCGGGGACGCCCTGCAGACCGGCGAGGAACAGGATGACGGCGAAGCCGACGTACTTCCAGGTGATGATGACGAGCAGGGTCCAGATGGCGATGCTCGGGTCGGCGAGCCAGTCCTGCGCGAGCGAGCCGAGGCCGATCTTCGTCAGCATGTCGTTGACGGCGCCGCTGCCCTGCAGCATGAGGCTCCAGCCGGTGCCGACGACGACCTCGCTGATGACGTAGGGCACGAAGATCAGCACGCGGATCAGCGACTGACCGCGGAGCTTCCGGTTCAGCAGCAGCGCCAGACCGATCGCTACCGGGCCCTGCAGCACGAGCGAGAGCACCACGATGGTCGCGTTGTGGCGGAGGGCGTCGAGGAACGCGACGTCCTGGAAGATCGTCAGGTAGTTGCGGAACCCGACGAAGTCGGTCGGCGCCCCGAAGCCCGACCAGCTGAAGAAGCCGTAGTAGGCGGCCATGACGATCGGGAACACCACGAACGCCAGGAACACCACGAGGGCGGGCCCGACGAGCAGGGCGATCTCGAGACCCCGGGCGCCACGCCCCTTCCGGGACACGGCCCGGGAGGCCGCCGGGGGCGATGCGAGCGCATCGCCCCCGGCGGTGGCGTGAGCCCGCGAGGGTGCGGCGGGCCGCACGGAGGGTTCGCGGAGACTCACGATGCGACCCCTACGCCTTCTTGGCGGCGGCGTCGACGGCCTCGACGAACTGCTCGGGCGTGCCGTCGCCCGAGAGCAGGTCGACCACGGCGACGTTCATCGCGTTGCCGACGTTCAGGCCGTAGACGGTGTCGAGCCACTGCGACACGAACGGGGCGTCGTTGTAGGCGGTCAGGACGTCCTGCAGGTAGGGCTCGGTGACCGACTCCTGCGCGACCGTGTTGACCGGAGGCGCGTTGAAGGCCTTGTAGTAGGCCGTCTGGACGTCGGGGGTCGCGAGGTAGTTCAGGAAGTCGACGCACGAGTCGGGAGCATCGGTCGAGCACGAGTACCCGTCGACGCCGCCCATGATGGCGCCGGTCTCGCCGTCGCCGCCCTCGATCTCGGGGAACGGGAACCAGCCCAGGTCGGGCAGCGGCTTCTCGTCGGGGGTCAGCGAGGCGATGACGCCGGGGTTCCAGGCGCCCATCAGCTCCATGCCGGCCTGCTTGTTGGCGATGAGGCCGGCCGAGCTGCCGGCGCCCTGCTGGGCGGCGGTGGTGAGGAAGCCCTCGTTGAACGGCTCGGTGTCACGGAAGTCGGCGAGGTCCTGGGCGGCGTCGACCCAGCACTGGTCGCTGAAGTCGCGGTCGGTCGCGGCCTGCTCGAGCACGTCGCTGCTGCAGGCGCGCAGGGCGAAGAAGAAGTACCAGTGCGCGGCGGGCCAGGCGTCCTTGCCGCCGAGCGCGACGGGCTGCACGTCGGCGTCCTTCAGCTTCGAGACCGCGTCGTCGAGCTCGTCGATCGTGGTCGGCGCCGCGTCGATGCCGGCCTCGGAGAAGAGGTCCTGGCTGTACCAGAAGCCACCGGGCAGCACGGCGACGGGCATCGCGTAGACCTTGCCGTCGACCGAGCCGGCGCCGAAGGTGCCCTCGCTGATGTCGGCCCGGGCGTCGTCCGAGATGCCGTCGCTGATGTCCTTCACCTGGCCGGCCTCGACCATCGCCGAGAGCTTGCCGCCGCCGCGCTGGAGGAACACGTCGGGCGCGTCGCCCGAGTTCAGGGCGGTCTGCAGCTTGCTGTCGAAGTCCTCGTTCTGCACGGTCTGGACGTCGATCGTCACGCCGGGGTTGGCCTCCTCGAAGTCGGCCGCGGCCTTCACCCAGAAGTCCTGCCCGGGGCCGGTGGTCGAGTTCTGCCAGAGGGTGAGCGAGCCGTCGTCGTCTCCCCCGCCTCCTCCGGTGCTGCAGCCGGTCAGCAGTCCCGCTCCGATCAGCAGGGCCGCAGACCCGGCCAGGAGCCGTCGAGATGTGGTCATGGTTCCACCTTTTCCTCTTCGTTGAGCGGCCGTGGTCGGCCGAGCGCGCCGTGCTCCGATGCGCGGCGTCGCCTCAGTGTCGAAAACGGCTGCGCAGGTGTCAAACGTTTTCGAAAACCATTTCGACGTGACTAGGATTCGGCTCGTGATGACGAGTCGGGTGACCATCCACGACGTGGCGAAGGCCGCCGGCGTCTCGACGGCGACCGTGTCGAAGGCCGTCAACGGGCGGTACGGGGTCTCGCCCCAGGCGATCGAGCGCGTCATGGCCGCGGTCGACGAGCTCGGCTACGAGTCGAGCCTCGTCGCGAGCAGCATGCGCGCCCGGCGCACCGGGGTGATCGGCGTGCTCGTCGCCGACTTCGAGCCGTTCAGCTCGGAGGTGCTGAAGGGCGTCGGCGCGGCCGTCCGCTCGCGCGGCTCGGAGTACGACCTGCTCGCCTACAGCGGCGCCCACCACGGCGAGAACAGCGGGTGGGAGCGCCGGTCGCTCAGCCGGTTGAGCGGCACCCTCATCGACGGGGCCATCCTCGTGACGCCGTCGGTGCTGACGACGACCGTGAGCATCCCGGTCGTGGCCGTCGACCCGCACACCGGTCGCACCGACCTGCCCTCCGTCGAGGCCGACAGCCGCGGCGGGGCCCTGCTCGCCGTCGAGCACCTGCTGGCGCTCGGGCACCGCCGCATCGGGTTCCTGTCGGGGCGACCCGACCTGCGCTCGGCGTCGCTGCGCGAGGCCGGCTACGTGCAGGCGCTCCGGGCGGCGGGCATCACGCGCGACCCCTGCCTGACCCGGCACGGCGACTTCGAGCTGACGACGGCGCGGCAGGCCGCCCGCTCGCTGCTGACCCAGGCCGACCGGCCGACCGCCGTGTTCGCGACGAACGACCTGTCGGCGATCGCGCTGCTGCGCACGGCGCTCGAGCTCGGGCTGCGGGTGCCGGACGACCTCAGCATCGTCGGCTTCGACGACATCCCCGAGGCGTCGCGCGAGTCCCCGCCGCTGACCACCGTGCAGCAGCCGATGCAGCGGCTCGGGAGCGCGGCGGCGGGCATGCTCTTCACGATGCTCGACGGGGGTGCGCCGACGACGCCCGAGGTGCAGCTGCCGACGCGCCTGGTCGTGCGCGGCACCACCGCCCCGCCGGCCGCGCGCGGCGCCTGACCCCGCACCGGCCGCCGCGCGCGGGCGCCTCCCGCAGCGCCTGACGCGCGCGCAGCGCCTGCCGCCGGCGAACCATGAACCGCGTTCGCGAAGATGAACCGCGTTCTATCGCGGTTCATCTTCGCGAACGCGGTTCATCGCCAGGCGGGACACCGGCGGGAGGCGCGCCAGGCGGGAGGCCGGCGCGGGCCGGGGGCACGCGGGCGGGAGGCACCGGCAGGAGGCGCGGTGCCGGTCTCGCGGGCCGCACCGGCTACGATCCACGAAGGGCACCCGGGTGCTCGGACGACGTCGTCCTCTCCTTCGAGCGACGCGTGAGGCGTGACGAGGCGAGGTGCGGGCCGTGGCGGCGACGAGAGACGATGTGGCGCGGCTCGCCGGGGTGTCGGCCAGCACCGTCTCGTACGCGATCAGCGGTCGCCGCACGATCTCGGCCAGCACGCGCCAGCGGGTCGAGCAGGCCATGGCCGACCTCAGCTACACGCCCAACGCGTTCGCCCGCGGGCTCGCCGGGTCGCGCGGCGGGATCCTCGCGCTGCACTACCCGTACAGCCGCCGGGGCGTGACGTCGTCGGAGTTCGAGTACGTCGCCGCGGCCACCGATCGGGCGCGCGAACGCGGCTACCACCTCCTCCTCTGGTCGCATCCGATCAACGACGTCGACGGGCTCGGCAGCCTCGTCAGCGAGGGGCTCGTCGACGGGGTCATCCTGATGGAGCTGACGGCGAGCGACGCTCGGGTCGCGGTGCTGACCGACTCGGGCGTGCCGTTCAGCAACATCGGCCGACCCGACGACGCCGACGGGCTGTGGTTCGTCGACGCCGACTACGAGTCGCTCGGGCGGATGGCCGTCGACCATCTGGCCGATCTCGGGCACGAGCGGGTGTTCTTCCTCAGTCAGATCATCGCGTCACCCGAGCGGGGCTCGGGTCCGCTCGACCGCGCGACCAGCGCGCTGCAGCGACCCGCCGCCGAGCGCGGGCTGCGACTCGAGACGCATCTCGCCGAGAACTCGGTGCCCGGCGGTCGCGCGGCGTTCGAGGTGTTCGACGCGCGGCCGAGTCGACCGACCGCCGTGCTCGCGTTCAACGAGACGGCCCTCGCCGGCTTCGTGCAGTCGGCCGCCGCGGCCGGGCGGTCGATCCCCCGCGACATCAGCGTCGTCGCACTCAGCATCGGCGACCTCGCGGCGGAGATGACGTCGCCCCCGCTGACGACGGTCAGCCCGCCCGGCATCCGGATCGCGGCGGCCGCCGTCGACGATCTCGTCGACCGCATCGAGGGGCGTCGGCACGATGCGCCACACGTGTTGATCGCGCCCCGATTGACGGTGCGGGGCAGCTCCGCACCCGTTACGAGCCCGTGACCTGAGCGACCCTCGATCCGGTTGCGCGCCTCCTGAGGCTGTGTGAAGATCGTCGTCGACGCGCGTCGACGACGACGTGTCGCGGAGACCGGCTGACAGCACGACCGGTCGCCTGTCTTGCACTCAATGAGGAGAAACCAATGCGAGCATCCCTGCACCGTCGGATCACAGGCCCTCTGGCCATCCTGGCGGCATCCAGCTTCCTGATGGTCGGCTGCTCCGGCACCGCCGACCCCAACGACCCGAACGCGGGCGGCAGCGGCGGCGGCGCCGAGGTCGGCACGGCCGACGGCGTCGTGAACATCTACGGCACCATCAACGGCGACGAGGCGACCCTGCTCGAAGAGAGCTGGGCCGACTGGGAGACCGAGAACGACATCGACATCAAGTACACGGGCGACAAGGAGTTCGAGAAGCAGATCGGCATCAAGGTCCAGGGCGGCGACACCCCCGACCTCGCGATCTTCCCGCAGCCCGGTCTGCTCGCCGACACCGTCTCGTCCGGCAAGGTGCAGGAGCTCCCCGAAGAGGCTCTCGCCAACGTGAAGGACGGCTGGTCCGAAGACTGGCAGAAGTACGGCCAGGTCGACGGCACCCAGTACGGCGCCCCCCTGATGGCCAGCGTCAAGGGCTACGTCTGGTACTCGCCCGCCAAGTTCGAGGAGTGGGGCGTCGAGGTCCCCAAGACCTACGACGAGCTCGTCGAGGTCTCGAAGACCATCCAGGAGAAGAGCGGCGAGGCGCCCTGGTGCGCCGGCTTCAACTCGGGTGAGGCGTCCGGCTGGCCGGGCACCGACTGGATCGAGGACCTCGTGCTGCGCGAGGCCGGCCCCGACGCCTACGACTCGTGGGTCTCGGGCGACACCGAGTTCACCGACCCCGACATCAAGGCCGCGTTCGACTCGGTCGGCACCATCCTGCAGGACCCCTCGATGGTCAACGCCGGCTACGGCGACGTCAAGTCGATCAACTCGACCGCGTTCGGCGACGTCGCGACCAACGTCGCGAACGGCAGCTGCGCGCTGACCCACCAGGCCTCGTTCTTCGAGGGCTTCCTGACCGCGGCGAACAACGCCGACGGTCAGCCCGCCACGGTCGCCGAAGACGGCGACGTGTGGGCGTTCCTCACCCCGCCGATGGAAGAGGGCGACCCCGCCGCCGTCACCGGTGGCGGCGAGTTCGTCGCCGCGTTCTCGAACGACGACGACACCGCCAAGGTGCAGGCGTACCTCGCCAGCGCCGACTGGGCCAACAGCCGCGTCTCGCTCGGTGGAGTCATCTCGGCCAACCAGGGCCTCGACCCCGAGAACGCCGGCAGCGACCTGCTGAAGAGCGCCGTCGAGATCCTGCAGGGCACCGACACCACCTTCCGCTTCGACGGCTCCGACCTGATGCCCAAGTCGGTCGGCTCGGACTCGTTCTGGAAGGGCATGGTCGACTGGATCGACGGCTCGGACACCGAGACGGTCCTCGAAGAGATCCAGGCCGGCTACACCTCCTAGTCGCCCGACAGTCAGGGGTCGCCGCTCGTCGGCGGCCCCTGACCCGTACCCTCACCCGTACCCGAAAGGACAGCGATGTCCAGTTTCTTCCAGTGGCTGGCGGGGATCCCGCCGCTCGCTCAGATCCCCCTGATCCTGCTCGCCTTCACGGCCCTGGTCGGCATCGTGCTGGTCTTCGTCGAATTCGCGCCCCGTCGCGGCCGCCTGTACACGATCCTCCGCCTCGCCGTCTGCGTGCTCGTACCCGTCGGGGTGCTCTTCGCCTTCGGCCTCTACAACTCGGTCATGTGGGTCGCGGTCATCGCCGCCGTCCTCGGCGGCGGGCTGTTCCTGCTCGACTACCGCTCGAAGCGCGGCGCCGGCTACTCGCTGCAGCTCATCGGGTTCATGGCCCCCGCGGTCTTCTTCCTGATCATCGGTCTGATCTACCCGACCATCACGACCGCCGGTCAGGCGTTCATGAAGAACGACGGGTCGGGCTTCGCCGGCATCGACAACTTCATCTGGGTCTTCACCAGCCCCGACGGCCTGACCGCCTTCGGCAACACGCTGATCTGGGTGCTGCTGGCCCCGATCACCGCGACCGCGATCGGTCTCGCCTACGCCGTCTTCATCGACAAGAGCCGCGGCGAGAAATTCCTCAAGCTGCTGGTCTTCATGCCGATGGCGATCTCGTTCGTCGGCGCGTCGATCATCTTCAAGTTCTTCTACGACATCCGTCAGGGCGAGCAGATCGGTCTGCTGAACGGCATCCTCGTCGCGTTCGGCGGGCAGCCGGTCGACTGGCTCGGATTCGAGCCGTGGAACACCCTGCTGCTCGTGATCGTGCTCATCTGGACCCAGGCCGGCTTCGCCATGACGGTGCTCTCGGCCGCGATCAAGGGCGTGCCCGCCGAGCAGCTCGAGGCCGCGTCGCTCGACGGGACCAACGGGTTCCAGGCCTTCCGCCACATCACCGTCCCGGGCATCCGGACGACGATCATCGTCGTGCTCACGACGATCTCGATCGCGTCGCTGAAGGTCTACGACATCGTCTCGGCCATGACCGGCGGTCGCAACGACACGACCATCCTCGCGTTCGAGATGGTGCGGCAGTTCCAGCTCGGCAGCCGCACCGGCTACAGCTCGGCACTCGCCGTGATCCTGTTCATCCTCGTGCTGCCGATCGTCATCTACAACGCCCGTCAGATCCAGAAGCAGAGGGAGATCCGATGACCGCCACCCCCACCCCGGTCGGTGTCGCCGTCACCCCGGGCACCGAGAGCCAGCTGAAGCGCGGCGTCGCGAAGATCGAGAGCTCGAGCGGCAAGCTGAAGAAGGGCACGACCAGCCGGGGCGCCACCATCGCCGCGCTGATCATCGCCGTGATCTGGACCCTGCCCACCGCCGGTCTGTTCATCTCGTCGTTCCGCCCCGCGAACGACATCAAGACCACCGGCTGGTGGACGGTCTTCGCGAACCCCGGCTTCACGCTCGACAACTACGTCAACGCGCTGAACTCGGGCGACAGCCTCACCCTCGGCAAGGCGTTCCTCAACTCGCTGGTCATCACGCTGCCCGCGGCGCTGATCCCGATCACGATCGCGAGCCTCGCGGCCTACGCCTTCGCCTGGATCGACTTCAAGGGTCGCAACACGATGTTCGTCCTGGTCTTCGCCCTGCAGATCGTGCCGATCCAGATGGCGCTCGTGCCGCTGCTGCGTCTGTTCTCGGACGGTCTGCGGATCGGCGGGCTGTACATCCTGCCGGGGCTCGGGGTGAACGGGCTCGACGGCTCGTTCGCCAAGGTGTGGATCGCGCACACGATCTTCGCCCTGCCGCTGGCGATCTTCATGCTGCACAACTTCATCAGCGAGATCCCGGCCGAGGTCATCGAGGCCGCGCGCATGGACGGCGCGGGGCACGGGCAGGTGTTCTTCCGCATCGTGCTGCCGCTGTCGATGCCGGCCATCGCCTCCTTCGGCATCTTCCAGTTCCTCTGGGTGTGGAACGACCTGCTTGTCGCGACGGTGTTCACGTCGGGGCAGGGGTTGCCGATCACGAAGGCCCTGCAAGACCTCTCCGGGTCGTACGGCCAGTCGTGGGAGCTGCTGACCGCCGGCGCGTTCATCTCGATCATCGTGCCGCTGATCGTGTTCTTCGCGCTGCAGCGCTTCTTCGTGCGCGGGCTGCTGGCCGGAGCGACGAAGGGCTGACCGCCTGCGGGAGCCGAGGAGGCGCGGGTCGGTCGACCCGCGCCTCCTGCGTTCCCGGGGCGCGCACCATGAACCGCGTTCGCGAAGATGAGCTGCGATATGTCGCGGTTCATCTTCGCGAACGCGGTTCTTCGCGTGGGGAGGATGCGAGGGCGAGGCGGGGGCAGGCGGGGCGTGGCGGAGGCGGGGCCGGGCAGGGCGGGCGCGGGAGCCTAGGAGGCGCGGGGCGCGGGGGCGGGCGCACTCGAGCCCGCGACGTGCAGCACGCACGGCAGCAGCACCTGCGTCAGCTCGGCAGCAGCACCTGAACCGGCAGCGGCACCGGCACCTGCACCGGCGGCACCAGCACCGGCACCAGCACCAGCACCAGCACCGACACCAGCACCGGCACCGGCACCGGCGTCGAGCCGCGCGACGAGCGCCTCGACCGCCAAGCGCGCCATCTCGGCTCCCGGCGCGTCGAGCGTCGTCATCGTGGGCTCGGTCGCGGCTCCGGCCGCCCGTGACGACGCCAGCAGCACCACCGAGACGTCGCGCGGCACCTCGCGCCCGGTCGCCGCGAGGCCGCTCTGCAGCCCGCCGGTCGCGTCGTCCTTGAGCATCAGCACCCCGGTGACGTCCGGCAGCGCCTCGACGAGATCGTGGGCGGCCTGCCGCCCGCCGACCGCCGACTGCCCGCTCGTGACGACGGCCGAGCGGAGTCCGCGGCGGGCCGTCGATGCTCGGAAGGCGTCCTCCGTGCGGGCGGTGGGTCCGTACCCGACGATCGGGGTCCCCGCGAAGTCCTCGACCACGAGGCCGATGCTGCGGTGCCCCAGCGACTGGAGATGATCGAGGGCCTGTTCCACCGCCTCCTCGAAGTCCATGTCGACGTAGGGCACCCGGTCGTTCTGCGACGTGCGCCCCATCGAGACGAACGGCAGATCGAGCTCGAGCAGCGCCTCGACGCGCGAGTCGTGCAGCTGCACCTCCATCACGAGCACGCCGTCGAACAGCCGCCCCGACACGAGCTCGCGCACGTCGTCGTCCGTCTGCCCGGTGGGCCAGAGCACGAGGTGGTAGCCGAGCTCGGAGGCGCGCGTGGCGGCGCTCATGAACATGTGGAGGGCGATGCCGCCGAGTCGCTGCTCGAGCGCCGGGAACAGCAGGGCGATGATGCGCGTCCGCTTGCTGGCCAGGGCGCGGGCGACGACGTTGTTCGTGTAGCCGAGCTCTCCCATGGCGTCGGTCACCCGCCGGTGCACCCCCGCCGACACGCTGCGCGACCCGTTCACCACGAACGACACCGTGGCGATCGACACCCCCGCCCGTGCGGCCACCTCTCGCATGGTCGCCACGACTCTCCTTCGCTCGACACCAGGCTAGTGCGGCGGACCTGCAGCGCAGACATCGGACGGATCCGTGTTAACCGCTTTACATGTAAAGCGGTTAACTGCTAGCTTCCCTGCAACGGAGCAGCGACGTCGCACTCCGCCTCTCGGGTCGACCCCCGCGTGGCCGACGTCGCCGGCCGCCCACCAGTCACCGAGAGAGAGCTGAGCAATGAAGCCCGCATCGATCCGCACCAGAACCCTCACCGCGACGGCCCTCGTCGCCGTCGTCCCCCTCGTCCTCGCCGGGTGCACCGGCGGCGGAGGCGGAGGCGCGTCCTCCGGAGGCTCGGTCGACAAGATCACCGTCGTCGACTACTACGGCGAGAACGACGAGAAGGTCATCACGACGTTCCTCGACCAGTGCGGCACCGAGAACGGCGTCGAGATCGAGCGCACCATGGTGCCCGGCGGGTCGCTCATCCAGCGGGTGCTGCAGCAGGCGTCGTCGCGCACCCTGCCCGACGTGCTGATGCTCGACAACCCCGACCTCGCGCAGATCGCCGAGACGGGCGCGCTCACCCCGCTGTCGCAGTTCGGGCTCGACGCCGACGGCTACGCCGAGGGCGTCGTGCAGTCGGGCACCTACGACGGCGAGCTCTACGGCCTCGCGCCGACCGTCAACACGATCGCGCTGTTCTACAACAAGCAGGCCCTGGCCGACGCCGGGGTCGAGCCGCCCACCACGTGGGACGAGCTGGAGACCGCCGCCGCGACCCTCACCTCGGGCGACCGGTACGGCATGGCCGTCGACGCCAACGCGACCTACGAGGGCACCTGGCAGTTCCTGCCCTTCATGTGGTCGAACGGTGGCGACGAGAAGGACATCGCGACGCCCGAGACCGCCGAGGCGCTGCAGCTCTGGACGGACCTCGTCGCCGACGGCTCCATGTCGAAGAGCGTCGTCAACTGGACCCAGGCCGACGTGAACGACCAGTTCATGGCCGGCAAGACGGCGATGATGGTGAACGGCCCGTGGCAGCTGCCCGCCCTGAACGCCCAGACCGCCGTCGAGTACGGCGTGACGACGATCCCGGTCAAAGACGCCTCCGACACCGCGGTCGCCCCGCTCGGCGGCGAGGTGTGGACGGTGCCGCAGACCGGCGACGAGGCCCGTCAGGCCGTCGCCGCGAAGGTCGTCGAGTGCATGAACTCCGACGAGAACCAGCTCGCCATGGCCGAGCAGCGCAACACGATCCCCTCGAAGACGAGCGTCGCGGACACCTACGCCGAGCAGCAGCCCGAGCAGGAGGCGTTCGTCACCCTGGTCGCGGGCGCCCGGTCGCGCACGGCGGAGCTCGGTGCCGACTGGCCCGCCGCCGCCACGGCCATCTACACCGCCGTGCAGGCCGCGCTGACCGGCCAGGCCTCACCCGCCGAGGCACTCGACGACGCGCAGCCGAGCGAGTGACATGACCACCGCCTCCTCGATCGGCACCCGCCCGGTCGCCGGCGACGAGACCCCGGTCTCGCATCGGCGGCCCGGCCGCGGCGATCCCGGCCCCTCGGGCCGCCGCACGACCCGCCGCAGCACGGCCCGCCGCTGGGAGCGCGTCTCGCAGCTGCTGTTCGTGCTGCCGGCCGCGCTGTTCATCGTCCTGTTCTTCGGCTACCCCGTGGTCAAGAACCTGATCATGAGCTTCCAGGCGTACACGACCACCACGTTCTACACGGGCGAGGCGCCCTGGGTCGGCTTCGCCAACTACGCCCAGGTGCTCGGCTCGCAGCTCTTCGGCACGGCCCTGCTCAACACGGCGCTCTTCACGATCGGCTCGATCGTCGGGCAGTTCGTCATCGGGCTGCTGTTCGCCCTGTTCTTCCGCCGGGCCTTCCCGCTGAACGGCGTGCTGCGGTCGCTCCTGCTGCTGCCCTGGCTGCTGCCGCTGATCGTCTCGAGCGCGATCTGGAAGTGGATCCTCGACCAGGACTCGGGCGTGCTGAACCAGTTCCTCGGCACATTCGGCATCCCGGCCGTGCCGTGGCTGACCAGCCCGAGCGTGGCCCTGCTGACCGTTGTGCTCGTCAACATCTGGATCGGCATCCCGTTCAACACGACCATCCTCTACGGCGGTCTGCAGGACATCCCCACCGAGCTCTACGAGGCGGCGTCGCTCGACGGAGCCACCGGCTTCAAGGGCTTCCGCCACGTCACCTGGCCGCTGCTGCGACCGGTGGTCAGCGTGGTGCTCGTGCTCGGGGTCGTCTACACGATCAAGGTGCTCGACATCATCCTCGGGCTGACGAACGGCGGGCCGGCGAACGCTACGCAGACCATCGCGACGCAGTCGTACAGCCTGTCGTTCCAGCAGTTCGACTTCGGGTCGGGGGCGGCGCTCAGCAACGTGCTGATCGTCATCTCGGCCGTGTTCGCCGTCGTGTACCTGCGACTCAACCGGAAGGCCGTCGATGAGTGAGACAGCCCTGCGAGTCCCGAGCACCGGGGCCGTCGATCGTCGCGGCGCCGCACGCCGCCGACCGCTCTCGCGCCCCGAGGGGCCGAAGAAGTACCTGCTCAGCGCGATCGGCGTGCTGCTGCTCGCCGGGATGCTGTTCCCCGTCTACTGGATGGTCAACATCTCGCTGCAACCCGCCGGGTCGGCCATCGAGGCCTCCTGGTTCCCGTTCGAGGCGCAGTTCGGCGGGTACGCCCAGGCGCTGGCCGACCAGGGCGGCAACCTGGTCACCAGCCTCGTGATCGCACTCGGCAGCGTCGTGCTCAGCCTCGCGATCGCGACCCCCGCCTCCTACGCTCTGGCGCAGTTCAAGGTCAGGGGGGTCAACGCGGTGCTGTTCGCGATCCTGATCTCGCAGATGATCCCGGGCATCGTCGTCGCGAACGCGCTCTACGCCGCGTACAACGACGTCGGGCTGCTGAACACGATCCCGGGGCTGATCCTGGCCGACTCGACGGCGGGGGTCCCGTTCGCGATCCTGATCATGCGGGCGTTCATGCTGAACATCCCGCCGTCGGTCATCGAGGCGGCGAAGGTCGACGGGGCCGGCGACTTCAGGGCGTTCCGCAGCATCGTGCTGCCGATCAGCCGCAACGCGATGATCACCGCGGGTCTCTTCACGTTCCTGTTCACCTGGAGCGACTTCCTGATGGCGCTGACGCTGACGACGACCACCGACATCCGGCCGATCACGCTCGGCATCTACCAGTACATCGGCACCTACACGGCCGACTGGTCGACCGTGATGGCCGCCGCCGTGCTCGCGTCGCTGCCCGCCATCGTGCTGCTGCTCGCCGCGCAGAAGTTCATCGCCGCCGGTGCCACCGGCGGGGCCGTCAAGTGACGACGGCGCACATCCGAGAGGGAGGCAACACCATGACCACGAACACCACCGCACCCCTGCGGGTCACCGTCTGGGGCGAGAACGTCCACGAGAAGGTCGAGCAGCACGTCGCCGACCGCTACCCCGACGGGATGCACGGGGCGATCGCGGCCGGCGTCGGCGAGAACCTGCCCGACGCCGTCGTCCGCATCGCGACGATGGACCAGCCCGAGCACGGCCTCACCGACGAGCTGCTGGCCGACACCGACGTGCTCACCTGGTGGGGTCACGCGGCGCACGGCGACGTCGACGACGAGATCGTCGAGCGGGTGCACCGCCACGTGCTCGCCGGCATGGGGCTGATCGTGCTGCACTCCGGCCACTGGTCGAAGATCTTCACGAAGCTGATGGGCACGACCTGCACGCTCCGCTGGCGCAGCGAGCACGACCAGGAGCTCGTCTGGACGGTCAACCCGCAGCACCCGATCACCCGCGGCGTGCCGAACCCGATCGTGATCCCCGAACAGGAGATGTACGGCGAGTACTTCGACGTGCCGACGCCCGACGAGCTGATCTTCATCTCGGGCTTCACCGGCGGCGAGGTGTTCCGCAGCGGCATGACCTACCGCCGCGGCTTCGGCAAGATCTTCTTCTTCTCGCCCGGCGACCAGGACTTCCCGGTGTACTTCCACCCCGACGTCCGCCGCGTCATCTCGAACGCCGCCGAGTGGGCCCGCCCCGAGCGCGAACGCGCCACGCCGACGCTGCTCCGCTACGACCTCGGCGAGTACTTCGACGGCAAGGACTACTCGGG
Organism: Frigoribacterium sp. CFBP 13712; assembly: GCF_014842255.1. GTDB lineage: Bacteria > Actinomycetota > Actinomycetes > Actinomycetales > Microbacteriaceae > Frigoribacterium. The sequence goes on along the minus strand of NZ_JACYVH010000006.1, from coordinate 140,329 downwards.
CCCGATCGAGGAGCCGGCCGACGCATGAGCGCCCCGATCCCCGTGGACGAGACCACCGCACCCGGCACCCCCGCACCCGGCTCCGCACCCGGGGCCGCACCCGGCGGCTTCCGCCGCGTCGACCGCCGAGGAGGCGCGCTGCGGGTCGTGCAGGTCGGCGCCGGCGAGATGGGGCGGGCCTGGCTCCGCACCGTCGCCGACTCCCCCGACGTCGAGCTGGTCGGCATCGTCGACCTCGATCTCGACGCCGCCCGCGCCGGGGCCCAGCACGCCGGTCTGCCCGATCTGCCGGTCGACCGCGACCTCGCCGCCCTCGTGGCCCGGGTCTCGCCCGACGCCGTGCTCGACGTGACCGTGCCGGTGGCGCACCACCCGGTGACGATGCAGGCGCTCCGCCTCGGTCTGCCGGTGCTCGGCGAGAAGCCGGCCGCGCAGAGCGTCGCCGAGGCTCTGTCGCTGACGGCCGCAGCCGAGGTGACGGGCGAGCTGTTCATGGTGTCGCAGTCGCGCCGTTACAACGACCAGCTGGTGGCGCTGAAGGCGCACGCCGAGCTGCTCGGCGACGTGGGCATGGTGTCGACGTCGTTCGCGAAGGCGCCGCACTTCGGCGGGTTCCGCGAGCAGATGGACGACGTGCTGCTGCTCGACATGGCGATCCACGCGTTCGACTCGGCGCGCTACCTGATCGGTCGCGACCCCGTGTCGGTGTGGTGCGACTCGTGGAACCCCTCGTGGTCGTGGTACCGCGGAGACGCGGCGGCGAGCGCCGTGATCGGCTTCGAGGGCGGTGTCCGCTACAGCTACGACGGCTCGTGGTGCAGCCCCGGCGTCGAGACCTCGTGGAACGGCGCCTGGCGCGTCTCGGGCTCGGGCGGCACGGCGCTCTGGTCGGGTGACGACGAGCCGGTCAGCGAGATCGACGGCGCCCCCGGGGCCCCCGAGGCGCGACCGACCGTGGGCGTCGAGATCGCGGGCTCGCTCGCGGCGTTCGCCCGGGCCCTCCGCACCGGCGAGCGCCCCGACGGCGAGGTGCACGGCAACGTGATGAGCCTCGTGATGGTCGAGGCGGCGATCCGGTCGACGCGCACGGGCGAGCGCGTGCTGGTCGACGACGTGCTCGAGCAGGCGCACCGCGAGGCGGTCTCGGTCGAGCGCGACCCCGAGGTGAAGGCGCGTCTCGAGTCGTGGGCGTCGGTGCGCGCGGCCCTGCAGGGCGGGGCGGGCGGGGTCGACGCGACCCGCGCCTCCTCGGCTCCGGAGCGGGAACGGCAGGAGGCGCGGTGACCGGGCAGGGCGTCCTCCGCTTCGCCCTCGTGGGTCACGGGTTCATGGGTGCGGCGCATTCGCAGGCCCTCCGTGTCGCGCCCGCGTTCTTCGACCTGCCGCTGGCGCCCGTGATGGCGACCCTGGTCGGTCGCGACGTCGCGGCCACCCGGGCGGCGGCCGAGCGGTGGGGGTGGGAGTCGACGGCGTCCGACTGGCGCGACGCGGTCGACGACCCCGACATCGACGTGATCGACATCTGCTCGCCCGGCTCGACGCACGTCGACATCGCGGTGGCTGCGCTCGAAGCGGGCAAGCACGTGCTCTGCGAGAAGCCGCTGGCCAACACGGTCGCCGAGGCCGAGCGCATGGCGGCGGCCGCGGCCGCCGCAGAGCGCGGGGTGTTCGCGATGGTCGGCTTCTCGTACCGGCGGGTGCCGGCCGTGACCCTGGCGCGCGACATCGTGGCGGCGGGGCGCATCGGCGAGGTGCGTCAGGTGCGGGCGCAGTACCTGCAGGACTGGCTGATCGACGAGACCGACCCGATGACCTGGCGACTCGACAAGGCGGTCGCGGGCTCGGGCGCCCTCGGCGACATCGGGGCCCACGCGGTCGACGCGGCGCAGTTCGTGACCGGTCGGCGTCTCACCGACGTGTCGGGCACCCTGCACACCTTCGTGACGGAGCGGCCGCTGGTCGACGAGACGGTGACGACGTCGGGCCTCGGCGGGGTCGCGGGGTCGGAGCGCGGTCGGGTGACGGTCGACGACGCCGCCTGGTTCACGGCCCGACTCGAAGGAGGCGCGATCGCCTCGGTCGAGGCCTCCCGGTTCGCGACGGGTCGCAAGAACGCCTTCCGGCTCGAGGTCTCGGGCTCGCGGGGCGCCGTGGCGTTCGACCTCGAGCGTCCGAACGAGCTCGAGGTGCTCGAGGTCGACGGGCCCGAGTCGGGGTTCCGCCGCGTGCTCGTGACCGAGCCGCAGCACCCGTACGTCGACGCGTGGTGGCCGGCCGGGCACGGGCTCGGGTGGGAGCACGCGTTCACGCACCAGCTGCGCGATCTCGTGGTGGCGCTGGCCGCCGGCGCGCAGCCGGCCCCGTCGTTCGCCGACGGCCTGCAGGTGCAGCGCGTGCTGGCCGCGGTCGAGGCGTCGGACGCCGCGGACTCCGTCTGGCTGCCCGTCTAGCGCGACCCGCGCCTCCTGCGTTCTCGGGGCGGATGCGCCATGAACCGCGTTCGCGAAGTTGAACTGCGATGTATCGCGGTTCATCTTCGCGAACGCGGTTCTTCGCGTGGGGGGCAGGGCAGGAGGCGCGGGGCGCGGAGCGGGGGGCGCGGAGCGAGGGGCGCGGCAGGAGGGGCGGGGCAGGAGCCTGCCACGCCGTCCGCCGCTACCCCTTCACGCCGCCGGCGCTCAGGCCCGACTGCCAGAACCGCTGCAGGAACAGGAACGCCACCACGAGCGGCAGGATCGACACGAACGACCCGGTCAGCACCGTCGAGAACAGCACCTGCGCCCCGCCGCCTCCGGTCGCCGCCTGCTGCCACTGCGCCAGACCGACCGTCGCCGGGAACAGGCTCGGGTCGTTCAGCATGATCAGCGGCAGGAAGTAGTTGTTCCAGGTCGAGACCAGCGCGAACAGCAGCACCGTGACGATGCCCGGGGCGAGCAGTCGTGACGAGATCGTCAGGAAGATCCGCAGCTCGCCGGCCCCGTCGATGCGCGCGGCCTCGAGCAGGCTGTCGTCGACGGCCTCGCTCGCGTAGACGCGCATCAGGTAGACGCCGAACGGGCTGACGAGCGACGGCAGGATGATCGCCCACGGGGTGTCGACCAGGTTCGCGGCGCTGAACAGCAGGTACGTCGGGATGGCGAGCGCCGTCAGCGGCACCATGACCGCCCCGAGGATCAGCCCGAAGACGAACGACCGACCCCTGAAGACGTACTTCGCCAGCGAGTACCCGCACATGGTGGCGAGCAGCGCCGCCCCCACCGAGCTGACCACGGCGTAGAGCACCGTGTTGCCCATCCACTGCAGGAAGATGCCGTCCTGGAAGGTGAACAGCTGCGCCACGTTGTCGCCGAGCGCGAAGCTGCGTCCGAGTGCCAGACCGAACGTGCTGAAGATGTCGCCGTTCGTCTTCGTCGCCTGGATCGCGAGCCAGACCAGCGGCAGCAGGAAGTACGCCAGCGTGATCCAGAGGATCACGGTCAGGATCGGCGTCTTGCGCTGGGAGCGCTCGACGCGACGTCGGGGGCGTCGCCGACCCGCGCCTCCTGCGCTCTGCAGTCGGCGGGCCGGACGATCGACGGCCGTGGCTCCGGCGGTGTCGACGGGTGCGGGTGCGATCGTCACGACAGTCGCTCCTTGCGTGAGGTGGCGAGCTGCACCACGTAGCTGATGATCATGATGAGGAACCCGAGCAGGAACGCGATGGCCGCCGCGTAGTTGACGTCCTGGTTGCGGAACGCGACGTTGTACGCGTAGAGGTTCGGCGTGAAGTCCGAGCCGATCGCGTTCGGGGCGATGCTGTAGAGCAGGTTCGGCTCGTTGAAGAGCTGGAACGACCCGATCACCGAGAAGATCACCGTCAGCAGGATCGCCGAGCGGATCGCGGGGATCTTGATGCTCCACGCCACCCGCCAGGGCCCGGCGCCGTCGATCTCGGCGGCCTCGTACATCTCGGTCGGCACGCTGCGGAGGGCCGCGTACAGCACGATCATGTTGTAGCCGATGAACTCCCAGCTGACGATGTTCATCGTGCTGCCGAGCACGTTCTGCGGCGACAGCAGGTCGGGGGCGGGCAGGCCGACACCGGTCAGCACCTGGGCGATCAGCCCCGACTCGCGGCCGTAGAGGTAGCCCCACATGAGCGTCGCGACGACGCCGGGCACGGCGTACGGCACGAAGATCGCGAGGCGGACGAACTTGCTGCCCGCGACGCGACCGGTGTCGAGCGCGAGGGCGACGAACAGGGCGATCACGAGCATGATCGGCACCTGCACGAACAGGAACAGCGCGACGCGCCCGAGACCGGCCCAGAAGCTCGGGTCGTTCAGGGCCCGCTCGTAGTTGGCGAGCCCCGAGAAGACCTGCCCTCCGACCAGCTGAGAGGTGAAGGTGCTGAGGTACCCGGCGTAGCCGAGCGGCACGAGGAACATCGCCGCGAAGACGAGCAGGAACGGGATCGCGAGCGCCCAGGCGGCGATCAGCTGGGGTCGGTGCAGCGTGCTGCGACGACGCGGGGTCGGCGTGCGGGCCGAGGAGGCGCGGGCCGAGGAGGCGCGGGTCGCGTCTCGACGAGCACTCGCGGAGGCGGGGGTGGGGGTGACGGAGGTGGACATCGGGGCTCCTTGCCGGGCCGGGGGCACCGTCCGCCGCCGCCGCCCGCCCGGAGGCGGGTCGACGTCGACGGACGGTGCCGTGAGCACTACTGGACGGTGAAGCCCTGCTGCTTCGCGTAGGCGGTGACGTCGTCCTGCCACGCCGTGAGGGCGGCGGACATGTCGTCGTGGTCGGCGATGGCCTTGCCGAGGGTGTCGTTGAAGCTCGAGTAGACGTAGTCCATGAACGGCAGCCACTGGAAGTCGGTGCTGACCGTGTCCGAGACGCCGGCGAAGAGCTCGTTGACCTTCTGGCCGCCGTAGAAGTCGCTGGCCGTGCCGGTGAACTCGCTGCTCGAGAGGGTGTCGGTCGTCGTCGGGAACAGGAACTGCTCGTTCGCGAAGGCGAGGGTCGACTCGGGGTCGCTGTTGAGGAACTTGCTGAACTCGGCGGCCACGATCGGGTTCTTCGTGCCCGTGATCACGGCGTCGGACGATCCGCCCCAGTTGCCCGAGACGTCGTCGCCGGCCTCCCACTGCGGGATCTTCGCGGCGGTCCACTTGCCGCTCGTGTTCGCGGCGGTGCCCTGCAGGAACACCGGGCCCCAGGCGGCGGTCTGCCAGCTGGCGTACTTGCCGGACGAGAAGCCCTGGTACCAGGAGTCCGTGAAGTCGGCGTCGGTCGAGACGAGGTCCTTGTCGATGAGGTCCTGCCAGAACGTGACGACCTTCTGCGTCTCGGCCGAGTCGAGGTCGATGCCGACGGTCTTGTCGCCGTCGTACGAGAACGGCTTGGCGCCGGCCTGCCAGAAGAGCCCGACGACCTGACCGGGGTCGTTGCCCGGCAGGTTCGACATGTACGAGCCGGTCTCGTCCTTCACGGTCTGCGCCTGCTCGGCGAACTCGTCCCAGGTGGCGGGCGGGGCGGTGATGCCGGCCTGCTCGTAGATGTCCGAGCGGTAGAGGTTGCCGAGCGGCCCGGAGTCCTGCGGCACCGACCAGACGCCGCTGTCGTCGGCGACCTGGTTCCAGACCCACTCGACGTACTTCGACTCCAGCTCCGCGCCTCCGTACGGGGTCAGGTCGACGAGGCTGTCCGTCTGACGGAACGACGGGATGTACTGGTACTCGATCTGCGCCACGTCGGGGGCGCCCTTGCCGGCCTTCAGAGCCGTGCGCAGCTTGGGGTACTGCACGGTGCCCGTGCCGACGTTGACGACGTCGACGGTGATCTTCGGGTACTTCGCCTCGAAGAGGTCGACCTCCTTCTGGATGTCGGGCACCCAGGTCCAGAAGGTGATGGTCGTCTCGGTGTCCATCGCCGCGTCGATGTCGGCCTGCGAGACCGGGGCGGTGGTCTCGCCGCCGCCACCGCCTCCTCCGCCGCCGGGGGCGCACGCGGTCAGCGCGAACGCCGACACGAGAGCCAGGGACACGAGCGCCTTTGCTGTGTTCTTCCGCTTCATGGTCTTCTCTTTCGGGGTGTGCGGCGTCTCGGGCGAGACGCCGGGTCAGGGGGTGGAGGTCGTGGCCACGTGCTCGAACACGTGGGCCGATCGGGGGGTGAGGGTCAGGGTGCGACCGGCCTCGAGCACGTCGCCGGTCTCGAGATCGCGGACGGCGCGGGGTGCGGTCACGGCGGCCTCGTGGGCCGACCAGTTCGACACGAAGGCCAGGTCGGGCCCGTCGGGGCGCGACCCGGTGGTGACGGTGACGGCGTCCGTCGCCGCCCAGTCGCGGGCCGCCGTCTGCGGCACGAGCCAGCGGGCGATGCTCCGCGACAGCTCGGGGTTCGGCACGGTGGCGACGTAGGTGACGCGACCGGCCCCGGAGGCGCGGGTCGTCATCACCGCGTCGGCCCCGATCTCGGTGGCCGGGAACCGCACCAGCACCTCGGCGTCGTCGACCTTCAGCACGTCGGCCCAGCGGGTGCCGGCCGAGCCGGGCTCGAGGGCGAGACCGTCGGCGGGGCCGGCGGTGAGGACCTCGAGGGGCTCGTCGAGGTTCGTGTACTCCTCGTACCAGACGCCCGCGGGGCCCGAGAGCCGGGCGGGGGCGACGTCGCGCCGCGCCCTCGCGAGCTGGTCGCCGTACGCGGTGCGGACGCCGAGCACGAGGTGACCCCCGGCCTCGGCGTAGGCGGAGAGCGCGTCGAGCGTCTCGTCGTCGACGACGTAGAGACCGGGCACGACGAGCACGGGGTGCTCGGCCGCCAGCGCCGCGGGATCGACGGTCATGGCGGCGACGAACTGCTCGACGTGCTGGATGCGCACCTGGGCGCCGGACTCGGCGAGGCCCCGGTAGTGCGAGTCGAACAGGTGCAGGTACGAGTCGGGGTCGGGGTCGCCGTTCGGCAGGGCCAGGGGCGGGTAGCCCTCGAACGACCACTTCGTGTCGGTGGACCAGAGCATGAGCACGTCGGCGGCCGGCGTGAATCCGTCCACCGCGCCTCCTACCGCCTCGAGCGTCGCACCGAGGGCCGCGACCTCGCGGTGGATGCGACCGGGTCGCTGGCTGTGCGGCAGCACGCCGCCCCAGTAGGTCTCGACGCCGAAGTGCAGCGTGTGCCAGTGCCAGTACTCGACCATTCGGGCGCCTCGGGCGACCAGGGCGAGCGCGGCCTGCTTGATCTGCCCGTCGAACGGCGGGTGGTTCTGCCACGGGCCGCCGATCGACTGCGCGTTGGTCTCGGTCACCAGGAACGACGACTGCGCCGACGAGAACGCCCGGTCGCCCCACTGGTGCAGGGCCCAGACGCCGGTGTGCCACCAGCCGGCCTCGCGGGGGATCTCGACGCCGCGGGTCAGACCGTCTTGCATCTTGTAATAGGGGTTGCCGGCGGTCACGTCGAGGCTCTTCACGAGCCGGTCGTCGGCGACCTGCGGGCGGGCGTACGAGATGCAAGTGGTGACGAACTGGTCGTCGCGGGCGTACTCGCGCACGACGTCGGCCTGCCAGGCGATCAGCTCGTCGGCGAGCTCGCCCTGGAACCGGCGCCACTCGAGGTCGTACTGCGGCTGCACGTTGCCGTCGGGGCGCCAGAGCTGCGACCACTCGGTGATGCGGTGCGACCAGTAGACGAGGCCCCACTCGTCGTTGAGGCTCTCGACCGTGCCGTAGCGGCGCTGCAGCCAGGCGACGAACCGCTGGAAGACCTGCTCGTTGCGGGGCAGCTCGTTGCCGGGCTCGTTGTCGACCTGCCAGCCGATCACGGCGGGGTGGTCGGCGTACCGGGCGGCGACGCGGCGGACGACGCGCTCGGCGTAGAAGCGGTAGGCGGGGTGGCTCTGGTCCATCTCCTGGCGGGCGCCCCAGCCGGCCCGGACCCCGGAGGTGCGCTCGGCCGCGATCTCGGGGTGCAGCACCTGCAGCCACGGCGGCACGGCGTAGGTGGGCGTGCCGAGCACGACCGAGATGCCGCGGGCGTGGGCGCCGTCGAGCACGGGCTGCAGCCAGTCGAGGTCGAACTCGCCCTCGCGGGGCTCCCACGTCGACCAGACCGACTCGCCCACGCGGATCACGGTGAAGCCGGCCTCGACCATCAGGTCGAGATCGCGATCGAGGGTGCCCGCCTGCTGGTACTCGGCGTAGTAGGCGGCCCCGAAGAGGACCCCGGAGTGGCGTGGTGCTGACGTCATCGTCGACCTGTCTGCTCGTGCGGATCGGCGTCGATCCGCGGATGCTGGCGTGCTGGTGGTGCATGATGGTCGGCCGATGTTGTCGATAACATCGGCGTTGATGAGGAAGCTAGTCGAGCCGCCGACGTCGCGCAAGTGGCAATCGAGTGGCGTGACCCGACCGTGATGCGGCGGTGGGTGCAGGGGCCGTCTGCGGCCAGCGGCGGGGCGTCTTCGGCCGGCGCGGGGCCGTCTACGGCCGGTGCCGAGGCGTCTGCGGCCGGTGCCGGTGGCTCAGACGCGGGGCGGAGCCGTGGAGGCGCGGGTCACCAACGCCGGCGTCGGCACGTGGATCACGGGGTCGGTCTCGCGCCCCTCGATACGGTCGATCAGGGAGGTGACGACGAGCACGCCCTCCTGCGCGAAGTCCAGGTCGACCGTCGTGAGCGGCGGGACCATGTAGCGCGCCTCCGGGGCGTCGTCGTTGCCGACGACGCTGACGTCGCCGGGCACGGAGACGCCGGCCTCGGCGAGCGCCGCGAGCAGACCCATCGCCATGGTGTCGTTCGCGACCGCGACGGCGGTGGCGCCTCCGTCGGGGGCACGACCCGCGCCTCCTCCGCTCTCGAGGGCGCCCTCGGCGAGCAGGAGGCGGGCCGCGGCGAAGCCCGACTCGGCCGACCAGTCCCCCGCGGTGCTCGCGACGACCTCGCCTCCCCCGGCCGTGAAGGCGGCGGTGAAGCCCTCCTGACGCTCCCGGGCGACGAGCCACTGCTCGGGCCCGGCGACGTAGGCGGCCCGGCGGTGGCCGAGCTCGATCAGATGCTCGGCGGCGACGCGACCGGCCCGGATGCCGAGCGACTCGCCGGTGCCGTCGACGACGAGACCGAAGTCGCGGCCCACGGGCATCGAGATGTCGCGCTGGGCGATGGCGGTGCGGGCGATCGCGGTCTGGGCCATGAGCACGAGCCCGGCGATCTGCTGACTGAGCACGAGATCGAGGGCTTCGCGGACGCTGCCCTCGTCGCTGCCGTCCATCGTGACGATGTCGGTGACGTAGCCGAGGTCGCGCGCGGCCTCGGTGGCGCTGGCGATCGTGCGGGCCGGGCCCGACAGGTGCATGTTGTCGGCGAGCAGGGCGATGCGGTTGGTGCGCTTCAGCCGGAGGAACCGCGCGGCGCTGTTCGGCCGGTACTCGAGCTCGGCGAGGGCCGACTCGACCTTGGCGCGGGTCTCGGGCCGGATCCCCTCGAAGCCGCGGAGGAACCGGCTGACCGTCTGATGCGACACCCCCGCACGGGCCGCCACGTCGTAGATCGTGGCGTCGGGCATGCCCCGAGGTTAGCCTGCGCCGAGACCCCAGGATGTCGCTGAGACCCCCGTGCGCGCGAAGGGGTCTCAGCCACTTCCCGGGGTCTCGCGGCCTACGCGATCAGCAGGCGCGACGACGCGCGAGCAGGCCGACCTCGGTCCGGCCCGGCGAGGGACGACCCGCGCCGCGCCTCCTCGTGATGTGCTGGCCTCATGCTCTCCGATCAGACCCTCCCGTGGATCATCGCCGCCGCACTGCTCGTCGTCGTCATCGCCGTCGTCGTGGTGCTGCTGGTGCTGCGACGCCGCCTCACGCAGGCCCGCAGGGCCGCCGACGAGCAGGCCCGCCAGGCCCGTGCCGAGCAGGACGCCCGCGACGCCCACCACGACACCCGCATGGCGCGCACGACCGCCGAGCACGCCCGCGAGAAGGAGGCCCTCGCCACCGAGCTCGGCACCGAGAACAAGCGGCTGGCCGACGAGAAGCAGGCCGCCCTCGACGAGGCCGAGCAGACCCGGGCCATGCTGTCGACGGGCCTGAAGTACGAGGCGACGTCGCGCGAGCTGATCGCCGCGGCCTGCCGTGCGGCCGGCGCGGACGTCGTGCTGCTGACCAACGTGGTGTTCGTGCCCGCCGCGAGCAGCGCCTCCGGCAGGTTCGTCGCGCAGGTCGACCACGTGCTGGTCGGCGAGACCGGGGCGATGGTGGTCGAGAACAAGGGCTGGCGCGGCATCGTGTTCGACGGTCGGCGTCCGAGCAGCGTGTTCCCGGCGTTCGGGGGGCTCTTCGACGAGAGCACGATGTCGCCGCCGTTCGCCCTGCAGGTGGTCGACGACTCGCCCACCGTGCTGACCGTGCGGTCGCACCTCGGCACGAAGTCGCCGGCGTCGCAGGTGCGGCGCCAGGCGAACAGGCTGTCCGACCGGGTGCACGAGTCGATCGACGCGAGGCTGTGGTTCGACACCTGCGTGCTGTACTCGCACCCGAAGGCGACCGTCTTCGCCGTCGATCAGGACCGCAGCGAAGGAGGCGCGGCCACGCAGATCGTGTCGACCCCGACCCAGCTCGAGGCCGTCGTGCGCGAGCTGATCTCGCGTCCGACCAAGAAGCTGTCTCAGGCGCGCGTCGAGGACGTCGCGGCGCTGCTCGCCTCGTACGGGGCCGACGTGCTCCGCTTCGGCGCGTTCGCCGAGGAGGCGCGGGTCGCGTCGGCCGCGTCGGCCGCGTCGGCCGCGTCGGCCCCGGCACCGACCCCCGAGCAGGCCCCGGCCATGACCTCGGACCCGGTCTCGGGCACGGCTTCGGACACGGCACCGGCCGCCGACACGGACACGGCCTCCGCTGAGGCCTCCGACCGGACCCAGGCGTAGGCCCGGCGTCTAGCCCGGCTGGTCCGCCTAGCCGAGCTGGACCAGCTGGCCTAGCTAGCCGAATTCGGCCAGCACCGCGGCGGCGACCCGGGCGACGAGCGCGTCGTCGTAGGCGACCTCGGGGTCGTTCTTCGTCGTCAGGACGGTGAGCACGATGGGGTCGCGGCCCGGGGGCGTGACGACGGCGACGTCGTTGCGGATGCCTCCCGCGCCTCCTGATTTGTCGACGACCGTCCAGCCCTCGGGCGCGCCGGCCCGGACGAGGGTGTCGCCGGTGGCGTTGCCGCTCGCCCAGTCGAGCAGGAGCGCGCGGTCGACGGGCGCCAGATTCTCTTCGCTGGCGAGGGCGGCGAGGTCGGCCGTGAAGGCGCCCGGGGTGGTCGTGTCGTCGGTGCTGCCGGGTTCGATCGTGTTGAGGTCGGGTTCGCGGTTCACGACCTCGGTGGTGCTGTCGCCGAGCTGCTCGAGGGCCTCGTCGAGCCCTGCGGGGCCGCCGATCCGGTCGAGCACGAGGTTGAGCGCGGTGTTGTCGCTCTGGCGCACGGCGGCCTCGGCCAGCGACGACAGACTCATGCCCTGGTCGACATACTGGCTGGTCACGGGTGAGTAGCCGGCGGCCGAGACGTCGGCGGCCGTCCAGGTGACGACCTCGTCGCGCTGATCGGCGGGCACCTGCTGGAGGAACGCCGCGGCCGCGAACACCTTGATGGTCGACGCGTAGCCGAACCGCTCGTCCGCCCGGTAGTCGAGGGTGGTGCCCGATCCGGTGTCGAGGGCGCTGACGCCGACGCGGGCGTCGAACTCGGTCTCGAGGGCGCCGAGCGCGGCCGAGGCGTCGGCGGTCGGCGCCGTGGTGGCCGTGGGTGCGGGCGTCGCGGATGCCGGAGCCGAGGAGGCGCGGGTCGCCTCCCCCGCATCGCCCTGCGTCGCCCCGGTGGTGCAGCCAGTCACCCCGGCGACGACGATCGCGGCGGAGGCGAGCACGGCGGCGGTCGGGGTCGCTGTTCGGCGTCTCATACCCGCCATGGTGCTACACGCCGCTCCCTCCCCGCCCACCCCGCATCCACCCCGCACCCCGCCACGCGTTCGACACCCCGCCACCGAATCCCGTGGCGTCGTGTCGAGTCGGTGGCGGCCAGCCGCCCCACGCCCCACCACCACGCCAGAAGATGGACACGACGCCACGCTTAAACCCGGCGTCGTGTCCACATCCCGGCGTCGTACCCGCCCACCGCCGCCGCGCCGCACCGCCGCAGCCGCGACACCCGTCAGGCGCCCTCGACCTCGTCGCTGACGAGCGACAGGTGGGTGCGCGAGTGCTCCCGCGCCGCGCCTCCTTCGCCTGCGGCGATCGCCCGTGCCGCGGCGAGGTGGGCGTCGAGCGTGCCGGCTGCCGGGACGGCCGGGGTCAGCCCGAGCTCGTGCCGCCCCTGCAGGATCTCGCGCACGGGGGCGGCGAGCTCGCCGTAGAGCACGTTGCCGCTGGCGACGAGCAGCAGCGTGTGGAACCGGATGTCGGCCGCGAGGTACTCCGCCGAGTCGCCGCGGGCGGCGCTGCCGAGGCGGTGCAGCTCGGTGGCGTGCTCCACCAGGGCGACGCGCTGGGCGTCCGAGGCGCGCACCGCCGCGAGCGCCGCGGCGGCCGGTTCGAGCGCCGCGCGCAGCTCCATCAGCTCGACGAGCTGCTGCCGGTGCAGGGGGCCGGCGAGGGTCCAGCGGATGAGCTGCACGTCGAGCACCCGCCAGTCGGCGCGCGGCAGCACGGTGATGCCGACGCGGCGGCGCGACTGCACCATGCTCAGCGATTCGAGCACGCGGACGGCCTCGCGCGCGGTGGTCCGCGAGACGCCGTAGTCGTGTTCGAGGCGGGCGAGCGTCAGCACCGCGCCGGGCTCCAGGCGGCCGGCCGCGATCGTGCCGCCGAGGGCGTGCAGCAGCTGCGCGTGTGCGCCCTCGCGGGCGGGTGGTGACGTCATCGTGACCATCCTGGCGTGCGCCTCCTGAGTCGATGGGGTTGCAAAAGTACTACTTTTGGTGGCAACCTACGGACACCGAGGAGGCGCGCGACAGACCCCTCGCAGACGCACCACCCGAAAGACCCCGAGCTCACACCCCGCAGCCGACAGGCGCACCGGATTCGACGGAGAACCCCACCATGGACGACTGGACCCAGACCCTCGACGCGGGACCTCTTCTCGCCATAGCAGCGGGGTCGATCGCACTGATCCTGATCCTGGTGATCAAGTTCAAGCTGCATGCCTTCCTCACGCTGGTCATCGTGGCCGCGCTCACCGCCCTCGTCACCGGCATCCCCACCGGCGCGATCGCCGATCTGCTCGTCACGAGCTTCGGCACGACGCTCGGCTCGGTCGCACTGCTCGTCGGACTCGGCGCGATGCTCGGCCGCCTCGTCGAGTCGTCGGGCGGCGCCCGGGTGCTGGCCGACCGCATGGTCGACGTCTTCGGCGAGAAGCGGGCGCCGTTCGCGCTCGGCCTCGCGTCGCTGATCATGGGGTTCCCGATCTTCTTCGACGCGGGCCTGATCGTCATGCTGCCGATCGTGTTCGCCGTCGCCCGCCGCATGGGCGGCAAGTCGATGCTGCTCTACGGCATCAGCGCCGCCGCGGCCTTCTCGGTGATGCACGTGTTCCTGCCGCCGCACCCGGGCCCCGTCTCGGCGACCGAGCTGCTCGGCGCCAACCTCGGCATCGTGCTGCTCGCCGGTCTCGTGATCGTGTTCCCCGTCTGGTACGTCTCGGGTTACCTGTGGGCCAAGGCCGTCAACAAGCGCATCCCGCTGCCCGTGCTCTCGCTCTTCGGCAGCGAGAAGGACGACGTCCAGGCCGCGAACCCGCCCAAGGCCAGCACCGTGATCGCCGTGCTCGCCGTGCCCCTCGTGCTCATCCTGCTCAACACGGGCCTCAGCTCGCTCGGCTCCGTCGGCATCGTCGACCCCGAGGCCGGCTGGGTCCAGGCCCTCGTCCTCGTCGGCACGAGCGGCATCGCGCTGCTCATCTCGGTGCTCGTCGCCGCCATCGTGCTCGGCCGTGCCCGCGGCGTCACCGGCAGCGCCCTCGAGAAGGTGCTCGACAGCGCGCTCGGCCCGATCTGCTCGGTCGTGCTGATCACCGGCGCCGGCGGCATGTTCGGCGGGGTGCTGCGCGCCTCGGGCATCGGCGACGCCCTCGCCGACGTGCTCGGCGACCTCGGTCTGCCGGTCATCGTGGCCGCGTGGGTCATCGCCGCGATCCTGCGACTCGCGCAGGGTTCGGCGACCGTCGCGCTGGTCACCGCCGCCGGCCTGGTGGCGCCCGCCGTCGCCCTCGCCGACCTCAACGCCGTCCAGCTCGCCGCCGTCGTGCTCGCCACCGCGGCCGGTTCGGTCTTCGCCGGTCACGTCAACGACTCGGGCTTCTGGCTCGTCGGTCGCCTGATGGGCATGGACGTCAAGACCACCCTCCGCGTCTGGACCCTGCAGCAGGCCATCGAGTCGGTGCTCGGCTTCGCCGCCGCACTGCTGGTGTTCGCGGTCGGCTCGCTGATCTGACCCGGCCCGTCGGGTCGACCGGACACTCCCGGTCGACCCGGCCCGCGCCTCCTGCGCCGCGCCTCCCGCGCCTCCCGCGCCTCCCGCCCCTCCCGTCGCACCCTCACGAAGGAGTCTCATGTCATCCCCGCTCTTCGACCTCACCGGGCGCCTGGCGCTCGTGACCGGCTCCTCCCGGGGGCTCGGCCGGTCGCTCGCCACCGCGCTGGCCGACTCCGGGGCGCGGGTGATCGTGCACGGACGCGACGAGTCCGCAGTCGATGCGACGCGGGACGCGATCGAGCAGTCGACGGGCACCCGTCCGGCGGCGGCCGTCTTCGACGTGACCGACGCGAAGGCCGTCGAGGAGGCGGTGGCCGGCATCGTCGCGGAGCACGGCGTCCCCGACATCCTCGTCAACAACGCCGGCGTGCAGAAGCGCGCGCCGTTCACCGAGTTCGCCGTCGAGGACTGGGACGCCGTCATGGCCACCAACCTGTCGAGCGTCTTCTACGTGTCCCGCTTCGTGGCGCCCGGCATGGTCGAGCGCGGCTCGGGCAAGATCATCAACATCGCGAGCGTCCAGTCGATGCTCGCGCGCCAGACCATCGCGCCGTACTCGGCGAGCAAGGGCGGCGTGGCGCAGCTGAGCCGCGGCATGGCCGCCGACCTCGCGCGGCACAACGTGCAGGTCAACACGCTCTCGCCCGGGTACTTCGCGACCGAGATGAACACGGCGCTCTGGCAGGACGAGACCTTCGACGCCTGGCTGCGCCAGCGGACGCCCGCGCAGCGCTGGGGCCGCATCGAAGAGCTTCAGGGCACGCTCATCTACCTGTCGTCGGCCGCGAGCGACTTCGTCTCAGGGCAGAACATCTTCGTCGACGGCGGCATGACCAGCGTCGTCTGAGCCGGGGCCGGGCTGCGGGCGGTCTCGCGCCGCGCCTCCTCGGCTCCTCCCCTGCTCCGTGCCCCCGCAGACCCCAGAGAGAACCAGCATGAAGACCATCCAGATCGATTCCGCCCATGTCCTGACCGAGCGTGAGGTGGCGACGCCCGAGCCAGCCGAGGGGGAGGTGCGGATCCGGGTCGACTACGTCGGCATCTGCGGGTCCGACCTGCACTACTACTTCGAGGGTGCCAACGGTGCGTTCGTCGTCGAGGAGCCTCTCGCCCCCGGCCACGAGCTCTCGGGCCGGGTCGACGCGGACCCGAGCGGGCGTCTCGCGCCGGGCACCCCGGTGACCGTGCACCCCGCCCGCTTCGGCGCGGACGAGCCCGGTCTCGAGAACGCTCCGCACCTGCGGCGCGGGGGGTCGTACCTCGGCAGCGCGTCGACGCATCCGCATACGCAGGGGGCGCTGAGCGAGTACCTCGTGGTCGACGCCGGCATGATCCGCGTGCTGCCCGAGGGTCTGCCGCTGCAGCGTGCGGCGCTGGCCGAGCCGCTGGCGGTGGGGCTGCATGCTCTGACCCGCGTCGGTGATGTGACGGGCGCGCGGGTGCTCGTCTCGGGTGCCGGGCCGATCGGTCTGCTCGCGGCGGCGGCGGCGAAGGCCCGCGGTGCGGCGAGCGTGACCGTGGTCGACCTGCTGCCGGGGCCGCTGAGCCGGGCGCTGGCGATCGGCGCCGACGAGGCCCTGCGACTCGGGGTCGACGAGGTGCCGGCGGACTCGTTCGACGTGGTGCTCGAGTGCTCGGGTGCGGCGAAGGCGGTCAGCGCGGCGTTCGTCGCCGCACGCCGTCAGGGCACGGTGGCGCAGGTCGGCATGATGCCGAACGAGGAGCGCCCGGTGAACCTGGCGCCGGCCATCTCGAAGGAGCTGTCGGTGCTCGGGGTGTTCCGCTTCGTCGACGAGATCGACGAGGCCGTGCGGATCCTGGCGGCGACGCCCTCGCTCGAGGCGGTCGTGACGCACGTGATCGGCACCGATGCCGCCGAGCACGCGTTCGACGTGGCGAAGGACTCATCGGTGAGCGGCAAGGTGCTGCTCGCCGCCTGGCCCGAGTAGGGCTGCCGCGCGGCGCGCCAGCGCCGGGGCGCCGCCTAGGCGTCGCGCAGCAGGCGCGCGTGCAGCTCGTCGACGCGGCTGCGGATGTCGTCGCGCACCAGCCGCATGCGCTCCATCCCCTCGATGCCGCGGAGCGACGGCTCGTCGGTGATCCACGTCTCGACGGGGGTGCCGGCGGCGTCCTCGACCCGCGCCTCCTCGCCGAGGACGACGATCAGGTCGGCGTCGCGCACCATCTCGTCGGTGATCGCCTTGGGCTGTTCGCCGTCGAGCGAGATGCCGAGCTCGCCGAGCGACTCGACCGACTGGGCGTTGAGTGCGCTGCCCGGTGCGGTGCCGGCCGACGCGACGTGCACGGCGTCGCCGGCGACGTGTCGCATGAGGCCGGCGGCCATCTGCGACTTGCCGCCGTTCTTCCGGCAGACGAACAGGACCGAGGGAGCCGTCGAAGTCATGCGCTCACAATAGGCCGCAGCCCCCGAGGAGGCGCGCCCCGCCTCCCCCAGGACCCGCCCCGTCCACGAGTCGAGACACGCCGCGCCTCCCCTGCTCCCCGCGGCGAGTCGTGACTCCTCGACCTTCAGCCCGAGGCGCGCCCGCTCGCGGCGAGCGCGGCGGCCTCCACCCGGTCGTGGTGGCTGCGCCACCCGGCCCCGTCGCGCTCCGGCACGTTCGGGTCGCTCGCGCCGTTGCCGAGGCGCCCGTCGACGAGCTCGCGGAGGAGGTCGGCGTGCCCTGCGTGACGCGCGGTCTCGACGCAGAGGTGCACGAGGATCGAGTGCAGCGTGACGTCGCGCCGACCCTCCGGCCACCACGGCACCAGGCCGGGCGAGTCGAGGTCGAGGGCGGCGACGGTCGCGTCGGCGTGGGTGGCGGAGTAGTGGGCGAACTCGACCACCGCCTCCTTCGTCTCGTCGGCGGTGGCCCAGAGGTCGGCTTCGGGTTCGCTCGTGTCGGAGAGCCAGGGGACGTCGCGGCCGGCGGGGCGCCCCATGACCTCGCCGAGATAGCCGAGCTGGACGCTGGCGACGTGCTTGACGAGGCCGAGGAGGTTGGTGCCGCTGGGTACGAGCGGGCGGCGGATGTCGTACTCGCCGAGTCCGTCGAGCTTGCCGAGCAGGTCGGCGCGCTGTTTCGAGAGGTAGCGCTGCAGGGTCTCTTTCTCGTCCATGCGCCCAGAGTGGCCCCATCCGGGCCCGCGCACCAGCGCCGCCGCGCCTCGGGGCTCGCGCCCCGAGCCCCGAGCCCCGGGCCCCGAGCCCCGAGCCCCGAGGCCCGCACCTCGAGGAGTCAAGACACGCCGCGCCTCCCCCACTCCCCGCGGTGAGTCGTGCCTACTCGACGCGGTCAGGCGGCGGCTGAGGAGCACCGAGCCCGACTCGCTCTACCCGCCACCGACTCGACACCCCGCCACCGGAGCGCGTGGCGGCGTGTCGAACTCGTGGCGGGCTGGCGCCGCCCGCCCGCCACCGCGCCAGGAGATGGACACGACGCCAGCCTTAAACCCGGCGTCATGTCCACAACCCGGCGCCGTGGCCCGCCCCGCGTGCCAGGATCGACCAGACGCCGCGGTCGGCGGCGTCGCCGACGTGAGGATGCGCGCATGACCGTGACGGACGAGCTGGTGCACGTGGTCCTGGTCGAGTGGGCCGACGGGGCGCCGACCGATGTGGCCGAGCAGGCGTCGCGCCTCTCGCGCGAGCACCTCCCCCGCATCGACGGCGTCCTCTCCGTGTCGAGCGGCGAGAGCGTCGGCGGCGAGGGCCTCGAGGCCGGGTTCGACTGGATGCTCGTCGTGCGGTTCCGCGACCGGGCCGCGCTCGACGGCTATCTGCCGCACCCGTCGCATCAGCCGGTGTCGGCGTACCTGCGCGACGCGTCGGCGCGGGTGGTCGTGTTCGACATCGCGGCGTAGCGTCGTCGACCCGCGGTGCCCCAGCCCAGGAGGCGCAGGTCGCGCCTCCCCCACGGGTGCATGACCCCGCGCGCCGCCTCGCCGGCCTGACAGGATGGGAGGGGTGCGGCGTCCACCGCCGCCCGCTCCGGGGGACCACGAATGCCAGACCTGACGCGAGAAGAACTGGTCGCGCTGCGCGACGCTGAGAAGCTGCGCCTGAAGATCTTCGAGAATCACAGCAACGTGATGGACACGGTCGTCGTGACCGGTGACGACTACGTCGGCTACCGCGTGTGGGCGACCGACGAGCGAGCCGCGGTCTGGGGTGGGACGAGCCTCTACGCGTTCGAGTCCGCTGCCCTGAAGGACGCGCTCACGCGAGCGCGAGCGGGTCGATGGCTCGACTTCTGGCGACTCAGACGCGGGGTCGACCGACGAGCCGAGTCGTTCGCCGAGCGAGGCGGCGCACTCGAGGCGGGTCTCCGCGGGACCCTGCTCCGCCCGAACGCCGACTGGCTCGAGAACGACAGCGGCCCGACGTTCTACGACGTGTTCACCTCCCCCGCCACCGACGAGCACGGCTTCCTCACCGACCACATCGGCGTCCTCCTGTGTTCGCGCGTCGGGGACTGGACGGCCACCACACCCCGTGAGGTCGACTACGGCCGCTTCCCCACGCGAGACGAGGCCCTCGCCGCCCTGCTCGATGCCGCCGGCGGGTCTCCGTGACCCATCGGCGCCCCGGCCCACTCCGACCACCGAGGGAGCGACCCCGTGAAGACCGACACGCAGGCGACCTGCGTCATCGACGGCGCCCGCATCGAGACGCAGCTCGGCCGCGCCTACCGCGGCGCCCCGCTCGTCGAGTGGGCGAGCGTCACGAAGACGGTCACGGCGGCGACCATGCTCATCGTCCTGCAGGAGGCGCGGGTCGACGAACGCACGCCGGTCTCGGAACTGGCGCCGCACCTCCTGATCGCGGGCACGTTCTCGGTCGGTGATCTGATCGATCACACGTCGGGTCTGCCGCGGGTGCATCCCGGGATGTCGAGCGGGCTCGTCGGCGATCCGTATGCGAGGGCCGATCGGGCGACCGTCTTCGAGTGCCTGTCGACCGACGCCGCCCCCGGCGGGCGACCGAGGGAGTACTCGAACCTCGGCTACGCCCTGCTCGGCGAGGTCATCGAGACGATGACGGGTACGAGCTGGTTCGACGCGTGCACCGAGCGGGTGCTGGCGCCGGCCGGAGTCACCACCGCCACCATCGACCCCGACCCGGGCGACCGCGTCGTGCTGACCGGCTGGCGGGGCAAGGTGCGCGAGCCCTGGAGCATCTCGCGGACCCCCTATGTCGCCGCGGGCGGTCTGTGGTCGACCGTCGACGATCTCGCCCGCCACGGTGCGAGCGCCCGTTCGACCAACCCGGGCCTCAGGGGTTGGGAGCACCGCGACGGTCTCGTCTGGCACAGCGGGCAGACCCGAGACAGCGGCGCCTGCCTCGTCGTCACCGGAGAGGGCGCGATCGCCGTCCACACCCTGGGGCGTCGCCCCTACGCCGCCGACAAGATCGCCGTGAGCCTCCTCGGCCCCGAGGCCGGCACCGACGCCGAGGTGCGGCGATCGTGACCGAGCCCGCGAGCGCCGCTCTCGACGCGCGGCTCGATCAGCAGCGAGACCCCGCGCGCGGGCGGACGCGTCGTCTGGTCGCCGGGTTGATCGGGAGCCTGCTGACGGGAGACGGGGCCGCTGCGACCGGGGGCATCGACCTGGTCGTGACGCGGCGGGACACGGGCCGCGAGGTCCTCCGCACCGGGGCGGGCACGCTCGAGGAGGCCGATCAGCTCCTCGCCACGGTGCGGAACGACCTCGAGACCAAGAGCGTCGCCGAGTTCGCTCGCGAGTGGCGCCTCCTCGATTCCTGAGCCTCAGGGCCCCTCACCCTCGACCCCAGCCGAGGAGGCGCGGGTCGCCCCCCGAGCCGATCGAAGTGCCCCGAAACGCGCCCCAACCCACCTCACCCCCCGCATTGAGTCACCTAGATGACTCGTCCTCCCCTACGGCACGGACGGCCTCGCTGATGGTGCTGCCCGGATGGGCCCGGCGATACGCCCGGACGGCCTCGGAGTCGGCGGCGGCGGCGACCTTGCCTGAGCTGCGCGTGACCGGGCGCCCGAGGATGCTCGTGCCCGTCAGGAACGCCGACCCCAGTGCGGCGACGATCAGGAGCATCCCGATGGTGCGGTCACCCGTGAAGAAGACGACGAGGGCGATCGCCGTCAGCGCGACGGGGGCGAGGGCGCGCAGCCACGTCGTCATGAGAGCCGCCCCCGATCGATGAGGCGGTGGGTCCGGGTAGAAGTCATCGGTCTGCATCCTCCGCGGTCGGTCTCCTCGGGCGAGCGGCTCACGCCCCTCACCGTCCTCGAGCTTCGGGTGACGGTATCGCCGAGAGGGGCGCGCAGTAGATGAGGGCGTCCCAGTCGTTCTCGAGGGTGCACTCGATGGGTACGTCTCGGCCGTCGACGGTCAGGGCCTCGTCCTGGAAGCCGCCGCCGGTATGTCCGCCCGGGTCTCGGAAGGTGAAGACGTGTGATTCGTCGGCCGAGGTGCATTGGAAGGGCCTCTGATTGCGCCACCCGTCGATCCGCACGCATTCGCCGAGAGGGTGCGTCTCGAGGTTCTCGTCGAGGTACTCCCACGATCCCGGGCGGCCGTCGTCGGTCTCGAAGATGCTGTGGGGTGTCGATTCGGCGATCTCTTGGGGGAAGTCGGGTTCGTTCCAGATCAGCATCGCCACGAAGAAGAGGCCCATGCCCCCGACGACCACGAGCAGGAAGATCCCCATCGTCTTGAGGTCGCGCTTCTGCCGAGCAGTCAGCGGCTCGATCGGCTTCGGTGGCCGCTTCGGCTTCGACACGTTCCTCCTCCATCACGGTGACGGCGCACACGACACCTCTGCGGCTCGCGCGCCGGCGGCCCAGTCCCCCAGACCCCGACACCCCGCCCAGCAGTCCCCGCTGCACCCCACCCACATCATCGCAGCGAACGCCGGCTCACGCTCACGCTAGCGAGTGCGCCAGACCGCGCCACGCCGCCCGCTCACCCCACTACAGCCGAAGCCTCCACCTCCACCCGAACCCCCGGCTCGAACAGGATCTCCACCCCGATCAGCGACGCCGGAGGCATCGGCGACGGGATCCCCAACTCCCCCGCCACGGCGAGCACCCCGGCCATGAACGAGTCCATCTGATCCACCGACCACTCGGTGACGAAGAACCGCAGCCGAGTCACGTCCGCGAACGATGCGCCCGCCCCGGCCAGCCCCACCGCGGTGTTCCGCAGCGCCAGGGCCACCTGCCCCGCGAGATCCGCCGGAACCCCGTCCGCACCATGAGCCACCTGCCCCGCGACCTCGACGAACCGGGACCCGGTGGCGACCGAGACGTGGTGGTACGGGGTAGGAGCGAGCATCCCCGCGGGGCTGCTGAGCTGAACGGTCATGTCATCCTCTCGAGGCCGCCGCGCTGGAGGCCGTCGCACGACTGTCTACGGGACGACCCCAGGGCACTTCAACGAAAGGAGGTGGCATGCACGACACCGATGGGGCCGTCATCACGCCCGAGCACCGTGAGCTGTTGGGCGAGCTCCTCGACCGCTGGTCGCTGCACATAATCGACGAGCTCTGTGAGGGCCCGCGGCGTTTCAACGACCTGAGGCGTGCAGTGCCCGACGTCACCCCCAAGTCGCTGACGACGACCCTCCGCCGTCTGGAGCGCAACGGAATGGTCGAGCGAGCCGTCCTCACCACCCGCCCCGTGGCCGTCGAGTACCGCCTCACCCCTCTGGCCCACTCCGTCCAGAACCTCATCGACGCCCTCTACCACTGGACCACCACCAGCCTCCCCGCCGTCACAGCCGCCCGAACAACCTTCGACGCCCCCGAAACCCTCTAACTCAGGAGGCGCGGGTCGGCCAAGACGGCGCATGTCGCCTCCCTCAGGAGGCGGTGGTCACGGCGGCCCTGGGTGTCGGACTCGCCGAGAAGGGCAGGCAGAGGTCCATTCTCGCCCGAGCCGGGGCGGATGACGAGGCCTTCGATCTAGCGGTCTGCGAGGCAACCAGGATCAATTGTCATGTCGGGGCCGGTGACCTAGTTCTCGGATTCGAGCTCGCGAAACAGGGTGCTCAGGTCGGTCTTGACGGAGTCGGGGCAGCAGTACGGGATCTCGGTCGTTGGGACGTCGACGTTGCGGATGCATCCGGCGATTCTCGGGAGGAAGCGTTAGAGGTTGCGCTCGTGGATGTCCCGGAAGCAGTCGGCGTCGGGCCAGTCGGAACGGGGTCGGCACGAAAGGCTGCCAACGCCACGGGGGTGTAGCCGTTCCTGGCCCCGTTAGAAACTGTCTGGTTCCAAGTATTACGGGGCCAAGCCGCCACCCGCGTCAAGCTGCCACTCGATGGATGCTCAAGTTAGTAGACTCAGCGCGAAGCAAGGACTGCTTGCAAGCTCTAGTGGGGGTAGCAATTTGAATGGCGAAACACCGCTTACAAAAAACGAGTTAGCGGAACGCTTCTCGGACACAACCTGGCAAGATGACCTATTCGACTTGTTGTCACTCGTTAGTCTTCTTCGCGACGCGATAATTCATGCTGACTATAAAGTCTCACCCGAACTGAGTAGTGCAATCGTCTTGACCGAGGCAGGAAAAGGGGTTCGCCAGGCGCTCATTACCCGGGAAAAGGTTAATCCGCGCGAAGCGCAAGTCCTGACACTTTTGGCCATGATGCATGTAGAACCTCTTGTAGATGTCTCAGCGACTGTCCATGGCAATTTAGCGGCAGTGATTTCTGATGAGATCGCATCGGGCCTGCTCAGCTATCCATTCATCTTCGGAAAAGAACTTTACTTACGCTGCGCGGAACTCTTTTCGGAAGAAAGAGAGTATTTGACACATGATGAAACCGTCTCTCTGCTCGAGAACTCAGACAAAGGCGTCTTTCATGCAGGTCCGTATCTAGTTGGCCCTTACGGGGCCAAGCGTACTGACTTCAGGAGGAGTGTTGCTCCGCGGACTTTCATCCCACTTCAGCATTGCGCAGATCACGCGTGCGCAGCCGTACACGGCGTGCAACTCGCTACGAGCATGGCACCCGAAGTAAACCGCAAGCGCACCGCTCTCGACAAAATCCTCAGTTCCGTGTCGGTGGATGCGTCGGACTGGAATGGTTACTTCCGCGATCTGCTCGATGACCGTAAACAGCCGATACAAGCTGAGAGTCTTTCCACCGTTGTCCACTTGATCGGTGACGCGCTGGGGGACGATGAGCTGCGTTCCTTCCTCGCCTATGCAATGAATAGTACTGACGGTCGACTGCGGAGCCAGGCCTTGTCTTGGGGTTTACCGCGCAAGATTATGTCTTACGTCGACGAGATGAGTCGCGCTCAGGTCATGCATCTGTTGCTGACAGAGACGAATGTTTCCCTCACATCGTTGCTGGACGCTTGCATCAGGGACGGAAAAATTACGATGCCTGAGGGGGAGATACGTTATGCCAAAGTCAACGCACGTGTTACCTCTGGGATGTGGCATCAGAGCGCTCAGATGAGCCACCTCGGCGTGCGCTTTGTCTCGAATGACCCCCAACTGCCGCTACTCAGGTTGACGGCACTAGCTCGTTCCCTTTTCGACATCGATTCGGCTACCGACATGGAGGACCTGGCGTGGACCCTCCGCGAGAGTCCTGGTCAAACTGCGCAGGAGCGTCTGGAGTCGTTCCTCAAGTCAGCACCTCCAGAGGATGTGGTTCGGACCCTGTTCTTCGCGCGACGCTCGACGGTGGAAAGGGTTCGGGAAGAACTTCGAGTGGCCGACGATTTGTCAGACGAGGAAATGATCAAGGTCATTCTCTGGCGTCTTGGTTTGCCACCATCGGCTCCGCGAGACACGAGAATTCATTACTGGCAAGAACACGACGAGCTCGAAACGCTTGTCCGTACCGCTTCCGTTGGGGCATCCGTCGCAGAGTCCGACATTCGAGCACGTTCTAGCAACTACTTTGTAGCCCTTGAAGAGCACCTCTTCGATTCACTCGTCTACAGTACTTGGGCCCTCACAAACGACCATTTTATCGACGCCCAACCATATGTTTATGCAAAGTCGCGTGCCGAGGCAGTCGCTTTTAGCATACTTTCTGGCGACAACGACAGCGGCGACGGCGACGGCGACGGCGACGGTAACAGCGATGGCGATGGCGATGGCGATGGCGATGGCGAAACGAATTACGTCCTCCAGCGTGAATCGAGTTTGTCGTCACTCGTGGCAGGCTATTCTCGACTGGCCAAGGTTCTTGAGGGCTATCGCTCGCAAGAGGCCTCTTTTCGGCGTAGTGAAGATGAAAAACCACTGTATGTCGGGCGCACGAAATTGCAGGTGTTTCCCTTCAACCACACGGTTCCGTTTCTTGACTTGACGCCAGAGTCGCAGGTCAAGTTGATGGAAGTCTTTGCTCAGGTCGGTGCTGATTTAAACGACTCTGGAATCATGACTGCCCGAAATGGTCTTCTCCACGCGAAGCAAAAGGTGCCCTCTCTTTCAGAATTGACAATGGCGCTCCAGAAAGCGCGAGCTGCGTTAAGTCAGCTGGAGAGCATTGGGGGCGCGCGTTCGACCTTCGAGCTGGGACAGTCAACGATGGATAGGTGGGGTAACTCAACGACGACTTTTTTGGGTGATCGCCGGGAGATAATCTTTACATCCCCATCTCCATACGAGTGGCTTCGTCTTCCGAGTCTTGGCCGGGATCAATACATTTTTGTGGGTGCGGTCTTTGCCGCCCCCGGAGAAGTGTTGCGATTTCTTCGCGGCTTCGAGTCTGAGTACGACGAGTACTGGCGTTCGTTTCCCATTCGCCCTCAGCGGGGGCGGAGAACCGTAGCAGGAGAGACTGAGGAAGTTACATCGCTTATTGAGACAGATTCATTCGCAGCCGCACGTGCGTAGCGACTCTGCGCCGTAGTGACAGCCAGTCCGTTGGGCGAGTCGTGGGGCAGGAGAACCACATCGAGTTCACATCCGTTAATCAGAACACCTCAGTTGCCGGGTGGGTGTGCTCGTCATCCTCGCGCACAGGACGGGCGACGAGGTCGGCGAAAGACTCACAGTTAGTGGGCCGTAGGTCCATACTTAGCGTCGAACTCGGTGTAGGAATCGGCCTCGCTTGACATAGATTTGATCTGCAGTCGCAACTTTGTCTCGAATCCCCCTCCGGGATGGAACTGCTGTCAGTTTCGTTGACTCGTCTTATATAGGGTTTTCAGGCCGCCTGAGCGGCGTGTGAGTTGATGGTCTCGAACTCGATCGGGGTGAGCCGACCGAGCCTTCGTTGCCGCCTGCGGCGGTGGTAGGTCCTGCGGCGAGTGCCACCGCTGCCTGTTCAGCACGTCTTTCTGCAGCAGCGAAAACGACGACTCGACCGCGGCGTTGTTGGCGCAAGCACCGACTCGGCCCATCCCGCCGGTGATCACGAGTTCCCTGAGTTGCTATATAGGCCTCCTCGACCGGAACTGGGATCCTCAGTTTCAGTGCAACCTGGTTCCGACTGGTGCGCCGAGAGCGACTGCATTGCGGCGCGCTGCAACGGCCAGCCTGGCAGTCATCCGCGAGTCGAATACCCAACAATTCGGCTCGAGCAGACGTCCTTAATCGGGCAGAAGTGAAGCTGGCCCTCATCGGCCCCGTGCTCGGTAGTGTCCGTCAGCCACAGCCGGTTCTCCGTCGTGATGGTGAAGTCGCGGAGCACGAAGTCGTCGTGGGCTGGAGCCGAGCGAAGCATTCCAAGTGGGACGCGACCGATTCGAGTTAATGCGTGTTGACGCCACTTGTCGCAATACGACAGGGTGTTAGGAATGCCCAACATCAACTTGCAGAGCGCTTCTGCCACCGACTCAGCCCTGAAGATCTTCGTCGACCAGCCAGTCCGTCCGGACGGGCGGCCCCTTGGCCTCGGGTACCAGAAGTATGTGGACACTCTCGCCGCCGTAGTTCTGAACGGGGTGCCAGCCAGGTACACAGTCGGGATCTACGGGTCCTGGGGCGTCGGGAAGTCATCCATCTTGAATGCTCTAGCGAATAAATTGGAAAGCGACGACCAACCCGTTGCCATCTTCGATGCCTGGCGATATGCGAGGGACCCGAACGTTCTCGTGCCTCTGCTGCACGAAGTGGAAGAAGCCCTGGCGACCAAGAAGGGTCTGTTCTGGAAGTCCATCGGGCGTGGCATTCGGGCCATCACCGCTGGTATTGGCGTGCCCACGCCCATCCCAGGAGTATCTCTGGCGGACGTCAGCAATGCAGTGTCAGGCGCAGCGCAGGCGTGGCGCGAACCCGCAGAGCGCCGGCGCGCCGAGGTACCGCACTACCGACTGAAAGAGATCGGGGACGAGCTAAGTGAAGAGCAGAGGCGGATCATCGTTCTTATCGATGACCTTGACCGGTGCCCTCCGGGAACGATCGTTGGGATCTTGGAGGCAATTCACGTCTTGACTGACGTCCAGGGGTTCGTGTTCGTGATGGCTCTGGACTATGAGGTTTTGATTGATGCCATCAAAGACCAGTACCCGTCGGCCAATGCCCCTGAATTTATCGAGAAAATCATTCAAATTCCCTTCTCAATTCCTGAAGCAGAACGCAGTGCCGTCGTGATTGACGATGTAATTGCTGGCTGGGAAGGCGTCATCGGCCTAAATGCTGCGGAAGCGGAAACTTTTAAGACGGTTGTTCATCTCGCCCTTCGAACGAATCCTCGTCAGGTGAAGCGACTTGTGAACTCGATGCTCGTCGCTCAGCACATCATGGGAGACGCTTCTGGAGGCCAAGGGGACAAATCGATCTTGCTTGCTGTCATCGGTATGCAACTCCGATGGCCCGATGCTTTCAAGGCAACCTACCGCGCTCTATCGTGGGACCCAGACAGCGGATTTCTATCCGACTACGACTTCCTAAACACTCTGCGTGGCGATGAAGATCTTGCGGAGTACATGGACGCCGTCCTCCCCGAAACGCTCACCCGAGATGATGTGTTTGCGGCTATGAAGTATTCGCAGACGACCGCATCTAACCAGTCAGAAGCCGATTCGGGTGACGACTCCGGTCCCGAGTCGGGCGACGAACTCTTCACGCTGGGCGATGAAAACATGGCCATCTTCGAGCGAATTCGGGAGCAGCTCGTGAATCTAGGTGCCAAAGCTGTGACACGAAAGCAATACATTGTTTTCCGACTCGGATCCAAGGTGTTTCTTCGTGTCGATTCTCAGGCGCGGCGGCAGGGGCTTCGCCTTTCTTATCCGGACTTTATGACGCCAGAGCTGACAGATCAGCCGGTATTTCGTGGGGCACCACCTCGTCTAGGGACAAATTTCGCTCGCTCGTTACAGGTGACGGAGGAGAACGAGTCTTTCGCTATGCAGTACGCCGTGCGCGCGCTCGAGGATGCGAACAAGAGCCTGGCGGCGGGCAGCGCCGTGGCGAGGCAAGCGCCTGCTCCGCAATAGGTCGGACGGGCCAACGCCCCCTAGGTCAAGCGAACCAGCGGCACGGCACCGCCTGGACCCCGGCCGGCTCTCGTGACTAGCGACATTCGATCGATGCTGTCCGCTCGCGAACTGTTTCTAATTTGACGGCTTCATCGCTGTGGAGAATCCTGGTGTGAATGCGGAGACCCGTCAGCGGCGATCAATCGCAGCATTGGCCCGAGCGAAGGCAAAGACACCAACCCATCCGATTCATTCCAATTCGCGAGAAGTACGACCTCCGCTCCTTCGCCATTGTCATGGCGATGGTCGATCAACACGGGGCGCCGGCACCACTTTGACGATGCGGAAGGGCATCGTCAGGACAATGTCGGCGTCAACTCCGAGGCCCGCTTGCAGATGCTGTCCTGGGGCCCCGGCCACGAAGTTGGCCATCGGTGATTTGTGACGCAGTAGTTGCGGGCAGTTCACAAGAGTCGCGAACTAGCTGGGCATGTCCACGAACCGCGAGAACATCCCGTGGAACGCCACCGTGATCGTGTCCGTGGGACCGTTGCGGTGCTTGGCGACGATGAAGTCAGCCTCGCCCTGGCGGGGGTTGTCCTTCTCGTAGGCGGACTCGCGGTGCAGCAGGATGACCATGTCGGCGTCCTGCTCCAGCGAACCGGACTCTCGCAGGTCGCTGATCGCCGGCTTCTTGTCGGCACGCTGCTCAGGGCCACGGTTCAGCTGCGACAGCGCGATCACCGGCACCTGCAGCTCTTTCGCCATGAGCTTCAGCGCACGCGAGAACTCCGACACCTCCTGCTGACGGCTCTCGACGCGCTTACCCGACGTCATCAGCTGCAGGTAGTCGATCACCACGAGCTTCAGGTTGTGCTGCTGCTTCAACCGCCGGCACTTCGCTCGGATCTCGACCAGCGTCATGTTCGGGCTGTCGTCGATGAACAGCGGCGCATCGTTGATCCGCCCACGCACCTGCGCGATGTTCGTCCAGTCACGCGCATCCACCGTGCCCTTGCGCATGTTCTGCAGCGGCACACTCGACTCGGCCGACATCAGACGCATCGCGATCTCGCTTCGCCCCATCTCGAGCGAGAAGAACACCGACGCCTGACCGTGCTTGATCGACGCCGCCCGCGCCAGGTCGAGCGCCAACGTGGACTTACCGAGCGCCGGTCGCGCCGCCACGATGATCAGCTGTCCGGGGTGGAACCCGTTCGTCAACGCATCGAGCTGCGCGAACCCCGTCGGCACACCCGTCATCTGACCGTCACGACCCTTGGCCGCCTCGATCTCGTCGATCGCGACCGTCACGGCCTCGTTCAACGGCACGTAGTCTTCGGTCTGGACTCCCCCGGCCACGTTGTAGACCTCGGCCTGCGCGTTGTTGACCAGGTCGACGACCTCGCCCTCGCTGGCGTAACCCATCTGGACGATGCGCGTACCGGCCTCGACCAGACGGCGCAGCACCGCCTTCTCCGCCACGATCGACGCGTAGTACCCGGCGTTCGCCGCCGTCGGCACCACACCCGTCAGCGTGTGCAGGTACTCGGCCCCACCGGCACGCGACAGATCGCCCGACTTCATCAGCTCGTCGCTGACCGTGATGACATCGGTGGGCTCGCCGTGCGAGTACAGCCCGAGGATCGCGTCGTAGATGACCTCGTGCTTCGGCACGTAGAAGTCCATGCCGCGCACCGTCTCGATCACATCGGCGACGGCGTCCTTGCTCAGCAGCATGCCGCCGATCGTGCTCTGCTCGGCCAGCAGGTCGTGCGGCGGCACACGATCCATGCCCGAACCCATCGCGGGGCGATCGCGGTCACGCGGCGAATCGCTGGCGATACCGAGCTGGGCGAGCGACATGTGGCCTCCTGGCGAGAGCTGATCGGGCGCGTGCCGACGGGCACGAACGACACTCGGGACTGTTCTACAGCGGACCCCCGACATCGCTGCCCGAACCGCCGCGACCTATCCCCTACGAGCGCGTGTACACCATATGGACACCTAGTTCTCCACAGCAAACAAGCCTGTGGATAACTCTGGGGAGAACCCGTGCGAAACGCCGGAGGCGCTTGGGGAGAATTGTGGATCAACCTGTGGAGAAAGAGATACTTCACTGGCCAGAACCCCCTCTGACCTGGGTTTTCGATTTACTCACCCTGTGTGTAAAAACTAGTCTCAACCCTGGGTCGAGACTCCCGATTTGACAACGGCCTGTGCACAGAGAACTTGACAAGGAGGCGCGGTGACCGATACGGACTCGGCTCCCGTTCAGCTTCCGGTAACCCGGTCTCGACTCCCCCAGCCGCGCCTCCTCGGCCCCTCAGCAGCCCCTCAGCGCCCCGCTGCGCGCCCCGATTCAGTGAGACGCCCATGAACCGCGTTCGCGAAGAAGAACCTCGATAGAGCGCGGTTCATCTTCGCGAACGCGGTTCATGCCCCCACCACGACGAAAAGCGGCGCCCCTCCCGACAGGAGGGGCGCCGCTCGCCAGAGCTCAGAGAGCTACTTGGCCGAGACCACCGTGAGGGTGATCGTGGCGATGACGTCTTCGCGAAGACGCAGCGTGGCCTCGTGCTCACCGACGAGCTTGATGGCCGAGGGGATCTCGACCTTGCGCTTGTCGATGGTCGCGACGCCCTGCTTGGTGACCGCGTCGGCCACGTCGGCCGGACGGACCGAGCCGAACAGACGACCGTCGGCACCGGTCTTGACCGTGAGACGGATCTTCTGGGCCTCGAGGCGGGCCTTGAGGTCGTGGGCCTCTTCGATCGTCTTCAGCTCGCGGGTCTCGCGGGCCGTGCGGATCTGAGCGACCTGCTTCTCGCCACCACGCGACCACGCGACGGCGAAGCCCTGGGGGACGAGGTAGTTGCGGGCGTAGCCGTTCTTGACGTCGACGACGTCACCGGCCGAGCCGAGGCCGGAGACCTCGTGCGTGAGGATTACTTTCAAAGACATGCGTTCTCTCCTTCAGTCGGCGCTGATCAGCGGCCGGAGCCGGCGTAGGGGAGAAGCGCCATCTCGCGGGCGTTCTTCACGGCACGGGCGATGAGGCGCTGCTCCTGGACGGAGACGCCGGTGATGCGACGGGCGCGGATCTTTCCACGCTCCGAGATGAACTTGCGAAGGGTCGCGACGTCTTTGTAGTCGATGACGCCGACACGGATCGACTTCGCGGGAGCGGCGTTCTTGCCGCCCTTGCCGCGGAGGGGCTTGCGGCGGTCGCCGCTGCTCTTTCCAGCCATTGTGGTCTGCTTTCAGATGAGTAAGAAGAAGTACTGAGGTGAACGACGTGCCCTGAGGCAGGGTGCCTAGAAGGGCGTCTCGTCGTTGTAGGTGCCGCCGCCACCGGGGGTGTTCCACACGTCGCCCGAGGTGTTTCCACCCTGCGGAGCGGCTGCGGGCTGACCCCACGGCTCTTGCGCCTGACCGCCGCCGACCTGACCCTGCTGGCCCTGCTGGCCGCCGCCGCGGTTGCCCCCGAAGGAGCCTCCGGCAGCGCCGTCGCGGGACGAGGAGGCGCGGGTCACCTGAGCGGTCGCGTAACGCAGCGAGGGGCCGATCTCGTCGATCTCGAGCTCCATGCTGGTGCGCTTCTCGCCTTCCTTGGTCTCGTACGAGCGCTGCTTGAGCCGCCCCTGAGCCATGACCCGGCTGCCCTTGGTGAGGCTGCTGGCCACGTGCTCCGCGAACTCGCGCCAGACGCTGGCACGGAGGAAGAGCGCTTCGCCGTCCTTCCACTCGTTCGACGCGCGGTCGAACGTGCGGGGGGTCGACGCGATGGTGAAGTTCGCGACCGCGAGCCCGTTCTGCGTGTAACGCAGCTCGGGGTCACTGGTGAGGTTACCCACCACTGTGATGACGGTCTCGCCTGCCATCGGTTACTCGGAGGCCTTCGGTGCGGCCGGAGCAGCGGGCGCTGCCGGGGCAGCGGGCTTCTCGGACGACGCGGAGGCGACCGACGCGGCGGGAGCCGACGCGGAGGCCGGAGCAGCGGCGGGAGCCGACGCGGCGTTGGCGGCCTTGCGGGCGGCCTTCTCGTCGGAGACCTTCTTCGCGGCGGCGACCATCGCGATGGCCTCCTCGGCGCGGAGCACCTTGGTGCGCAGCACGGCCTCGGAGAGACCCAGCTGACGGTCGAGCTCGACCGTGGCGGCCGAGTTCGAGGTCATGTTGACGACGGCGTAGATGCCCTCGGTCTTCTTGTTGATCTCGTAGGCGAGACGACGACGACCCCAGATGTCGATGTTGTCGATCGTGCCACCGTCGTTGCGGATGACGTTGAGGAACTTGTCCAAGCTCGGGGCGACGGTGCGCTCATCGATCTCGGGGTCCAGGATGACCATCAGTTCGTACTGGTTCATGACTAACCCACCTCCTTCGGACTTAACGGTCACAGACGGTCTGTGACAGGAGGGTATTCATGGTCACGGGCACCGCATGGGTACACGCAACCTTGCAAGGGTAGCCGCTCGCGCCTCCTAGTTCAATGCCCCGTCGTCTCCGTCGCCCGGTTCGTCGCCCGCCGGGGGAGTCTCGAGCGCCGCGTTCGCCTCGCTCTGCGCGCGCGCCAGGGCGTCCTCGACGGAGATCCGCCCGGCGAACATCTCGTCGAAGATCGGCTCGATGATCGACTGGGTGCGACCGTAGATGTCGCTCGGCGCGGCGATGGTCGGCCCGTCGTCGATCACGTCGAAGAACGGCCGGACGTCGACGCCCTGCGCCGTCCAGTGGTCGTAGTACCCCTCCTGCGCGCCGAGCACGGCCGGCACGGCGGCGCCGTCGGCCCCGATGTGCTTCGCGCCGTCGGTCGAGCCGAGCCAGGCGAGCACCTTGGCGGTGTCGTCGCGGTGCGGCGACGCCGAGTTGCCGGCCGCCACGATGCCGTTCGTCACGCTCACGCGACCCTCGGGCCCGGCCGGCATCGGCGCGACGCCCCATTCGAAGTCGGCCCCGGCGGCCACGGGCGAGAGGCTGTACAGCCCCGACTGGAAGAGCGCCATCTTGCCGGCCGCGAACTGCTCGCGACTGAAGTCGGCGTCGTCGTTGGTCAATGCCGCAGGAGGCGCGACACGCGCCTGCTGCACGAGGTCGACCACGTACTGGAAGGCGACCCGCGCCTCCTCGGTGTCGAAGGCGAACGCAGTCATGTCGTCGTTCTCGAAGGCGCCGCCGGCCGAGGCCAGGTAGTCGTACCAGACGGCCTGCAGGTCGTTGCCGGCGTTGTAGCCGTACTGCACGGGGGTGCCGTCGTAGGCCGGGTCGTCGGCGGTGCGACCGGCGGCGTCGCGGGTCAGCTTCTTCAGCACGGGCAGCAGGGTGTCGCCCTCGCCGCCGCCGGCCACCCAGGTGAGATCGTCGAGCGCGGCCGGGTCGATGCCCGCCTGCTTCAGCAGATCGGCGTTGTAGTAGAGCGCGATGCCGCCGTCCGACAGCTGGGGCACGCCCCAGAGGTGGCCGTCGGCGGTCGTGAACTGGTCGACGACGGCGGGGGACCACGCGGCCCGCGACGATCGGGCCAGCGCGCGGTCGATGTCGAGCAGCGCGCCTGCGTCGGCGTAGGTCGTGTAGTTCGAGCTGTTCAACCAGAAGATGTCGTCGGCCTCGCCCGACTCGACGTCGTCGGCGAGAGTCGTGAAGTACTCGCCGTAGGGCACGACGTCGACCTCGATGTCGATGTCGGGGTTGTCGCGCTCGAACGTCGCGAACGACTTCTCGTAACCGGCTGCGACGGTCTCATCCCACACGCGGACGGTCACCGTGGTCTGATCCTCGTCGGGACCGGGACGCGACGGGCCGGAGTGACCCGAGTTCGCGAGACCGAACGCGGTGATGCCGAGGGCCGAGGCGGCGACGATCGCGACGCAGACGGACCCGGCGACGATCGCGGAGTTCAGAGGCTTGGACACCGATGCAGGCTACCCGCACCGCCGAGGAGGCGCGGGTCGGCCTGGCCAGGAGGCGCGGCCGGGTCCACGGGTCAGCCCGACCGCTCCGCCGCACCCGCACGGCGCGGCTCGTCTACGCCCCGCGCCCGCCCCACCAGGCCAGCAGCCGCTCGGTCGCCGCCTCGGCGCCCAGCGGCCCCTCCTCGGTGCGCAGCTCGAGCAGGAACCGGTACGCCTCGCCGACCTCGCGACTCGGGCCGATGCCGAGCACCCTCTGGATGTCGTCGCCGTCGAGGTCGGGTCGCAGCGAGTCGATCTCTTCACGCTCGCGCAGGTCGGCGATGCGGTGCTCGAGGTCGTCGTAGGCGAAGCCCAGGCGGTCGGCCTTGCGACGGTTGCGGGTCGTGACGTCGGCGCGGGTCAGCATGTGCAGCCGCTCGAGCTGGTCGCCGGCGTCGCGCACGTAGCGACGCACGGCGGAGTCCGTCCAGCCGCCCTCGGTGTAGCCGAAGAAGCGGAGGTGCAGCTCGATCAGGCGGTGGACGGCCGCGATCGTGTCGTTGTCGAAGCGCAGCGCCTTGAGCCGCTTCTTCGCGAGCTTGGCGCCGACCACGTCGTGGTGGTGGAACGTCACGACCCCGCCGGGTTCGAGTCGACGCGTGGCCGGCTTGCCGCAGTCGTGCAGCAGGGCGGCGAGACGCAGCGTGAGATCGGGGGAGTCGCCGGGGTGCCGCTCGGCCTCGTAGCCGATGGCCTGCTCGAGCACGGTGAGGCTGTGCTCGTAGACGTCCTTGTGGTGGTGGTGCTCGTCGACCTCGAGGCGCATCGCCGCGAGCTCGGGCATCACGTGCTCGGCGAGCCCGGTGTCGACCAGCAGGCGGATGCCCGGGGTCGGGGTCGCGGTGCGCAGCAGCTTCGAGAGCTCGTCGGCGACGCGCTCGACCGAGACGATGGACAGGGTGGAGGCGCGGGTCGTCATCGCCTCGCGCACCTCGGGCGACACCTCGAAGCCGAGCTGCGCGGTGAACCGTGCGGCCCGCATCATCCGCAGCGGGTCGTCTCGGAAGCTGTCGACGGCGGCGCCCGGTGTCGCGAGGCGCTGGGCCAGGAGGTCGTCGACGCCGCCCGACGGGTCGACCAGCACCTGCTCGGGCAGGCGCAGCGCCATGGCGTTCACGGTGAAGTCGCGGCGGACGAGGTCGCCCTCGAGCGTGTCGCCGAACTCGACGACGGGCTTGCGGGTCTCGCCGTCGTAGACGTCGCTGCGGTAGGTCGTGATCTCGACGACCTCGCCGTCGACCCGGGCCGCGATGGTGCCGAACTCGCGCCCGACGTCCCAGTGGGCCTCGGCCAGCGGCACGACGATCTCGAGGATCTGATCGGGGGAGGCGCTGGTCGTGAAGTCGAGGTCGTTGACCCGGTGCCCGAGGAACGCGTCGCGCACCGGACCGCCCACCAGGGCGAACTCGTGACCCGCGGCGGCGAAGGCGGCCGACAGGCGGGCGATGCGGGGAGTGGCGGCCAGTCGACCGAGGCGCTCGACGGCGGCGGCGACGTTGTCCATGGGCGACCACTTTGCCACACGAGGAGGCGCGGATCACCGTCGCGCGCCTCCTCCCCAGGGCTGGTTCCCCACCCCCGAAGCGCCCGCCGGGCGTGCTCGAGGTCCCCCTGCGAGGGACGATTCTCTAGACTCGCCTTGCTCGCGCGACNCGGGCACGGGCACGAGGGCGTCGGCCGCGAGCGAGGCGGCCGACGCCGACTCGGTCACGCTGACGGTCGCGCCCGAGGCCGACGGGGTGCTGCGCTCGGGTGACGACCTCGACCTGACGCTGACGATCAGCAACGGCGGCGAGACCGACCTCGAGGCGGGCAGCGCGCGGATCTACCTCGACCGCGACTCGTTCCTCACCCGCTCGAAGCTCGCCGACTGGCTCGAGCCCGAGACGACCACGGGCGACGACTACCTCGGCCTCTACATGGCGCGCGTCGACGTCCCCGCCGTCGCCGCCGGTCAGAGCGTCACGGTCGACGACGTGTCGATCCCGGCCGAGCGGACGGCCCTCGACGGGTGGACGTGGGGTGCGCGGGCACTCGGCGTGCGCCTCCTGGGCTCCGACGGGCTGCAGGTCGCGCAGGCCCGCAGCAGCGTCGTCTGGTACCCGAGCGAGAGCTTCCAGCCGACCAGGCTCTCGGTCGCGGTGCCGATCACGACCCCCGAGACCGAGAGCGGCGTGCTCGACGCCGCCGCGCTCGAGGCGTACACCTCGGCCGACGGCACCCTGACCCGGCAGCTGCGCCAGGTGGTGGGCAGCTCGGCGACCGTGGCCGTCGACCCGATGATCATCTCGTCGATCCGCCTGCTGGGCAGCGAAGCCCCCGAGTCGGCCGTCGAGTGGCTCGACGAGCTGACGTCGGCGGGCCTCGAGACGTTCCCCCTCACCTACGCCGACGCCGACGTCGCCGGGCTCAGCCAGGCCGGCGCCCCCTCCGTGCCGGCGCCCACCTCGTTCGACTCGTTCGTCGACGAGTCGCGGTTCGACACCTCGGCCACCGCGACCGACGTTCCCAGCCCGGTCGAGACCGGCGGCACGAGCGACGGGTCGGACTCGAGCACCAGCTCGTCGGGCTCCGGCTCGTCCGACTCCGGCTCCGGGGCCGCCGGCTCCGGTGCGACCGCGACGCCCACCGACGAGCCGACCGCCACCCCCACCGAGGCCCCTTCGGCGCCGCCGCTGCCGACGACCGAGTCGCTGCTGGCGTTCCCGTGGTCGCTCTCGTCGATCGCCTGGCCCGTCGACGACAGCGTCGTCGCCTCCGACGTCGACACGATCACCCAGCGCGACTACACGTCGACGATCCTCTCCAGCTCGAACGTGAACGTGGCGACCGACGCGACCGAGAACGCGCCCGTCGACCTCGGCGGCTCGACCGGTCTCGTCTCCGACGACACCCTCTCCGATCTCGTCCGCGAGGCCGCCTCGGCCACGTCGACCGACCTCTGGCAGTCCGCGATGGCCGAGCTGTCGGCGAGCGTCGCGACGATCGCGAAGGAGCGCCCCAGCGACGCCCGCACCATGCTCGCGACCCTCGACCGCTCGTGGTCGATCGACGGCGACCGTCTGCGCCAGACCCTCCAGGCGCTCGACGCGCTGCCCTGGTCGGCCCCGTCGTCGCTGGGCGACACCCTGGCAGCCGAGCCGACCGATGCGACGGTCGTCGACCGGCCCGAGCCGGCCGAGCGCCTCCGCGAGCTCCGCTCGCTCGTCAGGTCCGACCAGCAGGTCACCGACTTCTCGACCGCGCTCGAGCAGCCGGAGACCGTCACCGGCGCCGCCCGTCTGCGCACGCTGGCCCTGTCGTCGAACGCCTGGCGCGACAACGCCGAGGGTCTGACGAACGAGGTCGCCGACGCCGCGATCGCGGCCACCGAGACCTCGAAGCTCGTCTCGATCGTGCAGGGCAGCGATCAGCTCATCCTCGGCGACCGCTCGTCGCTGCCGCTCTACGTGCAGAACACCTCCGACTCGGCAGCGACGGTGTTCCTCACCCTCGCGCCGTCCAGCTCGCGCCTCCTCGTCGAGGAGAACCGCATCCCCGTGACCGTGCAGGCGCAGTCGCAGACCCGTGTGCGGGTGCCCGTGCAGTCCATCGCCAACGGAACGGTCGACGTCTCGATGTCCCTCGTCAGCTCCACCGGGGTCACCATCGCGACCCCGGCCGTCGTCTCGATCAACGTGCAGGCCGGGTGGGAGACCGCGATCACCTGGGCCTTCGGCATCGGCTTCGCGCTGCTGTTCGGCGGCGGCATCTACCGCACGATCCGCAAGCGCCGTCGCGGCGCAGCCGACGGAGACGCCACGTCGCACGACGCATCGTCGGAAGACGCCGTCGCGTGACCGGTCAAGGCGGTCTCGGCCGCGCCAGCGTGCTGCTCGCCTCGGGCACGATGGTGTCGCGGGTGCTCGGCTTCGTCAAGACGGCCGTGCTCGCCGCGGCGATCGGCCAGTCGGCGAGCCGCGCCGCCGACTCGTTCGCCCTCGCGAACCAGCTGCCGAACAACATCTACGCGCTGATCGCCGGCGGGCTGCTCAGCGCCGTGCTGGTGCCCCAGATCGTCCGGGCGGCGACCCACGACGACGACGGGGGGCAGCGCTTCATCAACAAGATCGTCACCCTCGGCACGATCGTCTTCGCCGCCGTCGGGCTGCTCGGCACCCTGCTCGCGCCCGTGCTCGTCTCGATCTACGCGCAGCAGGCGAATGCATCCGGTCAAGGGGGTTACACCTCGGAGTCACTGGCCCTGGCGACCGCGTTCGCCTACTGGTGCCTGCCGCAGATCTTCTTCTACGCCATGTACTCGCTGCTCAGCGAGGTGCTCAACGCCCGTCAGGTCTTCGGCCCGTTCACCTGGGCACCGGTGCTCAACAACGTGGTCGCGATCGCCGGTCTCGTCGTCTTCATGGTGCTGTTCGGCGGAGCCGAGTCGAACTCGTCCGTCGACGTCTGGTCGCCCGACCGCATCACCGTCATCGCCGGCACCGCGTCGCTCGGTGTGCTGGCGCAGGCGGCGTTCCTGCTGCTGTTCTGGCGTCGCGCCGGGCTCACGTTCCGCCCCGACTTCCGCTGGCGCGGAGTCGGTCTGGGCGCCACCGGCAAGGCGGCCGGCTGGCTGTTCGGCATGGTGCTCGTCACCCAGGTCGCCGGCCTCGTGCAGAGCCGGGTCGCCTCGCAGGGCAGCGGCGCGGGCGCCTCGAACGCCGTGCTCGCCAACTCGTGGCTGCTGTTCATGCTGCCGCACGGCATCGTCGCCGTCTCGATCGCGACCGCCTACTTCACCCGGATGAGCGGTCACGCGTCCCGCGGCGACCTCCGGGCCGTCCGCGCCGACCTGTCGCAGTCGCTCCGCACCATCGGCATGTTCATGGTCTTCGCGGCCGTGGCGATGTGCGTCGTCGCCTACCCGTTCGCGAGCTTCTTCGAGCGGACCTTCGAGGGCGCCAGCCAGATGGCCCAGGTCATCCTCGGCTTCATGCCGGGGCTGATCCTCTTCAGCGTGCTGTTCGTCGTCCAGCGGGTCTTCTACGCCCTGCACGACCAGCGCACGCCGTTCTTCATGCAGGTCGTCCAGTCGAGCATCTTCGTGGTCGGCACCCTCATCTCGTCGGCCGTGGTGGCAGACGACCAGGTGGCCGTCGCCATCGCCGTGACCACCTCGATCGCCGGCTCGACGCAGACGGTCGTGGCGCTCGTGCTCATCTCGCGGCGCCTCGACGGCATGGACGGCCGCTGGGTGCTGCGCCGCTACGTGCAGTTCCTGTTCTTCTCGCTGATCGCCGGTGCCGTCGGGCTCGTCGTCGTGACCGCCATGGGCGGTTTCTCCGCCGATGGCTTCGCCCACACCGGCCGGATCCCCGGTCTGCTGACCGTCATGGTCGCGGCCGCCGTCATGGCCGTCGTCTACCTCGGCATGCTGAAGCTGATCCGCCTGCCCGAGCTCGAGGCGCTCACGGCGCCGGTGTGGAACCGCGCACGACCGATGCTGGCGCGCGTCCTGAAGCGCTGATCCGCGCCTCCTCGGTGTCCGGCCTGCGAAGTCCGCAGGGGTGAGCCGTGCCTCCCGGGTCGCTCGGAATAGCCCGTCGTTAGGATGTGTTCACTCAGACGGTCGGGCGAGAACGTCGATCGGGCACCACGGCTCGAACGCATCTGGCACGACATCCGCCACGTTCTTCCAGAGAGGTGCTCATGCGCCAGATCATCATCATCGGCTCCGGCCCCGCGGGCTACACGGCCGGCATCTACGCCGCACGAGCCGGGCTCGAGCCGCTCATCGTGGCCAGCTCGGTCGAGGCCGGCGGCGAGCTCATGAAGACCACCGAGGTCGAGAACTTCCCGGGCTTCCCCGACGGCATCATGGGCCCCGACCTCATGTTCAAGCTGCAAGAGCAGGCAGAGAAGTTCGGCGCCGAGGTGCTGCTCGACGACGTCACCAGCGTCGACCTGACCGGTGACGTCAAGAAGGTCACGCTCGGCAACGGCACCGTCGAGGAGGCCGTCACGGTGATCTTCGCCACGGGCAGCGCGTACCGCAAGCTCGGCCTCGCCGACGAAGAGCGCCTCAGCGGCCGCGGCGTCAGCTGGTGCGCCACCTGCGACGGCTTCTTCTTCAAGCAGAAGGAGATCGCGGTCGTCGGCGGCGGCGACTCGGCGATGGAGGAGGCGACGTTCCTCACCCGCTTCGCCAGCAAGGTCTACGTCATCCACCGCGGCGACTCGCTGCGTGCGTCGAAGATCATGCAAGAGCGCGCCTTCGCCAACGACAAGATCGAGTTCCTCTGGAACAAGACCGTCACGAAGATCAACGGCGACGAGAAGGCCACGGGCGTGCAGCTGACCGACACGGTCGACGGCAGCACCAGCGACCTCGACCTCGACGGTCTCTTCATCGCGATCGGCAACGACCCGCGCGTGCACCTCGTCCACAACCAGCTCGACCTCACGGTCGACGGCACGATCGCCGTCGAGGGCCGCAGCTCGAAGACCAACCTCCGCGGCGTGTTCGCGGCCGGCGACGTCATCGACGCGACCTACCGCCAGGCGGCCACCGCCGCCGGCTCCGGTGTCGTCGCAGCGCTCGACGCCGAGCACTTCCTGGCGAGCCTCGACCAGACGTTTCTAGCCGAGAACACCGAGGGCGCGGCCGAGGGCATCGACACGGCCGAGTCCGTCGCGGTGGGCGTCTGACCGGCGCCCCCGGTCACCGTCTCGCGAACCCCACAGCCCTAACAGTCCCCACGACGAAAGGAACCACCATGAGCACCGCCAAGGCAGTCACCGACGCGTCCTTCGAGAGCGACGTCATCACCTCCGACAAGACGATCCTGGTCGACTTCTGGGCCGAGTGGTGCGGCCCGTGCCGCGCCGTCTCGCCGATCCTTGACCAGATCGCGGCCGAGCACTCCGACAAGATCGAGATCGTCAAGCTGAACGTCGACGACAACCCGCAGACCGCGGCGAAGTACCAGATCACCTCGATCCCCGCCA
This sequence comes from Frigoribacterium sp. CFBP 13712, assembly GCF_014842255.1. Classification (GTDB taxonomy): domain Bacteria; phylum Actinomycetota; class Actinomycetes; order Actinomycetales; family Microbacteriaceae; genus Frigoribacterium. Next base: position 99,533 of record NZ_JACYVH010000006.1, on the reverse strand, counting down.
TGAAGGTCTACCGCGGTGGCGAGGTCGTCAAGACCGTCATCGGCGCGAAGCCCAAGCAGGCCCTCGAGGCCGACCTGGCGGAGTTCTTGGCGTAGTCGACAGACCGCATCGAGAGCCCGCCCAGCACCACGCTGGGCGGGCTCTCGTGGTCTCACCGCCGCACCAGGCATAGTCTTGAGCGATTCACCCTCCGACCGTTAAGGACGCAGATGAGCGACAAGGGCACCAACCTCGATCCGTGGTACGACTCGTACGCCGACCGCACGGCCGGCCTGAGCGCCTCCGAGGTCCGAGCCCTGTTCGCCGTCGCCTCCCGCCCCGAGGTGGTCTCCTTGGCCGGCGGCATGCCCTACGTGTCGGCCCTGCCCCGTGAGCTCGTCACGGGCTCGATCGACCGCGTCATGTCGAAGGGCGGGGGCGCGATGGCGCTCCAGTACGGCTCGGGGCAGGGCACACCGGCGATCCGCGAGCACATCATGCAGATCATGGCGATGGAGGGGATCCGCGGCAGCGCCGACGACGTCGTCGTCACGACCGGCTCGCAGCAGGCGCTCGACCTGGTCACCCGGCTGTTCATCAACCCGGGCGACGTCGTGCTGGCCGAGTCGCCGAGCTACGTGGGCGCCCTGGGCGTCTTCAAGGCCTACCAGGCCGATGTTCAGCACGTCGCGATGGACGACGAGGGGCTGATCCCGGAGGCGCTGCGAGAGGCGATCACGGCCGTCACCTCGCGGGGCGGCACGATCAAGTTCCTGTACACCATCCCCAACTTCCACAACCCGGCCGGTGTCACGCTCTCGTGGGCCCGCCGGCTCGAGATCCTCGAGATCTGCCGCAGCGCGGGCATCCTGGTGCTCGAAGACAACCCGTACGGGCTGCTGTCGTTCGACGAGCCGGCCCCGCAGGCCATGCGCTCGGTCGACGACGAGGGCGTCATCTACCTCGGTTCGTTCTCGAAGACGCTCGCCCCCGGGTTCCGCGTCGGCTGGGCTCTGGCGCCGCACGCGATCCGCGAGAAGCTGATCCTCGCGAACGAGTCGGCCACCCTGTCGCCGAACTCGTTCGGTCAGTTCGTGATCACCGAGTACCTGGACCAGGCCGACTGGCGGGGGCAGATCGACATCTTCCGCGATCTCTACCGCGAGCGGCGCGACGCCATGCTGTCGGCACTGGGGGAGTACCTGCCGTCGCTCAGCTGGACGCGCCCCGAGGGCGGCTTCTTCGTGTGGCTGTCGCTGCCCGACGAGCTCGACTCGAAGGCCATGCTGCCGCGGGCCGTGAAGGAGCTCGTCGCCTACACGCCCGGTACGGCGTTCTACGCCGACGGGGGTGGCCGGCAGAACATCCGCCTCTCGTTCTGCTATCCGACGTCCGAGATGATCAAGGTCGGCGTGGCCCGGCTGGCGACCGTCATCAACGGCGAGCTCGATCTGCTCAACACGTTCTCAGGGGCGCAGCTCGGCAAGCCCAGCCGTCAGCGCGAGGGCGTCACGATGCCGCCGCCGAACATCTCCTGATCAGGCTTTTACCCGTAACACCGCTCACTCTCCCGAAGGATCACCGGTCATGAACTCGAGCCCTCTGCGCAACGTCACCGTCCTCGCCGGCGGCATCTCGCACGAGCGGGACGTGTCTCTGCGATCAGGGAGGCGCGTGGTCGACAGTCTCGCCTCCCACGGGATCACGGTCAAGCTCCGTGATCCCGATGCGACTCTGCTGGCTCACCTGACCGAGACGCGGCCCGACGTCGTGTGGCCGGTGCTGCACGGCGCTAGCGGTGAGGACGGCGCTCTGCGAGGCTTGCTCGAGGCGTTGGACATCCCGTTCGTCGGCAGCACCTCCGCCGCGGCGCGACTCGCGTGGGACAAGCCGACCGCCAAAGAACTCGCCCGTCGCGCCGGGGTTCTGACCCCTCGGGGGCTCACCCTGTCGCACGACGCCTTCCGTGAACTGGGCGCCGCGGGAGTCCTCGCAGCGATCGCCGACGAGCACCCGGTGCCCGTCGTGGTGAAGCCGGCCCGAGGAGGCTCGGCGCAGGGAGTCACGGTCGTCGAGTCCGCAGATGGCCTGCCCCGTGCGATGGTCGACGCCTACACGTACTGCGACGACGTGATCGTCGAGCAGAAGATCACCGGCACCGAGATCGCAGTCGGGGTCATCGACACCGGTGATGGTCCGACGGCGCTGCCGGCTGTGGAGATCGTGCCGCGGAGCGGCTTCTATGGGTTCGACGCGCGCTACAACGCGGGGGAGACCACCTTCTTCACGCCCGCTCGTCTCGATGATGACGCTGCTGAGGGCGCGGCCCGCGCGGCGGTCGCCGTACACGAGGCGCTGGGGCTGCGGCACCTGTCGCGGGTCGACCTCATCGTCGATGCGACCGGTGCGGCGTGGTTCCTCGAGGTGAATGTGCTGCCCGGGCTCACCGAGACCTCTCTCGTGCCCATGGCACTCGATGCCGCTGGCTTCGAGCTCGGCCTCGTCTATGCCGCGCTGGCAGAGAAGGCAGTGCGCGACCACCAGTAGGTCTTCCACGCCGATCTGTGTGGCTGTGTTTCACGTGAAACCCGTTGGAAGTGCGGCAGTCTCTGGCTTCCAAACCCCTTCAAGTGCCAGGTCGCGCTACTGAGGCAGGTGCTCCGGTCCCGTTTCACGTGAAACGTACCGACTTGACCGACGACACGCGGACCTTCGCACCTGACACCTGGTACCTGGCACCCGGCACCCGCGCACCCGCACACCCCGAACCCCGGATCCCGAACCCAGCACCTCGTATTTGCACGCTGCGTGCCTGCCCACCCGCGGACCCGGCACCTCCCTCTCGAACACCCGCGGACCCGGCACCTCCCTCTCGAACACCTGCGCACCTGCGCACCTCCGCACTTTCGCTCCGGCGCACCGGCGCACCGGCGCACCGGCGCAGGCGACTATGCGTAGATGGACCACCGCCATCGATTTTCATACCTGCGCAACCACATGCGCCCTCTCCGTGGTGTCCTGACACAGCCGCAAGTTAGGTCGCCGCAGTCCTGCCCGTCGCATGGCCCTGCGGATGTATTGCTCGGGCGTCGCGCCACGATCGGCGACTCGGATACCCCGACACAGCACGGAAGAGTAGGTCGTACCGTCGAAACTGCTGTTCACAGACATGTAACAGCGCATCGGCGTCCAGCGACGAGCAACACACCATGGCTATTGCAGGGACGAGCAGACCCTCGAGATCGCCCTGCACGCCCCTGCACGGTACGACCGCGACAACGTACTGTACCCGGGACAGGGCGAGAGCGAGGGCCAGGCCCACCTACCAAGCCACACGAGGAATCCGGTCTGTACGCAGCCAATGTCAGTAACAGCACTGCTCAGCATCCACGACGTCGAAACGCCCCCTCCGAGGAGGGGGCGTTTCACGTGAAACACGACCGCCGAGACGGCCAGTTCGACCTCAGACCACGGGGTCCTGGCCCAATTCGCCGAGGATGCGGTTCAGGTCGTCGATCGTGGCGAAGTCGATGGTGATCGACCCCTTTCGCGCACCCAGGTTGACCTTTACCCGTGTCTCGAGCCGGTCGCCGAGGCCCTCAGCGATCTCATCGAGGTGCGCCTGGTGGCGGCCGGCCGCCTTGGTGGTCTTGGCCTTCGCCGGCGATCCTGCAGCGATCGCCTCAGCCTGTCGGACGGAGAGATCCTCGTTGACGATCTTTTCCGCGAGACGCTCCATCAGCACGGGGTCGCCCGTCGACAGGATCGCCCGTGCATGACCGGCCGACAGCACGCCCGCAGCCACCCGGCGCTGCACACTGGCCGGCAGCCTCAGAAGGCGCAGCGTGTTGGTGATCTGAGGTCGGCTTCTGCCGATGCGCGTCGCGAGTTCATCCTGGGTGATGCCGAAGTCAGCGAGAAGTTGCTGATAGGCGGATGCTTCTTCCAGCGGGTTCAGCTCGGCTCGGTGCAGGTTCTCCAGCAGAGCATCACGCAGCATCGCGTCGTCAGCGGTGTCTTTGACGATCGCCGGGATCGTCGCGAGACCCAGCTCCTTCGTCGCGCGGAGTCTGCGCTCGCCCATGACGAGCTCGTACTGCACCGGCGTCGTCTTCTTGCCCTTGTTCGGCAGGGGCCGTACGACGATGGGCTGCAGCACACCGACCTCGCGGATCGACGTCACGAGCTCAGCCAGCTCCTCGTCACGGAACTCCGTGCGCGGCTGCTTCGCGTTGGGAACCACGTCGAGGGGATTGAGGTTCGCCAACCGAGCCCCGGGCACCGCGACCAGGTCTTCCGCCGTCTGCTGCGCCGTGGGGAAGAACACGTCGACAGGGCGCCCCTGTGTCTCGTCGTTCACGGGGATGAGAGCGCCGATGCCGCGCCCGAGTCCGGTTCTCTTCGTAGCCACTACTGGGGTGCTCCTCGGTGTGCGAGTTCGGCGGCCGCCTCGAGGTACGAGATCGACCCGGGGGAGTTCTGGTCGTAGCTGATCACGGTCTGCCCGTAACCAGGGGCTTCGCTGATCCGCACCGAGCGGGGGATCAGCGTCTTGAGCGCCTCCTTGGGGAAGTGCTCGCGTACGTCGGCGACGACCTGCTGCGCCAGGTTCGTGCGCCCGTCGTACATCGTCAGCAGGATGCTCGACACGGCCAGACGCGGGTTGAGGTGCTTCTCGATCAGCTGGATGTTGCGGAGCAGCTGGCTCAACCCCTCCAGCGCGTAGTACTCGCACTGGATCGGGATCAGGACTTCTCCTGCAGCGACGAACGCATTGATGGTGAGGAGACCGAGTGACGGCGGGCAGTCGATGAACACGTAGTCGTAGCGCTGGCCCGCAGCCTCTGTCCGCTCGAGGTGCGCTTCCAACGCCGTGCGGAGCCTCTGCTCACGGGCGACGAGAGAGACGAGTTCGATCTCAGCACCGGCGAGGTGGATGGTGGCCGGGATGCAGAACAGGGTGTCGAACTCGGGGCTCTGCTGCACGACGTCGTCCATGTTGCCGTCGTTGACGATGACGTCGTAGACACTCGGGGTGTCCGCCCGGTGGTCGACTCCGAGAGCGGTCGAGGCGTTGCCCTGGGGATCGAGGTCGATGACGAGCACGCGGGCGCCACTGCGAGCCAGGGCTGCGGCGAGGTTCACCGTCGTCGTCGTCTTGCCCACACCACCCTTCTGGTTCGACACGGTCAAGACCCGTGTCTCCGCCGGAGGGGGAAGCGGCGCACGCGACAGTGCCGCCTTGCGCCGGTTCAGGTCGGCGAGCTCCCGAGCCAGGGGAGTGGTGCCGTCGTAGTCAGTGGAGGAACTCACCGGATGGATTCTCCGAATCGCCATGTTTCACGTGGAACAACGTGGGTGCCGCCCGACGAACACAGTCGAACACCGAGGAGGCGCGGCGACAGGTCGAGCACTGGCTCAACTTTAGCTTGCAGCACCGACAAAGCACGGAGGTGAGCGCGCAATAACACGCAAAGCGTCGAAACTCCTGATCAAGGGTAGTTCAGATACCAGATCGGGTGTCGCATGCGTCAAACGCTCTCTCAGCGCTACAGCCACCACGAGTCGCACCCCGACGCGACCGATCGCGCTCAGATCGGCTCCTGTGGAGCCGGATCGCGCCTCCTGAAGGTGGTCAGGCCAGGGTGGCGCGGAACACCCTGGTCGTCTCGGTCGGGTCGACCACGCCGACGCCCAGCTCGAGCACTTCGACGTCGACGAGATGGTTCTTCGCGATGACCTTGCGAGCCGCGTCGACCTCGGCATCGACCCGCGCGCCCTTCATCAGCAGCAGCTGGCCGCCCGTCTTGACCAGGGGAGCGGTCAGCGGGATCAGCTTCGACAGCGCCGACACCGCGCGGGCGGTCACCTGGTCGAGCCAGCCGTCGAGCTCGACCTCCTCGGCACGAGCCCGCACGACCTCGACGTTCGTCAGGCCCATTCGCTCGGCCTCGGCACGCAGCCAGTCCGTGCGACGCTCCATCGGCTCGATCAGCACGAGCGTCGCGCCGGGTCGGGCGGCCGCGAGAACCAGGCCGGGCAGACCCGCACCCGACCCCACGTCGCCCACGCGGCCGTCGACGAGGAGCGGTGCGACGAGACCGGAGTTGACGATGTGCCTCGTCCACAGCCGCGGCAGTTCGAGCGGGCCGATCAGACCGAGCTCTTCGCCGTATTGGGCGAGATCACGTGCGTACTGCCGCACCACGTCGATGCGGTCGCCGAAGATCTCGGCGGCGACGGCCGGTTCGGTCTCGAGGGTGCTCTGGTCGGCCATCGGTCGTTCGGCGTGCCGACTCAGGCGCGGGTGATGACGGTGTGGCGGTCGCGGCCTTCGCCCTCGGACTCCGAGGTGAAGCCACGGGCGGCCACGATGTCGTGGACCAGTTTGCGCTCGTACGACGACATGGGGGGCAGCGACGCCGCGGTGCCGCCCTCTTCGAGCTTCTCGACCGCGCGGTCGACGAGGGCGCCGAGCTCGGCCTCGCGGATGGCGCGCGAGCCGCCGATGTCGAGGATGAGCCGCGAGAACTCGCCGGTCTTGGTCTGCACCGCGATGCGCGTCAGCTCTTGAAGGGCGTTCACCGTGTCGGGCTTCGACAGCACGCGGAGGTTGCCCTCGCCCGTCGAGTCCACCGAGATGTACGAGCGGCCGGCGCGGACCTCGATGTCGATGTCGCCGTCGAAGTCGCAGATGTCGAGCAGCTCTTCGATGTAGTCGGCGGCGATCTCACCCTCGTCGAGGTCGCCCGTCGAGGAGGTGCTGGTCGCGTTCTCGTCGGAGGCCTCGGCGGCACTGGGGTCGACCCGCGCCTCCTCGGGGGACTCGGTCTCGGAGGCGACGCCCTCGGCGTCGGTCGGCTGCGTGTTCGTCACGTCGTTGTGGTCCGTCTCGCTCGTCACTTCTTGTTGCCGTTCTGCTTCTTGGCGCGGTTCTTGCCCACCGGCTGAGTGCGCTGGGTGGTCTTCGGCACGGCCGGAGCCGACTCGATCTCGGTCACCGTGATCGCGGGCAGACCCTGCCCCTTGCGCTGCTGCTTGCGAGCGAGGCGCTCTTCGCGGGCGAGCGCGGCCTCGCTGCCGGGCGTGGGCATGTTGCGGATGACGATGAACTGCTGCGCCATCGTCCAGATGTTCGAGGTCAGCCAGTAGAACATGACGCCCAGCGGGAACGAGAGACCCGAGAAGACGAAGACGAGGGGCAGCACGTAGAGGAGCATGCGCTGCTGCTTGAACATGGGGCTCGCCTTGGTCTCGGGCGACATGTTCTTGGAGACGATCTGCAGCTGGGTGATGAACTGCGACGCGGTCATGACGACGACCATGCCGGCGGCGATGAGACGCACCTCCCAGGTGGTGGCGCTGAGGAAGGTCTCCTTCAGCGGTGCGCCCCAGAGGGTCGCCTCGCCGAACGACGTGGAGAGCGCCTGGTTCAGCAGGCCGACCCCGACGCCCTCGCGCTGGGCGTTCTGCAGCACCGAGAAGAGGCTGAAGAAGATCGGCATCTGGATCAGCAGCGGCAGGCACGAGCTGAGCGGGTTGGTGCCGGTGTCTTTGTACAGCGCCATGGTCTCGCGCGACATGGCCTCGCGGCTGAACTGGTCGCGCTTGCCCTTGTACTTGTCTTGGATCTTCTTGAGCTTGGGTGCGATCTCCATCATGCGTCGCTGGCTCTTGATCTGCCGGACGAAGATCGGGATGAGCAGCGCGCGCACGACGAGCACCAGGCCGACGATCGACAGCACCCACGTTCCGCCCCAGTCGAAGCCCATGCCCGCACTGGTCAGGAGTTCGTGGAAGCCGACGAGGATCGCCTCGACGACCCACTTGAGGGGCCAGAGGATGGTGTCGATGAAGCCCATGGTGTTCGGGTCAGCCCTTTCCGTGGCTCTGTACGAGGAGACCGTGCGGTGCGACGGGAGCGGAGGCTCGGGCCGCACGACGGGGGAGCACGAAGCCGGAGCCCGTGATCGAGAAGTTCTGGAACCGCGGTTCAGGGACGTCGTCGATGCCGCCCGCCGCCCAGGGGTTGCACCGCGCGATGCGCCAGGCGCCGCGAGCGGAGCCGGCGACGACGCCGTACCGCTGGATCGCCTCGAGCGCGTACCGCGAGCACGACGGGTGGTACCGGCAGACCTCGCCGTAGAGCGGGGAGATGACAGCCCGGTAGGCGCGGAGCACGACGATCGCGACGTTGCGTGGAAGCAACGACACGAACAGTACGAGTTCTCTCACGCTTTCACGACCTTGTCGACGACCCCTGAGATATCCCTCAGCAGGGTAGACCAGGAAACGTCGACACTGCCTGGCAAAGAGCGGATCACGATGTCGGTGCCCGGGGGCAGCGACGGCAGCAGCTCGTGGCAGACGTGCTTGAGGCGACGACGCACGGTGTTGCGGGCGACCGCGTTGCCCACGGTCTTGGCCACGATGAACCCGAACCGGACGTCGCCGCCGTCGTCATGACGACGCACGTAGACGACCGAGTGCGCCGTGGCCGACTTGCGGCCACGGCGCACGGTGTTTCGGTAGTCGTCTGCGCGGACGATCCGGTTGGCTCTGGCCAACACCGGGTGCGACTACGCGGAGAGTTCGGTGCGACCCTTGCCACGACGGGCGGCGAGGATGGCGCGACCCGCACGGGTGCGCATGCGAGCACGGAAACCGTGCTTCTTGGCGCGGCGGCGGTTGTTCGGCTGGAACGTTCTCTTGCTCATGGTGTTTTCTCCAGTGATGCGGACCTGGCCTGCTGCCATGATCCGAGAAGTCTTGTACAGCCCAACTGGCTGAAATCAACTGATTAAAAGTACGCGGCATCGGCCCTGCGGTCAAACGGCAGCCTCGAACGAGTTTATCCACAGTGTTGAAAACTCCGATTGCAGAAGACATACTCATCCGAACTAGGGTGGGTACCTCCCGCTCCGGATCCGCGTAAACACGGGGAACGAGCACCACTCCCGGCTGAATCGGCCACCGCCGACCCGTGGACAAAGCTGTGCATAACTCGGTACGCCGAGATGCCGTCGCCCCCGGGGCGCACGGCGTGCCCAGCACGCAGATCACCGGCAGAAAGAGAAATCCCCGTGGCGAACACCGTCGATCCGGTCCAGGACCTCTGGCGGTCCGTGCTCGCGAGTCTGACCACCGACGACCGCATCACCCCCCAGCTGCACGGCTTCATCAGCCTGGTCGAGCCGAAGGGCGTTCTGGGCGGCACCCTCTACCTCGAGGTGCCCAACGACCTCACCCGGGGCATGCTCGAACAACGCATCCGGGGGCCGCTCCTCGAGTCGATCGCCGCGCTCGGCGACGACTCCGTCGCGAGCTTCGCCATCACGGTCAACCCCGACATCACGCCCGACACCCTCACCCAGCAGCCCGAGCAGACCGAGCCGGCCCACTACATCGAGGCCCCGTTCGTCCCCACCCCGGTCGAGTCGCCGACCACGGGCAAGCGCAACGACTCGCGACTGAACCCGAAGTACAGCTTCGACAACTTCGTCATCGGGGCCTCGAACCGGTTCGCCCACGCCGCCGCGGTCGCCGTGGCAGAAGCGCCGGCCAAGGCCTACAACCCCCTCTTCATCTACGGGTCGTCCGGTCTGGGCAAGACGCACCTCCTCCATGCCATCGGCCACTACGCCGAGACGATGTACCCGGGCATCCGCGTCCGCTACGTCAGCAGCGAGGAGTTCACGAACGACTTCATCAACTCGATCGCGAACAACCGCTCGAACCTGTTCCAGCAGCGGTACCGCGAGATCGACATCCTCCTGATCGACGACATCCAGTTCCTGCAGGGGAAGGACAGCACCCAGGAGGCGTTCTTCCACACCTTCAACACGCTGCACGATCACGACAAGCAGCTGGTGATCACCAGCGACCTGCCGCCGAAGCACCTGACCGGCTTCGAGGACCGCATGCGCTCGCGCTTCGAGTGGGGCCTCATCACCGACGTGCAGGCGCCCGACCTCGAGACCCGCATCGCGATCCTCCGCAAGAAGGCGCAGAGCGAGAAGCTGCAGATCCGCGACGAGGTGCTCGAGTTCATCGCCACGAAGGTGTCGAGCAACATCCGCGAGCTCGAGGGCACGCTCATCCGGGTCACGGCGTTCGCGAGCCTGAACCGGACGGCCGTCGACCTGGCGCTGGTGCAGACCGTGCTGAAGGACCTCATCACGCTCGACGAAGACAACATCATCGCGCCGGTCGACATCATCAACCACACCGCCGACTACTTCAAGCTCTCGGTCGACGACCTCTACGGCTCGTCGCGGTCGCAGGCGATCGCGACCGCGAGGCAGATCGCGATGTACCTGTGCCGCGAGCTGACCAGCCTGTCGCTGCCGAAGATCGGTCAGCTGTTCGGCAACCGCGACCACACGACGGTCATGTACGCGAACAAGAAGATCAGCGAGCTGATGAAGGAGCGCCGGTCGATCTACAACCAGGTCACCGAGCTCACCAGCCGCATCAAACAGGACACCCGCTACAAATAAGGGCCCGGTCGAGGGGCGAGATCGTCACCTCCCGGCAGCACCGTCCGAACGGGCGTCGACCATCGGTCGGCGCCCGTTCGTCGTCTCGTCGACCTGCAGGAGGTGCGCAGCAGCACCCCAGGAGACCGGACGATCCCACAGTGTGGATAACCTGTGGAAAGTGGTGGATAACTTGGGGGCCGGTTGTTCACGGATGACATGACCCTGTGGGAACAGCCCTCGACCCCACCGGCGGTCGTCCCGGAGTTTGTGATTCCGGTCCACACCGAGTGCACAAGTCACACGGTTGTAGTTCCCTGTCGCCGCGGGGTTTTTAACAGGTTATCCACACTGTGCACAACGGTTAAGACTGTTAATCCTCATTACAAGAAATCATTGGAGAGACAACCTTGTGGACGGATCGAGGGCCCTCGAGGCCACGGGTCCGGGGCGCCGATTGCTGTGCCAGTATTAACCGGCCATCCACGAGCAGGTAGTCGATAGGGGTCCCCCGCGTGAAGTTCCAGGTCAACCGTGACGTCTTCAGCGATGCCGTCTCCTTCGCGGTGAAGCTCCTTCCGCAGCGCACCACGCTGCCGATCCTGAGCGGGGTGCTGATCGAGGCGGACGCCGACGGCCTCACCCTGTCGTCGTTCGACTACGAGGTCTCGGCTCAGACGCAGATCCCCGCCGAGGTCGACGAACCCGGCACGATCCTCGTCTCCGGGCGTCTGCTGGCGGACATCGCGAGTCGCCTGCCGAACGCTCCCGTCACGTTCTCCACAGAGGAGAACCGCATCGCGGTCAGCTGCGGGTCCGCCAACTTCTCGTTGCTGAGCATGCCCGTCGAGGAGTACCCGACGCTGCCGACGGTGGGCGAGCAATCGGGTGTCGTACCCGGCGACCGCTTCGCACTGGCCGTCTCGCAGGTCGCCGTCGCCGCGTCACGCGACGACGTCACCCCGGTCATCACGGGTGTCCAGCTCGAGGTCACCGAGAACGCACTCTCGCTCGTGGCCACCGACCGGTACCGCGTGGCCGTCCGAGGCATCGACTTCGACCCGGGCACCGCCGCCAGCGCCGAGACGACCACCGCGCTGGTCCCGGCCCGCACCCTGCAGGAGGTCGGCAAGACCTTCGGCAACGCGACCACCGTCTCCGTGTCGATCACCGGCAGCGACGACCGCGAGCTCATCGCGTTCCAGGCCGGCAACAAGACCGTCACCTCGCTGCTGATCAAGGGCAACTTCCCCCCGGTCAAGCGGCTCTTCCCCGAGACCGTCGAGAACTACGCCGTGATCAACACGGCCGAGCTCGTCGAGTCCATCCGCCGCGTCTCGCTCGTCCTCGAGCGCGAGGCGGCCCTCAGGTTCACGTTCACCATCGACGGCCTCACCCTCGAGGCCATCGGTAGCGAGCAGGCGCAGGCGTCAGAGTCGATCGATGCGTTGTTGACGGGAGAGGACACCGTGGTCTCGTTGAAGCCGCAGTTCCTTCTCGACGGTCTCGGAGCAGTCCACTCCGAGTTCGTCCGCATCTCCTTCACGAAGACGGAGAACCCGAACAAGCCCGGTCCGGTGCTGATCACCAGTCAGTCCTCCAAAGACCAGGCAGGCGCTGACAGCTACAAGTACCTGCTGCAGCCCAACCTCCTCCTGCGCTAGACGCGCCCCCCAGAGCAGGCGCCCACCCGCGCCTCCCACGAACAAAGGAAACCTATGCACATCGGCCTCGTCGGTCTCGGCAAAATGGGCAACAACATGCGTGCCCGCCTCCGCGACAAGGGCATCGAGGTGACCGGTTACGACGCCAACCCCGCCGTCTCCGACGTCGCCACGCTCTCCGATCTCGCCGCCGGGCTCCCCAGCCCCCGCATCGTCTGGGTGATGGTCCCCGCGGGCGACATCACCGCCGCCGTCATCGAAGACCTCTCCAAGGAGCTCTCCGAGGGCGACCTGGTCATCGACGGCGGCAACAGCAAGTTCACCAGCGACTTCGCCAACGAGAAGCTGCTCGGCGCCAAGGGCATCAAGTACATCGACGCCGGCGTCTCGGGCGGTGTCTGGGGCAAAGACAACGGGTACGGCCTCATGGTCGGCGGTTCCACCGAGAACGTCGCCATCGCACAGCCGATCTTCGACGCGCTCCGTCCCGAGGGCCCCCGCGAGGAGGGCTTCGTGCACGCCGGCGACACCGGCGCCGGTCACTACGCGAAGATGGTCCACAACGGCATCGAGTACGCGATCATGCAGGCCTACGGCGAGGGCTACGAGCTCCTCGAGGCCCGCTCCGACCTGATCAAGAACGTGCCCGGCACCTTCAAGGCCTGGCAGCGCGGCACCGTCGTGCGCTCCTGGCTGCTCGAGCTGATGGTCCTCGCCCTCGAGGCCGACCCGAAGCTCGCCGAGATCTCGGGCTACGTCGAGGACAGCGGCGAGGGTCGCTGGACTCTCGAAGAGGCGATCAACCACGCCGTGCCGATGCCGACGATCAGCGCGTCGATCTTCGCGCGCTTCGTCTCGCGTCAGGGCGAGGGCTCGCCGACCATGAAGGCCGTCGCCGCGTTGCGCAACCAGTTCGGTGGCCACGCGGTCAAGAAGGCCTAGCGCCTCTCCGGCCCGCGTGCGAGTACTGCATCTCAGTCTCACCGACTTCCGCAACTACACCACTGCAGAAGTCGGCCTCGCGCGCGGGCCGAACCTCTTCGTCGGCAGCAACGGCCAGGGCAAGACGAACCTGGTCGAGTCGCTCGGCTACCTCTCGAGTCTCGGCTCGCACCGCGTCTCGAGCGATGCCGCCCTCATCAGACAGGGCGCCGACTCCGCGATCGTCCGGGCCCGACTCGAGGCCGACGGTCGCGAGCTGCTCGCCGAGGTGCAGATCAACCGGTCGTCGGCGAACCGGGCGCAGATCAACCGCGGCGCGATCAAGCCCCGCGAGCTGCCGCGCTACTTCACCAGCGTGCTGTTCGCCCCCGAAGACCTCGCACTCGTGCGAGGCGAGCCGTCGGGTCGCCGCCGGTTCCTCGACGAGCTGCTCGTCGCCCGATCACCTCGCTTCGCCGGCGTCCAGACCGACTACGAGCGGGTGCTGAAGCAGCGGAACACCCTGCTCAAGTCGGCCAGGGCCAGCGGCGTCAAGGCCGGTCAGCTCGGCACCCTCGACATCTGGGACGAACGTCTCGTCGCCCTCGGCAGCGAGCTCATCATCGCGCGCGATCGACTGGCCGCCGATCTCGCCCCCGAGGTCGCCCGCGCCTACGCCGCCGTGGCCGGTGAAGACCACCGGGCCCGGCTCGCCACCGTGCTGAGCATCCGCGGGTCCGTCCCCGACGACGAGACCGCGGCGGCCGCCGAAGTCCCCGACGAGGCGATCCCGGCCGAGTCCGTCGCCGACGTGTTCCGCGAGGCGCTCGCCCGCGTGCGTCCCTCCGAGCTCGATCGCGGTCTCACCCTGGTCGGGCCGCACCGCGACGACCTCTTCCTCTCGTTGAACGGCCTCCCGGCACGGGGTTACGCCAGCCACGGCGAATCGTGGTCGTTCGCTCTGGCATTGAAGCTCGCGTCGGCGGCGGTCGTCCGCTCCGAGTCGGCCACCGGCGACCCCGTCATCGTGCTCGACGACGTGTTCGCCGAGCTCGACGGATCCCGCCGCGAGCGTCTCGCCGACGAGGTCGCCGGCTACGAGCAGGTGCTCATCACCGCCGCGGTCGAGGGCGACGTGCCGCAGCGACTGAAGGCGCACACCGTGCGCATCGCGGCCGGCACCATCGTCGACGAGGCGACCCCGTGACCGACGCGCCCGATCCGTCCGAGACCGGCGCCGCGCCTCCTCCGGTCCCCGGCCCGCAGCTGCCGCCGGTCGAGCCGCCGCCCGCCGACGAGGCGCAGCGGGTGTATCTCCGGTTCCGTCGGGTCTTCGGCGACCCCACCAGCCGGTCGCGCGACGGTCGCCGACGCAAGGCGATCAAGCTCGGATCGCCGAGTCAGCCCTTCGGCACGGGTCGCGAGCCACGGGGCATCGCCGACGTGCTCGCCAGCGTCACGACCGAGATGGGCTGGAACTCCCCGCTCGCGCAGTCCGAGCTGATGGAGGCGTGGCCGGCGCTGGTGGGCGACGAGCTCTCGGGGCACTCGCATCCGGTGTCGATCGACGACGGCACGCTCACCGTGCAGTGCGATTCGACGGCCTGGGCGACGCAGCTCCGTCTGATGCGCGGACAGGTCACCACGACCATCGTCCAGAGGTACCCCGAGGCGGGCATTCAGTCGGTGCGATTCTTGGCACCCAACGCCCCGACCTGGAAACGCGGTCCCAGATCGGTTCCAGGGCGTGGTCCTCGCGATACCTACGGGTGACGAGGGTGAATCGTCCAAGGCGGTGGAGAAAATCCCTCTGAGGGCGGATTTCGCCCCGTCGCGGACGGGCCTGCGGTAGACTCGGAAGGTCGTCCGCCGGCCTCTTCAGGGGTTCGGAGAACGGGCGTTCCACCCTCGTCCCATCCGGCAGGAGCCTCCCCGCACATGTCACCTGACACCACCGACGCCCAACCCGACCACTCTTACGGCGCCGGCGACATCCAGGTGCTCGAAGGGCTCGAGGCCGTCCGCAAGCGACCGGGCATGTACATCGGCTCGACAGGGCCCCGGGGTCTGCACCACCTCGTGTACGAGATCGTCGACAACTCGGTCGACGAGGCCCTCGCGGGGCACTGCGACCACATCGAGATCACGATGCGCGAAGACGGCGGCGTCCGCGTCGTCGACAACGGCCGCGGCATCCCGGTCGACATCCACCCGGTGGAGGGGCGGTCGACGGTCGAGGTCGTCCTCACCGTGCTGCACGCCGGCGGCAAGTTCGGCGGTGGCGGCTACGCGGTCTCGGGTGGTCTGCACGGCGTCGGCAGCTCCGTCGTCAACGCGCTCTCGAGCGAGCTCGACGTCGAGGTCCGCCGCCAGGGCAACGTGTACCGGCAGAGCTTCACCGACGGTGTGCCCGTCGCGCCGCTCGCCAAGGGCGAGGCGGACGAGACCACCGGCACCACGATCACCTTCTGGCCCAACGCCGAGATCTTCGAGAGCATCGAGTTCGACTACGAGACGCTCCGCACCCGATTCCAGCAGATGGCCTTCCTGAACAAGGGCCTCCGCATCGAGCTCAGCGACGAGCGCGTGCAAGAGGACGACGCCGAGCCGAGGCACGACGTCTTCCACTACGAGAAGGGCCTCGTCGACTACGTCGAGTACCTCAACACGGTGAAGAAGGTCGAGACCGTCCACGACGACATCATCGCCTTCGAGCAGGAGGACACCGAGAAGAAGATCTCGCTCGAGGTCGCCATGCAGTGGAACACCTCGTACCAGGAGAGCGTCCACACCTACGCGAACACGATCAACACGCACGAGGGCGGCACCCACGAAGAGGGATTCCGTGCGGCGCTCACCACGCTGGTCAACCGCTACGCGAAAGACCCGAAGAACAAGCTGCTGAAGGAGAAGGACGACAACCTCACGGGCGACGACGTCCGCGAGGGCCTGACCGCCGTCATCTCGATCAAGCTGGGCGAACCGCAGTTCGAGGGTCAGACGAAGACGAAGCTCGGCAACACCGAGGCGAAGTCGTTCGTGCAGAAGGTCGCGTTCGACCAGATCACCGACTGGTTCGACCGCAACCCGCGTCAGGCCGCCGAGATCGTCCGCAAGGGGATCCTCGCATCGCAGGCCCGCATGGCCGCCCGCAAGGCGCGCGAGCAGACCCGCCGCAAGGGTGTGCTCGAGTCGAACGGCATGCCCGGCAAGCTGAAGGACTGCCAGAGCAAAGACCCCTCGCTCAGCGAGATCTTCATCGTCGAGGGCGACTCGGCCGGAGGTTCGGCCGTGCAGGGGCGCAACCCCGAGACCCAGGCGATCCTGCCCCTCCGCGGCAAGATCCTCAACGTCGAGAAGGCCCGTCTCGACCGCGCGCTCGGCAACAACGAGGTCCAGGCGATGATCAAGGCCTTCGGCGCCGACATCGGCGAGGACTTCGACCCCGACAAGGCCAGGTACCACAAGATCGTGCTGATGGCCGACGCCGACGTCGACGGCCAGCACATCACGACGCTGCTGCTGACCCTGCTGTTCCGCTACATGCGTCCGCTGATCGACCTCGGCTACGTCTACCTCGCACAGCCGCCGCTCTACAAGCTCAAGTGGAGCAACGCGCCGCACGAGTACGTCTACAGCGACGCCGAGCGCGACGCCGTGCTGGTGTCGGGTCGCGCCGCCGGCAAGCGGATCCCCAAGGAGAACGCGATCCAGCGCTACAAGGGCCTCGGCGAGATGGATTACAAGGAGCTGTGGGAGACCACGATGGACCCGGAGACCCGCACCCTGCTGCAGGTGACCCTCGAGGACGCCGCGGCCGCCGACACGATCTTCGACACCCTGATGGGCGAGAACGTCGAGTCGCGACGCAACTTCATCCAGCAGAACGCGAAAGACGTGCGCTTCCTCGACATCTGACACGCGCCTCCGGTGATCCGGAGGACATCCGCGCCCCGCGGAGCAGATCGGGGCCGACGACGACAAACGGAGAATCATGGCCGACGAGCCGACAGACACCCCCGAGGGCACCGACCCCGAGGTCACGCCCACCTTCGCGGCGGCGCTGAAGCGCGACAGCATCGAGCAGGTCGACCTCCAGCTCGAGATGCAGCGCTCGTACCTCGACTACGCGATGAGCGTCATCGTCGGGCGCGCGCTGCCCGAGGTCCGCGACGGCCTGAAGCCCGTGCACCGCCGGGTCATCTACGCGATGTACGACGGCGGGTACCGCCCCGACCGCGCGTTCTCGAAGTGCTCGCGCGTCGTCGGCGACGTCATGGGTCAGTTCCACCCGCACGGCGACACGGCGATCTACGACGCGCTGGTGCGTCTGGTGCAGCCGTGGAGCCTGCGCTACCCGCTCGCGCTCGGCCAGGGCAACTTCGGCTCGCCCGGCAACGACGGGGCCGCGGCACCGCGGTACACCGAGACCAAGATGGCGCCGCTCGCACTCGAGATGGTCCGCGACATCGACGAAGACACCGTCGACTTCCAAGACAACTACGACGGCCGCACCCAAGAGCCGGCCATCCTGCCCAGCCGGTTCCCGAACCTGCTCGTCAACGGCTCGGTCGGCATCGCGGTCGGCATGGCCACGAACATCCCGCCGCACAACCTGCGCGAGGTCGCGTCGGGTGCGCAGTGGTACCTCGAGAACCCCGAGGCGTCGCGCGAAGAGCTGCTCGAGGCGCTCATGCAGCGCATCAAGGGGCCCGACTTCCCGACGGGTGCGCAGATCCTCGGCGTCAAGGGCATCCAGGACGCCTACCGCACGGGTCGCGGCTCCATCACGATGCGCGCCGTCGTCAACGTCGAAGAGATCCAGGGTCGCACCTGCCTCGTCGTCACCGAGCTGCCGTATCAGGTCAACCCCGACAACCTGGCGATCAAGATCGCCGAGCTCGTCAAAGACGGTCGCGTCGGCGGCATCGCCGACATCCGCGACGAGACCTCGGGTCGCACCGGTCAGCGACTCGTCATCGTGCTCAAGCGCGACGCGGTCGCGAAGGTCGTGCTGAACAACCTCTACAAGCACACGTCGCTGCAAGAGAACTTCGGCGCGAACATGCTCGCGATCGTCGACGGAATCCCGCGCACGCTCGCGCTCGACGGCTTCATCTCGGCCTGGGTCGATCACCAGATCGACGTCATCCAGCGGCGCACCCGCTTCCGTCTGAAGAAGGCCGAAGCCGACGTGCACATCCTGCGCGGCTACCTCAAGGCGCTCGACGCCCTCGACGAGGTCATCGCGTTGATCCGCCGGTCGCCCACCGTCGAGGAGGCGCGGGTCGGCCTGATGGACCTCCTCACGGTCGACGAGATCCAGGCCTCGGCCATCCTCAACCTCCAGCTGCGCCGTCTGGCCGCCCTCGAGCGGCAGAAGATCCAGGAGGACGCCGACAAGCTCGAGCGCGAGATCGCCGACTACAAGGACATCCTCGCGAAGCCCGAGCGCCAGCGCACGATCGTCAGCGACGAGCTGGCCGAGATCACCGAGAAGTTCGGCGACGACCGGCGCACCGAGATCATGTTCGGCTTCGACGGCGACATGAGCGTCGAGGACCTCATCCCCGAAGAGGAGATGGTCGTCACCATCACCCGCGGCGGTTACGTGAAGCGCACCCGCAGCGACAACTACCGCAGCCAGCACCGCGGCGGCAAGGGCGTGCGGGGTGCGCAGCTGCGCGCCGACGACGTCGTCGACCACTTCTTCGTCACCACCACGCACCACTGGCTGCTGTTCCTCACGAACAAGGGTCGCGTGTACCGCGCCAAGACCTACGAGCTCCAGGAGGCCGGTCGCGACGCGAAGGGCCAGCACGTCGCGAACCTGCTCGCGATGCTGCCCGACGAGCAGATCTCGCAGGTGCTCGACATCCGCGACTACGAGGTGGCCCAGTACCTGGTGCTAGCCACCCGCGACGGTCTGATCAAGAAGACCGCGCTCACCGAGTACGACACGAACCGCACCGGCGGCATCATCGCGATCAACCTGCGCGACGACGACGAGCTCGTCTCCGCCCTGCTGGTCGACGAGCACGACGATCTGCTGCTCGTCTCGCGCCACGGGATGTCGCTCCGCTTCACGGCGACGAACGACTCGCTGCGTCCGATGGGTCGGTCGACGTCGGGTGTGAAGGGCATGACCTTCCGCGAGGGCGACACGCTGCTGTCGGCGTCGGTCTCGGACGACGAGGGCTACGTGTTCGTCGTGACCGAGGGCGGCTACGCCAAGCGCACCGCCGCCGACCAGTACCGGGTGCAGAACCGAGGCGGTCTCGGCATCAAGGTCGCCAAGCTCGCGGAGGCGCGGGGCGACCTCGCCGGCGCACTCATCGTCGGCGAGGACGACGAGGTGCTCGTGGTGCTGTCGAGCGGCAAGGTGGTACGGTCTGCCGTGGCCGAAGTGCCTGCCAAGGGCCGCGACACCATGGGTGTCGTGTTCGCACGGTTCGCCGCAGATGATCGGATCATCGCCGTGGCGCGCAACACCGAGCGCAACCTCGTGGCACAGTCCGACGAGGCTGTCATCGATGCCGTCGGTGACAACGAGGCCGTACCGGCCGTCAGTCCCGGAGACGTGATCGACGCCGTCGACACCGACGCCACGACGACCGATGTGCCGAACGACGGCACCACCGGAGAGGAACCGATCAATGAGTAGTGTCGCCGAGCGACTCCAGCGCAAAGCCAAGCGACCTGCGGGCACCAAGCAGGTCAGGCTGAAGCTGGTCTACATCGACTTCTGGTCGGTCGTGAAGCTCTCGTTCCTGATCGCGGTCGCCCTGGGCATCATCACCGTCGTCGCGACGTTCCTGATCTGGTTGATCCTCAACCAGACAGGCATCTTCAACGACCTGGACCAGCTGCTGCGCGACATCCTCGGCGATCAGGACTTCTCGATCCAAGAGTCGTTCAGCATCGGCCAGGTCATGCTCTTCGCGATCGTCGTCGCCATCCTGAACGTCGTGATCGGCACCGTGATCGGCGCCATCGTCGCGGTGCTCTACAACCTCAGTGTGCGTGTGACCGGCGGTCTCCTCGTCGGTTNTTGTAGGCTTTACGACGGTTCGGGGGCTATAGCTCAGGCGGTTAGAGCGCTTCGCTGATAACGAAGAGGTCACAGGTTCAAGTCCTGTTAGCCCCACTCCCGTGAGATCCACCAGCGGGTGAAACCCCAGCTCCACGGGGCCTTAGCTCAGTTGGTAGAGCGCCTGCTTTGCAAGCAGGATGTCAGGAGTTCGATTCTCCTAGGCTCCACGAGAAGTACTTTTTCCCCGCTCCCCGATGTCGTCGGGCAGCGGGGATTTCTTGTCTGTGCTCGCGTGGCTCGTGGCTCGTGGCGCTGGGCTCGAAGGCTCGGTGCTCGGGGCCGTGCAGTCCGGTTCGGCGGGTTCGCGTCATCCGTGGCGGGTCAGCGCTGACCCGCCAAGGATGACGGGAACCCGCCGAATGAGTTGTGGGGTCTGCGTCTGCCGGCCCCGGACGGCGAGAGGGCCCGCATCCGATGGATGCGGGCCCTCTCGGTGGTTCGGGGAAGACTACGCCTTCGTGTCGGCGTCGTCGTCCGCGACCCAGAGCTCGTCGTCGGCACGGAGCGTCTGCACGGCGGCGAAGACGAGAGCGCCGAGCGCGATGACGCCCACGCCGATCAGCAGCACGCCGCCGACGCCGGGGCCCGACTTCTTGGGGGCGGGTGCGTACTTCTTCGCGACCTTCGCGCCCTGCTTCTTGGCGTTCTTGACGGCCTTCTGCACCTTGGGGTCGTTCGTGATGTCGAGACCGTTCAGGTACGACTGCACGCTCGGGTACACGTCGTGCTTCAGGCGGTCCTGAGCCTTGGTCGCGTACTTGCTGCCGGCGGCGAGACCGGTCGACACGGCCGGGCGGACGTTGTTGTCCACCGCGGAGCGGACCCGGGGCACGACCTCTTTGTTGGCGGCCTTCACTCCGGCGTCGCGGACGTCGACGAGGACCTTGCCAGCGTGGCCGAGCACCTCGCGCTGCTCCGTCCACAAGTCGGACGCGTGCTTCTTGAACTTCTTCAGTTCCTTCTTCTGCTTGCGTGACAGGGCCACAGTGTTCCTCCAACGAGTAGGCAACGGGGCCAGAGGGATACTGGCTCCTCCATCCTGGCACGACGCAACCTGACAGGGAACACCACGAATTCTGTACCCACCCTGAGGTCGACGGGCCCCTGTGAAAGAATGAGGCCCATGTCAAAGCACACTTCTGTTGCCACCGTGACGACCTCGCTCGGCACGATCAAGGTCAACCTGTTCGGCAACCACGCCCCCAAGACCGTCGCCAACTTCACCGGCCTCGCCACCGGCACCATCGAGTGGAAGCACCCGGGCACCGGCAAGGTCAGCACCGACAAGCTCTACGACGGTGTCGTCTTCCACCGCATCATCAAAGACTTCATGCTCCAGGGCGGCGACCCGCTCGGCCAGGGCATCGGCGGCCCCGGCTACCAGTTCGACGACGAGATCAACCCCGAGCTCGACTTCAGCCAGCCGTACGTCCTCGCCATGGCCAACGCCGGCACCCAGGGCGGCAAGGGCACCAACGGTTCGCAGTTCTTCATCACGACCGTCGCGACCCCCTGGCTGCAGGGCAAGCACACCATCTTCGGCGAGGTGGCCGACGACGAGTCCAAGAAGGTCGTCGACGCCATCGAGGCGGTCAAGACCGACGCTCGCGACAAGCCCCTCGAGGACGTCGTCATCCAGAGCGTCACCATCGACGAGGTCTAAGTGACGCGACCCTCTCCGTCGGATGCGGGCAACTTCTGCTACCGACACCCCGATCGGCAGAGCTTCGTGCTCTGCCAGCGCTGCGGACGGACCATCTGCGGGCAGTGCCAGACACCGGCGGCCGTCGGTGTGCACTGCCCGGAGTGCGTCCGTGAGGCGCGCAGCAACGCCCCGCGGGTCCAGCCCGCCGTCGTGACCCGCATGCGGAGCGCGTCGGCGAGCGGTGCGCCCGTGGCGACGTATTCGCTGATCGGCGTCAGCGTGCTCGTGTACGTGCTGCAGTTCGTCTTCGGTTCCGCTCTGACGAACCAGCTGTCGTTCTCGGCGCCGTTCGAGATCACTCAGCCGTGGCGACTCGTCACGTCGCTGTTCGCGCACGCCGGTCTGCTGCACCTGCTGTTCAACATGTACGCGTTGTTCATCTTCGGCGGGCAGCTCGAGCGGACGCTGGGCCGAGGTCGCTACCTGGCGCTGTACTTCATCAGCGGGGTAGGAGGCGCGGCAGCGGTCTCGCTGATCGCTCCGTTGTCGAGCGTGATCGGCGCCTCCGGGGCCATCTTCGGCCTCATGGCGGCGTTCTTCGTGATCGCCCGCAGTCTGGGCGGCTCGAACGGGGTGCAGCTGCTGGTGCTGGTCGGCATCAACCTGGTGATCGGCATCGTCCTGCCGAACGTCTCGTGGCAGGCGCACGTCGGCGGCCTCGTGGCCGGTGCCGCGGTCGCGTTCGTGTTCTCGAAGACCCGGCACCGGTCGAAGCGCGCGGTCCAGACCGCCGCGATCGCCGGGATCGGCGTCGTCGTGCTCGCGATCGTGTTCTGGCGCTCGTACGAACTCGCACAGGCCTACGGCATCATCTGACCCGGCGAGGGTTCGAACACGCAGACGACAGAAGAGGCGGCTCCGTTCAGGAGCCCCCTCTTCTGTCGTTCGTGGCCGGGCCGGGACTTTTCACACCGTTGTCCACAGAAAGTTATCCACAGGTTTATTAACACTGGGGATAGTTACATCCGTGTAAGTCCGAAGGTGTGTTCTAGCGCCAGCGGGTCGTCATCAGGAACCCGATGAACATGATGCCGAAGCCGACGAGGATGTTCCATGAGCCGATCGACGGCACGGGCAGCGTGCTCTGGCTGACGTAGAAGACGACGATCCAGGCGAGCCCGATCAGCATGAAGCCGAACATGACGGGCTTGAACCACACCGGGTTCGGGGCGTCTGCTGCCGTGCGCGTCTCGCGCGGATCGATGGGCTTCGAGGTGCGGTTCGTGTCTTTGGCCATGGCCGACATCATACCGTGGGGCCTTCAGGAGGCGCGGGGGAGGTCGATCCGTCCACAGCCGTCTCCGAGACGGCCGGCCCCCCGAGGGCCTGCACCTAGAATCGAGCCATGACCGACGACCTGCGCCGACCCGGTCGGAAGCCGCGGTCGCGTCGGGCCCCTCACCGCACCTCCTTCGTGGGTGTCGTCGGTGAGCTGCTGATCACGGCCGGTGCGCTCGTGCTGCTCTTCATCGGGTGGCAGCAGTGGTTCAACGACCTCGTCGTCGCCGGCGAGCACCGCGATCAGGCGTCGAGTCTCAGTGAGCGCTTCGAGCAGGAGGCCGGGCCGGCGAGAGAGCCCGACGCCGACGGGTCGTTCGGCGATCCGCCGGTGGGCGAGCAGCCGACGGAGGCCGAGGAGTTCGCGAACTTCTACGTGCCGCGCTTCGGCGACGACTACGCCGTGCCGATCGCCGGGGGCACGAGCACGGTCAAGACCCTCAACACGGTCGGGATCGGGCACTACGACCAGACGCAGATGCCGGGAGAGGTCGGCAACTTCGGCATCGCCGCGCATCGGACGACCTACGGCGCCCCGTTCAACGCGATCGCGGACCTCCGTGCGGGCGACAAGATGTACGTCGAGACGAAGGACGGCTGGTACACCTACGGCTTCCGCAATCTGCAGTACGTCCAGGCGACCCAGGTGTCGGTGCTGCAGCCGGTGCCCGACGCCCCGGACGTCTCGTCCGCCTCGGGCGAGCGACTCATCACGTTGACCAGCTGCAATCCGATGTTCACCGCCCAGGAGCGCATCGTCGCCTACGGCGTCTTCGATTCGTGGCAGCCGCTCTCCGCCGGGCCTCCGGCCGAGCTCGCCGCCACCGGTGTGGGGAGCTGACCATGTACGCAGCCCTGTGGCGTATTCTTCCGGGTCCGTGGTGGGTGAGGCTGGTGATGGTGCTGGTCCTGCTCGCAGCGGTCCTCTTCGCACTCGTCGAGTGGGTCTTCCCCGCCGTCAACGAGCTGCTGCCCGCCCCCGACGTCACTGTGGAGAACCCATGACGCGCATCCTGGTCGTCGACAACTACGACAGCTTCGTGTACACCCTCAACGGCTACCTGCAGCAGCTGGGCGCCGAGACGGAGGTCGTCCGCAACGACTCCTTCTCGGGTCGCGACGCGGCTGCTCGCATCGGCGACTACGACGCCGTGCTGCTCTCGCCCGGTCCGGGCACGCCCGCGGCCGCCGGGGTGTCGATCGACGTCGTGAACGCCGCCCTGCAGGTCGACAAGCCGCTGCTCGGAGTCTGCCTCGGGCACCAGGCGATCGCCGAGGCGCTGGGTGCGACGGTGACCCACGCCGAAGAGCTGATGCACGGCAAGACCTCGGCCGTGACGCACGACGACAGCCCCTTCTACGACGGCGTGCCGCAGCCGTTCACCGCGACGCGCTACCACTCGCTCGCCGTCGTCGACGAGACCGTGCCGGAGGCCCTGGAGGTCACGTCGCGGACGACGGGCGGCATCATCATGGGCCTGCGGCACCGGAGTGCACCCGTGTACGGCGTGCAGTTCCACCCCGAGTCGGTCTTGACCGAGGGCGGCTACCAGATGATCGGCAACTGGCTCGGCGAGGCGGGGCTGCCCGAGGCGAAGGTCACGGCCCGAGGGCTGTCACCGCTGCTCGACCTCAGCTGAGAGCGGGCGCGCTGCGCCCACGGCGGGCGCCGGGCGGCGCGGCGGGTCAGGTGGACCGGGGTGGGTGCGATGTCGATGAACCGCGTTCGCGACGATGAACCGCGTTCGCGAAGATGAACCGCGGTACATCGCGGTTCATCGTCGCGAACGCGGTTCGAGACGACCCGAAGTGACTCGGTACCGCCCGCGCGCGCTCGGTCAGCCGCTGCAGACCCGGAGGGTGATGGCCGAACCCTGCGGCTGATCGCCGGGTGCGAGGGTCTGCCCGGCGACGACACCGCCCGTGCAGGTGAAGTCGGACTCGAGCGTCACGACGAGTCGCAGCTGCTCGCCGAGCTGCGCGTTCGCGTCGACGGTCGACAGCCCCGTCACATCGGGGACGTTGACGAGCCCGTTCGAGACGATCAGATCGACCGTGCTGCCCGTCGGCACCTCCGTGCCCGTCGCCGGGTCGGCCGAGATGACCGCGCCCTGGGCGACGTCGGGCGAGTAGTCCGTGGTCTGCTGGCCCTGCGTGAAGCCAGCATCGGACAACGACACCCAGGCCGCGTCGACCTGCGAGCCGACGATGTCGGGCACGGCCGCCAGCTGCGGGCCGGTGGAGACGGTGACCGTGACGGTGGTGTCGAGAGGGACGGACATGCCCGAGGTCGGATCGGTCGAGATGATGTCGCCCTCGGACACGGTGTCGTCGGGCATCTCGGCCCGGGTGACGTCGAGTCCGAGCTCGCCGAGCTCGGCGGAGCCCTCTTCGTAGCTGACCCCCACGAGATCGGGGATGCGCGCGGACTGCGTGTTGTCGACCACGGGAGGAGTCAGATTGACGACCCAGAAGACGACGGCGACGATGACGATGGCGACCAGGACGATGCCGGCCCAGATCCAGGCGACCGGAGGTCGGGTCTGAGTGCGCTGCGGGCGGGTGTTGTCGTCGGAGGCGAGCTCTTTCAGCGCCGCCTCGCTGCCCGCCGCCGCGGCGGGGTTGACGCCGAACAGCGTCGAGCCGGCGGCAGCGGCGGGGCGACGACGATTCGGCGCCCGCCCGTCGGCGGCGGCCTCGACGTCGGAGCGGAACTCGGCCGCGGTCTGGAATCTCTCGAAGCGGTCTTTGGCCAGCGCGTGCAGGACGACGGCGTCGAGCGCAGGCGAGATGCTCGGGATGATCGTGCTGGGCGGGACGGGGGGCTCGCTCACGTGCTGGTAGGCCACGGCGACCGGCGACTCGCCCCGGAACGGCGGACGCCCGGTGAGCAGCTCGAAGAGGAGCACACCGGTCGAGTAGAGGTCGGTGCGGGCGTCGACGGTCTCGCCCCGGGCCTGCTCGGGGCTGAAGTACTGGGCCGTGCCGAGGATGGAGGTCGTCTGGGCGACGGTGGCCGACGAGTCGGAGATGGCCCTCGCGATGCCGAAGTCCATGACCTTGACCTCGCCGGCGTGGTTGATCATGACGTTGCCGGGCTTGATGTCGCGGTGCACGACGCCGGCACGGTGGGAGTACTCGAGCGCCGTCAGGATGCCCTGCGTGATGCGCGCGGCCTCGGCGGGCTCCATCGGGCCCTCGGCTGCGATGTCTTTGAGGAGGCGCCCCTCGACGTACTCCATGACGATGAAGGGGACCTGCACCTCGTGGCCGTTGGCCGAGCGCACGGTCTCTTCGCCCGCGTCGAACACGCGGACGATGGTCGGGTGGGCCATCCGCGCAGCGGCCTGCGCCTCTTGGCGGAACCGGGTGCGGAACGCCGGATCGGTGGCCAGCGCCGGCTTCATCAGCTTGATCGCGATGCGACGACCCAGACGGGCGTCGGTGCCGACGTGCACGTCTGCCATGCCGCCACGACCGATGCGCTCACCGATCTGGTAGCGGTTGGCGAGGAGTTCGATGCCCTCTCTCACGCCTTCGACCACGCCGTACACTCCCTCACGAGACCGCGAACTCGGAACACACGGTCGCAGCAAGTGTACTTGGCCGTCTGGCCCCAGATCGGGTGTCGAGGTCCGTCGTGGGGATGATTGTCACGGGTTCGTGACCACGGCCGGCGAGGGCCGTGGTCACGAGAGGGTGCTACGGGGTGGGGACGACGGGGTCGGTCGGAGGCGTCGTCGGCTCGGCGGTCGGCTGCGACTCGTCGGCCGTCGCGGTGACCGTCACCCCGGGCGACGGGTCGGACGCGAGGTCGCCGCAGTTCGCGACGTAGGCGACGGTCACGTTGCCGGGAGTCGTCGTCACGACCTGGATCGACGAGACGTTCGCGCCGACGGCGCCGCCGGTCTGGCCCGCCGTGTCGGTGCCCCCGGTGATCGAGTACGAGTAGCCGGTCAGCGAGTAGCCGGCCGGGCAGCCCGCGTAGGGCTCCCACGTGATCGTGGCGGCGTCCGTGCCGTCGGCGGTGATCTGGGTGGGCGACGCGGTCGGCGACCCGGGCTGGGTCGGCTGGGGCGCCTCCTGGTAGATCAGGATCGTCACGGTGCTGCCCTTGCGGACGTTGCCGCTCGGGTTCAGGCTCGCGACGGTGCCGACGTCTTGAGCGCTGGCGGGGGCCGCCGAGCTCGGAGCCGACTCGACCGCGAGGCCGAGGGCGCCGAGCGCCGCCCGTGCGTCGCTCTCGCTCATGCCGACGTAGTCGCCGGGCACGACGTTGACCGTGTCGGGCGTGGGGCTCGGCGTCGGGCTCGGCGTGGTCCGCGTCGGGCTCGGCTCGGTCGACGGCGCGGCCGACGACGAGGTCGGCGCGGGCGCGGGCTCGTTCGAGCTCAGCGCGAAGGCGATCACGGCGACCGCACCGGCCAGGACGAGCACCCCGAGCACGATGAGGGGCCAGAACCAGGGGCTCCGCCGCTTCGGCTCGTCGTCGAGGTCGTCGTCGCGCAGGGCGTCGGGGTCTGCGGACCCGGGCGTGTAGGCGCCGGTGACGGCCGCACCCGCACCCGTGGCGTTCGGGTTGAAGAGCTGCGTGGTCGCGTCCTGCGCCGCGAAGGCGCGGGTCGCGTCGTCGGCGGGGAGGGCCGCGGCGCCGATGGCAGGCACGGCGACGGTCGCTGCGCCGACGTCGCCTCGACGCAGGGCGCGGGCGGCCTGCGCGAGGGCCGAGGCCGTCGCGGGTCGCTCGCCCGGCTTCTTCGAGATGCACGACATGACGAGTCGGCGGACGGGCTCGGAGACGGTGGCGGGGAGGTCCGGTGGCTGTTCGTTGATCTGAGCCATCGCGATGGCGACCTGCGACTCGCCCGTGAACGGACGTCGACCGGCGAGGGCCTCGTACGCGACGATGCCGAGCGAGTAGATGTCGGTGCTCGGGGAGGCCGGGTGGCCGCTGGCCTGCTCGGGCGAGAGGTACTGGACCGTGCCCATGACCTGACCGGTGGCGGTCAGCGGGACCTGGTCGGCGATGCGCGCGATGCCGAAGTCGGTGATCTTGACCCGACCGTCGGGCGTGACGAGGAGGTTGCCGGGCTTGATGTCGCGGTGCACGAGGCCCGCGGCGTGGGCGGCCTGCAGAGCCGACGCCGTCTGGGCGACGATGTCGAGCACCTTGTCGGTCGGCAGGACGCGGTCGCGCTCGAGCACGGTGGACATGGCCTCGCCGGGCACCAGCTCCATCACCAGGTAGGCGCTGCCCTCCTCTTCGCCGTAGTCGAAGACGTTGGCGATGCCCTCGTGGTTGACGAGGGCCGCGTGGCGGGCCTCCGCACGGAAGCGCTCGAGGAACCCGGGGTCGCCGAGGTACTCGTCTTTCAGGATCTTGATGGCGACGGTGCGCCCGATCACGAGGTCCGTGGCCTCCCAGACCTCGCCCATGCCGCCGATGGCGACGCGGGTCGACAGCTGGTAACGCCCACCGAAGGTGATTCCGCCCGAAGGTCTCATTTGTTCAGCACCGCCTCAATGACTTTCTTCGCGATTGGTGACGCGACACTGTTTCCGAACGCGGATTGTCCCTGCCCGCCGCCGTTCTCGACGACGACCGCGACGGCGACCTCGGGGTCGGCTGCCGGGGCGAAGCCGGTGAACCACAGCGTGTACGGCTCGCCTGGGCCGTTCTCCGCCGTGCCCGTCTTGCCGGCCACATCGACACCGCTAATTCTTGCATTGCTGGCCGCGCCGTCGGCGACGTCGTCCACCATCATGTCGGTCATCGTCGACGCCGTGTCGGAGCTGATCGGGTCGCCGTACTCGGTGGGCGAGAAATCCTCCACCGGGCTGAGATCGGGGTTCAGGACGCTGTCGATCAGGGTCGGATCCATCTGCGTCCCGCCGTTGGCGATCGCGGCCGACACCATCGCCATCTGCAGCGGCGTGACGCGGTCGTTGCCCTGTCCGAACGACTGCAGCATGAGGGACGCGTCGCTGATCTCGGCGCCGTCGGCGTCTTCGATCGGGAACTGGCTGGGGGTGACCGACTGGGGGATCTCGATCGAGTCGTCGTCGAAGCCGAAGGCCTGCGCCTGCTCCTTCAACGCGTCGGCGCCGAGCGCGCGACCGAGCTGGGCCATGGGGATGTTGCACGACAGGCGGAGGGCGGTCGCGATCGTCGCCTCGTCGCCGCCGCCGCAGCTGCCGCCCTCGGCGTTGTTGATGTTGGTCGACGTGCCGGGCAGGGTCAGCGTGGACGGGTTCGGGAACGCGCTCTCGGGCGTGTAGTCGCCGCTCTCGAGCGCCGCCGCCACGGTGATGAGCTTGAAGGTCGACCCCGGCACGTAGAGGTTGCCCTCGATGGCCTTGTTCTGCAGCGGGTCGGCCGGGTCGGCGACGAGCGAGTCGTACGCGGCCTTGACGGCGGCGCTGTCATGACTGGCGAGGGGGTTGGGGTCGTAGCTCTGCTTCGACACCATGGCGAGGATCTTGCCGGTGGAGGGCTCGACGGCGACGATCGAGCCGTTGTTGGAGCCCAGCGCGTCGAAGGCCGCCTGCTGGACGGCCGGGTCGAGTGTGAGGTTCACCGTGGCGCCCTCGGGCGACTGGCCGGTCAGCAGCGAGTTCATCTGCTCGAAGAACTGCGAGTTCGCGTTGCCGGTGAGGTACTGGTTCATCGCGTCCTCGATGCCCCGCGACCCCTGACCGAGCGTGTAGTAGCCGGTGACGGGCGCGTAGAGCTCGGGCTGCGGGTACGAGCGCTGGTACTCGTAGACGTCGTCGACGGGGTCGGACTGCGCCACGGGCTCGCCGCCGACGAGGATCGGACCCCGCTGGGCCGAGTAGCTCGCGAGCAGGGAGCGCGAGTTGCGCGGGTCGGCCCGGAGGGCGTCGGCCTGGAACGTCGTGATGTACGTGCTCGACACGAACAGCGCGACGAACATCGCGAGGACGACGAGGCTCACTCGTCTCAGTTCTTTGTTCATCAGCCGATCACCAGCCTGGGTTGATTGCGCACCGAGTCGGACAGACGCAGCAGCAGGGCCACGATGATCCAGTTCGCCACGAGGGACGATCCGCCGGCGGCCATGAAGGGCGCCGTCAGACCGGTCAGGGGGATGACGCGGGTCACGCCGCCCATGACCACGAAGACCTGCAGGGCGATGACGAAGGCCAGACCCACGCCGAGCATCCGGCCGAAGTCGTCCTGACCGACGAAGCCGATGCGGAACCCGCGTGAGACGAGCAGCAGGTAGAGCGCGAGGATCGCGAAGATGCCGGCGAGACCGAGCTCTTCGCCGAGCGACGCGAAGATGTAGTCGCTCTCGGCGAGCGGCGTCGTCTGCGGTCGACCCTGACCGAGCCCCGTGCCGATCAGCCCGCCGTTCGCGAAGCCGAACAGACCGGAGACCAGCTGGAACGATCCGCCGTCGGCGCTGTACTCCGCCGGGTCGAAGGGGTTCAGCCAGGCGGCGAAGCGCCCCTGCACGTAGCCCAGGAACGTGGAGGCGACGATCGCGCCCCCGAGGAACAGCGTCAGACCCAGCACGATCCAGCTCGCACGACCGGTGCCGACGTAGATCATGACGAGGAACAGCCCGAAGTAGAGCAGCGACGTCCCGAGGTCGCGCTGGAAGATCAGCACGCCCATGGCGACGAGCCAGACGATGAGGATCGGCCCCAGGTCGCGCGGTCGCGGGAACCGCATGCCGAGGATCTTCGGGCCCATCAGCGAGAGGTTGTCGCGCGCGGTCACCAGGTAGCCGGCGAAGAAGATCGCCAGCGTGATCTTCGCGATCTCGCCCGGCTGGAACGAGAACGGCCCGATGTCGATCCAGACGCGCGCGTTGAGGCCCTCTCGGCCGAGACCCGGGATGAGCGGCAGCAGCAGCAGCACGATCGAGACGAACATGGCGATGTAGCGGTAGCGCGACAGGATGCGGTAGTTGCGGACCACGAACAGCGCGACGAGGGCGATCACCATGGCCATCGCCGTCCAGGCGATCTGCTTGATGCCGAAGGCCTCCCAGCCCGAACGACCGTAGGCCAGGTCGATGCGGTAGATCATCGCGATGCCGATGCCGTTCAGGGCGAGCCCGATCGGCAGGATGAACGGGTCGGCCTCGCGGGCGACCACGCGCAGCACGACATGGAAGATCAGACCGAGACCGAGCACGGCGGAGCCGGCGATCAGCACGCTGGGATCGATGGCGTCGGTGGCGCCGAGCTGCACGAGCACCACGGCGCCCGCGCAGATGCCGCACGCGATGAGCAGCATGAGCAGCTCGAGGTTGCGGAGCCGGGCCGGCTGCCGCAGACGGATGGTGATGGCCTGCGTCAGACTGGTGGGCTCGGCGGGTGCGGGGCGGGGGGTCTTGGCGGACCCTCGCGCGCCTCCTGAAGGACGACCGATCAGCTCGGTCGACGTGTCGTCACCGGGTGCTGGCATCGGTCAACCTCTCGACGATGGCGCGGGCGTCGGCCAGCGAACCGGCGTTGATCGTGTCTTCGACGGTCCGCTGCGTGTAGTTCGGCAGATCGGACACGTCGAGATCGGTCTCCTCGACCACGCTCGACAACGCGATCGGCCCGAGGGTCTGCTGCACGCCCCGGTAGATCACGACGGTTCCGTCTTGCTGACCCACGTAGTAGTGGTCTTGGGTCCACTGGTAGGTGAGCACGAGACCGGCGACGAGTGCGCCGATCGCGACCACCAGCGCGGCCAGCCACGTGATGCGGCGGCGGCGGCGACGGCGCTTGTCTTCGGCGATGAGCTCGGCGAGGTACTCGTCGGACTCGGGCTCGAAGTGGCTGTCTTCGGGGGTGGTCGCGACCTTGAGCGGGTGCAGCAGGATCGTGGGCAGCCGGAGCGACTTGCGACCCGTCTCGCCCTCGAAGGTGAGCGGGACGGCGGCGGAACCGACCGTCACCGGCGGCTCGACGGACGAGTCGCCCGACTCGTCGACGTCGACGATCACGACCGTGACGTTGTCGGGGGCGCCGTGGTCGAGCGTCTCCTTCACGAGACGACGGGCGGTCTGCTCGGGGTCGAGCCCGGCCGCGAGGGCCTTCTTGATGCGGTCTTCGGCGAGATAGCTGCTGAGACCGTCGGAGCAGATCAGCCAGCGGTCGTCGGGCTGCGTGCCGAGGATGGCCGTATCGATCTCGGGAGCCGCGTCGACGTCGCCCAGCACGCGCATCAGCACGCTGCGACGGGGGTGCACCGCGGCCTCTTCGGCCGTGATGCGGCCGCTGTCGACCAGTCGCTGCACAAAGGTGTGGTCGGCTGTGATCTGACTGAGCTCGCCCTCGCGCCACAGGTAGATGCGCGAGTCGCCGATGTGCGCGATCGCCATGCTGTCGCCGACCCGCAGCATCGCGCTGACGGTCGTGCCCATGCCCGTGAGCTCCTGATGCTCGAACACCGTCTCGGCGAGCAGCTGATTCGCCGCGATCAGCGACGACTGCAGAGCGAACTCGGCGTCGCCGGGCGAGCTGTACTGCTTGTCGGTCTCGCGGATCCGACGGATGGCGATGGCGGAGGCGACGTCGCCACCCGCATGCCCGCCCATCCCGTCGGCGACCACGAACAGACGACCGCCGGCATAGCCGCTGTCTTGGTTGTTCGAGCGGATCTTGCCCACATTGGACAGAGCCGCGCTCTTGGGAGGCGTCATCGGGCGCTTACCGTCGCAGCTCGAAGCTCGTCTGGCCGATCGTCACCGTGGAACCGACGGGCACCGGGGTCGGGACCGTGACACGCTCGCCCGCGAGGAACGTGCCGTTCGTGGAGTCGAGGTCTTGGATGACCCAGCGCCCGTTCCAGAGCATGAGACGCGCATGATGCGTCGACGTGTAGTCGTCGCGGATGACGAGGTTGCTCTCTTGCGAGCGACCGATCGTCAGCGGGCCGTCGATCAGGGGCATCTCGAGCCCGGCCTTCGCGCCCTTCGTGATGACCAGGCGGCGGGCGGCGGAGTCTCCGTCGGACGCGGCGGGGGCGGCCGGAGCCGAGGCGCGAGGCGCGGCAGGGGCAGGAGGCGCGGCGGGGGCTGCGGACATCTGGCCCGGCTGCTGGTCGGCGGGCAGTCTGCGGGCCCGCTGGCCGAAGAGATCGGACCGGAGCGCGAAGACGATCGCGAACACGAACAGCCACAGCACGGCCAGGAAGCCGAACCGCAGGGCGAGGAGGGTGAGCTCACTCGTCATCGTCGACCCCCCGAGACGTCGGGCCCAGGAGAGGGGTCGGGCGTCGCTGAGAGGGGGAGCACGCGGAACACGATACGCGTACGACCGATCTGGATCGTCGAATCGGGGGGCAAGGGGGCCTTCGACAGGGGTTCGCCGTTGAGTTTCGAGCCGTTCGTGGAGCCGAGATCGCGGGCCTGGGCCCGGTTGCCGTCCCACAGGATCTCGACGTGCCGACGCGACGTGCCCGTGTCTTGGATGGTGATGTCGGCGTCGGATCCGCGCCCGATCACCGTGCGCTGACCGCGGAGGACGTGCCGCTGCCCGTCGATGTCGACCACCGGTCGCCACGAGACCTCTTCGCCCCGGACGTTGCGCGAGTCGACCGCCATGATGCCGATGCTGAGCGACTCGTCTTCGCGCAGGCGGATGCTCAACGGGCCGGCGAAGTGGTACCCCTGCGCCGTCGCGTGACGCTGGGTCAACTGGGTCAGCTCGTCGATGAGGCTGGAGCCGATGGCGGCCATCTTCTCGTAGTCCACCGGGGCGAGCCGCACCAGCAGCTCGTTGGGCACCAGGATGCGGTCGCGCGAGACCACGGCGGCCTTCGTGTCGAGCTCGCGCCGCAGCGCGTTCGTCAACTCGAGAGGTTGCACGCCCGAACGGAACGTCTTGGCGAAGGCGCCGTTGACGGCACGCTCCAGCCCGCGTTCGAAGTTGTCGAGCAGTCCCATGTCTCTCCAGGGTCGGGTCTCAGGTCGCCCGATCTTAGCCGGAACGGGTGGCATGTTCTCACGAGTGCGAAGCGGGAGGCCGTCTTCATGCTAGTGTTTTCGAGTTCGCGCGAGTGGCGGAATTGGCAGACGCGCTGGCTTCAGGTGCCAGTGCTCGAAAGGGCGTGGGGGTTCAAGTCCCCCCTCGCGCACGAACGAATTGGCTCTCCCTTACGGGAGGGCCTTTTCTCTTGCACCGCGCCTCCTAGGGGAGGGGGGTGATCAGGTGCGGGCCGTTGTTGCGGACGCTGTTCGCCTCTCGCGAGACCTCGTGGTGCACCAGATCGTGCGCGATCTCGTGCGAGTCGCGGTCGAGGAGCTCGAGCAGCTCGGTCGTGTCGAGGTGGTCGCCGAGCCAGTCGTCGTACGAGTCGGGGGTCAGGCAGGCCGGCATCCGGTCGTGCACCTCGCCCGGGGCCACATGGGCGTCGCGGGTGATGATCGACATCGAGAGCAGCCACTTGTCGGGGTCGTCGTCGGTCTTGGCCGGGTCGGGCCACGCACTGGCGACCGCGGCCATCGCGAGCCCCGACTCGGGCTGATGGATGAAGTGCGGCTGCTTGCCCGTCTCGGTGACCACCCACTCGTAGTAGCCGAGCGCGGGCACGATGCACCGGGCCTGCGCGAACGGTCGACGGAACATGCCGCTCGTCGCCACCGTCTCGATGCGGGCGTTGATCGGCTGCGGTCGCCGCTTCAGATCGGGGTACCACGAGGGCACCATGCCCCAGCGGATCAGCGGCAGTTCGCGTCGACCCTGCCGCTCGCGCACCACGGGCACGCGGGTCGTCGGCGCGACGTTGAAGTCGTCGGGCAGCGGTCCCAGACCGTCGAGCAGGCTCGGCAGCAGATCGGACGTGGCTCGGGCGATGACGTAACGGCCGCACATGCGCCCAGTCTCCCCTTCCGCAGCCCCCACCGGTAGTGCTTCACTGAGGCCGAGCGGTCGGCGTCACGCCGCCGCAGCACCGGCCCCGCGAGGCCTCGACGAGACGAGGGTGACCATGGCGACAGACGATTCGGACCTGCACGGCTACGTCGTGGCGGGCGTGGTCCCCGGCAGCGGCGAGGCGGTGGTCACCCGGGCTGTCGAGTTCGCCGCCCGCTTCGGCACGGGCCTCGTCTGCGTGATCGTCGAACCGGATCGCGTGGCCTTCACCGAGGGCATCGACGGGACGGTGCTCTCGTACCCCCTCGACCCCGACGAGTTGGACGGCCCGCCGGCCTTCGACGACGACCAGGAGGCGCGGCTCCGGCCGATCGCGGAGGCCCGGGGCGTCGCTCTCGAGACCCGTGCCCTCACCGGTGAACCCGCGCACTGCCTCGGCCGGTTCGCCGAGCGCATCGGCGCCCCGATGATCGTCGTCGGCAGCCGCGAGGCGGGTCTGCGGGGGAGCGTCCGCGAGTTCTTCGCCGGCTCGGTCGCTCTGCATCTGAGCCACCGACAGCACCTGCCCGTCGTCGTCGTGCCGTTGGCCCCGGTGGCGCGCACCGACCGGCTGCCGTGGGAGCACGACCTCTGACCCCTGACCCCTGACCCCCGACCCCGCGCCGGGTGGTGGCGGGATCACCGCGCGGGGCGCGGGGCGCGGACGAGGTCGACTACGCGTGCGTCGCGCGCTCGTGGTCGGCGTGATCGGCCGGCTCGAGCTGGAAGGTCGCGTGCTCGACCTCGAAGTGCGCGGCCAGGCAGCGGTCGAGCGAGTCGAGGGTCTCGTCGACCCGCATGTCGCAGAAGACCTCGCGGTCGACGACGACATGCGCCGAGAAGACCGTCGCGCCGCTGGTGATCTGCCAGGCGTGCACGTCGTGCGCCGACACGACGCCGGGCGTCTCGGTGATGTGGCTGCGGATGTCGTCGAGGTCGATGTCGCCGGGCGCCGAGCCGAAGAGCACCCGGAACGCCTCGCGCAGCAGCGACCAGGCGCGCGGCACGATCATCGCCGCGATGATCAGCGACCCCACCGAGTCGGCCTGCACGAAGCCCGTCGTCAGCACGACGATCGACGCCGCGACGACGGCGACCGAGCCGAGCAGGTCGCCGAGCACCTCGAGGTAGGCGCCCCGCATGTTGATCGAGTGCGTCGCCCCGCCCCGCAGCACGAGCAGCGCGACGACGTTGGTCGCCCCGCCGATCACGCCGACGACGAGCATCGGAAGACCGAGCACCTCGTGATCGGATGGGGTCAGCAGTCGCCCGACGGCCGCGACGGCCACCGAGATCGACACGGCGATCAGCACCAGGCCGTTGATCGCGGCGGCGAAGACCTCGGCCCGCCGGTAGCCGTACGTCTGCCGACCGCTCGCGGGTCGCGCCGCGACGATGGTGGCCGCCAACGCCACGACCAGGCCGGCGAGGTCGGAGAACATGTGCCCCGAGTCGGCGAGCAGGGCGAGCGACCCCGAGAGGAGGGCGCCGATCAGCTGCGCCACCAGACCGAGCGCGATGACGAGGATCGCCAGTCGCAGCCGTCGCCCGTCGGCCGCCATGTGACCGTGCTGGTGGTCGTGCGCCATGCTGTGCTCTCTCGGGTGTTCGGGCGGCTCGAGCCCACGGCCCGGTCGCGGGTCGTCGGTGATCGCTCACCCCGACGATAGCCCGGGCCGCCGACACCCGACAGGTCTCGGACCCAGTCGATAACGACTCTCGATCCGCGTCAGCACGGCGATCGAGCCCAGGAGGCGCGGGTCACGGAACAGGGAGGGCGCGACCGCGGTTGGCTGAGTCATGGACTCGACCCGCACCTCCTCGGATTCCCCCCGCCTCGTCGCCGTGACCGGCGCCACCGGAGCCCTCGGCGGGCGGGTCGCCGCCGCGCTCGCCGCCGACGGCGTACCGCTGCGCCTCGTCGTACGCGACGCCTCGCGCGCGCCGAGCCTCGGCGAGCACGTCGAGATCGCCGTCGCCTCGTACGCCGACCGCGCCGCGGCCCGCACGGCGCTCGAGGGCGTCGAGACGCTCTTCATGGTGTCGGCCGCCGAGGCCGTCGACCGACTCGACCAGCACCGCGCGTTCGTCGACGCCGCCGTCGAGGCCGGGGTGCGGCACATCGTCTACACGTCGTTCCAGGGCGCGGCGCCCGACGCGGTCTTCACGCTGGCGCGCGACCACGCCGCCACCGAGCAGCACCTGCTCGCCTCGGGTGCCGCCACCACGTTCTTGCGCGACTCGTTCTACCTTGACGCCCTGATCGACTTCGCCGACGCCGACGGGGTGATCCGCGGACCGGCGGGGGAGGGGCGGGTCGCCGCCGTCGCCCGCGCCGACGTGGCCGACGCCGCGGTCGCCGTGCTGCGCGACCCGTCGGCGCACCGGGGCGCCGCCTACGACCTGACGGGCCCCGAGGCGCTGAGCCTCGCCGAGCTCGCCGCCCGACTGACCACCGCGACCGGACGCCGGCACACGTTCGTCGACGAGACCCTCGACGAGGCCTACGCGTCGCGCGCGGCCTGGAACCCCGAGCCCTACATCGCCGACGCCTGGGTCAGCACCTACGCGTCGATCGCCTCGGGCGAGGTGTCGGGCGTCTCGACCGCGGTGCGCGATCTGACCGGGCACGACCCGCTGACGCTCGAGCAGCTGGTCAGCGGATCCGCCGGGACGACAGCACGCCGCTGACGCCGAGCACGAGCGTCGCGGCGAAGACGCCGAGCATCGGCACCTGCCAGTTGCCCGAGGCGTCGTGCAGCCCGCCGATCGCCAGCGGACCGAGTGCCGCGATCGCGTAGCCGCCGCCCTGCACGAGCGCCGAGAGGCGCCTGGCGTCGGTGTCGGTGCTCGCCATGCGCACGATGACGATGAAGATGATCGTGATGCCGCCGCCCTGGGCCGCGCCGCCGAAGATCGACCAGAGCAGCCAGTGCTCGGGGGCGAAGAGCAGCCCGAGGGGCATGACCGTCCAGAAGAGGCTGATCAGGGCGATGACGATCGCGGGGCGCAGTCTCAGGGCCAGCACCGGCACCCCGAGCGCACCCACCACGGCCAGGATTTGGAAGACCGACGAGCTGGCGCCCGCGGCCTCGCGCGTGAGTCCGATCTCGTCGCGCAGGAGCGTCGGCATCCAGGCCGTCAGCCCGTAGTAGCCGAAGGCCTGGCCCGCGAATGCGAGGGTGAGCCCCCAGGTCGTCCAGCGGCGCAGCAGCGGCGGACGATCGGCCTCGGCACGGCGCGCGGCGTCGGCGGCGGCGGACCGCTCGTCGATGACCGGGACGCCGCCGGTCAGCACGTCGGATGCGCCGGGCTCGGCCCCTGGCGTCGTGTCGGACCCGTCGCGAGCCGAGGAGGCGCGGGTCGCGTCGCCCGCGCCCGTCGCCGACCGCTCGCGCACGCCCCGCAGCGCCACCCGGGGCCCCACGGCGATCGACCACACGACCCCCGCGAGCACCGCGAGGAGACCCCAGGTGAGCAGCGCCACCGGCCACCCGACGACGGACGCGATCGGGGCGGTGCCGAGCGAGGTGATCATCGACCCGACGTTGAGCGCCGACGTGTAGACGCCCGTGACGAAGCCGCCCCGCTCGGGTGAGAAGTCGCGCTTGATGACCACCGGCAGCACCACGTTGCCGATGGTGATCGCGATGCCGATGACGATCGTGCCGGCGTAGAGCCAGAAGGAGCTGCCGAGGGTGCGGATGATCGTGCCGGCGAGCACGCCGGCGAGACCGAGGGTGACCGCCAGCTCGGGGCCCACCCGGCCGATCAGGGCCGAGGCCGCCGGGCTCGCGACGGCGAAGCAGAGCACCGGGATGCTGGTCAGCAGGCCGGCCACGACCGCGGAGAGCCCCAGGTCGCCGATCATCTGGTCGAGCACGGGTGCGGTGGCCACGATCGGACCACGGAGGTTGATCGCGATCAGGACGATCGCGAGGGTCAGCAGCCAGGTGGCGGGCGACCGCACGGCGGCGCCCGCGCGGGTGCTCACGCCGCGCCGCGCAGGAGGGTGACGCCCAGCAGGGCCGCGAGCTCGTCGACGTCGGCCGCCACCGCGACGGACCCGACGTGCTCGTTCTCGTCGCCGTAGCCCCAGCCGGCGATGATCGTCGGGACGCCGTGGACGGCGGCGCCCTCGACGTCGTGGTGCCGATCGCCGATCAGGACCGGACGCGACAGGTCGACGCCGCGGGCCTCGAGTCGGCGGAGCGCCTCGGCGACGACGTCGGCCTTGGTGTTGCGCACCTCGTCGTCGGAGGCGCCGGTGATGATGTCGAGGTAGCGGACCAGGTCGTTGACCTCGAGGATGCGCGTGGCCGGGGTCTCGGGCTTGGAGGTCGCCGTCGAGGTGGGGATGCCGGCGGCGTGCACGGCGGCCAGGAGATCGGCGACCCCGGGGTAGATGGGGCTGGTGAGCGCCCCGGTCTCGAGGTAGTGCGCCCGGTAGATGCGCATGGCCTCGACCAGACGGTCGCCGGTGAGACCGAGACGGACCTCGAAGCTCTGCGGGAGGGGCGGGCCGACCCAGGCGATCAGCTCGGTCGCCGGGGGCACCGGCAGCCCCATGGCCTCGATCGTGTAGGCGAGACTGGCGGTGATCGCCGGAGCGGAGTCCGCGATGGTGCCGTCGAGGTCGAAGAGCACGGCGGTGTAGGGGAGAGTCATCACCCTCAGCTTAGGCATCGCCGCCGACACCGGGCGGCGGTGCGGTCGGCCGCCGTGCCATGCGTCTCGACCGGCGGTGCTCAGGCGACCGGGCCGAGGGGCCAGGTGGTCGTCGGGACGGTCAGCGGGGCGACCGGTCGGACGCGATCGGACGAGACCGGTCGACGGGCGGGACGCTCGGAACCGGAGCGCCGGCGCGAGATCGAGGGGAGGGCGTCGATGTCGTCTCGCATGACGCTCGGGAACGAGCCGGAGATGGACTCGAACAGGGGAGTCGCCTCTCGCTGCGAGAGGATCTGGTCGAAGATGGGCGAGGTCACGGGAGCCTCCAGGAGGTCGCGGGTCGGAGAAGAGGGCGGGTCATAAGAAATGTTACCCTCATATTCCGGTTCCGCAAGGGGGTCGGCGAACATCGTCCGCCGCCGCGCTAGAACAGCCGCGAGTGCGAGTCGTCCAGCCCGCGCATGGCGTCGTAGTCGAGCAGCAGCGTGCGGATGCCGCGGTCGTGCGCCAGGGTGCGTGCCTGCGGCTTGATCTCCTGCGCCGCGAAGACGCCCGTGACGGGCGCCAGGTGCGGATCTCGGTTCATCAGCTCGAGGTAGCGGGTCAGCTGCTCGACGCCGTCGATGTCCCCGCGACGTTTCAGCTCGACCGCCACCGCGCCTCCGGAGGCATCGCGGGCGAGGATGTCGACCGGGCCGATCGCCGTCATGTACTCGCGGCGCACGAGGGTGTGACCCTCGCCCAGCAGCTCGATCTGCTCGGCCAGGAGCTTCTGCAGATCGGCCTCGACGCCGTCTTTCGTCAGGCCGGGATCGAAGCCCATCTCGTGACTCGAGTCGTGGATGATCTCGTGGATCGAGACCACGAGGATGTCGGCGGTCTTCGCCTGCGTGACTTTCCAGAGCTCGACGACCCCCGCCTCCTGCTGGTCGGCGTCGGCCTCGAGGATGCTGATCGAGCAGGGCGGGCTCATCCAGTTGAGCGGCTTGTAGCTGCCGCCGTCGGAGTGGACGAGGAGGCTGCCGTCGCTCTTGATCATGAGCAGGCGGGTGGCCAGCGGCAGATGGGCCGAGAGTCGCCCGGCGTAGTCGACTGAGCAACGGGCTATGACGAGACGCACCCGACGATCTTAGGCGGTGGCCGGGCGGAGGGGGGCTTCGTCGATCGGACCGCGACCCGGTATTGACAGAGTGTGAAATGCGACATATGTTCATGACACCGACACGATCGGTGCCCGACCATCCGCTTCAGACCCCGGAGGAACACCATGTCGACCACGCTGCCCCCGACCGCATCGCACCCGACCGCGCCGCACCCGAGCGACCCGCAGGCGAGCGACCCCCGGCCCGTGGTCGACCTCGTCGGAGACGTGTTCCTGGTGGATCTCGCGACGGGTCGTCACACCCCGGGCGACGTGCTCGACGAGGCGGCCGTGGCCGACGAGCTCGGCGTCACGCTCGCGGAGGTGCGCCGGTCGGTCGACGTGCTCTGCCGGATCGGCGTCCTGCTGCGCCCCCCGTTCGGACGCGACGCGGTCGTCGGACTGCCCGCGTACTGCACGACGACCCTGCTGCGCCGTCTCGGCGGGGCCATCGAGCTCGCGTTGGCCCGCGGCGCCCAGGCCGAGGACCTCCCCGAGCCGCGGCCCGCCGCGACCCTCGGCGACCGGCACGGGCTCGAGACGCCCCTCGACATCGCCCGCCTCATCGAGCTCGCCGACCCGCTGCTCGGCCTCTTCGACGACGACGAGGCCGCTCGACTCGATCGCGAGGTCGTCCGCCCGCTCTCGGTGCTCGCGACCGAGCAGGCGCTGCGCGTCCACGGAGCGGCCCCCGCTCTCTCCGACGATCTCCGCGCCCGCATCGTCGACGAGATCGAGACGGCCGTGCACTACGGCGAATGGCGCGCGATCCCCGGTCTGATGGCCGACTTCTCCATCGCGTTCGCTCCCGACAAGCCGTAGGGGGCTCTCTCCGGCGGCTTCGCTAGGCTGCACCACCATGACCCGGTCAGAGAAGGCCGCCGCCGTCAGGCCGACGCTCGCCGCCGTGGCGCAGGCGGCCGGTGTGTCCGCCTCCACCGCCTCCTTGGCCTTCAGCGGGGCCGGGCCCGTCTCGCCGGCCACCCGCGACCGCGTGCTGGCCGTCGCCGCCGAGCTCGGCTACGGCGGGCCCGATCCGCGCGCGAGGTCGCTCCGCCGCGGCCGTTCGGGGATCGTCGGCGCCGTGATCGAGTCG
This sequence comes from Frigoribacterium sp. CFBP 13712, assembly GCF_014842255.1. Lineage (GTDB taxonomy): Bacteria > Actinomycetota > Actinomycetes > Actinomycetales > Microbacteriaceae > Frigoribacterium. The sequence goes on along the minus strand of NZ_JACYVH010000006.1, from coordinate 57,627 downwards.
AGTCTCAGCGACGCGTTCCGCGACCCGGTCAACGTGGCGATGCTCGACGGGCTCGCCGACGTCACCGGCCCGGCCGACAACTCGCTGCTGCTGCTGACCGAGACCGGACCGGAGCAGTCGCGACTGATCGACGCGCCCGTCGACGCCGTCGTGCTCTTCGGCTGCAGTCTGCGGCTCGACGAGTCGGTGGCCGTCGTGCGTCGTCGGGGCATCCCCGTCGTGTCGATCGAGGCGCGGGCGATGGAGGGGGTGCTCGACATCGGTCTCGACAACGTCGACGCGTCTCGAGCCCTCGCCCGGCACCTGCACGACCTCGGTCACCGCGACGTCGCCGTGGTCGCGCTCCAGCTCGGCCCCACGCGCACCCTCGGGCCGATCACCGACGAGCGCATCGCGTCGGGGACGACGCACACCGCACTGCAGCGTCTCCAGGGGGTCCGCGAGGTCTTCCCCCGGGCCCGCGGCGTGGTCACGGCGGGCAGCTGGACGTCGGAGGGGCACCGGGCCGGTCGGGCGCTGCTCGACGTCGCCCCCGACCAGCGCCCCACGGCGATCGTCGCCCAGAGCGATCTGCTCGCGTCGGGGGTCATCGCCGCGGCCTCCGAGCTCGGACTCGAGGTGCCGCGCGACCTCAGCGTCGTCGGCTTCGACGGCATCCGGCTCGACGACCCCCGCGCAGCCGACCTGACGACGATGCGGCAGCCCGCGGTCGAGAAGGGGCGTGCGGCGGGCCGGGCGCTGCTCGACCTGCTGGCCGGCGCACCCGCCGAGTCGACGACCTTCACGAGCGTGTTCCATCGCGGGTCGACCACGGCGCCGCCGCGTCGCTGACCGGCGCCGCGCCTCCCCTGCAGATACCAGGCCCCGGGTCCGCCTCGTCTTCGGCGCTGCGTCCTGCGGGACGGGCGCCGCGCCTCCTGCAGGCTCCGCCTCGGGATGCCCGGGGACGAGGAGAGGGGCGCCGCGCCGCTGGGATCAGCGGTGCGACGCCCCTCTTCGCAGGACGCGGCGTGTCAGCCGGCGGGGGTGGCGAGCACGCCCTCGAGGGCCTTGTCGGCTTCTTCGGAGGTCGTGTTCAGCGCCAGAGCCAGCTCGGAGACCAGGATCTGCCGAGCGCGACCGAGCATGCTCTTCTCGCCGGCGGAGATGCCCTTGTCTTGGTCGCGACGCCAGACGTCGCGGACGACCTCGGCGACCTTGTAGACGTCACCGCTCGTCATCTTCTCCTGGTTGCTCTTGTAGCGACGCGACCAGTTGCCAGCCTCTTCGACCTCGGAGGTGCGGAGCACGTCGTAGACGCGCTCGACACCGGCCTGGTCGATGACCTCGCGCACACCGATGTCGGTGGCGTTGCCGGTGGGGATCTGGATGACCAGCTCGCTCGTGTGCACGCGCAGCGACATGTACTCGGTGGGCGAGCCCTTGATGTTCTTGGTGGTCAGGTCGGTGATCGTGACGGCGCCGTGGTGCGGGTAGACCAGCGTCGTGCCGACTTCGTATGTCGTAGTCACCGTTCTAGTGCGCAGCGTCGTAAGCGTCGCGGACGGTGGCGGCGATGCGGCCGCGGTCGGACACGTCGTGCCCGTTCGCCTTCGCCCATTCGCGGATCTTCTGCAGATCGTCGGAGTTCGACTTGGTCGAGCCGGTGCGGGCCGGGGTCTTGCGCCCGGCCTTGCGCGCCGCTCCGACGAAGGGGGCCAGAGCCTCGGTGAGCTCGTCGACGTGCGCGTCGCTCAGGTCGATCTCGTACGAGACGCCGTCGAGCGACAACGAGACGGTCTTGCCCTCGCCGTCGGCGATGGGGGTGCCGTCGAGGTCGTCGACGAGCTGGATGAGTGTTTTCTGGGCCAACGGAGTCTCCTGAAAAAACAATGAAAAAGCGCCGCGGATAAACGTGCGACGGCGTGCCAGGGATCAAGTGTAATTCATGGTTCTCCGTATGACATGCCTAACCGGTTCCGCCGACGGCGGAAGCACCTCCTAATCGTTTATGCGCACGCATTCATGCGAGGGTGAGGAGAGCGATTCCCGACGTCACCAGCGGCTGAGCGTGTCTCGCGGGTACTCGCCGAAGCGCGCGGCGTAGGCCGCGGAGAAGCGCCCCAGATTGCCGAAGCCCCAGCGGCGCGCGATGCCGGCCACGAAGTCGGAGCCGGGGTCGGCCGCGAGGAGGTCCTGACGGGCCCGGTCGAGTCGCACGTGGCGGAGGTAGGTCGTGGGGCTCGATCCGAGGTGCTGGCTCATCAGCTGCTGCAGCGTGCGGGTGTGCACGCCGGCCGCCGAGGCGATGTCGCCCGCCGTGATCGGCTGGTCGGCGAAGGCGTGCACGTACTCGGCGGCCTGGCGGAGCTTCCGGGTGTGCTCGGTGCGGAGCGCCTCGGGGACGTCGACGGCCCGCCACGGGAAGAGGTCGAGCAGGGCCCCGGCCAACGACGCCTGCGCCGAGTGCCGGGCGAGAGGGGGTGTCGCGGGCGCCACGATCAGCGGGGTCGCGGCGCCGAGCGCGGCCTGCCAGGCGGAGAGGGCCGCCGCGTCGGGGACGGCGGCGTAGTCGAAGACGATGCGCTGCGGCGGACCGCCGTGGCGCTCGGTCGCGACGTCTTCGAGGAACGACGCCCCGAAGTGCACGATGCCGTGCCGGTGCGGCGTCATCGTGAACGAGTACGACGTCTCGCTCGGCGTCAGGAAGGGCCGCGAACCGTCGCTGCTGAGCTGGCCGCCCGGGTGATCGATGGTGACCGCGCCCGAACGGAACCACGACACGATGTAGTCCTTCGACCAGGGGATGACCCCTTGGATGTGCGCGAGGAACGTCCCGCTCTGCAGGCTGAGACGCGAGTCGCCCGCCGACGCGAATCGGTACGAGAAAGGCATCTCGGCACGTCGGGCGCGGAATTCGCGACCTTCGAGACTGGTCTCGAGACCGGCCCGCGCCTCCTCGAGATCCTCTCCCGACATCTGGAATCGATCGAAGCCGCCCGTCGGTGGAGAGGGCTCGGCGGCGGGAGCGTCGTGGGGCGTGTAGGTGCTGGTCATGGTGTCTCCTGGTCCTGAGCGTCCGGCAGCGCGCGCTGGTGGGGCGTGCGGCTGCATGTATCAGGACGGGGCCGGAGGGGTCATCGTCACGAACACGCAGGGCGTGGGCTCATCCCTCCACGGTCGCGCATCCGGGCCGAGTCCGCGCGCCCCCAAAACGCGGGGCGCCGATGCTAGCGTCGTCTGCGGCGAGGGATCGCGCGTCGGGGCGGGCGCCAGGCCCCGCCCCTCGCCCCAGCTCTCGCCTCAGCTCTCGCCTCCGCCCACGCCTCAGCCCTCGCTTCGAAAGGCCCGACCGCCATGGCCGAAGTCGTCATCGTCACCGACGCGGAGGCCGCGGGTCGTCTCGCCGCCGACGCGATCCTCCGTCGCTTCGCGCGCATCGAACGACCCGTGCTCGGAGTCGCCACCGGCTCGACCCCGCTCACGACCTACCGAGCGCTCGCGTCGGCCGGCGCCGACCTGAGCGGGGTGCGCTGCTTCGCGCTCGACGAGTACGTCGGCCTGCCCGACGGGCACCCCGAGAGCTACCGCGCCGTGCTCGAACGCGAGGCCGTCGAGCCGCTCGGGCTCGACCCGGCCCTGCTCGCGGTGCCCGACGCGTCGCCCGCGACCCTCGCCACGGCCGGGGAGCGCTACGAGGCGGCCATCACCGCCGCCGGCGGCGTCGACGTGCAGCTGCTCGGCATCGGCACCGACGGGCACATCGGCTTCAACGAACCCGGCTCGAGCCTCGCGAGCCGCACCCGCGTCAAGACCCTGACCACCCAGACCCGCGAGGACAACGCCCGCTTCTTCGACTCGATCGACCAGGTGCCGCTGCACTGCCTCACGCAGGGTCTCGGGACGATCCGCGACGCGCGTCACCTCGTGCTCCTCGCGTTCGGGGCGAACAAGGCCGCCGCGGTGGCCGCCGCCGTCGAGGGCCCGATCAGCAGCGGCGTGCCCGGCTCGTTGATCCAGCTGCACCCGAGCGTCACGGTGCTGGTCGACGAAGCCGCGGCGAGCGAGCTGCAGCACGCCGACTACTACCGCCTCGCCTACGCGAACAAGCCCGAATGGCAGGAGCTGTGACCGCTGACGCGGGTGCTGGTGCTGGCGCCGGTGCGGGTGCGGGTGCTGGTGCTGACGTGGGTGCTGGCGCCGACGCGGATGCGCTGTTCGTGCACGACGCCGTGCTGATCGACTCGGCGGGGCGCCGGCCGGGCTGGCTGCGCATCGAGGGCGGGGTCGTCGTCGAGGTGGGGACCGGGGTCGGGACCGGTGCGGGGTCTCTCGCCGAGCCTCCGGCGGGCGTCCGCACCATCGATGCGCGGGGCCGGGTCGTCACCCCCGGGTTCATCGACCTGCACGGGCACGGCGCGGCCGGGATCTCGTACGACGACGACGCCGACCTCGCACCCGCCCTCGCGCACCACCGCAGGCACGGCACGACGCGGCAGGTGCTGAGCCTCGTCTCGGCGCCGATCGACCGGCAGGAGGCGGCGCTCCGGCGGGTCGCGGCGCTCGCGGCGTCGGACCCCCTCGTGCTCGGCTCGCACCTCGAGGGCCCCTATCTCGCGCCGACGCGCAAGGGCGCGCACGACGAGACGGTGCTCACGACGCCGACCGCCGAGTCGATCGACCGCCTGCTCGCTGCGGCGGTCGGGTCGTTGCGGATGGTCACGATCGCGCCCGAGCTCGACGGTGCCGCCGACGCCCGGAGTCGTCTCGTCGAGGCGGGGGTCGTCGTCGCCGTCGGGCACACCGCGGCCGACTACGACTGCGCCCTCGACGCCTTCCGCCGGGGCGCCCGCGCGCTCACCCACGCCTTCAACACCATGCCCCCGCTGCTGCATCGCGAGCCCGGGCCCGTGCTGGCGGCCGTCGATGCCGACGCCGTGCTCGAGCTCATCGTCGACGGCGTGCACCTGCACCCGGCCGTCACCCGCGCGGCCTTCCGCCTCGCCCCGGGGCGCGTGGCGCTCGTGACGGACGCGATGAGCGCCACGGGCAGCGCCGACGGCGCGTACCGCCTCGGCGGGCTCGACGTCGTCGTCTCGGACGGGGAGGCGCGGCTCGCCGACTCGGGCGCGCTCGCCGGGTCGGTGCTCACGCAGGACGTCGCCCTGCGCCTCGCCGTCGAGTCGGGCGTCGACCCGGTCGCGGCGGTCACCGCGCTGACACGCACCCCGGCCGATCTGCTCGGCCGCGGCGACCTCGGGCGCTTCGAGGTCGGGGCCCGGGCGGATCTCGTCGTGCTCGGCGCCGACTGGTCGCCCGACGTGGTCGTGGCCGAGGGCGCGGTGCTGTTCGAGGCGTCGTGAGGGTGCGGCGGGTCGCCGTCATCGGTGGCGGGTCAGCGCTGACCCGCCGCGAGTGACGGGAACCCGCCGAACCTCGCGCGGGTGCGTGCGCAGGAGGCGGGTGCGTGCGCAGGGGGCGTGCGCGTGCCCAGGAGGCGCGGGTCGGGTGCAGACCGCCGAGTCACGCCGAGTCGCGCACCACGAGTCGCACCGGCCCCGCCACCACGCCGGGCGACGGCGCCCCGCCGATCGCGTCGACGAGGTGCTGCGCCGCCGCCCGCCCGAGCTGTTCGAGCGACATGTCGACGCTGGTGAGGGTCGGGCGCGACTCGCGCACCAGGAGGTCCCAGTTGTCGAACCCGATCACGGCGACGTCGTCGGGCACCCCGACGCCCTCGTCGCGCAGCGTGTCGATGACGCCGCGGGCGATGTGGTCGCTGCCGCCGATGATCGCGTCGACCGCTTCGCCGCCCCGGACGAGGAGGCGCGCGCAGTCCCGCCCCCACCCCTCGCCCCACTGCCCGAACAGCGACGTGCCGCCCACGAGCTCGAGCCCGGCCGCCTCGACGGCCTGCTGCACCCCGGCGGCCCGGTCGCGTGCCGCGGCGTACGAGGCCTCGCCGTTGACGAGGGCGATGCGCGTGCGACCCGTCGCCAGCAGGTGCTCGGCGGCGAGGCGGCCGGCCTGCACGTTGTCGGGCGTGAACGACGCGTCGGCGGGGTCGGTCGACGGCGCGTAGACGTACACGACGGGCACATCGGCCATCAGGGGCACGGGTGGTCTCGGGTTCGTCGTCCGCCCGACGATCAGCAGGCCGTCGACGCGCCGGGTCAGCAGCGTCTGCAGGTGCAGCTGCTCGCGCAGGGCGTCGTCGCGGGCGTCGGCCAGCAGCACCGAGAGCGAGCCCGAGCCGAAGGCGTCCTCCGCCCCGAGCAGCACCGGCAGCACGAACCGGTTGTCGAGATCGCTGGTGACCATGCCGATGGTGCCGGTGCGTGGCGAGTTGAGCGCCTGGGCGAAGAAGTTGGGGGTGAACGACAGCGCGGCCGCGGCCTCCTGCACCTTGACCCGCGTGCTCTCGCGCACCTGGGCGCGACCGTTCAGGGCCTTCGAGGCCGTCGCCACGGAGACCCCGGCGGCACGCGCCACGTCGGCGAGCGTGACCGTCGATGCGGGGCCTCTGCCGCCTGCTGCGTTGGACATGTTCCGAAAATAGTTCACAAAGTCGTTGACGAGCAACCAAGCCGCGTGTAACTTCACTCCCGAAACCAGTTTCGGTCTCACGTTCTCGACGACGAGCACCCGCGCCGCACCTCCGGCCCGGCTCTCTGACGGAGCACCCGCAGCAGTTCAGAGAGGAACCTCCTGTGATCTCCCCCTTCCACAGCAAGAAGGCCGCCGTCGCGCTCGTCGGGCTCGCAGCGGTCTCGCTCGCCCTCACCGGCTGCTCCGGTGGCGGCTCGTCCGCCGGCGGCGACGCGGCCACCGGCACCTACACCTTCTGGGACCCGTACCCCCAGTTCGACGGCACGTCCGACTGGACGAAGCTCGTCGAGTCGTGCGGCACCGAGGCCGGCGTCACCATCGAGCGGACCGGCTACGACACCTCCGACCTGACGAGCAAGGCGCTCCTCGCCGGTCAGCAGGGCAACAGCCCCGACCTGCTGCTCGTCGACAACCCGGTGGTCTCGACCCTCGCCGAGGCGGGTCTGCTGACCGACACCGACGAGACCGGTGCCGACACGGCCGACATCGAGGAGAACATCCTCGCCGCGGGTCAGGTCGACGGGAAGACCTACGGCGTTCCGATCGGGGCCAACACCCTGGCGCTCTACTACAACAAGGCGATCCTCGACGAGGCGGGCGTCGACCCGGCGTCGATCACCGACTGGGACTCCCTGACGAGCGCCCTCGAGAAGGTCACGGCGGTGGGCAAGAAGGGCATCACGTTCTCGGCCATAGGCACGGAGGAGGGCAGCTTCCAGTTCCTCCCCTGGTACTGGGGCAGCGGGGCCGACCTGACCGAGCTCGACTCCGACGACGCCGTCTCGGCCCTCGACCTCTGGACGGGCTGGCTCGAGCAGGGGTACGCCCCCAACTCGGTGATCAACAACACCCAGACCACGACGTGGCAGGAGTTCATGACCGGCGAGTACGCGTTCGGCGAGAACGGCACCTGGCAGCTCGCGGGCATCAAGGCGTCCGACATCGACTACGGCATCATCTCGATCCCCTCGAAGGACGGCGGCGCGGCCCCCGCACCGACCGGCGGCGAGTTCCTGACCGTGCCCGTGCAGAGCGACGACGCCCGTTACGAGGTCAGCGAGAAGATCCAGGCCTGCCTCACGAGCACCGACAACCTCGTCGCGACCGACACGACCCTGTCGTACGTCGCCCCGACGAAGGACGCCCAGGAGGCGCAGCTCGCCGCCGATCCCGACCTCGAGCCCTGGGTCACCGCGGTCGGCGAGGCCAAGGGGCGCACCAGCGACGACCTCGGCACGGACTACCCGAAGATCTCGGAGCAGCTCTGGAAGGCCGTGCAGAACAGCCTCAGCGGCTCGGCGAGCCCCGAGGAGGCCCTGAAGGAGGCGCAGACCGCCGCGTCCTCCGCCACCGATTAGCACGCCGCCGCCGCGCAGCACCGGCACCACCCGCAGCACCGCACCACCGCGACACCGCCGAACGACGACAGGAGCACCATGAGCACCGACACGATGGAACGTCGTGAGGCCGTGTCCCCGGCGGGGACGGGCAGCACGCCCGCCCCCGCCGGCCCCACCCGCAGGCGCCGCCCCGACACGGGGCAGCTGGCCGCCTGGGCGTTCCTCGCCCCGGTCGTCGCCTACCTCGCCGTCTTCTACGTCTGGCCGCTGGTCCGCAACGTCGACCTGTCGACGCACGACTACACGGTCCGCTCGTTCATCGACGGGAACGCGCCCTTCATCGGGTTCGAGAACTTCGCCGACGTCTTCACCAGCCCGACCTTCGGGCCGGCGCTGATCAACACCCTGCTGTTCACCGGCATCTCGATCGCATTCCAGTTCTCGATCGGCATGGCGCTCGCGGTGTTCTTCTTCCAGAGGTTCCCGCTCTCGGCGACGCTCCGGGCGCTGTTCCTCGTGCCGTGGCTCCTCCCCCTGATCGTCAGCGCGTCGACCTGGTCGTGGATGCTCAACAGCGAGAGCGGCGTCGTCAACTCGGTGATCCGCACCCTCGGCGGCGACCAGGTGAACTGGCTCACCTCGCCGCAGTGGGCTCTGACCAGCGTCATCATCGCCAACATCTGGATCGGCATCCCGTTCAACCTCGTGATCCTCTACAGCGGGCTGCAGAACATCTCGGGCGACATCTACGAGGCCGCCGCCCTCGACGGCGCGAACGCCTGGCAGGTCTTCTGGCGCATCACGTTCCCCCTGCTGCGGCCGGTGTCGGCCATCACGATCCTGCTCGGTCTCGTCTACACGCTGAAGGTCTTCGACATCATCTGGATCATGACGCGGGGCGGCCCCGGCGACGCCTCGACCACCTTCGCCATCTGGTCGTACCAGCTCGGCTTCGGCTCCACCCTCCCCTCCTTCGGACCGGCCGCGGCCGTCGGCAACCTGCTGATCGTCATGGCCCTCGTCTGCGGCTTCGTCTACCTGCGCGTGCAGAGGAAGCAGGACCAGTCATGACCACCGCCGTCCGCCCCGCCGCGGCCCCCCGATCGGAGGCGCGCCGCGCCTCCTCGGGGAGAGCCGGTCGTCGCAGTCTCGCCACCACCGTGATCGGCGTCGTCCTCACCGCGATCATGCTGTTCCCGATCTACTGGATGATCAACGTCTCGCTCACCCCGACCGCGCAGATGCGGCAGAGCCCGCCGTCGTGGTTCCCCGCCGCGCCGACGCTCGACGGCTACCGGGCCGTGGTCGCCGACCAGCTGCCGTACCTCGGCACGAGTCTGCTGGTGGGGATCGGCACCGTGGTCGTGACGATCGCGCTCGCCGCCCCGGCCGCGTACTCGCTCGCGAAGCTGCGACCCCGGGGAGGAGGCGCGCTGAGCTTCGTCCTGCTGGTCGCGCAGATGATCCCGCAGGTGATCATGGCCATGGGCTTCTACGCGATCTACCTGAACCTCGGGATCCTCGACGAGTGGTGGGGGCTGGTCATCGCCGACTCGACGCTCGCGGTGCCGTTCGGGGTGCTGATCTTCACCGCCTTCATGCGGGGGATCCCCGACGAGCTGATGAGTGCCGCGAAGCTCGACGGCGCCGGCGCCTGGCGGACCTTCATCTCGATCGTGCTGCCCGTCAGCCGCAACTCGGCGGTCACCGTCGGACTCTTCGCGTTCCTCTGGGCCTGGTCGGACTTCGTCTTCTCGTCGACGCTCAACAGCGGCGGCGACGCGCAGACGATCACCCTCGGCATCTACCGCTACATCGGCAACAACAACCAGGAGTGGAACTCGATCATGGCCACCGCCGTCGTCGCCTCCATCCCCGCCACCGTCCTGCTCGTCGTCGCCCAGCGCTACGTGGCCGCCGGTGTCACCGCAGGCGCCGTGAAGGACTGACGACATGACCGCCACCCACCCCTCGAGGAGCATCCCCGTGACCACCGTCCAGACCTCGACGTCCGCCCACGGCGGCCCCGTCGCCCCGCGCAGCTCGGCGCTGACCCCCCTCGACTCGAGCGAGATCCGTCTGACCGGCGGCTACTGGTTCGAGAAGCAGCAGCTCAACGCCCACGTGGTGCTGCAGCACTGCGAGGACTGGATGGAGCGCATCGGCTGGACGGCCAACTTCGACCGGGCGGCGTCGAGCGAGACCGGCTGGGAGCACTCCGGCATCGAGTTCGTCGACAGCGAGGTCTACAAGCTGCTCGAGGGCATGGCGTGGGAGCTCGGCCGGTCGCACGACGCCGACCTGGCGGCCCGCTACGACCGACTCGTCTCGCGCGTCGCCTCGGCGCAGGACGACGACGGCTACCTGCACACCAGCTTCGGTCGCCCCTGGCAGCCGGCGCGCTACTCGAACCTCGAGTGGGGGCACGAGCTCTACAGCTTCGGGCACCTGATCCAGGCGGCCGTCGCGGCGGCGCGCTCCGGTCTCGACAGCGCGCTCGTCGACGTCGCGCGCCGCCTGGCCGATCACCTCTGGGAGGCGTTCGGGCCGGAGGGGCGGGTCGCCGTCTGCGGGCACCCCGAGATCGAGGTCGCCCTGGTCGAGCTGGGTCGGGCGCTCGACGAGCCCCGTCACGTCGAGCTCGCCCGCCTCTTCGTCGAGCGTCGCGGCCACGGGCTGCTCGCACCGATCGAGTACGGGCCGGAGTACTTCCAGGACGACGTGCCGGTGCGCGACGCCGACGTGCTGCGGGGTCACTCGGTCAGGGCGCTGTATCTGGCCGCCGGTGCGCTCGACGTCGCGGTCGAGACGGGCGACGCCGAGCTCGCCGACGCCGTCCGCCGTCAGTGGGAGGCGACCGTCGCGCGACGCACCTACGTGACCGGCGGCATGGGGTCGCACCATCAGGACGAGTCGTACGGCGCCGACTTCGAGCTGCCGCCCGACCGCGCGTACTCCGAGACCTGCGCGGGCATCGCGTCGAACATGCTGTCGTGGCGGCTGCTGCTGCAGGACGCCGACCCCCGGTACGCCGACCTGATCGAGCGCACGTTGCTGAACAACGTGATGGCCTCACCCCGTGACGACGGCCGCGCGTTCTTCTACACGAACACGCTGCACCAGCGCACCGACGGCGTCGCGCCCGACGAGGCCGCGTTGAACGCGCGCGCCCTCTCGAGTCTCAGGGCCCCCTGGTTCGAGGTGTCGTGCTGCCCGACGAACGTGGCGCGCACGCTGGCGAGCCTCGAGTCGACCTTCGCGACGACGACGCCCGGCGGGCTGCAGCTGCACCAGTACGGCGACTACGACGTCGACACCGCGCTCGCCGACGGCACGGTCGTCGCGGTCTCGGTGCGGAGCGGCTACCCGTACGCGGGCGACGTGACCGTCACCTGGCGCGAGGACACGGGGCGCGAGGTCGAGCTCGACCTGCGCATCCCGTCGTGGGCCGGGTCGGCGCGGGTCGGGCGTGGTGGTGGGGTCGGCGAGGCTCCGGCCGGCGGGGCCGCGGACGTGCGCGTCGGGCGCACGACGACCGTCTCCGGGCGGTTCCGCGCAGGCGACGTCGTGACCGTCGAGTTCCCGCTCGAGGCGCGCTGGGTCACCCCCGACCCGCGCATCGACGCCGTCCGAGGGCAGGTCGCCGTGCAGCGGGGCCCGCTGGTGCTCGTGCTCGAGTCGACCGATCTGCCGAGCGGAGACGTGAACGACGTCGTGGTCGACACCGGCGCGACCCTGGAGACCACCGCGACCGGCGCCTCCGTCGACATCGCCCGATTCGCCGACGAGACGGTCGACTGGCCCTACGGGGAGTCCGGCGGGCGGGTCGTGCCCCTGGGCCGCGTCGACCTCGTGCCGTACGCCTCGTGGGCGAACCGCGGGCCCTCGACGATGCGCGTCTGGCTGCCCACGGCCTGACCCCCGGGCCGCGAGCGTGGCAGGCCGCGACCCGTGGGAGTATCGAGGCACGAACGAGGGGGAGACATGCTCGCACAGGACGTCGTCGCGACGAGATTCACACCGACCCGATTCCGGGAGGGCTACGACCAGGATCAGGTCGACGATCTGCTCGACAAGATCACCGCGACGTTCGCGGCGGTCGAGCAGGGGCGCGGCCCGGGCCCCCTCACCGCCGACGAGGTCGTCGCGGCGAGGTTCCAGCCGACGAAGTTCCGCGAAGGGTACGACCAGGATCAGGTCGACGCGTTCCTCGAACAGGTCGTCACCGCCCTGCGCGCCGTCGAGGCGCCCGCCGCCGACTGACCACGGAGCCGAGGAGGCGCGGGTCGCCACTCGCCGACGGACCCGGCCCCGAGAGGGAGACATGAGCGACGACCGCCTCACCGTGCTCGACGCCGCCGCCTGGCGGGCCTGGCTCGACGCCCACGAGGCGACCTCGGACGGCGTGCGTCTCGTGCTCGCGAAGAAGGGCACGTCGAGCCCCACGTCGCTCACCTACGCCGAGGCGCTCGACGAGGCGCTCTGCAGCGGGTGGATCGACGGGCGCCGCAACGCCATCGACGAGGCGACCTTCCAGCAGCACTTCACCCCGCGTCGAGCACGCTCGATCTGGTCGATGCGCAACGTCGACCACGTCGCGCGGCTGGTCGACTCGGGCCGGATGCGCCCGCGGGGCCAGGCCGAGATCGACCGGGCGAAGGCCGACGGACGCTGGGATCGCGCCTACGCGGGCCAGGCCGACATGGAGCCGCCCGTCGACCTGGCGGCTGCGCTCGCGGACTCGACCCGCGCCTCCCAGGCGTTCGCCGGGCTGAGCCGGTCGGCCCGCTATTCGGTCATGCATCCGGTGCTGACGGCACCCACCGAGGAGGCGCGGGTCGGCCGCATCGCCCGCGCCGTCGCCCGGCTCGAGGCCGGCGCCGAGCCGCCCGGCGTCGCTCCGCCCGACTGACGCCCACCCTGGTCAGAAGACGCCCTTCCCGGCGCAGCGAAGGGCGTCTTCTGCCCACCGTGCTCACGGGAGGGACGCGGGCAGGCGCCGACCCCCTAGGCGCGGCGGCGGATCAGGTTCATCATCACCTGCGACATGACGACCTCGTCGCGCTGATTCAGCATCTCGATGCGGGTGCGGACGATGCCGCGGTCGGGCTTGGTCCGCGACGGGCGGGCCTCGAGCACCGTGAACCGCGCGCGTAGCAGATCGCCGGGGCGGACGGGCAGGTGCCAGCGCAGCTCGTCGACGCCGGGAGACGCGAGGCTGGTCCGCTCGTTCAAGAAGTTGTCGACCATCAGCCGCATCATCACGGCTGTCGTGTGCCAGCCGCTGGCGATCAGCCCGCCGAAGGGGCCGTCGGCCGCGCCGAGGGGATCCAGGTGCATGGTGTGCGGGTCGAAGTCGGCCGCGAAGCCCACGATGGAGCTCTCGGTGACCTCGACGGGGCCGTACGTCCCACCGTCGCCGGGCCGGTAGTCGTCGAAGTGGCGGTCACGCAGCGGGGTCTCGTCGAAGGAAGGCACGAGAGGAGACGCTACACATCGCGCAGTCTCCTGGTCGTGGGCTGGACGGACGTGCGGAGCGCCCCCGCTGCTGCCGAGGTGCTCAGCGCGCCCCGACCACCATCCAGCGCGACCCCGCGGCCCGCACCCCGAGCGTGACGGCGCGGATGCCGATGTAGCCCAGCCCGAACGCGAGCCACAACGCCACGGTCGATCCCACTCCGTCGCCCACGGTGCGTTCGACCGGCACGAGGATCGCCAGGTACACGACCACGTTCACGATCCCGGCCAGCGCGAGGTACCGGGCGTCGCCCGCGCCGAGCAGCACCCCGTCGAGCACGAAGACGAAACCGGCCAGCGGGATGCCGACGGCCATCGCGAGCACCACGCCGGGCAGCAGCGCCCGCACGCCCTCGTCGGTCGTGAACACCGGCCCGAGCACGCCCGACAGCGCCGCGACGAGCCCGCCGAGCAGCACCCCGCCGCCGACCCCGAACACCATCAGGCGCCGGGTGACGGCCCGAACGCGGTCGCGGTCGCCGGCGCCGAGCGAGTGCCCGATCATCGCCTGCCCGGCGATCGCCAGGGCGTCGAGCGCGAACGCGAGCGTGCTGAACAGCGTCAACGCGATCTGGATCGTCGCCAACCCCGTCACCCCCGAGGAGGCGGCGGTCGCCACGGTCGCGATCATCGCGACCCGAAGACTCGCGTTCCGCACCAGCAGCCACGCGCCCGACCGGGCGGTGCGTCCGACCCCCGCGAGCCCCGGGCGCAGGTCGGCGCCCACGGCGCGGGCCGCCCGCACGGCGATGACGACGTAGACGGCCGCCATGCCCCACTGCGCCACGACCGTGCCGGCGGCCGAGCCGGCGACGCCCCAGCCGAGACCGTAGATGAACACGGCGTTCAGGCCCGCGTTCGCGGCGAACCCGAGACCGGCGACGATCAGCGGGGTGCGGGTGTCCTGCAGCCCGCGCAGCAGCCCCGTCGCGGCGATGACGATCAGCATGCCCGGCAGCCCGATCATCGACACTGTGAGGTAGGTCGTCGCGGCGGCTTCGACGGCCGGCTCCGTGCCGAACAGCCCCACGAGCGCGGGTGCCGTGAACGCCCCCACGACGGCGAGCACCACGCCGAGCAGCAGCGCGAACCAGAGCCCGTCCACGCCGGCCCGGATGGCACCGGCGCGGTCACCGGCGCCGAGCCTCCTCGCCACCGTCGGCGTCGTCGCGTACGCCAGGAAGATCAGCAGCCCGAGCGCGGTCTGCAGGATGACCCCGGCGACCCCCAGGCCCGCCAGCGGCACCGACCCGAGATGCCCGATCAGGGCCGTGTCGGTCAGCAGGAACAGCGGCTCGGCGATCAGCGCGCCGAGGGCCGGCAGGGCCAGTCGGACGATCTCGCGATCGAGGGGGTTCCGGAGGCGCACCTCAGTCGGTGCCGCGGGCGCGGCCGACCAGCGTCATCAGGTGGTACACCACGATCGCCGCGACCGTGCCGAGGATGATGCCGCCGAACGTGGCGCCACCGAGCGACAGGGTGAAGTCCGCGATGCCCATGATCAGGGCGATGCCGGCGGTCAGCTGGTTCTTCGGGCGGCTGAAGTCGACCTTGTTCTCGACCCAGATGCGGATGCCGATCACGCCGATCAGACCGTAGAGGGCCGTGGTCACGCCGCCGAGCACGCCCGGAGGGATCGTGAAGATGACGGCGCCGATCTTCGGCGACAGCCCCAGCAGGATCGCGACGATGCCGGCGACCCAGTAGGCGGCGGTCGAGAACACGCGCGTGGCGCTCATCACGCCGATGTTCTCGCCGTAGGTCGTGGTGGCCGACCCGCCGCCGAGCCCGGCGAGCACCGTGCTGAGACCGTCGGCGAACAGCGCGCGACCGGTCAGCGGGTCGAGGTTGCGCTTGGTGAGCTGGCCGACGCCCTTCACGTGCCCGACGTTCTCGGCGATCAGCGCGAGCACGACGGGCAGGAACCCGAGGTAGACGGGCAGCGCCGACAGGTCGAAGGCCGGGGCGGTGAAGGTCGGCAGGCCGACCCACGGGGCGTCGCGCACGGCGTCGAAGCTGACCTCGCCGAGCAGCACGGCCGCGACGTAGCCGACCACCACACCGACGAAGATCGAGAGGCGACCGAGCAGACCTCTGAACAGCACGGCGCTCAGCACCACCGCGGCCAAGGTGATGACCGCGGTGAGCGGGGCGAGCGCGAAGTTGTCGCGGGCGGCGGGCGCGAGGTTGAAGCCGATCAGGGCGACGATCGCGCCGCTGACGACCGGGGGCAGCAGCGAGTCGATCCAGCGGGTGCCTGCGAGATTCACCACCACGCCGATGATCGCGAGCAGCGCCCCGACGACGATGATGCCGCTCAGCGCCAGCGGGATGCCGCCGACCTCCTTCGCCGCCGCGATCGGTGCGAGGAACGCGAACGACGACCCGAGATAGCTCGGCAGCCGGTTCTTCGTGATGATGAGGAACAGCAGCGTGCCGATGCCCGAGAAGAGCAGCGTCGTGCTCGGCGGAAACCCGGTGAGGATCGGCACCAGGAACGTCGCGCCGAACATCGCGACGACGTGCTGACCGCCCAGGCCGATGGTGCGCGGCCAGGTGAGCCGCTCCTCCGGCGCCACGATCTCGGTGGAGTCCACCGTCTTTCCGTCACCGTGCAGAGACCAGGGGAGTGCCATGCTCAGAACTGTAGCGGCGGCGCGGCCGTAGGCTGACGGCCATGACCAGCGACGCCCTCTCCTCCGGAATCCTGACCGACGAGCTCGACCCGGGGGTGCGTCCTCAGGACGACCTCTTCCGTCACGTGAACGGGCGGTGGATCGCCCGCACCGAGATCCCCGAGGACAAGGCGCGCTACGGCTCGTTCTACGTGCTCGCCGAGGAGGCCGAGGCGGCCGTCCGCGACATCATCCAGGAGTCCCAGGACGCCGAGCCCGGCACCGAGGCCCGCAAGGTCGGCGACCTCTACACGAGCTTCCTCGACGAGCAGCGGGTCGAGGCGCTCGGCGCCGAGCCCATCCGCCCCCTGCTCGACCCCGTCGACGACGTGACCGACGTCGACGGCCTCCTGCGCCTCCTGGGCTCGTTCGAGAAGCAGGGGCTCGCGAGCTTCGTTCAGCTCTTCGTCGACAACGACCCGGGCGACCCCGAGCGCTACGTCCTGTTCGTCGAGCAGGGCGGTCTGGGGCTGCCCGACGAGTCGTACTACCGCGAGGAGAAGTCCGAGTCGATCCGCACCGCGTACGTCGCCTTCGTCGCCCGCATGCTCGAGCTCGCCGGCTTCGACGAGGCCGACGACCGCGCCGCCCGCATCATGGCGCTCGAGACCGAGCTCGCCTCGCACCACTGGGACAACGTCGCCACCCGCGACAGCGACGCCACCTACAACCTGCTGCCCTGGGCGGGGTTCGAGGCGCTCGCCGAAGGCGTCGACCTGACCGTCTGGCGCGACGCCGTGGGCGCGCCCGAGCGCGTGTTCGACGAGGTCGTCGTCCGGGAGCCGTCGTTCGTGACCGGTCTGGCGTCGCTGCTGACCGGAGCGCGCCTCCTCGACTGGAAAGACTGGCTGCGCTGGCAGATCGTCCGCTCGTCGGCGGCGTACCTGTCGACCCCGTTCGTCGAGGCGAACTTCGGCTTCTACGGCCGCACCCTGACCGGCGCACCCGTGCAGCGCGCCCGCTGGAAGCGCGGCGTCTCGCTCGTCGAGGGCGCCATGGGCGAGGCCGTCGGGCGCATCTACGTCGAGCGCCACTTCGCGCCCGCGGCCAAGACCGCCATGGACGTGCTCGTCGCGCACCTCGTCGAGGCGTACCGGCAGAGCATCACCGAGCTCGAGTGGATGACGGAGGAGACCCGCGGCCGCGCGCTCGAGAAGCTCGAGAAGTTCACCCCCAAGATCGGGTTCCCCGACACCTGGCGCGACTACTCGGCCCTCGAGGTCGACCCGGCCGATCTGGTCGGCAACGTGCGGGCGACCGCCGCCGTCGGCTTCGACCGCGAGCTGGGCAAGATCGGTCAGCCGCTCGACCGCGGCGAGTGGTTCATGACGCCGCAGACCATCAACGCGTACTACAACCCCGGCATGAACGAGATCGTGTTCCCCGCCGCCATCCTGCAGTTCCCGTTCTTCGACGAGACCCGCGACGCCGCCGCCAACTACGGCGCGATCGGCGCCGTCATCGGGCACGAGATCGGCCACGGCTTCGACGACCAGGGCTCGAAGTACGACGGCGACGGTCGGCTCCGCGACTGGTGGACGGCCGCCGACCGCGAGGCGTTCGAGAAGCTCACCGCCTCGCTGATCGCCCAGTACGACGCGCTCGCCCCCGCCCAGGTGCCCGACCACCACGTGAACGGCGCCCTCACCATCGGGGAGAACATCGGCGACCTCGGCGGGCTGTCGATCGCCTACAAGGCCTACCTGCTGTCGCTCGAGGGGGCCGAGCCGCCCGTGATCGACGGTCTGACCGGGGCCCAGCGGTTCTTCCTCAGCTGGGCGCAGGCGTGGCAGATCACCCTGCGCGACGAGGAGGCCGTGCGCCTGCTGTCGATCGACCCGCACTCGCCGAACGAGTTCCGCTGCAACCAGATCGTGCGCAACATCGACGAGTTCTACGCCGCGTTCGACGTGGTGCCGACCGACGCGGCCTGGCTGCCGCCGGAGGAGCGCGTCACGATCTGGTGACCGCGGGGCCGGTGCCGGTTCTGGCGGCGGCGTTGCCGGTGCCGGCGCCGGTGGTCGGCGGTCGGCGGTCGGCCGAGGAGGCGCGGGTCGTCATCACGACGCCACCAGATGGACATGACGCCACCTTTTCTCGTGGCGTCGTGTGCATCTCGTGGCGTCGTAGGTGGCGCGCGGGTCAGCTGGCGTCGTGCGGGGGAACGCGCCCGTCGGCTGGCGTCGCGTGGGGGTGACGCGCCGGTGTCGGCGGTCGGCCGAGGAGGCGCGGGTCGTCATCACGACGCCACCAGATGGACACGACGCCACCTTTTCTCGTGGCGTCGTGTGCATCTCCTGGCGTCGTGCGGTGGATCCGCCGGTCAGCCGGCGTCGCCGACGGCGCGCAGGTGCGGGGCCGGGGCGGCGGCCGCGCGCGTGTCGGTGAGGCCGAACAGCGCCTCGAGCCCGTCGCGGAACTCCTCGCCGCGGCCCTCGCGGGCCAGCTCGCGCGCCCGCACCGACGGGGTGTGGAGCAGCACGCCGGCCAGGTGACGCAGCGCGGCCTCGGTGCGGTCGGACGAGTCGCCACGCGACCGCGCCCGCTCGATCTCGGAGTCGAGCAGGTCGAAGACGTGCTTCCGCAGCGCGACGACCGCGGGGGTCAGCGACTGCTCGGCGGCGACGGCCTGGAACTCGGCGGCGGCCGTCGACACGAGCGCGCGGGCGTCGTCGGCGGCGGTGAGCTCGGCGAGCGGAGCGTGCAGGCTGATCGTCTCGAGGTCGAGCAGCTCGACGCCCTCGACCTCGGTGACCAGCGGGTCGACGTTGCGCGGCAGACCGAGGTCGATGACGAGTCGGCGCGCGCCCGGGGTGACGACGTCGGGGGTGACCACGGGCTGGGTGGTCGAGGTGCAGGTGATGAGGACGTCGCACCACTCGATGGCGGTGGCGAGGTCGTCGTAGGGGGTCGCGTCGTGCTTCAGCCCGAACCAGGAGGCGCGACCCGACGACGAGTAGACGGCCAGCCGGTCGGCGCCCCGGTCGCGCAGTGCGGTGACCGTGGTGGCCGCGTACTGGCCGGTGCCCACGATCAGCACCCGGGCGTGGGCCCAGTCCGTGACGCGCGAGGAGGCGAGCTCGAGGGCGAGGCGGACGAGCGAGCGACCCGCGCCTCCTACGTTCGTGCGGTTCTTGACGCCCCGCGAGGTGTGCGAAGCCTTCTGGAAGAGGCGTTCGAGGTCGGACGACGTCGTGCCGCCCTCGCGGGCCCGCTCGAGGGCGCGACGCACCTGACCCGAGATCTCGTCTTCGCCGATGACGACCGACTCGAGGCCGGAGCTGACGGCGAACAGGTGCTCGACGACCTCGTCGCCGGTGATGACCCGCACGCTGTCGCGGAGGTCGTCGGCCGTGACGTCGCTCGCATCGCTCATGGTGGCGATGGTGGCCTCGACCGCGACGGCGCTGCCGGCGGTGAGGGGCTCGTCGACGTCGAGGTAGGCCTCGAAGCGGTTGCAGGTCGCGAGCACGACGGCGCCGTTGACGAAGTCGCTGCCGTCGACCAATGTGCCGACCGCGGAGGGTGCGCCGATGCTCAACTTCTCGAGGAGGTCGAAGCTGGCGTTCCGATGGGACGCCGTCAGGCAGATGAGCACCGATCAAGAGTAACGCCCCCGGGCGCATTCGGCTGGGTGATGGCTCGACGTCGAGCGGAAGCGCGGGGTGATGCTGAGGCACGGGAATGCTCAGCCGGTGTTGCGCATTGCAACACGAGGCCCCGCCGACCACCCGCTCGGCCCGACGACAGGAGAATCATGACCATCAGCACCCAGTGGCAGCTCATCGCCCGCCCCCAGGGCGAGCCCACCCCCGACGACGTGCGCCGTGTCGAGGTGACGCTGCCCGAGCTCGGCGAGGGCGAGGTCCGGGTGCAGAACGAGTTCCTCTCCGTCGACCCCTACATGCGCGGTCGGATGAACGACGTCAAGTCGTACGTGCCGCCGTTCGCCCTGAACGAGACGATGACCGGCGGTGCCATCGGCCGCGTGGTCGAGTCCCGCTCGGGCGACCTCCCCGTCGGCGCGGTCGTGCAGCACGACCTCGGCTGGCGCGACGTGGCCCAGGGAGGCGCGGGCTCGTTCCGTGCCGTGCAGCCCGTCGACGGAGTGCCGCTGTCGGCCTACCTCGGCGTGCTCGGTCTCACCGGGCTGACCGCCTACGTCGGTCTGACGGAGATCGCCGGCATCCGCGAGGGCGACGTCGTCTTCGTCTCGGGAGCCGCCGGCGCCGTGGGCACCATGGTCGGCCAGATCGCCCGTCTCAAGGGCGCCTCGCGTGTGATCGGCAGCGCCGGATCCGCCGAGAAGGTCGAGCTGCTCACCTCGAAGTACGGCTTCGACGCGGCCTTCAACTACAAGGACGGCGACGTCACCGAGCTGCTGCGCGAGGCAGCGCCCGACGGCATCGACCTCTACTTCGACAACGTCGGAGGCGACCACCTCTCGGCCGCCCTCGACTCGTTCCGCGACGGCGGACGCGCGGCGCTCTGCGGCTCGATCGCGAACTACAACTCGACCGGCGCCCCGGTCGGCATCACCGGCCTGACCAACATGGTCACGCGCGGCCTCATGATGAAGGGCTTCACGCTCGGGAACTACCGTCACGTCGCTCCGGCCTTCCAGGCCGAGATGGGCCCGTGGCTGGCGAACGGCGACGTCGTCCACGACGAGACCGTGGTCGAGGGCATCGACCAGGCCTTCGAGGCGTTCACCGGCCTGATGCGCGGTGCCAACGTCGGGAAGATGGTCGTCAAGGTCGGCTGACCCGCGCCTCCTCGGCCGACCCGCGCCTCCTCGGCTCCGCGGTCGTCGAGGTGACCCGACGAGGGGTCCGTCGCCCAGGCGAGACCCCCGTCGCGTCACCTCGATGCGATGCCCAGCGGGCGATGCGAGAATCTTCGGCGTGAACTCCTCCGCCTTGCCCGACCAGCACCCGCTCGCGACCGGTCTCACCGCCGACTCCCGGCTGGTGCGGGCCCTGCGGGGCGACCGACCCGAGACCCTGCCCGTGTGGTTCATGCGGCAGGCCGGGCGCTCGCTGCCCGAGTACCGCGAGCTGCGCGTCGGCACCAAGATGCTCGACGCCTGCCTGACGCCCGACCTCGCCAGCGAGATCACGCTGCAGCCGGTGCGCCGGCACGGGGTCGACGCGGGCATCTTCTTCAGCGACATCGTCGTGCCGATCAAGCTCGCCGGGGTCTCGGTCGACATCGTGCCCGGGCGCGGCCCCGTGCTCGAGACGCCGATCCGCACCGCGGCCGACGTCGCCGCCCTCCGACCCCTCGACGACGAGGCCCTGGCGCCGATCGCCGCGGGCGTCGCCCAGACCGTCGCCGAGCTGGGCAGCACGCCGCTGATCGGATTCGCCGGGGCGCCCTTCACCCTCGCCGCGTACCTCGTCGAGGGCGGTCCGTCGAAAGACCACATCCGTGCGCGCACCCTGATGCACAGCGATCCCGACACCTGGGAGGCGCTGCTCACCTGGGCGGCGGACGTCACCGGGGCCTTTCTCCGCGCCCAGGTGCTCGCGGGTGCCAGCGCCGCCCAGCTGTTCGACTCGTGGGTCGGGTCGCTCTCGCTCGCCGACTACACGGCGAACGTGGCACCGCACTCGGCCCGTGCGCTCTCGCACGTGGCCGACCTGGGCGTGCCGCGCATCCACTTCGGCGTCGGCAGCGGCGAGGTGCTGACCGCCATGCGCGACGTCGGCGTCGACGCGATGGGCGTCGACTGGCGCATCCCGCTCGACGAGGCGTCCCGGCGTCTCGGCGGCGGCACGCCCCTGCAGGGCAACATCGACCCCGCTCTGCTGCAGGCGCCCTGGCCCGTGCTCGAGGCCCACGTGCGCGACGTCGTCGAACGCGGTCGCGCCGCCCCGGCCCATGTGCTGAACCTCGGCCACGGGGTCAACCCCGACACCGACCCCGACGTGCTGAGCCGCATCGTCGAGCTGGCGCACACGCTCTAGAAGTCCACTCTCGTAGAAAGGGTACGACCGTGCCTGACCTGCTCCGCGCCTCCTCGACCGGTGCCGGCGGTTCGCCGGCCGACGTGGTCGTCGTCGGGGGCGGCGTCGCGGGGCTGGTCGTCGCGCGCGAGCTGGCCCGCGGCGGTGCGACCGTGCTGCTGCTCGAGGCGTCCGACCGTCTCGGCGGCGAGGTCGGTCGGCACACCGTCGCGGGGATCGACCTCGACTCGGGCGCCGAGAGCTTCGCCACCCGCGGCGGCACGGTGGCCGCGTACCTCGACGAGCTCGGTCTCGCCGACGACGTCGTGCTGCCCGACGGCCGCGGCGCCTGGGTGCACGAGGCCGACGGACAGGCCTTCCCGCTGCCCCGCACGGGTCTGCTCGGGATCCCCGGAGACCTCACGGACCCCGACGTGCTGCAGGTGATCGGCGTCGAGGGCGCCGCGCTCGCCGAGCGACTCGACGCGCAGCCGGCCGAGGTGGGCGCCGACGAGACGACGGTCGGCCCGTTCATCCGGGCGCGGATGGGCGACGCCGTGCTCGACCGCCTGGTCACGCCCATCGTCGGAGGCGTGCACTCGCGGCACCCCGACGACCTCCTCGTCGACCGCGTCTCGCCAGGGCTCCGCCGGGCGCTGCTGCGGGAGGGCTCGCTGGCTGCGGCCGTCCTCAGCCTCCGCGCGCTGGCCCCCGCCGGCTCGGCCGTCGCCGGTCTCCGCGGGGGCAACGCCCGCCTGGTCGACGCCCTGGTCGCCGACCTCGAGCGACTCGGCGTCGAGATGCGACTCGGTGCGGTGGTGTCGGCGCTCGACGCGTCGTCCGTCACCGTCGACGGCGAGCGACTCGTCGCCGACGCCGTGGTGCTGGCCGTGGGCGACGGTGCGGGGCGGGCTCTGGCGGGTCGCGCCTCCTCGGCTCCCGGCCTGATCACGCTCGTGACGCTCGTCGTCCGCGAGCCGGCGCTCGACACCGGGCCGCGGGGCACGGGCGTGCTCGTCGCCCCCGGCGCCCTCGACGTGCGGGCGAAGGCCCTGACGCACGCGACGGTCAAATGGCCCTGGCTCGCCGACCTCGCCGGCGGGCGGCACGTGCTCCGTCTCAGCTACGACTCGCCCGTGGTCGAGCCCGGCACGCCCGACGCCGAGCTGCGGGCCGTCGCGATCGCCGACGCCGCGGTGCTGCTCGGCGTGCCGATCGACCCCGACGCCGTCGAGGGCTGGGCGCGGGTCGCCTGGGACGCCCCTCTCGCCGCACCCGTCACGGACGCCGAGGAGGCGCGGGTCGCCCCCGTCGCCCCCCTCGACGGCGTGCATCGGGTCGGCGGTGCCGTGGCCGGTCGTGGTCTGGCCGCGGTCATCGCGCAGTCCCGGGCGACCGCCGCGGCACTGCTCAGCGGCGGGGTCGGGCAACTCGCGGCGCGCTCGGACTAGATTGGGGACTCGCGCGGCCGACTGCCGTGCGCAGACCACGAATGGAGCGACATGCGAGGCAAATTGATCTTCGTCGCCGGAGGAGCCCTCGGCTTCGTACTGGGCGCCCGGGCCGGGCGAGACCGCTACGACCAGATCTCGACGACGTCGTCCAAGCTCTGGCACAGCCGCGCGGTGCAGCGTCAGGTCGGCAAGGCGGAGGACTTCGCCGGCGCGAAGACCGCCGACCTCGTCGACGCCGGGGTCAACGGCGCGAAGTTCGTGATCGTGCGGGCCTTCGGCGGGGGCAAGAAGAAGAAGCAGAAGTCGGCGACCACCGGTAAGACCCGATGACCGATTCCACCCGAAGCGACCGGATCCGGCACGACTCCGGTTCACGGACGCGCTCGCGGTCGCTCTTCACCCTGCTGCACGACGTCCCCACGCTGGTCACCGATCTCGTCAAGGGCGAGATCGCGCTGCTCAAGAGCGAGATCATGGCGACGCTCAAGGCGTTCGGCCTCGGCGCCGGCTTCGTCGTCGGCGCTCTCGTGCTGGTCTTCGCGGCGCTGGGCGTGCTGCTGACCGCGATCGTGCTGCTGATCGCCATCTGGCTGCCGGGCTGGCTCTCGGCGCTGATCGTGGCCGTCGCCCTGCTGATCGGCGCGGCCATCCTCGGCTGGGTCGGCTACAAGAAGATCAAGGTCGGTCTGCCGGTCGTCCCCGAGAAGACCCTCGCCAGCCTCCAGCGCGACCTGCGCGCCATCAAGGGCGTCGGCACCATCCCGCGCACGCGCCTCGACGAGTCCTGACGCGCTCCCTCCTTCTCCGCACCTCCTCTGCACCGATCGGAACCATCGTGAGCGACACGAACGACATCCAGGGTCACATCGACAAGACGCGCGCCGAGCTGGCCGCCACGTTGAACGAGAT
The DNA here is from genome assembly GCF_014842255.1 of Frigoribacterium sp. CFBP 13712. Classification (GTDB taxonomy): domain Bacteria; phylum Actinomycetota; class Actinomycetes; order Actinomycetales; family Microbacteriaceae; genus Frigoribacterium. The sequence goes on along the minus strand of NZ_JACYVH010000006.1, from coordinate 33,196 downwards.
CGAAGACAAGCTGAACGTGCCCAAGCAGCTGGGCGCCGCCGGTCAGCGCGCGAAGGCCTCGTACGAGCACGACAAGTGGCCCTGGCTGGCCGGTGCCGGTGTCGTGGCGTTGACCGTCGGCGGCATCCTGGTCGCTGTCGTCAAGCGCCGATAGTCCCTCCCCGGAGGCCCCTCCTCGAGGGGTTCTCCACCGTTCTCTCGAACTGGAAGTACCTGGTTGGGCTCCCAGCCGGGAGAGGGGGAGAATAGCCGCATGAGTACCAGCGCCGACGGGTCGGCACCCGTGTTGCCGACGTCAGATTCACCCGCCGCCCCCTCACCCGAGGCGCCGTCGCCGGCCCCGACCGACGCGTCGTCGTCGGCCGGTGGGGGCGAGCGGCTCGGCTACACCCTGTGGGCCGTCCTCCGACGCGACCTCCAGAACCCGTTCGCACCCGACGAGGCCGACGCCGAGGCGCTCGACGCGGTCGTCGCATCGCTGGCCGCCGACGGGGTCGTCGTCCGGGGGTTCTACGACGTCAGCGCCCTGCGCGCCGACGCCGACATCATGATCTGGCTGCACGGCGAGGTGCCCGAGGCCATCCAGTCGGCCTACCGGCGGCTGCTGCGTACCGACGCCCTCGGCGGTCTCCTCCCGACCTGGAACGCCATGGGCATGCACCGCGATGCCGAGTTCTCGCGCAACCACAGCCCCGCCTTCATGCGCGGCAAAGAGCCCGAGACATGGCTGACGGTCTACCCGTTCGTCCGCAGCTACGAGTGGTACCTGCTGCCCGAGGCCGAGCGCCGTCAGATGCTGGCCGATCACGGCAAGCAGGGCTCCGAGCACCGCGCGGTGCTGACCAACACCGTCGCGAGCTTCTCGCTCGGCGACTACGAGTGGATCCTCGCACTCGAGGCACCCGAGCTCGTGCAGCTCGTCGACCTCATGCGCGACCTGCGCTACACCGAAGCCCGCCGTCACGTCCGTGAAGAGATCCCGTTCTTCACCGGCCGACGGATCACCACCACCGAGATCATCGAGGTTCTGTCGTGACCGACACCAGCGGAATCACCAACGGCGAGCTCGTGCGCAACGCCACCCCGGCGGCCGAGCGCGGCCCCGAGCACGTCTCCGAGCCGACCGACTACGACGCGATCCTGCTGGCCGGCTTCGGCGGGCCCGAGGGCCAGGACGACGTCATCCCGTTCCTCCGCAACGTCACCCGGGGTCGCGGCATCCCCGAAGAGCGGCTCGAAGAGGTCGCGACGCACTACCGCCACTTCGGCGGCGTCAGCCCCATCAACCAGCACAACCGCGAGCTCAAGGCCGCCCTCGAGGCCGAGCTCGAGCGTCGTGGCATCGACCTGCCCGTCGTCTGGGGAAACCGCAACTGGGATCCCTACATGGCCGACGCGGTGCGCGAGGCCGACAGCCGCGGGTTCCGCAAGCTGATCGCCGTCGCGACCAGCGCCTACTCGTCGTACAGCTCGTGCCGCCAGTACCGCGAGGACTTCGCGATGGCGCTCGACGAGACCGGTCTCGCCGACACCATGCAGATCGACAAGGTGCGTCAGTTCTTCGACCACCCCGGCTTCGTCCAGCCGTTCATCGACGGTGTGCGCGACGCCCTGCTGAAGGCCCGCGCCGAGATCGACGGCCTCGACCTGTCGAGCGAGATCCAGGTGCTGTTCGCGACGCACTCGATCCCGTCGACCGACGCCGCGAAGAGCGGCCCGCAGTCGCGCGGCTTCGACGACGACGGCGCCTACGCCGCGCAGCACAAGGCAGTGGCCGAGGTCGTCATGGCGGCCGCCGAGGCCGCGCTCGAGCTCGAGATCCCCGAGGGCGGCGGCAGCACCGTGCCGTGGCAGCTCGTCTACCAGTCGCGCAGCGGCCCGCCGTCGATGCCGTGGCTCGAGCCCGACATCAACGACGCGATCGACGACCTCGCCGGTGGCCCGACGCGCGCCGTCGTGATCGTGCCGCTCGGCTTCGTCAGCGACCACATGGAGGTCATGTGGGATCTCGACAACGAGGCCCTCGAGACGAGCGAGAAGAACGGCTTCTGGGCCGTGCGCACGCCGACCCCCGGCATCGACCCGAACTACGTGACGGGCCTGGTCGACCTCGTGCTCGAACGCCGTGACGGCGTGCCGGTCGAAGACCGCCCGCACGTAACCGATCTCGGCCCCTGGTACGACGTCTGCCGCCCCGGGTGCTGCGAGAACGTCCGTCTCGGCTTCAAGCCCGCCCTCTCGGGTCTGGTGCCCTAGAGCTGTGACGACACTTCGCATCGGAACCCGCGGCAGCGCACTCGCCGTCGCCCAGTCGACCACGATCGCCGAGCGGCTCGCCCGCGAGACGGGCGCCGACGTCGAGCTCATCCGCATCAAGACCGAGGGCGACCGCACCCAGGCGACGGGCGAGTCGCTCGCCAGCCTCGGGGGCACGGGCGTCTTCGCCAGCGCACTGCGCTCGGCGCTCCTGGTCGACGAGTGCGACGTGGTCGTCCACAGCCTGAAAGACCTGCCGACCGCCTCGCACCCCGGGCTCGTCATCGGCGCGACACCCGGTCGTGCCGACGCCCGCGACGCGCTCTGCGCCCGTGACGGCTTGACCCTCGAGACCCTGCCGCAGGGCTCCCGGGTGGGCACGGGGTCACCGCGTCGCGCCGCCCAGCTGCTGGCACGACGACCGGATCTCGAGGTCGTCGACATCCGCGGCAACGTCGACACGCGCCTCCGCCGGGTCGGAGACGATCTCGACGCCGTCCTGCTGTCCGCCGCCGGTCTGGGGCGTCTTGGGCGCCTCGACGCCGCGACCGACCTGCTCGGTCTCGGCTGGTGGCCGACCGCCCCCGGCCAGGGCTCGCTGGCCGTCGAGGTCCGCGAGGGCGACCCCGACGAGACCCTCGCCCGCGGCCTCGCCGCGATCGACGACCGCGACACGCGTCTGGTCGTCTCGGCCGAGCGTCAGGTGCTGGCGCGGCTCGAGGCGGGGTGCGCCGCGCCGATCGGCGCCTCGGCCGTGGTCGACGCCGGTCTGCTGCTGCTCAGCGCCACGGTCTACAGCCCCGAGGGCGCCGGCACGGTCAGTGCGTCGCACGCCGTCTCGCTCGACGACGGTCCGCTCGAGACGCAGCTGGTCGACGTCGCCGAGGTCGCCGGTCGTGTCGTCGACGAGCTGCTCGAACTCGGGGCGGCCGAGCTCGCCCCGATCGGCGGCGGGCCCTCCGGCGGAGACCCGGTGGGGAGCGCCTCGTGACGGCCGAGCGGCCGCTCAAGGGCACCCGCGTCCTCGTGCCCCGAGGCGGCAAGTGGGGCGACGGCGTGGCCGCGGCGCTCCGTGCGCACGGCGCCGCCCCGGTCATCGCCCCGATGATCAACTTCGCACCCGCCGAGACGCCCGAGCTGCTCGCGGCCGCCCTGGCACGACTCGAGGCCGGCGTCTACGACTGGCTCGTCGTGACGAGCGCCACCACGGTCGACGTCCTCGTCGGCAACGGCATCCGGCCCCCGGCCTCGACCCGCATCGCCGCCGTGGGCGAGACGACGGCCGCGGCCCTGACGCTGTCGGGGTACCGCGTGGACTTCGTGCCCGAGGGCGACAACTCGGCCCGGGGCCTCGTCAAGGAGTGGCCCCGAGACGACGTCCAGGGTCGCGTGCTCGTGCCCCAGTCCGACCTGGCCGAGCCGACCCTCGTCGCCGGTCTCTCCGAGCGCGGCTTCGACGCCGAGTTCGTCGCCGCCTACCGCACCGTCGGCGTCGAGGTCTCCGAGGCCGTCGCGACCGGCGTCCGCTCGGGCGACATCGGCGTCATCCTCATCACCTCGGGCAGCGTCGCCCGGCAGATCGCGGCGCAGCTCGCTCCGCTGCCCGCCAGCACACTCGTCGCCTGCATCGGGCCGCGCACGGCGTTCGACGCCCGCGCCGCCGGCTTGCCGGTGCACCTGATCGCCGAGACCCGCTCGGCGGCCGCCCTCGTCCAGGCAGTGGTCGACCACGCCCTCGACGGACGCCACTCCGATCCCGAGAAAGACTGATGTCAGAGTTCCCCCGCGTGCGCCCCCGCCGGCTGCGCGCCACCCCCGCCCTCCGCCGGCTGTCGGCCGAGACGCGCCTCCACCCGTCCGACCTCGTGCTGCCCATGTTCGTGCGAGAGGGCATCGACTCACCCGCCGAGATCTCGTCCATGCCGGGTGTCGTGCACCACAGCCTCAGCAGCCTCCCGCATGCGGTCGCCGAGGCCGCCGAGGCCGGTGTCGGCGGCGTCATGCTGTTCGGCGTGCCGCTCGAGAAGGACGCCGTGGGCTCGGGGGCCACCGACCCCGAGGGCATCCTCAACGTCGCGACCCGGGTCGCAGTCGACGCGGCGCAGGGCGCCCTCGTCGTGCAGACCGACCTCTGCCTCGACGAGTTCACCGACCACGGCCACTGCGGCGTCCTCGCGGCGGACGGCTCGGTCGACAACGACGCGACGCTCGAGCGCTACGACGCGATGGCCGTCGTGCAGGCCGAGGCGGGCTCGCAGCTGATCGGCATGAGCGGCATGATGGACGGCCAGATCGGCTCGGCCCGCGACGCCCTCGACGAGGCCGGCTTCTCGAACAGCGCGTTGCTGGCGTACTCGGCGAAGTACGCCTCGGCGTTCTACGGGCCGTTCCGCGAGGCGGTCCAGTCGACGCTCGTGGGCGACCGTCGCACGTACCAGCTCGATGCGGCCAACGGCCGTGAGGGTCTCCGCGAGGTCGACCTCGACATCGCCGAGGGTGCCGACATCGTGATGGTGAAGCCGGCCATGAGCTATCTCGACGTGCTCGCCGAGACCGCCGCCACGAGCACCGTCCCGGTCTGGGCGTACCAGATCAGCGGCGAGTACGCGATGATCCAGGCCGCCGCCGCCAACGGCTGGATCGACCTCGACGCCGCGTCGTACGAGAGCGTGCTGTCGATCAAGCGCGCCGGGGCCGACGCGATCCTGACGTACTGGGCGACCGAACTGGCCACGCGCCTCCGGGAAGGACGCATCTGATGGGCATCGCCCGCGACGACCGCACCAACGACGGCTTCTTCGCCCGAGCGAAGCGCTCCATCCCCGGCGGGGTGAACTCGCCCGTCCGCGCCTACGGCTCGGTCGGGGGCACGCCCCGGTTCCTGGTGGGTGCGAAGGGGGCCTACGTCACCGACACCGAGGGTCGCGAGTACGTCGACCTGGTCGCGTCGTGGGGTCCGGCCATCCTCGGCCACACGCACCCCGAGGTGCTCGAGGCCGTGCAGCAGGCGGCCGCGCGCGGCCTGTCGTTCGGGGCGTCGACACCCGGTGAGACCGAGCTCGCCGAGCTCGTGCGCGAGCGGGTCTCCGTGGGCGACGCCCGGCCGATCGGCAAGATCCGCATGGTGTCGACCGGCACCGAGGCGACCATGACCGCCATCCGGCTCGCACGCGGCTTCACGGGTCGCGACCTGCTGGTGAAGTTCGCCGGTCATTACCACGGCCACTCCGACTCGCTGCTGGCCGAGGCCGGCTCGGGTGTCGCGACGCTCTCGATGCCCGGCTCGGCCGGCATCACCGAGGCGACCGCGGCGCAGACCCTCGTGCTGCCGTACAACGACCTCGACGCCGTCCGTCAGGCGTTCGCCGAGCACGGACCGCGGATCGCCGCCGTCATCGTCGAGGCCGCCGCGGCCAACATGGGCGTCCTCGCCCCGCGACGCGGGTTCAATCGCAGCCTCTCCGAGATCACCCGCAGCAACGGCTCGCTGCTGATCGTCGACGAGGTGCTGACCGGGTTCCGGGTCGGGCCCGCCGGCTGGTGGGGTCTCGAGGCCGCCGACGTCGTCCCCGACGGCAGCGGTTGGGAGCCCGACCTCGTCACCTTCGGCAAGGTCATCGGCGGCGGCATGCCGTTGGCGGCGCTCGGCGGGCGTGCCGACGTGATGGACTACCTCGCCCCTCTCGGCCCCGTCTACCAGGCCGGCACGTTGAGCGGCAACCCGGTCGCCGTGGCGGCCGGCACCGCGACGCTCCGACTCGCGACTCCCGAGGTCTACGCGACGCTCGACGCGGTCGCCGACCGGCTGTCGGTCGCCGTCTCGGAGGCCCTGTCGGCCGAGGGCGTCGAGCACACCGTGCAGCGCGCCGGTTCGCTCTTCTCGTTCGCCTTCACACCCGACGCCCCGCGAGACTACGACGACGTACGCGCCCAGCAGACCTGGCGCTACCCGCCGTTCTTCCACGCGATGCTCGACGCCGGGGTGAACCTTCCGCCGTCGGTGTACGAGGCCTGGTTCGTCACGGCGGCGCACGACGAGACTGCGGTGTCGCGGATCCTCGACGCGTTGCCTGCAGCCGCCAAGGCCGCCGCGGCCGCGACGGCGCCCGCCGCCGGGTAGCGGCCGGGCCGCTAGTCGGCCCGGCCCGCTCATCGAAGTGACCCGAAAGGGGCATCGGCACCGGCCGAGGGCCCCTTCCGGGTCACTTCGATGCCGCCGGGCGGCCCCGCGGGGTGCGCGTCGCCGGCCGGCGGCCCGGCTGGGCTCTTCCCGGCCCGCCGCAAGCATCGAGGTGACCCGAAGGGGGCGTCGGCACCGGCCGAGGGCCCGTTTCGGGTCACATCGATGAAGCCGGGCGGCCCCGCCAGGTGCGCGTCGCCGGCCGGCGGCCCCGCTGGGCCCTTCCCGGCCCGCCGCAAGCATCGAAATGACCCGGAGGGGGTGTCGGCACCGGCCGAGGGCCCGTTTCGGGTCACATCGATGAGGCCGGGCGGCCGCGCCGGGTGCGCGCAGACCAGCGGCCGGCGACGCGCTCGATCACCAGCGGGTGGTCGAACGCCGCCGAGACGAGCTCCGAGGTCAGCACGTCGTCGGCGGGCCCCTGCGCGAAGACGCGTCCGTCGCGCAGCAGCACCGCATGACTCGTGCTGGCCGGCAGATCCTCGAGATGATGCGTGACCGTCACCGAGGCGACGTCGGGGTGGCTCGCCCGCACCTCGTCGAGGGTGTCGAGCAGGTGCTCGCGCGCGGCGACGTCGAGACCCGTCGCGGGCTCGTCGAGCAGCAGCAGCGCGGGCGACGCGAGCAGCGCGCGGGCGATCAGGGCGCGACCCCGCTCTCCTTGCGACAGCACCGACCAGCGGGCCGTGGAGCGGGCCCCGAGTCCGACGGAGGCGGTCAGCGATCGTGCCCGCGCCTCCTCGGCGGGTGTCGGCGACCAGCGGGCGACGGGGTCGCTGCTGCCGGTGAGCCCGGTCAGCACCACCTCGTGCACCGTGTTGTCGCGCAGCATGCGATGCCGGGGGTCGACGTGGCCGATGCGCCGGCGCAGCTCGCTCAGGTCGACGCGACCGAGCCGCCGCCCCAGCACGTCGACCGTGCCCGAGGTGGGGTGACCGAGGGCGCCGCAGAGGGTGAGCAGCGTCGTCTTGCCCGCCCCGTTCGGACCGATCAGGGCCCAGTGCTCGGCGGCCCGCACGCGCAGCGAGACTCCGGCGAGCAGATCGCGACCCGCACGGGCGACCCGGACGTCGGCCACGTCGAGCACCACTGGTGCGATGCTCGACGTGATCGACGTCGGCGTCACGAGAGGTAGACGCCCGCCTCGCGGACCTGCTCGTGGAACTCGGCCAGACGCTCGGGCTGCGTGCGGACCGCCTCGGCCGCGGCCTGGGCGTCGCCCTCGGCGACCGCGTCGCGCAGCGTCTTCGTGAACGCGAGGGCCGCGTCGAAGTCGAACAGACCCTGCGACGACGGGCGACGGATCAGCAGCAGGAGGCGCGGGCCGGTGTTCGCCCACAGTCGCGCCAGCGAGGTGCTCGCGCTGGCCTCGAGCAGCAGCTCGTTGAAGCGGACGAGCGCGCGGTCGTCTTCGGGCTTCTTCGCCGCGAACGCCTTCGCGCGGGCGTCGAGGATCTTCAGGGCCTCGGTGCGCTGAGCGGCACCCAGACGCGCGACACCGCGCTCGACGAAGAGCGCCCAGACGGCGTAACCGACATCGATGGTGTCGACGAACTCGTCGAAGGTCGGGTGCACGATGCGCGTGTACCGGTTCGCCTCGATGTCGACGAGCGCCTGGTCGGCGAGCTTCGCGATGGCCTCGCGGACGGGCGTGCGCGAGACGCCGAGCCAGGCGACCAGCTGGTCGTCGTTCAGTCGTTCGCCGAACTCGAGGGTGCCGTCGATGATCGCGTCGAACATCTTGTCGTAGACGACGTCGCGCAGCAGGCGGCGGGGGGCGGGCGGCTGGTCGGTGAGCGTGGGGATCGGCATCGGGCACTCCTGGGTCGGGCGGAGGGTGGGAGGTGCGGGCCGACTTCCCTGCGTCGGCCCGCACATGAGGCGGTGCGGTGGTGCGGTCTCGCTGTGGTGCTGTGGTGCTGTGGTGCTGTCTTGCGGTGGTGCGGTCTTGCTGTGCTGCGGCTCAGTGTCCGAGCGGGGTCACGACGGGGTCGAGAGGAGGGCCCCGTCGACCTCGACGGCCTCGAGGTGGCGGAGGTTCGCCTCGTTCAACGGGATGAACGCGGCGATGGCGAGGTCGATGTCGCGTCGGCGCACGGCCTCGCGGATGCGGTTCAGGAAGTCCGTCGTGAGCTCCCACTGCCAGTGGTTGAGCACGGGCTTCGACATGAACATGACGCGCGCGTTGACGAGGCGCTCGGCGCTGTCGAGCAGCGGGTTGCCGACCTTCGTGCGGAGGTACGCCGGCACGGCCTGGAAGTCGCCGAGGCCGCCGACATCGCGGGCGTCGAGGCGGCGGAGGGCCGTGTCGACCAGGGCCGTGAACTCGTCGACGTCGGAGTCGGAGAGCAGCGGGATCGCCCACCGCGCCGTCAACTCGTTCAGCCCGGCGTACACCTGCAGCGCGTGCCGATAGAGATCGAAGTCGGGCATCGCGATGCGCGTGTAGCGGTTGGCCTCCATCTCGACGAGGCCGTAGTCGACCAGCTTGGCGATCGCCTCGCGGATGGGCGTGCGCGAGACGCCGAGCCAGGTGACCAGCTCGTCGTCGTTGAGGCGCTCGCCGGGCTGCAGCGTGCCGTCTTCGATCGCGGACAGCATCTTGTCGAACACGACGTCACGGAGGAGGCGGCGGGGGGCCGGGTTCTCGGGGCCGGTGGGGATGGGCATGTATCAGACCTTCAATGCGCGAGGAAGTATCGATTATCCGGTACTTTACTCGACCGCTGCGAACCGTGTCGAGGCCCCACGCTCACGGCCGCGCCCTCGGGGCCGACCCTCGGGGTTCCGCCGGAGGCCGTCGTGTCAGGCGCCCACGCGCACGACCGTGCGTCCGCGCACGCGCCCGGCGACGATCTCGGGGCCGAGCGCGACGACCTCGTCGAGGGTCGTCTCGGTGGTCAGCGAGTCGAGCAGCTCGAGGTCGAGGTCGGTCGCGAGCCGTGACCACGCCTCCTGGCGGAGTGCCAGGGGGGCCTGCACCGAGTCGATGCCCGCCAGGGTGACCGACCGCAGGATGAACGGCAGCACCGTAGTCGTGAGGTCCGAGCCCTGAGCGAGGCCGCAGGCCGTGACCGTGCCGCCCCAGGCGGTCTCGGCGAGCACGCTCGCGAGGGTCGTGCTGCCGACCGAGTCGACGGCACCTGCCCAGCGGGGGCGTCGGAGCGGCTTCCCCTGCTCGCCGAGCTCGGCACGGTCGATGACGGACGAGGCGCCCAGCGACCGCAGGTACGGCCCCAGCTCGTCGGCCCGACCCGAGGAGGCGGTGACCGAGTACCCGAGTCGACTCAAGACGGCGACGGCCACCGACCCGACACCTCCGGCGGCGCCGGTGACGACGATCTCGCCGTCGCCCGGCCGCACGTCGCGCTCGAGACGGAGCACGCTGAGCATCGCGGTCAGACCGGCCGTGCCGATCGCTGCCGCACGCCGGGCGTCGATGCCGTCGGGCACGGCGACGAGCGTGGCGGTGTCGACGACGGCGCGTTCGGCGTAGCCGCCGTCTCGCGTCTCGCCGAGACCCGCGCCCGTGGCGACCACCAGGTCGCCGACCGCGAACGACGCGGGCGACGCGGGCGACGCGGAGGCGGATGAGGATGCGCCGCTCGAGACAGGCCCGACGGCCGCGATCGTCCCGACGAGGTCGATGCCCGGCACGAGCGGGCTGACCCGTGCGACGCCCGGGTCGCCCGCGAGGGCGAGCCCGTCTTTGTAGTTCAGGCCCGACCAGAGCACGTCGACGACGACCTGGCCGGGGTCGAGGCCGTCGCCGTCGGGCCCGGGCCCCACCTCTCGGAGAGACGCGGGATGACCCTTCTCGACGACGACGGCTCGCATGGGCGTCAGGCTACGCGGAGTCGCGCGGCGTGGTGCTGCGCGGCGTGGTGCCGAGAGGCGACGTGCCGACGGTCGAGTCGGTCGCCGCGCCGGCACGCCCGCCCAGGAACCCGCCCAGGGCACCGACGAGGTCGAGACCCGTCGTGGCCTTGACGACGTCCTGCAGCTGCGTCATGTTGTTCGCCACCGACTTGGTGAGCTCGTTCGCCCCGTCCGTCGACACGACGGTGAGGGTGTCGATGTTGCTCATCGGCGCCGCCATCTCGCGGGCGATGTCGGGCAGGCGCGAGATGACCTGCGACGCGAGCGCCGCCTGGCCGAACTTGCCCTGCGCCTCGGCGAGGGCGTCGACGGCCTCGGCCTCGGCCAGACCCTTCGCCTTGATGGCCGCGGCCTCGGCGCGACCGGCGGCCTCGACGGCTGCGGCCTCGTTCTCGGCGGCGGCGCGGGCGGCGTCGGCGAGCTGCGTGCGGCGGAACGCCTCGGCCTCGACGGCGGCGTTGGCGGCGTCGCGCTCGGCCTCGGCGTTCTGGACGGCGGCGTACGCGGCGGCCTCGGCGGGCTGACGCACGTCGATGTTCAGGCGCTCCTGGTTGACCTTGGCCTGCTCGGCGACGGCGATGCTCTCCTGCTCGGCGACCAGCTTGTCTTGAGTGGCACGGGCCAGCTCGCCGGCGGCGGAGGCCTCGGCGTTGGCGCGGTCGGTCTCGGCCTTGATCTGCGCCTGGCGCACGTCGAGCTGCAGCTGACGCTCGGCGGTCTGCTGCGTGTTGCCGATGCGGGCCAGGGCGGCGATGCGCTCGGCCTCCGCCTCGGCGACGTCGGCGTTCTGCTTGGCGACGGCCGCCTCGGCGCGACCGCGGTCGGCGAGGTAGGTGCTGCCCGGGGTCTCGATCTCGCGGATGTTCATCGTCTCGATCTGCAGACCGAGCTCGGCGAGCTCGCCCTTCGTCTCGTTGACGGCGTCGGCCGCGAGGCGCGAGAAGTTCTTCACCAGGTCGTCGACCGGCTGCCCGCCGATCAGACCGCGGATCGAGCCCTCGAGCGACTGCTGCACGATGACCGGCAGCTGCTGCTGCTGCAGCAGGTAGCGCTGGGCGGCGCGGCGCACGCCGTCTTCGGTGCCGGTGACCTTGAAGTTGACCGTGGCCTTGACCGCGGTGCGGATGTAGTTGGCGTCGATCGCCTGGACCTCGACGGGGGTCTGGTACTGCTCGAGGCTGAGCTTGAAGCCCTCCTGGAAGATGGGCCAGACGAACGTGCGGCCCCCGATGATCACCTTCTGCGGGCTCGAGATGCCACCGCCCTCGGAGCGCTCGGCACCACGGCCGACGACGATCAGCGCCTCGTTCGGCGGGACGCGGCGCACGCGGCTGGCGATGAACGACAGCAGCGCGATGGCGATGACGACCGCGACGACGATGGCGACGACGCTGGTGTTGCCGGAGATGAAGTCCACAGGGCTTCTCGTTTCTCTTTCGGTGGTGCAGGGCGGTTGTCGGGGGGCCCGGCGGGCCGGGGGAGCCTAGGAGGCGCGGGTCGGCTCGGAGTCGTCGCGCACGACCTCGACGCGCGGCCCGGACTCGGCCACCACGCGGATGCGGGTGCCGCGCTCGATGCGCACGTCGCTGACGGCGAGACGCCGTTCGAGTTCGCGGACGCCGTCGAGCCGGACCTCGCCGCCGGTCGGCGTGATGGTCTCGGTGGCGGTGCCGACGAAACCGACGGGCGACCAGTGGCCGCCGGTCTCGCGTCTGGTCACGCGGCGGATGACGATCTGGATCAGCACGAGGGCGACGAGCGCCATCGCGACGGCGATCGCGTACGTCCACCCCGGGGGCAGACCGCTCTGCAGCGTGACGATGCCGGCCAGGCCGAAGATGGCGAGCGCCGCGCCGACGGCGACGCCCGAGACGAGGCCGTCGCCGATGTCGAAGACGTCGAGCAGATCACCCACGACGATGCTGACCAGGAGGACGACGAGACCCACCGACCCGACGACGATGAACGTGACCATGCATCGAGACTGTCAGATGACGACGCCTCGCGCCTCGCCTGCACGGGGGAATGTGGACGGATCCGTCCGTGTGGAGGCGACCCGCGCCTCCTCGGCTCAGCCGAAGAGGATCGCGGCCTCGTCGTAACGGTGCTGCGGCACGGTCTTCAGGCTGTCGAGCGCCTCCTCGAACGAGACGTGCACGATGTCGGTGCCGCGCAGGGCGACCATGCGACCCCAGCGCCCCTCCTGCACGGCGTCGCTCGCCGCGAGACCGAGACGCGTCGCGAGCACCCGGTCGTACGACGTCGGGGTGCCGCCGCGCTGGATGTGCCCGAGCGTCGTCGCGCGGGTCTCGATGCCGGTGCGCTCCTCGATGATGGGGGCGAGGCGCTCGCCGATGCCGCCGAGACGAGGGCGGCCGAAGGCGTCGAGACCGCGCTCGGAGTGCACGTCGGTGCCCTGGTCGGGCACGAAGCCCTCGGCGACGACCACCAGCGGTGCGCGCCCGCGGTCGTAGGCGGACTTCACCCACGCGACGATCTGGTCCATGCTCGTCGCCTGCTCGGGGATGAGGATCGCGTGCGCACCCGACGCCATGCCCGAGTGCAGCGCGATCCAGCCGACGTGGCGGCCCATGACCTCGGCCACCATGCAGCGGCTGTGCGACTCGCCCGTGGTGCGGAGGCGGTCCATCGCGTCGGTCGCGATCTGCACGGCCGTGTCGAAGCCGAAGGTGTAGTCGGTGGCGCCGAGGTCGTTGTCGACCGTCTTCGGCACGCCGACGATCTTGAGGCCGGCGTCGGTCAGGCGCTTGGCGGCCGCGAGGGTGCCCTCGCCGCCGATCGCGATCATGGCGTCGATGCCGTGGCGCTCCATGTTCTCGGTGATGCGCGCCACGCCGCCGTCGCCCTCGAAGGGGTTCGTGCGGCTCGTGCCGAGGATCGTGCCGCCCTGCTTCGCGATGCCCTGGATGTCCTTGCGGACGAGAGGCACGATGTCGGCGTCGACCACCCCCCGCCAGCCGTCGCGGAACCCGACGAACTCCTGCCCGTGGATCTGCGTGCCCTTGAGGACGGCTCCGCGGATGACGGCGTTGAGTCCAGGGCAGTCGCCGCCGCTGGTGAGGATTCCGATTCTCATCGTGATGCTCCATCGCAAGGTCGGGCCCGGCCCGGAGGGCCGAGGTCGATCCCATCATGGCGTACTACCGTGGATGCATGACCGACCAGTCCACGCCGCGACCCCCGTCGCCGTGGGCGCGCTTCACCCGACCCGCACCCGGTGAGGATCGCTCGATCCCCCTCGCCGCGCCTCCTCGGCCGGTGAACACCCTGCCGGAGGCACGGGTCGCGTCGATCGCGCCGGTCGCCCCGCAGACCTGGTCGCCCGAGGCGCCCGAGCGCACGCCGTCCGGTCAGGGCGCAGCCGGGTCCGCTGCGGAGGGCACGCGCGCACCCGAGCACCGGGCCCGCGACGCCGACTTCGACTCGTACTTCGCACCCGCCGACGACGACGTGTGGGACGCTCCGCGGCCGCGGCACGACGACCCGGGGCACGGCCTGGCCGTCGCGTCGGTCGTCTTCGGCGTCTTCTTCGCGCCGCTCGGCATCGTGCTCGGGCTGGTCGCCGCCCACCGCTCGTCGCGCGCCGGCTTCTCTCGTCGGCTGGCCCTGATCGGCGTCGCGATCGGAGGCGTCGTGCTGATCGCGAGCATCGTCTACGGGGTCAGCGCCCTCGACTACCTGGCGCGCCTGTCGGCTACCTGCGCCCAGCTCGGCTCGGGCGAGTACGTCGACCCGGCCGGGCGCGAGGTCACCTGCGGCTGAGCCGCTCGCAGCCGGGACGCGCGCGACCGAGCCGCGCGCAGCCGGGCCGCCCGCAGCCGGGCCGCCCGCAGCCGGGCCGCGCCCCGAGTCGGGCGCAGCCCAGACGCCTCAGAGGCGGACGGTGCCCGTGTCGGCGATGTTCTCGGGGTGACCGCCGGTGATCGCGGCCTTCGCGTACTTGAGCATCGTGATGGCCTTGGGCTCGTTGCTCACCCAGTACTCGGCCGTCTCGACGTCGACCTCGAGCAGCGCGACGGTCGGGTCGTCTCGACCCTGGTCGAACCAGGCCTCGGCCGCGGTGGTCCACAGCTCGTCGATGATCTCGGCGTCCTTGACGACTGTCGCCTTGCCCGAGAGCGACAGGTAGCCCTTGCCGGTCTCGACCGCGACGTTGACCTGCGGGTGCGCGCGCACGTCGTCCGTCTTGGGCGACGGGTCGGGCGTGAAGAAGTAGACCTTGCCGTCGAACTCGCGGTCGACGATGGCCAGGGGTCGACTGACCAGGTGCTGGCTGCTGCCCTGGGTCGTGAGGATGCCGATGCGGCCCTTGTCGAGCACCTCGGAGATGCGCTTGATGTCGTTCGTGTCCGTCATGGCTGCGACGGTACGCCGGAGGCGCGGTGCGAGTCACAGTGAACCGCGCCTCCTCGTCCGCAGGCGTCGCAGACCACCAGCTGCTCGCGGCACTGCACGTCGCTGCAGTTCTGCATCCGCTTCGTGGCGTCGCCGCACCGCACGCAGCGGCCGAGCACCGCGGTGTGGTCGGAGAAGTCGACCGAGCCGCGCCCGTCGAAGACGTAGAGCGAGCCGTCCCACACGCCGTCGTCGCCGAAGCGCTCGCCGTAGCGGACCACTCCGCCCTCCAGCTGGTACACGCGGGAGAATCCGCGGCTCGTCATCAGCGAGCTGAGCACCTCGCAGCGGACCCCGCCGGTGCAGTACGTGACGATCGGCTCGTCCTTCAGGTGGTCGTAGCGCCCGCTCTCGATCTCGGCGACGAACTCGCGCGTCGTGGCGACGTCGGGCACGACCGCGTCGCGGAACCGCCCGATGCGCGACTCGAACTCGTTGCGGCCGTCGAAGAAGGTCACCTGCTCGCGGTCCATCAGGTCGTGCAGGTCGTCGGGGCTGAGGCGGGTGCCGCCGCCGACGACGCCCTGCTCGTCGACGCGCAGCTCGTCGGGGGCGCCGAAGGTGACGATCTCGTCGCGGACCTTGACCGACAGTTTGGGGAAGTCGTGACCGGTGCCCTCGCTCCACTTCGCGTCGACGCCCGCGAAGGGGGCGTACTGGCGCGTGGTGCGCAGGTACCGCTTGACGTCGGCGAGCTCGCCGCCGACCGTCGCGTTGATGCCGTGCGGCGAGAGCACGATGCGGCCGGTCAGGTCGAGCGAGCGGCAGAGCTCGCGCTGCCAGAGGCGGATGGCCTCGGGGTCGGCGAGCGGGGTGAAGACGTAGAACAGCAGGATCTTGGGGACGGCCACCGGAAGAGTGTAGCCATCGGTCGTCAGAAGCTGGATGATAAATGCACTATTCTGGGATGTGGCACGACAGGTCGACCGGTCGGTGCCCCCACCCACCACGAGGAGGATCGATGCCCATCCCGACGACCCCGTCGCCCACCCTCTGCCGGCGCCTCCACCGCGACGAGGTCTTCGAGCTCGTCCTCGAGGCGATCGTGTCGGGGCAGCTCGGCGAGGGCGAGCGCCTGCACGACACCGATCTCGAAGACTGGCTCGGCGTCTCGCGCACACCCATCCGCATGGCGCTCGCCCGCCTGGAAGACCTCTCTCTCGTCGAGACGGTGCCCAAGCGGTACACGCGGGTCAGCACCGCGCGGCCCTGGCTCGTGCGGCCTCTGCTGTCGACGCTCTGCTCGCTCGCCGATCTCGCGCTCGCCGAGGCGATCGCCGACGACGCCGCCCGGGTCGCGGTGGCGACGGCGCTCGACGGCCCGCTGCCGGTGGACGAGGAGGCGCGGGTCGCGTCGCCGACCGCGCCCCCGGCCATCGAGGCGCTCGTCTCCGCCGCCGAGGCGATGGCCACGGCGTCGTCGAACCGGCGGCTCGCTCAGCTGATGGGCCATTTCGGCCCCACGGTGCTGTTCCACGCCCGCTTCATCGGCGACGATCTCGACGAGGCGGGGCTGTCGGCGGCGCTGGCGGCCCTCCGCGCCGCCGTCGCCCGTGCCGACCTCGGCGCCTCACGCGTCGCCCTCGCCGAGATCGCGTCGGCGCCGGTGCTGCTCTCGGTCGTGCGTGCCGGCAGCGCGGCGGCGTGACCACCGGTGGTGTCAGTAAGCGCCGACGGGGCGGATGACCGCACGGACCGTCCGCGCCAGGACGACGGCGTCCGTCGCCGGAGTCCAGTCGTGCACGTACGAGAGATCGAGGTCGAGCCCGTCGTCCCATGGGAGGTCGGAGCGGCCGCCGACCTGCCACGGGCCGGTCAGACCGGGCAGCACGAGCAGTCTCTGACGCGCCCGGTCGCAGTAGTGGTCGACCTCGCGGAACAGCGCGGGTCGTGGCCCGACGAGGCTCATGTCGCCTCGGAGGATGTTCCAGAGCTGGGGCAGCTCGTCGATCGAGTAGAGGCGCAGCACGCGACCCACCCTGGTGATGCGCGGGTCGTCGCGCAGTTTGAAGAGCGGGCCGCCGGCCTCGTTGCGGGCGACGAGATCGGCCAGGCGGGTCTCGGCGTCGACGTGCATGGTGCGGAACTTGAGCATCGTGAACGCCTCGCCGTCGAGCCCGGCGCGCACCTGCCGGTAGAGGACGGGGCCGCGACTGTCGAGTCGCACGGCGAGGGCCGTGACGAGGGCCAGGGGCAGCAGGGCGACGATGAGCAGGGCGGCCACCACGACGTCGACGACGCGCTTCGTCACCCGGTGGGGTCGGCGTCGGACGGGCGGCAGCTCGACGCGGATGCTCTCGGCGTGCGGGCGGAGGGGCGTCGACGTCACCGGGTCACCCGCCGGGTCTCGGGCAGGGGCGGGATGTCGTCGAGCCCGGCGACCACGGGCCCGAGGGCGTCGCGACCGAGCAGCCCCGTGAGTGCGTCGCCCGCCTCGACCCACCGGCGATCGACGAGCGTCGCGACGAACGCGTCGAACGACGGGCGCAGGGCCGGGTGGTGCAGATCGATCGACACGTGGCGGGAGAGGAACGCCGCGCGGTGGTCGAGGGGCTCGGCGGCCTTGCGGGTTAGGGGGTTCTCGGCACGGTCGACGAAGACCGTCGTCTCTCGGACGACGTCGGCGCAGGTGGCGCCGTCGGCCGTCATCGCCTCGACGACGCGGTCGGCGATCTCCGCCGTCTCGTCGGTCGGGGCGTGCGCCGCCGAGCGGATGGCGTCGCCGTGCAGGATGCCGATCAGCTCGAACGTGTCGAGCAGATCGGCGACCGTCACCGACGAGATCCGGGTGTACCGGTTGGCCTCGATGTCGACGAGGCCCTGCGTCGCGAGACGCGCCAGCGCCTCCTTGACGGGTGTCTTCGAGACGCCGAGCCACGCGGCGATGTCGTCTTCGAACAGGCGCTCGCCCGGGTGCAGCGTGCCGTCGAGAATGGCGTCGAGCACCGATTCGAACGTCAGGTCACGCAGCAGTCGCCGGGGGCGACGTGTGGAGCGGTCGGGAACTGGCATGCTGCCTCCAAGGTCGGAAGCAAAACATATCAGCTGTCATTCTTTTAAGCCAGACCCGATATGCCGGTGTCGGCGGACCGCGCCGGCCGAGGGGGCTCGGCGGGGTCCGCCCGGCCTCAGCCGGGCTGCCGGGCGTGCCAGCGGCCGCGCACGACGAGGATGCCCGCGCCGATCAACGCGGCCACCAGAGAGCCCACCAGCACGCCGACCTTCACCACGTCGTCCTGCGCGCTGCCGGTGCCGTAGGCGAGCTCGCCGACGAGGAGCGACACCGTGAACCCGATCCCGGCGACGAACGACAGCCCCAGCACGTCGGGCCAGCGGAGGCTCGGGTCGAGCCGGATGCCCGGCAGGCGCGTCACGAGGAGCGACGCGCCGGTGATCCCGATCGACTTGCCGACGACCAGGGCGACGATGATCCCGAGGGCGACGCTGTCCGTCAGCGACTCGGTGAGGCCGCTGACGCCGCCCACCGAGACACCGGCCGAGAAGAACGCGAAGATCGGCACGGCCAGACCCGACGAGATCGGGCTCCAGCGCTCGGCGAAGTGGTGCGTCAGCGGGTGGCGCTCCTCTCGGCCGTCGGCGGTGACGTGCGTGACGCCGGCCCGTTTCGTCGCGATAGCGGGCACCAGGAGGCCCAGGACGACGCCGGCGATGGTGGCGTGCACACCCGAGGCGTGCACGAGGGCCCACGCGGTGACGCCGAGGGGGATCAGCAGCCACCACGAGCGCACCCCGCGGCGCACGAGCACCGCGAACGCGATCAGCGGCAGGACCGCGAGCAGGAGCGGGACGAAGGCGATGCCGGCCGTGTAGAACACGGCGATGATCGTGATCGCGATGAGGTCGTCGACGACGGCGAGCGTGAGGAGGAACGTCCGCAGAGCGGGTGGGAGGTTCTTGCCGACGACGGCGATCACCGCGACGGCGAAGGCGATGTCGGTCGCCGCCGGGATGGCCCAGCCCTGCAGGGCGTCCGGCCCGGCGTTCAGGTTGATCAGCGTGAAGATGACGGCGGGCAGGATGACGCCGCCGACGGCCGCCGCGATCGGGAGGGCGGCGACCTTCGGGTCGCGGAGCGAACCCGCCACGAACTCCTGCTTGAGCTCGAGGCCGACGACGAAGAAGAAGATCGCCAGCAGGCCGTCCGCGGCCCAGGTGCCCACGCTGAGGTTCAGGTGGAGCGCCTCGGGGCCGAAGCGGAGGTCCCGGACCTCCGAGTAGAAGCCGCCGGCCGGGCTGTTGGCGATGACGAGTGCGAGCACGGTGGCCACGAGCAGCAGCAGCCCGCCCGTGGTGTCGCGGCTGACGAAACGCGAGATGCGCTGCGCGCGGGATGCGCCTCCCGGGGCCTGCTGGGGGGAGGGATGGGTGGACGGAGCGTCGGACATGCGTGACCTCGGGGTCGGTGGAGCGAGAACGGGATGCGTGTCACCCGGCCTGGAGGTCGGGCGGTCTCAGCGCCGTGGCGGCGGGCAGCCGGCTATCTCGCCGTGGGCGTTGCTGCCCCACAGGCTCATCCACCCGTTCGTGCCGCACGTGCGCTTCGTCAGCACGCGGGCCTTCGGGAACGACTGCGCACGGACCGTCACGCGACGTCGCACGTGTCGGATCCGGGCGTGGCTCATGGTCTCCAGGGTACTTCGTCCGGTGCGATGCTCGCCGAGGCCTATCGCCCACCGGTGTCATCCAGGGTCAGCCGCCGCACGCTCGGCGCCGCGAGGGCCGCGGCGCTCGCCGCGACGATGACGACGGCGCATGCCACGAGCGTCGACGGCGTGCCGAACACGTGGGCCGCCGGGCCGACCAGGACCTCGCCGAGCGGGATCGCGACGAACGAGCCGACCATGTCGTACGAGTAGACCCGGGCGAGCGCCTCGCGCGGGATCCGGCTCTGCAGCGACTGGTCCCAGGTGATCGCGAAGATCTCGAGGGCGATGCCGCCGAGGGCGAAGGCGGCGATCAGGGCGGGCAGCTGCGGAGCGAGTCCGAGGGTCGCGACCGGCACCGCGGTCACGGCCATGAGGCCGACCCCGACGGCCAGCCCCCGCCGGGGTCGCCAGCGCAGGGCGATCAGCGCGCCCAGGGCCAGGCCGCCGGTCTGGGCGGCGATCACGAGGCCCCAGGCGCCGCGCCCGAACGAGTCGTCGGCGACCACGGGGCCGAGCACGGTCGTGGCGCCCACGAACGCGGCGTTCAGGACGGCGAACTGGGCGACCACGATCCACACCCACGAGCGCCGCGTGAACTCCTGCCAGCCGTCGCGCAGATCGCCGAGCACCGACGGGCTCCGCCCCGCCTCGGGTGCCGCCCGGGGTCGGCGGGGCAGTCGCAGCCGGGTGTACAGGGCGCCGGCGAGGGCGAAGCCCGCCGCATCGACTGCGAGACCCCAGCCCGGCCCGATCACCGCGACGAGACCCGCCCCGGCCGAGGCGCCGACGATGCTCCCGCCGTTGAGCCCGAGTCTCAGCAGGGCGTTCGCCGGGCGGAGGAGGTCGGTCGGCACCGTCTCGGGCACGAGCGCCGCGGCCGCCGGCAGGCTGACGGCCGCGACCGCGCCGTTCAGCACGCTCATCACGACGAGGGTCGGGATGGTCGCCGTGCCGGTGATCACGAGGGCCGCGACGACGGCCTGCGTCGCGGCCGCCGCCAGCGAGGCGCCGACCAGCACGACGTCGCGGGGCAGACGATCGGCGATCACGCCCCCGAACAGCAGCACGGCGACGTTGGCCACGGAGCGCGCCGCGACGACGAGCCCGAGATCGGCCGCCGACCCGGTGAGGTCGAGCACGGCGAAGGCCAGGGCGATCGGGGCGACCGCGTTGCCGAGGATGCCGGTCGTTCGTGCGGCGAGCAGCCAGCGGAACGAGGGGTGCGCGAGGGGACCGCCTCGGGTCGGGACGTCTCCGGAGGCCGAGGAGGCGCCTCCTCGGTCCGCGGTCACGGTCGCCTCAGGGCGAACAGCGCAGCCGTCATCGACACGGGGCTCGTGCCGGGCGTGCGCGGCGGTCGCGCCCGGGCGTGCAGCAGGGCCGAGGCCTGGCCGACGTGGCGGACCACGCGCTGCCACGTCTCGTCGTCGACCCAGAGCTCGGCGTCGGTCGACAGCTGGGGCCCGACGGCGCGACGGCCGGATCGTCGGCGGAGCTCGTCGATCAGGGCCTCGATGTACTGGGCGCGCTCCTCCTGATCGTCGGGTCGGGACGCGCCGGGGGAGGACGGGTCGCGGGGGTCGGGGCTCGGGTCGAACGGCCGGGCCGACGAGACGTGCCGATAGCGCTTCGCCTCACCGCCGCGGATCCGCACCAGCTCGACGACCTCGATCAGACCGACGCGCTCGAGCACCCGGAGGTGGTAGCTCGCGGTCGCCTGCGACAGGCCGAGTTCGCGCCCGGCCTCGGCGGCGCTCATCGCGGCGCCGGTGAGGAGGGAGAGGAGGCGCAGGCGGATCGGGTGGGCCGTCGCGCGGAGTTCGTCGAGTGCGGACACAGGCCAACCCTGGAGCCCGCGACGCCGACCGTCAAATGCCTCTTTGGGGGTCGGTCGCTGCGGGTGACGGGGGCGGCGTCTACCATCGCCGCATGCCCGATCCCGCCCTGACGCCCGACGAGGCCGGGGCTCCGATCGAGACGACGTACCGTCCGAGCGAGCACGTCGACGTGCGGGCGACGCTCCGACCGCTGTCACGCGGTTCGGGCGACCCCGCGTTCCGGGTGGTCGGCGGCGCCCTGTGGCGTGCCGTGCGGGCGCCGACCGGCCCCGCGACGCTCCGCCTCGAGTCGACGACCGACGGCATCCGCGCCCACGCCTGGGGCCCGGGCGCCGACTGGGTCGTCGAGGCCGTCCCCGAGATGCTCGGTCGCGGAGACGACTGGTCGGGTCTCGACGTCGCCGACAACGCGTTCCTGCGCGATGCCCGCCACCGCCTCCCCGGCCTCCGCCTGACGCGCACCAACCAGGTCGTGCAGATGCTCGTACCCGCCGTGCTCGAGCAGAAGGTGACGAGTCGCGAGGCCTGGCGGGCCTGGCGCGACCTCGTGCGCCGACACGGCGAGCCGGCGCCCGGGCCCGCGCCCGACGGGCTCGTCGTGCCGCCCGACGCCGCGGGGTGGCGGCGGATCCCGAGCTGGGAGTGGCACCGCGCCGGGGTGGGCCCCCAGCGATCCGACACCGTGATGCGGGTCTGCGCCGTCGCGCCGTCGCTCGAGAGGACGCTGGCGCTCGGTCGCGGCGGACCGGAGGTCGAGAGGAGGCTGCGATCGATCCCGGGGATCGGCGTGTGGACGGCCGCCGAGACTATGCAGCGGGCCCACGGCGACGCCGACAGCCCGAGCGTCGGCGACTACCACCTCCCGGCCCTCGTCGGCTGGGCCCTGATCGGGCGACCGGTCGACGACGACGGCATGCTCGAACTGCTCGAACCGTGGCGCGGTCACCGCGAGCGGGTCATGCGGCTCATCTCGGCCAGCGGGTTCTCGAAGCCGAAGTTCGGCCCGCGGATGACCATCCAGGACCACCGGTTCCACTGACGCCCCGACAGGCGCGCGGAGCCGGGCGCGCGGAGGCGGCGGCTCAGGCCGCCGGGCGGCCCGTCGGCGCGTCGGGCGACGCGTCGCCGCCGATCGCGTCGAGCACCCGATGGGAGAACGAGTGCAGCGCCGCCGCATCCGAGCCGAGGGCCGCGACGAAGTACTCGCCGATGGCGGCGGTGTGACCGCGGGTCGCCGTCAGCATGGCCCGGCGGCCGTCGGCGGTGAGCTCGACCCAGGTGCCCCGGCCGTCCGTCGAGCAGTCCGAGCGGCGCACGAGGTCGCGGCGCTCCATCCGCGTGACCTGATGGCTGACCCGGCTCTTCTCCCAGCCGATCTGCTCGGCGATGTCACGGACCCGGAGGCGCCGGTCGGCACTGCGACCGAGCCCCACCAGGATCTCGTACTCGGCCGCCGACACGCCCGACTGCGTGTGCAGTCGGAGCTCGAGCGCGCGATCGAGACGTCGGCGCATGGCGTAGAACGCATCCCAGACGGCCCACTCGTCGTCGGTCAGTTCGTGGGCCATTCGCCCAGTGTAGAGACGGTGGTCCGGCATATCCTCGGGCCATGTCCGATGTGAACGCCGCCGACCTCACGCAGCAGACCGTCGAGACCGCCGGTCGGTGGCGCCGGGCCGCGAGAGACGCCCCGGCCGAGGCGTCGGCGACCCGTCTCGCCCGCGTCGTCCGAGACGCCGAGGGCCTCGAGTTCACGGCCGCGTTCGTCGACGGCGTCGTGCTCGTCGACGACCACGCCGTCGCGGCGCGTCGTCTCGACCAGCTCAGCCGGGCGATGCCCGACTCCCTGCCCTGGCACCTGCGGGCCGCCGTCTCGACCGGGGGTGGGTTCGGCCCCCTGGCGCCGCGCGCCGTGATGCCCGTCGCCCGCCGGGCGTTCCGGCGCCTGGTCGAGCACCTCGTCGTCGACGAGAGCCCCGACAAGCTCGGCGCGCACCTGTCCGCCCTCGCGTCCGGCGGCTCGCGGACGAACCTCGCCCCGCTCGGCGAGCCCGTCATCGGCCCGGCCGGGGCCGACCGCCGCCTCGCGCGGCTGCACGACCTGGTCGCCCGCGACGACGTGCACCACGTGTCGGTCTCGCTGCGCGACGTCGGCGGCCCCTTCGGCCCGTGGGCCCTCGACGAGACCGCCTCGGCCCTGGTCGCCCGGCTGACCCCGGTGTACGAGCTCGCGCTCGCCGGCCGGGTGCCGACGCTGATCGACCTCGACATGGGGCGGCGCGGCGAACTCGACCTGACCGTCGACGTCTTCACGCGCCTTCTCGACCAGCCCTCGCTCAGGCGCCTCGAGGCCGGGATCGCGCTGCAGGCCTACCTGCCCGACGCCCTGGCGACGCTCGAGCTGCTCACCGACTGGGCGCGGCAGCGGGTCGCCGACGGCGGGGCCCCGATCCGCATCCGACTCGTCAAGGGCGCGAACCTCGCCGCCGAGGCCGTCGACGCGTCCCGTCACGCGCGGCCCGCGCCGACCCTGCCCACGAAGGCCGCGACCGACGCGTCGTACCGGCGTCTGCTCGACCACGCCCTGCGACCCGAGAACGCCGCGGTGGCGCACGTCGGCGTCGCGACGCACAGCCTGCTCGACCTCGCCCACGCCTGGACCCTCGCGCAGCAGCGCGACGTCGTACCCCACGTCGTCTTCGAGGCCGTGCACGGGCTGGCGCCGGCGCAGACCCGCGCGGTCGCCGCCGAGGTCGGCGGCATGGCGATGTACACGCCCGTCGCACCGCCGGAGGAGTTCGACGCCGCGATCGGCGGACTGGTGCGGGGGCTCATCGGCGGCCCCGTCGGCGTCGACCCGGCCGACGGGCCCGGGTTCGAGCGCGAGGTCGCCGCCTACCGTCGGTCGGTCGCGGCCGCGGTCGCTGCCGGCGTCGACGCCGCGGCGGGGACCGAGGGCGCGCCCGGCGGCGACACCGCGGAGGGTGGGCCCGCTGATCCGACCTCCGGCGTCGAGTCGGGCACCGGGTTCGTCAACACCCCCGACGCCGACCCGGCGCTCGACCTCGCCCGGGCATGGGGCCGGCGCATCCTCGTCGCCGCGCAGACGTCCGAGCTCGGTCTCGCGCAGATCGACGGCGCCCGGGTGCCCGATCACAGTCGGCTCGAGGAGACCGTCGCCCGCACCGTCCAGGCCGGAGTCGCCTGGGGTCGCCGCGACCACGCCGAGCGCGCCGCCCTGCTCGACGCCGTCGCCGCCCGGCTCGACTCCCACCGGGCCCGCCTGATCGAGGTCCTGATCAGCGAGACGGGTTCGACGCTCAGCGAGGCGGCCCTCGACGTCGGCGCGGCGGTCGACGCCGCCCGGTGGCACGCGGTTCTCGCCCGCGGTCTGGGCGACGTCCGCGGGGCCCGCTACGCGCCTCCTCGGCTCACCGTCGTCGTGCCGACGGCCGACTCCGCCGTCTCGACCCTGGTCGGCTCGGTGTCCGCGGCGCTCGCGGCGGGCAGCGGCGTCGTCGTCCGCCCCGCGCTCGAGGCGTGCCGCACGGCCTCGGTGGTCGCCGACCTGCTCCGCTCGGCAGGCGTGCCCGCCGAACTCGTCGCGACGGCGATCGTCGACGACCTCGGGCTGGCGCACGATCTGCTCGTGCACCCGGCCGTCGACCGCGTCGTGCTGCACGGCCCGTTCGAGACCGCGGCGGGCGTCCGCTCGTTCCGGGGCGACCGCGAGCTCTGGGCCGAGACGCCCGGGCTCAACTCCGTCGTCGTCGCCGAGACCGCCGACCTCGACCGAGCGGCCGTCGACGTCGTGGCCGGCGCGTTCGCCCACGCCGGTCAGGCGCCCTGGGCCGCCCGGCTCGTGGTCGTCGTGGGGTCGAGGTCGCGGGCCGCGGGCTTCCGTCGTCGTCTGGTCGACGCCGTCGCCGCGCTGCGGGTCGGCCGGCCGGACGCCGCCACCACCGACGTCGGGCCGCTGATCGCTTCCGCCGAGGGGCCGCTGCTCGCCGCCCTCACCGAGCTCGACCCCGGAGAATCCTGGCTCGTCGCGCCCGAACGACTCGACGACGACGGCGTGCTCTGGCGGCCCGGCATCCGAGACGGCGTGCGCCCGGGCGGCGCCTTCACCCGCCCCATGCCGGGCGGGCCCGCGCTCGGACTCGTGCACGTCGACACCTTCGCCGAGGCGGTCGACCTCCAGAGCGCGCTCGAGCGCTCGTCGACGGCCGGGTTGCATTCGCTCGACGTCGACGAGGTCGAGCAGTGGCTCGAGGCCCTCGACGTCGGCTCGCTCGTGGTCAACCGCGCCGTCGCCGCACCCCGGGCGGGTCGGAGCCCCTCGGGCGGGCGCCGTCGCGCGTCGGTCGGGCGGACCACCGCCGCAGGAGGCGCGCACACCGTCATCGCGCAGGGCGCCTGGTCGAGAGCGGCCCGGTCGCTCGAGAAGTCGTTGCAGCTCGACGGCGTCTCCGAGCCGGTTGTCCGCCTGATCGAGGCCGCCCGTGCGAACCTCTCGTTCGACGAGTTCGACCGCATCCGCGCGGCGGCCCGCAGCGATGAACGCGCCTGGCGAGACGTCTTCGGCGCCTCGCGGGCCCTCGGCGGCCTCGAGGTCGAGCGCACGGTGCTGCGTCACCGCCCCGCGTCGGTCGTGCTGCGGCTCGCGTCGGGCGGCGACCCCGTCGACCTCGTCCGTCTCATCGCCGCAGCCACTCGGGCGGGGGCGCGCATCGACCTCAGCACCGCTCTGCCCCTGCCCGCGGCGCTCCATCTGCTGATCACGTCTCCGCAGTCGCCTGTCGAGGTAGGGGCGGTGATCGTCGAGAGCGACGAGGCCTTCTTCGACCGTGCGGCCGTCGGGTCGCTGCAGCAGATCGACGACGTCGATGACCCCGCGATCGAGCTCGGCATGACGCCCTCCGCCGCCCAGCGCCGTCGTGTGGCCGACTACCGCGGGCTGCGCATCCGCCTCGTCGGCCGGGGGCGGACGGAGCTCTCGTCCGCCGTCGGGCACAGCGCCGACGTCGCCATCTGGACGGGCGAGGTCACCGACGAGGGCCGGGTCGAGCTGCTCCCCTTCGTGCACGAGCAGACGGTCACGGTGGCGGCCCACCGCGACGGGCGGCCCGAGGCGGCCCTCCGCGACCTGCGGCTCTGACGCGGGTGCGGGTGCGGGCGCCGGGCGGGCCTGCGCTCGAGCCCGCGCTCGCGCGCTAGCCCGTGCCCGCGCCCGCGCCTGCGCCCGCGCCCCCGCCCGCGCTCGGGGGTCAGTAGTCGCCCTTCGTGGGTTTGCGAAGGGCGCTTTCTGACCACTCGACGCCACGCGACGCGCGGCGCTCGGTCACGTGAGGTCAGGCGAGCTCGCGCCTCGAGTGGTCAGAAGATGTCCTTGGTGGCCTCGCGAAGAGCATCTTCTGACCACTCGACTCGTTGCGCGCGGGGCGAGGCCGGGCTCGGTGGTCAGTAGTCGTCTTTCCTGGCCTCGTGAAGGGCGCTTTCTGACCACGGACCCGGCGCGCGGCACGTGCGACGCTCAGGCGGGGTGGCGGCTGATCAGCTTCGACAGGACGATCGCGCTGCGGGTGTGATCGACGTTCGGGGCGTTGCGGACGCGTTCGAGCGCCTCCTCGAGCGACGGGATGTCGCGGCTGCGCATGTGCACGATGGCGTCGGCGCTGCCCGTGACGGTGCCGGCGTCGACGACCTCGGGCACCGTGCTGAGGATCCGCTGCAGCTCCTGCGGCGACACGGTGCCTCGGCAGAACAGCTCGACGTACGCCTCGGTGCCCAGGCCGTCCACCGTCGGGTCGACCTGCACCGTGAAGCCCTTGATGACGCCGTCCGCGACGAGGCGGTCGACACGTCGCTTCACCGCCGAGGCGCTCAGCCCCACCGACGCCCCGATGTCGCCGTAGCCGGCGCGGGCGTTCTGGCGCAGCAGGTCGATGATGCCGAAGTCGAGATTGTCCACCCCGAGACCCTACGGCAACTAGTTGCGTGATCCAGGCCCATAACGCACATTCGTTGCGTCGCAGCCCGGCCTCCTGCGCCCGGTGCGTGTGACACTGGCACCCGTGAGCATCACGAGCGACTCCGTGGACACCGCCGGAGACCCCCAGCCCCCGATCACCCGTCGAGCCACCCCGCGCACGGTGCTGATGTGCCGACCCGACCACTTCACCGTGAGCTACAAGATCAACCCGTGGATGGACCCCGCGGCGCCCACCGACACCGCGAAGGCGGTGGCCCAGTGGCAGGTGCTCTACGACACCTACGTCGGCCTCGGTCACGACGTGCACCTGATCGACCCGATCGACGGCCTGCCCGACATGGTCTACGCGGCGAACGGCGGATTCGTCGTCGACGGCAAGGCCTACGGCGCCCTGTTCACCTACCCCGAGCGCCAGCCCGAGGGCCCCGCCTACATGGACTGGTTCCGCGAGGCCGGCTTCGACGTCGCCGTGCCCGACGAGATCAACGAGGGCGAGGGCGACCTGCTCCTCGTCGGCGACGTCGTGCTGGCCGGCACCGGGTTCCGCACATCGACCCGCTCGCACGACGAGGTCGCGCGGGTCTTCGGTCGCGAGGTCGTCGGGCTCACCCTCGTGAACCCCGCGTTCTACCACCTCGACACGGCCATCGCGGTGCTCGACCCCGAGCCCGTCGAGGGCGGCCAGAACATCGCCTACCTCGAGAGCGCCTTCGACGCGGCCTCGCTCGAGGTGCTGCGCGAGCGGTTCCCGGACGCGATCCTCGTCGACGAGGAGGACGCCGCCATCCTGGGGCTCAACTCGTACAGCGACGGCTACAACGTCGTCATCGCCGCCCGGGCGACGGGCTTCGAGCGTCAGCTGCGCGAGCGGGGTTACAACCCGATCGGCGTCGACCTCTCCGAGCTGCTGCTGGGCGGCGGCGGGGTGAAGTGCTGCACCCTCGATCTGCGACGCTGACGGTCGACCCGACCCGCGCCTCCTCGGCGGTCGCCGCTCAGCCGCGACCGTCGGGGCGGACGAACAGGTAGACGACGCTGCGACCCGTGCGGTGCTCTTGCGCGAGGTCGTAGCCGAAGCCGCCGAGGGTGTTCAGGTCGGGGTCGTCGAGCGCATCGATCTGCAGCCGCGCGATCCACAGGCGGTCGACGTCGGTGAGGCGCTCCTGCAGCTCGGCGCGCTGCGTCTCGTCGTCGAGGCCGAGGGTCACGTCGGTGAAGCGGCCCTCGGCGGCGCCCGAGCGGACGAACGCGACGTCGTCGAGCCCGTCGAACCGGTCGGGGTACGCGTAGAACGCCTGGCGGGGCCGGGTCGACACCGTGCCAGAGGCGTCGAGCACGAACGCGTCGCCGGGCCGGGCCTGCTGCTCGATGTAGCCCGCGATCTGACGCAGGTCGGCCGCACCGCCCTTGCCCGTCGGCTGCCGCTGCAGCACCCAGGTCGGGGCGGAGGCGACGACGAGCAGGGCGATCAGCGCGATGCTGACCCATCGGCGCCGGAACCCCGTGATCGCCACGCTCAGCAGCAGGCACATGCCCGGCGCCGCGAACACGACGAGGCGCGCCTGGAAGACCGGTTCGAGCGCGAGACCGGCGATCAGCAGCAGACCCACCGGCAGCACGACCCATAGGGCTCCGAGCAGCACGATGCTGCCCGGGGTCCGTGCCCGGTCGCGCAACCGCGTGCCGAGCAGGATGAGCAGCACCAGGCCGATCACCGCGTACGCGATCGACGTCGCGAACCACGGCTCGACCAGCACCGTCCACCATGTGATGTCGGCCCCGGTCGAGGGGTCGTCCGAGCCGAGCAGCCGGTTGCGCTCGCTCAGCACCGTGCCGATCATCGGCGCCGTCGCCAGCAGCGCGGCCCCGGTCGAGAGCGACCAGCCGAGGAGGCGGTGGCGGGCTCCCCGACGTCGGCGCTGAGCCGGTGCCAACGCGAGGAACACGCCGTGCACCACGACCATCAGGGCGAGCGGGACGAACGTCGCGATGGACGCGGCGAGACCCGCGCCGTACGCGAGCCACCACCACCAGCTCTGACGCCGCGACGCGACGAGCACCAGCACGGTGACCCAGACGGCGAGGGCGGCGGTGAGGGCGTACGGCCGGGCCTCGATGGCCTCGAGCGTGAGGCGCGGCAGCACCGCGTAGACGACGGCGGCGAGCACGGCCGTCATGCGGCTGGTCAGCATGCGGACCAGCACGAGCACGCCCGCGGCCCCGAGACCGGTGAACAGCACCCCCGGGAGGCGCGTGGCGAACTCGCTCTCGCCCATCAGGCCGATCCAGGCGTGCATCATCAGGTAGTAGACGCTGTGCACCGCGTCGCGCTGACCCAGGAACGCGATCAGGTCGGGCAGCGGCATGCGGGCGGCGATCAGGGTGGTCGCCTCGTCGCTCCAGTACGAGGGGATCCAGCTGCCGACACCGGCGACCACGAACGCCAGGAGACCGGCCAGCAGCGGGTCGAGCCAGCGGTGGCGCGGATGCGCGACGCCGGGGTCGTGGCCGATGCTCACGCGACCTCGCAGCGGCCGGCGCGACGACCGCGCCCGAGGACCGGCAGTGATCCGTGACCCGGCAGTGATCCGATACCCGGCAGCGACCCGATACCCGGCTTAAAGACGACAGGCCCCGCCGAGACGGGACCTTGAGTGGCTGGACACGGCATCGATCCGTGGACCTTTCGATTTTCAGTCGAACGCTCTACCAACTGAGCTACCCAGCCGTGGGGGCCTGATCGAACAGGTGCTTCGACTCTCTGGCCCACCGGGAGGGACTGGCCCTCCAGACGAGAAACTCGCCTTGGCGACCCTGACCGGACTTGAACCGGCGACCTCCGCCGTGACAGGGCGGCGCGCTAACCAACTGCGCTACAGGGCCAAACAATTGCTACTTATACTAACCGGACTCTGGATCGTTGCCGAACCAGTGACCCCAACGGGATTCGAACCCGTGCTGCCGCCGTGAAAGGGCGGTGTCCTAGGCCACTAAACGATGGGGCCGTGTGTTCCGAAGAGCACAGAGCAACCGAGAGACGAGCATACGGACCAGGCGGCGTTAATGCAAAACGTGGTCGGCGATCGCCCGTGCGCGGCCGGCGTCTCCGACCGCCGACCGCGACGTCGCTCCGGCGTGTCACCCCCCGGACGGGTCGGGCGCCGTTAGTTTCGACCTGCGCTTGAAGGTCTGAGGGGCCGCAGGCGGCGTCACCCCGTTCTCGAACGAATCGATCCTGCATGAGTCTCTTCCGCCTCCTCGGCCGCTCCGGTGCGTCGCGCCCCGCTGCCTCGACCCGTCGCCGTCGTCGGGCGACCGCCGTGGTCGTCGCCCTCGCTCTGGTCGCGGGCGTGGGCGTCGGCGTGACGGGCGGTCCCGTCGACTCGGCTCAGGCGGCGAGCTACCCGTCGTGGGCGGACGTGGAGAAGGCACGCGGCGACGAGGCCGCGAAGGTCGCCGAGATCAAGCGGCTCGAGGAGATCCTCGACCAGATGACGAAGGACCTCGACCGCAAGAACGCCGACGCGAAGAAGAAGGGCGACATCCTGCAGAAGGCGCAGACCGCCTTCGACGAAGCGCAGTTCAAGACGCAGCAGCTGCGCGATCAGGCCGACTCGGCGGCGACCGTGGCCGCCGCCAGTGAGGAGCGCGCGGGGCAGCTCGCCGCGCAGCTCGGCCGCTCGGGCGGCAACGGCAACGACATGACCGGCACCCTGATCGCCGACCCGGGCGACGCGGGCGAGCTGCTCTACAAGCTCGGCGCGATGACCAAGCTGACCGAGCAGGCCGACGGCATCTACTCGCAGGCCACACAGGATCGCAACACGGCGCAGTCGCTGACCGACCAGGCCGCAGTGGCCGAGGAGGCGCTGGGCGAGTTGGCCGCGAAGGCGCAGGCCGCGCTCGAGGTCGCCAACGAGGCGGCCCGGGCCGCCGCCGACTCGCTCGCCGAGCAGCAGGAGAACGGCGCCCGCCTCCAGGCGCAGCTCGTCTCGCTCAAGACGAACGCGGACACCACACAGGCCCAGTTCGAGAAGGGCGAGGCTGAGCGCAAGAAGAAGGAGGCCGAGGCTGCGGCCCGCGCCGCCCGTCTCGGCAGCCCGACCTCGGGCACCCCGGTGGGCGTCACGTCGAGCTTCGGCTGGACGCGCCCGTCGGGCGGGAACGTCGTGAGCGGCTTCGGCATGCGCGTGAACCCGGTCACCGGCGCCTACATCCTGCACGCGGGCACCGACCTGGCCGCCGCCTGCAACACCCCGATCTTCGCCGCCACGGCGGGCACCGTCGTCTACGCCGGCTGGTACGGCGGCTACGGCAACTACGTGCTGATCGACCACGGCAACGGCATCACGACGGCCTATGGACACCAGCCCGACGGCGGCATCATGGTCGGCGTCGGCCAGCGGGTCGCGCTCGGCCAGCAGATCGGGCACGTCGGCTCGACCGGCAACTCGACGGGCTGCCACCTGCACTTCGAGACCCGCATCAACGGCACGGCCGCCAACCCGGTCGCCTTCATGGCGCAGCGCGGCATCACGCTGTAGCGGGCAGACGCTGTCTCCGAGCAGCGCTCCTTGTGTGTTGGATGCGGCTGCAACGAGTGCGGACTTCGACGTCCACCGGTCCAACTAGTTGTCGAGCGCTACCGGCCCAGGTTCTCGCTTATCAGCGCCCAGAGAGCGAGCTTCTGGAAGCGGCACACGTCTTCGTTAAGTCAGATGGGCGCAAGGCCAGCTGTCGCCCGGTTGATGAACTCCTCGATTGCAAGATCCGTCGGGTTTTCGGATGCAGAGAGGTCGGCGCGCTCAGCCGACCCCCGCGCGTCAGCCTGGTCAGCGAGCCTGTGGGGGTGAAAGGCAGAGATTCAAAGATCCAACTCCGGTTCAGGGTCGAAGAAGATGGCCAGAGCGCCGGTCATCTGGATCCAGACGAGTACCCCGAGGATGAGAACGATGCCAACGCAGATCGCGACGACGGTCTTGCTTCGAAACACGACTAGGGCTACCTTTCGATCAACTGTTATTGCAAACGAAAGGTTTACCTATGTCTGCACGAAGGTCAAGCTCGTTGATCGGCCTCATCACGATCTCCGCGCTGGTGGTCACTGCGGGTGCTGCGCAAGCTGACGACTCCGGTTCCGTCCGTGACGTTCGCTCAATCTTGAACCAGGTGGCCCGGGCGACCGTCGAGGAAGATAGGCACGTTCTGGCGGAGACGACGACCGAGGCAAGCGCCACGACGGAAATGTCGATGCTTCTCGAACTCGATGACGTGACTGTTGCCGTTCCGCGCGCCGGCAACGAGAGTATCCGCATCGAATCTGACGTCGCGACCGTGGGTATCGGGCGCCCCTTTGAAAGCGACTCGTCCTCAGCATTTATGGTCCAGGACGGCGTGACTGCATCCGAGAACTTCAACGGAACGAGGACGACGACAGCCGTCAAAGAAGACGGGACCCTGCAGATCGCGACAATCCTGGACGGCCCGGAAGCTCCCGAGCGCTTCGACTACGACCTGGAACTCCCGGAGGGAACTGTCGTGCGCGAGGACGGCGGCCTGATCTTCCTTGAGACAAGGCTGGGAGTCCTCATCGGTGGTTTCACACCAGCCTGGGCACTCGACGCGGCCGGGACCGAAGTCCCAACACGATATGAGCTCGACGGGCACACGCTGACGCAGGTCGTTGATCACAAAGACGCCGATGGAGTGATCTACCCGATCACGGCAGATCCCGCGTACTCCCACGGAATGATCAGCCAGGTGAAACACGAGAGATGGAGGAACGGCGGTTACGAGATTAGGTTCACAGTCACTGCTCTGGCTCGTGCAACGCAGCTCGTGAATCCAGGCTTCGTCTACTCAGCGGGCCTCGCGGATCTCCGTCAACATCATCCGAACTCGATGCAATAGCGCACCATGGCTCAGCAGTGGGATTGCCATGTCGTCGGTCTGCTTGCAGTTGTCAACG
>NZ_JACYVH010000005.1 GCF_014842255.1 Frigoribacterium sp. CFBP 13712 | reverse complement strand
TCAGGCCGACGACACCGAAGCGAGGCGCACCGATCTCTGGGTCGACGCCCTCGGCGAGCTCGCCGCGATCGACGGTGCCGAGACATGGTGGGACTCCGCCAGCGGTGTCCCTGCGCTCGTGTCCATCGGTGGGGCATCAGTGTTCACCCTTCCCGGAGGCGCGACGCAGGTCGGCGAGGAATGGCTCGACCCTGCATGGCGGGGCGCACGGGCGACCGATGCGGCTGATCCGTGGGGATCGAGCCGCGCCTCGTCTGCCCTGCCTGGGCTGGAGCTGCCCGGTGGGGCGTCGCTGACGGCGACCGGCGGGCTCCAGATCGGCGGGCTCGAGTGGCTCGGCGCCAGGGTCTACGACCCCGCCGCCCGCGGCTTCCTGTCCGTGGACCCGCTGGCGCCCGTGACCGGTGCGGGGTGGGCTGGGAACCCGTACTCGTACGCCGGGAACGACCCGATGCACGCCCTCGACCCGCTGGGCTTGCGGCCCGCGACTGACGCGGACCTCGACGCTTACGCCAACGCTAATAAAGGCGCGATGGCGACGGCCGGACAGTGGATCGCGGATCGTAAGGAGGAGATCGCCGCGGGCTTCCTCATAGCGGGGGCAGTGGCCCTCATGTTCATCCCGGCCGGCCCTATCCTCTCGATGGCACTGCTTGCAGGATCTCGGGTGCGCTGCTTAATGGTGGGTTCTCGATCGCGCAGCAGAAGGCGGAGACGGGCAAAGTCGACTTGATGGAAGTTGGTAAACAGTCGTTGCTCGGGCTCGGCGCGGGCCTGGTGGGTGGCGGCGCTGCAATAGGGGTGTCGAAGCTCGTTCCTACAGTCGCAAGAGCCGCTGCTCCAGCTGTGCACCGGATCGTTTCCGGTGTGCGTTCCACCACCAGGTCCGCTGTCAGCTCAGGCACGCAAGGTGCGACGTCCAACGTCCTTGATTACTCGTTCAACAACGACGGCCCCAAGACCGTAGCTGGCTATGCTGGCTCGGCCGCGTGGGGATTCAGCACCGGTGCCGCCTTCACTGGCGCCTCGTCGAAGGTCGCATCGAGCGTCGTTTCCAACCTCGGTCCGGCCTCACCTGTGCTGGTGAACAAAGGAGCCAGTCTCGTGACGGACCACGTGAAGGGTGGCGTTCAGGGAGTCACGAATGAGTGGTTCCGTCCCGGGGGAAGCCGCAACGAGACCGATCTTCAAATTTCGGCCTGGAACGGTCTTATCTCCGGGGCGAGCGGACCCACGACTGGGACACGCGCAAGCCGGATACGCAACGATCCAAGTGAGATAGATAGTGAATGATGAAGCATAAAACGGACACAGGCCTTCCAGCAGCAAACCCTAAGCGTTCCCGGAAAAACGTTGGCGTTCTTGCCGCATGGCTCTGCGGAATATTGCTTTTTGTCGCAGTGTTTCTTATCGGACCTTCTGTCCTCCGCGCCTATGATGATGCGCATCTTATAACCAAGACCTGCCAGGTGACATCAGCGAATCCTGAAACATCCTCGACCGTCTCTCGAGCCGGAATCGGGAGATCGAATCAGCAAATTGTTATCGAGTCAGCCGACTGCGGCACCCTGCTTCTCCGCGTGGGAGTTACCAAGGAAAATAGAGCCGACGTAGCGGCCGAGCTAACCTCTGGAGACGACTGTCGGTTCATCATCGGCGAAGGTTCATGGAACATTCGAGACCTTCTCAGGATCCTTAGAGTGACACCAGAAGTTCAGTCATTCACTGTCATCAGTTGATACACAGAATCACCCAAGTCCGGGCGGATCAATACGCTCACTAAGTTAAAACACTTCTCCTGGCCTTCCTCGGCTGTATGACGCTGCTGATTGGTGCGCCGGGATATTGGCTTGCGGCAACAGCCACATGGATGCACGCAGTCCTTACGCGTGCGTTTTTTCGTGGGCTGGGTACATCCACGCAAAAATCATGCGTTAGACCTTGCTCACTTTCAGTCGACCGCGCGCGGTAGCGAACTGCTCGGGCCGACCTCCCGCCGCGCCCGTGCGACCGACGCCAGCAGGCTAGGTGGCCCGGTGCTCAAGACCGTTATGACGCGAGCCGGCGAGCCTCTTCTGGGCGCCGCCGCGGGAGGGACGACAACCTACGTTGGAGACCTCATTAAGGGCGAGGAGACAACGTGGGGAGACCTTGCATGGGGGTCCGGCGTGGGAGCGGTCATGCCAATGATCCCGGGGGGGCCAACAAACATGGCTTCGCTTCAACAAATGGCCCGGTTCAATCCGACCAGTCTTGCCACGTCGTTCAGTACTATGCAAGGAGGGCGACTCTGGCAGTCGACCATGACCGGTGCCGGCGCAGGTGTAGTTCTCGATGCAGGCAAGACCGGTGTCGAAAACGCCATGGCCGCTTTTAATTGAGCTGAACAGCGATGAAGTTATGCAAATGACTGGAAGAAACGCCAAGCGGGTCATGACTCGCAATCTACTACTCGCATTTATTTTAATAGCGGCAGCAGTCGCTTTTCCCTTTGCTTATGGACGGGGGTACGGTTCTGCCTTTTTGCCCTATGTTCTCCTATGCCTAGTGGCGGCAGTCACCCTAATGTCTTTATTATTCACCTTCGCAAGCCTCCAGGTTGCCCGGATGCTGCTATTGGTCTTTTTCTTGGGAGGCATGGCCCTGTTACTGCGTGCGCCGGGATACTGGCCTGCCGCAACCGCGACTTGGATGCTGGCGGTCCTGGCGGGTGCTTTTCTCGGCGGCTACATACGTGAGAAAAGAAAGGAAAGATCTAACTCGGAGCGACAAGCGACACGTTGACAAGTCGCGTTTGCGACGACTCAATGCTGCCTAGGTAAGTCGCGGGCCTTTCACGCGAATCGTTGCGACCGGCTGTGGGGTCGACCCCGATGCCGACGATCGCCCCGTTGGGTCCGCGTCCTACGGCCATGGTGGGGATGTCGGGAACGGCGGGGCAGCCGCAGGTGGTCGCTACCTAACTCCCACGTTGCCCGCCAGTCGCAGTGACTTGGCTCTACCTTCAGGCAACACTATGGAACACCTGGCCAAATTTTAGCTGCCGGAAGGCACCACTTGCTTATCAGGTCGCGTTGGTCCAAACTTCGGGCACCCTGGGGGCGGGAGCCAGTTCTTCGTTCCAAACCCTGCGATCCTGCAACGATTGGAGTGATGATGACCCTCGACCGACTAATTGCTTCTGTGGAATCAGAGCTGGATCTCGCGCAAGACTCCTCTACAGGGCACGTTTCTGCGCCCCTATTGGAGTCAGCCCGGCAGAGCCTGGAAAGCGCACAGGACCAACTAGCGATGGGAAATACGGAGGGGGAGCTGACCCAGCTTGCTCCACTAGCCCATCAGATCTCTGACGCGTGGCCCTATACATCGGAACTCGGCGCCACCATCCTGGGCTATATTCAAGAGCGGCGACGACGCAGCATCCGCTCGCGCAGTTGACATTGCCCATACAATCTGCTCGAACAGCTTTCGATAGCCAGTTCATCAGGGACGGGCGGCCGTCTAGCGCCTCCGACTGCAAACGAGTAAGGCGACCTAATTGCTACCTTGCCGTCTTTGGCAAATTCTCACGCCAGGAGTTAGACCACACCGGTCATGGGGTTGCAGATCTAAGCGAGCCAGGGTCGGCGCAAAGGTAGTCTGCGTTCATGGTCGAATCAGGCAGGCGAAGGCACCGTAATGGTCGCTCTCGGCGGGCCCATTCACGTCTCTATTGCCACTGTAGGGCACATGGCGAAGCAGCCGGACTGGCGTCGCGACAACTAGCGACGGACGTGTGATGACATTTGAGACGGAACGAATTGGCAATGCGGGAAGGCACCGGATGACAAGCGCACCAAAGGACGGCGGTCAGAACCCAACTGACAAAAGCCAATGGCTGCCTCGAGACCCAAAGGGTCACAGACTCATACGCGTGCTGCGCAATCTTCTTCTTATGAGCATCTTAGTGAATGTCGTTGTTGCTTCTTATACAGTCGGCCATGTACCATTTGACACCACTATTAGCTATACGCGTCGTTCAAAAGAGTATCAGGTACCCATGTTTGTTCTACTAGGGATGCCTGCAATTTTAGCTATCTGGTGGTTTCGGTCGCGTCGAGCTGCCTTCGAACCCTTACCACCGAACGAACGAGTACTTCTTTTTACGCTTGCTATTCCCGTTATGAAGTTCATGGTAATGAGTCAGTTGTTTCTAGCGAGATCCTACCTCGAGACTAGTAGCTCACTAGGATGACGACGCAGTTCGCCCTTTTTCTCACACACACGACATCGAGAGTGGATTCCATTGCGGTACTGCCAGATGATGCTATGGTCAATCGCCAGCCCGAGAGAGACTTTCATACAGTGACGGATTCAGCTTTTGGCAAGAAGTAAGCCAGCGATCTCTGGCTACAAGCCTATGCCTCGAATCCAGCGACGTTACAATGCGGTCTTGGCGGTTGTGAACATCGTGGTCGCAATCGTATTGCTGCTGGTTCTGCAAGCTGATGCGAGTTCGGCTTTCATGACACTGGGCTTGGGGATCTTGACCGCCGGCCTGTTGGCGTACTCGTCATCTTTGTGGGGAACGCTCTCCGCTGCCGTTCTTTCGATTGCCGGGCCACCCCTTCTGAACACCACACTGCCAGATGATGAGATCGTCTTAGGCCCTTGGTTCTTCTCCATGATCGCTGGATGGTTCATCGGGTCGACTATTCGCGCACCGAGAAGCGAGCAGGTCAGAGAGCGAGAAGCCACCAGTTCAGAACTCCAATGGTCGGTCGGACGTAAGACATTCGCCGAAGATGCGCCCACGACCGAACAGGCCGTCAGCAAAGTCCGCGCATTGGACGGGATGACTCGGTCCCACGTCGTTCTCAAGCACAAGGGCTCCAGGCTCGACATCTGCGGGCGGGCCGATGGGGCCTTAGCGGTATTCCATTCCCCAGACACCCTGGACGACGACGCCTGGAGCATGGCGATGACGTCCACAGCGTCCCGAGACCACGTGACGGTCATGATGGGCAGCATCGTCAACTCCGTCGAGCAACGCCACACGGTTCTCGTCAGCGAGGCCGAGGAAGCAGCCCGCCATTTTCTGGCATCTGGATCCATGAGCTCAACACTGACCTGGTGGACGAGCGCCGATGTCCTTTTGATCAAACCGCACCTCGGCGAGTAGCACAGCACGATCCGCGAGCGCTTCGGACCGGATGGGCACTCCCGAGAATCGTACCCGTCTCCCTGGTCGACAGGACAGGCGACCTGACCGTTCGGATCCCCGAGCGGCAGCACCCCGACAGACCGGTTCGTGCCAGGATGTCCAGCGAGCACGCCGATCGCCGGCACCAGGGGGACTTCATGAGCACAGACCGCACCGCCGCACCCACCGAGACGAAGCCTCGCCGCCTGTCGCCGACCAAGCCGGTGGCGATGCCGTCGTCGACGCGCAGGATCCTGGCCCCGCTCGCGTACGTGCTCGGTCTGGCCGCAGCACTCCTCGGCGGAGCGAACACCGGCCTGGCGATCACGCTCAGCCTCGTGGTGCTGGTCGCCTCGCTCCTCCTCGGACGCCTCCGTGACCGCAGTCGGGCGATCGCGGTGCCGATCACCCTGGTGAGTGTCGCGAGCGTGCCCATGATCACCTCCGGCGCCCCGAACATCTGGATCATCCTCGCCTTCGCCGGCGCCGCCTTCTTCGGCCAGACCATCGGCACGGCCTTGAGGGCCCGGCAGGAGGCGCGCGAGGCCATCATCCTGCCCACCGACCCCGCGAGCGTGCCCGGTCGCACCGTGCTGCTGTGGCGCATGGGACGCGAGCAGTTCGAGGTGCTCGACCCCTCCGAGAAGCGCCTCCGCACGGTCATCAAGGGGCCGAAGGGCAACATCGCCTACATCATTCAATTGCGCCGCGGCACCGCGGGTCTCGACATCCTCCGACCGGGCGACGTCCCCATCGCGGTGCAACACACCCTGGACGTCGGCACCGGCCCCTGGTACGAGATCGTCGACCCGGTCATCGCTCCCGGGCCTGGTCAGCCGATCCCCGCCAACCCGTCCACCGCGGTGCTCCGAGATCGCGCGATCGATGCCGCGGTCCACTTCAGCCGTACCGGCGAACCGTCGCCCTCGGCCCCCTGGGCACCGAGCACCCGCCGCTGAGAGCGATGCACCCGCCGGTCACGACGGGAGCGCCGCCACCCACGCCCTGAACGACGCCAGCTCGGCGTCGCGCAGCACCACGGTGGGCGGCGCATCGACGTCGGCGGACAGGAACGCCAGGCCGCCCGGAGCCTCACCCTCCAGCATGTCCCCCACCGCGGTGCCGGACTTCTTCGGCCACGCCTGCGTCCACACCGCGTAGATCGTCGGCCCGTGGGTCGTCTCGAGGATGGCCGTCTCGTCGTCCATGAAGCGATGCACCTCGTCGAGCCTCACCCCGGCGCGCCCCTCGGGCACCGTGAGCACGATGCCGGGCACGCTCGGCCGACGCTTCGACGGGACCTCGACCGCCGAGGCCTCGGCCGTCGCCCCGCCGCCCGCCCACGGCGCCACTGGAATCCGCGGCCACGGCTCGACCGGCGCCCCGCGCTCGTCGTCATCACGCTTGCGGAACAGTCCGAACACGTCATCCCCCTGACTCGAGGCGCCGCCACCCGGCCCTCGCGTGCCTCGACGCTACCAAGCCGAGGAGGCGCGGCTCGCTTCCCCGCGCCTCCTGCGTCCAAGAGACGCGAACGGGTGCCCTTGCGTCCGGGACTTCGCCGGTAGCGTCACTTCGACGGGCCGGCCGCGTCTCCTCTCCACAACCACCCCGGCAGCGCCCTCCGGTACGCGAGAATGGGCCGATGAGCGCTTCACTCGTAGCCAAGGGCCTGGCCGGCGGCCACGGCCACCGCACCCTGTTCGACGACCTCGACCTCACGGTCGCACCGGGCGACGTCGTGGGCGTGGTGGGCGTGAACGGGGCCGGCAAGTCGACCCTGCTGCGCCTCCTCGCG
The DNA here is from genome assembly GCF_014842255.1 of Frigoribacterium sp. CFBP 13712. Lineage (GTDB taxonomy): Bacteria > Actinomycetota > Actinomycetes > Actinomycetales > Microbacteriaceae > Frigoribacterium. Next base: position 270,717 of record NZ_JACYVH010000005.1, on the reverse strand, counting down.
GGGGTCGACGAGCCGCAGGGCGGCACCATCACCCTCAACCCCGGCGACGCCTTCGTCGGATGGCTGCCGCAGGAGCACGAGCGCCTCCCCGGCGAGACCGTCGCCCAGTACATCGGGCGCCGCACCGGCAGCACCCAGGCCACCGCCGAGATGGACGCCGCCGCGGCAGCCCTCGGCGACCCCGACCCGGCACCCCGCCCCGACGGCCTCGACCCCGCCGACGTGTACTCGACGGCGCTCGAGCGCTGGCTCGCGAGCGGCGCCGCCGACCTCGACGACCGCCTCCCGGGCGTGCTCGCCGACCTCGGCCTCGAGACCGCGAGCGCGACGTCGTCCGCCGACCCCGGCACGGCCACCGTCGGCCCCGACACCCTGATGACCGCCCTCAGCGGAGGCCAGGCCGCCCGCGTCGGGCTCGCCGCCCTGCTGCTCAGCCGCTTCGACATCGCCCTGCTCGACGAGCCCACGAACGACCTCGACCTCGACGGCCTCGAACGACTCGAGCGCTTCGTGCAGGGCCAGCGCGGCGGGGTCGTGCTCGTCAGCCACGACCGCGAGTTCCTCGCCCGCTGCGTCACGAAGGTGCTCGAACTCGACCTCGCCCAGGCGTCGAACCGGGTCTTCGGCGGCGGCTACGACTCGTACCTCGACGAGCGCGAGACCGCCCGCCGTCACGCGCGCGAGGCCTACGACGAGTTCGCCGACAAGAAGGCCGACCTGGTGGGGCGCGCCCGTGTGCAGCGCGAGTGGTCGAGTCAGGGCGTGCGCAACGCGATGAAGAAGTCGCCCGACAACGACAAGATCCGTCGCAAGGCCGCGGCCGAGTCGAGCGAGAAGCAGGGCCAGAAGGTCCGCCAGATGGAGAGCCGCATCGCCCGCCTCGAGGAGGTCGACGAACCCCGCAAGGAGTGGCAGCTCGAGTTCACCATCGGCGAGGCGCCGCGCTCGAGCGCCGTCGTCTCGACCCTCAGCGGCGCGGTGTTCCGCCAGGGCGACCCCGCGACGGGCGAGTTCGTGCTCGGACCGGTCTCGGTGCAGGTCAACGGCGGCGACCGTATCGGCATCACCGGGCCCAACGGCGCCGGCAAGTCGACCCTGCTGCGCGGTCTGCTCGGGCGACAAGAGCCCACCGAAGGAGGCGCGAGTCGCGGAGCCAGCATCGCCGTCGGCGAGATCGACCAGGCGCGGGCACTGCTCGCGGGCACCGTCCCCCTCGCCGAGGCGTTCGAGGGGCTCGTGCCCGACTGGCCGCAGGCGGAGGTCCGCACCCTGCTCGCCAAGTTCGGCCTCAAGGCCGACCACGTCAACCGCCCCGTCGACGAGCTCTCGCCCGGCGAGCGCACCCGTGCCGGTCTGGCCCTCCTGCAGGCCCGCGGGGTCAACGTGCTCGTGCTCGACGAACCCACCAACCACCTCGACCTCGTCGCCATCGAACAGCTCGAGCAGGCGCTCGAGTCGTACGACGGCACCCTCCTGCTCGTCACCCACGACCGCCGCATGCTCGAGAGCGTGCGACTCGACCGGCAGTGGCGCGTCGAGAACGGGACGGTGACGGAGCAGTGAGCCGCGCCTCCTCGGCTCCGACGTCGTCGACTCGCCCGGTGTCGGGGGCTGCCTCGGGGGCGGCTGCGCGACCGGCGTCACGACCGGTGCGCCGACGGGGCGTGCGAGCCCTCGCGGCCGTCGCCGTCGCCGCCACGGCGGCCCTCGTCGCCGGCTGCAGCGGAGACCCGACGCCGGCGCCCACGCCCACGGCGGATCCGTGGGCCGCCTGGGACTCCGCCCTCGCCGAGACCGACACCGAGTCGGCCCGCTGGCTGGCGCTCGGCGATTCGCTGACCGAGGGGCAGGGCGCCTCCGCGATCGAGAACCGGTGGATCGACCTCACGCGCGACGCCCTGCAGCGGCAGCACCCGGTCGACGGCGTCGCCGGCGGGGTCGGCTACCGGCCGGGGGTCTTCGCGGTGTACCCGCCCGACTCGACCTGGGGCGCCTGGCAGTCCGACCAGACGGCCGTCACCCCCGACTTCACGACGCCGAGCCTCGGCTACCGCAGCGTCGACCTCGAACCCGGCTCGAGCATCACGTACCAGGTGCGCGGCACCGACCTCGACCTGTGGTGGTCGCCGGGCGGCGGGGTGTTCCGCTACGCGGTCGACGGCGTCGAGGGCGAGCCGGTCGACACGAGCGCGGCAGGAGCGAGCGATGCCGCAGGAGGCGCGGGTGCGGACTCGAGCGCGGGTGCGGTCTCCGGCGCCGGTGTCACGAGCGTGGACGGACTCGAGAGCTCGGTGCACACGGTGACCATCGGGGTCGATCCGGACGCCGCCGACGGCTTCGTCTTCGAGGGGATCACCGCGTTCGACGGCGACCGCGACCGCGGGGTGTCGCTGTTCGACTCCGCGCACTCGGGAGCGACCGTCGCGACCTTCGCGGCGGATCTCGACGGGTTCCTGTCGAAGGTGGCGGCGGTGCAGCCCGACCTCGTCACCATCACCCTCGGCGCCAACGACGCCGTGAACACGAGCCCCGACGACCTGGAGGAGGGCTATCTCGCTCTCGTCCGCGGCCTGAAGGGCCTCGACGATCCGCCGACCGTCGTCATCGTCGACGAGTTCAGCTCGGACCTCGCCAGCCTCTTCGACCAGAGCGGATCGAGCGGCGACTACGCGGCCGCCGTCGAGTCCGTCGCCGAGCAGACCGGGTCGGTGCGCGTGTCACTCGGCGACGCCCTGCCGGCGGACGCCGCGGGCGACGGCGACATCACCTCGCTGCTGTCCGACGACGGCATCCACCCGAACGACGCCGGGGCGCAGGTCATCGCGCGGTACATGGTGGGGCTGCTCGGGCGCTGAGGCGCCGGGGCGGAGCCGGGCCGGTGCGCCGGGCAGCCGGTGCGCCGGTGCGCCGGGCAGCCGGTGCGCAAGGCGGCCGGCGAGCAGCCGCGCCACCACGCGAAGAACCGCGTTCGCGAAGATGAACCTCGATATATCGTGGTTCATCTTCGCGAACCCGGTTCATGGGCGCGGCGCCTCGGGCGCCGGCAGCTACTTGAGCAGCAGCAGCGTGGAGTCGAGCGCCTCGGTCGGCGAGAGCGGGGCCTCGTCGCCGGCACCGGTCGCCGACAGGGCGAACAGTCCGTGCGGCGTGATGACGGTCGCCCCGGCGAGCGTGACGCCCTCCTGAGCGGCCTCGAGCTCGAAGGCACGACCGCCGAGGTCGCCGATGCGCGCATCCTCGACCTCGGTGACGCCCTCCTGACCGGCGATCTGGTCGCTCTGCGAGGTGATGGTGGCTTCGTCGAGCTCCTGCGTGCGCGCGACGGCGACGATCGCCTGGGCGCTCGGGTCGATCTCGCCCTCGGCGCTGGCGGCGCTGTTGGCCCACGAGCACTGCAGCTGGCCGTCGGCCTCCGTGCTCTCGTCCTGCAGGTCGAGGCCCTCGACGATCGAGCCGAGCGCCTCGCCCGCGTCGGCGCAGGTCGTGACGGCGAGCTCTCCGGTCAGGTCGCGGTCCTCCTGAGTGGCAGCGCTCTCGCTCGCCGAGCTGCTGGGGTCGCTCGAGTCGGCGTTCGAGTCGCTCGACCCGGTGCACCCGGCGAGGAGCAGCGTGAGCGCGACGGCGCCTGAGGTGACGACCGTCATCGCGGTCTTCGTGGTCTTGATGGTGCGCATGGTGGTCCCCCTACGTCGGCCGCCGACTCGCTGTGCGACGGACCCTGCCACCCTAACGGCGACGACCTGCCGGTGCCCGACCCGCGCCTCCTCGGCTCCCCCGCCCCCGCGCCTCCTACCAGCGCGTGCGCTCGCGCTCCTGCTGCACGACCGCCTCGCGGTCCGCCAACCCGGCCAGGCCCGACAGCGCCTGCCGCATCCGCGGGTTGCCCATCAGCACCGGCCCCGTCCGGTCGAGGAACGCCCAGTACCCCGCCGTCACCGGGCACGCGTCGGGCCCGAGCCGCTTCTTCGGGTCGAACCGGCACCCGCCGCAGTGGTCGGTCATGCGGTTGATGTAGGCACCGCCCGACGCGTACGGCTTCGTCGCGACGATCCCCCCGTCGGCGTGCTGCGACATGCCGACCACGTTGGCGGGCATCACCCACGGCGTCCCGTCGACGTACATGTCGATGAACCACTGGCTGAGCGCCGACGGCTCGACACCGCGCTGCAACGCCCAGTTGCCGAGGATCATCAGGCGCTGGATGTGGTGACTCCACCCGTGCCGGTGCAGCCCGTCGAGCGTCTCGGCCAGGCAGTTCGCCTCGACGACCGCCTCGCCCGCCGCGTCGGTCGGCGAACCGTTCGACAGGTCCCGCCCGAGCGTCGCGAACACCTGCGGCAGCGGCTCGTGCGCCTCGAGCTTGTTGTTCGACGTCGCGTAGTCCTCGCCGAGTCGCCAGTAGAGGTGCCACATGTAGTCGCGCCACCCCATGATCTGCCGCACGAACCCCTCGACGCTGCGGATCGGCGCGTCGCCCGCGGCGTACGCGGCGGCCACGGTGTCGATCACGTCGCGCGGGTCGATCAGTCCGAGGTTCATCGGGGCGCTGATCAGCGAGTGCGCCATGGTCCAGTCGCCGCTGAGCGTGGCGTCCTCGAAGGGGCCGAAGTCGGGGAGGCGCACCTCGACGAAGTCGGCGAGCGCGGCCTCGGCCTCGGCGGCGGTCGCGGCGAACCGGCGGGGTCCGGCGTCGCCGACCAGGGTGACCACGCCGTCGCGCTCCCAGCGGGCGATGTCGTGCCGCACCTCCTCGTCGATGTCGTCCTCCTCAGGCCAGAGGGGTGCGGGCAGTCCGAGCGACGCAGCGCCCTTCGGGGGCTTCTCGCGGTTGTCGTGGTCGTGGTTCCAGCGACCGCCGGCGGGCTCCTGCCCCTCCATCAGCACACCGGTGCGCTGCCGGACGACGCGGTAGAAGTCCTCCATCAGCAGGCGCTTCCCGGCACGCGAATCGGCCCAGGCCGCGAAGTCGCTCTCGCTCGTGACGAAGCCCCGACTCGGCAGGATCTCGGCACCGACCCGTCGCACCAGGCGTCGCGCTCGGTACGAGGTGGGGTCGATCACCTGCAGATCGTCACGCCCGTCGACGGCCTCCGAGTAGTGCTCGACCTGCCGGAAGTCGACCCGGTCGCCGAGATCGCGCGCCCGATGCCTGATGGCCGACAGCAGCAGCTGCAGCTTCGCGCGGTGCAGCGTGCGCCCCCGCCACGACGACCTCGACTCGATGAGCAGCATCGGCCCGCCGTCGTCGAAGTGCGGGCCGAGTTGGTCGAGGAAGATCCAGCGGGTGCGGTCCATAAGGGGTCGAACGGTACTCGCGGGGGCCGGGGCGCGCGCGAGCCGTGGCCGCGTTCGGCTGCCGCCCCGCGCCACCCAGGCCGAGGAGGCGCGGGTCGGGTACCGTCGACCGCCCCTGACCTCTGGAGATCACCATGGCATCCCTGCTTCGCCGCTTCGCACCCCTGATCATCACCTTCGTCGTGCGCAAGATCATGAAGAAGCGCGGCGGCGGCGGCTCGACCGGCGGCAACTACCCGCGTCGCTGAGCCGCGCCTCCTCGGTCCCGCGACCCGCGCCTCCTCGGCCCCTGGCACCGCGCCTCCTCGGTCACGCGACCCGCGCACCGCAGACGAGAACCCCCGCGTGAGCGACGAACCCCCGGATGACGGGGTTCGATGCTCACGCGGGGGTTCTGTCGTCTCCGCAGGAGGTGCGGCTCAGCTCTCGAAGGTCGCGTCGAGCGTGATCTCGACACCGGTCAGAGCCTTGGAGACCGGGCAGGTCGCCTTGGCCTCGTCGGCCGCCGTGAGGAACGCGGCCTCGTCGATGCCCGAGACCTCGCCGACGACGGTGAGGTGGATGCCGGTCAGCTGGAACCCGCCGGCCGGGTCGGCGCCGAGCGACACGTCGGCCTTGACGTCGAGGGCTTCGACGGTGCCGCCGGCCTGGCCGAGCACGGCGCTGAACTGCATGGCGTAGCAGGCCGAGTGCGCGGCGGCGAGCAGCTCTTCGGGGCTGGTCGAGCCGTTGGCGTCCTCAGCGGAGCGCTTCGGGAACGAGACGCCGTAGGTGCCGACCTTCGAGCTGGTCATCTCGACCTGGCCCTCGCCGGTCTCGAGGCTTCCGTTCCAGGCGGTGCGTGCGGTGCGAGTGGGCATGATGCTCCTTCGTAGGTGTTCGGGTGGATGTTCGGAGGTGTTGAGGGGGACTGTTGCTGGTCTGGGGGGCTGGTCTCGGGGGCGGGTCAGGCGGCGGCGCGGACCCGGTCGGCGACCCCGCCGAGCTGCTCGGTCAGCGCCGTCAGCACGTCGGGCGACAACCCGGTCGCCTCGCAGATCCGCTCGGGGATGCTCGCGGCCTCGGAGCGCAGCGCGTCGCCCGCCGGCGTCAGCGCCACCTGCACGGCCCGCTCGTCGACGGAGCCGCGACGCCGGGAGACGAGACCCTGCGCCTCGAGCCGGCGGAGCAGCGGCGACAGCGTGCCCGAGTCGAGGTGCAGACGCTGGCCGAGACCCGAGACGCCGGTCTCGCCGTCCTGCCAGAGCACGAGCAGCACGAGGTACTGCGGGTACGTGATGCCGAGCGGCTCGAGCAGGTCGCGGTAGCGGGACGTCAGGGCACGCGACGCGCTGTACAGGGCGAAGCAGATCTGCTCGTCGAGCAGCGGGGTGCGCGCGGTGTCGGACATGAGTCGACCGTAACACGTTGCGCGCAACAGGGTTGAGCGCAACCGAAATCGGCCAGAGCGGTGCCGGGCGCAGAGGCGCGGGTCCACCGAGGAGGCGCGGGTCGGCCGAGGAGGCGCGGGTCGGCCGAGGAGGCGCGCGCACCCCGTCCGCTCCCCGTCGCGTAGCGTGCACGCATGAGCTCCGACGACCCCACCGGCATGACCGACGACGAGAAGCGCCACGATCAGCTGACCCGTGCGCCGAAGTCCGACCCGGGCGACGACGCCCCGCGCATCACCACCGAGGATCGCGGCGACGGCGTCACCCGGATCGACGTCGCCGACACGGCGGCCGTGCGCCCCGGCAAGGGCGAGCCCCGCTCCGCCGACTGACCCGCGCCTCCTTCGTCCTGCGTCGAGGTGACCCGATCGGTTGCCGGGAGGCCGGAGGGGGCACCGATCGCGTCACCTCGATGGCGGCCGAGCCTCCTAGACGGCGGAGACCGGCCTCGGCTACCATCGACCCTGGTCGCACGTCACGCGCGGCCCCGGGCGCGCACGACAGCGCGCAGTCGGGATCACCATCCTCCCCGTGTCACACGGGTAGCAGGAACGGCGCCCGCCGACGACCGAGACCTCACATGACGATCACCTCCGCGCGTCCTTCGACGCCCACCGCCCCTCCCGCGAAATTCCCCCTCGCCGGCCTGCTCGCCCTGGCCGTCGCGACGTTCCTCTCCATCTCGGGCGAGATGCTGCCGACCGGGCTGCTGCCCGAGATGAGCTCCGAGCTGGGCGTCAGCGAGTCGAGCATCGGTCTGCTGGTGAGCGTGTTCGCGTTCACCGTGGTGCTGACCAGCACGACGCTGACGCATCTGACGCGGCGACTCCCCCGGCATCTGCTCATCGTCGGGCTGATCGTCGTGCTGGCGATCAGCGCGGGGCTGACCGCGATCGCGCCCACGTACGAGCTGGTCGTCGCGTCGCGGATCCTCGGCGGGCTCGCGCACGGCACGTTCTGGGCGATCGGCGGCGCGTACGCCGCTCACCTCGTGCCGCGCGAACAGGTCGGGCGCGCACTGGCCGTCGCGATGAGCGGCGGCACGCTCGCGTTCGTGCTCGGCGTGCCGCTCGGCACGGCGGCCGGTCAGGCCCTCGGCTGGCGCCCCGCGTTCGGCCTGCTGGCCGCACTGATGGCCGTGGGCGCGGTGCTCGTCTGGCGACTGCTGCCTCCGGTGCCGACACCCGCCGACGGTGCCGAGGAGGCGCGCACGGCCGACCACGACCGCACCCGACCCGCAGACGCCGACGCCGACGCCGACGTAGACGCCACCGAGGCCGCGACGACGATGGTCCCCGCGACGGGATCGGTGCCGATCGTGCCGACCCGCGCCTCCTCGGCTCCCCGTCGACGGGGTTCGCTGCCGAAGCCGTCGGTGCTCGGCGTGGTCTTCAGCTGCGTCATCACCGCGGTGTTCATGGTCGGGCACTACTCGTTCTTCACGTTCATCGCGCCGTACCTGGTGCGCTCGACGGGCATCGCGGAGTCGTCGCTCAGCGCCGCGCTGTTCGCGTTCGGCATCGCCGGGGGCGTCGGTCTGCTGATGGTCGGCTGGTTCCTCGGCAAGCGCCCCCGCATCAGCATCCCGATCGGCATCGGCGTGGTCGCCGTCTCCGTGTTCGCGATGATGGCGTTCGAGGGGCAGCCGACCCCGTCGCTGATCGCGTTCGTGGTGTGGGGTGTGACGTTCGGGGCGCTGCCGCCGCTGTTCCAGACGCGGATGCTGCAAGTCGCCCCGGCGAAGATGCGCGACCTCGCGAGCGCGTTCTACACGACCGGGTTCAACGCGGGCATCGGCGGCGGAGCCCTGATCGGCGCGATCGTGCTCGATGGCGCGGGGCTCGACGCGCTGCCGGTGCTGTACATCGTCGTCGCCGTGGTGGTGCTCGGGCTGGTGCTGGTCACCGACCGGGTGCTCGCGGTGCGGTCGGCGCGCTCGTAGGGGCCGGCTCGCGCCTCCGGCCGTCGAGGAGTCGCAACACTCCGTGCGACCGCGAGCGCCGCGGCGAGTCATGACTCATCGTCCCGACCCGAGCCCCGAAGTGGGGCGGACCACCGAACCAGCTCGTCCGCATACTCGAGAGACGGCAGGGGGCGACGATGGACACCGAGAGCACGACGACCGAGCGGTCCACGCGCTGCGCGGGCTGCGGCGAGACCGCCCGCCTCGCACCCAATCCGTACTTCGGCACGGGACTCTCGGTCCACCGCCACATCGTCACGTGCGCACGCTGCGGCACGCTCGGCTTCGCACCTCGCTCCGACCCCGAGCCGACGACCGAGACCGGGTCGACGCCGGTCGCGGTGGGGCCGTGGCGGCGACTCGCCTCCTGGTTGGGTGGGGCGTGACCCTGCGCGTCCGCGACTGCCCGCGCCGCGCCTCCTGAACGCTCCCTGACCCGCCGCTGAACCCCAGCCCAGAATGCGCACCCCCGCAGGGCGTTGGCTGGCGGCATGACAACAATCGGAATCATCGGAGCAGGCAACATCGGCAGCCAGGTCGCACGCGCGGTCATCGAGCAGGGCTACGACGTCGTGATCAGCAACTCGCGCGGGCCCGAGACGCTCGCCGATCTGGTCGCCGACCTCGGCCCGAAGGCACGTGCGGCGACGGCCGAGGAGGCGGGCGAGGCAGGCGAGATCGTCGTCGTCACCGTCCCGTTGAAGAACGTCGAGGAGGTGCCGGTCGAGCCGCTCGCCGACAAGATCGTCATCGACACCAACAACTACTACTTCGAGCGCGACGGGAACATCGCCGCCCTCGACAACGGCGTCGACACCGTCTCGCAGATGCTGCAGCGCCACCTGCCGACCAGCAAGGTCGCCAAGGGCTTCAACCACATCATGGCGAAGGACATCACGACCGACGGCAAGCCCTCCGGCACCGAGGGCCGCCGCGCCCTCGCGACATCCAGCGACTTCGAAGAGGCCGCCGAGCTCGTGCAGCGCCTCTACGACGAGCTCGGCTTCGACACCGTCAACGTCGGACCGTTGAGCGAGAGCTGGCGCGTCGAGCGCGACCAGCCCGCCTACGTCGTGTCGCAGACCCGCGCCGAGCTCATCGAGAACCTCGCGAAGGCCACCCGCGCCACCGCGACCACCGAGCCCGCCCCGCACTCCGAGGCGTAACCGTCATCGAAGTGACCCGTTCAGGGCCCCGAGGTCGACTCCGGGCATCGAACGGGTCACTTCGACGATGAGGCGCCTTAGGCTGGCGGCATGCTCATCGTCTCGCTCGTGGCCGCCACGCTCGCCGCCCTGCTGCACGTCTACATCTTCGTGATGGAGTCCGTGCTCTGGACGACGCCGCGCGTCCGCGCGACCTTCGGCATCACCGACGACCGGCAGGCCGAGTTCACGAAGCCGATGGCCTTCAACCAGGGCTTCTACAACCTCTTCCTCGCGATCGTGACGCTCGTCGGCGTCGTGCTGGTGGCGTCCAGCCGAGGAGGCGCGGGTCAGCTCGCAGACACCTCCCCCGCAGGTCTCGCCCTCCTGGTGGCGGGCACGGGCTCGATGCTCGCCGCAGCGCTCGTGCTGGCGCTCTCCGACCGCACGAAGCTGCGTGCGGCGGCGACGCAAGGGCTCTTCCCGCTCGTGGCCCTCGTGGCACTGCTGGTCGCCGCGCTCTGAGCCGACCCGCACCTCCACCCCGCGCCTCCTGCGTCGAGGAGTGACGACTCGCCGCGCGCACCGGGTCCGCGCGGCGAGTCGTGACTCCTCGCTGTCGGTAGCCTGGGCGGGTGACCGACGCGACCACCGCCTCCAGCGCTTCCACCGCCTCCTCCGCCTCCCCCTCCACGCACTGGACCCTGACGCTCGTCTGCCAGGACCAGCCCGGCATCGTCCACGCGATCAGCGGCGCCGTGGTGCAGGCCGGCGGCAACATCACCGAGTCGGCGCAGTTCTCGAGTCACGACACCGGCACGTTCTTCATGCGCCTGCAGGTCGAGGCGCCCGGTGAGCGCACCGCGCTGGAGGAGGCGCTCGCGCCCGTGCTGACCCGCTACGACATGCAGGCGAAGCTCGACGTGGTCGGTCGACCGATCCGCACGCTCGTGCTGGCGAGCAAGGCCGCGCACTGCGTCAACGACCTGCTCTTCAGGCAGCGCGCCGGGCAGCTGCCGATCGAGGTGCCGCTGGTGCTCGCGAACCACGACGACCTCTCGGGGCTCGCCGAGTTCTACGGCAAGCGCTTCGAGCACCACCCCGTCACCGACGCCGAGTCGAAGGCGGCGTTCGAGGCCCGGGTGCTGCAGGTCGTCGACCGGTACGACATCGAGCTCGTCGTGCTGGCGCGCTACATGCAGATCCTCAGCCCCGAGCTGTGTGCGGCGCTGGAGGGGCGGGCGATCAACATCCACCACTCGTTCCTGCCCGGGTTCAAGGGGGCCAACCCGTATCGGCAGGCGCACGCCCGCGGGGTCAAGCTGATCGGCGCGACGGCGCACTTCGTCACGAGCGACCTCGACGAGGGGCCGATCATCGAGCAGAACGTCGTCCGCGTCGACCACACGCGCAGCGCCCCCGAGCTGATGGCGATCGGACAGGACGAGGAGAGCCGCACCCTCACGCAGGCCGTCCGCTGGTTCGCGGAGGATCGCGTGCTGCTCGACGGAGCCCGCACGATCGTCTTCCGCTGAGGCGCGGGCTGCGACGACTTAGAGCGTGCGGCCGGCGTTCGCGTCGAGCCAGGCCTTGGGGTCGATCTGCGTCGATCCGCCCATCAGCACCTCGAAGTGCAGGTGCTCGCCCGTCGCGACACCGGTGCGACCGACCGTGCCGACGAGCTCGCCGACGCCGACCTGCTGACCGACGTACATCGGGCTCGAGCCCGACCGCATGTGCGCGTACATCGTGCTCACCAGACCGCCGTCGATCACGTGATCGATGACGACGTAGGTGCCGAACTGGGCGTGGACTCCGGCGGTGCGGACCGTACCGGCTGCGACGGCGCCGATCGGGGTGCCGCCGCCGGGGGTCATGTCGAGCCCCATGTGCATGCTCGAGCACGCCGCGCACGGTGCGCTGCGGGGGCCGAACCCCGAGCTCAGCACGACGCTGCCCGGGAACGGCCACCGGATGTCGCCGGCACCGCTGTTGACGACGGTGCCGCCACCCGAGGCGACGCCCCCCGCGGCGCCGACGACGGCGTCGGAGGACGACGAGCGGCTCGACGAGCCGGAGTCGGACACGACCGGGGCCTTCACCACGGGCGGCGGGGGCGGCGGCGGCGGCGGATCGGTCACACCGTACGAGTCGCGCTCGGCGACGGCGAGAACGACCAGCGACGCGGCCATCGTCTGACCCGTCATCGGAGCGGCCGTCGAGACCGGGATCCCCGAGCCGCCCAGGTCGGAGGCCGATGCGGGAGTCACGTTCGACGAGAAGAACAGGGTCGCCGCCAGCAGCGCGAACGCCGGGACGGCCGCCTCACGCGCACGCCGGGCCAGGAAGCTCGGACGACGGGAGGGCAGGAGGCGCGGTTCGGGACCCGAGACGATCCGCGTCGAGCGCATAGGGACGCGAGCGACGGCAGCCTGCCGTCGGGCGACGGGGTGCTGCGCGGGAGTGGCCTGCGCGGCGGGGGCCTGCGCGACCGGGGCCTGCGCGACCGGTGCTGCCTGCGCGGCGGGTGCCTCTGAAGCGGCAGCCGAGACGCCTGTGTCGACCCGCGCCTCCGGGGCTGCGGCAGCCGCGCGCTCACGGGCCAGGGCCTCGCGCCGGGTCAGGGGCGGAGCATCGTGCCGAGGGTCGCTCACGAGACGGTCGTCGTCTTGTCGGCGCAGCGGATCACGGTTCTCCTCGGGGTGGATGCATCGAGTTTAGGCAAGAAGGCGCGAGACGACCAGGGGCTCGGCCGATGTCGTCGAGAAATCTTCATGCCCGTGGACGCCGCGCCGCGCCTCCTCGGTGTCGATCAGGCGCCCGCGCCCGTGTCCCCGCCGGCGCCGGCGCCGGGCCGAACTACCCGCGCAGCCCGGGGAAGTCCGAGTCGCGGAACTCCCCCGCGATCCGCTCGCTCGAGACCGCGGCGTCCTCCTCGCGCTGCCGCAGCTCGACGCGGCGGATCTTGCCCGAGATCGTCTTCGGCAGCTCGTCGACGAACTCGACGCGGCGCACGCGCTCGTACGCCGGCAGCCCGGTGCGGGCGTGGGCGAGCACCGAGCGGGCGGTCTCCGCCGACGCCTCGACGCCCGCCGCCAGCGTCACGTACGCCTTCACCACGGCGAGTCTCACGTCGTCGGGAGCCGGCACCACGGCCGACTCGGCGACGGCGGGGTGCTCGATCAGCACGCTCTCGACCTCGAACGGCGACACCTTGTAGTCCGACGACTTGAAGACGTCGTCGGTCCGCCCGACGAAGGTGATCATGCCGTCGGCGTCACGGGAGGCGACGTCGCCGGTGTGGAACAGCCCGTCGCGCATCGACGACTCGGTGCGCGCCGCGTCGCCGAGGTAGCCCGTCATCAGGTTCACCGGTCGGGTGGTCAGGTCGAGGCAGACCTCGCCCTCGTCGCCGACCTCGCCCGTGACCGGGTCGACGAGCACGACGTCGACGCCGGGCAGGGCGCGCCCCATCGACCCGGCCTTGATGGTGCCGCCGGGGGCGTTGGCGATGATCGCGGTGGTCTCGGTCTGCCCGTAGCCGTCGCGGATGTCGAGCCCCCAGCCCTGCTGCACGCGCGAGATGACCTCGGGGTTCAGCGGCTCGCCGGCCGAGAGCGCCTCGCGCAGAGCGTGCGGTCGGGCGCCGAGCGACGACTGGATCAGCATGCGCCACACGGTCGGCGGCGCGCAGAACGACGTGACGGAGGCGCGCTCGAGCTGGTCGCGCAGCTCCGCCGGCCGGAACCGCCCGTAGTTGTAGACGAACACGGTGGCCTCGGCCGTCCACGGCGCGAAGAAGCAGCTCCAGGCGTGCTTGCCCCAGCCGGGCGACGAGATCGTCATGTGCACGTCGCCGGGGCGGACCCCGAGCCAGTACGTCGTGCTCAGGTGCCCGACCGGGTACGAGGCGTGCGAGTGCACGACCATCTTGGGGCGGCTCGTGGTGCCCGAGGTGAAGTAGACGAGGCAGGGGTCGTCGGTCGCGGTGACGACGTCGGGGCGCACCGAGGAGGCGCGGTGCGAGTCGCCGAAGGAGACCCAGCCCGCGGGTGCGGAGCCGACTTCGGGTGCGGGTGCGGCGCCGGTGCCTGCTCCGGCTCCGGCGCCGGCTCCGGCTGCGGCGCCGGCTCCGGCTGCGGCGCCGGCTCCGGCTGCGGCGCCGGCTCCGGCTGCGGCCGCGGCTCCGGCTCCGGCTCCGGCTGCGGCCGCGGCCGCGGCTCCGGCCGACGGCAGCACGGCGATGCGGGTGACCGCCTCGATGCCGGGAACGGCGTCGAAGACCGCCGCGTCGGACGCGTTCGCGACGACGTGCCGCACCAGCCCGCGCTCGATGCGGTCGGCGAGGTCGGCGGTGCCGAGCACGGTCGACGTCGGCAGGATGACCGCGCCGATCTTCATCACGGCGAGCATCGCCTCCCACAGCTCGACCTGGTTGCCGAGCATGAGCATGATGTGGTCGCCCCGGGCGACGCCGAGTCCGTGCAGCCAGACGGCGACCTGGTCGCTGCGGCGGCGCATCTCGTCGAAGGTGATGCGCTGCTCGGAGCCGTCCTCCTCGACGAGCCAGAGTGCGATGCGGTCGTTGTCCCGCGCCATGACGTCGAACCAGTCGACGGCCCAGTTGAAGCGGTCGCCGACGTCGGGCCAGCGGAACTCGGCGCCGGCCCGGTCGAGGTCGTCGCCGAGGGCGAGCAGATGGTCGCGCGCGGCGCGGAACGCCGTCGTCGCCGCCGAGTCGCCGGGTGCGCTGCTCGGAGTCGGGGAGTCGGGGCCGGAGGTCGCGTCGTGCATCACGCCATCATGCACCCGCATGCATGCCGCCCCCGGCATGCGGCCCCGACTCCCCCCTCCCCCCTCTCATCGAAGTGACGCGTTCGCACCCCTGACCCGCGCCTCCGGCCCCTTTAAGGTCACCTCGATGCGGCCGGTCCCCGCTCCGCCCCCGCACCGCTCATCGAAGTGACGCGTTCGGGGCACCGGACCGCGCCTCCGGCCCCTTTCGCGTCACCTCGATGTGGCCCGGCCCCGGCCGAACGGGTGCACAGTGGGGCGATGACGACGACGTCCCTCCTCGTGATCGGCGGCACCGGGCAGATCAGCGCGGCGGTGGTGCGGCAGGCCCTGCTCGACGGCGTGGCCGTGACCGTGCTCAACCGCGGGAGCACCTCCATCAGACCGCTGCCGGCGGGCGTCGAGCAGCTCACCGCCGACGTGCGCGACGAAGAGGCGGTGGTCGCCGCCCTGCACGGCCGCCGCTTCGACAGCGTCGCCGACTACCTCACGTTCACGCCCGAGCAGCTCGCGTCGATGCTGCGGGTCGTGGCGCCGCTGACCGATCAGTACATCTTCATCGGCTCGGCCTCGGCCTATCAGAAGCCCCCGGTCTCGTTGCCGATCACCGAGGCGACGCCGCTGTTCAACCCGTGGTGGGCCTACTCGCGAGACAAGATCGCGTGCGAGCGGCTGCTGCGCGACGAGCACCAGGCCGGCCGCGTGCAGGCCACCGTGGTGCGTCCTTCGCACACCTACGACGAGACGCACGTGCCGCTGCTCGGCGGCTGGACGACCATCGAGCGCATGCGCCGGGGCGACACGATCGTGCTGCACGGCGACGGCACGTCGATGTGGGCGCTGACGCACTCCACCGACTTCGCGCGGGCGTTCGTCGCGCTGCTCGGCCACCCCGACGCGATGGGCGAGGCGTTCAGCATCATGGCGCCCGAGCAGCTCACCTGGAACATGATCGCGCGCGATCTCGCCGACGCCGCCGGGGCGCCGCTGCACCTCGTCCACCGCACCACGCACGACATCACCGAGACCGTTCCCGAGTGGACCGCCGACCTCTGCGGCGATCGCAGCCACCCGGCCGTGTTCGACACGGCGAAGATCCGCGCGATCGCTCCGGACTGGGAGGCGCGGGTCCCGTTCGCCGAGGGAGCCCGCCAGATCGTCGCCTGGCACGACGCCGACCCGGCCCGCCGTGCGATCGACCCGGGGGTCGACGCCGCCTACGACCGGCTGGTCTCGCTGTAGCCGAGCGTGCGGGGAGCGCGGGCGTTGCGGGAGGCGCGGGAGGCGCGGGTCAGGAGTCCGCGCCGGTCACGACCGCGGTCCGCCGCGACCAGGTGCCGTCGCCGAGCTGCGCGAGCATGAAGCGGGCGACGTCGGCGCGCGAGACCTTCGTCGAGGCCCCCGCCGGCAGCCTCTCGGCGACGACGATGTCGCCGGTCGCGGGGCCGTCGACGAGACGGGTGGGGTAGACGAGGGTCCAGTCGAGGTCGCTGGCGCGGACCTCGGCGTCGGCGACCTCCTTGGCGGCGTAGACCCTGCCCAGCACGCTGTGGAAGAACATCTTCTGCAGGGGTCCGGCGTCGCGTTCGCTGTCGCCGACCCCGAACGCCGAGCAGACGATCAGGCGCTCGACGCCGGCGGCGTCCATGGCGGGCAGCAGCACGCGCCCCACCTCGAGCTCGACCGGCACCCGGAAGTTGCGCGAGCCCACGGCGTTCAGCACGACGTCGCGCCCGTCGACCGCCTCGGCCATGTGGGAGGCGGTGGTCGCGTCGCCGACGACGACGTCGACCCCGTCGCTGGTGTCGAGGGCGGTCGCGTCGCGGACGAGCACCCGCACGTCGTGCCCCGCGGCGAGGGTGGTGCGGAGGAGGTGCGAGCCGACGCCTCCGGTCGCTCCGAGCAGGAGGATCTTCACGGGGGGCTCCTTCGAGGCGCGGATGGGGCATGGCCGGAACCGGCGTGCCGAGAGGTCACCGTGTCGGTCGATGACTTGAATATGCAAGCCAACTCCCTGCCACCCGGCGGCGCCACCTCGAACCGCCAGCGGCCAGCGATCTCAGGGCCGAACCCGAGCGCGCTGTCAGGTGGCGCGGGTCGGCCGGGTCGAGGCCGGGGTCGGTGCTGGTGCCGCGAGCGCCGCCGCCAGTAGCCTGAGGGCATGTCGGATCTCCGCCTCGAAGAACTGTCCGCCGCGACCGTGGTCGCGGCCAACAACCTGACGCTCAAGCCGGGCCAAGAGCAGTACGTGGCCCCCGTGTCGCACTCGATCGCCGAGGCGTACGTCAATCCGACGACCGCCTGGCCGCGCGTCGTCGTCGATGTCGACGGCGCCGATGGCGACAGCACGGTCGTCGGCTTCATCATGGGCAACTTCGACGCCTCGGCCGACGACGAGAAGCTGCGCAGCTGCATCTGGCGCATCAACGTCGAGGCCGATGCGCAGGGCCGCGGCGTCGGGCGGTTCGCCGTGCACGCTCTGGCCGACGAGGCCCGCAGCCGGGGGTTCGACCGACTGACGGTCATGTACGAACCCGGCGACGACGGGCCCGAGGAGTTCTTCGCCCGCATCGGCTTCGAGGTCGTCGGCGAGACCCCGTACGGCGAGCACTTCGCCGCGCTGAGGCTGACCCCGGCGTGAGCCCCGGTGCCGACGCGGGCGCGGGCGACGGCCCCGGTGCCGACTTCGCCTCGCGCGTGGTCGAGGTCGTCGAGTCCATCCCGGCGGGCCGTGTCATGACGTACGGGTCGATAGCGGCCGTGCTCGGTTCGCGGGCCTCCCGCGCGGTCGGGCAGGTGATGGCGTACGCGGGGTCCGAGCTGCCGTGGTGGCGCGTCATCCGGGCGTCCGGGCATGCGCCCCGCGACCACGAGAGCCGCGCTCTCGAGATGTACCGGGTGGAGGGCACGCCGCTGCGGTGGTCTCGGGCGGGTGCGTTCCGGGTGGATCTCGAGCGCGCCTCCTGGGAGCCCTGACCGGCACGATCCTCCTGACGGATGAGACCGTCTCGACTCCGGGCTGATCCGCTCGGCGCCGGGAGGCGCTTGGCTCGGAGCATGCCCTCCGTCACCCGTCTCGTCGCCGCGACCGCCCTCGTCTCCGCACTCGCGTTCGGCCTCGCCGCCTGCTCGCTCGGCAGCCTCGGGTCCGACGAGCGGAGCTTCGAGTTCGACAGCTACGGCGAGGCGCCGAAGTCGGGCACGCGGTCGTTCGTGCTCGCCGGGTGGGTCCCCTCGGACGCCACGTCGATCCGCGCGGTCTCGCTCCGGGACGATCCCGAGGAGGCGGTTCTCACGTTCCGCACGACGACTCCCCTCGCCGACACCGCCGGCTGCACCCCTGCCGATCCGCTCGAGTCGGCCCCGCCCGTCTCCCCCGACTGGTGGCCGTCCGACCTGCCGACCGCAGGGGTCGTCTGCGGCGCATGGTCGGTCGTGGCCGGCGACGACGGCCAGGTGTTCGCGTGGCGGGAGTCATCGCCGACGGAGGCCTCGAAGGCCCGCTGACCGTGCCTCACGGTCGGTGCGTGGCGTCTGCCGACCCCGGGCGAGTCCGACGCCGCCGGTCCACCCCGACCGCCCGCCTCCGACGGACTCGCCCGCCGTCGCCCCGCGGTCGCCGGGCGGTCGCCGCGAGCGACGCAGCGGTCAGCGCGTCCAGTCGTACGGCGTCGTCGTGGACACCTTCACGAGACCCGACCGCTCGAGGATGGGCCGCGAGTCGTCGGTCGAGTCGCTGTGCACGAGCGTCTTGCCGAGGGCGACGGCCGAGCGCGCCCGGGCGGCGGTCAGCGCCCGGTAGATGCCGCGGTGCCGGTACGCCTCGAGGGTGGCACCGCCCCAGATGCCGACGAAGTCCGTGCCGGGCACCGGCTCGAGTCGACCGCCGCTGACCATCCGGCCGTCGACCTCGGCGACCCAGAGCTCCATGCCGTCGTCGCGGGCGAGTCGGGAGAGCAGCGCGTCGGCCTGTCTCGCGTCGACGGCCTCGCCGAAGGCCTCGTCGACCATCGCACTCATCGCCCGCACGTCGGCCTCGGTCGTGACCCGCCGGACGGTCACCCCGGCCGGGACGTCGCCGACCTCGCAGAGCGCCGCGAGCGGTCCGATCATGATCGACTCCGGTTCACCGGGCGTGAAGCCGTGGGCCACCAGGGCGTCGTGCAGACCGGGGGCGTGGTCGTGGCCGCGCGACTTCCACTCGACGCGGTCGATCTCGGGGTCGGCTCGGAAGTGCTCCAGCGCCTCGCCGACCAGCCCGCGGATGCTCTCGGCGTCGGAGCCGCCGAGATCGCGATAGGTGACGAAGCCGCGCCCGCCGGCGAAGGTCACGAGCCGGAGCGGGCCCAGCATCGTCACTCCGATCGCGCTCGGCGTCTCGGCGTCGGTGCGGAGTTGATCGTCGTAGGCCTGCAGGTACCTCGTCGTGTCTGGCATCGGTGACACGCTAACGGACGGCAGACCGGAACGGGCGAGTCCGTCCGCCCCGGTCGGCCACGGCCGCCCGCCTCCGACGGACTCGCCCGTCGTCGCGCCCGGCGCCGCACCTCCACCGACCTCACACGAGGGAGTCCCGCCACGCGGCGTGCAGCTGCGCGAACCGGCCGGTGCCCGAGATGAGGTCGGCGGGGCTGCCGTCTTCGACGACGCGGCCGTACTCCATCACCAGCACCCGGTCGGCGATCGCCACGGTCGAGAGCCGGTGCGCGATGATCAGCGCGGTGCGGTCGGCGAGCAGGGTCTGCAGCGCCTCCTGCACCATGCGCTCCGAGGGGATGTCGAGCGACGCCGTCGCCTCGTCGAGGATCAGCACGCTCGGGTCGGCGATGAAGGCCCGGGCGAACGAGAGCAGCTGACGTTGACCCGCGGAGACCCGCCCACCGCGCTTGTTCACGTCGGTGTCGTAGCCGTCGGGCAGCGCCATGATGAACTCGTGCGCCCCGACCGCACGGGCCGCCCGCTCGATGTCCTCGCGGCTCGCGTCGGGCTTGCCGAGCGCGATGTTGTCCGCGACCGACCCCGAGAACAGGTAGGCCTCCTGCGTGACCATGACGATCGCTCGCCGGAGGTCCTTCGGGTGCAGATCTCGGAGATCGACGCCGTCGAGGGTGATGCGCCCGCGCGTCGGGTCGTAGAACCGCGAGATCAGCTTCGCCAACGTCGACTTGCCGGCACCGGTCGAGCCGACCAGGGCGATCGTCTGCCCGGCCGGCACCGTCAGGTCGAACTCGGGCAGCACGACGGTGTCGGCGTTGTAGGCGAACTCGACGTCGTCGAACTCGACCCGGCCGGTGGCGTGCCACAGGTCGACCGGGTGCGTCGGGTCGGGCACGCTCGGCTGCTCTTCGAGCACGCCCGAGATCTTCTCGAGCGCGGCGGAGGCCGACTGGTAGCCGTTGTAGAACATCGCCATCTCTTCGGCCGGGTCGAAGAACCGCTTGGCGTACAGGGCCACCGCGAGCAGGGCGCCGATCGCCAGCGTGCCGTCGATGACACGGAACCCGCCGAACAGCACGACCGCGGCGAGGGTGGCGTTGCCGATCAGCACGAGACCCGGGTCGAAGGTGCCGAACAGGGTGAACACCTTCGAGTTGGCCTGGCGGTAATCTTCGACGAATCCGCCGTACTCCTTCTCGTTGCGGCCCTCCTTGCGGAACGCCTGGACGGCGCGCATGCCGGTCATCGTCTCGACGAAGTGCACGATCACGCGGGCGCTCGTGACACGGGTGGCTCGGAACAGCTTCTGCGAGCGCACCTGGAACCACCGGGTCAGGGCGATCAGCGGCACGAGGGCGACGGCCAGCACGAGACCGCTCTGCGGGTCGAGGGCGACCAGCGCGATCGCCGTGAACAGCATGTAGAGCAGCCCCGAGACGAGCTGGTTGATGCCCGAGTCGAGCAGTTCGCGGATCGAGTCGAGGTCGCTGGTCTGGCGCGAGATGATGCGCCCCGAGGTGTACGTCTCGTGGAACTCGAGGCTCAGTCGCTGCGTGTGCAGGAACAGCCGCTTGCGCAGGTCGATCAGGATCGCCTGGCTGATACGCGCCGACAGCACCGTGTACTGCGCCATCAGCACGGCGCCGATCACGCCGGTGACGAGGTACACGACGACCACGAGGATGGCCGGCGCCCAGTCCTGCTGGTCCATTAGGGCGGGCAGGGCGCGGTCGATGCCGAACGCGATCAGGGCAGGGCCGGCGACCTGGGCCCCGACGCTGACGACGACGATGACGCCCATGACGACGAGCCGCCATCGCAGCGGGTGGACCAGCGAGCCGAGGAGGCGCAGCGAACGCCCCCGGAGTCGCTTGCTCTCGTCGCGGGTGAAGTCGTCGCGCTCCTCGCCTCTGACCCCCTCGGTGGTCGAGCCCCGCCCGACGCGCTTCTCGGCCGGGGTGCGGCCGTCGAGGGCCTCACGCCCGGCGTCGCCGGTCTGGTCGCGGCCGGTCTGGTCGCGGTCGGTCTGGTCGCGGCCCGTCTGGTCGCGGCCCGTCTGGTCGCGGCCGGTCTCGTCGCGGTCGTCCGGTCTCTGGTCGCTCATGCGAGCACCTCGTCTCGGGTGGTGGTGTCGTCGTCGAGCGACGAGATGACGTAGCGGTAGTGCTCGTTGGTGGCGAGCAGGTCGGAGTGCGTGCCGACCGCGGTCACGACCCCGTTCTCGAGCAGGGCGACCCGGTCGGCGAGGGTGACGGTCGACGGCCGGTGGGCGACGATGAGCGACGTGGTCGAGGCCAGCACGCGTCGCAGCCCCGCCTCGACCCGGGCCTCGGTGTCGACGTCGAGCGCGGACAGGGGGTCGTCGAGCACGAGCACGGCGGGGCGGGCGGCGATCGCCCGGGCCAGGGCGAGACGCTGACGCTGACCGCCCGACAGGCTGAGCCCCTCTTCGCCGACGCGCGTGTCGACGCCGTCCGGCAGGCGGTCGACGAAGTCGGACTGCGAGATCTCGAGGGCCTCGCGCAGCACCCGGTCGGACTCGACGGGGTCGTCGGCGAGATCGGGTCGCCCGAGCAGCACGTTGTCGCGGACGGTGGCGCTGAACAGCGTGGCGTCTTCGAAGGCCATGCCGATGTGGCGACGCAGCTCTTCACGAGTGAGATCGCGCACGTCGACGCCGTCGAGCAGCACCTGACCACCGGTGACGTCGTAGAGCCGCGGCGCCAGGGCCAGCAGAGTGGTCTTGCCCGACCCGGTCAGACCGACCAGGGCCATGGTCTCGCCGGGCTCGAGCACGAGATCGACGCCGTCGACCAGGTCGGGGAACTGCGCCGGGGAGTCCTGGTACCGGAAGTGGGCGCCCTTGAACTCGAGACGGCCCCGCGGCTGGTCGATGGTCTGCGGGTTCTCGGGGTCGGTCACGGTGTTCTCGCTGTCCATCACCTCGAAGAACCGGTCGGCCGCCGTGCGGGTGTCGAAGGTCATCGACAGCAGGAACCCGATCGACTCGACCGGCCAGCGCAGCACCGTCGCGGTCGCGAAGAACGCGAAGAGCTGCCCCACGGTCAGCTGCCCGTCGGCGGCGAGCCAGACGCCGCCGAGCAGGCACAGCGCGAACGCGACGTCGGGGACGAGCAGCAGCCACAGCCACAGCTTCGAGACGGCCCGAGCCTTCTCGATCTCGGTGCCTCGCAGGTCCTCGGCTTGCTTCTCGAACTCGCGCAGCGAGTGCTTGCCCCGCCCGAAGGCCTTCAGCACGCGGATGCCGTGCACGCTCTCCTCGACGCTGGTGGCGAGGTCCCCGACCTGGTCCTGGCTGCGACGGGCGACGAGCGAGTAGCGCTTCTCGAACGCGAAGCTGACCACGAACACCGGGAGCGACGCGACCACGAACAGCAGCCCGAGGGCCCAGCTGTAGAAGAACAGCACGACGAACCCGACGACGATCGTCAGCATGTTGACGACGAGCAGCACCAGCCCGAAGGCGAGCCATCGGCGGATGAGGCTGAGATCGCTGACCGAACGGCTGAGCAGCTGCCCGCTCTGCCACCGGTCGTGGAACGCCACGGGCAGGTCTTGCAGCTTCGCGTAGAGCGCGTTGCGCATCGACGCCTCGACGTGGGTGCTCGGTGTGAGCACGAGGCGCCGCCGGGCGGCGATCATGAGCGCCTCGACGACGCCGAGGGCGAGCACGACGGCGAACGCCGGCCACACCTGCGAACGGTCGCCGCTCGACAGCGGGCCGTCGACGAGCAGCTGCAGGACGACGGGGATGAGCAGGGCGACGACGGCGGCGAGCAGTGCCGCCACCATGCCGAGCACGATGCGCGGCACGGCCGGGCGGGCGTACGGGTAGAGCCGCGCGAGCGCGCGGAAGGTCGACGGTTTGGGCTCGGGGGTGGTCGATGACGGGGTGGAGGTGGACTGTGCTGACATGGCGGTTCCAAGTGTCGTCGTCTGGCGGGGGCGTCGCGGCTCGCGGCCCTGCCGCCGGGGATGTGTCGTGATGTCGGCGGCCTGTGGAGGCCGCATCCGCCCGACCTGATCGGTCGTCCGGACCTGCTCGTGGCACGCTGCGGATCGTCACTCCACCGCGCTGGGCAGCCTTTCAGGATAGGTGCACGAACACCCCCGCCGCAAGACCGGTTGGTTCGGATCGCGACGGGGGCGTAGGGGCGGGGCCCGGGTGCGCGAGGCGCTGAGCGCGCTCGGAGCACTCGCAGGCCTCGCAGGCCTCGCAGGCCTCGGGGCACGTCTCAGTGGAAGAAGTGACGCTCTCCCGTGAAGTACATGGTGACGCCCGCGGCCGTGGCGGCCGCGACGACCTCGTCGTCGCGGATCGAACCGCCGGGCTGGACGACGGCCCGGACACCGGCGTCGAGCAGCACCTGGAGTCCGTCGGCGAAGGGGAAGAACGCGTCGGACGCGGCCACCGACCCCGTCGCGCGCTCGCCGGCGCGATCGACGGCGAGGTGGCACGAGTCGACCCGGTTGACCTGCCCCATGCCGACGCCGACCGATGCGCCGCCGGAGGCGAGCAGGATCGCGTTCGACTTGACGGCGCGCGAGGCCTTCCAGGCGAACTCGAGATCGGCGCGCGTGGCCGCGTCGGCCTCGTCGCCGGCGACCAGCGTCCAGCCCTCTGACGAGAACCCGGTGAAGCCGTCGGCGTCCTGCACGAGGAGGCCGCCCGAGATCTGCTTGACCTCGCGGTCGTCGCGCGAGTAGTCGGCGGGCAGCGTCAGCAGACGGATGTTCTTCTTCGCACTGAGGATCTCGACGGCCTCGGGGTCGAAGCCGGGGGCGATGACCACCTCGGTGAAGATGTCGCGCACGGTCTCGGCCATGGCACGCGTGACGGGCCTGTTGGCGGCGATGACGCCCCCGAACGCCGACACGGGGTCGCAGGCGTGCGCCCGCCGGTGCGCGTCGGCGATGGCGTCGACGGCGCCCGGCGAGGCAACGGCGATGCCGCACGGGTTCGCGTGCTTGATGATCGCGACGGCCGGCTCGTCGAAGTCGTAGGCGGCCCGCAGCGCCGCGTCGGCGTCGACGTAGTTGTTGTACGACATCTCCTTGCCGTGCAGCTGCTCGGCCTGCGCGATGCCCTGCGCACCCGGCGTGGCGTAGATCGCGGCGGACTGGTGCGAGTTCTCGCCGTAGCGGAGGGTGTGCTGCAGCTCCGCCGAGACGGTGACCGTGGGGGCGAAGCCGACCCGCGCCTCCTCGGCTCCGTCTGTCGCGTCTGAGCTCGCAGAGTCGGCGTCGTGGCCGACGTTCGCGGCGAAGTAGGCCGCGACGGCCGTGTCGTACGAGGCCGTGTGGGCGAACGCCTCGCCCGCGAGACGCTGCCGCTGCAGGAGGGTCGTGCCACCGGATGCGAGCGCGTCGACGATCTGCGGGTAGTTCGACGGCGAGACGACGATCGCGACGTTCGCGTGGTTCTTCGCGGCGGCCCGCACCATCGCCGGCCCGCCGATGTCGACGTTCTCGATCACCGTGGGCACGTCGGCGCCCGAGGCGACCGTCTCGACGAACGGGTAGAGGTTCACGACGACGAGCTCGAACGCCGCGATGTCGAGTTCAGCGAGCTGCGCCTCGTGCGACTCGAGCCGCAGATCGGCGAGAATGCCCGCGTGCACGGCCGGGTGCAGGGTCTTGACCCGCCCGTCGAGCGACTCGGGGAACCCGGTCACGGCGCTGACGTCGGTGACCTCGTGCCCCGCGTCGCGGATGGTGGAGGCCGTCGAGCCGGTCGACACGATCTCGACGCCCGCGCCGGCGAGCGCCCCCGCCAGGTCGAGCAGGCCGCTCTTGTCGCTGACGCTGATGAGCGCCCGCCTGACGGGCACGGTGTCGCGGTCTCGGTAGAGGCTGGGGTCGATGGCGTGGCCGCTCATGCGGTGGACTCCTGTTCGAGGTCGATCGTTCCGTTGGCGATGTCGAGCACGGTCTGCACGAGCAGTTCGCGTTCGACGAGCTTGATGCGGTCGTGCAGCGACGACTCGTCGTCGCCGGGCAGCACCGGGATGCGCTGCTGAGCCAGGATCGGGCCGCTGTCGACGCCGTCGTCGACGACGATGACGCTCGCACCGGTCTGATCGACACCGGCGGCGAGGGCGTCGCGGACTCCGTGCGCCCCGGGGAACTCGGGCAGATAGGCGGGGTGCGTGTTGATCAGGTTCGGGGCGAGGGCCTTGACGACACGGGGCGGCACGAGTCGCATGAAGCCGCTCAGCACCACCAGGTCGGGCTGCCACTGCCGCACCTGCGAGAGCAGTTCGTCACCCCAGGCCTCGCGGTCGGCGAAGCTCGAGAACGGCACCGTGAAGGTCGGCACCCCGAAGTGGTCGGCGTGCTCGAACCCGTCGGCGTCGCGATCGGCCCCGACGGCGACGACGCGCGCCGGGTACTCGGCGTCGTGTGCGGCTTCGAGCAGTGCCCGGAGGTTCGATCCGCCACCGGAGATGAGCACCACGAGCTTCAGCACGCGGCAAGCCTAGCGTGGCGCCTCGCGGCACCTCGCGGCACCCCTCGACGCCCGGGTCGAACCCGGTGAGGGGTCAGCGGGTGATGCCGTCGATCCGGCCCGTGACGTCGGGGTCGTCGCCGCGGTCGGCGTCGCGGTCGGCGCTGTCGCGGTCGCGGGCGTCGCGGTCGCGGGCGTCGCGGTCGCGGGCGTCGCGGTCGCGGGCGTCGCGGTCGTCGTCACGCTCGTCTCTGCCGAGGTCGCGGTCGCGGTCGTCGCGCGGTGCCGCGATCCTCGAGTCGTCGTCGACGCCGACGGTCTCCGCCTCGGAGGATTCGCCTGGCGCCGACTCGGGCGCGAGGGTGCTCGTGCCGGTACCGATGCCGGTCGCCGTCGCCGCGCCTCCTGCGGACTCGCCGGGCCGTGGCGTGCCGAACTCGCGAGGTGCGCGCGCCGTCTCGTCTGCAGAGCGGCCCGCGGACCCGGCGCCGCGCGAGGACGCAGCGGACGCCGTCGCCCCCGGATCGCGTGCGACCCCCGAGGAGGCGCGGGTCGGCAGACCCCCGCCCGTCACGAACCGAGGCGGCGCCACGATCATGGCCAGGACGGCGGGTACGGCGACCTCGAGCGCGGTGAAGCCGCCGACCGCCCAGGGGTTCGGGCCGACGTCGACGAGGCGACCAGGCCCCGCCGACCCGGCGGACGCCCAGGCCGCCGCCCCGAGCGCGACACCCGCCACGACGCCGGCGGTCACCCCGACGAGCACTCGACGCAGGGTGTCGTCGACACCGGCTGCCGCTAGAGCAGCCTGCAGTCTCGGGCGCAGCAGGGTCATGACGACGTACGCGGCCACGACGGGCACGAGCAGCCCGACGAACGCGAAGGGCAGGTCGGCGGTCGGCAGCGCCCCGAAGAGCGGAAGAGCGGGCAGCGGACCCACGGAGGTGCCGAGGGGCGAGATGCCCGACCCGGTGCCGAGGGCGAACCCGGGGCCGACGAGCCACGAAGCGGCCCAGACCACGATGTTCGGCAGCAGGGCGAGCTGGCCGATCGTCAGCGCGAGGCCACCGAGCAGACCCCCGTGGGCGCCTTCGTACAACGTGATGATCTGCGCGAAGTGCGTGAGCAGCAGCAGGGCGACGACGACCGCCGCGCAGGCGACCACGACGGACGCGATGGCGACGCCGGCCCGCAGCCCCCCGGCTGCGACGATGCGGGCGACGAGCGGTGCGCGGACGACGAGGCGGGTGACGGAGGAGGCGATCGCGCCGGGGTCTTCTCCTCGACGACGGCGCGTGATCTCGGCCATCGCGAGCACGGGCACGGCGTAGACGAGCGGCGGCAGAACGACGGCCTGCCACAGCGACGGCGAGGCGAGCTCGTGTTGGGCGGTGGCGGCCAGACCCGTCGACAGCAGCGCGAAGGTGCCGATCGTCGTCAGCAGGCCGACGACCCGGTGCTCGGTCTCGGCGATGGCACGACCGGCGCGGATGCCGAAGACGACCGTCAGGGCCGAGAACCCGAGGGCCGCGATGGTCAGGTGGATGGGAGCGTCGGCCCCGGCGACCCCCGTGGCCTCGGCGGCGGCCCCGCCCAGTCTCAGGGTCACGTCGACCCCGTGCCCCACGAGCCAGGTGTCGATCGAGGCGCGCCAGAAGATGACCCAGTCGAGCTGCAGTCCGTACTGGAACGCCCAGAGCAGGCTGGTGATCGCGACCGGCAGCCCCACGCCGATGCCGACGACGAGCAGGGCTTCGAGCGCGGCGAAGGCGGCGGTTGCAGGGCGGTTCATCGAGGTCGACTGTACCGGCAGCCCCCGACGCTCTCCGAGCGCCTCGCCCTGAGCGACTCGCCCTGAGCGTCCGCCCTGGCCGGACGCCGAACGGGCGTGTCCGTCGACTCCGGGTCATGACGACCACCCGGTCTCGACGGACACGCCCGTTCAGGAGGCGCGGGTCGGCCCTACAGAGCCGCGTACACCTCGCGCAGGAGTGCGGCGGTCTCGCTCGGCGTCTTGCCGACCTTGACCCCGGCGGCCTCGAGGGCCTCCTTCTTCGCCTGAGCCGTGCCAGCCGAGCCGGACACGATGGCGCCGGCGTGACCCATGGTCTTTCCCTCCGGGGCGGTGAACCCGGCCACGTAGCCGACGACCGGCTTGGTGACGTGCGCCTTGATGTACTCGGCCGCCCGCTCTTCGGCGTCGCCGCCGATCTCGCCGATCATGACGATCGCCTTCGTGTCGGGGTCGGCCTCGAACGCCTCGAGGGCGTCGATGTGCGTCGTGCCGATGACGGGGTCGCCGCCGATGCCGATGGCGGTCGAGAAGCCCAGGTCGCGCAGCTCGAACATCATCTGGTACGTCAGGGTGCCCGACTTCGAGACGAGCCCGATGGGGCCTGCGCCCGAGATGGAGGCCGGGGTGATGCCGACGAGCGACTCACCGGGCGTGATGATGCCGGGGCAGTTCGGTCCGATGATGCGGGTCGCTCCGCCCTTCGACTTCGCCAGCGCCCAGAACTCGGCGGCGTCTTGCACGGGGATGCCCTCGGTGATGACGACCACGAGCGGCACGGCGGCCTCGATGGCCTCCACGACGGCGTCCTTGGCGAAGGCCGGGGGCACGAAGACGATCGAGACGTCGGCGCCGGTCTCGGCGACGGCCTCGGCCACGGTGCCGAACACGGGCAGCTCGACGTCGCCGTGCGTCACGGTGGTGCCGGCCTTGCGGGCGTTGACCCCGCCGACCACCTGGGTGCCGGCCTTGAGCATCAGAGCGGTGTGCTTCGTGCCCTCACCGCCGGTGATGCCCTGGACGATGACCTTGCTGTCTTTGTTGAGGAAGATCGACATTGTTCTGTTCAGTCCTTACTTCGAAGCCAGCTCGGCGGCCTTGTCGGCCGCCTCGTCCATGGTCGCGACGACGGTGACCAGCGGGTGCGCCGCCTCCGCCAGGATCCGTCGACCCTCGTCGACGTTGTTGCCGTCCAGGCGGACCACGAGCGGCTTGGTGGCCGTGTCGCCGAGGATGCCGAGGGCGGCGACGATGCCGTTGGCGACCGCGTCGCAGGCCGTGATGCCGCCGAAGACGTTGACGAAGACGCTCTTGACCTGGGCGTCGCCGAGGATGACGTCGAGGCCCGCGGCCATGACCTCGGCGCTCGCTCCGCCGCCGATGTCGAGGAAGTTCGCGGGCTTGACGCCGCCGTGCGCCTCGCCGGCGTAGGCGACGACGTCGAGGGTCGACATGACGAGACCGGCGCCGTTGCCGATGATGCCGACCTCGCCGTCGAGCTTCACGTAGTT
Organism: Frigoribacterium sp. CFBP 13712; assembly: GCF_014842255.1. Classification (GTDB taxonomy): domain Bacteria; phylum Actinomycetota; class Actinomycetes; order Actinomycetales; family Microbacteriaceae; genus Frigoribacterium. The sequence continues at coordinate 241,881 of NZ_JACYVH010000005.1, read as the reverse complement.
GAGGCCGGCGGCCTTGGCTTTGGCCTCGAGGGGGTCGGCGGCGTCGGCGTCTTCGAGCTCGGCATGACCGGGGTGACGGAAGTCGGCGTTCTCGTCGATCGACACCTTGCCGTCGAGGGCGACGATGTCGCCCTGCTCGGTGAGCACGAGGGGGTTCACCTCGACGAGGGTCGCGTCTTCGCCCTCGTAGACGGCATAGAGCTTGACGAGCACGGGGGCGACCTTCTCGATCAGCTCGGCGGGGAACCCGCCGGCCTTCGCGATCTCGGTGGCCTTCGCCAGGTCGATGCCCGAGCGGGGGTCGACCTCGATGCGGGCCAGCGCGTCGGGCTTCTCGACGGCGAGCTGCTCGATCTCCATGCCGCCCTCGACGCTGCAGAGCGACAGGTACGAGCGGTTGGCCCGGTCGAGCAGCACCGAGAAGTAGAACTCCTGAGCGATCTGCGCGCCGCCGGCGATCATGACCCGCTTGACGACGTGGCCCTTGATGTCGAGCCCGAGGATGTCGCGCGCGGCGGCCTCGGCCTCGTCGGGGGTCTTGGCGACCTTGACGCCGCCGGCCTTGCCACGGCCACCCACCTTGACCTGCGCCTTGACGACGGTCACGCCGCCCAGCTTCTCGGACGCGGCCCGCGCCTCCTCAGGGGTGTCGGCCGTGATGCCGGGCAGCACGGGCACGCCGTACTGCTCGAACAGGTCTCTGGCCTGGTACTCGAAAAGATCCACGCTGTTCTTCCAATCCGCATCGCTGCGCCATTGCTTCGCTCGGTCGTGCCGACGTGTCGGCGGAGGCCGGTCACCACCTGGTCGAACGGTCTCGACGTCGTGGCGACGGGCCCCGGTCAGCCTAGCGCCGAGCCCTGACGGGCACGTGAACCGTCGGGCGACCTGTGAGCACCCGCCCGTCCGTCGCTCTGGGGAGGAGTAGACGGGAGTCCAGACACAAGACAGGAATGGAGCCGACGATGGCGAAAGAGAAGAACATCAAGACCCAGGAGCTGATCGGCGAGATCCTCACCGCGCGGCAGGTCGATCGACTCGGTGAGGGATTCCACGCCGACGTCGTCGATCACGACCCCGCCCCGGGCGCACCGGCCGGCGTCGAGGGCATCAAGGCCTTCTGGGGCGAGTTCTTCACGGCCTTCCCCGACGTCGACCTCGCGGTGGAGACCCTCGTCGCCGACGACGAGCACGTCACCGCCGTCTTCACGGTCTCGGGCACTCACACCGGTCCGTTCCAGGGTCACGAGCCGACGGGCCGGAGCTTCACCGTCCGCGGCATCCAGGTCGGCCGCTTCGACGACGACGGCATGCTCGTCGAGCGCTGGGGGGCCACCGACGAGGCGGGCCTGCAGCAGCAGCTCGGCCTCGCCTGACCACCGCCCCACCCGCATCCCGCGAACTCCCGAGAGGATCCATCATGAGCGACACCAGCAACCCCGCGGCTTCCGGCGAGAAGCCCTACGACCAGGCCGACGAGTTCGCCGAGTCCGAGCAGATCGCGACCAACGACGCCGTCGCCGGCGAGACGGTCTTCCCCGGCGTCGGCGAGGGCAATGACGGCCCGACCGGCGGCGCACCCCGCGAGGGATCGCCCGACGCGGCCGAGAACGATCTCGCCGACGAGGAGATCGATCTCGACGAGACCGACTGAGCACACCTCCTCAACCATCGGACGCCCCCGCCGCCATCGCGCGACGGGGGCGTCCGTCGTTCCACAGCCTCCCCACCCGCGCCCTCCCCCGTGAGGCTCGCCCCGTCGCGGTCCACAGGCCGAGGAGGCGCGGTGACGGCACGCCCGCCCCTCCCGTCATCGTCGTCCCATGACATCCACGAACGCCCCCTCGCGGGCCCCACGAAGACGACTTCCGACCGCCCTCCTGCTGGTGCTGAGCATCCTCGGCGCCACGCTGCTCGGCGCCCTGCCCGCCTCGGCGATCACCCCGACCGGACTGGGCACCGGCCATCTGTGGAACGGCGACCGGGCCTCGTGGCTCGGCACCTACCGGCTGCCCGACGGGCGTCAGGCGTTCTGCCTGGAGGCCGGCAAGTCGTCGCCGATCGGCAACGAGTACGTCACCGAGACGGGCGCCGACGTCTTCGGGGTGTCGACCGCCGATCACGCCCGCCTCGCCTACATCGCACGCACCTGGGCCGGCACGAGCGACCCGAACACGGCGGCCGCGGGGCAGTTGGCGGTCTGGACGATCACGGGGCTCAACGGGCACGACCAGCGCTACTACGCGGGGCGGGCGAACGACCAGTGGCCCGTGGTGCTGCAGCGGGCGAACGAGATGCTCGCCGAGGCGACCGCCGCCGCCTCGCGCTCGGTCGCCGGCACGGTGGCCCTCGACCTGCGTGACGACGGCACGGGCTCCGTCCGTGGCGACCTGACCGTCGACCGGGTGGCCGGAGGGCCGACCAGGCTCGGGCCCACGCACCGCGGCACGATCACGCTCGAGGGCGCCGTCTTCGCCGACGGCCGGCCGACGGCGACCCCGCGCAACGGCGAGACGCTGGCGTTCCGCACGACCGCCACGACCCCGGTCGTCACGGTGAAGGCGAAGGCGGAGTTCACCGGGCTCCCCTACGGGCGGATCATGACGGTCGGCAGCAGCGCCGTCGGCTCGCAGATGATCCTCTTCTCGGGCGGCACCTCGGTGGCCGCCGCGGGCAGAGCGTCGACCGAGTCGAGGTCGCCGCTGCCGTTCCAGCCCCGCGTGTCCACGATGACGAGCGATGCGGTCGCGGAGACGGGCACGGTTCTGACCGACCAGCTGACGCTCGCGGTCGAACCCGGCGACGGCCTCCTCGCCGAATGGGGGCGCTACGACGCGGGCGGTCGATGGGCGCCCGTCCCCATCACCGTCCGCAGCACGCTGATGGGCCCTTTCGCCGCGCCCGTCGTCGAGAGCGCCGAGTGGCCGGACGATGCGCCACGGGTCTGCGAGGTCGAACTCGTCATCACCGACGGGCCGGGCACCTACGACACACCGGGCTGCGAGCTGCCCTCGGGCGGCTACTACACGTGGGTCGAGACCATCGATCCGGCCGACACCCCGGCCGACGCCGGGCGCGACCGGCTGCGCCCGTGGCGGTCGGTCTTCGGGGCGGCCACCGAGACGACGCTCGTCCCGTGGTCGCCGACCATCGCCACCGAGGTCGTCGGTCCGCAGCAGGTGCTCACGGGCACCTGCGTGAGCGATGCGCTCCTCGTCTCGGGGATGAACCCCGCCGTGGAGACCTTCGACGTCGAGTCGTACCTCGTGGGTCCGTTCCCCATCGAGGAGGATCTGTCCGAGGGAGACGACGTCGGCCCGTTGACGGACCTCGACCCCACTCTGATCGCGGGCCGTGTCGTCACGACGATCGACGGCGACGGTCGGCACGAGTCGCCGTGCGTGTCGGTCGACGAACCCGGGACGTACGTGTTCGTCCTCACCTCGGCGGGTTCGATGCCCGACGAGTCGGGCCTGCAGGTCATCCCGGCCTTCGAGGACTCCCTCGTGTACGAGTCGGAGATGGTCTCGGTCGTCGCACCCGAGGTGCCCGAGGTCCCCGAGGAGCCGGTCACCCCGGCCGTCGTCGAGCCCGAACCGCAGCCGACCCCCGAGACGGAGCTGGCCTTCACCGGTGGCCCCGACGGCGTGCGGATCGCCGGTCTCGCCGCGGGGGTCGTGGGCACCGGACTGCTCCTGGTGCTGATCGCCCTCGTCGCGGGCCCTCTGCGTGGCCGGGCCCGGTCGCCCCTCGACCCCGATGGACTCCCCACGGTGGACGACGGACGATGACACCCTGCTGAGGTCGAGGGGCGGGCGCCCGGCCGCCCGCCCCTCGCCCCGCCCTCACGCTCCGACTCCGGCCGCAGCTCACCCGTCATCCCCACGGGACCCGGACCTGCAGCAGCTCGCCGGCGCCCAGGTTCACGACGGCGACACCGTGGCGCAGGCGAGCCGCGAGCGAGCTCTTCGGCAGTGCCGCGCCGATCACGTCGCCGTCCACCGCCTGCTGCGGGCTGAGCACGGCTCCGCAGCGGTTCCGTCTCACGTCGACCAGCCAGCCGGAGAACCCCGACCCCAGCTCGGACGACGCCCCCGCAACCACCAGCCCCTGACCCCGATCGGAGCACGACATGACGAACGACGACAGCCAGGCAGCAGCCGGCGCGTCGCGGAGCAGTTCGGCGTCGTCCACGACGAGCACCCGCCGAGGAGGCGCGGTGTCGAACCACGACGCCAGCTCCTCCTCCCGAGGGCGGGCCCCGGTCACGACGGCGAGCACCCGGTGACCGGTCTCGAGCTCGCGGAGCGGCGACGGCCTGGGCGCCACGACCACGACCTCCGCGCCGCCGTCGACCAGAGACCGCACCACCGACAGCAGCAGGGTGCTGCGCCCGCTGCGGCTCGGACCGCCGATCATGAAGGTCCCCGCGCCCGTCGCGAGATCGGGGCCGACTGCCTCGAGATCGTCACCGCCGACCCCGACGAGCGCGAACATGCCGTCGCCGTCGGCTGCGGTCGAGCCGTGTCGACGACGACTCATGGCGTCGTCGTAACGGAGCGGCCCCTCGAGCCTGTCGAGGCGGAACGGTCGTCGGCCCGAGCCCGAGGCCGCATCGCGGCTCGTCGCCTCCGCACCGATGCGTGTCAGGTCGTCGGCCTGGGCCTGCCCCGACGGGTCTCGACCGACGAGCGCGATCTGCAGCTCGACCCCGGTGCCGGCCACGACGCCTCTCCCGTCGGGCATCCGCTCCGGCATCCGTCGCATGTCGAGACCGGCGAGCGAGTAGTCGGAGGGGTCCGAGAGTCGGAGCACGATCTTGCGGTCGACGAGGGTGGAGAACCGTCCGGCGACGAGTTGACGATCACCGGTGACGATCACATGGATCCCCGCGCTCGCCCCCTCCCGCAGCAGCTGCGTGACCTGCTCGGTGAGCCTCCCGCCGTCGAGATCCCCGAGCCCGCCGGCGAAGCCCTCCCAGCGGTCGATCATCAGCACGATGTGCGGCAGCCGGTCGGACGGCTCGACCGCCCGGCGCTGCTCGACGACGCCGGCGTGCCCGCCGTCCGCCAGGACCTCCTGTCGCCGGAGGCACTCCCCGACGAGCCGCGAGAGGAGGCGCGCGGCTCGTTCGGTCTCGGCGCGTTGCACGATCGCGCCGACGTGCGGCAGCTTCAGCATCGGGAGCAGCGCCCCACTGCCGCAGTCCAGACCGTAGAGATGCACGTCGGCGGCCGACGACCCGGAGGCGACCGAGGCGGCGAGCGCCCTCAGCACCTGCGACCGGCCGGTCCGCGGTGCCCCGACGATGTAGAGGTGGCCGTCGTGCTCGAGGTCGAACGTGGCCGGTCGGCGAGCTTGACTCGACGGGTGGTCCTCGAGACCGAACGGGAACGCGGCGAGGCGACCGCCGGCCGTCGGAGCGACGGCGTGTGCGCGGCGGATCTCGTCGAGGGTGATGGTGTCGGGCAGCGCGTCGAGCCAGGGGCGGTGCGGATCAGGGCGCCCGAGCCGTTCGACGGCCTCGGCGATGGCGGCGACCAGCTGCACGAGGTCGGTCTCGTCCGCGTCGACGACCCGCGCCTCCTGCGGGGGTGTCGGCAGCGGGCCGCCGATCGACGACTCGGCGACGACGGCGCCCCAGAGAGGTCGGTCCGAGACCGTCGCGGCTCCGGGGGCTCGTCCGCCGACGCGGCCGGCCTGGAAAGGCAGCAGGGCTCCGGCCCCGAGTCGGGCGAATGCCCGCCCGGGGGTCGACTTCGAGATGCCGGCGGAGTCCCGGGCGTCGATGACGTCGGTGCTCTCGGCGTCGTCGGTCACGCGGAGGGCGATCCGCAGGTTGGTGTTGGCGCGGATGTCGCCGGTCACGACACCCGTCGGACGCTGCGTCGCGAGGATGAGGTGCACCCCGAGCGAGCGCCCCCGCTGGGCGATGTTCACGAGCCCCGTGACGAATTCCGGCAGCTCGCGGGCGAGGCTCGCGAACTCGTCGATCACGATGACCAGGCGCGGCAGCACGACGGGTCGCGCGCGCCTGTCTCGCACCTCCAGGTAGTCTTCGATGTCCTTCGCGCCGGCTTCGGCGAGCAGGTGCTCTCGTCGCAGCAGCTCGGCCCCGAGCGACTCGAGTGCCCGTTCGACGAGGTGGGGGTCGAGATCGGTGACCAGACCGACCGTGTGCGGCAGGGCCGCGAGGTCCCGGAAGGCCGCACCGCCCTTGTAGTCGACGAGCACGAACGTCATCGAGTCGGGCGTGTTCGACGACGCGAGCGACGCGACGATGCTCTGCAGCAGCTCGGACTTGCCCGACCCGGTCGTCCCCGCCACGAGTCCGTGCGGCCCGTCGGTGCGCAGGTCGAACGAGAAGCGTCCGTCGATCCCGTGGCCGACGACGACTTCGGTCGTGGGGGCTCGGGCGCTCCACCTCGCCTGGACCTTCGCCGCCGTCGGTTCGGTCAGGTCGAGGACGTCGAGGAGGCGCGATCGGGAGGGCAGACCGGCCGCGTCGTCCTCGTCCCCCACGTCGATCAGCGGGGCGAGGCCTCGGGCCACGGCGTCGGCCCATCCGACCGGCAGACGGTCGGGGCGCACACGCTCGACGACGGGGGCGCGGTCGACGGCGACCGTGTGGCCCGTCGGAGAGCAGGTGACCACGGCGAGGCACTCCTCGGGCAGCGACCGCGCGTCGGCGTCGAGGCAGATGGAGCGGATGCCCACCGCCGGTCCGTCGCGGAGCAGGGGGACGAGCCCGGGCAGGGTGCGGAGCCGCCGTGCGCCGTCGATGATGACGACGACGTCGGGGCCGGTGGCGACGGTCTGACGACCGGGGCCCTCCCGCTCGGCTCGGCGGCGGGCGTCGACGAGCTTGCCCAGGTCGGCGAGTCGGCGTGCCACACCCGCCGACTCGACCGCGAGGCGGATGGCCCGGTCTCCTCCCGGGTCGGTTCGCGCGTGCGGCACCCACCGCAGCCAGGCCCAGGCCTCGTGCCCCTCTGGGGCCGTGAGCACGACGATCTCGACGTCGCGGGGGCTCTGCAGCACGGCGAGCTGGGCGACGAACCAGGTGGCGAGTGAGCGGGTGTCGTCGGGTCGTCCGGCGAGGCCGACGACCCCGTGCTCGCCGAGTGCGATGCTCACGGGCACGTCGAGGGCCGGTCGCGACACGATCCGCCGGTGCTCCAGCTCGGCCGGGTCCTCGACAGTGACGCCGGAGGGCATGTCGGCGGTTCCGACCCGGAGGGCGAGGTGGTCGGCGTGACCGCGTCGCCTCTCCCACAGCCGGGAGCGGCGACGGATGGCGATGTCGAGGACCGTCGCCGGGTCGGGCGCGGTGAGCCGCCGGTGGGCCTCGACCTGTCGGACGGCGGCGGAGGCGTCGTCCGCGATCGCGGCCTTCGTCGCCTCGTGCTCGGCGAGTCGACGTCGATGCGAGGTGCGGCCGTTCCGGCGGTCGTAGAGGTAGTTGCCGACGAGCACGACCGGCGACATGAGCCCGAAGGCCAGGAAACCGAGATTGCCGAAGAGGCGCACCATGACCACGGCCATGATCAGGGGCGCGATGGCGGCGACGATGGGGAGCGGGCGACGTGCCGGGGGCTGTGGTTCTGGCGGGTAGCGGAACACCGTCGGCGGGTCGTCCGGCAGCAGTCGCGGTGGCCGGGCGTAGTCGACGTATCCGCCGCCGTCGGTCGGGCTGGTGGCCGCACGGGCGCCTCCCGCTCCCGACACCGCGAGCAGGGTCGCGCCGATCGTCACGATGCTGTTCTCGTCGAGGTCGGTGGGTGCAGTGATCCGACGCCGGTCGACGTACACGGACGCGAGCCCGTCGGTCTCGGCGCCGGTCGAGTCGCCGGCGCCTGTCACCGACGGGCGGTCGGCTGCGGACCGCGTCTCGTCGTCGGCGGTCGTGCTCGAACCGTCTTCCGCCGCCAGGGCCGGCGCGATGCTGAAGCGCCCCGCCCCGTCGAGTGTCAAGGCGGCCGCGAGAGGAGGCACGAGAGGGTCGTCGAGGACGACCGTCGACCCGCTGCCCCGCCCGATCACGACGACGCCGGGGTCGACGACGAAGACCGTGCCCGCCCCCGGTCCACCCACGATGCGGACGGTGGGCAGGTCGTCCGGTACCCGCGGGACGCTCGGCGGCGCTCCGAAGCTGATGACCGCGCCGTCGACGATCGCACCCTCCTCGACGGTGCGGCGCGGGTCGATCGACTCTCCGTCGACGTGGATGTGCTGCGTTTCGGCCGCGTGGACGCCGAGGTGGCTCGCGGCATGCCCGACGATCGCGGCCAAGGTGGTGCCTGGCTCCGCCTCCCAGACGAAGTCGGCGGTCTGCTGAGACGGTTCGTGTCTGACGGTGGCGCTGATCCTCACTGGGCGGGCACCACGCTGATGCCCTGGACGAAGTCGTCGCTGAACGGGACGAGCGTGCTGGTCTGCTCGGGAGGTCCGATGTGGAGGCTGACGCGGAGGTCGTAGGGCTCGACACGGAACGAGTACACGACGGCCGCCTCGAGTGCGCCCTCATGCTCGGCGAACCGGACTCCGCGCCATCCGTCACCGAGGTCGGGAGTCGAGAAGGCTTCGAGGTCGGGCGGCTCGATCTGGTCCAGATCGGTCTCGAGCACGAGTTGCCGCAACATGGTCTCCCGTTCTCCGTCGCAGAATCCGTACTGCACCCGGAGCGGCCCGGCCAGCTCGTCGATCGTCGGGGCGAACAGATAGTGCGATTCGCCCTCGCGAGGGATCTGCGCCAGATGCTCGAGGACCCGGCGCAGGTGCTTGAGGCCGGAACGGGTCACTGAAGCGGATCTCCCTCGAATGTCGTGGAGCGTGGCGTCGACCCACGACTGGGCTGTCGCATGCTCCTGGAAGGGCCAGCCCTGTGGCAGGGCGACCCAGAGCGAGGGGTCGTACCCCATGAGCACATCGTGGGTGTCGTCGTAGGTGTCGACGTCGGTCATCCCGGTTCTCCTTGCGGGTCGTGAGTCAGGGGGTGCGGCGTGCTGGTCACGCTGTGGCCCGGTCGGTGATGGTGCTGCCGGCTTCGTCGCGCCACCGGATGCTCTCGACGACCGCCGCCAGGAGGTCGGAGAGGGCATCTGCGATGCTCCCGTCGGGGTTTTCGGCGGCCTCGTGATCGTCGCTGCCCACGGTGGCGACGACGACGAAGAGATGCGAGGCGAGGCCGTGGATGCGGCTGAGCGTCGTCCTGCGGCGCAGGACTGCGACGGGTCTGTCGACGCGCGGTGGCGCGACCACGTCGCCGCCGTCAGTCCAGAAGACGGCCGGTTCGCCGGCGACCGCTGTGATCGATCCGCCGTGTCTGGCGGCCTGCGCCATCAGCGTGTCATCGGGGTCGGTGCCGGCGGGCACGTCCGCAACCCCGCATGTGATGGTGGCCGAGATGCGGGTGCCCGGCCAGGTGCCTGCGAGGACGTAGCTGTCGAGCAGCCGCAAGCCGCTCTGCGTCGAGGGGATGCCGTCGAGGATCGGGCGAGCCTGCCTTCGGAAGTCGCGCTCGTCGTCACCGACCAGCCCGAGCTGACCGACGACCTCGGCGAGAGCCGTGTCGGCTGACCACGACCCGCCCACATGGACGAATCCCGCCGGCAGAACGAGCGAATACGACCGCGCCGCGCCACTCACCGAGCGATGCACGAACGTCCGGCTCATGCCTCGACCGCCTGTTCACGCCGCCGCTCGGCCCGTTCCCGCACGCTGCGGACCACCGCCGCCGCGAACCCGACCACGGAGCACGCCCCCATGACCGCCGCGAAGTAGACGACGTAAGTCGGCCACCCCTCCGCATAGTCGAACAACATCGAATAGTGCACCAACGCGGCGGCGCTAGCTGCCCACAGAGAAGGCATCAGGACCGGATGCGCATTGATCGGCCCGTCCTTGGGACCGATGAATAGCAGAAGAAGACTGATCACGATCAACGCCGTGGGCAGCAGATAGATCCATCCCGGGAGGATAAAGGGAGGCCAATCAGGGGATGACTCGAAGTATCGCAGACCGTCCGGCCGCCTACCATCAAGCTTCCACTTCACGGAGATGAGAAGGTAGGAAAGGTAGATCCCCTGTGTGAGAACTACGGAACTCGGGGTCGCGAAGTACAGGATGATCTGAAAAGGAACCCATCTTGAAGGAAGTTCCCGCGAATCGAATGCGAGTGAATAGCGCCTCCTCACCAGGAGCCTCCCTCGATAGAGCGAGGACGGAGACCGTGCTTCAGGAAGTCGAAAGCCCCGAAACGATCAGTGGTGACGACACCGATGTCTGCGATCTGCCAGCCGCGCATGATCTTGAGCTTCGAAGTGATCGCGGCAATGACTACGGGATCGTCGACTATTCCAGGAACTCTCGAGGGTCTGATGAACCTCGACACTTGTGCCACAACCGGGTCTCCGAATGCGCGCACGAGGCTGCTGTTCATTGAGCCGGGTTCGGCACGCGCCCACATGCGCGCGACCCAGGTACTGGCCAATGGGGCATCCACTCCGCTCGCTCGAAGTTGACTCATCCGCGACGCCTTGAGGGCATTCGCGCTCTGCGTCACACCTTTGCCCAGTACGGCACCTGCGCCGAATGCAACCACCGAGAAGAGAGCGATCGCGACCTCGCCCCAAGTACCGGTGCCCGCCACAGCCTTGGCGAGCGTGATGACGAGGACGAGAGCTGCTGCTACCGCAACCAGCACGTTGACGCCAGGAATCAGTGGCGCGATGGCCATGAGCGCGAATCCGATCACACCCACGACGTCGATTACGTCCGAGATCCAGGCGTCGTTGTCTTCCATCCAGGTCTGGAAGCCGTCGTAGGCGACGCCGACGGCGCCGCCGATGTCGTCGAAGACCGAGTCGCGCAGACCGTCGCCGCTCACGCCGTCGAAACGCGAGATCGCGACGGTCGCCGCTGCCGCGACCTCGGCATGCGCCTCGTCGACCACCCGCCCCAGATCGATCACGCGCCTCCTCGCGTCGTCGCTTCTCGACCGGTGCAGCCGCTCTTGGTCTTCCAACCACTGCTTCGACAGCTCGTCGGGCTCGAGCATCGCCTCCCCGCGGAATCTCTCCGCCTGTCGATGATTGACCTCGTGGTCGTCGACCGCGGACTCGTACTGACGGAGAGCACGATCCGCGGACTCCTGCGCCACGGACAGCACCCGCGCATAGGCCACCAGAGCATCACCCGCGGCCTTGTAGCGCCCCTCCGCACGACCCATCTGCTCGGCGAGCACGCCCGCCTTCGCCAAGAACGCATCGACCGCGTCACTCGACGACCCGCCGTCGTCCAGCGCCCGCAGCGACCGTGCCGCCGACCGGATCGACTCGGCCGTCGATCCGAACCGGTCGGCCATCATCACGACCCGGCCCGCATCGCCCGACACCGGCGCCACAGGCATCGCCCACAACTCGCCCGACATCAGCGGCGCCCCGCCAGCTGGCCGGCCAGCTGGTTCTCGACCTCGGAGAAGCCGTCGGCCAACGCCCCGGCCGCACGCCCGAGGTCGCCGAGCGACTCGGAGAGGCCGCGCCTCACATCGTTCCATTCGGTTGAGAACAACCTCACGCGTTCTGCGAGGCCCGCGTGCCCGCAGGCGTCGGCGGCCTCGTCCGCCGAACCGTCTGCCGCCTCGAGCTCTCTCTTGATCACGGTCAGCGTCGAGAACAGAGCCTCGAGCGAACTCCCGCGAACCGTCAGGGTCGATCGCCCCATACCGGTCTCCTCTCGTCAGAGTGGCCGCCCCGGTCGTGTCGGGGCGGCCACGGGGTGGTCGGTCGGGTCAGCCCAGGCTGCTGGCGAGCTGCGCGTCGGTGCTCTCGAGGGCGTTGGCGGCGCTCTCGAGGAACCCGGCCAGACCCTCGAGCGCCGCGATCGTCGTCGTCGCGCCGGTCGTGAACTCGGAGTAGGTCGAGTCGAACGCCTTGGACGACTTGTCGGTCACGTAGCCCGACGAGACGAGGTTCGCGATCTGCGACTTGAGCTGCCCGAGCTGGTCTTCGATGGCCCGCTGGCCGTTGCGGAGCTGCGTGGACTGGGTACGGAGGTCGTCGTAGGTGACGGTGACGTTTGCCATGAGTGATCTCTCTCGGTCGGAGCCGCCCCGGCTGGGCGACGGACTCCAATATGTCACATAGGGTAAGTAGACCGTTTTGTTTTCCACAGAGGAGTCTCGAGTGCGACCCGGTCGAGGGAAGAACAAGAAGAGCAGAAGATCCCCGGTAGCGCCGCCCGACCTCCTCACCCCCGAGAGCGCGGCACGACTGCGCGAGCAGGGCCTGCTCTCGCGGGTCGTCCGATTGCCCTACCTACCGCCGGAGACGACGGCGATGCCGGGCCTCGCCCAGATCCCCTACACCGCGCCGGCAGCGGCACCCGCCACCGCCACCGCGGCCGCGCCCGCGCCCGCGCCCGCGTTCGCGACGAGCACAGCCGCCCGTCACCCCGTCGACGACCTCGACACGACGCTGCTCCGCCCCCGCCACCTCGACCTCGAGCTGCCCGACGGCTCGCGGGTGCAGATCGGAGGGCGACCGATCGTGATCGGGAGGCGTCCGACGGGGGCGACCCGCACCTCCTCGGCAGGCTCGACGATCCAGTCGCAGACGCACCCCGCGGCCGCGATGGACCCGACTCCGGGCGACCCGACGACGGGCCACCCGACCCAGCCGGAGACCGACCACGCCTCTCAGCCGGCGACCGACACGGCGACCGGCGACGAACTGGTCGCGATCGACGACCCGACGCGATCGATCTCCCGTCGCCACCTCCGCGTCATGGCCCGCCCCGACGGGTCGGTCTGGGCGGAGGACCTCGACTCGGGCAACGGCACGCTCGTCGAGCGGGGCGGCGAGAGCGTGTCGGCGCTGATCCCGGCGGTGCCGGTGAAGATCGTCAGTCGCGATGTGCTCGTGCTGGGCGAGCACCGCATCCGTGTCGTCCGCCGACCGCCCGGCCCTCTGCCCCAGACCTCGACCCGAGGGTCGGCGGACTCGGCGGTGATCAGACCTTCGTGATCGGCGCGACCTTGATCAGCAGCTTCTTGCGGCCCGCCGAGTCGAACAGCACCTCGGCGATTCGGCGAGCGCCGACCCCGGTGACCGCCATGACGCGACCCTCGCCGAAGTCGATGTGCGAGATGCGGTCGCCCGTCTCGAGCTCGAGGTCACCGTTGTCGCGCACCGTGCCCGTCACCCGATTGGCCCACTCGGTCTTCGGCTTCGTCTTCGAGGCAGCCGTCGCCCGGTCGTAGCTGCCGCCGCCGTACCCGCCGGAAGCGCGGGGCGTGCCCCCGAGACCGCCCCCGCCGCCTGCACCCTCGCGTCGCGCATTGAGCGCCCGCGGCTGCGTGCCGCCGCGACCGTTCGCCATGCCGGGCGACTGCTTCCAGTCGATGAGCTCGGCGGGGATCTCTTGCAGATAACGCGACGGCATCGCCACGTTGACCTCGCCGAACTGCGCGCGGGTCATCGCCAGCGAGATGAACAGCTTCTGCCGCGCCCGCGTGATGCCCACGTAGAACAGACGCCGCTCTTCGGCCGGCCCGCCCGGCTCGCTCGCCGACATGCGGTGCGGCAGGAGGTCCTCTTCGACACCGGTGAGGAACACCGCCTCGTACTCGAGCCCCTTCGCGGTGTGCAGCGTCATCAGCGACACCGTGCCGCTCGTGTCGTCGAGGTCGTCGGCCGCCGCGACGAGGGTGACCTCGGTGAGGAAGTCGAGCAGCGTGCCGTCGGGGTTGTTCTTCTGGAACTCTTTCGTGACCGCCACGAGCTCGTCGATGTTCTCGGCCCGGGCCTCGTCTTGCGGGTCGCGGGAGGCGCGCAGCACCTCGACCAGACCGCTGCCCTCGATGAGCGCCGTGAGGATCTCGTGCACCGGGGCCGTCGCCGCGGTCTTCTGCACCTCGTCGAGCAGGGTCGCCAGCCCGCGGATCGCCCCGGTGACCTTCGGGCCGAGCCCGAGCTGGTCGGCGTTGCGCATCGCGTCGCGGAGCGGAGTCGGAGCCTCGGCCGCGTTCGTGTCGGCCCACCGCTGCAACGCGGTCTCGGTCGCCGGACCGATGCCGCGCTTGGGCACGTTCATGATGCGACGCAGCGCCATCGGATCGGCGGGGTTCGCGACCGAGATCAGGTACGCCATCGCGTCTTTGATCTCGGCGCGCTCGTAGAACTTCGTGCCGCCGAGCACCCGGTAGGGGATGGCCGATCGGATGAAGATCTCTTCGAGCGCTCGCGTCTGCGAGTTGGTGCGGTAGAACACGGCGACGTCTTTGTAGGCCGTGCCCGCCTCGTGCAGCGCCGCGATCTCGTCGGCGACGAACTGCGCCTCGTCGTGACCGGTGTACCCGGTGAAGCCGACGATCTTCTCACCCGCCCCCACCGTGGTGAACAGGCTCTTGGCCTGACGGTCGAAGTTGTTGGCGATGACGGCGTTCGCCGCGTCGAGGATGTTCTGGGTCGAGCGGTAGTTCTGCTCGAGCAGGATGACCTTCGAGTTGGGGAAGTCGCGCTCGAACTCGACGATGTTGCGGATGTCGGCGCCGCGGAACGCGTAGATCGACTGGTCGCTGTCGCCGACCACCGTCAACGACGCCCCGGGGATCCGCCCGCTGCCGTCGCGCATCGTCTGCACGAACTGCCCGCCGCGCTCGAGCTCGTCGACCAGCTCGGGATCGACCGGCCGGGTCAGCTCGCGGATCAGCGCGTACTGGGCGTGGTTCGTGTCTTGGTACTCGTCGACCAGGATGTGCCGGAACCGACGCTGATACGTCGCCGCCACGTGCGGGAACGCCCGGAACAGGAACACCGTCTGCGCGATGAGGTCGTCGAAGTCGAAGGCGTTCGCCCGCTGCAGCTCGCGGGTGTACTGGCGGAAGATCTCGAGGAACATGACGTCTTGCGGGTCGCCCGCGTTGACCTGGCGCGCGTAGGTCTCGACGTCGGTCAGCTCGTTCTTCAGCTTCGAGATCTTACCGGACGCCTGGCTGACGGTGAACCCGAGGGTGTCGGCGTCGAGCTGCTTGAGGATGCGCTTGAGCAGGGCCCGCGAGTCGGCCGAGTCGTAGATCGTGAACGACTTCGTGAAGCCGAACTGCTCGGCCTCGCGCCGCAGGATGCGCACGCACGCCGAGTGGAACGTCGAGATCCACATGCCCTCGCCGGCCTGCCCGACCAGGTGGGCGACGCGCTCGCGCATCTCGGCCGCGGCCTTGTTGGTGAACGTGATGGCGAGGATCTGACTCGGCCAGGCCTCGCGCGACGCGATCAGCCCGGCGATGCGGCGGGTCAGCACGCTCGTCTTGCCCGAGCCCGCGCCGGCCACGATCAGCAGCGACTGCCCGCGGTACTCGACCGCCTCTTTCTGCTGGGGGTTGAGCCCGGCCGTCAAGGGGTCGCCGGCGGCACCGGTGGGGTCTGAGGGGTCGAGCACGATCGTCATGTCCGGGTCAGTCTAAACGGGGCCACCGACAGTGGGGCCGAGGAGGTGCGGTGCAGGTGGACGGGCACCGCGCCTCCTCGGCTCCCCGGCGTCGGTCGGCCGCTCAGAGTGCGTCGCGGACGGCGATCGCGAGCTCGGGCTGGTCGGCGAAGACCCCGTCGAGACCGAGGGTCATCAGGGCGCGGAACTCGTCGGCGTGGTGCCCCTGGGCCGCACGCCCGCCCGGACCCCGGTGCGCCTTCGACAGGAACGCGTTCTCGGCCCGCAGCGTCCAGGCGAAGACCTGCAGCCCCGCGGCGTGCGCCCGGTCGACGACCCGCGGGTCGGTCGTCCCGTCGGCGTCGATCAGGGTCGTCTTGTCGAGGCTGATGCCGTGCAGGCCGTCGGCGGCGAGGCCCGCGAGCGACGGCTCGTCGAGCTGCTCGGCGTAGGTCGGCGCGGCCGAGCCCAGACTCGCGACGAGGTCGGCCGCCGCCCCGCGCTTCTCGAGCAGGTAGACGTAGCGCGCGCCGACGCCCCGGGCCCGCACCTGGTCGAGCACGGTCCGCTCGAAGCTCTCGATCGTGAGGCGCTCGTCGCTCGCCCAGCCCGCCGCCTGCAGCTCATCGGCCACGAGGGCGTCGAGCGGCAGCCCGATCGACTCGAAGTAGGCGGCGTGCTTGATCTCGGCGACCAGCCCGACCGGCCGGCCGGCGGCATCGAGGAGGCGCAGCAGATCGGGCAGGCGGAGCATGCCTCCCGTCCCGTCGTGCTCGGCGCTGCGCGGACGCAACTCGGGCAGCCGCTCGCGCACGGTCAGGGTCGAGAGCTCGGCCCAGGTGAGATCCTCGGTGAACCAGCCCGTGACGTCGGCGCCCTCGATGCGCTTCGTCGTGCGGCGATCCGCGAACTCGGGGCGGTCGGCGACGTCGGTCGTGCCCGAGATCTCGTTCTCGTGCCGGAGGACGAGCACTCCGTCGCGACTGGCCACGATGTCGGGCTCGATCGCATCGGCTCCGAGCTCGACGGCCAGGCGGTACGCGGCCTCGGAGTGCTCGGGGCGGTAGCCGCTGGCTCCGCGGTGGGCGATGACGAGCGGGACGGGGGTCACGCGGCCACGGTAGCGCGCCTCCCTCGACGTCCCGGTCGCTTCCGACCGCCGCCGCGTGAACGGTGCACGAACTGCATGTTCGCTCGGCGCGAATACGGCTCTCATCAGGCGTATCCCCAGCCATCCGAGACAAACCAACCGTTACGGTTGACCAACGGTCGACGAGTCCCTCGGCGGCCGACACGATCACCAAGACAAGGATCCTGATGGCATTCTCGAATCCCGGCTTCAGTCAGTCGCCGGCCTTCTCTGAGAAGGGCGCTGCCGTGATCCGGCAGCAGCAGGCCGGCGCCGCTGCTGGCCAGCGCCCCGTCGAGTACGACGGCATGACCGCCGAGCAGCTGCAGAACCTCTACACGCAGCCCTCGGCCGGCCCGTCGCAGACCGACCGCATGACCTACGAAGACACCATCACGAAGACGCTCCTCGCCTTCGCGGTCGTGCTCGTCGGCGCCGCAGTGGGCTGGTTCGTCCCGGCGCTCGCGATCGTCGGCGCCATCGCCGGCTTCGTGCTCGCGCTGGTCAACATCTTCAAGAAGAAGCCGTCGGCCGGTCTCGTGCTCGCCTACTCGGCCGCCCAGGGTCTCTTCGTCGGTGGCATCTCGGTGATCTTCGAGAACCAGTTCGACGGCATCGTCACCCAGGCGCTGCTCGGCACGGCCGCCGTGTTCACCGTCACCCTGCTGCTCTTCAAGAGCGGCAAGGTGCGCGCGTCGAAGCGCGCCACCAAGATCTTCATGATCGGAATGGTCAGCTACGGCCTCTTCTCGCTGCTCAACCTCGGTCTCATGGCCTTCGGTGCGAACAACAACCCGTGGGGTCTCCGCGGCGGCGAGATCTTCGGCATCCCGATCGGGTTCCTCATCGGCATCGTCGTCATCCTGATGGCCGCGTACTCGCTGGTGCTCGACTTCGACCAGATCAAGACGGGCGTCGAGCGCGGCGCCCCGCGCATCTACGGCTGGTCGGCCGCCTTCGGCATCGTCATGACCGTGATCTGGCTCTACGTCGAGATCCTGCGCATGCTCGCGATCCTGCGGGGCAACGACTAGGCGACACGGCTGCACCCACGGCGGGGCTCGTTCCGAGAGGAACGGGCCCCGCTTTCGCGTGCGTCGTGCGCGTACGCGCGGGGCTCGCGTGTGGCGCTCACCCCCGTGATCGAGTGGTCAGAAGATGTCCTTCCGGGGCCCTCGAAGAGCATCTCCTGACCATTCGAGCAGAGCGGCACGCCCGCCCCGGCACGGGACGCGCCACGGGGCGACACGGAAGACGCCCCTCACGCGAACGCGAGGGGCGTCTCCGGGCCGGTCGACTCGACCGGTCAGACCACGAGAGCGACGTCGCGCGTCACTCCCACTCGATGGTGCCCGGCGGCTTCGACGTGACGTCGAGCACGACGCGGTTGACCCCGTCGACCTCGTTCGTGATGCGGTTCGAGATGCGGGCCAGCACGTCGTACGGCAGGCGGGTCCAGTCGGCCGTCATCGCGTCTTCGGACGACACGGGGCGCAGCACGATCGGGTGACCGTAGGTGCGGCCGTCGCCCTGCACGCCCACCGAGCGGACGTCGGCGAGCAGCACCACGGGGCACTGCCAGATCTCGTCATCCAGGCCGGCGGCGGTCAGCTCGGCGCGGGCGATCGCATCGGCTGCGCGGAGCAGCTCGAGACGCTCGTGCGTCACCTCGCCGACGATGCGGATGCCGAGACCGGGCCCGGGGAACGGCTGGCGACCGACGATGACCTCGGGCAGACCGAGCTCGCGGCCGATGGCGCGGACCTCGTCTTTGAACAGCGTGCGCAGCGGCTCGACGAGCTCGAACTGCAGGTCTTCGGGGAGGCCGCCGACGTTGTGGTGACTCTTGATGTTGGCCGTACCCGTGCCTCCACCGCTCTCGACCACGTCGGGGTAGAGCGTGCCCTGCACGAGGAACTTCACGTCGGACTCGCCCTCGGCCGCCGCCTCGAGCACGAGCGCCTCGGCCGCGCCCTCGAAGCTGCGGATGAACTCGCGGCCGATGATCTTGCGCTTCTGCTCGGGGTCGGTGACCCCGGCCAGCGCGTCGAGGAACTGCTGCTCGGCGTCGACCGTGACGAGACGCACACCGGTCGAGGCGACGTAATCCTCTTCGACCTGACGACGCTCGTCGGCACGGAGCAGACCGTGGTCGACGAACACGCAGATCAGCTGGTCGCCGACGGCCTCGTGCACGATCGCCGCGGCCACGGCCGAGTCGACCCCGCCCGACAGCCCGCAGATGACGCGCGAGGTGCCGACCTGCGCACGGATGCGCTCGATCTGCTCGGCGATGACGTTGCCGCTGTTCCAGTCGGCGGGGATGCCCGCGGCCCGGTGCAGGAAGTTCTCGAGCACGGCCTGACCGAACGACGAGTGCTTGACCTCGGGGTGCCACTGCACGCCGTAGAGCTTGCGGGCGTCGCTGGAGAACGCCGCGACCGGGGTCGAGGCGCTCGAGGCGAGCACGTCGAAGCCCTCGGGGGCCTTCGAGACCGAGTCGCCGTGGCTCATCCACGTGGTCTGCTCGAGCGGCTGACCCGAGAGCAGCGTGCTCTCGCCCGGCACGAGGGTGACGTCGGTCGCGCCGTACTCGCGCTGACCCGTCTGCGAGACCTCGCCGCCGAGCGCCTTCGCCATGGCCTGGAACCCGTAGCAGATGCCCAGCACGGGCACGTCGAGGTCGAGGATCGCGGGGTCGAGACCCGGTGCGCCCTCTTCGTACACGCTCGACGGGCCACCGCTCAGGACGATGCCCACGGGGTTCTTCGCCGCGATCTCGGCGGCGGTGATCGTGTGCGGCACGATCTCGGAGTAGACGTTGGCCTCGCGCACGCGTCGGGCGATCAGCTGCGCGTACTGCGCACCGAAGTCGACGACGAGCACGGGGCTCTGGGCGGTCTCGGTGGCTTCTGTCACGCGGATGCTCCCTGGGGCTTCGGGGTGGTCTGATCGGGCCTGGCCGCCTTGTCGGCGACGAGAGCGGCGTGCTCACGCAGCGCCAGCTTGG
The DNA here is from genome assembly GCF_014842255.1 of Frigoribacterium sp. CFBP 13712. Taxonomy (GTDB): domain Bacteria; phylum Actinomycetota; class Actinomycetes; order Actinomycetales; family Microbacteriaceae; genus Frigoribacterium. The sequence goes on along the minus strand of NZ_JACYVH010000005.1, from coordinate 222,313 downwards.
TCATGTGGCTCTCGACGAAGAACGAGAGCAGGGGCACGACGCCGCCGAGCGCGATGATGAGGAACCGCGAGAACGGCCACCGCATCAGGCTCCAGAGACGGAAGTCGGCGAAGAGGTAGACGACGTAGAGCCAGCCGTGGGCGATGAGGATCGCCGTCGACAGGTTGAACCCGGTCGTGATGGAGCCCTCGGGCACCAGGAACCCGCCCTCGCCGCCGAGCTGCATCTCGAGCTGGAGGGGCGTGTACTTGAACACCATCTCGAAGATGAGCAGCAGGAGCATCACACCGGTGATGTACGCCGAGACGCGGTAGAACTTGACCGCACCCGGGATCTTCGGGATGTCGCGTTGCCGGGGCTTGGGAGGCATGGCGTCGATTCTACTCGGGGGCGACCGGCCCGAGAGTCGCCGAGGAGGCGCGGGCCGGGTGGGTCAGGAGGTCGCGTCGGCCTCGAGGCGGGCCTCTTCGGCCTCGTCGATCTCGCGCTCGTAGGCGTCGCGCACGAGACGGAACCAGAGGAAGATGGCGAAGCCGGCGAACACGACCCACTCGATGGCGTAGAAGATGTTGAGCCAGTTCAGCGACACGTCGGAGTCCGGTGCCGGCGAGCTGATCTGCTCGAGCTCGCCCCAGCTGTCGGCCGCCACGACGTAGCCGCCGTAGACGGAGCCGTCGAAGTCGCCCCACTCGTTGACGAGACTCGCGACCGAGACGACCGTCTCGCGGCCGTTCTCGAAGTCGCCGTCGGAGGGAGCCTCGCTCGGCGAGTACCGACCCGTCAGCGTCAGCTCGGTGCCCACGGGCACGTCGGCCTCGGCCTCGGTCGCGTCGGACTCGTCGGCCGACCAGCCGAGCGCCACCGCCGCAGACGCCCCGTTCGCGTCGTCGACGAAGCGTCCGATCAGCCAGTAGCCGAGATCGCCGTCGTTGACGCGGTCGGAGACGACGCGGAAGTCGTCGGGCGCGAATTCGCCGGTCACGCTGACCATCTGACCGCCGACCCTGTCGTAGAACGGGGTCTGCGGCTCGGTCACGTCGGACAGCACCTTGACCGTCTCGGTCTCCGGGTTGGCGACCTGACCGCTCTCGATGCTGCGCTCGAGCTGCCAGTGGCCGAGCCAGGCGAAGATGCCGGAGATGACCAGCGACAGCGCGAGCATCGCGATCCAGCGACCGCGACGGGCCACCTGCCACATGCTCTCGGGCAGAGGCGAGCCGTCGGGACCGGTCGTCAGGGGACGTTCGTCGGTGCGGCTCACGAACGGCATCGTACCGTCGGCCGCCGGTGACCCCGCTGGGTGCGCGGGCGCGCGGCGGCTCAGTACTCGGGGTCGCGCTGCCGGGTCGCCCGCTGGTCGGACTGCTGGCCGGCCTGCTCGGCCCAGAGCGCGGCCTCGGCGGCGTCCATCTCGTCGAGGTCGTCGAGGTCGTCGTCGTCCGCGGTGCCGCCGGGGCGACCGGCGGGGCCGCCCGGGCGCCCGGCCGCACCCTCGGCGGTCGTCACCCCGGGGCCGAGGCGCCGCACGCGCTCGGGCTCGGTCTCGGGTGCGCCATCGACCGACTCGGCGGCGTCCGGATCGGCGAGCGCCGCCTCCATCAGGGCTATCTCGTCCGTGCCGCGGGCTGCCTTCTCGCGGCGCCGACGCTCGATCTCCTCGCGCTCGGCGCGCTTGCGCGAGCGGAGCAGGACTCCGCCGATGCGCTCCGAGTTCGACGCGAGGAGCGGACCGACGACGGCCATGACCAGGACGTAGAGGCCGGCGAACGGCTGCAGGCGTTCGTCGAGGCCCGCCCCCATCGAGAGGGTCGCCAGGATGAGCGCGAACTCGCCGCGGTTCTGCAGGATCGCCGCCGTGTTGATGCCGGCCTGCGGCCCGAGCTTGTTGAGCCACGCGACGAACTGCCCGGCGAGGATGTTGAGGCCGACGGTGATTCCGATCGCGATCGCCACGGGCCCGAGCACCGTCGGGAAGAGCGCGGGGTCGAGCCCGAGCCCGAAGTTCAAGAAGAAGAAGGCGCCGAAGACGTCGCGCATCGGCAGGGCGAACTGCTCGATGCGGTTGCGGTAGCGGGTCGCCCCGGCGATCAGACCGATCAGGAACGCGCCGATGGCATCGGTGACGCCCAGCACCTCGCCGAGGCCGCCGAACAGGACGGCGAGACCGAAGAACAGCACGGTGAAGAGCTCGTCGTCTTTGGTGCGCATCAGCCGCGAGACGACCTTGCCGCCCCAGCGCGCGATCGAGAACATGATCACCAGGAACGCGAAGGCGACGACGAGCTTGAGGATCACCGGCAGCGGGTCCGTCTCGCCGCTCAGCACGACCGACACCACGGCGAGGTAGATCGCGATGAAGATGTCTTCGACGACCGTCACACCGAGGATCATCGGCGTCTCGCGGTTCGCCAGCCGGTTGAGCTCGATCAGCAGCTTCGTGACGATCGCGCTCGACGACGTCGCCGTCATTCCGGCGATGATCAGGGCCTCGCGGGTGCCCCAGCCCAGCATGAAGCCGAAGACGAGCCCGACGCCCATGTTGACGAGGATGTAGCTGCCGCCCGAGACGATCAGCCGCCCCGCGTTCGAGAAGAACTCGTCCTGGTCGAACTCGAGACCGAGGTTGAACAGCAGCAGGATCAGCCCGAAGATCGCGATCAGCTCGATGCTGTCGGTCTCGAAGCTGAGCGGGAACCACCCCGTGTTCGTGCTGGCCAGCAGACCGACCAGCATGTACACCGGGATCGACGGGAGGCCGATCAGCTTGCCGGCCCTGCCCAGGACGTACGCGAGCAGCAGGAGGATGCCGAGGACGATCAGCTCTTCACCCAGGTGCACGGGCGTCAGCCCCCGGGAGGAGCGTCGACCGGCGACCGGTGCTTGAGTTCACCCGTGCGGTAGTACGAGAACGCCTTCGCGACCTTCTCAGGGGAACCCGCGACCACGAGCGTGTCGCCGGGGAACACCTTGAAGTCGCCCGACGGCGCGGGGTTGGCGGCGTCGCCGCGCACGACGGCGACGACCGTGAGGCCGACCACGCCCCGGGCGCCGAGATCGCCGAGGGGCTGCCCGGCGATGTGGTCGTCGTAGTCGACCGTGAACCAGTCGATGCTGAGACCCGGGATCTGATCGAGCGCCGAGAGCGACTCGGTGATGCGCGTGCCGCCCAGCAGCTCGGCCAGGGTGTGGGCCTCGTCTTCACTCAGACGGAGGGACACCTTCGTGACGTCGGCCGCGTCGGCCTCGTCGCTGAACGTGATGAGGTCGCTGTGACCCGAGCGGTGCGTGATGACGCCGCACTTGCCGCCGTCGTCCGTGATGAAGGTGTGCAGCACCCCGACGCCGGGGAGCTTGACTCGACGCACGTCAACCATGGTTCGTCTCCAGTGCACTCGGGGGCAGTCGTCTCAGCCTAGCGTCGGGTGACGACGCCGAGGCCGGGCTGCTCACGGCGGGTGCAACGGCATGCCCACGGGGTTTGTTCCCGGGTGACCGAGGAGGCGCGGCGGCGGTCGTCCCGTCGCCGCGCCTCCTGCAGGTCGGTCGCCCCGCGACCCCCGCGGCTCAGCCCACGCTGCCGCCGGGGCGGTCGGCGGAGGTGTCGTCGCCGGGGGTGCCGGCGGGCTCGACGACGTTCTCGTCGGGCTTCGGCGCGCCTCCCTGATCGGCACCGGGCACCACCATGTCGTCCTCTTCGAAGCCGAAGGCGATGTCGGGAGCCTCGAGACGGACCCGGTCGGCCGACTCGTCGTCGGGTTCGAGCTGGCTGGCGCGCTCGGCCGCGACCCGCTTGAGGTAGTTCGCGACCTCGGCCTCGGCCTCGTCGTCGCTCCAGCCGATCACGCCCGCCATCAGCTTGGCGGCGACGGGCGCCGCGGACTCGCCGCGATCCCACGCCTCGATCGAGATGCGGGTGCGGCGGGCGAGGACATCCTCGAGGTGCAGGGCGCTCTCGTGGCTGGCGGCGTAGACGACCTCGGCGCGGATGTAGTCGTCGGCGCCGGGCAGCGGCTCGGCCAGCGACGGGTCGTCGCGGATGAGGTCGAGTATCTCGTCCGTCGTGGTGCCGTAGCGGTTCAGCAGGTGCTCGATGCGCACCTTGTGGACGCCGAACGCCTTCGCGATCTTGCCGCGCTTGTTCCACGCCGCGTGGTACCCCTCTGCGCCGATCAGCGGGATCTCCATCGTGGTGCTCGACGGGATGCGGCCGTCGAGGGCCGCGACGGCCTCGTCGATGGCGTCTTCGGCCATGACCCGGTAGGTCGTCCACTTACCGCCCGCCACCACGACGAGCCCCGGCACGGTGTGGGCGACGATGTGCTCGCGCGACAGCTTCGAGGTCTGGTCGGACTCGCCGGCCAGCAGCGGTCGCAGCCCGGCGTACACGCCCTCGACGTCGTCACGGGTGAGCGGCACCGCCATCACCTTGTTGACGTGCTCGAGGATGTAGTCGATGTCGGCCGCCGTCGCCGCGGGGTGCGCCTTGTCGAGATCCCAGTCGGTGTCGGTGGTGCCGACCAGCCAGTGGCGACCCCACGGGATGACGAACAGCACGCTCTTCTCGGTGCGGAAGATCATGCCCATGTCGGAGTGGATGCGGTCGCGGGGCACCACCAGGTGCACGCCCTTCGACGCCCGGACCTTGAACTGGCCCCGCTCGCCGACCATGGCCTGCGTGTCGTCCGTCCAGACGCCGGTCGCGTTGACGACCTGCTTCGCCCGGATCTCGAAGTGCTCGCCCGTCTGGTAGTCGTGCGCCTTGACGCCGACCACGCGCTCGCCCACCTTGACGAACCCCTCGACGCGGATGCGGCTGGCCGCATGAGCCCCGTAGGCGGACGCCGTGCGGACCAGCGACGAGACGTAGCGCGCGTCGTCGACCTGGGCGTCGTAGTACGTGAGCCCCCCGACGACCGCGTCTTTCGACAGGCTCGGGATCGCCCGCATCACCTGCGTCTTGGTGAGGTGCCGGTGGTGCGGCACCCCGGGCGGACGCCCGCCCGTCCAGCTGAAGATGTCGTAGAGCGCCATGCCGGCACCGATGTAGAACCGCTCGTAGACCGGCTTGCTCAGCGGGTACAGGAACCGCACCGGCTTGACCAGGTGCGGCGCGAGGCGCTGCAGCAGCAGCCCCCGCTCGATGAGCGCCTCGCGGACCAGGCGGAAGTTCAACTGCTCGAGATAGCGGATGCCGCCGTGGACGAGCTTCGACGAACGACTCGACGTGCCCGAGCCCCAGTCGCGGGCCTCGACGATGCCGACGCTCAGACCCCGGGTGACGGCGTCGAGGGCCGAGCCGGCGCCGACGATGCCGCCGCCGATGACGAGGATGTCGAGCTCTCTGGTCTTCATCACCTCGACGGCGGCCGCCCGTTCGTCGGGGCCGAGCTTCGTCGAGAGCGAAACGGACGCGGACCTGGCCATGCGAGCCTCCATCGTTGGATCGGAACGGGGACGCTCGTCGCGCCCACCCGTCCATCCAACGCCCCCACGGCCGAGCCCGCCATGAGGCGGCGCTCAGCTGGGGACGGGCGACCGGCTAGTGAGGCTGGTAAGGGGCGACGACGACCTCGCTGCGCTGGAACTCCTTGAGGTCGCTGTAGCCGGTCGTCGCCATCGAGCGTCGCAGGGCGCCGATCAGGTTCGCCTGGCCGTCGACCGTCTCGGCGGGGCCGTAGAGGATCTTCTCGAGCGTGCCGACCTGGCCGACGTGCACACGGCGCCCCCGGGGCAGCTCGGGGTGGTGCGCCTCGGCGCCCCAGTGGTACCCGCCGCCGGGCACGTCGGTCGCCCGGGCCAGCGCGGCGCCGAGCATGACGGCGTCGGCGCCGCAGGCGACGGCCTTGACGATGTCGCCCGAGGTGCCGAGGCCGCCGTCGGCGATGACGTGCACGTAGCGCCCACCCGACTCGTCGAGGTAGTCGCGGCGCGCCCCGGCGACGTCGGCGACGGCGGTCGCCATCGGCGCGTGGATGCCGAGGGAGGCGCGGGTCGTCGACGCGGCGCCGCCCCCGAACCCGACGAGCACGCCCGCGGCGCCGGTGCGCATCAGGTGCAGCGCCGACGTGTAGGTCGAGGCGCCGCCGACGATCACCGGGACGTCGAGCTCGTAGATGAACTTCTTGAGGTTGAGCGGCTCGGTCGTCTTCGACACGTGCTCGGCGGACACCGTCGTGCCGCGGATGACGAAGACGTCGACACCGGCGTCGACGACCGTCTGGTACAGGTCTTGGGTGCGCTGCGGGCTCAGCGAGCCGGCCACGGTGACCCCCGCGGCGCGGATCTCGGCGAGGCGGGCGGTGACCAGCTCGGGCTTGATCGGCTCGGCGTAGATCTGCTGCATGCGGGCGACCGTCTCGGCCTCCGGCAGGCCGCGGATCTCGGCGAGCACCGCCTCCGGGTCGTCGTAGCGGGTCCAGACGCCCTCGAGGTCGAGGACGCCGAGGCCGCCGAGCTGACCGATGCGGATGGCCGTGGCGGGGCTGACGACCGAGTCCATCGGCGCCGCGATGATGGGCGACTCGAACGTGAACGCGTCGATCGACCAGCTCACCGACACGTCGCGCGGGTCTCGCGTCCGTCGGCTCGGGACGATCGCGATGTCGTCGAATGCGTACGCACGGCGGGCGCGCTTGGATACGCCGATCTCTACCTCAGTCACCGGGCCACCCTACCGGAGGCGCGGCTCGTGCCCCCGGGTCGCTCGCGCCCGGTTCGCTCCCCCGCCGCTGGGCCCCCGTCAGCGGGCGAGTCCGGCGGAAACGGGCCACCGGAGGCGCCCGTCTCGATCGAACTCGCCCGCTTTCGCGCCGTCGACTCGGGTGAGACGCCCGCCCGGGCCAAGACCTCACCGAGGCGGCGGGTGTCGAGAGCCGTCGACCAGCCCCAGCGGGCGAACCCCTGCACCTCGGGCAGGGACCGGATCTCGTCTTCACGATGCTTCTCGTCGATGACGACCTGCTCGACGGTGCGACCGTTCATCACCGCCGGGTCGGTGTACTTGATGCGACCGTCGGATTCTCCGACCGCTCCTGCGTGCGGCCACCAGTTGTCGACGATGGCGACTCTCCGACCCGTCGTGTCGAACAGGGGATGCTGCAGCACGGGGTCGGGCAGCCCGAGCAGCCGGAACCCGACTCGGCTGACCGATTCGAGGGGCCCCGCCGAGAGCGGGGAGGCGAACTGCAGCACGGCGCGGACACGGGTCGCGCCTCGTGCGGTGTCGCGCGACGCGAATTCCTGAGCCAGCTGCTCGAGGGTGACCGCTCCGATGCGCAGCGCGTGATCGGTCATGACGACCGCTCGGAGGAACGACTCGGTCAGGCACACGTCGACCAGGGTCGTCTCGACGGGTGTCACCAGCACGCCATCGATCTGCGGCAGACCCGGCAGGTCGTAGTCGGAGCGGGCGTGCTTGACGAAGCCGTGCTCACGACGACTGCCTCCCGGCGGGGCCACGAGCACGTGCACCACCGGCGGCGGCGCCCCCACGAGCGGCAGGCCGTGCAGCACCGCGGCCGAGAGATGGCTGACCACGACCCGGGTCCGGCACGCGGCCGCCGCGGCGACGACCGTCAGCCGGTATCGCTCGTCGACTCCGAGCCGCCGCCACAGAGCGGACTCCACATACGCTCCCCGGCGGACGCCGACGAGTTCGCCACGCCTGCAGGCTCGACGGAGCTCGGCGTCGTCGAGCCCGAGAGCAGTGAGGTCGCGACTGAGGATGAGACCCGGGTGACGCGAGGTGAGGAGCATCGCCCCAGGGTGGCGGGCCCACGGGCGGTCGGCCGGTGGTCTCCGTCGCCCTGTGGACGGAGCTGAGTCGCCGGCTCCTGTGCAGGTCGCCTCGCGGGTCCCCTGTGCACATCCCGCGGACAGGCGAACGGGCGAGTCCGGCGGAGGCGGGCGTGGTAACACGACCGGCTCCGCCGGACTCGCCCGTTCTGGGCAGCGCACCGCGCCGCAGCGCGGGGCGGGGCGGCGGACTAGCGGCGGTAGTTGGGAGCCTCGACGACCATCTGCAGGTCGTGCGGGTGGCTCTCCTTCAGACCGGCCGCCGTGATGCGGACGAACTTGCCCTTCGCCTTCAGCTCGGCGACGGTGCGACCGCCGACGTAGAACATCGACTGGCGCAGGCCGCCGGTCAGCTGGTAGACGACGTTGCCCAGCGCGCCGCGGTAGGGCACCTGGCCCTCGACGCCCTCGGGGATGAGCTTGTCGTCGGAGGGGACGTCGGCCTGGAAGTACCGGTCTTTCGAGTACGACGTGTTCTTGCCGCGGGTCTGCATGGCCCCCAGCGAGCCCATGCCCCGGTAGTTCTTGAACTGCTTGCCGCCGACGAAGACCAGGTCGCCCGGGCTCTCGTCGCAGCCGGCCAGCAGCGAGCCGAGCATCACGGTGTCGGCCCCGGCGACCAGCGCCTTGGCGATGTCGCCCGAGTACTGCAGCCCGCCGTCGGCGATGACCGGCACGCCGACCTCGCGCGCCGCGAGCGACGCCTCGTAGACGGCGGTGACCTGGGGCACGCCGACACCCGAGACGACCCGGGTGGTGCAGATCGAGCCCGGGCCCACGCCGACCTTGATGGCGTCGGCGCCGGCCTCGATGAGGGCCTCGGCGCCCGAGCGCGTCGCGACGTTGCCGCCGATCACGTCGATCGCGACGAACGACGGATCGGCCTTGATGCGGCGGATCATGTCGAGCTCGCCCGAGCTCTCGCCGTTGGCCGTGTCGACCACGAGCACGTCGACCCCGGCGTCGCGGAGTGCGCAGGCGCGCTCCCAGGCGTCGCCGAAGAAGCCGATCGCGGCTCCGACCCGCAGTCGCCCCTCGTCGTCTTTGGTGGCGTCGGGGTACTTCTCGCTCTTGTCGAAGTCCTTGACGGTGATGAGACCGCGCAGCTTGCCGTCGGCGTCGACCAGCGGCAGCTTCTCGATCTTGTGCTCGGCGAAGATCGCGATGGCCGAGTCGGGATCGACGCCCTCGGGCGCCGTGATGAGCGGTGCCGACGTCATGACGTCGCGCACGAGGGTGGTCTGCATCTCGAACGTCGACACGAAGCGCATGTCGCGGTTGGTGATGATGCCTACCAGCGTGCCGTCGGCCTCGACGACCGGGAGACCGGAGACGCGGAACTGACCGCAGAGGGCGTCGACCTCGGCCACCGTCGCATCGGGGCTGGTCGTCACCGGGTTGGTGATCATGCCCGACTCGCTGCGCTTGACCTTGTCGACGTGCGCCGCCTGATCGACGATCGAGAGGTTGCGGTGGATGATGCCGATGCCGCCCTGGCGTGCCATGGCGATGGCCATGCGCGACTCGGTGACGGTGTCCATGGCGGCCGACAGCAGCGGGACGGCCACGCGGATGCGCTTCGTCAACCGCGACGAGGTGTCGGCCTCGCTCGGGATCACGTCGGTGCGCCCGGGCAGGAGCATGACGTCGTCGTACGTGAGTCCGATGAATCCGAACGGATCCGGCTGGTCCATGAGTGCCCTTCGAAGGAGCGGATGGGGGGCGGTGTGCACCGGATCGCCGTCGAGTGCCGGTAGTCGATGTTAACCCTCGCCGCGCCTCCTGCATTCCGAGGCTCGACGGTCCGAAACGGCCGAGGAGGCGCAAGAAGGTCACAGAACAGCGACGATTTTTCGACTCTTGCCTGTGTCGTGCACGAAACATGGCCGACACACGGCGAAAGTAGCGTCACCAACGACGGTAGCCAGCGGCACCCGGGGCATCGCCCCGACTGGCACCTGTCCAGGAGGTTCCGTGAAACCCGACACGACCATCGCTCCGCCGACACCGTTGCGGCCAGCCCTGTTCGTCACAGTCCTGACGCTGCTGCTCGCACTCGCCGGCGCCTTCCTGTCCGTGATGATCGCGCCCGAGCCCGCCAGGGCCCAGGGCGGGGCGACCGCCTCGTGCACCGTCGACGACGCCACGGCCTGCATCCAGGGCAGCATCCGCACCTCCGAGGGCGAGCCCGCCTCGGGGGTCGTGCTCACCGTGACGGGGCCCGGCGGCTTCGAGGGCACGGCCGAGGTCGACGGCACCGGCCGCTGGGCCCTGCCCGTGACCGAGGGCGGTCAGTACACGGTCGCCCTCGACACCGACTCGCTGCCCGACGGCGAGTTCCTGACGAACGCCGAGCAGGACGAGCGCATGGTCAACGCCACGCTCGGCGCCAACGCCGGCGTCATCTTCCAGCTCAGCGCGACCGAGGGCGCCACCACCGGCGATTCGGCAGCCGCCTTCAACTGGGAGCGCGTCGGTCAGCAGCTCGCCTCGGGCATCCGCCTCGGCCTGCTGCTCGCCCTGGCGGCGATCGGCCTCTCGCTGATCTACGGCACGACCGGGCTCAGCAGCTTCTCGCACGGCGAGCAGGTGACCCTCGGCGGCCTCCTGGCCTACGTCTTCGCGAACCAGCTGGGCATGAACATCTTCCTGGCCGCGATGATCACCGTCGTGATCTGCGCCGCGACCGGGTTCATCCAGGACTGGGCGATCTGGAAGCCCCTCCGACGGCGGGGGTTGAGTCTCACCCAGCTGATGATCGTCACCATCGGCCTCTCGATCGCGCTGCAGTACGCGTTCCAGTACTTCTTCGGCGCCGCGACCGTGCGGATCCAGACGGCGAACCCGTCGACGGTCACCCTGGCGGGCATCACCCTGACGGTGCAGTCGTACGTGGCCATGGGCATCTCGATCGTCGTGCTGGTGCTGACCGGTCTCTTCCTCACGAAGACCCGCACCGGTCGCGCCACCCGCGCCGTGTCCGACAACCCGGCGCTCGCCGCGGCCTCCGGCATCGACGTCGACCGCATCATCCGCCTGGTCTGGACCGTCGCGGCCGCCCTCGCCGGTCTCTCGGGCGTCATGCTCGGGCTCGTGCTGAACGGCGTCAACTGGATGACCGGTCTGCAGATCCTGCTGCTCATGTTCGCCGCGGTGACCCTGGGCGGACTCGGGACGTCGTTCGGCGCCCTCGCCGGCTCGCTCATCATCGGCGTCATCGTCGAGCTGACCAACCTGGTGCTGCCGGGTGACTTCAAGTACGCCACCGCGCTGCTGATCCTGATCGTGATCCTGCTGTTCAGGCCGCAGGGCATCTTCGGTCGCGCCGAGCGGATCGGTTAAGGGGACTACTCATGGACTACGTCATCTCACTGCTCCGTGCCCTCACCGGCGAGGCGCTCGCGCCCACCACGGCGGCCTTCGCCCTCGCGGCCATCGGCCTCAACATCCACTTCGGCTTCACCGGGCTGATCAACATGGGTCAGGCCGCCTTCCTCCTGGTCGGCGCCTACGGCTTCGCCATCTCGCTGACCAGCGGTCTGCCGATCGGGGTGGCCGTGCTGATCGGTCTGCTCTGCGGGGTGATCTTCGCGCTCATCCTCGGCGTGCCGACCCTGAAGCTGAGGGGCGACTACCTCGCCATCGTCACCATCTGCGCGGCGGAGATCATCCGCATGGTCGGCAGATCGAGCATCCTGACCGACGTCACCGGCGGCTCGAACGGCATCACCGGCTCGTCGTACCGCGACGCCTTCACCGCTCTCTCGCCCCTGCCCGACGGTCAGACCACGATCCTCTGGTTCACCTACGACAACAACGGGGTCAGCGGCTGGTGGATCCGCATCGTGGCCTGGGGCCTCGTCGCCCTGCTCTGCGTGATCGTGTTCCTGCTCAGCCGCAGCCCCTGGGGTCGTGTGCTGAAGGGCATCCGCGAAGACGAGGACGCCGTGCGCAGCCTCGGCAAGAACGTCTTCTCGTACAAGATGCAGGCGCTGGTCTTCGGTGGTGTGATCGGCTCGCTCGCCGGGATCATCTACGTGCTGCCCTCGTCGGTGCAGCCCGACGCGCTCGGCCGCTCGACGACCTTCTTCATCTGGACGGCCCTGCTGCTCGGCGGCGCCGCGACGGTGTTCGGGCCCGTGCTCGGCGCGATCCTGTTCTTCGTCGTCCGACTGCTGATCCGCACCCTGGCCGGCGACTTCATCCCCGCGAGCATCATGAGCAACCAACAGGCCGACCAGTTCTCGTACGTGCTCGTCGGCGTCGCCCTCATGTGCCTGATCATCTTCAGGCCACAGGGGATCCTCGGTAACAAGAAGGAGCTGTCGTTCAGTGTCTGAGACAACCACGACCGGTGGCCGCGCACGCAAGGCCGGCTACGACTACGACCGCGACGCCCTCCGCGCCAAGCTGACCGGCGTCGACCGCACCCCGGGCTCGTCGAAGCCCGACCCCATCCTGACCGTCGACAACGTCGTGCGTCGCTTCGGCGGCATGACCGCCGTCGACGTCGGACACGTGGAGGTGCAGCGCGGCGCGATCACGGCGCTGATCGGCCCGAACGGGGCCGGCAAGACGACCTTCTTCAACCTTCTGACCGGCTTCGACAAGGCCTCGTCGGCCCCCACCGCGTTCAACCGCGGCGAGGGCACGGCGAAGTGGGTCTTCGACGGCAAGCCGATGGGCAACGTCGGCGCCGCCAAGGTGGCGCGCGCCGGCATGGTGCGCACATTCCAGCTGACGAAAGCGCTGTCGCGGCTGACCGTGATGCAGAACATGCTGCTCGGCGCCCGCGACCAGCCCGGCGAGAACTTCTTCGTCGGCATCGTCCCGCCGCTCTGGAAGGCCCGTGAGCGCGAGATCACGGCGAAGGCCGAAGATCTGCTGAAGCGGTTCAAGCTCGACGACAAGCGCGACGACTACGCCGGCAGCCTGTCGGGCGGCCAGCGCAAGCTGCTCGAGATGGCCCGCGCCCTCATGAGCGACCCCGAGATGATCATGCTCGACGAGCCGATGGCCGGCGTGAACCCGGCCCTGACGCAGTCGCTGCTCGGTCACATCCAGAGCCTGCGCGACGAGGGCACCACGGTGCTCTTCGTCGAGCACGACATGCACATGGTGCGCCACATCTCGGACTGGGTGATCGTGATGGCCGAGGGCAAGGTCGTGGCCGAGGGCCCCGCCGACACCGTCATGGACGACCAGGCCGTGATCGACGCCTACCTCGGTGCGCACCACGACACCGACCTGGGCGACGACTCGCTGCTGACGGACGCGGTGCTCGAGGAGCTCGAGCAGGAGGTGGCCGCAGAGGACGCGGCCCGCGCGGACGACGCGACCAGCGCCTCCTCGGCCACCGGCGGCGGCATCGCCGGACGCGATCTGCCCGGCTCACCCGACCCCTCGACCCCCGCCGCCACCAACGCGGCGGACGACCAGCAGACCGGAGACAAGAAGGCATGAGCGCCTCGACCACGCAGATGCACCCGGGAACCGAGAAGTTCGCGGGCATCGAACCGATCATGAACGCCAGCGACCTCGTGGCGGGCTACCTGCCCGGGGTCAACATCCTGAACGGCTGCGACCTGGTCTGCTACCCGGGCGAGCTGATCGGCATCATCGGCCCGAACGGCGCCGGCAAGTCGACCCTGCTGAAGGCGCTGTTCGGCCTCGTCAAGATCCACTCGGGCGCCGTCACCCTCGGCGGCGAGGACATCACGAACCTCAAGGCCAACAAGCTGGTGCAGGCCGGCGTCGGCTTCGTGCCGCAGACGAACAACGTGTTCCCGTCGCTGACCATCGAGGAGAACCTGCAGATGGGGATGTTCCTGCGCCCCAAGAAGTTCGCCGAGCGACTCGAGTACATCTACGACCTGTTCCCGGTGCTCGCCGACCGTCGCGGTCAGCGGGCCGGATCGCTCTCGGGCGGTGAACGACAGTCGGTCGCCATGGCGCGCGCGCTCATGATGGACCCGAAGGTGCTGCTGCTCGACGAGCCGTCCGCGGGCCTGTCGCCGGTGCGCCAGGACGAGACGTTCATCCGCACCCGCCGCATCAACAAGGCCGGCGTCTCGGTGATCATGGTCGAGCAGAACGCCCGCCGCTGCCTGCAGATCTGCGACCGCGGCTACGTTCTCGACCAGGGGCGCAACGCGTACTCGGGCACCGGCCGCGAGCTCGCCGACGACCCGAAGGTGATCGAGCTCTACCTGGGCACGCTCGCGAAGGACGTCGACGACTCGCACTGACGCGTCACCCGCATCACCTGGAGGCCCCGCACGCTCGTCGTGCGGGGCCTCCGTCGTGCCGTGGCGGCATCGTCCCGCACCGCGACCCCAGGGTGGGCGGAAAGCGCCGTTCCGCACGCCGCGATGGGCGTCTTCTGACCACCGCAGGGCGCAAGGCGCACGAGCCCCACACGCGCACCCGTGCCGCGACCCAGGTTGGTCGGAAAGCGCCGTTCCGCACGCCGCGATGAGCATCTTCTGACCACCGACGCACGCGAGGCGCATGAGCCCGCACGCGCACCCGTGCTGGCGACCCCAGGGTGGGCGGAAAGCGCCCCACGTCACGCCGCGAAGGGCCGTTTCCGACCACCCAGGCGGTGAGGTGCGGGCCGGCGACAGCACCCGGGCGCACGACGGAGGCCCCGGNGTTACTGGACCGTGCCCTCGACCGCCGTCTGGTAGACGATCTTGTTGTCGCCGTCGAACTTGTAGATGCCGATGAAGGCGCTCGACGGGTCGTTCTGGTCGTCGAATGCTCCGATGCCCGAGGGGCCGGTGTAGGAGATGTCGTCGCCGGCCTCGATCGCCGTCTTGCAGTCGGCGAAGGTCGAGCACTCGGTACCGCCGTCAGCACCCGACACCGCGGCCATGTTGGCCTGGATGGTGCCGGAGTCCGTTCCGCCGCCCTTCACCGCGGCGAGCGCGGCGAGCATGGTGGCGTCGTACGACTCCTGTGCGTACGAGTAGTCGGTCAGCGCCGAGCCCGCGCTCTCCTGGTAGTAGGTGTTGAAGCGCTCCTGCAGGTCGGACGACGGGAACGCACCGGGGATGGTGCCCTGGGCGCCCTCGAGGGTGCCCGGGTCGAAGTCCTCGCTGTAGTCGGCCGTGTTGCCGTCGGACATGTAGATGCTGGTCATGTCCGCACCCTGGGCGACGAGCTCGGGGACGATCGACTTGGTCTCGTCGAACGCGAGGATCACGATCGCGTCGGGGTCGGTGGCCAGGGCCGCCGTCACCTCGGACGAGAAGGTGGTCTGACCGGGAGGGAACTCCTGGCCTTCGCCGGTGCCGCCGTAGACGACGGTGCCGCCCGAGGCCTCGACGGACTCCTGCACGGAGTCGCGGAGACCGGTGCCGTAGGTGTCGTTGAAGACGAGGAACGCGACGTTGGCGCGACCGTCGTTGACGATCTGGGTGCCGAGCGCCGACCCCTGGACGGAGTCCGGCGGCGCGGTGCGGAAGTAGTACGACGAGTAGCCGCTGAGCGAGGACGCCGTGTTGGCGGGCGAGATCTCGACGATGCAGGCGGCGGTCAGCTGGTCGATGACGTTCAGCGTGACGCTGGACGACTCGGCGCCGATCGCGACCGGGACCTTCGCGTCGATGAGCTGCGTCGCTGCGGCACTCGAGACGGTGAGGTCGTTGCTGTCGCCGGAGTCGGTGCGGGGTTCGACCGTGACGTCCTGGTCGAGCACGCCACCGGCGGCGTTGATGTCCTCGACGGCGAGACCGATGCCGGCCTCGGCGGGCGGAGCGAGGTAGGCGAGGGTTCCCGTGTTCGGCAGGATCGTGCCGATGCGGAGCGCGTCCTGTCCGGGGCTGCTGGGAGCCTCGCACGATGCTGCGGGGTCGGCCTTCTGCGAAGCCGAAGGCGACGACGACGCGCCGTCCTCCGGAGTCGACGACGTCGACGAACAGGCGGCCAGCAAGACGGAGGCGGCCCCTGCGAGCGCCAGAGCCTTCAGGCCTTTGGTGGATCGGATCATCCGTAGTCCCTTTCGTGAAGCGCGGAGAGCCGGACCGACACTAGGCAGACGGTCCTCGCGATTGAGTAGAAACTAGGGCTGGATTGTTTCTGGCGTGTGTTCTGGTCGTCACTGGACCGTTTCGTTAGCAATTCGTGACTTGCGCTCAATACCGCGATTCCGCCGCGACGATCGCACCGCGTCGGTGGAGAGCACGATGAGCGCGACCCAGACGATCGCGAAGCCGATCCAGCGGGTGACCGGCATCTCTTCGTGCAGCAGCACCACGCCGACGATCAGCTGCAGCACCGGTGCGAGGTACTGCGTGAGACCGATCGTGGCCAGCGGCAGACGACGTGCTGCGGCGGCGAAGAGGAGCAGCGGCACCGCGGTGACGACGCCCGAGCTGATCACGGTCAGGGTGTGGACGACCGAGACGGAGCCGAAGACGACCCCGCCGCCGACCCCCGTGACGGCCATGACGACGAGCGCCGCCCCGGCCACCGGGGTCATCAGCATCGTCTCGAGCGTGAGACCGCCGATGGCGTCGACCCGCCCGCCGACCTGCTTCTTGACGAGACCGTAGAGACCGAACGAGGACGCGAGCACGAGCGACACCCACGGCACGTCGCCGGTGCCGATCGCGATGACCAGCACGGCGACGCCGCTGAGGGCGACGGCCGCCCACTGCGCGGGGCGCAACCGCTCGCGCAGGACGACGACGGCCAGCAGCACGGTCACGATCGGGTTGATGAAGTACCCCAGAGCGGCCTCGACGACGTGCCCGGCGAGGGCGGCGGTGATGAAGACCGTCCAGTTGACGACGATGAAGACGCCGGCGAGCCCCATGGTCGCGACGAGGCGGGGCTGCCGCAGCAGGCGGACGAATGCGGGGAAGCCCCTGGTCGCGGCGAGCAGCGCGAGGCAGAACACGAGGGAGAAGACGATGCGCCAGGCGACGATCTCGAACGGCCCCGACGGCGACATCAGCAGGAAGAACACGGGCAGGACGCCCCAGAGACCGTAGGCGCCGACCGCGAACGCGAGCCCGGATCGGGCGGCCCCGCCGGCGGCACCGGGCGAGCCGCCACCCTGCGTCTCGGAGACGAGCGGGGCGGCGGGAGCCGAGGAGGCGCGGGGGCGGCTGGTGGTCACGTCACGACTGTAGGCCGGGCGACCGACACCGCGACACGTCCACCTCCGACAGGGTGGCGCGTCCGACCGCCGCTCTCGGGAGGCGCGACCTGTGGAGGAGGCGACCCGCGCCTCCTGCGGTCCCTTAACGACGAGAACCCCCGCCGAAGCGGGGGTTCTCGAGGAGCTGTGTCGAACGACTAGCGGACGACGACGGCGAGGACGTCGCGAGCCGAGAGGACGAGGAAGTCCTCTCCGCCGTACTTGACCTCGGTTCCGCCGTACTTGCTGTAGATGACCTTGTCGCCGACGGCGACGTCGAGCGGCACACGGTTGCCGTTGTCGTCGATGCGACCCGGACCGACGGCGACGACGTCGCCCTCTTGGGGCTTCTCTTTCGCGGTGTCGGGGATCACAAGGCCGGAAGCCGTGGTCTGCTCGGCTTCGACCTGCTGGATGACGATGCGATCTTCGAGCGGCTTGATGGAGACCGACACGGTTGCCTCTACTTTCTCGGAACTTCGAAAAACGTGGGTTGGCACTTGCCACGTGCGAGTGCCAGAAACAACTGTAGGGCGTCACTGGCACTCGGTCAATCCGAGTGCCAGTGATGCGCGTCGGTCTCGTCGACCCCGGGCCCCGGACCTCGGCGGATGCGTGAGACTGGACGACATGGATGCGTCGGAGCTGCTCGAAGTCCTCTCTCCCGAGGGGCTGCGGCTGCTCGACTCCCTCCCCCCGTGGCGGGCCTCCGACGACGTCGTGTCGTCGGTCGCCGCGCTGCGGAAGCAGGGCCACCCCGCCGAGCGCGTGTCGGCCGTGCTGACCCAGGCGCGCCTCCGCAGCAAGGCGGAGGGGAAGTTCGGCGAGTTCGCCAGTCGCATGCTCTTCACCGAGGCCGGTCTCGAGCAGGCCACGCGCCTCGGCGTCGCCGCCCGCCATGCCGATCGCTACCGCTCGGCCGGACTCACCAGCGTCGCCGACCTCGGCTGCGGCATCGGCGGCGACGCCCTGGCCTTCGCGGCCCTCGACCTCGACGTGCTGGCCGTCGACCGCGACGAGGTGACCGCCGCCGTGGCCTCGTACAACCTGTCTCCGTGGTCGTCGTCGCGAGTGCGTCAGGGCGACGCCGACACGACCGACCTGACCGATGTGCAGGGGGTATTCCTCGACCCGGCGCGCCGCACCGGCGGGCACAGCGCCACGAAGCGGATCGCCGACCCCGCCGACTGGTCGCCGTCGCTCGACGTCGCGTTCGCCTTCGCCGACCGCCTGCCGACGGGCGTGAAGCTCGGCCCGGGGATCGACCGCGACCTCCTGCCCCGCGACGCCGAGTGCCAGTGGATCTCGGTCGATCGCGACGTGGTCGAGGCCGGGGTCTGGTTCGGACCGCTGGCACGGGCCGGGGTGGGCCGGTCCGCCCTGGTGATCAGCGCCTCCGGGGCGGCGGAGCTGACGGCGCCCGCCGACTCGGACGACGTCGAGGTGGGCGATCTCGGCGAATGGCTGTACGAACCCGACGGCGCCGTGATCCGCGCGCGTCTGATCGGCGACCTGGCCCGCTCGATCGACGCCCGCATGATCAGCCGCGACATCGCCTGGCTGACGGCCGACCAGCGGATCGAGACCCCGTTCGCCCAGGGATTCCGGGTGCTCGAGACGTTCCCCCTCGACGAGCGGACCCTCAAGCGCGAGCTGCGGACGCGGGGCATCGGCCGCCTCGAGATCAAGAAGCGCGGGGTCGACGTCGACCCCGCCACGTTCCGCAAGCGCCTCTCGCTGCAGGGCTCGGGGTCGGCCACGCTCGTGCTGACCCGGGTCNCGAGGGTGCGGCGGCCTCCGTCGCGGAGCCGGGTCTGCGGCTCAGGTGCCGCTGTAGTACCCGTCGCCCGTCGACGGCATCTCCGAGAGCACGCTGAAGAACAGCACCCAGGCGCCGATGATCAGGAGCGACAGGCCGATGCCCACGTAGCCGGTGATGAGACCGGTCAGCCAGAACCCGCGCGCATGACGTTCGCGCTTCTGCCCCACGTGACCGAGCACCACGCCGGCGATCGAGAAGAGGACTCCCGACCCGAAGAGCACCAGCGACATCAGCACGCCGAGGATCGACCCCGACATCGACAGGATGCTCAGCAGACTCGAGGGCCTGGGAGCGCCACCCTGCTGATAGGTGGCGTACTGCGAGCCGTAGGGCTGCGGGGCGCCGTACTGCGGGGCTCCGTTCTGCGGGGCGCCGTACTGCGGGGCGCCGTACTGCGGGGCGCCGTACTGCGAGCCGTAGGGCTGCGGGGCGCCGTACTGCGGGGCTCCGTTCTGCGGGGCGCCGTACTGCGGGGCGCCGTACTGCGGGGCGCCGTACTGCGGGCTCCCGTTCTGAGGGGCTCCGTACTGCGGAGCGCCGTAAGGCTGCGGGCGTCCGTACTGCTGCTGGCCCTGCTGGCCCTGCTGGCCCTGCTGCGCACCATAGGGCTGCTGCGGAGCGGCGCCGTACGGCGCTCCCCCGCCCGGCTGCTCGCCGAACGGCGACTGACCGGGCCGGGTCGGCGCCCCGTACTGCTGACCACCCGACGACGGCTGGGGTCCGTCGGAGGCCTGCTGACCGGGCGCGGGTCGTCCGTACTGCCCCGGCTGCCCGTACTGGCCGTACTGCCCCTGCGGACCCGCGCCGTAGGGCGCCGACCCGGGAGGCCCCTGCGGCGCAGGAGCGGACCCGACCGGAGAGGCCTGCTGCCCCGGCGCGACGAACGGGTCGGCGACCGGTCGTGACCCGGCAGGAGGCGCGGGCTGGGTCGGAGGCGCGGGCTGGGTGGGAGCCCCGGGGTACGCGGTCGGGGGCAGCGACGGCGACGCCGCCCCGCCCTCGGCGGTCGCGACCGCGGGATCAGCGCCCGACGACTCGGCACCCGACCGATCAGCCCCCGACGAGCCCGACGTCTCGGACCCCGACGGCGCGGGCGAGGGAGTGGAGGCCGGAGGGACCGGGCCGGGAGGTGTCGTGTCGTCGGTGGCCATGAGGACCCTTTCGAGTGCGGTGCGGCGGTCGTGACGGACGGACGAGCGCCCGATGCACGAGGGGGCCCGCGCCGGTGAGCGCGGACCCCGTCATGGTATCGACGTCGTCGATGAGTGGACTCGGAGCGATCAGAACCCGGACTCGTAGCTCTGGTCGTACGCGAATCCGCCGGCGGCGATCGCGACGATGAAGAACACGACGACGGCGATCGCGCCGAGCAGGCCGAGGTAGCCGAGCACGAGGCCGATGATCGCCATGACCTTGCCCTGCTCGCCGGTCCGCTTGATCTGGCGCAGCGAGATGTGGCCCGTGACGATGGCGACGATGCTGAAGACGAACGAGCTCAGGATGCTCGCGACGAGCGACACGATGGCCAGCACGTTGGTCTTCGGCGACTGGCCGCCGTAGCCGCCCTGCCCGTAGCCGCCCTGCCCCTGGGCCTGCCCCTGATAGGGGTTCTGCTGATACGGCTGCTGCTGCGGCTGGCCGCCGGGCTGCCCCTGCGTGCTCTGCGAACCCTGCGGGTACTGCGGGTACTGAGGCGCCGGGGGGTTCTGCGGGCCCTGGCGGGCCGGGTCGTGGTCGGTCATGCCGAGGTCTCCTTCTGTCTGAGTGGCCCCGAGCCTACGCGGACCCGCCCGCGCTCCGCCCTGAGGGCCCCCACGCCCCACGCCCCGACGGCTCAGACCGCCTGCACCGTCGTCACCGGCAGCGTCGAGTCGGCGCCGAAGTCGAGCGGCGACGGCGCGTGCCCGCGGGCGACGAGTTGCGCACCCAGGGCCGCGATCATCGCCCCGTTGTCGGTGCAGAGCGACAGCGGCGGCACGCGCAGCTCGACGCCCGCCGCCTCGCAGCGCTCGAGGGCGAGCTGCCGCACGCGGGCGTTCGCGACCACTCCCCCGCCGAGCAGCAGGCGAGGCACGCCCAGGTCGGCGCAGGCGGCCAGCGCCTTGGTGAGCAGCACGTCGGCGACGGCCTCGCGGAACGATGCGGCGACGTCGGCGACCGGCACCGCGCCTCCTTCGTCCCGTCGGCGTTCGACCCAGCGGGCCACGGCGGTCTTCAGCCCCGAGAACGAGAAGTCGTATCGATGCTTGACGAGGTCTTTGGGCAGCGTCAGCCCGCGAGGGAACCGGATCGCGGCCGGGTCCCCGTCGGCGGCGACGCGATCGATCTGCGGGCCGCCGGGATAGGGCAGGCCGAGGAGGCGCGCGACCTTGTCGAAGGCCTCACCGGCGGCGTCGTCGATGGTCTCGCCCAGCAGCTCGACGTCGTCGACGAGATCGCGCACGTGCAGCAGCGACGTGTGCCCGCCCGAGACGAGCAGCGCGATGGTCGGCAGCTCGAGCTCGCTGCCGTCGGCCCGCAGCACGTCGGCGCCGACGTGCCCGACCAGGTGGTTCACCGCGTAGAGCGGCTTGCCGGTGGCGAGCGCGAGGGCCTTTGCCGCGCCCACGCCGACCATCAGCGCGCCGGCGAGACCCGGGCCGCTCGTCACCGCGATCGCGTCGAGCTCGTCGAGCGTGACGCCCGCCTCGGCGAGCGCGGCCTCGAGGGCCGGCTGCATCGCGTCGAGGTGCGCCCGCGCGGCCACCTCGGGCACGACCCCGCCGTAGCGCGCGTGCTCGTCCATCGACGACGAGATGACGTTCGCGAGCAGGGTCGTGCCACGGACGATGCCGACGCCGGTCTCGTCGCAGCTCGTCTCGATGCCGAGCACGAGCGGGCCCGTCGGCGAACCGGCGCCGTCCGACGAGGCGGGTGCGTCCGACGAGGCGGCGGAGCGGGGAGCCGAGGAGGCGCGGGTCGGGTTCACGAGGAGGGTCCTGTCTGTGCGGGCGCGTCGTCGGAGGAGGTCGCCATGCTGAGGCGCATCACGATCGCGTCGACCCCGTCGGGCATGTAGTAGCGCGGGCGCACCGCGATCGACTCGAACCCGAGCGAGGCGTAGAGGCGCTGGGCGCCGGGGTTGTCGGCACGGACCTCGAGGAACACCTCTCGGACCCGGCGGCGCCGCGCCTCGTCGATCATCGCGGACATCAGGGTGCGCCCCAGCCCGTGCCGCCGGGCCCCGGGCACGACCGCGATCGTCTGGACGTCGGCGTCGGGTGCGCCCGGCAGCGCCAGGAGCCCCGCGTAACCGACGATGCCGGTGTCGGCGCCGGTCTCATCACCGGTGCCGGTCTCGGCCTCGGCCTCGGCCACCAGGTACCACCCGTCGGGCGAGGCCAGCTCGTGGGCCATGCCCTCGCGCGACCAGGCGTCGGTGACGAAGACCGACGTCTCGATGGCCATGATCCCGTCGAGGTCGTCGATCGTGGCGCGACGTGTGCGGAACGTCATCGACCGACCGGCTTCGGACCCGCCGAGACGGTGACGTCGGGCTCGCGGAGGTAGAGCGGAGCCGGGTCGGCGAACCCGCGGCCGTGCTCGAACATCCGCTCGGCGAGCATCCCGAGGGCCGCCGCCGACACGACGGTGTCGTCGGGATCGGTCCGAGGCGACGCCGAGGAGGCGCCCAGCGCGTCGTCGAGGTCGGCCGGCTTCACGAGCGACGGGCCCTCGACCCGCACCGGCAGCCCCTCGTCGTCGAGCCCGCGGTAGGCCGTCCACGCGACCTCGCGACGACGGGCGTCGGTCACGACCACGAGGGGCGCGTCGACTCGGCCGCTCGGCACGGCGACCGACCCGCTGCCGCCCTCGCCCGCCGTGAGCCGCGCGAAGGCGATGGCGTCGTGGCTCGCGAGCGCCAGGCAGGGGCGCCCGACGCCGAAGGCGAAGACCCGCGCGGCGACGATGCCGACCCGGAGCCCCGTGTACGGGCCCGGCCCGACCCCGGCGACGACGGCACTGAGATCCGCGGGGGCGACACCGGCCCCGGCGAGGGCCGACTCGATCAGGCTGCCGACCACCTCGGCGTGCCGTCGGGTGTCGGACTCGGTGCGCTCCGCGAGCACGCCGCGGTCGCGGTCGACGACGGCGACGGTCGTTCCCGCGGAGGTGTCGATGGCCAGGATCACGGGTCAATCGTAGGCGGTCGACTCGAGACGACCCGCGCCTCCTCGGCCGCCCGCCGCTCGTCTAGAGGTCGGCCCAGCGAGGGCCGTACATCGTGATGGTCACGTGGCGCGGCTCGTCGACGGTGGCGTCGGGGTCGGCGTCTGGGTCGAGATCGAGGGGGTCGCTCGCCGCGCCGGGTTCGCGCGCGGCGTCGGCGCCGGCACCCGTCGGTCGCTCGATGACCACCTCGATCCACGACTCGGCGACCCCGTCGAGCAGACCGGCGCCCCACTCGACCACGACGACCGAGCCCTCGAAGTCGAGGTCGAGGTCGTCCAGCTCGGCCGCGCCGCCCAGCCGGTACGCGTCGACGTGCACCAGCGGGACGCCCGTGGCGCTGGGATGCGTGCGCGCCAGCACGAACGTCGGGCTCGCGATCTGCCCGCGCACCTGCAGCCCCTCGCCGACGCCGCGGGTGAAGGTCGTCTTGCCGGCGCCGAGCGGCCCGGTCAGCACGACCAGATCGCCGGCCCCGAGCAGCCGACCGAGACGACGACCCAGCCCCTCCATCGTCTCGGTGTCGGCGACCGGCCCGTCGTAGAGCGGGAGGTCGTTCGCGGTCATCCCCGACGGCCCAGGTAGACGCGTGGCACACGGGCCCCGATGCGGCACGAGACCTCTTCGGGGATCGTGTCGGTCGCGTCGGCCCATTCGCCGATGGTCAGCTCGCCGCCGTCGCCCGGGCCGAAGAGCAGCACCTCGTCGCCGACCTCGATCGGGTCGTCGCCGACGTCGATCAGGAACTGGTCCATCGCGACCCGACCGACGATCGGGTAGCGGCGCCCGCGCACGGTCACCTCGACGCCGTGCTGCGCGCGACGGCTCACCCCGTCGGCGTAGCCGATCGGCACGAGGGCGAGGGTCGTGTCGCGGTCGGTGCGGTACGTGTAGTCGTACGACACCCCGGTGCCGGCGGGCACGCGCTTCACCCGCACGACGCAGGCGCTGAGTGTCAGCACGGGGCGGAGACCGCGATCGCTCGCGCTGACCCCCTCGGTGACGGGGATCCCGTAGCCGTTCGACCCCATGCGGACCATGTCGAAGCGCCGCTCGGGGTGCTCCATGCCGGCCGAGCTCGACGACATGTGGCGCTTCTCGAAGGTCGCCCCGAGGGCCTCGGCGTCGGCGAGCGCCTTGCGGAACACGACCGAGGCCGCGTGATCGTCGGCCTCGCTCGTCTCGGAGACGTGCGAGAAGGCCCCGCGGAGGCGCACCACGCCCTCGTCGCGGAGGGTCACCGCCCGGGTCACCAGCTCGGCCCAGTCGGCGGGCAGGCAGCCCTCGCGATGCAGACCGGTGTCGATGGTCAGGTGGACGAGAGCCTCGCGGCCGGCGCCGCGCGCGGCCTCGGCGAAGCACTCGAGCTGGTCGAGGGTCGAGACGCCGAGGTCGACGCCGTGCTCGACGGCGCCCGCGTAGTCGTCGTCGGGGCCGAGCTGCCAGGCGAAGAACGACGCCTCGAGGGCGATGCCGGCGCGGCGCAGCCGGAGGGCGGGCTCCAGCTCGACCGTGCCGAACCAGCGGATGCCCGCCGCCACGGCCTCGGGCACCATGACGTCGATGCCGTTCGAATAGGCGTCGGCCTTGACGATGGCCAGCACCTCGACGGGCGCGAGACGCTCGACGAGGGACTCGAGGTTGGCCCGGTAGGCGGCGAGATCCACGGTCGCGCGACGCAGGTAGCCCGTGCTCATACGTACCTCCGGGTCAGGGCGCCCGACAGGCAGGCGACGGTCTCGTAGGTGATCCCCCCGGAGGCGGTGGCCCAGTCGGCCGCGCCCTGGTGCCCGGCCGCGGGGTCGCCGAACAGGACGACGTCGTCGCCGACCTCGACGGGGTCGTCGCCGACGTCGATGACGAGGGCGTTCATGGCGATACGACCACGGACCCGGTAGGTGCGGCTGCCGATCGTCACCGACGCCCGATCGCTCGCGGCCCGATCGACGCCGTCGGAGTAGCCGACCGGCACGACCGCGATCGTCGTGTCGCGCTCGGGCCGGAACACGTAGCCGTACGACACGCCCTCGCCGGCGGGCACGCGCTTGACGGTGGTGACCGGGGCGGACAGGGCGAGGGCGGGGCGGAGCCCCCACTCGGCGGCCGAGCGACCGGCGAAGGGGCTGAGGCCGTAGGCGGCGAGGCCGAAGCGCACGAGCCCGTAGCGGGTGCCCGGGTAGCTGAGACCCGCGGCCGAGGCGGCGAGGTGCAGCAGCCTCGGCTCGACGCCCAGCCCGCCCAGCACCCCCGTGGCGCGGACGAACGCCGCCGCCTGTCGGCCGTCCTCCTCGGGCGAGGCGTTCGAGAGATGACTCATCAGACCCTCGATCGGGAGGCGGTCGGCGAGTTCCGCCGCTCGGCGGAAGAACGCGGGCCACTCGGTCTCGACGGCGCCGTTGCGGCTCAGCCCGGTGTCGACGCAGAGGTGCACGGCGCGGACGCCCGCGGCCGCCGCCGCCTCGAGCTGGGCCAGGTCGGACACCGCGGGCGTCACGTCGTGCGCCGCGGCCGACTCGAACGTCTCGCCCGGCGCGTGCAGCCAGGCGAGGATCGGCGCGGTGATCCCCGCACGGCGCAGCTCGAGGGCCTCCTCGAGGTCGGCGACCCCGAGCCAGTCGACCCCGGCGTCGACGAAGGCCCTCGCCGACTCGACGGCGCCGTGCCCGTAGGCGTTGGCCTTGACGACGACCATGACGGCGTGCGGGGCGACGGCCTCGCGCAGCACCGCCACGTTGTGCCGGAGCGCCGACGTGTCGACGGTGATCTTGACGTCCTGCGTCACGCGCTGACCGCCTCCTCGGGTTCGTCTCGGTTCGGGGTGCCCGGTGCGGGCGAGCGGGCCGGCTCGGCCGGGCCGACCGGTGCTGCGGTCGTCGTGTCGGCGCCCTCGGCGATCACGTAGGCGACGGCGACGCCCCCGTCGTGGCTGAGCGAGAGGTGCAGCCGCGCGATGCCGCGGGCGTCGGCGAGCGCACGCGCCCCGCCCGTCAGCGTCAGCGACGGTGCGCCCTGCTCGTCGGAGACCACGACGATGTCGTGCCATGACACGCCGGTCGACCCGCCGAGCGCCTTGATCAGAGCCTCCTTCGCCGCGAACCGGGCTGCGAGCGACGGCACCTGGCGGGGTGCGCCGTCTCGCAGCACGGTCTCGTGGTCGCCGAAGAGCCGGCCCCGGAGGGCCGGCGTCCGGGCGAGCGAGCGCTCGAAGCGGGTCAGGTCGACGACGTCGACCCCGATCCCGACGATCATGCGGATGCTCGACGTGTCATCGGAGGCGGGCTCGCATCTACTCGACGGTCACGGACTTCGCGAGGTTGCGCGGCTGGTCGACGTCGAGGCCCTTGGCCGCGGCGAGCTCCATCCCGAAGATGTGCAGCGGCACGACGGCGAGCAGCGACTCGAACAGCGGCGCGGCGAGCGGGATGTGCAGCACCTCGTCGGCGAAGGGCAGAACGGCCGCGTCGCCCTCTTCGGCGATGGCGATGACGCGGGCCCCGCGGGCGCGGATCTCCTGGATGTTCGAGACGACCTTGGGGTGCAGGCTGCGGGGGTCGCGCGGGCTCGGCACGATGACGAACACGATCTGCCCGGGCTCGATCAGCGCGATCGGGCCGTGCTTCAGCTCGCCGGCCGCGAAGCCCTCCGCGTGGATGTACGCCAGCTCTTTCAGCTTGAGGGCGCCCTCGAGAGCGATCGGGTACCCGACGTGTCGACCGAGGAACAGCACCGAGCGCGTGTCGGCCATCCAGCCGGCGAGGGTGCGGATGCGCTCCGAGCTCTCGAGCACGCGGGTGATCTTCTCGGGGATGGCCTGCAGGTCGGTGATCTGCTCGGCGATCTGCTCGGCGGTCAGCGTGCCGCGGAGGGTCGCCAGGTGCAGACCGAGGAGGAACAGCGCCGTGCCCTGCGCGACGAAGGCCTTGGTCGACGCCACGGCCACCTCGGGCCCGGCGTGCGTGTAGATCACGGCGTCGGACTCGCGCGGGATGGTCGACCCCTGCGTGTTGCAGATCGACAGCACCTGCGCACCCTGCTCGCGGGCGTACTTGACGGCCATCAGGGTGTCCATCGTCTCGCCCGACTGGCTGATCGACACGACGAGGGTGCGTGCGTCGAGCACCGGGTCGCGGTAGCGGAACTCGTGGGCGAGCTCGACCTCGACGGGGATGCGCGCCCACTGCTCGATGGCGTACTTGCCGAGGATGCCCGCGTAGGCGGCCGTGCCGCACGCGATGACGATGACGCGGTCGACGGTGAGCAGCTGCTCGCGCACGCCGTCGAGGTCGGTGAGCGTGACGGCGCCGTCGACCGCGCGACCCAGCAGCGTGTTGGCGACGGCCTCGGGCTCCTCGCTGATCTCCTTCGCCATGAAGCTCGACCAGCCGCCCTTGTCGGCGGCCGAGGCGTCCCAGTCGACCTCGAACTCGGTGGTCTCGACGGGGCGGCCCTCGAAGTCCACCACCTCGACCGAGTCGGGTCGGATCGAGACGAGCTGGTCCTGGCCGATGGACATGGCACGGCGCGTGTACGCGATGAACGCGGCCACGTCGCTGCCCATGAAGTTCTCGCCGTCGCCGAGACCGACCACGAGCGGGGAGTTTCGACGGGCGCCGACCACGAGACCCGGCTGGTCGGCGTGGACCACCAGCAGCGTGAAGGCGCCGTGCAGGGTGTTGACGACGGTGCGCAGCGCCTCGGCGAGGTCGCCCGACGCGCGGTAGGCGCGGGCGACGAGGTGGGCCGCGACCTCGGAGTCGGTCTCGCTGAGGAACTCGACGCCCTCGGTGAGCAGCTCGGCCTTCAGCTCGGAGAAGTTCTCGATGATGCCGTTGTGGATGAGGGCGAGTCTGCCGTCGTCGGCGAGGTGCGGGTGGGCGTTCTCGTCGGTCGGCCCGCCGTGGGTCGCCCAGCGCGTGTGGCCGATGCCGGTGCGACCGTCGGTGAGGGGCGAGGACTCGAGGTCGTCGACGAGCATCTGCAGCTTGCCGGCCTTCTTGCGGCTGCCGAGCGTGCCGTCGGCGTCGACGACGGCCACCCCGGCGGAGTCGTAGCCCCGGTACTCGAGACGCTTGAGCCCCCCGAGCAGCACCTCGATGCTTCGCTCGCCGCCTACATAACCCACGATTCCGCACATGAGGACGATCCTACGGTGTCGGCCACCGGGTAGCCTCGAACCCATGGCCGACGCGACCCCGACGACGCAGGCGACCGGCCACGCCTCGCCGTTCGTCGAGATCGACCGGGACGCCTGGGCCGAGCTCGCGCCGGCCACGCGCCTCCCTCTCACCGAGACCGAGATCGTGCAGCTGCGGGGCCTCGGCGACCGCCTCGACATGCGCGAGGTCCAAGACGTCTACGTGCCCCTCAGCCGCCTCCTGAACCTCTACGCCGCCGGGGCCCGCAACCTGCACCGGGCGACCAGCGACTTCCTGGGCGAGCGGGCGCAGCGCACGCCGTTCGTCATCGGTGTCGCCGGCTCGGTCGCGGTGGGCAAGTCCACCGTCGCGCGCCTCCTGCGTGAGCTCCTGTCACGGTGGGACGACACGCCGCGCGTCGAGCTGGTCACCACCGACGGGTTCCTCTACCCGAACGCCGAGCTCGAGCGCCGCGGCATCATGCACCGCAAGGGTTTCCCCGAGTCGTACGACCGCCGCCACCTGCTGCGCTTCGTCTCGCAGGTCAAGAGCGGCGCCGAAGAGGTGCGGGCGCCGTTCTACTCGCACACCAGCTACGACATCATGCCGAGCGCCGAGGTGGTCGTGCGCCGGCCCGACATCCTGATCGTCGAGGGGCTGAACGTGCTGCAGCCCCCGCTCGGCGGCCGGCTCGCCCTCAGCGACCTCTTCGACTTCACCGTCTACGTCGACGCCCGCACCGGCGACATCGAGAACTGGTTCGTCGAGCGGTTCCTGGCGCTGCAGAAGAGCGCCTTCACCCAGGAGCGCTCGTACTTCCACCGCTTCGCCGACATGGACGAAGACGAGGCCCGCAGCTTCGCGTCGGGCATCTGGCGCGGGGTGAACGAGCCGAACCTGCTCGAGAACGTGCTGCCGACCCGGTCGCGGGCGACGCTCGTGCTGCGCAAGGCGTCCGACCACAAGGTCAGCTCGGTGCTGCTCCGCAAGATCTGACCCGGGCTGTCCGCCCGAGCCTCCGCGCCGTCCATCACGACACGCCGTCCGCCCGCGACCCCGGCGGCACGTCGTGACTCATCGCGGCGCCGAGGAGAGCGCAGGAGGCGCGGGTCAGTTCACACGGGCAGCAGCGACCACACGGCCGCGAGCGCGACGAGGGCCGCCGCCGCGAGGACGGCTACGGCGTTCAGTCGCCGGTGCTCGACCATGATGGCGATGTACTCGCGGAGGAACGCGCTCGGCACGTAGTAGGCGGCGGTCGGCGACCCGACGACCTGGGCGTCGCTCCCGATGGAGCGAGCCAGCAGCGCCGCACGCAGCACGTGATAGTCGTTCGTCACGACGAGCGTGGCGCCGTCGCGGCCGTCCGCACGCTGCACCTCGCGCGAGAGGAGAAGGTTCTCGCGGGTGCTCGTCGACGCCGTCTCGGGGCGGACGTCGGCCGCGTCGACCCCCTGCCCGAGCAGGTACTCGGCCATGGCCTCGCCCTCGGCGCGGGGCTCGTCGGCTCCCTGCCCGCCCGAGGGGATGAGCACGGGGCGGGGCCCGTCTACGGCGACAGCGCGGTAGACGGCGAGCGCCTTGTCGAGTCTGCTGCGGAGGAGGGGCGGCACCTCGCCTCGGATCAGGCCCGAGCCGAGCACCACGATCGCCCGGGGCGTCTTCGTGTGCCGGTAGCGGCTGTAGACGAGCGAGTAGAGACCGAAGGCGGCGAAGGTCGCGGCCGCGTAGAAGCAGCCGAACGCGACGAGCAGACCGATCGCGACGAGCAGCACGTCGACGACCGAGGGCAGGTCGAACTGACTCGGCAGCGTCACGAGGGCCACCGCGACGAGGGGCAGCACGAGGATGGCCACGCCGGCGACGAGCGACAGCAGATTGCCGAGGCTGCGACCCTCCGATCGGAGCATCGTCACGCCGTTGCCGATCAGGGCGACGGCGAGCACGCCGACGAGCACGACGGCGAGCAGGGCCCCCAGCGTGACGAGCGACTGCTGCGCCGGCCCCGACCCGTCCAGCTCGACGAGCCCGGCGAGGAGCAGGCAGCCGAGGGCCGCCACGAGGAACACGCCGTTCCGCAGGCGACGGGCGTCGCGTCGGCGGCTGACGACGTAGAGCACCGCGAAGACGAATGCCGGCACGAGGAGGATCATCTGCTCATGATGCCGGACTCTCCGAGCGGACCCGGCACCGCGCCTCCTGAGGAGGCGCCGGCAGGCAGGCGGGGCCGCGCCGGGTCAGAGGGCCAGGCGCTCGCGCACGACGTCGGCCAGCGCGTGGGCGACGCGGTCGGCGGTGGACTGGTCCGCCGCCTCAACCATCACCCGGATGACGGGCTCGGTGCCCGACGGACGCAGCAGCACCCGACCGGTGTCGCCGAGCTCGTCCGAGAACGCCGCGACGGCCTCGGCCACCCCGGCGTCGGCGGCGAGGCGAGTGCGGTCGACGCCCGAGACGTTGATCAGGATCTGCGGGAAGACGGTCATGACGGTGGCGAGCTCGGCGAGGCTCTTGCCGGTCGCGGCCATACGCGCCACCAGCGACAGGCCGGTGAGGATGCCGTCGCCCGTCGTCGCGTGGTCGCCGAAGACGATGTGACCGGACTGCTCGCCGCCGAGGTTGAAGCCGTGCTCGGCCATGTCCTCGAGCACGTAACGGTCGCCCACGCGGGTCTGACGCACGGTGATGCCGTGCTCGGCCATGGCCCGGGTGAGGCCGAGGTTGCTCATGACGGTCGCGACGAGGGTGTCGGACGCGAGCGCACCGCGCTCCTTCTGAGCCACGGCGATGATCGCCATGATCTGGTCGCCGTCGACCACGGCGCCGGTCGCGTCGACCGCGAGGCACCGGTCGGCGTCGCCGTCATGGGCGATGCCGACGTCGGCGCCGTGCTCGAGCACGGCCCGGGCGAGGTTGTCGAGGTGCGTCGACCCCACGCCGTCGTTGATGTTGAGGCCGTCGGGGTCGGCGCCGATGAGCGTCACCTTCGCGCCGGCGTCGGTGAACACCTCGGGCGAGACCGCCGACGCGGCACCGTGAGCGCAGTCGAGGACGACGTGGATGCCGTCGAGACGGTTCGGCAGAGCGCCGAGGAGGTGGAGGACATAGCGGTCTTCAGCATCGGCGAACCGGCGGATGCGACCGACATCGCGGCCGATGGGCATCAGCTGGGGATCGTCCATCGCGGCCTGGATGCGATCTTCGACCTCGTCGGGCAGCTTCGTGCCGCCGAAGGCGAAGAACTTGATGCCGTTGTCGGGGGCCGGGTTGTGCGAGGCGCTGATCATGACGCCGAAGTCGGCGCCGATGTCGTCCACGAGGAACGCCGCCGCTGGGGTCGGGATGACCCCGGCGTCGAGCACGTCGACACCGGAGCTGGCCAGACCCGCCGACACGGCGGCGGTCAGGAACTCCCCCGAGATGCGGGGGTCGCGTGCGACGACGGCGACGGGTCGCAGCCCTTCGGCACGACGGGCATCGGCGTGATGCCCCTTCGTGAGCACCACCGCGCTCGCCTGGGCGAGGCCCAGGGCGAGCACGGCGGTCAGCTCACGGTTGGCGAGGCCCCGCACACCGTCGGTACCGAAGAGACGCGACATAGCGAGACCTGCTTTCGGGTGCGCTCTTAGCGCTTCGAGAACTGCGAGGCCTTGCGGGCCTTCTTGAGACCCGCCTTCTTGCGCTCGATGACGCGGGCGTCACGAGTCAGGAAGCCGGCCTTCTTCAGCGTCGCGCGGTTGTTCTCGCGGTCGATCTCGTTGAGCGAACGGGCGATGGCGAGACGCAGCGCGCCGGCCTGACCCGAGGGGCCGCCACCGGTCACCTTGACGGTGACGTCGTAGGCGCCGAGCAGATCGAGGACCTTGAACGGGTCGTTGATCAGCTGCTGGTGCAGCTTGTTCGGGAAGTACTCTTCGAGCGTGCGGCCGTTCACCACGAAGGTGCCCGAACCCGGGACGAGGCGAGCGCGGGCGATCGCCTCCTTGCGGCGGCCGACGGCCGAACCGGAGACGTTCAGGACGGCGCGGGGCGTCGCCTCGGCCTCGGTGGACGTGCTCTCGGTGGTGAAGCTCTGGGGAGCCTGGTCGATGGAATCTGCGATCTGAGCCACTGTGTGGGAGTCCTTAAGTCTGAAGGCGGACGCTACTGAGCGACCTGGTCGAGGGTGTAAACCGTGGGCTGCTGAGCAGCGTGGGGGTGCTCGGCACCCGCGTACACCTTCAGCTTCTTGATCTGGGCGCGGCCCAGCGAGTTCTTCGGCAGCATGCCGCGGATGGCCTTCTCGACCGCACGCGTGGGGTGCTTCTCCACCATCTCGGAGTACGTGGTGGCCGTGAGGCCGCCCGGGTAGCCCGAGTGACGGTAGTAGAGCTTCTCGGCCAGCTTGGAGCCGGTGAGGGCCACCTTGTCGGCGTTGATGACGATGACGAAGTCGCCCATGTCCATGTGGGGGGCGAAGGTCGGCTTGTGCTTGCCGCGCAGCAGTGCTGCCACGTGGCTGGCCAGACGGCCGAGCACGACGTCGTTGGCGTCGATGATCAGCCAGTTCGGCTGAACGTCAGCCGGCTTGGGGGAGAAAGTGCGCGTCACAGTAGTGCTGCTTTCTTGTCGAGGTGAGAGGTTCGTGAATCCCGCTCCGGCGCCGTTCTCGAGGCAGATGCGACGAGAACGAATCAGGTGGAGGGCTCAACTTCGGGCGAAGGCGCGCAGTTGCGCAGACACCAAGGGGCAACGATACCCGACACCCCCAGGGGCGTCAAACGTCACTCGTCGACCTGAGCGGCCGACCGCTTCACCTGCGTCAGCTCGGTGCGCGCCGCGACCTCGTCGTCGGGCGGGTACCCGACCTCGACCATCGTGAGGCCGTGCGCGGGCACGACTCTGAACTCGCCGTTCCGCTCGGCCTCGCGGCGGATCCCCACGGCCCGGTGCTGGGGCAGCACCCCCTCGCCCACCGCGACGCAGGCACCGACGAGATTCCGCACGAGGTTGTGGCAGAAGGCGTCCGCCTGCACCGTCGCGACGAGCACGCCGTCGGCCTCGCGCCTCCATCGGAACTCCTGCAGTTCGCGGATGCTCGTCGCGTACTCGCGGTACCGGCAGTACGCGGCCCAGTCGTGCAGACCCAGCAGCCCGGCGGCCGTGGCGTTCATCAGGTCGAGGTCGAGCCGCTGGTCGTACCAGAGCGTGTGACCGCGCCGCGCGGGGTCGCGCTCGGCACCGCGATCGGCGATGCGGTACTCGTACCGTCGCCAGAGCGCCCCGAAGCGGGCATGGAACCCGGGAGGCGCGAGCCGGCCTCCCGAGACGACGATCTCGTCGGACGCGCCGGCCAGCCCGTTGAGCCGCCGGGCGAGCACCGTCGGGGCGTCGAGCGGGGTCCTGTCGACCATGCCCCGGTGAGGGCGCTGCAGCTGCGCGATCTGGGCGTCGGTGAGATCCAGGTGAACCACCTGACCACGGGCATGCACCCCCGCGTCGGTCCGCCCCGCCACCGTCACGGTGGGGACGTCGCCGAGCCGGCGGAAGAGGGTGACCAGGGCCTGCTCGATCTCGCCCTGCACGGTGCGACGGCCGGGCTGCTCGCTCCACCCCGAGAAGTTCGTGCCGTCGTATGCGACGTTCAGCCGGATGCGCGTCAGGTTCGGCCGGTCGAGGGCCGCGTCGTCCGGGGTCGGCTCGTCGGTCGTCGTCACCCTGGGATTCTACGAGAGACGACGACAGGGCCCCGCGTCCACGACGCGGGGCCCAGCCGTCTCATCGGCGGGTCGGGGTCATCCGACCCGGCGGGTCACCGCCAGCGCCAGCCGAACAGCTGCTTGAACCAGTCGATGACCGCGGTGACGATGGCCGTGACGATCTGGCCCAGGGTGGGTGCGCCTCCCCCGTGACCGGGCTCATCGGGCTGACCCGGGTCGCCCGGCTGCTCGGGCTCGCCCGGGTCGACGTCGCCGACGAGCTCGAGTCCGACGACGACCGGGTCGTGGTCGCTCGACCGGTACGGGCCGTCCGCGTAGAGCGGGGCCGCGTTGTAGTCGTACCGGCTGTACTCGAGCCCGACGGACTCGCCCGCGTTGATGTTCCAGATGTCGACGCCCGTGACGGCCTCGGCCGCGGCCGGGCTGGCGAGCACGTGGTCGAGCGATCCGCTCAGGCCGCCGAACACGTAGCTGTACTCGTCGGTCTCGGTCGAGCCCAGGTCGGTGTAGCCGGCGTCGCGCAGCACCTCGATCGGGTCCTCCTGCGAGTAGGCGTTGAAGTCGCCGACCAGGAACGCCTTGTCGGTCCCGGCGTCGGACTGGACCCGCGTCGAGAAGTCGGCCAGCGCCTCCGCCTGGTTGACGCGCGAGGCGTTCGAGGCGCCCTGCCCGTCACCGAGGTCGGCGTCGACCCCCGACCCGCTGCCCTTCGACTTGAAGTGGTTCGCGATGACGACGAAGTCGGCGTCTGCGGGGGCGCCGACGGGCGCGAAGGTCTGCGCCAGCGGCTGACGGGCGTTGCTGAACGCCGGGGCGTCCGTCAGGATGCGCGACTCGCCGACGGTCTCCGCGGTGGCCTTCTTGTAGATGAAGGCCAGGCGGATGACGTCCTCGTTGGCGGGGACGGTCGCGGGGGACGGCACGAACGCCCACTCGTCGGCACCCAGGTCGGCGTTCAGCGCGTCGACCAGGGTCGAGAGCGCCGCGTCGCGGTCCTGTCCGAAGCGGGCCGAGTTCTCGATCTCCTCGAGCGACACGACGTCGGCGTCGAGGCCGTTGATGGCGGCCACGATCTTCGCCTGCTGACGCTCGAAGCTCGCCTGGTTCGCGGCGCCTCGCGCGTCGCAGCCGCCCTGGACGGTCACCGGGTTGCCGAAGCGGTCGGTGTAGTACGTGCAGCCGCTCAGCTGGTCGCCCGTCGTGGGGAAGTAGTTCAGCACGTTGAAGCCGGCGAGGCGCAGGTCTCCCCCGACGTCGCGGGGCGCCGCCTCACGGATGTCCTCGAACGAGACGGGCAGGTCGGCCGTGTCGGTGTCGCCGGTGATCCGCTCGGTGGGCTGCAGCTTCCAGCTGGAGTTGCGGAAGTCGAGCACGAGCGGCTCGTCGAAGGTCACGGCCGCGCCCACGGTGACGGGGGCCTCGGTCGAGAGGTACGGCACAGGGATCCCCTGGTTCGAGGCCGTGAAGAAGTTCACCGACGAGCCGTCGTCGAGCACGAGCTTCCGGGCGGCGTTGTCGGCGACCGTCGCCGTGTACTCGGCACTGCCCGGGCGGGCGACCTCGGTCGGCTGGATGAGCGGCTTCGTGCCGGAGGCCAGCACGACCTCCCCGTACTGGTTCGTCGTGTAGACGTCACTGACGGTGAAGTCGCCCTGCGGCGCGATGAGCATGCTCTCGAGCTCCTCGCGCTCGGCGTCGGTCTCGGGGAACCCGACCGTCGCGGGCACCGGCGCCGTCACGGACGCGGCGTCGAGCACGGCGAGGTCTGCGGCGGTGGCGACGGTCAGCTGGGTCAGACCGAAGTACTCGCTCGCCGTGCCGGTGGTCTCGACGTAGTCGCCGATGGACACCGAGGAGGCGGTGGCCGAGGAGTAGACGAAGACCGCGTCCGACGCGACGTGCGTCGCGGAGTCGAGCGCGCCTCCGGTGCCCGGAGTCTGGATGACGTAGCCGTTCAGACCGCCGGTCGGGTACGCCGCGGTCACGACGCCGCGGGTGGTCACGCGCTGCCCGGCGAACGGACTCGTATCGGTCGTCCCCTGCAGCTCGGCGATCGTGACGTCGACCGCGGGAGTCGGCTCGGTCGGCAGCTCGGGCTCGTCGGGGTCGGTCGGCACGTCGCCGCCGCCGGCCGAGTTCCGAGGCGTGACGTCGGCGGTGACGCTGAAGTCGGCGGCGTTCACGTCGGTGTCGACATGGTCGGTGCGCGTCAGCGAGTTGGGGACGGCGTTGCCGCCGGAGGTCGCCGCGACCGTGGTCTCGTAGGTGTTCGAGGTGCCGTAGCCGAGCAGGTCGACGACTCCGTCGACACCCACCGAGGAGGCGCCGGTCGGCAGGGTCACGGCCGTCGCCTGGTCCGACAGCACGATGGTGCCTGTCGAGCCGCTCGGGTTCAGACCCAGCGTGGCGTCGGGCGTCGGCAGGGCCTCACCCGTGGTGCCGTTGCTGCCGAGCTGGACGAGGAAGCTGCCGCCTGCGGGGACGGTGCCGGCGAGGGCGCCGACACCCGAGACCGCGCTGGCCGTGGCCGCACGGTACTGCAGTGACCAGCCCGCCAGAGTCACCGCGCTGGTCGTGGGGTTGTAGAGCTCCACGAACTTGTTCGTGAAGGGTGCGTTGGCGCTGCCGCCCTTCAGGTAGGCCTCGTCGATGACCAGGCCGCCGGCCACGGCGGTGGCGGTCGACGTCGCGGGCGCAGCGGTCGCCGCGGTGAAGGGGACGAGGGGTGTGACGAGGAGAGCGAACCCGGTCGCGACGGCGATGTGCTTCCGGGTCAGAGGGCGGGGGCGAACGGACATGTGATCCTTCGTCGGAGAGGCAGGGATGAATCGACCCTACGTTTCTTGGCTCCTTCACAGGTTTCTGTCACATGTCGCCGAGATGAACACCCCCCGAGAGGGGTACACCGCAGCCCCCCATGCGGTGGACCGGAGACGCCGAAGGGCCCCGCAGCACGGATGCTGCGGGGCCCTTCGAAGCGGAACGGGACTACTTCGTGTCGTCCGACTTCGCGGCGTCGTCCGACTTCTCGGCGGCGTCGGTCTCGACCTCGTCGGCGGCAGCCGTCTCGGTCTCGGTCTCGACGGGTGCCGACTCCTCGACGGTCTCGGTCTCCTCGACCGGGGCCTCTTCGGCGGGCGCGGCGGCCGCGGGGGCCGACGTGCTGCTCGACGACTTCACCTTGGGGGTGACGGGCTCGAGCACGAGCTCGATCGACACCATCGAGGCGTTGTCGCCCTTGCGGAAGCCGAGCTTCGTGATGCGGGTGTAGCCGCCCTCACGGTTCTCGACGAGCGGCGCGATCTCGGTGAAGAGCATGTGCGCGGCGTCCTTGTTGTTGCGCAGCGTCTGCATCGCACGACGACGCGACGCGAGGTCGCCCCGCTTCGCGAAGGTGACGAGGCGCTCGGCGACGGGGCGGAGGCGCTTGGCCTTCGTCTCGGTCGTCTTGATGCTCTTGTGCTCGAAGAGCGACGCGGCGAGGTTCGCGAGCATCAGACGCTCGTGAGCCGGGCCGCCTCCGAGGCGGGGACCCTTGGTGGGCTTGGGCATGATCGTTGTTTCCTAGCTGTCGAAGATGATCAGGGCGTCGGGAGACGAGACCTAGTTGGTCTCTTCCTCGTCGTAGCCGCTGTAGAAGTGGGCTCCGTCGAACCCGGGGACCGTGTCCTTGAGCGAGAGGCCGAGCTCCACGAGCTTGTCCTTCACCTCGTCGACCGACTTCTGACCGAAGTTGCGGATGTTCATGAGCTGCGTCTCCGAGAGGGCGACGAGCTCGGACACCGTGTTGATGCCCTCGCGCTTCAGGCAGTTGTAGCTGCGGACCGAGAGATCGAGGTCTTCGATCGGAGTCTGCAGCTCGCTCGAGAGGACGGCGTCGACCGGCGCGGGGCCGATCTCGATGCCCTCGGCAGCGGTGTTGAGCTCGCGGGCCAGGCCGAAGAGCTCGGTCAGCGTGCGACCGGCCGACGCGATGGCGTCGCGCGGCGAGATCGCCGGCTTCGTCTCGACGTCGACGACCAGGCGGTCGAAGTCGGTGCGCTCACCGGCACGAGTCGCCTCGACGCGGTAGGTCACCTTGAGAACGGGCGAGTAGATCGAGTCGATGGGGATCTGACCCGCTTCGCTGAACTCGCTGCGGTTCTGGACGGCGGAGACGTAGCCGCGGCCACGCTCGATGGTCAGCTCGAGTTCGAACTTGGCCTTGTCGTTCAGGGTCGCGATGACCAGCTCGGGGTTGTGGATCTCGACACCGGCGGGAGCCGAGATGTCGGCGGCCGTGACCTGACCGGCACCCTGCTTGCGCAGGTACGCCGTGATGGGCTCGTCGTGCTCGCTCGAGACGACGAGCTGCTTGATGTTGAGGATGACCTCGGTGACGTCTTCTTTCACACCGGGGACGGTGGTGAACTCGTGCAGCACACCGTCGATGCGGATGCTGGTGACAGCGGCTCCGGGGATCGACGACAGAAGAGTGCGGCGCAGCGAGTTGCCGAGGGTGTAGCCGAAACCGGGCTCGAGGGGTTCGATCACGAAGCGTGAACGGAACTCCGAGATGTTCTCCTCGGTGAGGGTGGGGCGCTGTGCAATGAGCACTGTGGATTCCTTTCGGCGAAGAGTCCGCTATATGACTCTTGGCGGTACGACAGGTGGCGGGCCGGTCGGGTCTGTTGAGTTGTGATGCCCCTGCCGGTGGTGCAGGAGGCGGTGCGAACGCGGTGTAGCCCGCCGCGCCTCCTCGACCCTGATACCGGGTGAGGGAGGCGCGACGGGCGGTAACTCAGTTAGACGCGACGACGCTTCGGCGGGCGGCAGCCGTTGTGCGCCTGCGGGGTGACGTCGTTGATCGAACCCACCTCGAGGCCTGCGGCCTGGAGCGAGCGGATCGCCGTCTCGCGACCGGAACCCGGACCCTTGACGAACACGTCGACCTTCTTGACGCCGTGCTCCTGCGCCTGTCGTGCAGCCGACTCGGCCGCGAGCTGCGCGGCGAAGGGCGTCGACTTGCGCGAGCCCTTGAAGCCGACGGCGCCGGACGAAGCCCAGCTCAGCACGGCACCCGAGGGGTCGGTGATCGAAACAATGGTGTTGTTGAACGTGCTCTTGATGTGGGCCTGACCCACAGCGACGTTCTTCTTCTCTTTGCGGCGGGGCTTACGCGCGGCCGACTTCGGTGCTGCCAATTTTTTCTCCTACAACCTAAGGGCGAGTACGGCGGGAGCCGGGGCCTATCGAGCCTTCTTCTTGCCGGCGACGGTGCGCTTCGGGCCCTTGCGGGTACGAGCGTTCGTCTTGGTGCGCTGTCCACGGACAGGCAGACCGCGGCGGTGGCGGATGCCTTCGTAGCTGCCGATCTCGACCTTGCGGCGGATGTCGGCGGCGACCTCGCGA
The DNA here is from genome assembly GCF_014842255.1 of Frigoribacterium sp. CFBP 13712. Lineage (GTDB taxonomy): Bacteria > Actinomycetota > Actinomycetes > Actinomycetales > Microbacteriaceae > Frigoribacterium. The sequence continues at coordinate 183,115 of NZ_JACYVH010000005.1, read as the reverse complement.
CGGAGGTCACCCTCTACCTTGAAGTTGCCCTCGATGTGGTCGCGGAGAAGGACGAGCTGGTCGTCCGTCAGGTCCTTGACGCGGATGTTGCCGTCGATCTCGGTGTCAGCGAGAGTCTGGAGCGCACGGGTGCGGCCGACTCCGTAGATGTAGGTCAGTGCGACTTCCACGCGCTTGTCGCGCGGGATGTCAACGCCTGCTAGACGTGCCATGGTGGCTTCTCCTCAGAGAGTGGTGGAGGTCTGTCACAGCACCGGTGCCCGGGCCTCCGCCCCGGGGTGTCCCCGCGACCGCCGGAGCGTTCGTGGTTCTGGTGCTGCTTTGTCGATGTTGCTGTGGGCCGGCTCACCGGCCCGGCATCTTCAGACCGCGCGGACGCGGCCTGAGAGCTAGCCCTGACGCTGCTTGTGGCGCGGGTTGCTCTTGCAGATGACCATGACGTTGCCCTTGCGGCGGATCACCTTGCAGTGCTCGCAGATGGGCTTGACGCTGGGGTTGACCTTCATTGCTGATTCCTTGATCTCGCTGGCTTCGTGCCCCGCGGGTGCGCGGGGCCGTTCCTTTCCAGCACGCCCTACTTGTAGCGGTAGACGATCCGGCCGCGGGTCAAGTCGTAGGGCGAGAGTTCGACGATCACGCGGTCTTCGGGGAGGATGCGGATGTAGTGCTGACGCATCTTGCCGGAGATGTGGGCGAGAACTCGGTGGCCGTTCGTCAACTCAACGCGGAACATCGCGTTGGGAAGAGCCTCGATCACTGCGCCTTCGATTTCGATGACACCGTCTTTTTTGGCCATAGCCTCACTGTCGCTCAGGTTCGGGGGTGTTGGTCGTGCGGGGATGCGGTGCCCTCTGTCAGATGAAGCCGACACAAGACACCAAGGGTCGATCTTATGTGATGCCGCTATAGTTCAGCAACCTGCGTTGTCGATGCGACACGCCGGATCGTCGAGACATGCCGAGACAGGGAGCCCGAATGCCCGGACGAACCACTCCGACGAGCCCCCGCGGCATCGCCCGTCACGGGCGGCTGCGACGTCGAGGTCCGGTCCGCCCTCTGCTCGCCCTCGTGGCGGGTGGGCTCGCCGTCGTGCTCGTCAGCGGCGCATCGGTGGCGGCCATCGCCGTCCGTTCGGCCACCTCCGAGGTGTCGACGGTCGTGCTGGGTAACGAGGACACCGTCCAGGACGTCCGGATCTCCGAGATCACCGGCGGGGCGAACATCCTCCTCGTCGGCACGGACGTCCGAGCCGCCGACAGTCAGATCGACGCCGGCACGACGGACGGCGCTCGCAACGACGTGACGATCCTCGTGCACCTCTCGGAGGACCACTCCCAGATGAGCGCCGTGAGCTTCCCCCGCGACATGATCGTCTCCGTCCCCGACTGCACGGGACCCGACGGCACGTACTACCCGGCCGAGAGCCGCGTCCAGTTCAACACCACCCTCGATCGCGGTGGGCTCTCCTGCACGGTGTCCACGGTCGAGTCCATCACCGGGCTCGCGATCCCCTACGCCTCGGCGATCACCTTCGACGGCGTCATCGAGATGTCCAACGCCCTGGGCGGGGTCGACGTCTGCGTCGCCCAGCAGATCACGGACACGGACAGCGGCCTGGACCTCTCCCCCGGGACGCACTCCCTGCAGGGCGTCGACGCTCTGGCGTTCCTGCGCACCCGTCACGGCGTCGGCGACGGGAGCGACCTCGCGCGGATCAGCTCCCAGCAGGTCTTCCTGTCGGCCATGATGCGGCAGATCCTCTCCGTCGGCACGCTGTCCAACCCGGCGACGCTCTACAAGCTCGCCTCCGCGGCGCTCAGCAACATGGAGCTCTCGTCGACGCTGAACTCCCCCGACACGCTCGTGCAGCTGGCCTACGCCGCACGGGATCTCTCGCCGGCCGAGATCGTCTTCGTCCAGTACCCCGTCGTCGACGACCCCTACGACTCGAACCGGGTCGTGGCGTCCGAAGCCGATGCGGCGACGTTGAACGCGGCGCTGGCGGCCGACACCAAGTTCACGGTCGGCGACGAGAGCAACGGTCGCGCATCCGTCGCTCAGGATCCCAGCGCGGCGCCTTCCGCGCCCGCCAGCCCGTCGACTCCTGCGGCCGACGCGGAGGCCGCGCCCACGGCACCTGCCACCGAGGCGCCCGTCTCGACGCTGCCCTCGACCATCTCCGGGCAGACCGCAGCGGAAGAGACCTGCAGCGTCGGCAACGGGTGATCCCACCGGACGGAGTGCTGGCTCCACCACGTCGGACGCCGCGCTCGAGTCGCCTCAGGCGATCGGGACCGGCCTGATGCCCAGCGGGGCGAGACCGGCTGCGCCGCCGTCGGCGGCGGTCAGCACCCAGATGCCGTCATCGTGGACGGCGATCGAGTGCTCCCAGTGCGCCGCGTCGGACGCATCGACGGTCGAGACCGTCCACTCGTCGGCACCCGTGACGGTGTCGATCGTGCCGGAGGTGATCATGGGCTCGATGGCCACGACGAGGCCGGGCTTGACCGAGGGGCTGCGCCCCGAGACCCGGTAGTTGAAGACGGGCGGGTCTTCGTGCATGGAGCGGCCGATGCCATGACCCGTGTAGTCCTCGATGATGCCGAACCGGCCCTGGCTCTCGACGTGGTCTTCGATGGCGCCACCGACCTCGTCCAGCCTGCGCGCCGTCGCGAGTGCCGCGATGCCGTGCCACAGAGCCTGCTCGGTGACGTCGTTGAGCCGTCGGCGCGAGGCGACGACGTCGGGACGCGAGGGATCGTCGATGACGAAGGTGCGGGCACTGTCGCCGTTCCAGCCGACGACCTCGGCGCCGCTGTCGATGGAGACCATGTCACCCGCGCGGAGCACACGATCACCCGGCATGCCGTGGACGACCTCGTCGTTGACCGACGCGCAGATGGTGTGGCGGTATCCGGGCACCAGCATGAAGTTGGGCACGCCGCCCCCGGCTCGGATGACGGCCTCGGCTATGGCGTCGAGCTCTCGGGTCGTGACACCCGGTCGGATGGCCGCGGCTACCGCGTCGAGCGATTCGGCCGTCAGGAGACCGGGACGGACCATGGAGCGCATCTCGTCCCGGCTCTTGTAGATGCCGGGTCTCCGCAGACCCACGCGGGTCAGGAGGCCGCAGCGGTGGAGCGGAAGCCGCGCTCGGTCAGCGCCGAGTCGATGCGTGCCGCCACCTCGGCGATGCTGCCCAGACCGTCGACCTCGACGAGCAGACCGCGTTCGCGGTACGTCTCGACCAGCGGCGCCGTCTCACGCAGGTACACGTCTTGACGGTGACGGATCGCCTCTTCGGTGTCGTCTTCACGACCCTGCTCGAGTGCGCGCTTGCGGAGACGCTCGACGATCTCGTCGCGATCGGCGACGAGCTGCACGACGCCGGTGAGCGACTCGCCCCGCTCGGCGAGGTGGGCGTCGAGGAAGTCGACCTGAGCCATCGTGCGCGGGTAGCCGTCGAGCAGGAACCCCTCTGCGGCGTCGCTCTGCTCGAGTCGATCCGAGATGAGCTCGTTGGTCAGGCTGTCGGGGACGTAGTCACCGGCCGCCAGGATGGCCTTGACCTTGAGCCCCAGCTCGGTCTCGTTCTTGACGTTGGCACGGAAGATGTCACCAGTCGACACGGCGGGTATGCCGTACGCCTCGGCGATGGCCGACGCCTGAGTGCCCTTGCCGGCCCCGGGGGGACCCACGATGAGGAGGCGCGGACTGATGTGTCCTTCGACACCGATGCTCATCGGAGGAGCCCTTCGTAGTGACGCTGCTGGAGTTGCGAGTCGATCTGCTTCACCGTCTCGAGACCGACACCCACGATGATCAGGATGCTCGCGCCTCCGAAGGGGAAGTTCTGGTTCGCGCCCACGGTCGCCAGCGCGATCAGCGGGATGAGGGCGATGATGCCGAGGTAGAGCGCACCGGGGAGCGTGACCCGCGTCAGGACGTAGTCGAGGTACTCGGCGGTGGGGCGACCGGCGCGGATGCCCGGGATGAACCCGCCGTACTTCTTCATGTTGTCGGCGACCTCTTCGGGGTTGAAGGTGATCGCGACGTAGAAGTACGTGAACCCGACGATGAGCGCGAAGTACACGAGCATGTAGAGGGGGTTGTCGCCGGACGTCAGGTTGGCCTGGACCCAGCTGACCCATGCGGGCGGAGCCGTGCCGTCGGCGGGCTGGTTGAACTGCGCGACGAGGGCGGGCAGGTAGAGGAGCGACGAGGCGAAGATGACGGGCACGACACCGGCCATGTTCACCTTGATCGGGATGTAGGTATTGTTGCCGCCGTACGTCCGTCTGCCGACCATCCGCTTCGCGTACTGGACCGGGATACGGCGTTGGGACTGTTCGACGAAGACCACGGCGGCCATGATGACCAGGCCGACCGCGATGACCATGAGGAAGATCTCGAAGCCGCGGGCCTGGGCGATGCTCCAGAGAGCCGTGGGGAACCGGGCGGCGATCGACGTGAAGATGAGGAGCGACATGCCGTTGCCGATGCCACGCTCGGTGATGAGCTCGCCCATCCACATGATGAGGCCGGTACCGGCGGTCATGGTGATCACCATGAGCATGACGGCGTACCAGGCGTCGTTCGTGATGAGCTGGCTGCATTCGGCTGCGCCGGATCCGCTGAACAGGGCGCCGGAACGGGCCACGGTGATCAGGGTCGTCGACTGCAGGATGCCGAGGGCGATCGTGAGGTAACGGGTGTACTGGGTCAGCTTCGCCTGGCCCGACTGGCCCTCTTTGTAGAGGGTGTCGAAGTGCGGGATGACGACCCGGAGCAGCTGCACGATGATCGACGACGTGATGTACGGCATGATGCCGAGCGCGAAGACCGAGAGCTGGAGGAGGGCGCCACCGCTGAAGAGGTTGACGAGCTCGTAGAGACCCGATGTGCCGGTGTTGCCGGCGAGACAGAGCTGCACGTTCTGGTAGTCGACGAACGGTGCGGGGATGAACGAACCCAACCGGAAGAGCGCGATGATGCCGAGCGTGAACCCGATCTTGCGACGCAGGTCGGGGGTGCGCATGATTCGCGCGACAGCTCTGAACACGTGGTGCCTCCCGGTACGAGGATAGACGACTGATGGGGGTGGCCCTCTCGGGCCACCCCCTCAGGTGATTACTTGGTGACGGACCCGCCGGCGGCGACGATCTTGTCTTCGGCGGAGCCGGAGACCTTGTCGACCGCGACGGTCAGCTTGACGCTGAGGTCGCCCTGTCCGAGGACCTTGACCTTCTCGTTCTTGCGGACTGCACCCTTGGCGACGAGGTCGCTCACGGTGACGTCGCCACCCTGGGGGTAGAGCTCGCCGAGCTTCTCGAGGTTCACGACCTGGTACTCGACGCGGAACGGGTTCTTGAACCCGCGCAGCTTCGGAGTACGCATGTGGAGCGGCATCTGCCCACCCTCGAAGCCGACCTTGACCTGGTACCGGGCCTTCTGGCCCTTGGTTCCACGCCCAGCGGTCTTACCCTTCGAACCTTCACCGCGTCCCACGCGGGTCTTCGCCTTCTTGGCACCGGGAGCCGGACGAAGGTGGTGCACCTTGAGCACCTGGGGACGGGCGACGTCGTCGGACGACTTCGCGGCGGGAGCGGCCTTGGTGGTCGAACCCGTCGAAGCGGCGGCCTTGTCGGCAGCCGGCTTCTTGGCGGCTGCCTTGGGGGCAGCCTTCGTGGTCGTCGCCTTGGTGGCGGCGGCCTTCTTCGGAGCGGCCTTCTCAGCCGTCTCCTTCTTCTCGTCAGCCATTAGTCAATCTCCTCGACCTTCACGAGGTGGGCGACCGTGTTGACGTAGCCGCGGTTCTGCTTGTTGTCTTCGCGCACGACCGACTGGCCGATGCGCTTGAGGCCCAAGCTCCGCAGCGTGTCACGCTGGTTCTGCTTCTCGCTGATTACGGACTTGATCTGGGTCACCTTGAGGTTGGCGGCCATCATGCACCTGCCTTCGCGGTTGCTGCGTCACGCGCCGCCTGCTCTGCACGGACCATGAAGGCCGGCATGACGGCGTCGATGTCGAGCCCACGACGGGCGGCGACGGCACGCGGCTCTTCGAGCTGCTTGAGCGCCTCGACGGTCGCGTGAACGATGTTGATCGTGTTGGACGAACCGAGCGACTTGCTCAGCACGTCGTGGACACCGGCGCACTCGAGCACGGCGCGGACGGGACCACCGGCGATGACACCGGTACCGGCAGAAGCCGGACGCAGCATGACGACGCCGGCAGCGGCCTCACCCTGCACGGGGTGCGGGATCGTGTTGCCGATGCGGGGGACGCGGAAGAAGTTCTTCTTCGCCTCTTCGACGCCCTTGCTGATGGCCGTGGGGACCTCGCGGGCCTTGCCGTAGCCGACGCCGACGAGTCCGTTGCCGTCTCCGACCACGACGAGCGCGGTGAAGCTGAAGCGACGACCGCCCTTGACGACCTTGGACACGCGGTTGATGGTGACGACGCGCTCCAGGAACTGGCTCTTGTCGTCGCGGTCACCGCGGCCTCGGCCACCGGCGTTGCGATCTCCGCGTCCCTGACCCCCGCGGCGGTCGGTACGACCACCCTCGCGGTTGTTGGACTCGGAGCCTGCAGCCGTCTCGACGGGACGCTCGACGACGGCCTCGGCCGGAGCCTTGGTCGCCTCGGTCGTCGCAGTCGCCTCGGGCTCGGCGGGGGGTGTGGTGTTCGTAGCGTCGCTCACAGGTTCAAACCAGCCTCTCGGGCGCCTTCGGCGATGGCCGCGACGCGTCCGGCGTACTTGTTGCCGCCGCGATCGAACACGACGGCCTCGATGCCCGCTGCCTTGGCGCGCTCGGCGACGAGCTCGCCGACCTTGCGGGACTTAGCGGTCTTGTCACCGTCGAACGACCGCAGGTCGGCCTCGAGGGTCGATGCGCTGGCGACGGTGAAGCCCTTGCTGTCGTCGACGACCTGCACGAACACGTGCCGGGCCGAACGGGTGACGACGAGACGGGGGCGCTCTTCGGTGCCCACGACCTTCTTGCGCAGGCGGGTGTGACGGCGCTTGGTGGCGGCCGACTTGCTCTTTCCTCGTGTACCGAGACCCATGATTACTTACCTGACTTTCCGGCCTTGCGGCGGACGACCTCGCCGGCGTAGCGCACACCCTTGCCCTTGTAGGGCTCGGGCTTGCGCAGCTTGCGGATGTTGGCGGCGACTTCGCCGACGGCCTGCTTGTCGATTCCGACGACCGTGAGCTTGTTGTTGCCTTCGACCGTGAAGCTGATGCCCGCAGGCGGCTCGACGGTGATGGGGTGCGAGTAACCGAGGGCGAACTCGATGTTCGAGCCCTTGGCCTGGACGCGGTAGCCGGTTCCGACGACCTCGAGGCCCTTCGTGTAGCCCTGCGTCACACCGATGATCTGGTTGGCGATGAGGGTACGCGTGAGGCCGTGCAGCGAACGCGACTCGCGCTCGTCGTCGGGGCGGGTCACGACGACCGTGCCCTCTTCGAGCTTGGCTTCGATGGGGCTCTTCACGATGAGCGACAGCTCACCCTTGGGGCCCTTGACGGTGACGGCCTGGCCGTCGATCTTCACGTCGACCCCGGCAGGGATCGAGATGGGGAGTCTTCCGATTCGAGACATGACGAGTTACCACACGTAGGCGATGACTTCTCCGCCCACGCCCTTCTTCTGGGCCTCACGGTCGGTCAGCAGACCGGAGGAAGTCGACAGGATGGCTACACCGAGTCCACCGAGCACCTGAGGGATCTCGGTCGACTTCGCATAGACCCGGAGACCGGGCTTCGACACGCGCTTGATGCCCTTGATGGAGCGCTCACGGGCGGGGCCGTACTTGAGGTCGATGGTGAGGGTCTGTCCGACGCGGGCGTCTTCGACCTTCCACGACTCGATGAAACCCTCGCGCTTGAGGATCTCGGCGATGTGGGACTTGAGCTTGCTGCTCGGAAGCGACACGGTCTCGTGGAAGGCCGAGTTCGCGTTGCGCAGTCTGGTCAGCAGGTCTGCGACCGGATCTGTCATCGTCATGCGATTGATCTCTTTCTCATCCGGTTTCGACATCCGGTACACCGGGTGCCGACCTGGACGATCGGGTGGTCGCAGAGCGAATCTCTGCGACCTCAGGGGAACGGTCGGCAACTCGACGTGCGAGTTGCCGACCGGACGATCTTACTTGGCCGAGTCGGCCGAACGGAACGGGAAGCCGAGCGCCTTCAGCAGCGCGCGCCCCTCGTCGTCGTTCTTGGCGGTGGTGACGACGGTGATGTCGAATCCACGCACGCGGTCGATGCGGTCCTGATCGATCTCGTGGAACATGCTCTGCTCCGTGAGACCGAACGTGTAGTTTCCGTTTCCGTCGAACTGGCGGTCGCTGAGACCACGGAAGTCGCGGATGCGGGGAAGAGCGAGCGACAGCAGCCGGTCGAGGAACTCCCATGCACGGTCGCCGCGAAGCGTCACGTGGGCGCCGATGGGCTGACCCTCGCGGAGCTTGAACTGGGCGATCGACTTGCGAGCCTTCGTGACCTGAGGCTTCTGACCCGTGATGGCGGTGAGGTCCTTGATGGCACCGTCGATGATCTTGCTGTCACGGGCGGCCTCGCCGACACCGGTGTTCACGACGATCTTGACCAGGCCGGGGACCTGGTGGACGTTCGTGAAACCGAAGTCGCTCTTCAGCTGCGGAAGGATCTCCGCGCGGTACTTCGCCTTGAGGCGCGGCAGCGCAGTCGGGGTGGTGGTGGTGTCAGTCATCAGAGGTTCTCTCCCGACGCCTTGGCGTAACGGACACGGACGGTCTTGGTGACGCCGCCCTTGGTGACCGTCTCTTCACGGAAGCCCACTCGCGTCGGCTTCTTGGTCTTGGGGTCGACGATGGCGACGTTCGACACGTGGATGGGTGCCTCGTGCGTCTCGATGCCACCGGTCTTCGTGCCGCGCTGCGTCTGGCCGACGCGAACGTGCTTGGTGACGAGGTTGACGCCCTCGACGACCACGCGGTTGCGCTCGACGAGGACCTCGAGGACCTTGCCCTGCTTGCCACGGTCGCCGCCACGCGTCTGCGTCGCGCCGGTGATGACCTGAACCAGGTCACCCTTCTTGATGTTTGCCATGACTTAGATAACCTCCGGCGCCAGCGAGATGATCTTCATGAACTTCTTGTCGCGAAGTTCGCGACCGACCGGCCCGAAGATACGGGTACCGCGGGGGTCCCCATCGGCCTTCAGGATCACTGCGGCGTTCTCGTCGAACTTGATGTAAGAGCCGTCCGGACGACGGACCTCTTTCTTGGTGCGAACGATGACGGCTTTGACGACGTCACCCTTCTTGACGTTTCCGCCGGGGATGGCGTCCTTCACCGTTGCGACGATGACGTCACCGAGACCCGCGTAACGACGGCCGGAGCCTCCGAGGACGCGGATGGTGAGGATCTCTTTCGCACCGGTGTTGTCGGCGATCTTGAGGCGGGATTCCTGCTGAATCACTTGTGTCTCCTTCTACGCAAGCAGGCCGCGAGGCCTACTTCGCCTTCTCGAGGATCTCGACCAGGCGCCAGCGCTTGGAGGCGCTGAGCGGACGGGTCTCGCTGATCACGACGAGGTCGCCGACACCGGCCGCGTTGGCCTCGTCGTGCGCCTTGACCTTGGACGTGCGGCGGATGACCTTGCCGTACAGGGGGTGCTTGACGCGGTCCTCGACCTCGACGGTGATGGTCTTGTCCATCTTGTCGCTGGTCACGTAGCCGCGACGGGTCTTGCGGTAGCCGCGGGTCTCGACGGCTGCCGAGTCGACCTCGGTCTTGTTCTCGGTAGCCATTACTTCTCCTCGGCGGTCTCGACGGTGTCGGCGGCGGGCGCCTCGTCGGCGGCGGCCTTCTTGGTCGACTTCTTGGTCGCCTTGGGAGCGGCCTCGACGGCGACGGGGGTGGCACGGATGCCGAGCTCGCGCTCACGCAGGACCGTGTAGATGCGAGCGATGTCGCGCTTCACGGCACGCAGGCGGCCGTGGCTCTCGAGCTGGCCCGTGGCCGACTGGAAGCGCAGGTTGAACAGCTCTTCTTTGGCCTTCTTCAGCTCGTCGACCAGACGCTCGTCTTCGAAAGTGTCGAGCTCGGTCGGACGGAGCTCTTTGGATCCGATCGCCATTATGCGTCGCCCTCCTCGCGCTTGATGATGCGTGCCTTGAGGGGCAGCTTGTGGATCGCACGAGTGAGTGCCTCGCGCGCGATTTCGTCAGACACGCCGCTGAGCTCGAAGAGCACGCGACCGGGCTTGACGTTGGCGACCCACCACTCGGGCGAACCCTTACCGGAACCCATGCGGGTCTCGGCGGGCTTCTTCGTGAGGGGGCGGTCGGGGTAGATGTTGATCCAGACCTTGCCGCCGCGCTTGATGTGACGCGTCATGGCGATACGAGCGGACTCGATCTGACGGTTGGTCACGTAAGCGGGCGTGAGTGCCTGGATGCCGTACTCACCGAAGCTGACCTTGGTGCCACCAGTGGCCTGGCCACTGCGACCGGGGTGGTGCTGCTTGCGGTGCTTGACACGACGGGGGATAAGCATGGTTACGCCTCAGCTCCTGTGGTGGCGGGTGCCTTCTGCTCGCGGGGAGCGCGGTCGCCCCCGCCGCGACGGGCACCGTCACGGTCGTTACGGCGCTCGGGGCGAGACGACTTCTGGTTCGCCTGCTCGCGTGCGAGCTCCTTGTTGGTGATGTCGCCCTTGTAGATCCAGACCTTGACACCGATGCGACCGAAGGTGGTCTTGGCCTCGTAGAAGCCGTAGTCGATGTTCGCGCGGAGCGTGTGCAGGGGCACGCGGCCCTCGCGGTAGAACTCCGAGCGGCTCATCTCGGCGCCGCCGAGACGACCGGACACCTGGATGCGGACACCCTTGGCACCGGCGCGCTGCGCGCCCTGGAGGCCCTTGCGCATCGCACGACGGAACGCGACACGAGCAGCGAGCTGCTCGGCGATGCCCTGTGCGACGAGCTGAGCCTCGGCCTCGGGGTTCTTGACCTCGAGGATGTTGAGCTGGATCTGCTTGCTCGTGAGCTTCTCGAGGTCGCCGCGGATGCGCTCGGCCTCGGCGCCACGACGACCGATCACGATGCCCGGACGGGCGGTGTGGATGTCGACGCGGACGCGGTCACGGGTGCGCTCGATCTCGATCTTGGCCACGCCGGCGCGGTCGAGCGAGGTCTTGAGCAGGGTGCGGATCTTCACGTCTTCGGCGACGTAGTCGCTGTAACGCTGGCCCGGCTTGGTGCTGTCGGTGAACCACCGCGACACGTGGTCGGTGGTGATGCCCAGACGGAAGCCGTACGGGTTTACTTTCTGGCCCATTACTTGCTCGCCTTCTTCGTAGCGTCGGCAGCCTCGACCTCATCAGGCGTCGCGAGGACGATCGTGATGTGGCTGGTGCGCTTCAGGATCTGGAAGGCGCGCCCCTGGGCTCGCGGCTGGAACCGCTTGAGGGTTGCACCCTGATCGACGAATGCACGGCTCACGTAGAGGTCCTGCTCGTCGAGGTAGCTGTTGTCTTTGTCCGCCTTGACACGGGCGTTGGCCATGGCCGACGCGACGAGCTTGTAGACGGGCTCGCTCGCACCCTGGGGCGCGAACTTCAGGATGGCCAGGGCCTCGAGGGCCTGCTTGCCGCGGATCAGGTTGACGACGCGACGGGCCTTCATGGGGGTGACGCGGATGTGACGCACGCGTGCGATCGACTCCACCATTTCTCTCCTCCTTACGTCGCCGCGTTAGCGGCGACGACCCTTCTTGTCGTCCTTCACGTGACCACGGAAGGTGCGGGTGGGCGCGAACTCACCGAGCTTGTGGCCGATCATGCTCTCGGTCACGAACACGGGGATGTGCTTGCGTCCGTCGTGCACGGCGATGGTGTGTCCCAGCATGTTCGGGATGATCATCGATCGGCGCGACCAGGTCTTGATGACGTTCTTGGTGCTGGCCTCGTTCTGCGTGACGACCTTGCGGAGCAGGTGGTCGTCAACGAAGGGGCCCTTCTTAAGACTGCGTGGCATCTTCTACAACTCCTACTTACGCTTCTTGCCAGCGTTACGACGACGGACGATGAGCTTGTCGCTCTCCTTGTTGGGGTGGCGCGTGCGGCCTTCTTTCTGGCCCCACGGGCTGACCGGGTGGCGACCACCGGAGGTCTTGCCCTCACCACCACCGTGCGGGTGGTCGACGGGGTTCATGGCGACACCACGGACGGTCGGGCGGACGCCCTTCCAGCGCATGCGGCCGGCCTTGCCCCAGTTGATGTTCGACTGCTCGGCGTTGCCGACCTCGCCGATGGTGGCGCGGCAGCGGGCGTCGACGTTGCGGACCTCGCCCGACGGCAGACGGAGCTGCGCGTAGGGGCCGTCCTTGGCGACCAGACGGACCGACGCACCGGCGGAACGGGCCATCTTCGCGCCTCCACCGGGCTTGAGCTCGATGGCGTGGATGACGGTACCGACGGGGATGTTCTTCAGCGGCAGGTTGTTGCCGGGCTTGATGTCGGCCCCGGCACCCGACTCGACGATGTCACCCTGCGACAGCTTGTTCGGAGCGATGATGTAGCGCTTCGAGCCGTCCATGAAGTGCAGGAGCGCGATGCGCGCCGTGCGGTTGGGGTCGTACTCGATGTGAGCGACCTTGGCGTTGACGCCGTCCTTGTCGTGACGACGGAAGTCGATCACGCGGTACTGGCGCTTGTGGCCACCACCGATGTGACGGGTCGTGATGCGACCGGCGTTGTTGCGCCCACCCGACTTGGTCAGCGGACGGAGCAGCGACTTCTCGGGCGTCGAACGCGTGATCTCCGCGAAGTCGGCGACCGACGAACCGCGGCGACCCGGCGTCGTGGGCTTGTAGTTACGAATAGCCATGTTTTATCCCTCTGCTCCCTAGCCGACAGCCGTGAAGATGTCGATGGAACCGGACTTGAGCGTCACGATGGCGCGCTTGGTGTCTTTACGCTTGCCGGTGCCGAAACGGGTGCGACGGGTCTTGCCCGTCCGGTTGAGCGTGTTGATGCTGTCGACCTTGACGTCGAAGATCTTCTCGATGGCGAGCTTGATCTCGGTCTTGTTCGACCGCGGGTCGACGATGAAGGTGTACTTGCCCTGATCGATCAGGGAGTAGCTCTTCTCGGAGACGACGGGCGAGATGATGACGTCGCGAGGGTCCTTGCCGTAGCCGCTCATGCGGAGGCCTCCTTCTTGGTCTTCGAGGCGACGAAGCCGTCGAAGGCGCTCTTCGTGAAGACGATGTCGTCGCTGACGAGCACGTCGTAGGCGTTGAGCTGGTCGTACGTGATCACGTGGACCGTGGTCACGTTGCGAACGCTCTTGCGGGTCAGCTCGTCGTCGCGGTCGACGACGATCAGGACGTGCTTGCTCGACGCGACGGACGCGAGGAGGTCGAGCGCGACCTTGGTGCTGATCGAGTCGGCGACGAAGCTCTCGACGACGTGGACGCGGGCACCGCGTGCACGGTCGGACAGGGCGCCGAGGAGGGCTGCGGCGATCATCTTCTTGGGCGTGCGCTGCGCGTAGTCACGCGGCTGCGGCCCGTGGACGATGCCACCGCCGGTCATCTGGGGGGCGCGGATCGAGCCCTGACGAGCGCGACCGGTTCCCTTCTGCTTGAACGGCTTGCGACCGGCGCCGGAGACCTCGCCACGACGCTTGGTCTTGTGGGTTCCCTGACGGGCGGCGGCCTGCTGGGCGACGACGACCTGGTGGATCAGCGGGACGTTGGTGACGACGTCGAAGAGCTCGACGGGCAGCTCGACGGTGCCGGTCTTCGAGCCGGTGGCGTCGAGGACGTCGACCGAGGCGGCCGATGCGGTAGTGGTGGCCATGAGCTACTTCCCCTTCACGGCGGTACGGACGAAAACGATGCGGCCGCGAGCACCGGGGACGGCGCCCTTGACGAGCAGCAGACCCTTCTCGGCGTCGACGGCGTGCACCGTGAGGTTCAGGATGGTGACCCGGTCGCCACCCATGCGACCGGCCATGCGCATGCCCTTGAAGACACGGCTGGGGGTCGACGAAGCACCGATCGAACCGGGCTTGCGGTGGTTGCGGTGGGCACCGTGCGAGGCGCCGACGCCCTTGAAGTTGTGACGCTTCATGACACCGGCGAAGCCCTTGCCCTTGGAGGTGCCGACGACGTCGACCTTCTGGCCGGCCTCGAAGGTGTCGACCGTGAGCTCCTGGCCGAGTGCGTACTCGGCGGCGTCGGCGGTGCGGACCTCGGTGAGGTGGCGGCGGGGCGTGACACCGGCGGCGTCGAAGTGACCGACGGCCGGCTTGGTGGCCTTGCGGGGGTCGATCTGACCGGCGGCGATCTGGACGGCCGTGTAGCCGTCCTTCTCGAGCGAGCGGACCTGGGTCACGACGTTCGGAGCGATCTCGACGACGGTGACGGGGATGAGCTTGTTGTTCTCGTCCCAGACCTGGGTCATGCCGAGCTTCTTGCCGAGCAGGCCCTTGACGTTCTTCGTGGTGCTGATGGTCATGGTCGCCCCCTACAGCTTGATCTCGATGTTGACGTCGGCGGGGAGGTCGAGGCGCATGAGCGAGTCGACGGCCTTCGGCGTCGGGTCGACGATGTCGATGAGGCGCTTGTGCGTGCGCTTCTCGAAGTGCTCGCGCGAGTCCTTGTACTTGTGGGGCGAACGGATCACGACGACCACGTTCTTCTCGGTCGGCAGCGGCACGGGGCCGACCACCGTAGCGCCCGCGCGGGTGACCGTGTCGACGATCTTGCGCGCGGAGGAGTCGATGACCTCGTGGTCATACGACTTAAGTCGGATGCGGATCTTCTGTCCCGCCATGTGTGACTCTCTCTCGTTCGGACGTCGCGCACCTCGAAGGCCGCCTGACGCTGTTTGCTGGGCAAACATCTGGCACTACGTGTCTCTCGCGTACCGCTGTTCTTGTGTCAATCCATCTCGGAACCCGGCCGATGGCCGCGGAGAAGACCCGGGGAGGGCAGTCATCGTGGTCATCGCCCCGCCTGCCGCACCCCGGAGGGCGGGCGTCGCAAGGGATTCGATTGTGAGATGCGTCCTGCTACCCGCGGCCCAGACGCGATACGTCTGTGCACTGCCTGGCAGTGATCCGTGGTGGCGCCCGTGGCGCAACCCGAAGTGTGGAACTAGACGATTTTGCCACACGCCTGCATTTGCTGCAACCCGGGCGTGTCGCGGATTTCGAGGAGGGGCCGCGCGCGCCTCCTGGGCGGACGCGGCCCCTCGTGGATCAGACCTGCTCGACGGGCGAGGGTCGGAACCAGGGCGGGTAGACCGAGATGCGCGGGGCGTGCCCGCCGGCGTCGGCCACCAGGTTCTTGACGGCGTCGCGGACCTTGTCGTTCGGCACGCCCACGAGGGTGACGGCGTCGAAGGCGACACGCGACGGGACGAGCACCTCGGGCTCGAGCAGGTCGGGGTCGGCGAGCGAGAACCGGCGCACCATGCCCGCGGCGTCGTCGACGCCCACACCGGCGCGCACGCCCTGGACCGCAGCGTCACCCTCGGTCACGACGAAGTCGTCGCCCAGGGCCGAGATCGGGACGACGAGCATGACGAAGTCCGTGGCCTTCGCCGTGCGGGCGGCGTCGGACCACTCGTAGCCCTCGGCACCGGAGCGCACGGTGTCCCAGGCGGTGGCGTGGGGCGAGAGCGAGAACGGGACGTGGTCGGCGAGCGGGGCGCCGGAGGCGGCGGTCACCGATGCGCGGAGCGCACGGGTGGCCTCGGAGCTGACGTCGAGCACCGGCGTGGCGCCGGCACGGATCTCGCCGGACTCGAGGATGCCGGGCAGGTTGGAGACGTGGGTCCAGTGGTAGACGCGCTGCTGGGAGAACACGGGGACGGGCGTCTGGGCCGCCTGAGCGGCCACAGCGGACGCCGCCATGTCTCGAGGGAGTGCGGGGGTGCTGCGGAGCGACTCGGGCTTCCGGGAGGCGGCACGCCGCTTGGGCACGAGGGTCTTGACCTGACCGTCGGCGTCGACCTGGGGCTCGCGTCGGCGAGGCGCGCAGATGTCGCACAGCTCTCTCTCGAAACCGTGGATGCACTCGTCCATCACTGCAGTAGTTCCTCTCGGGCGCCGGACTCGATCCGACGCAACCCTCAACGGTACGTCATCGAGCCGAGCGCTGGCGAACGCTCGGGGCGGCTTCACCGGTAGAGGAGCGCCCTGACCTCCGACTCGGCGGCGGCGATGCGAGCCGGATCGATGGTCTCCCCGTGCTCGTAGGCGTCGATCAGACGCGGGTCGACGTACGACGCCCGGGCGACGGAGGGGGTGTTGCCGAGCACCTCAGCGGCCGCCGCGATGGCCTGCGAGACGGCCTTGCGCCTCCTCGTGGGGGTCTGCTGCGGGCCCGCCTTCGCGAGACCGACCGCTGCCGCCACCGTGCCGTGCAGCGTGCGGAAGTCCTTCGCCGTGAAGTCTCCCCCGGTCTGCTCTCGGACGTAGTCGTTGATCTCGACCGCGTGCAGCGGGCGCCACGGGTCGCCGGCCGCAGGACGCCAGGCCAGGAGGCGCGCCCGGGGGCCCCGGCTCTTGAGCCCGCGGACGACGGAGGCGAGGTCCGCGTCGCGGATCGACGACTCCCACGCCTGACCGCTCTTGGCGGGGAACGCCAGCGACACCGCGTCGCCGGAGACCGACACGTGAGCGCAGAGCAGCGTCGACAGCCCATGACTGCCGTGCTGCTCGGCGTAGCGTTCGGACCCGACCCGGAGGGAGCCGGTGTCGAGCATGCGGAAGCCGGTCGCCAGAGCGCGCTCACGCACGGGCTCGGCGAGTCGCAGATGCCGGGTGACGCGCCCGCGGGCCGCCGGCAGCGATTCTGCGAGAGCCATCGCGCGATCGAACTTGAGGCGGTCCTTCTGCTCACGCCAGGTGGGGTGGTAGACGTACTGCCGACGCCCGGCGGCGTCCACACCCGTCGCCTGCACGTGGCCGTTCGGATAGGGCGCGATCCAGACGTCGGTCCAGGCGGGTGGGATGCCGAGATGATCGATCCGAGCCCTCAGCCCGGGGTCGGTCACGAGCGCCCCGTTCTCGTCGCGGTAGGAGAAACCGGAGCCGGCCCGCCTGCGCGAGATGCCGGGTCGCGTGGCATCGGTTCGGCGGAGGCGCGGCATCCGTCGAGTAAACACCCGACGGGCGACCCGGGGTGATCCCTGGCCGCCCGTCGTTCATGACACCGTCAGCGGTCGCCGAGCTTCTCGTCGGCCTGCCGCCGTGCCTGCTCGATCTTGTCTGAGTGCTTGCCGCCGGTGGCCTTGTCGGCCGCCTTGGCGACGGCGTCGAGCACGGAGTCGCTGACGCCCTCCGCCTTCTCGCTCTTCAGCGCCTCCTGGACCTTGCCGTCTTTCAGGAAGGCCTGGGCCTTCTTGCTGATGTCGTCGAAGCCTGCCATGGGGATCTCCCGTCCGTGCCGGTCGGTCCGGCTCGAGTCCATCGTGTACCCGGAGACGAGAAAGAGGCCGGACCCCGAAGGGTCCGACCTCTCTCGAGATCAGCAGTGCTGGAGGACCAGTACTTACTTGACGATCTTGGTGACGGTACCGGCACCCACCGTGCGACCACCCTCGCGGATGGCGAAGCGGAGGCCCTCTTCCATGGCGATCGGCTGGATCAGCTGAACGGTGATCTCAGTCGTGTCGCCGGGCATGACCATCTCGGTGCCCTCGGGCAGCGTGATGACACCCGTGACGTCGGTGGTGCGGAAGTAGAACTGCGGGCGGTAGTTCGCGTAGAACGGGTTGTGACGGCCGCCCTCGTCCTTCGAGAGGATGTAGACGTTCGCCTCGAACTCGGTGTGGGGCGTGATCGAGCCGGGCTTGACGACGACCTGGCCGCGCTCGACGTCTTCACGCTTCGTGCCACGGAGCAGGAGTCCGACGTTCTCACCGGCGCGTGCGTCTTCGAGGGTCTTGCGGAACATCTCGATGGCGGTGACGGTGGTCTTGGAGGACTTCTCCTTGATGCCGACGATCTCGACCTCGTCGTTCGGCTTCAGGATGCCTCGCTCGACACGACCGGTGATGACGGTTCCACGACCGGTGATCGTGAAGACGTCCTCGACGGGCATGAGGAAGGGCTGGTCCGTCGCACGGACGGGCTCCGGCACGTTCTCGTCGACCTGGTCCATCAGGTCGGCGACCGTGGCGGCCCACTTCTCGTCGCCCTCGAGGGCCTTGAGAGCGGAGACCTGCACGACGGGAGCGTTGTCGCCGTCGAAGTCCTGGCTGGAGAGGAGCTCGCGCACCTCGATCTCGACGAGCTCGAGGATCTCCTCGTCGTCGACCATGTCGGACTTGTTCAGGGCCACGACGATGTAGGGCACGCCGACCTGACGGGCGAGCAGGACGTGCTCACGCGTCTGGGGCATCGGGCCGTCGGTGGCGGCGACCACGAGGATCGCGCCGTCCATCTGAGCCGCACCGGTGATCATGTTCTTGATGTAGTCGGCGTGGCCGGGTGCATCGACGTGAGCGTAGTGGCGCTTCTCGGTCTGGTACTCGACGTGCGAGATGTTGATCGTGATGCCGCGCTGCTTCTCTTCGGGCGCGTTGTCGATCTGGTCGAACGCCGACGCCTCGTTGAGGTTGGGGTACTTGTCGTGCAGCACCTTGGTGATCGCCGCGGTGAGCGTGGTCTTGCCGTGGTCGACGTGACCGATGGTTCCGATGTTGACGTGCGGCTTGGTCCGCTCGAACTTGGCCTTAGCCACTGTGGGTCCTCCTCAGGACTCGGTTGCAGTGGAGCCGGGGGCCGGGTCGATGACCCGGCCTACCGGACACTGCGGATTGGTGTGTGTACATGTTACGCGGTCGAGGTTCGGCCGCGTGGTTCGGGACTATTCGCCCTTGTTCTTCTGGATGATCTCCTCGGCGACCGCCGAGGGGACCTCCTGATAGGACTCGAACGTCATCGAGTAGACGGCACGACCCGAGGTCTTCGACCGCAGGTCACCGACGTATCCGAACATCTCCGACAGCGGCACGCTGGCCCGAACGACCTTCACACCACTGGCGTCTTCCATCGACGAGATCTGCCCGCGTCGCGAGCTGAGGTCGCCGATGACGTCGCCCATATACTCTTCGGGCGTACGGACCTCGACCGCCATGAGCGGTTCGAGGAGAACGGGCTGGGCCTTGCGAGCCGCCTCTTTGTAGGCGATCGACCCGGCGATCTTGAAGGCCATCTCGGACGAGTCGACGTCGTGCGCCGCACCGTCGAGCAGCAGCGCCCGGACACCCACGGTCGGGTAGCCCGCGAGGACACCCACCTGCATGGCGTCCTGGATGCCGGCGTCGACCGAGGGGATGTACTCGCGCGGCACGCGACCACCGGTGACCTTGTTGACGAACTCGTAGGTCGACTCGGCGGTGACCTCGTAGGGCTCGAGCGCGATCTGGATCTTCGCGAACTGACCCGAACCACCGGTCTGCTTCTTGTGCGTGTAGTCGTACCGCTCGATGCCCTTCTTGAGGGTCTCGCGGTAGGCGACCTGGGGCTTGCCCACGTTCGCCTCGACGTTGAACTCGCGCTTCATGCGGTCGACGAGGATGTCGAGGTGGAGCTCGCCCATGCCCTTGATGACCGTCTGACCGGTCTCGACGTTGAGCTCGACGCGGAACGTCGGGTCCTCTTCGGCGAGCTTCTGGATGGCCAGCGAGAGCTTCTCCTGGTCGGCCTTGGTCTTCGGCTCGATGGCGACCTCGATGACGGGCTCGGGGAACGTCATCGACTCGAGCACGATCTGCTCGGACGGGTCGCACAGGGTGTCGCCGGTCGTGGTGAACTTCAGGCCGATGACCGCGTAGATGTGGCCAGCGGTCACGCTCTCGACCGGGTTCTCCTTGTTGGAGTGCATCTGGAAGATCTTGCCGATGCGCTCCTTCTTGTCTTTGGTCGAGTTGATGACCTGGGCGCCGGACTCGATCGAACCCGAGTAGACGCGCACGTAGGTCAGACGACCGAAGAACGGGTGCACCGCGACCTTGAAGGCGAGAGCCGAGAAGGGCTCCGACGACTCGGGCTTGCGGATGATGACCTTCTCGGCGTCGCGGACGTCGTGGCCCTCCATGGGAGGCACGTCGAGCGGCGAGGGGAGGTAGTCGATGACCGCGTCGAGCATCGGCTGGACGCCGCGGTTCTTGAAGGCGGAGCCGCAGAAGATCGGGTACAGCTCGGAGTTGACCGTCATCTTGCGGACGGCGGCCTTGATCTCGGCGATCGTGAGCTCTTCGCCACCGAAGTACTTCTCGAGCAGCGCGTCGTCCGACTCGGCGACCGTCTCGAGGAGCTTGGCGCGGTACTCCGCGGCCTTCTCCTTCAGGTCTTCGGGGATCTCTTCGATCTCGTACTTGGCACCCAGCTCGACGTCACCCTTGGCGTCACCGCGCCACGTGAGGGCGCGCATCTCGACCAGGTCGACGACGCCCTCGAAGGAGCTCTCGGCACCGATGGGGAGCTGCATGACCAGCGGCTTGGCGCCGAGGCGGTTGATGATCGTGTCGACCGTGAAGTAGAAGTCGGCGCCGAGCTTGTCCATCTTGTTGACGAAGCAGATGCGGGGCACGTCGTACTTGTCGGCCTGACGCCAGACGGTCTCGGACTGGGGCTCGACGCCCTCCTTGCCGTCGAAGACGGCGACGGCGCCGTCGAGGACGCGGAGCGAGCGCTCGACCTCGACCGTGAAGTCGACGTGACCGGGGGTGTCGATGATGTTGATCTGGTTCTTGTTCCAGAAGCACGTCGTCGCAGCCGAGGTGATGGTGATGCCGCGCTCTTGCTCCTGCGCCATCCAGTCCATCGTGGCCGCACCGTCGTGGACCTCACCGATCTTGTGGGTGATGCCCGTGTAGTACAGGATGCGCTCGGTGGTCGTCGTCTTGCCAGCATCGATGTGAGCCATGATGCCGATGTTGCGGACCTTGTTCAGGTCGGTGAGCACATCTTGTGCCACGGGTTCCTCCGAAGGGATAGGTGGGGAGTGGGGGGACGAGGAGGTGCGGTGCGCGGGATGCGCACACCGCGCCTCCTCGGCCGGTTACCAGCGGTAGTGCGCGAAGGCCTTGTTCGACTCGGCCATCTTGTGCGTGTCTTCGCGACGCTTGACAGCGGCGCCGAGACCGTTCGAGGCGTCGAGAATCTCGTTCATGAGACGCTCGGTCATGGTCTTCTCGCGACGAGCCTTGGCGTAGCTGGTGAGCCAGCGGAGAGCCAGGGTGTTGGCGCGGTGGGGCTTGACCTCGACGGGGACCTGGTAGGTCGAACCGCCGACGCGACGCGAACGGACCTCGAGAGTCGGGCGCACGTTGTCGAGCGCCTTCTTCAGCGTGGCGACCGCGTCCTGGTCGTTCTTGGCGGAGACGCCGGCGAGAGCACCGTAGACGATGCGCTCGGCGAGCCCCTTCTTGCCGTCGAGGAGGATCTTGTTGACGAGCTGGCTGACGATCGGCGCACCGTAGACCGGGTCGGCGACGACAGGGCGCTTGGGCGCGGGTCCTTTACGAGGCATTACTTCTTGTCCTTCTTCGCACCGTAGAGGCTGCGAGCCTGCTTGCGGTTCTTCACGGCCTGGGTGTCGAGGGCGCCACGGACGATCTTGTAGCGCACACCGGGGAGGTCTTTGACACGACCGCCGCGGACGAGCACCATCGAGTGCTCTTGCAGGTTGTGGCCCTCGCCGGGGATGTAGGCGGTGACCTCGGTGCCGTTCGAGAGCTTCACACGAGCGACCTTGCGGAGCGCGGAGTTCGGCTTCTTGGGGGTGGTGGTGTACACACGCGTGCACACGCCACGCTGCTGGGGGTTGGACCGCAGGGCGGGGGCCTTGGTCTTGACGACCTTCGGCGTGCGTCCCTTGCGGACCAGCTGCTGAATAGTTGGCACTGGTTCTCCTCGTTCGATCTCGGCCCGGTCTGACGACCCGGTCGAGTCGCGCTGCTCTCGCATCGCTGTGCTCTGTCCGGCGGAATCGCCGGAATCCTCGTCTCGGAGACCGAGACGGTCGCTACCCGACTCGACGGCGACGCCGAGGGGTATTCGGTGTGGGCGCGGTTAAACGCACACCCGCTAGAGCATAGCTTCGACCCGGGGGGTTAATCAAATGTCGGCCGGCCGCGGGGCAGACCGCGGGCAGCCCCCGACGACCTACGTCTGGGGTGCGACACGCGAGACGGCGACGGTGCCCGCCACGACGAGACCCGCCCACAGCGCGGAGCCGAGCACGAGCGGCGACAGCGCGTACCGCCCGGCGAAGAGCGTCGCCCAGAACAGGTCGTCTCTGACCAGCCCGTACCAGACCGACCCGACGAGCAGCATCGCGAGATAGACGAGCGCAGCGGTCGTGATCGCGGCCGGCAGCAGCGGAGCGTGCCGCGGACGGAGCTCGTCGTCGGGATCGAGCGCCGGCCGGGTCGCGGCTCGCCGGGCGGGATCGTCGGCCGGCTGGGCGGGGAACGCGCCGCGCATGGTCGGCGCGGCCCCGTCGACGGCGTCGGCCAGGGCTGCGGACCGCAGGAGCGACAGCAGCACGATCAGCACCGCCACCGCGAACATCGCGGGGCCGAGGAGGGTGCCGGCGTCGGGTTCGGCGATGACGTCGCGGTCGAGGAGCACGCTCTCGAACGCGGCGGTGGTGATGATCAGCGCCGCGAAGAGGACGGTGCCCATCACCGCGTAGACGGCGCGATTCATGTCGTCGAGGCTACGCCGAGCCGAGGAGGCGGTGGTACAGCACGTGGTCCTCCCACACGCCCGCGATGCGCAGGTAGCTCGCCGCATAGCCGTACTCGACGAAGCCCGAGCGGGTCAGCACGGCCCGTGACGCGGCGTTGCGGGGCAGCGCTCCCGCCTCGAGGCGGTGCAGACGCAGGGTCACGGTCGCGAAGTCGACGACGGCTCCGACGGCGGCCGTCGCCAGCCCCCGACCGACGTGCTCGTGGTCGAGCCAGTAGCCGACCGTCGCCCGCTGCACGGGGCCGCGGACGATCTGGTTGAGCGAGATGCCGCCGACGACCTCGTCGCCCTCGATCAGGAGGAACGACTGCCCCTCCCCCGCCGCCGAGGACGCGAGCCGACCGGCCAGGACGCTGCGCTGACCGTGCTCGGTGAAGAAGGAGGGCGTGCGCTCGGGATCCCAGGGGGCGAGGTGCGCCCTGTTGCGGTCGTAGGCGGCGGCGAGGGACGCGGCGTCGTCGACCCGCGCCTCCCTCAGGTGGACCGTGTCTGACAGCTGCCGTTCGTAGCGCACGCCGCCGACCCTATCGCCCGGTAACGGTCACCCGCCGGAGTGAGGCGGGGACGACGGAGGGCCCCGGTCCACGCACGAGGCGTGGGCCGGGGCCCTGTGTCGATTCGAGGAGGCGCGGTGCGGGACTGACCCTCACCGCACCTCCGCGGATCAGTTGTAGGTGCCGGGCGTGAAGTCGTCCGACGAGAACGAGTCGAAGTCGACGAAGCTGAGGTCAGCCTCGTTGAACGACGCGTCGTCCGTGAACACGCGGTTGGGGTACCGCTCGGCCTTCGCCTCCTCCGTCGCCTCGACCGAGACGTCGCGGTAACGCGACAGACCGGTACCCGCGGGGATCAGCTTTCCGATGATCACGTTCTCCTTCAGACCGACCAGCGGGTCGCTCTTGCCTTCCATCGCGGCCTGCGTGAGCACGCGGGTCGTCTCCTGGAAGGACGCGGCCGACAGCCACGACTCGGTCGCCAGCGAGGCCTTGGTGATGCCCATGACCTCTTGACGAGCGGACGCGGTCCGCTTGCCCTCGGTCAGCGCAGCACGGTTGATCTCGTTGTACTTCGACCGGTCGACGAGCTCTCCGGGGAGGAGATCGGTGTCGGCGTGGTCGACGACGGTGACCTTGCGGAGCATCTGACGGACGATGACCTCGATGTGCTTGTCGTGGATCGGCACACCCTGCGAGCGGTAGACGTCTTGCACGCCGCCCACGAGGTGCTGCTGAACGGCACGGACGCCCTTGACTCGCAGGACCTCCTTGGGGTCGACGGCGCCCGCGATGATCTGCGCGCCGAGCTCGACGTGCTGACCGTCTTCGACGAGGAGGGTCGAGCGCTTGAGCACCGGGTAGATGACCGGCTCGTCTCCGTTGTCGAGGTTGAGGATGACGCGGCGAGCCTTGTCGGTGTCCTCGATGGTGATGCGACCGGCACCGTCGGCGATCGGGGACGCACCCTTGGGGGTACGCGCCTCGAACAGCTCCGTCACGCGGGGAAGACCCTGCGTGATGTCGTCGGCCGAAGCCGAACCACCGGTGTGGAAGGTGCGCATCGTGAGCTGCGTGCCGGGCTCGCCGATCGACTGGGCCGCGATGATGCCGACGGCCTCTCCGATGTCGACGAGGTTGCCCGTGGCCAGCGAACGGCCGTAGCACTGGGCGCAGACACCGACGGCGGCCTCGCAGGTGAGGACGGAGCGGACCTTGATGGTCTCGACACCGGCCGCCACGAGCTCGTCGATCAGCACGTCTCCGACGTCGGCACCGGCCTCGGCCAGCACCGTGCCCTTGGCGTCGACCGCGGCCGCGGCGAGAGACCGTGCGAACACGGTGTTCTCGACGGTCGCGTCGCGCACCATGACGCCGTCGGCGTCGGGTGCGGCGATCGGCATCTCGAGGCCTCGCGAGGTGCCGCAGTCGTCTTCACGGATGATGACGTCCTGTGACACGTCGACGAGTCGACGGGTCAGGTACCCCGAGTCGGCCGTACGGAGGGCCGTGTCGGCCAGACCCTTGCGGGCACCGTGCGTCGCGATGAAGTACTCGGCCACCGACAGACCCTCGCGGTACGACGAGATGATCGGGCGGGGGATGATGTCGCCCTTCGGGTTGTTCACCAGGCCTCGCATGCCGGCGATGTTGCGCACCTGCAGCCAGTTACCACGAGCACCCGACGTCACCATGCGGTTGATGGTGTTGTCGATCGGGAAGTTCGCCCGCATCTCGGCGGCGACCTCGTTCGTGGCCTCCGTCCAGATCTTGATCAGGTCGGCACGACGCTCGGCGTCCGAGATCAGACCCTTGTCGAACTCCGACTGGACCGCTGCGGCCTGCTTCTCGTAGCCCGCGACGATCTCGGGCTTGCGCGGCGGCGTCAGCACGTCGGACAGCGCGACGGTCACACCGGAGCGCGAGGCCCAGTAGAAGCCGGCGTCCTTGATGTTGTCGAGCGCCGCGGCGACCGCGACCTTCGGGTACCGCTCGGCCAGGTCGTTGACGATGGTCGAGAGCATGCCCTTGTCGGCGACCTCCTGCACGAAGGGGTAGTCGGCGGGGAGGTTCTCGTTGAAGCGAGCGCGACCCAGCGTCGTCTCGAGCAGGATGTCCTGACCGACCTCGTAGCCCTCGGGCGCCTCGCCCTCGGCGAAGTGCACGCCGTTCATGCGGATCTTGACCATGGCGTTGAGATCGAGCGACCCCTGGTCCATGGCCATGATCGCCTCGGACACCGACGAGAACGAGCGGCCCTCACCGGTGGCGCCGGGGGTGACCGTCGTCAGGTAGTGCAGACCGATGATCATGTCCTGTGCGGGCAGGGTCACCGGACGGCCGTCGGACGGCTTCAGGATGTTGTTCGACGCGAGCATCAGGATGCGCGCCTCGGCCTGGGCCTCGACGGACAGCGGCAGGTGGACGGCCATCTGGTCGCCGTCGAAGTCGGCGTTGAACGCCGCGCAGACGAGCGGGTGCAGCTGGATGGCCTTGCCCTCGACGAGCTGGGGCTCGAACGCCTGGATGCCGAGACGGTGCAGCGTGGGCGCACGGTTCAGCAGCACGGGACGCTCGCGGATGATCTCTTCGAGGACGTCCCAGACCTGCGGACGCGAACGCTCGACCATGCGCTTCGCCGACTTGAT
The DNA here is from genome assembly GCF_014842255.1 of Frigoribacterium sp. CFBP 13712. GTDB lineage: Bacteria > Actinomycetota > Actinomycetes > Actinomycetales > Microbacteriaceae > Frigoribacterium. The sequence goes on along the minus strand of NZ_JACYVH010000005.1, from coordinate 157,196 downwards.
GTTCTGAGCGTGGCTCAGGTCGATCAGGCGCTTGATGACGAAGGGCTTGAAGAGCTCGAGAGCCATCTGCTTGGGCAGACCGCACTGGTGCAGCTTGAGCGTCGGGCCGACGATGATGACCGAACGACCCGAGTAGTCGACGCGCTTGCCCAGCAGGTTCTGGCGGAAGCGACCCTGCTTTCCCTTGAGCATGTCGCTCAGGGACTTCAGGGCGCGGTTGCCGGTACCCGTGACGGGACGACCACGACGGCCGTTGTCGAACAGTGCGTCGACGGCCTCCTGCAGCATCCGCTTCTCGTTGTTGACGATGATCTCGGGGGCACCGAGATCGAGCAGACGACGGAGGCGGTTGTTGCGGTTGATGACGCGGCGGTACAGGTCGTTCAGGTCGGACGTCGCGAAACGGCCACCGTCGAGCTGGACCATCGGGCGGAGCTCCGGCGGGATGACCGGCACCACGTCGAGCACCATCGCCGCGGGCGAGTTGCCCGTGGCGAGGAAGGAGCTGACGACGCGCAGGCGCTTGATCGCGCGGATCTTCTTCTGACCCTTGCCCTCGGAGATCTGCAGGTGCAGGTTCTCGGCCTCGGTGGTGAGGTCGAAGCCCTCGAGGCGCTTCTTGATCGCCTCGGCGCCCATGTGGGCCTCGAAGTAGATGCCGAAGCGGTCCTGGAGCTCGTGGAAGACGGCGTCCTCCGGCTTGAGGTCGCCGACCTTCAGCGACCGGAAGTCCTCCCAGACGCGCTCGAGGCGGTTGATGTCCTCGTCGAACGACTTGCGCGTCTGCGACATCTCCTTCTCGGCGCCGTCCTTCGCGCGGCGCTTCTGGTCGCTCTTCGCACCCTCTTCTTCAAGAGCGGCGAGGTCGTCCTCGAGCTTCTGGAGACGGTCGGCGATGCGCGTGTCGCGCTGCGACTCGAGCTGCTTGATCTCGAGGCGGAGCTCGTTCTCGAGTCCGGGCATGTCGGCGTGACGGCCCTCCTCGTCGATCGAGATGACCATGTAGGCGGCGAAGTAGATGACCTTCTCGAGGTCCTTCGGCGCCATGTCGAGCAAATAGCCGAGGCGCGAGGGGACGCCCTTGAAGTACCAGATGTGCGTGACGGGAGCGGCGAGCTCGATGTGGCCCATGCGCTCACGGCGCACCGACGACTTCGTGACCTCGACGCCGCAGCGCTCGCAGACGATGCCCTTGAATCGGACTCGCTTGTACTTGCCGCAGGCGCACTCCCAGTCGCGCGAGGGCCCGAAGATCTGCTCTCCGAAGAGGCCGTCCTTCTCGGGCTTCAGCGTGCGGTAGTTGATGGTCTCCGGCTTCTTGACCTCACCGTGCGACCAAGCGCGGATGTTGTCGGCCGTTGCGAGGCCGATCCGCAGCTCGTCGAAAGTTGTTGCTTCGATCAATGTTTATCCCTTTGTGAAAAAAGTGTCGACGTCGTCTGGGGAGGGCTTAGATCTCGTCGACGTTCGACGACTCGAAGCGGGAAGAGATGTTGATGCCCAGCTCTTCGGCGGCACGGAAGACCTCGTCGTCCGTGTCGCGCAGGCTGACCGTCTGGCCGTCGGCCGAGAGGACCTCGACGTTCAGGCAGAGCGACTGCATCTCTTTGATGAGGACCTTGAAGCTCTCGGGGATGCCGGGCTCCTGGATGTTCTCACCCTTGACGATCGCCTCGTAGACCTTGACGCGGCCGAGGATGTCGTCGGACTTGATGGTCAGGAGCTCCTGCAGCGCGTACGCGGCGCCGTAGGCCTCGAGGGCCCAGACCTCCATCTCACCGAATCGCTGACCACCGAACTGCGCCTTACCACCCAGCGGCTGCTGCGTGATCATCGAGTACGGACCCGTCGAGCGAGCGTGGATCTTGTCGTCGACGAGGTGGTGCAGCTTGAGGATGTACATGTAGCCGACCGAGATCGGGTTCGGGAACGGCTCACCCGAGCGACCGTCGAAGAGGCGGGCCTTACCGGACGAACCGATGAGGCGCTCCCCGTCGCGGGTCGGGAGGGTCGAGTCGAGCAGACCCTCGATCTCGCGCTCGGCGGCACCGTCGAACACCGGGGTGGCGACCTTCGTGCCGGGAGCGGCGCTGAGCGCCTCGGGGGGCAGGTTCTTCGCCCACTCCTGGATGCCCTCGACGTTCCAGCCCTGCGCCGCGATCCACCCGAGGTGGATCTCGAGCACCTGGCCGAAGTTCATTCGACCGGGGACGCCCAACGGGTTCAGGATGATGTCGACGGGGGTTCCGTCGGCGAGGAAGGGCATGTCTTCGACGGGGAGGATCGTCGAGATGACGCCCTTGTTGCCGTGACGACCGGCGAGCTTGTCACCCGCGGTGATCTTGCGCTTCTGGGCGATGAACACCACGACGCGTTGGTTGACACCCGAGCCGAGCTCGTCGTCTCCGTCTTGCGAGTCGAAGACCTTGACGCCGATGACGGTCCCCTGCTCGCCGTGAGGCACCTTCAGGGACGTGTCGCGGACCTCGCGGCTCTTCTCGTTGAAGATCGCACGAAGCAGACGCTCTTCGGCGCTGAGCTCGGTCTCGCCCTTGGGCGTGACCTTGCCGACGAGGATGTCGCCGGGGCGGACCTCGGCGCCGATGCGGATGATGCCGCGCTCGTCGAGGTCGGCCAGCAGATCCGGGCTGACGTTGGGGAGGTCACGGGTGATCTCCTCCTTGCCGAGCTTCGTGTCGCGGGCGTCGACCTCGTACTCCTCGATGTGGATCGAGGAGAGCGTGTCGTCCTTGATGAGGTTCTGCGACAGGATCATCGCGTCCTCGTAGTTGTAGCCCTCCCACGGCATGAACGCGACGAGCAGGTTCTTGCCGAGTGCGAGCTCGCCGTTCTCGGTCGCGGGTCCGTCGGCGATGACCTCGCCGACCTCGATGCGCTGACCGGCGTCGACGATCACGCGGTGGTTGTAGCTGGCGCCCTGGTTCGAGCGGTCGAACTTGCGGAGGTAGTACTCCTGGGTTCCACCGGCGTCGAGCTGGACGGTGACGACGTCGGCCGAGACCTCGGCGACCACGCCGGCGGCGTCGGCGGTGACCACGTCACCGGCGTCGATGGCCGTGTAGCCCTCCATGCCGGTGCCGACGAGCGGGCTCTCGCTGCGGACCAGCGGGACGGCCTGACGCTGCATGTTGGCACCCATGAGGGCGCGGTTCGCATCGTCGTGCTCGAGGAACGGGATGAGCGACGTGGCGACCGAGACCATCTGGCGCGGCGAGACGTCCATGTAGTCGACCTCGTCCTTGCCGACGAGCTCGACCTCTCCGCCCTTCTTGCGGACCAGGACCTTGTCGTCGACGAAGTCGAACTTGTCGTCGAGGGGCGCGTTGGCCTGCGCGACGACGTACTCGTCTTCCTCGGACGCGGTCAGGTAGTCGATCGTCGTGGACACGTTGCCCTTGACGACACGACGGTACGGGGTCTCGATGAACCCGAAGGAGTTGATGCGGGCGAACGACGCGAGCGAGCCGATCAGACCGATGTTCGGGCCTTCCGGGGTCTCGATCGGGCACATGCGGCCGTAGTGCGAGGGGTGGACGTCTCGGACCTCGACGCCGGCGCGCTCACGCGACAGACCACCCGGTCCGAGAGCGGACAGGCGGCGCTTGTGGGTCAGACCCGACAGCGGGTTGTTCTGGTCCATGAACTGCGACAGCTGAGACGTCCCGAAGAACTCCTTGATCGCGGCGACGACGGGGCGCACGTTGATCAGGGTCTGCGGCGTGATCGCCTCGATGTCTTGAGTGGTCATGCGCTCGCGGACGACGCGCTCCATGCGCGACAGACCGGTGCGGACCTGGTTCTGGATCAGCTCGCCGACCGCGCGGATGCGACGGTTGCCGAAGTGGTCGATGTCGTCGACGTCGAGACGCAGCTCGACGGACTCGCCCTCGCGGACTCCGTCCATCGTCTTCTGCTCGGCGTGCAGCGACACCAGGTACTTGATCGTGGCGACGATGTCGTCGACGGTCAGGACCGAGTCGACCAGGGGCGCGTCGATGCCGAGCTTGCGGTTGATCTTGTAACGACCCACCTTCGCCAGGTCGTAGCGCTTCGGGTTGAAGTAGAAGTTGTCGAGCAGCGCGCGCGCGGCCTCGGCAGCGACCTGCTCGCCGGGACGCAGCTTGCGGTAGATGTCTTTGAGCGCCTCCTCCTTGGTGAGGATGGCGTCCTTCTCGAGGGTCGCCTCGATGGAGGCGAAGCCCTTGAACTTCTCGGTGATCTCTTCGCTCGTCAGACCGAGGGCCTTGAGGAAGACGGTGACGCTCTGCTTGCGCTTGCGGTCGATGCGGACGCCGACCTGGTCGCGCTTGTCGATCTCGAACTCGAGCCAGGCACCACGGCTCGGGATGACGCGAGCCGAGTAGATGTCCTTGTCGGAGGTCTTGTCGGAGGCGCGCTCGAAGTACACGCCCGGGCTGCGGACGAGCTGCGACACGACGACACGTTCGGTGCCGTTGATGATGAAGGTTCCGCGCTCGGTCATCAGCGGGAAGTCGCCCATGAAGACCGTCTGCGTCTTGATCTCACCGGTGAGGTGGTTCATGAACTCGGCGTTGACGTACAGCGGTGCGGCGTAGGTCTTGCCGCGCTCTTTGCACTCGTCGATGGTGTACTTCGGCTCTTCGAGCTCGGGAGCGGTGAACGACAGCTGCATCGTCTCGCCGAGGTCCTCGATCGGGGAGATCTCCTCGAAGATCTCCTCCAGGCCGGAGTGGAGGGCGAGGTCGGTGCGACCCTGCTCGGTCGCCTCGGCGAGGCGCTCCTTCCAGATGTCGTTGCCGACGAGCCAGTCGAAGCTCTCCGTCTGCAGCGCCAGAAGGTCGGGGACCGTCAGCGTGTCGGTGATCTTGGCGAACGAGAGTCGCGATGCGCCTCGGCCGTTCTTGGGTGAGTTGGTGTTTGCGGTGTTCGCAGCAGCCAAGGAAGTTACCTCCGTGGACCCCGTCGGGTCATCACTGTCGGACAGTATGGTGAGTGGTGAACGGCCCTCCCGGGGGACGTCGGCCCCGCGGCGCATGGCCGGAGGTCGAAGCCGAGGACGCCCCCGCCGCGATATTCGGGGGCCTGAACTCGGAGGTGCGTCGCCGACCGGAATATGACGAGTCGACGCACGGGGAGCGCAAAGGTCCATACTAGGTCGCTGCGGACACGCCTGGCAAGCCCTGTCGTTGACCTTCTGTGCCGGATTCGGTATAACCCGTGCCAGGGTTGACCCCATGGCCGCACAGCACGACGAACCCCCCGCCGAGATCTCGATCGGCGCGGGTCTCGCGCGCATCGACGAGGACCGCCACCGCCCCGGCGCCTACACGCTGATCGTCGACGGGACGCCGCAGTCGCATGTGGACCTGGACGACCCGACCCACCTCGCCTTCGAGTACGTGCACCGCATCGGCCACGCCATCGATCTGCTCCCCGAGGGCCCCGTGACGGCTCTGCACCTCGGCGCCGGCGCCCTGACGCTGCCCCGCTACGTCGAGGCCACCCGCCCCGGGTCGCGCCAGCAGGTCATCGAGCTCGAGGCGGGTCTCGTGGCGCTGGTACGGGAGCGACTGCCCTTCCCGCGGGGCGCCTCCATCCGGGTCCGCTACGGCGACGCCCGCGAGGTCATGGTGAAGCTGCCGGCCGGGCTGCGGGGCACGGTGGATCTGCTCGTGGTCGACGTGTTCGGCGGGTCGCAGATCCCCGCGCACGTGACCTCGCTCGAGTTCTACTCGGCCGCGGCGGAGTTCCTGTCGCCGACCGGGATGCTCATCGTCAACTCCGCCGACGGCGCCGGCCTGGCCTTCGCCCGGGGGCAGGCGTCGACCCTGGCGACGGTCTTCGAGCACGTCGCGGCCGTCGCGGACCCCGCCACCCTGAAGGGCAGGAGGTTCGGCAACGTCGTGCTCATCGGCTCGCCGTCGCCGCTGCCCACCGACCGCATGCCCCGGCTCTACTCGTCGGACCCGCTGCCGGCCAAGGTCGTGCACGGTCGTGAGCTGCGCGACTTCATCGCCGGAGCGCCGGTCGTCACCGACGCCACCGCCGTGCCGTCGCCCGAGCCGTCGCGGAGCGTGTTCGGGGCGCGGTAGCCGCGATCACAGGAGGAGCCGCCCACCGGCCCTCCCTCCCCGCCCCAGGGCGTCGGGGAGTCGCCGGATCGACACCGAGACGTCGACGACGAGGCAGACCAGGACAGCCGCCGCCGCGGGGCGGAGGTCGGGCGCGGAGACGACGACCGTCGACCCGGTCACCTCGGCGAGACCGAGGGCGGCACCGAGAGCCAGCAGGGCCAGCGCCACAGGGGGCACCCCGGCGGCGCAGGTCTGCAGAGACGCCTGAGCCAGAGGCACGAGTCGCGCGGAACGCCGCGACAGACCCATCCCTGCGAGCGCGATCCAGTCGCTCGAGTCCTGTCTGGACGCGACGAGCATCGCCGCGACACCCCCGCTGAGAGCGATCACCACCGCAGGGCCGAGGCTCCAGGCGACTTCGAGCCACTGCTCCGCGACGGTGGTCTGCAGTTCGAAGCCGGTCATGGCGGCGAGGTCGAAGGTGGCCTGGGTCAGAGCCACCAGCCCGACCAGGATGACGGTGGCGGAGGCGGACGCGGACGTGACGGCGACTCGTTCGACTGCGATGCGGCGGGCGAGATACCAGACTACGCCTCGCAGGGGGGCGAGGGCCGCGGCAGCCCGGACCAATGCCACTCCGACGACCGGAGCGAGCATCGCGAGGGTCACGACCACGGCCAGCGTCGAGGCCACCATGAACGCCATCGCCCACGACCCCTCGGACATCTCGACCAGCCTCTCGACGCCCCGCAGCTCCTCTGGCGAGAGGGCCGGGCTCAGCGCTCGGACGAGCCGTGGGAGCGCCGGAGACAGGAGGGCGAGGGCCACCACGGGACCGATCACCGAGACCAGGACGACGAGCGACGCGGCCACGCGGAATGCCGAGGACGGGAACGCGCGACGACTCGTCTCGCGGAGCGCCGCGGCCGGCAGCCTCCGTCGCGAGGGGATGGCCGCGGCGAAGGCGGAGAGGCAGAACATCGACATGACCGCCAGAGACGCCATCGCGACCGTGGTGGCTGATTGACCGACGGGCGGCTGGACGGTCTGGGCGGCCCTGTCGAGCAGTCGCACGGAGGTGTCGAGTCCCGATGAGACGACGATCGGGATCATGAGCACTCCGGCGATGAGGGCCCCGCCGGCGGCGAGCAGAACCGAACGCAGCGCACAGGCGACGGTCACGGCTGCGGGGTCGGCACCGAGACTGATCAGGGCCAGCAGGACCGGACGCCGAGCGTCGTGGACGGCCCGGACGGTGGCGCTGACGACCGCAGCAGCCGTGACGACCGCGAAGGTGAGCGCCGTCGCAGTCGCGTCCGCCGACTCGTCGGCGGCAGACGGCACGCTGGCGACTGCCGCCAGGTGCGCGGAGACGATGAGGGCGAGAGCGAGGACGGACGCGCACGAGACCATGACCTCCGCCCAGAGGGCCGCTCGCGAGGACGAGGCTCGATGGACGAGCCCGACCAGCCTCACCTGCGGTCGCTCCTGATCATCCCGCGCTCGAGCAGCACCCGACGATGGGCCCTGGCCGCCGCGTCGGCGTCGTGCGTCACCATGACGACCGTGCACCCCCGCTCGGCCTGATGCCGGAGCAGATCGACGACGATGCCGGCGCCGTGTCGGTCGAGCGCCTCCGTCGGCTCGTCGGCGAGGATCAGCGGCACCCGGGAGGCGAGACATCGCGCGACGGCGACCCGCTGACGCTCTCCACCGGAGAGCTGAGCCGGACGAGCCTCGGCCCGGTCGGCCAGACCCACCGCATGGAGCGCTTCGAGCACCTGCGTGTCGGGAAGCGGTCGACCCCGGATGCGCGCAGGGAGGCCGACGTTCTCGGCGACGGATAGAGCCGAGAGGACGTTGTCGCGCTGCAGGACGAGGCCGACGCCATGGGAACGCAGGGCGGCCAGACGACGAGGTGAGAGCGACCGGAGATCGACTCCGTCGAGGGCGACGAGGCCCCGGGACGGCCGATCGAGACCGGCGAGGCAGGCCAGCAGGGTCGTCTTGCCGGCGCCCGATGCCCCCTCGAGGGCGACGAACTCCCCGGGCAGGACGGTCAGGTCGATCCCGGCGAGGATCGGCGGTCGTCGCCGGTCGGGATGCGTCACGACGACATCTCGTAGATCGATGCGGGTCATGCGAGACCTCGAGCCGAGCTGGTCACGATGCCTGGCTCGAGCCCCGGCCCGACCGGCGCGCTCTCGTCTCGAACCGGATCTCGGGGCCTGACGTCGTCTTCGACCATGAGTCACCTCTCGCCATCTGCCGACACCCGGTTAACATTACAGGCGTGAGGCATTTCAGCGCCAGGCGACCAGATCGTCGCGGAGCGTGTTCGGGGCGCGGTAGCCGCGGTCGGAGGAGGTGCGGCGGGGGTCAGCGGGGGGCGGGGCCGCCGAGGGCGGCTCGGAGGCGGGCCTCGGCGTCGGCGGGGGCCGCGGCGGCCTCGGCGTTGGCCTCGGCGACGGCCTTGACGACCTCCTCGCGCTGGATCTTCACCCCGCGAGGGGCGTCGATGCCGATGCGCACACCGTCGCCACGGGAGTCGAGCACGGTGATGACGATGTCGTCACCGATGAGGATCCGCTCCCCGACCTTGCGCGTCAACACCAGCATCCGACCACCTTACCCAGGCTGACGCGAACGATCGGTCTAGAGGGACTCGCGCCATCCGACGGGCACGCCCAGCAGGTGCACCGTGCCCGGCGTGGCGGTGTCGGCCTCGCCCACGACCGCGGCGGCGGCGACCTCGGAGACGACCCGCACCTCCTCGACCCAGCGGGCCGTGTCGTCGTGCTTGCGGCCGACGTCGACCGCGACCCACACCTGGTCGGCGGACATCGAGCGCAGGGCATCCGCCGCCGACGCGTCCCACGCGAGCGCGGTGACCACGGCCGTGCCGCCGTTGACCCCCTCGGCGCGGGCCAGGATGGCGCTCCGCCGGTCGTCGACGTCGACCGACCGCAAGCCGAACGACGACGCCATCTGCGCCGCCACCCGGAACGCGTCTCCGGGGCGCCCCACGACGACCACGAGGTCTCCGGCACCGGTCAGGACGGCAGGAGGCGCGGGCACGTCGATCTCGGACCTCGCGACGAGCGCGGGGGACGAGGAGGCGGCGGCCGCGGCGAGGAACTCCGCGGCGTTCGTCAGGGGGCCGGGCCGCGCCTCCTCGGCGGGGACGACCGGCTCGCGCGATGCCGGGGCGATGCCGTTGAAGGTGAGGTCGTCCATGATCTCGGCGAACGCGTCGCTGCGGGTGGCCGGCTGCACCCCGGGTGTCGCGTCGCGAGGTGCGGCGGCGGACGCGGCGGCGGCACGGGCCGCACGTCGCGGGCTGTCGCCGGGCACCCGCGCGCCCGACATCACCTGGTCGAACGGATCGGCCCCCGGACTCGCCGAGGGTGCGGACCCGAGCGCGGCCGGCGCAGCGGGCGCAGCGGGCGCAGCAGGCGAGAACCCGTCGGCGGCGTCGGCGTCGGCCAGCAGCGCCGCGATGCCGGCCCGGGACGCCGGCGGGGTGATGGTGACGCGGGCCGACGGCTGGTCGGCCGACGGGTCGGGCACGTCGACGGTCGCCTCGTAGTGCTTGCGCGCGAAGAGCCCGCCCACTCCCCCGACGGTCACCCGCTGGGCCGCGACGATCCGCGCGCCCGGGCCGTGCGCCTCACGCACGCGCCGACGCAGCTCGTCGAGGGACTCGCCCGTCATCACCACTCGCGTCGGAGCCATCTCAGGCCACGATCGCATCGCTGGCGCGCACGACGCCCACGGTCTCGATGGTCGATCCGGCCGCCGTCGCCTCTTGGTACGACAGCACGGGCAGGCCGTTCTGTTGCGCCGAGACGAGTCGGTGGATCGCGGGGCGGAGGGCGGGTGCGCAGACCAGCACCGCGCTCAGCCCCTGCGACTCGACCGCCGCCACGGAGTCGCGGAGCGAGCCGAGCACCTGCTCGACCCGGTGCCCGTCGAGCAGGATCTGCGTGCCCTGGTCGGACGGCCGCAGCCCCTCGAGCATCGACTGCTCGAGCCCCGGGTCGATCATGATCACCCGCAGCACGGAACCGTCGAGATGACGAGCCGCCAGGGCGGGCCCCAGGGAGGCGCGGGCCGCCTCGACGAGCCCCTCCGGGTCGGTCGACACCTTCGCCCGCAGCGTCAGCCCCTCGCAGATCCGCCCGAGGTCGTTGATCGGCACCCGCTCGGCCAGGAGCCCCTGCAGCACGCGCTGCAGCTCGGCCAGCGAGAGCATGCCGGGCACGAGGTCGTCGATCGCCGACGGGTTGATCTGCTTGACGCCCTCGGTGAGCACCCGGACGTCCTCGCGGCTGAGCAGCCGCGCCGCCTCGTCCGCGATGATCGACGACAGGTGCGTGACCAGCACCGACACCCGGTCGATGACGGTCGCGCCGGTCATCTCGGCGCTGTGCCGCATCTCGGCGGGAACCCACTTGCCGGCCAGACCGAAGACCGGCTCGACGGTCGCCGTGCCGGGCAGCGCGTCGAGGTGCTCGCCGAGGGCCAGCACCGATCGGGCGGGCGCCTGACCGCGGCCGGCCTCGACCCCGGCGATCCGGATCGAGTAGGTCGACGGCGGCAGATCGACGCTGTCGCGCGTGCGGACCGGGGGCACCACGATGCCCAGGTCGACGGCGATCTTGCGACGCAGCGCCTTGACGCGGCCGAGGAGGTCGTCGGACGAGCCGCCGACCATGTCGACGAGGTCGGGTGCCAGGAGGATCTCGAGCGCGTGCACCCGCATCTGCTCGAGCAGGTCGTCGGTGGTGTCGGTGGGGGCGACGACGGCGGCCTGCCGGCTCTCGAGAGCCGCGCGCGCCTCCTCGGCCTTCGACTTCGCCGCGAGCCGCTGGGCGACGATCAGCAGCGTCGCGCCGACGACCAGGAACGGCACGATCGGCATGCCCGGGATGAACCCCATTCCGATCGCGGCGACGCCGGCCACCGCGATCGCGATGCGCGACTGCCCGAGCTGGGTCGCGGCCTGCGAGCCCATGTCGCTGTCGGCGCCCGAGCGCGTGACGATCATGCCGGTCGAGACGGCCATCAGCAGCGCCGGGATCTGCGTCACGAGACCGTCGCCGATCGTCAGCAGGCCGTAGTGGTTCAGGGCCTCGCCGATCTCCATCCCGTTCTGCAGGGCGCCGATCGCGACCCCGCCGACCAGGTTGATGATGATGATGATGATGCCGGCGATCGCGTCGCCCTTGACGAACTTCGACGCGCCGTCCATCGCGCCGTAGAAGTCGGCCTCGGCGCTGACGTCGGCCCGGCGCTGCTTCGCGACCTCGTCGGTGATCAGACCCGCGTTCAGGTCGGCGTCGATCGCCATCTGCTTGCCGGGCATCGCGTCGAGGGTGAAGCGCGCCCCGACCTCGGCCACGCGCTCGGCGCCCTTCGTCACGACGACGAACTGGATGACCACGAGGATCAGGAAGATCACCGAGCCGATGATGATCGACCCGCTGACCGCCACGTGACCGAAGGCCTCGATCACCTCGCCGGCGAAGCCCTCGCCGAGCACGAGCCGCGTCGACGCCACGTTGAGACCGAGCCGGAACAGCGTCGCCACGAGCAGCAGCGACGGGAACACCGAGAAGTCGAGCGGCTTCTTGACGAACAGGGTCGTCAGCAGGATCACCAGCGCCAGCAGGATGTTGAGGATGATCAGCACGTCGAGCATCGGGGCCGGCACCGGCACCACGAGCAGCAGCACGATGCCGACGATGCCGACCGGGACGGCGAGCTTGGGGAGGGTCTTGATCATCAGGCGGTTCCTCCGGAGGCGGACGGACGGGGAGCGGGGCGGGAGGGGCGGGCTGCGAGCCCGGGAGGCGCGGGTGGGGCGGCCGCGTCGCGAGCGATCCGCAGCCGCTGCGGCACCGCCTCGGCCGCGAGCGACCCGGGCGTCAGCACGGCGGCGACCTCGTCGGGGGTGGTCGGACGGGGGTTCGCGTGGGTGCCCGCGACGGCCGACGCGCCGCGCGCCCGGAGGGCCATGACGAAGGTCAGCACCCGGGCGACCGGCGTGTAGAGGTCGACCGGGATCTCGTCGCCCAGACCGCAGTTCGCGTGCAGGGCGCGGGTCAGCGGGACGTCCTCGACGAGCGGGACCCCGTCGGCGGCCGCCTGCTCGCGGATGCGGGCCGCGACGGCGCCGGCGCCCTTCGCGACGACCCGCGGAGCGGAACGACCCGGCTCGTAGCGGACGGCCACCGCGTAGTCGGTCGGGTTGACCATCACGACGTCCGCGTCGGCGATCGAGGCCATCATGCGGTTGCGACTCATGGCGAGCTGCCGCGAACGGCGCTGCGACTTGACCAGCGGATCGCCGTCGGTGCTCTTGTTCTCGTCGCGCACCTCCTTCTTGGTCATCCGGGTCTTCTTGCGGTTGCGGCGCATGACGACGAAGACGTCGGCGGCGGCGAGCACCAGACCGGCGACGACCGCGGCCTGGAGGAGGATCGCCGTGCCGGACGTCGCCTCGTCGAGCAGGGCCGAGACGCTCAGGCCGCCGCCGTTCATCAGCACCGGCATCAGCCCCTGGATGGCCATCCACAGCACGAGACCGACCACGGCCGTCTTGATCAGGGCCTTCGCGCCGTTCCAGAGGGCCTGACCGCCGAACGTCGTCTTCAGCCCGTTGATCAGGTTGAACTGCTCGTAGTTGCCCGTCATCCGCTTGATGTGGACGCCGCCCTGCACGATCGCGGTGAGCAGCACGACGATGCCGACGACGGCGAGCATCGGGCCGATCGTCGCCGCCATCGAGCCCACGCCCTCGCCCAGCAGCGTGACCACGGTCTGCGCGTCGGGATGCCGGATGGCCTGACCGATCGAGAACAGCTGATCGGTGCCGGCCTCGGCGCCCCGCTCGATGGTGGTCGGGATCATGACGGCGGCCGCGCCCACCCCGAGCCAGGCGCTGAGGTCCTGCGACCTCGACAGCTGGCCCTTCGAGTGGACCTCCTTCATCCGCTTCTGCGTGGCGTCCTCTGAGCGCTCGCCGGAGTCGTCGGCCATGGCTACCTCACCCCCGTGAGCAGGTCGGCGGCGTCACCGGAGAGGTTCTGCACCACGCTCGGCAGCGCCAGGAACACCCCGCCGGCGAGCATGACCGTCATCAGGATCTTCAGCGGGAAGCCCATCGCGTAGGCGTTCAGAGCCGGGGCGACCCGGCTGAGCAGACCCAGCCCGACGTCGGCGAGGAACAGCACGACGCAGAGCGGCCCGGCGATCTGCAGCGTCGCGAGGAACATCTGCGTGACCCCGTTGGTCATCAGCGACACCGGGTCGGCCAGGTCGATGCCGAGCCCCAGCGGCACCGCGTCGAACGACCGGGTGAGACCGCCGATGATCAGCTGGTAGCCGCCGCTCGCGAACATCAGCGCGAGGGCCGTCATCTGGAACAGCCGCGTGAACTGCGCGCCGTTGATCATCGACTGCGGGTCGAACGCCTGCGCCAGGGTGAACCCGCCGAACAGGTCGATCAGGCTGCCGGCCGCCTGAACCGCCGAGAAGACCAGGAGGACGAGGAACCCCAGCACGGCGCCGACGACGACCTCGAGCACCAGGGCGAGCACGAACGGCCCCGTCGCCAGCGACTCGTAGCCGGGCGAGACCCGCGGGGCCACGGCGAGCGCGAGCCCCAGCGCCAGCATCGCCTTCACCCGGCCGGGGAACGCCCGGTAGGAGAACGGCGGCGCGACGACGATGAACGCGGTCATCCGCACGGCGGCGAGCAGGGTCGCTTCGAGACCGCTGAGGTCGAGGTCGAGATCCATGGTCGGGGTCAGCCGCCCGTGAGCAGCTGCGGGATGCGGTCGAACACCACGTGCGTGAAGGTGACCATCTCGGCGATCATCCAGTGCCCGCAGACGATCAGGGCGATGCCGACGGCGACGGCCTTCGGCACGAACGAGAGCGTGACCTCCTGGATCTGCGTGATCGACTGCAGGAGCGAGATCGCGAACCCCACGACCAGCGAGGTGATGAGCACCGGCGCGGCCAGCTTCGCCGTGATGACGAGGGCCTGCATCGAGATGTCGAGGACGGCGTTGGAGTCCATCAGGCGGTCACCTGATAGCTCTCGATGAGACTCGTGATGATGAGCCCCCACCCGTCGACCAGCACGAACAGCAGGATCTTGAACGGCAGCGAGATCATCACCGGCGGGAGCATCATCATGCCCATCGACATGAGCGCGGCGCTGACGACGAGGTCGATGACGAGGAACGGGATGAAGATGACGAACCCGATGATGAACGCGGCGCGCAGCTCGCTGATCATGAACGACGGGATGAGCGTCAGCATCGGCACGTCGGCCTGGCTGTCGGGGTTCGGCTGGTCGGCCGAGCGGGTCATCAGCGCGAGGTCCTCCTGGCGGGTGTGCGCGAGCATGAACTCGCGGAGGGGCGCGCTGCCGGCGTCGATCGCCGCCTGGAAGTCGATGCTGCCGTCGAGATAGGGCTGCACCGCGTCGGCGTTGATGTGCTCGAGGATCGGAGCCATGATGAAAAGACTGAGGAACAGGGCGAGCCCGGCCAGCACCTGATTCGGCGGGATCGACGGCAGCGCGAGGGCGTTCCGGGTCATCGCGAGCACCACGAAGATCTTCGTGAACGACGTCATCATCAGCAGCAGGGCCGGCGCGACGCTCAGCAGCGTGATGCCGAGCAGCGTCACGACCGCCGTGCTGGGTGCACCGTCGGGGCCGTTGATGTCGATGTTCAGACCGCCGGTGCCGCTGCCGTCGGACTCGGTCTGGTCGCCGTCGGTGAAGTCGGTCGGGGTGGTGCCGGTGGTGCCGGGGGTGCCTGTGCCTGGGGTGCCGGTGCCGGGCTCGACGGGGGCCGTGGGGGCGGTGGGCTCGACGGGCGCGGCGAGGGCCGTCTGACCGATCAGCATGATGAGACCCGACGCGACGATCATCGCGAGCAGGGCTACGACGACGGCGCGGGCGAGACGGGTGTCGGCGAAACGCTGAGGGGCGGTGCCGACGGGGGCGGCGCCGAGGGCGTGCCGTGCGAGGGCTCGACCGCGCAGGCCGTCGCGCAGGGTGGGCCCGGCGAGGCGGGCGACGGCGGTGGCGAAGGAGGCGCGGGTCGTCCGGGCGGACGGAGCGCGGAGGGTCATCCGGCTCGACCGCTGCGGAGGGCCGAGGCCGCCTGCCGCCAGGTGTCGGGGGCGAGGATCGAGCCGTCGAGGGCCTTCGCGGCGCGACCGGTGCGACGCTCGGCGAGGTCGCGCGGGGCGCGCTCGCGGACGGCCGCCGCGCGGCGCGCGGCGCCGCGCGGCCGCAGCATCGGCTCGCTGCTCGCGGCGCTCGCGCCAGCGTCGCCGGCCGCGCCGGCCGCGGGCGCAGGCGCGATCGATGTGACGCGTCGGGCGGCTTCTGGGGCGGGGACCGCACCGGTTGCGTCACCTCGATGGGCGGAGAGCACCGCGGCGACGCTCTGGGCGGCCGCAGCGGGCACAGGCGCGATCGACGTGACGCGTCGGGGGGCCTCCGGGGCGGGGACCGCACCGGTCGCGTCACCTCGATGGGCGGAGAGCACCGCGGCGAAGCTCGGAGCCGGTGCCTGGGCCGGAGTCGCAGCCCGAGCCGGGGCCGCAGCGGGAGCCGGGACGAGCTCGAGCGCGACCGGTTCGACCGGACGGTCGGCGGCGGCCAGCACCGTGACCGACGCGTCGGTGACCCCGAGCACGAGTCGCTCGCCCTCGACGTCGACCACGACGACGCTGGCCTTCGCACCGATCCCCTGGCGCGCCACGACCGTCACCTGCGCGGCCTGACGACCGGCGCGACCGCCCTTGACGATGCGCTTCTGCAGCACGTAGAGCAGTGCGAGCACGACGCCGAGCGAGAGGACGACGCGGAGTCCGACGAAGAGCGTGTCCACGATCAGATCGCGCCGTCGGCGACGTCGAGGATGGTCGTGATGCGGACCGCGTAGTCCTGGTCGACGACGACGACCTCGCCGTGCGCGATCAGGCGCCCGTTCAGCAGCACGTCGGCGGGGGCCCCGGCCGAACGGTCGAGCTCGACGACGGCGCCGGGCTCGAGTCCGAGTACGTCGCGGACGGACATCCGCGTGCGACCGATCTCGACGGTGAGGGCCATCTCGACGTTGTTGATGCGACCGAGGTTGCCGGCCATCGACGAGAACAGCGGGGCGGCGTGATCGACGGGCGCCGCGCCTCCTACCGTCCCGTTCTCGCGGAGGCGGATCGCGAACCAGCCGGCGGGCGCTCCCGCTGCGGTCAGATCGAAGACGACCGTATCGGGGTCGGCGAGCAGCGTGTCGGCGGGCTCGCGACGGCTCTCGCCGAGCACTCCCACACCGAGCACCGACGTCGCGGCCTCGAGCGCAGGCCGGAGCACGTCGGTCACCGAGACCAGCGGGCTGTCGGTGCCGGCGGCGGCACCGAGACGGTCCATGTCGACGAGCACCAGCGCCGTGTCGGCCGAGACCCCGCCGACGAACGACGTGACGACGACCGGGGAGGCGGCGGTCCGGTTCTGCGCGGACTGCCCGGCGTCGAGGAGGACGGCCCGCAACGGCGTGGGCGTCGGCAGCTTCGCGACCAGGGCCTCGGCCGCCGCGGTGTGCAGGGTGATGGTCGTGGCGGTCATGAGGTTCCTTCTTCGGTGCCGGTCAGTGAGGTGGAGACGACGATCCCGGCGAGACGGGAGCCGTTCGAGGCGACCGCGGCGCGACCCACGGGCTGACCGTCGACGCGGATCTCGAGCGGACGCGACTGCGGGTGCGGCAGGGGCAGCACGTCGCCGACGGACAACCCGAGCACCACGCTCGGCAGCACGGCGGCCGGGGCGAACTGCAGGGAGACGCCGACCGGCACCGAGGCCAGCTGCGCACCGAGCAGACGCCGGGCGTCGGCCGGGTCGACCGTCGGCGTCGCGTCGCCCAGCTGGGGCAGCAGCACGTCGGCCGGCAGGGCGACGGTCGCGAGCGACGAGCGCTCGCCGACCTGGATCGTGAAGACCGCGACGATCATCAGATCGGACTTCTGCGCCGCCTGGGCGAACTGCGAGTTGTACTGGAAGCCGCCGACGCCGATCTGATCGACGAGCAGCCCGCCGAACGAGTACCGCAGATCGTCGAGGGCGTCTTCGATGAGACGCCGGACGAGCGCCTGCTCGATCGGCGTGAAGGCGCGCTCGGGGGTCACCGGGGGCTTCGCCGCACCCAGCATGTGACCGACCCAGGCCAGCGCGGCCGAGGCCGAGAACTGGACGACGGCCTTCGCCGCGACCCCCTCGAGGGGGCAGAGCACCATCGCCGTGGTCGCCGGCAGCGACGCGGCGTAGTCGTCGTAGGTGAGCATCTGGACGCTCTCGGAGGTGACCTGCGACAGCACGCGCACCTTCGCGGTGAGCTGGGTGCCCCACTGGCGCGCGAACGTCTCGAAGGCCAGCTCGAGCACGCGGGAGTGCTCGCGCGCCAGCGTCGTCGGGCGGCGGAAGTCGTAGACCTCGACGGTCCTCTGCGGGCGCGCCGACGGGCCGGCGGTCGCGGCCGGTGCGGGAGCGTCGAGGAGGGTCACGGACGGACCTATCGACCCGCGCCTCCTGGGCGTTAGAGAACGGTGATCAGTGCCCCCCGGACTGGGCCCCCTCGGAGTCGTGGTCGGCGGCGGCGTCGTCGGGGGCCTCGTCGGCGGCGGGCGCCTCGGCGTCGA
The DNA here is from genome assembly GCF_014842255.1 of Frigoribacterium sp. CFBP 13712. Classification (GTDB taxonomy): domain Bacteria; phylum Actinomycetota; class Actinomycetes; order Actinomycetales; family Microbacteriaceae; genus Frigoribacterium. Next base: position 139,395 of record NZ_JACYVH010000005.1, on the reverse strand, counting down.
GCGGCTCGGGAGCCTCGGCCGTGGTGGCGGCCACCTCGGCGGCGGCGTCGTTCCGGCCCGCGGTCACCGCGCCTCCGGCCCCCTCGGCGGCCCTCTGCAGCTCGGGCAGCAGGGCGCTGACGTCGTCGGACTGGTTCGACAGGACGACGATGTCGACCCGGCGGTTCGCCGCGAGATCGGCGGGCGACCCCCCGGCGGCCAGCGGACGCGACGAGCCGAACCCGACGGCCTGGATGTGCTCGACCGGCATGCCGCCCCGCTCGACCAGATCGCGCAGCACCTGCGTCGCCCGCGCGGACGAGAGCTCCCAGTTCGTCGCGAACGGCGCCGTCGAGCTGCGCTGATCGGCGTGACCCTCGACCGACACGTCGTGCGCCGAGGTGCTGAGCACCGGCGCGATCGCGTCCATGACCCTCGTCGCCTCGGCGCTCAGGTCGGCGCTGTTCGTGCCGAAGAACGTCTCGGAGCCGACCAGCCGCACCGTCAGCCCCCGGGCGTCCGTAGCGAACTGCACGTCGGCGCTGAGGCCCGACCCGTCGAGATTCGCCTCGATGGCCGCCTTGATCGCCGTCAGGTCGTCGAGCTCGCTCTTCGCCAGGGCCTCGGACGTCTCGGTGCCCTCGCCGGTCTCGGCCTCGCCTGACGCCGCGGCCTCGGCCATGTCGGTCTCGTCGCCCGCCGAGTACCCCTCGCCCTCGGGGGTCACCTGGTCGACCGGCACGACGGTGCCCGACGCCGAATCGATCGCGCCGAGCTCGGTCTGCCCGAAGCCGGTCGCGAGCGAGTTGCGGAGCGCGACGTATTTGTCCTGATCGACCGTCGACATCGCGTACAGCACGATGAACATGCACATGAGCACCGTGATCATGTCCATGTACGAGGCCATCCAGCGCTCGTCGGGGTGCTCGTCCTCGTGGACCTTCTTCTTGCGAGCGCCGCGCGACCCGCTCATACCGAGACCCCCCGGTCGCCGGCGTCGACCCTGCTCGTGGCCTTCGCGCCCTTCGCGCCCTGCTCGAGGGCATGCGACGGGACCATCGCCTTGAGGCGTTCGCCGAGGAGGCGCGGCTGGCTTCCCGCCTGCACCGCCAGCACCCCCTCGAGCAGCAGCGTCATGCGGGCCTCGTCGAGATCGGCCAGCTTCTTGAGACGGGCGCCGATGGGCAGCCAGAGGAAGTTGGCGGTGAGCAGGCCCCAGAGCGTCGCGACGAACGCGGCGGCGATCATGTGGCCGAGCTCGTCGGGCTGGGCGAGGTTCTCGAGCACGTGCGTGAGGCTGACGACCGTGCCGACGATGCCCACGGTCGGCGCGTACCCGCCGAGACTCATGAAGAACTTCGACGCCGTGCGGTCGGCCGCGAGACGCGACTCCATCTCGTCCTCCAGCAGGATCCGCAGCTCCTCGCCGTCGGTGCCGTCGGCGATGTTCTGCAGGGCGCCCTTCATGAAGGGGTCGTCCATCTTCTCGGCCTCGGCCTCGAGCGACAGCAGCCCCTCGCTGCGCGCCTTCTCGGCGAGACCCACGATGCCGTCGATCACCGACTGCGGCGGGATCACCTTGCCGGTGAAGGCGCGGGGGATCTTCGTGAAGCTGAGGATCGCATCACGGATCGTGGTGCCGGCGATGCCGACGCCGATCGTCGCCCCGAACACGAGGATGATCGGCGCGGGCAGCAGCAGACCCATGAGGTTCACGCCCTCGAGCTGGATCATGCCGAACAGCGCACCGAACGCGAGGACGATGCCGATTATGGTCGCGGGATCCACGTCAGCGCCCCGCGGGGGTGGTGGCCGGGGCGGGTTCGTCTGCGGGGGCCGGGCGGAGGTCGCTGAGTCGACCCGCGCCTCCTGAGCCTCGGACGAGCCCGAGCTGCGGACCGGTGCCGCTGCGCGTGCCGAGCGGCTGCACGGACGGCGACGTCGCGTGCGGCTCGTCGTAGGCGATCGCGACGATGCGGGCCCGGTAGCGGGCGATCATCTCGATGACCTCGGACATCGGCTCGGTCACGATGTACTTCGCCCCGTCGACCATGATCAGCGTCGTGTCGGGCGTCTCGTGGATGCGCTCGATGAGGTCTGGATTGACAGCGAATCTGCTGTCGTTGAGTCGCGTGACGACGATCATCGGCCCGTCCTAGGTCTGTGTTCTCCCGCCTCCATCCGTGGGGGCGGGGTGGCCTCCCGTCCTGGGTGGCTACGGGTCACTATCGGCCGGGGGTCGGTGGCCGTTAGGTGCGGGGTGGTGGCGGCATCGAGGTGACGCGTTCGGGGCCTTCGCGGGGCGCGGGGCCCCCGGATGAGTCGCATCGATGCGGCGGCCGAGGAGGCGCGGGGGCTTTCCACAGGGGAGGGTACGGATATCGGGCGATAGGCTGACATTCGCTATCGTTACGGCTGGCCACGCGGCGACAGCGCCGCCCGACGAAAGCGACGCCCTTGGATCCCCTCCGCCCCTCCCCCTCGCCAGCATCCCCCCTCGCCCTCGGTTCGGAGCCCGTCGTCCACCGACCCGCATGGTCGTCGTTCGGGCGCCGGGCGAAGCGGACGCTGATCCCGCTCGCCCTCCTCCTCGTGCTCGTCACGGCTCGCGTGGGGCCCAGCACGCTGATCGTGCTCGCCGTCGGCGTCGCGATCGTCGCCCCCACCCTCATCGTCTTCGTCCGCACCGCCACGGTGACCGTGACGGCCGACCGCCTGACCTACCGGCGCCTCGGGCGCGAGAGCACAGTGCTGCTCGACGGCACGCAGCGCGGCGTCCACTGCCGCCTGAAGCAGGGCCTCGAAGAGCTCGAGTACGTCGGCGTGCGCGACTCGTCCGGCAGCCTGGTCGGCCTGACCGAGGCGTACTTCGCGCCCGAGGCGCTGGCCGACGTGGCGCGACGGGTCGGTGCGGATCCGACGCCGCTGCAGCGGACCATGACGGGGCCTCAGGCCGAAGCGGAGATGCCGGGCACCCTGACGTTCACGCTCCGCCGGCCGGGTGTCACGGGACTCCTCGTGCTCGTCGCGACGACGATCGTGGTGGTGCCCCTGGTGCTGGCGACCGCCGCGTGAGGGCTGGTGCATCGAAGTGACCCGTTCGGTGCCCTCGGGGGGAGGGAGGGAGGGCGGGGCGGCATCGAAGTGACTCGTTCGGGGCCTTCGCGAGGTGGGAGGGCCCCGGATGGGTCACTTCGATGCGCGGGGTGGGTGCCGGCGACACGAGCGCGTAACACCGGGCTGGCAGGATGCTCCGGTGACCGATACCCCCGCGAACGACGGCACGCGCGACGCCACCCCTGTCGCCCGGCCCTCCTCCCCCACCACCGCCTCCCCCTCGACCGGGCTGGACGCCGCGCTGTCTCCCGACACGGCGACCCCGCTCGTCGACGACCCGGCCCTCACCGAGACCATCGCGACCGTCGACGCCAACCGGCACACCCTCGTCGAGAACGTGATGGGCGTCGTGACCGGGGTGTTCCTCGCCTCGTTCGGGCTGTATCTGCTCAAGGAGAGCGGATCGGTGTCCGGCGGCACCGCCGGGCTGGCGCTGCTGCTCAGCTACGCCACCCACATCTCGTTCGGCGTGCTGTTCTTCGCCGTCAACATCCCGTTCTTCGCCCTCGCCCTGTGGAAGAAGGGCCTCGCCTTCACCCTCCGCACGACCCTGACCGTCGCCCTCGTCTCGGCGTTCTCGTACCTGCACCCCCTCGCCTTCCGGATCGACAGCCTCAACCCGGTCTACGGCACCCTCGGCGGCAACCTGATCGTCGGCGTCGGTCTGCTCATCCTCTTCCGCCACGGTGCGAGCCTCGGCGGCATCAACATCCTCGCCCTCGTGCTGCAGGAGCGACTCGGCTGGCGGGCCGGATACGTCCAGATGGCCGTCGACGTCGTCATCGTCGCCCTGTCGCTGATCGTCGCGTCGCCCTGGGTCGTGCTGCTCTCGGCTCTCGGCGCGGTCGTGCTGAACCTCGTGCTCGCCCTCAACCACAAGCAGGGGCGGTACCTGGGCCGCACGTGAGCCGCCGAGCTCGACCGGCCGGCCTCATCGCCCCGAGCGCATCAGTCCGAGCGCATCACCCCGGTCACGTCAGGCCGAGCGACCTCAGCACGGTGTCCATCCACTGCACGACCACGTCGCGCTGCAGGGCCGCGGCGATGGCGATCGTCAGCTGGAGCAGCGCCATCACGTTGGCCAAGGCGATCCGCGGCACCGTGGTCGACGGCGGCACGAGGGCGATCGCGGCCAGGGTCACGAGCACGAAGGTGTTGCCCGCCGAGTTCATCGGGACCGTGCCGATCACGAATCCGAGCAGCACCGCCGCCAGCAGGAGCGTCCCGACCACACCTCCCGCGAGGCGCCGCACCACGGTGGTCATCAACCATGCGCTGGCCACGGGTGCGAGCAGCAGCAGGCCGAACGGCGTCGTGAACAGCGACCAGAAGATCGGCCAGCGCGAGGCGTCGTAGTCGAGCACGCTGCGGAACGCCCCGAGGGGGTCGCCGCCGAAGCTCCACTGCACGAACATCAGGGCGGCGAGCGCCGACAGCGTCGGGAACACCAGCACCAGCGCATGCGCCCGGTGCACGCCGACCTGATGCCGCCCGTGCGTCAGGAACGGCACCGTCAGCACCGCGGCCGTCGCGTAGAGCAGCCCGTTGGGGTCGGTGAGTGTCGCGAGCATCAGCAGGATGCCGGCCCGGAACCCGGACTGCGTGTTGCGGTACGTCACGAACCGGACGACGTCGGTCATCGCGAGCCCGAAGAACGCGATGCCGAGGAACGCCGGCAGGTTCTCGGTCGCCAGGAAGAAGAACAGCGGGTTCGCGACGAGGGCGAGCGTCAGCGCCGTGACGGTCGACGCGTGGAAGCCCCGCTGCACCATCAGCTCGATCATGGCGTGCACGACGACGCCGGCGCAGAGGGCTCCCACGATCGACAGGCCGAACGCGCCTCCCGGGGTGATCGCCGCGACCACACCCGTGATGGGCGGGAACGTGTCGCCCAGCCAGGCGGCCCCCGACCCCGTCCAGTCGACGGTCGCGGTCCGGGCCACGAGCAGGACGTTCGCCGACACGGATTCGGACACTCCCCCGACCTCGAGCAGCACCGCGACGATCACGAAGGGCGCCGCCAGCAGCAGCCGCATCGCGGTGCGCCCGGCGAGGGTCCGCGGGAACGCCGAGTGCGTCATGCCGGCGAGCACCGACGCGAGGCGGCGCTCCTGGACGAGCTCGCGCAACGCGAGCGCGCGGGCCGTGCCGCGCGGTCGCCCGACCGATGCCGCAGGAGGCGCGGGTCGCTGCACCGGGACCGGTCGCTGCAGCGGGACGGATCGCTGCTGCGGCTCAGGTCGCTGCTGCGGGGCGGGTCGCTGCACCGCGACGGGTCGCCGCAGCGGCGGCAGCGTCAGCCCGAGGTCCACCGAGGAGGCGCGGGTCGGGGCGGCGGTCGCGACCGCCTCGTCGACCGGAGCGACCCCGTCTGCCGTCGCCGCGCCTCCTGCGGGTCCCGTGCCGTGCTCGTCGACCTCAGGACGAGTGCGTGGTGAGGCCATGCTCGGTCTTCTCCCAGTAGTGCGGTCGGGTCAGCAGCTGGGCCAGCGCCTTGTACGACGCGACGGAGTGGAGGATCCAGTAGACGGGGTTGAGCAGCGCCCAGTGGATCAGGTGGAAGGTGCCCCGCTTGTAGGGGCCCATCATCGAGAGGTAGACCATGATCCCGTTGCCGATGACGAAGTTGAACAGGCAGATCCAGAGCACCCAGGCGGGGAACACCGCCGCGAGCCACTCCGACGGCAGCAGCAGCGCGACGACGGTGCCGATGTACGAGGGCAGCACGCCCAGGAACGTCGCCGGGGTGCCGCCGATCAGCAGCGCGAACGACGCGAAGCGGACGAGCCCGATCTGACGGATCAGCCGCAGCGGCCGGCGCGCGTGCACGAGTGTGGTCTGCATGTAGCCCTTGATCCACCGGCTGCGCTGACGCACGAAGTTCGGGATGGAGGTGTTGGCCTCCTCCATCGTCGTCGAGTTGATGACGCCCACGCGGTAGCCGAGGGCGCTCGCGCGGATGCCCAGGTCGGCGTCTTCGGTGACGTTGTACGGGTCCCAGCCGCCGAGCCCGACGAGAGCCTCGGTGCGGAAGTGGTTCGACGTGCCGCCGAGCGGGATGGGCAGGTCGGCGTGGTCGAGCCCGGCCAGCATGTAGTCGAACCAGTAGCTGTACTCGAGCGTGAACATGCGGGTCAGCGCGTTCTCGGTGGCGTTGAAGTAGTTGAGCGCCGCCTGGACGCAGACGGTGCGCTCGCCGCCGCGCTCGAAGGCGATGACGGCCTTCTTCAGCTGATCGGGGTCGGGGGTGTCCTCCGCGTCGTAGATCACGAGGAAGTCGCCCGACGCGAGATAGAGACCGACGTTGCAGGCGCGCGGCTTCGTCTGCGGGTGCCCCTTCGGCACGGTGACGACGTGGAAGTGCGCCGGCGGGTCGGCGGCGGCGATCGCGTCGCGGGTGGCGTCGTCCTCCTCCTCGATGAGGATGAGCACCTCGAGCTTCTCGAGCGGGTAGTCGAGCCCGCCGAGGTTGTCGATCAGCTGCGCCACGATGTTCGCCTCACGGAACACCGGCACGAGAACGGTGTACCGCGGCAGGTCGGCGTCGTCGAGCGCGGCGACCTCGGCGTCGGTGATCCGCTCGACCACGTCGAACCGGGCGCCCCGCATCGCGACGACGAACTTGAAGCCGGTGCCGAGGAGGAACACCACGCTGACGATCGCGATCAGCGTGCTGGCCAGGACGGCCGGAGCGAGCACGGCCGCCGCGAGCATCACGGCCCCGAGCACCGCCCCGCCGATCTTCTGACCGCGCGAGAACACCACGCGGGCCGAGAGCGCCGGGTTCGCCCGGTACAGGTCGTTGGCCGCGCTGTCGGCGACGATGTCGTCGAAGACCCGCAGCGTCGCGTCCTTGATGCCCCAGGTCGAGGCCACCCGGAACTCCACGGGGGCGCCGAGCTCGGCCTCGAGATCCGCCTGCCGGTCGGGGGTCGGACGCCGCGCCGTGGCGACCAGCACGCTGCCGTCTCGACGCCGGTGCACGGGCATCCAGTCTTCGGCGATGTACCGCTGCCCCGAGCCCGACCGCACGAGGTCACGGTCGAAGCGGACCGTCTCGGTGTCGAGGGTGTCGACTGTCTCGGCGGTGTCGGCGGTGTCGGCGGTGTCGGCTTCGTCGGCGGTGTCGAGCGGCGGATCCGTGCGGTCGGCGTCGCTCGTCGACGGGCGGGTCGGGTCGGGGGCCATGCCCTCAGCGTGTCCTCGGAAATGAGGACACGGCACCCCCCGATGAGGCCGCCCGCCCCGTTGTGACCAGAACTGGGGTCCGCGACGGGGCCCGAGGAGGCGCGGGCTGGCCGCGGAGCGAATGTCGCGTCGCCGAGGCGGTCGGCCCGGTGCCGGGCCGGCACCCGTGGCGGGGCCGGCACCCATGCCGGAGCCGACCCCCGTGGCGGGGCCGGCACCGGCTCACGGGTCAGCGCTTGAGGTTCGTCAGCTCCTGCAGCACCTCGTCGGAGGTGGTGATGATGCGGGCGTTCGCCTGGAAGCCGCGCTGCGCGACGATCAGGTTGGTGAACTCCTGCGACAGGTCGACGTTGCTCATCTCGAGCGTGCCGCTGGCGAGCGAGCCGACGCCGGGCGAGCCGGGAGCGCCGATGCGAGCGTCGCCCGAGTTCGCCGTCGCGCGGTAGCCCGACCCGCCGGCCTTCTCGAGACCGCCGGCGTTGGCGAACGTGGCGAGCGCGATGCGACCGACGGCCAGCGACTCGCCGTTGCTGAACTGGCCGACGAGCGTGCCGTCCTTCGAGAGCGAGAAGCCCTGCAGCGTGCCGGCCTCCCGGCCGTTCTGGTCGGTGACGGCGACCGTGTTGAGCGTGGCGAAGCCGGTGATGCCGCCGAGTGCGACGGAGACGCCGCCGACGGTCAGGGAGGCGCCCCCGGCGGGCTGCCGGCCGTCGGCCCCGAAGGTGAGCGCCGTCGCGGGCGCTCCCGCCTGGTCGCCGCCGCGGACGGTCCAGCCCTGCGCGGTGCGGGTGAAGGTCAGCGAGAGGGTGCTCTCGTTGCCGGCCGCGTCGTAGACCTTCGTGTCGCGACGGACGACGCCGCCGATCGCGGTGTCGGAGGGCAGGTTGCCGCCGAGGGTCGCCGTCGTCGTCCGGACGGCGGGTGCTGCGCCGTTCAGGGGCAGCGTGATGTCGCCCACCGCGCCTCCTTCGTTCACGACGCCGTTCGTGGCCGAGTAGCCCTGGACGAGCTTGCCGTCGGCCGAGGTCAGACGCCCCTGGGCGTCGAAGTCGAACGACCCGGCGCGCGTGTAGACGGTGTCGTTGCCGAGCCGCGTGACGAAGAAGCCGTCACCCGAGATCATCAGGTCGGTGGCCTTGCCGGTGGCCTGCGCCGAGCCCTGCGCGAAGTTCGTCGAGATGCCCGCGACCTGCACGCCGAGACCGACCTGCGCCGGGTTGGTGCCGCCGACACCGGTCTGCGGGCCGCCGGCGCCCTGGGTCATCTGCGACAGCGTGTCCTGGAACTGCGTGGTCGACGCCTTGAAGCCCGAGGTGTTGACGTTGGCGATGTTGTTGCCCGTGACGTCGAGCATGGTCTGGTGCGAGCGGAGGCCGGAGATGCCGGAGTAGAGCGAGCGGAGCATGAGTGCTGCCTTTCGAGAGGAGAAGAGGGGGTCGAGAGCGTGAGGGGGGCCGAGCGCGTGAGGCGGGCCGAGGGCGTGAAGCGGGTCAGGGCGTGAGGCGGGTCAGGGCGAGGTCGTCGCGGAGATGCCGGAGATGAGATCCAACGCGATCTCCTTCCCGGCGACCGTGACCCGGGGGACGGCGTCGGCGAACGAGACGCTGGTCGCCGTGCCGGTGACGGGCTTGCCGTCGGCGCCCGTGTAGCTGACCTCGCGACCGACGAGGTTCGACGCGGCGATGCGCATCTGCAGCGAGAAACCCTCGGTCGCCGTCGTGGTCTGGTTGGTGATCTGCTCCATCATCGCGAGCTGGGTCGTCTGGCCGATCATGGCGTTCGTGTCCATCGGCGACGACGGATCCTGGTTCTTGAGCTGCGAGACGAGCAGCTGCATGAACATCTCGCTGTCCATGCTCTGCTTCGGGGTGCGCGACGCGGCGTTCGAGTTCGCGAGGGCCGCGGCGGCGCTCGCGGCGTCGACGCTTCCGCTGATCTGGTCGATCGAGGGCATGGCGTAGTCCGTTCAGGCCAGGACGTCGAGGGACGTCGAAGGGAGGGAGGTGCGGGTCGGGTCGACCGCGGCGGTCGGGTCGAGGGCGTCGGTCGGGTCGAGGGCGTCGACCGCGGGGCGGCGGGTGCCGGGGGTGGATGTGTCGCCGGGCTGGCCGGGGGTGCCCGATCGACCGGGCTGGCCGGGGTCCCCGGGCTGGCCCGATTGGCCGGACTGGCCGGGCTGCGCCCCGGTGCTCTGGGTGCGCGCGTCGGAGGGCTGGTTCTGGCTCGACAGGTCGATGCCGACCTGAAGACCCGCGCCTCCCATGTCGCGTCGGAGATCGGGGATGATCGCCCGCACCGCGTCGCGCGCCGCGTCGGAGCCGGCGAACATCTCGACCTGCATCCCGGTGGACGACACGTGGGCTCGCACCGTGACGGGGCCGAGCGCCTCGGGGGCGACGGTCACCGTCACCGTGTGGGTGCCGCGGCCTGCCGAGGCGAGCGAGAACAGGGGGCGGGCGAGCTGCTGGCCGAGCGGGGCGGGGGTCTGCGGGGCGGCGGGGGTCTGCGCCGGAGCGGTCGCCGTGCCGGGCCCGGGCGTCGCCGGCGCGGGCGCCGCGGGAGGGAGCGCCGGAGGCAGGGCGGCGGCCTGCACGGACCCGGTCGCAGTCGCAGTCGCGTTCGCGGTCGCCGCCGCGGACGCAGTCGCGGTCGCGGAGGAGGCGGGAGGCGCGGCTTCCGACGAGTCCGAACCCGCCGTGAGCGACACGGGTGCGCCGAGCGACGGGGAGGGAGATGCGTCGGCGGGGGCGGGCGTCGTCATCGGTGCGGCGGCGGGCGGCATCGTGGGTGCAGCGGCTGCGGGCGGCATCGCAGGCGCGGGGGCTGGGCTGGCGACGGGGCCGCCTACGGGCGGCGTCGCAGGTGAGGCGTCGGGGCCGGCGGCGCCGCCGCCGGCGGGCGAGACCGGGAGCGGGGCGGGGAGTGCGCTCGCTTCCGCTATTACGCCTGCATGCGTAGCGGCACCGGCGGAGGGAGGCGCGGCGGGGGAGGCACCGGCAGCGGCACCGGCACCGGCGCCCGCGCCCGCACCGGCACCGGCGAGGGATGCGGGCGAGGCGGGGAATGCGGGCAGGGCGGCGGCGACCGCGGCGTTCGCTCTTGGAGCAGGGATGACGGTCGGATCAGCTGTTACGCCTGCATGCGTAATAGCCGAAGAGGGGGATGCAACCGGAGCCGACGCCGCGGACATGCCCGCAGTTGCCGGGTGAGCGGCGGGGGCGGCGCTGGTGCGAAGAGCTCCTACGCCTTCTTGCGTGATAGCCGATGTCGAGGATGCTCCGGGTACGGGGGGCACAGGGGGCGCGGACGCGAGGGCAGCTGCCAGAGCTGCCGCGGGCGCCACGTCGGAGGGCGCCACGTCGGCGGGCGCCGTGTCGGCGGAATCGGCTATTACGACCCCATGCGTAATAGCCGATGTCGAGGTTGCTCCCGGCTCGGAGGCTCCGGACACCGGGGCAGCCGTCGAGACCGCGGCGCGGTCGGGAGCCGGGGCGGCTGGGGTGGCGACGTCCGGGCGGTCGGGGGTCGCGCCTCCTCGGGTCGTTCCGGCGGAGGGCGCGTCGGATGACGAGGCACCGGCAGCTCCGGCGGCACCCGCAGCACCGGCCGAGAGCATCGCCGCTCCGAACACGACGTCGGTCGCCCGGCCCGAGGCGGAGACTCCGGCGCGCCCACGACTCGACGCCGCACCATCGACGGGTGCCGCCACGAACGGCAGGGTGCGCAGACCGCTCACGAGCCGACCCCCGCCCGCATGAGCTGCTGCAGCGCCGCGGTCGTCATGTCGGTACCGGCGAACGCCGGTGCACCGAACCCCGCCGCACCGACCCCCGCGGCTCCGGCCGACACCGCACCCGCCGCCCCGGTCGCCGGGACGACGCGACGGATCGTCGACAGGTCGGCGTCGCTGTACCAGTTGTCGACGATCTGGACGTCCTTGCCGGGGCGAGGCGCGTGCAGCACCTTGCCGTCCCCGACGTAGATCACGATGTGCCCCTCGCCCTTCGCCACGAGCAGGTCGCCCGGCCGCGCATCGGCGAGCGAGCCGACCTCCGCACCCATCCGCGCCTGGTCGGGCACGACGCGCGGCATCGCGACACCGAGCTCCTTGAACACGGTCTGCACGAGGCCCGAGCAGTCCATCCCGCTGCGGTCCTCTCCCCCGAAGACGTACGGCACCCCGAGGTACTTCTCGGCACCCGAGACCACATCGGCCCCGGAGGCCCCGCTGCCCGACGCGACGGCTCCCTTCACGGCATCGACGGAGGTGGTGGTCGCCCCAGCCGCCCCGGCACCCGTCGCCGACGGACCCGCCGCACCCGCACCGGTCAGACCGAGGGCGGCCGCAGCCGCCGCAGCCGACCCCGCGGAGCCGAGCGTCGAACCGGTCGCCGACAGCGCCGACGCGAACGCCGACGCCGACGCGGCCCGATCGGCCGACGACCCGGAGGCGCCGGTCGCGTCGATCAGACCCGCACGGCCCGCACGGACCTGCTCCAGCTGCGATCTGATGTCGTCGATCCGGGACAGGACCTCGCTCACGGGACTCATGTCGCGCCTCCTCGGCTCTGCGATGCGATCTCGTCGAGCACGGTCTGCTCGGCCCGGAGATCGTCGGCGGCGGTCGTCGCGGCGTGCTGCGCCTCGAGCTTCTCGAGCGCCAGGGCGGCACGGCGCGCCTCGTTGAAGGCCCGCTGCGCCTCGTCGGCCTCAGCACGACGACGCTCGGCGACGGCGTCGAGCTCGGAGAGCATCCCCCGCGTCGACGCCCGCGAGGCCGCGATCGCACTGAGCATCGCGGCGTCGGAGACCTCGACCGGGCCGTCGTCGAGGGTGCGACGCGCCGCCATGCGACGATCGGACGCCTCGCGCAGCCGCTCATTCGCATCGGCCAACGTCGCCGCCGCCTGACCCTGCTGGGCATGACGCAGTCGGAGCAGCCCGATCAGCGAGAAGACGCGCGCCATCAGGCACCCCCGAGCCGGGAGGTCAGCTGCGCGAGGCGGTTCCACGAGTCGGCCGACGTCGACCGCTCGTCCATGCCCTGCTGCAGGAACGCGTCGATGGCCGACTGGTTGTCGACGGCCGCATCGACCAGCGGGTTCGCCCCGCGCTGATAGGCGCCGACGTCGAGCAGATCCTGAGCGGCCCGACGCGCGGCCATCACCTTGCGCAGCACCGTCGCGGCGGCGCGCTGCGGCGGACTCGTCACCTTCGACGCCACGCGCGACACCGAGCCGAGCGCGTCGACCGACGGGAAGTGCCCGGTCACGGCCAGCTTCCGGTCGAGCACGACATGGCCGTCGAGGATGCTGCGGGCCGCGTCGGCGATCGGCTCGTTGTGGTCGTCGCCGTCGACCAGCACCGTGTACATGCCCGTCACCGAGCCGACCCGATCGGTGCCGGCGCGCTCGAGCAGCCCCGCGAGCACCGAGAACGTCGACGGCGGGTAGCCGCGCGTCGCCGGGGGCTCGCCCACCGACAGGCCGATCTCGCGCTGCGCCATGGCGACGCGCGTCAGCGAGTCCATCATCAGCATCACGTCGGAGCCCGCGTCACGGAACGACTCGGCGATCCGCGTCGCCACGAAGGCCGCGCGCAGACGCATGAGGGCGGGCTCGTCGCTGGTCGAGACGACGACGATCGAGCGGGCGAGACCCTCGGGGCCGAGGTCGTCCTCGAGGAACTCGCGCACCTCCCTGCCGCGCTCGCCGACGAGGGCGATCACGCTGACCTCGGCGTCGGAGCCGCGCGCGATCATCGACAGCAGCGACGACTTGCCGACGCCCGACCCGGCGAACAGCCCCACGCGCTGACCTCGGCCCACGGTCGTCAGGGTGTCGAGCACGCGGACGCCGAGCTGCAGCGGCGTATCGATGCGCGCCCGGTGCATCGCGGAGGGGGTCGCGTGGTCGAGCGGCACGAGATCGACGGGGCCGCCGCCCGGGCCGACCAGCGGACCCCTGCCGTCGATCGGACGACCGAGGCCGTCGAGCACGCGGCCGAACAGCCCCGCACCGGTCGGGACGAGCAGCGGGCGCCCGGTCGACCGCGCCGACGTGCCCGAGGTGATCCCGGCGAGCCTGCCGAGCGGCATGCAGCGGACGCCGTCGGGAGTCGTCGCGACGACCTCGGCGAGGTTCGAACCGTCGGTCGCGTCACCGACGCTGACGACGTCGCCGACCGCGGCGTCGAGACCGACGATCGTGATGCCGAGACCGACGGCGGTGCTGACCCGGCCGACGCGCTGCGGGCGGGCGGCGGCGCGGGCGGCCGCGATGCGGGTCTGCGCGACGCGGGCCTGGGCGACGCGGGCGGGTGCGGGGGCGACGCGGGCGGGTGCGGGTGCGACGCGGGCGACGGGGGCGGGCGCCAGGGCGGTCGGCGCGGTCACGAGGTCGCTCCGGTCGTGGACGGCGGGGTGTCCGCGGGCGCGCCCAGCAGGGCCTGTCGCGCGCGGGCGAGCGCCGTGTCGAGACGGGCGTCGATCAGCCCGACCGGCAGATCGGCCTCGGCGTCGCCCCGTCCGAGCGACGGATCCGCGGCGAAGACGACCCCCGGAGCCGAGGAGGCACGGGTCGACTCGTTTAGGAGCGCCAGATCGAGAGGGTGCAGCCGCAGGGTGGTCACGACGCTCCCGTCCGCTCCGGCGAGGGCGCGCGCGACGGCGGCCCGGGCGGTGCGTCCGGCGCGGGGATCGGGGTCTCCGGGGGTCGCGGGCTCGTCCACCGACGGCTCGTCCGCCGACGGGTCGTCCGCCGCGGGCGCGTCCGCCGCGGGCGCGTCCGCCGCGGGCGCGTCCGCCGAGGGCTCGGAGGCGCGGAGTTCGTAGCCGACCACCGCCTCCGCGAGGTCGAATGCGGTGGCGACCAGCACCTCCTCGGCGTCGGAGACCGACTGGACCACGCGGGCGTCCAGCGCCCTCGCTGCCGTGACCAGGATGTCCGCCGCGGCGATGCCGTGCGCCATGAGCCGCTCGTGCAGCTCGGCGTGCTCGGCCTCGAGGGCGGCACGGCGCGCGGCGAGTTCGAGCTCGGCGGCGCGGAGACCCGCGGCGTACCCGGCGGCGTGGCCCCGGGCCTCGGCGCGCACGTCGTCGGCGTCGCGGGCGGCGGCGCGGTCGGACCCCGGTCCGGCGATGGTCGGATACACGACACGCGCGACGGAGCCCGGCGCGGAGGCCGGGGGGTTCATCACGGGATCGAGCATCACGGGCCGTTCGGCGTTCGAGGACGACGGCCGATCCGTGGCCGGGGTGAGGTGAGCGATCCGTGCTCAGCTGCGACTCTCGACCGGGGGCGGGCCGGCGTTAGGAGCTGCCCCGAAGGGGGGCCGCGGTGGGTGGCCGGGCTACTCGACCAGGGCGTCGTCGTCAGCGCGGTGCACGGTGATCGAGCCGAGCGCCTCGAGTTCGCGGATGGCGCGGACGACCTCGGCCCGCGCCTCCTCGACCTGCGACCGGCGCACCGGTCCGAGCGAGGCCAGCTCGTCGTCGAGCAGCTCGGCGTTGCGGGCCGACACGTTGCCGCGGATGACCTCGGTCACGGCCGACGGCGCGCCCTTCATCGCCAGGGCGAGCACGGCCGCGTCGATGCCGCGCAGCACCTGCTGGATGTCGCGCGTCTCGAGTCGGACGATGTCCTCGAAGGTGAGCATCCGCGACCTGACCTCCTCGGCCAGCTCGGGGTCGCGGGCGTCGAGACCGTCGAGCAGCGCCCGCTCGGTCGCGCTGTCGCTGCGGTTGATGATCTCGACGAGGGGCTGGATGCCGCCGACGACCTCGATCTGGTCGCGCGGAGCCACGACGGCCCCGGCCCGGATCTTGAGCGTCGCCGCGACGATCCCGACGGCCTCGGGCGTGGCGGTGCCCATGGTGGCGATCGCCTGGGCGACGTCGGCTCGGACGTCGAGGTCGAGCCCGGCGAGCACGGCGGACGCCTGGGGCGGACGCACATGCGCGAGCACGAGGGCGATGGTCTGCGGCAGTTCGCCGTCGAGCAGAGCGACGACCTGACCGGGGTCGGCCTCGTCGAGGAACTCGAACGTCTTGCGGGCCATGTTCGACGCGAGCCGCTCCATGACGCCGGCCGCGCGCTCCGACCCGAACGATGCCTCGAGCAGACCGATCGCGACGTCGTGTCCGCCGCGCGGCTGGTGCTGACCCGACACGCTCAGCTCGTGGAACTCGGCCACGGTCGACTCGGCGACGGCGGCGTCGACCCGGCGCATCCGCACGATCTCCGTCGTGATCTCCGCCGCCTCGTCCTCGCTGAACTGCTGCATGACGGTCGCGGCGCGGCTCTGCTCCATCTGCATCAGGATGACGGCGACCTTCTGCGGCCCCGTCAGGGCGGTCGGCGCCTGCGGGGTGGCGGCGAAGGGCACGACGAGGTCGGTCACAGTCCGCTCCGCTGGTCCATCAGGCCGCGCAGCAGCTCGGCCGTCTTGGCCGGGTCGCGTTCGGCGAGCGCGTCCACCTCGGCGCGGCGGCGCTCGGCCGACAGCACCTCTGGCGACGGCTCGGGGGCGTCGACCGTGGGCAGCATCTGCGTCGCCGTGTCGTCTGCGCCGAGCATGGAGCGTCCGGAGGCGGCGTCCAGGTCGAGACGCATGGTCGCATCCCAGGTCTGGGCTGCGTTCGCGGACGCGAGCTCGCCGAGGTCGACGTCCTCCCGGGCCTGACGGCGGCTCCGACGGGCGAAGACGATGAGCGCGACGATGGCCGCGAGCGCGACGAACCCGACGATGCTCGCGGTGCGGATCGTCGACCACATCGCCTCCGTCGCGGCGGCGGCGTCGGCGGCGGCGAGCGCCTCCTGCGCGGCGGCGGCGGCCGAGGTGTCGAAGTCGACCATGGCCACGTCGACGGTGTCGCCGCGGGCGCCGTCGATCCCGGCCGCGCTGTCGACCAGGTCGCGGATGCTCTGCATGTTGACGCCCTGCGCGGCCGTCGCGTTCAGCGCGACGGACACCGTCTGGCGGGCCACCGTGCCCGACGGCACGCTCATCGTCTCGGTGACCTTGTCGACCGCGTTGTTCTTCGTCGCCGACTCGTTGACGTACCCGTCGCCCGCGGCGCCGTCGGCCGTCGCGGCCTCGCCGTCGCCGCCCGCGGGCACGGCGATGTTGTCGGGGCCGAGCACCCCGGTGGTGCCGGTGCCGGCGCCGTCCGGGCCGTACTGCTCGGTGGTGCTCGACTCGTTCAGCGCGAGGGGTCCGCTCTCGGGCTCGGTGAACGACTCGGTGACGCGCGTGCCCGAGTTCTGGTCCAGCTGAGCGGCGACCACGACCGACGAGTTGCCGACGCCGACGACCTTGTCGAGCATGGTCTGCACGGCCGTCTGCACCTTCGTCTCGTACTCGCCGGCCTCGCCCGCGCCTCCTCCCGTCGCCCCGGTGCCGACCTCGGAGAGCACCGTGCCTGTCGAGTCGGTGACGGCCACGCCGGTCGGGGTCATGCCCTCGACGGAGGCGCTGGTCAGGTTGACGATCGCCTGCACCTGCTTCGTGGTGAGCGAGACCCCCGCCTGCGTCTCGACGAACACCGACGCCGTGGGGTCGCGCTGCTCGGCGACGAACACGGTCTCCTCGGGGATGGCGAGCTGCACGGTCGCGTTCTTCACGCCCTCCATCGCCTTGATGGTGTTGGCGAGCTCGCCCTCGATGGCGCGCTTGTAGGTGACGTCCTGCTGGAACTCCGACGATGTCACGCCCATCGTGTCGAGCAGCGTGTAGCCGCCGGTGCCGGCGGTCGAGGGCAGTCCGGCGGCCGCGGCGGTGAGGCGCTCCTGGTAGACGTGCTCCTCGGGCACGAGGATCGTGTTGCCGCCGGCGGTCAGCTCGTACGGCACCCCGTCGGCCTGCAGCTGCTCGACGATGGCGCTCGCGTCGGCCGGGTCGACGCCGCTGAACAGCGGCGTGTAGGTCGGCTTCGACAGCCACGCGGACAGCGCGACGACGCCGAGCACGAGGGCGGCGAGCAGGATGACCGCGATGGTCTTCTGCGCGATCGAGAAGCCCGCGAGGGTCGCGCGCATCCGGTCGAGCGAGTTCTTGACGGCGGTGGGCATCAGGCCTGCATCCTCATGATCTCGTTGAAGGCGTCGACGCCCTTGTTGCGGACGGCGCTGACGAGCTCGAGGGTGACCTGGGCGCGGGTCGCCGCGATGGTCGCATCGTGGATGTCGGTCAGATCGCCGGTCACGGCCTTCACGGCGAGGGTCTTGGCCTCACCCTGCATCTGCTGGAGGCCCTCGACGGCACCGGCCATCGACGCGCCGAAGGTCGCCCCGGAGGCGCTGGTCGCGCCTCCTCGTCCGGTCGCGTCGAGAGCGCCCGCGGCACCCGACGCGCCACCGGCCCCCTGCAGCAGCGAGGCGGCGTCGGCGTAGCCGGACGGTTGGACGGCTCCGAGAGCCTGGATCGCCGAGAGGGGCATCAGCCACGTCCGATCTGGAGTGCGGCCTCGTAGGCCGTCTTGGCACGGTCGACGACAGCGGCGTTGGCCTGGTAGCCGCGCTGCGCCATGATGAGGTCGCCCATCTGGGCGCCGAGGTCGATGTCGGGCATGCGCACGTAGCCCTCGGCGTCGGCGAGCGGGTGGTCGGGCGAGTACGTGACGCGCCCGGCCTCGCTGCCATAGCGGTCGGCTCTGACGAAGACGCCCGAGGTGCCGTCGCCCTCCTGCACCTCGATGTAGCGGGCCTGGAACGCGGTGTCGTCCATCGACTTGACCGTGTTCGCGTTGGCGATGTTGTCCGAGACGGCGTCGAGCCACTTGCGGTGCACGGTCAGGCCGGTGCTCGCGATGCCGATCGCGTCGAAGGCGGTCATCAGCTCGTCCTGAACGCGGCGCGCACGGCCGTCAGCTCGGAGTTCATCGCCTGCGTCGCGAACTGGTACCGCAGCACGGTGTCGACGTTCGACAGCGTCTCGGTGTCGAGGTTCACGTTGCTGCCGTCGGTGCGCGTCGGCTCGAGCGAGCGGGCCGTGGTCGCCTGGACCGCCCCGCCGCCCTCCGCGACCGACCGGCCCAGCGCCTCCTCGAACTGCACGCGCTTGGCCTGGTAGCCGGGCGTGTTCACGTTGGCGATGTTGTTCGCGATCGACTTCTGGCGCAGCGACAGACCGTCGAGGGCGCTCTGCAGCGCCGCTTGCGTCACGGATTCGAGTGGCATGGCCGTCCCGGGGAGGTTCGAGGTGCCCTGTGCGTGCTGCTGCTGCGTGCGTGCTGCGTGCTGCGTGCTGCTGCTGCTGCTGCGTGCTGTGTGCTGCGTGCTGCGTGCTGCTGCGTGTTGCGTGCTGCGTGCTGCGTGCTGCGTGCGTGCTGCTGCGTGCGTCGGGCGGGGGCCGATCCGTGGCCGGGTGGGCGAGCGATCCGTGCTCACGTCGCTCTATCGACGTCCGGAGCTGCGCCGTAAGCCCCCACCCCGTACTGGGGGGGGGTGCGTCGAAGTGACGCGAACGGGCCCCTTCGGGGGCGCGACCACCCCCTTTGCGTCACCTCGACGAGCGGGGGGGCGAGCCGGGGAGGCGCGGCGCACCTCAGACGCGCAGCAGCAGCATCGAAGTGACGCAAGCGGGCCCCTCCGAGCTCGCGGCCACCCCCTTTGCGTCACTTCGACGAGCCGGGGGAGGGGGGAGGCGAGCCGGGGAGGCGCGGCGAGCGTCAGACGCGGAGCAGCACCATCGAAGTGACGCAAGCGGGCCCCTCCGAGGCCGCGACCACCCCCTTTGCGTCACCTCGACGAGCGGGGGGGGGGACGGAGGCGAGCCGAGGAGGCGCGGCGCACGTCAGACGCGCAGCAGCAGCATCGAGGTGACGCGAACGGGCCCCTCCGAGGCCGCGACCACCCCGTTTGCGTCACCTCGACGAGCCGGCGAGCGGAGGAGGCGCGGCGCGCGTCAGGCGCGGGAGTAGCGGTGCTCGGGGCGGCCGGTCGCTCCGTAGCTCAGCCTCATCGTGACGAGGCCGTCGGCGGCGAGCGCGGCGAGGTACCGCTGCGCGGTCGCCCTCGACACACCGACCCGAGCAGCGACGTCGGCGGCGGAGAGCTCTCCGTCCGCGCCCCCACCGGCGCCCGCACCCGCACCGGAACCCGCACCGGCACCGGCACCGGCGCCCGCAGCACCCCCACCAGCACCCGCACCCCCACCCCCACCGGCACCCGCACCCGCACCCGGCACCGCGAACTGCTCGAGCACCGACTGCTCCGTCGCCGAGCGCGACGGCGACGCCGCCTTCGCCGCGTCGCCCGAGTGCAGGATGCGGAGTGCGCGCTCGAGGGCCTCCTGGTCGACGCTCCCGCGGTCGTCGAGCACGTTGCGATAGCGCTGATAGGCCCGCAGCCGGTCGGCGAGCACGCCCGAACCGAACGGCTTGATCAGGTAGCCGACGACCCCGCGCCGCAGCGCGCGCCGCACCGTCTCCCCGTCGGAGGCCGCGCTGAGCACGAACGCGTCGACGTCGACCTCGCGCAGCAGGTCGAGGCCGCTCCCGTCGGGCAGGTGCACGTCGAGCAGCAGCAGGTCGACCGGGGTCTCGGCGAGCACGCGGCGCATCTCGGCGACCGTTCCGACGGGTGCCAGCGCGCGGAACCCCGGCACCTCGTCGACCTGCCGCCGGTGCAGCTCGGCCACGTAGAAGTCGTCGTCGACGACGAGCACGGTCAGGTCGGGGGTGGTCACGGGTCGATCCTCTCAGGAGGCGCGGGCGGCTGGACGGCGTCGGCCAGACGCGCGCAGAACACGGCACCGTGGCCGTCTCCGCCGGGCGAGCCGAGCCAGACGTCGCCGCCGCGCCGCCGGGCGATGTCGCGCGAGAGCGGCAGACCGAAGCCGAGCCCGTGCACGCGCGAGGGGTCGTCCGGGTCGACCGCACCGTCGGGCGGGAGCGCCGCTGCCCCGCCACCGGCCTCGGCGCCGCTCGCACCGCCCGCCGCCCGCTCGAACAGCGCGTCCGCGTCGGCGACGCCGCGGCCCGAGTCCATCACCGACAGGTGCAGGTCGGTGCCGTCGTCGAGCACCTCGACCTCGATCCACGCGGGGCTGACGTCGCCGGCGACCGCGGCGCGCACGGCGTTGTCGACCAGGTTGCCGAGCACCGTGGTGACGTCGCCGGCCTCGACGACCGTGCCCGACACGAGCGTCTCGGGGCCGAGCTTCAGCAGCACCCCGCGCTCGGCGGCCTCGACCCCCTTCGCCCCCAAGAACGCCTGCAGGTACGGCTCGGTCAGCCGATCCGCGTGGGCGACCGGGTAGCGCAGCGGACCGTGGTCGAGCACGTCGGCGAGGTAGCCGCGCGCCTGCTCGGTGCGACCGAGCTCGAGCAGCCCGGACACGGCGTGCAGCCGGTTGGCGAACTCGTGCCGCTGGGCGCGCAGAGCGGTGGTCATCGCGCCCACCGCGTCGAGGCGGCGGGTCAGCGCCTCGACGTCGGTCCGGTCGCGCAGCACCGCCACGCGTCCGAGGTCGACGCCGTCGTGCGAGACCGCGCGCACGTCGACGAGCAGCACGTGAGGCCCGACGACCAGCGTGGTGTCGGCGGGGCCGGGGCCGGTCTGCGGGGCCCGGCCCGCGCCTCCTCGGCCATCCGGCGACGTGCCGACCAGCATCTCGACGAGCACGCCCGGCAGCTCGAGCGAGTCGACCCGTCGGCCCACCACCGGGTCGGGCGGCAGGCCGAGGAGGCGCGGTGCCAGATCGTTGCAGACCGTCACCACCCCGTCGCGCGAGACCGCGAGCACTCCCTCGGCGACACCGCCGAGCACGGCCTGCTGGTTCTGCACGAGGGCGGCGAGCTCCTCGGGCTGGAGCCCCAGGGTCAGCCGGTCGAGGCGCCGACGGATGAGCACGGAGGCGACGACGCCGATCGCCAGCGCGAGCAGGGCGACGCCGATCACGGGCAGGCTGTCGCGCGCGAGCGTCTCGTAGACGCGCGCGGGGGCATAGCCGACGCTGACCTCGCCCACCACGTCGGCGGCGTCGGCGACGCGCGCGGACCCGGCGTCGCCTGACCCGGTCGGAGCGCCGGCCCCGCCCGGGACGTCGGCCGATCCGCCTGCCGAGCCCGCGCCTCCTGCACCGGATCGCGGGTCGTCCGCGGTGGGCGCGACGATCGGCACCTTGGCGCGGGCCGACTCGCCGAGGGTGCCGCGCTCCCACGAGACGACCTCCTCCCCGCGGAGCGCCGCGTCGGGGCTCGTGCTGACCCGCTCGCCGATGCGCGTCGGGTCGGGGTGCGCCAGACGGACGCCGCGGTCGTCGGTGATGACGACGAAGAGCGCTCCGGTGCGCAGCTGGGCCGCGACCGCCGTGCGCTGCAGGTCGCCCGCGGCGAGGGCGCCCTCGTCGATCGGCGTGCCGTCGACGCTGAGGGCCGCGACCTCGGCCCGCACATCGGTGTCGGAGGCGACGCTCTGCGCCACGGCGAGCGCCGTCGACTCGGCCTCGCGGGCCAGACGCTGCACGGCGATCGCGGCGAACACGGCGCTGGTGAGGACGACGATGGCGGTGACGACGGCGAGCTGCAGCAGCAGCACCTCGGTGGCGAACCGGCGGGGGCGGAGGCGGAGGCGGGCGCCGGGCCGCGAGCGCGGGCGTGAGCTGTCGTCGGTCACGTCGGCCAGGGTACCGGGCGCGGTCGGGGCGACCCGCGCCTCCTGCGATCCCTGCCCACGCCGCTCGCGTTGCGGCCCGCGGGTTCGGCGGGTTCCCGTCATCGGCGGCGGGTCAGCGCTGACCCGCCCCCGATGACACGAACCCGCCCCACCCCCGCGACGCACTCCCGCGCGCGTGAGCAGAACGCGCAGAACACGACCAACGCGCGATAGTCGGCGAATGCGCAGAAGCGCGACGCGACCGAGGAGGCGCGGCTAGCGTGCCCGGACACGCTCGGCTCCTCCACGGTGCCGCTCACGGACGAAGGAGTTCGGATGCTCGTCGTACTCGGTTACCTCATGGTGCTGACCTTCATGGCGCTGATCATGACCAAGAAGCTGTCGCCGATGCTGGCCCTGATCATGGTGCCGACCATCTTCGGGCTCTTCGCCGGCGCGGGTCTCGGCATCGGCGACATGGTCATCGAGGCGATCGGCGATCTGGCCCCGACGGCCGCACTGCTGATGTTCGCGATCATGTACTTCGGTCTGATGATCGACGTCGGGCTGTTCGATCCGCTGGTGCGGCTCATCCTGCGGGTGACCGGCAACGACCCCGCGAAGGTCGTGCTCGGCACGGCGCTGCTCGCCGGGGCGGTCTCGCTCGACGGCGACGGCTCGACCACGTTCATCGTGACGACCGCGGCCATGCTGCCCATCTATCTCAAGCTCGGCATGAGCCCCGTGGTGCTGACCTGCGTCGCCGGTCTCGCCAACGGGACTCTGAACATCGTGCCGTGGGGCGGCCCGACCGTCCGTGCGGCGGCGGCCCTCGGCGTGCAGCCGAGCGACATCTTCGTGCCCCTCGTGCCGTCGCTGATCGCCGGCCTCGTGCTGGTCTTCGTCTTCGCATGGCTGATGGGGCTGCGCGAGCGCCGCCGCCTCGGCACACTCGAGATCGGCGACTCGCGCCTCGGGGCCGCGGCGGCTGCGATGTCGCCGCTCTCGCAGGAGCTCGCGACCGCCTCGCGCGGCGGCGGCACCGGCATCCCCGGGGTCGGCGTCTCGATGTTCACCAGCCCGACGGTCGCCCTCGGAGTGCGGGGCGGACGGGCCGACGGCAGCCGCGCCGACGCACCCGGCGAGCGCGCGGTCGACAACCCCGCCGGCGCTGGCGCGGGCGCCGGCGCGGGCGCGGCGGCCTACGGCGGCAACGAGAACGGCACCCCCGGCGGAGCGACCCTGGCCGACACGATGCTCGACCCCGACCGCCCGACGCTCCGCCCGAAGATGATCTGGTTCAACCTCGTGCTGACCGTCGCCGTGATGGTGCTGCTCGTGGCCGACCTGTTCCCGCTCGCCTACGTGTTCATGGTCGGCACGGCGATCGCGCTGCTGGCGAACTTCCCCCGGGTGAAGGAGCAGTCGGCCGAGATCGTGGCGCACGCGCCGAGCATCGTCGGAGTCGTCTCGATGGTCTTCGCCGCCGGCGTGCTGATCGGCGTGCTGAACGGCACCGGCATGGTCGACGCGATGGCGCAGTGGCTGGTCGACGTGATCCCCACCTCGATGGGCCCGTACCTCGCGGTGATCACCGGAGTGCTGAGCCTGCCGCTCACCTTCTTCATGAGCAACGACGCCTTCTACTTCGGCATCCTGCCCGTGCTGGCGCAGAGCGGCGCGGCGTTCGGCATCGACCCGGTCGAGATGGCGCGGGCGTCGGTGGTCGGTCAGCCGGTGCACCTGCAGAGCCCGCTGGTGCCAGCGATCCTGCTGCTCGTCAGCCTCGCGAACGTGAACCTCGGCGACCACCACAAGAAGGTGCTGTGGCGTGCGGCGATCGTGTCGCTCGTGATGCTGGCCGTGGCGATCGTGGTCGGCGTCATCCCCTGGGGCTGACCCGCGCCTCCTGCCCCGCGCACGCCGCCACCGACTCCGCACCCCGCCACCGGATCGCGTGGCGGCGTGTCGAGAACGTGGCGGCATGGACGCCGGCCCCTCGCACGCCGTGCGGCGAGGCGTCAGCCGAGGGCGTCGAGGTACACGGGCCGACCGGGCTCGTGCGAGGCCTCGACCCGGCGGACGGCGCCGAGCTGCTGCTGCACCGCGGAACGCGCCTCCAAGAGACGGGCCACGAGCACCGACTGGCGAGAGAGCACCGAGGAGGCGCGGTCCGACAGAGCGGCCGGCATCGGCCCCAGCCCCGTGGGCGGCGCCCAGGGCAGCGGGGGCGCGTGCGGGCTCGACGCGGCTCCGGCCGGCTCGACCCCGCTCCGCTGCTCGACCCCGCTCGACGGCCCCGGCCCCGACAGCGTCCGCTCGGCGTCGTCCAGCCAGCGCTCGAGGTCGTCGAGCACGGCCGACCACCGCGGGTGATCTCCCATCCCGCCAGCCGGCACAGCCCCCTCAGCCGACACCCGAACCCGACATCCCGGCGCCCGACGCGCGCCCCTCGGCCTGCAGCGACGCGGCGGCCTCGTGCCACGTCTGGCGCAGCGGTTCGAGCAGCGCGATCACCTCGCGGGTCACGGCGACGTCGCGGTGGATGTTCGCGTTGACCAGGGCGGTCGACGAGTACGTGTAGAGGGCGAGCAGGCCCTCGCCGCCATCCCACACGTCGATCCTGAGCGACGACGACAGCTCGGCGACGATCGCCTGGGCGTGCAGCAGCTGCTCCGAGGCCGCGGCCCAGTCGGCGGCCGTCTGGGCGACCTCGGCCCGAGAGAGGTCGAGCAGCAGGCGGTCGTAGAGCATGGTGACGAGCTGAACGGGCGTCGCCGACTGCACGGCCTCGGCCGTGTATCGGGCGCGCTGCTTCTGCACGACGGCGGTCGGGGCGGACGAGGCGGCGGCGAAGGCCGCGAACGAGGTGGCGTCCATCAGCTGCTGCTCGCCGACAGGCCCGCGAGCTGGCTGGTGATGTAGCTCTGCTGGGCGGTGAGGGCGCTGAGGGCGACCTCGAGGGCGGAGTAGGTCTTCTGCAGGTTCTCGCGTCGCGCGGCGAGGCGGTCGTCCCAGATGCCGACGCGGTCGTTCAGGTCGCGGACGACCGACTGCTGACCGGTGATGACCTTCGTGAGCGATCCGTCGAACTTGTCCGAGACGGCGGTCGACGTCGACGCGACGCGCTCGGCGATGGCGCTCATCGTCGCCTGCACCCTCTCGGGGTCGGCGGCGAGGGCGGCGGCGAACTTCTCGGCGTCGACCGCGAACTGCCCGGTCTTCGCGTCGATCGAGATGCCGATCGCGCTGGGCGACTGTCCGTCGACGGGGCTGAGGACGGCATCGGTCAGGCGCTGCGTGATGCCCCGCGTGGTCGAGTCGCCGCCGAAGACGCCGGCGGTGACCGTCGTGACGCCCGCCGCGCTGGTCGAGGTCGACGCGGCGCTCTTGCCGGCGATGATCGTCAGGGCGGCGTTGACCCCGGCGACGAGGTCGGTGGCGACCTTCGTGGCGGCGGTCGCGTCACGGGCGATCGAGAGGTGCACGGGCTCGGTGGTCACGGCCGACACCGTCACCGAGACGCCGGGGATCACATCCGCGAACGTGTTGCTGCTGCTGGTGACGACCTGCTCGGCCGCCGTCCCCGCCCACAGCGTGATCGAGGCGTCGCGCGCCTGCGAGATCACGGCCGCGCCGGGTTCGGTCATCAGGTCGGTCGCCGTGCCCGCCGCGACGTCGGCGGCGCTGCCGCGGTGCACCTCGAAGCCGCCCTCGGCCCCGGTCTTCTCGCTCGAGAGCTGCAGTCGGTACTGCACGGCGCCCGAGGCGTCCGTGCCCGAGGCGACCTTCACGGCCGAGACGCCGGCGGCCGACGCGTTGACGGCCTTGACGACGTCGTCGAGCGACGAGGAGGCGGCGGTCACCTCGGTCACCGCTCCCGACGCCGAGACGAAGGTGAGGGTCGCGGGCGAGTCGGGCCAGGCCGTCATGGCCGCGGTCACCGCGGTCTTGGACGACGCGACGGCGCCGACGACGAGGTCGACCGAGCCCGAGACGGCGCCGGCGGAGGTCTTCGCGGTCACAGCGGTCGAGCTGCTGGTCGGCGTGAAGAGCGAGAGCGAGCCGGTCTTGGCGGTCGCGGCGGCGAGCGTCGCCAGCTCGGCGATCTTCGTGTTGAGCCCCTGCAGGGCCGCGACGAGCGTCTGCCCGGTGGTGGCCTTGTTCTTGAGGATCGTCTGGGGCACGGCCTCGGACTGCATCAACGAGTTGATGAGCGCCGTCGTGTCCAGCCCGCTGACGAGGCCGTCGATGCCGAACGAGGCCATGCGGTGCTCCTGTCGAGGGGTGGTGGGCGTGCGGATCAAGGGGACTGCAGGAGGCGCGGTGACCGTGTCGAGACCGGGTGGCAGGAGGTCGCAGGATCAGCTGCGACCCCTCGCCACCCGGTCTCCGAGCGAGGCGGGTCGAGACGTCAGCCCCGTGCTGGGAGCACGGAGCCGGGCCCCGGTCCGACTAGCGGAGCAGCGACAGGACGCTCTGCGTGCTCTGGTTCGCCTGGGCCAGCATCGCGGTGCCGGCCTGGCTGAGCACGTTCGAGCGCGTGTACTTGACCATCTCCTCGGCCATGTCGACGTCGCGGATGCGCGACTGAGCCGCCGTGAGGTTCTCCTTCGCGACGTTGGTCGACGCGATGGAGTGCTCGAAGCGGTTCTGCACGGCACCGAGCTCGGAACGCGCCGACGACACGGCGGTGATCTGCGTGTCGAGCTCGGCGATCGAGGCGAGGGCGTTGGCGGCCGAGTCGAAGGTCAGACCCGCGACGGTCGTGGCGACGGCCGTGATGTCGGTCAGGCTGACCGAGATCTGGTCGTTCTCCGCGACCGAACCGGCGCCGACCTGGAACGTCAGGCTGCCGGCGCTGTTGAGCAGGTCGATGCCGTTGAAGTTGGTCGAGTTGCCGATGCGGGTCAGTTCCTCGCCGAGGGCCGTGACCTCGGTCTGGATGGCCGTGCGGGCGTCCGCGTTGTTCGAGTCGTTACCGGCCTGAACAGCGAGGTCGCGGACGCGCTGGAGGATCGAGTGGACCTCCGTCAGTCCGCCTTCCGCGGTCTGCACGACCGAGATGCCGTCCTGGGCGTTGCGTGCGGCCACCGTGAGTCCGCCGACCTGCGAGCGCAGGCCCTCGGAGATCGCGAGACCCGCCGCGTCGTCAGCGGCACGGTTGATGCGAAGACCGCTGGAGAGCTTCTCGAGGCTCTTCGACAGGTCGTTCTGCGTGCTGTTGAGGTTGCGGTAGGTGTTGTTGGCCGCGAGGTTGGTGTTGATCTGCATACCCATGGTGTTCTCCTCCGTGACTGGGTGTTGTTCGTCGGCCCATCCGTGGGCTGACACCGGCTACTGTCGACCGGCTCACGACGCGCGTTAGTGCGACGTCGAAAGTTCTCGGGGCGGTTCAGACCGCCGTGCTGAAGCCCTGGGGCTCGGGGTCGCGCAGGGCGCGGGCGATGCCGACGGCCGCGTTCGTCGCGACGCGCGACAGGTAGGCGCTGCGCCGGGCGGGCGCGGTCTTCGACACGGGTTCGAACCCGGCGTCGGGGTCGTCGGCGTAGTGCGCGGCGAGTCCGTCGCGCAGCAGACGGACGGCCTCGGTGCGCTGCTGCGAGACGGCGCTGTGGGTGATGCCGAGCTCGTCGGCGATCTCGGTGACGGTGCGGTCGCCGAAGTAGACGCCCTCGATGATCAGGCGCATGCGCTCGGGGAGGGCCTCGACGGCGGCCCGCAGGTAGCGGCTGCGCTCGTCGACGAGCAGGTCGTCGCCCGGCAGCGGCAGGTCGCTCGAGAGGTGGTCGGCGATCGTGTCGTCGAGGGTCGAGACCGTGCGGCCGGCGTCGCTCAGCGCGGACTGCGCCGCCTGACGGTCGACCCCGAGGGCCGAGGCGAGCTCGTCGACCGACGGGCGCCTCCCCAGCGACGCGGTCAGCGCCTCCTGGGTGGCCAGGGTCTCCTTGATGCGCTTGCGGGTGCCGCGGCTGGCCCAGTCTCCCGAGCGCATGTCGTCGGCGAAGGCCCCGACGATGCGGGTGCGGGCGTAGGCGCCGAACGGGATCCCGAGGGTCGGGTCGAAGGCGTCGGCCGCCTGCACGAGCGCGATCGCGCCGACGCCGGCGAGGTCGTCGCGCGACAGGTGCGTGGCGCGGGCGCAGACCTCGGAGACGAGGTAGCCGACGAGCGGCAGGTTCTCGACCACCAGGGCGTTGCGTTCGGTGCGGTTCATCGCTTGCTCCCAGCAAGAGGGTCCGTCAGGACAGGTGTGGATCGCGGGCGCGACGAACAGCCCTCTGATCAGGGCTGATGTCGAGACGCACGGTCTGAGCTGCGGGTAAGCGACTGGTGCGGTCGAGACGCGTGTCGGACGCGTCGAGACGGGGGTTCGTGCTTCGGGGTGTCGGGGTCGTGCGGGGGTCGTGCGGGGGTCGTGCGGGGGTCGTGCGGGTGCGTGGTCGGTCTTCGGGGTGACCGGTCGGGCTGGTCGACGACCGTCCCTGCACCGGCAACGCTATCGGCGTCCACTCAGCCTGCGGGGCGCCTGTGTGACCCCAGTCAGGGGGAACAGGTGTCGCGTCTGTGGAGGACAGCACCCGTACCCCCTCCCCCGCAGTGGGGTGCCGGAGCGACTTCCGGTCGACCCCGGCCACCCGCTATGCGATCGGATCCGTCGACCGTCTGGCGCGCCTCGCTAACGGCGGCGGGGGTGGCGTCGATAGTCCTCCTCGTAGGGGACGTCACCGCTCCCCCGCCGAGATCATCGACACCCGACCGAGGAGACCCCATGGGCGCGAACGAACTGTCCGCGCTGCTCTGGCGTGAACGCGAGCTGCTCGAGCTGCTCACCTTCAAGCTGGAGGAGGAGCAGCTGCTGCTGACCGCCGGTCGCACCCGCTGGATCGATCACGCCACGCGCGAGGTCGAGCAGGTGCTCGACCGGCTGCGGACCGCCGGGCTGGAGCGCAGCGTCGAGGTCTCCTCCGTCGCCCAGCAGTGGGGGACGGACGAGGAGGCGCCCCTCCGTGACATCATCGCCGCGGCTCCCGCAGGCCCCTGGGGCGAGATCTTCACCGCCCACCTCCGGGCGATGACCGACCTCACCGCCCGCATCGCGCAGCTGCGCGACGAGAACGAGCGCTTCCTCCGCGCCGCGGCCCGCGCCACCCAGGAGACCCTGGCCGCGACGACCGACGACGCGACCGCCGCAGCGGGCGCCATCTACGACGCGACCGGCTCGACCGCCGCCACCGCCGCCGGGCGCCGGGTCGGCACCCCGGGCGGGACCACCGCCTCCGGCGGGCACCTCTTCGACGGGAGCCTCTGAGCATGGGCAGCACCTTCGGCGGCCTGAACACGGCCTACACCGGTCTCGTGGCGGCCCGCACGGGTCTCGACGTGACCGGTCAGAACATCGCCAACGTCAACACCGACGGCTACACCCGTCAGCGCATCACGACCTCGTCGATCGAGTCGCCGGCCCGGGCCGGCATCTTCAGCGCCGGCGTCGTCGCCGGTCAGGGCGTCTCGATCGACGCCATCGCCCGACTCGGCAACCAGGTCGTCGACGGGCAGGTGCGGAGCGCGGCCGCGACCGCCGGGTACCAGTCGACCCGCGCCTCCGCGATCGCCACCCTCGAGGCGTCGCTCGGCGAGCCCTCGACGAACGGCATCTCGAGTCAGCTGAACGCGTTCTGGTCGGCCTGGGGCGACGTCGCCAACAACCCCGGCGACGCCGGGCCCGCCGCCGTGCTGATCGGTCAGGCCACCTCGCTGGCCGCCGCGCTCTCGGCCGGGCACCGTGCCGTCGACGAGCAGTGGGGCGGGTTGCGCACGCAGAGCGACGGACTCGCCGCCGAGCTCAACTCCGCCGCCTCGCAGGTCGCCGACCTCAACGCCCGCATCCGCACGAACACGCAGCTCGGAGTCGGCTCGAACGAGCTGATCGACGCCCGATCGCTGCTCACCGAGCGCATCGCGACGATCGCCGGCGGCACCGTCCGAGACGTGGGCGACGGCACGGTCGAGGTGCTGATCGGCGGCGACGCCCTGGTCAGCGGCACCTCGGCCCGCACGGTCGCCGTCACCGGCGGTTACAGCATGGCGACGGCGACGGCCGGTGTGGCCGTCGAGTGGGCCGACCGCTCCGGCCGGTCGATCCCGCTGACCGGCGGCAGCCTCGCCGGCACGGTCTCGCTGCTGCAGCCCGCCGCGGGCGGCGTCGGCGGCACGCTGGCCGAGGCCGCCGCCTCGTACGACGCCCTCGCCACCCAGCTCGCGACGCAGGTCAACGCCGTGCACCGGACGGGCTTCACCGCCGACGGCACGGACGGTCACGACTTCTTCGCCCTCACGCCCGGCGGCTCGCCCGCCCGCAGCCTCACGGTGCTGCCGACGGGGCCCGGCACGATCGCCTCGGGCGACGGCGCAGGAGGCGCGCACGACAACACGGTCGCCCTCGCCGTCGCCCAGATCGGCGTCGGAGCCGGCTCGCCCGACCGCACCTGGTCGGCCGTCGTCGCGACGATCGGTGCGACCGCGAAGAGCGAGTCGCAGCAGGCCGCGCTCACCGACCTCGCGGCGAGCTCGGCCAAGAACCGTCAGCTCTCGGGCGCAGGCGTCAGCCTCGACGAGGAGAACGTCAACCTGCTCTCGTACCAGCACGCCTACCAGGGGGCCGCCCGCGTCATGACCGCCATCGACGAGATGCTCGACACCCTCATCAACGGCATGGGCCGGGTCGGGAGGTAACGGACGATGATCAGCCGAGTGACCGATCAGATGAGCAGCCTGCGAGCGCAGCAGCACCTGATGTCGAGCAAGACCCGCGTCGCCGAGAGCCAGGACCGCGCGTCGAGCCTGCAGAGGATCGGCAGGCCCTCCGACGACCCGACCGGTGCCGCCGAGGCCATGCGCGTGAAGAACCTGCAGGCGGCCGCCGCCCAGCAGTCGCGCAACGCCGACGACGGCGACGGCTGGCTGTCGACCGCCGACGGCGCCCTCTCGGCGGCCGACTCGATCATGGCGAAGGTGCGGCAGCTCACCCTCCAGGGCGCCAACACCGGCGCCGCGGGGCCCGCCGCGCTCGAGGCGATCGCGATCGAGCTGGAGGGCCTGAAGAAGGACCTGCTCGGCACGGCCAACACCAGCTACAACGGCCGCAGCGTCTTCGCCGGCACCTCCGACGCCGGCGTCGCCTGGACGGACGACTACACCCACACCGGGTCCGAGGGCGGCACCGTCGTGCGTCGCGTCGGCCCCGAGACCACCGTCCGCGTCGACGCCGACGGCCGGGCGGCCTTCGGCACCGGCGACGACTCGGTGTTCCGCCTGATCGACGACATCGTGACCGACCTCCGCGGCGGGGTCAACGTCAGCGCTCACCTCGCCGAGATCGACACTCGCGTCGGCGACCTCCGCGGCGTACAGTCGTCGGTCGGAGCGAGCCACGCTCAGCTATTGAGAGCCAAGGACACCCTGATGGACACCAAGGTCGGACTCGAGGCCCAGCGATCCGGCATCGAGGACCTCGACCTCGGGCAGGCCGTGCTCGAACTCAAGCTCCAGGAGAACAGCTACCAGGCGGCGCTCGCCGTCACCGCCCGGGTCGTCCAGACCTCGCTGATGGACTTCCTCCGATGAGCGGCATCACGCGGACCCCGGTGCGCTTCGTCGCCCCGCCGTTCGGCCTCGAGCCGAAGGTCGACTTCGTGCTCGACGAGATCGAGGGCGCCGTCGGACTCTTCGCCCTCCGCGCCGTCGACGTCCTCGACGCCGCCGATGACGCCGCCGACGTGCGGCTGTTCGTGCTCGACGCGTCGGTGCACCTGACCGACTACTCGCCGGTCATCACCGACGAGCAGACGGCGCTGCTCGAGCTGACCGACGCGGACGACGCGATGCTCCTCGTCGTGGCGACCCCCGCCTCCTCGGGGATGACGGTGAACCTGCTGGCGCCCGTCGTCGTCAACCGGGTGACCGGGGCGGGTGCTCAGCTGATCCTCGAGGGTCAGGACTGGCCGCTCCGGGCGGAGCTCGGCCCCCGCTGACGAGGCCGCCGATCGGTGTCCTCCAGAGTGCGGACACCCGCGTCACGGTCCGTTAACGATGGAGCGATCGGGCCCTCCGGGGTGCTCGCCATGCTGTCTCATGGGGTGATGCACGAGGCGCGGAAGACCACCCCCCGGGGGCACCGCGCCGTCCGCCCGCGGGTGCTCGCCACAGGTCTCGCCCTCACCGCGGGTCTCCTGCTCGTGGCCGGCTGCACGAGCGAGGTGCCCACCGCCGGGCCCGCGCTCTCCGACGCCTCGTCGTCGTCGGCGCGTTCGAGCGGACCGGCCGACGTCGGGCCCTCGCCGGTGGCCGCCACGACGAGCACCGACGGGGTCACGATCGCCGACGACGCCGAGACGACCGACGTCGCCACCGGACTCGAGGCGCCCTGGTCGGTCGTCCGACTCGACAGCGGCTCGGCGCTCGTCAGCCTCCGCGACAGCGGCCGCGTGGTCGAGCTCACCGCCTCGGGCGAGCTGCGCGACGTGGCGCGGATCGAGGGCGTCGTGCACGAGGGCGAGGGCGGGCTGCTCGGTCTCGCGGTGCTCGGCGGGGCCCCGTCGTACCTCTACGCCTACCTGACCACCGCCGACGACAACCGCATCGTGCGCGCGCCCATCACGGGCACGGCCGGCTCGTACGGGCTGGGCGGCGTCGAGGAGGTGCTGACCGGCATCCCCAAGGCGTCGAACCACGACGGCGGGCGCCTGGCCTTCGGCCCCGACGGCATGCTCTACGCCACGACCGGCGACGCCTCCGACCCGACCGCCGCGCAGGACCCCGACTCGCTCGGCGGCAAGGTGCTGCGCCTCTCGCCGACCGGCGCCGTGCCGTCCGACAACCCGATGCCGGGCTCGCCGGTCTACACGCTGGGGCACCGCAACCCGCAGGGCATCGCGTGGGACGCCTTCGGGTCGCCGTGGGCCGCCGAATTCGGTCAGAACACCTACGACGAGCTGAACTCGCTGTCGCCGGGCTCGAACTACGGTTGGCCCGAGGTGGAGGGCCGCGGCGACGACGGCGACTTCCTCAACCCGGTGCTGCAGTGGTCGACCGACGACGCGAGCCCGAGCGGTCTCACGGCCGTGGGCTCGACGCTGTTCCTGGCGGGGCTCGGCGGCGAGCGGCTGTTCGAGATCCAGGTGCCGGCGACCTCGGCGGCGGTGCCCACCGAGCGGTTCACCGGCGACCGGTCGCTCGGCCGCATCCGCGACGTGCTGCCCGGGCCCGACGGCACCCTCTGGCTCGTGACGAGCAACACCGACGGCCGAGGCTCGCCCGGCGCGGACGACGACCGCATCGTCTCGGTGCCGCTGACCCGCGTGCCCTGACCCGCGCCTCCCCCCGCGCGCGCCCCGCGCGCGCCCCGCGCCCCGCGCCCGCTCCGCGTGCGCCACCCCGTCGAAGTGCCCCAAAACGTTGCTCTCGCGCCCCCGACCCCCCGCTTCGGGGCACCTCGTTCGCCACCGCCCCCGCGCCCGCGCCCGCCGCGCATCGAAGCGCCCCAAAACGTTGCTCCCCCGCCCCCGACCCCCCGCTTTGCGGCACCTCGTTCGCCACCGCCCCGCCCCGCGCCTCCCGCCGCGCATCGAAGCGCCCCAAAACGTTGCTCCCCCGCCTCCGGCCCCCCGCTTTGCGGCACTTCGTTCGGCAGCACTGCTCCCCGCGCATCCCGCGCCCCCGCGCCCGCGCCCGCCGCGCATCGAAGCGCCCCAAAACGTTGCTCCTCCGCCCCCGGCCCCCCGCTTTGCGGCACCTCGTTCGCCACCGCCGCGCCCGCGCCCGCGCCCCCCGCGCATCGAAGCGCCCCAAAACGTTGCTCCCCCGCCCCCGACCCCCCGCTTTGCGGCACCTCGTTCGCCACCGCCCCGCCCCGCGCCTCCCGCGCCCATCCCACCCGCGCTCCCCGCGCGTCGAAGTGCCCCGAAACGTTGCCCCCGCGGCCCCGATGCCCCGCTTCGAGGCACCTCGTCCACCAGCCCGGCGCAGCGCCGCCCCGCCCACCCCGCGCCACCGCTTCGAGGCACCTCGTCCACCACTGCGACGGCGGATGCGTCGCGAATCGGGGCGGCAAGCGGGTGAGCCTGCGCGCCGTGCGGTCCGTTCGCGGGGCGGGCGGTTACCCTCGTACACGATGAGCGAGCACGACCCCCACCTCGGATCCGCACCCGGCAGCGCCCGCCCCCAGAGCGTGCCCCCGGGCCTCGCCGCGCCTGCCGGCTCGAGGCTGGGCGGGGCCGGCGGCTTCGAGCCGATCAGCCTCCGCACGGCGGTCGACGTGCCCGCCGCCGAGGCCCGCCTCGGGGCGCTCGGGCAGAGCCGCAGCACCTCGGCCCTCGGCGAGCGCGCCGATCTGCTGAGGCTGCTCGGTCGTCTCGACGAGGCCCTGGCGATCGCCGAAGAGGCCTTCCGTCTCGCGCACTTCACCGGCGATCGGGCCGACTCGACGGCTGCGCGGATCCGTCGGGCGCACATCTTCCGTGAGCAGGGCAAGCTCGAGCGTGCGCTCAACGACCTGCACACGAGTCTCATCACGGCGTCGACCGAAGAGTGGCGCGAGCTCGAGGCCGCGGCCGCCGAGCTCGAGGGTTACACGCTGCTCGAGCCCGGCCGCCACGACGAGGCGCGGGCGAGTCTCGCCCACGCGCTGACCGCCTACTCGGCGAGCGGCGCCCCGCGCGATCGCGCGGTGGATCTGCAGAACGCCATCGACGACATCCTCCGGGCCTACCTCGCGCAGACCGACGGCCAGTCGGTCGAGCAGCTCGACGACCCCGCTTCCGGAGGCGCGGCCGAGGTCTTCGACGCCGGTCACGACGCTCCCCGCCCCGGCGACACGAACCCCACCGGCGGTCTGCCGTCCGAGTCGCTCGTCGACCCCGCGGCCGCCGCGCGGGCCGCCGCGACGCGCACCGACGACTCCGACGAACGTGCGGCCCGCCACGCCCGGCGCGACGAGGTGCCGCCCGCCCCCGAGAGCGACCGCCCGGTGCGAGCCGACACGAGCCTGTGGGGCAAGATCTCGAGCCTCGCCGCGAACGCCGCCGGTCACCGCGAGGGCGACCGGTTCCGTGACTCGTCCCCTCGGTCGGACCGCGGTGCGACCTCTGGCCGACCCGACGACGAGGACGCCGACACGACCCGACCCGGCGCGACCGGTGTCACCGGAGTCGTCGACGCCCTGCCCAAAGACGACCAGCCGTCGACCTGGCCGTTCCCGCCCCGGTGACCCGCGCCTCCTCGGCGTGCGCGGCACCTCGCGTGCTCGGCGTGACGGGCGTGCCTCGCGCGACCCGCGCCTCCTGATCCGCTCATGGCCGATCTCGATCGGGTGAGGCGCTGGGCCGACGCGCTGATCGCCCTGCATCTCGACCCCGCCGTCTGGAGCTTCGGCTTCGACAACGCCAAGACCCGCGCCGGCCTGTGCAACTACACGCAGAAGCGCATCACGGTGTCGAAGCACCTGGCCGGTCGGTACGACGACGACGAGATCCACCAGGTGCTGCTGCACGAGGTGGCGCACGCCCTCGCCGGGTCGAAGGCGGGGCACGGACCGCGCTGGAAGTCCGTCGCGACCGATCTCGGCTACATCGGCAGCCGTCTGCACGACGGGGCGATCGCGTCGGATCTCGCTCCGTGGGTGGGCCTCTGCTCGGCCGGGCACGAGCACTTCCGGTACCGCGAGCCGAAGCGCCCGCTGTCGTGCGGGCGCTGCTCGCGCAGGTACGACCCCGACCACCTCATCACCTGGACGAAGCGCGAGCCCTGAGCAGCGCGGCAGGGCAGGGCAGAGCGGGAGCCGAGGAGGCGCGTAACCGGTTAGAGTGGTTCGGTGCAGACCGGACAGTGGCTCAGATCAGACACCGACACCCGCTGGTTCTTCGACTCGGGCTCGCTCGGGCTCGACTTCGCCTACCTCGGAGGGTTCCGCGCCGGCTCGCGCTTCGGCCCCGAGTCCGGGCTCGCGCTGCCCGCCGACGGGTCGACCCCGTGGGACGGCCTGCTGCTGCCGCCCGACCTCGACGACTGGATCGGCGAGCGCTTCGAGGGGGTCGCCGGTGCCGCGGGCGATCGCGAGCTCGCCGACGCCCGGGGTCTGCGCGACGCGATCGCCCGACTCGCCGTGGCCGCAGCGGACGGCACCTCGACCGATCCGCAGGACGTCGACACGCTCAACCTCTTCGCCGCGCTGCCCGACGTGCCGCCGTCGCTCGAGGGTGGTCGGCGTCAGGCCGGCGCGGGGCGGCTCCGGCTGGGGCAGGCCATGGCATCGGTCGCCCGCGATGCGGTCGCGCTGTTCACGACCGTCGGGTTCGGCGGCGGGCCGGACTCGCGGATGCGGCGTTGCTCGAACGAGGCGTGCGGGCTGGTCTTCTACGACGAGTCGCGTGCCGGCAGCCGCCGCTGGTGCTCGATGCAGCGCTGCGGCAACCGCGCCAAGGTGCGAGCGCACCGCCAGCGCACCGCCGCCCACTGACCCCCGCCGCAGCGCCCGCCCGCTCGGCCGCCTCGCGCTGCACCCGCCTCGCCGCCTACACCCGCCTCGCGCTGCACCCGCCGCACCGCCAGCACCCCCGCACCGCTCCCCCTAAGACGCCAGCACCCCCGCGCCGCTCCCCCTAAGACGCCAGAAAGTGAACACGACGCCACGTATAAACCTGGCGTCGTGTCCATCTTTTGGCGTCGTGGCGCTGTGGCGACCTGGCGACGTGGCGTCGTGGCGCGTGGCGACCTGGCGTCGCGGCGACGAGTGCGGCCTGACGGGCCCGACCCGCGCCTCCTCGGGTCAGTCGACGATCTGCACGTCGTTGTAGAAGGCGACGTAGCCCGAGTAGTCCGAGCCGACGCGGTCGAACGACGACGGGATGGGGGTGGGGTAGCTCCAGGCGCGGTCCTTCAGCAGGGTGTCGCCCGATCGGACGCTGAAGTACTGGGTGTCGCCCTTCCACGGGCAGTGGTACTGGGTGGGGCTCTTCTCGAGCAGGCTCTCGTCGACGCTCGACGGCGGGAAGTACCAGTTGCCCTCGATCGAGACGAGCTCGTCTTTCGGGGCCTCGGCGACGACGGTTCCGTCGGTGAGCACTGCCTTCATGGTTCCTCCAGCGATTCGGGCGACGGGTGGTCGCGATGCGGCACAGGCTACGCCGCGCCCCCGACAGTCGGCACTGGCGCGGCCCAGGAGGCGCGGCGCAGCTCAGGAGGCGCGGGTCGCCGACACGAGGTCGGCCCGGCCGGTCGCGACGAGCTCTCCCGCCGAGGCCGACGCCGTGAGCAGGTGCGACGTCGCCCGCCGGAGCGACACCGCGGCGGCGCAGGCGACGGCCGCCTCGGGCGACGACGAGTCGATGCCGACCGCGGCGAGCGCGTCGACGACGGCTCCGGCGGCGAGCTGATCCTCGACCGCGGGGCGGAAGCCGTCGGGCTCGACGGCGCCGGCGGCGACGATCGCGACGACGGCGCGGTCGCCCCGGTCGGCCTGCCGCTCGAGCACGCGGCGGGCGACTCCGTCGGCGTCGGCGGGGGTCGTCACGAGCAGCAGCTCGACGGTCTCGGCCTGCACGGGCCCGTCGCCGCGCTCGGTGTCGTCGGCGCCCTCGATCCGGTCAGCCCCTTCGGACCCCTCGGCGACGGCATCGAGCACGGCGGCGACCGTCTCGTCGGTCGAGAGCAGCCCGTGCCCGTCGAGGGCGTCGACGACCACGACGAGGTGGGCGCCGGGTGCGATGCGGCCGGCTCCGGCGATGCCGTGGTCGAGCCTGACCTGGTACTTCTGCTGGCCGTGCGCGTTCATCCCTCCACAGTAGGTCGGGCGAGCGGGGCGGTGGCCGAGCATGACGCGCGATGACGGACCGCCGCGACCCGCGCCTCCTCGGCCCCTCCACCGGCGAGTCCCCTCCACAGGCGAGCCCACCCAGAGCCCCCGCGCCCGCGCCGCCCCTCCACAGGCGGCCCCCTCCACAGCCCGCAGGAGTTGGATCGACGCATGCACGTGCAGCTCAAGATCCGCCTCGCCTGCCCCGTCGACGTCGCGACCGACGCCCTCCGCGACCCCCGCGTGATGGTCGCCGTGACGACGCCCCTGGTGAAGTACCGCTCGGATGCGCCCGAGGGCTTCCCCGAGCGCTGGACGGAGGAGGCGCATCCCGTCTCGGCGAGCATCCTCGGCGTCCTGCCCCTCGGCAGCACGCACGTCGACCTCGACTGGCACGAGCGCGACGGGGCGTGGATCCAGCGCGACACCGGCACGGGCACGAGCGGCCAGTTCGCCCGGATGCGCATCAACCACCGGATGGCGGTCTCGCCCGACGGCCCGGACGGGACGCTGCTGCGCGACCGCATGGAATTCCACGCCGGCGCCCTCGGCCTGCTGCTCTGGCCCGGGCTCTGGGCGACCTGGCAGTGGCGCGCACTCCGCATGAAGGCGCTCGCGCCGACCTGGCGCGGGGCGCCGACGCACCCGAAGCACGCCTAGAAGGCGCTCGACGGGCGGGCGCCGGAGCATCGCGGACCTGAGAAGGAGGCGCGAGCAGTGTCGGAGGCGCTGCGTACGGTGGGTGACGTGACCGACCCCACCCGCGCCTCCTCGTCTTCTGCTGCATCCGACTCCGCGACCCCTGTGGCCGCGGCAGGGAGTGACGTGCCCGGGGCCTCGGTCCCCAGCGCGGCTCGGTCGGCGCTCGACATCGCGTCGTGGCGTCGGACCATCCACCGCCTGTACCGCGACGTGCGCGAGTCGGCCGATCTGGTCGAGGCGCACGACCTCTGGCGACGCACCCGCGACGAGCTGTTCACGACGCACCCGTCGACGCCGCTCCTGCCGGAGGACCGGCCCGGTTTCACGGGACTGCCGACCACTCCGTACGACCCGGCCTGGCGGTTCGAGGTCGTCGTCGAGCCGGTCGAGACGCGACGCATGGTCGTCGAGACGGGCACCGACGGCGATGTGCAGTTCGACCTCGTCGGGGTAGCGGATGTGCCCGGCGTCGGGAGGCTCGACGTGTGGAAGCTCGTGCAGTACGGTGGCGGCTTGTTCGTGCCGGTGAAGGATGCGCTGGCCGGCAAGCCGGGAGGGACGTACGGAGGCGGTCGGTACCTGATCGACTCGGTCAAGGGCGCCGACCTCGGCGCGGGCACCGAGCCCGGCACGATCGTGCTCGACTTCAACTTCGCCTACAACCCGAGCTGCGCCTACGACCCCGCCTGGGCCTGCCCCCTCGCCCAGCCGGGCAACACGGTCGCCGTGGAGATCCCCGTCGGCGAGCGCTACGGGACGGTGCGCTGAGGCGTCGTTCGAACGGAGGCTTGATGCTTCCGAAGTCGCCTGGCTGACGCTCAGGAGTGAAGAACGTCATCCCTGGTGGGGCTCGCTACCCCCCACTTGTATTACTACCAGTCGTTAGACATACTGCCTACCATGTTCACTGCAGATGACGTACACCTGCGGAGAGACCCACTGTCGGCAGACGCGAGACAACCGGTGGCTCGCGATCATCAATGCCGGGATGTGACCACAGCGAGACGCCATTGGAGGTTCTGGAGCACTCTCACACTGGGCGCTTTATACCCGCTAACACTCGCTGGTCTCTTTCGCAGCGCCGTCCTTGGGCCCACCCTCCTGACGTGCAGCATTCTCCTCGTCGTCACTATTCTCTGTCTTCACGCATGCGTGGACTCGCTCCAGTCGCGCAGATCGACTGCCAGACAGCCGCGCTTCTTCATGCGCGTTCTCCATGTGATCGTCGCTCTACTCGCGGTGTGCTACATCGCATTCCATGCTGTCTACATCGTGGCCGGGCCGAATTCGACTCGCGACTGGGTGACCGCATTCCTGACCATCGCCTACCTCTTACTGGCCATAGCTCCCGCGAGTATCAGCTTGATCGCCCTCGATATCGAGGCGCGTCCGTGCGTCTCACGTGAAAACCGGAGATTGATTCTCGGAATACTCGCCGGGGCACTCGTCGCCGTCACCGTCTTATCCGTGACGAGTTGGACTTGGCGCGGGGAGTACTGATGACCCCACCCGAGCTTCTCGATGCCGCTTCGACAAGGCTCGTCGATCTATTTCTAGGCAGCTCATGAGTCCGATTC
The DNA here is from genome assembly GCF_014842255.1 of Frigoribacterium sp. CFBP 13712. Taxonomy (GTDB): domain Bacteria; phylum Actinomycetota; class Actinomycetes; order Actinomycetales; family Microbacteriaceae; genus Frigoribacterium. The sequence goes on along the minus strand of NZ_JACYVH010000005.1, from coordinate 99,385 downwards.
TGATCACCAGGCTGCTCACCCTCTGCTCTGCACTCATCACATTCGCACTCATCGGGGCGCAGAGCCTCGTACTGTCGATCTGGGCTCTTGAGACAGTATGTGGAGGCGTCCGGCCTGTGCAATTGATCAGGATCGGTCTGGCGACGACCCTGACAGGTTTCATTCTGATAGGGAGCGGACGTTTCGTATCCCGACGTGATCAGAGCCAGAAGGCAGCCTCCGTCACAAGAGGCGTCCGCGCCGGTGCAATGCTGGGATTCGTATTCACCGCACTGCCTGCCTGGTTTCTCGTCTCGGCCATCTGGATACTAGGACTCTGGGGCTCCCAGCAGATGGCGACCATGATCCTGCAGACGACGATCACCCTGGCCGTGACATCGACAGCACTTCTCACCATCGCCCCCGTATGGGCTCAACTCGGGCCCCGAACAGGGTCGCGTCGAAGGTCTGCGGCACCGCATCGCTTCGGTCACACCCAATGGACCATGTTCGCCCTGATGCCCGTCTGCCTGCTCGCAGCATCGATGCTCGCCGAAGCCACCTTCGGGGCGCGCTGCCGTCCGTAGAGGACCCGCGCCTCCTCGGCACCCCCGTCGCGCTTTCCGTGCACCTCCGCTAGGCTGGGGTCACTTGCGAGTCGGCCTGACCGGCTCCCTGCGTCGTAGCACGCCCCTCCCCGCCTCTCCCGTCCTGGCACACACCCAGGCAGACCAGCAGGCGCGCGAAGCTCACTCTGCGGCGAAACGATCGTGCACACCTGCACCGTCGCCACATCTCGAGCCCGGCTACGACAGCCGTTCTCCCGGCACTGCCCCGCCTTCGCGCGAACACGTCAGCACGACGTCGTCGCCCGACACGGTGGTCACGCAGCCTGGCCCGGCTCGACACCGATGCCCCGAAAGGTGCACCACATGTCAACGAACACCCTCGACACCGAGAACACCACCCCCGACGGCTCGACCGTCGACGAGACGGCCGACACCGTCACCTTCAGCTCGCTCGGCGTCCCCGCCCCGATCGTCAAGTCGCTCACGGCAGAGGGCAAGACCACCGCCTTCCCGATCCAGGTCGACACCCTGCCCGACACCCTCGCCGGGCGCGACGTGCTCGGCCGCGGCAAGACCGGCTCGGGCAAGACCCTCGCGTTCTCCATCCCGATGGCCGCGCGCCTCGGCGGCAAGCTGGCCGGCGGTCAGCGTCGCGCCGGTCGCCCCCTCGGCCTGGTGCTCGCCCCCACCCGCGAGCTCGCCACGCAGATCGACGCCGTCCTGGCCCCGCTCGCCGCGGCCTACGGCATGCGCACCACCACCATCTTCGGCGGCGTCTCGCAGAACCGTCAGGTGCAGGCCCTCAAGGCCGGCGTCGACATCATCATCGCCTGCCCCGGCCGCCTCGAAGACCTCATGAAGCAGGGCTTCGTCAAGCTCGACGCCATCGAGATCACCGTGCTCGACGAGGCCGACCACATGGCCGACCTGGGGTTCCTGCCCGGTGTCACGCGCATCCTGAAGGCCACTCCGACCGACGGTCAGCGCCTGCTCTTCAGCGCGACCCTCGACAACGGCGTGGACAAGCTGGTCAAGCAGTTCCTCCACAACGAGGTGCTGCACTCCGTCGACGAGGCCAACTCGCCCGTCGCCAAGATGACCCACCACGTGTTCGAGACCCCCGACCTCGACAGCAAGAACGCCCTCGTGCAGACGCTGGCCGGCGGCAAGGGCCGTCGCATCCTCTTCATGCGCACCAAGCACCACGCCAAGAAGCTCGCCAAGAAGCTGACCGACGCCGGCATCCCCGCCGTCGACCTGCACGGCAACCTGTCGCAGCCGCAGCGCGACCGCAACCTCGCCGCCTTCCAAGACGGCAGCGCCCGCGTGCTCGTCGCCACCGACGTCGCCGCGCGCGGTGTGCACGTCGACGACATCGAGCTCGTCATCCACGTCGACCCGCCCACCGAGCACAAGGCGTACCTGCACCGCTCGGGCCGCACCGCCCGCGCCGGCGCCGAGGGCGACGTCGTCACCCTCGTCATCCCCAGCCAGAAGCGCGACGTCGCCCAGCTGATGAAGAAGGCCGACATCCGCCCGACCATCACCGCCGTCGTGCCGTCCTCGCCCGAGGTCGCCGCGCTGGTCGGCGAGGTCGCCGCGTACGTCAAGCCCGCCCCCCGTGCCGCCGTGCAGCAGCAGCAGGGTGGCGGCGGTCGCTCGCAGGGCGCCAACGCGCAGCGCAAGCGCGCCGCCCGTCAGGACTCGCAGGGCAACCCCATCGCCCGCCAGGACCGCTCGGGTCGCCCCGCGGCGGCATCGGCCGGCGGCTCGCGCGACGGACGCCAAGGAGGCGCGGGTCGCGGCTCCGAGACCGGTCGCGGTCGCGACGGCGCAGCCCGCTCGGGTGGCTCGCGTGACGGCGGACGCCAGGGTGCCGGCCGCGACGGCGGCGCGCGCCGCGACGCCGCCCCCCGCGGTGGCGCCTCGACCTTCTACTCGACCGAGTCCGGCCGTGGCGCCGTGACCCCGGTGCGCGACGGCGGCCGCGATGCCGGCCGCGACGAGACCCGTGGCACCCGCCAGACCGGACGCCGCGCCCAGAGCGACGGCGGCCAGAGCCGCACCAACGCCGTCCGCAACGACCAGGCCGACTTCGCGGCGTCGCAGGGCGGCCCCCGCGAAGGCGGGCAGCGCTCCGGCGGACGCCGCGCCTCCTCGGAGGGCGGTCGCCCCGGCTCGCTGAAGGTCGGCGGCCTCGTCGGCGGCAAGGCCCGCACCGGCGGCGGCCAGCGCGGCGGTCGCTGACCCGCGCCTCCTGACCCCAGGAACTCGCTGAGACCCTCGTGCGCGCACGGGGGTCTCAGCTGTTTCCTGGGGTCTCGGTCATCGGGCGTGCGTGCAGCGTGCGAGACCGGCAGCGGCGAGCCGGTCGAGCATCGGGCGCCCCTTCAGGGCCTCGTCCCAGATCCACCGGGCGAAGCCGCGCACCTCGGGCAGCGCACGGATCCGGTCTTCACGGATCTTCTCGTCGACCACGACCTGCTCGGGTGTGCGGCCCCTGCGTTCGGCCCGCCCCAGGTACTTGACGAGACCGTCGAACTCGCCGACCACCCCGCAGCACGGCCACCAGAAGTCGACCCTGCCGATGAGGCCGCGGGCGTCGCGGAACTCCCTCTGCAGCACCGGTCGCACCAGCCCCGCCTCGAACATGCCCGCGCGGCTGAGCGACTCCCCCGCCGACTCCGACAGCGGGTCGGCGAGGTCGAGAGCCAGTGACGCCACCCGGACGCCCCGCCGGTTCGCCCGGGCATCGAGGTGCGACCTCGCAGCCGAACGGCTGAACGCCCCCGACCGGAGTCCGTGGTCGATCACGACGAGTCCGCCGTGGAGATCGCGGGTGCGCACCACGTCGAGAGCGGCTCTGAGGGGGACGACCGAGGGCATGCCCCAGTTCTCCATCACGTCCGAGGCGTCGAGAGCGGCCGCGTGACGGACGAGGGTCGACGACGAGAGGGTCCGCGACCGTCGCCGATCGACGACGTGGACGCGCTCGGGCCAGCGCCCCAGCAGGGGGAAGCCGCTCAGGGCGAGGGCCGACTCGTGCGAGACCACCACGTCGGACGCCAGCCGACCGACCACGGCGCGGACCCGCAGCGCGTGCCGCTGGCGCTGATCGGCCGCGGTCCAGATCGCTGTCGGCAGGTAGGTGCCGGGGGCGAGCCGCACGAGTTCGCCGCAGGAGGCGCGGCGACGGAGGTCGTGGTCGTCGCGGCCGCCTCGGACCCACGTCGCACGGCGGATGAGGGAGTCGTCGGTGTTCGCCATGGGAGCGAGCCTGCCGGTCCGGCGCGACCCGCGCCTCCTGCAGCTCCGCGCCTGTGGATAGCGGCGCGAGACCCCAGGAAGTGGCTGAGACCCCAGGGCGCGAGCTGGGGTCTGAGCGGCTTCCTGGGGTCTGAGCGGATTCCTGGGGTCGCGGCGGCGGGTTACTGCAGGGCGCCGACGGAGGCGAGGGCGCTGCGCAGCAGAGCGCCGCGCCCGCCCTCCATCTCGGCGGCCACGTCATCGCTCGCCGCCTGGTGCGGCGTCAGCCACGTGAGTTCGAGGGCGTCCTGGCGCGGGTCGCAGGTGCCCGTGACCGGCACGACGTACGCGAGCGACACGGCGTGCTGACGCGCGTCGGTGTAGACCGACGACCCCGGCAGCGGGAAGTACTCGGCGACCTGGAACGGCACGGGCGACAGCGGCAGCTGCGGGAAAGCCATCGGCCCGAGGTCCTTCTCGAGGTGGCGGAAGAGCGCCGTGCGCAGGCTCTCGCCGTACATGACGCGGCCCGAGACGAGCATGCGCGACATCGAGCCCTCCGACGAGGCGCGCAGCAGTACGCCCACCTCGGTGACGACGCCCATGCCGTCGACCCGCACCGGCACCGCCTCGACGTACAGGATCGGCAGCCGCTGACGTATCTGGAAGAGCTCCTCCTCCGAGAGCCAGCCGGGATTGGGGTCAGGGGTCTGCACGGAGCTCATGGGGCATGTCTACCAACCCCGTGTGACGGTCGGGTGACGAAAACGCTACGGGCGAACACGACGACGGTGGCGCTGGATAGGCTCTGGCCATGGTGCAGATCGATCCCTCCGTGGTCACGTGGTCCGTCGACGAGTCCGAGCGCGACGGCCGGCCGCTGCTGGTGCTGCTGCACGGGGTCGGTTCGCACGAGGGCGATCTGATCGGGCTGGCCCCCTATCTGCCGCAGGCCTTCGCGATCGCCTCGCTGCGAGCGCCCCTCCCTCACGGCGACGGCTTCTCGTGGTACCCGCTCGCTCTGCCGGGCTCGCCCGACCCCGCGCCGGTCGACGAGGCGGCGACCGCCGTCCTCGACTGGCTCGACTCGCTGACCGGGTCGTACACGAGCGTCAGCCTGCTCGGCTTCTCGCAGGGCGGCTCGCTCTCGCTGCAGCTGCTGCGTCGCGCGCCCGAGCGCTTCACATTCGCGGCCGTGCTGGCCGGCTTCGTGGTCGCCGACCCCGCCTCGGCAGACGCCGACGCCGCCCTCGCGCGGGTGCGCCCCGCCGTCTTCTACGGTCGCGGCGACGCCGACCAGGTCATCCCGATCGACGCCGTGACCCGCACCGTCGAGTGGCTCGGCGAGCACGCCGACGCCGACGTCGAGGTCTACGCCGAGCTCGCCCACGGCGTCTCGCAAGACGAGCTCGACGACCTGAACGCGTTCATCTCGAGGGTCACGAACCCGGTCACCGCCGAGGGCACGCACGCGCCCGACAGCACCGACCTGGTCGTCTAGAGGGCGGCGGAGACATGGCCGACATCGTCGTCTCGGGCACCGTCACGCACCGTCATCACGCCGAGCGGGGGCTGCTCCGGCTGGCGGTCGAGCTCGAGGGCGACGACCGCGCGGCCGTCGTCGACGAGGGCATCGCGGTGCACAACCGGGTCACCGAGCAGGCGACGGTGCTGCGCCGGCAGGGTGCGGCCACCTGGTGGACGGCGCGCTCGGTGTCGGTCGGTCTCGTGACCGAGCCTGCCTCGCCCGACGGGAGCCGCGCCTCCTCGGTCCGGTATCGCACGCGGTCGACGATCGAGGTGCGGTTCCAGGACTTCGCCGCGCTGGCCGACTGGGTCGGCGAGCTCGCGCACGTCGAGGGCGTGTCGATCGACGGCATCGAGTGGTCGCTCGGTCACGCGCGTCGCGCCGAGGTCGAACAGGACGCCCGTCTCGCCGCGGTCGCCGACGCCGTGGCGCGCGCCTCCGACTACGCCGACGCGCTGGGCCTCGGCAGCCCCGTGCTGCAGGCCGTCTACGAGCCGGGGCTGCGACCGGGCGAAGGAGGCTCAGGAGGCGCGGGTCACCTCGGCTTCGGCTCGTCCCGTTCGCTGATGGCCGCCTCGATGCTCGACGACGGCGGTTCGGTGGTCTACGCCCTGCACCCCGCCGACATCGAGGTCACCGCGACGATCAGCGCCGACTTCACGGCCTGAGCCTCCTGCTCCACACCCCCTCGTACTCGAAGGGGACGAAGCCGACGGCCTCGTTGACGTCGAGCATGGGGCGGTTCTCCTCGGCGTTGAAGGTGAAGACGCCGGGGTGACCAGGTCGTTCGGCGGTGAGCAGGTCGGTCGTCGCGATCTTCAGCAGCCAGCCGAGTCGGTGGCCGCGGTGCTCGCGCAGCACGAGGGTGTCCTGCTGGAACGCCGGTCGCGACCGCTCGGCCGGCGCCTCGAGCTGACTGAACCCCGCCAGCCGCCCGGTCGGCACGTGCTCGACGACGGCGGTGAAACGCGTCCGCGGCCCGGCGAGCGCCTTCTCCTCGGCGTCGCGGAACCGCTCGGGAGTCCAGACGTCCTCCGGCTCGTCGACCCCGCCCGAGGGGGCGTCGGTGCTCATCCGCGTCTCGAGCGCGGCGAGGTCGTCGAGCCACCGCTCGGGTGAGCGTCCGACCCAGGTGTGCAGTCGGTAGTCGTCTCCGGCGGCGGCGCGGGCGCGGTCTCGGATGCCGGCCAGCGCCTCCTCGTCCACCGGCAACGCCAGGCGGCTGCAGCGCACCACCTGCCCGAGCACCCAGCCGGCGCCCTGCAGCAGCTGCACGGCCGCATCGCCTGCGCCGACCGATCCGGCACCGGTGGGGGGCAGGAGGCGCGGCTCGGCCTCGCCGGTCGACCGCACGTAGGCGATCGCCTGGGTCCGGCCCTCGCGGCGCGCGACCTCCTCGACGTGGGCGAGCAGCGCCGAGCCGATCCCCCGGCGCCGGTGCGAGGGGAGCACCATCACGTCGACGTAGGCGGTGCTCGCGCCGTCGCCGTCGAGTCGGCTCTCGTACGACCCGGTCGCGACGATGCGCCCGGCGTCGCGGACGACGTACCAGCGCATGTCCTTGTAGGCGTCGAGCCAGTTCGGCAGCTGCTCGTCGGGCAGCCAGGCCAAGTCGTCCGAGCCGATCGCGTCGGCGCGGATCGCGTTCTCGACGGCGACCGTCTCGACGAAGTCGGCGGCGTCGGGCGCGTCGATCGTCTGCGGGATGGTGATGCGCTCGATGACGATCGGTGCTCGGTCGATGGGCGTCGGGTCGGTCGGGTCGGCGGCTGGGGTCGGGTCGGTCGGGTCGGCGGCGGGCGTCGGGTCGGCGACCGGGGTCGGGTCGGCGGCGGGCGTCGGGTCGGTCGGGGTCATGTCGGGCCTTCCGGCCGCAGGTGCGTGCGGTCGATGCGCGCCGCCCCGTGGGCAGCCGACCAGACTAGCGGGTCCGGTGCGGCGTAGAACAGAGCGATGAGCGACACCCACGACTCCGACCCGCACAGCCGCGACGGCGACCGCGACGCCGACGCAGACGTCGCCACCGACCCGTTCGACCTCGCCCGCTTCGTCACCGCCCAGGAGGCGCACGGCACCTACGACCGCGCCCTCTCCGAGCTGCGCGACGGTCGCAAGACGAGCCACTGGATGTGGTTCGTGTTCCCGCAGATCGCGGGGCTGGGTCGCAGTGCGACGGCGCAGCACTACGCGATCGGGTCGATCGGAGAGGCCCGCGCGTACCTGGCGCACCCCCTGCTCGGGCCGCGGCTGTGCGAGAGCGTGGACGTGCTGCTCGCCCTGCCGACCTCCGACGCCGAGGCGGTGTTCGGCGGTGTCGACGCGCTGAAGGCGCGCTCGTCGCTGACCCTCTTCGCGCAGGCGGAGCCCGCCGAGTCGCGGTTCGGGCGCGCCCTGACGAAGTACTTCGGCGGAGAGCCCGACCAGGCGACCCTCGACCTCCTCTGACGCGCACGCCGCCGCGCCCCCGGCACGGATCGAGGAGGCGCGCGAGGGATAGCCTCGGAGCATGAGCGTTCTGATCGCGGGCTGCGGCGACCTGGGCACCGAGGCGGGTCTGCGGTTCGCCGCCGACGGCCACCGCGTGGTCGGACTCCGCCGCCGCGCCGACCTGCTGCCCGCCCGCATCGAGGGTCGCTCGGTCGACCTCCGTCGCGAGACACCCGTGGTCGACGACGACACCGAGGTCGTCGTCGTCGCTCTGGCGGCCGGCTCGCGCACGCCGGGCGAGTACCGCGCCACCTACGTCGACGGGCTGCGCCACGTGCTCGACGGGATCGCGGCGTCGGCGGCCGACCCGCGCCTCCTCGTCGTCTCGTCGACCGCGGTCTACGACGTCGCCGACGGCGGACTCGTGACGGAGGAGACCCCGGCGCGCGGCGGGACGCCGACCGCCGACGTGCTGCTCGAGGCCGAGCGGCTGCTGCGCGAACGGGCTCCCGAGGCGGTGCTGCTGCGGCTCGGCGGGGTCTACGGGCCCGGTCGCGAGCGACTGATCGAGCAGGTGCGCAGCGGTGCGGCCACGCTGTCCGACCAGCCTGGGGGGTCGCCGCACACGAACCGCATCCACCGCGACGACGCCGCCGCCGCGATCGTGCACCTGACGACGGCGGTCTCGCAGCCCGATGCCGTCTACCTCGGCGTCGACGACGAGTCCGTCCGGCTCGACGACGTGCTGCTGTTCCTCGCGGACGAGCTGGGGGTCGAGGCTCCCCCGAGCGCGCCTCCCACCGGGCGGCGGGCGGGCGGCGACAAGCGGCTCTCGAACGCTCGACTGCGGGCGACGGGGTTCTCGTTCGCGTACCCGACGTTCCGCGAGGGGTACCGGGCCGTGATCGCCGGCGAGGGCGCGCGGCACGCCTGACCCGGCGCGGCTGGTCCTCCTTCATGCGGCGCCCGTCGTCGAGTGGTCGGAAGATGCTCTTGCCGGCGCCCGGAAGAGCATCTTCCGACCACTCGATCGGCGCAGCCCGACGCGCGACCGAGCGCCAGGCGACCCCGGGTACGGTGGACGCGTGCTCCCCGACCACGACGTCCCTGCCGCCCGACGACGGATCCTCCCCGTCATCACCCTGCCGATGGGCGTGCGCCGTGTCGACCGCGCGGCCGCGAACCTGATCAACGGACGCGAGCGGCACCCCCGATCGGATCGGGCCTGGAAGCGCCTCTCGCACTCGGCCGACCACGGCACGCTCTGGCTGACGACCGCCGCCGTGCTGCTGCTCGTCGGCAACCGCCGGGCCGGTTCGCGCGGCGCGCTCTCGCTCGGGATGGCCAGCCTGATCGCCAACGCGGTCGGCAAGAACCTCGTCGGGGGTCCGCGGCCTCTGCTCGACGACGTGCCCATCGGCCGTCAGCTGCGTCGCCAGCCTCGGAGCGCCTCCTTCCCCTCCGGCCACACCGCCAGCGCGATCGCGTTCGTCACCGGGGTGGCGCTCGAGTCGCCCCGCACCGGTCTCGTGCTCGCTCCGCTGGCCGCCGCCGTGTCTTACTCGCGGCTGAAGGTCGGCGCGCACTGGCTGTCCGACGTGGTCGGCGGCGCGCTGCTCGGCGCCGGGGTCGCGGTCGCGGGACGGCTCGTGCTGCCCGTGCCGGCGCACCCCGTCGGCCCGGCCGCTCTGGCCGGCGAACCGATCGGACTGCCCGCGTCGTCGCGCGGCGAAGGCGTGCTCGTCGTCTCGAACGGGGCGTCGGGGGCTGCTCGTCGGCGAGACCCCGTGACCCTGCTGCGCAAGCGGCTTCCGGAGGCGCGGTACAGGTCGCTCGGCGACACCGACCTCGGCGAGATGGTCGCCGCCGAACTGCGGCGGCGGAATCCTCCGCGGGTGCTCGCGGTCGTCGGCGGCGACGGGACGGTCGAGACCGCCGCCCGCGTCGCGCTCGAGCACGATCTGCCGCTGCTCGTCGTGCCCGGCGGCACCTTCGATCACTTCTCCCGCGCGGTCGGCACGGACTCGGTCGAGACGGCCGTCGCCGCCCTCGCCGCCGGCACCGGTGCGCGGGTCGACGTCGCCGCGGTCGACGTCGACGGCGAGCCGCACCACCTCGCGATCAACGCCACGGCCCTCGGCGTCTACGCCGACTACCTCGCCGAGCGTGACCGACTCGAAGGGCGGCTGGGCAAGCGCGTGGCCGGGCTCGTGTCCGGGGTGCAGATCCTGCGACGGGGGCGCACGGTGACCTTCGAGCGGGACGGCGATGCGGTGAGCCGCGGTGGCGCCGGTGCGGCCAGCGTCGGTGCGACGGTCGATGGCGGCGCCGTGCGCCAGGGGGCCGCGCGCACGGCGTGGTCGGTCTTCGTCGGGGTCGGCCGCAACGACGACGACGTCGTCTCGCCCATGCGGCGCCGGGCCCTCGACGACGGCTCGCTCGAGGTCCGCACCCTGTCGTCCGGCTCGAGACTCGGCCGTATCGGGGCGCTGTCGTCGCTCGCGTTCGGCCCGAGGAGCACGGCGACCCTGCGCCTCCTCGGTCTTCTGCCCGAGAAGGAGGCGTTCTCGACCGAGGTCACCTCGCGGTTCGCGGTGACCGTCGCGGGGGCGCTCCGCCCGGCGATCGCGCACGACGGCGAAGGCGACACCTCGCTGCCCGACACCGCCGAGCGCGACGGGTACCGCTACGAGGTGCGCCTGCTGCCCCGGGCGTTGCGCGTGTACCGCCCCCGCGGCTAGCCCAGTAGAAACGGCCCCACACCCCGGAACCGGCCCCACACCCCGCGTTCTCGGGGTGTCACGCCGAATACGAGGTGTGACGGGACTGCCCGCACGGCCGGGCGGCGCTCAGCGGCGCACAGCCGTCTCGGGGTGTCACGCCGGATACGAGGTGTGACGGGGCCTGCCCGGCACGGCCGGGCGGCGCTCAGCGGCGCACGGCCGGGCGCGCTACCAGCGCGGGTGCACGGCCTCGCGGAAGTACTTCTCGTAGATGCGGACGACCTCGGAGTCGAGCCCCTCGTCGAGCGTGACATCGCCGGCCGCGGCGTTGGCGCGCGCCTGCTCGACGTTGCGGGCCCCGGGGATGACGGTGCTGACGCCGGGCTGGTCGACGATCCAGGCGAGGGCCGCCTGGGGCACGGTGACGCCCTCGGGCACCGACTCGGCGAACTCGCGAGCCGCGGCGACGCCCTGCTCGAAGTCGACGCCGCTGAAGGTCTCGCCCTGGTCGAAGGCCTCGCCGTTGCGGTTGTAGCTGCGGTGGTCGTTCTCGGCGAAGGTCGTCTCGGTCGTGTACTTGCCCGAGAGCAGACCGCTGGCCAGCGGGACGCGGGCGATGATGCCGACCCCCGCCTCCTCGGCTCGGGGCAGCACCTCGTCGAGCGGCTTCAGCCGGAACGCGTTGAGGATGATCTGCACGGTCGCGAGATTCGGGCGGGCGATGGCGGTGAGGGCCTGGGCCGTCTCCTCGACGCTGACGCCGTAGGCGGCGATCGCGCCGTTCGCGACCAGCTCGTCGAGCGCGTCGTACACGGCGTCGCTCTCGAAGACGGGCGTGGGCGGGCAGTGCAGCTGCACGAGGTCGAGGGTGTCGACGCCGAGGTTGCGGCGCGAGCGGTCGGTCCATTCGATGAAGTTCTGGCGGACGTAGTTGGCCGGCAGCTGGTCGAGACGGCGGCCCATCTTGGTCGCGACGGTGACGTCGACCTCGGGGTTCGCGGCGCGGAACCGGCCGATGATCTGCTCGCTGCGCCCGTCGCCGTAGACGTCGGCGGTGTCGAAGAAGGTGACCCCCGCCTCGACGGAGGCGCCCAGCACCTCGAGCGCGTCGCTCTCGGTGACGTCACCCCAGTCGGCTCCGAGCTGCCAGGTGCCGAGGCCGATGACGGATACTTCGCGGCCGGTGCGGCCGAGTGTGCGACTGTGCATGCGGCCAGCGTAGGCGGTGCCGCCGACACCGGGCCGAGGAGGCGCGGGTCGGCTCAGCGACGCCGGGTCGCCGCCCGGGCGAGTGCGAACGCGACCGCGATCAGCGCCACGGCGATGACGACGAAGGCCGCCCCCGCCACGACGTGCGCCTGCAGGATCCGCACCAGGCCGACGAGGAGGGCGAGCGCCGAGGCGAAGGCGAGCGCCTTGCTGACGGCCAGCTGCCCGCGGCGGAGAGCCGCGCCTCCTCGGCGGGTCATCCGCGACTCGTCGCTCGACGGCCGGGGCCGGCGGACGGGTCGATGCGGAACGCGGGGGGCATGCGACCACCGTAGCCGGGCCGCCGGCCGCGCCCCGCGACGGTCGGTCGAGGAGTCACGACCCGCCGCGAGGGAGTCGGGGCGCGCGGCGTGTCGTGACTCGTCGAGACCCCGAGGAGGCGCGTGAGACGGAATGTCAGTGGTCCGGAGCAAGATGGCACCGATGAACGACGTGCTCGACCGCTTCTCCCCCGCCACCCGCGAGTGGTTCCGCGGGGCGTTCGCCGCGCCGACCCGCGCGCAAGAGGGCGCCTGGGCGGCCATCAGCCAGGGCGACCACGCACTCGTCATCGCGCCCACGGGGTCGGGCAAGACCCTGGCGTCGTTCCTCTGGTCGATCGACTCGCTGGCGTCGACGCCCCCGCCCGAAGAGAAGCTGCACCGCACCCGCGTCCTCTACATCTCCCCTCTCAAGGCCCTCGGCGTCGACGTCGAGCGCAACCTCCGGTCGCCTCTGGTCGGCATCACGCAGACGGCCCGGCGACTCGGCACCGAGGCACCCGACATCACGGTCGGCGTCCGCTCGGGCGACACCAGCTCGAGCGATCGCGGGCGGCTGGCCCGCACCCCGACCGACATCCTCATCACGACACCCGAGTCGCTCTACCTGATGCTCACCTCGCAGGCGCGCGAGACGCTCAAGGGCGTGCAGACCGTCATCATCGACGAGGTCCACGCGGTCGCGTCGACCAAGCGGGGCGCCCACCTCGCCCTCTCGCTCGAGCGACTCGACGCCCTGCTCGACAAGCCGGCCCAGCGCATCGGCCTCAGCGCGACGGTGCGTCCGCCCGAAGAGGTCGCGAGGTTCCTGGCCGGCCCGGCGCCGGTCACCATCGTCAACCCCCGCGCCGACAAGAAGTTCGACCTGCGGGTCGTCGTGCCGGTCGACGACATGACCGAGCTCGGCACGGCCGCACCGCTCGAGGGCTCGGCGGCGGGCGCGGCGCCTCAGGGGTCGATCTGGCCGCACGTCGAAGAGGGCATCGTCGATCTGATCGCCGAGCACCGGTCGACCATCGTCTTCTCGAACTCGCGCCGACTGGCCGAGCGCCTCACCGCACGACTCAACGACATCTGGATCGAACGCCAGGGCGGCGACCTCGAGACCGCGGTGCGGGCCACCGAAGAGGCACGGGGCCAGCTGGTCGTGGCCGGCGGCGCTGCCGAGCTGACAGTGGGCGGCTCGGCGGGCGACGGTTCGGCAGGTCAGCGAACGGCAGGTGACGGCACGGATGCCGAGGTCGCCGAGGTGGACCCGTTCGCGCCCTCCCCTCCGACTCGCAACCCCGCCGTCGGCGGCGGGGCGCCCGCGCAGCTGATGGGCGGCTCGGGGCAGACCTCGGGCTCCGATCCGCTGCTCGCACGCGCCCACCACGGGTCGGTGTCGAAAGACCAGCGGGCGCTCATCGAAGACGACCTGAAGAGCGGTCGGCTGCGATGCGTGGTCGCGACCAGCTCGCTCGAGCTCGGCATCGACATGGGCGCCGTCGACCTCGTCATCCAGGTCGAGTCGCCGCCGTCGGTCGCGAGCGGTCTGCAGCGCGTCGGGCGCGCCGGGCACCAGGTCGGCGAGACGTCGCGGGGCGTGCTGTTCCCCAAGCACCGCGCCGACCTGATCCACTCCGCCGTCGCCGCAGAGCGCATGGTCGCCGGCCTGATCGAAGAGCTGCGCGTGCCGACCAACCCCCTCGACGTCCTCGCGCAGCAGACGGTCGCCGCCGTCGCGCTCGACGAGCTCGACGCCGACGAGTGGTTCGAGACGGTCCGGCGCAGCGCCCCCTTCGCGACTCTCCCCCGCTCGGCCTACGACGCGACGCTCGACCTGCTCAGTGGCAAGTACCCCTCCGACGAGTTCGCCGAGCTGCGCCCCCGCATCGTGTGGGATCGCGTGCACGGCACCCTCACCGGCCGACCGGGCGCCCAGCGTCTCGCCGTGACGAGCGGCGGCACCATCCCCGACCGGGGTCTCTTCGGCGTGTTCATGGTGGGCGAGAAGGCCGCGCGCGTCGGCGAGCTGGACGAGGAGATGGTCTACGAGTCGCGGGTCGGCGACGTCTTCGCCCTCGGTGCCACGAGCTGGCGCATCGAAGACATCACCCACGACCGCGTGCTCGTGTCGCCCGCCTACGGCCAGCCCGGTCGCGTCCCGTTCTGGAAGGGCGACGGCATCGGCCGCCCGGCCGAGCTCGGCAAGGCGATCGGCGGCTACATCCGCGAGCTCGCCAACTCGAGCGAGGCCGACGCGACGACGCGGGTCGCCGCCGGCGGACTCGACGAGCGCGCCGCCCGCAACCTCATCGCGTTCCTCACCGAGCAGAAGGCCGCCACCTCGTACGTGCCGACCGACACGACGCTCGTCGTCGAGCGGTTCCGCGACGAGCTCGGCGACTGGCGCCTCATCCTCCACTCGCCCTACGGCATGCAGGTGCACGCCCCGTGGGCCCTCGCCGTGTCGGCGCGCATCCGCGACCAGCTCGGGGTCGACGGCGGGGCGATGGCCGCCGACGACGGCATCGTCGTGCGGATCCCCGACACCGACGCCGAGCCTCCGGGGGCCGAGCTCTTCTCGTTCGAGCTCGACGATCTCGACGACATCGTCACCGAGGAGGTCGGCGGGTCGGCGCTGTTCTCGTCGAGGTTCCGCGAGTGCGCCGCCCGCGCCCTGCTGCTGCCGCGGTACAACCCCGGCAAGCGCTCACCGCTCTGGCAGCAGCGTCAGCGCTCGTCGCAGCTGCTCGACGTCGCCCGCAAGTACCCGTCGTTCCCGATCGTGCTCGAGGCGGTGCGCGAGGTGCTGCAAGACGTCTACGACCTCCCCGCGCTGATGAGCCTCACCCGCGACCTCGCCAGCCGCACCGTCCGCATCGTCGAGACCGAGACCGAGGTGCCCTCGCCCTTCGCGCGGTCGCTGCTCTTCGGCTACGTCGCCGCGTTCATGTACGAGGGCGACTCGCCCCTCGCCGAGCGCCGCGCCGCGGCCCTGTCGCTCGACTCGACGCTGCTGCAAGAGCTGCTCGGGCGCGCCGAGCTGCGCGAGCTGCTCGACGCCGACGTCATCGATCAGCACGAGCTCGAGCTGCAGCGACTCGCCCCCGACCGGCGCGCCCGCGACATCGAGGGCGTCGTCGATCTGCTGCGTCTGCTCGGCCCGCTCACCACCGACGAGATCATCGACCGCAGCTGGCTCGCGGCCACGCTCGTCGCCGGCGACGTCGCGGCCCGCGACGACGCGCACCGCTCCCTCGAGACGGCCCTGACCGATCTCGCCTGGTCGAACCGCGTGCTGCGCTTCACCCACTCGGGCGTCGTGCGCTGGGCGGGCATCGAAGACGCCTCGCGCCTCCGGGACGCCCTCGGGGTCGCCCTGCCGATCGGGGTGCCGACCGCGTTCGTCGAGCCCGTCGACGACCCCCTCGGCGATCTCGTCGGCCGGTACGCGCGCACCCACGGGCCCTTCACCTCGGCCATGGTCGCAGAGCGGCTCGGCCTCGGCGGCGCCGTCGTGCTCGACGCCCTCCGCAAGCTCGCGACGCAGCGCCGTGTCGTCGAGGGCGAGTTCCGACCGCGCCAGCAGGGCAGCGAGTGGTGCGATGCCGAGGTGCTACGGCGCCTCCGCGGCAAGTCGCTCGCCGCGCTGCGACACGAGGTCGAGCCGGTGGCGCCCGAGACGCTCGGCAGGTTCCTGCCCGCGTGGCAGCACGTCGCCACCGGGCTGAAGGGCTCGGGGCTGCGCGGGCTCGACGGGGTGCTGCAGGTCGTCGACCAGCTGAGCGGGGTCTCGCTGCCCGCCTCCGCGTGGGAGTCGCTGATCCTCCCCGCCCGCATCACCGACTACAGCCCGGCGATGCTCGACGAGCTCACCGCCACCGGCGACATCATCTGGTCGGGCACCGGCACCCTGCCCGGCAACGACGGCTGGGTCAGCCTGCACCTCGCCGACGGTGCGCAGGTCACCCTGCCCGAGCCGTCGGGTGCCGAGACCGACGACCTCCAGCGCGAGGTGCTGGCGGCGCTCGCGGGCGGCGGCGCCTACTTCTTCCGTCAGCTCTCGGACGCGGTCGGCAGCACCGACGACGACGCCCTCGTCACCGCGATCTGGCAGCTGGTCTGGGCCGGGCAGATCACCAACGACACCTTCGCGCCGCTCCGCACCCAGGTCGGCGGCGGCAAGGCCCCCCGGCCCCGTGCACCCACCCGCTCGCGGTCGTCGTACCGCAGCCGCGGTCGCATCGCGATGCCCCGCCAGGCCGGTCCGCCCACGGTGGGCGGTCGCTGGTCGCTGCTGCCGCTGGCCGAGCCCGACGGCACGATCCGGGCCGCGGCGACGGCCGAGATCCTGCTCGAGCGCCACGGCGTCGTCACGCGCGGCGCCGTCGTGAACGAGGGCGTGCGGGGCGGCTTCTCGACGGCGTACAAGGTGCTCAGCGGCTTCGAAGAGACCGGTCGCGCCCGCCGCGGCTACTTCATCGAGGGGCTCGGGGCGGCGCAGTTCGCCACCGGCCCGACCGTCGACCGCCTCCGCTCGTTCATCCGCGACGAGGGCGACCGCCGAGACGACGACACCCTCGTCGCCGCCGGTCGCCAGCTCGACGTGCCCGTGGTCACGCTCGCGGCGACCGACCCCGCGAACCCGTACGGCGCCGCACTCCCCTGGCCGGGGCAGACACTCGACGGCGCCCCCGCCGACGAGGCGGCCCGCGCGGCGACGAGCGCGGCCGAGGCGGCCTCCGCTGCAGCGGCGACCACGGCGACGGGGGCCGGGGCGCGGGGCGAGGCGGGCTCCGCGGTCGACGCGACCCGCGCCTCCTCGGCCGCCGATCGAACGGCCGTCGACGCAGGAGGCGCGGCGACGAAGAAGAGATCGGGTCACCGCCCCGGGCGCAAGGCCGGCTCGCTGGTCGTGCTGGTCGACGGACGGCTGACCGTCTACGTCGAGCGGGGCGGCAAGACCGTGCTGACCTTCGGCGAGCCCGACGAGCGCGAGCTGGCCCTGGCGGCCGCGTCGCTGGCCTCGACGGTGCGGACGCGTCTGAAGAAGCTCGCCATCGAGCGGGTCGACGGCGAGTTCGTGCTCGGCACCGCCCTCGGCGACGCTCTGCGGGACGCCGGCTTCGCCCCCACCCCCAGCGGCATCCGATTGAGGTCGTGACCGATGCCTGAAGGAGACACCGTCTACCGCGCCGCGACCAACCTCGACGCGGTGCTGCACGGGCAGACGCTGACGGCGAGCGACTTCCGGGTGCCGGCGTTCGCGACCGTCGATCTGACCGGCGAGGTCGTCGACGACGTCATCCCGCGGGGCAAGCACCTGCTGCACCACATCGGCGACCTGACGCTGCACACGCACCTCAAGATGGAGGGTTCGTGGCACGTGTACCGCCACGGCACGAAGTGGCGGCGCCCCGCCTATCAGGCACGGGTCGTGCTCGAGACGGCCGAGTGGGTCGCCGTCGGGTTCGATCTCGGTCTGGTCGAGCTGGTCGCCCGCGACCCCGAAGACAGCGTCGTCGCGTACCTGGGCCCCGACCTGCTCGGCCCCGACTGGAACGCCACGACGGCGCTCGAGAACCTCGAGGCCGACCCCGGGCGCGAGGTCGGTCTCGCCCTGCTCGATCAGCGGGTGCTCGCCGGCGTCGGCAACGTCTATCGCAACGAGCTGTGCTTCCTGCGGGGTGTGCTGCCCACGCGTCCCGTCGGCGAGGTCGAGAACCGGCCCAAGCTGATCGACCTCGCGCACCGCCTGATCCTCGCCAACAGAGACCGCGTCGATCGCACGACGACGGGCAACCTCCGAGGCGTGACCGACTGGGTCTACGGGCGGGCCGGCAAGCCGTGTCTGCGCTGCGGCACGAAGATCCTCCGGGGGACCCTCGGCGAGAGCGAACTCGAGCTGCGTGACACGTACTGGTGCCCGCACTGCCAGAGCTGATGTGCGGGTGCGCGTGAAGCGGACGTGCCGCCGCCGTGTGCGACCGCCGTCGTGTGCGACGCGGCGTGTGTGACGCCGTGTGCGACGCGGCGTGTGACGCCGCGTGACGCACCCGGGCCGCCCGCCCAGCTCGCCTGCCTACGATCGGCCGCAGCCGAACAGCACGTACCCGACGTGCCGCTCACCGCCGAGAGGACGACCATGTCGAACGCCGAATCCCCCACCACCCCCCGCATCGCCGACCAGGTGACCGAGTTCGACGAGGGGTTCACGGCGCAGATCGGGCCCGAGTTCTCGAAGGTGTTCGCCGACGAGCAGAGCGCCCTCCGTGCCGCGGGCACCCCCGACGACGCGGTCGCGGCGGGCGACACGATCGTCGAGGCGACCCTCGTCACGCCCGCCGGCGACGAGGTCTCGCTCGCCGAGACCGTCGGAGAGGGCCCCGCCGTGCTGGTCTTCTACCGCGGAGCCTGGTGCCCCTACTGCAACCTGACGCTCAAGACCTACCAGGCCGAGCTGCTGCCCCGGCTCCGCGAGCGCGGTGTCGCGCTGGTCGCGATCAGCCCCCAGACCCCCGAGGGATCCGAGGCGTCGGTGACCAACGGCTCGCTCGAGTTCCCCGTGCTGTCCGACCCGGGCAACGTGTTCAGCGGTGCGCTGGGCATCCGCACCGAGCCGAGCGCCGACGCGCGTGCCGTGCACGGTCAGCTGGGGTTCGACGTCGCCGACAGCAACGCCGATGCGACGGGTGACATCCCGTTCCCGACGGTGCTGGTCGTCGACCGCGACGGCACCGTGGTCTTCGCCGACGTGCACACCGACTACACGACCCGGACCGAGGTCGACGAGATCGTCGCGGCGCTCGACCTGCTCGAGACGCCCGAGGCCTGACCCGCAGGAGGCGCGGGTCGACCCGGCACGCGCCTCCCGACCCGCAGGCGCGACGGCCCGATCGAGGCACCCGGTGCACCCGGGCCCGCACCCGGGCCCGCACCCGGGCCCCGCACCCGCGCACTCCACTACGCTCAGGGGACTCTTCGCGCCTCGACCCGTTAGGACCACGACGACATGACGTCCCAGGACATCGCCACGCAGGTCGCCGACTTCCAACGGACCTTCAACGCCGAGATCGGGCCCGACCTCGAGGCGATCTTCGAGGCCGAGCAGGCTCACCTCCGCTCGCTCGGGGTGCCGGCCGACGCCGTTCGCGTGGGCGACCAGATCGTCGACGCCGCGCTCCTCACCCCCACCGGTCGTGACATCGCCCTCATCGACGCGATCGGCGCATCTCCCGCGGTCGTGGTCTTCTACCGCGGCGCCTGGTGCCCCTACTGCAACATCACGCTCAAGACCTATCAGGACGACCTGCTTCCGGCGCTCCGCGAGCGCGGCGTCGAGCTCGTGGCCATCAGCCCGCAGACGCCGGCCGGGTCCGAGAAGTCCGTCGCCGCCGGCGACCTCGAGTTCACCGTGCTGTCCGACCCGGGCAACGTGCTCAGCCGCGCGCTCGGCATCGCGACCGAGCCGAGCGTCGGAGCCCGCGGCGCCCAGCGCGAGCTCGGCTTCGACATGGCCGACGACAACGTCGACGGGTCGGCCGAGATCCCGTTCCCGACCGTCCTCGTCATCGACGGCGACGGTCGCGTCGTCTTCGTCGACATCCACACCGACTACACCAGTCGCACCGAGGTCTCCCTCGTGCTCGAGACGCTCGACCTGCTCGAGCTGGGCGTCGTCTGACCCTGCCGGCCGGCGCAGGTCGTCCGAGTCCGCACTCCGGACGCACGGACGCAGGAGGCGCGGGTCGGGCGAACCCGACCCGCGCCTCCTGAGAATCGACGGTCTCGCAGTCGAGGCCCGCCGCTAAGGGCGCTACGGGCGCTCGACCCCCGACGCCGCCGACGTCCCGACCCCGGCATCGGCCGATGCGTCCTCGCCCCGACCGACCCGCGAGTGCCGCCGTCCGTACGCGAAGTACACGATCACGCCGAGCACGAGCCAGGCCGCGAACCGCGCCCAGGTCAGCGTCGTCAGGTTCAGCATCAGCCACACGCAGAGCGCGGCCGACAGGATCGGCAGCACCGGCGACAGCGGCACGCGGAACGCCCGCGGCAGATCGGGGCGCTTGCGACGCAGCACGATCACGCCGATGCTGACCAGCACGAACGCCGAGAGGGTGCCGATGTTGATCATCTCCTCGAGCACTCCCACGTCGGTGAACGCGGCGACGAACGCGACGACCGTTCCGGCGATGACCTGGATGCGCACCGGGGTCTTGCGGGTCGGGCTCGTCTTCGCGAGCCAGCGGGGCAGCAGGCCGTCGCGGCTCATCGAGAACACGATGCGCGACAGGCCGAGCAGCAGCACCATGATGACCGTCGTCAGACCGGCGAGCGCGCCGACCGAGATGACACCGGCGGCCCAGTCGGCGCCCACGAGGCGGAACGCGGTCGCGAGCGAAGGGTCCTCTTCGCCGGCCAGGTCGCGGTACGACACCATGCCGGTCAGCACGATCGAGACGAGCACGTAGAGCACGGTCACGACGGCGAGTCCGAGGAAGATGCCGCGGGGCAGCGTCTTCTGCGGGTTCTTGACCTCTTCGGCGCTGGTCGCGACGACGTCGAACCCGATGAACGCGAAGAAGACGAGCGACGCCGCGGCGAGCAGCCCGAAGACGCCGTACTGCGCGGGGGCCGCGCCGGTCATGAACGAGAACATCGACTGCGACCAGGTGTCGCTCGCGCCGGCGCCGTTCGCGCTCGGCTCGGCGGCGGGCACGAAGGGCGTGTAGTTCGCGGCGCGCACGAAGAAGAAGCCGACGACGATCACGAAGAGCACGATCGCGACCTTGATGATCGTGAACACGGCGCCGACGCGGGCGGTCAGCTGCGTGCCCGCGACGAGCAGCGCGGTGAAGACGGCGACGATCAGGAACGCCGGCCAGCTGACCTCGATGCCGCCCAGCATGAAGGTCGCGGGGATGCCGATGCCGAAGGTCTCGAACGCCGACGCGAGGTACACGCCCCAGTACTTGGCGAGCACGGCCGAGGCGGTGAACATCTCGAGGATGAGGTCCCACCCGATGATCCAGGCGAGGAACTCGCCCATCGTCGCGTAGGTGAACGTGTAGGCGCTGCCGGCGACCGGGATGGTCGAAGCGAACTCGGCGTAGCACATGATCGCGAGCCCGCAGGTGAGCGCGGCGAGGATGAACGACAGCGTGACGGCCGGCCCCGCGTAGTTCGCGGCGGCGTTCGCGCCGACCGAGAAGATGCCCGCGCCGACGGCCACCGCGACGCCCATGAGCGTCAGATCCCAGGTGCCGAGCGTGCGCTTCAGGCCGTTCTCGGCGATGTTCGAGTCGGCGATCGACGACTCGACCGACTTCGTGCGCCACAGGCTGCGGGGCCCGCGGGTGGGCGTGGGGTTCGCCATCTCGTCTCCTCGTTCGACGGTGCCGGCCCCCGCCTGGGGACGACGCGCCAGCATACAAGGAGGCGCGCCCTTCCCTCGTACGATGACGCCATGGGGAATGACACGGGCTGGCTGCGGGGTCGCTGGCACCGCGCCTCCTCGGGGCGCCGCGTCGCGACGGTGTTCGCGGCCCTGCTCGTCGCGACCGCGGTCGTCACGACGCTCGGCGTCGGCACGCAGCCCGTCTACCCCGAGTGGTCGGAGGGCGACGAGCTGCTCGGCGACCTGCGGATCGCACCGGAGGGCGAGCTGTGGAGCACCGATCTCGCGGCGATCCACGGCACACCGCTGCCCGAGGGCTGCCGGGGGATGCGACCGGTCGGCGAGATCGGGGGCGACGCCGTGATCGTGAGTTCCGCGACCGCCTACGACGGGTGCGACGGCTCGGTCGCCCTGCTCGCCCGGGTCGACCCGGCGACCGGCGAGGCCCGGTGGGTGGTCGATCTCGCCTCTCGGCTCGGGGAGTCCGGGCTGTACATGAACATGTTCCGTGACGACGAGGGGCCGCTGGCCACGGTCGTCGGGCAGTCGGCGCCGAGCTCGCGCGCGGTGCGGGTCGATCTCGACAGCGGCGCCGTGCTCGCCGACGTCATCGGGGCCGACGACGAGGCCGGGCCTGCCCAGCAGATGTCCGGAATCGCCTCGGGGCGCATGCTCGTGGCACTGCAGCCCCGCGACCGCGTCTCCGACGGCGGCCTCGACCTCGAGTACAGCGACGGCGAGACGACCCCGTACCGCCTCGTCGACGTTGACGACCCCGACACGGCGATCTGGAGCGGCGTCGTCGGCACCAGCGACACCCCGCTGCTGCTCGGGTCGTACCTGGTCGTCGAGAGCACGGACGGCCCGGTGGTGATCGACGCCGCCAGCGGGGATCAGCACCCCGTGCCCGGTGGCGCCGCGACGATCGAGAACGCCGGGGTCTCGGGCGATCTGCTCGTGGCCACGGTCACGACCCGTGCCGGCGAACGCGAGGCCATGGCCCTCGACCGGTCGGGCGCGCTGGTCTGGTCGACCCCGCTCGAACTGACCGAGACGGTGACGGTGACCGACGACTGCATCGTGCTCGACCAGGCGCCCGCGACGCTCGAATGCCTGTCGGCCGACGACGGCGCCAGTCGGTGGAAGCGGGTGCTCGACCTCGACGACGACTACGCGGCACGGGTCGACGCGTATCAGCAGGTCGTCGGCGGGGGCACGATCGTCGTCAATGCGGGCTCTGCCGAGGCGGGCACGGCCGATCTCGAAGGGATGCATCCGACGACCCTGCTCGGCCTGTCTCCGGCCACGGGCGAGACGACCTTCTCGGCCGAGGTGCCGGCGCTCTCGTATCTCGCCGGTCTGGCGCGGACCGTCGGCTTCTCGAACGCCTACGTCGGCCAGGACTTCTCGCAGACGATGGTGACGGCGTTCGACCTCTCCGACGGGCGGCGGCTCTGGCAGCAGCGGTCGCCGTCGCGGGGCACGCTCGACTTCTGGGCGGGCGCGCTCGTGTCGGTCGACGCCGACGGGGTCGCGCACGGGTTGCGGACGCAGGCCGACGTGGTGCCGCCGACCGCCGACGCGCATTGATGCCACGGCGCCAGGTTGTGGACACGGCGCCAGGTTTAGACCTGGCGTCGTGTCCATCTTCTGGCGCTGTGCGGGCAGCCCTCAGCGCAGCGGAGGCTAGCTCGCGCGGACGAGCGCCGGGAACACGAACACCGCGAACACGAAGAACGCCGCCATCACGCCGAGCAGGATGAACGGACCCTTGCCCAGCACCGTCTGCCCCGCGGCCTCGCGTCGACGCAGCACCCGCCGGCGGTAGACCGCCTGCATGACGATGAGCGCGACGGCCGCGACCGCGAGGATCGAGATGATCAGGACGTCGATGACGTGTCCTTCCGAGGAGGCGCGGTGCGGGTGGTCGAAGCGCGACCAGCCTACCTGCGGTGCGCCCGCCGCCTGCCGAGCCCGCACCTCCTCGTCCGGCGCCCACCCGTACGCTGAAGGCCGAGCCGCACGGCAGCGGCACGGCGACGACGACGAGGCACCGAGGAGGCGCGGGTGGGCGGACAGGGCGACCGTCGCGTCGACGGGGCCCTCCGCGCCCGCTGGCACCGCGCCTCCTTCGGGCGCCGGCTCGTCGTCGCGGCCACGGCGCTCGTCGTCGCGACCGCCGCGGTGATCGGTCTCGGTCTCGCCACGCAGCCCGGCTACCCCGCTGGCGGGGCGTCGGGCGGGCCGATCGACGGGCTCGTGGTCGACGAGCTGCGGCACCGCCCGACTCCCGGCCCGTGGCGACTGACGACCGCGGCGCTCGGTCTGCCCGAGGTCTCCGACGGCTGCCTCACCTACTCGGTGCTCGCCTCCGTCGGCGCCGACGTGCTCGTGTCGACCTCGTCGCAGCTGGCCTACACCGAGACCGGCTGCTACGACGAGCGCGGCCGCTCCGAACGGCTCGTGCGCCTCGACCCGCTGGCCGGCACGGTGCGCTGGTCGGTCGACGTGTCCGAGATCAGCGGGGGCGGCGGCACGCTCGCGGCGTTCGTCGACGAGGCACGGGGCGACGCGATCGTCAGCACGACCGGTCTCTACGGCTACGGGCGGGGCGCCTCGGGCTACGCGCGCGTCGATCTCGCGACCGGCGCCCTCGCCGACGTCACCACCTCGGATGACGCGACGCCGATCGTCGAGGCCGCCGACGACGGGCTCGTGCTCGTCTCCGTCTCGCCGGCACCCGTCTACGGCTACTCGGACGACCCCCTCGCGGGCGCCGCGGCCGAGGCCCTCCTCGGCTCGCAGAGCGGCCCCCGCACCCTGCTCTACCGCCGCGACGACCTCGGCACCCCGGTCTGGTCGGACGAGCAGACCGGGGACATCAGCTCGTCGGTGCTGCTCGACGACGGTCTGCTCGTCGTGAGCGGCGGCACCGGCACCGTGATCGACGGCGCGACCGGCGACGAGCGATCGTGGGCCGACGATCTGTCGCCCTCGGCCCAGGCGTACGGGGTCGGCGACACGGTGTTCGTCGTCGACTTCGGGCGCGGCATGGACTCTCGGGCCGAGGTGTCCGCCTGGTCGCCCGACGGCACGGAGCGCTGGCGGCGCCCCTTCGATCAGGACCGGCTGCCCGTCGTGACCGGCGGCTGCGTCGCGTTCTCCGACCGGACGGGCGTGCACTGCGCCGACCTCGAGACGGGCGACGACCGCTGGGTCGTCGAGCGCACGGGTGAGAGCCGCGGCATCCCCCTCGTCAGCGACTCCCGCCCGGGTCGCTGGGACGACGACGTGTTCGTGCAGACCTTCAGCGCCCGCTCGTGGCGGGGCGCGGGCGGCTCCGGGCTGGGCGACCCCGCAGGCGACCGGGCTCTGCTGCTGCTCGACGCCGAGACGGGCTCCGAGCGGATGCGGGCGTACGTGCCCCCGGACTCGTCGGTGGTCGCCGTCTCACGCTCGGTCGCCTACGTCGCCGGCAGCGACAGCTCGGACGCGATCGCCGGTCACCGCGTGTTCTCGACCGTGGTCGGTGTCGATCTCTCCGGCGGTCGCACGCTCTGGAGGCTCGACTCCGACGCCGACCTGCAGTTCTGGGGCGGGGCGCTCGTCGAGATCGGCGACGACGGCTCGATCCGCCGCCTGGTCGACGACGTGCGCGTCACCGACACCGTCGCCCGCTGACCCGCCGACCCCGCTGACCCGCCGGCTCGCCGAGGAGGCGCGGGTCGCGTCAGCCGCGCAGTCGCGGGTCGCGTCAGCCGCGCAGGTCGCCGACCCAGCCGGCCAGGAACTCCGCCCCGGCCTCGTCGTGGATGAGGTCGGTGGCGCTCGTCAGCACCGGGTACGGGGTCACGGGCACGCCGTCGGCCGGGCGCACGTCGACGTGGGCGACGTCGTGTCCGTTGGCGTGCAGCCAGTCGGCCATGGCGTAGTCGCTGCGGGAGTCGCCGACGGTGCGCCAGCTGATCGGCAGCGGGCCGTCGAGGGCGAGCAGCTCGAGGGCGCGCTCGGCACCCCGGTCTTTGCCGAGCAGCACGGACTCGATGTCGGTCGAGATGATGGTCGGGTCGATGCGCCACTGCACGGCGCCGTCGGCGTCGGGGCGGACGTCGTCGAGACGGCGGACGCCGAAGCCCCGGGCGACCAGCGCCTCCATCGCCTTGCGGTCGAGATCGGCCTGGCGCGCGAGGTAGGCGGCCGACGAGACCGAGGTGAGCTGCTCGATCGAGACCATGGCGCGCTTGGTGCGGTCGAAGAAGACGAGGTCGGCGAACTCGGCGGCGACCAGGGAGTCCATCTCGGCCGAGAAGTCGGCGGGCATGGCGAGCGACTCGTCGACGACGACCTCGCTCATGCCGTCGGGGCCGTGCTCGGGGCCGATCGAGAACCACGAGGCGCCCTTCTCGCAGACGCCGTGCACGCGGGCGCCGCGGGGCAGACCGGCTGCCATCAGCGGCACGACGACCTCGTCGCGGATGAACGCGTCGGAGCGGCCCGTGTTGAACACGAGCGGGATGCCGGCCTTGGCCAGGGCGACGAGATCGCGCGTGATGGCGGGGATCGCGATGCTGCGGGTGATCGGGCTGGCGATCGGCCCGTCGACGTCGAGGAGCAGCCCGAGGGCGGGGCGGGGGGTGGCAGACGAGTTCACCCCGTCATCTTCGCAGCAGAACCTCCCCCCGTCGGCTGAAACGTCCGGCGGCTGTGGATGGGATGATGGACGACCAGAACTGAAGGAGACCCTGTGGCCTCGCTCCCCCAGACCGTGATCGACGCACTCGAGGCGTTCGCCGCACCCGACCAGCGCGGCACCGTCCACGACCTCGCCCAGGTCGCCGCCGACGAGGCCGACGAGCGTCTCGCCGCCGTGCTCGAGTCGGCCGACTGGGTCGACATGAACGCCAAGCACCCGGTGGGCCCCGACCGCAGCGACCCCGAGGGCATGCGGCGACTGCTGCAGGCGATGGGCGCCGAGAGCCGATGCGCCGTCGTGACGTCGCGCGGATCCGAAGACGACCGCGATCTCGGAGGCGCGCTCGATCAGGTGCTGCAGCATCAAGACCACGGCGCGATCGTCGTGTGCCGACCCGGGCCGCTCGCGTTCCTGGTGACCGCGACCGACGAGCACTGGCTGCTCAGCGATCGCGAGATGCCGATGCTGACCGGGCAGATCCCCGTCATCCGCACCTGAGCAGACCCGACCCGCATCGCCCCGAACCGCATCGCCCTCCTGGAGGCACACGCACGTGAAGACCGCTCTCGTCACCGGATCGACCCGCGGCATCGGGCTCGTCGTCGCCCGTGAGCTCGGGCGCGACCATCACGTGATCGTGCACGGCCGCTCGCAGGAGGCGGTGGCAGCGATCGTCGAGTCGCTCCCGTCCGCGACCGCCTGGGTCGCCGACCTCGCGGGCGACTCATTCGAGGCGCCGACCCTCGAGTCGCTCGACGTGGTCGTGCACGCGGCCGGTGTGATCGGCGGCGCCGAGGTCGAGCGTACCGCCCTCGACGACTGGCGCCGCGTCTTCGAGGTCAACGTCTTCGCCGTGGCCGACCTGACCCGGCAGCTGCTGCCGGCGCTGCGCACCGCGCAGGGCACGGTCGTCACGATCAACAGCGGCTCGGGTCTGACCGCCGGCCCCGGCGGCAGCACCTACGCGGCGAGCAAGTTCGCTCTGCGGGCGCTGACCGACTCGCTGCGCGAGGAGGAGCGTCCGAACGGCGTGCGGGTCAGCTCGGTCCACCCCGGGAGGGTCGACACCGACATGCAGCACGAGCTCGTCGAGAAGGAGGGCGGCGAGTACGACGCCGCGCTCTACCTCGAGCCCCAGTCGGTCGCCGACGCCGTCCGCCTGGTGGTCGATCTGCCGCACGGGGCCACCGTCGAGTCGCTCTCGCTCCGCCCCACGCGCAAGCGCTGACGCGCGCTGCGCCCCGCGCGCCCCGCGCCGAACACCCCCTTCGCCGCGCGACACCCCGATAGATGCGGGTGCAGCGCCGGAAACGGGGTGCAGCGCGGCGGTCGGCCCGCGTCGGCGGCCGCGCGCTCCTCGCCGAACACCCCTTTTCCCGCGCAACACCCCGATGAATGCGGGTGCAGCGCCGAGAACGGGGTGTCAGGCTGCACGAGGAGGCGCGCGAGGGCGCCGAGCGCACCTCCCGACTAGCGTGCAGGCATGACGAACGCGCCGACCGAGTCCGCGACCCTGTTGATCCTCGGCGCGAGCGGTGATCTCGCTGCGCGCCTCCTGATGCCCGGCCTGGGCGGGCTGCTGACGCACGAGTCCGAGCGGCGGGTGCAGCTGGTCGGCGCCGGCACCGAGGAGTTCGACGAGAGCGCGTGGCGCGCGCACGTCGCCGAGGCGTTCGAGAGCGTCGAGGCGTCGGGCCCGGCGGTCGAGGCGCTGCTCGAGTCGACGATCTACCGGACGGTCGACGTGACCGATGCCGAGCAGATGCGGGCGCTCCTCGGCGAGTGCACCGCGCCTCCTTCGATCTACTTCGCTCTGCCGCCCGCGATCACCGCGAAGTGCTGCGCGGCCCTGGCCGAGCTCGACCTGCCCGAGGGCACGGCGCTGGCGCTCGAGAAGCCGTTCGGCACCGACCTGGCGACGGCCGAGAAGCTGAACCGCGAGGTGCTGGCGCTGGTGCCCGAAGACCAGGTGCACCGGGTCGACCACTTCCTGGGACGGTCGACGGTGCTGAACCTGCTCGGGCTGCGCTTCGCGAACCGGCTGATCGAGCCGATGCTGAACAACACGCACGTCGAGAGCATCGAGATCGTCTACGACGAGGAGCTCGGTCTCGAGAACCGGGCCCGCTACTACGACCACGCGGGGGCGCTGGTCGACATGATCCAGAGTCACCTGCTGCAGGTGATGGCGGTGCTGACGATGAACGCCCCGGCGACGTTGACGGCGGCCGATCTGCGCGACGAGAAGGGCCTGGTGCTGCGGGCGACGCGGCTGTGGGAGGGCGATCCGGTGGCGAACAGCCGGCGTGCGCGGTACGAGGCGGGCACGGTCGACGGGCGCGAGCTGCCGGCCTACGCCTCGGAGGAGGGCGTCGACCCCTCGCTCGAGACCGAGACGCTGGCGGAGGTCGTGGTCGAGGTGGCGAACTGGCGCTGGGCCGGGGTGCCGATCCTGCTCCGGTCGGGCAAGGCGCTGGCCTCGAGGAGGCGCGAGATCGTGATCACGTTCCGCCCGCCCGCGCACGTCCCCGCCGAGTTCGTCGGCGGTGGCACGCCCGACCGCCTCCGCATCGCCATCAGCCCCGACGAGATGTCGCTCGAGCTGAACGTCAACGGCCCGGGTGACGCGTACGACCTCGGTCGGGCGGCGCTGCACGCGGAGTTCGGCAGTTCGGATCTGACGGCCTACGGCGAGGTGCTGAGCGGGATCCTCGACGACGACCCGACCCTGTCGGTGCGCGGCGACACGGCGGAGCAGTGCTGGCGCATCGTCGACCCGGTGATCGCGGCGTGGAACGCGGGCGACGTCGAGCTCGACACGTACCCGGCCGGGTCGGCGGGGCCCGAGGCGTGGCCCGCGGGGGCGCGGCAGAACGAGCCCGCGGTGCGCGCGGAGAAGACGGAGCCCGCGGCGCGGCGGCCGGAGTAGGCGCGGGGGGGGGTGAGAGCCATGCGCTCAGCGCTCCAACCCTGACCCGGCCTCGTTTGATAAAGTTATCAGCAGTCGACCTAGCCTCTGATAACTTTATCTTCATGCGGTCGCCCCTCACGAACCCCTTCCAGGCTGGATCCGACATCGTCCCCGACGTCTGGGCAGGTCGCTTCGAACAGCTCAGCGACTGGAGAGACGTCCTGCGACCCCGGAGGAATGCGGGTCTGTACGAGACCGGCCGGACGATCCTCGGCGAGCCGGGCACCGGCAAATCGAGCCTGGTACGCCGCATCGCCCGCGACGCCGCAGAGCTCGGCGACTGGGTGACCCCGCAGGTGCGCATGCCGGTCGGGGCGGACCCTCTGAAGCTGGTCGCCTCCGCAGTGCTGCGCCTGGCCGACACAGCGGGTCTGCGCGCCTCCTCTCGACAGCATGTGCTGCAGCTCCTGGCTCGGGTCGAGCAGGTCGCGATCTCGGGGTTCTCGGTCACGGTGCGAGGCGGCGAGGGTGCGGAGCCGTCCACCGCCTTGTTCGAGCTGCTGGTCGAGCTCGGACGAGCGGCGATCGAGCAGGGCGTCGTCGTGATGATCCACATCGACGAGGTGCAGAACATCGCCGACGAGGCGGCCCTGTCGCAGCTGCTGATCGCGCTCGGCGACGCCCTGTCGTACGAGGTCGAGGTGACGGCCCCGGGCGGGGTCGTAGTGACACGGTTCCTGCCCATCGCGGTCTACCTGACGGGATTGCCCGACTTCGAGGACATGGCCGGGGCGCGCAAGGGGGCGACCTTCGCCCGGCGGTTCCGCACCACGACCCTGGCCGCACTCGACGAAGGGGCCCTGCTTCAGGCCCTGCAGCCGTTCGTCGTCGAAGGCTGGGAGACTGCGGCCGCCGACGGCGGTGTCGAGATCGTGCGGATGAGCCGAGAGGCGACGAAGGCGATCGCCGAGCTGTGCTGCGGAGAGCCGTTCCTCTTCCAGCTCGCGGGCCAGCGTGCCTGGAACGCGAGCGACGGCGCGACGATCTCGGAAGACGACGTCGTCTCCGGGTGGCGAGGCGCCGAGAGCGAAGCGTCAGCCCACGTCGAACGCATCCTGAACCGTCTGCCATCCGGCGAACAGGAGTTCATCAACGCGATGGCGGCCTTGCCCCGCGACGACCGGAAGCTCACCGTGATCGCGCAGCGCATGGGGGCGACGAGCGCGCCACAGGTGGGTGCCGTGTCGCGAAGGCTGGACACCGTCCGGGGCATCATCGATCGAGGCAAGCCCTACTCGTTCCGCAACCGCGCGGTCGAGGCGTACCTGACGACCGACTGGCCGCGGGTGGGGTGAGGCCGCGACGGCGCCCCCGAGGCGTAGCGTCGACGACGGCCCGCAGCGGAGCGCGCCCGACAAGGAGAACCCCATGGAATTCAGGTACCTCGGCAACTCAGGACTCAAGGTCTCCGAGCTCACGTTCGGCAACTGGCTGACGCACGGCTCGCAGGTCGAGAACGACACCGCGACCGCGTGCGTCCGCGCCTCGCTCGACGTCGGCATCTCGACGTTCGACACGGCCGACGTCTACGCGAACACGCAGGCCGAGGTGGTGCTCGGCGAGGCGCTGAAGGGCGAGCGGCGCGAGTCGGTCGAGATCTTCACGAAGGTCTACGGCCCGACCGGCCCCAAGGGTCACAACGACACCGGCCTCAGCCGCAAGCACATCACCGAGTCGATCAACGCGTCGCTGAAGCGGCTGCAGACCGACTACGTCGACCTCTATCAGGCGCACCGGTACGACGTCGAGACGCCGCTGGAGGAGACGATGGAGACCTTCGCCGACCTCGTGCGTCAGGGCAAGGTGCTCTACATCGGCGTCTCGGAGTGGAACGCCGAGCAGCTGCGCGAGGCGCACCGGCTGGCCCGTGAGCTGAAGATCCAGCTCGTCTCGAACCAGCCCGAGTACTCGCTGCTGTGGAGGGTCATCGAGGAGGAGGTGGTCCCGACCTCGAAGGAGCTCGGCATCTCGCAGATCGTCTGGTCGCCCATCGCGCAGGGCGTGCTGACGGGCAAGTACACGAAGGGCGCCGCTCTGCCCGAGGGCAGTCGAGCGACCGACCAGAAGGGCGGGGCGGCGATGATCGAGCGCTGGATGCGCGACGACGTGCTCGACGCGGTCGCCCAGCTGAAGCCGATCGCCGACGAGCTCGGTCTGACGCAGGCGCAGCTGTCGCTCGCCTGGGTGCTGTCGAACGAGAACGTGGCGTCGGCGATCATCGGGGCGTCGCGCCCCGAGCAGGTCGAGTCGAACGCGAAGGCGTCGGGCGTGAAGCTCGAGTCCGACGTGCTCGCGAAGATCGAGTCGATCTTCGCCGGGCTCGCCGAGACCGACCCCCGCAAGACCCAGATGCCCGCCGGCCGCGAGGCGTGACCGCGCGCTGACCGACCGACGACGCGGTGTCCGGGGCCCACGGGCCCTGGACGCCGCGTCGTCGTGTGCCGTGCGACAGGGCGCGCCAATCCCGACGGGTGCCCTTGAGAAGGCGGAACCGCCGGCGCTTCACCGATACATTCTGATGATGACCGGGATCCAAGTCGCTGCGCTCTTCTTCTCCCCTGCCTTCGCGATCTTCGGTGTCTGCTTCATCGTGTTCCATCAGCACATCTCGGACATGGCTCGACTGTTCCGAAAGGAGCGGGGGGCATACGTCGGTGCGCAGACCCAATCCCCCGGGCTGATGATCGTCGTCGGCCTCTTCATGCTGATGGTCTCGGTCGCCATCGTGCTGTACGCATTCACCGGCATATTGGGCGACCACAGCCAGATCTGATGCCGCCGGAAGGGACTGGGCGCAGCGCCACCGGGCTCGCACTCCCGCCGCCCGCTAGCCTGGCGGCAGTGACATCCTCATTCTCTCTGTGACGCCGAGGCTCATCAGCAGCACCGGTTCGCTCTCCTCGACGAGGGCGGTGATTTCGTGCGCCCGGATCGGGAATTCCTCCGGGAGTTCCCCCCCTCCTCGCCCCCTATCGAAATTCACTTTCCAGAGAGCTTCTCCTCATGGCGTCCATCGACCTTCCCGACCCCTCATCTCACAGCCGCGCAGATCTCCGAGCGAACTGCGGCGACTGCTTCGCACTCTGCTGCACGGCGTTCGGCTTTCAACGCTCCGCTGACTTCGCGATCGACAAGCCAGCGGGGACCGCTTGTAGAAACCTGTCCGACGACTTCGCGTGCACCATCCACGATTCGCTTCCCCAGCGAGGCTTCCGCGGCTGCACGGTCTTCGACTGTTTCGGCGCCGGTCAGTTCGTATCCCAGCAGTTGTTCGACGACGTGAGTTGGCGAGAGAGCCCAGCGACGGCGCCCGAGATGTTCGCTGCTTTCGCGCTGGCCCGTCAACTGCACGAGATGCTGTGGCACCTCACCGAGGCCAGCGCGAGAGCGATGTCGCCTGATTCCGCAGCGCCCGCAGACGACCTCCGTGACAGGATCGCCGCCTCCCTCGCTGCTGATGCGGAGTCGGTACTGGCCACCGATGTGTCAGAACTCCATGAACAGGTTCGACAGGTTCTCATCGACGTGAGCGCAGAGGTGCGAGGCGGATACCAGAACGAGGACGAGGGTGGGGCCTCGGACTTCATGGCCGGGTCGGATCATGCGGGGGCGGACCTGCGAGCCATGACGCTCGGCGGTGCGGATCTGCGCGGGGCGTGTCTCATCGCCGCCGACCTCCGCGGCATGGATCTCTCACACGTGGACCTCCTCGGAGCCGACCTCCGCGATGCGCGGCTCGAAGGCGCGGACCTGTCCGCGGCGCTCTTCGTCACGCAGTCGCAGATCGCTGCGGCCCGGGGCGACGCCCGAACGGCGCTCCCTCAGGACATCGCACGGCCGCGTCACTGGCACCGACCGTGACTCGCGCCGGTCTCTCGTCGCGGGCACTTCTCCGGGACGGGTCGCCGCGAATCCCTGAGGCGACTGCCCGGCCACGGGCTACGCCTTACGGCGGAACCATTCGAGGAGGAGCTGGGCACGGGAGGAGTCCTCGCGGATCCCGAAGCGCCCGACGGGTGTCTCGAAGAGGGACTCGTAACCGGGGGCTGAGCGCAGATCGGCGTCGACCGGGTCGGGGAGGCCCATCGACCACTGCGGGAATCTGCGCTGCTCGATGGACTCGTCGAGGAGCGTCTTGAGATCCGTGTGGCGGGGATCGGCGGAGATCACCGCGTATCTCTCGCGGACATCCGAGTCGGCGCCTTCGAGGACCTGCATGAAGCGGCCCTTCTTGTAGAGGAGCATCCCGGTGAGGCCGTGGCGCTCGTTGTTCTCGCGGCTCTGCAGCAGCAGGGCTGCGATCTGCGTCGCATCGAACGGCGTCGACGCCGTGCTCAGGTAGGTCAGGGAGGTGATCACGGTCGCATCGCTTTCTTCTCGTGACGACGGACGACCAGCACGGTGACGTCGTCCTCGGGACGGAGGGCTCCAATGGCATCCGACAGCGCTGCGAACAGGCTCGCGTCGTCGGCGGATCGTCGGACGAGGGCCGCGAGCTCCTCGAGGGCGCCCAGCGTGCCGTCGTACAGGTCGAGCGCGCCGTCCGAGCAGGTGAACAGGACCTCGCCGGGGTTGAGAGTGGTCTCGTGGGCCGTCCATCCGCCGCCCTGGGCGATTCCGATCGGGAGGTCCGTCGAGGCCAACCGCTCCGAGGTCCCGTCGGTGCGGATGACGACCGACAGGCCGTGTCCCGCGTCGGCGAATCGGAGCAGACCGGTTCGAGTGTCGAGGGCCGCGTGGAAGAGGGTGGCGAAGGTCCCCGTCGCCGAGAGGTCGGCGAGCACCTGCTCGTTGACCGCGGAGACGGCGGCAGCGGGATCCCAGCCGGGTCGAGCCTGGAATGCGGCTCGTACCGTCGCGGCGATGAGGGCGGCGGAGTAGCCCTTGCCCATCACGTCGGTGAGGGTGACGTCGATCCGCTCGCGCGACGAGACGGAGGTGAAGAAGTCGCCTGCGACCTCGGAGTACGGACGCGTGAATCCGGCGACCGTGAACCCGTCTTCGTGCGTGAACGGCGCGGGGAGCATCTGCTGCTGGGTGCGCCGGGCGTGATCGGCGGCGTGCACCTGGCGCAGCTCGCGTTCGACCCAGGCGCCGAGCTCGTCGAGGAGATCCTGATCCTCGATGGTGAGGTCGCGTGCGGCCGTGTCGACGAGGCAGATCGTCCCGACCTGGGCGCCGTCGGCCACGCTCAGGGGTCGACCTGCGTAGAAGCGGATGTGGGGGTCGCCCGTGACGGATCCTCGGTGAGCGAACCGCGCATCCTCGAGGGCGTCGGGGACCACGAGGATGTCGGGCTGCTGCACGACGACGTCGCAGAACGAGTCCGCCCGCGGTCCGAACGGCGCCGCGCCCGGTGACTGCGGGGACTTCGTGAACTGGTGGTCCTGGTCGATGAAGTTGATCTCGGCGATCGGCACCCCGAAGAGCTGCTTGGCCATGCGCGTGATCCGGTCGAAGCGCTCCTCCGCACCGGTGCCCATGATCCCCAGGTCGTCCAGCGCCGCCAGCCGGAGACGCTCCCGTGCTTCGGAACGATCCATCGTCGTCTCGCTCACCGCGCCTCCTCGTCCTCCGCCGCTCGAACTATCCGACACCTGCAGCCCGGCCGCTGCAGATCACGCTACGCGGCTGAGGTGGGAACAGGCACCCCGCTTACGGGGTGTCGATGCTTCACGCGGCAGACCATCCGGCGGGGCGGAATTCGCGCTGCACCTCCGCGATGTCGTAGACCTCGAGCTCGAGGAGGTCCGCCAGGGTCTCGCCCTCGGCGTGCCACACCTGCTCCCGCTCCAGCGTGTCCCAGCCCGTCTCGGGCACGAGATGGTCGAAGAAGGTGTCGGTCCACGCGAGTAGTCGGGCGGCGAGTTCAGCGGAGAGGCCGTAGTCGTCGGGCTCCATCCCGTATTTGTCCGTGCCGCTCTCCCAGAGCGGATAGGCGTGACCCCAGTCGACGAACAGACGGATGCTGCGCAGCTCTCCGTCGCGAGCCTTGCGGGCACGCTCGATGGCCCGCCACGACGAGATGCCCTCGGGCACCAGGAGCTCGACCTGCGTGACAGGGTCGACCACGACTCTTCTCGAATCCATGCCACCAGGGTCGCACCCTCTCGTCGAGTCATGACTGCAAACGGAGCCGGGGCGGGGCGAGGCGGGCGGGCCGGGCCGGGCCGGGCCGGGCCGACGCTCGCGAGCTATTACGCGACGATGCGTAATAGCTGTGGCACCATGGCACCTCCTGGGCCAGGGTCTCGGACCTCGGGAGCACGGGTTCCCGCCACGTGCGCCGGGTCCGCCCCACGCACGACGGGCCCAGCCCACGCGCGGTGGGTCCGGCGGGTTCGTGTCACTCGGGGCGGGTCAGCGCTGACCCGCCGCCGATGACGGGAACCCGCCGAACCCGCCACGCACGCACGCACGCACACGCACGCGCACACGCACACGAATGCACGAACCCGCAGCGCTCACCCGCGCGGCAGCACCACGCCCGTCTCGCGCTCGAGCGCCGCGAGCACCGCGTCCTGGAAGCCCTCGTCGCCGACCGACTCGTGCGGCCGCTGCTGCTCGTCGTGGAACCAGTACGCCCCGCTGACCTCGCCCAGCTCGCCCAGGGCCAGCAGCCGCTGCGTGCGGTGACCGAGCTCGAAGCCGTCGGGCGCCCCCGCGCCTCCCATCTTCGTGGCCACCCAGCCCGGGTCGACCGCATTGCTGCGCAGATCGGGCAGGAGGCGCGCGACAGCCGCCGAGAACGCCGTCACGAACAGCTTGCTGTCGGAGTACGACCCCGTCTCGCGCGACCCCGCCCAGTCGACGGTGTCGAGCACCGACGCGCTGCCGCTCTTGTGCATGCCGCTGCTGAGGTACACGTGCCGGGTCGGCGCTGTCAGCAGGGCGGTGAGCAGGTAGGGCGCGACGACGTTGACGGGCATCATCGCCGCACCGCGGATGAGCCCGGCGTTGTGGATGACCGCGTCGAGCGGGGAGTCGAGGGCGTTCAGCTCGTCGGCGAGCGCCGTGACCGCGTCTCGGTCGCCGAGGTCGGCGACGACGAGTCGGGCGCCGCGGTCGACGAGCGGCTGCAGCACCTCCCCGCGGGAGTCGCTGCGCGCGTGGACGACGACGTGGTGCCCCTGCTCGAGCAGGGCTTCGGCGGCGCCGCGGCCGAGGCCGTCGGTCGAGCCGGTGACGAGGATGTGTGCCATCCCTCGACTCTGGACCCCGCGCCTCCTGGGGGCCTGGGTCCGGGGCTGCGGCGGGTTCCCGTCATCGGGGGCGGGTCAGCGCTGACCCGCCGCGGAGGACGGGAACCCGCCGAACCCGGCCCGCGCCTCCCGCCGAACCCGGCCCGCGCCTCCCGTTTGGCGGGATGGTCCTCGCGAGGGATGCGAGCCACCGCCGTGCTGCCCGAGACTCGGCTCATGCCCTCCGACACGACCGATCCCGCCGACGTCGACCACGCCGCCGCGACAGACGGCAGGAGGCGCGGGTCGAGCCGCCGCCGCACCGTCGCCCTGGTCGTCGGCCTGGCTCTGGCCGTGCCCGCTCTCGGCATCGGCGCTCCGGCCTGGCTGCTCGTGCCCGATCCGGTCGTCACGACGGTCGTCGACGCTCAGGGGCATGAGACCGAGCTCGACTGGAGCGAGCACCCCGGCCGGTTCGGTCTGCCCGTCGACGAGGTGCTGGCCGGCCCCTCTCTCGAGGAGGGCGTCGCAGAGGGCGAGGCGATGGTCGACGAGATGGAGGCGGCGCTGACGGAGCGGTTCTCGGTGAGGTGGGTCGCGCCTCCTGCAGGTCTATCCGACGACGACGTGGCATTCCCGACCGACAACGGGTGGGGTGGGCCGTCGCTGCTCGAGGTCGTGAACCTGCCGACCGAGCAGACCTCGTCGGTGCCGCGGTCGTGGGCCGAGAAGGAGGCGGCGGTCGCGATCATCGGCGAGGTCGCCGCCCGGCACGGCTGGTCCGAGCCCTGGTTCGACGACGAGCGCTGGCCGCAGCCCGCCGCCGACCGCCTGGCGCAGACCGGCGGGACGACGCTGGCCGAGCAGGTGATCGTGTCGGGTGGTCTCGAGGGGCCGACGGGTCAGTGGCTCTCGTTCACCTTCCAGGACCTCTCGAAGGACGACGCCGAGGGGACCTTCGCCGCTCGCTTCGACGACGTGGCGGATGCGGGGTGGGAGCCCGAGTCGATCACGCTGTCGTACGGGGCGAACGGGCTGCTGCCCGAGGCGCGCCGTGCCGAGTTCGAGCGCCGCGCCGAGCCGTTCGCAGGGCAGGCGCTGCCGGAGGCGCAGGAGGACTGAGGAGGCGCGGNGCGCCGAACGCACCCGAGCACACCGCGAGCGCGCTCGCGAGGATGGCACCCGGGAGGAACGCGGGTTGGAGGACGGCGCCGGCGATCAGGCAGCCGAGAGCGATGACGAGCAGCACGCACCGGCTCGCGTCGCCACGGACGAGCGACGCTCCGAGCAGGGCTGCGCACGCGAGGGCGAACGCGACGACGGATGCGGCCGCCACGCCGATCCAGACGGTCTCCGCACCGAAGGTCGTGCCCGACGACAGGTAGCGAGCGCACCACACCGCGATGCCCCCGGTGAGCAGCACCGGCATCACCGCGAGGGCCGCGCTGCACCTCGCCCGAATGGTCGGGGACGACCCGCCGCTCGCGAAGACGACGACGCAGGCGACCGTCGACAGGGCGATGACGAGTGCCGTGGCGACGGCCCCGGGCACGATCAGCCCGATGCCGTCCGGTCGGAATCCGCGTGACTCCGCCAGGACGTCGGCTGCGAGTAAGACGGGCCCACCCGCGGTCGCGATCGCGCCGAGAGACCCGAGCGTCAGCAGCACCACGCGGACACGGGATGCTGCGGTCGGCGACATGACGACAGTCCATCAGCAGGAGGCGCGCCCCGCATCCCCCGCGAGGACCCGATTCGGCGCGGTCACCGGCCCTGGCCGCTCACGGGTGCCGACGCAGCTCCGCGAGGATCGCCCCATGCGGGCGCGGCCGCGGCCCCGGCCCATGCCCACGCCCCGGCCGACCACCTGTCCGCGTATGCGTCTCGACCACGTCGAACCGCGCCTCCTCGAGCTCGGCGGTCAGCGCGTCGACCGACCACCGGTACGCGGTGACGACGGCATGGTCGAACGCCTCCACCTCGTCGCCGACGAAGAACCCCACCAGGAGCCGGCCGCCGGGCCGGAGCACCCGCGCGAACTCGTCGAGCGCACCGCCGAGGGCCGCCGGCTCGTGGTGGATGAGCGAGTACCACGCCAGCACTCCCCCGTAGCTGTCCGCCGGGTCGGTCAGGGCGTCGATGCTCCCGATCGCGAAGGGCACAGAAGGGTAGGAGGCGCGTGCATGGTCGACGAAGGCCCCGACCGCATCGACACCGCGGGCAGCGACGCCGCGGCCCGCCAGATGAGCCGTCCACTGACCGGGCCCGCACCCCGCGTCGAGCACCGGGCCGTCGACCCCCTCGGCCCACGTCGTCACGAGCTGCACATCGGACGGATGCGCCGCCGACATCGACCCCAGCTGCTCGATGTACTCGGCGGCACGCTGTGAGTACGACCTCTCGACGTCCCCTGTCATGCCCGAAGCCTAGGAGAATGAGGCGCCGAGCTCCCCACCCGGCCACCGGATCGCAATAGCGTGGTGGCATGAGCGACGAAATGTGGGAAGACCGAGTGGCCGCGCTGTGGGCTGACGAGACGATCGACGACCAGCAGCGGATCGATCGCATGCGCACCCTCGCCGACGAGGCACCGCACCCCGCCCTGGGCGAGTTCGAGCTCGGGGGCGCCTTCGACACCGGCGGGCACGAGGTCGAGGCCGACGTGCACTACGCCGCCGCCACCGCAGCCGGGCTCGACGCCGTCGACCCCGACCGGGCCGCCCGGATGGTCGTGCAGCACGCGTCGACCCTCCGCAACATCGGCCGCACCGATGAGGCCATCGCGATGCTCCGAGACGCACCCGAGCACCCGGCCACCGGAGCGGCCCCCAAGGTCTTCCTCGCCCTCGCGCTGCACAGCGCCGGCCGCCCCGACGAAGCACTCCGCGTGGCGATCGAGGCCGTCGAACCGACCCTCCCCCGCTACCACCGCTCCGTCAAGGCCTACGCCGCCGCCCTCACCGAGGACGAGCGGTGATCGCACGACTGAAGCTGCCCGTGTCCGTCCGCGCCCGCGACGCGAGCGTGCTCGTGAGACGGGCGACCCGCGACGACCTCGAGGCGATCATGGGGCTGCTGTCGGACGATCCGATCAGCGCCGGGCGCGGCGACGTCGCGAGCGACGGAGACCGGGGCGCCTACGCATCCGCGCTCGATCGGATCGTCGACGACCCGAGCAACGAGCTCGTCGTGGCGGTGGACGCCGCCGGCGTCGTCGTGGGCACGCTGCAGCTGACGGTCATCCCCGGCATGGCACGACGCGGCAGCTCGCGACTGCTGGTCGAGGCGGTGCGCGTGGCCAGCACGCAGCGGTCGTCGGGCATCGGAGGCGCGATGATGCGCTGGGTGACCGAGCAGGCGGCCATCGAACTCTCCACACCCCTGGTGCAGCTCACCTCGGACTCCGCCCGCACCGACGCGCACCGCTTCTACACGCGCCTCGGCTTCGTCGATTCGCACGTCGGGTTCAAGTACGCGGTGCCGCTGCCCGCGCACGCCCCGCGATAGAGGCCGATCGGGGGCGTCGTGAGCGACTCGCGGTCGGGAGTCGCGCCTCCTCGTGTCAGGCTCTCGGCATGGTTCAGATCAGAGCGTTCGCCGAGGCGGACACCGAGGCCGTGGTCGCCCTCTGGCAGGAGGCGCGGCTCGTCAGGCCGTGGAACGACCCGTACCGGGACATCCAGCGCAAGACGACGACCCAGCCCGAGATGTTCCTCGTCGCCGACGACGCCGGCTCGGTGGTCGGCACCGCCATGGTCGGTTACGACGGGCACCGGGGGTGGATCCACTACCTCGCCGTCGCGGCCTCCCAGCGCGGCACCGGGCTGGGGAAGGCGCTGGTCGGCGAGGCCGAGGCGATGCTGGCCGCGCTCGGCTGCCCCAAGGTGCAGCTGCAGGTGCGACCCGACAACACCGACGTCATCGCGTTCTACGAGAGCCTCGGCTACGCGACCTATGAGGCGGTCAGCATGGGGAAGCGGTCGGAGAGCGACGAGGCCGTCACGCCCTGATCATCATCCGGCCCCCTGGACTTCCGAACGTGTTCGGAATACTCTGGGGAGATGAGCCAGACGATCTACAGCCTCTCGCGCACCCGTCGCTCCTCCGACCTGAGCAAGCACTCGGCGGAGGTCTTCGCCGAAGCGGAGGATCACCCTGTGACGGTGACACGTCGCGATGGTGAGGCGCTCGTGCTGATGTCGCAGCGCGAGGCCGTCGGCCGAACGCGGCTCCTCGACATCGCGGCGCAGTTGATCACGGTCACGCTCGACACGGAAGGCTCCCTGAGTGAGCGGATGTCGCGATCCTTCCCGTGGATGCTCGCACTGTCACCCGCCGACCGCGAGACATGCGCGCGCGATCTCATCGACGCCGCGCGCGCCTCGTTCTCGACCGACCAGTCTCATCTCGTCACCGTCGAGTTGACCGCCTGGAAGGAGACGGCCACGGCCGTGGCGGCAGGGCTCGGCCGCGAAGATCTCCAGTGGCTCGACGACGGGGTCGTCCACTCCGTCGAGCGGCCCTAGGTTTGGCGGGCCGCAAGAGGGGCGACCTGGTTCCACGACCTGCGAAGAAGATCGAGTACGAGATCCGGTTCGCGACGGTGGATGCCGTCAGGGGCTGGAGGGATCTGACCTCGACGGTTCGCAACGCCATGGCTGAGACATGGGACTTCCTCACGCGCACTCCCCTCGTGACGACTCCGACCAATTACCGGCTTCGAGGCGAACTCGGATCGATCGAGCGGAGCGGCATCACGTACGACCGCTGGCAGCACAAGCCGACAGCCCAAGGGACTGCGCGCATCTGGTACTTCGTCGACGGGCAGACCGTCTACCTCGAACAGGTCCACACGAACCACCCGAATGAGACCAAGTGACGATCGGCTGGTCCTCTCCGCCAGCCTTCTCGCCCGGCGCCTTCGTGGCCTCGGACGAGACCCCAGCACGTCGCCCAGACCCCGGTGCGCGCAGAGGGGTCTCGGCGAACTGCTGGGGTCTCGGCGGCTGGTCGGCGGCTGGTCGGCGGCTCGGGCGGACACCTGCGTGACTACGGTGAGGCATGACGTTCTTTCCTGCGGTCGTGCCGTCCGACGACGACGAGGTCCCGGCGGAGTCGTACCGGCCTCCCGAGTGGGCCGCGCCTCCTACCGGCTGGCTTCCTTCGCGCATCGGGGTGTCGGCGCTGCTCGCCTCGACCGACGATGTCGCCATCACGATCAGAGGCCTCGCCGTGTACCCGACGGGCGTCGCGCTGGACGTCGACTGGTCGCTCCGCAGCCGGGGCCAGACACCTCGCGAGTGGGCTGACCTGTCCGACCGCTTCGAAGGCGGACGCTGGCGGCCGGGCAGAGCCGACCCGGCTCGAAGCATCCGGTTCGGCGTCGCCCTCGCCGACGGGACGAAGGCCCTGACCGAAGTCGGTCACGGCCACCATCACTTCGGTGACGATGCCGTGGTTCCCGACCCGCCCCTCCTGACCCTGAACGAACACGGCGGCACGGGCGACGACGAGCTCTTCACCACGTCGGCCTCGCTGTG
Source organism: Frigoribacterium sp. CFBP 13712 (assembly GCF_014842255.1). GTDB lineage: Bacteria > Actinomycetota > Actinomycetes > Actinomycetales > Microbacteriaceae > Frigoribacterium. Next base: position 57,614 of record NZ_JACYVH010000005.1, on the reverse strand, counting down.
GCTCTGGCCGCTGCCATCCGCCGGCGCGCTCGATCTCGTCGTGAGCTGGCCCGAGTTCGACGTCGCCGAAGCGCGGCACACCCTCGACGCCGTCGACTTCGCGATCGAGGCGGCGAGAGCCCGTCCGCTCTGGCCGACTCTCACCGACTGAGGGCAGCCGCGCGAGACCCCAGCGGTTCGCCGAGACCCCAGTGCGCGCAGAGGGGTCTCGGCGAGGAGTTGGGGTCTCGGCGCGTTGGCCGCAGGCTCAGCCGAGGCTGACGAACTGCGCGACGTCGTCGGTCGGGAGCTCGTCGACGACGGCGGTGACGCGCATGCTCGCGACCGTCACCGCGCCTCCTCGGCTCGACAGGAACGCCGTGTCGGACGCGTCGCGCCCGGTCGCGATCCGCACCAGCGACTGCCGCGGGGCCAGCGCCGTCGCGTCGACCACGTGCCACCGCCCGTCGACCCACGCCTCGGCGACGGCGTGGAAGTCCATCGGCGACAGCCCCGGCGCGTAGACCGACACGAGCCGCGCCGGCACATCGAGCGCCCGCAGCAGCGCGACGACGAGGTGCGCGTAGTCGCGGCAGACCCCCCGACGGTCGAGCAGCGTCTGCACGGCGCCGTCGGTCGGTGCGCTGGCCCCGGGAACGTACGCCAGGTGCGAGCCCACCCACGAGCTGACCGCCGCGAGCAGATCGCGACCGTCCAGCCCGGCGAACTCGGCCCGCGCCGTCGGGAACAGCGTGTCCGACTCGCAGTACCGGCTCGGCCGGCGGTACCGCACGAGATCGATCTCGTCGAGTTCAGGAGGCGCGAGACGGCCCTCGACGACGGCCCGGTAGTCGACGGTCACCCGCCCGGCCTCGACCTCGCACAGGTGCAGTCGCGTGCCGTGCCGGTCGTCGATCTCGCGCACCTCGATCGGCTCGCCGTTCTGCGTCACCGCCAGCGACTCGTCGACCACCCCGTCGTACAGGCGCGACACGGCGACCGACAGCACGAACTCGGCGGGCGCCGCGACGTCGAACTCGAGCAGGGCGGAGGCGTGGCGTCTCATGCCTCGATCCTGGCAGCCGCTGGCCCCTGCCGCGTGTCGCGCGTGTTACCACTCGGCGCACCGCCCGCAGGGCGGCTCAGTACCAGTTGACCGCCTGGCTGTGCGACCACGCGGCGCACGGGCTGCCGTACGCGCGGTCGATGTAGTCGAGCCCCCATACGACCTGGGTGGTCGCGTTCGTGGCCCAGTCCGAGCCGGCCGACGCCATCTTGCTGCCGGGCAGCGCCTGCGGGATGCCCGTCGCACCGCCGTTCGCGTTGTAGGCCTTGTAGTTCCAGCCGGACTCCTTCGTCCAGAGCGAGACGAGGCACGAGTTCTGGTCGGCGCCCCAGCCGTAGTCGGACGCGGCGAGTCGCTGCGCGGTGGCCTTGGCCCCGGCGACGGAGTTGCCCTCGGCCAGCGACGCGGCGGCGGCTGCGGCGGCAGCGGCCTCGGCGGCCGCCTTCGCGTCGGCAGCGGCCTTGGCGTCTGCCGCGGCCTTCGCCTCGGCGGCGGCCTTCTCCTCGGCGGCCTTCTTCTCCGCGGCGGCCTTGGCCTGCTTGTCGACCTCGGCGGCGGCGGCCTGCACGGTCTGCGCCGTGCTCGCGGCCTCAGCGACCCGGTCGTCGACCGCGTCGGCGTCGAGCGACCGGTAGTCGTCGAGTGCGGCCAGCGAGGTCTCGAGCGCGCTCGTGTCGACCTTGCCGGCGGACGCGGCGACGACCTGGTTCGCGATCGAGATCGTCGACTTCGCCTTCGCGTGGCTGAGCGACTCGGCGATCGCGGCCTCCTGCTCCTCGACGTCGGCCGCGTGGGAGGCGGCGGTCACGCCGGTCGCGGGCCCGGACGTCGTGTACACGGCGAAGCCGGTGCCGCCGACGAGGGCGACGGCGGCGATCGAGCCGATGGCGACCAGCTTGCGGCGGGCGGCCCGGCGACGCGCGGTGGCCAGGGCCCGGCGGGTGGGGGGCACGGCGGTGGCGGCGGTCTCAGGGGTGGGCGGGGCGGGGGTGGTGCCGGGTGTCTCGAGGGGCATGAGGTCCTAGTGCTCGGCCGACCCGCGCCTCCTCGGTGCTCGCGAGGAGTGCGCACCCCGGTTCTGACGACGGACTGGACACGTCGTCGACACCGGGGATCGGCGGTGGATTCCGTCGAGGCGGCTGAGCCTCGAGTCGTCCGCCCACGCTCCCGTGCGGACGGGCGTGCGCTCGGGCGAAGCGGCAAGTATGCAGAAGGTTCCTGATCATCCGCACAGAATCATCCTGCAGAGGGATGCGGGAGGCGCGGTGGAAGGATGCAGGAGGCGCGGTGAGGCACGACGGGGCGCCGCCGAGCAGGTCAGTGCCGGGCAGGTCAGTGCCGCTCAGGGCACCGCCGACCGGGTCAGTGCTCGCGCACGAACCGCGGCCCGTCGTACCCGTCGCGCTGGACGTTCGCGACGAAGTCGTCGAGCGGGCGCACCCAGAACGAGTAGTCGTCGTAGAGCTTCCGGTAGAAAACGAGCTGCTCTTCGGTCTCGCTGTGCCGCCCTGTGCCGACGACCTCGTAGAGCGCGCCCTTGAAGTGCCGGTAGATGCCGGGCGAGGGCGCGGCGCCGGGGGCGGGGTCGGGCTCGGGCTCGGAGACGGAGGTGGGCTCGGGGGTGATCGACTCGCTCATCACGATCACACTACGACCACCCCGCACGGACTCGACTACGGCTCAGGTCCGCGCTAGTTTCGACCCCGGCGAGCCGAGAGGTGCGGCCGCCGGCAGCAATGGCGCTGACGACGGCCGTGCCTCTCGGCGAGCCCTGCGCACGCTCGTCGCCTCGACGCGGAACCCCCGCATGAGCATCGAACCCCGACGTGACAGGGTGCGATGCTCACGCGGGGGTTCGACGTGGTGGGGTGGATCAGATGGCGGCGCGGATCTCCGCAGCGGCCGCGGCGACGTCGTCCGCACCGTAGATCGCGGCACCGGCGACGGCGACCTGCGCACCGGCGTCGCGGACCGAGCCGACCGACGACGCCTTGACACCGCCGGCGACGGAGAACGGCACGCCCGAGGCCTTGCCGGCCTCGAGCAGCTTCTCGAACGTGAAGCCCTCTTCGGCCTGCTCGTCGAGACCGGCGTGCATCTCGACGAACTCGGCGCCGAGCTCGACGACCTCCTTCGCGCGGGCGGCCTTGTCGCTGACGCCGATCAGGTCGACGACGATGCCCTTGCCGTGGGCCTTTGCGGCCTTGACGGCACCGGCGATGGTGCTGTCGCCGGCCACGCCGAGCACGGTCACCAGGTCGGCGCCGGCCTTGAAGGCCTCGCCCGCCTCGAGCTCGCCGGCGTCCATCGTCTTGAGGTCGGCGAACACGATCTTGTCGGGGTGCGCCTCTTTGATGGCGGTGATGGCGCGGAAGCCCTCGGCCTTGATCAGCGGCGTGCCCAGCTCGATGATGTCGACGCTCGGGGCGGCGGCGGCGGCGAGCTCGAGAGCGGCCTCGGTGGTCAGGGTGTCCATGGCGAACTGCAGCTTCATGTGGTGCTCCTTCTATGAGGTGGGGTGGAACGGGATCCGAGGAGGCGCGGTGCGACTACTCGAGGTTGGCGTGCCGCGGCCAGAGGTCGTCGGCGTCGATGCCCGAGCGCTTCCACAGCGAGTGGAAGATCGCGTCGCCGACCAGCACGACGACCTGCTCGAACAGGCCGCCCGCGTACTGCGCCGACGCGTCGCCCGAGCGGTCGAGCTTCTCGGCCGCGGGGACGATGACGACGGCGGTCGCCAGCTCGGCCAGGGGCGACGAGGAGGCGGTGGTCACCGCGGCGACGCGGGCGCCGGCCTCGGTCGCCGCCTCCGCCGCACGGACGATGCCGCCCGTCGTGCCCGAGCCGCTCGCCGTCAGCAGCACGTCGCCCTCGCGGATCGCGGGGGTGGTGACGTCGCCGACGACGTGCACGGTCAGCCCGAAGTGCATGAGGCGCATGGCCGTCATACGGAGGGCCAGGCCCGATCGACCGGCGCCGTGCACGAAGACGCGGTCGGCGTCGGCGAGCAGCCCCGCGACGGCTTCGAGACCGTCGGGGCTCGTCTCGATCACGGCGCGGAGGGCCTGGTCGACCTCGGCGCGCACGAGGTCGAGCGCGTCGGCGGGTGCGGCGGTGTCGCTGGTGTCTGCGGGAGGCATGGGTACCACCCTCCTCGCCCGCACCTCCTGATGCGCCGTGCATCCGACGGGGTGTGACTATCCGTTCGGGTAGGTGGGGTTGTGGAGGATAGGTTGAGGCCATGCCCGACACAGCCGCCGCAGCAGCCGACACAGCCGCAGCCGACACCGCCCAGCCCCTCGTCGATCTGCCGTCGCCCGCGAGCCGGTCGCTCGTCGTCGAGCACGCCCGGTCGGTCGCCGAGCTGGTCGACCGGCAGGCCCTCACCCTCGAGTCGCTGCTCGCGACGCTCCGGTCGTCGCGCCTCGACGACCGCGCCGCCCGCACCATGGCCATCGACATCGCCGCCTCGGCCATGGTCGAGATCCGCACCGAGACCGATCACCAGCGGTCCCTGCTGCTCGAGCCGGTCGTCGGGGCCTTCGCGCGCCTCCGGAGCGATCTGCGACCACTCGTCCGCTTCGGCGACCTCGACGTGCAGTTCGTCGAGCCTCCGGCGACGGGGCGCGCGCTGCCCGGCGAGGTCGCCCACGCCGCCCGCGCCATCGTGCGGAGCGCCGTGCTCGCCCTCGTCGACACCGGCGACGCGCGGCGCGTGCGGATCCAGTGGGACTGCGACGGGCTCAACCTGCTGATGAGCATCCGCGACGACGGGGCCGGCGCCCTCACCGTGCGCGACGACTCGCTGCGGCCCATCGCCGAGCGGGTCACGGCGCTCGACGGCTCGCTCTCGGTCGCCTCGACGCCGGGGTGGGGGTCGGACGTCGCCGTCTCGCTGCCCCTCGACCCGCCCGCCGAGAGCGGGACGCTCGACGAGACCGTGGCGCTGAGCGGGCGCGAACGCGAGGTGCTGCGGCTCGTGGCGTCGGGCGCGCGCAACCGGGCGATCGCCGACTCGCTCGGGATCAGCGAGAACACGGTGAAGTTCCACGTCTCGAACCTGCTGCGGAAGGCCGGCGCCCGCACCCGGGCCGAGCTGACCGCGCTGACGCGGTAGCGCGGGCCGCACCGGACTGCAGGAGGCGCGGTGCCGGCAGGAGGCGCGGCGCCGGCCGACCGCGCCGGCCAGCCGGCTCATCGCTACACCCGGTTTTCGGCGATACACCCCGATGAATGCGGGTGTCACGCCGAGAACGGGGTGTCGCGCGTGGGACCGGGTGTCGCGCCGGCGTGCGGGACGCGCAGCAGGCAGCGGCGCGCGGCGCTAGCGCTCGAGCTCGACGAGGCGGGCGCGGTGCGTGCTCCAGCTGCCGACCTCGGCGTAGCCGTCGCCCAGCAGCTCGCGCAGTCCCGACTTCGGCGACGTGCTGCCGTCGGCCGCGACGTACTCGACGAACCAGACCCGCGGAGCGTCGTCGAACCGACCGGCCGCGGCCGCCTCGGGCACCGTCAGCACGTCGTCGCGCCAGCCGTCGGCGTCGACGAACGGCGTCTTCAGCGTCACGTCGCGCAGCCCCTCGAACCCGTCGGGGTAGGTGTGCAGTGCGAGTCGCGGCTCGATCGACGGCTTGGGCGACTCGTCGAAGACGAGGGCGTCTCCGGCGACGGCGTGCTCGCCGACCAGGGCGCTGAGCTCCTGCCAGCCGGTCGCGTTCTTCGCGTACGGGCCGCGCTGGTCGAGCCACACGGGTGCGGCGAGCCCGACGACGACGGCGACGCCGAGGGCCGCGACGGCCGTCCGTCGCGAGGCGAGCACGTCGATGCCGATCGCGACGAGGATCGCCACGGCCGGAGCGCTGAACGACAGGTACCGGCCCGAGAACGCGGGCACGGCGAGGTTCAGCGCGAGCAGTGCCACCGCCGGCACGAACGCCAGGAGGAGCGCCGTCACCGTGAGGACGCCGCGCGGTGTCACCGAGAGGGCCGCCGACCAGCCGTCGCGGGCGCGGTGCAGCAGCCCGGCGGCGAGCGCCACGACGGCGACTGCGACGAGCGCCCAGGCGACGACGGCGAAGCGGGTGTCGCCGAACCACAGCTCGACGAGCAGGGCGCGCGGGCTGGTCGTGTCGCGCCGCGCGAGGAACGACACCTGCCCCCGCTGCGCCACCGAGAAGACGACGATCGGCGACACCGCGAGCAGCGCGACCACGACCGTCGCGACCCAGGCCCGCACGACGTCGCCGCCCTCGCGCAGGCGCGCCGCGCCTCCCTCGGGGTGCTGCGCCGCGCCTCCTGCGGGGATGCTCGCCGCGCCTCCTTCGGGAACATGCGCCGCGCCTCCTGCAGCAGCGGCCGGGCGGGCGTCGCGGGCCAGCGCGAGCAGCAGCAGCGCGTGCACGCCGACGATCAGACCGAAGTAGACGAACACGCCCACCCCCGCGCCGGCGAGCACGCCGTAGACGACCCAGTCGGCCCGGGAGGCGCGGTGCCGGGAGGTCACGATCCGCACGAGGGCCCAGGTGCTCCAGACCGCGAGGGCGGCCCCGATCGCGTACGACCGGGACTCGGTGCCCATCGAGGTGACGCGGGGCAGCACGGCCGCGACGATGCCGGCGATCACGGCGAGGCGACGGGTGCCGAGGCGGTCGACGAGGAGCACGACTCCGGCGACCATCGCTCCGACGGCGAGCGCCGAGGGCAGGCGGGTCGAGAAGGGGGAGGCGCCGAACAGGTCGATCCAGAAGTGCAGCCCCAGGTAGTAGAGACCGTGCACGGCGTCGATGTGCCCGACCATGTGGAACAGGCTCGGCAGGGGGCGCTGGGCCGACATGACGCTCGCGGCCTCGTCGCCCCAGAACGACGGGATCCACGAGCCGGCCGCGGAGATCGCCGCGGCCAGCAGGCCGAGCAGGATCGCGAGGCGGACCGGCGGGCGGGCGGTGGTGGCGGTGACGCTTGTGCTGCGGGCGCTGGTGGCGGTGCTGGTGCTGGTGGCGCTTGTGCTGCGGGTGCCGGCGCCGGCGTCGGCGCCGCGGGTGCTGCCGCCGGTGCTGGTGGCGCTTGTTCTGCCGGTGCCGGTGCTGGTGGCGTCGGCGCCGCGGGTGCTGCCGCCGGTGCTGGCGCCCCGATCAGCGCCGGCGGAGTGAGCCGAGGCGGGGGGGTCGGCGGCGGGGTGAGCCGATGCGGCGGCGCCCGGGGAGGGGGTCGATGCGGGGGTCACGGGTGCCTCTCCGACCCGGGGTCGGTCCGCGAGTCGCGGCCGAGGCGGCCGACGGGCACCCGCAGGCCGAGGGGCGGACCGCGGAGGCGGCGCCCGGCTCGTTCCGGACGGTCGACCGCACGAGACGGCCGCCGCCAGGGTATCCACGCCGGCTGCGGAGCTCCTGCGGAGCGCGCCTCCTCTGCGCTTCGCGGCCAGCGCCTCCTGCCGCGGTGCTCGCGCCGTGCGGCGACTCCCGCCCATGAACCGCGTTCGCGAAGAAGAACCGCGCTGTATCGCGGTTCATCTTCGCGAACGCGGTTCTTCGCGGGGCGGAGCAGGGCGGAGCAGAGCGAAGCAGGGCGAAGCAGGGCGGAGCCAGCACCGGCGGCGCCGCGCGCGCCCGCGCCGCTAGGCTCGGCGGATGGTCACCGTCGTGCTCCCCTGGCGTCCGCAGCCCAGCCGCATCGCGGCCTTCGAGGTCGTCCGCGACTGGTACGCCGAGGCCCTGCCCGACGCCGAGATCCGCACCGTCGACTCCCCCGACCCCGTCTTCAACCTGGCCCAGTGCCGCAACCTCGGCGTCGCGGCCCTCGCCGACGACGAGATCGCCGTCATCGGCGACGCCGACACCCTGCCCCAGCGCGAGCCCCTCCTCGCCGCGATCGACGCGGCCCGCGACAGCGGCCGCGTGCACCTGCCCTACACCGAGTATCACTGGCTAGGTCGGGAGGGGACCACGCAGGCGGCCGCCGGGACGCCCCTCGAGCAGTGCGACTTCGAGCTCGTGCGGGGGGCGTGCTCGGGGGTGTACGTGACCCGCGCCTCCTCGTGGCGGAGTCATGGCGGGCAGGACGAACGTTTCAGAGGCTGGGGCTTCGAGGACGCCGCGTGGTATCTCGCGCACAGCACGCTGCTGGGGGAGGCTCCGCGGCGGCACGAGGGCATGGTCTTCGCGCTGCATCACCAGGCGGAGGTGCGCGAGGGCCCGCAGTACGACGCGAACGCCGCCCTCATGGAGCGGTACCGCGAGGCCGCCGTCAGCCCCGAGGCGATGCGCGCGGTCGTCTTCGGCTGACGCCGCGCGCCCCGCCCAGCGCCGCGCCCCGCCCCGCGCACCCTGGTCAGAAGACGCCCCACTACGCCCGGTGAAGGGCCACTTCCGACCAAAGTGCGCCCAGCGCACCGCCCGCGCAACGCACCCTGGTCAGAACACGCCCCTCCGCGCCCACTGACGGGCCACTTCCGACCACCGTGGGCAGCGCACCGAGCGCACCGATCCGAGGAGGCGCGGGTCGCCCAGGTCAGCGCCCCGCGGTCAGCGCCGTCGCGGCTCGCACCCTCCCCGGCACCTCGTTCAGCGACGAAGCGAGCGCGGCCAGGCCCGCCGCGGCGTCGGGCGCGTTCTCGTGGAGGGCGAGCACGTGCCGCAGCGCCTCGACCAGCTCGCCCTCGGTGGCCGTGTTGGGCGGCAGCGCGACGCCGAAGCCGGTCCGCTCGAGCGCCGCGGCCCCCGCGAACTGGTCGGTCGAGAACGGCAGCACGACGAGCGGCACACCGGCGGTCATCGCCTCGGTCACGCTGTTGTTCCCCCCGTGCGTCACGGCCGCGGACGCCGCCCCGAGCAATCTGACCTGCGGCAGGAACTCCCGCACGAGCCAGTCGGACGGGATCTCGCCGAGGTCCTCCCGGGCGCCCGAACCCAGTGCGATCGCCGCTCGGACGCCGAGCGTGCGGAGCGCACCGGCCACGCGCCCGAGCACGTCCGAGCGCACCGAGAGGAAGCTCCCGAAGCTCACGTACACGAAGGGCTCGACGGGTGCGGCGGGTTCCTGTCGGCGGGGGCGGGTCAGCGCTGACCCGCCGCCGATGACGGGATCCCGCCGAACCGCCGCGCCCTGGGCCAGCCAGGCCTCGACCTCGGGGTCGGCGGGCTCGGTGCGCACCGCCGAGCCGAGCCATACGTGCGGCGGCAGGAGCTCCTCGCGCGCGGGGTCGGCCAGCTCGCCCGGGTAGTTGTAGAGCAGCAGCTCGCCGTGCTCGCCGAACGCGCTCGTCGACGGCGGCAGGTGCGGGGCCAGCTCGGCGAGCGCGGTGTTCCACTCGGCGGTGAACGACGCGTCGACCCGTTCGCAGAGCTCGCGCAGCCCCGCGATGCCGGCCGTTCCGTCGTCGCCCCGACCCGCGCCTCCTGCACCACCCGCGCCTCCCGCAGCACCGGCGCCGACACCCGCACCCGCGGCTCCCGCGGCACCCGCAGCGCCGGCACCGCCGGCCGCACCGCCGGCCTCCGCCGCGAACGCCGCAGGCCACTCCGGCGGGCAGCCGTAGACCTCGTCGCCGACGGGCAGCGCCGTCGGGTGCCCGAGCACGACGTCGGCGTAAGGCACTCCCCCGGCGACGAGTGCGAGGCGGGCGCTGAAGGCGAGGTGGTCGACGATGATGCGGTCGGGCGCGACCGACTCGACGACCGCGAGCACGGCGCGGGCGGTCTCGACGGGCTGCCACATGAGGTCGGTGAGCCGCTCGCGAGCCTGGTACGACAGGGTCTCGATCATGCCGACGCGGGTCGCGTCGAAGAAGCCGCGCAGCGAGGCGTCCTCGTCGGCGACCTGCTCCTCCGCGCGGATGACGCCCGGGTTCGAGCCGCGACCGAGCTGCAGGTGCGCTCGTTCGAAGCCGAACGACTCGACGATGGAGGCGGTGGCCGGCCCGGTCGCCACGACCACCCGTTCGCCGCGCTCGCGCCATTCGGTGGCCAGGGTCGCCAGCGGCAGCAGGTGCGAGGCGTAGTCGGGGCTGATGACGAGCAGGGTCATCGGCTGCTCACGCTCCATTCGCGTTGTTCGAGCTCGTCGTGGTGCACGGTCTCGTACACGCCGGTCAGTGCTCGGGCCATGGCCTGGATGGTGAACGACCGCTCGACGGTGTCGCGTGATCGGCCGGCCCGCGCCTCCGTCGTCTCGTCGCCCGCGGCCTCGAGCGCCTGGCCCATCGCGCTGCGGAGGGCGTCGACGTCCCAGGTGCGGGTGAGGTAGCCGGTGTCTCCCTGGCGCACGTAGGTCGACGGCCCGCCGCCCTCGGGCGCGACGACGAGCAGACCCGAGCCCATCGCCTCGAGCAGCGCGATGCCGAACTCCTCTTTGAGGCTGCCGCAGACGTAGACGCCGCGGGGGGCCGCGAGCCCGGGCACCCCGAAGCGCGCGGCGGCGACCCAGCGGGCGACGGTGTCGTTCGGGCGATGCCCGGGCAGCAGCAGGCCGGAGGCGCGGTGCCGGTCGGCGGGGATGATCCCGTCGATGAGGTCGAGCTGCTCGCGCTCGTCGGCGCTCGGGTGCCGCAGATCGCCGCCGATCAGCAGCAGGTTCGCCCGGTCGCGCAGCGGCCCGGCAGCGTCGGCGCCCGCACCGCCGCCGTCGGCCGCGCCCGCACCACCGCCGCGCGCACCTCCGCCGGCCCACGCCTCGACGATCGTCGCCATGCCCTTCACGCGGTGCAGCCGCCCGACGCTGACCAGCAGCGGCAGGTCGCGCCGCTCGGGCGGCAGGGTCTCGAGCAGCTCGCGCAGCTCGGCGAGCGGCGGGGTCGGCGGCAGCCCCGCGGCGTGCTCGGCGGCCTCGGACACCGCGCGGTCGACCACGTCGAGATCGATGCCCTCGGGCACGACCGTGTGGCGTTCGGGGTGGGCCGTGATGTCGATGCCGACCAGTTCGCGCATGTCGCGCTGCAGCTCGGGTCGGGGGAACAGCACGGTGTGCGACGCGTTGGCCGCGAGCTGCTGCACCAGTCGGGTGCGGAACCAGAAGTGCTCGCGCTCGTCGACGTCGCCGAAGGTCTCGCGGGTCAGACCGCCGGCGAGGTCGAGCGACTGGATGACGGCGTGCGGATCGGGCGCCACCGTGAACACCACGGGGATGTCCAGCTCGCGCGCCACGTCGGACGCCGCGAGACTGCCGACGTCGGCCATGCGCAGGTGCAGCAGGTCGACCCCGCCGCTCGCGCGCAGGATGCGCCGGATGCCGCGTCGGGCCGCGACCCGCAGCGGCCAGGCCGTGGCCGACGAGACCGGCTCGCTGAGCAGGGGCACCCGTCCGTAGGTGTGACCGGTCGTGGTGGCGGCGATCCGTTCGACGCTGTCGAGCGCCCCGGCGGCCGAACCGCGCGAGAGGGTGACCACGCGGCCGACGTGACGGGTATCGGGCTCGCGACCCGCGCCTCCTCGGCTGTCGGGCTCGGTCTGAGCACCGAAGCCCGCGCCGAAGCCGCCGCCCGCATCGGAGCCGCCGCCCGCGCCGAAGCCGCCGCCCGCGTCGGAGCCGGCCGACGCCCCGGCGGCGGAGCGCCCCGCCAGCGCGTCGCCGAGCCGCACGAGCAGCGTCGCGATCCCGCCGTTGTCGCCGCTGCCCGCCTGCGTCAGGTCGGCGTCGATGTCGGCGTGCAAAAACAGCTGGGCGACGGTCAGGTCGCCGGTCGGTGCGCGGAGCTCGTCGGGTCGTGCCGAGAGATCGACGACGGCCAGCCGTGCGACGTCGCCGAGGAACCCCTCGTGCCGCGCGAGCCCGTCGACCGCCGCGGCGACCGCGGAGTCGCCCTGCCGCTGCCCCAGCGCGGAGACCGCGGCGACCCGGACGCGCTCGTGCTCGCCGGGGTCGAGGGCGATGGTCAGCAGCGGCCGGGTCGCGATGGCGGCGCGTACCAGCCCGAGCGTCTCGACCAGCCGGTAGCGCGCATCGGGCTCGTGCACGCCGAGCAGCGCGCCCTCGAGCCCGACGGCGACGAGGGCGGGCGACGACGACGTCCACTGCTCGAGCGTGCGCTGCGCGACCATGCCCGTGAAGCCGCCCGTCGCGACGAGGCCGATCAGCCGCCCGATCGTGTCGTAGCGAGGGAGGCGCTGGCTGAGCGCCGAGGCGGCGTGCTCTCTCAAGAAGGTGCGGTCGCTCGACAGCAGCCCCGAGAGCACGACGTCGGCCGCATCGTCGAAGACCTGCGCGAGGGCGTTCGTGGCGGCGATGGCGACCAGCTGGTCGTCGCTCGAGAGGGCCGTGCGCAGCACGCGGATGGTGCGGGGCCCGCCGGTGCGGGCGGCGTCGAGGGCCAGCTCGTCGGCGAGGCGCATGGAGTCGACGAGACGCTCGGCCTCGTGGATCGCGTCGAGCGAGGTCTGGATCCCCATGTGGTGCCTCTCGAGGTCGTGTGCCGTGCCGCCGGTGCGTCGCGCCCGGACTCCCCGGGCAGAGGGGAGCCTATCGCCGCCCGGTGACACTCTCGCGCGGGCCCGATCCGCGCGGGCGCGGCCCCTGGCGGTGGGGCGGGTCCGTGTCATCGGCGGCGGGTCAGCGCTGACCCGCCCCGGAGGACACGAACCCGCCGCAGCCCGTGCCCGAACCCCCGCAGCTCGCGTCCGAACCCGCCGCAGCGCGTGTCCGAACCCCCGCTCCGCCGTCCGGTACCGTCGTCTCGGCGCGGAACCGCGACCCCCCATCACCACCCCCGGAGGCCCCGTGCGCATCGTCACCATCGGAGACGTCGGCGTCGTCGACGACATGATCCACATCGGCGACGAGGCCATGTTCGACGAGTTCGCCGCGCAGCTGCGGGCCCGCGGCGCCTCGATCACCGGGGTCTCGTCCACCCCCGCCGAGACCGCCTCCCGCTACGGCATCGAGGCCGTGCCCGCGCTCGATTTCTCGCCGGCCACGACCGGCGGCCGTGAGGGTCAGCTGGAGCGCAGGAGGCGCGTGCTGGCCGCCGCCGACGGCGACCGTTCCGCACTCCCCGCCTCCGACACCGCGTGGCAGGCGATCGAGGCGATCCGCGCCTCCGACGCCTTCGCCGTCGCCGGGGGCGGCAACATGGCGTCGCTCTGGCCGATGCACGTGTTCGAGCGGTCGACGCTCGCCGAGCTCGCGCGCCGCGCGGGCAAGCCGTACGTCGTGACCGGGCAGACCATCGGGCCCGTGCTCGACGGCGACGACCGCGCGCTCGTCGCCGAGCTGCTGTCGGGCGCCGAGCTGGTCGGATTGCGCGAGCGCGCCTCGTTCGAGCTGGTCCGCACGCTCGGCGTGCCCGAGTCGCGGCTGACGGCGACGATCGACGATGCGAGCTTCGTCGGGGTCGAGGCCGACGCCGCAGCGCCCGCAGCCGGCACCGCCACAGCCGCAGCCGCAGCCGCAGCCGCAGCCGGCACCACCCCCGCGGCCGGCACCGCCGCGCCCGCGGCCCCGTACTGCGCGGTCAGCCTCTCCGCCCACGTGGGAGCCGCCGACCGCACCCTGTTCGCGGAGGCCGTGGCGCACCTCCTCGATCGGGTCGTCGACGAGACGGGACTCGAGGTCGTCTTCCTCGCGCACTGGGCGTCGTTGCGGGCCGACGACGAGCGCGGCGACTCGCTGCTGCACCGCGCCGTGATCGACCGGATGACCCGGCCCGCCCGCGTCGAGCCGACCACCGACACCCCCGCCGCCGCGCGCTTCGCCCGGGAGGCGGCCCTGCACCTCACGAGCCGGTACCACCCCGCGGTCTTCGCCGTCGCGGCGGGCGTCCCCACCGTCGGCATCGCGGTCGACGACTACACGACGGTCAAGCTGACCGGGGCGCTGGCGAACTTCGGTCAGTCGAGCGTCGTCTCGGCCGAGCAGGTGCTGGCCGGCTCGGCGGACCGGGTCGTGCTCGACGCCTGGGGTGCGCGCGACGCGGTGCGCACCGCCTGGGAGGCGCGGGTCGACTCCGCCCGAACCGCCTCCGCCGCGTGGTGGGACCGCGTCGCCGCCGCCCTCCGCGCGTAGTTCGCGCCGCTCCCGCGCCCGTGCCGCGCCGCACCCGTGCCGCGCGTAGCCCGCGCCGCGCCGCTACACCCGCAATTCGGCGCTGCACCCCGGTAAATGCGGGTGTAGCGCCGAAAACGGGGTGCCACGCGAGCGAGGCGGCGGCGCGCCGGCTCGCGAGCGAGGCCGCGCCTCAGCCCCGGTCGAGCGTGATCGTGTCGCGCGCCCCCGCCGCGGCGTCCGCCGCCAGGGTGCCGGTGCGGGCGAAGTCGGCCCAGATCTGCCGCACCCGGCGCCCGCGGCGGTCGACGTCCTCCCACGAGCTCGAGCCGACCAGCCGGGTGTGCCCCCACGACTCGCGGCCGCCGAGCAGCAGCGGCACGTCGGTCACGTGGGCCGCACCGAACTCGGCGCCCTCGGGGGCCCAGGTCATCCGGTACCGGACGGCCCTCCCGCCGGAGGCGCGGTGCCGGTCGGCGAACGCCCGAGCGTCTCGGCCGTAGATCACGTGGGTCGTCCCGCCGACCAGCACCCTGCGGACCAGCCCGCCCACCACCGGCAGCGCGGCCAGGCGACGGAGCGCGGGGATGAACGCCAGGAACAGCCCGGTCTCCTCGCTCGTGGTGCCGATCAGCAGGTCGATCTGCGGGGCGACCCGGCGCCAGGCGGCATCGCGGTCGGCTTCGGCGGGCAGGGGCGCCTCGTCGTACTGGAGCCCGAACGCCATGCCGCCGCGCAGGCCGAACCGTCGTGCGGCCCGCTCGGCGACGGCCTGCCGGGCGAGCACCTCGTCGACTGGGGCGTCGCGCGACGGGGTGCCGACGGCGGCCACCATCGCGGCGGACATCTTCGAGCGCCCGGAGGTGATGCCGAGCGGGGCGCTCTGCACGATGGCCCGCTGGAAGAGCCCTGCGGCGCCGTCGCTGATCATCAGGTGGGCGATGGCGTCACCGCCCGCGGACTGCCCGAAGAGGGTGACGCGGTCGGCGGCGCCGCCGAACGCCTCGATGTTCGCGTGCACCCAGCGGAGCGCCTCGAGCTGGTCGAGGAGCCCGAGGTTGGCGGGGATCCGGTCGCCGTCACCGAAGAAGCCGAAGAGGCCGAGGCGGTAGGTGACGGTGACGACGACGACGCGCTGCTCGGCGACGAGCGCGCGGGGGTCGTAGACGGAGAGGTCGCCGGCGCCGGTGACGTACGAGCCGCCGTGGATCCACACCATGACGGGCAGGCGCTCGCCCGGGCGGAGGTCGACGGGGAGGGTGACGGAGAGGAACTGGCAGCTCTCGTCGGCGACCATGCCGTCGGCGGCGCCTTCGATGAGGGCGCTCAGCGTCTCGGAGGGCAGCTGCGGAGACCCGGGCGAGCGGTCGAAGGCGAGCACGGGCTCGGTCGAGGGCGGCACCGGGCGTGGTGCGGTGAAGCGGTCGGACTCGGCGTAGCGGATGCCCGTCGCCCGCACGACGTCGCCGTCGACCCGGCCGACGATCGGGCCGGCCGGTGTCTCGAACCGTCGCCGCGCCTCCTCGGGGATCGATGCTGCAGGAGGCGCGGTGCGAGAGCTCTGTTCGGTCACCCCGCCACGCTAGGCCCGCCCCCTGCGCCCGGCCCGCGAGCCGCCGCCCCGGCCCCGATCCGCCAGGTGGATCGAGTGGTCAGAAGATGTCCTTCAGGCTGAGCGGAAAGACAACTTCTGACCACTCGAGTGCGAACCCGCGAGCCCGCGAGCCCGCGAGCCCGCGAGCGGACCCCTACAGGCCCCGCGCGAGGCGGTGGTACGCGGCGTTCCAGGCGACCTCGTGGCGGAAGTCGCGGATGCGGGTGTCCTCGTCGATCACGAGCAGCTCGGTCTCGACGATGCGGGCGAGGTCCTCGAAGGCCTCGAGCCCGACCGCGGTCGACATGACCGTGTGGTGGGCGGCGCCGGCCGTCAGCCACGCCTCGGCCGACACGGCGAACGACGGACGGGGCTTCCACACCGCGCGCCCCACCGGGAGGTTCGGCAGGTCCTCGTCGGGGTCGACCACGTCGACCACGTTGACCGTCAGGCGGAAGCGGTCGCGCACGTCGCTCATCGCGACGACGACGGCCGGGCCGGGGTCGGCGGAGAAGACCAGGCGCACCGGGTCGTCCTTGCCGCCGATGCCGAGCGCGTGCACCTCGAGGGAGGCGCGCCCCGACGTCAGCGCCGGGCTGACCTCGAGCATGTGCGCCCCGAGGATCTTCTCCTCGCCGGGCACCAGGTGGTACGTGTAGTCCTCCATCAAGGAGGCGCCACCCGGCAGACCGGCGCCCATCACGTTGGCCGCACGCACCAGCACCGAGGTCTTCCAGTCGCCCTCGGCGCCGAAGCCGTAGCCCTCGGCCATCAGACGCTGCACGGCGAGACCGGGCAGCTGCTTGAGCGCACCGAGGTCTTCGAAGTTCGTCGTGAAGGCGCTGAACCCGCCCGCCTCGAGGAACGACCGCAGACCGATCTCGATCGCCGCCCCGTCGCGCAGCGACTGGTGACGCTCACCACCGGCGCGCAGCGCCGGGACGACGTCGTACTCGGTCTCGTAGACGGCGACCAGCGCGTCGATCTCGGACTCGGTCGCGGCGGCGACGGCCTCGGCCAGCTCGTTGACGCCCCAGGTGTTGACCTGCACGCCGAAGGCCAGCTCGGCCTCGGTCTTGTCACCCTCGGTGACGCCGACGAAGCGCATGTTGTCGCCGAAGCGCGCCAGCTTGAGCGAGCGCATGGCCGAGGCGCCGGCCGCCGCGCGCATCCACGTGCCGACCTGCTTCTGCACGCGGGGGTCGCTGACGTGACCGACGACCGTCTTGCGCGGCACTCCGAGGCGGGTCTGCATGTAGCCGAACTCGCGGTCGCCGTGCGCGGCCTGGTTGAGGTTCATGAAGTCGAAGTCGATGTCGGCCCAGGGCAGCGCCACGTTGGCCTGCGTGTGCAGGTGCAGCAGCGGCTTGCGGAGGGCGTCGAGCCCGCCGATCCACATCTTGGCGGGGCTGAAGGTGTGCATCCACGCCGTGACGCCGATGACGGAGTCGTCGAGGTTGGCCTCGAGCATCGTGCGGCGGATCGAGTCGGCGTCGGTCAGGACGGGCTTCCAGACGAGACGCACGGGCACGTCGGAGGCGGCGGCCAGCTCGTCGGCGATCGCCTTCGACTGGTCGGCGACCTGCTTCAGGGTCTCTTCGCCGTAGAGGCCCTGGCTGCCGGTGAGGAACCAGACCTCCTTCGAGGCGAGGAAGGCGACGGGGTCGAGGGTGTCGTTCACGAGAGTTCTCCTGCTGGCGCTTGGCCGTAGACGTTCTGGTACCGGTCGAACAGAGCGTCGATGCTCTGCTGAGGGATGGGGATGGGCTCGCCGAGCTGGCGGGTGATGTGCACGGTGCGGGCGACGTCCTCGGTCATGACGGCGGCCTTGACCGCGTCGCGGGCGTCCTTGCCGATCGTGAAGACGCCGTGGTTCTGCATCAGCACGGCGCGGCTGCGGTGGCCGGTCAGCGTCTCCACGATGCCCTCGCCGATCGACTCGTCGCCGATGATGGCGAACGGCCCGACGGGGATCTCGCCGCCGAACTCGTCGGCCATCGCCGTGATCACGCAGGGGATCGCCTCGCCGCGGGCAGCCCAGGCCGTCGCGTAGGTCGAGTGCGTGTGCACCACTCCCCCGACGTGCGGCATGTTGCGGTAGACGTAGGCGTGCGCGGCGGTGTCGCTCGACGGGCTGCGCTCGCTGCCCGGGGTGCCTTCGAGCACGGTGCCGTCGAGGCGGCAGACGATCTGGTTCTCGGGGGTGAGGTCGTCGTAGCCGACGCCGCTCGGCTTGATGACGAAGAGGTCGGTGCCGGGCACGCGACCCGAGACGTTGCCGCCCGTCCAGACGACGAGGTCGTAGCGCACCAGCTCGGCGTGCAGCGCCGCGACGTCCTCGCGGGTCGCGTCGATGGCGGCCTGCGTCGCGCGATCGATCCAGCCGCTCATGCGGAGGCCTCGATGCTCGCGTCGGCGGCGGTCTGCTCGACCGAGTCCGCGCCTCCTCGGCCGTCGCCGTCCGACCCGGGAGCAGGAGCCGAGGAGGCGCGGGTCGCCTCCCGACGCATCGCCCGCAGGCGGTGCATCACGTCATTGCCCCCACGACCGAACCAGTCGTGCAGCAGCAGGTACTCGGCGTAGAGCGCGTCGTAGGCGTCGGCGTTCGCGGGGTCGGGCGTGTAGGTGGCCCGCTCGACGCTGCCCATCGCCTCGGCCGCGGCGCGGATGTCGGCGTACGCACCGGCGGCGACCGCGGCGTGGATGGCCGAGCCGAGGGCCGGGCCCTGCTCGCTCGTGATCGTCGAGATCGGCAGACGCAGGACGTCGCTGTAGGTCTGCATCAGGTGCTTGTTCTTCAGCAGACCACCGGCGGCGATGAACTCGGTGACGGGCACGCCCGACTCGTCGAAGGCCTGCACGATGCGGCGCGTGCCGAAGGCGGTGGCCTCGAGCAGCGCGCGGTAGCCGTCGGCGGGCGAGGTGGCCAGGGTCTGACCGACGATGACGCCGC
This sequence comes from Frigoribacterium sp. CFBP 13712, assembly GCF_014842255.1. Taxonomy (GTDB): domain Bacteria; phylum Actinomycetota; class Actinomycetes; order Actinomycetales; family Microbacteriaceae; genus Frigoribacterium. The sequence continues at coordinate 39,056 of NZ_JACYVH010000005.1, read as the reverse complement.
TCAGCTCGTGGTCGACGAGCACCGAGCGGTTGCCGCTGTGCCAGTCGAGGGCGACGAGACCGTGGGCCCCGACGGGCTGCTCGTAGGCGACGTCGGTGAGGTGCTGGTGCACGCTCTTGCCGGCGGCCGCGGCCGCGTCGACGGCCGACTGCGGCACCTGGTTCTTGACGTACCAGGCGAAGATGTCGCCGACGCCCGACTGCCCGGCCTCGTAGCCGTAGAGCCCGTCGACGATGCCGCCGTCGACGACGCCGCACATGCCGGGCACCTCGGCGAGCTTGTCGCCGTTCATCACGTGGCAGGTGCTCGTGCCCATGATGGCGACCATCTGACCGGGCTGCGTGGCCTTCGCGGCGGGGGCGGTGACGTGCGCGTCGACGTTGCCGACCGCGACGGCGATGCCCTCGGGGAGGCCGGTCCAGCCGGCGGCCTCGGCGGTCAGCGTGCCGGCGGCGTCGCCCAGCGCGCCGATCTCGTGCACGACCTTCGTCTCGGCGAAGTCGGCGAAGTCGGGGTTCAGCGCACCGAGGAACTCGCGGCTCGGGTACTCGCCGTCCTGGTAGATGCCCTTGTAGCCGGCGGTGCAGGCGTTGCGGACGTAGCGCCCGCTCAGCTGCCAGACGATCCAGTCGGCGGCCTCGACCCAGTGCTCGGTCGCGGCGTAGACCTCGGGGTCCTCTTCGAGCAGCTGGAGGCCCTTCGCGAACTCCCACTCGCTCGAGATGAGCCCGCCGTAGCGGGGAAGCCAGCTCTCGCCGCGCTCGGCCGCGAGCTCGTTGATGCGGTCGGCCTGGCCCTGCGCGGCGTGGTGACGCCAGAGCTTGACGTAGGCGTGCGGGTGGCCGGCGAACTGCTCGAGCTCGTTGAGCGGCGTGCCGTCGGCGGTGGTCGGCACCATGGTGCAGGCCGTGAAGTCGGTGCCGATGCCGACGACCGACGCGGGGTCGACGCCCGCGGCGGCGAGTGCCTCGGGCACGGCCTTCTTCAGCACGTCGACGTAGTCGGACGGCACCTGCAGCGCCCAGTCGGCGGGGAGGCGCTCACCCGTGCCGGGGAGGGTCGTGTCGACGACGGCGTGCGAGTACTCGTGCACGCCGGTGCCGAGCTCGGCCCCGTCGGAGACCCGCACCACGACGGCTCGGCCGCTCAGCGTGCCGTAGTCGACGCCCACCACGTAGGTCTCGGCGGGTGCGGCTGAGCCGGGGGCGGTCGGGGGAGCGTGATCGACCATGATGACCTCTTCGTCGTCGGGGTGGGCGGAGTGATCCGCACCGAAAGTGAGCGCTCACATCATGCCATGTGAGCGCTCACTCTCGCCACCCCGCGCCCGGCTCCGCGCATCGATGCGACTCATTCGGCCGATCGGACGGGGCCGACCGCGCAGAACGAGTCACCTCGACGACTCACGCGCAAGCCGCGCCTGTCTCCGCGCGTCGATGCGACTCATTCGGCGGATCCGACGGGGCCGACCGCGCAGAACGAGTCACCTCGATGGCACAGCGCAGCGGCGCGCAGCGCGTCAGCTGTAGTCGTGCCCGGCGACGCCCGTCGCGCGGTAGACGACCGGGTCGGCGTCGGCGGTCTCGGGGTCCAGCTCGTACGTGATGTCCTCGCCGTCGGCCGCGCCGGGCCGGGTCAGCGACTTGACCGGTGCGCCGTCGATCGGCTGGAGCTGCTCGGTCGACACCTCGGCGCCGTCTTCGCCGACGAACGACGCGGTGTACGTCGACTCGTCGCTCATGCCTGGACGTCTCCGCGCCATGCGCCCGTCTCGGAGCCCTTCGACTCGATGAACTCCTTGAAGTTCTTGAGGTCCTTCTTGATGGCGTGGTTGTCGGCGCCGAGCGTGTTGCCGATCTTCTCGAGGAATCCCTCGGGGGTCCAGTCGATCTGCACGGTGATGCGCGTCTCGGAGTCGCTCAGCTTATGGAACGTGACGACGCCGGCGTGGTCGACCTCGCCGCCGGTGCTGTTCCAGGCGACGCGCTCGTCGGGGTGCTGCTCGGTGATCTCGGCCTCGAACGTCTTCTCGACCGGTCCGACCTTGACCTTCCACACCGTGAGGGTGGGCGTGGTCTGGGTGATCGACTCGACCTCGTCGAGGAACTTCGGGAAGTCCTCGAACTGGGTCCACTGGTTGTAGGCGACGCTGACGGGCACGCTGACGTCGACGGTCTCGATTGCTTGCGACATGTTTCGTCCTTCGTTCTGCTGGAGGTGCTCGGTCTGCAGTGGACGGTAGGTCCGCGCCCGGCGCCGCGTCCGCGCTTCCAGCGGATTGGCAGGGCCGAGGAGGCGCGGGTCAGGTGGTCGCGCGCCGCACCAGCTCGGTCGGCAGCGTCATCGCCGCGGGCTTCTGACCGTCGATCAGCTGCAGCAGCAGCCGCACCATCTCGGAGCTGATCCGGTCGAACGGCTGGCGCATGGTGGTCAGCGCGGGTTCGGTCGACGCCGCGATGCTCGAGTCGTCGAAGCCGCCGACGGCGACGTCGTCGGGCACCCGGCGGCCCGCCGCGGCGAGCGCGTCGAGGGCGCCCGCGGCCATGCGGTCGTTGGCCGCGAAGACGGCGTCGACGTCGGGCGACGCCGCGAGCAGGTCGGTCATGGCGGCCTCGCCGCTGGCCCGCGAGTAGTCGCCGTGACGGATCAGCGACTCGTCGAGGTCGTCGCCGAGCTCGGTGCGGTAGCCGTCGAGCCGGGTGATGCCGCCGGGGGTGTCGAGCGGGCCGGCGATGGTCGCGATGCGGCGGCGGCCGAGCGAGCGGAGGTGCGCCACCATCTCGCGGGCGCCCTCCTCGTCGTCGGCGGCGACGTACCCCATGCGCCGCTGGTAGCCGAGCGGGATGCCGCACGCGATGGCGGGCACGCCCGACCCGACGATGTCGGCGAGCAGACGCTGCCCGCTGTGCGCCGAGACGAGCAGCACGCCGTCGACGTGGCCCGCCTCGATGTAGGCCACGGCGCGCTTCTGCTCGGCCGACGACCCCGCCATGATCAGCACGAGCGACATGTCGCTCTCGGCGAGCGCCGCCGCGGTGCCCTTGAGCAGGGCCGAGAAGTTCGGATCCTCGAAGAGCTGCTGGTGGTCTTCGGTGAGGAGGAACGCGACCGAGCCGGTGCGGTTGGTCGCGAGGCTGCGGGCGTGCGGGTTGACCCGGTAGCCGGTCTTCTTGATCGCGGCGTCGACGGCGGCCTTGGCGTCGGGGCTGACCCAGCGACCGCCGTTCAGCACCCGCGACACGGTGCCCCGCGAGACGCCCGCCTGGTCGGCGACGTCGTTGATCGTGGGCCGCTGGCGACCGGGAGTGCTCGTCACGCGGCCAGCCTAGGGGGCTGCCGACCCGCGCCTCCCACTACTTGACGGCGCCGGCGGCCAGGTCGACCCGCCAGTACCGCTGCAGCACCAGGAAGATCAGGATCAGCGGGATGACCGACAGCAGCGCCCCGGTGATGACGAGCGTGTACAGCGCCGGCGCCGACGCGCCCTGGTTGAGCAGCCCGTTCAGGCCGACCGTCAGCGGGAACAGCGAGTCGTCGCCGAGCATGATGTACGGCAGCATGAAGTTGTTCCAGATGGCGACGAACTGGAACAGGAAGATCGTGACGAGCCCCGGGCCGAGCATCGGCACGGCGATGCGGTGGAAGATGTGCAGCTCGCCGGCGCCCTCGGTGCGGGCCGCCTCGATCACGTCGGTCGGCACGGCCGCGGCCCCGTAGATGCGGGCCAGGTAGATGCCGTACGGGCTGATGATCTGCGGCAGCAGCACGCCCCAGAACGTGTTGGTCAGGCCGACGTTCGCGAGCAGGAAGTACTGCGGGATCGCGAGGATCACCCCGGGCACCAGCACCCCCATCAGCAGCACGTTGAAGACGACCTTCTTGCCGGGGAACTCGAACTTCGCGAGCACGTAGCCCGACAGCGCCGACACGTAGGTCGAGGCGAGGGCGCCGATGCCGGCGTAGAGCGCGGTGTTGAGCATCCAGCGCCAGAACAGGCCGTCGCGGTACTGACTGAGTGCGACGAGGTTGTCGAGCAGGTGGGTGCTGGGCGCGAGGGTGAAGGTCGAGAAGAGCTCGCCGCCGTCTTTCGTGGACGCCATGACGACCCAGAGCACGGGGAACAGGCAGTAGACGGCGCCGATCAGCACGATCGCGGTCGAGACGAGGCTGCGGCGCTCGGTCAGCGAGCTGCCGCCGGGGCGACGGGTGCTGCGGGGCCGACCCGCGCCTCCGGAAGCGGTCGCCGAGGAGGCGCGGGTCGAGTCGGCGACGGAGAGGTCGCCGCGGCGGGTGGCGCCGTCGAGGTCCGTGGTGGTCATGGTCAGTCCTCCTGGCCGAAGGCTCGCTTCTGCACGACCCGGAGGAAGAAGAAGGAGACGATGAAGGTGGCGAGGGCGATGACGACCGAGGTCGCCGCAGCCGAGTAGATGTCGTCGCGGGTGAACGCGTCGCGGTAGACGAGCATCAGCGGCGACCAGCTGGTCGACAGGCTGTTCGTCAGCGGACGGAGCGTGGTGGGCTCGGCGAAGACCTGCAGCGTCGCGACCATCGAGAACAGCGCGGTCATGACGAGCGCGGGAGCGACCATCGGGATCTTGATCCGCAGGGCGATCTGCACCTCGGAGGCCCCGTCGAGTCGGGCGGCCTCGTAGATGTCGCTCGACACGGCCTTCAGCGACGTGTAGATGACGATCATGTTGAAGCCGACGCCGCCCCAGAGCGCGATGTTCGCGATGGCGAAGAGCACGGTGCCCGAGCCGAGCACGCCGGGGACGTCCCAGCCGAGCCGTTCGAAGACGTAGTAGAAGGGGCTGACGGCGGGCAGGTACAGGAACCCCCAGAGCAGCGAGCTGATGACGGCCGGCACGGCGTACGGCAGGAAGATCGCGATGCGCGAGAACGACGTCGCGCGGGTGCGCTTCGAGTCGAGCAGCAGGGCGAAGAGCAGCGCGAGACCGAGCATGCAGGGCACGAGCACGAGGCCGTAGAGCAGCACGCGACCGACGCTGGCGCCGAACTCGGGGTCGGTGAGCGTGCCGATGTAGTTCTCGAGACCGGCGAAGCCCGTGCCGCGCGAGGCCGAGCCGAGACCGAGGCCCGAGACCTGCTTCTTCTGGAAGCTGAGGAACAGCGTGTAGACGATCGGCGCCGCCATGAACAGCACGAACAGGATGATGCCCGGGGCGAGCATCGCGTAGGGCGTGAGCACGCGGCTGCGGAAGCTGCCCGTGCCGTGCCGGCCGACGGGCGCGGTCGCGCGACGGTCGGGTGCGGCGACCTCCGCCGGGGTGAGAGGGGTGAGCGTGTCGGCCATGACGGTTCCTCGCTGGTCGCGGACGGTGAAGGGGGTGGAGGGCGGGAGGGGCGGCTCAGGGCGCCGCCCCTCCCGAGGCGCTCGGCTACTCGACCGAGAAGCCGCTCTTCACGAGGTCGTCCGTCGTGATCTCCTGCATGGCGTCGACCGCGTCCTCGAACGCCGCCTGGGTGCGGGCGTCGGCGGCCTTGGCGAACTCGTCGTTGTACGCGCTGAACGCGACGTTGACGTTGGGGCCGTAGGTGAACGGCGCGACGGTCGACGACGCCTCGGCGGCGATGTCGTAGAAGTCGCTCTGCTGGCTGAAGAACTCGGGCGAGGTGGTCAGCGCGTCGGCCGCGGCCTCGGTCGCGGCGGGGTAGACGCCGGCGATGTCGGCGAGCGCGGCGACGGCCTCGGGGTCGGTGTTCAGCCAGGTGGCGAACTCGACCGCCGCCTCCTTCTTCTCGGACTGCGTGGTGACGGCCGTGGTCGACCCTCCCCAGTTGCCGTCGGAGGGGTTCGCGGCGTCCCACTGCGGCAACGGCGCGGCGGTCCACTTGCCGGCGGTGTCGGGTGCGTTGCCGCTCAGCACGCCGGGGGCCCAGACCGAGCTGATCCAGCCGACCTGCGAGCCGTCGTTCAGACCGGCGTTCCACTCGGGGGTGTACATCGGCTTGTTGTCGATGGCGCCGCTCTCGACGAGTCCGCCCCAGTACGAGGCGACCTGCTCGGTCGGGCCCTCGGCGATGTCGACGCCCCAGCTCTGGTCGTCGATGGACCACCAGGAGGCGCCGGCCTGCTGCGAGAGACCGGCGAACCAGCCCGCGTCGTTGGCCGAGAAGGTGCCGAGGTACTTGCTCGGATCGGCGGCGTGCAGGTCTTCGGCGACCTGGGCGTACTCGTCCCACGTGGTGGGGACGCTGAGGCCGTACTGGTCGAGGATGTCGGTGCGGTAGTAGGCCATCATCGGGCCGCTGTCCTGCGGGATGGCGTAGACGCCCTGCCCGTCGAGGGTGACCGACGACCAGACGCCCTCGCTGAAGTCGCCCTCGAGGTCGCCGGCGCCCTGATCGGTGAGGTCGGCGAGCGCGTCGGACGAGACGAGCGTCGGGATCTTCTGGTACTCGGCCTGGATCAGGTCGGGGGCGCCGCTGCCGGCCTTGATGGCGGTGAGCAGCTTGGTGATCGCGGGGTCGCCGCCGTCCTGCTTGTTGACGGTGACCTGGATGTCGGGGTTCTCCTCGTTCCAGATGTCGACCACCTTGTCGAGGTTGGGCGCCCAGGCCCAGTAGGTGAGCCCGACGGGTCCGTCGGACGAGCTGCCACCGCCGCCGGAGCAGCCGGTGAGGATGAGGGCCGCTGTGGCGACCGTGACGACGCCGATGCGGCGGAGTGAGCTGTGCATTCGTCCTCCTTGAGGAAAGCAAGAGCTGGTGAGCGGACAGCGCGAGCCGGGAGAACCACCACGCTGTGCCTGTGAGCGGTAACAGTTACGCACACGACTTTTCGCTTGTCAACACGCTGCGGGTCACGGTTCGACATAGTCGTTAAGCCTTCTGCAGACTCAGCACGTGTGCTAGAACTGGGAGCGCACACAGTCAAAGGAGATCACCGCATGTCACTCGACCTCGACGCCCCGGCCGTCACGCCGACCCCCGAGTCCGACCCGCGTCGCACGACGAGCTGGCTGCCCGGTCGTGCCGACATCCGCTACGGCGGCGACTACAACCCCGAGCAGTGGCCCCGAGAGGTCTGGCTCGAGGACATCGCGTTGATGAAGCAGGCCGGCATCAACCTGGTCAGCGTCGGCATCTTCTCGTGGGCGCTGCTCGAGCCCCGCGAAGGCGAGTACGACTTCACGTTCCTCGACGACATCCTCGGGCTGCTGCACGACGCCGGCATCGACGTCGACCTCGCCACGCCGACCACCGTGCCGCCGGCCTGGTTCTGGACCGCCTACCCCGACTCGCACCCCGTGACCCGCGAGGGCCTCACCCTCGGTCGCGGCTCGCGAGGCATGGTCAGCCCGAGCTCGCCCGACTACCGTCGCGCGGCGACCGCCATCACCGAGAAGCTCGCCGAGCGCTACGCGACCCACCCCGCGGTCGTGCTCTGGCATGTGCACAACGAGTACGGCGCCCCGATCAGCGACGACTACGGAGTGCACTCGGTGCGCGCCTTCCGCGCCTGGCTGAAGACCCGGTACGGCACGCTCGACGCGCTGAACGCGGCGTGGGGCACGCTCTTCTGGGGTCAGACCTACGGCGAGTGGACCGACATCGACGCGCCCCGCGTCTCGGCCACGGTCGTGAACCAGACGCAGCGCCTCGACTTCGCGCGGTTCACCTCCGACGCCCTGCTCGCCTGCTTCGTCGCCGAACGCGACGTGATCAAGCGACACGCACCGCACCTCCCCGTCACCACGAACTTCATGTCGACCAACTGCCCGTCGATCGACTACTGGAAGTGGGCCCGCGAGGTCGACGTCGTCGCCAACGACCACTACCTGGTCGCCGAACGCCACGACAACCACGTGCTGCTCGCCATGGACGCCGACCTGAACCGGTCGCTGGCCGGCGGCGAGCCGTGGATGCTGATGGAGCACTCGACGGGCGCCGTCAACTGGCAGCCGCGCAACATCGCGAAGCGCCCAGGCGAGCTGGCCCGCAACAGCACGACGCACCTGGCCCGCGGCGCCGACGCGATCCTGTTCTTCCAGTTCAGGGCGTCGCGGTACGGCGCCGAGAAGTTCCACTCGGCGATGCTGCCGCACGCCGGCACCTCGTCGCGCATCTGGCGCGAGGTCGTCGAGTACGGCGCCGACCTAGGTCGCCTGGCCGACGTGCGGGGATCCCGGGTGGAGGCGCGGGTCGCCATCCTCTGGGACGTCGAGTCGTTCTGGGCCCACGACCTCGAATGGCGCCCCTCGGTCGAGCTCGACCACCGCGAGCGCATCGTCGCCTTCTACACCGCGCTCTGGAACCTCGGCGTCACCGTCGACTTCCGCCACCCGCACGACGACCTGTCGGCCTACGACCTCGTGCTGGCGCCGTCGCAGTACATCGTCGACGCCGAGACGTCCGAGAACCTGACCTCGTACGTGCGATCGGGCGGCCGCTTCGTCGCGTCGTACTTCTCGGGGGTCGTCGACGAGAACGACGCCGTACCGGCCGGCGGCGCCCCCGGCGGCCTGCGCGAGGTGCTCGGTCTCTCGGTGCCCGAGTTCCTGCCGCTCTACGCCGACCAGGTCGTCACGCTCGACTCGGGCGCCACCGGCACCGGCTGGTCGGACGACATCGTGCTCGAGGGCGCCGAGGCCGTGGCGCGCTACACCACCGGCCCCGCGGCCGGCGGCCCGGCCGTCACCCGCAACGCGCTCGGCGACGGGACGGCCTGGTACGTCTCGACGCGCCTGGCCGGCGACGACCTCGCGGCCTTCGTCGGCGACGTGCTCGACGAGGCCGGGGTCGTCGTGCCCGGCGGCCACGTCGAGGGCCTCGAGGTCGTCGTCCGCCACGGAGACGACGCGACCTTCACGTTCTTCGTCAACCACGCCGACGCCGACGCCGACGTGGTCGCCGAGGCGGGGGTCGAGCTGCTCGGCGGCGAGGTCGTCGACGGCCCGCTGACGGTGCCGGCCGGTGGCGTGCGCGTGGTGCGGAGCCCGCGGGGCTGACCCGCGCCTCCTCGGTCCATCCATCGAGCCGAGGAGGCGCGCCGGGCGGAGCGGGCGGGCTGCGGGTGACCTCTCGGCCGATCCCTTGTCGGCGGAACCGGCACCGGCTACACAGGGTCCATGAAGCACATCACGTTCGCCGCCAAGTCGCTCTTCGTCGATGACGAGGCGGCGGACACGCTGCTCGAGTACGCCGCCCTGCTCGCCCAGTCGGGCGACGCCGACACGGTCGAGCTGAACGCGATCAACGCCGACGGCAACCAGGTCGTCGCGACGTTCCTGCTCGACTCGGGTTCACCCCTGATGGCGGAGACGACGACGAGCTCGCTCGAACCGCCCGAGAACGGCGAGGCGATCGCCTACATGCGGACCGAGATCGGGCACGCGTTCTCGGCCCTGCTGCCCGATGAGCAGCACCGGAGCCGGGACTAGCGCACCGGCCAGGCCATTCTGCGAGTCTTGTTTTGAATTCCTCAAAACAAGGTCTAGAGTCGTGGACATGACCTCGACGCACACCACCACCTCCACGGCCCAGCTGCACCCCCTGGGCGGCCAGTACGTCTCGCGCATCGACACGGGAGCCGGCGTCGGCGTCGGCTCGTACACCGGCTCGAGCGCTCACGACGCCACGATGATCGGGTCGTACGTCACGACCGTCGCCGAGCGCAACCTCGCCGTCGGTCGCTACACGCGCAGCGAGCGACGCGGCGTCTCGGCCTGGACCACCGCGGTCCGCACCCTCACGGGGTCGATCGTCACGTACCGTACGGCCGCCTGACCGGGGGCTGCGCGCCCCGCTCGACGGGCTCTGACGCGGCGCGGCCCTGGCGCGACCCGGCCTCGCGCCGCCGGGCCTCGTACCACCCGGCCTCGTGCCACCCGGCCTCGTGCCACCCTCCCCCGAACCCCGTTCGCGAAGATGAACCGCGTTATATCGCGGTTCATCTTCGCGAACGGGGTTCATGGCGTCACCCGGCACCGCGCGCAGCCCAGCCGCGCCGCGCAGCTCAGCCCGGCACCGCGCGGAGCGTCGCCCAGCCCAGCCCAGCCGCGCAGCGCTCAGCGCCGCGGAGCGCCGCAGCCCAGCAGCTGGCGCCGCAGCCCCGCTACCGGTGCAGCGTCGCGGACGGCTTCTCGCCGAATCGCTCGCCGTACGACGCCGAGAACCGGCCCAGGTGGGCGAAGCCCCAGCGCGTCGCGATCGCGGCCACGGTCGTCTCGCGCGGCCCCAGGTTGAGCAGATCCGAGCGAGCGCGGTCGAGGCGGATGCCGCGCAGGTAGTCGGTCGGCGTCGTGCCGAGCTGGCGGCTGAAGGCGACCTGCAGCCCGCGGAGGCCCAGGTCGGCGTGCTCGGCGATCATGGTCGGGGTGATCGGCAGCTCGGCGTTGGCGTGCATGTACTCGACGGCCGCGCGCAGTCGCGCATTGCGCGGTGCGAGCAGCTGCTCGGGCAGCTGCGGCCCCCGGTGCTTGAAGGTGCTCAGCAGCGTGACCGCGGCGAGCCGGTTGACCTCGGAGCGCAGCAGGGGCGTCGCCTCGCCGCCGAGCACGCTCTTCGCCACCGTGGTGATCGTGTTCTTCCACTGCAGCAGCGCCGTCGCCTCGGGGATCGCCGTGTGATCGAACTCGAGCGTGCCCGGCAGGGTGCCCTCCTCTTCGGCGGCGACCCGCTCGAGGAACCCGGCGTTGAAGTGCACGAGGTTCTGGCGGTAGTCCTCGAACTCGAACTCGAACTGCTTGCCGGTGGGGAACATCGCCGGCCGGCCGATCTGCAGGGGCAGCTCGTCGCCGTTCAGGTCGTAGACGCCGGAGCCCCCGGTGATCCACGACACGACGTACTCGTTCTCGGGCTGGATGGCGCCCTTGATCGACCCGAGGAACATCGACGACCGCAGCGTCATCTCGTCGTCGCCCGTGATCGTGTACCGGTACGCGAAGTCCGACTGGCTGTGCTCGGTGTCGAAGCCCTTGCCGTTGTAGCCGTCTTCGTACATGGCCCGTGCCTGGTCCATGTCGCGACCCGCGATCTCCGACCTGATCGGCGGCTCGGTCTCACGGGTCATGCCCAGATGGTCCCACAGATGGCCTGATGGTGCCGCCTCTCGGGCCGCAATGCGAAGACGGCAGGAGGCGCGGGTCGACGACCGCGACGGTCAGCGGTCTTCGGAGTCGCCCAGCACCTTGAGCAGGGCCGTCCGCAGCACCGAGCGGAACGCCTTGGGCACCCTGATGCGGTACCGCCGATCGCCCTGCAGCGTCAGCACGACGTTCGACCCCTGCACGACGAGCGCCCAGCCGGTCACGGTAGCGAGCCGGAGGGTCGCCGACCCCCCGACGATCTCGGGTCCTTCGATCGCGATGCGGTCGGGGTACACGTAGACGGCGTTGTGGTCGCCCGAGAGCGTGGCCGAGCATTCGAACACCAGCTCGGGGTCGAGTTCGCCGAAGAAGTCGGCCCAGTCGTCGTCGGCGGTGAGTTCGGGGGCGGCCGGGCGGCGGTCGGCGATGGCGGCGGGTCGACCGTCGGCCCCGCTGAACGCGTCGAGGAGGGCGTTGCCCGCGTCGGTCGTCGAGTCACGCCGGGCGGTCGGGTCGGGCTGCTGCTGCTGCACCACGACGCACCACCTCTCACCTCGGCCTGATCTCTTGTTCCGTCAGTCAATCAGTCGATCATGCTGCGATGCGAGGAGGTCGCAGGACTCCCAGGCCGTCTTGCGAGCCCCTGCAGCCCCCGATCCGCGGAGGGACGCGGATGCGGAGGGATGCTGGGCCGCCGACCGATTTTCGTGCACAGTCCGCTAAACGAACACCCATCCCTCCAGACCCCCGAGGCGCAGCCCGCCCTCGACCGCACCTGTCGCCTGGCGACGATCGGACAGCCGAGGAGGAGCGGCCCGCAGGAGGCGCGGGTCAGCCCGAGACGAGCGCCATCGACCGGCTGCGCATCAGGCCGAGCATGGCCGCGGCGTCGACGGGAGCCGACACGGAGACGTCGACGACCGCGGCCTGCGCGGCGGCGCCCGAGGTCGGCCGGCCCTGCGGCTCGGCCGTCGGCGTCGGTGACGCAGGAGGTGTCGGCGAGACCGTCGCTGGCTCGTCGACGACGGTCTGATCGATGGGGGCCGAGCGCGGAGTCGGACCGAGCGGAGCCCGGCCCCAGACGACGGTCGCGACGAGGAGGACCATGCCGATGGTCGTGAGCATCATCGTGCCGTGCAGTGCACGGCGCGTGACGTGGCGATGTTCTCGACGCATGACTCCCCCTCCGGTCGATGCGACGTTAGGGGGTCAGCATCACCGCCTGCTGGGTCGTCGCCGTCAGAAGGCTGACAGCCGGGATCTCGCGCCGATGGTGATGCTCTCGACGAACCGCAGCGCCAGCGCCTGCGCCGCCGCGTCGTAGTCGTCGTATTCGGGCAGCCCCTGCACGAGCAGCGACAGGCAGACCACGACCTCGACGCCGCGGAGGGTCTTGTCGACCGTGCCGTCGTGGCGACCGCGCGCCACGAGCAGATCGATGCGACGCCGGATCTCGTCGTCGAGGCGGGCGACCTCGGTGGGCGGCAGGCCCGGGGCGCCGAACCCCGGCAGCATGAGGCTCTCGCGGCGATCGATCGCCTCGGCGAAGAGGCTCTCGAGGCCGACGATGCCGTCGAGCTCGAGACCCGCGATGTGGTCGAGCAGCGAGATGGTCTCGCCGTAGGCACGCACCATCACCCCCTGGGCGGCGGGGGCGGCATCGGCGTCTGGGCCGTCGGGCACGAGGCGTGGCGGAAGTCGAGTCACGATATGTAGCCTACGAAACACCGGCGTCGAACGCGACCCCGGATCGCGACTCCGAGCGAAATCACACCGAGCAGACCCCTCAGACGGTGTCGGGAGCCTCCGTGAAGCGGACGCTGCACTCCCACAGGCCCCGGGCCAGCTCGGCGTCGTCCGCCGACCGGTGCAGGCGCCCGGGGGCCTGCAACCGGTCGAAGTAGTTCCCGCTCGGTGCCGGGACCCGTGCGGCGCCCGCCAGCCGCACGAGCGGCTCGGCGCCCTCCTCCGTCGTGACGGCGAGTCGCTTGCCAAGGGTCATGAGGCCGCCCGTCCCTCCGAAGCCCGACGCGACGAACCCGGGGTGGAACGCGAACGCCTCGACTCCCGTGCCGCGCAGGCGCCGGGCGAGCTCTCGGGTGAACAGCACGTTCTCGAGCTTCGACGCCCCGTAGGCCCGCATGCCGCCGACCCAGGGGCCGGTGGCGGTGCCGAGGTCGTCGAGCCGCACCCCGCCCATCCGGTTGCCCGCGCTCGAGGTCTGCACGATGCGGACCGCGCCGGCCGGCGAACTCTCGGCGGTCTCGAGGAGGCGCGGCATCAGCAGCGAGGTCAGCAGGAACCCCGCGAGGTGGTTGCTCTGGAAGGTCGTCTCGAAGCCGTCGCGGCTGCTCGTCCGCTCCGCGAAGATGCCGCCGGCGTTGTTCGCCAGCACATGGATGCGCGGGTGGTCGGCGAGGAGGGACGCCGCCAGATCGCGCACCTGCGCCAGATCGGCGAAATCGGAGACGTAGGCGCGACCGCCGACCTCGGCGGCGACGGACGTGGTGCGGTCGGGGTTGCGCCCGACGACGGCGATCTTCGCCCCGAGACGCGACAGCTCGCGAGCGGCGCTGCGGCCGATGCCGGAGCTCGCGCCGGTGATGACGATGGTGCGGTCGGTCTGGTCGGTGGCTTCAGGCAGGGTCACGGTCATGACTGCACGCTAGGCGCAGGCGCCTCCGAAGGGACCGGGGAACGGCAGGAGGCGCGGTGCCGACCGGCACCGCGCCTCCTGAAGGGATCGTCTCGGCTCTACAGCGTCGCGAGCGCGGCGTTCAGCGTCGCCGACGGGCGCATGACCGCTTCGGTCTTGGCGGCGTCGAGGCGGTAGTAGCCCCCGATGTCGACCGCGGTGCCCTGCGGCGCGATGAGCTCGGCGGTGATTACCTCTTCGCCCTCGCCCAGGGTCGCGGCGAGCTCGGCGAACGAGGCGGCCAGCTCGGCGTCGACGGTCTGCGCGGCGAGCTCGTCGGCCCAGTACTTCGCCAGGAAGAAGTGGCTGCCGCGGTTGTCGATCGAGCCCAGCTTGCGACCCGGCGACTTGTTCTCGTCGAGGAACGTGCCGGTGGCGCGGTCGAGCGTGTCGGCGAGGATCTGCGCCCGGGCGTTGCTGGTCGTGGTCGCCAGGTGCTCGAAGCTGACGGCCAGCGCGAGGAACTCGCCCAGGCTGTCCCAGCGCAGGTAGTCCTGCTCGACGAGCTGCTGCACGTGCTTCGGGGCCGAGCCGCCGGCGCCGGTCTCGAAGAGCCCGCCGCCGTTGATCAGCGGCACGACCGAGAGCATCTTCGCCGAGGTGCCGAGCTCCATGATCGGGAACAGGTCGGTGAGGTAGTCGCGCAGCACGTTCCCGGTGACGGAGATGGTGTCTTCGCCGCGGCGGATGCGCTCGAGCGAGAACGCCATCGCGTCGACCGGCGACATGATCTCGATCTGCAGGCCCTCGGTGTCGTGCTCGGCGAGGTAGGTGCGGACCAGCTCGATGAGGGTCGCGTCGTGCGCACGGGTCTCGTCGAGCCAGAAGACCGCCGGGGTCTGGCTGGCGCGGGCCCGCGTGACGGCGAGCTTGACCCAGTCGCGGATCGGGACGTCCTTCGTCTGGCAGGCGCGCCAGATGTCGCCCTGTGCGACCTCGTGCTCGAGGAGGGTCGTGCCGGCGGAGTCGACCACGCGCACGGTGCCGTCGGCCGGCAGCTCGAAGGTCTTGTCGTGCGAGCCGTACTCTTCAGCGGCCTGGGCCATCAGCCCGACGTTCGGCACCGAGCCCATCGTGGCCGGGTCGAAGGCGCCGTTCGCGCGGCAGTCGTCGAGCACGGCCTGGTAGATGCCGGCGTAGCTCGAGTCGGGGATGACCGCGAGGGTGTCGTGCTCGCCGCCGTCGGGGCCCCACATGTGACCCGAGGTGCGGATCATCGCGGGCATCGAGGCGTCGACGATCACGTCGGAGGGCACGTGCAGGTTCGTGACGCCCTTGTCGGAGTCGACCATGGCGAGGTCGGGGCCGTCGGCGATGCCCTGGTCGAAGGCGGCCTTGATCTCGGCGCCGTTCGGCAGGGCCGCGAGACCCTGCAGGATGCCGTTCAGGCCGTTCGCGGGGTCGAGCCCGGCGGCCTTCAGGTCGGCGCCGTACTGCTCGAAGACGCGGGGGAAGAACGCGCGGATGACGTGACCGAAGAGCAGCGGGTCGCTGATCTTCATCATGGTGGCCTTGAGGTGCACCGAGAACAGCACGCCCTCGGCCTCGGCGCGGGCGATCTGCGCGGCCAGGAACTCGTGCAGGGCCGCGACGTGCAGCACGGTCGCGTCGACGACCTCGCCCGCGAGCACGGGGATCGACTCGCGCAGCACGGTGGTCGTGCCGTCGGCCGCTGCGAACTCGATGCGCAGGGTGTCGTCGGCGGCGACGACGACGGTCTTCTCGTTCGACCGGAAGTCGTCGACGCCCATGGTCGCGACGTTCGTCTTCGACTCGGCCGACCAGGCGCCCATGCGGTGCGGGTGCTTGCGGGCGTAGTTCTTGACCGAGAGCGGAGCGCGGCGGTCGCTGTTGCCCTCGCGCAGCACGGGGTTGACCGCGCTGCCCTTGACCCTGTCGTAGCGGGCCTTGACGTCGCGCTCGGCGTCGTCCGCCGGGGCGTCGGGGTAGGCGGGCAGGTCGTAGCCCTGCGACTGCAGCTCGGCGATGGCGGCCTTCAGCTGCGGCATCGAGGCCGAGATGTTCGGCAGCTTGATGATGTTGGCCTCGGGCGTCTGCGCCAGGGCGCCGAGCTCGGACAGGGCGTCGCCGATGCGCTGCTCGTCGGTGAGCCGCTCGGGGAACTGGCTGATGATGCGTCCGGCGAGCGAGATGTCGCGGGTCTCGACGTCGACCCCCGCGGTCTTGGCGTACGCCTGGATGATGGGAAGGAACGAGTAGGTCGCCAGCAGCGGCGCCTCGTCCGTGAGCGTGTAGATGATCTTGGCCATGACGGCGGGTTCTCCCTCGTGTCGCTCGTGCGTGTGTTCCGCCTCAGGCTAGCGCTCGGAGATGTCTCGATGTCGAGAGACTTCGAGCACCCGGCGCGCGGCCCGCTCGACCGACTCGACGTCCACGCCCTTGAGACGCAGCAGCTCCGCGCCCGAGCCCGACTCGCCGAACCCGTCGATGCCGACGACCTCGCCGTCGAGCCCGACGTACCGATGCCAGGGCTGCGTGCTGCCGGCCTCGACGGCCACGCGAGCCCGCAGGGCGGACGGGAGCACCGCCTCCTGGTATCCGGCGGACTGCTCGTCGAACCACTCGAGGCAGGGCATCGAGACGACGCGGGCCGCGACACCGTCGACCGCGAGTCGACGGGCGACCTCGACGGCCACGTGCACCTCGCTGCCGCTGGCGATCAGCGCCAGGTCGTCGCCGCCGCGCTCGGCGTGCACGACGTACCCGCCGCACGCCGCCCCGACGTCGGTCGCCTCGCCGCCACCGAGGTCGGGCAGGGCCTGACGCGAGAGCACGAACGCGGTCGGGCCGCTCCCGTCGTGCTCGAGGGCCGGGCCGTCACCCTCGCGGGTCGAACCGTCGCCCTCGCGGGTCGCACCGGCCGCAGCCGCCGCCGAGGAGGCGCGCTCGGCTCCGCGACCCAGCACGCGCCTCCAGACGGAGACGACCTCGCGGGCGTCGGCCGGGCGAACCACGTCGAGCCCCGGCACGGTGCGGAGCGACGCGATCTGCTCGACGGGCTGGTGGGTCGGGCCGTCCTCGCCCACGGCGACCGAGTCGTGCGTGAAGACGTAGAGCGCGGGCAGCCGCATCAGCGCCGCCAGCCGGATGCTCGGTCGGGCGTAGTCGCTGAACGCGAGATAGGTCGAGCCGTACGGGCGCCAGAGGCCGTGCAGTGCGATGCCGCTGAGCACGGCCGCCATCGCGTGCTCGCGGATGCCGAAGTGCACGAAGTCGCCCCCGGGCGTCGCGCGATCGACGGCGGCCCCTGCGACGGCAACGTTCGTCGACGCCGACAGGTCGGCCGAGCCGCCCCACAGCCCGGCGAGGTCGTGCACGGCGGCGAGCACGGCGCCCGACGTCGTGCGGGTCGCGGCGCCGTCGTCGACCGGGACACCTGCCAGCACGGCCTCGAGACGGGTCGGGTCGGGCGCGGCCCGGGCGGCGTCGCGGCGGGCCGCGAGGTCGGGGTGCTCCCGCCGCCAGCGCTCGACCGCCGTGCTCCACTCGCGGTGCCGTCGGACGCCGCGGTCGCGCGCCGTGAGACCCGCCGCCCGCACGTCGTCGGGCACGAGGTCGTGCAGACCCGCGTCGGGCGCGTAGCCCAGCGCCACCTTGACCGCCGCGACCTCGTCGGCGCCGAAGCCGCCGGAGTGCGCCGCCGGGGTGCCGCCGCGCAGGGTCGACGGGGCCCCGATCACGGTGCGGAGGGCGACGAGCGTCGGGCGCCCGTCGCGCACGCGCGCCGCCTCGAGGGCCCGCTGCAGCGCGTCGAGATCGGTGGCGTCGTCGGCCGCGACGTCGATCACCGACCAGCCGTAGGCGCGGTACCGCGCCCGGACGTCCTCCGAGAACGCCAGCTCGGTCGTCCCGTCGATGGTGATGCCGTTGTCGTCCCACACGACGACGAGGTCGTCGAGCCCGAGCGTGCCGGCGAGGCTCGACGCCTCGGCCGAGACCCCCTCCTGGAGGCAGCCGTCGCCCGCGATCACCCACACCGTGGGGTCGAACAGGCCGGTGCCGCCGCCGTGCAGGGCCTCGTCGCGGCGGGCGGCGAGCGCGATGCCGACGGCCGAGGCGAGCCCCTGGCCGAGCGGCCCGGTGCTCATCTCGACGCCCGGGGTGTGGTGCAGCTCGGGGTGCCCGGGGGTGCGCGAGCCGAGGCTGCGGCTGCGGGGCAGCTCGTCGAGGTCGAGGTCGTAGCCGGTCAGCACGAGCTGCGTGTAGAGCAGCAGACTCGCGTGGCCCGCCGAGAGGACGACGCGGTCGCGCCCCTCCCACCCCGGGTCGGACGGGTCGTGCCTCAGCACGCGCTGCCAGAGCACGTGGGCGAGCGGTGCGAGGGCCATGGCGGTGCCGGCGTGGCCGTGGCCCTTCGCCTGGACGACCTCGGCGGGGATCGCGGTGGCCGCGGCGACCAGGCGCTCGTCGAGCCCGCGGCTAGGGTCTGTCGGGTGGATGTCGGGGACGTCGTTGGCCATCCGTCCACATTCGTATACAAATAGACAGAAGTCAACCGACCAAGGCCCACCGGACCGACCGGGACCGACCGACACGACCCACCGAGACCCACCGACCGAGAAGAGCGCATCGTGGCCCGAACCCCCAAGACCCCCTCGACGGGGTCCGGCGTGGTGCTCGACCTCATCCGTCGCGGCGAGGCGGCCACGCGCTCCGAGCTGATCGACCGTCTGGGCTGGTCGCGCGTCACGCTCGCCCGCCGTCTCGACGACCTGCTCGAGGCCGGCTTCATCGTCAGCGCCGGGCAGCTGAGCTCGAGCGGCGGCCGCCCGCCCGAGGAGTTCGCGGTCGACGCGTCGGCCGGAGTGATCCTGTCGATCGACATCGGCGGCTCGCACACCCGGGTCGGGGTGACCGACCTCGTCTCGACGGTGCTCAGCGAGGACGAGGCCGACATCGGCCTGCACGACGGACCGGACGAGATCTTCAGCTGGGCCATCCAGGTGTTCGACTTCCTGCTCGCCGACCTCGGTCGCGGTCGCGGCGACGTCCGCGCGATCGGCATCGGCGTGCCCGGGCCGGTCGACGCGGTGACGGGTCGACTCGGCAGCCCGCAGCTCGACTCCCGCTGGGAGGAGGTGCGCGTCGACGACTACTTCACCGGCTTCGACGCCGTGTTCGCGGTCGACCGCGACGTCAACATCCTGGCCGTCGGCGAGTCCCGGCTGAGCTGGCCCGAGTACTCGCACCTGACCGTGGTCAAGGTGGGCATGGGCGTCGGCTGCGCCTTCGTGCTCGATGGTCACGTCTACCGAGGGGCCCGAGGAGGCGCGGGTCAGCTGAGCGCGCCCCGTCACGACGGCAGCCCGCTGCACCGTCTCGAGCTCGAGGCGAGCGGTGCCACCATCCGCCGCGAACTCCGCTCCCGGGGCCGCGACATCGCGACGAGCGCGGACATCGTCGCCGCCGCCCGGGCGCACGACCCCGTGGTGCTCGACCAGCTCGAGCAGGTCGGCACCCGGATCGGCGAGGCCCTCGCCGACGTCGTCGGGCTGCTGAACCCTCAGGCGGTGATCATCGGCGGCAACCTGGCCGAGACCGGCGAGCGCCTCGTCGCGGGCATCCGCTCGGCGCTGCTGACCGGCACCCACGACTTCTCGCGCCGCGGTCTCGTCGTCGAGCGGGCCCGCCTCGGCGACAAGGCCGGCGTGCGGGGGGCCTCGCTGATGGCGCAGGACGCCCTCTTCGACATCGGCCGGGTGAGCGCCGCGACCAGCCGGCGGTCCCCTGCGTCGTGACCGGCGCCTCCTGACCGGGTCTCCCGCGCCTCCTGCGGGGACTTTCGAACACGAGTGGTCAAAAGCCGTTTTTCGGGTTAGGCTCGGGCACCAGTCGACGAGGCCCCTCTTCGACGACAGCTGCCGCCCAACGAGGCGCCGAGCGGAAGAGCGCGACATGCCCGTCGACCTGGCCGAAGAACTCCCCGTCGAATCCGTCGTCACCGGCGCGCACGCCGCCGACTGGCGCGAGGCCCTCCGACTGGCCGGCGACGGTCTCGTCGCCTCGGGCGCCACGACCTCCGCCTACACCGACGAGATGATCGCCGCCGTCGACGAGCTGGGGCCGTACATCGTCATCGCCCCGGGGCTCGCCCTGGCGCACAGCCGCCCCTCGCCCGCCGTGTCGCGCACCGGTCTCTCGTGGGTCGGCCTCGCCGAGCCGGTCGAGTTCGGGCACAAGACGAACGACCCGGTCGATCTCGTCATCGGGCTCGCCGCACTCGACCACGACGGCCACATCGAGGTCATGTCGGCCCTGGCCGGCGTGCTCGCCGACGAAGACGGGCTCGCGGCCCTCCGCGCCGCCGGGTCGCCCGACGAGGTGCTGCGCACGCTGCACGCGCTCTCCGACGCCCAGAACGCCTCCTGACCACCACCGCCACGCACCACCACCACGCACCGCTCGAAAGGAACGCACCATGAAGATCATCACCGTCTGCGGCATGGGGATCGGCACCTCGGTCCTGCTCAAGATGAACGCCGAGAAGGCCCTCCGCGCCCTCGACGTCGACGCCGACGTCGAGGCGGCCGACATCGGCACCGCCCGCGGCGCCGCCCGCACGGCCCAGATCGTCCTGACCTCGGCCGACCTCGTCGAAGAGCTCGGCGAGGTCCCCTCGAAGGTCATCGTCATCGACAACTTCACCAGCGTCGCCGAGATCCAGGCGAAGCTCCAGGAATCGATCGCCTGACGCTCCGCGTCGGCTGATCCCACGAACGAAACCCAGAAGGAGTCCCAATGGAGTGGCTGGTCGTCGTACTCGACTTCATCGGCATGCAGATCCTCAACGTGCCCGCCTACCTGATCGGCATCATCACCGCGATCGGTCTGATCGCGCTGCGCCGCAACGCCGGGCAGGTCGTGGGCGGTGCGCTCAAGGCCGCTCTCGGGTTCCTGATCCTCGGGGCCGGCGCGACCGTCGTCACCGGGGCGCTCGACCCGCTCGGCACGCTGATCCTCGCCGTCACCGGCGCCCAGGGCGTCATCCCCACGAACGAGGTCATCGCGGCCGTCGCGCAAGAGCAGTACGGCGCGCAGAGCGCCTACGTGCTGGTGCTCGGGTTCCTGGTGATGCTCGCCCTCGCGCGCTTCACCCCGCTGAAGTACATCTTCCTCACCGGGCACCACATGGTCTTCATGTCGGTGATGCTGACGGTCGTGCTGTCCGTCGGTCTCGGCGAGGGTCTCAGCTGGCTCACCGTCGTGCTCGGCGCGGTGCTGCTCGGCGTGATCATGGTGGTGATGCCCACCCTGGCGCAGCCCTTCATGAAGAAGATCACCGGCGACGACTCGATCGCCATCGGCCACTTCGGCACCCTCGGCTACCTCGCGGCGGGCGCGACCGGTTCGGTCGTCGGCGGCAAGAGCAAGTCCACCGAAGAGATCAAGTTCCCGCAGGGGCTGAAGTTCCTCCGCGACTCGATGGTCGCGACCAGCCTCTCGATGGTGCTGATCTACCTGGTCTTCACCGTCTGGGCCCTCATCGTGCTGCCGCGCGACCAGGCGTTCGACATCTTCGGCGTCACCGACGCTGGCGCGTTCATCATGGCCGGCTTCGCCCAGGCGCTGCAGTTCGGCGTCGGCGTCGCGATCATCCTCTACGGCGTCCGCACCGTGCTCGGCGAGCTCGTGCCGGCGTTCCAGGGCATCGCCGAGAAGGTCGTGCCCGGCGCCAAGCCGGCCCTCGACATCCCGCTGATCTTCCCGTACGGGGCGAACGCGGTGCTGATCGGGTTCCTGTCGTCGTTCGCCGGCGGTCTCGTCGCCCTCGCGGTGCTGGCGTCGTGGCTGAACCCGGTGTTCGGCCTCGCGCTGATCCTGCCGGGCATGGTGCCGCACTTCTTCACCGGTGGTGGAGCGGGCGTCTTCGGCAACGCGACCGGCGGTCGCAAGGGCGCCGTGCTGGGCGGTTTCGTCAACGGCCTGATCATCACGTTCCTGCCCGCGATCCTGCTGCTCGTGCTCGGCAACCTGGGCTTCGCGAACAGCACCTTCGGCGACGCCGACTTCGGCTGGTTCGGCACGCTCATCGGCGTCAGCTTCCTGGGCGGCCCGCTGATCGGCGTCGTCATCAGCCTGGTCGTCGGCGCCGCGCTCGTCATCGGCGCGTCGATCTACCAGATCAAGCTCGTCGACGGCGGCTGGGTGCCCGGCGCGAAGCGCGATGCGCGACTGGCGGCCGAGCAGGCCGAGGTCGATGCGGCGAAGGCGACCACCGCCTCCTAGGCGGCCGCTCCGCGAGAACGACGAAGACCCCCGTGCGCTGTGCACGGGGGTCTTCGCTCCGCCGGGTGCCGGGCCTGAGGAGCGGAGCGCAGGAGGCGCGGGTCGCGACGACCGCGCCGGCCGGCTACCGCGGGATGACGGAGAACAGGAACCGCTTCCGCACCATCCACCACACCAGCAGGATGACCGCGGTGTGGATGATCGTGCCGGTGATCACGTTCGTCCGGTCGAGGCCGGGGATCGACGCCACCGCCAGGGCGAAGAAGACCTGCCAGATGAACACGTAGAGGCTGGCCTGCCCGAGCGGGATCCACAGCCAGCCGAGGGCGGCGGCGATGGGCTTCCAGAACACCGTGAGGATCGCGTAGACGCAGACGACGACCAGGGCGGTGTCGACCAGGCGGCCCCACTGCATGTCGACGCGCTGGTAGCCCGTCAGGTACAGCGAGTCGTAGATCGACGAGGGGATCGGCCCCAGGTCGAAGCCGTAGGTGCTGCCGGCCCAGATCAGGGCCAGGAACCCCGCGTAGCCGACCACGCCGACCCCGACCAGCACCTTGCCGACCGTCGTCGTCAGCGCCGAGACGATCTGCCGCCGGTAGTTGCCGATCACGAGACCGTGGGTGAACAGCACCTGCCAGGCGAAGAGCGGGAACACCGGCTCGAACTGCGAGGGCAGCAGCGAGAAGTCGGGGAAGAGCACGCCGACCGCGTAGACGGCCCAGCTGCCGACGAGCACGACCCACCAGAGACCGCGCTTCACGAGCCACATGAGACCGGGGATCGTCAGGCTGAGCACGACGAACAGCCCCATGATGTTGAACGGCCAGGGACCCATCTCGAGCAGCAGCAGCTGCCGGACGGCGTACCAGGGCGGCGGGTAGTCGAGCAGGCGGTCGGCGTTCGGGTAGAGGTCGTAGACCCGGCCCATCGCGCCGGCGCCGGTGTCGCCCGTGCCGCGGTCGGTGAAGGTCGTGATCTCGTCGGTGTTCACCAGCGGCACGAAGCTCAGGGCGAAGACGACGAGGATGACGACGAGCGTCACGACGTACTGCTTGCGGGCCCGCACGAAGGCGCCGATCGCGGCGGTCTTCTCGCCGAACTTCTTGACGCCCAGCGGGTAGACCATGCCGAGCACGAGCCCGCTGAGGAACACGAACATCTCGGCGCCGGTGATCGCGCCGACCGCCTTCAGCGTGACGAACGAGTACGGGCCGGCGACCTCGATGTGGGTGATCACCACGGCCAGGATGATGAACCCGCGGAAGAGGTCGATGCGGAGGTCGCGCCCGGGCTTGCCGTCGTCGGGGTAGCGCCAGCGCGGCAGCACGCGCCCCACGACGCCGCTCAGCAGGAACGCCAGCGCGAGGGCGACCGCGCAGCCCACGATCCAGCCCATCTCGTCGCCGCCGCCGCCGTCGCGCACCTGCACCGTGGCGGCGTCGCCCTCCTCGGGTGTGACGGGGTCGGTGAGAGGCCCGAAGACGATGGCCCCGCTGTCGACCAGGTCGGCGCGGAACGCCGCGGCGATGGCGTCGTCGTCGGTGGCGCGCCAGTCGACCTCGCGGTCGCCGGCCTCGGCCTCGTCGCGCACGGTCTCGAGCCAGGTGACGCCGGCCACGAGGGGCTGGTCGTCGAGCGCGGTGAGCATCTGACGCCACCAGCCCTGCTTGACCGCGAGCTCGGTGGCACCGTCGAGCCCCTGGTCGTAGAGGGCGCCGGTGTCGAGCAGCAGCGGGTGGTCGGTGCCGACCGCGAACCGGTCGTAGAAGGTCGCCTCCTGCGGCTGCGAGTAGCCCCAGGTCTCGTCGAAGCGCGCCTGCACCTCGCCCTCGGCCGGCGCCTGGTTCGCGACGAGCGGCACATCGGTGCCGGCGGCCGTCGAGGCGTCGCCCTTGCCGAAGAAGAACATGGTGAGACCGACCCAGTCGACGGCGTCGTCGCCCGGGTAGTACGGGCCGTACGGGTCGTCGGCCTCGGTGACCGTGCCGTCGCCGTCGGTGTCGAGCAGGGCCTCGTCGCGGGCCCCGGTCGCGGGCAGACGCCCGTCGGCCTGGGCGAACGGGTAGCCGGCGCCGTACGAGGGCGCCCAGACCATGTCGGCGGTGGACGTGCCGTCGTGCACGGCGTCGGCGATCTGGCCGAAGGCCCGCACGAACTCGGTCGGCTGCTGCCCCCAGCGCTGCCAGTTGCCGTTCATCTCGGGGGCGAAGCGCACGAGCTGCGCGATGCCGTACTGGTCGTGGAACTCGGTCAGCAGCTCGTCGGCCCGGGCGGCCTGGTCGGCGTCGAGGTCGGCGAGCGGTCGCGACGGCTCGAGGCTGACGACCAGCGCGGCGCCCTGAGCCGCCGCCGCGCGGGCCGATCGCCGCCACTGATCGGCGGAGCCGTCGTCGATCGGGTAGTCGATGTTGACGGAGTACGTCGAGGGGGTCTCCCCCAGGCGATCCGCGTAGCCGTCGGGCCCGTCGGAACCCCAGTCGAGGTCGGGCCCGACCCAGGCCCCCTCTGCAGGAGGCGCGGTGTCGGCGGTCGCCGGCGCCGCGCCTCCCAAGACCAGGGGCACCACGGCCACCGCCGCCGCGAGTGCGGCGAGGGCGCGCAGTGCCGGTCTTCTCACCGACGGCACACGAGAGTCCAGATGTTGCGGCCGCCCTCGCGGGTGTAGTCGAGCGACTCGAGGCTGAGCATGGCGAGTGCCAGACCGCGGCCCCCCTCGTCGTCGAGATCCGCCATCGACACGTCGCTGAGGTCGATCTCGGCGGGCAGGCCGTTGTCGTTGAAGACGGCCGTCAGGCGCTCGTCCTCCGCGCGGAGCTCGAGGGTGAAGCGGCGACCCTCGATCCCCTCGGCGCCGTCGGCCACGATCGAGTGCTCGATGACGTTCGCCGCGATCTCGACGATCGCCGTCTCGAACGGGAACCGCACCTCCATCGAGTCGATGCCGAGGGCCGTCCACCAGGCCTCGAAGGTGTTCTGGACGAGATCGATGCTCTCGGGGACGGCCGCGACGTCGATGACGCTGACGCCGTCGCTCTCAGTCATGGAGCGCTTCTTCGACCGAAGCGCGGGGCTGGAGGATGCGGTCGAGGTTCGTGAGCTTCAGCACCATCGACACCTGCTCGGTCGGCGCGACGAGCCGCAGGTCACCACCCGCCTGGCGCGCGGACTTGAGGCACGACACGAGCGCGCCGAGCCCCGACGAGTCGACGAAGGTCGTCTGCGACAGGTCGACGATGATCAGCCGGTCGCCGGCCTCGATGCGTGTCGCCACCTCCGTCCGCAGCTGCGGGGTCGACACGACGGTGAGGCGCCCCTGCGGGGAGATCACGCATCCGCCCTCGACGGTCTTCACTTCTACGGTCATCATGGGGATTCCTTGTCTCGGGGCTCCGGCCCCGTGTAGAGAACGGCGCGGACGACGATGCTGAAGATCACCAGGTCGAAGACGACCCAGAGGATGTTCACCAACGGCGCGATGCCGTCGGCCTGTCCGGTCGCGTAGCGGATGCCGACCAGCACCAGTGCTGCGGCGAGGCAGCCCATGGCGACGAGTTGCGGCTTCACGAGGTCCCAGCGTGGCCCGTTCGAGGCCTGCTTGGTCTTGGGCGTCACCGAGAAGCCGAGCGCACGGCCCCGGTAGACGTTCTGGAACGCCGTCGTCACCGACGCGATCCAGACGGGGAAGAGCGCCAGCGAGTACTGCTGCCCGCGCCAGGTCGGCCGCCCGGCGGCCACGACCCAGAACAGCACCTGGTTCAGCACCAGGAACGGGATCAGCCGGGCGAAGAAGTCGACGCTGTACGCGGTGACGGGCACGACGCCGAACGAGAGGCAGAGCACGGGCGCGCCGATGTAGACGAGGGCGGCGAAGCCCGAGAGGTAGCTCCACATCGTCGAGAAGTACATCAGGCGCTGGCCCAGCGAGAGGCCCTTCTGCACGAGCGGGTTCTCGCGGAAGAAGACCTGCATCGTGCCCTGAGCCCACCGCAGGCGCTGGGTCATCATGGTGTTCAGGTCTTCGGGGGCGAGGCCGATCGCGAGGATCTCGTCGTGGTAGACCGACTTCCAGCCGAGGCCGTGGAGGCGCATGGCCGTCGCCATGTCCTCCGTCACCGAGATCGTGGCCAGCGGCATGATCGCCTGGGCCTCGTCGCCGCGGTCGACGTCGAGCGCGCCGACGAGCATCGAGATCGACTCGATGGCCTGCAGCGGCGACGCCGAGCGGTCGCTGAGCAGATCGAGGGCTGCCTGGTCGAGCGCGTCGAAGGTGCCGGGGCCGACCGACATGGCGGCGAGCTCGGCGATGTCGTCCTGCATGGCGGCGACGTCGGCGTCGGCGAACCGGTAGGCGATGGTGTCGATGCCGCGCTGGAACCGGTACGTGACGTCGCCGAGCGAGTCTCCGCGGGCGAGCTCGACCCGGGCGCGCTCGACGATCGTCTCGGCCTCCTCGAGCACTTCGAGAACGCGCGGCTGGTCGACGGCCTCGAGACGGGCGTGCTCGATGAGGCGGCTCGACGTCTTGACGGCGCGACGCACGGCCGACTCGACCTCGGCGACGTACCGCGACACGCCCAGCTGCATCAGCGCCTCCCGACGCAGGACGGCGTTCGAGCCGCAGAAGAACGCGCTGTTCCAGCCGTCCTTCGACTGCTGGATGGGCCCGTAGAACAGCGGGGCCTGACTGCCGAGCGGGTCGGACTCCGGCACGTTCTCGAACCACTGCGGCGTCTGGACGAGCGCGGTCTTCTCGTCTTTGAAGTACCCGAGGGTGCGGTGCAGGATGCTCGGCTCGGGCACCTGGTCGGCGTCGAGGATCAGCAGGAACTCGCCCTCGGTCGTCAGCAGCGCGTTGTTCAGGTTGCCCGCCTTGGCGTGCCGCGGGCGGTCGACCCAGTCGGACGACCGGGTGATGACGCCGATCCCCGCGCCCTCGGCCGCCTCGCGGATCTCCGCCCGCCCGCCGTCGTCGAGGATCCACGTCGTGTGCGGGTACTCGATGGCCTGCGCGGCGAGCGCCGTGCGCATCACCATCTCGACGGGCTCGTTGTAGGTGGTGACGAAGACGTCGACGGTGACGACGGTCTCGGGCGAGTCGGGCGACGGCGGGGTGGGCGGCTCGCCCCGTTCGCGGAGGCGCCAGGCGCCGAGGCCGAACAGCAGCGAGTCGATCACGCTGTACGTCTCGGCGACGACGAGCGGCACGGCGATCCACCACGAGGTCCAGTTCACCGAGACGGCCCAGCGCCAGATGATGTAGTTCAGGCCGGCGAGCGATGCGAGCAGCACGACGACGCGGATGGGCACGATCCGACGGGCCGGGGTCGACCGGCCGAGGAGGCGCTGGTCGCGTCGGGTGAGGAGGTCCGTCACGGACGTCGGTCCAGTACGAGGAGGGTCACGTCGTCACGGGCGATGCGGTCGCGGGCGAGCAGGGCGATGGCGTCGACTAGATCGGGGGCGTCGGAGCGTTCGGCGTCGCCGGAGCGGGCGACGATGCCGCCGACCTCGGCCAGCCAGCCGTTCTCGTCGTCGAGCACGTCGAGCACGCCGTCGCTCATGACGACGAGCCGGTCGCCCGGCAGCAGCACGATGGTGTGGGTCTCGTGCGTCTGCGCCTCGAGCCCGAGCGGCAGGTCGGATCCCATCAGCTGCTCGACGGAGCCGTCGGCGCGGACGACCAGGGCGAGACCGGAGCCGGCGTCGACGTACGAGAGCTCGTCGGTGTCGAGATCGAGCACGGCGTGGAAGTACGTGACGAAAGAGCCGGTGCGCTGCAGATCGCCGATGACGGCGCGCTCGATGCGGTCGACGGCCGTGCCGAGGAGGCGGTTGTCGGTGACCGTGGGGACGGCGGCTCGGCAGGCGGCCCGGACCGACGACCCGAGGATGGCCGCGCCGACGCCCTTGCCCATGACATCGCCCACGGCGACGTGCACCTGTCGGCCGACGACGCCGTAGTCGAAGTAGTCGCCGCCGACGCTGAGGGAGGGGAGGCAGACGCCCTCGACGTGGACGTCGTCGATCTCGAGCGGCTCGGCGGGCAGCAGCGCCTGCTGGGTCGCGGACGCCGAGGCGGCCTCGGCGTCCGCCAGCAGCTCGCTCTGAGCCCAGGCCGCGAGGTCTTCGAACTCGGACATCTGCTCGGCGTCGAGATGACGCGGTTCGAAGCCCATGACGCAGAACGAGCCCACGACGTTGCCCGACCCGTCGAGCAGGGGGTGACCGAGGTAGAAGCCGAGGCCGTTGGCGCGGAACGGCTCGATGTGGTCGAAGCGGGCGTCGGCGGCGGCGTCTTCGGCGGAGATGATCTCGCCCGAGTCGATCACGAGGTGGCAGGGGGTGTCGTGCCGACCCACCACCGGGACGTCGAAGCCGTCGCGACCGAGGAAGAGCGCGCGCTGATTGTCGAGCACCGTGACCGACGACATCGGCACGCCGAAGATCGCCCTGGCCATGCGGGTGATGCGGTCGAGGCGGGGATTGCGGTCGGAGTCGATGACGCCGAGGCTCTCGACCGCCCGCTGACGCCTGATCTCGCGAGTCGACTCCTGCATCGCTGCACCCCCTCTCTGTGGACACTCTAAACAGATGGAGCGGTCTACGGCGGCGATCGGGCCGCCGCCGGTGGCCCCATTTCTGGTCTGGCCGGGGTGTGGAGGAGCCGGTTGACGAGCCGTAGGGTCAGCGCTGCGCGAGAGCAGCCGCGACGGACGCGGCCGACTCGGCGTCGTCGATGGTGACGGCGACCGCGCTGCCGTCGCGGCGTCGGACGACGATGCCGGGGCGGCGGCCGGTGACGTAGGCGGTGCCGCGCTTCGAGACGCGCAACCCCCAGCCGCCCCACGACATCGGGTCGAGGGTCTCGGTCTCGACGCCGGCGACGTCGGTCAGGCGCACCCGCAGCAGGCGGACGCCGAGCAGCGCCGAGACGAGGCGCACCCCGCGCTGGTCGACGGTCAGTCGGACTCGCCCCAGAGCGAGGACGGCGGCACCGGCGAGCAGCAGCACGGCCGAGTAGACGACGACCGAGGAGGCGCCCATCACGAAGAGCACGGCGCCTACGACGATCGCCAGGGCCATCACGACGGACCCCATCACGACGAAGACGGGGCTGCCGGTGGTGCCCGACCACGCCAGCCGCTCCCCCGGTCGCAGATCCGCCGGGCGGACGCTCGCCCGGTCGTCGAACTCCACGTCGGGCAGCGCCCGGACGCCGCTGCCGGTCGCCAGCCAGCCGACGACGACGCCCCAGGCGAGGCCCGGGAGCGTGAGCGCGGGCGTCCAGCCGGCCACCGCCTCCTCGGGGGTCGGCGCGGCCGCGGTCGCGAGGGCGGTGGCGACCCAGGTGCAGGCGGCCAGGCCGGCGAAGGAGGCCGCGCCTCCGGCGATCAGACGTGACGGGCGCCCGCGCCGGGTCAGAGCGGCCACGATCGACACTGTGGTCAGGGCCGCGACGATCGCCGCGACGACGGCGAACGACGACCATGTGCCCGAGAACCCGTCGGCGGCGCCGTCACCCGACCAGTGACGCGCGATGGTGTCGCCCAGCCGCGGACCGAGCACGAGGGCGACGACCACGAGGAGGGCCGCGGGCGCGAGGGCCGCGACGACGGCCGAGGAGGTGCGGAGCAGGACCACCCCGTCCACCTCGGCGGGCACGGGGTCGGCAGGCACGGGCGTGGTGCCGGTCTCGGGCTCGTCGGGCGTGCTCGGGGCGGGTCGGTCGGCGGTCATGTCATCCCCCTGATGATCGTGGCGAGGTCGGCGGGTGCGATGCCGAGGCGGGCGGCGTCGCGCACGAGCGCGGCGGCGGCGGCGTAGAGGGCCGTGGTCGGGGCGTCGGCGCCCGCGATGACGACCGCCCCGCGACCGCGACGGAGCTCGATCAGGCCGGCGGTACGGAGCGAGTCGTAGGCCCGCAGGACGGTGTGCATGTTGATCGCGAGGGCGGCCGCGAGGTCACGAGCCGAGGGCAGTCGCTCGCCGACCTCGATGTCGCCGTCGGCGATGCCCCGGCGGATCTGCGTCACGATCTGGTCGGCGATCGGCATCTCGGATGCCGGGTCGAGCCTGATCAACATGTTCTAGTTCTACTAGTACAAGTGGTTGCTCGCAAGGGCCCCCGTGCGCTTATCGGCTAGCCGATGCTCGAGCTCGAGCACGAGACTCTCAGGAGGCGCACAGTGGATGTACCGCTAAGCCTCGATTTGAGGCTCCTGAGCTCGTCACCATCTCGGTGGTGAGGGGGTCAGGCGGTGCCAACTTGTCGTCAACTGCTCGAAAGGTCTCTCATGAGCTTCCTCGCCTTCCTCCTCCTCGGCCTCATCGCCGGCGCCATCGCCAAGGCCATCCTCCCGGGCCGTCAGGGCGGCGGCTGGATCGCCACCCTCGTGCTCGGCGTCATCGGCGCCCTGCTCGGCGGCTGGATCGGCGGCGCGCTCTTCGGCGTCGACTTCAACGGCTTCTTCTCGATCGAGTCGTGGCTGATCGCCATCGTCGGCGCGGTCGTCGTGCTGTTCGTCTACGGCCTCATCACGGGTCGCAGCAAGCGCTGACCCTCCGGGTCTAGAAGAAGGGGCGGGCGCAGTGCGCCCGCCCCTTCGTCGCGCTCGGGGTCAGCCGATGTTCGCGTGAAGACGAGGCCGCCTGCACTGTGCATCGCATCCACTGTGGTCTCGAGCAGGCGTTCGCCGACGCGGCTGTCGACATCCCCACCGGTGATGCCGACGGCAACCGACGTCGCATCGGGCATCGCGAGATCGACGCCCTACGTGCAGGTGTCGATCGCATGACCCCTTGACATAGCATCCGATATCTCTTACGGTCGTTCGTATTGACATGAGAGGAGGGAAACTATGGATATCGCGACCATCGTCCGTGAGCTCGAGAACACCACGGCAGTCTTCAGAATCAGCCAGGTCGGCTGGCGTCACTAGAACCATCAGGCGGGTGCAGAACGAACTGCACCCGCCTTTCTCGTCTTTGGAAGTGCACCGATGCTCGAAACAACTCTGACCCGACTCGCTGATCACCTGTCCTCTGTTGATGGCGCGGTCACGCCAGCGCTTCGTGAACGTTCCGCCATCGCACGCTTGGCGGCGGTTCCCCTGACCCGCACGCACCGGGCCCCGAACTACGCGAGTGATCTCGGACTCCGCCGGAGCGACGACCCCGGGCAATACCTCGTCGACGCGGCGAGGCTAGTGGGGGTCGATGCGATTGAGGCACGGAGCGCTTTCCGGCCGGACAGCGTCTCCCGCGCTTGGATCGCCGGCGAGCTGTCCGACGCAGACCTCGCCGGGCATCTGGACTGCATGATCAACTTCGCCGGGCTCTGGGACGATGCCGGTGCTCTCGCCCAATTCATCGTCGATTCCGACAAGCTCCCCGCAACCCTCCGTTCGCTGACGTATCTGGGCACAGCCCTGGCGGCGATCCGAGACGACCGCACCGAGCGAGTCTTCGCTCATCTCACCGCGGCGACATGGGTCACCGACGCCGAGTCCTGCATGAGCACGGTGCGACGCGCCGCTTGGCTGACGAAGCGGCGAGGGCAACACGAGCAGGCCGCTGCGATCCTTCGGGCCGAACGACGCCGTCTCGACCGCGCAGTCCAACAACGTCGACTCGCCCCCGCCGACAGAAGCGCGCTGGCAGGAGTCACGTTCAATCTTGAGGCGCTGACGTCGGTGCACCGTGGTGCCGAGGTAGAGGCGGCCCGTCTCCTCCTGGAAGCAGAGGCCCACCTCGACGAAGGCGATGTCGTCATGGTCGACGACGACCACCGTCGCCGGTACCTGGCTCAGGTCCGGGTCAACAGGGCTCAGTTGACCGCGCAGGACGAACACCGTCTGCAAGTCGCCAGCCTGAAGCTCGATGAGCACCTGGCCTGGACACGTGCGCACCACAATGAGTCGATCTCAGAGGCGATGGCGCTGGCGGGTTATCTCCACTACCGATGTGGTCGATGGTCTGACGCCGCAGCACTCCTGACCGAAGCAGAAGCCATCATCATCGACGAGGGGGCTCCGAGCCGGTTGACCAGCGTCCGACGGAACCTGGTGGCCGCTCATGCCCGCGCCGGCGACGATGCGGCCGCTCAGGCGGTTCTTGAACGTCTGTCGATGGACCCGTCCGGGGTCCTCCGGCTAAGCGCATGAGCGACCCGATCCTCGACGTGCGAGAGGCACGACGCAGCTTCCGGACGTCGGCAGGATCGATCGAGGCTGTCCGCGGGGTCGACCTCTCCATCGGCGCCGGCGAAGTCGTCGCCGTCCTCGGCCCGAACGGCGCCGGCAAGACCACCACGGTCAAGATGGCGGCGACGTTGCTCGAGCCCACGCGCGGCTCCGTCCGAGTCGCAGGCATCGATGCTGTCGCCGACCCTCGCGCAGCTCGCCGTCACCTGGGGCTGGTGCTCGGAGGCGACCGGGGCTTCTACATGCGGGCCAGTGCCGTCGAGAACCTCCGTTTCTTCGGGGAGCTCCAGGGAGTACACGGACGCGCCCTACGGCAGCGGATCGTCGAGGTGCTCGCCCGCGTCGGCCTCTCCGATCGTCGAGACAGCAGGGTCGAGACCTACTCCAGGGGCATGAGGCAACGCCTGCATCTCGCGAGAGCGCTCCTCGCAGAGCCCGAGCTCATCCTCCTCGACGAGCCGTCCATCGGGCTCGACCCTGAAGGCGCCGAAGACCTCCGCGGGCTGATCCGTGAGCTGCGGGCCTCGGGCAAGGCGGTCCTTCTGACCACGCACGATCTCACCGACGCCGACGACCTCGCTGATCGCATCGTGATCATCTCGGATGGTCTCGTCGTCGCGGAGGGGGCCCCCTCCGACATCGCGGCCCGCGCGGGGATCGGCACCGTGACGACCCTCACCGTCGAGTCGCGGGCAGATCCCCGGCCTATGTTCCGGTCCGTCCTCGGAACAGCGGACATCATCAGCGAGGAGCGGCGGGGACTCTGGTACGTCGACCTCGTCTGGGAGCACGGCCGTGATCCCGCCGCACCGGCCTTCCTCGCCTCCCTGGCCGACGTCCGGGCCTCCGTCACGAGACCGACGACCCTGGAGGAGGCGTACCTGGCCTTCCTGCGGACGCATCGAGAACGAGTCGGGACATCAGCGCCGTGAACGGGCTTCGAATCACGCTGTTCCACGCCCGGCAGCTCCTGCGGACGCCCTTCTTCCTGCAGCAGGCGCTCGTCGCACCATGCATCTTCGTCGCCCTCCGTGTCCTCGGCTCCCTCGGTGCCGACACCCCCCTGACGGCCTCGCTGTGGCTCGAGGGCTCCATCGCCGGCATCTGGGCGACGACCACGACCGCTGTCGGCATCATCAGCTACCAGCGCTTCCAGGGCACCCTCGAGCACATGGCCTTGAGCACCCTCCGCCCGGGCGTGGTCTTCGGGAGCCTGTGTGCGGCGGCGGCGACCATCGGACTCCTCGGCATCCCCCTCGCGCTCGGGTTGCAGCTCGCCGTGACGGGTCACGTGCACGTGGATCTCCGCGACCTGGTCTCGTTGGCCGCGTCGTTCCTTGCCTGCATGAGCTCCGCCCTCGTCCTGGCCGCGTTCTTCCTGGTCTCACGCTCGGCGACTGTGCTGGAGCCGCTGCTCCTGACCCCGATCTGGCTGCTCAGCGGGATCGTCGTCCCCTTGTCGTCATTCCCGTGGTGGATCGTTCCGGTAGCGGCGATCCATCCGCTCGTGGGGGCGGTCGCCGTCGGGCACTCGACGGGGTCCGTCGCTCTCGTGTGGCTCCTCGAGTCGGTGGGGATGTCCGCGCTGTGGGCTACGGCCGCGTGGGTTCTGCTGATCACGGCGCTCCGTCGAGCGCGTCGAGACGGAACGCTGGCGCTGGCATGACGGGCGCAGGTTCGACCTACCGCGCGGCGATGGTCATCGCATGGCGGGCGCTGCCCGAGTCGATCAGTCCGACCGTTCGAGCGGTCCGCCTCGGGGTGATCCCGCTGCTGACGTCGATGTTCTACCTCGCCATGGCGAGCGGTGCCGGGGCCGCCGATCCTGATGCGGGCGACGCCCTCGCCGCGTCGGTCGGCGTCGGTTCGGTCGCCGCGAGCGTCGCCGTCGCCACCCTGGTCGCAGAGGATCGCTTCGAGGGGACGACCCCGGTCCTCTTCATCGCCCCGCACGGAACCGTCGCCTCGTGGCTGGGTCGCTTCACCGTCGTCGCCGGCCTGGGCGTCCTGGTCGCGACCGTCGGTCTCCTCGCGACCCTCATGGTGGTCCAGCCGTCGGGCCGCTCAGACAGCTGGGGCATCATCGCCCTGGTGCTCATCGGCGTCGCACCGGCTGCCATCGGCATCGGCTTCCTCATCGGTGCCGCCAGCCTCTCCCTCCGCGACAGCTTGCTTCTGTCCAACATCGCAGAGTACGTGCTGCCCCTGGCGGCCGGGGTCGTCGCCCCCCTGAGCGTGCTGTGGCACCCGATAGATCTCGTAGCGCGTGTCATTCCCCTCGCGAACCTCATCGAAGCCGGGAGGACCGGCGTCGACGAAGGGATGTCGGAGGGGTTCTGGGGCGACTACGCCCTCGCTCTCGGCACCGGAGTCGTCTGGGTCATCGCGGCGGTCGTCGTCTGGGGGCGTTTCGAGCGACGCGCCCGTCGCGTCGGGACCCTGGAATCGTCGGCGTTCTGAGGCGCGTAGCTAGGCTTCGACGTGATGAGCGACGACGACGTCTCCCGGCCCCGCGCTGCCGCCCCGGCCCCCGGAGGGCGCGGTGCGGTCCTCACCATCGCGCTCATCGTCGGCATCTCGCCGTTCGCGACCGACATGTACATCCCCGGTCTGCCGGCCATCGCCCGCGACCTCGGAGCCTCGACCGCGCAGGTGCAGCTCAGCCTCACGGCCTTCCTCGTCAGCTTCGCGCTGGGGCAGATCGTCATCGGCCCGCTCAGCGACGGCACGGGTCGCCGGCGCATCGTCCTCGTCGGCATGTCGGTGTTCGCGCTCGCCTCGGTCGCCTGCGCGGTGGCACCCGACGCGAGCACCCTCGTCGTGGCCCGGGTGCTCCAAGGACTAGGAGGCGCGGCGGGCTCCGTCGCGGCCCGCGCGATGGTCGGCGACTCGACGACGGGCACCACCCGGAGCCGCCTCTTCGCCACCCTGGCGGCCATCAACTCGGTCGGCCCGGTCGTGGCCCCGCTCGTCGGCGGCGCCGTGCTGGCGG
Source organism: Frigoribacterium sp. CFBP 13712 (assembly GCF_014842255.1). Lineage (GTDB taxonomy): Bacteria > Actinomycetota > Actinomycetes > Actinomycetales > Microbacteriaceae > Frigoribacterium. The sequence continues at coordinate 3,866 of NZ_JACYVH010000005.1, read as the reverse complement.
CCGGGTCGTGGCGCATCACGTTCGTCGTGCTGGCGGTCTTGGGGTCGGGGCTGGCCATCGCGGCGGCGCGACTGCTTCCGGAGACCCTCACCGCGCCTCCTGAAGGCGGAGCCTCGTTGGGTGCGTCGCTGCGAAGGATGCGCGGTCTGCTCGGGATCGCACGGTTCCGCTGGTATCTGATCACCGGGTGCGCGGCGACGATCGGCTTCTTCTCGTACATCTCGACGTCGTCGTTCGTCTTTCAGCAGGAGTACGGATTCGGCGAGGGGCTCTACACGCTCGTCTTCGCCTCGAACGCGTCGTGCATGATCGCGTCGACGCTGGTGTTCCGACGGCTCATCGGGCGATTCGACGAGGACCACCTCTTCACCGTCGGGCTCGCGGTCTGCGCGACGGGGTCGCTGCTGGTGCTCGTGGGGGCTCTCTCGGGTGCCGGGCCGGCGCTCGTGTGGCCGGCGCTGGCGATCGTCACGGCGGGGTGGGGGTGGGTGATCCCCGGGTCCATCACGCTGACGCAGGCGCTCGGCCATCGCTCCCCCGGCACGGCGGCGGCCCTCGTCGGCGGGCTGCAGTTTGGCCTGGGCGGAGCGGCCACACCGCTCGCCGGTTCCCTCGGCGGCACGGCCGTCGTGATGGGCGCCCTCATGCTGGGGTTCATCGCGGTCGGTCTCGGCGCGCAGGTCTGGGCGTCGCGGCGGGTCAGGTGACGGTGCCGGCGCCGGTGCCGGTGCCGGCTGAGCCGTGGCCGGGATCGAGGAGTCGCACGATCACACGGCCTGGATCACCCTCGTGAACGCGAGTCGTGTCGACCTACGGGAGGTCGAGGGACCCTTCGTCGCGGCGAGGGTCGGTCTGTGCCTGCAGACGGTCGAAGACGGGAGCGCAGGCCGCTCGGAGTTCGTGCCACGTGGCCTCCATGAGGCCCGTCAGCGGGATGTCCACGCTGTGCGCGTAGCCGTGCTGCGCGCGCGGCACCGCATCTCCGGGCAGGACGAGAGACTGCACGAACGCCCCCGTGTCCTGGTCGAACGTCAGCGTGTGCGAGGCGACGTTCCGCCCCCAGTCTTCGGAGGGCCAGGACACGAACGCCACGTGACGGGGTGGGGCGGCCGGGTCGGTCGCGGAGACGTAGCTCCCGTAATGCTCCTCGCCGGGCGAGAGGATCTTGTACGCGCCGTTGTCCAGGTAGATCAGCAGAGCCTCGGGGAACGGCTTCGCTCCGTACATGGCCGTGTACCGCAGCGCCTGGACGAACACGGGAGCGCCCAGCGGCACCTCGAGTGCTCGCCGTGGTGATGAGTGCTCTTGCTCGATCATCGTGTCTCCTCTCGGTGAAAACGGGTCGACAGGGGTGCCCAGATTAGGCGATCTCTTCAGTACGTAGGCGTCTCCGGAGCCGCTGGGCTGATCGGCCGGTAGCGTCGCCGTCATGGGGATCTGGTCTCGGCTCGTCGGCGCGGCGTCGAGCGACGTGCCCGCGGAGTTCGTCGTCGTCGTCAACCGGGAGAGCGTGTCGATGGGCGACGACGCCCAGTCGCACCATCGCGAGCTGCGGGTCCGGGCAGGGTCGCTCGTCGGCGATGTGGTCGAGCGCAGCAGCCCCGACGTTCGCGTACAGGGCTGGTCATGGGTGGCCGTCGTCGACGGAACGGTCGTCGCGGTGTGGTCGCTCGACCACGGCGTCGCCCTGCTCGCCCCCGACAGGCCCCTCACCGTGTCAGACCCAGCCGGGGTCGTCCAGGTGCGCTTCCTCTACCTCGGTCGGCTCGACCCGGCGTGGCTGCACGCGCGCCTCGCCCAGGGTGCGCCGCTCGACCGGGAAGCACTCGCCGCCGAGCACGCTCCGCTCGCCCGTGCGGTGCTCGAGCGTGAGCGCCGGGAGCGCGAGGCCGCGACGACCGCGCGCCTGCTCGGCCCGACGTGCGTGCGGGCGCTGGAGCATCTCGGGGCGGTCGTCGACCTCCACTCTGACGTGCTCTGCCGGTTCGACGTCGGCGGTGTCGCCTGGCAGGTCGAGCGCAGCGACAGCATGATCGTCGTCTTCGGCCGGGGGCGCCGGTCTCCCCTGGCGTCGCTGCGCCCGGTCGGCCTCGCGGAACGCTGGGTGCTGGCGGCGCTCGCCCTCGACCGGCGCGTCGCCGACGGTCTCGACCCGCTGCCCGACGCGCCCGTGCGCGCCGGGGCCGAGCCGGTCCAGCTTATGGTCGCGGGCAGGGCCCGGGCTGTCGAAGGCTCGTCGGGCGCGGTCATCGCGCAGCTGAGGGACGAACGCGACGTCGCGTCTCTCGACCTCGTCCTGGGTCGCGACCTCGACGAGGTGGTCGCGCTGTTCAGCCTCGCCGAGCCGCGCGCCTGAGGCACCCGTCGCGGCTCAGCCCGTGGCACCTCCGGCCGGCCCGACCGCGGGCTCGATGAGCTACGCGCGCACGGTGACGGCCACGACGGTGCCCGATCCGACGACGCCTGCCTCGGAGTCGGCGGTCCGGAGGTCCGCGGCGGCCCAGGCGAGCACCTCCGGTCGGCGAGCCGGTGTGCCAGAGCGGCGCTTCTGTGGGCAGTGTTGGCCACGTTCACACTCATGCTTGCTGTGTTCATGCTCACACACGGGGACGTTTTGTGGTTGGGCTAAGTCGGCGCAACCGCGGTACCCGTCTTGATCGACGCTTCTGCGCTCATCTACGGCGCCAGCTATCGAGTGCACCGCGTGCGGGAGTCGCGAGGGGAGTAGCAGAGCGTCTCGGTGGCCCATCCCCTATTGAGACGGGTTACGAGCTGTTCGGATTGAGCACGGTGACGATGGGGCGGTGGTCTGAGCCTCGGGTGGCCTGAGAGTAGAGCACTGCAAAGGCGACGGGCTCCCAACCTGGGCCGAAAAAGGTGTGGTCGATCGGGGCGCCCAGAGACGCTGGCAGAGCGGAGGGCCAGGTGCCTGTCGACTCAAGGCCCAGAGCAGAGGCCGCATCCTGACAGGGGCCGAGCTGGTCGCCGCCGAGATTTGCCAGGGTGGCGTTGAAGTCGCCGACGGCGACGATGTTCCGTCGGTCCGCGCACTGTTGCCGCGCCCAGTCGACGTGGCTCTGCCAGATGCTTGAGTCGACCAATGAAGGACGCTGCAGATGCGCCACGAGCAAGGCGGGGGCGCGGGGATTGTCTGAGGTCGCGACGAACCCAGCCCATGCCGGTGTCGTTTCTTGGTCGGCAAGCGAATATGTGCCGAGATGCTTCGAGATCAGCAACGTCGCCGAGGATGAATCGGTCCCGATGATCTGCATGTCGTGCTCTTGGGCGAGCCCGGCGAGAGTTCCATCGGCCACGGCCGTGAAGTACTCAGGCAGAGCAACGACGTTCGCTTGCTCGGTTTTGATCAACGCGCCCAACTGCTCGGTTGAGACGTCTTGTTGGTTGGTGTTCCACGACAGGATTCGTAGCTGCCCCGCCGACGAGGATCCGGTGGGCACCGTTGTCGATGGTGCCGGCCTTCCCGCCGTCAAGACGATTCCGAGGCCAGCACTAACGACGAGGACAACTAGCCCTGCGGACGTGGCGAGTCGGAGGCGACCCCTGATCGCCGCGATGACCACCGCCATGGAAACGAGGGCCACCCCGAAGAATGCAAGCTGCGGGAATGCTGCCGCGACGAACACCAATGGCGTCGCAGACGCGGTCTGCGTCGCCAAGAACACTGCAGCCGTAGCTCCGGCGGCGGCCACCACCATCACCCACACCAAGACTCGCCGCACATTGCCCCCGTCGTCATCGACAGCTTCCCAGACGCGACGCATCGGGCAGAAGCGACACGTGCCCGCCGATCGATCCCCTATCGGACGATGACGCGCCATGCGCCGTTTTCGGTGCTCGCGACCGAG
>NZ_JACYVH010000004.1 GCF_014842255.1 Frigoribacterium sp. CFBP 13712 | reverse complement strand
CCGTCATCTTTCGGGGTGGGGGTGGGTGCATGGTCTGAAACAGACTTCACCGCTGGCCCTGAGGGTCCGTGTGTGGTAAATGTTTCGGCGGCCATAGCGAGAGGGAAACGCCCGGTTACATTCCGAACCCGGAAGCTAAGACTCTCAGCGCCGATGGTACTGCAAGGGGGACCTTGTGGGAGAGTAGGACACCGCCGGACTCCTTTTAGTAAGATCAGAGAGCCCCTTCTTCGGAAGGGGCTTTCTGCGTTTAACGCGCCTTCGGCAGTCGTGGGTGAAGCGGTAAGATCATCCTCGATGTCTGCTCCCTTCTCCACCGCGACCGGCACTGATGTGCGCGTCCGGTTCTGCCCCTCGCCCACTGGCACGCCTCACGTCGGCCTGATCCGGACGGCCCTGTTCAACTGGGCTTATGCACGTCACACGGGCGGCAAGCTCGTCTTCCGCATCGAGGACACCGATGCGGCCCGTGACAGCGAAGAGAGTTACGAGCAGATCCTCGACGGTCTTCGGTGGCTCAAGATCGACTGGGACGAAGGTGTCGACGTCGGCGGCCCGCACGGGCCGTACCGGCAGTCGCAGCGTCACGACATCTATCGTGGTGTCATCGATCAGCTGCTCGAGCGCGGACTCCTCTACGAGAGCTTCGCCACGGGCGAGGAGATCGAGGCGCGGAACATCGCCAACGGTCGCGACCCCAAGCAGGGCTACGACAACTTCGAGCGTGAGCTCACCGACGAGCAGCGTGCGTCGTTCCGTGCAGAGGGCCGTCAGCCGGCGCTCCGACTGCGAGTCCCCGACCGCGACCTCAGCTTCGACGATCTCGTTCGTGGCGACATCACGTTCCCGGCCGGCTCGTTCACCGACTTCGTCGTTGTCCGGCCCAACGGCGTCCCTCTGTACACTTTCGTCAACCCCCTCGACGACGCGCTGATGGGCATCACGCACGTGCTCCGCGGCGAGGACCTCCTTTCGTCGACACCCCGGCAGATCGCTCTGTACGAAGCTCTCGTCGAGTTGGGCATCACCACCTTCGTGCCGCGCTTCGGACACCTCCCCTACGTCATGGGTGAGAAGAACAAGAAGCTGTCGAAGCGCGACCCCGAGGCCAACCTCTTCCATCACCGCGACCGTGGTTTCGTCCCGGAGGGCCTGGTCAACTACCTCGCTCTGCTCGGCTGGTCGCTGACGCACGATCGGGACGTCTTCTCGATCGACGAGATGGTCGAGGCCTTCGATGTCGTGGACGTCAATCCCAATCCCGCACGCTTCGATCTGAAGAAGGCCGAATCGATCAACGGAGACCACATCCGTCGTCTCGAGGCCGACGACTTCGTCGACCGTCTTCTGCCCTATCTCGAGGGCGTCGTCTCCGATCCGATCACCGAGTCGGAGCGTCGAGTGCTCGGCGAGGCGGCTCCGCTCGTCCAAGAGCGCGTGACTCTGCTCGGAGAGGCGCGTGGCATGCTGTCGTTCCTCTTCACGAGCGACGACGAACTCGTCTACGAAGAGGACGCGATCGCCTCGTTGCCGGAGGGGCATGTCCAGGTGCTGCGCGCCTCCTCGGAGGCTCTGCAGAAGCTGACGTCGTGGAATCACGCCGACATCCAGGAGGCACTCAAGGGGGCGCTCGTCGACGGGCTCGGGCTCAAGCCTCGCGTCGCCTTCGGCCCACTGCGCGTCGCGCTGTCCGGTCGACGGGTGAGCCCTCCGCTGTTCGAGTCCATGGAGATCCTCGGTCGCGAGTCGACGATGGCCCGTCTCGAGAGGCTCGCAGCACGCTCATGAGCATGGAGTACGAAGTCGCGGTGATCGGGGGCGGGCCAGCCGGGCTCAGCGCAGCCCTCAATCTCGCCCGCGCCCGCCGTCGCGTGCTGCTCATCGACGGCAACCGGCCGCGCAACTCCGCGACGCTGCTGTCTCACGGGTACCTCACTCGCGACGGCATCTCGCCGCTCGAGCTGCGCAAGCTCGGCCGCGACGAGTTCCTGCGGTACGAGGGTGCCGAGCATCGGATGACGATGGCCACGTCAGTGGCGGTCGTCGACGGCGGCTTCGAGATCGACTGCGATTTCCGTGGGCGCACCAGCAGCGCGACCGCAGGGGTCGTGGTCGTTGCAACCGGGCTGCACGAGACCCTGCCCGAGATCGACGGCCTGAAGGCGTTCTACGGCACGTTCATCCACAGCTGCATCGAGTGCGACGGGTACGACAAGCGTGATCAGCCTCTGGCTGTGATCGGCGAGCACCCCGACCTCGCCGAGCGGGCGCATCTGCTGCTGCAGTGGTCGGCCGACCTGGTCGTCTTCACCAACGGGGCTGACGTCGTCACGCCGAGCGAAGAGGCCGATCTCGGGTCACGCGGGGTGACCGTGGAACGCCGCCGTGTGGCGTCGATCGATGCGGACCGCGACGGGATGCGCGCCGTCGTGCTCGACGACGGCACCCGGGTCGAGCGGACCGGCGGCTTCGTGCGTCCCGCCTGGTCGGGTGCACTCGAGTACGTCGCCACCACCGGAGCGATGCTCGACTCGGACGGTCTGCTCGTCGTCGACGCGCACGGCCGCACGACGGTCGATGGCCTCTACGCCGCGGGGGAGTCGACGGCGCCGGGGCCGCAGCAGCTGATCGTGGCAGCGGGCTCGGGAGCGTCGGTCGCGGCTGTCGTCAACCGCGATCTGATCGGTGTCGCACGTGGCCTCGGTGATGCTGTACAGTAGGTTCTCGGTTCGAGTTTGAGCCGAGTGATGTAGCACTGACGTGTGTCATCATTGGGGTATGGTGTAATTGGCAACACGACTGATTCTGGTTCAGTTGTTCTTGGTTCGAGTCCAGGTACCCCAGCATCGAGAAAGGCCCCGACCTCTTGGTCGGGGCCTTTCTGCGTCCCGCGCCGACCCAGGAGGCGCGGGTCAGGGTGGTCGTTTGTGGCCCTTCCGGCGGCGGGGAGGGGCGTCTTGTGACCAGCGTGGGGCACTTGTCCGGGGGCGCGGGGCAGGGTGGGCGGTTGTGGCCCTTCGTGCGGCTCTGAGGGGCGTCTTCTGACCACCGTGGAACGTGGTCGGCGCTATGGGCCCGGCGCAGACGAAGGACGCCCCCGCCGGGATGGCGAGGGCGTCCGTGGTGCTGCGTGGTTGCTACTGCGGGATGGTCGCTCCGAAGCGCGCGGGGAGCGTCGCGCGGTGGGTGCGTCGCAGCTCGTCGAGCGAGACCGTGAAGACATCCTGGATCTCGAGCGACTCCGACGCGCCGTCGGTGACTCCGATGCGGGCCACCGGGTAGCCGCGACCTTCGCAGAGGCCACGGAACCGCACGTCGTCCTCGCGGGGCACCGACACGATCACTCGGCCGGTCGACTCGCTGAAGAGCGCCGTGGCCGCGTCGATGCCGTCGCGCTCGAGCAGTTCGCCGAGCCAGACCCGCGCACCGACGCCGAACCGCAGGACCGACTCCGCCAGGGCCTGCGCGAGGCCGCCGTCGCTGAGGTCGTGCGCCGCCGCGAGGAGTGACTGATCGGCACCGGCGGCCAGCAGCTGGGCCAGCTGCCGCTCGGCGTCGAGGTCGACCGCGGGCGGACGGCCGCCGAGGTGGTCGTGGATCACGCCGGCCCATGCCGAGCCGTCGAGCTCGAGCGCCGTGGTGCCGAGCAGGTAGATGTTGTCGCCTTCGTCCTGCCAGCCGGACGGGACGCGCTTAGCGACGTCCTGGATGACGCCGAGCACGCCCACGACCGGCGTGGGGTGGATCGGGACGGTGCCGGTCTGGTTGTAGAACGAGACGTTGCCACCGGTGACGGGGATCTCGAGTTCGAGGCACCCGTCGGCGAGGCCCTCGACGGTTTGCGAGAACTGCCACATGACCTCGGGGTTCTCGGGGCTGCCGAAGTTCAGGCAGTCCGTCACGGCGGCGGGCACCGCACCCGTCACGGCGACGTTGCGGTACGCCTCGGCGAGGGCCAGACGGGCGCCCTGCTTCGGATCGAGCTGGCAGTACCGGCCGTTGGCGTCGGTGGCGATGGCGAAGCCGAGGCCGCTCTCTTCGTCGACGCGGATCATGCCGCCGTCGTCGGGGAAGCTCAGAGCGGTGTTGCCGAGCACGTAGGTGTCGTACTGGTTGGTGACCCAGCTCTTGTCCGACAGGTTCGCCGAGCCGAGCAGTTCGAGGAACTGCTCGCGCAGCACGCTGTTGCCCGTGGGGCGGGGGAGCGCCGAGGCGGAGTCCGCCTGCAGGGCGTCGATCCAGGTCGGGTACGCGACGGGTCGCTCGTAGACCGGGCCGTCGACCGCGACGGTGCGCGGCTCGACGTTGACGATCTCCTCGCCGTGCCAGTCGATCACCAGCCGGCCGGTGTCGGTGACCTCGCCGAGGACGCTCGTCTCGACGTCCCACTTGGCCGTGACGGCGAGGAACGCCTCGAGCTTCGACGGCTCGACGACGGCCATCATGCGCTCCTGGCTCTCGCTCATCAGGATCTCCTCGGCGGTGAGCGACGGGTCGCGCAGCAGCACCTTGTCGAGCTCGATGAACATGCCGCCGTCGCCGTTGGATGCGAGCTCTGACGTGGCGCAGCTGATGCCGGCGGCGCCGAGGTCTTGAATGCCCTCGACCAGCTCGTCGCGGAACAGCTCGAGGCAGCACTCGATGAGCACCTTCTCGGCGAAGGGGTCGCCCACCTGCACGGCCGGCCGCTTGGTCGGGCCACCCGACGAGAACGTGTCGGAGGCGAGGATGGAGGCGCCGCCGATCCCGTCGCCGCCCGTGCGAGCACCGAAGAGCACGACCTTGTTGCCCACACCGCGGGCGTTCGCCAGGTGCAGGTCCTCATGACGCAGGACGCCGACCGCGAGGGCGTTGACGAGGGGGTTGCCCTGGTAGACGGCGTCGAAGTAGGTCTCGCCGCCGATGTTGGGCAGACCGAGGCAGTTCGCGTAGAAGCTGATGCCGCCCACGACGCCATCGACGACGCGCGCCGTGTCGGGCGCGTCGATGGCACCGAAGCGGAGCTGGTCCATCACGGCGACCGGGCGGGCCCCCATGGAGATGATGTCGCGGACGATGCCGCCGACGCCGGTGGCGGCACCCTGGAAGGGCTCGATGTAGCTGGGGTGATTGTGGGACTCGACCTTGAAGGTCACGGCCCAACCGCCTCCTACGTCGACGACGCCGGCGTTCTCGCCCATGCCGACCATGAGGTCCTTCTTCATGGCGGGCGTGACCTTCTGGCCGAACTGCCGGAGGTAGATCTTGCTCGACTTGTACGAGCAGTGCTCGCTCCACATCACCGAGTACATGGCGAGCTCGCCGCTCGTGGGGCGGCGGCCGAGGATCTCGCGGATCGACGCGTACTCGTCGGCCTTGAGGCCGAGGGCGCCGTAGGGCTGTTCTCTGTCGGGGGTCGCCGCGGCGTTCGCCACGGTGTCGGGCACGTGGCCCTCGGGGCGCACGTCGATCTGCTCCGCTGTGTTCTTGCTGTCGATGCTCATCTGGCGAGGGCCCTCTCGATGACGGACGTGAAGAAGGTGAGACCGTCGATGCCGCTCGACATCGCGTCGGGCATGTCGGGCCCGAACCCGGGCTCGGTCGCGTGCTCGGGGTGGGGCATCAGGCCGACCACGTTGCCGCGCGCGTTGGTGACGCCCGCGATGTCGTCCATCGACCCGTTGGGGTTGACCTCGAGGTAGCGGAAGGCGACCTGCCCCTCGCCCTCGATGCGCTTGATGGTCTCGGCGTCGGCGATGAACCGACCGTCGGCGTTCTTCAGGGGGATCGTGATCTCCTGCCCCTCGGTGAAGCCGTTCGTCCAGTCGGTGCGGGCGTTCTCGACACGGAGACGCTGGTCGCGGCGGATGAACTGCTGGTGCGCGTTCCGGGTGTGCGCGCCGGGGATGAGCCGCGCCTCCGCCAGCATCTGGAAGCCGTTGCAGATGCCGAGCACGGGCACGCCCTTGTTCGCCGCGTCGACGACCTCGGTCATGATGGGCGAGAACGAGGCGATGGCGCCCGCCCGCAGGTAGTCGCCGTAGCTGAAGCCGCCGGGGAGGATGATCGCGTCGACCCCCTGGAGGTCGTGGTCGCCGTGCCAGAGGGCGACGGGTTCGCCGCCGGCGAGGCGGACCGCGCGCTGCGCGTCGCGGTCGTCGAGGGAGCCGGGGAAGGTGACGACGCCGACGCGCATCAGACGGCGGCGGGGGCGTCGGCGGAGTCGACGACGGTGATCGACACGACGTCTTCGATGACGGAGTTCGAGAACATGTCGTCGGCCAGGCGGCGCACGTCGGCGAGCACGCCGTCGGTCACCTCGCCCTCGACGGTGACCTCGAAGCGCTTGCCGATGCGGACATCGGTCAGCTGCTTCTGTCCGAGACGGGCCAGGGCGCCGGCGACGGCCTTGCCCTGGGGGTCGAGCAGTTCAGCCTTGGGCATGACCTCGACGACGATTGTGGGCACGTTTTACTCCTGCGGAGACGTCAGCGGGTGGACGCGACGAGTCTACGGCAGCAGGAGGCGCGGACCGGTGGCGACCAGCGCCTCCTGGGGACGGCGGCGAGACCGGGGAGGGGTCGTCGCGATGCACGATGCTCAGCGGACTGCGAGTCCGCTCCCAGCGTCGTCATCGGTTCACGTCGCAGGATGATCTCAGCGGTGAGGAACAAGACCTCGTGATCGGGTCTCCTGCCGCTCACACCGGTCGAGGGCTCCTGATCCGCCCGACACCGTAGGACGCCCGGTCGAATCCCCCCATCGACCGGGCGTCACCCCTCTCCCCGGGCTGTGATGACGCTCCGAGTGATGCTCATCTGTTTTTGAACAGATCAAAAGAGTGCTTTACTGGAAGCCATGACGACGATCGCCGACGATGCCACCCGAGACGCCCTCCGCGGCGCCGGTCTGCGCGTCACCGAGCCCCGCCTCGCGGTGCTCGCGGCACTCGAGGGGCGCGCCCACGCTCCTGCCGACGCTCTTTTCGCAGCGGTGGCGCCGCGCCTCCCCGGCACCTCGCTCCAGGCCGTCTACGGCGTCCTCAACGCGTTGACCGGCGTGGGGCTCGTCCGCCGCATCGAACCCGCCGGCTCGCCGGCGCTGTACGAGCTGCGCACCGGAGACAACCACCACCACGTGGTCTGCAGCACCTGCGGCGACATCGCCGACGTCGACTGCGTCGTCGGGCACGCACCGTGCCTCTCGCCGTCGAACGACGCCGGGTTCTTCGTCCAGACGGCCGAGGTCACGTTCTGGGGCATCTGCCCCGAATGCCGCGCCGCCGAGCTCGACCAGCCGCTCGAGGTCGACCCCGTCCTGACCGACTGACCCGCACCTCCCGGGCCCCCACGACATTCCGATCTGAACGACACCGAAAGACAGGATGAGAAGATGACCGACGAGAAACGCGTCACCACCACCAACTCAGGCGCACCCGTCGCGAGCGACGAGCACTCGCAGAGCGTCGGCGCCGACGGCGCGATCGCGCTGCACGACCACTACCTGGTCGAGAAGCTCGCCCAGTTCAACCGCGAGCGAGTCCCCGAGCGCGTCGTGCACGCCAAGGGCGGCGGAGCCTTCGGCACGTTCACGACCACCGGCGACGTCTCGAAGTACACGCGGGCGGCGCTGTTCCAGCCCGGCGTCGAGACCGAGATGCTCGCGCGCTTCTCGACCGTCGCCGGCGAGCAGGGCAGCCCCGACACCTGGCGCGACCCCCGCGGGTTCTCGCTGAAGTTCTACACGACCGAGGGCAACTACGACCTCGTCGGCAACAACACACCCGTGTTCTTCATCCGCGACGGCATCAAGTTCCCCGACTTCATCCGTTCGCAGAAGCGACTGCCCGGCACGCACCTGCGCGACCACGACATGCAGTGGGACTTCTGGACCCTCTCGCCCGAGTCGGCTCACCAGGTGACCTGGCTGATGGGCGACCGGGGTCTGCCCGCCTCGTGGCGCAACATGGACGGCTTCGGGTCGCACACCTACCAGTGGATCAACGCCGAGGGCGAGCGCTTCTGGGTCAAGTACCACTTCAAGAGCGACCAGGGCATCAAGATCCTCGAGCAGGCCGACGCCGACCGCATCGCGGGCGAAGACGCCGACTTCCACATCCGCGATCTCTCGGCCGCGATCGAGCGCGAGGAGTTCCCGACCTGGACCCTCTCCGTGCAGGTCATGCCCTACGAAGACGCGGCGACCTACCGCTTCAACCCGTTCGATCTCACCAAGGTCTGGCCGCACGCCGACTACCCGCTGATCGAGGTCGGCTCGATGGAGCTCAACCGCAACCCCGAGAACTACTTCGCGCAGATCGAGCAGGCGGCGTTCGCCCCCTCGAACTTCGTGCCCGGGATCGCCGCGAGCCCCGACAAGATGCTGCTCGCCCGCATCTTCAGCTACGCCGACGCGCACCGCTACCGTGTGGGCACCAACCACGCGCAGCTGCCGGTCAACGCGCCGAAGTCGCCCGTGCACTCGTACTCGAAAGACGGTGCGGCGCGGTTCGACTTCCAGAAGGCCGAGGTGCCCGTCTACGCACCGAACTCGCTGGGCGGCGCGCACGCCGACCCGCAGGTCGCCGGTGACACGGGCGGCTGGGAGAGCGACGGCGAGCTGCAGCGCTCGGCCGCGACGCTCCACGCCGAAGACGACGACTTCGGGCAGGCCGGCACGCTGGTACGCGAGGTCATGGACGACGAGCAGCGCGACCGTCTGGTCGCCAACATCGTCGGTCACGTCTCGAAGGTGACCCGCCCCGAGCTGCGCGAGCGCGTCTACGAGTACTGGGCGAACGTCGACCCGACACTCGGTCTCCGCGTCCGCAAGGGCGTCGAGCCGGAGGCCCCCGGTTCGAACGAGGACCCGGCGACGGTCGGCGTCAGCGTCTGATCGATCGGTCTGGTGACTGAAGGAGGCGCGGTTCCTGTTCTGCAGGAGCCGCGCCTCCTTCCGTCTGCCGGGTCGAGGAGTCACGACGCGCCGTGGGGCTCGCGAGCCGGCGGCGTGTCGTGACTCCTCGACAGCGGGTCAGACCATCTGCCCGTTCCAGTGCAGGTCGCCCTCGGGCCACTCGGCCAGGGTCGAGGTGCCCTCGCGGGCGAGCCAGCCCTCCTGCTGCGTGACGAGCACGCCCGCGCCATCGGCGCTGAACGCCGTGTAATGACCGGTGATCGGTTCGCCGGCGTGCTCGAGCGGGCGCCACCCGGCCGAGCGGTAGAAGCCCTGGACCCCCTCGCCCGACTCGAGCACGCCGAAGCGGACGCGCAGATCGGTCAGCACGCCGTCGACGTGCCGCAGGAGCTCGGCGCCGAGCCCCGTGTTCTGCACCTCGGGCGAGACGGCGACCATGCCCACGGCGGCGACGAGCAGGTCGGTCGTGCCGACGGTGACGAACTGGCGGCGGACTCCGGCATGCGCCACGACCACGTCGCCGAGCCGTGCGACGACACGGCGCTCGGGTTGCATGCCCGCCCAGCTGCGGGCTCCGAGGTACCAGTGGTCGTAGCTCGGGAACGCCCGGGCGAGCAGCGACGCGATGGCCTCGTGATCGTCGAGCGTGAGGTCGCCCTCGGCGACGGGGCTGAAGATCGGGGCTGGTGCTGCGGCGTCGGACATGACGTCGACGCTAGCGCGCCCCGCCTCGTGCCGGCGGGGTGCCGGCGGGGTGCTGGCGGGGTGCGGCGGGGGAGGGCGGTCGTGGGTCGCGTCGGTCGGCGTGCCCTGCGTCAGCGGGTGCGGGTCGTGACTTCGATGCGGTTCGACCAGGGGTCGTCGAAGCCGAGCACCCGTCCGTCGTCGCGGGTGGCCACGCCGAAGTGGCCGAGGCGCTCGCCGAGTGCGCCGAGATCGTCGCCGCCCGGCACCTCGATCCGCACGAGTCCCAGCCCGAGGGCGAGCTGCCGTCGCCCGGCGCCCGCGCTGTTCCACGTGTTCATCGCCATGTGGTGGTGGTAGCCGCCGGCGCTGACGAACAGGGCCTGCGGTCCGAATCGCGTCGTCGTCTCGAAGCCGAGCTGCTCGACGTAGAACCGTTGGGCCGAATCGACGTCGCCCACGCTGAGGTGCACGTGCCCGACGGAGGCGGGGCGGAGGGCGGTGCCGGCCAGCGCCTCCTCGGTGACGTTCTGCTGCAGGAACCCGTTCGGATCGAGCGCGAGCGTCGCCATGTCGACCTGCCCGTGCGTCCACGACCACTCGGTGCGGGCTCGGTCCCAGTAGAGCTCGATGCCGTTGCCCTCGGGATCGGTGAAGTAGAACGCCTTGCTGACGAGGTGGTCGGCGCTGCCGGTGAACGACTGCGGGTGGTGGCTCGCGACCGAGTAGACCGCTGCGGCCAGATCGGCCTCCGTCTCGAACAGGATGGCCGTGTGGAACAGCCCGGCCTCGCGCGGACCGGCGTGCCGCAGCTCGGGCGCGTGCTCGAGGATCACGATCGGCGTCGCACCGCGCCCCAGGGTCACCCGGCCTGCCGCCGGCTCGCTCGCCAGCACCTGCAGCGTGACCGAGTCGCGGTAGTACGCGGTCATCGCGTCGAGATCGGCGACGCGGAGGGTGACCGCACCCATGCCCGTGTCGGCTGCGAGCAGATCGGCCGAGGAGGCGCGGGGTGCGTCGGGAGCGGCGGGTGCGTCGGTCATGGGGTCCTCTGAACGGTCGATGTCGATGGGGCGTCACAGGTCGGTGACGTGTCATCGACCTAACCGGTCGGCGGGAGGCGGCATTCCCGACGCGCGACGGGGCTTGGCCGCAGGCGCAACCGGCGCAACCGGCGCAACCGGCGCAACCGGCGCGTCAGGCGGTGAGGCGCTCGATGAGCTCCCGGTATCGGAGAGCGGTCTGCTCGACCACGTCGGCGGGGAGCTCGGGCGGGGTGCCCGTGCCGTCCCAGTTGGTCGACAGCCAGTTGCGGACGATCTGCTTGTCGAAGCTCGCGGTGCGATCGCCCGAGGCGTAGACCTCGGCGTCCCAGTAGCGACTGCTGTCGCTCGTCAGCACCTCGTCGCCGAGGGTGATCTCGCCGGTCTCGCGATCGGCCCCGAACTCGAACTTCGTGTCGGCGAGGATCACCCCACGAGCCTCGGCCACCGCGGAGGCACGGCGGAAGACGTCGAGCGAGAGGTCGCGGAGCGCCTCCGCCGTCTCGGCCCCGACCAGCTCGACGGTGCGCTCGAAGCTGATGTTCTCGTCGTGATCGCCCAGCTGCGCCTTGAACGCCGGCGTGTAGATCGGCTCGGGCAGTCGATCGCCGCTCGCGAGGCCCTCGGGCAGCGGCACGCCGCAGACGGTGCCGTGCGCCTGGTACTCGACCCAGCCGCTGCCGACGAGGTAGCCGCGCACGACGCACTCGACGGGGAACATGTCGAGCGGCTTCACGAGCATGGCGCGGTCGCGGACGGCGCCGGGCAGCGACACCGTCGCCCGCGTCGGGTCGACCAGGTGGTTCGGCACCGTCTCGAGCTGGTCGAACCACCACAGGCTGAGCTGCGTCAGGAGGGCGCCCTTGCCCGGGATGCCGGGCTCGAGCACCTGGTCGAACGCGCTGACCCGGTCGCTGGCGACGACGAGCACGTACTCGGTGTCGTCGAGCGATGCGGCGCCGTCCGTGGCGGGGACGTACAGGTCGCGGACCTTGCCCGAGTAGACGGGCGCCCATCCGTCGAGGGCGGGGGGCGTGCCGAGGGTGCTCATCGGGTGACCCGCTCGGCGATGTCGCGGCGGTACTGGCCGCCCTCGAGCCCGATGCGCGACAGGGCGTCGTAGGCGCGGCCTCGTGCCTCGCCGAAGTCGGCCCCTTCGGCGACGACGCTGAGCACGCGGCCTCCGGTCGCGATGAGGCGGTCGTCGAGCCGGGCCGTGGCGGCGTGCGCGATGTGGACTCCTGCGACGGCCGTGGCGTCGTCGAGCCCGGTGAGCGGACGACCGCTGACCGCAGCCTCGGGGTAGCCCTCGCTGGCGAGGACGACCGTGACGGCAGAGGTGGGCGCGAACCGAGGCGATTCGTGGTTGCCCAGCGAGCCGGTCGACGCCGCGAGCAGCAGACCGCTGAGGGGGGTGATGAGCCGGGGCAGCACGACCTGCGTCTCGGGATCGCCGAACCGGGCGTTGAACTCGATGACGCGCACACCCTGCTCGGTGAGGATCAGCCCGGCGTAGAGCAGGCCGATGAACGGCGTCGACTCGCTCTCGAGCTGACGGACCGTCGGTGTGGCGATCGTGTCGAGCACCTCGTCGACGAAGTCCTTCTCGCTGCCGAACCGGTCGGCCAGCCACGGCAGGGGCGAGTACGCGCCCATGCCGCCCGTGTTGGGCCCCTCGTCGCCGTCGAGCAGTCGTTTGTAGTCTTGCGCCGGGCTGAGCGGCACGACGGTGTGACCGTCGCTGAGGAAGAACAACGAGACCTCGGGGCCGTCGAGGTGCTCTTCGACGAGCACCGGCCCGTGCTGCAGCCAATAGGTGGCGTGCTCGACCGCGGCGTCGCGGCTCCCGGTGACGAGCACGCCCTTGCCCGCCGCGAGTCCGTCGGCCTTGACGACGTACGGGGCGCCGAAGTCGTCGAGCACCGCGATGGCCTCGTCGAGGGTGCCGACGCGCGTCGCGCGACCGGTCGGCACGCCGGCCTCCTGCATGATGCGCTTGGCGAAGGTCTTGCTGCCCTCGAGCGCGGCGGCCTTCTTGCCGGGCCCGAAGACGGGGATGCCGCGAGTCCGCAGCGCATCGGCCACGCCGGCGACCAGAGGGGCCTCGGGGCCGATGACGACCAGCTCGACGTCGTTCTCGAGCGCGTACTCGGCGACGACCGCGCCGTTCGACGGGTCGAGGTGCACGACCTCGACCTGCGCGGCGATGCCGGCGTTGCCGGGGGCCGCCACGATCTCGTGGCCCGCGTCTTCGCGCAGCAGAGCGGTGATGATGGCGTGCTCGCGAGCACCGGAACCGAGGACGAGGATTCGCACGGGGCAAGCCTAGCGACGAGCGCCGACGGGCGGGTGGGGGTGCGCTGGGCGGGCCCGGCGGTCGGGGCCGGGCGTACGGTGGCCCGATGGCCAAGGCGCGGATCGACGACGGGGCGGGGGCGGCTGCCGTCCGGGAGGCGTCGGCGGCGCTCGACGGCGGCGAGACGGCACCCCGGATGGTGACGGCCACCGCCGTCCGCTGGTTGCTCCAGGTGATGGCCGATGCCGAGCCGGGGGCCACCGTGGAGGTGCGGGTCCCCCCGTTCGGAGCCGTCCAGTTCCGTGAGGGGCTGAGTCACACCCGGGGTACGCCGCCGAACGTCGTCGAGACCGACGCAGACACCTTCATCCGCCTCGCGACCGGTCGTCTGACCTGGCCCGAGGCGGTCGCCGGTGCGCTGGTCTCCGCGTCGGGCAGTCGAGCGGATCTCACCGGGTACGTGCCCGTGCGGCTGCCGGGGCTGCGTTCGGAGTGAGCCGGGGCGGGCGTGGTCGGCGAGGAGCTGCGCCTCCTGTACCGCGCCTCCGGAGCAGGGTCCGGCATCTGGCGTCGTGTGCTTCGACACCGGGGAGTCGTGTGGTTCGACACCGAGAATGCTGAACGGCGGCGCGGCGTCCGTCTGGGAGACTTGGCGGGTGACCAACGCTCCCGACCACTCGCAGCAGCCCGACGTCCCCGCCGAGCCCGCCGGGTCGACCGAGCCCGCCGGGTCGACCGAGCCCGCCGAGCCTGCCGAGCCCGCCGAGCCCGTCGAGGTCGCGACGCATGACGAGGTCACGGTGCGCCGGGCGCCCAAGTACCCGGTCTTCCTGATCATGGGTGCGCTCGCCGGGGTCATCGTGTCGCTGATCGTGACCTCGCTCTTCCCGTTCCAGGAGGGGGAGGGCGTCGCATCGACCTACGGCTACTTCTCGCTCTGGGGGCTGACCTTCGGCGGGGCGATCGGCTCGCTCGTGGCGATCATCGTCGACCGCGTGTCGGTCCGTCGGGCGAAGTCGGTCACCGCCGAGCGCAGCCGGGTCGACGCTCCGGACGAGGCCGTCGAGGGCGACATCGAGTCCTGACCCGCCCCGGTCGGACGGGTTCGGCACGCCGCGGTGCAGTGGCCCGGTCGCGATCTGCACGGCACGAACCGGTCGCGACCTGAACTGCGCGAGAAGGTCGCGATTTGCACAGGCGGGCGGGAGGCGCGGGTCAGCCCACCACGCGCAGCCCGCCCCGCGCTACCCGCCGCTCGCGCGACGCAGGCTGCTGAGCAGCTCGGGCCCTCGGGCGTCGAGTGACCTGCCCCCGCGGTCGATGCCGACGAACAGCAGCGCCGTGCCGAGCCCGACCCCGACCACGAGCGTCAACCAGCCGAGCAGCGCGCTGCCGGTGACGAGCGCCGCGATGGCGAGTGCGATCTCGGGGATGGCGAAGGCGAACGCGATGATCCACACGAGGTAGGTGATGAGCGCCGTCGTCAGCGTCGAGCCCTGCGGCGACTTGAACGGGCTCTCGCCGGCTGCGGGCACCGGCATCAGGAACCTCGTCGACGCGACGCTCGAGACCCCGTACCCGGTCAGCATCACGCCGAGCCCCAGGCCGAGCATCACCGGCACGAGGTCGAGTCGACCCACCACGGCGAGCGGCACGACGGTCGCGATCAGCACCATCGGCACCGAGAAGAGCGACAGCGTCAGCACGCGCCCGGCCCGGTCCGCCCGACCCGAGAGGCCCGTCGACAGGTGGGCGGCGAACGCCGTGCCGTCGTACGAGATCTCGGCGCTGAGGGTGATCATCAGCAGGGCGCCGATGGCCGGCCCCGTCGCGAGCAGCAGCCAGTCGCTGCCGGTGGTGACCGAGATGAAGATCGCCAGCACGGGGATGAGCGGTACGACGATCAGTGACCCGCCGTATCGGGGGTCGCGCATCCAGTAGACGGCCGCGCGAGCGGCGACGGCGCCGGTGGGAGTGGCCGGGAACCAGCGGAAGGGCCCGAGACCCTTCGCGGTCGAACCCGAGTCCGACGCCGGAGGGGCGATGAGGGCCGCGGCCAACCCGCGCCTCCAGAGCAGGAGGAGCACGGCCAGCGTCGCGAGGGCGATCCCGACCTTGGCGAGGGCCTCGAGACCGCGCCCCGCGGCGAGGTCGCCCGGGATCGACCACGCCGCCCCGAGCGGTGTGAACGACAGGGAGCGCGCGATCTCGGGCAGGTCGTCGCCGACGGTGGCGAGCCCGGTGCCGGCGAGGGCGATGATCGGCCCGGCGAGGATCAGCGGGATGAAGACCAGCACGCTCATCAGCTCGCGGTAGCGACGCTTCGACCCCAGCGACGAGGTCAGCGACTCGACGGTGCGCGACGCGGCGATGCAGGTCAGCACGCCGATCACGGCGCAGAACGGCGCAGCGATCAGGGCCACCGGGTCGCGCAGCCAGCTGAGGGCGGTCGCGACACCGGCTATGGCGGTCACGAGACCCGGCACACCCAGCACGCCGCAGATCAGCAGAGCGACGAGCAGACGATCGGCCGGGATCGGGAACGCGCGCAGCTTCTCGACGCTGAGGGTCTGATCGAGACCGCGCAGCACGAGCGGCACGATCACCCAGCCGAGCACGAGCACCGAGCCGCCGAGCACCGCGGTCGTCCACGCGACGCCCTCGGGCGCGAACGACAGGGCGATGAGCCCGGCCACGACCACGCCGAGGATGCCCAGGCCGTACAGGAGACCGATGATCGCGGCGACGAGCTGCCAGGTGCTGCGCTTGAAGCCGTTCAGCATCACCCGCCAGCGGAGCCTCAGGAGGTGCGCAACCACGACGGCCCCTCGTTGTGGCGACGTCCGCCGACGAGCTCGACGAAACGGTCTTCGAGCGTCGAACCGCCCCGCACCTCGTCGATCGTGCCCTCGGCCAGCACGCGGCCGTTCGCGACGACGGCGACGTGATCGCACATGCGCTGCACGAGGTCCATCGAGTGGCTCGACACGATCACCGTGCCGCCGCCCTCGACGTAGCCCTGCAGGATGTCGCGGATGTTGGCGGCCGAGATCGGGTCGACCGACTCGAACGGCTCGTCGAGCACGAGGAGGCGCGGTGCGTGCACCAGTGCGCAGGCCAACGCCACCTTCTTGGTCATGCCCGCGGAGTAGTCGACGACGAGCGTGCCCCCGGCGCCGCGGAGGTCGAGCAGGTCGAGCAGATCGCCGACGCGCTGAGCGGTCGTCTCGCGATCCATCCCGTTGAGCAGGCCGTGGTACGTGACGAGCTGCTCGCCGGTCAGGCGGTCGAAGAGCTTGACGCCGTCGCTCAGCACGCCGACCAGCGCCTTGGCGTGCGTCGGGTCGCTCCACACGTCGTGACCGAGCACCTCGATGGTGCCGGCGTCGGGTCGCAGCAGACCGGTCGCCATCGACAGCGTCGTGGTCTTGCCGGCGCCGTTCGGCCCCACGAGCCCGTAGAACGAGCCCCTCGGCACGGTCAGGTCGATGCCGTCGACCGCGACCTTCTGGCCGAAGGCCTTGCGGAGTCCGCTGATCTGCAGCGCGACCCCGCCCTGCGGAGCCCGATCGCCCGGCGAGGCCGAGGCGGCGGGCACAGCCGACGACGAGGGCACGGCCGAAGCGGCGGGCACGGCGGGATCGGGCACGGGAGGAGGCACGGCGTCCGTCATGCGGTCAGCCTAGGGAGACCGACGGGGTCGCGACCACCGCCTCCCGGGGGAGATGCGGGGTGAACGACCCGCGCCTCCCCTGGGGGAGATGCGGGTGAAGACGACCCGCGCCTCCTCGATGGGGGAGGAGGCGCGGGGCGGGCGATCGGGGACCGGCGACTAGCTGAGCTGGTTGGCCTCGACCCAGGCGAGGTACTCGGGGCTGACCGTGCCGGTGACGTACTCGCCGGTGAAGCAGCTCATCTCGAGCTCGGTGACGTCGCTGCCCTCGATGATCGCGGCCTGCATGTCGGCGACCTCTTGGTAGATGAGGTGGTCGGCGCCGAGCTCGCGCGCGATCTCGGGGATCTTGCGGTCGTGGGCGACGAGCTCGTGACGAGTCGGCATGTTGATGCCGTACACGTGGGGGAACCGCACGGGAGGCGCGGCGGAGGTGAACGTGACCTCGTTGGCCCCGGCGGCGCGCGCCATCTCGACGATCTCTCGCGAGGTGGTGCCGCGCACGATCGAGTCGTCGACGATCAGGATGTTCTTGCCCTTGAACTCGCTCGACATCGCGTTCAGCTTCTGCCGCACGGAGCGCTTGCGCTCGGCCTGCCCCGGCATGATGAACGTGCGGCCGACGTAGCGGTTCTTGTAGAAGCCCTCTCGGTACTCGATGCCGAGCTTCTGCGCGACCTGCATGGCGGCGGGCCGCGACGAGTCGGGGATCGGCATGACGACGTCGATGTCGCCGGTGGGCGCGTAGGTCGCGATCGTGTCGGCCAGGCGGTTGCCGAGTCGGAGGCGCGCGTCGTAGACCGAGATGCCGTTCATGATCGAGTCGGGGCGCGCCAGGTAGACGTACTCGAACGAGCAGGGGATCAGGCGGGGGCTCGCGTGGCACTGCTTCGACACCATCTCGCCGTCGAGCGAGATGAAGATCGCCTCACCGGGGGCGACGTCGCGGACGATCTCGTAGCCGCCCGACTCGAGCACCAGCGACTCGGAGGCGGTGATCCACTCTTCGCGGACGCCGTCGGCCGCGAGACGACGACCGAGCACCAGCGGGCGGATGCCGAACGGGTCGCGGAAGGCGAGCAGACCGTGCCCGGCGATCATCGCGATCGCGGCGTACGAGCCCTGCACGCGCTCGTGCACCCGCGACACCGCGGCGAAGATCTGATCGGGGTCGAGGTCGCTGCCGTTGACCTGCTCCTGCAGCTCGTGCGCCAGCACGTTGACGAGCAGCTCGGTGTCGCTGTTCGTGTTGAGGTGACGGCGGTCGACGTGGAACAGCTCGCTGGTCAGCTCGCGCGTGTTCGTCAGGTTGCCGTTGTGGATGAGGACGATGCCGTACGGGGCGTTCACGTAGAACGGCTGCGCCTCTTGCTCGTTGCTCGCGGCGCCCTTCGTCGCGTAGCGCACGTGACCGAGCCCCATCGTGCCGAGCAGGGCGCGCATGTCGCGGGTGCGGAAGCCCTCGCGCACCTGCCCCCTGGTCTTGTGGATGTGGAAGATGCCGCGCTCGGCGGTGGCGATGCCGGCGCTGTCCTGGCCGCGGTGCTGCAGCAGGAGGAGCGAATCGTAGACGAGTTGATTTGCTGGCTCGTGCGCGACGAGACCGACGATGCCGCACATGCGGATCTGGCTCCAGACCGTAGAGTTGGGGTTACCGCGTCAGTCTAGAGCGACACCGAATGGATGAACGAATGGCGACCTCCGAAGCCCCCTCGACCAGCGCCTCCTACGCCGCGGCAGGTGTCGACACGGCGGCGGGAGACCGCGCAGTCGAGCTGATGAAGGCCGCCGTGAGCGCCACGCACGGCCCGGGCGTGGTCGGCGGCGTCGGCGGATTCGCCGGCATGTTCGACGTCTCGTTCCTGAAATCGTTCGACCGCCCGCTGCTCGCCACCTCGACCGACGGCGTCGGCACGAAGGTCGCCATCGCGCAGGCCCTCGACAAGCACGACACCATCGGGCAGGACCTCGTGGGCATGGTCGTCGACGACATCGTCGTGGTCGGCGCCCGCCCCATGATCATGACCGACTACATCGCCTGCGGCCGGGTCGTCCCCACCCGCATCGCCGCCATCGTCGAGGGCATCGCCCGCGCCTGCAGCGAGACGGGCACCGCCCTGGTCGGCGGCGAGACGGCCGAGCACCCCGGGCTGCTCGGCCCCGACGACTACGACGTCGCGGGTGCCGCGGTCGGCGCGGTCGAGGCCGACCGCCAGCTCGGCCCGCACCTGGTCGGCGACGGCGACGTCGTGCTCGCCCTCGCCTCGTCGGGGCTGCATTCGAACGGCTTCTCGCTGGTCAGGCACATCCTCGCGTCGCGCGATCTCGGCTACACCGACACGGTCGACGAGCTCTCGGGCACCCTCGGCGAGGCGCTGCTCGAACCGACCCTGCTCTACACGTCGCCCCTGCTGCGGGTGCTCGACGACCCGGCGCTCGCCGGGGCCGTGCACTCGCTCAGTCACGTGACCGGCGGCGGCATCGCGGCGAACCTGGCGCGTGTGCTGCCCCGCGGTTCGTGGACGGACGTCGATCGCGCGACCTGGTCGCCGGCACCGGTGTTCCGCGTGCTGAGCGACCTGGCCGGTTCGACCCTCGAGTCGAGCGAGGGCACCTGGAACCTCGGCATCGGGATGATCGCCGTGGTCTCGGCCTCGCAGGCGGCCGCGGTCTCGGCCGCGCTGGTCGCCGACGGCATCGACACGTGGCGGATCGGCACGGTCTCGACGGCCGTCCGCGACCTGTCGGGCTTCGAGCAGGGAGCGAAGGGCGTCGACGGAGGCGCGGTGCGGCTGGTCGGGGCCTACGCCGGCTGACCCGGCCGGTCGCCGACCGACCCGCCGGTCGCGCTGTTCGCGCTCGGCTGGACGACGAACGCCCGCTCCGCTGATGCGGGGCGGGCGTCGTGCTGTGTCGAGGGAGAGACGCGGCGACCGGGCAGCCTAGGAGGCGCGGCGAGCGGTCAGCCTAGGAGGCGCGGCGCTCGCCGAGCACGCAGAACTCGTTGCCCTCGGGGTCGGCGAGCACGACCCACGACACGTCGGACGTCTGGCCGACGTCGGAGCGGGTGGCCCCGAGCTCGAGCAGGCGGGCGACCTCGGCGTCTTGATCGTCGGGTCGGAAATCGAGGTGCAGGCGGTTCTTGAGGGTCTTGCCCTCGGGAACGCGCACGAAGAGCAGCCCCGGCAGGGAGTCGGGGCTGCTGCGGATCTCGGGTTCGTCGTCGCCGCTCGGCGACACGACGACCCAGCCGAGGGCGTCGGCCCACCAGTGGGCGAGCGTGGCCGGCTCGAGGGCGTCGACGACGACCTGCTCCCATTCGAGCGCCGGGCGCGCGATCGTGCCGCCGGGCGAACCCGTCGTGTCGACGGGCGTCGTGCCGTCGTCCGCCGAGGATCCGTCGATCGTCATGATCAGGCGACCCTAGGCGGTCTTGTTCTGGTCGTGATCGACGTCGTACTCGTCGTCGATGTCGTCGGCCCACTTGTCGACGTATTCGTCGCCGGAGTCGCTCTTGGTAGCCAGCTCTTTTTCGAGTGCACCGTAGTTGGTGTCAGGGCTGAAGTACTTCAGCTCTCTGGCGACCTTGGTGTGCTTGGCTTTTTGACGGCCGCGCCCCATGCGTGACCCCCTCTGAATTCGGCCCGGAAGCGGTGTCGGACGAACCGGGTACAGCCGACTGATGACAGTTGCAAAACTGGACCGATCTTAGCATGTACCCCATGAGCCGACTGTGCGTCGGGCGGGGGCTCTCGTGGGCTCGGTCGGGGTCTGTCACGATGTCAGGAGACACCGTCGGGTCAGCGAAGCTCACGACGCCCGACGAGAGGCGTGATCATGACCCCAGCGACACTGCGCGCTTCGTGGGCGAGCCGGACCATCGCGCTCGTCGCCCTGGTCTTCTACGGCCTCGGTGTCGCGCTCGTGGCCTTCTGGCCGTCGCCCGTCGACCAGGGCGCCCGCCCGCTGATCATGCGCGGCCTGGCGCTGCTCCACCGCCGAGGCGTCCCGGAGTCGTTCGACTACGCCGCGCTCGAGTTCGCGGCCAACATCGCCTTCTTCGTGCCGTTCGGTCTGATCGTCGTGCTGCTGGTCGGCGGTCGTCGGTGGTGGCTCGGAGTGCTGGTCGGCTTCTCGGGCAGTGTCGTCGTGGAGCTCGGGCAGCACTTCTTCCTGCCGTCGCGCTTCGCGACCGTCGACGACGTCATCGCGAACACCGCGGGCGCGCTACTCGGGTCGATCGCCGGCGTGGTCGCCCTGTGGGCGCGCCGCTCGAGCCGGATGGCGAGGAGGCGCGCGCGGCTCCAGCGCCGCCGCTCGCGCGAGCGGGTGGGAGCGTCGGCGTAGCGGCGTTATACACCTGAAGGATGAACTTGCGGCCCTCGTTGCGGGGCCAAGCGTCCGCACTTGCGGGCAAAAGTTCGGAAACGGCCGACGCCTATGTGAGGATGTTGACGGCCCAACGTGACGATTCTTCGCGGGGCGAGAGCCGTTTCAGGGCTTCTCGCTGCGTATCTGGGCCGCTCTCGGGGGCCGTGCCATGGCGCCGGGTACCCGACCGACGACAGAAAGAGGCCGCCGCGTGGAGCTGCGTGACTACATCCGGATTCTCCGTAAGGGATGGATCCTCATCGTTGCAGTAACTCTGGTGGGAGTCGCCGCCGGCGCCCTGTCATCGATCCTCAGTACACCCAAATACGTCTCATCAACGCAGCTGTTTGTCAGTGTGCAGTCGTCAGATGCCAGCAGCGCGACAGACCTCGTTCAGGGCAGCAGCGCTGCGCAGCAAAAGGTGCGGTCATACATCGACGTGGTAACGAGTACGGCGGTTCTGACGCCGGTGATTGAGCAGCTCGGTCTTGACACGAGCGCGAAGGGACTCGCCTCGCAGATCACAGCCGAGTCCCCGACCAGTACCGTCCTCATCAACATCACGGTCGAAGACTCAGAGCCTCAGCGGGCGGCAGCGATCGCCAACGCCGTGAGCCAGAGCTTTGCCGCCGTAGTCGTGGACGACCTTGAATCGCCGACAGGTGGGGGGCCAAGCCTTGTCAAAATTGCTACCATCGAGCCGGCGGTGACGGCAGGATCTCCCTCATCACCAAGAACGACCATCAATCTGGTTCTTGGATTTCTCGTCGGGTTGGTTCTCGGAGTGGCCGCTGCAGTTCTCCGCAGCACGCTCGACACCCGTATCCACGGTTCTCACGATGTCGAGCAAGTGACGGAAGCGCCCATCCTGGGCGGCATTAGTTACGACCCTGGGGCGAAGAAACGGCCTCTGATCGTGCACGCGGACCCGCGCTCCCCACGAGCCGAGTCGTTCAGGTCTCTGCGCACAAACCTGCAGTTCGTCAACCTCGAGTCCACGTCGCGTTGCTTCGTCATGACGTCATCATTGCCCGGAGAGGGGAAGACGACGACTACTTCCAACCTCGCTATCGCGCTTGCCGAGACCGGCGCCAGTGTCGCCGTCATTGATGGGGACCTTCGCTTGCCTCGTCTGGCTGACACGATGGGCCTTGAAGGGGTCGTGGGGTTGACTGACGTCCTCATCGGACGTGCGGACCTCCAAGATGTCCTGCAGCCTTGGGGTCGCGGGACGCTGTTCGTGCTGCCCGCGGGCCGCATCCCCCCGAACCCAAGCGAGTTGCTCGGATCAAAGGCCATGGTGACCCTCATCGAGTCCCTGACGTCGAGCTTTGACTATGTGCTGATTGATGCGCCGCCCCTTCTGCCTGTGACGGACGCCGCCATTCTCGCCAAACTGACCGGCGGGGCGATTCTCGTTGCTGCCGCTGGGAGAACGACGCGTCAGGAGCTGCAGTCCGCCATGCGCACCTTGGACCACATTGGGGGACGTGTGCTGGGTGTAGTCATGACGATGCTGCCCACCAAGGGACCGGACGCCTATGGTTACGGTAACTATGGTGCATATTATGGTATGGAACAGGACACCGTGAACGGCCCCGGAGACATGCCGAGTTCGGCACCGAAGACTCAGGTACGCACCCGGTGAGCACGGCCTTCAGCTTCGACCGGCCGCAGGCGTCGCCGACATTCCGGATCCTCACCGTATGCACGGGTAACATCTGCCGATCCCCATTTGCGGAACAGTACTTGCGCTCCGAACTAGAAAAAAGGGGGGTAGTGGACATCCGTGTAGATAGCGCCGGGACGATGGCTCAAGACGGGCAGACGATGCCTCCCCAAGCTCAGAACCTCGCCCGTCAGTACGGCGCCGATCCTGAAGGCCATAAAGCACGGTATCTGTTCGAGGGTCATGTCGCTGGGTCAGACCTCGTGTTCGGCATGGGGCGGGAGCACCGCCGGGCCGTGGTGTCGATGTACCCACGGGCGTCTCGATACTCATTCACGCTGCGTGAGTTTGCTCGTCTGGCAGACGGTGTCACAGATCTAGATCTTGCCGGAGCTGCTGCCCTTCCTCTCTCCGACACGAGCGGCCGTTTACGTGCCGCGGTGGCCGCGGTCGCCTCTCGACGAGGTTTAGTCGACGCAGCTATGCACGCGGACGACGACGACGTCGTTGACCCCTACCGCCTCGACGACTCCGTTTTCGCAGAGTCAGGCCGTCAGCTAGTGCCCGCCGCTGATGTAGTCGTGCGCGTTCTAGCATCGGCCGCGGCGCTGACCGCACCGACCGGGGAGCAGTAATCATGGCCGCAGACAGACGCCGTCGGCGTGGTTCACGGACGAAGCGTCCTCTCCTGATAGCCGGATTAGCGGCGTTCATCATCGTCGATGCCGGTCTTGTGGGTTACGCGCTCCTCAGACCGGATGCCACAGCCAGCTCTAAGCCGGTGGCGTCGACTCAACCGCTTCCTTCGCCGAGCCCTGAGGCAACTGCAGCACCGAGCGCAGAAGCGAGTTCGGAACGGAAAGCCTCGGCATTGCAAGCGCCCTCCCTATACCTGTCGGCTGTGAACTCGGCGGAAGCTTTTCGCGTCAAGGCGGGCGTCTGTGAAGCCGGGGCGGCGTTGGAACTCGAGAAGACGATCGACGGCGGCGCAACCTGGGCTACGTTCCCAGTGACGACGGACTTGGTGAGCGCGTTCCGTCTCCAGGCCATCGACTCTTCGTATGCATTCATTGTGGGTTCTGGTGGCGTGACCTGTGACACGGGTCTTACTGCTACTTACTCGTCCGGTGCCGGGTTTCAAACGTATCCGGACCGGGTAGCGGCAGCGTGGTATCTGAACCCCGCAGTGCCGACGACGATTCACTCGCCTTCAGGCGATCGTGTTTCGCCTTGTTCGGCGAGCACAGCCGTGTCGCTTGCGCCAGCTAGTGACACGTCCGCGGCCGTATTGTGCGCCGATCGCACTTTGTTCCAGACAATCGATGCAGGTGCCAGTTGGAGTGACAGCCTGGCCGTACCAGGCGCTGTCGCCATCACAGACTCCAGTGGCGAGTATGTCTTAGCCTCTGAGGGACTTGCCGACTGCCAGGGTCTTGCGATCTCTGAGATCCCGAGTTCGGTGACCAACGAGGAAGGTGTTCCGATTGGCTGCGCCGGAAACGAGACCTTGCCGACCTCAGCCGGTGAGAACGTAACTCTCGCTGCGAGTTCAGGTTCCGTCTGGCTGTCCGCGGGCGATGCGACGGTCGTCTCTGTCGACGGTGGCGTGACCTGGTGAGTCTATGACGGGGAGGCCCCCTCTGGTGCACAAGTCGCGGTCTGGGCTTTCGGGTGTCCTGAGTAGTGGCGGTACCGGCGTCGTTAGCCTGATCGCTGGAATAGTTCTGTTGCCGATCATTCTGAACACCATTGGTGCAGCACCGTACGGGGTTTGGCTGGTGCTTTTCGCTGGAGCCTCCTACCTGAACTATTCAGACCTGGGAGTGGGCACGGCCATCGTGCATTTCGGTAGTCGCGCGCGGGCTGGCGGTGAACGCCGGGGCATGTCCGATTTGCTGTCCGCCGCCATGACATGGAACACGGCTGCGTTCCTCGTGATTGTGCCCGGGTTCATCGCCCTAGCTGCTCTGTACCTCGACTGGCACTCGGACCAGGCGTCGTTGTCAGCGACTGAATCTGCGTGCCTCCTTGGGCTGAGCGCCGCCACGACCCTGAGCCTTCTGCTTAAACCTTTCGCCAGTGCGCTCATCGGTTCGGGCATGCTCCCCACCGAACGGGCAAACCAAGCCGTCGGCGTCGGGCTGCGCTTCGTCGGTACCCTCGTGGCCTGCTTGGGAGGGTTCGGCGTCGTTGGTGTCGCAATGGCCGAGGCCGCTGCGCTCATCGTGCCGCTCCTGGTCGCCGTCGTGCAGGTGTTTCGCCGCCGAATCGCACGTCTCGCTTTTCGCAGAGGAATTGTCAGCGATATCCGCTTCATGCTGGGCTACAGCACGAAGTCGTTCGCCGTCAGCTTGGTGGGGACGTTAATTCTTCAGAGTGGAACGGTCATGGCCGGTGCGGCGCTCGGTCCAGCCCAAGCCACGTACTTCAACGCTGCTTTTCGCATCTACTCCAGCATCCGCCAACTCCTCGGTTGGGTCGTCGATCCGTTCCGCTCTCTCCTCAGCCGGCTCAATGTCGGTTCTCGAGACAAGGCGGATCAGGTTGTCCAAGCCCTTTCATTCCTGTGCCTCACCATGGTCGGCGTCGGATGTGGCGTCCTTCTGCTTTCGGCGCACGAGGTGACCGTGCTTTGGTTGGGCAGTGATGTGCCGACGCGGGAGGTCGCTCTGTGCATGCAGATTCTCGTGGGCGGGTTAATGCTCAACGCAATTCATCTCGCTCTAATACCCGCCGGTGATGCTGCCGGGAGACCTGGTGTTTTCTTTCCGGCCCAGCTTCTGTGGCTGGTTCTATACGTGGGTGGCGGAGTCGCGCTCGCAACAACTTTCGGGATCGTCGGACTCGCGATCGCGCTCACGGCGCCGCTCGCCGTCGTGGAGCCTCTCTACCTGATTATCGCCCGCCGTAGTCTCGGCCTGGATTTGGCATATTGGGCCCGATTCGCTCTGCTGCCAGCCGCCCTTGTGGTGGCCGCGGGAGCAATGCTCGTGGCATCTGCAAGCGTAGGAGCGTCGCTGGCGGACGTTGCAATCAACGGTTGGGGGGCTGGTGGCCTGTTTTTGTCGGGCTGTGTCGCGTCAGCATTCATTACCAGAAGGAAGGCCCCTTGGGCAGCCATTCGGGCCTCGTTAAGGGCGGAACTGTGATGCATCTAGACGCACGTCTCGAAATCTTCTTCCAGCACGGCCGGGACGTCGCGGGTTGGGAAAGGGGGCATGCCGAGGGCAAGCACCCTGACTCATGGCCATACGGCTTAGACCGTGTCAGCGCTTCGGGCGAAGTTCCCGTTGCTGTTGAAGCGGCACTGCTGCGAGGTACCGATCTCCTGAAGGCCTTAGCAAAGTCAAAGAAACTGCCAGCGCGAGAGGTGTCGACTGCCCTTGCTTGGGAAGAAGACCTAGCTTTGCGTATGTTCACGCAGTCGCGAGCAACCAGGCAGTTCGCTGGTGTTATCTGGGCAACGGACCGTTTGCACGGGCGACCTGCCAAGGCAAAAGACCTGCTTCTTGCTCACGTTCTCCGCAGGATGTCGGGCCTTTGGTGTCTGAGTAGGACGCAGGTGCCTCTTGTCCGACAGTGGTTAGGGCGAGGCACGCCTCCTGTGTCCTACCTCCCCTTTGGTGTTGACTCCACCTTCTATGCACCCCAGCCGTACCCTCAACAACCCCTGGTATTCAGCGCGGGCGGAGATCGCGATCGTGACCCCGAGACCCTCTTCGCGGCGTTGGCCCAGATTGTCCAGAGTCGGCCGGACGTCGAGGTGGTTGTTCAGAGTAGGTCAGAACTGGCGCCGCCTCCTGGTGTTCGCAAGGTCCCTTACCTATCCCACGTCGAGTTGAAGGACATGTATGCGAAGTCATCAGTCGTCCTAATCGCAACACAACCAAATGAGCACGCTTCGGGCATGACGGTTTCTCTAGAGTCGATGGCAACAGCTCGACCGGTGGTGATGACGAAGACGCCAGGAATCGACGACTACATTGTCGATGGCGTGACGGGCTCTCTAGTTCAAGCTGGCGACTCACGCGCTATGGCTGCGGCGTCGCTTCGACTCCTGTCGGACACGAGTGGAGCCCGTGACGTCGGGATCAAGGGTCGTGTTCGGGTCGAGGAGCGGTTCACATCGGCACTCATGGCTGCCAAATTAAGCAGCATAATGAACGGGGAGGTCTCGTGACCAGGTCGGTATCGGCGGAGGATGAATACGCCGGCCAGGCCGAAAGCCGGATGTCATTGCGAGTGAGGCACTACGCAACGACATTATGGGAACGTTTCGCCCCCGAGACCCGACTTCAACTGCTTCTTCCGGCAGCGATCGTGCTGTGCGCAACGATCGTTCTTCTCAATGCGAAGTCACCCACCGCTGCTGTTAGTCTTCTCGTGCTTCTTTTTATCGTGCCACTCGTGGTCGCAAAACCATCCTGGATGATCATCTTGGCCGTCGCCCTAGGCGGAACGACACTACCCGCGCTTGTGCCGGACCGCATTCCGGTGGGCAATTTCAGTCTGTACTTGTTCGAGCCGTTCCTAATCATCGCGGCGGTGCACGGTCTACTGACGTGGCGGACATCGTGGCGCGTGGCGCTGCCTATATTTGGTTTAGCCGTCTTTGCTGCTTTAGGCTGCATCGTCGGATTCGTCAGCGGAAACACCATAGACAAGATCATTTACGACGTCCGGCCTCTAGTCTGGGTTGTAGCAGCGGCAGTATTGGGAACTGTTGTGATCAGGTCCCCGAAGGTCATTCGAGCATTGCTCGCAACCATTCGCTGGAGTCTCGCTCTGTCGGCCCTACTCACGTTGATCAGTGCCACCACGGGACTTGCTCTAAATGGTCGGACCGAGCAGGCGTCGTTGACACCAACTATCGACGAGGGTAACGCGACAAGGCTTCTTACGAGTTCGTACTACCTAGCCTTGGCAGTTTTGTGCGTGACGGTGGTGCTCATTCTCATCCAGTGTGTCACAATTCGTTCGAGTGCCATGTTTTGGATTCCGAGCCTGATAATTGTCACGCTCAGCTTCTCCCGAAACGCCCTGCTCGCGCTTGCTGTAGCCGTGCTCGTGGGCCTTCTCTCCTCTCGTCGGATCAAGCCATTCCTGGTCGCTTTCGTCAGTCTGGTCGGCGTGGTCTCGTTGGCCTTTTTGTTGTCTGTGGCAGCGCCCGTTCTAGCCGACCTTCCTGGAGGGACATTCGTAAATAATCAAGTGGCTAGTTACACCGAACGCGTAGTTGGAGGGCTCCGACCCGACGCTCTTGCCTCTGACAGCTCGATTCAGTTCCGAGAATTCGAGGCCCGCTACCTCAGCCTGGCGTTCTCAGAGCGGCCTGCCATTGGGCACGGATTCGGATACGCCTATAAGCCTTCTCTTACTGCGAATGCGTTCCAGGAAGATTATGCACCATACTATTCACATAACTTTCCTTTTTGGGTCCTCGTGAAGTCAGGGATTGTCGGGGCGCTCCTATTCTTCCTGCCAGTTGTCATGGTAACTCTTCGGTTGCTCCGCACCTCTAGCGTTATCCTCCTGGCCGCAGCGACACCCCTAATCAGCTACGTCGTGATTTCATTCGTGGCCCCAGTGCCTTTGGGTACGACCTCGTGCATGCTCTTTGGTCTTGCTTTAGGCGCAAGTGTGGCCGCCGCCCAGGGCAAGCCTATTGATGATTCGCTCGCGGACAGTGTGGTAGAGCCGCTGACCGTGCTCGAAGTCGAATCTGACTGCCGCGGGGCGGCATCCATGGAAACCGTTGCGCCGGCGATCAGAAAGTGAGTCCAATGTCTATTGCTTTAATTCAAGACCGAACCTTAATGATTTTGAGTGAGTTTCTGGGGCCAAACGATACTGTTTCGCTCGTCGATTTTCCTAACCATGAGAATGCTGGGGACTCTCTTATCTATCTTGGCGAACTCGCATATCTAAAAAAGCTGGGCGTGAGTATTCGCTACGTTGCAGACGCGAGTCGCTATCGTGCCCAGGATCTAAGACTGCTCGCTCCCGCCGGGCCAGTTTTGATTCACGGTGGTGGCAATTTGGGGGACAGATGGACGGAGTTTCAAGATTTCCGAGAGCGTGTCATTCAAGATTTCCCGGACAGGCGCGTAATTCAACTTCCTCAAACGATCGACTTTACCGAGGGAGCCAGGCTCGAACGGGCGCAGAGGATCTTTGGGGCTCATCCCGATCTGACCGTCCTGATCCGGGACCTTGTCGGCGTCAACCGCACGCGTTCTCTCTTCCCTTCCACCAACGTGAGGTTCTGTCCGGACATGGCGTTTGGGGTGGGCGAGCAAAAGAGACCGAATGCGGAACGGGTCGATGCCGTCGTTTTGCGTCGAAAGGACTCTGAGGCCGATCACGGAAAAGGCGTCTTCGAGTTGGCGATGCCATGGTCGCGAATCGACAGAGATTGGCGCCTGACGGGATGGAGAAGAGTTTGGGCGCGGCTTCTTCGTGCGCCGGGGGCACTCAACAAGCGGGTCCCGCAACTCGCCACACTTCTTCAGCCCCTTCAGCAGCGATGCTACAAGGCGCTGGCTTTCAACAACGTAAGATACGCCCTTAGTCTGTTGAGTCAGGGGCGTTTGGTAATTACCGACCGCCTGCACGCAACAGTCATGGCCGGACTCCTTGGCATTCCGGTTGTAGCTTTGGCAAATGCAAATGGCAAAGTGGAGGCTATAGTGCGGGACTACCTTGGCAGTTTAGATGATGTCTACTTCGCTAGGAGTCCTGAGGAAGGCGCGGCTATCGCTCATCAAAAACTCAAGGATATGACAACTCTATAACTATCGGCTTTTTCCCGTAGTAGTTCAGCCACAAAACCCTAGGGCCTTACATATGAAGAGAGACGCCGCCTCCGGCTCAACCACAAACCCGTTGGCGGCCGTTGCCCGACAAGGCCCACGACGCGACATCCAGGGGCTCCGAGCACTGGCCGTTCTCGCAGTAGTAGCTGATCACTTGTTTGGTTGGCCCACGGGTGGATTCATAGGTGTCGATGTCTTTTTCGTTCTCTCCGGATTCCTAATAACGGGGCTCTTGTTGCGGGAGTATGAGAACACGGGAGGGATCTCTTTCAAGAAGTTTTACCAGCGTCGAATTCGTAGAATCTTGCCTGCGTCCCTGCTTGTTCTGGTTGTGACAGCAGCTGCAGCTACTTTCTTCTTCACAACAGCGAGGGCGACGAGCACAATACGAGATGCGCTTTTCGCCGTCGTATTTTCAGCAAACTGGAATTTTGCAGCAGCTGGTACTGATTATCTACAAGGCGAGGGTCCGTCCTCGCCATTGCAACACTTCTGGTCGCTCGCAGTAGGAGAACAATTTTACTTCGTGTGGCCCGTCATCATGGCTCTCGTTTTCGTGACAGTAGATCGCCGTCGAAGTGGCGGACGCCAGCAGGCTCGTCGAGCCATTGGGATAGCGATTTCTTGCATAATTGTGCTTTCGCTTGTTTGGGCATTCTATGAAACCGCAGCGAGCTCGACTTGGGCATACTTCTCCACTTTTTCGCGCGCTTGGGAGCTTGGCGTAGGAGCGCTCCTCGCGGTCGTGACTCCGATCTTGTCGGATATGCGGGCTCATGTGCGCACGGTCTTGTCGTGGGTTGGTCTCATTTTGATTTTCGGGTCATTGTTTGCTATCCAAACAAGCTCACCCTTCCCCGCACCATGGGCGCTGCTTCCAGTTCTCGGTTCCGCACTCGTCATATCGGGTGGCGTTGGGGTCGAACCGCGGCACGTGGGGATTTTGACCAACCGAGTAAGTTCTTACATTGGTGACATTTCTTTCTCGCTATACCTGTGGCATTTCCCGGTTATCATCTTCGCGGACCTTTACCTGGATGGTCTAACCCTTTTCATTTTCGCAATATGCGTGATGTTCCTGCTTGCTATCACGGCCTATCACCTTTACGAAAAGCCTATTCACAAGAGTCGTCCGCGAAAAGTTGCTGGGTCTCAGGCTGTCCGAAATCGAGATGCGAGGCGTGTCGACTACTCAAAGTTCGTGTATCCCTTTACCGCCCTACTCGCCGTGGGAACGCTTGCTGTCGTAGCGATCGCAGTGACTCCGCGGGACGCACCTGTTTCTGCCTTCCTCGGAACGTTTGATGCGGATGCAGCGGAAGGGCCCAAAATTGCTGACAACACACCCGCGGGTATCCAATCTGCGGCTGTTCTCGCTGGTTTGTCTCTGTCGGATTTGCCCGATGGTATAACCCCCTCGCTTGACGCTCTCGATTATTCTGCTTGGGCGCCAGAGGTGTACCAAGACAAGTGCTTGACTGTTAGCCAAGAGAACCTATCAGCATGCAGCTACGGTGAAATGGACGCCGACAAAAGTGCCGTAGTTCTGGGTGACAGCATGGCGGCGTCGTGGATGCCGGCAATTCGGGCCTCGCTGGAACCGGATGGCTACCGCATCCAGATGCTGACGATGTCCGGGTGTCCTGCCTTTGTCGTTTCGCTGTCAAATGAAAACAGGGCGGCTTGTAACTCTCATCGTGATTGGGCCTTGTCGGAAGTCGATGCAATGCGGCCCGATCTTATTATCGTCTCGAATCTGGACACGGTCGGGTATATGGACGAGCCTGCAGGGCTTTCGGGTTACGATGCTTGGGGAAGTAGTGCTCAGGATCTTCTAAAGCAGCTTCCTACGGAGACGAAAGCTATAGTTCTGGGAGTGCCCCCGCGAGGGCCTAAACTCAATGACTGTGTTGTGCCGGGAAGTACCCCGAGTTTCTGCACGGAATCACCCTCCAGGCACTGGGGTGCTGTGGCTAAAGCAGAAGAGCGGGCTGTATCTGAGTTCGAGGGCCCAAATGTCCGATACATTAACACCCGCGATTGGGTATGTTTTGAGAATCAATGCCCGCCAGTGATATCAAATCACCCTGTGCGAGTCGATGGTATTCATATGGTCGGTCTTTTTACTGCAACATTGGCCCCGCTTCTGTCCGCGGAAATGGCCGAGATTAGATCTTGAGCTACTCTTCTCGGTTGTAATCTTCACTACTGGCTCGAGAATTGGCCGAGGTAGAAGAATGCGGTTACCAGGCAAGGCTGGGATCATGCGACGAATTGGTCGCCGAAGACATCGCCCCAGCGAGCGAAGGGCAGGTTGCTGGAGGATCAGCGACGTGTGCTCGCAACGACTCGAGACGAGTTGAAAGAACAGGTTTGCGGCGTCCTGTTCGAGCGACATTCAGCCCACTTCGTCGACGATGATCAGCCCGTATCGGCGCAGCCTCATGAACTCCGTCGCGAGCCAGCAGTGCTGGTGACCGCTTGCGGCTTGGCGACCCGCTCGACCACGGTGGCGACCAACACCCGGTGGCCGGTCTGGGCAGCTTTGATTCCGAGCCCGGTCGTGAGATGTGTTTTCCTGGTGCCCGGAGGGTCGACAGGGACGACATTCTGCGCGTTAGGGGGTAGGTGCCCTGGGCGAGGTGGGCGATCTCGTGGCGTTTGAGGGACGGTTGGTGGTCGAAGGTGAAATTCTCGATTGTCTTCCTCGTCGGGAACCCGGCCGCTTTAATTCGCAGCAGCCTGCCGGAGGCAGCGACGGCTGGGAGTTCCCGGTCCCAAACGGCATGAGGTATTGCTTGTGCGACCACCCGACGGCCCTGGCCTGGTGGCCAAGACGCTAGACGCGTCACGCATCCGCGGAGCTATAAAGGCTCGGGCGAGAAAGTCGACGTGCTTCAAGGTGTCGGTGGCGGCGGTCACGAGGCGGCCTCAGTATTGAAGTCGTCTCCGAACGCGGCGTCCTAGTCGCCCACGTCCCGGACCGGGTCGTCCTGCGCCGGAACGGCCCTCGAGTTCTGGAACAGCTCCCTCATCTCGTCGGCTAGGTTCACGTGGGCCGGATCAGTGATCGTGGCGCCGGTCGACGAGGTTCGTTTGTGGGAGACAACCAAGCGGCCCCGCGGGGTGACCTCGGGCCGGGGCAGATTGGCTGTGATGTTCGCCATGCAGCCGGGGCGACGGACTAGCCATTCGAGAGAACGCGGACGTAGTACTCACGCGGCAATCGAACCTGGTCGGCAAAGCCCGCCGTCGGCACGACCGGCGGCCGCTGCAGCATTCCGGCTCGGTCTCGCCCAATCAGGTCGACCTGTCTCGCCTTCACGCTCCGGACCGTCCTGGCGTTCGCGCGGGGGCAGCGAGGCGAGTTATGCGTTAAAGTCCGACGGCGAGGTGAACGCCCGCCCTGGCATGAACGATGTCTTAAAGAACTGGTTAGCCCGTTGGACGATGCCCTTAAACTCCGGATCGAACGGCCTGAACTGCACCAACCGCCTCGCCAGGCCACCGACGAACTCCGTCGCCCCGGAAGCCAAACGAAAACGCCGACCGATGCCGACTTCGCTGTCCTAACCCAGCCTACGCGGATCCGCCCCCAGCTGCTGCTAGGGAGGAACCGCATGCCGGCCAGCAGATCCGGTGTCGTTCTCGACGGCAGCATCACCCCGGTGATGAACAGCGAATGCGGCGCGACCATCACCAGCGCCGGCGGGGACGCCACTTGCCCGTCACCCACGCGAATCCGGGCGGCGGAACCAGAGATCGCACTGCACCTGATCACACGGATCACCCGGAACATGCCGCAACCGCGACGCGGCATCCTTGGGCGCATAATGCGGGCCGTCCATCCGGATCTGGCCAAGGAACCACGACGGGGACCCGACCCAGCCGAGCCGCTCCGCAAGGAGCGTCGCCGGCATCAACGGCGGCTTGGCCAACAGCGCCCGGACTTGCTGCTCGACGGCGTCGAACGCCGTCCCCGCTAACGGCCGGTGATACCGCTGCGGCAAGTTCGCTGCCAACGCCTTCACGACCGTGTTTCGCGGGATCCCGAGCTGTCTGGCGATCACAGCCTTCGTGACCTTCTCGCTATGGCGAAGCCGATGAATCAACGCCAAATTCTCGAAAGTGACCACCCATCCAATCGTGGATTCAAGTGCTCACTTTTCGACCGGCACAACTGCCCAGTTTCGATCTCACCGACACCCAGGTCTGCTTCGGTGGGTGCCGCTTATCACGTTGTATCTAAGTTTCCGGGCAGAGTGTGACTCTTGGGGAAACAGGCTGTTAGTGGTAGCACCCTCTTTTGCCTGTATTTTGGGGGGGAAGGGGGTTAGTCATTCACAGCGCAGTGGAAATTGCGCAGGGCGTTGCGAGAGGGTGCATGCCCGCCCGTTCGGGCGAGGAAGCTGCCCTCAGGGGCTGGCTTCACACGAATTACCCTAAAAGGGGTTGTATCCTTCTCTCGTAAGGGCCGTTTCTCTGACTCAGAGAAGTCCTGAGATGTGGCCGCGTAAGGCCGCCCATGATTTAGCCACAGGACTCGCCGATTCCCGTCGGAGGGGTCGAAGGGTAAATTTGGCGGTCGCGAGTATGCCCACCGGACTCGCGATGGCCCATATACCCGATCGCTTTCTCATGACCCGAACTCTATTGCGCGCAGAATAGTAATAGAACGCGCGGCTCTGGCCTGTCTCGGCGCTCGTTC
Organism: Frigoribacterium sp. CFBP 13712; assembly: GCF_014842255.1. Lineage (GTDB taxonomy): Bacteria > Actinomycetota > Actinomycetes > Actinomycetales > Microbacteriaceae > Frigoribacterium. The sequence goes on along the minus strand of NZ_JACYVH010000004.1, from coordinate 259,712 downwards.
CGCCGACGGCGTGCCAGACGCGAGCGGTAGGGAGAATTTCCATTCGAAGGCCGAGGTCAGCCGCGCGTAGAGATAATTCTGCATCTTCCCAGTAGAGAAAAAGTGACTCATCGAAGCCGTGTAGTTGTTGCCACGCTTCACGTCTGAAGAGCGGAGCGGCCCCGCACATGAAGATCGTAGCAAAAGGATCGCTAGGCAGGCTTGTGGAAGGTTCGTCGTAGCGCCAATGCCTCACCGTCCCGTGACGGGGGTCAATGCTGCCGCCGGCGAACCAGATAACTTCATCGCGAGCGCCCGTTGTGACAGCGGGAGAGACAACGTCGCAGTGGTGCGCCCTAAGGTGGTTGATGAGGACGGTTGGAGCATTGGCTCGAACACGAGTGTCCGGGTTTAGTACCCACACGTACTCGATGTTCCGATCAGCTAGGGCGTGCTCAACGCCTAAGTTCACACCCGCCCCAAATCCGATGTTTCCAGGAGCTTGCAGCGCATCTACTTTCACTAATGCGCAGAGCCTTTGTACACGTTCAAACTCATTAGCGTCATCGCTGTTGTCGACAATGACCACGCGGGCACACCAAGTGGGGGAAATGTCGGTGAGGAGTTCACCGATCAACTCGGACGAGTTGTAATTAACGATAACCACGACGCAGTGCGCTGCGTCTTCTCGGTCTTGTCGTCCTGTCGTCAAGATCTAGCCTCAAAGTCCGTCTGGCTTGCAGCAGCCGGCACCCAGCACGACCATTTGGTTTTCGCTGTGTCGATCGCCTTCGTGCGTAAGGCCGATAATTCGAGCGGCACGGAGGACAAGGCCTTCTCCAGGGCTGCACGCCATTGGCCCAAGGGCACCTCGGCGCCAGGAGCCGGAGGGGCGACCAGGTAAGGAGACTCGTCGCCATAGAGATCTTCGAGACTGCTGTCTCTGTACCCCACAAAGGGGACGCCGGCCTCAAGGCATCGAATAGCGATGCCGCTCTGGTAGAACCGCTTGTATGGGATGAGTACCGCAGAACTAGACGTGACAGCCTCCTCAAGCTCTTCTTCTGAGAGGAACCGAGAGGTCGTTTGCCAGCCTGGAACGTCGGGCCAACCGCGGCCAAGGACCTCGAATTGAACCCGTGGATTTGTCGACGCCAATTTAGCCATTAGGTCGAGGTCGCGATCCTTCTTCCACTGCCCGATTACCCGCACGATTGGTCCTTCCGGTTTGTGGCCCCGCCTTACCGGTTTTATGGAGCTAAGGGGATGAGGCAACTGGGTCGGGCTATCTCCTGTGCTTTCGCGGAAGTCGCGTTCGGCTGCCGCCGAATGAACGATGACTTCAGCCCGTGAGCCAAGGAGCGATGCGGCGCGTGTCGTGAATTTGCTGTATCCCAGAGCTCTGACTAGTGGGGTTGGGTCGTGGATGACCAGAGCTGTTCGCAACCGTGAACTCGCGAGCCAGGCTAGAGCGATGCGGTCCACGTGCCCAAGTACAGGCCACGTGACAATCACGCGCCCGTCCTGTGAACGGCCAGACATTGCCCACCGTCGAGCCCGAAGGGCGGTGGTTCCGTAGTCGATAATCCACCGCACGCGCGAGTGCCCACTGACGGATGGCTCGGCAAACTTGTAAACTCGGACTTCTGACTCGCGCTGGAGCGTCTCATGCAGGGCGCCAGCGTAATGCGACAGTGCACCCGCAAGTGGGTTAATGATGGCCACGCGGGGTTTGGAAAAGGGATCAGTCATACGTAGTGCAGCCATTCTCGAGCGGCTGTCCGACCATCGAGCCGGGGCAGGTCAGACGTGATCAGCCGAGGATCTCGTGTAATTGATAGCGCGTTCAAGATAGAGCTCATGAGGCGCAGTTGCATATCCGGTTCCTGAGATCCTTGGAGTACGCCGTGTCCGTGTTGCGAGAGCCACGGCGCGAGGCCTGTCTCCGACGTCGTTACTACGTGCAAGCCTCGCGCGAGCCCCTCCTTGATGGGAAGCCCAATCTGCTCGCGCCAACGCCCTTCCCGGATCGACGGGGCGGCCAGGACAGAATGGCGTCTGTAGACGATGTCCAGTTCACGCCGGTCGAGCTGTCCCTCATATCGTCGAGTCTGCGGGCGGACGCCCTGCCACGCCTCGACAGCGGCGCGGAGGGGGCCGTCTCCGACGATAGTCAGGTGGGCGTCCGAGCAGAGACGTTCTACGCCTTCCCAGGCCTCCATTAACTGGCGAACACCTTTTCTCTCTTCCAATGCACCGACGAAGAGTACCGCCTGGTCAGCCCCGGTCGTGGTCTCGTCCGCTGCGGCCGGAAGCTCTAGGATTGTTGTCTTGTCGAGCCGAGGCGTCAATCGGAGTTGCGCGTAGGTGGCCTCGCTTCCGGGGCTGCCGAAGCAGATCCGGTCTAGGACGAGGTTGGAAATGGTCCTTATTGCCATGCGGAGAGCCGGACCGACGACTCGCTTACCTCGGCTCGCGTCAGGGCTCAGCAACTGGTCCAGTCCGTTGTTTTCGATGGCGTAAACGACGACCCTGCCCCGGCCGCGACGTAGAGGGTTCGTGGCCTTGTAAATCAACCCCAACAGGGCGAACTTGGGGAAGAATCTGAGCCACAGAGGTTCAGGCATTTCGAGCACGAGGCTCCTCGTCAGTGCGACTCTCCAACAGGCCGACAGCAGGGTCACCTTGTTCGCCTGACCGGTAGCGAGATCAGCGTCGAAGTCAGGTTTGCTGGCAAGATACAACATCTTGTCCGCTGGGCGCTCTCGGAGGCGTTCGAGATGTGCCGATCGGGCTTCAGGGATGACCATGAGCGCGCCGGGGTCGGCATGCCGATCAGTCATACGTCGAATGCCTTTGAACGCCTGAGTGGACGAGTGTGGAGAGACTGTTTCGGTAGCTTTCGAGAACTTTCTCCCACGTGTAATCGGTGTCCGCGCGTCGTGAGGAGGCCCGACTGAGGCGTTCCTGTTCTTGCACCGAGTCCATGACAGCCAGGAGGGTTTCGGCGATCGAAATCGGTTCGGCGGGGACGAAGCGGCCCTCGGTCCCGAGCACTTCGCGGTTGTATGGCGTGTCTCGCGCGACCACGGGGGCTCCGAGCCTCATTGCCTGGACGAGGGCAGGATTGGTTCCACCTACGCTGTGACCGTGGAAGTAGACGCCGGCATGCTGCCACAACGCGAAAAGACGCTGGTCGTCGCTGACATGTCCCAGCCAATGAACGCGTGAATTTGACTCTGCGAGTGCAGCAACGCGGTCGTCGATTTCTCCTCCGTAGCCGCTCGAGCCGACGATGACGACGTCATGCAATTCGGCAACCTGCGAAGCGGCAGAAATGAATTCCAGGATGGTGTTCTCCGGTACAAAGCGGGCAACGACGAGCGCGTACCCACGGTGCGAGAGAGCTGGCTCGAGGGCAAGCGCGGCCGCTTTGTCTCCGCCGTAGGGAATGAACACACCGTCTCGTCCAAAAGCGGTTTTCCACCTTCTTCCGATCTCATGGGCGTCGAAGACCAACTGTGTGGCCCACCAGGCCGTCGTCTTGGCGCCCCAACGGAAGACTGCCTTGGCCAGTCGTCCCCATTTGGCGCGTTCCCATTCGATGCCATCGACATTGACGAGGGTCGGGATCCCGCGGAGTTTAAGGAGTGGCAGCCAGAAACCGTTCGCGACGTTCATGATGAGAACGACGTCTGGTTTCTGTATGACGGTGTCGATAATTGCGCTCAAGCCATAGGAAAGCGTGCTGAGTGACTTGGTTTCCAGACCGCGGGTCACCTTGGTCCTTACGCGAAGATCTCGATCAGGATCATCATTGCGTGTAGAACCGGAGCGTCCGTAGACGGTTACGTCCCACCCCTCGTCGACCAGGTACGGCGCGAGCTTCCGAACCGCAGTCTCGAAGCCCCCGTAGTAACTGGGGTACCCCCTGGTTCCAATGATTGCGACGGAGGGATTGGTTGATTTTAGCCGAGGCATTTAGTAGGCACCGCTTCCAAGGAAGACGGCGCGTGCCGTGCGTCCGAGTAGGATCAGATCGTTGAGGACGGACCAGTTCTCGACGTAGTAGAGGTCCAGACGGACCGAGTCCTCCCAGGAGAGGTCGCTCCGGCCACTGACCTGCCACAGCCCGGTGATGCCGGGGCGGACGAGGAATCGGCGGAAGTTGTGCTTCTCGTAGGCCTTCGTCTCGGCGTCGAGGGGCGGGCGCGGGCCCACCAGCGACATCGTGCCGTTTAGCACGTTGAACAGCTGCGGCAGCTCGTCGAGGCTGTAGCGACGGAGGAACGCCCCGACACGCGTGACCCGCGGATCGTTCTTCATCTTGAAGAGGACCTGGTTGCCGGCATCGCGCTGCTCCGCCTGGAGCTTCGCCAACTGCGCCTCGGCGTCCACCCGCATGGATCGGAACTTGAACATCGTGAAGGTCTCGCCGCCGAGGCCCACCCGTTGCTGACGGAAGATGATCGGCCCGCTCGAGGTCGACGCCACTGCGATCGTGATCGCCAGCAGGACAGGTGACAACAGGACGACGGCCAGCCCGGCCGCCACCCGGTCCATGGCCGTCTTCGTCCACGCCTTGCGACCGGCGAACACCGGTGACTCCACGTGGATCAACGGCAGGCCGGCCACGGGGCGGGTGTGCATCCGCGGCCCCGCGATATCGGTCAGTGCGGGGGCCACGATCAGCTGCGTACCCGACTCCTCCAGCGACCATCCGAGTTGCCTCACCGCGAGAGGCGAGAGCTCGTCGCTGCTCGTGACGATGACGCAGTCGACGGGCTGCCGGGCGAGGACGGCCGTCACATCGTTGAGGCCGCCCGCAATGGGGACGCCCGCCGTGCCGATCGTGCTGCCTGACGTGCCGTGCGGCACGCAGGCTAGAACCGGACGGTAGCCGGCGGACGGCTGGCCCGAGAGATTGTCGGCCAGATGCTCGACGGAGTGGCGTGAGCCGACGAGGAGGGCCTTGGCCGAGTACTGTCCGACGCGACGCTGCGCGACGAGCCACTGCCGCCATCCCCACCGCGTGAGCACGAGGCCGACCGCGGCGACCGGGAACGACGTCAGCACGAAACTGCGCCCCAGATCGAGCCGGAAGACGACGGCGAAGATCGCGAACACGCCGAAGAGCATCAGCGACGACTCGAGGACCCGCTTGTACTCGAGGGTGCCCTGCCCGATGATGCGGGAGTCACGGGTGCCGTAGGCGGTGAGGACGAGCAGCCAAGCGGCGAGCAGGAGGACGCTCACCACGGTGTGCCTCGTGGCGAGGTCACCCCAGGCCAGCCGATCCGCCAGCGAACCGACGTTCATCGCGTACCAGGTCAACTCGCCCGCCGCGACGGCGAAGAGGACGACGATAGTGTCGGTCAGTGTCAGGCGCCGAGCGTAGTTTCGAGCCCAGGGCGCCGGGGCGTCACCTACGAGCCCATGTCGCAAAGTCGATTCAGAGGAAGCAGTCGTCAACAGTCCTGTCCCCCTCGGGCAGTCTTCGAGTCAGCACAAACGGGTATGAGCACGGATCAGTGCCGGACGCACGCGCGAACCACCGGGTCGTGGCAGCGGCATCAACGCCCTAAGTCACTAATAGTAATGATTCCTCGTCGTTTACATGCAACGACATGAGTGGGGTACAGCTTCCCAGTCCTGCGAAAGGGGGACGCGAGCGGAAGGGCCGCGCGCGCTTCCTCGGCCATCGAGATCAGCCCTGCAGCGTCGGCAGGTACGCGTCGAGGGTGTCGTTGGCCAGCGCGTCGCGGAGGCCCGGCATCTGACCCTCGGCCTGCAGCACGACCGACTGTCCGCCGATCATCCCCGTGCCCGACGTCGGAATCGTGAAGAACTTGATGTTGTCGTTCTTCACGTCTCGCAGGCTGACGCCGAGCGACGCGATTGCCCCTGCATCGAGAGTGTCGTCGATCGTGAGGTAGTCCGAGACCGAGCCGACGAAGTTCGTGATCGCCCCGGGGTTGGTCAGGGTGTCGCGCGAGATCAGCTTGTCGGCGACCGCCTGGAGGAAGCGCTGCTGGTTCTCGACGCGGGTGTAGTCGCCGTCGGTGAACGAGTAGCGCTCGCGCACGAAGTTCAGGGCGTCCTCACCCTCGAGGTGGTTCGTGCCCACCTGGATCTGCGTGCCGCGTGCAGTGAAGGCCTTGTCGCTCACGACGTCGACGCCGCCGATGGCCGTGGTCATGCCCGAGAAGCCCTCGAAGTCGATGATCGCGACGTGGTCGATGCGGGCGCCGGTGAGCTGCTCGATCGTCTGCACGGTCAGCGGGGACCCGCCGTAGGCGAAGGCCGCGTTGATCTTGTTCTCGCCATTGCCCGGGATGGGTACGTAGAGGTCGCGCATGATCGACATGACGTAGACATTCTTCCGGTCGGCGTCGATGTGCATCAGCATCATCGTGTCGGTGCGCTGGTCGGACGACGACGCGTCTTCGAGGTTGGTCTCGTCGCCTCGGGAGTCCGAGCCCATCAGGAGGATGTTCATGGCGCCGGTGGCCGAGGCCGTGGGGCGAGTCGACTCCTCGGGGAACGCTTCGGGCAGCGTCGTCGTGCGGTCGTCGAAGGTGCGCGCGAGGTTCATCGCGTAGAGACCCCCGGCCACGCCGACGATCACAAGGATGCCGACCAGGACCGATGCCACGACAATCAGCGTCTTCACCGGACGGGACATGCGCTTCTTGCGCCCACGACGGGTCTCGGGCTCGTCACCGCGCTTGTTCTGCTCGTCAGGGCCGAAGTCGAAGATGTCGGTCATGTGTGGGGCTCCCAGGGGCGGCGATCGGTAGGTCGCCCGGTGTTGGCGTCCGATGAGCCTAACCGGAGGAGGTGCGGGGCCAGAAGGCGGGCCGCCCCCTGTTCGGGGGTCGAGCGCCCCGCGCAGCGACCCGGGTCGCAAGCATCGAGATGACTCGAAACGGGCCCTCGGCGGGTGGGGCTGCCCCGTTCGGGTCGTCTCGATGGCTACTTCCGCTTGCGCGGCGCGGCTCCGGTCGAGTTGCGGGCGGCCGATCGGGCCTTCCGGGCCGCGGAGCCTCCGCCGCGCCTGCTCTTCGCCGAACCGGGAGCGCCCGGGGTCTGCGACGGGGCCGTCTTCGAGGGCTGCGCGTCGAGTCCGCGCTGCACCGCGCCTCCTTCGATCGCGGCTCCGGCACGCCCCGACGGGCCCGCGTCGGCGCCGAGCGAACCACCGGCGGCCTCCGACCGACGACCGGCCGGCTCGAGCGGACGGCGCTGCACCGGCGTGGGACGGATCGGCTCGCCGCGGCGGTCCTGCCCGGGGATCGGCCGCGAGCGGCGTCCGTAGAGCACCTCAGACGAGTCGAGCAGCCACGGCACGAGCGAGATCGTCACGCCGTGCACGAGCATCAGTCGCTGACGGATGCGCCGGCTCTTGTGGTTGTGCAGCAGCGACTCCCACCAGTGGCCGACGATGTAGATCGGCGTGTAGACCGTCACGACCTCGCTGCCGTGCTCGTCGCGATGCGCCTTGATGTACTTGATCAACGGCATGCTGATGTCGCGGTACGGCGACGGCACGATCCGCAGCGGCACCTCGATGTTCTGCTCGGCCCACTGCCGCTGCAGCAGCGCCGTCGCCTCGTCGTCGATGCCCACGTGGATCGCCTCGAGCGACTCGTGCCGCGCCGCGATCGCGTAGTCGAGGGCCTTCAGCACCGGCTTCTGCATCGTGCCGACCAGCACGATCGCGTGATCGCCGTGCGAGCCGAACTGCGTCGTCGCGTCGGGCTCGATCTCGACCAGCACGTCGCGGTAGTAGCGGTTCACCCCGAGCATCAGCGTGAACAGGATCGGCATGATGACGAACACCAGCCAGGCGCCGTGCGTGAACTTCGTCACGGTCACGACGATCAGCACCGAGGCCGTCAGCAGCGCGCCGAACGCGTTGATGCCGCGCGCACGGTAGACCGCACCCCGATCGGCGCAGCCCTCGCGCAGCATCCGCGTCCAGTGCACGACCATGCCGGTCTGCCCGAGCGTGAACGACACGAAGACCCCGATGATGTACAGCTGGATCAGCCCGGTGACGCTCGCCTGGTAGACGAGCAGGATGGCGCAGGCGACCAGGGCCAGCACGATCACGCCGTTCGAGTAGATCAGGCGGTCGCCGCGGGTGTTCAGCGCCTTGGGCGCGTACTGGTCGCGGGCGAGGATCGACCCCAGCAGCGGGAACCCGTTGAACGCCGTGTTCGCCGCCAGCAGCAGCACCGCCGCCGTGCAGGCCTGGATGAGATAGAACGGGATTCCGAAGAGCGCGCCGCCGAAGACCGACGCCGCGATCTGCGCGATCAGGCTGCGCTGCGGCGTGCCCTCGCAGTCGACGAAGCCCTGCAGATCGCAGGCGTCTTCGGCGTAGTGCACCTTCGCGATCAGCGCCACGGCGACGAGGCCGGCGAACAGCACGATCGCGATGCCGCCCATCAGCACGAGCGTCTTCTGAGCGTTCTGGACCTTGGGGCGACGGAAGGCGGGCACGCCGTTCGCGATCGCCTCGACGCCGGTCAGCGCCGAGCAGCCGCTCGAGAACGCGCGCAGCAGCAGCAGGATGAACGCCGCCTGCGTCAGCTGATCGGCCTGCACCGTGTAGTCGGCGCTCTCGGCCACGGGCGGGTCGCCGAGGGCCGTGCGCACCAGCGCGATGACGATCATCACGAAGACGCTCGACACGAAGAGGTAGGTGGGGATCGCGAACGCCTTGCTCGACTCGCGGACGCCGCGCAGGTTGACCGCCGCCAGAGCGATGACGAAGAAGATGGCCAGCTCGACCCGGATCGGCGCGAGCTCGGGCACGGCCGAGATGATGTTGTCGACGCCCGAGGCCACCGAGACGGCCACCGTCATGACGTAGTCGACCAGCAGGGCGGACGCGACGACCAGGCCGGCCTTCTCGCCGAGGTTGCGGTGCGCGACCTCGTAATCACCGCCTCCTGAGGGGTAGGCCTTGATCAGCTGACGGTACGACGCGACCACGACCAGCAGCAGCACGACCACCGCGACCGCGACCCACGGCGCGAGCGTCAGGAACCCGAGCCCGCCGATCAGCAGGATCATCAGCAGCTCCTGCGGCGCGTAGGCCACGGAGCTGAGCGGGTCGCTCGCGAAGATGGGGAGCGCGAGGTGCTTGGGGAGGAGCTGCCCGTCGAGCTTCTCGGAGGGCAGCGGTTCGCCGATCAGCCACCGCTTCGGCGACCGGGTGTCGTTGGTCACGAGCGGCGACTCTACTCCGTGCCGAGGGCCTGTCAACTACTGCGGCGCCGCGGTTATTCCCCGGTCACGCGCGTGTTCACCGAACCGTCTCGTTCTGTGTGCTGCAGGTGGACAAGGGCGGGGCGGGAGCCGAGGAGGCGCGGGTCACGTCGCGACGGCTGCAGGCGTCGATCCCGTGGTCGCCGCCACCGCCCGGCGACGCGCGAAGAGCGGCAGGGTGACGGCGACCAGCGGCCCGATCAGCAGAGCCTCGGCGGCCGTGCCGATGCCGACCTGCCCGCCGAGCAGCCAGCCGCCCGCCAGCACGGACACCTCGATGGCGGTGCGGGCCACGCCCACCCGCCAGCCGAACCGCCGGTGGATGCCGAGCATCAGACCGTCGCGCGGCCCGGGCCCGAAGTCGGCGCCGATGTAGAGCCCGCTCGCGACGGCGAGCAGCAGCAGCCCGCCCGCGAAGGTCAGCCCCTGCGCCCACCACACGCTCTGCTGCGGCAGCACATGCAGCCCGAAGTCGGCGACCGGCCCGATCGACAGGGTGTTGGCGACCGTGCCGAAGCGCGGTCGCTGCTTCAACGGGATCCAGAGCAGCAGCACGACGAGGCTCGTCAGGAACGTCACGAGCCCGAAGCTGAGCCCCGTGTGCTTCGCGAGCCCCTGCGTCAGGACGTCCCACGGTGCGACCCCGATGCCGGCCCGCACCATCAGGGCGATGGCGAAGCCGTAGGCGAACAGGCCGACGGCGAGACGGAGGAGGCGATGGATCAGGGGCATGACTCCGATCCAATCGTCGAGGTGGCCTGGTGGCAAGAGGCCAATCGACCTAGGGTGGCACCGTGACGAACGTCGACCCCGGTGCCACTGCTGTCTCGTCGCGAGCGCTGGGGGTGCTGCTCGACTCGTGGCGCGCCTCCTCGGCTCCCGGTTATCTGGCGCTCGCCGACCGGATCCGGCTGCTCGTGCTCGACGGACGACTGCCGGTCGGCACCCGCCTGCCGTCGGAACGCGATCTCAGCACCCACCTCGGGGTCAGTCGCACGACGGTCACGGCCGCCTACGCGACGCTGCGCGACGGCGGACACATCGACAGCGTGCGGGGGAGCGGCAGCGTCGTGCGGCTGCCGACCCGCGTCGCTCTGCCCCGACCGGCCTCGACCGAGGGGCTGCTCGACCTGACGAAGGCCGCCCTGCCCGCGGCCGACGGCATCGCCGAGGCGGCCCAGCGCGCGGCCGGACGACTGGGCGCCTACCTCGGCGACTCGGGCTACGACAAGATCGGCCGACCCGTGCTGCGCGAGGCGATCGCCGAACGGTACCGGCGCCGCGGGCTCGAGACGAGCGCCGACCAGATCGTCGTCACCCTCGGCGCGCAGCACGCCATCGCCCTGCTCGCGCGGGTGCTGGTCGGCCGCGGCGACCGCGCCGTCGTCGAGGCGCCCGGGTACCCGCACGCGTTCGAGGCGCTCCGGGTCGCCGGCGCTCGGCTGGTCCCGGTCAGCGTGACCGTCGGCGACGGGTGGGACGAGGCGGCGCTGATGCAGACGCTGCGGCGCACGAGCCCGCCGGTCGCGTACCTCATGCCCGACTTCCACAACCCGACGGGCGCGACCATGCCGGCCGATCAGCGCGCGCGGGTGCTGGACGCGGCCGCGGCGGAGGGGACCGTCGTGATCGTCGACGAGACGATGGCGGAGCTGGCGATCGACGGGGGCGCGGGTGCCGGCGCGGCGGCCGGTCGGCCGTCGCCGATGGCGGCATACGGGCCCGCCGTCTCGATCGGGTCGGTGGGCAAGTCGCTCTGGGGCGGGCTGCGGATCGGCTGGATCCGCGCCGACCTCCCCCTCGTCGACCGCCTCGTCCGCGCCCGCTCGGCCGGCGACCTCGGCACGCCCGTGCTCGAGCAGCTGGTCGTCGCCGAGCTGCTCGCCGACCTCGACGGCGTGCTGGAGGCGCGGGCCGCCCACCTGAGACGGGGTCGCGACCGCGTCGTGACCGGCCTCCGCACCGCGTTCCCCTCGTGGGACGTCCCGTCGCCCGCGGGCGGGCTCAGCACCTGGGTGGGGCTCGGCGCCCCCGTCAGCTCGCAGCTGACCCTCGCCGCCCGGCGCGAGGGGCTGCTGCTCGCCGCCGGCCCCGTGTTCGGCGTCGACGGGGCGTTCGAGCGGTTCCTCCGCGTGCCGTTCTCGTACGGCGACGACGAGACCGACCGGGCGCTCACCGCCCTGCGCGCCGCCTGGGACGGCATCGACGGCGTGCAGGGGCCGGCCTCGCCGCTGCTGGCCGAGGTGGTCTGAGGGGGCCGACCCGCGCCTCCTCGGCGGGTTCTCCACAGGGCATGAGAGAGGGCCGCCAGTTCCCAGAGAGAGTGGTGACAATAGGAGGCGCGGTGGACGTCGTGCACCGCGCCTCCTCCGCTCTCCTCGTCACCACCGGAGTCCCGTGCATCTGCTGTCCGTCTTCAGCCTCCGCAACCGCGCGCTGATCGCCCTCGTCACCATCGTCGTCGCCGTGTTCGGCGGGGTCGCGCTCACGTCGCTCAAGCAGGAGCTGGCGCCCAACGTCCAGTTCCCGCAGATCGCCATCGTCAGCTCGTACCCGGGGGCCACCCCCGAGGTCGTGAACGACGACGTCTCGACCCCCATCGAGCAGGCGGTGCAGATCATCCCGGGTCTCGAGGGCACGACCGCGACCTCGAGCACCTCGACCAGCACCGTCTCGGCCGAGTTCACCTACGGCACCGACCTCGACAACGCCGAGCAGAAGATCCAGTCGGCCGTCAACCGTCTGAGCCTGCCCGACGCCGTCGACACCCAGGTCGTCACCGGCAGCCTCGACGACCTGCCGATCATCCAGATCGCCGTCACCGGGTACGACGACTCCGAGGCGCAGCAGCTCGTCGACCGCCTGTCGGACACGACCGTCCCCGACCTGCAGAAGCTCGACGGCGTCCGCGAGGCCTCCGTCTTCGGCGACGCGGGTCAGCGCGTCACCATCACGCCCGACCGCGACGCGCTCGCCGCAGCAGGCCTCACGACGCAGGCGTTCCAGGACGCGCTCGACGCCAACGGGCAGCTGATCCCCGGCGGCACCATCACCCAGGACGGCCAGACGCTGTCGATCCAGGCCGGGTCGCGACTGACGGGCGCCGACCAGATCGCCGCGCTGCCCCTGCTCGGCGGCAGCTCCGCCGTCACGATCGACGACGTCGCCGACGTGGCGCTCACCTCGGCCCCGGTCACCTCGATCAGCCGGGTGAACGGCGAGCCCGCCCTGACGGTCGCGGTGACGAAGACGCTCGACGCCAACACGGTCGACGTCTCCGAGACGGTCCGCGACGCCATCCCCGCACTCGCCACCGACCTCGGCGACGACGTCGACCTCACCGTCGTCTTCGACCAGGCGCCCTTCATCCAGCAGTCGATCGACGCGCTCGCCGAAGAGGGGCTGCTCGGTCTCGCCTTCGCGGTGATCGTCATCCTGGTGTTCCTGCTGTCGATCCGCTCGACGATCGTCACGGCGATCAGCATCCCGACCAGCGTGCTCATCACGTTCATCGGGTTGCAGGCGTCGGGCTACACGCTGAACATCCTCACGCTCGGCGCCCTGACCATCGCCATCGGGCGCGTGGTCGACGACTCCATCGTCGTCATCGAGAACATCAAGCGGCACCTGACCTCGGGTGCCGACCGCCTCCAGGCCATCACGACCGGCGTGCGCGAGGTCGCCGGCGCCATCACCGCGTCGACCGTGACCACCGTCGTCGTGTTCCTGCCGCTCGCCTTCGTGGGCAACATCACCGGCGAGCTGTTCAGGCCGTTCGCCCTGACGGTCACGATCGCCCTCATCGCGTCGCTGTTCGTCGCGCTGACGATCGTGCCGGTGCTGGCGTACTGGTTCCTCCGGGCGCCGAAGGCGCACAAGCACGCGGGGAGCGCCCGGGGTGCCGCGGCTGCGGGTGCCGGTGCGGACGGCTCCGACGGCGCCGTCTCGGGAGGTGCGCCCGCCGAAGAGCTGACGACCCGCGCCTCCGACCCCACCGCCGGGGCCCCGCTCGACCGACTGCGCCGCATCTACGTGCCGGTGCTGCGCGGCACGCTGCGCCGACCCGTCGTCACGATCCTGGTCGCCGTGCTGGTGCTCGGCGGCACGGCCGCCGCGGTGCCGTTCATGAAGACGAACTTCCTGGGCGCCAGCGGGCAGAACACCTTCAGCGTCACCCAGACCCTCGCCCCGGCGACGAGTCTCGACGCGCAGTCCGACGCGGCGACGCAGGTCGAGGAGGCCCTCGAGGGCGTCGACGGCATCGAGACCGTGCAGTTGACCATCGGCTCGAGCGGCACGTCGATCGCCAGCTTCTTCGGCGGCTCGGGCGACAGCACCGTCACCTACTCGATCACGACCGACGAGAGCGCCGACCAGGACGTCGTCCAGACGGACGTACGCGACCGTCTCGACGGGCTCGGCGACGTCGGGGACATCGAGGTGACCGCCTCGAGCGGGTTCGGCACGAGCAACGACATCACCATCGACGTCTCCGCACCCGACCCCGACACGCTCCAGACGGCGACCGACAGCGTGCTGTCGACCGTGCGCGAACTGCCCGGCACCGCCGAGGCCAGCTCGAACCTCGCCTCGGCGCAGCCCATCATCGGCGTGCAGATCGACCGCGACGAGGCGGCGGCGCTCGGACTGAGCGAGGTCGCCGTCGGCGCGATCGTGTCGCAGGCCGTGCAGCCGCTGCAGGTCGGCTCGATCGAGATCGACAACAGCTCGATCGACGTCTACACCGTCGCCCCGACGCCGCCGGCGAGTCTCGACGAGCTCCGCGCCGTCGAGCTGCCCGGCCCGACCGGCCCCGTGCGACTCGACTCGATCGCCACGATCGACGAGACGACCGGGCCGACCTCGGTCACCACCTCCGACGCAGTCCGCACGGCGACCGTCACCGTCACCCCGTCGGGCGACGACCTCTCGACGGCCAGCACCGAGGTGACCGACGCCCTCGACGGCATCGACCTGCCGACCGGCGCCGACACCGAGATCGGCGGCGTCACGGCCGACCAGGCGAACGCGTTCTCTCAGCTGGGTCTGGCCGTGCTGATCGCCATCCTCATCGTCTACATCGTGATGGTGGCGACCTTCCGCAGCCTGCTGCAGCCGTTCCTCCTGCTGGTGTCGATCCCGTTCGCGGCGACCGGTGCGATCCTGCTGCAGATCGCCTCGGGGATCCCGCTGGGCGTCGCATCGCTGATCGGCGTGCTGATGCTGGTGGGCATCGTGGTCACCAACGCGATCGTGCTGATCGACCTCGTGAACCAGTACCGCACCCGAGGGCTGCGGGTGCGCGAGGCGCTGCTCGAAGGCGCGTCGCGCCGACTGCGACCCATCCTCATGACGGCGACCGCGACGATCTTCGCGCTGCTGCCCATGGCGCTCGGCATCACGGGGCACGGCGGCTTCATCTCGCAGCCGCTCGCCATCGTCGTCATCGGCGGGCTCGTGTCGTCGACCGTGCTGACGCTGGTCGTGCTGCCGGTGCTGTACTTCCTGGTCGAGGGTGCGCGCGAGCGCCGGGCGGAGCGGCGCGCGGGGTAGGTGCAGTTACGCAGGCCCTGGGGCGCAGGCGCAGGCGCCTGCGCTGGGGTGGGCGGTTCGGTGTTTGCGGGCGTGTTCGGCGGGGGTGGGCGTGCGGGGGCGCCCGGTGGCGACGGAGTCGCCCGGAGTGGGCCGCGAAGCGCCGTTGCTGTGGTGCGGGGGAGATGCGCTCGGCGGGTGGGGCGCGTTGTGTGTGGGGTCGGGGTGGGCGGTTCGGCGTTTGCGGGCGTGTTCGGCGGGGGTGGGCGTGTGGGGGCGCCCGGTGGCGACGGAGTCGCCCGGAGTGGGCCGCGAAGCGCCGCCACAGCCCTGGTGCGGGGGAGATGCGCTCGGCGGGTGGGGCGCGTTGTGTGTGGGGTCGGGGTGGGCGGTTCGGCGTTTGCGGGCGTGTTCGGCGGGGGTGGGCGTGTGGGGGCGTCCGGTGGCGACGGAGTCGCCCGGAGTGGGCCGCGAAGCGCCGTTGCTGTGGTGTGGAGGAGATGCGCTCGGCGGGTGGGGGCGCGTTGTGTGTGGGGTCAGGGTGGGCGGTTCGGTGTTTGCGGGCGTGTTCGGCGGGGGTGGGCGTGCGGGGGCGTCCGGTGGCGACGGAGTCGCCCGGAGTGGGCCGCGAAGCACCGCCACCGCCCTGGTGCGGGGGAGACGCGCTGCGGGCGCACGGTGTCTTGACCCACGGGGCCCGTCTTCTCGAAACGGGGCGCGCGGCGGCGCGTAGAGGGGGCTTTTGCCGGAGGCGCGGGTCGGGTATCGTAGACCGGTCGGCTCAAGACACCGCGCCTGTGGCGCGACTGCACCACCCGCTCGTCACGACGGGGGTGCGCATGAGGGTTTGTAAGTCTTGTGGGCCGGATTCCCGTCGGATCTCGACGGGATGAATTCACGATGGTGAACGGTCCTGGTCAACGGCTGCCCGGGTATTTCTTCGCGTCATCCGCAAGCCCGGAAAGAAACCCATGCCCCCTTACGACAAGACCCCCTCGCGCGGCAAGAGCAACGACTCGCGCGGCACCGGCTCGAAGAGCCCCAAGCACCGCGGCCACCGCGCCGACGAGGCCGGCGCCCCCGAGCGCAAGCAGCGCTGGAACGCCGACTCCCGCGCCGAACGACTCGGCGACGCCCCCCGCGGCGCCGGCGCCGGCCGCCCCAACTGGGAGCCCCGCGAGAAGACCGGCAACAGCCGCTTCGCCCCCCGCGACCACGACGCCCGCAACGGTGAGCGCGGTCGTGACGGCGGACGCGACGCCGCCCGCGGCTGGGGCCGTGACGGGGGCAAGGAGGCCGCCCGCGCCGGGCGCGACAACCGCCCCTCGCGCGGCTACGACCGCGCCCCCCGCTCGTACGACCGCGACGACCGCCCGGCTCGCGACGATCGAGCGCCCCGTTCGTACGACCGCGGCG
This sequence comes from Frigoribacterium sp. CFBP 13712, assembly GCF_014842255.1. Classification (GTDB taxonomy): domain Bacteria; phylum Actinomycetota; class Actinomycetes; order Actinomycetales; family Microbacteriaceae; genus Frigoribacterium. Next base: position 243,506 of record NZ_JACYVH010000004.1, on the reverse strand, counting down.
ACCGCCCCGCCCGCGACGATCGTGCACCCCGTTCGTACGACCGTCCGACCCGCAGCGACCGACCGGCGCGTGACGATCGCGCCCCCCGTTCGTACGACCGCGACGATCGCGCACCCCGCTCGTACGACCGTAGCGACCGCCCGGCTCGCGACGATCGCGCTCCTCGTTCGTACGACCGCAGCGACCGCCCCACGCGCAACGACCGCGGCGACCGCCCCACGCGCACCGATCGCGCCCCGCGCTCGTTCGACCGCGCCGACCGCGACTCGCGCTCCGAGCGTCCCAGCGACTTCTACCCCAAGCGGAACTCCGCGGCGGGCCCGCACTACTCGCCCGAAGACGACGTCAAGCTCGAGAAGCTGCAGGCCGAGGTCGTCACGGCGGCCGACGTCGAGGGTGTGAGCTTCGGCGACCTCGGTCTCGGCGACAACATCGAGCGCCAGCTCGCGTCGATGGGCGCCGCGGCGCCGTTCGCCATCCAGGCGGCGACGATCCCCGACGTGCTGAAGGGCCGCGACGTCCTCGGCCGCGGTCGCACCGGCTCGGGCAAGACCATCGCCTTCGGCGCCCCGCTCGTCGAGAAGCTGATGGAGAACAACGGCGCCAAGGGTCGCAAGCCGGGTCGCAAGCCCCGCGCGCTCATCCTCGCCCCGACGCGCGAGCTCGCGATGCAGATCGACCGCACCGTGCAGCCCATCGCCCGCTCGGTCGGCCTCTTCACCACGCAGGTCTACGGCGGTGTGCCCCAGGCCCGTCAGGTCGGTGCGATCAACCGCGGCGTCGACATCATCATCGGCACGCCCGGCCGCATCGAGGACCTCATCGACCAGGGCCGACTCGACCTCAGCGAGGTCGTCATCACGGTGCTCGACGAGGCCGACCACATGTGCGACCTCGGGTTCCTCGAGCCGGTGCAGCGCATCATCCGCGAGACCGCCACGGTCAAGCGCGACGGCACCCGCGCTCAGAAGCTGCTCTTCAGCGCCACGCTCGACAAGGGCGTCGCGAAGCTCGTCGACGAGTTCCTGGTGAACCCCGCCGTGCACGAGGTCGCCGGCGAGGACCAGGCCAGCGCCACCATCGACCACCGCGTGCTCGTCATCGAGCAGCGCGACAAGACGGCCGTCATCGAGCAGCTCGCCTCGGGCGAGGGCAAGACCCTGGTCTTCGCCCGAACGCGCGCCTTCGCCGAGCAGCTCGCCGACCAGCTCGAAGACGCGGGCATCCGCTCGACGAGCCTGCACGGCGACCTGAACCAGGCCCGCCGCACGCGCAACCTGCAGATGCTCACGAGCGGCCGGGTCAACGTGCTCGTCGCGACCGACGTCGCCGCCCGCGGCATCCACGTCGACGACATCAGCCTCGTCGTTCAGGCGGACATGCCCGACGAGTACAAGACCTACATGCACCGCTCCGGTCGCACGGGTCGCGCGGGCAAGCAGGGCACCGTCGTGACGCTCATCACGCGTCCGCGCCGTCGCCGCATGGAGGAGCTGCTCGATCGTGCCGAGATCGAGGCCGAGATGATCGAGACGCGCCCCGGCGACCGTCTGATCGACCAGCTCGCCGCCGCGCAGGCGTAAGAGGAGCGCACGGAGCCGAGGAGGCGCGGGGCAGGTACCCGCGCCTCCTCGGCTCTTCTGCGTCACGGCGCCCCCTGCGGCGGGTCCGCGTCATCGGCGGCGGGTCAGCGCTGACCCGCCCGGGATGACGGGAACCCGCCGCACCCTGGGGCCGGAGCCACGGGGGCCGGGTCAGCGGCGGTCGAGGAGGCCGCGCACGTACGAGGCCTGCCCGATGTGCTGGCTGCAGTCGCCGAGGATGCTGACGAGGCGGGCTCCGGCGGTGACGGGGGGATCCCACTGGTCGTCGACCACGTCGGTGTACGACGCGGCGTCGAGGCCCTCGAGGTAGCCGCGGGTCCGCAGCGTCACCGCCTCGAGGTAGCCCACCAGCAGCTCGGCCTCGACACGGACCTCGCCCGCCTCGGCTGCGCTCTGCCCGTAGCCCATCTCGCCGGGCGCGAAGGGCAGCGCGAAGGCGTCGACCCAGCCGTCGACCGCCCAGACCTGCTCGCCCGCGGCGAGGTCGGCGATCTGGACGTCCTGCCCGCGGGCGGTGTGCCAGACGAGCCAGGCGATCGAGTTCGCCTCCGCGTCGGGGCGCCACGCCAGGTCGTCGACGGTGAGCCCGGTCACCGCCTCACGGGCGATTGCGGGGAGGCGGTCGAAGGCTTCGATGAGGACGTCGGACGGAGTCATCGCCCCAGGCTACGAGCCGAGGGCGGACCGCGGTCAGTGCAGTTCGTCGAGCCCGGTGCTCGCGCGGTTGCGCAGCGAGTCGGCGAGGGCGTTCGTCACGGTCGCGTAGAACTCGAGGAAGTGGGGGTCGATCGCCTCGCGGAAGGCGAGCCGGTAGACCTGCGCGACGTCGGCGATGGCCTTCTCGCCCCGCGGCGCCAGCTCGAGGACGGTGCTGCGCCGGTCGGTGGGGTGCGCGACACGTCGCACGTAACCGCCCGTGTCGAGCCGGTCGATGAGGCTCGTGGTCGCGCCTGTCGAGAGATCGACGTACTCGGTGACCATCTTGGGCGTGACCTCATCGGTGCTCGCGAGGAACACGAGGGCGCGGATGTCGGTGACGCCGAGACCGAGCTGGGCCGCCACGAGCTTGATCACCGCGGTGTTGCTCTGCTCGAGTCGACTGAAGGCGCGGACGGCTGCGGTCACGTCGACCCGGCCGTCGTCGTCGCGCGGCGGCGTCGAGCCGCGCTCGGGCTGGGGAGAGACATCGGTCATGGTCGTGCGCCGCTCGTCGGGTCGTTGGTACGGAGGTCAAGTATCTCACTCATCAAGATACCCCCCGCTCTGGGGTCGGCACGCGACTTGCACACGCTTTGATGCGCAAGTATCTTGATTGTCGTACCACTTGGGAAGCGAACAACTCGGGTAACGAACTACTCGAATCTCGTATTACTCGGATTCCGAGCACATCCCACCCCGACTCACACCGACACTTCCCGCTGACCACTTGGAGCACACGATGTCCCGTCCCACCCCCCGCATGACCCGCCTCGCCGCCTGGATCGCCATCCCCGCCGCCCTCGTCGCCAGCGGCGTCGTCGTCTCGCAGGCCTCGTACTCGGCCTTCTCGTCGACCACCGTCAACCCCACCAGCAACTGGACCGCGGGCAGCGTCGCCCTCACCGACGACGACAGCAACACCGCGCTGTTCACCGCCTCGAACCTGAAGCCGGGCTCGACGGGCAGCAACTGCATCGCCGTCACGTCGTCCGGATCGCTCGCCTCGACCGTCAAGCTCTACGGCACGAACGCCAGCACCACCAACAACCTCGCCTCGAACATCACGCTGAGCGTCGTCCAGGGCACGGGCGGCGGCTTCGGCACCTGCGCCGGCTTCACCCCCTCGGCCGCCGGTTCGTCGCTCTACTCGGGCACGCTCGCCGCGTTCGGCACCTCGTCGACCAACTTCTCCAACGGAGTCGGCAACTGGGCCCCCACCGGCACCGCCGCCGAGACCCGCGTCTACCAGGTGACCTACACGGTCAGCCCGTCGGCCCCCAACAGCACCCAGGGCGGCACCGCGGCCCTCGGCCTGACCTGGGAAGCCCAGAACAGCTGATCTCCGAGCTCTCCCGAGCTCGTCAGGCTCCCGCCGCCGACCGACCTCCCCCCCCCCGGGTAGGTCGACGGCGGGGCACACGATCCGACACCCCGAACCGGTCGGATCGACCCCGGCCACGGCGGCCCGAACCGCCGAGGCCACTCCGGTCACGGCGGCCCGAACCGCCGAGACCACCCCGAGCGCGGCGGCCCGAACCGCCGCGCCGCAGCACCACCCCGAGCGCGGCGGCCCGAACCGCCGCGCCGCAGCACCACACGCACCACCCGCACCAGGCACGACCCGCTCCGGCACCACCGCTACCCGCACCGTTCCACCCGCACCGCACCTCCTGCACCATCCGCTCCACCCGCACCACCGCACCACCGCACCACCACCCCCACCCGACAGTCCCGCCGAGAGAGGCGCCCCGTGACCTCGATCGACCTGAAGCTGCGCCCCTCCCGGGCCGCGGCGGCCGCGTCGATGACGGTCCCCCGGGGCGCCTCCGGCTCGTGGCCGCACTGGGTCCGACTCCTGCTCGCGACGCTGGCGCGCACCGTGCTCGGCACGCTGATCGGCCTGCTGCTCTGGGCCGCCGGCCCCGCCATCATCGGCTGGACCCCCACCACCGTGATGACCGGCAGCATGGAGCCCCGCATCAGCCCCGGCGACATCGTCGTGGCCAAGCCGGTCGCCGAGACCGACATCCACCGCGGCCAGGTGCTGCTGTTCGACGACCCCGACAAGGCCGACCACCTGCGTCTGCACCGCTACCTCGAGAACGGCACGGGTGCCGAGATCGTCACGAAGGGCGACGCCAACCCGGCGGCCGACTCGACCCCGATCGCTCGGAGCGCCGTCGTCGGCGTGGGGTTCCTCCGCGTGCCGTACCTCGGCATGCCGTTCGTCTGGGCGGCCGGCGGGCAGTACGGTCACCTGATCGTCGTCGGCAGCCTGCTGCTCCTGCTCGTCGGAGCCTCGCGTCTCGACCGCGACCTGCACCGTGACGCCAAGGAGGCGCGGGTCCCGTCGATCACGGCCACCCGCAGGTGGTTCCCGGCTTCCGGGTCCGCCACCAGCGCCTCCTCGGTGGCCGTGCACCCGGTCGGCGCCTCCGTGCCTGCCGCGTCCTCTTCTGCGGCGACCCGTCGGGCCGTCCGCCGCCGCGAGCGTCGTCTCCGCCGACTGCGCGGTGCCGCCGGTGCGCTCGCCGTCGTGGGTGCGGCCTCGGGTCTCGCCCTCACCCTCGTGGTCGGCGGCGGCGCCGGTGCCGCGTACTCGGCGCCCGTCGCGAACCCGACCTCGAGCTACACCGCGGGCAGCAGCTACGACTGCCTCAAGGAGTCGTACAGCAGCGAGACCTCGTACGGGTTCCCGTACAACGAGCTCTCGGGCACGACCACCACCGACGGCAGCACCTTCGCCCGTGTCGGCACGCTGACCTCGGGTGCCTCGTTCGTGACCGGCTCGTGCGCGAGGAACGACAGCCCCTCGCTGCTGCTCGACGGATCGGCCGGCCAGGTCACCACGGCCGTGAACCTCACCGGTCAGGCGTCGTTCACCGTCGAGACCTGGTTCAAGACGACCTCGACCCGTGGCGGTGCGCTCGCCTCGTTCACGCCCAACCAGACCGGCACGGCCACCAGCGCCGACCGCGCGCTGTTCGTGACGAACGCGGGCAGGATCGCCTTCGGCGTCCGCCCCACGACCTCGACGGTCAAGACGCTGACGACCCCCGCCGCGTACAACGACGGCGCCTGGCACCACGTCGTCGCCACCCTCTCGAGCAGCACGGGTGCGGTCGTGTACGTCGACGGCACCGCCGTCGCCAGCGACTCGACGTCGCGCACGGCGCAGAGCGCGACGGGTTTCTGGCGTGTCGGCTACGGCCCGCTCGGCAACTACACGGGAGCCCCGACCAGCGCGTTCTTCGCAGGGCAGGTCGACGGCACCACGATCTACAACAACTCGGCCCAGACGGCCGCGACCGTGCAGTCCCGGTTCGCCGCCGGGCACTGACGCGCCGCCTCGCCCCACCCTGCGAGACTCGACGCATGCCCCTTCAGATCAACGACGTCTACGTCGACGGCCGCCTGCACGTCTCGCCCGAGACGCTCGACGACACGTACGCCGCACTCGCCGACACCGGCGGCACGGCATGGGTCGTCCTCTCGGAGCCGGACGCCGCCGAGCTCGACTCGCTGGCCCGCCAGTTCGACCTGCACGAGCTCGCCATCGAGGACGCCGGGTCTGGGCATCAGCGCGCCAAGCTCGAGCGGTACGGGGCGACGCTCTTCGTCGTCGTCCGCCCGGCGGTCTACCTCGACGACGAGGAGACCGTGGCGTTCGGCGAGATCCACGGCTTCGTCGGCGAGAACTTCTTCGTCGGCATCAACCACGTGTCGCACATCGACGCCCGCCACGTCAGCCGCGGGGTCGCCCGCCTGCGATCGAAGCCCGACCTGCTCGGCGCCGGGCCGCAGGCCATGCTGTGGGCACTGCTCGACGCCGTCGTCGACGCCTACAAGCCCGTCATCGACGGCCTCGAGAACGACATCGACGAGATCGAGCAGCAGCTGTTCGCCGGCGAGCCGGGCGTCTCGCGGCGCATCTACGAGCTGTTCGGCGAGGTCGCCGACTTCCAGAAGGCGTCGCGCCCGCTGATCGCGATGCTCGACGGGCTGCTGCGCGGCGGCGAGAAGTACCGGGTCGGCACCGAGCTCGAGCGCCGACTGCGCGACGTGCAGGACCACGTGATCCGCGTCGTCGACCGCGCCGACACGTTCCGTGCCGTGCTGCAGAACGCGCTGGCGCTGAACGCCACCCTCGTCGCCCAGGACTCGAACGAGGTCACGAAGCGCATCTCGGCGTGGGCCGCGATCCTGTTCGCCCCGACGCTGGTCGGCGCGATCTACGGCATGAACTTCGACGTCATGCCCGAGCTGCACTGGGCCTGGGGGTACCCGTTCGCGTTGGGTCTGATGGTCGCCATCGCGGGCGGGCTGTTCGGGGCGTTCCGCTGGAAGCGCTGGCTCTAGCGCTCTCGCGCCCCGTCGCGCGATCGAGTGGTCGGAAGATGCTCTTCGACGCGAGAGGAAGAGCATGTTCTGACCACTCGATCCCGTGGTGGGCGAGAGTGGACGGGCGAGCGCATCCGCTCTCTCAGCGGGCGGCGTCGAGCACCTCGTCGAGTCGGGGCCCGAGCACTCGCGCGAAGCCGTCGGTGAGGTGGTTCGTGTCGCGGAAGGCGAGCGAGTTCCAGACCACGGGCGAGCACGTCTCGGTGCACATCCAGTCGAGCGTCGGGACGTAGCGAACCCGCGACCGCTCGGCCGCACCCCGGTCCGCCGCCGTCGCCGGCGCGTCGACGAGCGCCTCCACCGGTGCCGAACAGGCGGCGACGTCGTCGAGATGGGACGAGAGGCAGAGCGGGGGGCGATCGGGCCACCGCGGGACGTCGCCCAGCACGACGACGCGCGTCGAGTCGGGGAGGGCGTCGACGAACCGTTCGAGCCCCGTCGCCCACTCGCGTTCGAAGTCGTCGGGCGACCGCGCGACCAGCCGGTACCCGCTGACGGCGTGCGAGACCACGACCGTGTCGACGGGCTCTTCGACGAGCGTCGCCACGACGTCGTCCCGCCAGCTCGCGCACTCGGTGTAGTCGCGGGCGGCGTGCGGATGCTCGAGCACGAGCTCGACCACCGGGCACGCCAGCTTCGTGTGCACGATCAGCTCTTCGCCCCGTCGCTCGACCCGGTCGCGCAGCGGCGTGAACCACTGCGCGGCGTGCGAGTCGCCGACCAGGGCCGTCGTCGGCCCGTCGGGGTCGCCGAACGAGCAGCCGAGCGCCGCGACGACCTGGTAGTCGGCGTGGCAGCCGTCGGCGTAGATCGTCGGGATCGACTCGTCGACGTCCGCGAGCCCGGGGGAGAGATCGGCGGGCACGACCGTCGCCGCGACCGGCCCGGCCCGGACGTCGTCGGCCGTCGGGGAGGCCAGCACGACGTCCGTGGACAGCACCGGGTCCGCCAGAGCCGCACCCGAGACTCCGGCGACCAGGGCGGCGGTGGTCAGGCCCGCGACGGCGATGGTCCGTGGGCGGCGGGTCGCCAGGCGGGGAGTCAGACGGTTCTCGAGGGTGACGTGGGTGAGCGCCGCCAGGACGACGGAGCAGACCGCGGCCGCGACGACCTCGCCCGGGCGGATGTCGCGTCCGAGCGCGAGAGTCGGGACGACGAGCAGCGGCCAGTGCCATAGATAGAGCGGATAGGAGATGTCGCCGACCCTGGTCAGCGGCCGCCACGAGAGCACGCTCGAGACCATCGGCAGACGATCCGCCGCGACCGAGTCCGCCGCGTCCGAGTCCGCGGCGGCGACCGAGCCCGCCCCGACCGAGCCCGCGGCGATCACCGCGGCCGTGCCCAGCACCGGCAGCAGCGCCGCCGCCCCGGGGAACACCGTCGACTCGTCGAGCAGCACGACGGCCGAGGCGATCGCGGCGAGCCCGAGCCACCCCGTGACCGTCGCGAGCAACCGGGGCACCCCGCCCAACCGGGGTACCGCGCCCAGTCGGGGCATCCCGCCCAACCGGGGCACCCCGCCCAGCCGTCCGGCGCCGACGGCGAGCAGCGCCCCGGCCCCGAGCTCCCACGCGCGCGACGGCAGCGCGAAGAAGGCCCAGGGCTGCGACACCGTGACCAGCCAGAGGCAGAGCACGAAGGAGGCGGCGGTCGCCACCCCCAGGACGACGGCGAGCAGGCGCCGCCCCGCCACCGCGAGCACGGCGACGAGCGCCAGGGGCCAGACCAGGTAGAACTGCTCTTCGACGCCGAGCGACCAGAAGTGCTGGAAGACCGAGGGCTCGCTCGCGCTCAGGTACCGGGTGCCCGAGCGGGCGAAGTCGATGTTCGCGACCCCGACGGTCGCCAGGAGCGCCTCGCGGGCGGTCGACCGCCAGAGCAGCGGCGGCATCCAGACGACGCACGCGGCGACCGTGGCCGCGACCACCAGCAGAGCCGGCGGCGCGAGCCGGGCCACCCGCCGCGACCAGAACTTCGCGAGCGACACCCGGCCCGTCCGGGCGTGCTCGCGCAGCAGATTGCCGGTGATGAGGAACCCCGAGACGACGAAGAACACGTCGACCCCCGCGTACCCGCCCGAGAGCCCGGGCACCCCGAAGTGGTACAGGAGCACCGCGATGACGGCCACCGCCCGGAGCCCCTGGATGTCGGCGCGACGAGGGTGTGCGGCGGAGACGTGCATCCCGTCAGGCTATAACATCACGACCCCTATGCGTCGACCCGGGCGCCGCCCCCACCTCACCGCGCCCCGCCTCCGCACCCGCCCCGCCTCACCGAGCGATCGGGTTCGCCAGCGTGCCCGCGTAGATCAGCGACGACGACTGCGCCGCCAGATCGACCATCTGCCGGGCGTCGCGCAGCTGCAGCCGGTTGAGGCACGAGTGGTCGAACCGGTCGACGCGCAGGTCGAGCGCGTCGGCCAGCGCCGGGTGCTCGTCGGCGTGCCGGTCGACGCACTCCGCGACGAGCCGCCAGAACTCGCGGGCCGGCAGCACCCCGTCGTCGTCGAGGGCCGCCGCTAGGTAGCGGAACACCCCGTCGAAGACGTCGGTGAACACGGCCAGCGCCTTCTCGCGGTCGTCGACGGGCTGCACGATGCGCTCGACCAGGGGCGGCACGTCGCGGGGAGCCAGCAGCACGACCTCCTCGCCGATGTCCTTCATGAACACCGCCGTCGGCACGTGCCTCTCGAGCACCAGGATGAGATTCTCGCCGTGCGGCATGAACGCCAGCTCGTGGGCGCGGAGGCAGTGCACGACCGGTCGCAGGTACGCGTGCAGATACGAGCGCACCCAGTCCGCGGCGCGCATCCCCGACGCCCGGACGAGCGCCGACGCCAGCAGCCCGCCCGCCGCATCGCGGTGCAGCAGCCCCGCCATCGTCATGAGCCTCTCGCCCGGGGCGGTCAGCGGCACCGGGCTCTCCCGCCAGAGCGCCGCGATCATCTTGCGCTGCGGCGACGGGGTCGTGGTGCGGTGGTAGGCGTCGCCGGTGTAGCCGACGGAGGCGCGCTCCCTCAGGATCCGGAACCGCGCCTCCTGCAGGGTCGCATCGTCGGCGACGAGCCCGTGCACCCAGTCGTTGATCGCGGGCGTCGGCCGCATGTAGGCGGGCGACAGCCCCCGGAGGAACCCCATGTTCTGGATCGCCAGCGCCGTCTTCACGTAGGCCCGCTCGGGGTGCGACCGGTTCGCGAGCGTGCGGATCGACTGCTGCGCCTGGTAGTCGTCGTCGCCTTCGCCGAGCAGCACGAGGTCGCGCCGGGCGACGTCGGGCGCGAACGTGATCGCGACGCGGTGCTGCCACTGCCACGGGTGCACCGGCAGGTAGTGGTAGTCGACCGGATCGAGGCCCTTGGCGGCCAGGGTCGCGGCGAACCGCGCGAGGGTCCGCTCGCCGAGCTCGGCGCCGAGCAGCGTCTGCTCGTCGAGCCCGTCGCCGAGCGCGAGATGCGTGCCCGACCGGCGGGCGGCCAGCCAGACGAGGCGGATCGGGGCCGCGGTCTCGGGGGCGTAGGCGCGGAACTCGTCGAGCCCGAAGCCGATCCGGCCGTTCGCGGCGACGAACGCCGGGTGGCCCTCCGTCATCGCCGCCTCGATGGTCTGGAAGTCGGCCGTGGTCAGCTGCTCGGCCGTGGGGCCGCCCTGCAGGCGCTTCGCGGCCGCGCTCGTGAGCGTCGACGAGAGCTCCTCGAGGTAGACGGCCATCAGCTCGTCGGGCAGCCCCAGCACGCTCTGCAGCTCGGCGATCAGCTCGAGCGCGTCGAGCTCGGCGGGTGCTCCGTCGATCTCGCGCGCGACGCTCGGCTCGTCGACCACCCAGTGCTCGAGCTCGTGCACCCGGGCGCGGAACCGGTAGACGACGACCGGGCGCGTCGACGCCGCCCCCACCGAGGAGGCGCGGGTCGGGTCGCCGGGGCCGCCCACCCCCTCGACGGTCAGCGACCACCACCCGCCGCCCTCGTCGTGCGGGGCGACGAGTCGCTCGTGCGAGAACTCCGACAGCGACTTGGCGACCAGATGCCGGTGGGCCCAGCCCATCGGCCCGGGTGCGAGGTGGGCGGCCGCGGCGTCGTCGCGGGTGAGCACCGACAGCCGTGCGCGCTTGTCGGGCAGATCGACGTCGCCGACCGCGCGGAATCCGACCTCGTCGTTCTTGGCGGCGATGCGGATGTTCTCGACGTCGGGCTCCACCACGATGCGCCGCGCGTCGAGCCGCTCGAAGACGAAGCGCACCACCGTCGCCATGATCGCCGACGTGAGACCCGGCACCCGCTGCTCGGGCGGCGGCGCCGGTGCGACGAGCAGGTGCATCCCCACATCGCCCGGCTCGGCGTCATGCACCTCGGTCAGCAGCACGTGGGCCGGATCGTAGGTCTCGACGAAGAACATCGGCTCGCCGTCGACGCGGCCGAGCCAGGCGTCCTGGTGCGGGTCGGCGGTCACCGCGGCGACGTACCGGCGCACCTCGTCGGTGCTGACCCCGACCATGCCCCACGACTCCGACGCCGGGTGCGACAGCCAGCGACGCAGCGGCACGGCGAACGGCTCGGGGTCGAACGGCTCGAGGGTGACCAGACCGCAGGAGGCGCGGTGCGAGAACGGCGCGACCCGCGCCTCCTCGGCGACGACGGGCGGGGCGGTGAGGGCGCTCATCGGGCGACCTCCCCGGTGGGCAGGCCGAAGGTCTGGAAGACCGTGCGGCGTTCGACGGCGTAGACCTCGCGACCGGTGATCGACTCGATGATGCTCGAGGCGCGCCAGGCCGCGAAGCCGAGGTCGGGGGCGGTGAGGCCGTGCGTGTGCTCCTCGGCGTTCATGACGAGGAGGCGACCGGCGCCGCTGGCGTCGATCGAGTAGTCGCGGGCGACGGCGAGGCGGCCCCGCCCGTCGCGGGCCACCCGGTCGCCGAGCGGATCAAGGAACCCCGGCACGCGCGGCGCGTACCCCGTCGCGAGCACGAGCGCGGCGGTCTCGCGCAGGGTCGTCGTGCCGAGCTGGGCGTGCCGCAGGGTCAGGGTGAAGACCTCGCGGTCGGCGTGCCACTCGGCGGCGACGAGCTCGGTCTCGGTCAGCAGGGTCGTGTCGAGCGGGCCGTCGAGGGTGAGCCGGTAGAGCGTCTCGTGGATGTCGTCGACCAGCTCGCCGCTGATGCCCTTGTAGAGGCTGCGCTGCTCGCGACCCAGCCGCTCGCGCTCGTCGGCCGGCAGGGCGTGGAAGTGGTCGGTGTACTCGGGGCTGGTCAGCTCGAGCGTGAGCTTCGTGTACTCCATCGGGAAGAACCGGGGCGAGCGGGTGACCCAGTCGAGGCGGTGACCGGTCTGCGGCGCGGACGCCGCGCCTCCTCGGGTCGTGTCGAGGAGGTCGCGGTAGATCTCGGCGGCGGACTGCCCGCTGCCGACGATCGTGACCGAGTCGGCGTCGCGCAGCCGCTCGCGCTCGCGGAGGTAGCCGGCGCTGTGCACGACGGGGCCCTCCAGCCCGCGGACGGCGTCGGGGAGGCGCGGCTCGGTGCCGATGCCGAGCACGACGTGCCGGGTGCGCCACGCCTCGCGCTCTCCGGTCGCGGTGCGCTCGGCCTCGACCAGCAGGGTGCCGTCGTCGAGCTCGGTGACCGCGGTGACGCGCCGCCCCCAGCGCAGGGTGTCGAGCTGATCGGCGACCCAGCGGCAGTAGGCGTCGTACTCGGCACGCAGCGGGTAGAAGCTCTCGCGGATGTAGAACGCGTAGAGGCGGCCGGTCGCCTTGAGGAACGCCAGGAACGAGAAGCGCGAGGTCGGATCGGCCATCGTCACGAGATCGGCCAGGAACGGCACCTGGATCGTCGCGCCCTCGATCATCATCCCGGGATGCCAGCGGAACCCGTCGGCGGCGTCGACGAAGACCGCGTCGAGATCGTCGAGCGGATCGGTGAGCGCGGCGAGACCGAGACCGAAGGGGCCGATGCCGATGCCGACGAGGTCGTGGACGTGGTCGGGGGTGCGTGCGGCGTCGGCCTGTGCTCGGTCGGCGGTGCGTGCGGCGGTCATCGGGCCGACCCCTCGGTGGTCGGCGCGGTGGCGGCGAGGTCGTCGCTCTCGAGCAGGGCGGCCGAGGAGGCGCGGATCAGGTCGAGCACGTCCGTCACGTCGGTGAGACGCGACTCGGGATCCAGCAGCGTCAGCTTGAGGCAGGGGCGCCCGTCGACGACGGTCTTGGCGGCGACGGCCCGACCCGACTCGAACAGCACCCGACGGACGAGCGGCACGAGCCGGTCGGCGGTCTCGTCGTCGACGTGCGACGGCTGCCAGCGGAACAGCACCGTGCTGAGCTGGGTCTCGGCGAGCAGATCGAACTCGTCGTCGTCGCGGAGGACCCCGTGCACCTCGGCGGCCAGGTCGACGACGCGATCGACCAGCGCGCCGACCTCGTCGGCGCCGAGGGCACGGAGGGTCGCCCAGAGCTTCAGCGCGTCGAAGCGACGGGTGGTCTGCAGAGACTTCGCGACCTGGTTCGGCTCGGGGTCGGCGAGCGGGTTGAGGTAGTCGGCGTGCCAGGCGACCGGGTCGAGGTCGCGGCCGTCTCGCACGACGATCGCGCTCGACGACACCGGCTGGAAGAACGTCTTGTGGAAGTCGACCGTCACCGAGCGGGCGCGCTCGATGCCGTCGAGCAGCCGCCGACGGGTGGGCGACACCAGCAGGCCCCCGCCGTAGGCGGCGTCGACGTGCAGCCAGACGCCGGTGCGGTCGCAGACGTCGGCGATGGCCGCGAGCGGGTCGATGCAGCCGCGGTCGGTGGTGCCGGCCGTCGCGACGACGGCGATCGGCAGATGCCCGGCCTGCACGAGCGCATCGACCGTGACGTCGAGGGCGTCGGGGCGCATCCGCCCGGCTCCATCGGTGGGGACGGTGACCACGGCGTCGTCGCCGAGACCGAGCAGACGCGTCGACTTCTGCACGCTGAAGTGGCTCTCGGCCGTGGCGATCACGACCATGCGGGCCAGCAGATCGTGCAGCGACGGGGAGCGCGGGGCGGAGCGGCGGCCGGGGGCCTCCTGCTGCTGGACCCGCGCCTCCTCGGCTCGGGCCTCGGCTCGGGCCGTCGCGGTGGCGCGCTCACGGGCGAGGAGGAGCGCGTGCAGGTTCGACTGCGTGCCCCCCGAGGTGAAGACGCCGTCTCGGGTCGCCGGGTCGAAGCCGATGCGGCCCGCGGTCCAGTCGACGAGTCGGCGCTCGATCAGGGTGCCGACGGCGGACTGGTCGTAGGTGTCGACCGACGGGTTGATCGCGGCGAGCACCGCCTCGGCGGCGACCGCGGGGATCGCGACCGGGCAGTTGAGATGCGACTGGTAGGCCGGGTCGTGGAACCAGACGGCGTTCGCGGCGAAGAGCTCGTCGACCTCGCGGAGGGCGTCGGCCGTGCCGGTGCCGGGGGCGTCGAGGTCGACCGCGTCGACGCGGCTCTGCAGCTCGGCGCGGCTCTCGCCCGAGAAGGGCTGCCGGGTCGTGCGGAAGCGGTGCGCGAGACGGTCGACGACGGCGGTCGTCTCGGCGGCGTAGGCATCGGCGGTGGAGGCGTTCAGCAGATCGGACACGGGGCTCCCGGTGGTGCGTGGACGCCGCCAGGCTCTCTGACGGCGCCGCCCAGGTTAGGTAAGGCTCACCTAAGTGTCAAGCGCGGGGTGCGGCTGCTGCGGCGTGTCGCGGGATGATGAAACCGGCTCATGATCAGGGGTTCAGGTGATGTCCTCCGAAAGGGCGACGAAGGGGTGCGCACGGGGTCAGACGGCTGTGACCTCCAGCAGCACGAGGCTCTCGGGGAACAGCACCGGCGCCTGCACCCCGCCGAGGCGGAGGGCGCGCCCCGGCACGACCACGCCCTCGACGGCCCACGTCAGCGCCGACTGCCCGGGCCCGCCGAGGGCTCCGGTCGGCTCGGCCAGCGCGACGCGGTACATCCGCTCGTCGTCGAGGCCGGGCAGGGTCATCGGCCCGGGCGGGTAGCTGGCGCTCGCCGTCACCTGCGTGAACGTGTAGAGCGCATGCCGCCGGTCGGGCGACACGACGCCGCGCAGGTCCATCGACGCGTCGGGCAGGTCGGCGTGCACGGCGGTGCCGTGGTGCAGCAGCTCGCGGTGGCGCTTGTGGGTCGCCACCCAGCTCGTCAGCTCCGCCTCGACCTCGGGGTCGAGGCTCGAGATGTCCCACTCGATGCCGAAGTGCCCGGGCAGCGCGACGCCCGCGCGCAGCGACAGGTCGTGGCGGCGTCCGGTCGAGTGCGACCTGGGGCCGCTGACATGGGCGCCCATCAGCTCGTAGGGCACCAGCAGGTTCGTGTACTTCTGGATCGTCAGGCGCTCGATCGGGTCGATGCAGTCGCTCGCCCAGATCCGATCGGTCCGGGCGAGGATCCCGAGGTCGACCCGCGCTCCACCCGATGCGCAGCTCTCGATCTCGACCGCAGGGTGCCGGCGGCGCAGCTCGTCGAGCAGTGCGTACAGCGCGACGACGTTCTCGTGGACCGCGGGGTGCGCGGGCGACCCGGCCCCCGCCTCCATCAGGTCCCGGTTGTGATCCCACTTCAGGTAGGCGATGTCGTTCTCGCGCAGCAGCGAGTCGAGGCGCTCGAGCAGGTAGGCCGACACGTCGGGGTTCGACAGGTCGAGCACCTGCTGCTGGCGCCCGGACATCGGGAGGCGCGGGCCCGGCCCGAGGATCCACTCGGGGTGCGCACGGGCCAGGTCGGAGTCGGGGCTGACCATCTCGGGCTCGACCCACAGGCCGAACTGCAGACCGAGTCCGGTGACGTGCTCGATGATCGGGGCGAGGCCGTCGGGCCAGACCTCGTCGTCGACGTACCAGTCGCCGAGCGCCGACGTGTCGTCGCGGCGACCGCGGAACCAGCCGTCGTCGAGCACGAAGCGCTCGGCGCCGACCCGCGCCCCGGCGTCGGCCAGGGCGCTCAGGCGGGCGAGGTCGTGGTCGAAGTAGACGGCCTCCCAGGTGTTTAGGGTGACGGGCCGCGTCGACGACGGATGCTGCGGACGGGAGCGCAGGAGGCGGTGGTACCGACCCGAGAGCTCGGTCAGCCCGTCGCCCCACGAGCCGAGCGCCTCGGGGGTCTCGTAGCTCTCGCCCGGGCCGAGTCGGACCTCGCCGGGGGCGAGCAGCTCGGACACCCGGGTGACGACCGCGCCGGCGATCGTCTTCTCGACGCCGACACGGTGGTTGCCGCTCCAGGCGAGGTGGACGGCGTGGACGAGACCGCGCTCGAAGCCGAAGCCGGGGGTGCCGGCGGCGAGCACGAGGGTGGCGTCGGCCCCGGGGCGACCGCGGCGGCTCTCGCGGTCGTAGCGCCCGACGGTCAGCGCGTGGCGCTGGGGGGTGCGCTCGCGCAGGTGCCGACCCGTGGTGTCGAGCACTTCGCTGGCGTTGTGCGGCAGCGGGAAGCTCGCGGCGAGCTCGTGCAGGTCGTAGACGTCGTCGCCGGTGTTCGTCAGGCGGAGGGTCTGGTGCAGCAGGCCGTGCTCGTCGAGCCGCAGATCGACGCCCAGACGGAGGCCCGCGTCGTCGTCGTCGGCGGTGATGGTGAGCGCGGTGACGGTGGGCGCCGCGCCGACGGAGGCGGCGTCGGCGTCGGTGTCGGTGGCGGTCTCGGTGACGGTGAAGGCCGGAGCGAACGCCGCACCCGCGCGACTGCCGATCAGGCCCGGAGTGCCCTGCCAGCCCTCGTGCTCGAGCGGCAGCACCGTCAGGCGCGCGGGGTGGTCGAGACCACCCGAGACGCGCTGGGGGCGGGCCGCTGCGACCAGGCCGACCAGCGCCTCCTCCGAGATGTCGCCGAGATCGGGGCCCCAGTAGACGAAGCCGGGCAAGGCGCCACGGGGGACGTCGAGCACGACGCTCGTGCCGCCGAGCCGGAGGTGCAGGGCAGGGGTCGAGTCGTCGTCGCGTCGTCGCATGGATTATTTCTATGGCGAAACGAATAGGCGTGTCAAGTCACGAGGGCAGGTTCGTCGCACGTCTCGTCCCCCATAAGGGGGACTCGATACTCGTGAGTATCGACTGCTATCTTCTGAACCGACGGCGGTGTAGCCACGCGGATATCCGGCCCGAACCGGATGTCCTCCCCCTGCGTGACGCCCGCCCGACGATCTGCACGACCCTCGAACCCCCGCGAGGTCGTGAGTTCGGATCGACGGGCACTCGCCGTCCGTGGCGGTCGCCGCCGAGAAGGGCCTTACCCACCCGCTCGGCGGCGCCGCACACCCTCACTCGACGCTGCGAGCCCGCGAGAGGCGGGCGTCAGTCGCGGCGGTGCAGCACCCGCTCGAGCAGCTCGAGGTCGATCTTGACGTGCTCGCGCGCGATGCCCGCCGCCTCCGTCGCCCGACCGCCGCAGATCGCGTCGACCAGCGCCTCGTGATCGCCGAGCGCCCGCAGCTCCATCTCGCGCATGCCGTCGGGGCCGCCCCAGAGGTGGGCCGGCGCCGCGATGCTGACCCGCGCCTCCAGGGCGAAGAGGACCTCGCGCAGCGTCGTGTTGTGCGCCGCCTCGGCGATCGCCACGTGCAGCAGGGCGTCGGCCCGCTGCGACGCCCGGCCCGACTCGGCTTCGCGGTAGCCCTCGAGGCGCTCGCGCAGCTCGGCGGCGTCGGCGGGCGTGTGGTTCTCGGCGGCGGCCTCGGCGATCGTCCCGTGCAGTCGCCCGATCGCCTCGCTCGTGTCGCTGAGGTCCGCCCAGCGCGCCCCGAGGGTCCGCTGCGCGATGGCGTCGGACGACGTCGTGTGCTGCTCGCGGACGAACGACCCGCCACCGCGCCCGCGCTGGGTCTCGATCATGCCCTGCTCGACGAGTCGGGCGAGCGCGGCCCGGACGGTCATGCGCCCGGCGCGCAGCGATGCGGCGAGGTCGCGCTCGGGAGGGAGGCGCTGGCCGGGCAGGTACTCGCCGGTCGCGATGGCGGTCACCAGCCGGTCGGTCACGTCGTCGACGCGGCTCGACGACTCGACGGGCGCGGCGAGGGCGCCGGCGGGGGCGGAGGGGGCGCTGTCGGACGCCCCGGACGCCCCGGGCGCCCCGGCGTCGGCGGCCTCGCGTGGCGTCATGCGTCGACCCTCCCGAGCGGCGTTTGTTACACCCACGTTAAGTCATCGGCAAAGGTCTAGGCGCGAGACCTTTACGTGACGCACACTGTCCCGCATGTCGACGAGCACCTCCTCCACCCTCCCGTTCCGCGACGGCGTCACCTGGTACCAGGTCACGACCCCCGACCGCCCGACGCCGGGCGCGCTGCCCCTGATCGTGCTGCACGGCGGCCCGGGCATGGCCCACGACTACCTCCGCAACCTCGCGGCGCTCGCCGACGAGACCGGTCGCACCGTCGTGCACTACGACCAGTTCGGCTGCGGCCGCAGCAGCCACCGCCCCGACGCCCCCGTCGAGACCTGGAGCCCCGCCCTGTTCGTCGCCGAGTTCGACGCGGTCGTCGCGCACCTCGGGTTCGAGCGGTTCCACGTGCTCGGCCAGTCGTGGGGAGGCATGCTCGGCGCCGAGATCGCCGTGCGCCAGCCCGCGGGTCTCGCGGGTCTCGCGATCTGCAACTCGCCCGCCTCCATGCAGCTCTGGGTCGAGGGCGCGGCCGAGCTGCGGGCGCTGCTGCCGGTCGACGTGCAGGAGGCGCTGGAGCGTCACGAGGATGCGGGCACCACCACGGACCCGGAGTACCTCGCCGCGACGCAGGTGTTCTACGAGCGGCACGTCTGCCGCGTCGTCCCCATGCCTCAGGACTTCGTCGACAGCGAGGCGCAGATGGAGGCCGAGCCCACCGTCTATCACACGATGAACGGGCCCAACGAGTTCCACGTCATCGGCACGATGCGCGACTGGAGCATCGTCGACCGGCTACCCCGCGTCACCGCCCCCACCCTCGTGGTCGCCGGCGAGCACGACGAGGCGACCCCGGCCACCTGGCAGCCGTTCGTCGACGGCATCGCCGACGTGCGCTCGCACGTCTTCGCCGGCGCGAGCCACTGCTCGCACCTCGAGCAGCCCGAGGAGTTCCGAGCCGTCGTCGGCCAGTTCCTCGCGGCGCACGACGCGGCCTGACCGGCACCGCGCCTCCCGCGCCGCGCTTCCCGGCCCGCGCCTCCTGACCGACCCGACCCGCACCTCCCCGGCTCCACCCCCGCATCCCACCCGAGCGAGAGAGCACACCATGTCCACTGGAACGACGACCGGCGCCCCCGGCGGCGAGCTGAGCAACCAGCAGCAACTCGAGCAGTACGGCTACAAGCAGGAGCTGAAGCGGTCGGTCACGACCGTCGATCTGCTCATCTACGGCCTGATCTTCATGGTGCCGATCGCGCCCTGGGCCATCTTCGGCACCGTCTACAACGCGTCGTCGGGCATGGTGCCGCTGGTCTACCTGATCGGCCTCATCGCGATGATCTTCACGGCGCTCGCCTACGCGCAGATGGCGAAGTCGATCCCGCTGGCCGGTTCGGTGTTCTCGTACGTCGGTCGCGGCATCCACCCCATCGCCGGGTTCTTCGCCGGCTGGGCGATCCTGCTCGACTACCTGCTCGTGCCGACGCTGCTCTACGTCTTCGCCGCCGAGTCGATGATCGGGATCTTCCCCGGGAGCGCCCGGTGGATGTGGGCGCTGATCTTCGTCGCGATCAACACCGCGATCAACCTGCTCGGCATCAGCTCGATCAAGCTGATGAACCGGGTGTTCCTGGCCATCGAGGTCGTCTTCGTCGTGATCTTCGTCATCATCGCGGTCATCGCGCTGAACGACGGCACGATCCCCGGCGCCGAGTTCACCGCCGACCCGATCTGGGACTCCAGCAAGGTCACCGCGCCGCTCCTCGCGTCGGCGCTGTCGATCGCGGTGCTGAGCTTCCTGGGCTTCGACGGCATCTCGACGCTGTCGGAGGAGAGCACCGGCAAGCGCGGCGGAGCGGGCAAGGCCATGATCATCGCCCTGGTGATCGTCGCCACGCTCTTCGTCGTGCAGACCTGGCTCGCCAGCGCCCTCGCCGCCGGTCGCGACTCCTTCGGGAAGGACGAGGTCGGCAACGCGTTCTTCTCGCTGGTCGAGGCGGCGTCGAGCAGCGGCTGGTCGACGGCGTTCCTGGTCGTCAACGTGCTCGCGATCGGCATCGCCAACGCGATGGCCGCGCAGGCCGCCACCTCGCGTCTGCTCTTCTCGATGAGCCGCGACCGTCAGCTGCCCGCGTTCCTGTCCACCATCAACAGCCGCCAGGTGCCGCAGGCCGCCATCCTGCTCGTCTCGGCGCTGTCGGCCGTGCTCGTGCTGTTCTTCGTCGGACAGATCGACCTCATCGCGTCACTGGTGAACTTCGGCGCCCTGTTCGGCTTCATGCTGCTGCACGTCTCGGTCGTCGTGCACTACGTCGTCAAGAGGAAGTCGCGCAACTGGCTGCTGCACCTCGTCGTGCCCGTCATCGGGTTCCTCATCATCGGCTACGTGCTCGTGAACGCCGCCCCCGAGGCCAAGATCGGCGGACTCGTCTGGCTCGTGCTCGGCGCAGGCGTGTTCCTCTACTACCGGAGCCGAGGAGGCGCGGCGCCGGTCATCCCGTCCGGTGCCGACCACGGTGCGACGCCGGCCACGGCCGCACCCGCCGCCGACTCCGAACGGCACGACGCATGAGCGGGGTGGAGGCGACCGCCTCGGGGGCCGGCGGGGGCGCGGGCGACCCGACCCGCGCCTCCTCGGCGGGACGTGTCGACGGTGTCGACCACTTCCTGGGCAAGGAGCATGGGCGCCCCGGCTTCACCGCCGACGTCGAGCCCGCCCTGCGGATCACCCCCGGCACGGGCGAGCGCATCGGCTTCGAGACCAGTGACGCCGTCTACGCCGAGCTGCACGAGCACCGCGACCTCGCGAAGCTGTCGGTGCCGATCAACCCCGTCACCGGCCCCGTCTACGTCGAAGGTGCGATGCCCGGCGACGCGCTCGCCGTGACCGTGCACGAGATCCGGCTCGTGGCGCACGGCTGGTCCGTCGCATTGCCCGGGTCGGGCGCACTGCAGCACGTGATGGGCGACGAGATGTTCACGCGCCGCGTGCCCATCGACGACGAGGGGGTGCACGTGACCGACCGGCACGTGTTCGCACCGCGGCCGATGATCGGCTGCATGGGCACCGCCCCGGCGACCGGCGAGAACTCGACGATCATGCCGGCGTACGCGCAGGGCGGCAACATGGACGTCACCGAGAACCGCGTCGGCTCGACCGTGTACCTGCCCGTCATGGTCGAGGGCGCGTACCTCTCGATCGGCGACGTGCACGCGATCATGGCCGAGGGCGAGTCGTCGTTCGTCGCCATCGAGGCGGAGGGCACGGCGGTCGTGTCGATCGACGTCGTGAAGGGGCTCTCGCTGCGGGCCCCTCGGATCGAGACGGCCGACGACTGGATCTTCGTCGGGCTGGGCGAGCCGGTGCAGGAGAGCATCCGGCGCGGGTACGAGGACGCGTTCTCGTTCCTGGTCGACGACCACGGCTGGACCCGCGGCGACGCCTACGCGGTGCTCAGCGCCGTCGGGCACTCACGGCTCGGCGGGCCGACGGGGTCGGGCGCCCCGGACCCGCTGCACCCGTTCGACGCGGTCGGCGCCGTGACGCTGCACCGGGTGCCGAAGAGCGTGCTGTAGCGCCCGCTGCGGCTCGGTGCTCAACTCGCGGTGTGCGCCAGGATCGAGCCGAGCAGATCGTTCGTCGGGAAGTTCGACTGGAAGACGTGCACGAACAGGTCGCCGCGCACGAAGTACGTGTCCGTGATGTCGGTCTGGTACTGCTCCGCCGTCTCCGACTTCTGGCACAGCCGGCCGCCCTGGGCGTCGCTGCAGGTCGCACCGTCGGCTGCCGCCAGAGACAGCAGGGAGGCGCTGGTCGCCTGATCGAGGCGCCCCATGGTCACGCCGAGACCGGTGATGTCGGCTCGCGGGTCGCGCCACAGGCAGTCGAGCGCGGCGGCCGAGTCGACGATCTGCACGAGGGTCGCGTCGGCAGGCGGCACGGTCGGCGTCCGGGCTCCTAACGGGGTGCCGTCGCGCCGGAGGTAGCCCTCGGGGTTCAGCGGGGTCTCGCCCATCGTCGCCGCGTAGGTCGCCGAGTCGACGATCTGCGTGCAGTCGGTGGGGATGTTCACGGGAGACGCGGCCGGCGTCTCGGAGGTCGTCGGGGTCGGGGTCGCCGCGCCGGTCGGCGTCGGGCTCGACTCAGGCGGAGCGGTGGGCGTCGCCGTCTCGCCGTCGTCGGGAGTCGCGCCGGCGCTGGTGCTCATGCTCGGGGTCGGGCTCGGCGTCGTGCCCCCGGACGGGCCGCCGGCGCATCCGGCCAGAGACAGCACGACGAGCGCCGAGGCTCCGAGGGTGTGCAGAGTGCGTGCGCGTGTCATGACGGATCCGTTCCCCAGGGGCCCGTGAGATCGGGCTCGCACCACCGTATTGACGAACGCGCAGCTGGCTCGTCAGTCGCGGGGATGAGTTCGCCTGCGCCGAGTCACGATCGCATCACGCCGCTGTGCGCCCTCGCGTGACGTCGGGTCGGGTCAGGCGAGGTCGGCGAAGAGGGCGGAGACGAACTCGGTGCGCTCGACCATTCCGGCCAAGCTGATCCACTCGTGGCGGGCGTGCGCCCCGCCGCCGACGCCGCCCACCCCGTCGAGCACGGCGCAGCCGAGGGCCGCGGCGAAGTTGCCGTCGCTCGCCCCGCCGACCGAGACCTCGCGCAGCTCGAACCCGAGCGTCGCGGACACCCGGGCGGCCCGCTCGTACAGGGCCGCCGTGACCGGGGTGCGCTCCATCGGAGGGCGGTTCCAGCCGCCGGTGACCTGCACCCGGGCGTTCGGGTCGTGGGGGGCGAGGTCGGCCAGCACCTGCTCGATGCGGGTCACCTCGGACGCCGACGTGACGCGCACGTCGACCGAGGCCCGGGCGTGGCCGGCCTTCACGTTGGTGCGGGTGCCGCCCTGCACGATGCCCACGTTGAGCGAGGTGCCGGCGTCGATGTCGGCCGCGGCGTGCAGCTGGAGGATGATCCGCGCCATCTCGTCGATCGCGCTCGCGCCCGACCGCGGGTGCAGCCCCGCGTGCACCTCGACGCCGAACGTCTCGACCTCGAAGATGCCGACTCCCTTGCGGGCCGTCTTGACCGCTCCTTCGGCGGCGGACTCGAAGACCAGCACCGCGCCTCCTCGGCCGACCTCGGCCTCGATGACCGGCCGCGAGGCGATGCTGCCGACCTCCTCGTCGCCGTTCAGCACGATGCGGACGCCCGGCCGCGGCAGACCGAGCCGATCGGAGACCGCGATGGCGTGACCGAGCTGGATCAGCCCGGACTTCATGTCGAAGACGCCGGGCCCGGTCATGACGTCGCCGTCGATCGTCACCGGCCAGTCGGCGAGAGTGCCCTCCGACCACACCGTGTCGTAGTGGCAGAGCGCGCTGACCCACTCGGCGGAGCCCGTGGGCGAGGGGTACTCGAGCGTGACCGAGTCGCCGTAGCCCTCGACGACGCGCACCCGTCGGGCGGCGGCCGGGCCGGCGGTCGCCGTCAACCAGGACTCGATCCAGGCGAGGCCGACCGCGAGCAGGTCGACGTCGTCGGACGGCGTCTCGAGGGAGGCGTACGCCACGAGGTCCGCGATCATCCGATCGTGACGCGCCTCGACCTCGGATCGGAGGGCGGACGGGTCGATGGTGTCGTCGTTCACGGTGCGGTTCTCCTCCGGCGCTGCAGTGTCGGACCTCGACGCTACAGTGACGACGACCCACCGGCACCGCTGAGAAGGAGACCCGTGCTGATCCTGCACACGAGCGACTGGCATCTCGGTCGCACGCTGCACGGCGTCGATCTGCACGAGCACCAGTCCGCGTTCGTCGACCACCTCGTCGAGCTCGTCCGCGATCGCGGCGTCCGGGTCGTCGTCGTGGCGGGCGACGTGTACGACCGGGCGGTGCCCGCGGTACCCAGCGTGCGCCTCCTCGGCTCGGCCCTGCAGCGGCTCAGCGAGCTGGCGACCGTCGTGCTGACGCCCGGCAATCACGACTCGGCGGTCAGGCTGGGCTTCGCGGCCGAGCTGATGCGGCCCGGGCTGCACCTGCGCGCCCGGGTCGACGAGCTGGCGACACCGGTGGTCGTCGACGACGCCGACGGGCCGGTCGCGTTCTACGGGGTGCCGTACCTCGACCCCGACACCGTGCGCCACGCGCTCGCCGACGGTGCCGGCGCTGGTGCCGGTGCTGGCGACGACGGCCCGCTCGCCCGGTCGCACGAGGCGGTCGTCGCCGCCGCCATGCGACGGGTGCGCGCCGATCTCGCCGGGCGGCCAGGCACGCGGTCGGTCGTGATCGCCCACGCCTTCGTATCAGGAGGCGCGGCGAGCGAGAGCGAGAGAGACATCCGTGTCGGCGGGGTCGACTCCGTGCCCGCGGGGGTCTTCGACGGCGTCGACTACGTCGCGCTCGGGCACCTGCACGGGGCTCAGCGCGTCGGGGCGGTCGACGCCCGACCGGTCGTCCGCTACTCGGGGTCGCCGCTGGCGTTCTCGTTCGGTGAGCGGGGGCACGTCAAGTCGTCGACGCTCGTCACCCTGGCGGCCGACGGCGGTGCCACGATCGAGACCGTGCCCACCCCCGTGCCGCGGCCCCTCGTCGAGTTCGCCGACACGATCGATCGTCTGCTCGACGGGCGGTACGACCAGCACAGCGAGGCCTGGTCGCGCATCACGGCCACCGATCCGGTGCACCCCGACCGTCTCTACGCGCGCGTCCGCGAGAGGTTCCCCAACGCCCTCGCGATCCACCACGTGCCGGTGGGCGCCGTCGACGCGCCCGCCCTGAGAGCGGTGACGGTCGAGACCGACCCGGTCGAGGTCGCCGCCGACTTCGTCGCCTTCGCCTCGGGCGCCCGGGCCGACGAACTGGAGCTCGAGATCGTCCGATCCGCGTACGAGGCGGCCAGGGCGACGGAGGGCGGCGAGTGATCCTCCATCGACTCACGCTGCGCGCCATCGGGCCGTACGCGGGCGAGCACAGCATCGACTTCGCGGCGCTCGGGGCCTCGGGCGTGTTCCTGCTCGAGGGGCCGACCGGGTCGGGCAAGTCGACGATCATCGACGCGCTCGTCTTCGCCCTCTACGGCGGTCTGGCCGGTTCGACCTCCAGCCCCGACCGGTTGCGCAGCCATCACGCCGCCCCCACGGTCGAGCCGTTCGTCGAGGTCGTCTTCGAGACCGCGGCGGGCATCCACCGGGTCAGACGGACCCCGGCCTACCGTCGACCGAAGGCCCGTGGCACGGGTACGACCCCGCAGAACCAGACCGTGACCCTCGTGCTGCTGACCTCGCCCGATGCGGTCGAGGGCACCGTCGTGTCGACCAGCGCGCAAGAGACCGGGGCCGAGATCGCGCGCATCCTGGGGCTCACCCGGCAGCAGTTCGTGCAGACCGTCGTGCTGCCGCAGGGCGAGTTCGCGGCTTTTCTGCGCTCGACCGGCGAGAAGCGCAAAGAGGTGCTGCAGTCGCTGTTCGGCACCGAGATCTACGAGAAGACGACGGCCCAGCTCGTCGAGCGACGGGTCGCCGCGCGCGCCTCGATAGCCGCCGCCGAGCGCGAGGTCGAGCTCGCGCTCGGGCGGCTGCGCGAGGCGACGGGGGTCGACGACGAGGCCTTCGCCGCAGCCGCGGCGGACTTCGGGGTGCCGGGCGGGCAGCAGGGCTCAGATGGGCCGGAGGGGCGCGACGGGTTGGGCGGTCTGGTCGCCGGGCTGGCCGCGACCGCCATCGAGCTCGAGGGTCGGCGGGCCGCGGCGGTCGGCGATCGCGACGCGGCCCGGTCTCACCTCGACGAGCAACGGCGTCTGCAGCGGGCGCTCGAGCGACGCGCGGCGCTGCTCCGTCGCGAGGCGGCGGCCCGCGAGGTCGAAGCCGATGTGCAGGAGGCACGGGGCCGGGTCGACGACGCGCGCCGCGCCTCCTCGGTGACCGTCGCGGTCGAGGGGCTCCGCCGGGCCGACGAGCGGCTCTCGACCGCCGTCGCGCAGGTCGGTATGGCGCGCGAGTCCGGCGACCTCGACGCCGATCTGACCGAGACGACCGACCGCGACTCGGCGGCGGCTCGACGCGACGCCCTGACGGCGGAGGCCGGGTCGTCCGCCGAGAGCGCCCGGCTCGAAGCGACCCTCGTCGACCGCCGGGCCGCTCTCGACGTGCTCGAGGCGCAGGTCGCGGCCGAGGTGGCGCGCGTCGACGAGCTCGAGCGGGCCCAGGCCGAGCTGCCCGCGGTCCGCCGAGAGCTCGAGGCGGCGCTCGGTGCGTTGACCGAGGCCGTCGTCGCCGTGGGGCCCGCCGAGGCCGCGGTGGCGGAGGGGCGCAGGCGACGTGACCTCATCGACGGGCTCGACCGCTTCGAGGACGAGCTCGACCGCGCGACCGCCGATCTGCACGAGGCGGCCCGGGTGGCTCTCGACGCCGCCGGGGTCGAGAACGACCTGCGCCGCCGCAAGATCGCCGGGATGGCGGGCGAGCTCGCGGGCGACCTCCTCGTCGGCGAGCCCTGCCCGGTCTGCGGATCCGAGCACCACCCGGCTCCGGCCGTGACCACCGCCGACCACCCCGACGACGACGCCGTCGACCGGGCGACCGACGAGCGCGTGCGCTGCGAGTCGGCCCTCGCTGCCGCCGCCGCACGTCGTTCGGTCGCCGTCGCCCGGCGAGACGAGCGGGCGACCGAACTGGGCGGCGTCACCCGTGCCGAGGTCGAGGCGGAGCTCGACGCGGCGCTGGCCCGGGTCGAGGCCGCGCGCCGCGTGGCGGGCGATCGCGACGCGGCCGCGCTCGCGCTCGACGCCCACGACGCCGAGACCGAGCGCCGACGCACCGAGCTCGAGGAGGCGCGGGTCGGCACCGCCACGGCCGTCGCGCAGGCGGCGGCCGACCAGCGACGACTCGACGACGACACCGCCGCCGTCGGACGGCACCTCGGGGGGCGGGCCGACAGCGTGGCGGAGCTCGTCGCGGTCATCGGGCGCCGGCACGGCGCCGTGGCGCGCCTCGTCGAGGCTCTCGACGCCGAGGTGATCGCCGTCGACGAGGTCGCGAGGCGACGCGCCGACCTCGACGAGTCGCTCGCCGACGCGGGCTTCGCCGACGTCGAGGCCGTCTCCGCAGCGGTCCTGGATCGTGCGGAGGTCGGCCGGCTCGACGCGGTGATCGCGGCGCACGATCGCGAGCTCGCCGTCGTCGCCGCCGGGCTCGCCGAGCCGGAGATCGCGGGGCTCGACGACGCATCGGGCGTAGGTCCGGGCGACGATGCACGTGTCGGGGCCGAGGCCGCGGTCGAGCAGCGGGTCGCCCTGGCGACCGAGCGTGCGGCGGAGACCGAGGCCGCGGCGACGTCGATCGCCGCCGAGACCGCTCGGGCGCGCGACCGGGCCGAGCGGTCGTC
This sequence comes from Frigoribacterium sp. CFBP 13712, assembly GCF_014842255.1. Lineage (GTDB taxonomy): Bacteria > Actinomycetota > Actinomycetes > Actinomycetales > Microbacteriaceae > Frigoribacterium. The sequence goes on along the minus strand of NZ_JACYVH010000004.1, from coordinate 216,340 downwards.
TGCAGCCCTCGTCGCACTGCGGCAGGCCGCAGCCGTCGGGGACGACGCGGCGGAGCGTGCCCGGGCGATCGTGCGGATGGCCGACCTGGCCAGCGCCTCCTCGGCGGTCAACGTGAAGGGCGTGACGCTCGGCACGTACGTGCTGCTGCGGCGGTTCGACGACGTCGTCGCGGCGGCCAACGCGCGGCTGTCGGTCATGTCGAGCGGTCGGTACCAGCTCGAGTCGTCCGACGAGCGCGAGGCGACGTCGAGGTCGCGCAAGACCGGGCTGTCGCTGGCGATCCGCGACCACGCGACCGACACGACCCGCGACCCCGGCAGCTTCTCGGGCGGCGAGACGTTCTACGCGTCGCTCAGCCTCGCTCTCGGACTCGCCGACGTCGTGCAGGCCGAGGCCGGCGGGCTGCAGCTGGGCACCCTCTTCGTCGACGAGGGCTTCGGATCGCTCGACCCCACCACACTCGACGCCGTGATGACCGAGCTGGGCCGGCTCTCGGCCGCAGGTCGGGTCGTCGGCATCGTCAGCCACGTCGACGAGCTCAAGCAGCGGATCGCCGACCGCATCGAGGTGCGTCGCCTGCCCGACGGGTCGTCGACCCTCCGCTCGACCGTCGGGGGCTGACGGCCCGCCCGCCGCGGTCGCTCCGTCGTGTGCCGTGAGATCCGGTGTCGGCGGACGCATCCGTGCTCTGCGAGCGGGCGAGTGGCGGAGCGCCAGAGCGCCCGCCTCGGATGACGCGGATGGGGCGCTAACGTATTGATGACTCTCCCGTCTGGGACGCAGGGGATTCGAAAGCCAGCACCCGGATGACGGGCTGCGTGTTAGCCGAACGAAGAAGGTGCCGTGGGAAAGCTCATCTACGACCAGTCGCTGACGGTCGACTTCGATGACCGGACCTTGGCTCACCTGCAGGTCGTCATCGGCGTCAAGCTCCGCCGCGGGGAACCGTTCTACTTCTCCTGGAAGGACGACCAGCAGATCGGCGACGGGCGCACCTCGATCTGGCTGCACCCCACGATCCCTCTGGTGTTCAAGTTCTACGGAAGTCGTGTGCCCCAGATCAACCCGCGCTGGATCCGTGCCCTGGAACTGACCGCGAACACCCACACGGGCTTGCACATCATCGACGAGGACACCGCCAACGGCACCGAGACGGGTGCACCATGAAGCGCGTCGACGTCCACTACGGCGGCTTCGCCTACACGATCCCGGACACCACCCTCGACGCGGTCCAAGCGCAGATCATGTCCGCGCTCCGCGACGGGGAGACGCTCTGGCTGACGGTCAACTACGGTTCGGGGTCCGTCCTCGCGACGGACCTGCTCATCACCTCGGGGACCCCTGTGGCCCTGGCTGAGATCGACGACGCCGAGTAGCGCCACCGTCGACCTGGACTCCGAGGTGTCCGCTCCGCTGCGACCGGGGCATCCCTCGGTGCAGGGGGCTGCGCTCGCGCCTCAGTCGTGGACCAGCGGGTCGTAGTCCACGACGGGTGGGTTGTGGTTCCACTCATCGATCTCCTCCTGGCTGCGCTCGAGGACCTCGAACCGAGCACCCATCTGGGGTGTCATGAGGACGGATACCTCGCCGTGGCCGATCGCGGTGAAATCGATGAACCGGGGCCCTGCGGAGGCGGCGGCGATGATCTCCCGCTTCAGGGTCGCGGTGTCCTGATCTTCGTCGAGGTGGAAGAACTGGCCGTCGATGCGCAATCTGGTGATTCTCATGGCGCCCTCAATGACTGCCTGGTTCGAGGTTCCTCGATCCACCGGGGTCCGGGTGAACGTGAGTCATCTGGACAGCCACTGACAGTGTCCGCTCCGTTGCTTGGCGCCAGATGGTGGTGGAATCATCCACGGTCGTGACGGCCGCCTCCCGGGGATCCCTGCCTGATGGGGTGTCGGTCTGCCGATGTCTGATAAGACAAGGGGCGATGCCACACGACGACCTGCCCCCTCCCCGCCCACCCGCTGCAGCTGCCCCTGGACTGTTCGCCGAGGACACCTCCTTGGAGTCCACCCGCCTCGGGGAGATCCTCCGCAAGGAGACCGTGGGCGGCATCGTCCTGGTCATCGCGGCGGTCGTCGCCGTCGTGTGGGCGAATTCGCCGCTGTCCGGCGCGTACTTCGCGCTTCGCGACTTCGAGTTCGGCCCCGCGGCTCTGGGTCTGCACCTGAGCGTGGGGGAGTGGGCCGCCGACGGGCTGCTGGCGATCTTCTTCTTCCTCGTCGGCCTGGAGCTCAAGCGGGAGTTCGTCGCCGGGGAGCTCCGGAGGATCAGCAAGGCCATCGTGCCGGTGGCCGCCGCGTTCGGCGGAGTCATCGTCCCCGCCCTGATCTTCACCGCCATCAACGCCGCCGACCCGGAGGCGGTGCGCGGGTGGGCGATCCCCACGGCGACCGACATCGCCTTCGCCGTCGCGGTCCTCGCGATCGTCGGCTCGAGACTTCCTGCTGCGCTGCGGATCTTCCTCCTGACCCTCGCGGTCGTGGACGACCTCATCGCCATCGGGATCATCGCCTTCGTCTACACCAGCGCCATCGAGGTCCTCCCCCTGGTGCTCGCGATCGTCCCGCTCGCCGCGTACGTGTTCCTGACGCAGAGGTTCCGCCGGTTCTTCGGCCTGCATCCCGCAGCGAACTGGTTCATCCTGCTGCCGGTGGCCGTCTCGGTGTGGGGTCTCATCCACGCCTCAGGCGTCCACGCCACCGTCGCCGGGGTCCTCCTCGGCTTCGCCGTCCCCGTCATCCGCAGCCAGGCCAGCGGCGGACCGGGCACCGGCCCCGGGCTCTCCGAGGTCTTCGAGCACCGCTTCCGGCCCATCTCCACCGGCTTCGCCGTCCCCGTCTTCGCGTTCTTCTCCGCCGGCGTCGCCTTCGGCGGCCTCGACGGACTGAGGACGGCGCTGTCCAGTCCGGTCACGATCGGCATCATCGCCGCTCTCGTCCTCGGCAAACCCATCGGCATCCTCGCCACGACGTGGATCACGACCCGCATCACCCGGGCCGAACTCGACCGGACGATCACCTGGATCGACCTCACCGGCGTCGCCCTCCTCGGCGGCATCGGGTTCACCGTGTCACTGCTCGTCGCGGAGCTGAGCTACGGGCTCGGCAGCGCTCACGACGACGACGCCAAAGTCGCCATCCTCATCGCGTCGGTCGTCGCCGCGGGCCTTGCGACGGCCGTTCTGAGGCCGCGCAACCGGCGCTACAAGCATCAGGACGCCTGACCTCCCGAGGCCGGGATCACCTCCGTATTCGGCCTCGGCCTCGCTGAACCGGCACCATGGACACATGGCTACGACAACACCTCCCTCTTCGGGGCCCACCGCCGACCATCCCGCGTCCCTCACGGAGACCGTCTCGACGACTCCGCAGCTGCGCCGCGGGGTCTTCTGGCCTGCGGCCGTCGTCGTGCTCGGCTTCGTCGCCTTCACTCTGATCGCGCCCGCATCGGCCGAGGCGCTGTTCCTCGGTCTGCAGAGCGGCATCGTCAAGAACTTCAGCTGGTACTACGTCCTGATCGCGGCGTTCTTCGTCGGCTTCAGCCTGTTCATCGGCTTCAGCCGGTTCGGCGGCATCAAGCTCGGCAAGGACAAAGACGAACCCGAGTTCTCCACCGGGTCGTGGTTCGCGCTCCTCTTCGCCGCGGGGATGGGCATCGGCCTCGTCTTCTACGGCGTCTCCGAGCCCCTCAGCCACTTCGCCTCTCCCCGCCCCGGTGTCACGGGCACCGAGGACCAGCTCGCACAGCAGGCCCTGACCCAGACGTTCCTGCACTGGGGGCTGCACGCCTGGGCCATCTACGTCGTCCTCGGCCTCGCCCTCGCCTACGCGATCCACCGCAGGGGCCGGCCGGTCTCCATCCGGTGGGCACTCGAGCCCCTCCTCGGCAACCGCGTCCGCGGCGGCTGGGGCAACCTGATCGACGTCATCGCCCTCGTCGGCACCCTGTTCGGTGTCGCGACCTCGCTCGGCCTCGGCGTCATCCAGATCGGCGCCGGCCTGGAGGCTGCCGGCATCGCCGAGAGCAGCATCGTGAGCCAGATCTCGATCATCGCCGTCATCACCGCGGTCACCATCGTGTCGCTCGTCACCGGCGTCACCAAGGGCATGAAGATCCTCTCGAACTTCAACCTGATCCTCGCCGCAGCCCTTCTGCTGTTCGTCCTGATCGTCGGTCCGACCCAGTTCCTGCTGCGCGACTTCGTGCAGTCGATCGGCGCCTACCTGCAGAACGTCGTCGGTCTGTCGTTCAACGTGACCGCCCAGCAGGGTGCCGCCGGCGAGGAGTGGCAGGGCGCCTGGACCACCTTCTACTGGGGTTGGTGGATGTCGTGGGCGCCGTTCGTCGGCATCTTCATCGCCCGCATCTCCAAGGGCCGCACGGTCCGCCAGTTCGTGTTCGGCGTGCTGCTCGTCCCGACGGCGCTGACGTTCCTCTGGTTCGCCGTCCTCGGCGGCGCCGCGATCCACCAGCAGACCGACGGCGCCGGCGGCCTCGTCGGCGCCGACGGCTCGGTCGATGTCGAGGGGTCGCTGTTCGCCCTGCTCGGCGGCCTGCCCGCCGGGACGGTCCTGACCTTCGGTGCGATCCTGCTCATCGGGGTGTTCTTCGTCACGTCGTCGGACTCCGGCTCGCTCGTCATGGCGATGATCGCGTCCGGCGGCGACATCGAGCCGAAGAACTGGCTGCGCGTGTTCTTCGCTCTGGTCGCCGCGCTGCTGGCTGTCGCGCTCCTCCTGACGGGTGGGCTCGACGCCCTGAAGACCGCGGCGATCACGACGGCGTTGCCGTTCAGCATCGTGCTGCTGCTGACGTGCTGGTCGACGATCATCGCCTTCAACCGCGAACGCCGCGCGTACGACAAGGCCGAACGCGACGTCCTCCTCGAGCACGTGGGCGCCTACTACGGCCTCGAGGTCGACGCGCCCACCCAGGCGAGCAGCAAGGGTCTGGCCCGACCCTGGGAGGCTGTCAAGCGCCGTGTCCGGGGCACCCGTGCGGGCTCCGTCTCGGGCCCGGAGGCGTCGGCCTCCGCGGTCGTCGCCGATCCGCCGTTGCGGGTCGACGTCGTGTCGCCCGACCCGGCCATCGACGGCCGCCTCGACGAGGGCGCACCCGGCACGACGGACCAGGACGACTCGACAGGGCGCTGACCCGTCCGTGTCGGCCCGACGGGCGTCGTCTCTCGGGAGACGGCGCCCGTCGGTCGTTCCCGGCCCACGCGGCGTCGATGCGCTCTGCTGACTACGCTTCGGGGTGTCTTCTCCAGCCTCGGAGACCTGACAGGAAGCAGTCGCTCATGCGCACCGTCACGCTCCGGCTCCGTGAGTCGTTCTGGTTCTTCCCCGCCGTCCTCGGGGTCTTCGCGATCGTCGTCGCACAGCTGCTCGTCGTCGTCGACCAGGAGATCGTCGATCGGGGCGCCTCGATCCCGATCCTCGACGCTCTCAGCGCCAGTGGGGGCCGAGCCATCCTGACGACGGTCGGGACGGCGATGCTCACCGTGGCGGGGACGTCGTTCTCCATCACCATCTCGGTCCTGGCGACGACGTCCTCGACGTACGGTCCACGCCTGGTCCGCAACTTCATGGCCGACCGGGCGAACCAGTGCGTCCTGGCGGTTTTCACCTCCACCTTCCTCTACTCGATCGTCGTCCTCCGCTCCGTCCACACGGCCATCGACGACGGCACGGCCTTCGTCCCCGTCATCGCCATACACGTCGCCGTCGCCCTCGGGGTCGTCGATGTCGCCGTGCTCGTGTTCTTCATCCACCACATCGCGTCGAGCGTGCAGATCACCTCGCTGCAGAAGCAGGTGCAGGAGGACCTCGAGACCGCCGTGAGCCACGCGTATCGGTTCGACGGTGACAGCGACGGGGTGAGCGTGCAGCCACAGCCCGACGGTGGCGTGGCGTGGTCCATCGTCGAGTCGCAGAGCGACGGGTACGTCCAATCCGTCGGATGGGAGCGGCTCGTGTCGTGGGCCCACGACCACGATCAGGTCGTCGATATGACGGCCATGCCGGGAGACCATCTCATCGAGGGCGACTGCCTGCTCCGCATGGCCCCGCGTGACGGAGCGCACGGTCGTCCTGTGCCGGAGGCCGATATCGACCGGCTCCGCAGGATGGTCACCCTCGGTGCGGCACGGACGCCGTTCCAGGACGTCGGCTTCGCGCTCCAGCAACTCGTCGAGATCGGCGTCCGCGGTCTCGCGAGCGGGACCAACGATCCGTACACGGCTGTCAGCGCACTCGACCTGTCGGCGACGGCCCTCGTGCCCCTGTGGGCCGGGCGGCAGGCCATCACCGCCTACCTCGACGAGGATGCCGTCGCCCGTGTCCTGCCGCATTGGCCGGAGCCGGAACAGCTCGTCGACACGGTCTTCGACGGTGTCCTCACCTACGGGGTCGAGCACCCCATCGTCCTCGACGCGGCCCGTCGCCTCCTGGCCCGCCTCGGCGACGTCGCGTCAGGGCCCCGGGCCGTGCATCTCGGCGGCATCAGAACCAGGCTCGACCGGGTCTGAGCGGCGACCCGGGTGGGCAGCCGACTGAAGACCGTCGGACGCATCGTGACAGCCGCCCCTGAGCATGTTCCCCCCGCGGCGTGCCAGTGTGGAGTGCATGCGTTTTCGTTCCAAGCCCCTCACCGTGACCGTGTCCGCTGCAGCGCTGGTCGTCATGCTGGCCGGCTGCACGCCCGACGCCTCGGAACCGTCTCCCGGCACGGAGACCGTGACCGCGACGGTGACGCCGACGCCGACGTCCACGCCGACGCCTTCCGCAGCTCCCGCGCCACCGGCGACGTCGACACCCGGCCCGGACGGTGAGTCCGGGGGAGGGGGCGATCTCGGCGACGGGACGATCGGGGCCGCCGCGGACCGGTGCACCGTCGACGAGCTGCAGGGCGCGATCGACGACGGAGGTGGCGGAGCTGCGGGCAGCTACGGTGTCGCTCTGATCCTCACGAACACCGGCGACCGCACCTGCGAGTTGCAGGGCTGGCCGGGTGTGTCGTTCGTCGGAGGCGGTGACGGCACCCAGCTCGGGGCCTCGGCGACTCTGGATCGGGCGTCGGAGCACCCGACCGTGCAGATCGCTCCCGGTGGGTACGCCCAGGCGATCCTGACCATGGTGCAGGCCGCGAACTACGATGCCGCCGAGTGCCAGCCGCAGCAGAGCGAGGGGTTCCGGGTCTACCCGCCCGGGTCGACGGCGTCTCTGTACATCGGAGCCGGCGGAGATCTCTTCACCGCCTGCACGTCCTCCAGCGTCCAGCAGCTCTCGGTGGGGGCGATCCAACCCGGCCCGTGAGCGCCAGACTTGAGTCTGCCTCGAAGCTGATGGTTGACTGAACCCCGAACGAGGGGATCATCATGAGAGACATGGCTGCACGATCAGGGTGGACGCGGTTCTGGGAACAGGGCCGGTGGTGGAAGGCGCTGATCCTCGCCGTCGGCTACCTCGCCATCTACGAACCCGCATCGCTCCTGATGGCACCGTTCGTGCCGTTCATCGGCGACGCCGGCTCCGCCAGCTACGTCCTCGTGCTCATCGTCGTCCCGGTCCTGATCGGCAGTCTCATCCTGATCGGCTTCGGTGCCAGCCTGGGCTGGCTGAGAGGTCTCTTCGCACGCCGGGGAGCTCCAGGTCGAGGCTGGATGTGGATCGCCGTCGCCGTCGTGCTGCTCTTCAACGTGCTGCGCTTCGCGAGCATCGACTACGAAGCCGCGGGCTTCGACTGGGTCGCCGCCTGGCTCCTGGCAGGACTGGTCATCGGCTTCTCCGAAGAATTGCTGACTCGTGGATACGTGGTCCGCATCATGCGTTCGGCCGGCCGTTCGGAGGTCGCCGTCGGGCTCGTCTCGGCGGCGTTGTTCTCGCTGTTGCATGCGACCAACCTCTTCACCGGTCAAGCGCTGATCCCCACGATGCTGCAGATGCTCTACACGTTCTTCTTCGGCCTCTGCATGTACCTCGCCTTGCGGGTGACCGGAACGATCATCGCTCCGATCCTGCTTCACGCGAGCACGGACCCGAGCATCTTCATGCAGGCCACGTACCCCCTGCAGGGCGGCCTCGGGTCCTTGGCTCAGCTCGGCAACATCGTCGTCGTCCTCGTCGGCGTCGTGCTGCTCGTCGTCTTCCTCGTGACGGAGCGCCGCGCGGCACGTCACGAGCAGCAGGTCGCCTAGCTCTCCACCTCGATCGACTGGTCCTCCGGGGCATCACGCGATCGCGCCCTGGAATCGGTTTCCGTCCTCCTCGTGATCGATCCGCAGGGCGGAGTCCTTCGGGAGCCGATCGCCGCGTGGTCAGGTACCGCCCGCAGGGTCAGGGGCGCCAGCCTCGCGACCGGGCTCGAACGGCCAGCGCGATGCCCTCGAGGGGGAAGACGAGGTAGCCGACCAGGACGACGACGTGGGCGCCGCCGAGGTCGGCCGAGGCCATCAGCGCCACGGCCGCCAGCGCGAGGAGGGCGACGCCCACGGGTGCGAGCCAGGCTGCGGTCTTCTCTCGGCGGGTCCAGGCTCTGGACTGGCTGACGAAGACGAGCCCCGCCAGAGCGCCCACGACGGGCACGAGCAGCGAGCCGGCGATGAGGACGACGACTGCGACGATCGAGAAGGTCCGGCCGGGAACCGGCGGATCCGCAGCGACGCCCGGGGCGTCGACCTGGACCTCGCTGCGGGCCTCGGCGGCGATGAACGCAGGGTCGCCGAGCTGATGGATGCGAGCGGCGGCGGCCACGGTGTCGAGACCCTCGAGCTCCTCCCTGATCCCCGCGAGGATGTCGTGGTGCAGTTGCGGGGGGAGCTGAGCGAGTTCGGTGTCGAGCTGCGCCAGGTAGGCCGTGGTGATCTCGGGCCTGGTGTCAGTCATGAGTGTCCTCTCCGATGAGTCGATGCACCGAGGCGGTGAAGGAGCCCCACTGGAGGCGGAACGCAGTCAGCTGACTGCGCCCCAGCGGAGTGAGGCGGTAGTACTTCCGGACTGGTCCCGTCGCCGACGGCTGATCGAACGCCGTGACGAGGCCCTGCGTCCGGAGGCGGCCGAGGAGGGGGTACAGCGTGCCGATGAGCCATCGGCTGCCGATGCGGTCGGACCAGGGCTCCGCGGGGCTATCGGAGTCCGATGACGTCCATCACGTCGACGCTGTTCGCCCGAGCGACGTCGGCGCGGCATCGGTCGATGTCGTCTGCGAAGCGGAGCTGCTGGTAGCCGTTCACGGAGAAGTGGATGCTGTCCGCGGTGGGGTCGAGACCGTCGGACGGGGCCAGCCACACGTTCCAACCTGCGGTGTCGAGGCACGACGACACGGCCGAGATGTACGGTGCGGCCCCGTCGACTTCGCCTTTGGTCTGCGGAGGGAGCAGCGCCGATGCGGCCGCGACTCCCGTCACCCCGAGCACCGCGACGCCCGCGGCCATCGCCCCGCGGTGGAGTCGCCTCCGACCTCGTAGCTTCCGTGAGAGGGCGTGCTCGATCCGACCTGCGGCGGCATCGAGGTCGGTGTCGGACCAGTTCGTGTTCGTCATGTTCGCCCTGCTCTCAGTTCTCGTACTGCGTGCCGGTGGTGGCTGTGCGGAAGGAGCGCAGCCGGCCGCGGATGCGCTGGATGCGTTTGCGTGTCGCCGGTGGCGTCAGGCCGAGCGCGGCCGAGGCTTCGTCGTAGGAGAGTCCTTCGATGAAGCAGAGACGGACGAGCTCGCGGTCGTCCGGTGGGAGACCGTCGAGGGCCTCCTGCAGATATGCGAGCTCCTCCGCTGCCGCGCGTCGGTCTCGACCGCGTTCCCATTGGTGGAGGTGGTCCACCGTGTCGAGATCGCCGGCCTCCTGTCGGACGGCCCGACGGTTGGTCGCGACTGCGATGTGGCGCGTCGTCACGAGCAGCCACGGCAGCAGAGAACGTTCCGGGTCGAGATCCGCTCGACGGCGCCACGCCACGAGCAGGACCTCCTGGGCGACGTCCTCGACACTGCCGCGATCGGTCACCACCGAGGCTGCGTATCGGAGCACGCTCCTGACGTGCAGACGGGTCAGCGCCTCGAACGCATCGATGTCCCCGCCGCGCGCACGAGCCACCAGATCGTTCTCGGTCTCGCCCGGTGTCGATCGTCGTCTCATCGGTCGTCCTCACTTCCGCTCTCAGTAGTGAAGTGCCGGGTGGGGCAGTTCTGTGACCAGGCAGAACGGTTCTCCTCCGCTTCGGGCGGCCCGCTTGTCCATCACGCTCGATGCGCACGATACTGAAGTGCTCGCCGTCCGCGCCGGCAGGAGATCCCGGATCAGGGGTGCTCCAGCGGAACACCCCTGAGCGCGCTCTCCGTGTCGTACGGTCGATCCCATGGACAACAGGAGCGAGGTACGCGACTTCCTGACCACGAGGCGGGCCCGCGTGACCCCTGCGCAGGTCGAGCTGCCCGGTGGTCCGGGGCGGCGCGTGCCCGGTCTGCGGCGGGCCGAGGTGGCCATGCTCGCCGGCGTCAGCGTCGAGTACTACTCGCGCCTCGAACGCGGCGACCTCGGGGGAGCGTCCGAGGCGGTGCTCGAGGCGATCGGCGGCGCGCTGCTGCTCGACGAGGCCGAGCGATCGCACCTGGCCGACCTCGCACGCGCCGCGAACGAGTCGCCCGTCCGGGCTCGGTCGAGGTCGCGTGCGCGCCCCGCCGGCGTCTCGCGCGCCCTGCAGCTGGCCCTCGACTCCGTGGCCTCGGGGCCCGCGTTCGTCCGGAACGGACGGATGGACGTGCTCGGCGAGAACGCTCTCTTCCGGGCGCTCTACTCCGACCTCTACGCCCTCTCCGACCGGCCCGTCAACCTCGCCCGCTTCGTGTTCCTGCACCGCGAGCTGGCCGAGGCCTTCTACCCGTCGTGGTCGATCGCCGCCGACATCAACGTCGCGATCCTCCGTACCGAGGCCGGCCGCGACCCTCATGACAGGGCCCTGCACGACCTCGTCGGCGAGCTGTCGACCCGCAGCGACGAGTTCCGCACCCGGTGGGGCGCGCACGAGGTGCGGCATCACGCCTCGGGGAGCAAATCGTTCCGGCATCCCGTCGTCGGCGATCTTGACCTCGTCTACGCGGCCATGGAGCCGATGGGCGAGCCGGGGCTGAACTTCCTCATCTACAGCGCCGAGCCGGGTACGCCGACCGAGGAGCGCCTCCTTCTCCTCGCCAGCTGGGGCGCCGGCCCGGTCGATCCGCAGGCCCGAGAACCAGCAGGCCCCATCGACGCGCATCGCTCGCGAGACGACGCACGACGAGAGGACAGCTCACGATGAGGTACGGACGACTCGGGACGACGGGCCTGCGGATCAGCCGCATCGGCCTCGGCTGCATGAGCTACGGCGATCCGACGCGGGGCCTGCACACCTGGACCCTCGACGAGGAGGCCTCCGCGCCCCTCTTCCGCCAGGCCGTCGAGCTCGGCGTCACCTTCTGGGACACCGCCAACGTGTACCAGCAGGGCACAGGCGAGGAGTACGTCGGCCGCGCCATCCGCGAGTACTCGCGCCGCGAGGACATCGTGCTCGCGACGAAGGTCAGCGGCCGGATGCACGACGGGCCCGGTGGGTCCGGGCTCTCGCGCAAGGCCATCCTCGAGCAGGTCGACGCGTCGCTCACCCGGCTCGGCACCGACCACATCGACCTCTACCAGGTGCACCGCTACGACGACGAGACCCCGGTCGAGGAGACGATGGAGGCGCTCCACGACCTCGTCCGGGCCGGGAAGGTCCGCTACACGGGCGCGTCGAGCATGTACGCGTGGCAGTTCGCCAAGATGCAGACCGCGGCCGCCGTGAACGGGTGGACGCCCTTCGCGTCGATGCAGGATCAGTACAACCTCCTCAAGCGGGAGGAGGAGCGCGAGATGATCCCGCTCTGCGCCGACCTCGGCGTCGGGCTCGTGCCGTATTCGCCGCAGGGCAAGGGGCGGCTCACGCGCCCCCGCGACGTGACCACCGGTCGCTCGGCCGTCGACGAGGTCGCCAAGGCGTTCGACACCGACGCCGACGGCCCGATCATCGATGCCGTCGAGCAGGTCGCGGCCGAGCACGAGGTGCCGATGGCGCAGATCGCGGTCGCCTGGGTGCTCCGCAACCCCGTGGTCTCGGCCCCGATCGTCGGGGCGACCAAGCCGCACCACCTCGCCGACGCGGTCGCCGCGCTCGAGGTCGAGCTCAGCGACGACGACGTCCGCCGCTTCGAGGAGCGCTACGTGCCGCAGGCGCCCTTCTGGTGGTGACCGGTCGGTGACGGACGCGAGTCCCGACGGCCGACGGTCACGACGACCGACGGCCGGACGGCCCCGCACCCTGCCTGTCGGGCAGGGCACGGGGCCGTCGGGGGTGTGGGCGGGTGCCGGTCAGACGACCGGGCCGCCGCCGTCCTCGGTGGAGCGACGCGTGACGCGCTCACCGGTCACGGGGTCGACCGCCGAGCGCGAGGTCGAGGTGACCTGGCGTCGGCGAGTCAGGAACACGATGCCGAGGAGGGTGATGACGACCCCCGCGGCGATCAGGATGTAGCCGACCAGCTGGATGTCGATACCGGCCACCTGCAGGTCGAGTGCGAACGCGAGGATCGCGCCGATCACGATCAAGGCGATTCCGCCGCCGATGCTCATGGGTTCTCCTTCGTCACGCATCCTGCGAGTGCCGAACGGGCTCGTCCCGATCGACCGGATGCTGTCTGACGCCCACGCTACGCACGAGACGGCCGCCGTGTTCCGCTCGCCCCCGACTGGGGGTGCCCGCCCGCCGGCCGGTGTCGCCCCGCCTGCGGGCCCCTGTCGCCCCGTTCGCCGCCCGGTGCCGCCCCGCCCGGCGGCTCGACCGGGTGCCCTCCCTCGCGCTACTGTCGTCTCACTCCGAGGCGAGCCCGACCCGACGGCCCTCGTTGAGCGACGACCGTCGCTCGTTTCCCGGTGGTGGGGCCGCGGTCGGCTCCCTCGGAGGCCCGCACCCGACGGCCGCTCACCCACGACGCCAGAAGATGGATTTGACGCCAGCAAAAAACCTGGCGTCGTGTCCGCATCCTGGCGCAGTGCCCGTGCCCCGCCGCTACCCGCGGTGCAGCAGCTCGAGCGTCGCGCGCAGCCCGGCGGCGTCCAGCTGCCCCGGCGCGCTCGACTCGCCCACCGTGCCGAAGGTCAGGCACGAGCCGAAGGCCTCGCCCGCCACGCGCGACACCGCGCCGAGCGGCCCCATCGACATGGTCACGGCCGGCACCAGCCCCGCCCCCGCCCTGAACTCGAGGGTCGCCGCGAGCAGCGTCAGCACGTCGTCCGCCGACCGTGGCATGGCGGCGAGCTTCACGACGTCGGCGCCGAGCTCCTGCTGCAGAAGCAGTCGCGAGACGATCTCGTCGCGCGTGGGCGTCGCGGCGAAGTCGTGCGACGACATGATGACCGGCACCCCTGCCGAGCGCGCGGCGTCGACGACGGACTCGAGCACGTCGGGCTGCGTGAACATCTCGACGTCGACGGCGTCCGCCGCGCCCGTCCCGATCAGGGCGCCGAGCAGCAGGCCGTAGTCGTCGGGGGTGATGTCGCGCTCGCCGCCCTCCTGCTTCGTGCGGAAGGTCGCGATCACCGGCACGTCGTCGGGCAGGGTCGCCCGGACGGCGACGAGCGCCGACATGGCCTGAGCGATGTCGTCGACCGCGGTGAGCCAGTCGACGCGCAGCTCGACGACGTCGTACGCCTCGCGGGGGAGTGCGGCGGCTGTGGCGACCAGCGCCTCCTCGGTGCGACCGGTGAGCGGCACGCAGACGGCGGGTCGGCCGTCGCCGAGCACGATCGACCGCAGGGTCACGGGGCGAGGGGTCGGGATCATGTCAGCGCCTTCCGTCGTCGGAGGTCGGGACGGATTCCGAGGATGCCGAGGAGGCGCGGGTCGACCCCGAGAGGGAGCCCACCGCCCGACGCATCGCCTCACGCACTCGCGCCGCCTCGCGCGGTTCGTCGACCGCGGTCGTGGCGCCCCCGCCGTCGTGCCCGGCCCGCGCCTCGCCTTCGCCGCCGTCGGCGAAGAGAGCGACCTGCGAGATCGCCTGCTCGACGAGCATGTCGAGCCCGTTCAGCACGAGCCCCCCGGCGTCGGACCAGCGGGAGGAGGCGCGGGTCGGCCACGGCTCGTAGGCGACGTCGAACAGCAGGGAGGCCCCGTCGACCGGTGCGAGCGGGAGGTCGTCCGCCGCGCCTCCCGGGAGGGTGCTGATGACGAAGTCGAGAGGGCCGAGACCGGCGAGCGCCGTCAGCGGGTGGATCTCGAGGTCGACCCCGAGATCGGACGCGAGCGGCGCGAGCTCGCCGGCGCGACGGGGGTCGCGGACGAGCACGGCGACCGAGCGCACCCCGAGGCGCCAGGCGGCGGACAGCGCCGAGGCGGCCGTGGCGCCCCCGCCGAGCACGACCGCGGAGGTCGGCCGGGCGTCGTGCCGCAGGGCGACCGAGCGGACGATGCCGTCGACGTCGGTGTTGTGACCATGCCGTCGCCCGTCGGCGTCGAGGACGACCGTGTTCGCGACGCCCAGCCGGCGGGCGAGCGGCGAGACGGTGTCGAGCAGCGGCAGCACCTCGCGCTTCAGCGGCATGGTGAGACTGAGGCCGCGCCAGCTCCGATCGAGGGAGGCGACGAAGCCGCCGAGCGCCCCCGAGGCGACCTCGACGCGGTCGTACTCGTAGGGCAGACCGAGGGCGTCGTAGGCGGCCCGGTGCAGCACGGGCGAGAGCGAGTGGGCGATGGGCGAACCGAGCACGGCGAGGCGGGTGCGGGGTGTGGTCACGCGGGCACCTCCGGGCTCGATCGGCGGACGCCTCAGCCTAGCGATCCCTCCCCAGACGCCCCTGCGTGAACAACACGTGACGTTCCTCGGCGGATCCTTGCCCGATTCCCAGCCGAAACCTAGGCTCTCGATGTCGACCCTCGTTCAGGGGAGTCGTCGGCCCCGACCGCCACGTACCAGGAGCACAGACGCCCATGCGCACAAGCCCCCCGTCCTCAGAGAACCGAAGCCAGGGAGGCGGTCGTCGCGTCCGCGGAGTCGCTCTCGTCGGCGTCACCGTCGCGGCGCTCGGTCTCGGCACGCTCGTCGCCGTCCCGGCCCAGGCGGCCACGACCACGATCGACATCCTCGGCATCAACGACTTCCACGGGCGTCTCGCTCAGGAGGCGAGCCCGACCGCGGGCGCAGCGGTCATGGCGGGCAAGGTCAACGAGTTCCGTGCCGCGAACCCGAACACGCTCTTCGTCTCGTCGGGCGACAACATCGGGGCCTCGACGTTCACGTCGTTCATCCAAGACGACGAGCCGACCCTCGACGCCCTCAACTCGATGGGGCTCGACGTCAGCACCCCGGGCAACCACGAGTTCGACAAGGGTCGCGCCGACTTCGACGACCGCGTCGTGCCGCGCAGCGACTTCCCGTACGTCAGCGCGAACATCCTCGACAGCGCGACCGGCGAGCCCGTGTACGACCCCTACTACGTCGAGGAGGTCGGCGGCGTGAAGGTCGGGTTCATCGGCGCCATCACCGAGCTGATGCCCGAGCTGGTCAGCCCGGCCGGCATCGAGGGGCTCGAGTTCGGCGACATCGTCGACTCGGTCAACCTGGCCGCCGCCGAGCTCACCGACGGCGTCGACGACGCCGACAACGGCGAGGCCGACGTGCTCGTGCTGCTCGTGCACGAGGGCAACGCGACCGCCGTCGAGGCCGACGCGACCGGCGACTCCGACTTCGCGGACATCGCGAAGAACGTCTCGCCCGAGGTGGACGCCATCCTCTCGGCGCACACGCACGCGACCTACGACTTCGAGAACATCGTGCCGACGGGCGGCACGAAGCCCCGTCCGATCGTCCAGACCGGCAGCTACGGCGCGAACCTCAGCCACCTCACCGTCACCTACGACGCCGCCACCGACGAGGCGTCGGTCACCGGCGCGCTGGTGCCCCTGTACCAGTCGGCGGCACCCGACCCGGCCGTGGCGAAGATCGTCTCCGACGCGGTCGCCGTGGCCGCCGTCGAGGGTCGCAAGCCGGTCGGCACGATCACGGCCGACGTCCTCCGGGCCAAGCAGCTCGACGGCAGCGAGAACCGCGGCGGCGAGTCCACCCTCGGCAACCTCGTCGCCGACGCCCAGCTCGCCGCGACCGTCGAGAACGGCGCGCAGATCGCGTTCATGAACCCGGGCGGTCTCCGCGCCGACCTCAAGTACGCCTCGAGCGGCGACGCGACGATCGACCCCGACGGCCGCGTGACCTTCCAGGAGGCCGCCGCCGTCCAGCCCTTCGCCAACACCCTCGTCGTCTCGACGCTGACCGGTGCGCAGATCCGTCGCACGCTCGAGCAGCAGTGGCAGCCCGCGGGCTCGTCGCGGCCGTTCCTCAAGCTCGGCGTCTCGAAGGGCCTCAGCTACACGTACGACCCGACGGCCGCCGCCGGCTCGCGCATCGGTCAGATCCTGTTCCAGGGTCAGCCGCTCGACGAGACCGCTAGCTACAAGGTGACCGTCAACTCGTTCCTCGCCTCGGGCGGCGACAACTTCACCGCCCTGAACGGCGCCTCGGCGAAGGCCGACAGCGGCAAGGTCGACCTGCAGAGCCAGGTCGACTACTTCGCGGCGAACCCCGTCGTCTCGCCCGACCTCGCGCAGCGCTCCGTCGGCGTCGCCGTCCCCGCCGCGCCCGAGGGCGGATTCGCCCCCGGCGACACCGTGTCGCTCGGTCTCTCGTCGCTGCTGTTCAGCAACGGCGGCCCCACCACGGGCACCGTCACGGCGGCGTTCGACGGCACGCGGGTCGGGTCGGCCCCCATCGACGGCACCGTGGTGACCGGCACCGACGAGCAGGGCCGCGCCACGCTCGAGGTGACCGTGCCCGAGGGGCTCGAGGCGGGCACCCGCCAGCTGACGATCTCGGTCGAGGGCACGAGCACGACCGCGACCGTCCCGCTGGAGATCGCCGCGCCTCCTGCCGTCCCGATCGAGTCGGTCATGGCGCCCCGCATCACGGGCGACGCGGTGGTCGGCCGCACGCTCCGCACCGACGGAGGCGCGTGGAGCGTCGACGGCGTCACCCGCGCCTACCAGTGGACCCGCGACGGCGCGCCCATCGCCGGCGCCACCGGCGACCGGTACCGCCTCGTCGCGGCCGACGCCGGCCGCTCGATCGCGGTCACGGTCACCGCGACCGCCGAGGGCAGCACCGAGGCCTCGGCGAGCTCGTCGGCGGTCACGGTCGACAAGCTGTCGTCGCGGGTCCGCGGCGGCGCCTCGGCCCTCCTGACCACCTCGCGTTCGCCGGTGAGCTACACGGCCACGGTCACCGGCGCGGTCACCCCGACCGGCACCGTCGCCGTGCGCGACAACGGCCGCACGGTCGGCACCGCCACCGTCGGCCCCGATGGCAAGGCGACCGTCCAGGTCGGCAAGCTCGGCCGCGGCATCCACCTGCTGACCAGCGAGTACAGCGGCGACGTGGCGCTCGAGGGCTCGGCCGGTGGGCTCGCGGTCGTGATCGTCCTGTTCTAGCAGCAGTCACCGGCCCGACGGCCCGTGTCGTGCGTCCCTCGCGGGCGTCGACGCGGGCCGTCTCGGCGTCCGGACGGCGGGCCGCCGGGTCGCGCGGGGGACTGTCGGGGGCGCCCCTTACCCTCTAGTCGTGACCGTCGCCTACCACCGCATGTTCCGCGCACTGCCGACGTACCGCTGGTACCGGCCCGTGCTGGCCGCCGTGCTCGCGGTCGTCTTCTATCTCGTCCTCTCGAACGCCTTCTTGCTCGCCGCGACGGCCGTGCTGCGGGTCGTGGCCGGGGCCGACGCGGTGGGTCGCGTGTACCGGGCGCTGCAGGCCGATCCGCTCGACGCCTCCGAGCCCCTCGTCATGCTGCTGACGCTCGGGTCGATCGTCATGATGCTGCCGTCGGTGCTGCTCGCGACCCGCGCGGCGGGGCTCGGCGGGCCGGGGCGCCTCTCGAGCGTCGCGGGGCGCCTGCGCTGGGGCTGGTTGGCCCGCTGTCTCGTGCCGGCCGCCGTGTTCATGGGGCTGACGGTGCTGCTGAGCTCGTTCGCCGTGCCTCTGCTGACCGGCGCGTCGATCGGTCTCGGGCCCGTGACGACCCCGCCTGAGGCGCTCGTCTGGTCGCTGGTGGTCATCGTGCTGCTGGTGCCGCTGCAGGCGACGGCCGAAGAGTACGCGTTCCGCGGGTTCGCGATGCAGGCCCTCGGCTCGTGGATCGCCTGGCCCGCGGTCGCGATCGTGCTGCCGACCATCGCGTTCGCCGCCGCGCACGCGTACAACCCGTGGGGGCTCGCCGACGTCGCCGTCTTCGGGGTGGCCGCGGCCTGGCTCACCTGGCGGACGGGCGGGCTCGAGGCCGCCATCGTCGCCCATGTGCTCAACAACGTCGTGCTGTTCGTGCTGCTGGCGCCGTTCGCGGGCACCCCGTCGAGCGACGGCAGCCCGCTGGGCCTCGCGGTCACCGTCGTCACGACGCCGCTGTACGTGTGGCTCGTCGTGCGGGCGTTCGACGCGGCGGGGCTCGATCGGTCCTCCCCAGACGGTCTCGTCGGGGTGGTTCCCACCAGGAGGCACGGGGCCGACGAGCCTGTCGGTCGCGCCTCTTAGACTCGCCTGGTGACCAACGCTCCCACCACCTCCGCCGTCGCCCGACCGGCCTCCGCCGCACCCCTCGACGTGCTGCAGCGGGTCTTCGGCTACGACGACTTCCGGGGGCAGCAGGCGGCGATCATCGAGCAGGTGGTCGGCGGCGGCGACGCTCTCGTGCTGATGCCGACCGGTGGCGGCAAGTCGCTCTGCTACCAGGTGCCCGCTCTCGTGCGAGAGGGCACGGGCATCGTCGTCTCGCCGCTGATCGCACTGATGCAAGATCAGGTCGACGCCCTCGAGGCGGTCGGCGTGCGTGCCGAGTTCCTGAACTCGACCCAAGACCCCGACACGCGGCGCGAGGTCGAGCGGGCCTTCGTCGCCGGCGAGCTCGACATGCTCTACCTGGCACCCGAGCGACTGCGGCTCGATTCGACCAAAGACCTCCTCGACCGCGCGCGACTGTCGCTCTTCGCCATCGACGAGGCGCACTGCGTCGCGCAATGGGGCCACGACTTCCGCCCCGACTACCTCGAGCTCTCGGTGCTGCACCAGCGCTGGCCCGACGTGCCGCGCATCGCCCTGACGGCGACGGCCACCGAGACGACGCACCGCGAGATCTCGGCCCGGCTCGAGCTCGACGCCGCCGCGCACTTCGTCGCCGACTTCGACCGGCCCAACATCCAGTACCGCATCGAGTCGAAAGACGGCCCTCAGCAGCAGCTGCTGCGGTTCATCCGCGCTGAGCACGACGGCGACGCCGGCATCGTCTACTGCCTGTCGCGCAAGTCGGTCGAGGGCACGGCCGAGTTCCTGGTCAAGCAGGGCATCGCCGCGCTGCCGTACCACGCGGGTCTCGACGCGGGCGTGCGGGCCCGCAACCAGTCGAGGTTCCTCCGCGAAGACGGCATCGTCATGGTCGCGACGATCGCGTTCGGCATGGGCATCGACAAGCCCGACGTGCGCTTCGTGGCCCACCTCGATCTGCCGAAGTCGGTCGAGGGCTACTACCAAGAGACGGGGCGAGCGGGTCGCGACGGCCTGCCGTCGACCGCCTGGCTCGCCTACGGGCTGCAGGACGTCATGCAGCAGCGCCGCATGATCGACCAGTCGGAGGGCGACGCCGACCACCGGCGCAAGCTCAGCGCCCACCTCGACGCCATGCTCGCGCTCTGCGAGACCGTCGAGTGCCGGCGCGTGCAGCTGCTCGGCTACTTCGGCCAGACGAGCACCCCGTGCCACAACTGCGACACCTGTCTGACGCCGCCCCAGGCGATCGACGGCACCGTCGCCGCGCAGAAGCTGCTCTCGACGGTCGTGCGCCTCAAGCGCGAGCGCGACCAGCAGTTCGGCGCCGGTCAGATCATCGACATCCTGCTCGGCAAGACGACCCCGCGCATCACGCAGAACCGGCACGAGCAGCTCGCGACGTTCGGCATCGGCTCCGAGCTCACCGAGATCGAATGGCGGGGCGTCGTCCGGCAGCTGCTCGCCCAGGGCATCCTCGCCGTGTCGCCCGACGGCTACGGCACGCTGCTGATCACCGATGCGGCGGGCGAGGTGCTCTCGGGGGGCAGGCCGGTGCGGCTCCGCAAGGAGCCCGAGCGGGCACCCCGTGCGGCTCGATCGCGTCCGGGGTCGGCATCGGGTGCGCGGGGTTCGCGAGCGGGCGCCGGTGCGGCCGATCTCGACGCCGCCGATCAGCCCCTCTTCGAGACCCTGCGCCAATGGCGGGCCGGCATCGCGAAGGCTCAGGGTGTGCCCGCGTACGTGGTCTTCGGCGATGCGACCCTCCGCGGCATCGCGTCCACCCGTCCGACCTCCTTCGACCAGCTCGCGACCATCAGCGGCGTCGGCCAGAAGAAGCTCGACACCTACGGCCAGCAGGTGCTCGACGTCGTCGGCGGCACGTCCCCCGAAGACGCGGCTGAGGCGGCGGCTTCGGCGACCTCGGCCGGGTCGAGCCGCGCCGAGGCGCCCCGGGCCGAGCCGACTCGCACCGCGCCTACTCCGGCGCGCGCCAGTCGGGCCGAGCCCGCTCGCGCTCGGCCCGCGCCGGCGCGCCCGCCTCGCGACGAGCCGCCCCACGACGATGCGCCGCCGTACGACGAGCCGCCCTTCGACCCCTACGACGAGAGCGTCCCGCCCGACGACTGGCGCTGAACCGTCGTCGCGCGGGGCCTCCGGCGCGCCGAGCCGGCCGGCGTCGGCGCGGCTGGCCGCTCGTGCGCGGCGTCGGGGCGGCTAGGGGCGCGTGCGCGACCGCTGGGTCAGCAGCACGAGCGACAGAGTCGTCAGCAGCATCGCCCCCCAGCCGCCCGCGAACGGACCGCCGTTCAGCTGCGAGACGTATGCGGCGGCGAGCATCAGGCCGCCGGTCACCGGGCTCAACGCGTACACGAGCGGAACGCTCAGCGGCGGTCGGACCCCGCCCCGTCGCACATCGACGCGCACCGCCACGATCATCGTGGTCAGGAAGAACGACAGCAGCGCCGACGACACGTAGAGCATCCGCGCGACCATGCCCGCCACGGGGCCGAGGGCGTCCGGCGTCACCGACAGGGCGCCGGCGAACGCGAGCACCCCGAACAAGCCGTGGACGACCGGCGAGAGCAGGTAGATCGTCCGCCGTGCGAGACCCGCGGGCAGGGGGACGACCGCGTCGGCCGGCTCCGCGAGCGCGCCCGCGTCCGCGTCCGCATCGGCGTCCGTCGCATCGAGCACGAGAGCGTCCGCCTCGACGGATCCGGACGCATCTCTCCGCAGTCGCATCCCCTGCGCTGCCCGTCGCTTCGTCGTCATCCCCACGGAGCCGAGCATAGGAGTCGCCCCGCACCTCGGCAATCCTCCATAACGGGGACACGACCGGTCTCGCCCCGATACCGCCCGGTGCACGCGCGCATCACCCGTCGCGGCCACCCCGGCGGTCGACCGGGTGGCCGCCACCGCGCCCCGCCCGCCGCTCCGCTCGCGAGCCCCGCCCGCAACCCCTGCCTGTGAAGCTGCTGCGGACTCGGAGACCGGGCCGTCCTCGGCGGAATGCCCGCGCCTCCTCGGTGGTTCCGCTCGGGGTGCGCTCCGGCGCACGTCGACATCCGTCTATGAAAGGACTCACTGTGAGCCTGTTCTCCTCCGCCACGTTCGGCGACCTCGTGCTCTCGAACCGCGTCACCATGGCGCCGCTGACCCGCGTCCGCGCCAGCGAGGGCGACGTCCCCGGCGACCTGCCGGTCGAGCACTACTCGCAGCGCGCCACGATGGGTCTCATCGTGACGGAGGGCACCTGGCCGACGCAGGAGGGCAAGGCGTACCCGGGGCAGCCCGGCATCGTCACCGACGAGCAGGTCGCCGGCTGGAAGCGCGTCGCCGACGCCGTGCACGCGAAGGGCGGCACGATCGTCATGCAGGTGATGCACGGCGGTCGCGTCACGCACACCGAGGTCACCGGCACCGAGCGCATCGTGGGCCCGAGCGCGGTCGCCATCGACGGCGTCGTCCGCACCCCCGACGGCAAGCGCGACTACCCCGTGCCCCACGCCCTCACCACCGAGGAGGTGCACCAGGTGATCGCAGACATCGTCACCGCCTCGAAGCGCGCCGTCCTCGAGGCCGGCCTCGACGGCGTCGAGCTGCACAGCGCCAACGGCTACCTGCTGCACGAGTTCCTGTCGCCCGTCTCGAACGTGCGCACCGACGAGTTCGGCGGCACCCCGGAGAACCGCGCGCGGCTCAGCATCGACACCGCGGTCGCCGTCGCCGACGCCATCGGCGCCGGTCGTGTGGGCATCCGCATCTCGCCGATGCACAACATCCAGGACGTCGTGGAGACCGACGTCGACGACGTCACCGCCACGTACGACGCCCTCGTCGACGGTCTCGCACCGCTCGGCCTGTCGTACCTGAGCATCCTGCACGCCGACCCGCGCGGCGAGCTCGTGCAGCGACTCCGTCGCCGTTTCGACGGCAACGTCATCCTGAACAGCGGATTCGGCACCGTCACCGACCTGGCCGAGGCCCGCGACCTGGTCGAGAGCGGCTTCGCCGACGCCATCGCAGTGGGTCGCCTCGCGATCGCGAACCCCGACCTCGTCGCCCGCTGGGAGCGCGGCACCGAGCTGAACGAGCCCGACCCGAGCACGTTCTACGGCCCGGGCGCCGAGGGGTACACCGACTACCCGACGCTCGCGAGCGTCTCGAGCTAGTCGGCTCGGGTCCGCCCGCCCGCGACCCGCGCTCCACCCGCCGCCGCACCCGTACGGTGGTCAGAACCTGCCCTTCGCGTCCCGCGCGAGGGCGTCTTCTGCCCACCGTGCGGGTGCGGTGCGGTGCGGGTCGTCCGCGGTGGTCAGAACCTGCCCTTCGCGTCGCGCGCGAGGGCGCTTCCTGCCCACCGTCCGGGATCCAGGCGACTCGCCGCAGACGCCCGGGCGGTGGCGGATACGATCGACGAGCGGCACCGCACCGGCCGCGAGGAGAAGACCGTGACGAACTCGTATCTGCCGCCGCTGTTCGAGCAGCTGGCGGCCCGTCTGCGGCGGGCCCTGCCCGGCGTCGAGATCGACGGGCGTCCGTCCGACTACCTCGTCGGCGGTGCCGCCCTGCGCCTGCGTCTCGGCCACCGTCTCTACCTCGACCTCGCCGACGACGGCCGCGACTGGTTCGTCGCCGGTCTGTCGGCCGACTCCACCGGTGTGACCCCGGTCGCCGACCGCTCGGTCGAGCGCCTCGGGCTGCCGCTGCACAGCGATCAGGCGGTCGTCGTCGATGCCGTCGTCGCCTCGGTCGGACGCTGGGCCGAGGCGGTGGGGGCCGACGAGGCGGATGCGCCGGCCGTCCTCGCGCGCCGACCCGCGCCTCCTGCGATCCCCGCGCCCGCCGCCTTCGGGGCGCCGACGCCCGCCCCCTACGTGCCCCGCGACCGGGCCCACGGCCCCGACGGGTACTGGCAGCCGACGCCCGAGGGGTCGCCCAGCCCGCTGCGTCGGCGGCGGCCGCTCATCGCCATCGTCGCGGTGGTCGTGATCGTGATGCTCGGGCTGTCGTCCGTCGGCCTCATCGGGGCCGTGCGCGGCTTCGTCGACGCGGCGTCGAGCACCGGCGGCGGCACGGGCGCCGACGGCGGGTCGGGCGGCGGTGCGGACGGCAGCGGCTCGGGCACCCCCGTCGAGGACCTGCGACTGGGCGACTGCTTCTCGTTCGGCCAGGGCACCACCGGCGGGGTCGTCGTCGAGGTCGAACGACAGGACTGCACGACACCGCACGACAACGAGGTGTTCTTCGAAGACGAGGCGCCCGACGTCGAGTTCCCGGGCGATCAGGCCCTCAGCGAGGCCGCCGACCAGCTCTGCTACGACGCGTTCCCCGGGTTCGTGGGCGTCGAGTTCGAGGAGTCCGTGATCGGCTACGACTTCCTCCAGCCCACCGAAGAGGGCTGGAGTGCGGGCGACCGCATCATCAGCTGCTACCTCTACGTCGACGGCCAGACACTGACGAGCAGCCTGCGCGGCTACGGCGGCTGACCGCCAGGGCCCCGAGGAGGCGCGGGTCGGCCCCGAGGAGGCGCGGCTCGGCCCCGTAGAATCGACCCACCGAGCACGTCGTCACCCGAGTCGACGCCGCAGCGAGAGGACGACGCGTGACGCTGGTCGATCGACTGTTCCGCCAAGACGACTGGCGGACCGTGCCGAACGCGATCACCCTGGTGCGCCTCCTGCTGCTGCCGGTGTTCATCGTGCTGATCGTCGACCGGCACTACTGGTCGTCGATGGTGGTCATCGCCGTCGTCTTCCTGACGGACTTCGTCGACGGCTTCGTCGCCCGCAAGACGAACTCGATCTCCGAGCTCGGCAAGTGGCTCGACCCGGTCGCCGACCGGCTGACCGTCATCGCCGTCGTGGCCGCCTTCGCACTCGGCGGGCTGCTGCCCTGGCCGGTCTTCGTGCTGATCCTGCTGCCCGACGTGCTGCTCAGCATCGTGTCGCTCGTCGCGTTCGGCGGGGCGTCGTTCCCGGTCACGTGGGTCGGCAAGGTGCGCACCGCGTTCATCTTCACGGGTCTGCTGCTGCTGCTCGTCGGGGTCGCGCTGGTCGACCAGGGGCGGGTCGACGGGGCCGCGGGGCTCGAGTCGGTCGGGCAGACGGTCGAGACGGTCGCCTCCGTCCTCCTCGTGATCGGGCTGATCGGGCACTACGTCGCCGCGGTGATCTACGGGGTCGCCCTCGGTCGGCGCATGCGCGACCGCTAGGCAGCGAGGCGGTCGGCGCGGCAGCTGGCTGCGGCGCGGCACCGGCGGCGTAGCGTTCAGAGCATGACTCGCATCACCACACCGTTCACCGCCCGCAGCACCGCGCACGAGGTCGTCGAGGGGCTCGACCTCGCCGGCACCCGCATCGTCGTCACCGGCGGAGCGTCGGGCATCGGCGTCGAGACCGCCCGTGCGCTGGTCGCCGCCGGAGCCGACGTCACCATCGCCGCCCGCAAGATGGACCAGGCCGAGGAGGTGCTGGCCGACATCCGCCGGTCCACCGACTCGGGCACGGTGCAGGCCGCCTACCTCGACCTGCAGAAGCGCGACACCCTGCAGGCCTTCGCCGACGACTGGCAGGGCCCGCTCGACGTGCTGATCGACAACGCCGGCGTCATGGCGACGCCCGAGACCCGCACCCCCGAGGGGTGGGAGCTGCAGTTCAGCAACAACCACCTCGGCCACTTCGCACTCGCGAACGCCCTGCGGGGTGCGCTGGTCGAGGGCGCCCAGGCGTCGGGATCCCCGTCGCGGCTGGTGTCGCTCAGCTCGACCGGTCACCACAGGTCGCCGGTCGTGTTCGACGACGTGATGTTCGAGCGCCGCGAGTACGACCCGTGGGCGGCGTACGGCCAGTCGAAGACGGCCAACTCGCTCTTCGCCGTCGGCGTCACGAGCCGCTGGGCCGACGACGGCGTGCTCGCGAACGCGGTGCACCCGGGTGGCATCATCACGCCGCTGCAGCGTCACCTGCCGAAGCAGGAGATGATCGACCGCGGCTGGATCGACGCCGACGGCACGCCGAACCCGGCGTTCAAGTCGACCGAGCAGGGCGCCGCGACGTCGGTGTTCGTCGCAGTGCACCCGCTCGTCGAGGGCGTCGGCGCCCGCTACTTCGAAGACGTGAACGAGGCCGAGCCGTTCAGCGACGACGCCCCCGGCCGCGGGGTGAAGGGCTACGCCCTCGACACCGAGCAGGCCGACCGCCTCTGGGGCCTCAGCGAGCAGCTGCTCGGCTAGTCCGCGCCGCGCTGCGCTGCGCCGCGCTGGCGATCGAGGTGACCCGAAAGGTGTCCTTGAAGGCACCGGACTACCCTTTCGGGTCACCTCGGTGCAGGTCAGTTTCGCGCCTGGCGATCGAAGTGACCCGAAGGGTGTCCTTGAAGGCACCGGACTACCCTTCCGGGTCACCTCGATGCCGGTCAGTTTCGCACGTCGGCGTGCCGGTCAGCTCTGGGCGAGCTGGGGGTAGACCGCCTCGAGCGGGGCCGAGAGGCCGGCCTTGAGCTGACGGGACGTGTCGTCGGCCAAGACCTCGTGCTGGCCCGCCTCGGTCGCGTCGAAGACCTGCGCGACGAGGTCGGCCGGGTCGGTCTTCGCGTCGGTGACGCCGGCGGCCATCGCCGTGTCGACGTAACCGACGTGCACGCCGACGACCTGCACCCCGGCGGGCTGCAGCTCGAGCCGCAGCGAGTTGGTCGCCGACCAGAGCGCGGCCTTCGTCGCCGAGTAGATGCCGGCCACGGCGAACCACGAGAGCGCGGAGTGGATGTCGATGATCGCCGTGCCGCCGCCGCGGGCTGCGAGGAGCGGCGCGTAGGCCCGGGCGAGGAACAGCGGGCCGAAGAAGTTCGTCTCGACGTTGGCGCGGATCTCGTCGTCGGTGTGGCTCAGGATGCCCGGTGTGGGGGCGTTCGCGCCGGCGTTGTTGATCAGGACGGTGACGTCGGGGGCGGCTTCCACGACCGCGGCGATGGACGCGGGGTCGGTGACGTCGAGCGTGAGCGGCACGACGCGCTCGTCGTCCCAGGTGCGCGGGGTGCGAGCGGTGGCGTAGACCTTGGCGGCCCCGCGGGCGAGTGCGGCCTCGACGAACCGGGTGCCGATGCCCCCGTTCGCTCCGGTGACGAGTACGACGGCGTTGGTGAGAGAGGTCATGAGGGTCTTCCTGTCGATGATGCGAAGATGGGGCGGCCCCGATCGGACCGCCTCGGACTGACTACTGTCATAATCGAGTGCAGTCAGTTTCTATTCCAGGAGAATCCATGTCGTCGACATCCGCGCCGTCCGGTCGGCGTGAGCGCAACAAGCAGGAGAAGCTCGAGCGCATCACCCGAGCCGCCTCCGACCTGTTCGCCCAGCACGGCGTCGACGACGTCACGACGCAGCAGATCGCCGAGGCGGCCGACATCGGCGCCGGCACGCTGTTCCTCTACGCGAAGACGAAGGGCGAGCTGCTGCTGCTCGCGCAGAACGACAACTACTCCCGCTCGCTCGAACGCGGCCGCGTCGCCGCCGCGGAGGCCACGACCACGCTCGACGCCGTGCTGGCGGTCGTCACGCCGATCGTCGAGTGCAACCGGGCTCAGGTCGAGAACGGCCGCACGTATCTGCGCGAGATGGTGTTCGGCGACCCTGCCGAGCCGCACCATGCCGAGGCCCTCTCGATCGTCGCCCGGACTGAGGCGCTGATCACCGAGGTGATCGCCGACCGGTCGGGCGTCGAGGCCGCGCAGGCGGCGACGCTGGCCCACGTCGTGTCGGCCGTCCAGCTCGTCGCGATGGCCTCGGCGGTCGACGAGGCGACGACCGTCGCAGAGGTCGTGGCCACGATCAGCGCGCAGCTCGAGGTGGTGCTGCCGCGCTGACCTCGCCGGGCTCGGCAGCCGCACCTGCCACACACCTGCACCCGCAGTCGCTGTGGCATCCGCAACCCCGCTCACGCAACCGCCCCTGCACCCGCGCCGAGGTCGAAGCCGCCTCAGACAGCGCCGAGGTCAGGCCGACGTCGAAGGTGCCTCCGGCAGGGCGCTGAGCGCAGCTGGATCCGGCCCGGTCACGCCCCGGTGACGACGGCCTTGCCGCGGATGCTGCTCGTGCCGAGCGCCGAGAGCGCCGCCGGTGTCTCGGCGAAGGCGAAGGTCGCCCCGACGACGGGTCGGATGGCGCCCGACTCGACCAGCGCGGCGATCTCGCGCAGCTGTCGTCCGTCGGCGCGCATGAAGAGGAACTCGTAGGTCACGCCGAGCTTGCGGGCCTTGCTGCGGACGCTGCGGCTGAGGCCGGCGATGACGAGTCGGAGCACGGGGTTCAGTCGGGCCTGCTTCGCGAACGCGGGGTCGGGCGGGCCGTTGATGCCGACCACCTTGCCGCCGGGTCGCAGAACGCGCAGCGACTTCTCGAGGTTCTCGCCGCCGAGGCTGTCGAGCACGAAGTCGTACCCCGACAGCTCGGTCGCGAAGTCCTGGCTGCGGTAGTCGACGACGACGTCGGCGCCCAGCTCTCGGACGAAGTCGGCGTTCGCCGAGGAGGCGGTGGTCGCCACGGTCGCGCCGAGGTGCTTCGCGAGCTGGATCGCGATGGACCCGACGCCACCCGACCCTGCGTGGATCAGCACCTTCTGCCCGGGGCCGACCCGTCCCTTCTCGACGAGGGCCTGCCACGCCGTCAGGGCGACCAGCGGCAGCGAGGCGGCCTCGACCGGGCTGATGGTCGACGGCGCGATGGCGACGTCGGCCTCGTCGACCGCGATGCGCTCGGCGAACGTGCCGATGCGGGGGTCGCGCGGGCGGGCGAAGACCTCGTCACCGGGCTTGACCGACCGCACCTTCGCCCCGACGCCGATCACCGTGCCGGCGACGTCGTGGCCGAGGGTGAAGGGGGTCTTGTACGGCAGGATCAGCTTGAACTCGCCCTTGCGGATCTTCTCGTCGAGCTGGTTCAAACCTGCGGCCACGACCTTGACCAGGACGTCGTGGTCGCCGACGACGGGTTCGGCGACATCCGCCTCGTGCAGAGGCTGCTTGTACTGGTCGACGATGAACGCTCGCATGGGGTGTCTCCTGACGTGGGGGTCGATATGACCACGCTCAACACTGAGTCAACTCAGTAGCATTGTCAAGACCGGCAGCAAAATCACACGACGAGAACGCGTCCGCAGACGGAGAAGACCCCGGTGCGAGCACCGGGGTCTTCTTCTCGTGAGGGCGGCGACCGAACCTCAGGGGCTCAGGTCGACCGACCTCAGCGGTTGAGCTTGGAGGCCTTCTTGACGGCCGCCTTGCGCGCCTTCGCGACGTCCTTCTTCGCGACGGCGCGTGCCTTCTTCACCTTGGGGTCGTTCCAGAACGAGTCGAGGTAGTTCGAGATCTGCTTGTAGCGACCCTTGCCGGCCTTGGCTCCGTAGGTGTACGCGATGAACGCGATGACGGCGATGACGAGGTAACGGAAACGCATGGGGTCCTCCCGGTGGGCGATCTGTGGTCGGTACGACGCTAGTCCTCCGGGCTGTGCGGATGTCCGCCGACGCCTCGGCGACCCTCTCCGGAGCCGGCCGCCGGGCCGCCGCCACACCGCGCCGCACCGCGCAACACCCCCGCCCTCGACCGGAAACACCCCCGCAACACCCCGTCGGTACCGTCGAGCGCATGGGCGACCTCTTCAGTGGTTACGGCGATACTCGGGGCGGCGCGCACAGCGGCTCGCACAGCGGCGCGCACAGCCGCGCGCACGACGGCGCCCGCGGCGGCGCACGCGGCGGCACCCGCACGACCGGCACCGCCGCCAGCACCCGCACCCCGCCCCGCGCGTGGGACGAGATGTTCGACACCGACGGCCAGGCCCGCCGCGCCTACGCCGACATCCACGCGACCCTCGAGGCCATGACGCAGGACGACCTGCGCGGTCGGACGGCGGCGCTCGCCGACTCGTACCTCGCCCAGGGCGTCACCTTCGACTTCGCGGGGGAGGAGCGCCCGTTCCCCCTCGACGCCGTGCCGCGGGTGGTCGAGCACGACGAGTGGTCGGGGGTCGAGGCCGGCATCGCGCAGCGGGTCAAGGCGCTCGAGGCGTTCCTGGCCGACGTCTACGGGCCGCAGCGCGCGGTGGCCGACGGGGTCATCCCCGCGAGCCTCCTGACCTCGTCGAGTCACTTCCACCGTCAGGCGGCGGGCATCGAGCCCGCCAACGGCGTGCGGATCCAGGTGTCGGGCATCGACCTGATCCGCGACGAGGCGGGCGCCTGGTGCGTGCTCGAAGACAACGTGCGGGTGCCGAGCGGCGTCAGCTACGTCATCTCGAACCGTCGCGTCATGGCGCAGACCCTGCCCGAGCTGTTCGTCTCGATGCGCGTGCGGCCCGTCGGCGACTACCCCAACCGCCTCCTCTCGGCTCTGAAGAAGAGCGCGCCGTCGGGCGTCGACGAGCCCACCGTCGTCGTGCTGACCCCCGGCGTCTTCAACTCGGCCTACTACGAGCACACCCTGCTGGCCCGTCTGATGGGCGTCGAGCTGGTCGAGGGCCGCGACCTCTACTGCTCGGGCGGCCGGGTGTTCATGCGCACCACCGGCGGCCCCGAGCGCGTCGACGTCATCTACCGGCGGGTCGACGACGAGTTCC
Organism: Frigoribacterium sp. CFBP 13712; assembly: GCF_014842255.1. Classification (GTDB taxonomy): domain Bacteria; phylum Actinomycetota; class Actinomycetes; order Actinomycetales; family Microbacteriaceae; genus Frigoribacterium. The sequence goes on along the minus strand of NZ_JACYVH010000004.1, from coordinate 186,073 downwards.
TCGACCCGCTGCAGTTCCGGGCCGACTCCGTGCTGGGTTCGCCGGGCCTCCTGATGGCCGCCCGCCTCGGCACCGTGACGATCGCCAACGCGGTGGGCAACGGCGTCGCCGACGACAAGCTCGTGTACACGTACCTGCCCGAGCTGATCCGCTACTACCTCGGCGAGGAGGCGCTGCTGCCGAACGTCCGCACCTGGCGTCTCGAAGACCCGGGCGCTCTCGACGAGGTGCTCGACCGGCTCGACGAGCTGGTCGTCAAGCCGGTGGACGGCTCGGGCGGCAAGGGGCTGGTCGTCGGCCCGGCCGCGAGCCGACGCGAGCTCGACGTGCTGCGCGCGCAGCTGCTGGCCGACCCGCGCGGCTGGATCGCGCAGCCGGTCGTGCAGCTGAGCACCATCCCCACCCTCGTCGACGAGGGGCTCCGCGCCCGGCACGCCGACCTGCGGCCCTTCGCCGTGCACGACGGCGACCACGTCTGGGTGCTGCCCGGCGGTCTGACGCGGGTCGCCCTGCCCGAAGGCGAGCTGGTCGTCAACAGCAGCCAGGGCGGCGGCTCGAAGGACACCTGGATCGTCGGCGGCGACGTCAACGCCTGGGCCGGCCACGACGTCAGCGCCCTGATCGCCGAGCAGACGACGCCGACGCAGTCCATCCCGATCATCGCCGACGCCTCGCCGCACGGCGACCACAGCCCCGATCACGCCCCGCAGGACGACCCCCGCAACGACCAGCAGGCCCAGCAGCAGCAGGAGCACGAGCAGCAGCAGCAACAACAGCGACGAGCCGAGGAGGCGCGGGTCGGTTCACGAGGCCGACCCGCGCCTCCTGCGGGCCCCCGCTCCGATCTCGGGGCACCCACTTCGGAAGGAACCCCATGCTGAGCCGCATCGCCGAGAGCCTGTTCTGGATCGGCCGGTACATCGAGCGTTCCGACGGCACCGCGCGGATCCTCGACGTGCACCTCCAGCTGCTGCTCGAGGATCCGTGGATCGAGGAGGACACCGCCTGCCGCAGCCTCCTCGCCGTCATGGGCAGCGAGGCGCCCGCCGACGTGTCGCTGACCCGGGGCGACGTGCTCTCGATGCTCGCGGTCGACCGGCACAACCCGGCGTCGATCGCGTACTCGCTCGGCGCCGCCCGCGAGAACGCCCGCCGGGCCCGCGAGATCGTCTCGACCGAGCTGTGGGAGTGCCTGAACACCACCCGAGCCCGCATGCCCCGCAAGGTCGCGGACGACAAGGTGCACGAGTTCTTCGCCTGGGTGCGCGAACGCAGCGCCCTCGCCGTGGGCATCATCGAGTCGGCCACGAGTCGCGACGAGGTGTGGCAGTTCTTCACCCTCGGGCGTTCCATCGAGCGCGCCGACATGACGGCACGACTGCTCGCCACCCGCACGCTGACCGAGGCGTCGGGGCCGTCGTGGACGACGATCCTCCGCTCGTGCGGCGCCTACGAGGCGTACCTCCGCACCTACAAGGGGGTGCCGAGCGCGCGCAACGCGGCGGAGTTCCTGCTGCTCGACCGGCTCTTCCCCCGCAGCGTCCTGTTCGCGATCAGCCGTGCCGAGGCCTGCCTCCGCGAGGTCGAGCCCGCGAACCATCGTGTGGCGGCGTCGGACAGCGGGGTGCGCATCCTCGGTCAGATGCGCAGCGAGCTCGAGTACAAGCCGATCGGGCGGATCCTCGACGACCTGCCCGGTCAGATGGACGTCGTGCAGGAGGCGACCAGCGCGGCGTCGGAGGCGATCCGTCAGCGGTACTTCCCGACCAGCGCCGCACCCACCTGGGTGGGTGGTCGGTCGTGAGCCGACTGCGCATCAGGCACCAGACCGGGTTCTCGTACCTCGGCGAGGCCGTCGCGAGCTACAACGAGGCGCGCATGCTGCCCGCGCACACCGAGGGGCAGTTCGTCATCTCGTCGCATCTGCGCATCGAACCGGTCGCCGCGACCCACGAGTACGTCGACTACTGGGGCACCCGGGTGTCGTCGTTCGAGGTGCTGCTGCCGCACCGCCAGCTCTCTCTGACGGCCACGTCGCTGGTCGAGGTGCGACCCGTCGTGCACCCCGACTCCGCGATGGACTGGCACGAGCTGGCCGAGGTCGCCGGCGCCACCACCGAGTTCGTCGAGCACCTCGAGCAGACGCCGCTGACGACGCCGCCCGACGACCTCGTCGCCCTCGCGCGCGAGATCGCGGCGACCGCCTCGTCGCCCTGCGCCGCGGGGCTCGCGATCTGCGAACGCCTCGGCGACGCCGTGGCCTACCTGCCGGGGGTCACCAACGTGAAGACGACGGCCTCGGAGGCGTGGGAGGCGCGGGCCGGGGTCTGCCAGGACATCGCCCACATCACGGTGGGCGCGTTGCGAGCCGCCGGCATCCCCGCCCGATACGTCAGCGGGTACCTGCACCCGAAGCCGAACGCCGAGCTGCGCGAGACGGTGACGGGGGAGTCGCACGCCTGGGTCGAGTACTTCTGCGGCTCGTGGCATGGCTACGACCCGACCAACCTGATCGACATCGGGGAGCGGCACGTGATCGTCGGCCAGGGGCGCGACTACCGCGACGTGCCGCCGCTGCGCGGGGTGTACGCCGGGTCGTCGAACTCGAAGCTGTTCGTGACGGTGGAGATCACCCGCGAGGCGTGAGGGCCGGCGGGTCGGGGGGCTCAGGGAGGGTGGTGCCGGTGCCGGTGCCGGTGCCTGGGCTGGTGTCGGTGTCGGTGTCGGTGTCGGTGGCGGTGCTGGTGCCGGTGGCGGTGCTCGTGCTGCCCGGTCGGGTCGTGGTGGCGAGCTCGGCGTCGAGCGGACGCAGGCTCGGGTGGTTCGCGACCCCGTCGAGGCCGTGGGTGCCGAAGAGGGTCATGACGGCGGCGATCGGGGCGTCGACGCCCCGCAGACGCAGCGGCGAGGTGATGCCGTCGAACTCGCAGACGAGGGCCCAGTCGCCGACCTCGGGGTAGACGGCCGTCATCGCCGAGTAGTGGAAGCTGACCCACTGCCCGCCCGCCAGGCAGATCAGACGCTGGTTCGACACGACGAGACGGACGTCCTGGTGCTCGCGCCACTGGTCGCGGGCCTGCGCCTCGGCCGATCGCCGAGCCGAGGCGTTGCTCAGCGTCGAGACGGCGAGCCCGGCGAGCACGAACGCGGGGCTGCCGACGAAGAACCTGCTGCCCCCGCCCTGAGCGACGGTCTGACCGTAGTAGCGCTCGTACTCGACCCCCACGCTGTAGAAGAAGACCTCGCCCGGCTGCGGCACGACCTCCCAGACGGGGATGGTCTGCGGCACCTGCTGATCGAGCAGCGCCCGGCGGAGGCGTCGCGCCTCGGCCCAGGCGGCCTCGCTCGCGCTCGCGCGGTCGACCCTGACGAGCTCGGCGCTGCGCTCGGATCGCGTGTAGCGCCCGGTGCGGTGACGCCAGTCGCGGAAGGTGCGCATCGCGCCACGGACGGTCAGCACGACCGCGACGACCACGCACACCGGGATGGCGAGCACGACGGCCAGCGAGGCGATGCTCGACCCGAGGGTCGCGCCGATGGTCGACGAGGAGGTGCTCGTGCTCGTGCTCGAGGTGATGGCGCCGGCGATCAGGGGCAGCACCACGACGGCCAGCACGCCGGCGGCGAGGGGGATGATCCAGCGAAGGTGGCGCCTCATGCCCGCGAGTCTAGGGCGGGCCCCCGGGCGGTCTCTCGGCGGTTCGGCGGGTTCCCGTCATCCGTGGCGGGTCAGCGCTGACCCGCCGCCGATGACGGGAACCCGCCGCACCCCGAGTAGCTCCACGCAGCGCAGCGCAGCGCAGTGCAGTGCAGTGCAAAGCAGCTCAGCTCAGCTCAGCGCAGCGCAGCGCAAAGCAGCGCAGCGCAGCGCGGCTCAACAGGCGGTGTACGCGTAGGCCGGGTCGTCGGCCGGCACGAGGTCGCGGTCGCGCACGATCGTCGTGGGCGCCGGGTCGAGCGCGGCGACGCGGTCGCACACCTCGGCGGCCGTGCCCCGCAGGTCGTCGGTGTACTCGACGTCGAACACCAGCGCGCCGTACACGTCGGTGAACGTGTCGCACTCGTCGAAGAGATCGCACTCCTCCGTGATCGCGAAGTCGTAGCCGATCTCGTCTCGACCGCGGGCGCCGAGATCGGCCGTGTTCTTCTGCGCGGCCGCCAGACCGACCTCATGGGCCTCGGCGACGAGCAGCGTCGCGTAGGCGACCGCGTCGTCTTCGTCGAACGCGCCGTCGGAGCGGGTCCACGAGTCGAGGTTGTCGAACTCCACCGCCTGGTAGCCGGCGTCGGCGCAGCCGTCGATGCTGGTCGCCAGGCGGGCGGCGATCGCCTGACGGTTCGGGTCGGTCGCGATGTCGAGGATGTGCTCGTCGGGCCAGTTCGGGTCGACCAGCGGTTCGCCGCCGGGCAGTCGCACGAGCAGATCGCTCGGCCAGTCGACGCCCGGCTGGGTCTGGAATCCGTTCACGTAGCAGATGCCGTAGGCGCCGTCGGCGGGTTCGTCGGTGCTGTCTCGTGCGACGACCGAGGCTCCGTCGGGGACGGCCGACGCGCCTCCTAACTGGTAATCGAACCCCGCGCCGGTCGGCGGCAGGGCGACCTCGGACGAGGAGGCGCTGGCCGCACCGTCACCCGACCCCGTCGAGCAGGCGGTCACCCCGAGCACGAGCACGGCGCAGGTCGCGAGAGCGGCCCCGAAGCGGGCGGATCGGCGGGTCGAGCGGACCCGGGCGAGGCTGCGAGGAGAGGTCGGTTCGATGGTGTTCGGCACGAGCCGAGCCTAGGTCACGACGACGAGCCGCCGTCGGGGTCGACGGCCGACCTGTGGAGTCAGCGCAGTCGGGTGCCGGAGCCGGTCGGCGTCTCGGCGGTCGGCGGCTGCTCCGCCGGACGCTGCTCCGCCGGGCGCTGCCCTGCCGGGCGTTTCGACACGGGTCGCTGCTCCGCAGGACGCGGCGACACATGAGGCAGGTTCGCCGGGCGCAGCGTCGTGGGAGCGGGCGTCGTCGGCGAATGGCGGTCGGCGAGGAACCTCGCGCGGGCGCTGGTCAGGGCCTCCTCGCGCTCGAGGTCGCGCTGGCGGTCGACCTCGCGCGCGGCGGCGAGGGCGCGGGCGTTCTCGCGGGCACGGGCCGCAGCGGCCGAGGAGGCGCGGCGCATGCCATCCCCCGTGGCGCGCGCCCCGGCGGCGGTCGCGGCCCCGGCGGCCCGGCTGCCGCTGCGGACGCGGTCCCACCCCGACTTGGCGATCGGTCCGGCCGCGGCCGCGATCGTCGCACTCCGGGTGCGCAGCCGGTCGGCGGCGCTGGGCCCGACCGGAGCGTCGTCGACGGGCGCCGGTCTCTCGGGTGCGCGCCCCTCGGGCACGTACCCCCGGGGCTCGTCCTGGACGGAGGCGTGGCGGGCCGGCTCGTACGCGGCGGGCTCGTAGCCCGCACGGTCGGGAGCGGAGGAGGCGCGGGCCGGGGGAGCCGGAGCCGGGCGGGGAACGACCGCGCGCTGGTCCGCGGGGGCCTGGCGCGCCTCCTCGGCGGGGTCGGAGGTCGGTTCGACCGAGTCGGCGGGCAGGGCGCCGAGGACTATGTCGGCGAGACCGACCAGGGCGAAGGCGAGCCCTGAGACGAAGAGGCCGATGCCGAGCACGGCGAACGCCACGGCCTCGAAGTCGAGCTGGCCGGGGGCGACGTAGTCGCCGGTGAAGAGACCCGTCTGCACGAGCCGGAAGGTCGAGGCGAGGGCGATCAGCAGACCGGCGGCGCTCATGACGAGTCCGGCGGTGACTGCTGCGGAGACTCTGTTCATGGGGCACCTCCTCTTGCGGACGGGACGGACGGGCCTTACGGGCCCGGATGGGACGGGCAGGGTGATGCAGCCCTGCTGAGAATGTAGTCCTCGGGAGAGCTCCGCGGGTGAGCACGGGTGCGCGGAGGAGGCGCTGTGTCGTGCACAGTGCGCACGTTCCGGGCGGTTGCACGGGGTTCGCGGGGTCTTCTCCGATCCGGGGTCGACAGCATCGACGCATGGCTGACTTCTCACGACTCATCGGCGCCGCCAAGCGCGCGCTCGACAACTCGAACTCCGGGAGCGGCTCGGGTGCGCGATCAGGCTCGGCCTCCGGGTCGACGGACTGGCGCGACATGGTCCGCAAGGTCACCGACAAGGTGACGGGCGACGACCGACAGGGGCAGGGCGGCCAGGGCTACGGCCAGGGCCAGCAGGGCTACGGCCATGACCAGGGCTACGACCGCCAGCCCCAGGGCTATGACCAGGGCCAGCAGGGCTACGGCCAGGGCGCGCCCCGGCAGCAGAACCCCGGGCAGGCTCGCGACGGACGATCCGGTGCCGGGCTGTCGCCCGCCGACCGGCAGGCGCTCGCCAAGTACGACTACCTCCTTCAGACCGCGCCTCCGCAGCAGCTCGAGCAGGTGCACCGCGACGCGTTCGAGCGACTGACGCCCGCGCAGCGCGAGCAGGTGCTGGCCCGTCTCACCGCCGAGTCCCCGGCCGGCGATCGCCCGGCGTCGAGCAGCCCGGCCGACCTGGCCCGCTCGGCGACCCGCGGCGAGGTCGCCCGGCCCGGGCTGATGAAGCGCGTGCTGGGCAGCAGCGGGGGCAAGGTGGCGGCCGGTGCCGCCGCCGGTGCCGGCGTCGCCGCACTCGGAGGCCTCGCGCTCGCGGTGGCCGGCGGGGCGGCCCTCAGCGCCGTCGCGGCACCGCTGCTGACCGACGCCCTCGCCTCGGGCGTCGACTTCGAGCAGTTCACCGGCGGGTTCGAGGGTCTCGAGGGGCTGGGCGGCTTCGAGGGCGTCGACGGTCTCGCCGCGAGCGGGGAGGACCTCGCCGCGAGCGGCGGGGACTTCGTCGGCGGTCTCGGCGAGCAGGCGAGCGAGTTCGGCTCGAACTTCCAGATCCCCGGGTTGAGCGACTTCTTCGACCGGTAGCCGTTCGGGGGGAGCGTCTAGTCGCGGGTCGGGGTCGTGCGGGCCGGCTCGAACGTCGCCGCCATGACCGTCACGTCGTCGGGACGCTCCTCCAACCCGGCCGTGGCGGCGATCGAGTGGACGATGGCGGCCGCGCCGGGCGTCTGACGCACGAGGTCCTCGAAGCGGTTGACCGCCTCCAGCTCGTCGTCGTAGAGGTCGAGCACGCCGTCGCTGACGCAGATCAGGGTGTCGCCGGCGCGGGCCTGCGTGGTGAACGTCGTCCACTCCGTGCCGATGCCGATCGGCAGGTTGAGCGAGCGCAGCCGCTCGACCGTTCCATCTGCGCGGCGCAGCACGGCGAGGCCGTGACCGGCGTCCGACCAGTGGATGACGCCGTCCATGCCGATCCGGGCATGGAAGCAGGTGGTGAACTGGGTGTCGACCCCGAGACCGCCCGTCTCGACCCCCGTGGAGGCGCGCTTGAGGGCCGTCGCAGGGTCCGACTCGTCGGCCGAGCTGCGCATGACCGCCCGGACGGCTGCCGCGATCATGCCCGCGCCGACGCCCTTGCCCATGACGTCGCCGAGGGTCAGCGCGATGCCGTCGTCGGTGGGGTACCAGTCGAAGAAGTCGCCGCCGACCGTGCGGGCCGGCACGCACGCGCCGAAGACCGAGAACGAGTTCGGCAGGGTCGACGCGTCCGGCGGCAGCAGCGACTGCTGGACCACGGCGGCGCGGTCGAGCTCGCCCTGAACCGCGCGACGCCGGGCCTGCGACAGGGTGAGGCGCAGTTCGGCCTGCCGGGCCAGCTCGTTCACGGCGACCGCGAGGGTCCCGTAGACGACGACGGACAGCACGAGTCGCACGACCTCGCTCGACGGCGGCCCCGACGGGTCGAAGAGGAACGGCATCAGCAGGGTGACCGACGAACCGATGGCCGGGTAGACGACGTGGCGTCGTCCCGGGTTGGCCGCGATCCAGACGATGGGCAGCAGCACGAAGTTCAGGTAGACCGATCGGCTGTCGCCGGTGCCGTGCCGGAGGAGACCCACGGCGACGAAGTCGGCGGCGGGGATCAGCAGCTCCCAGCGCAGCGGCACGACGCCCCGGTCGATGGCGAGCGCGAAGCCGAGGGCGAGGCCCGCCAGGGCGACCCCGGACCAGAGGGCGACGGCGTCGGTCACCGTCAGCCACGGCGCGCTCGTGCTGAGCACGCCCGCGGCGAGCATGAGCGCGGCGATGAACGCCTGCTTGACGAACGGGAGGCGGCGGGTCGTGATCCGCTCGGCTGCCCGGGTGAGGAACCGCGACCGAGGCCCGCTGGTGCTCTGATCCGACATGCGTCCTCCCTCGCGGGCGGCGGTGACCGTCCGTTTCGTGCCTGTGGTACCCGTCGCACGAAGAGGTGGAAAGGTCCGTCCAGTTTAGATGCTGGGACATCCTCACCACTCACCCTAGAGGCGGAGCGCTGGGCCGGTGGGCCCCCAGTGCGCGGGTCGACAGAACCGTCGGCCCGAGGAGGCGCGGGTCAGGTCGGCCGATCCGTCGCGGTCCCCTCGTCCAGACCGAGATCGCGGGCCGCCTGCTCGCGCGCGGCGCGCTCGCGCGCGGCGGTCTGCCCCGCGGCGTCGCCGTCGTGCTGCAGCGTGTAGTGGAACCGCCCCGCACCGACCACGGGAAGCGCGCCCGTCGCGACCGCCGGGTCGTCGGGCAGCACCCGATGCACGCGCAGATGCCGACCCCGGATCAGCCACACGATCGCCACGGCGGCGGCGACGAAGCCCGAGGCGGCGGCCACGCCGATGGCCCAGCGGGGGCCGGCCACGTCGGCGACCCAGCCGACCACCGGTGCGCCGAGCGGCGTGCCACCCGTGAAGACCGCCATGTAGAGGGCCATGACGCGGCCGCGCATCCTCGGTGCCGTCGTCAGCTGCACGGTCGCGTTCGCCGTCGTCATGAGGGTGATCGACGACAGCCCGACCGCGACGAGCACGGCGGCGAAGCTCCAGTACGACGGCATCAGGGCCGAGACGAGGCAGGTCACGCCGAAGGCGAGCGCGGCCGCGATCAGCACGCGCCATCGGGGCCGCTCGCGTCGGGCCGAGAGCAGGGCGCCGACCAGCGAGCCGACGGCGATGCACGACGAGAGCAGGCCGAAGCCGCTCGCGTCGGTGCCGAACTCGACGCTCGCCATCGTCGAGGTGAAGATGGCGAAGTTGAGGCCGAAGGTGCCGATCACGAACACCATGACGAAGACGACCACGAGGTCGGGACGGTCGCGGACGTACCGGAACCCCTCTCTGATCTGGCCCTTCGCTCGCGAGACGACCGGTTTCAGCTCGAGCTGCGCCACCCGGATGAACCGCAGCGACAGCAGCACCGCCGCGAACGAGCCGGCGTTGATCATGAACACCCAGCCCGTGCCGATCGTCGCGATGAGCACCCCCGCGACGGCCGGGCCGATCAGGCGGGCGCCGTTGAACGAGGCCGAGTTGAGACTGACGGCGTTGGTGAGATGACCGGGCGGGACGAGCTCGGAGACGAAGCTCTGCCGCACGGGCGCATCGATGGCGGCTGCGACGCCGAGCAGCAGAGCGAAGACGTAGACCATCCAGAGCTCGACCGTGTCGGTCAGCACGAGCAGGCCGAGGGCGAGTCCGAGCAGGCCCATGCTCAGCTGCGTCACCATCAGCAGCCGTCTCCGGTCGAACCGGTCGGCGATCAGCCCCGTGACGGGCACCATCAGGATGGGCGGCGCGAACTGCAGCGCCATGGTGATGCCGAGCGCCGTCGCATCGTCGTCGGTCAGATCGGTGAGGACGAGCCAGTCCTGCGCCGTGCGCTGCATCCACGTGCCGATGTTCGACACGAGGGCGCCGGCGAACCACAGCCGGTAGTTGACCAGCGAGAGGCTGCGGAACATCGTGCTCACGACACGCCCTGCGGACGGACGACGGCGGTCTCGAGTCGAGGAGGCGCGGTGTCGGTCATCGAGGAGCCACGATAATCGCTCCGCCCGGGTCCCCGCCGCGATCGGTGCAGATGGCGCAAGTCTGCGGCGCGCGCAGTGCGTTCCGTGGCCCGACACCTGTCGGACACCCGGACGACACGCGGTGTTATCGGCGGACCGGTCGACTGATGCGGTCCCCCGATCAGGGGTGGACCCGCACCGTCGATCACCTGGAGCAGGAGCACGAAGTGACCCCCACGACCCGCCGCCGCCGCGCGGCCCTCATCACGGGGGCGGTGGCGATCAGCGCCTCCTTGGCCCTCGTCCCCACCGTGGCGTCCGCCGCGACGCCCGCCGAGGTCGCCGAGAACGGCGGCGCCGCCCGCAGCATCGACGACAGCACGCAGGTGCTGCTCGACTCCGTGAAGGGCGGACCGGCGAAGAACGTCATCCTGCTGATCGGCGACGGCATGGGCGACTCCGAGATCACCTCGGCTCGCAACTACGCCTACGGCGCCGGCGGGCAGCTGCCCGGCATCGACGCCCTGCCGCTGACCGGCCAGTACACGACCTACTCGCTGTACCGCGACGGCGCGAACAAGGGGAAGCCGGACTACGTGCCCGACTCCGCCGCGACCGGTTCGGCCTGGGCCACCGGCACGAAGACGTACGACAACGCGATCTCGGTCGACATCGACGGTGTCCCGCAGGACACCCTGCTCGAGATCGCCAAGGCGAACGGCAAGAAGACCGGCAACGTGTCGACGGCCGAGCTGCAGGACGCGACCCCGGCCGTGCAGGCCGCCCACGTCGCCGCGCGGAGCTGCTACGGCCCCGACTCGGTGACCCAGTGCGGCGCCGACGCCCTCGACCAGGGCGGTCTCGGCTCGATCAGCGAGCAGATCATCGGCACCCGGGCCGACGTCACCCTCGGAGGAGGCGCGGCGTCGTTCACGCAGACCGCCCGTGCCGGTCAGTGGCAGGGCGAGACCCTGTTCGACCAGGCGGCCGACCGCGGCTACCAGATCGTCCGCGACGCCGCGGGTCTCGGCGCCCTGGCCGCCGCCGACCAGACGGCCCCGGTGCTCGGCACGTTCACCGACGGCAACTTCCCGACGCGCTTCGCCGCCACGACCGCGACCGTCGGCGGCGCCGACCTCGCACCGCAGACCTGCACGCCGAACCCCCAGCGCCTCTCGACCGACCTCTCGCTGCGCTCGCTCACCGAGAAGTCGATCGACCTGCTCGACACCGGCGACGAGGGCTTCTTCCTGCAGGTCGAAGGCGCCTCGATCGACAAGCGCGACCACAGCGCCGACGCCTGCGGTCAGATCGGCGAGGTGCTCGACCTCGACGAGGCCGTGCGGGCCGCGCTCGACTTCGCGATCGCCGACGGCGACACGATGGTCATCGTCACGGCGGACCACGCGCACACCAGCCAGATCGTCGACAGCACGCCGCCCGCGACGCTCAGCACCGCGCTGACCACGGTCGACGGCACGACGATGAAGATCGCCTACGGCACGGCCGCGGCCGGCGGATCGCAGCAGCACACCGGATCGCAGCTGCGGGTCGCGGGCTACGGCCCCGGCGCCGGCAACGTGGTCGGCCTGATCGACCAGACCGACAACTTCTTCACCATCGCGAACGCCCTCGAGCTCGACCGCGACCTCGACGGACTGAGCGCCGACGCGACGATCTCGGGTCCGACCGAGGTGGCGCCCGACAGCGAGTTCACGGTCTCGGCCGCAGGGCTGGGCGGCGACCGTCAGGTGCGGGCAGTGCTCGACGCGGGTGACGGCAGCGACCCGGTCGACCTCGGGCTGGTCGACGTGGTCGACGGCACCGTGACGGTCAGCGCGACGGCTCCCGCCGAGGCGGGGACCGCGACGGTCACCCTGACCGGCGTGCAGTCGGGCCTCTTCCTGAGCACGGTCGTCGCGGTCGTCGACGGAGCGGTCGTGCCGGCCCCGACGGCGGCCCCGTCGGCGACCCCGGCACCGGGCGACCCGTCGGCGACGCCGACCGACCCCGCCGGCGTCGTGCCGGGCGCGGATGACGGCAGCGCGGGCGGCGCGGGTGGTGCGGGCACGGCCGGCTCCGGACCGCTCGCCTTCACCGGGTCGGAGGCGCTGCCGGCTCTGTTGCTCGCCCTGATGCTCGTCGCCTCGGGCGCCGTGCTCGTGGCCCGCCGTCGTCGCCAGCAGCAGCAGCAGCTCGCCTCGGCGAACGGGGACCTGGGGTCGCAGCTGTAGCGCGCAGCGCGCAGCGCGTAGCGCAGCGCGTCGCGACGAGCGCCCAGCGCGTACCTCCGAGTGGACGAGACACCGTGCGACACGGCGGCGTCTCGTCCACTTCGTCGTGTGCGCGGCGTCCGCGGACTACTCGCGGCCGAGTCGGCCGATCAGGCTGGTGTCGAGCGAGTCGAGCAGATCGGCGACGTCGTCGTAGACCTCGTCGGCACCCGCCTCGACGAGCTCGTCGCGCGAGAATCCGCCGCTCAGCACACCGATGCAGCGGACGCCGGCGCGGTGGGCCGCCGCGACGTCCCACACCGCGTCGCCGACCATGATCGCCTGCGCGGTTGGCACGCCCGCCTTCTCGAGGGCGACCTCGACGATGCCCGGGTCGGGTTTGGCGGTCTCGACGTCTTCGCTCGAGGTGACGGCCCAGAGGGCGTCTTCGATCTGCAGCAAGGAGCGCAGCGCTTTCAACTCGTTCTCGGGTGCGCTCGTCGCGAGAACCACCGAGTGACCGCGGCCGGCGAGCGCCTCGAGGAGGTCGGTCGCGCGGTCGAGGACGTGCAGGTCGCCGCCGTCGCCGAGGTGCTCGTCGTAGAAGCGGGTGTGGGCGTCCTTCACCTTCTCGACGAGGTCGTCGTCGGCATCGTCCCCGATCAGACCGGAGATCAGCAGCGACGAGTCCTTGCCGATCGAGCCGTGGATCCGCCAGCTGTCCACCGGGTGACCGACCTCGGCGAAGGCCCGCGACCAGGCGTCGACATGCGCGTAGTTGGAGTCGACGAGGGTGCCGTCGATGTCGAAGAGCACTGCGGTGTCGGGGGAGTCGGCGGTGTCGGGGGAGTCGTGCGGTGTGGACGTCATCGGACAACCTTGCACCCGCTGCACGCATCGCGTTCCGATCGGGTGCGGGCTCGCGCGCGGGCGCGGGGCCTGCGAGACCGTCTCCGCCGCCCAGGAGGCGCGGGTCGGCCAGGCCGTGCGCCCTCCGGACTCGGAGGCGCGGCTGCAGAACCCGGGCACGTCTGCCGATCCCGCCCGCTGGCTGTCTCGGGGACTTCGCCCGCGCCTCCTACGTACCGAACCCGACTGCCGGCTGTCTGGGGGACTTCGCCCGCGCCTCCTTGGTACCGAACCCGACTGCCGGCTGTCTGGGGGACTTCGCCCGCGCTTCCTTGGTACCGAACCCGACTGCCGGCTGTCTCGAGGACTTCGCCGCGCCTCCTCGGCGTGCCGAACCCGACCGCGCATGCCCGGCCGGGTGTGCCAAACCCGACAAAGACACTGCTCAGATGCCTTTTTGGCGGCTCAACGCCATCATTTCGGCCGATTCTGTCGGGATTTGCACACCACCACGGCCGCTGTCGCGCGCTGTGCCTGTCAGCCGCTGTCGCGCGCTGTGCTCGACTAGGCGCTGTCGCGCACAGTACCCATCAGGCGCTGTCGCGCGCTGTGCCTGTCAGGCGCTGTCGCGCCACATGATGTCGGTGGGGAGCAGCACGCCCGTGGTGGGCAGGTCGGCGCCGCCCAGCTGGTCGAGCACCTGCTGGGCTGCGCGGCGGCCGAGGTCTTCGGCGGGCTGGCGCACGGTCGAGAGGGCCGGGGTGCAGCGGAGGGCCCACGAGCTGTCGTCGAAGCCGACGATGCCGACCTGCGCGGGCACCTCGATGCCGCGGCGGTGCAGCACGTCGAGGGCCCCGGCGGCGACGGCGTCGGACGCCGCGAAGACTCCGTCGACAGTGGGGTCGCGGCGCAGCAGCTCGGACATGCCGTCGACCCCGGCCGTGTAGCTGTAGAACGGGTTGCGGACGACGAGGTCGGGGTCGAACAGGTCTCCGAGCGCCGTGCGGAACCCGGCGAGGCGGTCTTCGCCCGAGTCGCGGTCGAGCCCGGACGCGAGCATGCCGATGCGTCGCCGACCGGTGTCGACCAGGCGGCGGACGATCGCCTCGGCCGCGGCGCGGTTGTCGATGCCGATGAACGGGATGTCGGGGGCGTCGGGCGGGTGGCCGACGAACGACGCGGGGAGGCGCAGCTCGGCGACCGCCTCGGAGATCGGGTCGCCCGTACGGGCCGACAGGATGATCGCCCCGTCGACGAAGCCGCCGCGGAGGTACTCGATGACCCGGTCGCTGTCGCGCTGCGAGTCGATCATCAGGGTGACGAGCTGGTGGTCGGCCTGCGACAGGACGGCGTTCGTGCCGATCAGGATGTTGCCGATGTTGGGATCGTCGAGCACGACCGAGTGCGGCTCGTGCACGATCAGCGCGATCGCCCGCGAGCGCTGCGTGACGAGGTTGCGGGCCGCCGCGTTGCGCACGTAGCCGACCTTCGCCACGGCCGCCTCGACGGCCTCGCGCGCCTGCGCCGACACGTACGGCTCGTTGTTCAGCACCCGCGAGACGGTGCCGCGCGAGATGCCCGCCTCGGCCGCCACGTCGTGGATCGTGGCCCGGCGTCTCGGGGATCTCGGACCGGACATGGGAGTCACCTTAGCTGAGCCTGAGAGGGGTCGTGAGGCCGGAACGAGCGGTTGTGGACGAAGGAGAACGTGAGTGATGTTGACAAATCCGCGATGGGTGGGCTTTACTCTGTGAACCTTCCCAGAAATTGTCGCCGCGGTCTTGCCGTCGCGAATGTGGGAACGATCACAGACATCATGTGTGAACCTTCACAGACGAAGGGCTCCGGCCTCGAGTCGGTGGGGGATCGCCCGCCGACGAAGCCGAGGCCCCGTGCTCACCCAGACCCTCCCGCAGCAGACCGCGCTCGATCTCGGGCTCGACGGTCTCGTCTTCGGCTGCGACTACAACCCCGAGCAGTGGTCGCCCGAGACCTGGGTCGACGACGTCGCCCTGATGCGCGAGGCCGGGGTCAACCTGGTCGCCATCAACATCTTCGGCTGGTCGCACGTCGAGCCCGAGCCCGGCCGCTTCCGCTTCGACGACCTCGACGCCGTCATCGAGCTGCTGCATGCCGCGGGCATCGGGGTCAACCTCGGCACCGGCACCTCGTCGCCGCCGCCGTGGCTGACCACCCGCCACCCCGAGGTGCTGCCCCAGGCCGCGGACGGCACGCCGCGGTGGCCCGGCGGCCGTCAGGCCTACTGCCCGAGCTCGCCCGTCTTCCGTGAGCGCGCCCTCCAGCTCGTCCGCGCGACCGCCGAGCGCTACGGTCGGCACCCCGCCGTGAAGCTCTGGCACGTGTCGAACGAGCTCGGCTGCCACAACGCCCTCTGCTACTGCGACGAGTCGGCCCGAGCTTTCCGAGCCTGGCTGGAGGCGCGCTACAGCAGCGTCGACGCCCTCAACACCGCCTGGGGCACGGCCTTCTGGAGCCAGCGCTACTCGGCGTTCGCCGAGGTGCTGCCCCCACGGGCGACCCTGTCGTTCGTCAATCCGGCGCAGACCATCGACTTCCAGCGCTTCAGCTCCGACACGCTGCTCGAGCACTACCGCGCCGAGGCCGCCGTCATCGAGGCCGTCAGCGCCGTGCCGATCACGACGAACTTCATGGTCGCCGCCCACATCAAGAACCAGGACTACTGGAGCTGGGCAGGCGACATGGCCGTCATCGCCAACGACCACTACCTCGACCACCGCCTCGAGCGCCCCGTCGTCGAGCTGGCCTTCGCCGCCGACACGACCCGCGGTCTCGCCGGAGGCGCCCCGTGGATCCTCATGGAGCACTCGACGGGCGCCGTGAACTGGCAGCCCCGCAACCTCGCGAAGGCACCGGGCGAGATGCTCCGGAACACCGCCTCCCATGTCGCCCGCGGCGCCGACGGCATCTGCTTCTTCCAGTGGCGCGCCTCCGTCAAGGGCACCGAGAAGTTCCACTCCGCGCTGCTGCCGCACGCCGGCACGTCGTCGCGCATCTGGGACGAGTCGGTGCGTCTCGGCGCCCTGGCCGGTCGCCTCGGCGAGCTGCGCGGCTCGCGCGTCGTCGCCGACGTCGCCCTCGTCTTCAGCTGGGAGAACTGGTGGGCCGCCGACCTCGAGGCGCACCCCACGGCCGACTTCTCGTACATCGAGCAGGTGCACCGCCTCTACGGCGCGCTCTGGGATCTCGGCGTCACGGTCGACGTCGTCGCGCCGGGCGCCCCGCTCGACGGCTACTCGCTCGTGGTCGTGCCGAGCCTCTACCTGGTGCGCGACGAGCACGCGGCCGTCGTCGACGCGTTCGTCGCCGACGGCGGGTCGGCCCTCGTGACGTTCTTCAGCGGCATCGTCGACGAGACCGACGGGGTCCGTCCGGGCGGCTACCCGGGTGCGTTCCGCGAGATGCTCGGGGTCAGGGTCGACGAGTTCGCCCCGCTGCCGGTCGGCGGCACCGTCGAGCTCGCCGGCGGTCTGCCGGGCGCCACGGGCAGCCTCTGGTCCGAGCCCGTCGAGCTCGTCGGCGCCGAGGCCGTCGTCGAGTACGCCTCGGGCACCCTCGCCGGGCGCCCGGCCGTCACCCGCAACACCCACGGCCGCGGTCTCGGCTGGTACGTCTCGACCGTGCTCGACGCCGAGGCCCTCGGCGATCTCGTCGCCCGGGTCGTCGACGAGGCCGGTGTTCCCGCCCGCAGCGAGGCAGCCGGCCACCCCGGTGTCGAGATCGTCCGCCGGGTCGGCGAGCAGCACGAGTGGGTCTTCGTGCTGAACCACTCCGACGAGACCGTCGCCCACGACTTCGCCGGCTACGACCTCGTCTCCGAGCAGAACGTGGCGGGGCGCATCGAGCTCGCCGCGGGCGGCTCGCACATCATCCGTCAGGACCGGAAGGCATCATGACCGTCACCCCCGCCCGCCCGCGAGACCCGCGAGCCGCCGACATCCCACGGCGCGGATCCGCGCCGAAGCAGAGGACCGCGCCCCGCCGCGGCTTCCGCTACCGCAAGGCGATCGCGATCTTCGTCCTGCCCTTCGGGGTGCTGTTCGCCGCGTTCTACCTGACGCCGATCCTCTACGCCGTGTACCAGTCGCTGCAGAAGATCGAGCGCGAGGGCACCTTCGGGGCCCCGACGCAGGTCTTCGGCGGTCTGACCCAGTACGCGCTGGTGTTCCAGAGCACCGAGTTCTGGGCGTCCATCCTCCGGGTGCTGATGTTCGGCATCGTGCAGGTGCCCGTGATGCTGTTCCTCGCGCTGCTGTTCGCCCTGCTGCTCGACTCGCCCCTCCTCCGCGGCAAGCGCTTCTTCCGACTCGCGTTCTTCGCGCCGTACGCCGTGCCCGGCGTCATCGCCGCGATCATGTGGGGCTACCTGTACTCGCCGAGCCTGTCGCCGTTCTCGGCGGTCACCTCGAACATCGGGCTGCTCGACGGCGGCACCGTCCTCTGGGCCATCGCGAACGTCGTCACCTGGGTGTTCGTCGGCTACAACATGCTGATCATCTACTCGTCGCTGCTCGCGATCCCCACCGAGATCTACGAGGCCGCACGGCTCGACGGGGCGTCGCAGTTCCGCATCGCCGTCGCCATCAAGATCCCGCTGGTGATCCCGGCCATCGTGCTCACCGCCGTCTTCTCCGTGATCGGCACCCTGCAGCTGCTCACCGAGCCGCTCGTGTTCCGCCAGTTCACGTCGACCATCTCGTCGACGTTCACGCCGAACATGCTCGTCTACTCGACGTCGTCGGTGCCCAACTTCAACCTCGCGGCCGCGTTCAGCGTCGTCCTCGCGGTCGCCACGTTCATCCTCTCGATCGGATTCCTCCGGTTGACCCAGCGGAAGGCCGACCAGTGACCGTCGACGCCCCCATCCGTCCCGCCGAGTCGTTCGACGACAAGACGACCCCCGCCCGCCAGCGTGGTCGCGGCCCCCGCGAGAGCGTCATGTCGCGCTCCGCCGCGATGATCATCATGGGCGCGTTCACGCTCTACTTCCTGATCCCGATCTTCTGGCTGCTGGTCTCGTCGACCAAGACGCTCGACAACTTCAACACCAGCGCCGCGCTGTGGTTCTCGCCCACGTCGCTGCAGGACTTCGCGGGCAACATCGCGCAGCTCTTCACCTACAACGACGGCATCTTCCCGCGGTGGATGGTCAACAGCATCGTCTACGCGACGGTCGCCGGCGGTCTCGGCACGATCCTCTCGGCGATGTGCGGCTACGCGCTGGCGAAGTACCGGTTCCGTGGTCGCGAGGCGCTGTTCAACATCTTCCTGGGCGGCGTGCTCGTGCCGGCGACGGCCCTGGCGCTCCCGCTGTTCCTGATCTTCAGCGAGGTGCAGCTGACCGACACGTTCTGGGCGGTGTTCCTGCCGAGCATCGTCAGCCCGTTCGGCGTCTACCTGAGCCGCATCTACGCGGCGTCCAGCGTGCCCGACGAGATCGTGGAGGCCGCCCGCATCGACGGCTCGAGCGAGCTCCGCACCTTCTTCACCGTCGCGATCCGACTCATGTCGCCGGCCCTCGTGACCGTGTTCCTGTTCCAGTTCGTCGCGATCTGGAACAACTTCTTCCTGCCCCTCGTGATGCTGCGCTCGCAGGAGCTGTTCCCGGTGACCCTCGGTCTCTACACCTGGAACTCCAACGTCAGCCAGTACCCCGAGCTCCGCACCCTGGTGCTCGTGGGGGCGTTCGTCTCGATCATCCCCCTGCTGATCGCGTTCCTCAGCCTGCAGCGCTTCTGGCGCAGCGGCCTGGGGGCCGGCGGTCTCAAATAAGCCACCCCTCCCGGGTCACCCGACCCGCACCTCCTCGACCTCCAACCCGTACGGAAACGACGTCGTTCCCTCCCGAGACCGGGCTCCCCGGTCTCGCACCCCGATTGGAAATCACATGAAGAAGTCCAGAGTCCTCTCGATCGCGGCGGCCGCCGTGGTCTCGACCATCGCCCTCGCCGGCTGCAGCGCCGGCAGCGGCTCCGACGGCGGCTCCGGCGACGCCGCCTCGTGCGACGCGTCATCCGGTCCCGTCACGCTCAACTTCACGACCTGGGTCCCCAACATGGACAAGGTCGTCGCCCTCTGGAACGAGGAGAACCCCGACGTCCAGGTCAAGGTCTCGATCGTGCCGAACGGCAACAGCGGCACCTACCAGAACTTCTTCAACCAGCTCAAGGCGGGCAACGCGCCCGACATCGGGCAGGTCGAGTACGACACCCTCCCCGCGTTCCGCGTGCAGGACGGCCTGGCGAACATCGCCTCGTGCGAGGGAGTGAGCGACGCCGAGGCCGACTTCTCGGACGGTCTCTGGAACCAGGTCACCTTCGGCGAGGACGACAGCGTCTACGCGATCCCCCAGGACTCGGGCCCCATGGCCCTCTACTACCGCAAGGACCTCTTCGAGCAGGCCGGACTCGACGTCCCCACCACGTGGGAGCAGTACGCCGAGGACGCCGTGAAGATCAAGGAGATGGGCGGCAGCATCACGAACTTCGCCAAGGGCGACGTGAACCAGTTCGCCGGTCTCGTCTCGCAGGCCGGCGGCCAGTGGTTCGACACCAGCGACGGCACCTGGAGCGTCGACATGACCGACGAGGCCTCCACCAAGGTCGCCGACTACTGGCAGGACCTCATCTCGAAGGACCTCGTCACGACCCTGCCGAGCTTCACCGACGAGTGGAACAACGCCTACAACACCGATCAGGACTGGACCTGGGTCTCGGCCGTCTGGGGTGCCAACACCATCTCGAGCGGCGCACCCGACACGTCGGGCAAGTGGGCCGTCGCGCCCATGCCGCAGTGGGAGGAGGGCGAGACCGCGTCGGCCGCCTGGGGCGGATCGTCGAACGTCGTCTTCAAGGGCAGCGAGCACCCCGCTGAGGCCTCGCAGTTCCTGGTCTGGCTGAACACGTCGACCGAGGCGCTGGACGCCCTCAACAAGGAGGCCAACCTGTACCCGGCCTCGAGCACCGGCGCCGAGCTGCCGGCCCTGACCTCGGGCGTCGAGTTCTACGGCGACCAGGCCATCTACGAAGAGTTCGCGACCGCGGCCGAGAACATCCAGCCCTTCACCTGGGGCCCCACGATGACGCAGACCTACAGCGACATCTCCGACGGCTTCGGCACCGCCGCCTCGGGCGACGGCACCCTGCTCGAGGCCCTCGAGAGCGGCCAGGAGAAGACGATCGCCGCCCTCGAGGCGCAGTCGATCGCGGTGAAGTAGCAGCACCTGCAGTGACGGCGCCCGCGCCGGGGGAGTCCTCCTCCGACGCGGGCGCCGTCGTGCGCCCGGGGGTCGGAGCCGGAGCCGAGGAGGCGCGGGTCGACCTCGCCGAGGAGGCGCGGGTGCGGCACACTGATCGCACACGACGAGCGAGGAGTCACCATGGCGACCGATGGATTCAGCGCGACCGAGAAGGCGGCGATGAAGCAGCGGGCCGCCGAGCTCCGCGCCGAGGCGAAGCAGCAGAAGGCGGCCGACAGAGCCGCGGCCGACCTGCAGAGCGTGCTCGACGCCCACTCCGCCATGACGGAGTCGGAGCGGCTGCTCGCCGAGAACCTCCACGCGATCGTGCTCGAGCAGGCGCCCCAGCTGCTGCCGAAGACCTGGTACGGGTTCCCGTCGTACGCCGGGCCCGACGGCAAGATCGTCGTGTTCTTCCAGCCGGGTGCGAAGTTCGGCACGAGGTACAGCACGGTCGGGTTCCAGGATTCTGCGACGCTCGACGAGGGGTCGCTCTGGGCCACGTCGTTCGCCTACACCGCGATCGACGACGACTCGACGGCGCGACTCGTCGCTCTGATCCGCCAGGCGACGCAGGGCGCCGAGTAGGGCGGACGGCCGGCACCGCGCCTCCTTCCGTGCCATCCGGGCGTCGATGAGTCACGACGCGCCGTGTGACTGCCGGGGCGGCGGCGTGTCGTGACTCATCGAGCCGCTTCGCCTCGGCTGCTCGACTGCCGGGCTGAGTGCTGCGGATCTGGCATAGGGTCTTGCCTATGACGCAAGACATGATCGACGAGGTCGTCCGCCAGCGGATCCGCGGGCTGCGTGTGGCCCGGGGGTGGACCCTCGAGGCGCTGTCGTCGCGCTGCTACCTGTCGACGTCGACGCTGAGTCGCATCGAGACCGGGCACCGACGCATCGCGCTCGACCAGCTGGTGCCCATCGCGCAGGCGCTCGGCACGACGCTCGATCAGCTGGTCGAGCCCGAGGGCGACGACGACGTCGTGATCCGTCCGGAGCCCGAGGCGAGCGCAGGCCTGACCGTCTGGCTGCTGTCTCGGGAGCGCGATCGTCGGGGCGTGACGATCGCGAAGATGCGCATCACGTCGGAGCGGGAGGTCGGCGAGCCCCGTGTGCACCCGGGTTACGAGTGGTTCACGGTGCTGAGTGGCACGGTGCGGCTGCGTCTCGGTGAGCGGGAGATCCTTGTGCGGCAGGGGCAGGCGGCGGAGTTCTCGACGATGACGCCGCACGCGATCGAGGCGCACGAGGGGCCGGTCGAGGTGCTGACGATCTTCGACCACGACGGCGAGCGGGCGCACCTGCCGGGGCACCGCGGCGCCTGAGGCGAAGCCCGGCGGGCATGTGGGCTGAGCGGGAGGATGTGCCCTCAGATCGGCTTTCGCTCCGATCGAGCACCGGGCTGGGCGACACGTGTTGCTCGGAAACCTATGCGGGCGTATGGTTCGAAGGGTGGGCTCATCGACGAGCCCGACCGGCCCCGACGGCCGGCCCCGAACGACGGAAGGCACGCATCATGGCTCGATTCGACAACAGGACCGCACTCGTCACCGGCGGCGGAAGCGGCATCGGCGCCGCGATCTCGCGCTCGCTGGCCGCAGAGGGCGCCTCCGTGGTCGTCACCGACATCAAGCTCGACGCGGCGCAGTCCGTCGTCGACGAGATCGTCGCAGCCGGCGGAACCGCCGCGGCCTTCGAGCAGAACACGGCGAAGGCCGAGCAGTCGGAGGCGGCCGTCGAGTTCGCGAAGACGACCTACGGGGCCCTCCACCTCGCCGTCAACAACGCCGGCATCGGCGCCCCGGCCGCCGACATCGGCGACTACGACATCGCCGCGTGGGATCGCGTCCGCGGAGTCGACCTCGACGGTGTCTTCTACGGCCTCCGCTACCAGCTGCCGGCCATGGTCGAGGCCGGCGGAGGAGCCGTCGTCAACATGAGCTCCGTGCTCGGCTCGGTCGGCATCGCGCAGAACGCCGCCTACGTCGCGAGCAAGCACGCCCTCATCGGTCTGACCAAGGTCGCCGCCCTCGAGTACTCGGCCCGCGGGGTCCGCACCAACGCCGTGGGGCCCGGGTTCATCGACACCCCGCTCGTCCGCTCGTCGCTCGACGGCGACGCGCTCGCCTACCTCGAGTCGCAGCACGCGACCGGCCGACTCGGCACCGACAAGGAGGTCTCGGCGCTCGTGCTGTTCCTCCTCAGCGACGACGCGTCGTTCATCACGGGCAGCTACCACCTCGTCGACGGCGGCTACTCGGCGCGCTGACCCGCGCCTCCTGCGCTCCTCCTCCCGCGTCGAGGAGTCACGACACGCCGCGCGCCCCCGGGCAGCCGCGGCGTGTCCTGACTCCTCGAGCGGGCAGGCCCGGGCGGCCCGGAGGCCGAGGAGGCGCGCTTCAGGCCTGCTTCAGCGCCGGCCCGTCAGAATGGGCGGGTCGCGCACTCGGCGCGCCGTCAGGAGGCCCCCGTGCGCGTGCTCGTCGTCGAAGACCAGGCCGCGCTCGCCGAGGGGCTCCGACTGGGGCTCGAGGCCGAGGGCATCGCGGTCGACGTCGCGGCCACCGGCACCGACGGCCTCTGGCGCACCCGCGAGGGCAGCTACGACGCCGTCGTGCTCGACATCATGCTGCCGGGCATGAGCGGCTACGCCGTCTGCCGATCCATGCGCGAGGGCGGCGACTGGACCCCGGTCATCATGCTCACCGCCAAGGACGGCGAGTGGGATCAGGTCGAGGCGCTCGACACCGGCGCCGACGACTACCTCACCAAGCCGTTCTCGTTCGTCGTGCTGCTCGCGCGACTGCGAGCGCTCGTGCGGCGCGGCGCCCGCGAACGCCCGGTCGTGCTCGAGGCCGGCGACCTGCGCGTCGACCCCGCCTCGCGCACCGTGCACCGCGGCGACACCGCCGTCGAGCTGACCAGTCGCGAGTTCGCGGTGCTCGAGTTCCTGATGCGGCACGTCGGGCAGGTCGTCACGAAGCGCCAGGTGCTCGACGGCGTCTGGAACGACGACTTCGAGGGCGACCCCAACATCGTCGAGGTCTACGTGCGGCACCTCCGCAACAAGGTCGACCGGCCGTTCGGGCGCGAGGCGATCGTCACGATGCGCGGCGCCGGGTACCGGCTGGAGGCTCAGGGTGGCTGACGGGCCCGCGGTCGGGCGCCGCGCCTCCCTCCGGCTGCGGATCACGGTGGCCGCGGTGCTCGCGGTCGCCCTCACGCTGGGCGTCTTCACCCTGGTCTTCGCGCTCGTGCAGCGGGCCGTGCTCGACGACGCCCCGCGGTCGGCGGCCCAGACCGACGCCGACCGGGTCGCGTCGGCGATCGAGGCCGGCACCGCGCCCGCGACGGCCGCTGCGGGCGACACCGACGACGGAGCGGTGCTCGTCGTCGACCGCACCGGGGCCCTGCTCGCCGCCGGGGGAGACGACGATCTGCTCGAGCACCTCACCGACGGCAGCGTCGGAGACCCGTCGGCGCTCGGCCCCACGGCGCGGATCGACGGCGACACGTACGTCGTGGCGACCGAATCGGCGACCCGACCGGGCGACGACGCCTCGAGCGGTTCGGGCTCGGGTTCGGGTTCGGGTTCGGGTTCGGGCTCCGTCGACTCGGACGACGACGACTCCGATACCGACTCCGACGCCGATTCCGACGCGGACGACGCCGACGCCGACACGAACGCCGACCCCGCGGCGACCGTCACCGTCGTCGCCGTGAGATCCCTCGAGGAGGCGCGGGCCGCCTCCTCGGCCAGTCTCGTCACGCTCGGGGTCGCGATCCCGGTCGCTCTGCTGGTGCTGGCCGTGACGACCTGGCTCGTCGTCGGCCGGGCGCTCCGCCCCGTCGAGGCGATGCGCCGCGAGGTCGACGCCGTCACGGCGGCTCAGCTCGATCGGCGCGTGGCCGACCCCGGCGGCACCGACGAGGTCGCCCGACTCGCCCGCACGCTGAACGACATGCTGGCCCGGCTCGAGTCGTCGGCCGCGGCCCAGCGCCGCTTCGTCGGCGACGCCTCGCACGAGCTGAAGACGCCCCTCGCGACCATCCGCCAGCACGCCGAGGTCGCCCTGCTGCACCCCGAGAGCATCGACGGCGCCGCGCTCGCGGGCACGGTGATGACCGAGGAGGCGCGGCTCACCGGGCTCGTGCAGGGCCTGCTGGTCCTCGCTCGCGCCGACGAGGGAGCGCTCGGCGTCACCCGTCGCCCCGTCGACCTCGACGACCTCGTGGTGACCGAGACGGCGCGACTGCGCGGGGCGACACCGGGTCTCGCCGTCGACGCGACCGGCGTCGGCCCGGCGCGGGTCGACGGCGACGAGGGGCTGCTCGGCCAGGTGGTGCGCAACCTCCTCGCCAACGCCGCGCGGCACGCCGAGACGCGGGTCGCGGTGTGGCTGGTCGAGCGGCACGGGCGGGCCGTGCTGACGGTCGACGACGACGGAGCCGGAGTGCCGCAGGCCGACCGCGAGCGCGTCTTCGACCGGTTCGTGCGACTCGACGAGGCCCGCACCCGCGACTCGGGCGGCAGCGGTCTGGGGCTCGCGATCGTCCGCGAGATCGCCCGCGTGCACGGCGGAACGGTCACGGTCGGCGAGTCCCCTCTGGGCGGCGCGCGCTTCGTCGTCGACCTGCCCCCCGGCGCTGCATGAGCGGGCGGGACGGGCCGAACCGCGCCTCCTGACGTGCCGGCCTGCCGCTCCTGAACGGGTTGACCCGCGCCTCCTGAACGGTTCTTCAGCGGGCTTCAGTGTCGCTTCAGGGCCCCCGATCCAGAGTGATGTCATCAGCTCGACCGGCGCCCCCGCCGCGTCGGAAGCCGGCCCCAGGGCCCCACGATCGGAGACACCGTGAAGAAGAAGACCATGATCATCGCCGGAGCGGCCGCGGCCGTCATCGTCCTCGCCGGTGGCGGCATCGCCGTCGCGTCGACCCTGGACGACCGCGTGTCGGCGTCCGACCGCGAGTCGGTGTCGCAGGCGGCGCTCGCCGAGGTCGGCAGCGGCGTCGTGACCGACGTCGACCGCCTCGACGACGGCCTCGAGGGCTACGAGGTCGACGTCACTCGCGACGACGGCCGCGAGGTCTCGGTGCTGCTCGACGGCGAGGGCGCCGTCGTGTCGAGCCGGGTCGACGACCGCGGCGACTCGGACGACTCGGACGACGACGGCTCGACCGGCTCGTCGGGCTCGACCGGCAGCGTCGACGCGGATGACCGCGACGGCGACGACGTCGCGACCGGCTCCGCCCCCGGCGCGCCCACCACGGGCGACCGCGACGACGCCGAGCTGACCGGGGCCGACTACGACCGCGCCTCGGCCGCCGCGATCGAGGCCGCTGGCGGCGGTGTCGTCACCGACGCCGACCGCAGCGACGACCGCGACGTGGCCTACGAGGTCGACGTGCGCCTCGACGACGGCACCGAGGTCGACGTCGACCTCGACGCCGACTTCGGCGTGGTGCGCACCGACGTGGACTCGCCCCGCCGCTGACCGACGGGCTCCGCAGCCGAGGAGGCGCGGGTCGGCTCCGATGCCGACCCGCGCCTCCTGCGGTCTCCGCCCCTCCCTCCCGGCCGCGCCCGCCCCGATGTCGTACCCGGCGGCGCCCGCCCGATGTCGTACCCGACTGGCAGGATGACCCCGTGCCCCAGTTCATCCCCGCCCGCGGCGATCACACCTTCGTCGATCAGCACGGTGTCACCGTCCACTACTACGTGTGGCGTGCGGCCACGCCCAAGGCCGTCGTGCAGATCGCGCACGGCGTCGCCGAGCACGCGTTGCGCTACGAGGCGCTCGCCCACGATCTCGTGCGGGCCGGCTACACGGTCTACGCCGACGATCACCTCGGGCACGGCGAGACCGGGCTCGGCCAGTGGGGCGGCGATCACACGAAGCTCGGTCGTCTCGGCCCGTCGGGTCTCGCGGGCACGCTCGAGGCGATCACCCAGCTGACGGGCATCATCCGGGCCGACGAGCCCGGCCTGCCGCTGGTCGGCCTCGGGCACTCGTGGGGATCGCTCATGATGCAGAAGATCGTCGACCGGCAGGCGTCGCTCTTCGACGCCGTCGTGCTGAGCGGCACGGCCTACCGCATGCCGGGCAGCATGAACGGCGGCGATCTCAACGCCCGGCACGCGCACGAGGGCGGCACCGGGTTCGAATGGCTCAGCCGCGACACCGCGGTGATCGAGCGCGCCGTCGCCGACCCCCTGATGACCGTCGCGACCGTGGCGAAGCTGTTCGGCTACCGCGACGCGCTGCGGCTCTTCGGGCGGCCGTCGCGATCGCTCGACTCCGACCCGCCGCTGCTCATCCTGGTGGGCAGCGACGACACCCTCGGCGGCGAGGCGAGCGCCCGCAGGCTCGCGTCGGCGTACCTCGGTCGCAGCGGCCTCAGCGACGTCGAGCTGATCGTCTACACCGGCGCCCGGCACGAGGTCTTCAACGAGACGAACCGCGACGAGGTCGTGGCCGATCTCGTCCGGTGGCTCGACGACCGCGTGGCCTAGGCTGCGACTCATGCACGGTGAGTACAAGGTCCCTGGCGGCAAGCTCGTGGTCGTCGATCTCGAGGTGGGCGACGGGCGCATCGCAGGGTTCCGACTCGCAGGCGACTTCTTCCTCGAGCCCGACACGGCGCTCGACGCCATCGATCGGGCCGTCAACGGCCTGCCGGTCGAGTCCGACGCGGCGACGATCGCCGCGGCCATCCGTCGAGGTCTGCCCGACGACGCGGTGCTGCTCGGCTTCAGCCCCGAGGCCATCGCGGTCGCCGTCCGCCGCAGCCTCTCGAAGGCCACAGACTGGCGCGACTACGACTGGCAGATCATCCACGACGAGCCGGTCTCGCCCAACATGCACCTCGCGCTCGACCAGGTGCTGACCGAGGAGGTCGGCGCGGGTCGCCGCGGCCCGACTCTGCGCTTCTGGGAGTGGAACCAGCCGGCCGTCGTGATCGGCAGCTTCCAGTCGCTGAAGAACGAGGTCGACCTCGACAACGCGGCGACGCACGGCTTCGAGGTCGTCCGTCGGATCAGCGGCGGCGGCGCCATGTTCATGGACGCCGAGTCGATCGTCACCTACTCGCTGTACGCACCGGGCGAGCTCGTGCAGGGCATGAGCTTCGCCGACTCGTACGCGTATCTCGACGAGTGGGTGATCACGGCACTCAAGTCGCTCGGCATCGACGCGTTCTACCAGCCGCTCAACGACATCACGTCGGCGAAGGGCAAGATCGGCGGGGCCGCGCAGAAGCGCCTCGGCAACGGCGCCCTGCTGCATCACGCCACGATGTCGTACGACATGGACGGCGAGAAGATGGTGCAGGTGCTGCGCATCGGCCGCGAGAAGATGAGCGACAAGGGCACGACCAGCGCGGCGAAGCGCGTCGACCCGCTGCGCAGTCAGACCGGGCTGCCCCGCACCGAGATCATCGAGCGGCTCAAGCAGACCTTCGCCGGGCTGTACGGCGCGACGACGGGTCGCGTCACCGACGACGAGCTCGCTCAGGCCGAGCAGCTCGTGACGACGAAGTTCGCGACGCCGGAGTGGCTGCGCCGCGTCCCCTGAGCGCCCCCGCGCGCCGTCCGGCCGCGAGGGTCGCCGGCGGCGAGTGCCGGGTGCGACGATGGGCAGAAACGGCCCTTCGGGCGGCCGCAAGGGGCGCCATCTGACCACCGTGGTCGCCGCCGGCGACGGCGCCGACGGGCGGGCGGCCCGGTCAGCGGTTGAGAAGCTCGCGGTAGTCGACGTGCTCGTCGATGTAGTCGACCACGAACGGGCAGAGCGGGACGACGCGGCGGGTGCTGTTCTCGCGCACGTCGTCGAGCGCGCCCTGCACCAGCTGCGCGCCGAGGCCGGTCGAGCGTCGGCTCGGCTCGATCTCGGTGTGCGTGAAGCGGATCTCGTCGCCGACGATCTCGTAGGCGGCGAAGCCCACGGTCGTGTCGCCCTCCACGAGGGCGTACTGGTTCTGGTCCGGGCGGTTCTCTACTACGGCGTTCATCCCGTCACGCTACGCCCGCCGCCCCCGACCCGCCCTCGCCCCCTCCGTCGCCCTCCGTCCCCCTCCGCCCCACTCCGCTCCGGTCGGGGCCGGCCCGCAGGAGGCGCGGCGAGGGTGGGCGGAGCCGGGCCCGGCACGCGACAGAATGGAGGCATGCCCCTGAACTGGACCAGCGCCTCCTCGAGCCTCGTGGTCCAGGGTGACAACCTCGAGGTGACGCCGCGGCTGCCCGACGAGGCGTTCACGGTCGTCTACCTCGACCCGCCGTTCAACACGGGGCGGGCGCAGAAGCGGCGGACGACCACCTCGGTCCGCAGCGCCGACGACTCCGTGACCGCCGTCACGGGTTTCAAGGGCGTCGCGTACGAGCGGATCCGCGGCGACCTGATGCGCTACGACGACCGTTTCGACGACTACTGGTCGTTCCTCGAGCCGAGACTCGCCGAGGCCTGGCGCCTGCTCGCCCCCGACGGCACCCTCTATCTGCACCTCGACTACCGCGAGGCGCACTACGCGAAGGTGCTGCTCGACGTGCTGTTCGGTCGCGACAACTTCCTGAACGAGATCATCTGGGCGTACGACTACGGCGCGAAGAGCCGCAACCGGTGGCCCACCAAGCACGACACGATCCTCGTCTACGTGAAGGACCCTGCCCGGTACCACTTCGACTCCGAGACGGTCGACCGCGAGCCGTACATGGCTCCCGGGCTGGTCACACCCGAGAAGGTCGCGCGGGGCAAGCTGCCGACCGACGTCTGGTGGCACACGATCGTGTCGCCGACGGGCCGTGAGAAGACCGGCTACCCGACGCAGAAGCCCGAAGGCGTGCTGAGACGCATGATCCAGGCCTCGAGTCGTGAAGGCGACTGGGTGCTCGACTTCTTCGCCGGCAGCGGCACGACCGGAGCCGTGGCCGAGTCGCTCGGCCGGCGTTTCGTGCTGGTGGACAGCAACGAGGAGGCGGTGGCCGTGATGCGCAGACGGCTCCCGCAGGCGGACGTCACCGTGGTCAAGCCCCGCGCGACGCGCAAGCCGGCCGCTCGCAAGCCAGCCGCCGCTCGCAAGCCGGCGACCGCGAAGCCGGCGACCGCGAAGCCGGCGACCGCGAAGCCGGCACGGACGACGGTCGCCGAGGCGGACTGACCTCGTGAGACCGCCCCTGTCGCGGGGAGGTCGAGGCCGCAGGCCCGGCGCTCAGCAGGAGGGGTTCAGGCGGCGGTCTGCGTGATCTGCTGACCGTGGTCGACGGCGTGGGCGCCACCGGCTGAGACGGTGCCGCGGACGACCGCGACCAGCTGCTCGTGCGTGAGCGACTGGAGCATCTGGGCGTTCATCAGAGGAGTCCGAGGGCGGTGCCGACGGCTGCGCCGAGGCTGACCACCGTGCCGAGAGCGGCGACGACGATGACGACGACCGTCGTGTCGTGGCCGGCGTCGATCGGGTTCGAGCGACGTCCTCGAGGCGTCGGGGTGAGTGCAGTCATGTCCTGCTCGTTTCTGGCATCCCTGCGATGCCGGCTGATCCATCGTGATCGGTGCTGCGGTCACGGGTCGACCAGGGGCCGATCCGTGCGACTCCGGCCGTGAACCGGGGTCGGTGGCCCCGCCGTGAATCGGGGCCGTCCGATGAGACTGGCAGAGGGTGCCTAGGTTGTCTAGACACTCTCCGGCTCGATTCGTTCAGCGGATACGGTTCTCGGAGCCGGTCGGTTCGTGGCTCCCGGCCGTGCTCTGGGCCGGGTGCTCGGCCGGGCCGTTGGCTGAGCTGTCGGCCGTGCCGTCGGCCGGGCTCTCCGCTTCGGCGGCGTGGTCGTCGATCGACAGCGCCTCCGACATCGAGTCGAGGAACGACGCGACGACCGCCTGCTCGTCGGCGGACATCGACTCGGCCGTCACGATCATGCGTCGGTGCATGGCAGACAGCGTCGAGCGGACCTCGACGTGCGAGTCGTTCGTGACGGTCAGCAGCACGCCGCGCCGGTCGGTCGGGTGCGGGTTGCGCCGCAGGTGCCCGCTGGCGACCAGTCGGGCGATCAGGACCGAGGCCGAGGCCGAGGTGATGCCGAGATGGGTCGCGAGGTCCTTCGCGTTGACGTCCTCGCCGCGGCGGGACGCCCGCACCAGGAATCTCAGAGCGGCCAGGTCGGTGTCGCCCATGCCCATCGAGTCGCGGGTCCGCTTGCGCATGTCCGACTCGGCGGAGCGGTAGCGGCGCAGGGCGTTGAGCACCTCGACCCCGCGCTCTTCGGCGCTGCTCGTGTACCAGTAGCCGGTGGCGTCGTAGAGGGCCGAGGGTCTGTTGGTCGCCATACTAGAGAGACTAGCTTCACCGGCGGCGGACATGCCAAGGGCCGCACCTCGAGACGAGGGGCGGCCCTTGTGGTCGTCGCACCTCCCGCGTGAGCTTCACGGGCAGGGTACGCCGGGGATGAGACGACCGGGGAGGTGGCTAGCACCTCCAGCAAGGAACACGCTACCCCCTTGCGGGGCCGGTTCGGTCCGCGGTGACGGATACCGAGGCGACCTCCAGCTTCCGACCCGTGCCCGACGAGCACCCGCCGCGAGCCCGACGCGGACCCGACGCGAGCCCGACGCCGGCCCGGCCCGGACCCGCCCCGGACCCGACGCGGGGCGGGCTCCTGATCGCCGCCGAGCCGACGAACTAGGCTCGACGCGATGACCTCCCGCCCCTTCTCGTCCCGCACGGCGATCCTGCTGCCCCTCGCCGCGATCGTCGCCGGGGCGCTGCTCGCGTCGTGCTCGGCGGCGACTCCCGCGCCCACGACTCCGGCCTCGCCCAGCCCGTCCGAGACGCCCACGGCGGCGACGCCGGTTCCGTCGGAGACCGAGGAGGCGCCTCCTGCGTCCCCGACCACACCCGCCTTCGACAGGTCGGCGCGGTCGATCGACGACCCCTCGAGCCTGTGGGTCGTCAGCGACAAGCTGCGTCCGCTCGACCCCGTCGACTACGCGCCGACCGATCTCGTCACGCCCGACGTGCAGAGTCAGAACCCGCCCGCGCTGCGTGCCGAGGTCGCCGACGCGGTCGTCGAGATGTTCGCCGCGGGGGAGGCGGAGGGCGCGGGGGCGTTCCAGGTGCAGAGCGCGTACCGGTCGTACGACACGCAGGTCAGCGTCTACGACGGCTGGGTGCAGCGACTCGGGCAGACCCAGGCCGACGCGCAGAGCGCCCGACCCGGGTTCAGCGAGCACCAGACCGGGCTCGCGCTCGACATCAGCCCCGTGCCCCTCAGCTGCGCGCTGCAGGCGTGCTTCGGCGACACCCCGCAGGGGAAGTGGCTCGCGGCGAACGCCTGGCGCTTCGGGTTCTTGCTGCGGTACCCCGCCGACAAGGTCGCGGTGACCGGGTTCACCTTCGAGCCGTGGCACTTCCGGTACATCGGCACGGACCTCTCGACCGAGATGCACGAGACGGGCGTGACGACCCTCGAGGAGTTCTTCGACCTGCCTGCAGCGCCCGGCTACGCCGGCTGACCCCATGCGACGTCCGCCCGCCGACGAGAAGCCCGCCACAGGTCGACAGCTCGTCATCATCGGCCTTGTCTTCGTCGCACTCGGCGTGGGGGCGTTCCTCGCTTTCAGCTACTGGGACTGGCGCGGACGGATCGAAGGGATCGCCCTGTTCGGCGTGCCGGTCGGCATCATCGTGATCTTCTGGGGCATCGTCCTGTCGGCCCGCGACACGGTGCGTCGCCTGCGCGCCCGTCGAGACGACTGACGCGCGGTCTCGGGGCAGCAAGACGGACGTGTTCGTCCGAAAAGGGCGACCGAAGTCGCCCGTCCGTCGCGAACACGCCCGTCGGGCGGTGCGGGAGGCGCGGCTCAGCCCTGCAGTGCGGCGTCGACGATCTGCTTGGCCTCGGCCTGCACGCGGGCGAGGTGCTCGGGCCCCTCGAACGACTCGGCGTAGATCTTGTAGACGTCTTCGGTGCCCGACGGGCGGGCGGCGAACCACGCCTTGTCGGTGACGACCTTGAGACCGCCGATGGACGCGCCGTTGCCGGGTGCCTCGGTGAGCTTGGCGGTGATCGGGTCGCCCGCCAGCTCGGTCGCCGTGATGTCGTCGCCGCTCAGCTTGCCGAGGCGGGCCTTCTGGTCTTTCGATGCGGCGGCGTCGACCCGCTGGTAGACGGGGTCGCCGAACTTCTCGACGAGCTCGGCGTACAGCTGCGAGGGCGTCTTGCCCGTGACGGCGAGGATCTCGCTCGCGAGCAGTGCGAGCAGGATGCCGTCTTTGTCGGTCGTCCACACGGTGCCGTCGTGGCGGAGGAACGAGGCACCCGCGCTCTCTTCGCCACCGAAGCCGACCGAGCCGTCGACGAGTCCGGGCACGAACCACTTGAACCCGACCGGGACCTCCCACAGGCGTCGCCCGTGCGACTCTGCCACCTGGTCGATGATGCTCGACGAGACCAGCGTCTTGCCGATGGCGGCGTCGTCGCGCCACTGCGGGCGGTGCGTGTAGAGGTAGTCGATCGCGACGGCGAGGTAGTGGTTGGGGTTCATCAGCCCGCCGTCGGGGGTGACGATGCCGTGGCGGTCGGCGTCGGCGTCGTTGCCGGTCAGCACGTCGAACTCGTCTTTGCGGTGCACGACGCTGGCCATGGCCGAGGGGCTCGAGGGATCCATGCGGATCTTGCCGTCCCAGTCGAGGGTCATGAAGCGCCAGGTCGGGTCGACGCCGG
Organism: Frigoribacterium sp. CFBP 13712; assembly: GCF_014842255.1. Classification (GTDB taxonomy): domain Bacteria; phylum Actinomycetota; class Actinomycetes; order Actinomycetales; family Microbacteriaceae; genus Frigoribacterium. The sequence goes on along the minus strand of NZ_JACYVH010000004.1, from coordinate 153,123 downwards.
GGTTGGTGACGGTCAGGTCGAGGCCGTAGACGTCGCGGATGGCGCCCCAGTACGCGACGCTCGCGCCGCCCAGGGGATCGGCGCCGATGCGGACGCCGGCCTTCTTGATGGCCTCGATGTCGATGATGTTCGCGAGGTCGCCGACGTAGCCGCGGAGGAAGTCGTGCCGACCCGGGCTGCCGTCGCCGCGCACGACGTCGACGTTGCCCGCGGCGATGATCTCGTTGGCGCGGGTGGCGATCCAGTTCGTGGCCTCGCTGTCGGCGGGGCCGCCGTGCGGCGGGTTGTACTTGAAGCCGCCGTCGCGGGGCGGGTTGTGGCTGGGGGTGACGACGATGCCGTCGGCCTTGTCGGTGTGCGCCGGGTCGGCGTTGTACACGAGGATCGCGTGGCTGAGCGCGGGGGTCGGCACGTAGCCGCCCTCGGAGTCGGCGAGCACGTGCACGCCGTTGCCGACGAGCACCTCGACCGCCGTGCGCTCGGCCGGCCCGCTGAGGATGTGCGTGTCGCGCCCGATGAACAGCGGCCCGGTGATGCCCTGGCCCGCGCGGTACTCGACGATCGCCTGCGTGATGGCGGCGATGTGCGTCTCGTTGAACGCCGAGTCGAGCGACGAGCCGCGGTGACCCGAGGTGCCGAAGACGACCTTCTGCTCGGGGTCCGAGACGTCGGGCACGAGTTCGTAGTACGCGGCCGAGACCTCTTCGGGGTCGATGAGGTCGCTGGCTTCGGCGGGGGTTCCGGCTCGGTCTGTCATGAGGTCATCCTGGCACCAGCCGCCGACGTTCGTCGCAGGGTCTCCACAGGCCTCAGTAGGCTCTCGGACATGCCGACCACCGCCTCCTCGTCGACCTACAGCTATCTGGGCCCGGCGGGCACGTTCACCGAGGCCGCGCTGAAGCAGGTGCCCGAGGCCGTGGGTGCCGAATGGCGCAGCGTCAACAACGTGGGCGAGGCGCTCGCCGACGTCGTCGCGGGTCGCAGCACCGCCGCCATGATCGCGATCGAGAACAGCGTCGAGGGCGGCGTCAGCGCCACTCAAGACGCACTGGCGACCGTGCCGGGCCTCCGCATCGTGGGCGAGTACCTGGTGCGGGTCGACTTCGTGCTCGTGGCCCGGCCGGGCACCCGACTCGAGGAGGTGCGGGTCGTCAACGCGCACCCGGTCGCCTACGCCCAGACCCACCTCTGGCTCGAGGCCAACCTGCCCGGCCACGGTCACATCCCGGCCAGCTCGAACGTCGCGGCCGCCGCCGATCTGCTGCGCGCCGACCGCGGCCAGGGCGAGGCGGACGCCGCCGTCGCACCGCCCGGCATCACCGCCCACCACGACGTCGAGGTGCTCGCGACGGGCATCGGCGACAACGCGAACGCCGTCACGCGCTTCGTGCTGGTCAGCCGCACGGTCCCCGTGCCGCCGGCGACCGGCGCCGACAAGACGAGCCTGATCGTCGAGCTGCCCGTCGACGGCGCCGGCGCCCTGGTCGACATGCTCGAGCAGTTCGCGACCCGGGGCATCAACCTGAGTCTCATCCAGTCCCGACCGATCGGCGACGCCCTCGGCCGGTACCGGTTCGTGATCGACCTCGAGGGTCACGTGCTCGACGAACGCGTGGCCGACGCCCTGCTCGGCCTCAAGCGGTTCAGCCCGAACGTGACGTTCCTGGGCTCGTACCCGCGCGCCGACGGCTCGCCGGTCGAGGTGTCGCCCCGGTACGACGACGAGGCCTTCGTCGACGCCCGCGACTGGCTGCGCAGCCTCGTGTCGGGCGTCGACCCGGCGTAGCGGGCGGCCCGGACGCGACCGCCAGAGCCAGCGCGGCCAATCGGGCACCGGCGCGGCGGCCCCAGCGCGGCTAGGCGGGAACCCGCACCGTGAGCGCCCCGGGGTCGACCACCGCGCGCAGCGCGACCGCCTTGCCCACCGAGTCGCCGTCGATCTCGAAGTCCTGGGCGCTCTCGAGCCGCACGACGAGCTTCTTCCCCTTGTTGTAGCGGAGCGTGCGCACCTCGCGCGAGTTCGCGGCCATGATGCGGCGCCCGACGTGGCTGCGCCGCAGCACCCCGTTCTCCCACACGATCTTGATCCAGATCTGCGCCCAGCCGATGACGCCCTCGGGCCTCAGCGCCACGATGTCGAAGATGCCGTCGTCGACGGCGGCGTCGGGCAGCAGCATGATGTTCGCGGGCAGCAGGCCGCAGTTGCCGACGATGATCGTGTGCGCGCTCATCGTCTTCGTCTCGCCGTCGTCGAGCTGGTACCGCACGTCGATCTTGTTGTCGTCGCGCAGCGCCCGGGCGATGGCGTCGACGTAGGCGAGCCAGCCGACCCGTCTCTTCAGCTCGTCGTTCGTGTTCGCGAGCATCTTGGCGTCGAGCCCGACGCCCGCCATCACGACGAACACCTTGGTCTCGCGGTCGCCGTTCTCGCGCTCGATGTCCACGACGCCGAGATCGATGTCGCGGTCGCGGCCTCGGAAGGCCGTCGCGATCGAGTCGTCGAGGCGGTCGAGCGTGAGCGACAGGTTGCGGGCCAGCAGATTGCCGGTGCCCGAGGGCAGCAGCGCGAGTGAGGCGTCCGACCCGCGCAGCGCCTCGGCCACCGCCCGGACGGTGCCGTCGCCGCCGGCCGCGATCACCATCGACGCACCGTCGGCGAGCGCGGTCGCCGTCACCGCGCCTCCTGGATCCTCCTTCGACGTCTCGTAGTACCGCGTCGGGCCCCACCCCGCGTCGTCCTGGTGCCGGAGCACCGACGCGCGGATGGTCTTGAGGTCGACCTTGATCGGGTTGTAGACCACGGCTGCCGTCCGCACGGCGGTCGCATCCCGACCCGCCCCACCCTCGGAGGCGGCCGACGGGGCCTCGGTCGACGAGGGCCTCTCGGCGGGGGAGGAGGAGGTCGTCATGCAGCAAACCTAGGCGACGCCGGACCGAGGAGGCGCGGCGAATCTCTTTTAGGATGGTCGCGTGATCGATCCCCAGCTGCTGCGCGACGCCCCCGACCTCATCAAGACGAGTCAGCGTGCCCGGGGTGAGTCCGAGTCGGCGGTCGACGACGCCGTCGCGGCCGACACGGCCCGCCGGGCGGCCATCGCGGCGTTCGAGGAGCTGCGAGCGGAGCAGAACGCGTTCGGCAAGACCGTCGCGAAGGCTCCGAAAGACGAGAAGAAGGCGCTCGTCGCCCAGGCGCAAGAGCTGGCCGGCCGGGTGAAGGCCGCGCAGGCCGAGTCCACCGAGGCCGACGCCGCCTTCGACCGCGCCATCCGGGCGATCGGCAACCCGATCATCGACGGGGTCCCCGCGGGCGGCGAAGAGAACTTCACCACCCTGCGCGAGGTCGGCACTCGACGCGAGTTCGACTTCGAACCGCTCGACCACGCCGACCTCGGCGAGAAGCTCGGGGCGATCGACATCAAGCGCGGCACGAAGGTGTCGGGCTCGCGGTTCTACTTCCTGCGGGGCATCGGCGCCCGACTCGAGCTCGGCATGATGAACATGGCGCTCGACCTCGCCCTCCAGAACGACTTCACGCCGCTCATCACGCCCACGCTCGTGCGCCCCGAGATCATGGCCGGCACCGGGTTCCTCGGCGCCCACGCCGACGAGGTCTACCACCTGCCCGCCGACGACCTCTACCTGACCGGCACGAGCGAGGTCGCGCTCGCCGGGTACCACGCCGACGAGATCCTCGACGTCGAGTCGGGGCCGATCCGCTACGCCGGCTGGTCGACCTGCTACCGCCGCGAGGCCGGCGCCGCCGGTCGCGACAACCGCGGGATCCTGCGCGTGCACCAGTTCAACAAGCTCGAGATGTTCACCTACGTGCACCCCGACCAGGCCGAGGCCGAGCACCTCGCGCTCGTCGGGTTCCAGGAGCAGATGATGCAGGCACTCGGTCTGCACTACCGCGTGATCGACGTCGCGGCCGGCGACCTCGGTTCGAGCGCGGCCCGCAAGTACGACATCGAGGCCTGGGTGCCGACGCAGGGCACCTACCGCGAGCTCAGCAGCACCTCGAACTGCACGACGTTCCAGGCCCGTCGCCTCGACATCCGCTACCGCACCGAGAGCGGCAAGACGGCGCCGGTCGCGACGCTCAACGGCACGCTGGCGACGACGCGCTGGCTCGTGGCGATCCTCGAGACGCACCAGCAGCCCGACGGTTCGGTCGTGGTGCCCGAGGCGCTGCGCCCCTACCTCGGCGGCCTCGAGATCATCGAGCCGGTCGCATGACGAACGCCTCGGCCGCTGCGGCGGCTCTGCCCGACGACGAGCAGTGGCTCGTCTGCCTCGACATCGACGGCACCATCATGCAAGAGACCGGCACGATCAGCGACGCGGTCTCCGACGAGATCCGGCGCCTGGCCTCCGACGGCCACCAGGTGATGATCGCCACCGGTCGCTCGGTGTCGATGACGCTGCCGGTGCTCGAGCGGCTCGGTCTGGTCTCCGACTACGTCGTCTGCGCCAACGGGGCCATCACGCTCGGCCGTGACGAGACGGCGCCGACCGGCTACCGGCAGGTCTTCGTCGAGGAGTTCGATCCCACCGAGGTGCTGACGACGATCCGCTCGAACCTGTCCGAGGGCGGCTACGCCGTCGAGGATCGCGACGGGGTGATGCGCTACTGCGGCACGTTCCCGGTGATCGAGGCCGCCGGCAACGCCGAGAAGGTCGAGTTCGAGCGACTGGGCGAGCGACCCGCGACCCGCGTCGTCGTGGTGTCGCCCGACCACGGCACCGACGAGTTCCTCGAGGTCGTCGAGCGCATGGGGCTGTCGAAGGTGAACTACAACGTCGGGTGGACGGCGTGGCTCGACATCGCCCCCGACGGCGTGACGAAGGCCACGGCGCTCGAGCGGGTGCGCGGGTGGCTCGACGTGCCGCGCGACCGGGTGCTCGCGGCCGGCGACGGACGCAACGACATCGACATGCTGCGCTGGGCCTCGGCCGAGGGTCGCGGCGTGGCCATGGGTCAGGCGCCCGACGACGTGGTCGAGGTCGCGAGCGAGCAGACCGGCAGCGACCTGGAAGACGGCCTGGCGACGGCGCTCGCGACGCTCTAGGTCGCAGAACCCGGGCGAGTCCGGCCATAACGGGCGTCGGCACCCGCCCGGCCTGGCCGCACACGCCCGCCTTCGCGCTCATGGTCGCCCCCTGGCGCCTCCGGCGCCGTCCGGTAGACTCGGCGGCGGTCGCCGGGGTACGCCCCGTGCAGGCCGGGAGGGCTGTCCGAGCGGCCGATGGAGCTTGTCTTGAAAACAAGTGGGCAGAGATGTCTCGTGGGTTCGAATCCCACGCCCTCCGCATCCGACCGGCACCGCGCCTCCTCGGCGGACGGCTGTCCGATATCCGCTGTGCCCCGAAGACGGGGCTACGCCGCGCGACGAGACATGGTGCACTTGGTGAGGCCGTGAGCACATCCGCCCACACCCGAGGCCCGACACCCCGCAAGGATCCATCCCATGACCCGTCTCGCATTCGCGAGCGTCGTCGCCGTCGGTGCACTCGTTCTCGCCACAGGCCTCGCCTCCATCGTCCCGGCCTCGTCGGCTGACGCCGCGACGACCGGCACGGCCACCGTCACGCGCGCCACGATCAAGACCGCCCCCACCAGCACGATCTACGCGGGCGGGCTCTACGTGCAGAAGTCGAGCGAGGCCTCGCGCGCCGCCGACGCCCTGGCGAAGCAGGGCCGCACGAAGGACGCCGCCGCCGCCCGCACCATCGCCGGGCAGTCCGTCGCCATCTGGCTGGGCTCGTGGTACACCGACGCGCAGCTCGTCGAGGTCGTCCGCTACAACCTCGCCGAGGCGAAGAAGGCCGGCACGACCCCCGTCTTCGTCACGTACGACATCCCGAACCGCGACTGCGGTGGCTACTCGGGAGGAGGCGCGGCGTCGTCCACCGCGTACCTCGCCTGGAACCAGCGCATCGCCGACACCCTCAAGGGCCACAAGGCCGTCGTGATCGTCGAGCCCGACGCGCTCGCCCACCTCAGCAGCTGCCCCGAGCTCGCGACGGGTCGTGAGGCCCTGATCAAGAAGGCCGTCACGGCTCTGAGCAACGCCGGGGTCCCCTCGTACATCGACGCCGGCAACTCGAACTGGGTGCCCGCCGACGTCATGGCGAAGCGGCTCGTCGCGGCGGGGGTCGGCGTCGCCCGGGGCTTCGCGACCAACGTCTCGAACTACTACCCGGTCGCCGCCGAGAACGCCTACGCGCAGAAGGTGTCGAAGGCGGTAGGAGGCGCGAACTACGTCATCGACGTCTCCCGCAACGGACGCGGCTGGAAGGGCACCTGGTGCAACGCGCCCGGCGCCGGGCTCGGCGTGAACCCGCACCGCACGAGCGGCACGGGCAAGCTCGACGCCCAGCTCTGGATCAAGACGCCGGGCGCCAGCGACGGCCCGTGCGGGGGCGGCCCGGCCGCCGGCGTGTGGTTCCCGTCGTACGCGACGGCCCTGGTGGCCAACCGCCCGTAGCCGTGCGCCGGCAGCGGGTGCGTCGGCAGCGGGCCCGCCCGTCGGTGGTCGCCCGTAGGCTCCGGGGTATGGCAACAGTCCTCCTCGTGCGGCACGGCCGCACCACCGCGAACGCCAGCGGTCTGCTCGCCGGTCGCTCGCCCGGCGTCGATCTCGACCGCGTCGGCCGCGAGCAGGCGGCCCGTACCGCCGAGCGCATCGCCGACGTCCCGGTCGTGGCGGTCGTGTCGAGCCCGCTCGACCGGTGCCGCCAGACCGCCTCGTTCATCATCGACCGCCAGCAGGGGCCGCTCGACAGCCCGCTCGACGAGGGCATCACCGAGTGCGACTACGGCGATTGGCAGGGTCGCTCGCTCGGCGACCTCGCGAAAGAGCCGCTCTGGTCGGTGGTGCAGTCGCAGCCCTCCGCCGTCGTGTTCCCGGGCGGCGAGGCGATGGCGACGATGCAGTCGCGGGCGGTCGCCGCGATCCGCCGCCGCGACGCCGAGATCGAGGCGGAGCACGGGCCCGGCGCCGTCTGGGTCGCCGTCAGCCACGGCGACATCATCAAGTCGGTGCTCGCCGACGCTCTCGGCATGCACCTCGATCTCTTCCAGCGCGTCTCGGTCGGCCCCGCCTCGGTCTCGATCGTCCGGTACGGCGCGCACCGGCCCGACGTGATCGCGACGAACACCGACTCGGGCGACCTGTCGTGGCTCCGGGCGGTGGCCCCGACGGGCGACGCACCCGTGGGCGGGGGTGCGGGGCACGCCTGACCGGCGCCGCGCCTCCTGAGGGGGGCCGCGCCTCGCGCCTTCAGGAGGTGCGGGTCGCGCCTGACCGGCACCGCGCCTCCCGGGTCACTCGGCGGGTCGCGCTCGTAGGATGAGCGCATGCCAACAATCGTGCACGGATTCGACTGGCCCGACCGTTTCGTCGTCGGCACCATCGGTCAGCCGGGGGCACGCGCCTTCTACCTGCAGGTCCGTGCCGGGGCCCGCGTCGTCAGCGTGGGGCTCGAGAAGCAGCAGGCCGCGGTGCTCGCCGAGAAGGTCGACGAGCTGCTCGACGAGCTCAAGGCGGCCGAGGGTCGCGGCAACCCCGTGACCATCCCCACCGACACACCGGCCGAGCTGCTCGACGACGAGCCCCTCGACCAGCCCGTCGCCCCCGAGTTCCGCACCGGCGCCATCAGCCTCGGCTGGGACCCGTCGACCGCGCAGGTGGTCATCGAGGCGTTCCCCCTGATCGAAGACGACGGCACCGAGCCCGCCGACACCGAGCCCGGTGCCGGTGGCGGTCTCGACGGGTTCTCGTTCGACCCGTCCGCCGACGACCCCGAGCTCGCCATGCTGGCCGAGGCGGTCGAGCCCGCCGAGCTGCTGCGCGTCCGCATCCCCGTGGGCACCGCGAGGGCCTTCGCCACCCGCACGCTCGGCATCGTCCGCGCCGGTCGTCCGCTCTGCCCGCGCTGCGGCAACCCGCTCGACCCCGAGGGCCACGACTGCCCCGCCGGCGACCTCTGGTGACCGACGAGGTCGACCTCGACGGTGCCGAGCTCGAGCTCACGGCGCGACTGACCACGGCCTCGAACGCGACCTTCGTCGGGCTGATCGGCGACCGCGAGGTCGTCTACAAGCCGAGCCGCGGCGAACGCCCCCTGTGGGACTTCCCCGACGGCGACCTCGCCCGGCGCGAGGTGGCCGCCCACCTCGTCTCGGAGGCGCTGGGCTGGGACATCGTGCCGCGCACCTGGCTGCGCGACGGACCGCACGGGCCCGGCATGGTCCAGCTCTGGTGCGAGATCGACCCCGAGCACCCCGCCGTCGACCTGCTGCCGACCGACGAGGTGCCGGGAACCGGCTGGCGGACGGTGCTCGAGGGCTCCGACGAAGACGACCGGCCCGTCTCGCTCGTGCATGAAGACAGCACGGCGCTCCGCCGCATGGCCGTGTTCGACGTCGTCGTCAACAACGCCGACCGCAAGGGCGACCACGTGCTCGCCCTCGCAGACGGCCGCCGCCACGGGGTCGACCACGGTCTGACCTTCCATGTCGAGCACAAGCTCCGCACCGTCCTCTGGGGCTGGATCGGCGACGAGCTCGACGACGACGAGACGGCGGCGCTCCGACGACTCCGCGCCGACCTCGACGGCGACCTCGGCGTGGAGCTGGCCGGCCTGCTGACCGAGGAGGCGCGGGTCGCGACGATCGCGCGCCTCGAGACCCTGCTGGGCGCGGGCCGGTTCCCCGCACCGTCGGGGGAGTCGTCGGCGGTGCCCTGGCCGCTGTTCTGAGCTGACGCTGCTCTGAGCTGACGCTGCTCCGAGCCGGCGCCGTTCTGCGCCGGCGATGTTCCGCGCCCGCGCGTCGGATCGTGACCGTGCTGAGACCGTCCGTTCACCGACAGGACACGGACAGGACGTGAGTGAGACACGAGCTGCAGTCAGATTCTTCTGAGCACCTCGAATCCCTTGCTTTCAGCACCTCACGAAGGAACCCGATGAAACTCAAGCGCACTGGTACCGTCCTGGCGATCGCCGCCGTCGGCACCGTCCTCCTCGCCTCCTGCGCCTCGAACGAAGGCGGCTCGACCAGCCCCTCCGAGAGCGCATCCTCCGACCTGTCCGGCACGATCTCCGGCATCGGCGCCTCGTCGCAGCAGTCGGCCCAGGAGGCCTGGGTCGCCGCCTTCCAGACCGCCAACGAGGGCGTCACCGTCAACTACGACGCGCAGGGCTCGGGCGGCGGGCGCGAGAGCTTCATCTCGGGTGCCGCCGACTTCGCCGGCTCCGACCGCGCGTTCAAGGCCGAGGAGCTCGAGTCGAGCACCTTCGCCGGCTGCACGCCCGACACCGACATCGTCGAGCTGCCCGCCTACGTCTCGCCCATCGCGGTCATCTTCAACGTCGAGGGCGTCGACGAGCTCAACCTCTCGCCCGCCACGATCGCCGGCATCTTCAACGGCACGATCACCACGTGGGACGCCGACGAGATCGCCGCCGACAACCCCGACGCCGAGCTGCCCAGCACGGCCATCACCGCCGTGCACCGCTCGGACGACTCGGGCACCACCGAGAACTTCACCGACTACCTGCACGCCACGGCGCCCGACGTGTGGACCGAGGAGGCCGACGGAGTCTGGCCCCTCGACAGCGGTGAGGGCGCCAACCAGACCACCGGCATGATCGACGCCGTCACCAACAGCGACGGCACCATCGGCTACGCCGACGCCTCGCGCGCCGGTGACCTCGGTGTCGCCAAGATCAAGGTCGGCGACGAGTTCGTCGAGTACTCGGCTGACGCGGCCGCCGCCATCGTCGACGCCTCGCCGCGCGAAGAGGGCCGGGGCGAGGGCGACATCGCCATCGAGCTCGACCGCACCTCGACCGAGGCCGGCGTCTACCCGATCGTGCTGATCAGCTACCTGATCGCGTGCGAGTCGTACGAGGACGAGGCGCAGGGCGAGCTCGTCAAGTCGTACCTCAGCTACGTCACGAGCGAGGACGGCCAGCAGGTCGCCGCCGACGCCGCCGGCTCGGCCCCCATCTCGAGCGAGCTGTCGACCGAGGTCGCCAGCGCCATCGAGCTCATCAAGTAGCACCGCGCTCCAGCACGAGGCCGTCACCCCTGCGGGGTGGCGGCCTCGCCGCGTAGCGGGTGCCGTGCGGGTGCCGTGCGGGTGCCGTGCGGGTTGGGCGGGGCGCCGTGCGGGTGCGGCGGGTCCGTGTCATCGCGGGCGGGTCAGCGCTGACCCGCCGCGGATGACGGGAACCCGCCGCACCCCCATCGGATCAGGAGGCGCGGGTCAGGAGGCGCGGGTCGGCCGGGCGGCGTGCTGCGGGTTGGGCGGGGCGGCGCCGTGCGGGTTCGGCGGGTTCGTGTCATCGCGGGCGGGTCAGCGCTGACCCGCCGCGGATGACGGGAACCCGCCGCACCCCCATCGGATCAGGAGGCGCGGGCTAGGGGCGCGCCGCGAGGTGCTGCTCGAGCACGTCGCGCACCGTCGTCCAGCGGTGGGGGCCGTAGCGGTCGTCGTCGACGTGGTGCAGCTGCGCCTGGCCGCTGAACATGCTGACGAAGTACTGCATCCCCTGCCAGGCGGGGAACGTCTCGTCGCCGCTCTTCGACAGCCGTCGCCCGATCGAGCTCATCGCCGAGAGCGTGCCCGTCGTCCCGGCCCAGAGGAGCTTGAACGGGGTGCCGGTCAGCTCGGTCATCGTCGCCGCGACCTCCCGTGCCGACACCTGCGACCCGGCGACCTCGACGACGCGCGGCGCCTGCGGGTCGAGCGCCGCGAGCGCGGTGATCCGGGCGACGTCGTCCTTCGTGGTGAAGTCGAGCACCTGGTCGGCCGACGACCAGAACAGCACCCGGCGGCGGTCGAAGAGGATCATCGGCGCGTCGCCGGTCAGCAGGTCGGTGAACATGCCGTTCAGGATCGACGTCGCCTGGATCGGCGCGGCGTCGACGTCGGCGGCGAACTCGCGGCGCAGCTCGAAGTTGCGGTTGGTGCCGGGGCTGATGCGTCGGTAGTCGGCCGAGTAGTCCGACGGGATGAAGCGCGGCACACCCGCCACGACGGCGGCTGCGAGCAGCGCCCGCTGCGCGTCGACGATCACGGGCCGCACGCCGCTGACCGCCGAGACGACCACCTCGACGCCCGAGACCGCGGCGGCCAGCCCCGCGTGGTCGGTGTACTCGGCGGTGACGACGTCGATGCGGTCGTCGCCGCCGAACAGCGTGGCCGCCGTGTCGCTGCCGGGCCGGGTCAGGACCCGCAGGTGGACGTCGTGCTCGAGCAGTTCGCGGACGATGCGGCGACCGAGGTCTCCGGTGGCGCCGGCGACGAGGAGGGTGGTGGTCATGGCTGCGGATCGCAATCTGTCGGCCGGTCGACGGGTGGTCGCCAGGGCTCGGGTGGGGGAGGCGCGGGTCGGGGAGGCGATGGCTGGGATCGGGGAGGCGCGGGTCGGGGAGGCGGGATCCGGGAGGCGCGAGCGGGGTCGCGGGCAGCTCTCAGGGCAGCAGACCCGATCGGAACGCCCAGACGACGGTCTGCAGCCGATCGCGCGTGCCGAGCTTGGTCATGACGCGGGTGAGGTGCGACTTGACCGTACTCGTCTCGACGACGAGCCGGTCGCCGATCTCGTCGTTCGAGAGCCCGTCGCCCAGCAGCCGCACGATCTGCTGCTCGCGCTCGGTGAGCACGTCGGGCGAGGGCTCGACGGCCGTCGTGCGGCGGCGCCGGGTGAACTCGGCGATCACCCGGCGGGTCGTCGCGCCGTCGATGGCGGCCTGCCCCGCCGCGAGGCTCCGCACGGCGGCGACGAACTCGTCGGGCTCGACGTCCTTCAGCACGAACCCGCTGGCCCCGGCCTCGAGCGCGCCGAACACGTACTCGTCGAGGTCGAAGGTGGTGGCGACGAGGACGGCCGGAGGCGCGGGGGACTCGACCCGCGCCTCCGGCCCTGCGGAGCCCGGCGCGGGGTCGCCGCCGCCGACGATGGCCCGCGTCGCCGCGATGCCGTCGCCCGCGGGCATGCGGACGTCCATGACGACGACGTCGGGTCGCACCCGGCGGACCAGGTCGACGGCCTCGCGCCCGCCTGCCGCCTCGCCGACGACCTCGATCCCGCCGGACGTCTCGAGCACCACCCGGAACCCCGTCCGCACGATGGCCTGGTCGTCGACCAGCACCACGCGGATCACGCCGGGCCTCCGGAGGTGACCTCGGTGTCGGTCTCGACAGGCAGCTCGAGCCGCACGCGCCAGCGCTGTGCGGCCCCGGCTGCACGGGCCCCGGCCGGAGCGGCCACGCCCGCCTCGAGCGCTCCGCCGACCAGCGCCGCCCGTTCGCGCATGCCGACCAGTCCGTACCCGGGGGTGTGCTCCGTGCCGCCGTCGGCCGGCAGGTCGTTCTCGACCACGATGGTCAGCCGCTCGGCGGTCGCGTCGATCGAGAGCTCGACCACCGCGCCGGGGCTGTGGCGGCGGGCGTTGACCAGCGCCTCCTGGACGGTGCGGAACGCCGTCACGTCGGCCAGCGGCGCCAGCACGGGCAGGGTGCCCTGCGACCGGACCTCGACGACCGCTCCGGAGGCGCGGGCCGAGTCGACGAGGCCGGGCACGTCGCCGAGACCGGGCACCGGCACGGTGCCGTTCGCGTCGTCGCCGGTCTCGCGGAGGATCCCGACGATCGACCGGAGGGCGTCGAGGGTCTCGCGGCCCTGCGCCCGCACGCTCCGCAGCGACTCCTTCGCGCGGTCGGGGTCGGCGTCGACCAGTCGCTCGGCCGCCCCCGCCTGCACCACGAGACCGGTCAGATGGTGGGCCGCGACGTCGTGCAGCTCGCGCGCCATGCGGGTGCGCTCGGCGGCGACCGCCTCGCGGGTGCGCGTCGCCTGGTGCTCGACCGTCTCGGCGGCCCGCGCCCGGGCGTCGCGGTCGTGGCTGCGCCGGAGGGCGACCCACGAGCCGACGGCCGCGCTGACCCCGATGACGAGCACGCCCGTCGCGAGGAGTGCGAGGACCTCGACGACGACGCCGGAGGCCCCCTCGCCGTACAGCTGCGCGCCGGGCGTCGAGACCGCGTCGCCGCCGCCCAGTCGCCGGGCGACGACGTCGGTCGCGCCGACGACGGCCCCGACGGTCGCGACGCCGATCGCCCCGAGCGACGCCCCGACGGCGACGCGCGTCGACCGGAGCGAGCCCACCGTGTAGGCGGCGACGACGGGCGCAGCCGTCCAGAGGGCGATGCCCGACGGCACGACGGCCAGCAGACCGGCCTGAAGGACCGCGACGACCAGCAGCACGGCGACCGGTCTGACCCGTCGCAGCGCGAGCGGCGCGCACTGGACGACGGCCAGCACGACCATCACGGTGATCTGCGGGCTCGAGGGCCCGCGCGGCGCGACGCCGAGCTCGCCGGTGGCGAGGAGCCCGCCGAGCAGGGCGAGGGTGACCACGCCCCACACGGCGGCGAGCACGATGTCGCGACCGAGAGGGGAGCGGACCCCGAGGCGACCGAGCACCCGCCGCATCGTCGCGACACCGGGGCCGATGCCGGCGCCGGGGGCGAGGGCGCCGGTGTCGAGGGCCCCGGCGTCGGGAGCCCCGGCGTCGGCGGCCTGGTGCGATGTCATCGTCCGAGCATGCCAGGTGCCGGTCGGCGCGGTGGCGCCGTCCGACCGCGATGGTGAGCGGTCGCCCCCCGGAGGGCCCTGTGGAGGAGTCGTCGGCCCGTGCATCAGAAGCTCACGCTCGGAGCGATGAGGCGGAACGCGAACGCGAACCCGGCGAGGGCGACGAGCGCGACGACGACGAGCACCCGGCCGGTGACGACCGCCCAGCCGCGTCGTGCCCGGACGGCCTGCCACGCGACGATCGCGGCGGGCACGACGGCCAGCACGCCGAGCAGCTGAAGCGCCTGCAGCACCCGCAGGGTCGTGGCCGACACCTCGGCGAACGACATGGCCTGCACGGCGACGACCGCCCAGCCGACGAGGGCGAGCATCGTCGACGCCTGCCCGAGCCGCGAGAGCAGCAGCGTCCGGTCGCGACGGCGCGGTGCGGTGCGGGGCGCGACGGCGGTGCCCGGAACCGGGGCGGTGCCACGGCGGGAGCGCGACCCGAGACCGGCGAGCGCGGTCGCGGGCCAGACGATCAGCGACACCAGCAGCACCACGACGGAGGCGATGACGAGGGGCAGGGCGACCGACGCCGCCTGCCAGGGCTCCGCCCGCAGCATGGTGAAGGAGGCGCCCCACGAGATGGCGGTCACGGCCGCGTCCGGGTCGGTCGCGTCGTCCGTCCGCGTCGCGAGCACGGCGTCTCCGCCCACCTCGCGCCACAGGTCGGGCTCGACCTGCTCGTAGACGCCCGTGGTGACCCCGAGCGGCTTCGGGGTGACCGAGACGGTGCCGTCGGCGCGCGGGGCGACGACGGTCTGACCGCTGAGCGCCAGCAGCGACCCGAAGTTCGTCACCGGCGAGCGCGACGAGACGTACGTGCCCGCCAGCGCGGCGGCGTCGGAGCCGGCCGACTCGGCGTCGGAGCCGCTCTCCGCGACCGCACCCGCGCCTCCTCGGCTGTCGCTCTCGTCGGCGCTCTCGTCTGCGCTGCCGCCCGTGCTCTCACCCGCGTCGCGCAGGTAGCGGTCGGCGAAGCCCTGCAGCACGGTGGTCCGCAGGTCCAGGGAGTCGGTCGCCGAGCGCCCGCTGCCGTTCATCGTGATGAAGATGCCCGCGTCGTGCTCGGGGAAGATCCGCATGGCCGTGTGGAACACCTGGGTGTCGCCGTCGTGCCCGAAGGCCGGGACACCGGGGGTGCTGTCGTCGAAGAACGCGAGGTCCATGCGCTGCCCGGCGGCCAGGGTGCCGAGGTCGTCGGAGTCGAGGGCGGGGCGGTGCATCTCGGCGAGCGCGTCGTCGCCGAGCAGCGAGGCCCCGTCGGGCAGCTCGCCGAGGTGGGCGAGCATGAAGCGGGCCATGTCGGTGGCGCTCGAGGTCATCGCGCCGGCGGGGGCCGCGTTGACGACCTCCGTGGGCGACGCCGGCTTCGAGTCGTCGGCGTAGCCCTTCGCGAGGCGGGCGTCGAGGGCGTCGGGCAGCGGCTGCTCGAACGACGACGAGGTCATCCCCGCCGGCTCGAACACGTCGTGCTGCAGCAGCTCGGCGAACGGCTCGCCTCCGACCCGCTCGGCGATGTAGCCGGCGAGGGTGGCGCCGTAGTTCGAGTAGGCGGGCGTCGTCCCGGGCGCGTAGACCTGCGCGGGCGGCGCGGCCGAGACGGCGTCGTGCAGCGACACCTCGCTGCCGGGGGTGCCGATCAGGCCCGAGATGACCTCCTCGAAGCCCGCGGTGTGCGTCAGCAGGTGCCGCAGGGTGATCGCGCCCTTCGGGGTGTCGAGGTCGAAGTCGAGGTACTGCTGCACGTCGGCGTCGAGGTCGAGGTCGCCGCGTTCGACGAGCTGCATGATCGCCGTCGCCGAGACGACCTTCGAGACGGAGCCGACGCGGAACAGGGTCTCGTCGGGGTCGACGGGCACGACCGTCCCGCTCTCGGTGCCCGTGTCGGCGACGCCGTAGCCCCGTGCGGTGAGCAGCTCGCCGCCCGAGACGACCGACACGGACGCCCCGGGGATCCCCGTCGTCTGCAGCGCGGAGCCGACGGCCCCGTCGAGCCAGCCGTCGACGTCGTCGGCGGTCAGGGTGTGCCCGCCGGGCTGGTGGCGGGGAGGGGCGGGAGGCGCGGTGTCGGCGGTCGCGCCGCTCGCGGCCCCCGCGGAGCACGCGGCGAGCGGCAGGGCGAGGGCGACGGCGGCCGTCGCGGCGGCGAGTCGGGGCAGGAGGCGCGGCGCACGGGGGCGACGCCGCGGCGGTCGGATGGTCGGTGTCGTTGTCATGCCTCTACGCTCGCCGTCGCGGCCCCGTCGCACAGGAGGCGCAGGTCGGGACATCGCCTACGACCTGAGTCGTAGGCGGCCGGCCCGCGCGTCGCCCCCGGCCCGCGCCTACACTCCGGGGCGACCCCTGCGCCCGTCGAGTCGTCTCTGGAGGCCCCATCCCCGTGACCGCGCCGTCCCCGTCCCGTCTCGCGCGCCTCCTCGTCTGGTGGGTGCGGGACTACGCCTACGCCGCGCACTGGCAGCTGCGCGCGGTGCTCGCACCGAGGGGCGAGGCCGAGTACCTCGCGGGCGACGGGAGACCCGTGCTGGTCGTGCCCGGCGTCTGGGAGACCTGGGCGTTCCTCCGTCCGCTGATCGCGCGGGTCCACTCCGAGGGGCATCCCGTGCACGTGCTGTCGGCGCTCCGCTGGAACGGCCGCCCGGTCGAGGCGGCGGCACGGGACGTCGCGGCCCACCTCGAGCGGCACGATCTCCGCGACGTGGTCATCGTCGCCCATAGCAAGGGCGGTCTGATCGGCAAGTACGTCATGGCCCGGCTCGACCCCGACCGCCGGGTCGACACGATGGTGGCGATCTGCGCGCCCTTCTCGGGGTCGAGGTACGCCCGCTGGCTGCCGCTGTCGACCCTCCGCGCGTTCTCGCCCCGCGACGCCACGACGATGCTGCTCGGACGCGACGAGAGCGTGAACAGCCGCATCGTCTCGATCTACGGGGAGTTCGATCCGCACATCCCCGAGGGCAGCGAGCTGCCGGGGGCCGAGAACGTACGGCTGTCGGCGGGCGGGCACTTCCGGGTGCTGGCGCTGCCGCGGACGATAGCCACGGTGCTCGCCGTCGCAGCGGGGTCGCCCCGCCGAGGGTGAGACGGCCGCTTCGGCATGCTGAATTTGTTGCGCTAGCGCGTACACTCTAAGCATGTCTGTGTCAGCGGAGGGTCGTCTAGCCGGCCTCGCCGCGGGCCAGTGGGGGATGCTCACTGCTGTCCAGGCGAACGGCGAGGGCATCGCTCGAAGCACGATCGCGCGACGCGAGAAGGCAGGCACGCTCGAACGGATGCGACCGGGCGTCTACCGGCTGCCCGGTGTGCCGACGGATCGTCTGGATGACATTCGGGCCGCGTGGCTGGCCAGTGATCCTGCAGCCATCGCCCGCGATCGACTCGTCGACCCCGATGTCGTCGTCGGTGGCGCCGCCGCAGCGTGGGTCCACGAGATCGGGGACCTCTACCCGGCCCCGTACCTGCTCTATACGGCGAAGCGCCGTCAGACCGCGCACGACGACGTGCGCTACAGCCGGCGCCACCTGTCTCGGGCCGACGTGATGATCCTCGACGGCCTTCCCGTCACCACCCGAGAGCGCACGATCGCAGATCTCCTGGACGAGGGCGACCTCTCCCTCGTCGCCGACGCTCTGGGCGACGCGGAACGCTCCGACGACGACCTCGACATCCCGGCTCTCGTCCGACACCTCGATGCCCACGCGAAGCGACTGGGTCACGCGAACGGCACCGACGTGTATGCCGAGCTGCGGACACTCGCCGGCGTCGACGCGGCACGCCTCAAGGACCTCGTCGTCAGGACCGACCTCACGGAACGCCTGAGCGCTGAGCTCGGCCAGCAGATGCAGCAAGCCCTCGCCCCGATCCTCTTCGAGCTGAACGCATCTGTCGAAGGAATGGGCCCCGACACGTTCGCGCCCCTGCGAGAGCAGCTCGACGAACAGGCCGAGCGGATGATGGCCCCTTTCCGCAAGCAGCTCGACGAACAGGTGCGGCGGCTGACAGCCCCCACCCGCGAAGCCCTGAGGGGATACCTGTCGCCGTATCCTCCCCGCGTGAAGCTCCCCAGCGCGGCGCTGCCTGAGATCGCCCTGCCGCCAGCCATCCAGGCAATGCTGCGCGACCTCGCGCAGCACAGCGCGCGAACTGCGGTGCAGACGGGAGGGCGACCGGAGGGCCGTGCGCGAAGCGGGGAGGTCGACCGCGAGACGATCGACGAGGAGGTCCGATGACTGAGAGTGACGGCTACGCGACGCCGGAAGCCACCTGGGCGGCCATCCGGTCAGCTGCGAAGAACGGCGCTGCAGCCGTCGGCGTCCAGTCGGCGACGCTTCAGCAGCTGCTCCTCTTCGACCGTCTGCTGTCTCGTGTGTTCGAGGGAGAGGGTCCGTTCGTCTTGAAAGGGGGAACGCGCATGCTCGCATTCATCCCCCGTGCCCGGGCGACGGTCGACATCGACCTCGAAACCGTCGCAGCCAGCGTCGACGATGCGGTCACGGCTCTGGACGGACTCCTCGAGCGCGACAACGGCGATCGCCTCCGCTTCGTCCGCGTCGGCAAGAACCAAGGTTCAGGCAGTGCAGACCAGCCGAATGTGACGATGATCAAACTCATCTATGAAGCCGTCGGCACCCGTCAGCGGGTCAAGCTCGACCTCGCGATCCACGACCGCGCTGGAGCCGCGACCGTCCGGGCGAATCCGAGTTTCCGTGTTCCCCTCGGTCGCGACGTCCCCGCGCCGGAGTACGTGATGATCGCCGTCGAGCAGCAGATCGCCGACAAGGTCGCCGCCATGATGGAGCGACACCATGGTGGCGACGGGCGCTCCTCGCGGGCGAAGGACCTCGTGGACCTCGCCCTCATCGCTCAGAACCTGCCCTGCGACGCGACGATGCTGCGCGAGGCGCTCGACGTTCAGACAGCCACTCGTCACCTGGATCCTTTCACTGCGATCGATGCGTCCAGCTCCATCCGAGGCACGTTCGCCACGGTCGCGAAGAAGGCCCCGGATCTCGAGCTCACCTGGCAGGAAGCCGAGGCGCTGGCGAACCGGATGGTCGCGCCGGTCCTCGACGGCTCCGTGACGTCTGGCCGATGGGACCCCGTTCGGAGCACGTGGGCGTAGCGCGTCAAGCGGAGATGAGGCGGGCGGGTTCGACGCGGTCCTCCTCTGGGAGCACGATCATGTCGCTGCTCAGCCCGAGACGGCCGCCAGGGTCACCGCGGTCGCAGCCGTGTTCAGGACGACGTGCATGCAGACCGGTGCCCAGAGGGTCCGGTGGAATTCGCGCAAGTAGGCGAGCGACAGGCCGAGGAGGAGCATGTACGGCAGCAGGATCGGCACGCCGTGGCAGGCGGCGAAGATCGCGGCGCTGATCAGCGACGCCGGCAGCGGGCCGAGGCGCCGCCGCATCCCGCCGTGGACGAGCCCGCGGAAGACGACCTCCTCCCACAGCGGGGTGAGGAGGGCCACCCCGACGAACGCCGCGACGATCTGGACCGTGCTCGTCCCGCCGAACAGCGTGTCGACGGCGTCGCCCCGGCCGGCGGGAGCCCCCGTGATCGCCACGGCGGCACCCTGGACCACGAGCAGCAGCACGAAGATCGACGGGATCTGCCAGAGCAGATGGAGCATCCGGGCGGTGGGCCGTCGCAGACCGACGTCGCGCCATCCGCTCCCCGCACGACGGAGACCGAGATGCAGCGTCAGCAGCATCACCACGGGGTGCGCGACGAGCGCCGCCGCCAGCACGGGGACGGCGGCCGCGCGCGCACCGGGGATGAACAGCAGCCCGAGCACGACGGCCCCGAAGAGGACGACCGTGGCGGCGAGGAGGATCGCGAGGAGGGCGACTGTGGCGCGGGGGCGGAGCGACGGGAGCATGCCTCCGTCGACGCCCTGCGGACGGACGTCGCGCCGGTCGACGGCGGCAGGAGGTGCGGGTGGCGCCGTCGGGGCGTGCTCGTGACTCACGGGTCCTCTTCTCGTCGGCGTCCGGTCGGCGCGTCGGGGCCGCGACCCCAGTGTGGGCGACGGGTCGCCGCCGCGACTCGACCGGACGGATGAGATCCCGCCGCCCGCCGCTCGCCGCTCGCCGCCCGCCGCCCGCCGCTCGGCGGGAGGGGTCAGGCCCGGTGGCGCCAGCGCTGGGCGACGACACCGGCGACGAGGCCCGCAGCGGCCAGGAGGGCGAGCGGCGCGTCGAGCCCGACCGTCGCCGCGGCGCCGATCACAGCGGCGAACAGCAGCCCGTCGAGTGACCAGAGCACGCGGACGGCCGCCATCGGGTCGCCCATCGGCGACGAGATCGGGGTGAGGAGCACCGGTGGCAACGGGCCCTTCAGCGCCTGACCGACCCGGAGCAGCAGGGTCGTCACCCCGAGCGCCATCGCCGACAGGATCGGGGCTCCGCTCGCCGCCGAGAGCGACACCACCACCGCGGCCGAGACGAGCACGAGCACGACGACCGCGAGGGGGAGCAGCGAATGCGAGACGAGCAGCCTCCCGTCGCCGATGCCGTAGAGCGGCACGTCGGCCGCCACCGCTGCGGCGTGCCGGATGCCGTCGGTGAGCGGCCCCGTCGCGGCGAAGACGATCAGCCCGGCCGCAGCACCGAGCAGCCAGCCGGGGCCGGGTGACACCACCGCGTAGCCGAGCAGCAGTCCGCCGACCCCCAGGGCGATCAGCCCGACGACGAGTCGACCGGGCGTGCGGGCGGCACCGATCGCGTCGCGCACGAAGAACGCGACGCCGAGACCGTGCCCCGGTCGCACGGCCCGCACGCGACGGCCCACGTGGGGCGCCTTCCGGTAGACGGTCGCCGCCGCCCCGAACTCCGTGCCCAGGGCCGAGCTCGTCGCGGCCTGCCACCGCGCCGCCTGGACCGCCGTCTCCGCCGGGTGCAGCCGCGACAGCAGGGCCGGCACCATGGCGACGGCCACGAGGACGAGTGCGACGAGCCCGGCCAGAGCCCCTGACGGAGGAGGGGCGGTGCCGAGCGGGTAGGCCAGGCCGACCCAGCCCCACGGGGTGCTCGCCTGCAGGGCGGGCGACGACAGGCCGCCGCTCGCGAGGGCGACGATGCCGATCGCGACGGGCAGGGCGACCCGCGGGTGCGTCTGCCCGGCCAGCCAGGCCGCGGTCGCGACGACGCCGACCAGCGCCCCGACGATCGTGAAGACCACGGCCTGCTCGGCGCTCGCGAACCCCCGATGAGCCAGGGAGGCGCCGGTCAGGCCCGCCGCGCCGGTGCAGATCGCGACCACGAGCGCCCCGCATCTCAGCAGCGGGCCGCGGAAGACGACGCGATAGGGCAGGTCGCTGGTCGCCAGGGCATGGAGGAGGAACGGCGGCAGCAGCGCGGGCCCGCGCTCCCGCCCGAGCAGCAGGGCGGCCGCCCAGACGGCGGCGACGATCAGGCCCGCCGACGCGGGCGCGGTGGACGTCGTCAGGGCGGCGATGCCCTCTGCGCCGGTGAGGCCCTGCCACAGCGCGCGTGCGAGCGGGGCGACGACGACTCCGGCCACCGCGACGAGCAGGTAGCCGAGGTAGAGGCGGTCGCCGGTCGTCGTGGTCGAGCGTGCGCGCCAGATCGCGACGGCCGAGCGGGGGCGCGGGCTCATG
Source organism: Frigoribacterium sp. CFBP 13712 (assembly GCF_014842255.1). Classification (GTDB taxonomy): domain Bacteria; phylum Actinomycetota; class Actinomycetes; order Actinomycetales; family Microbacteriaceae; genus Frigoribacterium. Next base: position 131,846 of record NZ_JACYVH010000004.1, on the reverse strand, counting down.
CCGCCGGGTCCAGCTGCAGGAAGCGGTCGCCGATCGCCTCGGCCAGCGGTCGGCTGTGGGTGGCGACGACGAGCGTCGCACCGCCGTCGCGGCGGGCGCGGAGTGCTCGGCCCACGACCTCGAGGTGCTCGGGGTCGAGTCTCTGCTCCGGCTCGTCGACGATGAGGACGTCGAACGGCCGGGCGAGCACGAGGGCGAGGCCGAACAGCTGCGTCTGCCCCGACGACAGCTCGTGCGGGAACCTGCGCCCGAGCGTGCTCAGGCCGAGCTCGGCGAGCACCGACCCCGCGAGCGATCCGGCGGTCGACTCGTCGACCCAGGTGGCGGCGACGAGCAGCACGTGGTCGGCGACCGTGAGATCGGGTGCCATCGGCGGCAGTCCGATCATCGAGGCGACGCGTCGGCGGAAGCCACGATCGCACGGATCGACGGCGTCGCCGTCGATGCGCACGACTCCGCTCGTCGGTCGACGCGAGCCCGCCAGCACCCGCAGGAGCGTCGTCTTGCCCGCGCCGTTCCCGCCCCGGACGACCAGCGCCTCCCCGGGGCCGACGACGACCGAGACGGGCGGGAGCAGCGTCGATCCGCCTGTGGCGACAGCCACTCCGTCGGCATCGATCATGCGTCGAGGGTAGCGGCCGGGCCCCGCCGCCCGCCGCTCGGCGGGACGGGTTAGGTCGTGCTGGCTTTCGGCGGAGCGATCGGGTGCCCTACCTTCTGACCATGGAGATGCTGAACTGCTTCAAGTGGTCGCACGAGGGTCACTCGTACATGGCCTGCGACTTCGGCGCCTTCGTCCAGATCCGCCACTGGATGTCCGACTCGGAGGTGCGTCGGTCGGTCGACATCGCCGAGGGTCGCGAGTGGTCGCACAAGGTGCAGTCGAAGGGCACCCGCTTCACCGTGCGGGCGGAGTCCGGATCCCCGTTCTCGGTGACCGCCCCCGTGCTCGTCGCCGATCAGCTGCTGCGTCTGCTCGAGCGCGTGGCGCCGACGACGACGCCCTGACCCGGGCCCGGTCGTCAGGCCCGCCCGCCGGCCTCGACGATGCGGGTGCCGGTCTCACGGAGGTCGGCGAGGGCCTCGCCGCCGCCCGTCACGTCGAGCACCAGACCGGAGACGCCGTCGAGCGGCAGCACCTGGTGCGGTGACGCGGCGCCGATCTTCTCGCCGCTGCCGAGCACCCAGGTCTCGGCGGCCCGCGAGGCGAGGACCCGCTTCATCGCCGCCTCCTCCGGGTCGCCGGTGGTGAGACCGGTGGATGCGCGGATGCCCGTCACACCGAGCAGGAACAGGTCGGCGTTCACCCGCGACGCGGACTCGACCGCGGCCGCGCCCATCGCGACCGCCGAGTGCTTGAAGAGCCGACCGCCGATCAGGATCACGTCGGCGTCGTGCTCGAGGAGCGCGGCCGCGATCGTCGGGCTGTGCGTGACGATCGTCAGCTCGAGGGTCGTCGGCAGGAGGCGGACCAGATCGAGGGTCGTGGTGCCCCCGTCGAGGATCACCGTCGCCCCGGGCTGCAGCAGATCGAGAGCCGCGGCCGCGACCAGGCGCTTGCTGTCGGTCGCGATGTCGGCCCGGGTCGCGTAGTCGGCGACGGCGGGCGAGGCCGAGACGGCGCCGCCGTAGACGCGGGTCAGCAGCCCCTCGGAGGCGAGCTCGCGGAGGTCGCGTCGGATGCTGTCCTCCGAGAGGCCGAACTCGACCGCGATGTCCTTCGCGACGATGCGCCCGTCGCGGCGCAACCGCTCGAGGAGCACGTCTCGTCGTTCTGCTGCCCACATGTTCTCACTCTTTCACGATTGTGCATGTTTGTTCGTGTTTGCCCTAGTGTACGGGCATGACCACTTCTCTCATGATCCTCATCGCCGGCCCGTACGCGTCGGGGACCGACGGCGACCCCGCTCTGATGCAGCAGAACCTCGAGCGTCTCGAGACGGCGGCCTGGCCGCTCTTCGAGGCGGGTCACCTGCCGGTGATCGGCGAATGGGTCGCCCTGCCCGTGCTCCGCAGCGCGGGGGCCTCCGGGCCGACCGATCCGCTGGCGGCGCAGGTCATGTACCCGACCGCCGAGAGACTGCTGCAGCGCTGCGATGCCGTGCTGCGCCTCCCCGGCTCGTCGCGCGGGGCGGATCAGGACGTCGCCATCGCCGAGGCTCGCGGCCTGCCCGTCTACCACGACCTGGCCGACGTGCCCGGGGTGAGGTGAGGCGGGGGCGCGTACCCCTACGAGCCGCCCGCCTCGCCGATCGACTCCCCGAAGAGTCGGCGCCGGTTCTCACCCGAAGAGGACCGGTTCGGCTGACCCCTGTCTAGTTGCACGACAGCCGTTCCCCTACTCGGCCAGGCTCTTTAACAGGAACTGGTTGAAAAAGTATGCCTGGTCGCCTGTCTCGTCGCGTCGAGGGGGAGCGGGGGTGCTGTCGACTGTGCTTCGATGTCGTTCTGCGGATGTTCACCGAGACCAGACGGATGCTCGCGGACCGATTCGAAAGGTCCTGATGGGTTCCGATGCGTCACCTCTTTCTCTGACACAGCCTCCCGACGACGAGGCCCTCGATCCGCTGTCGGCATCGGGCCGGGTGCTCGCCGCGATCTACGAGATGCAGGACGCCGAGGCTCTGTACCGCGCCCGTCTCCGACGGAGGCTGGCCGTCAGCGCCAGCGAGCTCGCGACGGTGCAGTACCTCGCGCGCCTCGGCAGTCGCGGACTCGAGGCCCGGGTCATCGACGTCGCCGCGCATCTCGGCGTCACCACCGGCGCCGCCTCCATCATCGTCACCCGTCTCGCCGCCCGGGGGTACATCACCAAACGGCCCGACCCCCGCGACGGCCGGGGGCAGCACCTCGACCTCACCCGCGTCGTCCGCGACGCCGTCGCGAGCGCGGCAGGCACCGGATCCCTGATCGCGATGACCCGCGTGGCGGCTCTCTCGGACCGCGAATCGCGGCGGATGGTCGCCCTGCTCTCGGGCATCACCACGGGGTTCGTCTCGGGTGCGCCTCCTGAGGTCTGAGCCCGGAGTCCGAAGCCCCGGGCGGGTGGGGCGCCCGGGGGCGCTTCACCCGGCCCGCCTGGGCCGGCGCTGACGACGGAAGAGGGCCCCGGCTGATGCCGGGGCCCTCTTCATGCGACAGGGGTGATCAGTCGGCGTCGACGACGACGGTCGTGATGACCGGGGTGCGACGGTGACGGCGCAGGAACCAGCGGCTCAGCCCGTCGGCGATGGCGTTCTCGGCGCCGGCTCCGTCGACATGACCGCGTGCGGTGGCCTCGGCCAGCGCCTTGGTCGCGACGTCTTCGGCCTGCGACATCCAGCCGGCCTCCTCCACGAAGCCGCGGGGCAGGAACTCGACCGGGTCGACGAGCTTCTGGGTGCCCTCGTCGAAGATGCCCAGCACGGTGATGTGGCCCTCTTCGGCGAGCGAGAGACGGTCTTTCAGCGCGTCCTCCGTCGCGACGCCGATGGTGGCGCCGTCGACGAAGACGTACGGGGCGGGGATGCGGCCGGCGATGCTGGCGCGGCCCCGGTCGAGGTCGACCACGACGCCGTCCTCGACGACGAGCACGCGGTCCTCCGGCACGCCGGTGGCGACGGCGAGGTCGGCGTTCGCCGTGAGGTGGCGCCACTCGCCGTGCACGGGCAGGACGTTCTTCGGCTTGACGATGTTGTAGCAGTAGGTGAGCTCGCCGGCGCTGGCGTGACCCGAGACGTGCACCTTCGCGTTGCCCTTGTGCACGACCGTGGCGCCCCAGCGGATCAGGCCGTTGATGACGCCGTAGATGGCGTTCTCGTTGCCGGGGATCAGCGAGCTGGCGAGCAGGATGGTGTCGCCCTCGCCGACCTTGATGATGTGCTCGCGGTTCGCCATGCGCGACAGCGCGGCCATCGGCTCGCCCTGCGAGCCGGTGCAGATCAGCACGATCTTGTTGTCGGCCATCTTGCTCAGCTGCTTGAGGTCGACGACGAGGCCCTTGGGGATGTTGAGGTAGCCGAGGTCGGACGCGATGCCCATGTTGCGCACCATCGAGCGACCGACGAAGGCGACCTTGCGGCCGTGCTTGTGAGCGGTGTCGAGCACCTGCTGGATGCGGTGGACGTGGCTCGCGAAGCTCGAGACGACGATGCGCTTGGGCGCCTCGCGGAAGACGCGGTCGATCGCCGCGCCGAGGTCCTTCTCGGCGGTGGTGAAGCCGGGCACCTCGGCGTTGGTGGAGTCCGTCATGAAGAGGTCGACGCCCTCGTCGCCCAGACGGGCGAAGTGGTTGAGGTCGGTGATCCGCTTGTCCATCGGGAACTGGTCCATCTTGAAGTCGCCCGTGTGCAGCACGATGCCGGCGCTCGTGCGGAGGGCGACGGCCAGACCGTCGGGGATGGAGTGGTTCACGGCCACGAACTCGAGGTCGAACGGGCCGGCCTGGTGGCGGTCGCCCGCGGCGACCTCGTGCGTGATCGGGGTGATCTTGTGCTCCTGCAGCTTCGCGGTGATGAACGCGAGGGTGAGCTTGGAGCCGATCAGCGGGATGTCGGGGCGCTCTTTGAGGAGGTAGGGCACGCCGCCGATGTGGTCTTCGTGACCGTGCGTCAGCACGATGGCCTCGACGTCTTTCAGACGGTCGCGCAGCGGGGTGAAGTCGGGCAGGATCACGTCGATGCCGGGCTGCGTCTCTTCGGGGAAGAGCACGCCGCAGTCGACGACGACCAGCTTGCCCTTGTTCTCGAAGAGGGTCATGTTGCGACCCACGTCGCCGAGGCCGCCGAGCGGCGTGACGCGCAGGGCGCCGCGCTTGAGCGGCTGGGGCTTCTTGAGGTCGAGGGAGTGCTTGGTGGTCTGCATAGAGGATCTTCTGTCTCTGAGGTGGGTTCTGCGGGCCGCACCTCTGGGCCAGGTGCGCGTGGTCGTACGGGTGGTGCTCTTGATGCGGATGGTGGAGCGGAGATCGGGAATCAGGTGCCAGCGATCTCGGGTGGTGCGAGAAGTCAGGGCGCGAACGCGTCGCGGGCCGTCGAGGGCCGAGGCTCCTAGTTTCGCACGCCCCCGCTGTCCGCCGCACCGCCCTCGTCGGCGAGGCGGCGGGCGACCGCGGTGACGGCCGCCCGACCCGCGCGATTCGCGCCGACGGTCGACTGCGACGGGCCGTAGCCGATCAGGTGCACGCGGGGGTCGAGTCGGGCGGCGGTGCCGTCGAGCGGCACGCCGCCGAGCGGGCCGCGCAACCCGAGACCGTCGAGGTGCCTCAGATCGGCGCGGAACCCCGTGGCCCAGACGACCGCGTCGACGCTCGTGCTCGAGCCGTCGGACTCGATGACGTGCCGTGCACCGAGCGCCGCGAACATCGGGCGACGGACGAGCACGCCCCGCCGGCGGGCCTCGACGGCGTACGAGGTCCAGCCGAGGCCGGTGTACGACACGATGCTGGCCGGCTCGCGCCCGGCCGCGGCGTCGGCCGCCACCCGGCGCTCGACGTCGACGCCGTCGAGGCTCTGCGTGAAGTCGTGGTCGAGGAACACCGGTTCGCGACGCGTGTACCAGAGCGTCGTGGCCACGCGGCTGATCTCGTCGAGCAGCTGCACCGCCGAGATGCCGCCGCCGACCACGGCGACCCGGAGACCGGCGAACTCGTCGGCGGAGACATAGTCGCGGGTGTGCAGCTGCCTGCCCGTGAAGACGTCGCGCCCCGGCAGGTCGGGGACGCGGGGTGCGTTCCAGGTGCCGGTGGCGTTGATGACGACCCGCGCCTCCCAGGCTCCCGCGGTGGTGTCGACCCGCAGGTCGCCGTCGGGGTCGTCGTCGACCGCGCGCACCCGGTCGACGTGCACGGGGCGCACGATCGGCAGCCCCTCGGCGGCCTCGTAGGCGGCGAAGTACCGGGGGACCGCGAGGCGGCTCGGCTCGCCGGGGTCCACCGGCGGCAGCGGCATGCCCGGCAGGTCGAAGATGCCGTTCACCGTGGCCATCCGCAGCGACTCCCAGCGGTGCTGCCACGCGCCTCCGGGGGCCCGGTCGGCGTCGAGGACGACGAAGGTGCGGTCGCCCGGGGCGTCGGTCGGGCGGGCGTCGAGCGCCGATGTGAAGCCGCGACGCCGCAGGTGGTGGGCGGCCGACAGCCCCGCCTGCCCACCGCCCACGACGACGACGGTCGCGTTCCGTGCGCTCATCGCGCGGCGATGACGCTCTCGGCGACCTGCACGAGTCGCGGAGCCTGACCGGCGTCGACGGGCCCCTCGTAGATCACGCGCATCCACGAGTCGTCGACGAGGACGTCGAGGTAGCAGATGCTCGACATCCCGTCGCACTGGAGGAGCCCGTCTTCGGCACCCGTCACCGTCACCGTCGTGAACCCGTCGGATGCGCCCGGTCCGGCGACGGCGTACTCGCGGAACCGTTCGTAACCCCACCGTGCTCCGGCCGAGACGTTCACCTGGATGCTCGTGTAGATCGGCAGGCCGTCGTCGTCCTGAGTCGTGCCCTCCGACTGGCAGTCGTACTCGTCGGAGGCTGCGGCGACGAGCGCGTTGCGACCGTCCGGGCTGGCCTCGGACCATGATGCGTCCAGCGACGGGTCCGCGAAGATCGTCCCCAGGGGCGTGACCAGGTCGAGCGTCGAGCAATCACCCGTCGCGACCCAGCGTCGCGAGGCGGCGTCGGCGGCCCACGGCGCCCTGGCCTCGAGGGGGCGCACGACGTCGGCGATCCGTCCGAGCTGGGCCACGACGAGATCGGTCGTGTCGCCGCCGAACTCCTGCGACTGCTCGTAGCCGGCCTCGATCCAGTAGTCGCCGACGACGACGGTGGCTGCACAGCGGAGAGCGTCACCGCAGGCCAGGGCCGAGTCGTCACCGAGTCCGAGGTCGGCGCCGGCGCCGCCCTCCCGCTTGGCGGCGAGGGCGTCGGCGGACGCCGGGTCGTCGAGGCTGATGTCGACCTCGAACACGGCGAAGTCCGCCTCGCTCGACGACGTCCACTGGCAGGTCTGGACTCCGTTCTGACGGAGCGACGCGTCACGGGGCGTGAAGACCAGGCCCTCCTCCTGCGCGAGCTCCGGCGCGCGCAGCAGCGACGTCAGCGACGACTCGGTCGCGAGGGTCGCGCAGTCCATCGGCAGATACGGCTGCGGCGTGCCGCCGACCGGCTGGGTCGAAGGAGGCGCGCTCGGCTCGGGCGTCGGGGTCGCGGTGGGCGTCGGGGCCGGGGGAGCCGAGACGGAAGCCGACGGCTCGGGCTGCGCGAGACCCTCGAAGGGCGAGGGCACGAAGCCCATCGCGACGGCGCCGCCGGCACTGCCCAGTCCGATGAGGGCGACGAGTCCGAACGCGATGCCGAAGCGCCGACCGGGTCGACGACGGGTCGTGTCGGCGGCCCGCTCGAGGACGTCCTTCTTCATCGAGACGAGCATGCGGGTGAGGTCGTCACCGGTGGGGGGCTCAGTGTTCATCGTGCGTCACCGCCTTTCGCAGTCGCGAGCGTGTTCGGGAGACCCGTTTGGTGACCGCCCCGACGGTCATGCCCAGACGGTCGGCGGCCTCGCGGTACGAGAGGCCCTCGATCAGGCAGAGCTCGCAGATGGCGCGGTCGTCGGGCGAGAGGGCGTCGATGGCCTCGCGGACGAAGCGCAGCATCTCGCGCGCCTCGGCCCCATCGGGCGCGACGAGGTCGTCGGGCAGCGCATCCGCCGCCGCGAGGGCGAGCTTGCGGCGCTGATTCGCAGCGTGGTTGCGGCAGACCACCAGCAGCCACGGCAGCAGCGAGTCGGTCGGCAGGGTCAGCCCGTTGCTCTTCTTCCAGAGCGTGACGAAGGTGTCCTGCACGATCTCCTCCACGTCCATGCGACTCGGCGCCAGAGCCCACGCGTACCGCGTGACCGTCGTGGCGTACCGGTCGAACAGCGCGGACAGCGCCTGTCTGCTGCCGGTCGCAGCGCGCTTGATCAGGTCAGCGTCGCTCATCGTGTGCGGATCCACATCCACCCCCTCACTAGAGGAGTGTCGCGTAAACGCCGATCCTGACCGAATCGGCCGGAATCCCTCTTCCGAAACCGCTTGGCCGCGAAACGAGTGCTCGGCGGCGTCTGTCTGGAAGCTCGCTGAGGGGGCGTGACCCCTGCCCCGATGGATGCGTCTGAATGATGTGTCCGCTTCACGGACTCGACGCCCGGGCCGCTCGCCCCCGCGTCGTCAGGAACAAAACAAGGAGAGATCATGAGCAACGTCACCCCCGCCACGACCGGGACCGCCGCCGCCAAGCACACCGCCTCCGACGCGGCCGGCAAGAACACCATCGTCGACGGCGTCGTGTCGAAGGTCGCGGGGATCGCTGCTCGCGAGGTGCCCGGGGTCCACGACCTGGGCAACGGCGCGGCCCGTGCCATCGGCGCCATCCGCAACGTCGTCAACCAGCAGGACCGCGGCCAGGGCGTCTCCGTCGAGGTCGGCGAGAAGCAGGTCGCCGCCGACATCGTCATCGTCGCCGAGTACCCCGTCGAGCTGCAGAAGGTCGCCGACGACGTCCGCAAGGCCGTCACCGACGCCATCACGCAGGTCGTCGGCATGGAGGTCGCCGAGGTCAACGTCACCGTCTCCGACGTGCACATCCCCTCGGACGACAACGACGACGCCGACGAGAGCCGCGTCCAGTAGTCGCTCGCGACACCCTCCGGCCGCACGGCCGGTGACCCTCCGGACGGCCCCCGCCCACCCTCGGCGGGGGCCGTCCGTCTGCCCTCAGACCCTCGAACCAGGAGCCACCATGACCGACGACAGCACCCCCGAGACCTCCTTCGCCGACCGCCTCCGCGGCCAGATCGGCAGCAAGGCCATCGACCCCGTCATCCGGGCGGTCCGCACCGAGATCGGCGCGGCCCGCGACGAGATCGCCGGGCGGGCGCGTGACGCTCGCGCCGGCATCGTGCTCGTCGTCCTGGGGGTCGTCCTCGCGCTGATCACCGTCGCGCTCGCCGCGACCGCCGGCGTCACGGCCCTCGCGCTCGTCCTGCCGCTCTGGGCCGCGACCCTCGTCGTGCTCGCCGTCTTCGCCGTCGCGGCCGCCCTCGTGCTCGCCGGCGGCCTGCGCGCCCTGAAGCGCGGCGTGCCCCCGGTGCCGGCCGACACCGTCAAGAACCTGACCCGGCGGCACTGAGCCGACCCGCGCCTCCTCGGCACCGGGCCAGCCCGCGTCCGTCCATGAGTCACGACACGCCGCGTCCCCCGAGGAGGCGCGGCGTGTCATGACTCCTCGACCGGAGGAGGGCGAGGCGGGTCCGGCGTCAGCCCATGTGGACGACGGGGCCCGAGGGCAGCAGGTCCTCTTTCGAGCCGCGGATCATGAAGAAGCTGATCGGCGCGGCCACGAGGGCGGCGACCGCGGCCCCGACGAAGGCGGCCTGGTAGCCGTCGACGAGGCCGCCGAGCCCCTGCAGGTCGCTGCCGGCCACGGCCGAGGTGTACAGGTTCGTGTAGACCGCGAGTCCGATCGACCCGCCGATCTGGATCATGGCGTTCGACGTGGCGCTCGCGGCGCCGGCCTCGTGCGGCGCGACGCCGGCGAGGGCCAGGTTCTGCATCGGCACGAAGATGCCGGCGAGGCCGACGCCCATCACGATCAGCGCGGGCAGCACATGCGTCGCGTAGGCGCCGTCGACGGTGATGAACGACAGCCAGAACAGGCCGGCCGCGGCCACGATCGGGCCGACGATCATGAGGATGCGCGGGCCGACGACCGGCAGCAGCTTCGTCAGGATCGGGGCCATCACCATGATGACGAGGGTCATCGGCAGGGTCGCGAGACCGGCCTCGAGCGGGCCGAAGCCGAGCACGATCTGCAGGTGGAAGGTCAGGTAGAGCAGCGCGCCGATCATGACGCTGCCGACGATCAGCTGCACCAGGAACGCCCCGCCGCGCACCCGGTTCGTGAGCACGCCGAGCGGCAGGAGGGGGTGGTCGCTGCGCTTCTGGATCAGCACGAACAGGGCGAGCAGCCCGGCGCCGAGCGCGATGAAGCCGATCACCACGGCCGAGTCCCAGCCGTCTTCGGCCTGCGTGAAGCCGTAGACGAGCGAGGCGAGCCCCAGCGCGACGACGATCGTGCCGGCGACGTCGAGGCGGTTGTCGCCCTCGGCCTTGCTCTCGCGCACGACGAGCGCCGCGGCCACGATGGCCACGATCACGATGGGCACGTTGACGAGCAGGCACCAGCGCCAGCTGACGAACTCGGTGAGCACCCCGCCGAGCACGAGGCCGACGGCGGCGCCGGCACCCGAGATCGCGCCGAAGACGGCGAACGCGGTGTTGCGCTCGCGACCACGGTCGAAGGTGGTGGTGAGCACCGCGAGGGCGGCGGGGGCGAGCAGCGCGGCGAAGACGCCCTGCAGGGCGCGCGCCGTGACGAGCAGCTCGCCGGTCGAGACGAGGCCGCCGAAGGCGGAGGCCGCACCGAAGCCGATCATGCCGACGATGAAGGTGCGCTTGCGACCCCAGAAGTCGGCGATGCGCCCGCCGAGCAGCAGCAGGGCGCCGAAGGCGAGGGCGTAGGCCGTGACGACCCACTGGCGGTTCTCGTCGCTCAGGCCGAGCTCGGCCTGGGCCTGGGGCAGGGCGATGTTGACGATCGTGCCGTCGAGCACGACGACGAGCTGCGCGAGCCCGACGATGACGAGCACCCACCAGCGGCGGGGCGAAGGAGGCGCGGTGCGGGTCGCACCGGTGGCGGGCGTTGCTTCTGAGGTGGTCACTGTTCTCCTGGATCGGGGTGCCGCACGACGAGCGGCCGTCGTGGACGGATCGATACTACCTACTGGTTGGTTGGCTCGTAAGCGGCTACGGTCATCTCATGGCCTACGACGCTGACGAGACCCGCCGCCGCATCCTCGCGGCGTCGACGGCGGAGTTCGCAGAGCACGGCCTCGCCGGCGCCCGCGTCGACCGCATCGCCGCCGCCGCCGGCTGCAGCAAGGAGCGTCTCTACGCGCACTTCGGCGACAAGGAGGCCCTGTTCACCGCGGTGCTGAACCACTCGTTCGCCGAGCTCGGCGTCGCCGCCGCCCCGCACTTCGCCACCGCGCCCGACTTCGCGGTCGCCATCTACGATCATCTCGTCGAGCACCCCGAGAACCACCGTCTGCTCGGCTGGGCCCGTCTCGAGCAGCGACACGACTGGGCGTCGTCGTTCGCCGTCCTCGACGAGGTGAGGCGCACCTCCGTCGGGCATCTCGATCGCCTCATCGGCGACGATGTGGCGTGGTCGGTCGACGACGTCTTCGCTCTGGTGCTCTCGATCGCGACGGCGTGGCTGCAGCTGCCGGGGCTGCCGCACGCCGCCGCCGGAGGGCCCGATCGCGCCGTGCAGCGCGAGATCGTGCGCGAGGCCGTCGCGCGCCTCCTCGGCTCGGCCTAGACCCGCCCCACAGCTCGGGCGTCGGCCGCAGAGCGACCGACGCCCGGAGCGGGCCTCGCAGCCGGCTACTTGGCGGTGGGTCCGTAGAAGCCCTCGATCTCGTCGAGCTCCATCTCGGCGGTCTGCTGGATGAGCGCCAGCAGATCCTTGTCGAGTCCCGGCGCGAACTCCTCGAGGCGCTCGGGCGCGATGGTCGAGGGGGCGCCCTGGGGTGCCTGCTCGTTCGAGACGAGCTCGGTGCCGTCGCTCGACGGCGACGAGCCCTGGAAGATCTTGCCGGCCTCCGACTTGCCGTCGAGATCGAACGTGTACTGCTTGCTCTGCAGCCCGAGGTCGAGCAGCTCCTTCACCTCGGGGAACTTCTCGGCGTTCGTCTTGGGGATCGGCAGCAGCTTGCCCCAGTCGACGCCGAGGGTCTCGAGCGCCTTGGCGTAGGCGTTCTCGTGAGCCTGGTCGCGGACGATGAGGTATGCGACCGTCTTGCGGGCGACCGGGTTGTCGGTCATCTCGTAGATGCGGCTCTTCTGCAGACGCCCCGTCGACTCGAGCATGAGGTTGTACAGCAGGTCGAGGGGCAGGTTGCCGCTGTTGTAGACGTAGCTGCCGCTCCACGGGTTGCCGACCGAGTCGACCGGCAGAGCTCCCTGCGCTCCGACCAGGTAGTGGTGGATGTTGCCCGTGTCGAGCGCGATGTTCAGCGGGGTGGCGCCGCCCGCGCCGGGGGTGTCGAGCGGGTCGGTGAGCTTGCCGGTGTAGTCGGGGCTGCCGTCGAGCAGGCGCGAGATCGTCGTGCCGATCAGCTCGACGTGGCTGATCTCCTCCGTGCCGATGCCCTGGATGAGGTCGCGGTAGGGCTTCGCCGCCGCGCCCCGGAAGTTCATCGCCTGGAAGAGGTACTGCATCATGGTGCGCATCTCGCCGAACTGGCCGCCGAGGCCCTCCTGCAGCGCGTTCGCCGCGGCGGGGTCGGGCTCGCCGTCGGCGATGTCGTTGATCCAGGTCTGTGCGTGGAAGTACATGTCGCCTCCTGATCGTGGCGGCACGTGCCGCCTCGGTCACCCTGCGCCTCCTTCGGGGGGTCTCGCGGCGTCGTGCACCAGCTTCTCAGCGGAGGCGTACCCCGTTCGGCGACGCCCTAGGCTCGCTGCGTGCTGCAGACCGTCGCGACCCGGGTGAGGTCGGCTCCGCCCCTACTCGTCGTGCTCGGCCTCTACGCCGTGTCCCGGCTGGTGTCGAGCGCCTGGCTGGGCGGGCTCTTCGCGCTCGCGACGACCCGCGGGTGGGAGTTCGCCAGCCATCGCAGCGACCCGGGCTTCGCCTCGTTCTCGGGCTCGTGGGACGCCAGCTTCTACCGCACCATCGCGCAGCAGGGGTATCCGACCGAGCTGCCGGTCGACGGGCGGGGTCGCGTCGAGCCGAACCCGTGGGCGTTCCTGCCGGTGTTCCCGATGCTGGTGCGGGGCATCGCCGCCGTGCTGGGCGTCGACCTCGCGGGCAACTCGTTCTTCGCCATCGGGCTGGTCGTCGCCACCATCGCCGGCGGCGGTGCCGCCGTCCTCCTGCACCGCATCGTCACCGAGACCGTCGGCGCCCCGAACGCCCTCTGGGCCGTCGCCCTGTTCTGCTTCGGACCGACCTCGTTCGTGCTGCAGGTCGCCTACGCCGAGAGCCTCATGCTGCTGCTCGTCTTCGCGGCGCTGCTGATGATGATCCGTCGGCGGTACCTGCTGATGATGCCGTTCGCCGTCGTCGCGGCGTTCACCCGGCCCGGCGTGCTGGCGCTGGCGCTGGGGCTGGCCGTGACGGGGGTCGTGCGCTTCGTGCGGGGTGCTTGGGGTGCGCGGGGTGCGGGGGGTGCGGGGGGGGGGGGGGGTGCTTGGGGTGCGTGGGCTGGGCGGCGTGCGTGGGCTGCGCGGGGTGCGTGGGCTGCGCGGGGTGCGTGGGCTGCGCGGGGTGCGCGGGCTGCGCGGGGTGCGCCCGGGGCTGACTCGGCGCGCGACGGTTTCGGGAGGCGTGAGCAGGTCTCGCTCGTCGTCACCGGGCTCGTCGTGGCGGCGGCGGGTCTCGCGTGGCCGGTCGTGGCGGACGTCGTCACCGGGCGGTCGGGGGCCTATCTCGACACCGAGCTCTCGTGGTGGGTCGGATTCGTCGGGCGTCAGCACTTCGCGCCGTTGACGCCGTGGTTCGTGATGGCGACGACCTTCCTGGGCGTGGCCGGGGTGGTCGTCGTGGTCGGCGTGCTGGCGGCCGTCGCGTGGTTCTTCTCCCGTCGCTCGACCCGGTCGCTCGGCATCGAGGTCTGGTCGTACTCGGCGGCCTACGTGCTGTATCTCGTGGCGGTGTTCCTGCCGCAGCAGAGTCTGCCGCGGCTGCTCATGCCGATCGCGCCGCTGCTCGGGCACCCCGCGATCGCACCGTCGCCGCGCCTCCGGAGGTCCCTGCTCGTCGGCGGCATCGCCCTGCAGCCCGTCGCCGTGGTGCTGCTCTGGTTCGTCGGGTACCCGTAGCGGGGGCCGGGCGCGACGGCCCTGAGGAGCCGGTGCTCGTGCGACACGACCCGCGAGTCGGGCTCCCGCCCTGGCCTGGGCCTGGCCCTGGGCTGGCGGCCGGGGTCTGGGGATGCGTAGTCCCGTCGGCAACTCCGGACTCGTGCGCGAACGAGAGCCCGGGCGACGCGTCGGGGCGGCCAGCGCGTCAGGGGGCAGGAGTTGCCGACGCGCGCCGGGTCGTCGGGGGGCGGCGTTGCTCGCGATGCTCGGGGTGCGCGTGCTGGCGGGGTCGGCGGGGGTGGTCGGCAACTCCTGCTCCGTGCGGCGCTGGGTGCTGCCGGTGCCGCGTGTCGCCGGGGTGCGTGACGGGAGGCAGGAGTTGCCGACGCGGGGGTGTCGGGGGCCGCGGTGCTCACGGTGCGCTCGGGGCGCTCGGGGCGCTCGGGGCGCTCGTGGCGCTCGGGACTTCCGGTGCGCGCGTGCTCGCGGTGGCCGGTGCTGGTGGGGTGGTCGGCAACTCCTGCTCCGTGCGGTGCTGGGTGCGATGGTGCCGCGTGTCGCCGTGTCGCGCGTCAGGAGGCAGGAGTTGCCGACGCGGGATCAGCGCAGGTCGCGGGAGTAGCAGACCGAGAGGTCGGCGCCGGCGTAGGGGCCGAAGCCGGGGATGGTCTCGTACCCCTCGCGCTCGTAGAAGCGGATCGCGTCGGGTTGCAGGGTGCCGGTCTCGAGCACGACGCGTCGGGCTCCGAGCCCCCGGGCGGCGTCTTCGAGCGCCCGCAGCACGGCGGTCGCGACGCCCGAGCCGCGAGCGGTCCGCTCGACGAACATGCGTTTGATCTCGACGGTGTCCGGGCCGACCACGGCGTCGTCGAGCGGGCGGAGGCCGCCGCAGGCGACCGCCCGACCGTCGGGGTCGCGGGCGACGATGAACACCGGGACGTCGGAGGCGGTCGGCACCGCGCCCGGTTCGTGGTCGTCGCTGCCGTATCGGGCGTCGAGCTCGCGGCGTTGGGCGCGGCGCAGCTGGTCGGCCTCGGGGTGGTCGAAGGGGATGGTCTCGATCTGCCAGGTCATGCTCGTCCTTTCGTGACGACCGTTACGGTAACAGGCGTTACGCTGTGTGTCATGCCTCGCACCCGAGACACCGACGCGACCCGCCTCCGCCTGTCCGAGGCCGTCTTCACGACGCTCGCCGACCGGGGGCCCGTGGGCCTCACGCTGCGGGCGGTCGCCGAGAGGGCCGGGTGCACGACGGGGCTCGTCCTCCACACGTTCCCGAACAAGCAGGCCCTCCTGCTGCACGCGCGCGATGTGCTGCACGAACGCACCAGGCTCCGCGCCGACAGGGTCGAGTCCGACGCGAGCGACCCGGCGGCGGCGCTGCGGGCCGTGGTCGCAGCGGCACTGCCGACCGAGGAGGCGACCCTCGCCGAGGCCCGCGTCTGGATCGGGTTCCTGGCCGCCGCGCTCAGCGACCCAGTGCTGGTCGAGCGCCACGCGGACAACAGCGGGGCCTTCGCCGACCGGCTGGCGCGACTGCTGACGGCGGCCGACGAGGCTCGTGCCACCGAAGTCGACGCCACCGAATCCGGCGCCACCGAAGACGGCGCCGCAGGGGACGTCACCGTGCGGGCTGCCGCGCTCGCCGCAGCGGTCGAGGGAGTGTCGTCGTTGGCGGCGGGCGATCCCGAGCGATGGCCTCCGGCGCGACAACGCGCCGTGCTCGACCGGGCCGTGTCCGACGCTCTCGGCCGGCGCCTCCCCGGCTGAGCTCGGCGAGCCTGCCCCGGGTAGCACCGCCTGGTGTCGAGCCGCACGGCGCCGTGCCGCGCGGAGTCGAGTCGGCCGGCCCACGCCAGCGCCAACGCCCGCGCCCGTGTCGGCGACCGCCAGGGCGGCGATCTAGAGTCTCAATCCAGACACCTGGACGACTCGGACCGCGGCACCGACGCCGCGTTCGCGAACCGGGATACGACGGCGTGCCCGCGCCCACCGCTCCACCCACGAAAGGACGCCGCTCCACGATGACCGACACGCTCCAGACCACGCCCACGACCGAGCTGCTGACCGACGACCCGACCTGGTGGCGCCAGGCAGCCGTCTACCAGATCTACCCGCGCAGCTTCGCCGACTCGAACGGCGACGGCATCGGCGACCTGCCCGGCATCACCGCTCGCGTGCCGTATCTGACGACGCTCGGCGTCGACGCGGTCTGGCTCAGCCCGTTCTATCCGTCTGCCCTCGCCGACGGCGGCTACGACGTCGACGACTACCGCGACGTCGATCCGAAGATCGGCACCCTCGCGCAGTTCGACGAGATGATCACGGCGCTGCACGGCGCCGGCATCAAGGTGATCGTCGACCTCGTGCCGAACCACTCCTCCGACCGGCACGTCTGGTTCCAGGAGGCCCTGGCGGCGCCCGCCGGCTCGCCGGCCCGTGCCCGCTACATCTTCCGCGACGGTCTCGGCGAGGACGGCGAGCTGCCGCCGTCGGACTGGACCTCGATCTTCGGCGGCCCGGCCTGGACCCGCGTCGCCGACGGTCAGTGGTACCTGCACTCGTTCGCGAGCGAACAGCCCGACTGGGACTGGGACAACGAGGAGGTGCGCGAGGACTTCCTGACGACGCTGCGGTTCTGGTCGGATCGCGGTGTCGACGGGTTCCGTGTCGACGTCGCCCACGGTCTCGCCAAGAGCCTGCCCGAGGTGCTGCCCTCGAAGGCCGAGCTCGACGCCCTGCCGAAGGCCGACGGCGACCACCCGGTGTGGGATCGCGACGAGGTGCACGAGATCTACGCCACGTGGCGCGAGGTCTTCGACTCGTACGATCCGCCCCGCACGGCCGTGGCCGAGGCCTGGGTCGAGCCGTCGCGTCGCGCCCGCTACGCCAGCGCCGAGGGTCTCGGCCAGGCGTTCAACTTCGACCTGCTCGAGGCCGACTTCGACGCCACGGCGTTCCACGACATCATCACGTACAACCTCAAGGCGGCCGACGAGTCGGGGTCGTCGACCACGTGGGTGTTCTCGAACCACGACGTGGTGCGTCACCCGACCCGTTACGGTCTGCCGCCCCTCGCCGGGCGCGAGATCAAGCAGGGCGCCGAGTGGCTGCTCGCCGGAGGCGACGCCTCCGAGGTCGACGCCGAGCGCGGTCTGCGGCGCGCGCGGGCGGCGTCGCTCTTCATGCTCGGTCTGCCGGGCTCGGCCTACGTCTACCAGGGCGAGGAGCTCGGGCTGCCCGAGGTCGGCGACATCCCCGAGTCGCAGCGCCAGGACCCGGCGTTCTTCCGCAACCCGGGCGTCGACGTCGGTCGCGACGGCTGCCGCGTGCCGCTGCCGTGGGAGCGCACGGGCGAGTCGTTCGGCTTCGGCCCCGGCCCGGCGCACCTGCCGCAGCCGACGTGGTTCCGCGACTTCTCGGTCGAGGCCGAGGAGGGCGACCCGACCTCGACCCTGTCTCTCTACCGCGCGGCGCTCGCGGCGCGGCGCGAGCTGCAGACCGACGAGACCCTGACCTGGGAGGCGGTGGCCGACACCGGTGCCGTGGCCGGTGCGGAGCCTCAGGTGCTGCACTTCTCCCGCCCCGGCGGCTGGCACGTCGTCTGCAACTTCGGCCCGACCCCTGTGGCGATGCCGACCGGCGAGGTGCTCGTCGCGAGCGGCCCGCTGGGTGACGCCGGCGAGGGCCCTGGCAGCGGTGCCGACGCGGTGCTGCCGGGCGAGACGGCGGTCTGGCTGCGGGCGTAGGCGACCCGCGCCTCCTCGACCCGCGCCTCCTCGACCCGCGCCTCCTCGGTGGGCCTCCGGTGCGGAGAAGAGATCGCCCCGACGAGTAACCAGCTCGGCGGGGCGATCGGGGATTCATGCGGCGGCCCGAACCGGCACACATGAAGCCCTGCGGTGCCGGGATCAGGTGCGGCACCGCAAGGCAGCAAGGGGTACTTTATTGGTCCGCCGTTGGGGGGACAAAATCGATGCACCCGTCGGAACGGGGAATAGACGGGTGAATCCACCGCCGCGGGTGCCGTGACATCGCCGAGGAGGCGCGGTTCGGCATCCACTCCGACTCCGGGTATGCTTTCCGAAGCGCGTTCGCTCTGCGGCGCGTGATGGAGCCGTCGCATAGTTCGGCCTAGTGCACCACCCTGCTAAGGTGGAGTTCCCTTTGTGGGAACCGTGGGTTCAAATCCCACCGGCTCCGCTGGACCCCGTTGAGTTGTGATCTCGCCAGATCAGTTCACGGGGTCCTTCGCTTTTCCCCCGCGATGCCTGCGCTGCGCTGATCGCAGCCCGCACCGGCCCGCACCGCCCGCACCGCCGGAGGTGCGATGCTGGCCGCATGACGCACGGTCGGTTGAGGGTGCTGCTCGGGGCCGCGCCCGGGGTGGGCAAGACGTACACGATGCTCGAGGAGGGCGCGCGGCTCGCCGCCGAGGGCAGGGACGTGGTCGTGGCCGTCGTCGAGACCCACGGGCGTGCGGCGACGCAGGCCATGATCCGCGACCTCGAGGTGGTCCCGCGCAGCGTGCGGACGTACCGGGGCGTCGTGCTCGACGAGATGGACCTCGAGGCGGTGCTCGCGCGGCGACCCGAGCTGGCGCTGGTCGACGAGCTCGCGCACACGAACGCCCCCGGCTCGACGAACGAGAAGCGCTGGCACGACGTGCGGGCCCTGCTCGACGCGGGCATCGACGTCGTGTCGACGGTCAACGTGCAGCACATCGAGTCGCTCGGCGACGTCGTCGAGGAGATCACGGGTGCGCGGCAGCGCGAGACCGTGCCCGACGCGGTTCTCCGCTCCGCCGATCAGGTGGAGGTCGTCGACCTCGCCCCGCAGGCGCTCCGCGACCGGTTGGCGGCCGGCGACGTCTACCCCGCGAACCGGGTCGACGCGGCGCTGTCGAACTACTTCCGGCTCGGCAACCTCACGGCCCTTCGCGAGCTGGCCCTGCTCTGGCTCGCCGACGAGGTCGACAGCGCGCTCAAGGCCTACCGCGACGAGCACGGCATCGACAGCCACTGGGAGGCGCGCGAGCGCATCGTCGTCGCGCTCACCGGCGGGCCCGAGGGCGAGACGCTCATCCGGCGGGCCGCGCGCGTCGCCGCGAGGTCGT
Organism: Frigoribacterium sp. CFBP 13712; assembly: GCF_014842255.1. Taxonomy (GTDB): domain Bacteria; phylum Actinomycetota; class Actinomycetes; order Actinomycetales; family Microbacteriaceae; genus Frigoribacterium. Next base: position 112,847 of record NZ_JACYVH010000004.1, on the reverse strand, counting down.
CGGGCGGCGAGCTGATCGCCGTGCACGTCAGCAGCCCGGACGGCCTGGCGCAGGGCGAGCCCGGCGCCCTCGCGGCCCAACGCGCCCTGGTCGAGAAGGCCGGGGGCACGTACCACCAGGTCGTCGGCTCGGACGTGCCGCGCGCCCTCGTCGACTTCGCCCGGGCGTCGAACGCGTCGCAGCTCGTGATCGGGGTCAGTCGTCGCGGGCGTCTCGCCACGGCGCTCACCGGCCCCGGCATCGGGGCGACGGTGATCCGCGAGTCGGGTCGGATCGACGTGCACATCGTCACCCACTCGGCTGCGGGCGGTCGATCGCGCCTGCCGCGGCTCGGCGGCGCCCTCTCGCCCCGCCGGGTGATCGCCGGTTTCGTGCTCGCTCTCGCGGGAGGGCCGCTGCTCACCTGGCTGCTGACGAACAACCGGACGGAGGACGGCATCGCCGGCGACGTCCTCCTCCTCCAGCTGCTCGTGCTCGTCGTCGCGGTGACCGGCGGTCTCTGGCCGGCGCTGTTCGCGGGGCTGCTGTCGGGCATCATCCTCGACGTCTACTTCATCGCCCCGATCTACAGCCTGACCATCGCTCAACCGCTGCATCTGCTGGCGGTCGTGCTCTATCTCGTCAATGCGACGCTGGTCAGCTGGGTCGTCGACCAGGCCGCGCGGCGATCGCGGGCGGCGGCCCGTGCCCTCGCCGAGACCGAGCTGCTGGCGACGATCGCTGGCAGCGTGATCCGCGGCGAGGGGGCGCTGCAGGCGGTCATCACGCGCACCCGCGAGGCCTTCGGGCTCAGCCGTGTGCGCATCGTGACCGACTCGGGCTCGGGGGAGCGGGAGCTGCAGAGCACCGGGCAGGAGGCGGTGGTCGGCCCGGTCACGCGCCTCCCGGTGGGCGACGGGACCGCTCTCGAGGTGACCGGCGACGTCACCGCGGCCGACCGGCGTCTGCTCGGCGTGGTCGCGGCGCAGGTCGAGGCGGCGCTCGAGCACTCCGCCCTCAGCCGAACGGCCGGCGAGGTCGGGCCGCTCGCCGAGGTCGACCGGATGCGCAGCGCCCTGCTCGCGGCCGTCGGACACGACCTGCGCCGACCGCTCGCCGCGGCGACGGCGGCCGTCAGCGGGCTGCGTCAGAGCGACGTGCGCTGGAGCGACGCCGACCGCGACGAGCTGCTGTCGACCGCGCACGAGAGTCTCGACTCGCTCTCGACCCTCGTGACGAACCTGCTCGACGTCAGTCGGGTGCAGGCGGGCGCTCTGGCCGTCACCCCGGCCGACGTCGACGTCGACGAGGTCGTGATGGGCGCCCTCGACGAGCTGGGGCTCGGCCCCGTCGACGTCGAGCTCTCGCTCCGTGTCGCGGTGCCGCCGGTGCGCGCCGACACCGTGCTGCTGCAGCGCGTGCTGGTCAACCTGCTCGACAACGCGCTGCGCTACTCGCCTGCGGGCGAGCGGGTGCGGATCTCGTCGAGCGTCTTCGGCGGCCGCGTCGAGATCCGGGTCGTCGACCGTGGGCCGGGTGTGCCGGCCGATCGGCGCGACGAGATCATGGTGGCGTTCCAGCGACTCGGCGACACCGACAACGCCGCGGGTCTCGGTCTCGGTCTCGCGCTCAGCAAGGGCTTCGTCGAGGCGATGGGCGGCACGCTGTCGCTCGACGACACCCCGGGCGGCGGTCTGACCATGGTGGTGTCGCTCGCCGCGGTCTCCGTCGCGCATCCTCACGGAATCCCTACGCCGGAGGCGCGGGTCGGGTCGACCGCATCGGCTACGGTCGGCGAGGAGGCACCGTGAAGATCCTGATCGCCGACGACGACCCGCAGATCCTGCGGGCGCTGAAGGTCACCCTCGGCGCGCGCGGCTACGAGATCGTCACCGCGGGCGACGGCCGGACGGCCCTCGACCTGGCCGCCACCGAGCACCCCGATCTCGTGATGCTCGACCTCGGGATGCCCCGTCTCGACGGCGTCGAGGTCATCGCGGGGCTGCGCGGCTGGTCGACCGTGCCGATCCTCGTCGTCTCGGGTCGCACCGACGCGGCCGACAAGGTCGAGGCGCTCGACGCCGGAGCCGACGACTACGTGACGAAGCCGTTCGCCATGGAGGAGCTGCTGGCGCGCATCCGGGCGCAGACCCGGCGGCTGCCGAGCGGAGCCGACGACGAGCATCCGGTGACGACGTTCGGCGACGTGCGCGTCGACCTGTCGGCGAAGACCGTCGAGCGGGGCGCGAACCGCGAGCCGGTGCGGCTCACCCCGACCGAGTGGAAGATCGTCGAGCTGCTGCTGCACAGCCCGGGCAAGCTGATCACGCGCGAGACGATCCTCACGCAGGTCTGGGGCCCGTTCCACGCGAAGGACACCGGCTACCTCCGCCTCTACTTCGCCCAGCTGCGCAAGAAGCTCGAGCCCGTGCCCGCGTCGCCCCGCTACCTCGTGACCGTGCTCGGCATGGGCTACCGCTTCGAACCCGACGAACCGCAGTCCTAACGGAATCCCTACGCTCGAGCCCCTCTGAGCAGCCGATCGCACGCCTAACGTGTGATCACGCGTGCTTCGGCCTCGGAGCGTGCGATCGGAGGGTCCGCCGTGTCCACAGTGTCTGAGAGAAGCGGTCGCGACGGCGATGCGCTCGAACCGCAGCCGACGCGACCGGATGACTCGCGCCTCCGGAACTGGCTGCTCGACGGGCTGACCGAGAACTCGGGCGCCCACCAGGGGCCCCACGCCGAGAAGGTCGAGAAGACGCATTCGTGGTGGCGCGTCATGTGCCTGACCGGCGTCGACTACTTCTCGACCCTCGGATACCAGCCCGCCATCGCCGCGGTCGCCGCCGGTCTGCTGTCGCCGTTGGCGACCATCGTGCTCATCGCGCTCACGCTGCTCGGCGCGCTGCCCGTCTATCGCCGGGTCGCCCGCGAGAGCCCCCGCGGCGAGGGCTCGATCGCGATGCTCGAGCGGCTGCTGCCCTGGTGGGGCGGCAAGCTGTTCGTGCTGGTGCTGCTGGGCTTCGCGGCGACGGACTTCATGATCACCATCACGCTGTCGGCTGCCGACGCGACCGCCCACGCCGTCGAGAACCCGTTCACGCCCGAGTGGTTCCACGGGGCGGAGGTGCCGATCACGCTGTTCCTGATCGCGCTGCTGGCCGCCGTGTTCCTCCGCGGGTTCAAGGAGGCGATCGGCATCGCCGTGGTGCTCGTCGGGGTGTTCCTGACGCTGAACCTCGTCGTCATCGCGGTGTCGATCTTCCATGTCGCCGAGAACACCGTCGTGATCGGCAACTGGTGGCAGGCGCTCACGGTGCAGCACGGCAACCCTCTGGTGATGGTAGGGATCGCGTTGATCGTGTTCCCGAAGCTCGCGCTCGGCCTCTCCGGATTCGAGACCGGCGTCGCCGTCATGCCGCAGATCACCGGCGACGCGACCGACACCGCCGAGCGACCCACAGGTCGCATCCGCGGCGCCCGCCGCCTGCTGACCACCGCGGCGATCATCATGAGCTCGTTCCTCATCCTGTCGAGCTTCGTCACGACCCTGCTGATCCCTCAAGAGCAGTTCCAGGCAGGAGGCGCGGCGAACGGCCGCGCACTGGCCTACCTCGCGCACGAGTACCTCGGTAACGGCTTCGGCACGATCTACGACATCAGCACCATCTGCATCCTGTGGTTCGCCGGGGCCTCGGCCATGGCCGGCCTGCTGAACCTCGTGCCGAGGTACCTGCCCCGCTACGGCATGGCGCCGCAGTGGGCGCGCGCGGTGCGCCCGCTCGTGCTCGTCTTCACCGTCGTGGCGTTCATCATCACCATCGTGTTCGACGCCGACGTCGACGCCCAGGGCGGGGCCTACGCGACGGGGGTGCTCGTGCTGATCACCAGCGCCTCCGTCGCGGTCACCCTGTCGGCTCGGCGCGCACGCCAGTCGAAGCGCACGATCGGCTTCGGCGCCATCGCCCTGGTCTTCGTCTACACGACCATCGTCAACGTCGTCGAGCGGCCCGACGGCGTCAAGATCGCGGCGATCTTCATCGTGGGCATCATGGCCGTGTCGCTGTTCTCGCGGGTGCGCCGGTCGTTCCAGCTGCGGGCGACTTCGATCTCGTTCGACGACACCGCGCTCGGGTACGTGCGCGAGGACGCCGACGAGTACGGGTCGATCCGCGTGATCGCGCACGAGCCGGGGCGAGAGGTCGCCGAGATCTACAAGAAGAAGCTCAGCGCTGAGCGGCGGTACAGCGGCATCCCGCAGCGCTCGCCGGTCATCTTCCTGGAGGTGCACCCCGGCGACTCGTCGGACTTCGAGGAGGACCTCGTCGTCACCGGCTGCGTCGTGCACGGGTACCGGGTGCTGCGTGTGACGAGCGGCGCGGTGCCGAACACGATCGCGTCGGTGCTGCTGGCGATCCGCGACGAGACGGGCGTCGTGCCCGACATCTACTTCGAGTGGACCGAGGGCAGCCCGTTGTCGAACATGGGGAGGTTCCTGGTGACGGGCGCCGGCGAGGTCGCACCCGTCACCCGCGAGGTCCTGCGCCAGGCCGAGCCGCACCGCTCGCGCCGCCCCGACGTGCACGTCAGCTAGCCCCGCGCGAGGCGCTCTGCGCTCGCCACGCCCCGGCCCGGCCCCGCCTCGCTCGCCCCACCCCGGCTCGCCCCGCCCCGGCTCGCCCCGCCCCGGCTCGCCCCGCCCCGGCTCGCCCCGCCCCGCCCCGCCCCGCGATAAACCGCGTTCGCGAAGATGAACCGCGATAGATCGCAGTTCATCTTCGCGAACGCGGTTCATGACGTCATGCCCGTGAAGCGCCGACGGGCGATGCGAGCGGCGGCGGTCACGCGACGAGGGTCGAGCGGCACCCCGGCTGAACGAAGCAGTCCGACGAGCCTCTCGGGCTGGACGAGGTCGATGTACTCGCAGTGCACGACGACGCGGATCGCAGGGTCACCGAGGAGGCGCCGGTCCCGCCGACTCCGCTCCCGCAGGACGTCTGCCGGTCGCCGTCCCTGCAGCATCTCGGGGTCGGTCAGCTTGGCGTGGCCGTCGAACTCGATGGCCACTCCGAGCTCGGCCAGGAAGGCGTCGCATCGCCCGGCGAAGCGGCCCCGATCTCTGCAGACCCGTTGCAGCTCGACGTGCGACAGGCCCAGTTCGAACAGGACGACGCGCAACAACGACTCCCCGGCGCTCTCGGCCAGGGGCGACGCGAATTCGAGGACGCGTCGCGCAGAGCGGTTGCCGGGATGCGACGGAGGGCCCAACCGGCCGAGCAGATCGGCTCGCCGCGAATCGAGGGCTCGGACGACCACCGGGTCCAGTGGTCGATCGACGTGGGGCAGGACGAGCCGCCGCAGGACGGCGTCGACGCAGAGCACCGCGTCGGCGAACGACGCCGTCCGTGCGACGTCGACCGCGGTCCGTTCGATGGTCGTGAGCCGCAGCCCATCATCCACGACCTGGTCGTCGGGTGTCACCATGCCGGGACGCCGCAGGAGGTGCGTGGACCTGCTGGTCGTCGAGCGTCTCGGGTCGAACACGGTCACCACGTCGCCGTAGTCGTCGTGCACGCGAGGCAGGCCCCATACGGCCGCGGCGGTGTGGTGTCCGATGACGCACCGTTCGTCGAGGCCGGCGGTCACGGCTCGGGTGAGGACCACATGCCGTCCGCGCGCGTCGAGTCCGCTCCAGACGTCTGCTGCGACGTAGACGCCCCTGTGGATGCGGATGAGATCGCCTCGCAGCGCACTCAGCTGGAGGCGCCGCTGCTCTCGCGTCCCGGCGCCATGGCCGGCGGCGTAGACGATCGGGCAGCGGCGGGGGTCTGTCGGGGTCATGCACCGATCGTGGCGACCCGGAGTCGCCAGGCCGGCTCGCGCCTCCTGGGCTGTGTACCGAGAGGGGCGGAACGCCGGTGTGGAGGAGTCGTCTCGTCGGCCTGTGAGCCGCGATGAACCGCGTTCGCGAAGATGAACCGCGATAGATCGCAGTTCATCTTCGCGAACGCGGTTCATCGCTGGGGCGGGGCGGGGCGGGGCGGGGGGGGGCTGGGTGGCAGGGCGGGGTGGCGCGGCGCAGGCGCGGGCCGGGGCGGCAGGGCGCGGGCCGGGGCGGCAGGGCGCGGGCCGGGGCGGCAGGGCAGCGCGGGGTACGGCGGGCGGCCCGACCGCTCAGCTTGGCCCTCGCGCGCGCCGCTGCTGTACATCTGGATCAATGACCGATCCCCGCTCCCTGCCCTACCCCCTCGGCGTCACCCCGCTGCCCGAAGGCGGCGCGCACGTCGCCGTGTACTCCGAGACCGCCGACCGCATCTGGTTCTGCCTCTTCGACGACGCCGGCACCGAGACGCGCTTCGAGCTCGACGCCCGCACCGGTCACGTGTTCCACACCGTGGTCGAGGAGGCGCGGGTCGGCTCGCGCTACGGCCTCCGTGTCGCAGGCCCCTGGGACCCTGCGAACGGCGTCCGCCACAACGAGAACAAGCTGCTGCTCGACCCCTACGCGACCGCCCTCGACGGCACGTTCGACTGGGGTCAGGCCGTCTTCGGCCACGACATGAACGAGCCCGAGACGCGCGACGACACCGACTCGGCCCCCGCCATGCCGCGCAACGTCATCGCCGACCGCGACTTCGACTGGGGCGACGACGAGCGCCCGCTGACGCCGATGGAGGACACCGTCGTCTACGAGGTCCACGTCAAGGGCTTCACGAAGCAGCACCCCGACGTGCCCGAGGAGATCCGCGGCACCTACGCCGGCATGGGTCACCCGGCCGCGATCAAGCACTTCACCGACCTCGGCGTCACCGCGGTCGAGCTGCTGCCGACGCACCAGTTCGTGCAGGACAGCCACCTCGAGGAGAAGGGCCTCCGCAACTACTGGGGCTACAACTCCATCGGATTCTTCGCCCCGCACGACGAGTACGCCTCGAAGGCCGCCGGCACCCGCGGCGGTCAGGTGGCGGAGTTCAAGCAGATGGTCAAGGACCTGCACGCGGCCGGTCTCGAGGTGTGGATGGACGTCGTCTACAACCACACCGCCGAGGGCAACCACATGGGCCCGACCATCTCGTTCAAGGGCATCGACAACGCCGCCTACTACCGCCTGGTCGAGGGCGACGAGGGCAACTACTTCGACACCACCGGCACCGGCAACAGCCTGAATGTCAGCCACCCCGCCGCTCTCGGTCTGATCATGGACAGCCTGCGCTACTGGGTCACCGAGATGCACGTCGACGGCTTCCGCTTCGATCTCGCGACGACGCTGACCCGTCAGGGCGGCGAGGCCAGCGAGCACAGCGCGTTCCTGACGCTGATCCACCAGGACCCGGTGCTGCGAAGCGTCAAGATGATCGCCGAGCCGTGGGACACCGCCGGCTACCAGGTGGGCGGGTTCCCGGCCGACTGGTCGGAGTGGAACGGCAAGTTCCGCGACGACGTCCGCGAGTTCTGGAACGGCGAGCCCGGCGTGCTGTCGACGTTCTCCGACCGCGTGCTCGGCAGCCCCGACGTCTACGAGGCCGACCGCCGGTCGCCGCTGTCGAGCGTCAACTTCGTCACCGCGCACGACGGCTTCACGCTCGCCGACCTGACGAGCTACGCCGAGAAGCACAACGAGGAGAACGGCGAGGACAGCCAGGACGGCGAGAGCGACAACAAGTCGTTCAACGGCGGCGCCGAGGGCCCGACCGACGACCCCGCGGTGAACGAGTACCGCGACCGTCAGCGCCGCAACTTCCTCGGCACGCTGCTGGTCAGCGCCGGGGTCCCGATGATCCTCGGCGGTGACGAGATCGCCCGCAGCCAGGGCGGCAACAACAACGCCTACTGCCAGGACAGCGAGATCTCGTGGTTCGACTGGGAGCGCGCCGACCGCGACCTGCTCGCGTTCACGACCGAGCTCATCACGCTCCGCCGCGAGAATCCGGCCCTCCGCCCCGACTGGTTCCGCTACGCGCCCGAGGTCGAGAGCGACGACCACGTGCAGGTGCGTCGCGCCGACGACCACTCGTTCACGAGCGGCGACTGGCAGCAGGGCGAGAACAAGGCGATCACGTTCGTGCTGACCCACAAGGACGCCGACGCGTTCGCCTACCTCGTCAACGGCTCGACGGCCGTCGTCGAGTTCAACGTGCCCGACGCGCCCCACGGCGAGTGGGAGCTCGCGCTGTCGAGCGACCCCGGCCAGCAGGTCGAGGGCGCCGTCACGACGCTGCTCGTCCGCGACGCGAGCTTCACCCTGCTGCGGAGCCGCGCCTCCTAGGCACGTGCCGCACCGCGCCTCCTCGGCCGCCGGTCAGGAGGCGCGGTGCCGGTGCCGCCCGCACGTCGCGACCTGGCGGTTCAGGAGGCGCGGTCCGGCCTCCGAGGGCGGTCGTAGCGACGTCGGAGGCCGACACGCAGAAGGGCCCGCGCCGCCGGTCGGCGGAATGGGCCCTTCGTGTCGTGCGGGGTCAGGCGGAGGCGAGCTCCGACCGGGTGCCGCGCAGGAAGTCGGCGTAGGTGGGCTCGCTCGAGGCGGCGGGCGTCTCGGGCTGCGAGGCGAGCGCGGTGGAGGCGCGGCGGCGCTTCGGGTACGCGGTGATGCGCACGGCCGAGACGCCGACCTCGCGGCGGTAGAAGCTCTCGCTCGACGTGTCGACACGGCTGCGGATGTGCGCGACCAGCGCCTCGTGCGAGAGGCGCTCGAGGGATGCGGCGCTCATCGGGCGTCCGCCGCGAAGAGGGCGGCCAGGTCGAGCGGCTGGGTCTCGGCCAGGTCGAGGACGGCGGGGGAGGAGATCGAATCGGGGGTGGAGATCATGGTTCAACTCATTTCTGGTGTCCCTGTGGTCACCGTGAGGGGAACTGGTGTCGCACCGCCGTGAACCGGTGCACCGTCACTCTCGCACCGGCTCCGAGGGTCGTCCAGTCGCCGACGGAGTCCGTTCGCATCATGGACAACGGGGTTCGTCGGCTGTCTCCGCCGGTGCCGAAGGGGCGGGCCAGCGTCAGCTCCGCCGCCCGACGAGGGCCTCGCCGAGGCGCTCGGTCTCGTCGTGGTCGACGACCAGCGCGACGCCGTCGAGCGACGTGAGGGGCGCGATCTGCCGACCGCTGGAGACCAGCCAGAGCGCGTCGGCCCGACGCACCTGCTCGAGCGTCAGCAGCGCGTACTCGACGGTCACTCCGCGTCGTCCGAGTGCGTCGAACGCGGCCGCCTGGGTCGTGCCGGCGAGGATCCCCTGGTCGGTGCGCGGCGTCACGTACCGGTCGCCGAAGCGGGCGATCAGCGAGGCGGACGGACCCTCGAGCGCGTAGCCGTCGCTGCTGACGAAGAGGACGTCGTCGGCACCGCGGCGGGCGGCCTCGCGCAGCACGCTCTTGTTGACGGCGTACGACAGCGTCTTGGCCCCCTGCAGCAGCCACGGCGACGTCTCGGCCACGTCGTGCCGGTAACCGCGGTCGAGCGAGACCACCGAGATGCCCTGTCGGCGCTCGGGCGCGGGGTCGTCCATCACGGCGGTCCGCACCCAGGCGGTGGGGGTGCCGTCGCCGCCTTCGATGCCCCGGGTGACGACGAGCTTCTGCAGCAGGAACGGAGCCGGCTCGTGCGCGGCGGCCGAGGCGAGACACGCGGCGCGGAAGACGTCGAGGTCGAGCTCGGGCAGATCGAGCATGGCGGCCGACCGCGCCAGGCGCAGGAGATGCGGCTCGAGCGCCTGCACCGCCCCGTCGACGACGCCCAGGCCCTCGAAGACGCCGTCGCCTCGGGTGACCCCGAGGTCGGTGACGTGGATCGTCATGCTGTCGGGGTCGACGAGCCGGAAGCCGACGTCGCCGGGGCCCCGGGGCGGCGTGCCCCGCATCGGCCGGTCGACGACGACGAGGGAGGCGGGGGGCAGGTCGGACACGGCGGTTCTCCTCGGTCGGCGGCGGTGGCGCTGGTGGTGGCGGCGGAGGCGCGGGTCAGCCGCTGAGGGGGTGCGACGCCTCGTTCGACGTGCCGGCGGCGAGTCCGCCGACGAACTCGCGCAGGGTCTCGTCGGCCGTGCGGGTCGGAGCCCAGCCCAGCTCGCGACGGGCCTTCTCGGTCGACATCGCCGGGATCTTCGCGGCGATGTCGAGCCAGCCGGGCTCGGTCGGCTGGAGGCGCAGCAGCCAGGTCACGAGCGCGGCGGTGCGCAGCACCCGGTAGGGCACGGGCACGACGCGGCTGCCGAACGCCTCGGCGATCGAGTACGAGTCGACGAGGGGCTCGGCAGCGAGGTTGAACGCGCCCCCTGCCCGCCGGTCGATGGCGCGCCAGAAGGCGTCGGCGACGTCGTCGGCGTGCACCACCTGCGAGACGAAGCGGGGCGACAGCGGCAGGAACGGCGGTCGGAACCGGCTGAGCCAGGTGGTCGGCACCCAGCGCCCGGCGAAGAGCCCGACGATCTCGCGCGCCGCCGCGGCCTGGAACACCAGCCCGGGGCGCATCCGCGTCACGACGACGTCGGGGTGCTGCCGCGAGAACCCGTCGAGCACGCTCTCGTTCGTCGCCTTGTACGACGAGTAGCTCGAGTGCCGCACGCCGCGCGTCTTGTACGACTCGTCGACCCGGCGCCCCTTGGGGCCGCGGCTGTAGGCGCCGACCGAGCTGGCGATCAGCACGTGCGGAACCCGGGCGCGCACGACGGCATCGAGGACGTGGGAGGTGCCGGTCACGTTGGTCCGGTACATGGCGTCGCGATCGTGGCTGGGCTGCAGCGCCCACCCGAGGTGGACGACGGCGTCGGCCCCGGCGAACGCGGCGGCGAGCTGCTCGGGGGCGGCGTCGTCGCCGATGTCGATGCCGAACCAGGTGACGTCGCCGTAGGGCGGCGAGGCCGAGCGCGGCCCGCGGCGTGCGACACCGGCGAGCTCGGTCACGCGGGGCTCGGCCTGCAGGCGTCTGAGGAGGGCCGTGCCCAGATTGCCCGTGGCTCCGACGACGACCACGCGCATGCGGGCTCCTCCTGGTTGTGCGACAAGGGGTGCGGGCGCTGCCCGCGTGTGCTGCGAGCGTACGCCAAGGGGCTGGACGGCCGGGGTGCCGGGCCCGCCCGCGGGCCCTCCGGTCGTCATCGTCATGCGGCTCGTGTCAGTCGCGCGGCGGCCCGGCTTCCGCGGCGATCCGCTCGACCGTGTCGCGATCGAGTGAGAAGACCTCGTCGCCGTCGTGGGCGTCGTACACCCGCACGACCGTCGATCGGACGCCGCCGACGTGCCCGCCGCCGGGCTCGACGTCCATGGGCTCGATGTCCACGACGACGAAGCCCGACCCGCGCACGGCGCGCTCCGTGCCCTCCGGCGCCGCGACGTCGGTGTCGTTGGCGACCCCGGGGGCCACGATGACGGGCACGCCGGCGAGGTCGCCGACGATGTGGTGGTGGTAATGGCCGGCGAGCACGACCCTGACGTCGGTTCCGTCGATGACCGCAGCCAGCGCCTCCGGAGCGCGGAGGGCCAGGGCCTCGTGCAGCGTGGTCGGTGCGGGCAGCGGCGGGTGGTGCAGCACCAGCACGGTGCCCCGCGCGGCGGGGGTCGCGAGCAGATCGCGCAGCAGATCGAGCTGGCGCGGGCGGAGGTCGCCGTAGCCGGCGCCCGGCACCGAGGTGTCGAGCCCGATCACGCGCCAGCCGTCGACCTCGACGACGCGGTCGAGCGGCGCATCGGGGTCTCCGCCGAACACCTCGGCGAAACCCGCCCGCAGATCGTGGTTGCCGGGCACCAGCGCGACGGCCGCACCCCGTGGCGCCGCCCAGGAGTCGAGCCGACCGCGCAGCAGACGGTAGGAGGCGCTGCTGCCGTCGTCGGACAGGTCGCCCGACCCGACGAGCAGTCGCACCCCCTCGACCCGCCCCGCCTCGGCCAGCACCCGGTCGAGCGCCGCAGTGGTGTCGACGACGCCCTGGTGCAGGGTGCCGTCGCCGGTCAGGTGGGAGTCGCTGACATGGACGAGGCGGAGGGCCCCCGGCGCGAGTGGCTGCATGAGGTCAGCGTAGAGACGGCCGCCGACATCCGATCGCGACGGGCCGCGACGCGGGCGAGCGGGGTCAGTGGGCGAAGTCGTCGGCCGGGGCGAGGCGGGCGTCGACGCGGCGGCCGAGCTCGTCGAGCACGGCCGTCACCTCGGCCCACTGCGTGCAGGTCGGGGTGTTCGGCTCGACGTACAGGCCGTAGAACCAGCGCGGCAGCGCGAGCACCTCGACGAGCACCGTCTCGCTGCGGTCGAAGAACTGGGTGCGGTCGCGGCGCAGATCACCGGCGGTGAGCCGCTCGCCGGTCACGTGGTGGAACCCGGCGCGTCGCAGCGCCCGCGCCGTCAGTCGTGCCGACAGCCGGGGCGACGCCTGGCGGGTGGCCCGGTCGCCGACCACCGCGCGCACGTGCGCGAACACGAGCTCGGCGTCGTGCACGGCGTGCGGGCCGTCGCCGGGCGAGGTGCTCATCGTGTCACTGTGCCACCCGGCGCCGAGCCCGACGAGGCCCAGTTCGGGTCGCCCCCGGACGGGAGTCGCGGATGAGGACGCCGCAAGGGGTTCCGTCGGCGGTCGACCGGTGCCATGCTGCCGTCACCGACGAAGAGGAGCGATGATGCCCACCCAGCTCACCCCGTACCTGGCCTTCCGCGACACGGCGCGCGAGGCGCTCGACTTCTACCGCTCGGTGTTCGGCGGTGAGTACACGGTCAGCACCTTCGGCGAGTTCGGCATGGGCGGCCCGGCCGAGAAGGACCGCCTCATGCACGGCCAGCTGATCGCGGCGAACGGCATGCTGCTGATGGCCTCCGACCGCCCCGACGACATCCCCCTCGAGAGCGAGAACTCCATCTCGCTGTCGCTGTCCGGCGACGACGCCGACGAGCTCACGGCCTACTTCGCCGGGCTCTCGGAGGGCGGCGTCGTCGGCGTCCCGCTCGAGAAGGCCCCCTGGGGCGACAGCTTCGGCATGGTCACCGACCGGTACGGCATCCACTGGATGGTCAACATCGCCGGCGAGGCCGCCTGAACGCCGCCCGCCGCTGCCGGCGCCGCCGCCGCCGCGGCCCCCTGCGCCGACCGGCGAGAATGGCGGGATGGATGACACCGCCCGCTGCCCCTGCCTGAGCGGAGACGTCTACGGCGACTGCTGCGGCCCCCTGCACCGCGGTGCCGCGGCGCCGACCGCCGAGCGTCTGATGCGCTCGCGCTACACCGCCTACTCGCTGCGCGACGCCCCCTACCTCGCCGCCACCTGGCACCCGTCGACCCGGCCGACCGCGCTCGAGGTCGAGGCCGGCACCCGCTGGTTCCGGCTCGACATCCTCCGCACCGAGCGAGGCGGTCCCTTCGACGACACGGGCGTCGTCGAGTTCGAGGCGCACTCGAAGACCGACGGTGAGGTGCACGTGCAGCACGAGGCGAGCCGGTTCGTACGCGACCGCGACCGGCGCTGGCTGTACATCGACGGCGACGTCTCCTAGGCCGGTGCGCCCCGGTCCGGTGCGCCCTGGGCCGGGGCGCCGGGCGTGCGGCCCGACGTCTCCGGGCGGCCGAGAGCCCGCGGCGCGGGAGCCAGCCGCTGCGAGTCGCGGGCCGGCGCGAGGAGCGTCGCGCGCCTCCCTCGCTCGTCGGGCTCCGTCGTGCTGCCAAGCACCTGCAGCCGCCCCGGCGTCCGCACCCTGATCGACGCCGTCCAGGCGCAGAGCAGCGCGTCGAGGAGGTCCTCCCGGTGCTTGTAGGCCCGGTCGACGAGCGGCGAGGGCTCGTCGACGAGGAGGCGCGACACCGTGTGCGACGCGAGCGACAGCGGCGGGGTGGCCGAGTCCAGGGCACTCATGCGGGCGATCAGGTCGTCGCAGACCGCGGCCCGCGCGGCCCGGCGATCGGCGAGCGGCAGCGTCGTGTCGGGTCGCTTGTAGCGCGGCCGCCGGGTCTCGTAGCCCAGCTCGGACATGCCGACCAGCGTCGTGTACGGGTAGCACTCGAAGTACGACGACCGATCGGCCGGCACCTCGGCCACGCCGTCGTCGTAGACCATCCCCGCCGACTCGAGGCGCTCGCCGAGGGTGCGACCGCCCAGCCACGCCAAGGAGGCGCTGCTCGCGTTGGCCGCGACGTGCCAGCGACCGTAGGCGCGCGCCACCTCCCGCTCGCTCGGCCGCATGCCCGTCGCGTTCGGCACGAGCACCGGGGCGTCGATCGCGATCGACGAGCCCGGGGTCGCCCAGGCGCCGATCCACTCGACGACCTCGTCGACGCCGCGCGCCCAGCCGGCGTCGAGCACCGTGCCGTCGGCGTCGATCACGGCGAGACCGGTCTCGTTCGCGGGTCGCGCCGGGGTCGAGTCGCGCCAGGCGAGGTCGATGCCGACGAAGCGGGGTGAGGTCACGTCGGGGACGCTACCCGCGCCTCCTCGGCTCCGGGCTCCGGTGGGTTTCGGTGCTAGCCGGGTGGTTCGGCGGGTTCCCGTGCTCGCCGGGNCGAACCCGCCCGCCGCCGCGCCCGCACCAGCGCCCCCGCGCCCGCACCAGCGCCCCCGCGCCCGCGCCCGCGCCGCCCGCGCCGCCCGCGCCGCCCGCCCCCCGCGCCGAACCCGCCCCCCGCGCCGCACGGGCCGCCCGCGAGCACCGATACTGGGGGCATGTCGAGCACACCGGGCGGCCCCGTCGCCGCCGCGCCCGCGCCAACGCCCGCCGATCTGCGGCGGTGGCGCCGGTTCCTCGCCGACGAGCGCGCCGAGGAGAGCACCTACCGCGACCTCGCCCGACGCCGCACGGGCGAAGAGCGCGACATCCTGCTCGCACTCGCCGACGCGGAGGCCCGTCACGCCCAGCACTGGCTCACGCTGCTCGGCGACCGGGTCGGGCGCCCCGCGCGCACCGACGTGCGCACGCGCGTGCTCGGCCTGCTGGCCCGGCGGTTCGGGTCGATCTTCGTGCTCGCCCTGGTGCAGAGCGCCGAGGCCCGCTCGCCGTACGCGACCGACGTCGACGCGACCGACGCGATGGCGGCCGACGAGCGGATCCACGGCGAGGTGGTGCGCGCCCTGGCCGAGCGCGGGCGGACGCGGCTCTCGGGGTCGTTCCGGGCGGCGGTCTTCGGCGCCAACGACGGACTCGTCAGCAACCTGGCCCTCGTGCTCGGCATCAGCGCGACCGGGGTGTCGAACCGTGTCGTGCTGCTGACCGGCCTGTCGGGGCTGCTCGCCGGGGCGCTCTCGATGGGCGCGGGGGAGTACGTCTCGGTGCGGTCGCAACGCGAACTGCTCGATGCGTCGACCCCCGACCCCGCGACCCGCGGAGTGCTCGCCGACCTCGACGTCGACGCGAACGAGTTGGCGCTGGTGTTCCGCGCGCGCGGGATGTCGGCGGTCGACGCCGATGCGCGGGCCCGCGCCGTGCTCGGCGGGACGGACCAGGGGGAGGCGCCCTTCGGTGGTCCGGACGACTCCGGCTCACGAGGAGGTGCGGTGCGCGACCTGCGGGTCGGCGGCGATGTCGAGGCCGGCGACGTACGCGGTGATGCGGCTGCTCCGGTCTCCGCTCCCGACGACGACCGGGACGCTCTGGGCACCGCGTTCGGAGCCGCCGGCTCGAGCTTCTCCTTCTTCGCATCGGGCGCGATCATCGCCGTGCTGCCCTACCTGTTCGGCCTCGAGGGACTCACCGCCGTCGTCGTCGCCGCGGTGCTCGTCGGCATCGCGCTGCTCGGCACGGGCGCCGTCGTCGGGTTGCTGTCGGGTGCGAGTCCGCTGCGCCGTGCCCTGCGGCAGCTCGCGATCGGCTTCGGCGCGGCCGCGGTGACGTATGCGCTCGGGCTGCTGTTCGGGACCGGCGGGAGCTGAGCCCGACGGCGACCCGCGGCGGGTCCCCGCAACCCGCGCGGGCTATCACGTTTCGATGCGCAGCCGCTTCGGCGGGCACCCCCAACCCGCGCTAGCTATTACGTTCTGATGCGTAATGGCTTCGGCGGGTTCGTGTCACTCGCGGCGGGTCAGCGCTGACCCGCCGCGGAGGACACCGACCCGCCGCACCGCTTGCGCCGCCTCCTCGGCGGTCAGGCTCGGCGGTCGAGCTTCCAGGCGATCCAGGCCGTGACGAGCACCACGCCCGCCGCGGCCAGGCGGGCGCCGTCGAGCACCCCGTACCCGGTCGACCCCGAAAGGCTCATGTCGCTGCCGATGCCGATGCCCCAGACCGCCCCCGAGGTCGCGAGGCACACCACGACCGCGAGACCGATGATGCTCGAGGTCACCGCGTGCGACTTCGCGCCGACCTGGTCGACGGTCGTCGCAGCGCGAGACCAGCGGGTCGCGGCGAACCGGACGATCCCGAGCCAGAGCAGCGCCACGGCGCACGAGCCGACCACGTCGCTGCAGCGGTGCCAGCCGTAGGCGACCGTCTGCTCGGCGACGATCGCCGCGAACGCCGTGCCGACCACGAAGAGCAGGGGCCGCAGGTGACGGCCGAACGCCGTCATCACCGCGAGCAGGCCGGCGACGGCGATGGTCGCGTGCCCGCTCGGGAAGCTGTTGCTGTAGAGCTCGCCGGTCAGGTCGGGGCGGGGCACGAACTGCTTGAGCAGCTGAGACGTGACGGTCGCCCCGATGATCAGCCCTGCCGACTGGATCGCGGCACCCGGGCGGCGGCGCAGCAGCGAGACGCCGACGGTGAGCACGAGGATCGCGAGCACGGCCGTGGGCGAGATCGCATCGAGCGCGACGCCGGACTGCAGCAGCGTGTTGCCGTCGACCGACGCGAGGATGCTGTCTTCGACCCGCTGGCCGGCCGGCGTCAGCACTGCCGCGATGTAGACGCCGACGAGAGCGACGGCTGCGACGCCCGAGGTGACCGCCCACCGAGTGGCACCCGGGCGGCGGACAGCCGGGGGTGCGGAGACGGTCGGGTAAGCGGACACCGACCAATGAAACAACATGGTCGCTGGGCGGAACCTCCCACGGGGCACGGAATGACCCGAAAGCCGAGGGACTCCCAGGTTCGTCGGCCTTGTCTGCGGTGAGCCTGGGAGGCGCGGGTCGGGCAGGTGGAGACTGTCACCTACCCGATCGAGGAGGATCCATGAGCACGACGAACAGCAACGAGCCGCACCAGGGCGGCGTCACCGACGAGGACAGCACCTTCGGCGAGCGCGACGACACCCCCACCGTCGAGGTGTCGGAGAACAGCGGCACGGCCGACGCCCCGCCCGCGCCCGGGTCGGACGCCGGCTCCGGTGGCGGGTCCGACGACGTGAACGGTCGCGACGCGACCGGCGACATGCGCGAGCGGACCGGCACCGCCGACGCCGACGACATCGACGAGCTGCTCGGCGAGCGGAACGACGACGCCGAGGGTCCGCGCGCTCCCTGACCCGCGCCTCCGGCTGGGCCTGACCCGCGCCCTCCGGGCCGATTGGCGGGGAGGCCCTGCCTCGTGTAGTGTTTCCTCTGGCCAATCGGCCGGAGAAATGCGCCTGTAGCTCAACGGATAGAGCATCTGACTACGGATCAGAAGGTTGGGGGTTCGAGTCCCTCCAGGCGCACACGACAAAAAGGCGGTCCACTACGTGGGCCGCCTTTTTCGTGCGCCTTCCGGGACTCGAACCCCCAGCGGCCCGGCGTCGCTGGCGCGCCGTAGGCGACCGCCGGATGCGAGACGACCACGTCCCTCCTGCACGTCCCGCTGATAGAGCTCGGCCAGCTCTCGTTCGGAGGCGAGTGGTGGGTATCGTCCTAGATCCACAGGTCAGGAGAACACATGCGGCACTACGACATCGCCCTCTTCGACATCGACGGAACCCTCTGCGACCCGGGCTCGGGCATCACGGAGGCTGCAGCCCACGCTCTGGCCCGGATGGGTGTCGTAGAGGCCGACCCCGCGGCTCTGCGTCGATTCGTCGGCCCGCCCTTGGAGCACTCCTTCCGTGATCTCTACGGGTTCGACGCGGCGGCCGTGACCGAGGCCGTCGGGCACTACCGTGATCACTACGCAGACGGGGGGATCGCCCAGTACCGTCCGTACCCGGGCATCGGCGAGCTCCTCGAACGTCTGCTCGCTGCCGGCGTCCAGCTCGGCGTGGTGACGGCCAAGATCCAGGAATTCGCCGAGGGCGCCTTGCAGACGACGGGGCTCCGTTCCTCCTTCACGACGGTGCACGGTCGTGCTCCCGACGACGTGGTCGGCAAGGCCGTCACGCTCCGTCGCGCGCTGCAGACCAGAAGCGCTTCGCCGGGACAGGTCGTGATGATCGGCGATCGCGAGCACGATGTGGAAGCCGCCCTGGAGAACGGTGTCGACGTGATCGGGGTGCTCTACGGCTTCGGGACCGCCGAGGAGCTCCGCCGCGCGGGCGCACGGCTGACGGCGGCCGCGCCTCGAGACGTGGGAGACCTCGTCCTGGGTGGACCGATCGCCTAGCGACCCCGACCCCGAGCCACCACCCGGAATCTGGGCGACGGCGTCGACGTGCATCGAGTGCCCGACGCCGCCGCCGTCGACGCCCCGACGTGAAGCCGGCGAGACAGCCGTCGAACTGAGCGTCAGCTCTGCAGGTCGACCAGCCATCGCTCGACGGAGCGAGGGCTGAGACCGAGGCGCTCCTGGGCGCTGGCCGCCGGGTCGATCAGCTCGGACTCCTGCGTGGCGCGGCAGCGTACGAGTCGACCACGGGGTCGGACCCGGCCTATTGATGAACAGGCTCGCACGGCAACCTGCATCCCCTGGCCGGAGTCGCTCACAGGCTCTGCAGATGCCGACCCCGATCCGTCTGTCGAGCTGAGATGGATGAACCGAGCAGGACGAGCCGAAGGGTGCGTTCGGCGGCGTCCCGCAGCAGCGCCTCCCCCTGGTCGACAGCGTCCTGAAGGGGCATCGGCGAGGGCGAGTCAGGCGTCACCGCTCTCGTCGAGGCCTCCGGTCTCTCGCAGCCGCTCGTGTCGCAGCACCTCAGGGTCCTGCGGGCCGCGTGGCTGTCTCGCGTCGGCCGTGAAGCCATTTACTCGGTGGCAGACCGGCACGTGTCTCACATCGTCGACGACGCCGTCGAGCATGCAGACGAGGCGCACCAGGGCTGACTGAGGCGAAGCGCGCATGTCCCCTAAGCTCAGGATTACAACGTTGTAAAATTTGGGGGCATAGTGACAGAGGCAGCAGCAAGGGCTCGTCGGGGGTGGCTGTTCGCCATCCTCGGTGCGTTCGCGTTGGGTGGATTCGCGCTGTCGAGCTGGGCGGCCCGGTTGCCGGCGATCCGCTCGGATCTCGGCCTGTCCGACGCGGAGCTGGGGTTCGTTCTCTTAGCGACGACGTTCGGGTCCATGGCTGGGCTGGCCGCCTCACGCACATTGCTTTCCGGCGTCGGTGGGCGGCGCGCCCTCCTCGTCACGGCGATGACGATGGCCATCGGTGTGGTGTCCGTCGCCCTCGGTGTGGCGATGGGGAGTGTCGGAGTGCTGCTCCTCGGGCTCGGTATCGCCGGGGCCGGTGTCGGTGCGACGGATGTGCTGATCAATATCGACGGCGCAGTCATCGAACGATTGTCTCGACGGTCGCTTCTGCCCCTCATGCACGCTGCCTGGCCTGGAGGAGCCGTGATCGGCTCGGGCGTTGGTGCTGCCTGCGCCGCTCTCGGCATCCCGCCTCAGACCCAGTTGCTCACCCAAGCTGCCCTGATCGCGATTGCAGGAGTCCTGCTCGTGCGCGCTATTCCATCAGGCAGCCGCGGAACCCGCCGGTCGAGGCCAGCGCCGGGGCCAGGACGGTCGCGAATGCCACTGCTTCGCTTGATCGATGGCCGGCTCCTGGCGATCGGGGTCGTGATGCTGGCCGCGGAGTTCGGTGAGGGGGCTGCCAACGGATGGATCAGTGTCGTCGTGCGGGATGCCTTGGATCAACCGGAGACCTTCGCAGCACTGGCGATCGCGATCTACTCCGCAGCTCAAGTGGTGGTGCGAGTCGCCGCTGGACCTCTGGTCGACCGATTCGGCCGGGCGAGCATGATCCGCTGGACCTCGATCCTGGGTCTGGTGGGCGTCGTCCTGTTCATCCTCGACCTCGGCACGGTGACGCTCGTCGTGGGCGTGGTCCTCTGGTCAGTCGGGGTCTCCATGGGCTTCCCCCTCGGCATGTCCGCTGCAGCCGAGGGGAACGATCCCGCGGCACGAGTGGCTCTGGTCGCGAGCGTGGGGTACGTCGCCAGCTTCATCGGGCCACCTCTGATCGGTCTGCTCGCCCAGGGGTTCGGGCTGCTGCCGGCGCTCTGGCCCGTCGCGACCCTCTTCCTCGTCGCCGCCGTTCTCGCGCCCGCACTCACAAGACGGCGCCACAGTCATCTGACCTGAGGTCGACCGGCCTGGAACCACACCCTCACATCACACGCTTCATCACGACGAGGCCATGACATCCCTTGGGGGCAGGGCGCACCCTCGGCCGGTGACCCAGGCCACGGCGAACAAGGGCCGCAACCCCTGGGCCGGCGACAATCCGTCACGTGAGCTGGGATCGACGTTCGATGAGGATCGTGTCTCGCCAACGTCCCACGAGGGGCCCGGCCAGGGGTGCGGCGATCCGCTCCCGCCGGCCGACCACCCGGAACCCCAGCTCGGCGTGGAGCGCGAGGCTGGCCGTGTTCTCGGGGAACACGACTCCCTGCAAGGTCCAGATGCCCGCTGCCTCAGTCGACTCCACGAGGGCCCGGAGCAACCCTCGCCCGACTCCGAAGCCTCGGGCGGCGGCATCGACGTACACGGAGTGTTCGACGACGCCGCCGTAGACAGCCCGGGGAGACACCGGTGAAACAGCAGCCCAGCCGACGACGCGGCCGGAGCGGGAGGCCGCGACGATCCGGTGCTCTGCGAGCCTCGAAGCATCGAACTGCTCCGGAGTCGGTGGAGCCGACTCGAAGGTCGCGTCGCCTCCGTCGATTCCCTGCTGGTAGATCGAGAGCACGGTGGGAAGGTCCGCCTCGCTCATCGGGCGGAGGGTGTAACTGTCGTCCACGGTGATCCCATCATTCAGCAGGCCCGGCACCCCACCGTACCCAGCGTCAGCCCTGTAGATCGACCAGCCACTGTTCGACGGAGCGAGGGCTGAGACCGAGACGCTCCTGGGCGCTGGTCGCCGGGTCGATCAGCTCGGACTCCTGCGTGGCGCGCCAGCGGTACGAGTCGACCACGGGGTCGGACCCGGCCTTGCCGAAGAGCGGTTCGATCAGGCTCCCGAAGTCGTCCGGCTCCTGGGACTCGAACTGGACGGCGCGACCGGACTGCGCTGCGAAGCCGGCGGCGAGATCCGCTCCGACCAGACCGGGAAGGGCGCCGACTCCGACCACGCCGACGACGGACGCGTCGGTGAGCAGCCGTGCGGCGACGTCCGCGACATCGAGGTGCGAGCTCCACGACACGGCGTAGTCCTGACGGATCGGGTAGCGGAGCACGCCATCCTTCTCCACGCCGGCCGTGACGGGAGGCAGCAGGAGGTTCTCGAGGAAGAGGCGAGGCGCGACGATCGCGACCGAGACGCCGGTTGCCGTGAGCCCATCGATCAGCGCGGCTACGGGGTTTGCGCCCGAGCCGTCGTCCTCGGTCGGGTAGCCGCTGGTGGAGACGACGACGCGGCCGGGACGTGCCCGGTCGACCGCGGCGACGATGTTGCGGGCGTGAGCGAGCTGCTGCTCATTCGTGCCGATCGGCAGGTGGACGAAGACGCCGTCCACGCCCTCGTAGGCGGCCGCCAGCGATGCGACAGAGGTGAGGTCGACGGCGACGGCGGTGCCGTCTCCCGAATATGTGGAGGGGTCGCGGACAGCCGCAGCGACGGAGGCGCCGGACTTGGTGAGTGCAGCGGCGACGGGGGAGCCTTGGGCGCCCGTGGCGCCGTGGATGAGATAGGTCATGGACCAATTAGTGCATCTAGTGCATCGGTTACGTCAACTGCACTATTGGCCTAAGCTCTTTTTTCATGGCTTTCTGTGGGGATATCTGGCCCGAGTGCGGCATCGCGAAGTTCCTGACCCTGCTCGACGGCCCTTGGGCGACCCTCATCGTCCGGAATCTGCTCGAGGGGCCGGCCCGGTTCTCCGAGCTGAAGGAGTCGCTGCCGGGCATCAGTGCTCACACTCTGACGAACCGTCTCCGCAAGTTCGAGACGTCGGGCCTCGTCACCAGGACGGTCTACGCCGAGATCCCCCCGCGGGTCGTCTACGAGCTGACCCCGACGGGGCTCGGGCTCCGACCCGTGCTCGAGTCGATGAACGCCTGGGCGCTGGCCGTCCCCGCCGTCGCGGACACCGACGACGCCGCGACGGCGGACTCCCACCGACCTGCGGCGTCAGCCATCTAGGCTGAGAACCGGAACGAGCGGGAGGCGGCCACAGTGCAGTCGAGATGGGGACGCCTGGCGCGTGGCTCATCGGCGACCCTCGTTGCAGTGACCCTGGCAGCGTTCTCGCACGTCGCGGGTGGCGGCTCCTCTCCTGGCGTGCTCGGCGTCGTCCTCGCGATCGCCCTCTCGTTGCCACTGGGTGTCGCCCTAGCGGGAAGAGGCCCGTCGCTCGTCCGGCTCTCGATCGTCGTCGCCGTCTCTCAGGCGGCTTTCCACCTGCTCTTCTCCCTGGGGGGAGGAGGCGCTGCTCGTGTAGCCGTCACCGGCGGCGGGCACCACGCACACGAGACTCTCGTGCTCGTGGCTGACACATCGATGGCAGCGGGGGCGATGCCGGCGATGCACCACGGCGGCGTGATGTGGATCGCGCACGCTGCCGCTTGGCTGGTGACCGTCGCCGGCCTCTGGCGCGGCGAGAGGGCCGTCCGCGCTGCCATCGGTCTGGCGGACCGGGTCTTGCTGATCGTGATCTCCGCCACGGGGATCGCGGTGACCACCGCACCGCGGATCGCCCGGCACCTCGTGCCGCGAGTCGCACGGATCATCCCCCACGCGCTCCGCGCCGCGGCGCCTGCCCAGCCCCTTCGAGGACCGCCGCTCGCCGCCTGATCCGAGCTGATGCACGATGCGCCGAGAGCGCGTGTCGTGTGCTCTGCCGTCGCTCACACGCCGGCAGAGCTTCTTGCGCATCCTCACCGTGGACGACGTCCCGGCATGCGCCCGTCTGCGTCGCTGCGACCGGACGAGCACCTTGGAAACTCCGGCACCCCGTGCCGACCAGAACGAGACGAGTCATCTTGTCCGCAACACACAACTCCGAAACCAAACGCGAACGACGGGAGTCGGCCCGCGAGAAGGCCCGCATCACCCGTGAAGCCGAGGCCAGACGCCGTCGGCGCAACAAGTGGGCCCTTCAGGGCGGTCTCATCGTCGGCGTGCTGGCGGTGCTGGCCGTCATCGCCCTCGTGATCACGAGGTCCCTCGTGCCGGCGGGCCCCGGCCCCCGGAACATGGCGAGTGACGGCATCCTGCTGTCGGGCGATGGCACGACCGTATCGGCCGTGACGACGGACGCGACGCCGGCCGACGGCTCCCCGACACCCTCGGCGGCGGGCACGACCGAGAAGCCGAGCATCGTCGTCTACCTCGACTACATGTGCCCCTTCTGCGGTCAGTTCGACACGACGAACGCCGAACAGCTCGAGACCTGGGTGAGCGAGGGAGCGGCCGAGCTCGAGATCCACCCCCTCGGGTTCCTCGACAACGCGAGCCTCGGGTCGAAGTACTCGACCCGGTCGGCGAACGTGCTGGCCTGCGTCGCGAACTACCAGCCTGATACTGCGCTCGACGTCAACACCGCCCTGTTCGCCCAGCAGCCGACCGAGAACACCACCGGCCTGACGAACGACGAGCTGGTCACGCTGGTGGAGGGCGCCGGCGTCGACGACCCTGCCGTCGCCTCCTGCATCACCGACGGCGAGTTCACGGAGTGGGTCACCTCCGCGACGGAGCGCGCGCTGAACGACCCGGTGCCGAACTCCGACCTCGCCGCGGTGTCCGCGACGCCGACCGTGCTGGTCAACGGCCAGCAGTACCAGGGCTCGCCGACCGACGCCGCTGCGTTCGCGCAGTTCGTGGCGCAGGTGTCGGGTGGGGCGACGGGCACGGAGGCGCCGTGAGGTCCGCGGAACCCCGGGCCGTCGTGACCATCGGGGAAGCCGTCGCCCGGATAGAGTCGAGGGATGACCGACAAGTCCGACACTCCCGCCAAGCGTTCTCGCGGCGAGCTCGAGAACGAGGTCATGAGAGCCCTCTGGCGTGCGGGCGCTCCTGCCTCGGCGAAAGAGGTCCAGGCGACCTTCGAGCTCGACGCGACCCCGGCGATCACGACCGTGCTCACGATCCTCGATCGTCTCCACAAGAAGGGGTCCGTCGTCAAGGCACCCGCTGCGGGCGGCGGATTCGTCTTCTCGGCGGCACAGTCGGAGTCGGAGTCCGCTGCGAGCACGATGGTCTCCGCCCTCGTGGCGAGCAGCGACCGAAGCGCTGCGCTGCTGCGCTTCGCCGGGCAGCTCGATCCTCGCGACGTCGAGGCGCTGCGGGCGGCGCTCGAAGCCGACTGACCCCTGGACGGCTGGTCCCTGGCCAGCTCGTCTCGGGCAGGGTGATCTAGGTGGCGGTCGCCTTGATCGTGCTCGCCTGCATCGGGGCGTCGCTCGTGCTGATCGTCGGTGCACCTTTCGTGCTGGCGCACGGCCGCTGGCGGTTCCGCTGGCCGCGGCTGGCGCTCGCCTCCTGGTACACCGCGTTCCTCGGCGGCATCGCGGCGGCTGCTCTCGGGCTCGTCAACTCGATGGCCGCGGTCGCATTCTCTCGGGAAGCCTCGTCGGACCCGATGGGTGGGTGGTTCGCGTCGACGGTGCTGGTCGTGGTCGGCTGGGGCGGTCTCGTCGCCGTAGGGGGGCTGGTGGCGCTCGTCACGACGCGCTTCGAGCCGCTCGCGGCGACGGACCGGGCCTTGCACCAGCAGATGGCGCTGGTGGCGGCCTGCCACCCGAGCACACGGGTGGGAGGGGTCGATGTGACCGTCGTGCCCTTCGACCGCGCCTTCGCGATGAGCATCCCTGCCCCGAGCAACCGGGTGCTCGTCACGACGGCGCTCGAGCGGGCTCTGACCGCCATGGAGCTGGCGGCGGTCGTCGAGCACGAGCGGACGCACCTGCGGCAGCACCACGGCGTGATCGCGCAGCTCGCGCAGCTCAACAGGGCGTGCACTCCGGGCCTGGCTGGAGCCCGGCACCTGGAGCGCACCACCAGGATGCTCGTCGAGCTCATCGCCGACGACGCGGCCGCGCGGCGCCTGGGAACGGTGCACACCGCCAACGCGCTGGTCAAGATGGCGCACCTCGCCCGGGACGAGTCGTTGTCGCTCCGCGCTCGTCGCCTTGTGGAGGCGAGCAACCGGCACTCACCGTCCCGTCGGCGGTCTCCGCTGGCAGTGCGCGTGCACGGCTGACCGACGTCAGCAGAGGCGCATCACCCGCGGGGTGCGCCTCCGCTGCGGTTCGGCTCGAACGAGCGCAGCCGCAGGCTGTTCGACACGACGAGCACCGACGACAGGGCCATCGTCGCCGCTGCGATCAGCGGGTTGAGCAAGCCGACCGCAGCCAGGGGGATGGCGAGGACGTTGTACCCGAAGGCCCAGACCAGGTTGAGCCTGATCGTCCGGAGCGTCTGGCGTGACAGCTGGACGGCGTCCACCACCACACGCAGGTCGTCCCTGACCAGGATGATGTCGGCGGCCTTCATCGCGATGTCGGTGCCCTGCACCATGGCGAGCCCCAGGTTGGCGGTCGCGAGAGCAGCGGAGTCGTTCACGCCGTCACCCACCATCGCGACCCTGTGGCCGTCGGTCTGGAGGGCGGAGATCGCAGCGGCCTTGTCGGTCGGCAGGACACCCGAGATGACCTCGTCGACTCCGATGGCTGCGCCGACCGTCTGCGCGACGCCGTCCGTGTCTCCGGTCAGGAGCACGGTGCGCAGGCCGAGTGCTCGGAGCCCCGCGACCGCGGCAGGTGCGGACGGCTTGATGTCGTCGTGCACCCCGAACACGGCCGAGGCGACACCGTCGACGGCCAGCAGGACCGCGGAGGCGCCGGTCGAGCCGAGCCGTTCGACCGCCTCGGTGAGCACGGCGTCGAGCTCGATCCCGTTCTCCCGGAGGAGGCGGGCGTTGCCGATGAGGATCTGGTGGCCGTCGACGACGGCGCGGGCTCCGAGGCCGGTCAGCGCCGTGAAGCCCTCGGGCGTCGACAGGATGCCGACCTCGGCGGATGCTGCCGCTGTGACGGCGCGGGCCACAGCGTGCTCCGAGGCCGTCTCGACACTGCCGGCGAGGCGCAGCAGGGTCTCGCGATCGAGTATCCCGGTGACGACGACGTCGACGACGCGCATGCCGCCGGTGGTGACGGTGCCGGTCTTGTCGAGGACGACGGTGTCGATGACACCGCTCGCCTCGAGGGCGTCCTGTCCCTTGATGAGCACGCCGAGCTGCCCGCCGCGTCCGATGCCGACCATGAGCGCGGTCGGGGTGGCGAGGCCGAGTGCGCAGGGGCACGCGATGATCAGGACGGCGATGCCGTTGCCGACGGCCGTCGAGGGTTCGGCACCGATCAGGAGCCAGATGGCGGTCACGATGACAGCGAGAACGATCACGCAGGGCACGAAGACGGACGAGACCTTGTCGGCGAAGGTCTGCACCCCGGCCTTGCGTCTCTGGGCGTCCTCGGTGAGGGCCGCCATCTGGGCCAGGCGGGTGCGGGCGCCGACGGTGACGGCGGTGATCTCCAGACGTCCGGTGACGTTGACCGTGCCGCCGATGGCGTCGTCTCCCGGTGCGAGGTCCGCGGGGACGGACTCGCCGGTCATGGCGCTGGTGTCGACGGTGGACGTCCCGGACGAGACGGTCCCGTCGACGGCGATCCGCTCGCCAGGGAGGACGACGACCGTGTCCCCGACACGGAGCTCGGTCGACGGCACGACACGCTCGGTGCCGTCGGCGTCACGGACGCGGGCCTGCCGGACGGCCAGGTTCCCGATGGCGTTCAGCACGTCGCCCGCGCGGCGGCGCGAGCGGGTCTCGAAGTAGCGTCCGCCGAGCTGGAACGTGACCATGCCCGCAGCGACGTCGAGGTAGATGGCGTCGGCGCCGGCGGGGGTCACGCCGAAGCCGAGCCAGTAGCCCGGCTCCGTGCTCGGGGCGAAGACGAGCGTGTAGACGGCCCACCCGAAGGACACGATGCTGCCGAGCGAGACCAGACTGTCCATGCCGAACGTGCCTCGACGCAGGCTGCGCCAGGTCGCCTTGTGGAACGGCCACGCCGCCCACGTGACGATGGGCACGGCCAGCAGGACGCAGACGAGCTGCCATCCGTCGAACCGGAAACCGGGGACGAGCGCGAGCAGGATCGTCAGGTCGCAGAGCGGGATGGTGAGTAGAGCAGCCACGGCGAGTCGGCGACGCAGCGACGTGATGGTGGTCTCGGTGGCCCTGGCGGTCCAGCTGTCGTCGTCGCCCTGTCGCATCGCGGCGGCGTAGCCCGCCTTCTCGACCGCGGCGATGGCGGTGTCGACCTGTGCGGGCGCCAGCCCCGAGACGAGCGCGCGCTCGGTGGCGTAGTTGACCGAGGCGGTCACCCCGGGGAGCTTGTTGAGCTTCCGCTCGACGGCGTTCGCGCACGACGCGCAGGTCATGCCGCCGACGTCGAGCTCGAAGTACGCCTCCGACGGGGCGGTGGTCGTGTCGACGGCTGCCGTGGGCTGGGAGGTGGTGGTCACGTCTGGTCCTTCATCTCGGGCACCCGCTCGGCGGTCGCCGTCGTCTCGGGCGTTCCCGAGGGGGTGGTGCTCCGGCCGGAGAGCCGATTGAGCATGTCGTTGTAGGCCTCGAAGCTGTCGTCGATGCCGCTGTCGAGGTGGCGGTCGACCCGCTTCGCGCGTCGGGAGTCCTGTCTCGACCACTGGGTGACGAGGGCGATGACGACTGCGATCAGGGGCAGCTCGCCGGCGGCCCAGGCGATGCCGCCGCCGACGTACTGGTCGTGGGCGAGGTCGGTCATCCACCACTTGCCGATGTACTCGTAGTAGTTCCGTGCGATCACGGTCTCGCTCGACATGATGACGACGCCGAAGAAGGCGTGGAAGGGCATCGCGGCGAGGACGAGGCCGAGCTTGCCGATGTGGGGCAGAGGCCGCGGCGGGTGGTCGACGCCGATGACGAGGCTGTAGAAGACGTAGCCGATGATGAGGAAGTCGAGGTTCATCAGCTGGTGCGACCAGTGGTACCTCAGTGCTTCCCCGAAGATCGGCGTCAGGTAGAGCAGGTAGTAGGTGCCGACGAATGAGACGAAGACGTGGATGGGGTGGTAGAAGGCATGGGTCAGGCGCCAGTTGAGCATGGCGGTGATCCACTCGTGCACGCCTGCGGGCTCGTTCCTCCGGTGTGCGGTGCTGGCTCGCAGGGCGAGCGTCACGACGCCGCCCATCACGAGCAGCAGCGGCCCGAGCATGTTGAGGGACATGTGCAGGATCATGTGCAGGCTGAACGACACGCTGGAGTACTTGCCGAGACCGGATGACGTCGTGAGGAACACCGTGGCCCAGCCGAGCACCCAGGCGACCGTGCGTCCCACGGGCCAGGCATCGCCGCGCTGTCGGAGCCGTCGGACACCCCAGAGGTACAGGCCTATCCCGGCGGCGGTCAGGACGGCGAAGAGGATGTTGGGCCGCCACTCCAGGAGGAGCACGAGCGGGCTCGGCTCGCTGTCGACGTCGTAGCCGAGGAACACCTGGTCCACCGAGGTGGGGACGAAGTACTGAGGAGGCGGGATGCGCGTCATGGCACTGGTGATCCCGAGGTGCGCGGAGAGCAGCAGAGCGGCGAGTGCCGTGATGGTCCAGGTCGAGTGCTGCGGAGCGGCAGCGGGCCGTGTCGCCCGCCAACCGAGCACGCCGAGGGCGCCGAGGAGGGCGAACCGCACCAGGAACAGCCACCCCGTCGCGCTCTCCCACGGGGCCGAGCCTGCCAGCATGAACGCGGCGATGATCGTCTGGGTGCCCGCCGCGATCACGCCGGTAACGACCGCCGTCCACCGCAGTCGGCGGGCCTCGACCGCGCCGAGGGCGTCCCCTCGCGCGGCAGCCCAGGCGACCAGGAACACGAGTCCTGTGAGGATGGTCGTGGCGGGTGTGCCGATGATGGCAGCATCTCCGCCGAAGTCGTGTTGCGGTCCGACCAGGACCTGCCCGACCACGACAGGGGCGAGGACGGCGAGGATGCTGAGGGCGAGCATGATGAGGAGCGGCTGCCATGTCCCCAGGAAGTTCGCCATCAGGTAGATGGTCCACGCGACGACAGCTGCCACCACCCACGCGCCGGGCAGGTAGGAGGCGGACATCAGGTACGCGAGCGAGCCGGGTTCCAGCAGGCGATCGAGCGACTGCCCGCTGGCGTCGGCGGCGTCGACGGCTGCGAGGCTCGTCGCACTGAGGGCCCAGAGGAGCGACGCCCACCGGACGGTGCTCAGGTCACGACCGTTGTCGACGACGAGCCGGCGGGCGCCCGAGCGTGCTCGGATGAAGGCGGCGAAGAACAATGCGCCCACCGTCACGGAGCCGGCGCACTCGGCCACGACCCGGAGCAGACCGCTTATCAGGGATGTGACGAGGTCGGGCACAGGTCGGTGCAGGGATTCGTACCCGGACGGGCCCATCACGACGACGGTCACGACGACGGCGAGCAGCGGGATGCCGACGAAGACCGAGCCGAGGGCCGCGCGCCGATCGCGAGTTCGCCGCGAGGGGCCCGCTGAGGCGGCGGCTGCGGGGGGTGGCGGGATCGTCTCAGCCATCGACGACGGTGTAGCCCGCCTCCTCGACCGCCTCGCGGACGGCCTCGGGATCGGGGGCGGAGGCGCTGGTCACGGAGAGCAGGCCCGTCACGTGGTCGGCGGTCACTGCCTCGATACCGACGACATCGCCCACCTCCCCGGTGACTCGCTTCTCGCAGTGCTCGCAGGTCATGCCGGCGACGGTGAACGTGGTCTGCACAGGGGGTCCTCTCAAGTGGAGGCCTCCCGGTCGACGCCTCACGCACCTCCCACTCTACGTGCTGTAGAACGCGGTGGCGAACGTGTTCTCTCGACGTCGACCGGTTCCTCAGCGAGCGATCGAGAACGCTCCGACCGCCGAGAGGCTGGCGCCGACCTCGGCGTCGCTCAGCTCGCGCGTACCGTGCGCAGTCACCGTCGATGTCTTCCCGGGGGCGAGGTCGACGTCGACCGAGTCGACGCCGTCGAGGCCGATGAGAGTCTCGGTGACCGTCGTCACGCAGCCGTTGCAGGTGAGGCCGTTCACGGGCCCTGTCCAAGTGGTCATCGTGCATTCCTTTCCATCGTGGGCCGCACGGGCGTGATGCCCGAGCGGTCGTCGGCAGTCTCGTCCGACATCTGGCGACTCGGCTGTGTGATCAGACCGAGCCGAAGAACTTGCGCAGGCGCGGCACTCTTCGGATGAGCAGCTGGTCCAGTGCCAGCACGAGGATCAGGGACAGCCCGAAGATCGGCAGGAAGAGCCCCAGGGCCACCATCGCGATGAGCAGGACCCTGCTGCTCCAGACGGGGAGCGCCGCCCGGGGGGCCGAGAGTCCGGAGGCGCGTCCTCGACGGGTCCACCACATGAGTGGCCCCGAGATGCAGAGGAACATCACGGCGAGGCAGAAGAGCACCGTGAGAACCGTGTTGACGGTGCCGAAGCGACGTCCTTCGTGCAGCGCGACGCCCTGTGACACCGTCTTGGCGGTGGCGCTGAAGTCGTCGTAACCATAGGTGCCGGCGACGTCGCCGGTGTACTGGTCGACGTGGACGGTCTTCTCGAGGGCCACGTCGGACTCGGAGGGGTTGCCGTTGTCGTTCCACTGGCTGCCCATGACGCTGAAGACGCCGTCGTCCCCCTCCGGGTAGACGATCGAGTACGGCTCGGGCGCGCCTTCGTCGCGAGCGGCGGCTACGGCCTCGTCGATCGAGATCATCGAGCCGGCGCCCTGGCTCGTCCCCAGAGGGCCGCCTGCGATCGCCCAGCCGGCCGGAGCTGTCGTCCCGTTGGTGTCCTCGATCAGGTCGCCGAGGGTCGATTCGGCGCCGGGGTCCGCGCCCCACAGCGATCCTCCGTCGCCCGCCGCGACCTGCTCGGCAAGTGAACCCCAGACGCCCGTCCACGGCAGGCCGGAGACGACCAGCATCAGGATGCCCAGCCCGACCGGCAGGCCTGCGATCGCGTGCATGCCGCGCAGCCTGGAGCCCGGCACCTTCTTCGCCCGAGCCGCGCCTCGGGGACGGCGACCCAGGAAGAAGATGATGAACCCCGTGATGGTCAGGACGATCGCCCAGCTGGCCCCCAGCTCGACGATCCTGTCGCCGATCTGCTCGTCGCCCAGCAGCAGGTCGCCGTGGATGCGCTCGGCCCAGTTCGAGACGAGCTCGTTCTCGGTCAGGTCCCCCGTCACGGTGGTCGAGTACGGGTCGACGTAGACGTTGCTCCCGACGCCGTCGGCGCGTTCCGTGACGAAGACGGTCGAACGGTCGCCGACCGCGTCCACGACGGAGAGGACCTCCCTGTCCGGGAACGCGTCTCTGACAGCAGCCTCCTGGCTCGACAGGGAGGCGCGCTCTGCGTCCTCGGGGGCGGTGACGGTGAGGACGCCGGGATGAGTGAACGAGTCCACCTCGGCTCGGAACATGTAGGTCAAGCCCGAGATCGAGAGGATGAACAGGACCGGGATGACGATGATCGAACCGTAGAAGTGCCACCGCCAGAAAGCGGCGAACCAGTTCGTCGGACGCTTGCCTGGACGGCCCACTCGGCCTGTCGGCCTGTTCGGGACGTCGGCTCCGGTGCGGCGGTCCATCTCGGTCGCGGTCATGCCAGCCTCTCGGTCGGGACCGGGATCGTCCGGTCGTCGAGTTGGCACTCTACAAGATGTAGAACTAACCTGTCGACGTGATCGATTACCCCTGGAACATCGTCCTGACCATCGCTTTCGCGTTCACCTTCGTGATCTGCGTGGGGGACGCCCTGGTGGGAAGGCTCCGTGCCGCGGATCGGCGAGCAGTCATCACCGACGGCGAGCTCGTCGACGTCAACCACGGCGTCATGAGCATCGCCATGATCGCCATGACCTGGTTCTTCGCGATGGACGTCGTGACCTGGGCACAGGTCCTCCTGTTCGCGATCCTCGGTCTCTCTCTCGTGCCGCCGCTCCTGCGCGCGTCGTCCCGGCGTGCGCGCACCGACCTCGCGGGCCACATCGCGCTGGACGTGGCCATGATCTGGATGCTCGCCGCGATGCCGTTGCTGATGGCCGGTGCCATGAGCCCCGGCGGGGGATCGGTCCACGCCGAGCACGCCGGAGCGGACGCCGGTGCCGACATGCTGACGGCGACCCCCATCTGGGCCGACGTCGTCAACGTCCTCTTCGTCGTCGTCTCAGTGGCCGCGGCCCTCTGGTGGCTCGTGCAGATGTTCGTCAGCCGGGGGCACCGCGTCCACCTGCTCTGCCATGTCGTGATGGCCGCGGGCATGGCGTGGATGCTCGTCCTGATGAACGTGTAGTGCCCACCTCGCGCCCATGAGGGCCCAGGCCCACGGGCCCACGTGACCGCCCATGGCTCACACGTCGAGTTCGAGGACGGGAGAGAGCGACCGCGAACAGCAGGTGTTGATGCGGGTCCCTGCAGCGTGGTCCACCTCCGTCTGGAAGTCGTCGCGATGATCGGGGACGCCGCCGAGCACGGCGGTCAGGCACGACCCGCAATGCCCCTGGCCGCAGGAGCGGTAGGTCTCGTAGCCTCGCCGCTCCAAGGCGTCCGCAATGGACTCGTCTGCCCCGACCTCGATCCTCTCGCCCGTCGAGCGGGCCACGACGGTGAAGGTCCTGTCGCCGTCTCGAGTCGGCTCGGCGGGTGGGTCGAAGCTCTCGCATCGCACCTGGTCCGTCCGCCAGCCCGCCGCGAGGGCGCGGTCACGGGCCACGCTGACGAAGCCCTCGGGCCCGCAGGCGTACACCGCGCCTCCGTCGTCGACCGTCTCGAGCGACCGCGGCCAGCTCGTCCGGAAGGAGTCGCCTTCGTCGCTGTGGTGCAGGGTGACGCGATCACGCCACGGGCTGGCGGTGAGGACGGTGAGGAGGGGGAGGGCATGGGCGTCGCGCGACCAGGTGTGGAGCTCGAAGGGCGTGCCCCGCCGGTGCAGCTGCTCGGCCATCGTCACGAACGGCGTGATGCCCACGCCCCCTGCCAGGAGGACCGCCGACGAGTCCAACCTGCCGAGGGGGAACGTGTTGCGGGGTGGCGACACGTCGACCACGTCGCCCACGGCGAGGCGCTCGTGCACCGCCGCCGAGCCGCCGCGACCGTTCGGGTCGTGGCGCACGCAGACGAGGTACCTCGCCGTGTCCTCGCCGTGGCTGACGAGCGAGTACTGGCGCACGAGGCGCTCGTCGAGGTGGAGGTCGATATGCGCCCCGGCTTCGAAGGTCTCGAGCTCCTGGTCTGGCTCGACGGGCCGTAGCTCGACGAGGAGCGCGTCGCGGGCCGCCCGGGTGATGTCGTGCACGCGTACTGACTGTCTTGCAGACAGGGTCGTTCCACGAGTCGAGGAGCCGCGCATCCGGCGGGTGCGCAGGGCCCGGAACAGCGGCGGGGTCATGAGGGGTCTCTCGGTGCTCGAAGCGCTCGAGCGAATCGGGAGGCGAGCCGGTCGGCGAGGTGCCTCAGGGAGGCGACGTCGTCGCCGAGGGTCACGGCCCGCGGGTCGTCGTCGTCCGGCGTGGGTCGAGCGAGCACCATCACGATCAAGACGGCGATGGCGACCACCTGCGTGAGGCTCGTCGCCGTGTCGAGCCACGGGAGGTGGTCGATCTCATCGGCAGTGGTCATCGGTGCTCCCTCGAGTTGTTCTCCGGTGTGGTCACGACGGTGTTCTACAGAATGCAGTTCATCGTCGAGAAGTACTTCTCTGCAGACTTCTACGAGACGTAGAATAGCGGTCATCACCGACTGAAGGAGTCCCATGCGACCCACCGTCCGACACGTCCTCACCGGAACCGGGGCGGCGGCCGCGTTCCTGCTCCTGACCACCGCGTGCACGGCCGCAGACGGCGAGGCGACGCCCGCGAGCTCGCCCCCCGGTGCGGCGTCGACTCGGTCGACGTCGACCACGTATCCCGTGACCCTCGAGAACTGCGGTCGACAGATCACGATCGACGCCCCACCGGAGCGTGCGGTCAGCCTGTGGCAGTCGAACACCGAGGCGCTCCTCGCCCTGGGCCTGGGCGACCGGATCGTCGCGGTCCAGGAGAACTACGCGCCCTATCCCGAGTCGGTCGCGTCGCAGGCGACGGGGCTCAAGGACGTCGGCAGTCAGATGGGCTTCCCCTCGAAGGAGGTCCTCCTCAGCGAGAAGCCCGACTTCGTGACCGGTCAGGTCCTCGACGGCTTCGCGTTCGACGCCTCGCAGGGCTACGCGTCCGTCGAGCAGCTCGAACGGACCGGGGCTGCCGTCTACGGCGCCAACCTCTGCGGTTCGACCGACTCGCAGAGCACCGAGACCTGGAACATCGAGTCCGTCGAGAAGACGCTCCGCGACTACGGGACGATCTTCGACGTCGCTGACAGGGCTGACGAGGTCGTCGCGGAGCTCGAGGCCGACAGATCGGCCGTCGTCTCGGCTGTCGAGGGCGAGCCGACCGTCAAGACGGCCTACTTCAACGGCGGAACCGGTCCGGTGATCGTCCTCGCGGGCGGCATCTACGACGATCTCATCACGACAGCGGGAGGCGAGAACGTGTTCTCGTCGGACTCCGTCTACGTCAGCAAGGAGGAGTTCGCCGCCTCCGACGCGGACGTCGTCCTGGTGGGGACCTTTCCCGGACAGGACTTCGCGTCCCAGAAGGCGTTCCTCGAAGAGAACTTCCCCGACCTGCCCGCCGTGCAGGCCGGCAGGATCACCGAGGTGCCCACGCAGGAGACCGACTCCTCCATCTCGGTCATGGTCGGGCTGACGAAGATCGCCAACGCGATCCACTCAGACCTGGACCTGACGGTCCCCTCCTCATGAACGGCGCGGCCACCGCTTCCCGGCAGCAGATCAGGGCTCTCCAACACCCGCAGCTGATGATCGGTGTGCTCGTGGCCGCCTGCGTCGTGGCCGTCGTCCTGTCCGTGGCCGTCGGCAGCGTCGGCATCGCGCCGAGTCGAGTCCTCGAGGTCGTCGGCGGGCGCCTGGCACCGTGGGCCCTCGGTCGCGTCGACGGTCTCGACGACCAGATCGTGTGGGAGTTCCGTCTGCCTCGCACCCTCCTCGGCCTCGTCGTCGGGGCGGCCCTCGCGGTCGCGGGTGCCGTCCTCCAGGCCGTCGTGCGGAACCCCCTGGCAGACCCGTTCGTGTTCGGCGTCTCGTCGGGCGCCTCCGTCGCCGCGGTGGCCGCGCTCACCCTCACGACCGGTGCCCTCGCCGCCGTGTCCACACCGGTGGCCGCGTTCGTCGGAGCTCTCGTCACGACCCTCCTCGTCTTCGTTCTCGCCCAGCAGGGAGGGCGCGTCACGCCGAACAGGCTGCTGCTCGCGGGCGTCGCTCTGTCGTACCTGCTGAGCTCCGTCACGAGCTACCTCGTCCTCCGGTCGAGCGGCGCGAACCAGGGTGTCGGGCAAGTGCTCTCGTGGCTCGCCGGCAGCCTCGCCGCGGCGACCTGGAGCGACCTGGGGGTACCGGCCCTCGTGCTGGTCATGTCGACGGCCGTGCTGGTGCTCCTCGCCCCCGTCCTCAACGCGTTCCTCACCGGCGACGAGACGGCCGCGAGCCTCGGCGTCGACGTGGGCCGGGTGCGACTGGGGTTGTTCGTCATCACCTCGTTGCTCGTCGGCGTCGTCGTCGCGGTCAGCGGCTCCATCGGGTTCGTCGGCCTCGTCGTGCCGCACGCGGTCCGCATGGTGATCGGCTCCGACCACCGCTGGGTGCTGCCTGCGTCCGCTCTCGCCGGAGGGCTCCTCCTGGTGCTGGTGGACATCGGCGCCCGGCTGCTCCTCGCGCCGACCGAGGTGCCGGTCGGTCTCCTCACCTCCGTCGTCGGTGCGCCGTTCTTCCTCTGGCTGCTGCGCCGCTCCGGGCGGAGCGGACGATGAGCGTCAGGGCAGGCGGAGCGCTCCGCGTCGAAGGCGTCAGCGTCGATCTCGCCGGACGCCGGATCATCGACGAGGTGGCCTTGAGTGCTCACGGGAACGTCGTCGGCCTGGTGGGTCCGAACGGTAGCGGCAAGTCGACACTTCTGCGGACGATCTACCGCATGCTGCGGCCGGCCGAGGGGACCGTGCTCGCCGACGATCGAGACGTCTGGTCGATGTCAGCGAAGGAGGCGGCGCGCTTCACCGCGGCGGTCGTCCAGGACAGCGCCGTCGACCTCGAACTCACCGTCGTCGACTGCGTCACGACCGGACGCCTGCCGCACGGCAGCCTGCTCGGATCGGGCCGTGCCGACGACGGGCGAGTCGTCGAGCTGGCGATGAGGAGGGCTGGTGTCGAGGACTTCGCCGACCGTGGCATGAGCACGCTCTCAGGCGGAGAACGGCAACGCGTGCAGCTCGCCCGGGCGCTCGCGCAGGAGCCACGGCTCCTCGTTCTCGACGAGCCCACCAACCATCTCGACATCCGACACCAGCTCCAGCTGCTCGCTCTCGTCCGGGCGCTCGACGTCACGACCCTGGTCACGCTGCACGATCTGAACCTTGCGGCGTCTTACTGCGACGAGATCGTCGTGCTCGAACATGGCCGGGTCGTCGCCTCGGGGCTGCCGGGCGAGGTTTTCACTCCGCAGCTGCTGCAGCGCGTGTTCGGCGTTCGCGCCGACACGCTCGTCAACCCGCTCACCGGTCGCCTGCAGCTCGTCTATGCGGACAGCTGACGGCCGACCTCGACCCACCACGACCATCACGAGAAGGAGAACCAGACATGAACGATGAATCCCACGACAGCACGGAGACCGAGGCGCTGCCTGGACGCACGGCAGGGAACGACCAGACTGGGAGCACCTTGTTCAGCGTCGTCGGCGACGACCCCGCCAAGCAGAACGCCATCGACCGCTCCGTCGCTGCTCACCACACCCTCGCCGCGCGGCCCGGGATGCGGTTCGCCACGGGCAAGACGATCCTGATCGTCCTGCACCCCGGCTTCGAGCTTCTCGACGTCGTCGGTCCTTTCCACTTCCTGGCAGCGACGGGCGCGGACGTGCACTTCGTCACGACGGGCTCCGCGGATGAAGCGGTGCTGAGCAGCAGCGGTGTGGCCCTGGTGTCCGCGCTGGCGCTCCACGA
Source organism: Frigoribacterium sp. CFBP 13712 (assembly GCF_014842255.1). Taxonomy (GTDB): domain Bacteria; phylum Actinomycetota; class Actinomycetes; order Actinomycetales; family Microbacteriaceae; genus Frigoribacterium. The sequence goes on along the minus strand of NZ_JACYVH010000004.1, from coordinate 75,581 downwards.
CATGCGTGTCGCCCCAGAAGTCCTCCTCGTGCCCGGTGGCGACACGGGCATCCTCCTCCGTGACGCCCGTGCCATGGCCGACCTGCGACGCCTCGGCGACCAGGCGACCTACGTCACCAGCGTCTGCTCCGGCTCGATCGCTCTCGCCGCCGCAGGCCTCCTCGAGGGACGACGTGCGACGTCGCACTGGTCCGTCCGGCACCTCCTGGCCGGCTACGGCGCCGTCGAGGTCAACGAGCGCGTGGTGGAGGACGGCAACCGGCTGACAGCGGCAGGAGTCACCGCTGGCATGGACCTCGCCATCACGCTGGTCTCGTACCTGTGCGGGGAGGAGATGGCACGCTTCGCCGTTCTGGGCGCCGAGTACGCCCCTGAGCCCCCAATCGACACGGGCACTCCCGAGAAGGCCGGCCCGGCACTGACCGACCTCTCTCGCGACTTCCTCGCACCGCTCGTCGAAGAGCTCCGCGCCCCCGCACGCTGACACTGCACGGGCATCCGTTCGCCATGCGGCGCACGGTGTGTCGACGTGGAGGAATCCGCGTGTCGCTGTGTTCTACAACTTGTAGAGTCAATCATTCCCTCTGAAGAAAGGCCCTCCCATGCACTTCGCCAGATCACGTACCGCGCTGGCCCTTGGATCACTCGTCACCCTCACCGCCCTGGTGGGGTGCTCGGCCACTCCGTCTCCTGCCGATTCAGCCGGCCCGGTCGGCGACGGGACGACGCTCACCGGCGGGCCGACGTCGTATCCCCTCAGCATCGAGAACTGCGGCCTCACCCAGACGTTCGACGAGCGGCCCTCTCGAGTCGTCCTGATGAACGGAGCGTCGGTCTCCGAGGTGGAATCACTCGTGATGCTCGATCTCGAGGACACGATCCTCGCGAACACCCAGAACTACGGCATGTCCGACATGCCGGGACTGGTCGAGCAGATCGACGCGCTCCCGACGGGAGACGTCGACATGGCCGGCAGTTTCGAGATCCCCGCCGAGCAGCTCCTCGCGCTCGAGCCGGACCTCGTCATCGCGACGACCTCGGGAGGGTTCGACCCGAGTTCCGGTCAGTCGTCACGGGAGGAGCTCGCCGAGGCGGGCATCGAGACCCTCGTCAACCCTGCCAACTGCGCCATGGGCAAGGAGGACGCGACAGAGGAAGAACTCGGCGCGTTCGACGAGGCCACCGTGGAGTCGTCCTTCGATTTCCTCAACTTGGTCGGCAACGTCTTCGACGTGCAGGACGAGGCGCAGGTCCTCGTGGATGACCTGCGCGGTCAGATCGACGCCGTGTCGGCAGCCGTCGAGGGCAAGGAAGAGCCCACGGGGCTGATCGTGTTCCCCGGCATGTCGATGATGACGCCCAACGGGATGCCCGCCGTGTTCCTCGGGGGGATCTTCGACGACGTCCTCGCCCGCGCAGGGGTCTCGGGCGCACTGAAGGACAGCGGGTTGACCTTCACCTCGGCCATCGACGAAGAGCAGCTCTCCTCCGCCGATGTGGACATCCTGGTCGTCGGCGGGTTCACTCGGGGAGAAGACCTCGACGCTGAGGCGGCAGCGCTCTTCGCCGAGTACCCGCAGTGGGACGCAGCCAAGAACAACAGCTACGTGACCGTGTCGGACGGGGTGTACGTCGGGCCGACGAACGCCGCCGCGATCGACAAGATCGCTCGCGCTGCGCACCCCGACGCCTTCTGATCGGCCGGGGTTCGTGGAAGTTCGTGCGTCGCCGACGCGACGGGGCTCGCTGCTCGCGTGGATGGTCGTCCTGGCCGCCGCGACGACCGTCGTCGCCGTCGTGGCGGTCTCGATCGGCAGCGTCTCCGTGAGCCCCGAGGCGGTCGTGCGGACCGTCGTCGGCAACCTCAGCGGGGACAGGGGCTCGATCGATCCCCTCGACCAGAGGATCATCTGGGAGCTGCGAGCTCCCCGGGTCGTCCTAGCCGGGATCGTCGGGGCATCCTTCGCCCTCGCGGGGGCAGCTCTCCAGGGGCTGCTCCGCAACCCCCTGGCGGACCCGTACATCATCGGGGTGTCTTCGGGCGCCTCCTTCGGGGCCGTTCTGGTGATGGCCTTCGGGTCGGCCGCCCTGCTGGGCGTCACGACCTCCGTCGCCGCCTTCGTCGGGGCGATCGGGCTGCTCGGACTGGTCTTCGCGTTCGCGCAGCGGTCTGGCTCGTTCACCGACATGAGGCTCGTGCTGTCGGGGGTCGCCCTGGGCTACGTCGCCATGGCCGGCACGAGCTTCGTCCAGCTCCACGCGGATCCCGGTGAGCTGCGAGGCATCCTGTTCTGGATGATGGGGAGCGTCGCCGGGGCACGGTGGTCGGCCTTGGTCCTGCCCGCGGTGGTCCTCGTCGTCGCGGGGGCGTGGTTGCTCGCTCAGTCGCGAGGCCTGAACGCTCTCGCACTCGGCGACGACGACGCCACCGCAGTCGGCGTCGACCTGCGGCGCACCCGACTCGGGCTGCTGCTGGTCTCGGCAGTCCTCACCGCGGTGGCGGTGAGCGTGGCCGGGGGAGTGGGCTTCGTCGGCCTCATCATCCCGCACGCGATGCGGCTGCTCGTCGGGTCAGACCACAGGCGCCTGCTGCCGGTCTCAGCAATAGCGGGGGCTCTGTTCCTCATCCTCGTCGATCTCGTCGCACGCACCGTCGGCAGCCCGAACGAATACCCGCTCACCGTGTTCACCGCCCTCATCGGCGGCCCCTTCTTCCTCTGGCTGATGAACTCCGAGGGGAAGCGAGCATGAGGGTCTCCCTCGACCACGTCACCATCAGCCTGGGCGGACGCCCGTTCATCGACGACCTGAGTCTCGAGGTGGAGGAGGGCTCGTTCGTCGCGATCGTGGGCCCGAACGGCTCGGGGAAGTCGACCCTCCTCCGCGCGATGTATCGAGCCCTCCAGCCCGATTCGGGGAGCATCCTCATCGGTGACACCGACGTCTCGACGATCACGCCTCGCCACGCCGCACGACTTCGCGCAGTCGTCACCCAGCACCAGACGACGAACGACAGCCTTCTCGTCCGAGACGTGATCGCCACCGGACGCCATGCGCACCAGAGATGGTTCGCCGTGGAGTCCGCGGCGGATCGCGAGATCATGCGGCTGTCCCTCGAGAGATGCGGTGCCGTGCACCTCCTCGAGCGTCGCTATCTGACGCTCTCCGGTGGTGAGCGTCAGAGAGTGCTCCTCGCAAGGGCCCTGGCCCAGGACGCGCCTGTGCTGCTGCTCGACGAACCCACCAACCACCTCGACGTCCGGGCGCAGCACGACCTGCTCGCCCTCCTCGAGGATGTCGACCTGACCAGGGTCGTCGTGCTGCACGACCTTGACCACGCCGTCGCCCACGCCGATCATCTGTTCGTCGTGCACGAAGGGCGCATCCGCGCCTCCGGACACCCCGTTCAGGTGCTCACCTCAAGGCTCACGGAAGAGGTCTTCGGCTGCCGTTCGGCGATCATCGAGCACCCGTTGACCGGGCGCCCGCACCTCGTGACGGCGCCGATAGGCCGATGACAGACGGGACACACCAGGACCACGTCACGAGAGCGGCAGGGCTCATTTCCCCAGGCTGGTCGCCCTCGACGAACCGGGATCCGTCGTCAGCGGCACCCGAGGGATGACGCTCACGGCCAGCCACGTCCTGGACCAGAAGCACTTGGCATGGTGATCCTGCCCGGAGCGTCAGGACCCACCGTCGGGGATCCGGACATGGTCAGGACCATCCCCGTCATCCTCGCCGGCCTCGGCGAGACTGCTTTGCCCGACCTCATGCGTCGAGCCCTGGCGGCCCCCGACACACTCGTTGCCATCATCTGCGTCGGTGGCCTCGCGCTCGGCATGGCTGGCCTCCTCGAAGGGAGGGCGGCAGTCACGCACACCCAGGGCAACAACGTCCTCGAGGCGACCGGGACGACCGTGGTCAGAGCTCGCGTCGTGGACGACGGCGACCTGGCCAGTGCCGGAGGTGTGACGTCTGGCCTCGACCTCGCTCTTCACCTGCTGGAGCGGGAGTTCGGGCCCCGCATCGCCCTTGCAGTCGAAAAGCTGTTCGGGTACGAGCGCCGTGGCATCGTCTGGGCCGCGCGCGGACCTGAGGCGCTCGCGCTGGGACGGCCCCGACCGCGCCGATTTCCGACGACCCGTGTGGCGCTTCCATCGGCCGCGTCACCGGCACATGGGACATCTCGATGCGAACACCCATCGGGACCATGCGAGCCGTGCTGGTCTTCTCTGTCGATGACGGAACGGTGAGGGGAAGGGCTTCAGGCAAGTCGGAGGAGGTGCCCTTGCGGGACCTTCGCGTCGAGGGCGGCGACGCGGGCGCCCGCGTCACCTGGACGCAGTCCGTCACGAAGCCCATGAGGCTCGAGCTCGCCTTCGAGGTCTCCGTCCTGGGGGATCAGATGACTGGCCATTCTCGTGCAGGACGACTGCCGAAGAGCAGTGTGTCCGGCGCTCGAAGGCCCAATTGACTTGAGTGGCGCCCCAGACCAACTCGTCAGTATTGGCTGTATAGTCAGCATATGCTGACCCTTTCGACGCGGGCCGATGTCATGAACCGCCTCGGGCGCGCCATGGCCGATCCGACCCGATCGCGCATCCTGCTGCACCTGCTCGATGAACCCGGCTACCCAGGCGCACTCGCCGATCAGCTCGAACTCACCCGGTCCAACGTGTCGAACCACCTCTCCTGCCTCCGTGGCTGCGGCATCGTCGTCGCCGTGCCCGAGGGGCGATCGACCCGCTACGAGATCGCCGATGCTCACCTCACGAAGGCGTTGACGGCCCTGGTCGACGTCGTGCTCGCCGTCGACGACGGGGAGCCCTGCACCGACGACGCCTGCGACGTCCCCCTCTGCTGCGGGACCGGCGCATGAGCACGACGACTCTTCCCGCCCTGCTCGCTCCCGCCCGCCGTCTGCTCCTACAGCGTCGCATCCGGATCATCGTCGCCGTCGCGATCACCTATAACGTTATCGAGGCGATCGTCGCGATCGCCGCCGGCACCGTCGCCTCCTCGACCGCCCTGATCGGATTCGGCCTCGACTCGATCGTGGAGGTGCTGTCGGCAGCCGCGATCGCATGGCAGTTCGCCGCCCCCGACCCGGAGAAGCGGGAACGGGTCGCGCTGCGCGTCATCGCCGTGTCGTTCTTCGGCCTGGCCGCCTACGTCACGGTCGACGCAGTGCTGTCACTCACGGGTCTCCGTGAGCCCGACCACTCCCCGGTCGGCATCGTTCTCGCCGCGGTGAGCCTCGCGATCATGCCGTTCCTCAGCCTGGTCGAGCGCCGCACCGGCACCGAGCTGGGCTCGGCGTCGGCCGTGGCGGACTCAAAGCAGACGCTCATCTGCTCGTACCTGTCGGCGGCCGTCCTCGTCGGCCTCGTGCTCAATCTCGCGTTCGGGTGGACATGGGCTGATCCGGTAGCCGGGCTCGTCATCGTCGTGTTCGCCGTGCGGGAAGGACTCGAGGCGTGGCGCGGCGACGCGTGCAAGACGCCCGTGTCGGCTCTGACGGGCGAGCGTCAGGTCGAGCCCTGCGACTGCTGCTGACCTAGCCACCACCTCCCCCCCCTGACGGCACGACGTCCGTGCCGCGACCGCCAGGAGAACCATGAAGCGCACCACGAAGATCAACCTCGCCTTGATCGGCGCCCTCGCCGCGGCATCGGCGGTCGCGGCCGTCGTCCTGGTCAGACCGGCCGCACCGCAGGCCGACCCGGTTGAGGTGACCGTCGTCGCGGAGAACAGCCACCGTCTCGACACCGCCCCCGACGGGTCGGTGGTGTTCACCGAGTTCCTCGACTTCGAGTGCGAGGTCTGTGCTGCGGTGCACCCCGTCGTCGAGGAGCTGCGCGAGACGCACGCGGGCGAAGTGACCTTCGTCACCCGGTACTTCCCGCTGCCCGGACACGAGAACTCCATGAACGCTGCGATCGCCGTCGAGGCAGCAGCCGAGCAGGGTCAGTTCGAGGCGATGTGCCAGCGGATGTTCGATACCCAGGCTGAGTGGGGCGAGCAGCAGGAGTCGAAGGCCGACGTGTTCCGCAGCTACGCGGAGGACCTGGGGCTCGACATGGGCCAGTACGACCACGCAGTCGGCGATCCGTCGACGGAGGCACGGGTGCAGCAGGACTTCGACGCCGGCATGGCGCTCGGGGTCGAGGCGACGCCGACGATCTTCCTGGGTGACGAGCCGATCGAGCTGTCGACTCCGGACGAGCTGAGGCAAGCTGTCCAAGACGCCGTTGACCAGAACTAACGGCGCGGCGCCCGGTACAGAGGAGGCTGGCCCATGACCAACCTGCTCACACGGACACGGCCCAAGGTCGCCCGCCGTGCTCAGCGCATCGGGCTCCTCGTCGCTGCCGGCGTGCTCGCTGCAGTGTTCCTCGTCCGCACGCTCACGGGAGACATCGCCCTCGTCGACCTGCCCAACGCCACACAGGACCTCATCACCCTGACCGTCAGCGTGATGATCGAGTCCCTCGGGTTCGTGATCCTCGGCCTCCTCATCTCTGTCCTCGTGCAGGTCTGGATCCCCGACCGGTGGATCGTGAAGGTCCTTCCTCGGAACACGGCAGCCCGGCGGGTCGTGATCTCCGTCCTCGGTGTGCTCCTGCCCGTCTGCGAGTGCGGCAACGTGCCCCTCTCGCGCGGCCTCATCGCGAAGGGGTTCTCGGTCCCGGAGGCCATGACGTTCCTCGTCGCCGCGCCGATCGTGAACCCGGTCACGATCCTCACCACCTACCAGGTGTTCGGCTTCACCGACGGCATCCTGGTCTCCCGGATCGTCGGTGGGTTCCTGATCGCGAACCTCGTCGGCTGGCTGTTCAGCCAGCACCCGACCCCCGAGAAGCTGCTCACGGAGAAGTTCGCCGCGGAGTGCGCCCTCCCCGCCACGGACGATCACGACCACAGCGGATCCCGCTGGCAGGAGAGCCGGGACCTCTTCGCCCGCGAAGCAGCCGCCGTGATGCCGGCCCTGGTCCTCGGAGCATTCATCGCCGGCCTCGTCCAGGTCGCCGTTCCCCGCTCCGTGCTGGTGACGCTCGGCAGCAACCCCGTCTGGTCGGTTCTGGCGCTGATGGCCCTCGCGTTCGTCATCTCGATCTGCTCGAACATCGACGCGTTCTTCATCCTCCCGTTCGCCTCGACGTTCATGCCCGGTGGGATCGTCGCGTTCCTGCTGTTCGGCCCCATCGTCGACATCAAGATGCTCGCCATGATGCGGACCACCTTCACGACCACGACCCTCGTCCAGATCACGACAGTCGTCGCTCTCATGAGCGCCACGATCGGATTCATGGTGAATTTCCATGCCTGACCTCAAGCGCTACCAAGGCCTCGCCCTCATCGGCGTCATGTCCGTCTCGACCCTGTGGCTCGCCGCCACCGGACAGCTCGAGCTCTACGTCGCCCCCAAGCACGCGATCTTCGCGGTCGTCATGTCGACCCTCGGCCTCGCCGCCGTCCTCGTCAGCGCCATGCGCGTCACCGTCCATCACCACGCCGAGGCGCGGCCGCGGACGCTCGGCCGCGTCACTGCAGGCATCGGCGGCACGGTCGCGGCACTCGTGACCGCAGCGATGGTCCTCCTGCCGCCGGCGACCTTGACCTCCGCCACGGCGGCGCAGCGCGACGTCAACAGCACAGCCCCGCTCGGGGACACCACGACCCTCGACGAGCAATCCGAACCCGACGCCTCGACCGCGAACCTCTCACTACTCGACTGGGCATCCCTCCTCAGGCAGACCAGCGACATCGGCTTCTACGAAGGCAAAACCGTTCAGGCCACGGGGTTCATCACCCCCGACGGAGACGACCCCGGCAACGTGTTCTACGTGTCGCGGTTCTACATCAGCCACTGCGCCATCGACGCCCAAGCCGTCGGCGTCCCCGTCTACATGCCCAACTGGGACGACACCTACGACGCCGACGAGTGGATCGACCTCGAGGGCGAGTTCGCCGTGAACGCCAGCACGAGCAGTGCTCAAGGCATCGCCGTGACGGCTGACTCCGTGAGGAACGCCGCCCAGCCCGACGATCCCTACATCTACAACTAGAAACGACTCGAGATCGCGCACGCGACCAGCACGGCCAGACGACCACGAGCCAGCATGTGAGGTTTCGTCGCGGACCGATATGGTCGTCGAGGTGCGACGCCCGGTCCGCCCTCGCTCGCGCCCCAGGAGAACGCCCGTGACGAACGCCCGCCTCAGGACCGCAGGAGGCGTGGTCTCGACGCTGCTGGCCTGCCTGCTCGTGGCATCCTGCGCCACCGCGCCTCGCGCCTCCGTCGTCCCGGGCCTCGGGGGAGGCGCCTCCGAGCTGACGACCGCCGAGGCGGATGCCTGGCTCGACGGGTTCGTCCCGGCAGCCCTGGAGAGGGAGGGCATCGTCGGCGCGACCGTCTCGATCGTCGCCGACGGCGAGGTCGTCACCGAACGGGGCTGGGGCTGGTCCGACCTCGGTGACGAGCGGGCGGACCGACGTCCCGTCGACCCCGACCGGACGCTCTTCCGGATCGGGTCGATCTCGAAGGTCATCACGGCGACCGTCGTCATGTCGCTCGTCGAGGAGGGCGTCCTCGACCTCGACGACCCCGTCCAGGACCGCCTCGACGTCACACTGCCCAGGGCCTTCGACCGTCCGGTCACCCTCCGACATCTGCTGAGCCACACCGCGGGCTTCGAGGACGAGTTGGCCGGGGTCATCGCGGGGCCGGGGGAGGGCCCGACGACGCTGCGGGACGCCGTGTCCGTCGAGCCGCCCGAGCAGATCTACGAGCCCGGCACGACGCCTGCCTACTCGAACTGGTCGAACGGAGTCGCGGCGTACGTCGCAGAACAGGCCACGGGGCGTCCGTGGTCCGATCTCGTGCAGGAGCGGGTCTTCGACCCGGCCGGCATGACGACCGCGACGCTCGACCAGCCCCTGACCGCCGACGACGCGGCCCTGGTCTCGGGGGGCTGGGATGCAGCCGGGGCAGCAGCTGTGCCCTTCGAGATCGTCTCGCCGGCACCGGCCGGTGCGATCTCGGCGACGGCGTCGGACATGAGCGCCTTCATGCTCGCCCAGCTCGGACACGCGGACGGGATGCTGAAGCCCGAGACCCTGACGGAGATGCACGCCCCCGCGCTCGGGCGTGACGACCTGGGCGGTCTCGCTGCGGGGCCTCGCATGACGCTCGGCCTCTTCGAGGAGGACCGGAACGGTCGCCGGGTCCTCGGGCACGGCGGTGACCTCACGGCCTTCCACGCCCAGATGGACCTCTGGCCCGACGACGACGCGGGCATCTACGTCTCCCTCAACAGCACGGGCGCTCGGGGCGACGCCACGACTGCCGTGCGGGACGCCCTCGTGGACGGCTTCGCCGACCGGTGGTTCCCCTCCGACGCTGCGGAGGCGACGGCCGTGACGGCCACGGCGACCGCCGGCGACCATGCGGACGCCCTGGTGGGCAGCTACCAGGTGTCCAGGCGTGCGGAGTCGACCTTCGTCCGGCTCTTCTACGCCCTGTCACCTGTAGACATCTCCCGAGGTACCGGCGACTCCGTCCTGATCTCGGCCCTCACGGACACGTCGGGGGCGCCGGTCGAGCTGGTGGAGGTCGAGCCGTGGGTCTGGCAGGAGATCGACGGCGACCGCAGGGTCGCCGTCGACCAGGTCGACAGTGCCGTCCAGGCCGTCGGGCTGAACCCGGCGTTCACCCTGCAGCCGATGCCGGCGACGCGGCAGGTGCTGCCCCTCGTCCTCGTCGCGTCGCTGGCCGTGCTGGTGCTGACTCTGCTGGGCACCATCGTCGCAGCGGGACGCCGGATCTGGTCCGGGAGGTGCGTGACGGGGTCCGTCGAGTCGCGTGCGGAGACGATCGGTCGAGTCGGGGTCGCCGTCGCCCTGCTGGCCCTCGTGGTCGCCGGCGTGCTCTGGGCCACGGTCGCGTCCGCCCTCCTCAGCGACGCCGGACCGCCCGCTGCGTTCGTGCTGCGGACGGCGCAGGTCCTGACGGCCGTCGCCGTGGCCGGGGTGCTGCCTGCGGTGGTCGTACTCGTCGGGCGGGTCAGGCGCGCGCCTGCTCAGCGGGTCGCCGGGGGCGGAGCGCCTCCACGCCTCCGGAAGCTCGTCGCCGTCGCCGGTCAGGCGCTGCTGGTCCTCGCGTTCACGGGGCTCGGGTACGCCGCCGTCACCGGTGGCCTGCTGCTCCCTGACATCTCCTACTGACCTGCGCGATCTGTGCCTCCACGACCGGATCGATGTCCCGTTGTCGGTGAAGGGCCCCGCCTAAGATGGACGGGCGCCATCCAGAACCTCCACGCCGGCGCAGATGACGCCGAGCTGCGTTGCGAAGCGTGCAGGATGGAGTCCGGGTGAGCGTCAGAGGCGGCGGTGAACGTCTCGGTCTTCGCGAGGTGGCAGAGCGTGCCGGTGTGTCGCACATGACCGTGTCCCGCGTACTCAATGGTCACCCGCAGGTCAAGGAGTCCACGCGCCAGCGCGTGCTCGAGGTCGTCGCCGAGCTCGACTTCCGGCCCAACAGCGCCGCGCGCGAGCTCGTGACCCAGCGAGCCCTCCGGATCGGCGTGCTGATCGAGAGCGCCGTCGAGTTCGGTCCGTCGAGCATCCTGCGGGCCATCGAGCGATCGGCACGCGACGGCGGGTACTCCGTGGCGTCGTTCGCGCTCCGCGACGACTCGGCGACGCCCGAGGAGGCCGTGCGCCACCTCACAGGCCAGGGCATCGACGCACTCTGCGTGGTCGCTCCGCGCTCGTCGTCCGTGGCCGTGCTCCGGACCATCACGACGGGGCTGCCGACCCTGGTCGTCAAGGCCGAGAAGGACCCGGCCTTCCTCACGGTCTCCGTCGACCAGGCTGCCGGCACGAAGCTGGCCGTCGATCACCTCGCGTCGCTGGGTCACCGCGACGTCCTCCATCTCTCAGGGCCACTCGACTGGTTCGACGCACGCGCTCGCGAGCGTGCCTTCCATACGCGCACCCGGGCCTGGGGCATGCACGAGCGGCCCATCGTGACACAGCCCGACTCGGGAGCGCGCAGAACATCACGGGCATCGGCTGGGAGCTCGACTCGATCGCCGCCACGGTGATCGGCGGCACCCTCCTCACCGGCGGCGTCGGCTTCGTGCTCGGGTCCGTTGTGGGAGCGCTCGTGCTCGGCCTCATGAACGTGCTCATCACGCGAGACGGAGGCATCCCGCCCGAGGCGACCACCATCATCACCGGTGGGATACTCCTGGTCTTCGTTCTCCTGCAGCGCGCTGTGATGGCGAGACGTCGGCAGACCTGATGACCACGACGGAGCCGATCCCACACGCTCGGGGTCAGGCCCCGACGTCCCTGACCGGTGCGACCACGAACGACCTCGCTGCCTCGAGAACCGGCGCGCGGAGATCGCTGACCACCGTGCACACCGACAAGCTGAACGAGCGACAGAGCGAGACGACGTCGAACTTGCTGCTGTCGGCGAGCACGACGGTCTCGCGGCTGTGCGCTTGCACGATGCGCTTCTTGTTGGCCTCTCGGATGTCGAAGGTGGTGACGCCCGCAGCGACGTCGATGCCGGTGACGCCGATGAACGCACGGTCGAAGTAGAGATCCTCGAGCTGGCGGTCGGTCATCGTGCCGGCCACGGAGCCGATGTCGGGGAGGTAGTCGCCCCCGAGCGCCGTGACGGTGACCCTGGGGCGCGGCACCATCCCGAGAACCTGGGTGTTCGACGTGATGACGTGGACACCGATGTTGGGGAGCGCGATCATGAACTCGGTCAGCGACGTGCCGGAGTCGACGTAGATCGTCTCGCCCTCGACGACCATCGCGGCGGCGGCGCGGGCGATGGCGACCTTCTCGTCGCGGTTGATCTGCGACTTCAGGGCCGCCGGCAGCTCCGCCGCGCGTTCCTCGGCACGGATGGCGCCCCCGCGCAGGCTGACGACCTGGCCGGAGCGCTCGAGCTCGCGGATGTCGCGGCGCACGGTCGAGGGGGACGCGCCCGTCGCGGTGACGAGGTCGTCGATGAGGATCGAGTCACCCAGCGCGACCCGGTCGAGGATCAGCTGGTGTCTCGCGAACGACTTCATGGTCGAGTTCCTCCCGTGTCGGCATGCTGGACTGGGCACCCATCCCCGCCACCGTGATCGAGGCGACCAGGGCCGCCGTCTGGGACGCCTGGAACGGGTCGACCCCGTCAGCGATCGCCGTGGCGAACGCGCCGATGAAGGAGTCACCTGCGCCTGTCGTGTCGACCGCCCGGGCCTCCACGGCCCCGACGAACTCCACTCGCCGATCTGCAGAAACATAGCAGCCGTGACTGCCCAGGGTCAGGACGACGTTCGCGCAGAAGGACGTCAGCTCCTCGATGACTGCACGCATGGCGTCGTCGTCGGCGACGTCGCCGAGGGCGTGCCCCAGGTACTCGGCGGCCTCGTCCTCGTTCACCACGAACCACGTGCAGGCGCGGGTCGTCGCGAGCGGCACGGGCCTGGCTGGTGCCGCGTTGTAGATGACTGGCACGCCAGCTGCTGCCGCCAGGACAATCGCGCGGTCGTTCGCCGAGGCCGGTACCTCGTTCTGCAGCACGACGACCGCGGCGGAGGTGACGAGGTCGGCGGCGGCGTCGACCCAGTCACCGGTCACGACGGCGTTGGCGCCCTCGACGATCGTCGCGTGCACCTCCCCGTCGCCCACGACGTTCACGAGTCCCAGGCCGCTCACCGCGTCCGTCGGGCGCAGACGGCACTCGACGCCCTCGCGCTCCAAGTTCGCGCGACACATCGCCCCGTAGTGGTCCGCGCCCACCGCACCCACGAACTGGACTCGGGCGCCGAGTCGCGCCGCCTGGACCGCCTGGTTCGCGCCCTTGCCGCCGAAGTCGCTGCGGAAGCCGGTCGACACGAGCGTCTCACCGCGGCGGGGGAGTCGATCCTGACTGACGATCAGGTCGTAGTTGATGCTCCCGATAACCACGATGGCGTTCGCCGTCATGCCGTTCTCCACTCCATTGTGCCGACGACACAGCGTCGCCTGGCTTGACATTAGGCGAGCGTGACAATCGTTGTCAAAGCACCGAGAGTTGAATATACGGACTGAACAACGCCTGCTGGGCGATCGCGGTTGACCAAAAATGACAACGCTTGACAATAGTGATCATGCTCCGTACGGTCTCCCTCATGAAGTTCGCCACGCGCCTTAACTCGTTCATCGCCGGTGGAGACACCGCCGCAGCCCTCCGTCGCATCAGCGCGACGAAGGGCATCGACTACGTCGACCTCAACTACCCCGAGCACTTCGTCGGCATCGAGCCCGCCGACATGAAGCCCCTCCTCGACGAGCTCGGACTGACCCTCAACAGCGTCGCCATGCGGTTCCGCAAGGACTTCGTCCACGGCGAGTACAGCAACCGCGACGAGGCGGTGCGCCGCGAGGCCATCGAGCTCACGAAGGCGGGCATCGACGCCGCGGCCCTCGGCGGCAGCGACCTCGTCACGGTCTGGCTCGGCTTCGACGGCTTCGACTACACGTTCCAGAAGGACTACGCGCGTGACCTCGGCCGCATCGTCGAGGCCTTCCAGGAGCTCGCCGACTACCGCCCCGACGTCCGCATCAGCATCGAGTACAAGCCCTACGAGGAACGCGTCCACTCCGTCATCCGCAGCGTCGGCCAGACCCTGCACGTCCTCCAGCTCATCGACCGGCCGAACGTCGGCGCGACCCTCGACTTCGCCCACATGCTCATGGCTGGCGACGCTCCCGGCTTCGGTGCCGCGCTCCTCCTCGCCGAGGGCAAGCTCTGGGGCGTCCACCTCAACGACGGCAACAACGACCACGACGACGGGCTCATGATCGGCTCGATCCACCCCTTCGAGACGATCGAGTTCCTGTACTACCTGCTCCGCCACGACTACGACGGCGTCATCTACTTCGACACCTTCCCGATCCGCGAAGACGCACAGGAGGAGGCGGAGACCAACCGCGCCACCGTCGAGCTCCTCATCGCGAAGATCGAGGCCGTCGGCGTCGACCACATCACCTCGGTCATCGACCAGGCCGACGGCATCGCCTCACAGCGCCTCCGCAACCAGCTGCTGAGCATCACCCCCGCAGGCCACACCGCCTGACCCACGAGCCACCAGGCTCCCGGGCCGGTGCCCGCGACGGTCCCCGTCGAGCGAGGCACCGGCCCCTCCCAGAACACCTCGAACACGAACACCCGAACCCTTCTCACACCTAGGTGGACACGCAATGGCGCGATCTAGAACTGTCTTCTCCCTGTCCCTCGTAGCGGCGATCGCCCTCGTCGCCCTCGTTCTCGGCGTCGTCGGCGGCCGGGCGACGGTCTCCGAAGCCGCCTCGAGCGGAGGTGGGGACGGAGGCGCGGCGGCCGGCGTGAAGGTCGACGTCATCATCCGCGCCAGCGACTCCGCCTACTGGCAGACCCTCCTCGCCGGGTCCGAGGCGGCGGCAGCCGACTACGGCATCGAGGTGAACACCTTCGGCCCCACCTCCGAGACGGACATCGCCGGCCAGGTGCAGCTCGTCGAGAACTCCGTCTCACGCGGAGCCGACGCGATCCTCATCGCCCCGAGCTCCAGCGAGGCCCTTAACGCCTCGATCGACACCGCCCGCGAGGCGGGCATCAAGGTCATCACCGCGGACACGAAGGTCACGGCCGAGATCGAGGGCCACATCGGCACGAACAACATCCTCGCCGGCACGGCCGCCGGTGAGCGCATGTGCCAGCTGCTCACCGAGCAGGGCACCACCACCGGCAAGGTCCTCGTCGAGGCGCCCATCGCCGGCATCGAGGCCAACCAGGACCGTGACGCCGGCTTCCGCGCAGGCCTCGCGACCGACTGCCCCGACATCGACTCCAGCCTGCAGAGCTACAACAACAACGACATCGGCACCGCCGCCTCACAGGTGAACGACGCGATCTCGGCGAACTCGGACCTCGTGGGCGTCTTCGCGGACAACAACAGCTCGGGCGTCGGCGCGGCCACCGCCATCAAGGACAACGACGCCGCCGACGACATCGCCGTGGTCGCGTTCGACTCCGACCCGGCGGAGAACGCGGCCCTAGCCGACGGCAGCATCGACGCCCTGGTCGTGCAGAACCCGTGGTTCCTCGGTTACCAGGGAGTCGTCGAGGCCGCGATGGCGACCCAGGGCCGCATCCCGCCGGCCAGCCTCGACCCCGGCGTCGCGGTGGCCGACCGCGACAACATGGACAGCCCCGAGATCAAGTCGCTCCTCGAGCCGCAGACTGCCGAGACCAACGGATGACCGTCCGCGAGCCCGAGGGCACTGCGGTCCTGCAGCTCACCGACGTCTCTAAGGCCTACGGTGCCGTCCAGGCCCTCAGCGGTGTCTCGCTGAAGCTCGTCCCCGGTCAGGTGCACTGCCTGGCAGGCGAGAACGGTGCCGGCAAGTCGACTCTGATCAGAGTCCTGACCGGTGCCGTGCACCGAGACTCGGGTGACTACGACATCGACGGGGCCACCGTGACCACCGCCTCCCCGGGGGCCCTCCGCACCGCGGGCGTCCAGGCCGTCTACCAGGAGCTCAGCCTCCTGCCGCACCTGTCCGTCGGCGAGAACATGTTCATGGGCCGCTTGCCGTCACGCTCCGGCGTGATCCGGGCCCGTGACCTGCACGACCGGTGCCGGTTCGTCCTCGACTCGCTCGGCCTCGCCGACGTCGACCCCGACGTCATCGTCGAGCGGCTGCCGGCAGCGACGAAGCAGCTTGTCGAGGTCGCCAAGGTCGTCACGGCCGACGCGGTCAAGGTCATCGTCTTCGACGAGCCGACCACGGCGCTGACCGAGGCCGAGTCGGACCGTCTGCTCGACCAGATCCGCAAGTTCAAACGCGAGGGCGTCGCGATCCTCTACGTCACGCACCGGCTCGAGGAGATGTTCGCGATCGGTGACTGGGTGACGGTGCTGCGCGACGGCGAGCTGTCCCAGAGCGGCCCCATGAGCGACTACACCGAGGACACCCTGATCAACGCCATGGTCGGCCGGGAAGTGTCGTCGCTCTACCCGGATGAGGCACGAGAGGTCTATCCCGCCCGCCTGAGCCTCCGCGCCCTCCGGCGCACGCCGGACAGCCCTGCCGTCGACCTCGAGGCTCGAGGCGGCGAGATCCTCGGCATCGGCGGCCTGCTCGGCTCGGGGCGGAGCGAGCTGCTGCTCAGCGTCTTCGGCTCCGAGCCCGTCGCATCGGGGGACATCCTGATCGACGGCGCCGTCGTCCGGCCTGACGGCCCGCGCACGATGATGGACGCCGGCGTCGCCCTGCTTACCGAGGACCGGAAGGTGCTCGGCCTGCTGCCGGAGCTCTCCATCCGGGAGAACGTCACGATCGCGAGCCTCCGGGTCGGGTCCCGCCGAGGGCTGCTGCCCGGCAAGGCCCAGTCAGACGAGGCCGACGCGTTGCTCGACAGTCTGCGCATCCGCGCCGGCTCCTACGACCAGCCGGTCTCGACGCTCTCCGGCGGCAACCAGCAGAAGGTGCTCCTCGCACGTTGGCTGCTGACCAAGCCCAAGGTCATCATGTTCGACGAGCCGACGAAGGGCATCGACGTCGGCGCCAAGGGCGAGCTCTACGACGTCATCAACGACCTGGCCCGCCGCGGACTCGCCGTCATCGTCGTCTCGTCCTACCTCCCTGAGCTGCTCGGCCTCGCCGATCGCGTCGTCGTCCTCCGCGAGGGCGCCGTCGCCGGTGAGCTGCCGGGCGGCGCCTCCGAGGAGGACGTGCTCCGCCTCGCCAGCGGCGGGGTCGACGACCCCTCCGACCACCTGCACGGCATCGCGCCGCTCAGCCACGACCCCCACTCCGACCCGGTCACCCGACAGAACATCGAGGAAGTCCCCCATGCCTAAGTTGATGTGGCGCGAACCCATCGAGACCACGACCATCCGGGTGGTGCGGAACGGCGACGACGCCGCGGCCGCAGCCGCCCGCGCGTCGTCCAAGCCGCGGGTCACGACCCTCGGCAGCATCGCCGGCCGCGAGAGCGGCGTGCTCATCGTCCTCCTCGTCGTGTTCGGCGCCCTGACGCTCGCGAGCGACGACTTCCTGACCGGCAACAACCTCGCGAACCTCGCCCGGCAGGTGTCCATCTTCGGCATCCTGGCGATCGGCCAGTTGATGGTGATCCTCACCGGCGGCATCGACCTCTCGGTCGGGTCGATCCTCGGCCTGGCCGGCGCGGTCACTGCTCAGCTGCTCGTCGCGGGGGTCCCGATCCCCCTCGCGCTCCTCCTCGGGGCCCTGGTCGGCGCCGTGCTGGGCATCATCACCGGCTTGCTCGTGACGAGGTTCAAGCTCCCGCCCTTCATCGCGACCCTGGGCATGCTCGGCATCGCTCGAGGAGTCGTGCTCGTCATCACCGACGCCAACACGATCCAGGGCCTGCCCGAGGAGTTCCAGACCATCGCCAACGGTTCGGTCGCCGGCATCCCGAACCTGCTGATCCTGTTCGTCGTCATCGCGGCGATCGCGGCCTTCGTTCTCAAGCGCACCGTCTTCGGCCGGTACGTCTACGCCGTGGGCTCGAACCCGGAAGCGGCCCGCCTGGCCGGCGTCCCGGTGCGCTTGGTGACCATCACGGTCTACGGCATCGCCGGCCTGCTCTCCGCCGTCGGGGGCGTCCTCCTGACCTCCCGCCTCGGGGCGGGAGTCCCGACAGCCGGCACCGGTTTCGAGCTGCAGGCCATCGCGGCCTGCGTCATCGGCGGGGCCAGCCTGTCCGGCGCACGGGGAAGCGCGATCGGCGCCGCCTGCGGCGCGCTGCTGATCGGGGTCCTGAACAACGGCGGCAACCTGCTCGCGGTGAACTCGTTCTACCTGCAGATCGCGATCGGCCTGCTGATCCTCGTCGCGGTCGCGTTCGACCAGCTCAACACCCGCGCCGCTGCCCGGGAGTGACCATGGCGGCGGGGTCAGGTGCCACAGGCGCCCTGACCCCTCCGCCGTCCCGTCCAGCCACCACTCACCGAAGGAGTCGTCATGCTCAAGGGCATCGACAGTGCACTGACCGCCGAGCTGCTGTTCGTCCTCATGTCGATGGGGCACGGAGACGATCTGCTCCTCTGCGACGTGAACCACCCGGCAGCCTCCATCGCGGCCCACACGACCCACGGCAAGGTCGTCGACCTCGCTGGCTGCGACCTCCCTCGAGCCTGTACTGCGATCCTCTCGCTGATGCCTCTCGACACGTTCGTCGAAGCCCCCGTCAAGAGGATGGCAGTCGTCGACGACCCTGAGCGCCTCGTGCCGGTGCAACTGGAGTTCCAAGCCACGCTCGACGGGATCACCGGCCACCCGGTCACCGTGGAGGCAGTGGAACGGTTCGACTTCTACGCCGCGGCTCGCCGGTCCTTCGCCGTCGTCCGGACGTCGGACCCTGGCCCGTACGGCTGCTTCATCCTCCGTAAAGGCGTCATCGACGTCGACCGCGGCTCCGTGTCGTCGTGATCCGCCGTCGCCGCCGGTCTCTACTTCGGTGACCGCGTCGAACGGCGGAGCACGAGGCCGCCGAGAGGTCGTCGGGCCGGGGTCGGTGTGACCTGCCCGACGGCATTCAGGCCCGCAGTGAGCGACTGCCAGTTCTTGCCGTAACGGCAACCCTCCCAGGCATCTGACTACGGATCAGGAGGTCGGGGGTTCGAGTCCCTCCAAGCGCACACAATAAAAAGGCGGTCCACTACGTGGGCCGCCTTTTTCGTGCGACTTCGCCGACCTAGCCGCCGTCGAACTCGCTGTCGGCGATGTGCTCGAGCCAGGTGGTGGTCGTGGCGGGGTCGTCGCCGTTCTCGAGCATCGCGATGTGCTCCATGAACACACCGGGCGCGGCGGCGTGGAAGTGCTCCTGCCCGGGCGGGGTGTAGATCGTCTGGCCGGGGTGGACGTCGATGATCTGGCCGTCGCGGGTGCCGAAGCGGCCGACGCCGGCGGTGACGCGCAGGTACTGGCCCTTCTCGTGGGAGTGCCACGCGGTCCGGGCGCCCGGGGCGAAGCGGACGGTGGCGACGACCATGTGCTGGCCGTCCTCGTGGGGCAGTGCGATCGGGTCGAGCCAGACGTCGCCGGCGAACTGCTCGGGCGGGTTCTTGCTCGTAGGGGTGGCGGGCTCGATGTTCACGACTTCTCCTGGTCTTCCGTGGTGAAGAGCTTCTTGGCGACCCCCATCGCGGCCATGCCATTGGGCCAGCCGGCGTAGAGGGTGACGTGGGTGATGGCCTCGATCAGCTCCTCCTGGGTCACGCCGTTCTCGACAGCGAGGCCCAGGTGGAACTCGAGCTGCCCGGTGTGCCCACCGGCGGCGAGGACGGCGACCGTGATCAGGCTCCGGTCGCGTGCGGACAGTTCGGTTCGGTTCCAGACGTCCTCGAACAGGACGTCGTCGGTGAGGGCGGCGAGCTTCGGAGCGAAGTCCCCGAACATGTTCCGTCCACCCCCGACTTGCTTGCGCTGTTCTGCCACGGTCGTTCTCCTCATCTTCTCGTCGTCGACGACCACGTCTCGTGGTCGCGATCTCCAGCGAACGCCCTGCGGAGATCAGATGGGGGGCACTGCTGTGGCACCCCACGAGGGCCGCTCCACGCCTCCGTCGCTCGGCGGATGGTCCGGCCCGGCGCTGCGTGCCAGACTTTCGCCCGATCGGGGGTGATGCGCATGGGCGCTGATCTCACGACGTCGAGGCGGGTGTCCACCGCGCTCTCCACGGCCGGAGCCGTGGGTGGCGTGGTGGAGGTGCTGGGGTTCCTCGTGCCGCTCTGGGCTGCGGCCTCGCTCGGTGCCTCGTCGACGCTCGTCGGCGTGGTGGTCGGCTTGGAGCTCGTGGTGTCCTTCCTCGCCCGAGCCGCGGCGGGACGCCTTGCCGACACCAGAGCCAGGAACCGCGTCGCCGCCCTCGGCGCCGCCACGCTCGCGCTCGGGGCCGCCGGGTACGCGCTCAGCCCCGACGTGCCGACCGCCATCGTGTCCGCTGCGGTAGCCGGCCTCGGTGCGAGTCTCTTCCGCGTGCCCGTGCGGGCGATGGTGGCCGAGGGGTCCGCCGACGAGCCCGCCGTATTCGCCCGCCTCATCTCCAGCGAGGCCACCGGCACCTGGGTCGGCTACGTGGTCGGGTTGTCCGCCCTGGGGCTGGTGGGCAGCAGAGGCGTCTTCGCCCTCGGGGCAGCGGCCGCCCTCGCCTGCTGCGCGGCCCTGCTGCGGCTCGACCACCGTCGCACCGTGACCGAGCGCGACCGCGTCGCGTCGCGGGCGCTGCGACGTCGCCTCCTGCCGCTGCTCGTCCTCGTCTCCGTCGTCGCCCTCGTCGAGAGCGCGGTAGGCCTCGCCGTCCTCCTCAAGCTGCAGGGGCAGGGGCTCGGCGTCGATGCGATCGCCCTGACCTTCCTCCCCGGCCTCGTCGTGTGGTCCCTGCTGCCCGTCCCGGGGCGACGCCTGGCAGCCCGCCTCGGCGCCCCCCGCACGCTGGTGCTCGCCACCGCCGCCAGCACGGTGGCCTCGGCGGCGCTGTTCCTCGTCGATCAGCCCCTCGCCATCGGCATCGCCTGGGTGCTCGCCTGCTCCGCCTGGGCGCTGGTCGAGCCCGTGGAGCTCGAGCTCGTGACGGGGTCGGCCGACGGCCGCGTCGGCGAGGCCCTCGGCACCTACGAGGCGGCCGCGCTGCTGGGCGGGGCGATCGGCGCCGTCGCGGGCGGGGCCGCCCTCGCCCTGGAGCCCCGTGTCGTCACCGTCGCGGTGGTCCTGGTCGTCGGCGCCTGCGCGGCGGCCATGGCGCCCCGCGCGGTGCGCGCCCTGAACGCCGCGGCCTCTTCCGGTCCGCATGGACCTCGTGACGACGACTAGTCGGCGACCGCACCCCATCCCGCGCGACCGCACCCCGCCCGCGCCCGCGCCTCAGCGTCGCGCGACGACCGCCCAGCCGTGCGGCCCGACCGACAGCACGTCGCCGTCGAGCCCCGCGTCGCGGCCGGCCAGCCACTCGCCCGGCGCCGGCTCGGCCACGCGCAGCTCGTCGTCGCCCAGGTTCAGCGCCACGACGAGCGCCTCGCCCGGCCCGTCGCCGACGACCTCGAGCACGAGCGTCTCGTTCGACACCGAGACGGTGCGGCTGCGGGCGGTGTGCAGCCACGGGTGCCGGCGTCGCACGCCGATCAGCCGCTGGTGGAGGGCGAGGACCTCGGGGAGGGCGCCGGGCACCCCGACACCCGGGGCGTCGACGGGCGCCGGGGGGAACGCCGGGCGCACGGCGTCGTCGCCGCCGACCCGCTCCTCCTTCAGGGCCCGGAGTCCGAGTTCGTCGCCGTAGTAGACGGACGGCGTGCCGCCGAGCGTGAAGAGCAGCGCCAGGGCGTGGTCGTGGTGCCGGTCGTCGTCGATCTGACTCGCGATGCGCGTGACGTCGTGGTTGCCGACGAAGGTGAGCGGCACGAAGTGGTCGAGGAACCCGTCGTGACGCTGCAGGGCCCACTCGAGCTCGTGCAGGTTGACGTCGTTCAGCCCGTGCCAGACGCCCTGCCACAGCTCGTACTGCGTCACGCTGTCGAGACCGCCGTCGGCCACCGCCGCGACGTAGTCGCCGTGCAGCACCTCGCCGACCACGTACACGTCGGGGTGGCGCTCGCGCAGCACCGGCAGCACGGTCGCCCAGAACGCCGGCGGCACCGCGTACGCCGCATCGAGTCGCCAGGCGTCGACGCCGCGGTCGGCCCAGTAGGTGAGCACCTCGGTCACCAGACGGGCGACCTCGGGCGAGTCGTGGTCGAGCGCGATCAGCCCGCCGTGGCCCTCGAAGGTGCCCAGGCTGCCGTCGTCGTCACGGCGGAACAATGAGGCCGCCGGCGACGAGGGGTCGTTCCGCGCCTCGATCAGCGCCGGGAACTCGGGCCCGACGTGGTTGAAGACGCCGTCGAGCATCACCTTCACGCCCTTCGCGTGCGCCGCCTCGATCAGGGTGACCAGGTCGGCCTCGGTCCCGAGACGCGGATCGACCGCGAGCCAGTCGATCGTGTCGTAGCCGTGCGTCGACGACTCGAAGACCGGCCCGAGGGCGAGTCCGTTCGCACCGAGAGCCAGTAGATGGTCGAGCCAGGGCACGAGGTCGAGGAGGCGCGGTGCCGGCGAGCGATCCGCCCCGGTCGTGTCCGCACCTGCGAAGCCGAGCGGGTAGACGTGCCACCAGATGGTGTGCTGCGAGCTGTTCACCTCTGCCACCGTACGGGTCGCGGCTCGACGGCGGCCCGGCGCGGGCCGGGAACCGAGGAGGCGCAGTGCCGGTCTCGAGGACCGGCACCGCGCCTCCTGGGGTGCAGTGCTACTCAGCGAGCAGTGCTACTTCGCGAGGAAGGCGAGCACGACGCGGTTGAACTCGTCGGCGTCGCTCACGTTGGCGCCGTGAGGCGCTCCCGCGATGACGTGCAGCTCGGAGCCCGCGATCGCCTTGTGCGTACGAGCACCCGAACCCTCGTAGGGGACCGTCGCGTCGCCGTCGCCGTGGATGACCAGCGTGGGCACGGTCACCTTGGCGAGGTCGTCACGGAAGTCCGTGTTCGCGAACGAGGCCATGGCCTCGAGCGCGGCGGCCTTGTCGGCCTGCTTCGCGAGACGCAGGGCGTCCTGGCGGTCGGCCTCGGAGACCTTGAGCACGCCGTCGACCGAGAAGAAGCCGGTGGTGAACTCGTCGTAGAAGGAGTCCTCGTCCTTGGTGAGGCCGGCGGTCATGTCGGCCGCCGCCTCCTTGGTGAGAGGGCCCTCGGGGTTGTCGTCGGTCTTCATCAGGTACGGCGGGACGGCCGAGGCGAAGACGACGCTGTGCAGACGCTCGGTGCCGTACTTCGTGAAGTAGCGGGCGACCTCGCCGCCGCCCATCGAGAACCCGACGAGCGTGACGTCGTTCAGGTCGAGCTCGGTGAGGACCGTGTGCAGGTCTTCGGTCAGGTGGTCGTAGTCGTATCCGGTCTTCGGCTTGTCGCTGCGTCCGAAGCCTCGGCGGTCGTAGGTGACGACGCGGTAGCCGGCGTCGCGGAACGCGGGGACCTGCTTGCTCCACGACTCGCCGGAGAGGGGCCAGCCGTGGATGAGCACGACGGTGCGTCCCGAGCCGCCGAAGTCGTCGACGTGGAGGTTCGTGTCTTTGAAGAGCCCGTGGTGGGCGGTGATCTCAGTCATGAGGTTGTGCCTTCCCGGCCGCTGCTGCGGCCTTCCCCCCACGTTCGTACCCGGGCCGGCTGACGGTTCGGTCAGCCGGCTGTCGGGGTTGCGCAATGCGGATAACCGGTGCCTATCGCTCGGGCACTGAGGACGGAGCCTCGGAGCCTGGGCCCCGGGCCGAGAGCTCGGGGCCCGGAGCTCGGAAGCCCCGGGCCGCCGGGCCTGGGCTCAGGCGAACGTCGCGGCGTCGATGACGAAGCGGTAGCGGACGTCGGACTTCAGCACGCGCTCGTACGCCTCGTTGATCTGGTCGGCGTCGATGAGCTCGGTCTCGGGCACGATGCCGTGCTCGGCGCAGAAGTCGAGCATCTCCTGCGTCTCGCGGATGCCGCCGATGGCCGAACCGGCCCAGCTGCGACGCGCGGGGATGAGCGCGAACGCGGGCACCTCGAGCGGCTCGGACGGGGCGCCGACGTTGACGAGCGTGCCGTCGACGGCCAGCAGACCGAGGTACGCGCCCATGTCGACCTTCGCCGAGACGGTGTTGATGATCAGGTCGAACGAGTTCGCCAGGTCGGTGAAGGTCTGCTCGTCGCTGGTCGCGTAGTGCGCCTTGGCGCCGAAGCGCAGCGAGTCGTCCTTCTTCGAGGTGGTCTGCGACAGCACGGTGACCTCGGCGCCGAGGGCGGCGGCGATCTTGACGCCCATGTGGCCGAGTCCCCCCATGCCGACGATGGCGACCTTGGTGCCCTCGGTCACGCCCCAGTGGTGCAGGGGCGAGTACAGGGTGATGCCGGCGCAGAGCAGCGGGGCGACCTTGTCGTAGTCGAGCGACTCGGGCACGCGGAGCACGAAGTCCTCCGTGACGACGACGGCCTGCGAGTAGCCGCCCTGCGTGATGGTGCCGTCGGCGGGGTCGACGCCCGTGTAGGTGCCGACGTTGCCCTTGGCGCAGTACTGCTCGTCGCCGCGCTTGCAGTACTCGCACTCGCCGCACGAGTTGACCATGCAGCCGACGCCGACGCGGTCGCCGACCTTGTGCTTGGTGACCTCGGAGCCGACCTCCGAGACGGTGCCGACGATCTCGTGACCGACGACCTGCGGGTACTGGATCTCGCCCCACTCGCCGCGGACGGTGTGGATGTCGCTGTGGCAGATGCCGGCGTAGGCGATGTCGATCATGACGTCCTTCGGGCCGACGTCGCGGCGCTCGATGGTCGTCTTGACGAGGGGCTCGGTGGCGGACGGTGCCGCGTAGGCGTTGACGGTGCGCATGGTTCTCCTGGGGGTGGTGGGTTCGGTTCGCGGGGGTTCGAGGGGCGGGTCGGAACACGGTGCTCGACGACGGGCCCTCCGTCTGCGACGTTACGCTCCCGCGCCGACCGTGGGTGGCCCTGAGAGGGCCCCCCGAGGAGACGGCCCGCAGGAGGCGCGGTGCGAGTCCGACCGGCACCGCGCCTCCTGCGGGTGGGTCGGTAGGGCGACGGCCCCCGTGAGACACGCCTCCGGATGGGAAAGTGCCCTGACTAGCGACACGGCTCGCACGGTGCGGGGCGTAGCAAGGATCAGACGCTGCATCGGGCATTCCGGTGGCGGACGAAGGAGTCGACATGGCAAGCGGAGTGGCAACAGTGTGGGTGCCCGTGACCGACATGGGGCGGGCGACGGCGTTCTACCGTGACGCACTCGGTCTCACGGTGACGAGCGAGAGCGACGACTGGACCGAGATCGACGCGAACGGCCTGATGATCGGCCTGAACGGTCGCGAGGAGGCCGCGGCGTCGAGCGAGGGCGGCGCGGTCATCACGTTCCAGCCCGACGGCACCCTCGAGGACGCCTTGGCCGACCTGCAGTCGCGCAGCGCCGACGTGACCGGCACGATCAGCGAGCACCCGTGGGGCCGCATCCTGCCGTTCAAGGACACCGAGGGCAACGACCTGCAGTTCTACACGCCCCCGACCGACTGACCTCGGGGCCTGCAGGAGGCGCGGTGTCGGTCGGACCGGCACCGCGCCGACACCGAGCGGCGACGACCTCCTCGCTATTGTCATCTAGGCTCGACAACTGTCATCATGAGTTCGGTCGTCGACGAGAGGATGCCCGATGGCGGAGTGGCCGGCCCACACGACGCGAACCGTGCCCTGGGCTAGCGCGAGCCGCCGCGGCACGCGGGAAGACCGGATGCTCTCCGAGGTCCGGGCGTCGATCCCCCCGATGATCGCCGATCTCGAGGTACCCGTCGTCTCAAGTCGCGATCTCTCTCGAGCCCGCCACGAGGCGACCGACCTCGAGCGGGTCGCCGACGGTGTGCTCAGCCCGCTCGCCGGCTTCCTGATCCGCATGGAGTCGGTGGCCTCGAGCCGTATCGAACACGTCGAGGCATCGCCCCTCGCGTTCGCACGGGCCATCGGCGGCCTGAAGGAGAACGACTCGGCGATGTCGATGGTGGCCGCCGGGGCCGCCATCACGAAGCTCATCGCTGCTTCCGGTGCGACCATCGCGCTCGACGAGATCCTCACCGCGCACGGGGCGCTCATGCGAGACGACCCGGACGTGACCGAGCGCCCGTACGCCGGACGCGTGCGCGACGTGCAGAACTGGATCGGCGGCTCGCAGCACTCCCCGCGGAACGCGCTCTACGTCCCGCCGCCCCCGGATGACGTCCCCGCCCTCCTCCGCGATCTGGTCGTCTTCTCGAACCGGGCCGACGTCGAACCGATCACTCAGGCGGCGATCGCCCACGCGCAGTTCGAGAGCATCCACCCGTTCACCGACGGCAACGGCCGCATCGGCCGGGCGCTCATCGGGGCGATCCTCCGCCGCCGCGGCGTGACGCCGCACACGGTGCTGCCTGTGGCGAGCGCCCTCGCTGCGGACACGACCCACTACTTCTCGCTGCTCACCGCCTACCGCACCGGCGACGTCGCGCCGATCGTCACCGACCTCGCGCTCTCTGTCGAGACCGCGGCCCGTGAGGCGCGAGGCACTGCGCGCCGATTCGCCCGGTACGTGGAGGACTGGCGGGAACAGGCCCGACCTCGGGCAGGCAGTGCAGCCGACCGGATCCTGCCCGTTCTGCTGACGCTGCCCGTCTTCACGGTCGAGCAGCTCGTCGACGAGCTGCGCGACCTCCCTGAGCGGAGCGTGTATCGCGGCGTCGAGGTGCTGGCGGAGAACCACATCGTCGAAGCCGTCACGGAGCGCGTCCGCGGCCGGGCCTACGCGGCGATGGACGTCCTCGACGAGTTCGACGATCTCGACTCCCGCATCCGCGAGCGCATCACCCGACTGCGGGGGGCGTGACGCACGTCCGCTGAGACGCCGAGACCCCAGCGGGTCGCCGAGACCCCCGCCTGCGCGCTGGGGTCTCGGCCACCTCCTGGGGTCTGAGCGCCGCGCCTCCGCCGCGCGCTCCGCCGTGCGGGCGAGCCGCTCGCGGTCGGAGGCTCGTAGGGTCGAGGGATGACGACGACATGGACGACCCTGCAGCTCATCCTCTCCGCCGTGGTGGTCGTGTGCGGTGCGCTGCTCACGCGAGGTGACAGCGGCCTCCTGGGCGTGCTGATGATCGTCAGCGGTTCGTTCTCGATCGTGGTCGGGCTGCGGGCGATGGCCGTGAACCGACGCGTCGAGAGGCAGCACGCCGCCCTCCAGGCCGGCGACGCCCCGACGCACGAGCGCTGACGCCGCCGGCGCCACCGCTGCCGCCGCTGCCGCCGTCACCCCCGACGACCACCGAGAACGAGGACGCCATGACCGACATCGCCTGGACCACCGGCACCTGGACCACCGAGCCGACAGCGGTCGCCGTCGCCGTCGACGGGATGCGGGTCACGGCGACGGAGGGCAGCGACGCCTGGCGCCTCACCTCGTACGGGTTCGTCCATGACACCGAGCACGCCCTGGTCGCGCCCTTCCCGCAGGGCACGGCGATGGAGGTGTCGTTCGTGCTCGACTTCGCCGCCCAGTTCGATCAGGCCGGCCTCTTCGTCTCGGTCGACCCCGAGACCTGGGTCAAGGCCGGGGTGGAGCTCAGCGACGGCGAGCAGAGCCTCGGTGCCGTGGTGACGCGAGGAGAGTCCGACTGGTCGCTGTCACCGGTCGACTGGACCGGCCGGACCGTGACGATCCGAGCCAGCCGCTCGGGGGATGCGCTCACGGTCCGGGCGCGGGTCGACGCCGAGCCCTGGCGTCTGGTGCGGGTCGCCCCGCTCGCTCCCGATGCCGCGGCGAGCGCCGGCCCCTTCTGCTGCGCCCCGTCGCGCGCCGACCTCACCGTGCACTTCACCGCATGGAGGACGATGCCCGCCGATGAGAGCCTGCACCCCGAGGACTGACCGCTCGGGCTAGGGTCGTGGCACCAGCACCACCATCCAGGTCTCGGGCACCATCGATTTCGACTCCCCGGACGAGCTCCGCTTCATCCACGGCGAGCAGACGCAGTACGGGTTCAACTTTCCTCGTCTTATCCTCGGCCCCGACGAGATGTTGGTCCGAGGGTGCTTGGAGCGTGGCCGAATGCTTGCATCGAGGAGAGCCCCCCTACACAGAGGACGGTGCGACTAGCTCGCGCCGTGTCTTACGCTGACCAAACGACTTCGACCAACTCTCAGAGGGTCAGCCAGACGCGACAGCCCCTTCTGCGACGGTGATCCCGGTTCCGACATTCAGACGATGGCTGTGTAGTCGTACCTGGCGTCGAGCACTCCCCAGTCGATCGTCAGCTCCACTTGTCAGGTGCTCGACGAAACCATCGACCCGGGCCGCGTGTTCGACCGCAAAGTGCGCCTGTGGGAGATCGCGGAGGGCTGCCAACTGATGGACTCCCACGAGGCGTTCAGGGTGCTGATCCGCCCGTAGTCCCGCGCATCACCGCATGCGATGAAGCCAGGGCGAAGGCTCTCCCGAACGATCGGCAGGGCCTTCGTCGCGGGCGACCCAGCGACGGTCAGAGTGCCGCGGGGAACGCGTCGCGCCGCCCGTACACGGTCAGCGCCAACGCCACGACCCCGGACCCGATCATCAGCACGGGCAGCACGAGGCCGTCGGCCGTGGTCAGCAGAGCCGCCCCGACGATGCCGGCGAAGAAGATCGCCACGTTGAACGCCACCGGCAGGAACGCGTTCGCGACGTCGGCGTTGTCTCCGCCGACGGTCGTGAGGGCCGCCTGCAGCTGAGCCGACGCCCCGCCGAACGTCACGCCCCAGAGCACCGCGGCGACGACGACGGCCGGCACCGACGCGTGACCCGCGAGCAGGATCACCCCGGCGACCACGAAGAGCGCGACGCTGCCGTGCAGCAGCGCCCGCGGGTACCGGTCGAGCAGCGCCCCGGTGACGACGATCCCGCCGATCGAGGCGACGCCGTAGATCAGCAGCATCACGTCGACTCCGAGCCCCGAGCCGCCGGCCCGCAGGTACGGCGAGACGTACGTGTAGATCGTGTTGTGCGCGAGCATCCAGGCGGCGATCACCGCGAGGATCACCGCGATGCCGGGGATGCGGAACACTCGCCCGAGCGACAGGCGCGCCCCCTCGGGTGCCGGTGCGGCGTCGGGGACGACCGCGGCCACGAGCGCGAACACCACGACGCCGATCAGGGTCAATCCGCCGAACGACCAGCGCCAGTCGAAGGTCATGCCGAGCCACGAGCCGAGCGGCGTGCCGAACGCGAAGCCGACGGGTGCGCCGGCCGAGACGACGGCGAGCGAGAGACCGGCGCGGCTCGGCGGGCTGATGCGGCGGCCGTAGGCGGCGAGCATGCCCCAGATCACGCCCGAGAAGGCCCCGGCGACGAACCGCGACACCAGGGCGAGCGCGATCACGGGCGAGAGCGCCGTCACGGTGTTCGCCACGACCAGCCCGGTGATGGCGATCAGGAGGAGCGGCTTGCGTCGCATCCCCCGGGTGAGCGCGATGGCCGGCACGGTCGCCAGCACGGTGCCGAGCGCGTAGGCGCTGATGAGCAGACCCACGGCGCCTTCGCTCGTGTCGAGGCCGTCCGCGATGACGGGCAGCAGACCCGCCGGCATCGTCTCCATCGCGACGAGGATGAACCCCATCGTCGCGAGGACGACGAGCGAGAGCAGCGGCAGACGGTCGACGGGCGCGGTGGGGCCGGAGGCGCGGGTCGAGCGGGTGGGGACGGGCGCGGTGGCCATCGTGAGGTCCTTTCGGGCGCGGAGACGCGCCTCCTCGGGGCGTGCCCGGTGGCGGGGAGGATGCCGCGGGGCGGCGGAGGGTGGAGGGTCAGGAGGCGGTGTCGATCGTGTGGTCGCGCTCGACGATGTGCTCGGTCGCGGCCCACGAGGCGAGGAGCCTGAGCCCCTCGTCGGAGGGCGAGCCGGGCACGGCCGTGTAGACGGTGAGCGAGTGGCCCGGGGTGTCTTGCAGCTCCATCGCCTGGAAGTCGAGTTCGAGCAGGCCGACGACCGGATGCCGGAACTGCTTCGCGCCCGTGTAGTGGCGGCGGACGTCGTGCGCCGCCCAGCGGGTGCGGAACTCGTCGCTGCGGATCGAGAGCTCGCCGACGAGCGCGGCGATCCCGGCGTCGTGGGGGTCGCGCCCGGCGTCGCGGCGGAGGATGGCGACGTTGACGTTGGCCGCGCGCTCCCAGTCGGGGTAGAAGTCGCGCGCGCCCGGGTCGAGGAAGATGTAGCGCGAGTGGTTGCCGGGGCGCAGCGTGCCGCGGTACATGTCGGAGTACAGGGCGAAGCCGAGCGTGTTGGCGGCGACGAGGTCCATGCGGGTGTTCGTCACCATGGCGGGCGCGCCGGTCATCGCGTCGAGCATGTGCTGCACGGGCGACTGGGCGATCTTCTGCTCGGCGCCGACGGGCGGCCTGCGACGCGACGGGGCGAACGCCTTGGCGAGGTCGTGGAGGTGGTCGGTCTCGGCCTGGTCGAGCCCGAGCGCACGGGAGATCGCGTCGAGGACGCTGTCGGACACCCCGCCGAGGTTCCCCCGCTCGAGACGCGTGTAGTAGTCGACGCTGACACCGGCCAGGCGGGCGACCTCGTCACGCCGCAGCCCGGGGACGCGTCGACGCCCGCCGGCGCTGACGACGCCCGCCTGCTCGGGCGACAGCCGTGCCCGGCGTGAAGCGAGGAACTCGCGGACCTCGGCTCGTTCATCCATGTCACCGACCCTAGAGCCGCCCGCCAGGCCCAGCCAGGCCCTGCCGGAACCCCCGTCCGGCGAGCCGGGCGAGCGGAGACGGACCGGCGCGGGCGGGCCGTGCCTCCTCCTCTTCGGTCAGCCGCGGGGGAAGCGCGCGGCGCCCGCCGTCGCCGATTCGGGCAGGTTGCTCGCGGCGAGCGGCTGGCCCGCCGACACCGCGGTCGTCCACCCCTTCGTCGTGGCGACGGCCGCGAAGTTCGAATCGAGGAGGGCCATGAGGGTGCGGTGCACGGTCTCGGCGTCGACGTGGCCGGCGTCGTTCCCGAGGCTGATGGCGCCCGTCGCGTCGGACAGCACCTCGGCGGTGATGCCGACCGCCTCGGCCCCGGCGGCCGAGGCGAGGATGCAGTTGTTCGTCATGTACCCGACCAGGGTGACGGTGTCGAGCGAGTTCTCGTGCAGCCAGTCGAGCAGGTCGGTGTCGGCGAAGACCGAGCTGTACTGCTTGGTGATCGACTTCCAGTCGGAGCGGCGACGCCTCTCGATCTCGGGGTGCAGGGCGAACGCCTCGGTGCTCGGATCGAACACGGGGGAGCCCTCGCCCGACGTGTGCTGGAACACCACGACGGGGATGCCGGCGGCCGAGGCGGCGTCGATGGCCTCGGCGACACGGGCCAGGGAGTCGTCGACGGAGGGGTACTGGATCTCGAGCGGGCCGGCGAAGTACTCCTGCTGGACGTCGACGACGATGAGGGCGCGGTTCGGTGTGGTCATGGGGGCTCCTTGTTCGAGGGCGTCGGCGCGGGATGCGATCCACCGACGATCCTCCTCGCGGGGGGCGCCTCGCACGAGTGGCCCGTGTGCGTCGATACGATGGATTCAGGCCATCGAGGAGGTCCGCCCGTGAAGATCGCCGTCTACGCCTTCGAGGGCGTCTCCATGTTCCATCTGTCGGTGCCGCAGATCGTCTTCGACGAGGTCGCCCGCCAGGGGCTCGGACCATGGCGGACGACGCTGTTCTCCGAGCGGGCCGGATCGATCACGACCGCCGAGGGCTACTCGCTCGGCGGCGTCGCCGGTCTCGACGCCGTGGCCGACGCCGATCTGGTCGTCGTCCCGTCGTGGGTCGACGACGGCCGCGAGCCCGGCGCCGCGTTACGCCGGGTCGTGCTCGCGGCGCACGACCGGGGTTCGACGATCGTCGGTCTCTGCCTCGGCGCCCTCGCCGTGGCGGACCTCGGCCTGCTGGAGGGTCGCAGCGCGGTCACCCACTGGCACGCCGTCGAGGGGCTGGCGCGGAGGCACCCGGGTATCACCGTCGAGCCGGGCGTCCTCTATCTCGACCACGGCGACGTGCTGACCTCGGCGGGCACCGCCTCCGGCATCGACGCGTGCCTGCACGTCGTCCGGACCCGCCTCGGTGCGGAGGCCGCGAACAGGGTGGCCCGCAGCCTGGTCGTCGCACCGCATCGCGAAGGCGGTCAGGCGCAGTACATCGAGCGACCCGTCGCGCAGCATGCGGCGACGGACCCGATCGCGGTCGCGACCGCCTGGGCCCTCGAGCATCTCGGCGACGAGCTCGGCGTCGACCGTCTGGCGTCGGAGGCGCGGCTGAGTCGCCGGACGTTCGTGCGGGCGTTCCGGGCGTCGACCGGCACGACACCGGCCGCCTGGGTGCGATCACGACGCCTCGACGAGGCGCGACGCCTGCTCGAGACGACCGACCTCCCGATCGACCAGGTCGCCTCGTCGTGCGGGTTCGGCAATCCCGTCACGCTGCGGCAGAACTTCGCGAGCGCCTTCGGCAGCACGCCGTCGAGCTACCGACGCCGGTTCGACGCCCGGGCGTGACCGGCAGGGTCAGGCTCGCGAGGCGCAGCTTGCGATGAACGCCATGAGCGGGGTGGCGTCGTCGTCGGTGAACAGGATGTCGAGCGCCTTGTTGAACTCGAACTTGCGCGCCACCGGGAGGCTGACCGCCTCGTAGCCCTCGGACATGAGCAGCCCGGTCATCATCAGGCGGGCCGTCCGCTTGTTCCCGTCGAAGTAGAACTGCGATCTGGTCGCCGAGACGAAGTAGCCGAGGGCTCGTTCTCGGGGATCGTCGAGAGCTTCGAGGAAATCCGCCGACGCGGCGAAACGCCCGGCTAGTTCGCTCTGGGGCACACCGACGACCAGTCCGCCGGAGGCGAGTCGGACCGTGCCCCCGCCTCCGACGTCCCCCTCGCCACGGAAGCCGCCCGATTCGATCGCCTCATGGATGGCGACACGGCGATGGAGATCGTCGGAGACGCTCTTCGACAGGCTGAACGAGCCGGACGCCACGAGCTCGTCGAGATGGGTGTAGCCGTCGACCAGGGCGAGCACCTGCTTCTCGTCGTCGAGGGGCCGGCCGCCGACCGTCACGCCGTCGAGCAGCGTCCGCACCTCGGGGAGGGTGAAGGTGTTGCCCTCGAGTGCCGCGGCGTTCCAGACGAGATCGGGTAGCGACGCCCTGAATCGGTGGCGTGCCCGCTCGATCGACGAGCTCTCGATGCGGTCGAGGGGCACGCGGGTGATGTCCCAGCGGACGGCCGTGGCGGCGAAGGTCTCGTCGGGGGTCGTCGCCCGGAGGCCCCTGCGTGGTGCGCCGGCTCGCGCCTCGGTCGTAGCGGCCGGGGGGCGCCCGGGCCGTGTGCGGTACCCGTCGGCCCCGAGTCCCCGTGACTGCTCGTCTGTCATCGTTCTCGCCGGAGGTGCGCCAGAGCGGCCGAGCGAGGTGCCTCGCCGAGCCCGACGGCGTCGATGTGCGCCTGGATCGGCGCGACCAGTCGCACGGAGTCGATCTCGAGCGCACCGGCGAACACCGACGGGTGGGCCGGAGTCAGGATGAGGTCCGACAGCCCCGCGAGACCGGGGCGGAAGGAGTCGGCGAGCAGTTGCGCGACGCGTCGCGGCTCGGGTGTCCAGAGGATGGTCGGCGCGTCGGCGTCGATCTCCATCGCATCGAGCGCCGCCCAGCCCGAGAGCGCCCAGTCGTCGCCGGAGGCGGACCCGGCAGAGACGAGGCGATCCACATAGCGAGCGTCGCCCCGCAGATGGATCGAGCCCTCCCGCTGGGCGGGCGCCGACGCCCGGCCGGCCTCGTCGATGAGCGCGACCTGCACGTCGGCCTCCGAGCCTGCGGCGACATAGCGCTGCAGTCGTTCGAGCCACGCGGTCGCGGAATCCGACCACTCGGCGACGTCGGGATCACCCAGGGCGGCTCTCGCTGCGACTGCGGCGAGGGGATCGCTGACGGGGATCAGTGCGGCGTCGATGTCGAATCCGCAGGCCAGGGCCAGTTCGCGCAGGTCGTCGATGCGAGGGGGGCGCCCGCCGAGCACCCTGTAGAGCGTCGGGCGGCTGAGCCCGGTTCTGGCCGCGAGTTCGGTGGCACCGAGCAGGCTGGCCTGACGGGCGCGCATCGGCAGCTGCTGGAGATCCATCACCCGATCGTATCAATCTTGAGATGGATCGTCATCGAGTCTCAGAGATGAGACGGTGACGACGTGGGCTGATTCGAGCGCTCGCGACGCTCTCACCCTCGATAGGGGGTCTAATGGGGGTGCGGCCCGAAGCGCACCGACAGCGTCACGACTCGGGCCCGTCGTCAGAATCAGGCCGTCTCACCGTCGATCGGCGTCAATGACAGGAGCCTCCCGACATGACCACCCCGAGCAGAAGGTCCGTCCACGCCCGCGCGGTGCGGCCGACGCCCACGTCGTGGACGGTCGTCGTGACCGGATCCGGCGCCGAGGGCGGCGATCGCACCACCGGCACGTTCACCGCCCACGGTTCGGCGGTCGACGTCGACACCCTGGTCGACGAGTCGCGCGAGCTGGCCGCCCTCTGGCTGGCCGTCCGCCCGGAGGACATCGACGTGCGCCTCGTGATCGACATCCCCGACGACGCACGGCGTCGCTGGGCGGCTGCGACCCGACCCGACCTCCCGGACGAGGAGGCGCGGGTCGAGCAGCGACGCATCGCACGCGAACTCGGCGCGGCCGGCTACACAGCCTCCGCCCTCGCAGTGGCCTTCGACGTGTCGAGGTCGCGGGCGGCCCGTCTGCTGCGGGTGGACGCCATCGCGCTCGCACGCGACGTGACGGAGGCGGCGACCCGCGCGCTCGACGGCAGCGCCGTCGACGACCGCGGCGCCGACGACCGGGCGCTCGACGAGCGGGTCGCCGGCGACCGCGTGGCCGACCTGCAGGGCGACGCTCAGTAGGCGACGCCCGTCAGGCGACGCCCGTCAGATGATGCCCGTGAGGCGACGCTCAGTAGGCGACGCTCAGTAGGCGACGCTGAAGTGCGCGCGGCGGTGCTTCGGGGTGTCGATCTCGTCGACGATCGCGAGGGCGAAGTCCTGCCCGCTCACGGCCGAGACGCCCTCGGCGTCGGTGAAGGCCCGGTCGCCGCCGGTGCGGTACTCGCCGCGCGCCTCGCCGGGGGCGTACGCGCCGAACAGCTGGGCGGGCGAGACGAAGAACCAGTCGAGGCTGTCGTCCGTGCCGCCGAGCAGTTCGAGCACCTCGTTCATCTGCTTGGCCTCGCTCGCGAACTCGGGGGGCAGCTGGTCGGTGTCGGCCTGACGCGGGCCGCCCTCCTCGAGTCGGAGCGAGCTGTAGCCGCCGACGACGCCGAAGCGGACGCCGTGCTCGGCCGCGAGGGCGGCGAGGGCCAGATCGGCCTCGACGATCCTCCCGTCGAGCTCGCCGCGGGGTGAGAGCGACGAGACCACGACGTCGCTGCCGGTGACGGCACGGAGGCGGGCCTCGGCGTCGAGCATCGAACCGGTCTCGTAGCGGACGCCGTCGACCCGCGCCTCCTCGGCGGGGACGGAACGGCTGAACGAGACGACCTCGTGACCGCGCGATGCGGCCTCGCGGACGATGGCGCTGCCGGCGTAGCCGGTTCCTCCGACGACGGTGATGGTGCTCATGGCGTGCTCCTTCTTGTGCTGGGGCTTCCCCGCTGCGGGGTCGCACGGCTACGGTAGATCCATTAGTCACTCT
This sequence comes from Frigoribacterium sp. CFBP 13712, assembly GCF_014842255.1. GTDB lineage: Bacteria > Actinomycetota > Actinomycetes > Actinomycetales > Microbacteriaceae > Frigoribacterium. The sequence continues at coordinate 40,237 of NZ_JACYVH010000004.1, read as the reverse complement.
TGGGAAGTAGGCACTTCTTGGTAACCGACCCCTCTCTCACGCTCGACCCCTATGCCGACGGCTGCCCCACGCGGCGGGTGCTCGATCGCATCGGCGACCGGTGGACGGTCCTGATCGTCGGCACCCTCGAGTCGGGCCCGCACCGCTTCACCGAGATCCGCAAGAGCGTGTCGGGCATCTCGCAGAAGATGCTGACGCAGACGCTGCGCGGTCTCGAGCGCGACGGGCTCGTGACCCGCACGGTGTTCGCCGAGGTGCCGCCCCGCGTCGAGTACGAGCTCACGACGGCCGGTCGCACCCTCTGCGCGCCGCTCAAGGCGCTCGAAGAATGGTCGATCGAGCACTTCGGCGACGTGCGAGAGGCCTGGGGCGAATACGACGAGCGGATCGCCTAGGAGGCGCGGGTCGGGTCCCGATCGGCACCCGCCCGCCGGAGTGACCCTGGCAATCGGCCTGCGCTTCCGATGCATCCGCATCGATCGCACCGATCCGTGAGATGGTTGAGATAAGCAGACATCCCGGTGGATCCACCGGTCCTGCATGCAGATACCGTCCCCTGCCTGTGCCGCCTCCCGCGGCATCTCAAGTGCCTCCTCCCGACGGTCGCCCTCTCCCTGAACCGAGTGGAGCCGACCACGGTCGCCAGGAGCCGGGACACCAGCCGACGGCACCCGTGCCGCCCGGAAGGACCGCACCATGAAGACCATCGTCAAGGGCACCATCGCCACCGCCACCGGCGTCACCCTCCTCCTGGGGGGCGCGGGCACGTTCGCGCTCTGGAACACCAGCGCCGAGACGGCCGGCGGCACGATCGTCTCCGGTGGCCTCGAGGTCGAACCCAGCGCCGAGGCCGCCACCTGGACGGTCAACGGAGGCGCACCGCAGTCGACCATCGCCGGCTACCCGATCGTGCCCGGCGACGTCGTCGTCTACTCGCGCGACATGACCGTCACCGCGCACGGAGACGGCCTGAACGCGGCCTTCACCCTCGACCCCGCCTCGATCGAGGCCAGCTCGACGTCGTCGTCCGACGTGGCGCTCGCCGACTACCTCTCGTCGACGGCCCAGCTGACCGCCACCGGCGACGGCATCACGACGACCCCCGACGCCGTGACCGTGACCGGGCGCGACGGCCTCGAGGAGGACGTCACCGTGGCGGTCACCATCGAGTTCCCGAAGAGCACCACGGTCGGCTTCGAGAACGACACGCAGCTCGGCTCGGTGGACCTCGGGGCCGTCGCCGTGACCCTGACCCAGATCTAGTGGGCGCCCGCGGCACGTGGCTCGTCGTGGGGGTCGTCGCGACCGTCGTGGCGGCCGTCGTGTCGCTCGGCGAGGTGGGCGGTTCGTCGGCCCGACTCAGCGACTCGGCCAGCACCTCCGACGGTCCTGTCGTCGTGACGTCGGGGTCGGCGTCGCTGACCCTCGACGCGCTCGCCCTGCCCGCCGACCCGCTCTACCCCGGGCTCACCCTGCGCGGCCCCGTCACGGCGACGAACACCGGCACCGTCGGGCTCTCGCTCGGGGTGGCCGCGGCGACCGTGACGAGCGTCCACGCCGACACGGCGCCCGTGCCCGCCCTCCTGCTCGGGTTGGGCACGGCCACCTCGGCGACCGACTGCCGCGCGGGCCGCGCGGCCTCCGTCTGGTCGGGCACCGCGACCGATCGACCTGCCGCCGCGTCGGCGCCGACCAGCGTCGTCCTCGCCGCGGGGGAGTCCCGCACGCTCTGCGTCTCCGTCGCGATGGGCGACGACGGTCGGAGCACCTCGCAGGGACTCGGCGACCTCGCCCTCGCCCTGCGTCTCACCGGAACGCAGGTCTGACCGTGCCCACGAACACCCGATCGCATCGCGGGTCGCGCCGGCCACCGAGCCCGCGCCGCTCGGTGCGTCGCGCCCCGGTGTGGGGCGCCGCCCTCGTCGTCGCCGTGCTCACGGCGCTGATCGCCGTGCCCGCCGAGGCGACCTGGACGGCACCCGTGCAGACCGCCTCGGCGACCACCTCGACCGGTCGGCTGGCCGTCGCGCTGACCGGTGTCGAGAGCCTGGCCACGACGTACTCGTCGTCCGCCCTCTCGCATCTGGCGACCGTCACGGTCGCCAACGCCGGCACCGTGCCCGCCCCGTGGACTCTCGCCATCACCCCCGCGGGCGGCTCGACCCTCGCCACCGCGACCCGCGTCTCACTCTGGCCGCTGACCTCGGGTCGCTGCGGCAGCCGACCCGCCGATGCCTCGTCGGGAACGTGGGCGACGGTCGGCGCACCCTCCGGGACCCTGCCGGTCGGCGCCTCCTCGTCCTGGTGCGTCCAGACGTCGATCACCCAGGCCGACCGGTTCGACTCGGTGGGCCAGACGGCGAGGCTCACCGCCGCGCTCACCGCGCGCCTCGGTTCATGGACCAGCGCCGGCTCGGCGACGTCGACGCAGACCGTCGCCGACACCCTCACGCCCGGGGCGCCGACCAAGACCTCCGAGACGGACAGCAGCATCTCGCTGACCTGGGCCGCCTCGTCGGACTCGGCTGCGGTGTCCCGCTACGGCGTCTACCGCGACGGGGTGCTCGTCGGCACCGTGCCGGCGTCGACGCGCAGCTACACCGACACCGGGCTGGGGGCCTTCCGGTACTACGCGTACGCCATCCGCGCGCTCGACGCGTCGAACCCGGCCCGCACCTCCCCGGCGTCACCGGCCATCCGGCACGCGACCGCGTACTTCACCAACAGCGATCGGTACGTCGTCCGCGACGTCGCCACGAACCGGTGCGCGACGGTCGGCGGCTCGACGAGCGGATCACCGCTCTGGTCGAGCGGCTGCCGGGGCACCACGACGCAGCTGTGGCAGTTCGTCGCCGAGGGGCAGTACCTGAAGATCACCTCGCCCGCGGTCTCGGGTCTGTACTGGGACAGCGCCAGCGATCGCCAGTCCGTGCTGCGCTCGGACAACGCGATCAGCGCTCAGCGCTGGACCGCCGTGCCGGTCGGCACCGGGACGGGCATGTTCCAGTTCCGAGACAGGAACTCGCTGTGCCTGACCAGCACCGGGTCGGGTGTGACGACGCAGATGCAGGTGTCGGCGTGCACGTCGTCGGAGACCCAGCTGTTCACCCTCGGGGCGTCGTCGTGACGCACGCGGCCCCGCCGTCGGGGTCGCGGGCGGGGTCGCGCTCGCGGTCGGGCTCCCGCTCGCGGTCGGGCTCGGGCTCGGGCTCGCACGCGCGGGGCGGGTCGGATCGGCAGGGCCGGGGCCTCGGCTCGATGCTCGCGCAGGCCGTCGCGGTGGTCGTGCTGATCGGCGTCGTGGCCGTCGGGCTGCTCGCCGTGGTCGTGCCGCGGGTGGTGGGCGGCGTGCCGCTGACCATCCTGACCGGCTCGATGGAGCCCGGTCTGCCTCCCGGGACGCTCGTGGTGGTGCGCCCGGTCGATCCGGCCGACATCCGGGTCGGCGACGTCGTGACCTATCAGATCCGCCCCGGGGTGCCCGGCGTCATCTCGCATCGTGTGGTGGGGGTGACCGTCGGGGAGGCGGGCCGCACGTTCACGCTGAAGGGCGACGCCAACGCCGAGCCCGATCGCGACGCCGTCGTCGAGGGGCAGGTCATGGGCGAGGTCTGGTACTCGGTGCCGTGGCTGGGGCGGCTGAACACGGGCGTCTCGGCGGGCGCGCGCGCGTGGCTCGTGCCGGCCGTTGGCGTCGGGCTGCTCGGGTACGCGGCGTTCCTCACCGGGCGCGGCGTCGTCCGCCGTCGCCGCGCGGACCGGCAGGGCTGACCGCTCTATCCTGACGAGAGGGGATCGGCTGCGACGATTGGAACCGCGATGAGCATGGAAGGCGCGGCCTGGAGCTCGCTCTACAAGATCTCGAGCGCGAGAGACGGCCAGCACGGCATCTCCCGCGAGGCCGTGCGGCGCATCATGAAGTTCGCGGTGCCCTACCGGTCCAGGCTGGTGGTGTTCATCGCCCTGTCGATCGTCGGGGCCTTCCTCGCGGTCGCGACGCCGGTGCTGGCCGGCCGGGTGGTCGACGTCATCGTCGCGCGGGGCGAGGTGGCCACGATCGTGCGGCTCGCCGTCCTCATCGCCGCGGTCGCCGTGGCCGACGCCGCCGTGTCGCTCGTGACGCGCTGGTTCTCGGCGCGGATCGGCGAGGGCGTGATCCTCGACCTCCGCACCGCCGTGTTCGACCACGTGCAGAAGATGCCGATCGCGTTCTTCACGCGCACCCGGACGGGCGCCCTCGTGAGCCGTCTGAACAACGACGTCATCGGCGCCCAGCAGGCCTTCAGCGGCACGCTGTCGGGCGTGGTCACGAACATCGTGGCCCTCGTCCTCACCCTGATCGTCATGCTCAGCACGTCCTGGCTCGTCACGGTCCTCGCCGTGATCATGCTTCCCATCTTCCTGGTGCCCGCGCGGCGCATGGGCAGCCGTCTCGCCGCGCTCCGTCGCGAGGCCGCCGACCACAACTCCGCGATGAGCACCCAGATGACCGAGCGCTTCTCGGCACCCGGCGCCACCCTCGTCAAGCTGTTCGGCCGCCCCGACGAGGAGGCCGAGGAGTTCCGCGTCCGCGCCGCCCGGGTCCGCGACATCGGCGTCCGCAGTGCGCTGCTGCAGTTCGTCTTCGTCACCGCGCTGACGCTCGTCTCCGCGCTCGCCTTGGCGCTCGTCTACGGGCTCGGCGGGTTCCTCGCCCTGGCCGGTCAGCTGGACACCGGCGAGGTGGTCACCCTGGCGCTCCTCCTCACCCGCCTCTACGTGCCGCTGACCGGTCTCGCGAACGCCCGGGTGGAGATCATGAGCGCCGTGGTCAGCTTCGAGCGCGTCTTCGAGGTGCTCGACCTCGAACCGCTCATCACCGAGAAGCCCGACGCCGTCGTCGTGCCCGAGGGCCCGGTGGCCGTCGAGTTCGACGACGTCCGCTTCGCCTACCCGTCCGCCGACAAGGTGTCCCTCGCCTCCCTCGAGGAGGTGTCCACACTGGACACCCGCGGTGGCGACGAGGTGCTGCACGGTGTGTCGTTCCGCATCGAGCCGGGGCAGACGGTCGCCCTCGTCGGCACGTCCGGTGCCGGCAAGTCGACGATCGCGCAGCTGCTCTCGCGCCTGTACGACGTCGACGGCGGCGCCGTCCGCCTCGCGGGGACGGATGTCCGCGACGTGACCTCCGCCTCCCTGCGGCGCACCCTGGGCATGGTGACCCAGGACGGCCATCTGTTCCACGAGACGATCCTCTCCAACCTGCGGTTCGCGAGGCCCGAGGCGTCCGACGACGAGGTGTGGGACGCCATCCGCCGTGCGCGGCTCGAGCCGCTCATCCGCTCGCTGCCCGACCAGCTCGACACGATGGTGGGGGAGCGCGGCTACCGGCTCTCGGGAGGCGAGCGTCAGCGGATGACCATCGCGCGCCTCCTGATCGCCCAGCCGCGCGTCGTCATCCTCGACGAGGCGACGGCGGCCCTGGACTCCACGTCCGAGGCGGCCGTGCAGGCGGCGCTGAGCGAGGCGCTCGAGGGTCGGACGGCGATGGTGATCGCGCACCGCCTCTCCACCATCCGCAGCGCGGACATGATCCTGGTGGTGGAGGACGGCTCCATCGTGGAGCGCGGCACGCACGACGAGCTGATCGCCGCGGCGGGCCGCTACGAAGAGCTGCACCGGACCCAGTTCGCCGTGCAGAAGGACGTCGCGGCCGACGAGGAGGCGCGGGGCGGGTCGTAGCCCCCGAAGCGTCGAGCCCTGCGCCGACGTCTCGCCGCTCGCGGGCGCGCAGGCGGACGGGTCAGTGGCCGGCGCCCAGCCTGCCGGCGAGCCGGTCGTGCATCCGGCTGGAGGCCTCGTTCATCCCCTCGAGGACGACGTGCTTGCCGCGCCGCTCGTATCTCGTCGTGACCGCGTCGAGGGCGGCGACGGTGGAGGCGTCCCAGACGTGCGCCTGCGTGAGGTCGATGACGATGCGCTCGGGGTCGTCGCGGTACCGGAACAGGGTGGTGAGATCGTTGCTGGAGGCGAAGAACAGCGCCCCGGTGACGGTGTAGTGCGCTGCGGTGCCGTCATCGGCGAGTGTGCGCTCCACGGTGGCGAGGCGGGCGACGCCGCGCGCGAAGACGACCATGGCGGTGATGACGCCGACGACGACGCCGATCGCGAGGTTGTGGGTGACGACGACGACCGCGACGGTGGCGACCATGACGATGGTCTCGCCGATCGGCATCCGCCTCAGGGTCGAGGGGCGGATGCTGTGCCAGTCGAAGGTCGCGACGGCGACCATGATCATGACGGCGACGAGGGCCGCCATCGGGATGATCGCGACGACGTCGCCGAGCGCGACGACGAGGATCAGCAGGAACACGCCGGCGAGGAACGTCGAGATGCGGGTGCGCGCGCCGGAGGCCTTCACATTGATCATCGTCTGGCCGATCATGGCGCAGCCGCCCATCCCGCCGAAGAGGCCGGAGAGGATGTTCGCCGCGCCCTGACCGAGCGACTCGCGTGTCTTCTGCGAGGGGGTGTCGGTGATGTCGTCGACGAGCTTCGCGGTCATCAGCGACTCGAGGAGTCCGACGAGCGCCATCGCGAACGCGTAGGGGGCGATGATGCTCAGGGTGTCCCAGGTGAGGGGGACGCCGGGGATGAGGAGCTCGGGCAGGCTGCGGGGCAGCTCGCCTTCGTCGCCGACGGTGGGCACGTCGATCGCGGTCACGACGACGGCGACGGTGATCAGCACGATCGCGACGAGCGGAGCGGGGACGACCCGCGTCAGGCGCGGCATGAGGATCATGACGACGATGCCGACCGCCACGAGCGGGTAGACCAGCCACGGCACGCCGATGAGGTTCGGCAGCTGAGCGGTGAAGATGAGGATCGCCAGGGCGTTGACGAAGCCGACCATGACGCTGCGGGGGATGAAGCGCATGAGTCTGGCGACGCCGAGGACGCCGAGCACGATCTGGATGATCCCGGCGAGGATGACCGTCGCGATGAAGTAGTCCAGTCCGTGGTCGCGGGCGACGGGTGCGATGACGAGCGCGATGGCGCCCGTGGCCGCGGTGATCATCGCGGGGCGCCCGCCGAGGAACGCGATCGAGACGGCCATGACGAACGAGGAGAAGAGACCGACCCGGGGGTCGACGCCGGCGATGATCGAGAACGAGATCGCCTCGGGGATGAGGGCCAGCGCGACGACGAGGCCGGCGAGGACCTCCCGGCTGAGGATCTTCGGGGTGCGGAGCGCGGTCAGCACCGAGGGCTCGGCGCGGTCCCGGCTCGTGGTGGACGGGGTGGTCGCTGTGGTCATGAGGACTCCTGGGGGAGAGGGGCTCGCATCGTGTGAGCCGGGTGGGTGTCGACGGAGGGGTCGGCGCGCGTCGGCGCCACGCCATCTGCTCGACCGCATCTGAAGGCGGGAGAATGGCGGGAGGAAGTTCTGGTGCTCGGCTGATCAGCCGACGAATTGAACTCTACCCTAACGTAAGGGTCGAGTAGGAGGTCGGTCACACATGGCGACATCGAACGGCATGATGCACATCGGTGAACTCGCCGAGCGTTCCGAGATGTCGCTGCGCAGCCTGCGGCACTACGACGAGATCGGCCTGCTGTCGGCCTCGGGTCGGACCGAGGGCGGTTTCCGGCTCTACACCGAGACGGACTACGAGCGGCTCATCCTCATCCGTCGCATGAAGCCCCTCGGATTCAGTCTCGACGAGATGGCGGATCTGCTCCGGATCATCGATGCTCTCGAGAACGGCTCGGACGAGAACCGTCGGGCGGAGCTGCGTGCGGAGCTGAGCGGCTTCGTCGAGCAGACGATCACGCGGCGGGAGAAGCTGCGCCGGCAGCTCGAGATGGCCGACGAGTTCCTCGAGCTCCTCCGCACCCGCTGACCGGCCGCCTACCGGGGAGGGTGCTCTCCGGCGAGAATGGCGAAGACCAGGCTGTCGGTCCATTCGCCCTTGCTCCAGAAGTCCTGACGGTGGTGCGCCTCCTGTCGCATGCCGACCCGGGTCGCGAGGCGAGCGGACGACGTGTTGCGGGCGTCCATCTGAGCGACGACGCGATGGACGTCGTCCTGTCCGAACGCGATCCGCAGACCAGCCGAGACCGCCTCGGTCGCGTAGCCGCTGCCTCCGTGCTCGGGATCCACCGTCCACCCGAGCTCGACCGTGCGCCGCTCCGCCTCCGTCCGCCAGATCGAGATCGCCCCGATCGCCAGACCCGCCCGCTCGATCACGAGCGAGAGCGCACCCACGGGCTCGGCCAGACCCGTCCGACGCAGCCGTCGATCGAGCTGGACCCGGCCGGACTCGACCGTCCACGGCTCCTCCAGGAGGTACCTGGCGACGTCCGGCCGGGAGTAGATCGCGACCAGTCGATCGAGGTCGCTCTCGCGATGCAGGCGGAGGGTCAGGCGAGGAGTCGACGCCACCGTGTCACTGTCCATGACCTCGATCCTCCTGCATGCGCCGTGTGCGCAGCCGGCTAAGGGCTCCGCATCGGGCATGAGTCCATGATGGGCCCGTCGGGCGATCGAGCGCGACATGGTCCCGCCCCGCGCGACGACCCGCTGGGGCGAACCCGGAGCCGTCGCCGCGACGTGACGCGCTCGCGTCCTAGCCTGGAGGGACGGACGGACGGCTCCGGATGAGAGGACGCATCATGCGACGTGACGAGCTCCAGCAGCGGGCCGCGGCTCGGGCGGACGAGCTGCCCGGGGCCGAGCTGACCCATCCCTTCGGCGAGGAGTGGGACGTCTACAAGGTCCGCGACAAGGTCTTCATGCTGCAGACGGCGCTGAGCGGCGACCCGATCGTCGTCCTCAAATCGTCACCCGCCGACTCGGAGGCGCTCCGCAGCGACCACGACGACATCACTCCCGGCTATCACATGAACAAACGGCACTGGATCACGCTGCACCCCGACGGCGGCCTCGATGCCGGCCTCGTCGACGAGCTCGTCACGGAGTCGTATCTGCTGGTCGTGCAGGGGCTCCCGAGGGCCCGGCGACCGGTCGACCCCGACGCCTTCGCGGAGCGGTGACCTAGCTCGCAGGGCGCCCCCTCAGGCTCGGCACGAGTCGGGGGACGACTCGGACGAGCACCACCATGCCGACGAGTTCGACGAGGGTCTGGGTCACGACGACCACCGGCGCCAGCGACATCGATGCCGGGAGCGCGAGTGCGAGCGGCAGCACGACGAGCGAGTTGCGGGTCGTGCCGCTGAACACCAGCGCCCGGGTCGCGGGCGGGTCGAACCGGAACACCCGTCCCGCCCCCACGCCGAGGGCGACCATGATGACGACGAACCCCGCGTAGATCGGCACCAGCACGAGCAGCCGGCCGAACGACGCGCCCACGGCTCCGGCCTGCGATGCGACGACCAGGAACAGCGTCGCCGTCATCAGCGGGACCATCAGCGCCAGCATCGTCCGCTCGATCGCGACACCGGCTCGATGACGGCGTGCGACGGCCTGCACCGCCGCGGCCGCCGACAGCGGGACGGCGATGAGCACGACGAACGCGCGGGCGAAGGGCCCGATCTCGACGACGGCCACGCCGTCGGGGCCGATCATCAGCAGCAGGTACAGGGGGAGCAGGAGGATCTGGGCCAGCATCAGCACCGGTGCCGCCGCGAGCAGACGGGCGGAGGCTCCGCCTGCGAGGCCCGCGAAGACGATGACGTAGTCGATGCACGGGGTGAGCAGCACCAGGAGCACCCCGAACAGCAGGGCGGGTTCGTCGTCGACGAACCGCGACAGGCCGAACGCCACCACCGGGACGACGACGAAGTTCAGCACCCCGATCGCGACGAGGAAGCGCCCGTCGCGGAGCGCCCGCCGGATGGTCGCGAACGGCACACCGAGGAACGTCGCGAAGAGCAGCAGGGCGAGCACGGGCTCGATCGCCACCTCGAGGGTGTGCGCGGCCGGCACGGTGAGCCCGACGAGGCCCGCTGCGACGATCGCCGCCAGGTAGAGGCCGATCTGGTGCCGCTCGAGCCAGGACACGGCGCCGGTCAGGTGGGCGTCGACGGGCGGAGAGGAGGGCACCCGAACGACGGTAGGGCCTCGCGGCGGCGGCCGGGCACGCCCCGCCGTCTCCGCGAGCGGTCGTGGTGGGTCATGATGAGCGTGTGGGCGCATCGGATCACTTCTCAGGCGACGAGGTCGGGGTTCCGCTCGGCACCGGTCCCGACGTGCGGTCGCCCACTCGCGAGCTGGCCCGCGAGGTGCTCATCCACGGGCCGATCGCCCGCAGCGACCTGATCCGCCGGCTGGGGCTCTCGGCGGCCAGCCTCACGCGTCTGAGCAGGCCGCTCCTCGACGACGGGTTCCTCATCGAGAGCGACGAGCGCGCCCGGGGCGGCATCGGACGCCCGGTGCGACCGCTGGACGTCCGGGTCGACGCCCACTGGCACGTGGGTGTCAAGCTCACCGGAGAGCACGCCTTCGGGGTCGCGACGGACCTCCGTGCGGCGGTCCTCGCCGAGGCCGTGGTCGAGCTCGGCGACCACTCGCCGGAGCGCATCGTGGAGGCGGTGGCCGAGATCGTCGCGGAGCTCACGAGCGCGGTCGGCACCGTCGCGCCCACCGCTCTCGGCGTCTCGATCGGCGGTCGGGTGTCGGGCTCGCGCGTCGTCGTCCGAGCGCCCTTCCTCGGCTGGTCCGACATCGACCTCGGGGGGCTCCTCGCGACCCGGCTGGCTCTGCCGGTCGTCGTGGCGAACGACGTCGTCGCGCTCACCGAGGCCGAGCACTGGTTCGGACTGGGCCGGGGGGTCGACGACTTCGCGGTCATCACGATCGGTGCCGGTGTCGGGTACGGCCTGGTCGTGCACGGGCGTCAGCGGATCACCAGAGACACCGGGCTGGGGCTCGGGGCGCACCACCCCCTCGACCCGACCGGGCCGCTGTGCTCGGACGGGCATCGCGGGTGCTCGAGCGCCATGCTGTCGATCCCGAGCATCCGCGCCTCCGTCTCGGAGGGGTCGGGGAGGGACGTCTCGTACGACGACGTCCTCGCTCTGGCCGGTGCGGGCGACCCGGCGGCCCGGACGGTGACGGAGCAGGCCGGTCGTGCCCTGGGGCGGTTCATCGCCGCGGTCGCCAATCTCACGATGGTCGACACCGTCGTGCTGGCCGGCGAGGGCATCGGGCTGGTGCCGCTCGTGCGGACGCGGATCGAGGAGGCGCTGGCCGAGGATCGAGACCCCGACGCGTCGGTCGTCGAGCTCCTGATCGGCGCTTCGGACTTCGGCATCTGGGCTCGCGGGGCCGCCACCATGGCCATCCAGTCCCGCATCGGGCGGATCGGCTGAGCCGCGTCGGTGTGGGGTCGCGGCGGGGACATCACGTGACGATGGTTCCGGTTCTCATCATCGATTGGATAAACGTATTGCCATAGATGCATGCGTCTGATGTGATGGGTGCATCCCCCCGATGAGAGAGGCACCACCATGACCGATGCAGAAGTCCACGCCGAGCACACCGTCACCGAGCACGAGCACGGCACCGAGTGCGGCCACGAGACCGTCACTCACGACGACCACGTCGACTACGTCCACGGCGAGCACAAGCACGCCCAGCACGGCGACCACTACGACGAGCACTGATCGTCCGACGGCCGACCGCGCCGCATGATCGAGGGTCCCACCGGTCGGTGGGGCCCTCGTCGCATTCGCGGAGGCTAATGTGTCGGTCATGAGCACCGATGCCCTCGACTCCGCGGCGGAGCTCTTCAAGGCCCTGTCGTCGGCCTCGAGACTCAGACTCCTCCGCCTCCTCGGCGAGGGGCAGGCGGGCGTGACCGCGCTCGTGGAGGCCTCGGGTCTGGCTCAGCCCCTGGTGTCGCAGCATCTGCGCGTCCTCCGATCGGCAGGTCTCGTCGAGGTCACGCGCGTCGGCCGCGAGGCGATCTACTCGGTCGCCGACCGACACGTCTCGCACATCGTCGACGACGCCGTCGAGCATGCCGGCGAGGCGTCTCGAGCCTGAGCCTCGTCGCCCTGGGCGCCGAGCCGGTCGCGCATCCGTGTCAGGTCGCGATGCGTCGGACGACCCTCGCCGGGTTGCCGACGGCGACGACTCCCGACGGGATGTCGCGGGTGACGACGGCCCCGGCGCCGATGACGCTGTCGTCGCCGATGGTCACGCCGGGGCAGACGATGACTCCGCCGCCGAGCCAGACGTTGTCGCCGATCGTGATGGGCCGGGCGGCCTCGAGCTTGTCGCGTCGCGGCTGCGGGTCGACGGGGTGCGTGGGGGTGAGCAGCTGGACGTTCGGCCCGATCTGGCAGTCGTCGCCGATGGTGATCGTGGCGACGTCGAGCGCCGTGAGGTTGTAGTTGACGAACGTGCGGGCCCCGATGTGGATGTTCTCGCCGTAGTCGACAAACAGGGGCGGCTTGACGAACGCGTCGACGCCGAGTGATCCGACCAGCTCTTCGAGGAGGGGCCTGGCGGCGGCCTCGTCCTCCACGGCCGCCCGATGGTAGGCGTCGGCGAGGCGCACGGCCCGTTGCGCGAGGCGCGCGTTCTCGGGGTCGTCGGCGATGTAGAGGTCTCCGGCGAGCATCCGTTCGCGGTTGCTGCGGTCGTCTCCGGCGAAGTGGTCGACAGTCATGTGGACGACCGTACACATCGAACCCCCGCCGTGTCGGCTCGGCCCGTCGGCGCTGCCCGTCGGCGTCGCTGACCGCTCGCCGACCGGTCACCGACCGGCTGGCTCCTCATGCAGCACCTTGCGGGCGACGAGGTTGCCGAGCAGCTGCGCGACCTGCACGAGCACGATGATCAGCACGATCACGGTCACCATGACGAACGTGTCGAACCGCTGGTAGCCGTAGGTGATGGCGAGGTTGCCGAGTCCGCCTCCGCCGACGAGTCCGGCCACGGCGGTCGCGTCGACCAGGGCGACGAAGATGTAGGTGAGGCCGAGCACGAGGGGTCCGAGGGCCTCGGGTACGACGATCGTCGCGAGCACCCGCACGGGCGACGCCCCCATCGCGGCGCCCGCCTCGACCGAGCCTCGGTCGACGGCCACCAGGTTCGTCTCGGCGATGCGCGCGATCGAGAACGTCGCGACGATCGTCAACGCGAAGATCGCGGCCTCCGTGCCGATGCTCGTGCCGATCACGACACGGGTCAGTGGCGAGATCGCGACGATCAGGATGATGAACGGGATGGGCCTGATCACGTTGATCACCGCGTTCAGCGACGTGAAGACCACCGCGTTCTGCAGCAGGTTGCCGCGCCGGGTCGAGTAGAGCACGAGCCCGAGCACGAGACCGAGCACCGTCGCCAGGACGAACGACACGGTCACCATCTGCAGGGTCTGCAGCAGCGCCGTCACGATCTTCGGCCAGAGGACGGCGGGGTCGATGTCACGCACCGGCGGTCACCTCCGTCACGGTCGTCGTCCGTCGGAGGTCGACGACCGCCCGGTCGATGGCCGTGTCGTCGCCGAGCAGCTCGACGGTCAGATCGCCGAACAGCCTCGACTGCAGCTCGCTGATGCCGCCGTAGACGACGTTGAAGTCGATGCCGTGCGTGCGGGCGACGCGGGAGAGGAACGGGTCGTTCGATTCGCGGTCCTCGACGTGGAGGCGCACGATGCGTCCCGTATGCACCTCGCGGATCCGCGCGAGGGCTCCGGGAGTCGCCTCGTGGTGCAGCACCGACGAGACGAACCGCCTCGACGTGGGGTGCTGCGGGTCGGCGAAGAGCTCGTAGACCGATCCGCTCTCGACGACCCGGCCGCCCTGCATCACGGCGACGCTGTCGGCGAGCTCGCGGATGACGTCCATCTCGTGGGTGACCAGCAGCACCGTCAGGCCGTACTCGTCGTTGACCCGGCGCAGCAGGTCGAGCACCTCGCCGGTCGTCTGCGGATCGAGCGCGCTGGTGGCCTCGTCGGAGATCAGCACGTCGGGCCGGTTGGCGAGGGCGCGGGCGATCCCGACCCGTTGCTTCTGCCCGCCCGACAGTCTGGCCGGGTACTCGAGCGCCTTGTCGGCGAGTCCGACGAAGTCGAGCAGCTCGTCGACCCGGTCGACGGTGTCGTCTCGGGACAGCCCCGACAGCCGCAGGGGATAGGCGATGTTGCCGTAGACGGTGCGCGACGACAGCAGGTTGAACTGCTGGAACACCATGCCGATCCGGCGGCGGGCCGCGTACAGCTCCCTGCCCTTCAGCGACGACACCTCCCGCCCGTCGACCACGACCCGACCGCTCGTCGGCCGCTCGAGCGCGTTCACCGTGCGCAGCAGCGTCGACTTGCCGGCCCCCGAGTAGCCGACGATGCCGAAGACCTCGCCGCGCCGCACCTCCAGGTTCACGTCGCTGAGCGCCTCGAAGCGCCGGCCCTGCACGGTGTACGACTTCGAGACCTCCTCGAAGGTCACGACCGGGGCGGCGGTCACGAGTCCAGCTCGCGCGCGGCGGTCTCGAGCTCGGCGAGCGTGCTGCGGAGATCGGCGGCCGACACGTCGACGAGCTGCGTGGCGCCGAACGACTCCTCCTCGAGCGCGTCCGCCACTCGCGGGTCGGCGTAGGCGTCGGCGAGGAGGGTCCACGCCTCGTCGTCCGCGTCGTCGGCGCGCGTGACGACGGCGTTGACGTAGGGCCGCGACTCGGCGCTCAGCGAGTCGTCGAGGTAGAGGGCGTCGTCGGCGTCGACGTCCTGCGAGGGGTCGAAGTACGACGTGCCGACCACCACGGCGTCGAGGCTCGGGTCGTCGAACTGGGTGGGGATCGTCGTCGCGCCGATCGGCACGAACTCGAGCCCGAGGTCGTTGCCCGTCACGTCGTCGACGGTCGGGTAGACGCCCACGTCGGGGCCCAGCTCGATCAATCCCGCGGCCTGGAGGATGAACAGGGCGCGGCCGCCGTTCGAGGCGTCGTCGGGGATGGCGATCCGGGCCCCCTGGCCGATGTCGCCGATCGAGTCCAGGGTCGCCGAGAAGACGCCCCACTGCGTGATCGTGGTGGAGAACACCGGGGTCAGGTCGGTGTCGTTCGCGACGTTGTAGGCGCTGAGGAACGCCGTGTGCTGGAAGGCGTTCGCGTCGACCTCGCCGGCGACGAGCGCGGAGTTCGGCAGCGTCCAGTCGTCGAAGTTGACCCACGTGACGTCGAGCCCCTCCTCGGCGGCCACCGTCTTCACGGCGTCCTGGAGGTCGCTCTCGCCGCTGCCCGCGATCCGCACGCTGAGCCGTTCGCCCGACCCGCCCGAGCCCGCGGCCTGCGCGTCGGCGCCCCCGACGGCGGTGCCCGCCCAGAAGCCGCCGCCCACGAGCGCCGCCGCGACGACCACCCCGACGCCGGCGAGCAGCCCGCGTCGCCGCCGCCGCCGAGAGTCGTCGAGGGAGGCGCGGAGCCCGCTGGGTGCACGTCCTCCGCCTGCGGACCCCCGCGGATCGGACTCCCGCGGATCGGACTCCTGCGGATCGGACTGCTGCGGTGCGGACTGCTGCGGTGCGGACTGCTGCGGTGCGTCGTGATCGGACACGGTGACTCCTGACGTCGAGGGGCGGGTGATGGCTGTGAACCCTGCCAGAGCCCCGCGCCGCGCCGTGCGACATGTGTCGCCGTCTTTCGCCGTGTGTCACGACGTGTCGTCATGTGACGGGGCACTGTCGCGACCGGTCCCGCCCGTGACACAAAGGACGGCATGAGCGAACAGAACCGCGACCTCGACGAGCGCCTCGAGTCGGCCTTCGGCCCCGTGATCGAGGCGATCGCAGACGGCGCCGTGGCGCGCGAACGCGACCGCCGCCTCCCTCGTGACGAGGTCGCCGCCCTGAAGGAGGCGGGCTTCGGGGCCCTGCGCGTGCCGACCGCATTCGGTGGCTGGGGCATCTCCCTCGAACAGGAGTTCCGCCTCCTCATCCGCCTCGGCGCCGCCGATTCCAACCTGCCCCAGCTGCTGCGCGGTCACATCGCGTTCGTCGAGACGCAGCGGGCGCAGCCCGAGGGGGCGCTCCGCACCGAATGGCTCAGGAGGCTCGGTGCCGGTCGCACCCTCGTGGGCAACGCCCAGGCGGAACGCGGCGACGCGACGGCCACCGAGACGCGCCTCGACGAGAGAGGCGGTCGCCTGCTGCTCTCGGGGCGGAAGTTCTACAGCACGGGCACGATCTACGCCGACTGGATCTGGGTCGGGGCGAGGCGGGGCGACGAGGCCGTGGCTCTGGCGGTGCCGGCCGATGCGCCGGGGGTCACCCGCGTCGACGACTGGAACGGGTTCGGTCAGCGCCTCACGGGCAGCGGCACGACCGTGTTCGACGACGTCGAGGTCGACCCTCGACAGGTGCTGCCCTGGAGCGAGAACGCCGAGCGTCGACCGCTGGCCTACACGCAGGCGCTGTACCAGCTGGTGCTGCTCGCGGCGCAGGCCGGCACGGCGCGGGCCGTGCTGCGCGACGCGGTCGGGTTCGTCCGCCCGCGCACCCGCACGTTCGGGGTGGCGGGCGTGTCGCTGCCCCGGGAGGATCCGTCTGTCCAGAGCGTCGTCGGTCGTCTCTCGGCGATCGCGTCGTCGGTCGAGGCGATCACGCTGTCCGCCGTGCGGGGTCTCGACGCGCTCGACGGCGACGACGGGGCCGGCGAAGACGAGTACCAGCGGGCGCTGGCCACCGTCTTCGAGGCGCAGCAGGTCGTGCTGCCCCTGGTGCTGGAGGCGGCGACTTCGCTCTTCGAGGTGGGAGGCGCGTCGGCCGTCGACGCGGACCGGTCGCTCGACCGGCACTGGCGCAATGCGCGCACGATCGCCTCGCACAACCCCGCGATCCACCGCGAGCGGGCCCTGGGCGACCACCGGCTGAACGGCACGCCGTTCCGCACCGGCCCGCATGCCGCCGCCGCTGCCGCAGGCACTGCCGCTGCTGCCGGCGAGGGGGTCGCCATCAGCGACCGCCGCGACCTCCCGCCGAGCCGGCGCCGTCGAAGAGGAGCGTGACCGTGGCGCCGAGCGCGGTCGCGTCGGGCTCGCGGCGGGTCAGCACGTTCAGCAGGACGACGCCGACCAGCGCCTCGACGAGCGCGTCGAGGGGGGCGTCGGCGTCGACCTGACCGTCGCGCCGACCGGACTCGAGCCGTGCGACGAGCTCGGCCCGGGCGACGGAGGTGACGTGGTCGTCGTAGTGCCGGGCCACGTCGGCGTCCTCGGCCGTCGCCGCGATCGTCGCACGGACGAGACCCCCCGTCGTCGGCTCGGTCAGCGACGCGGAGGTCTCGATCAGCCAGTGCGTGACGTCGCGGCGCACATCACCGCTGCTGGGCACGGCGACCCGGGGGAGGAGGTGCCCCGAGAGCATCCCCTCGGCGACCAGCGCCCCCTTGTTCGGGTACCAGCGGTAGATGGTCGCCTTGCCGACCCCGGCGGCCGCCGCGATCCGGTCGAGCGACAGCTTGTCGTAGCCGCGCTCGGCGAGCTCGCTCGTCGTCGCCTCGAGGATGGCCAGGCGCGCCGCCTCGCTGCGGACCCGGCCGGGGCGTGCTGTCGTCATACGGTCATCCTCGTGCACGGCGCGGGCCGGTGATCGCCGACCCGCGCCTCCTGGGCTTCGCCGACCCGCGCCTCCTGAGATGCGCCGCCTGCAGAGGCGCGCCGCCTACTGGACCGACCAGCCGCCGTCCGAGGCGAGCACCGCGCCGTTGATGTTGACCGCGTCGTCGCTCAGCAGGAACGTGATCGACGCGGCGAGCTCCTCGGCCGTGGCGACGGTCGGGATGGCCGCCTGGAAGGGCCGCAGTCGCGCCGAACCCGCCTCCGACACGTTCGCGGGGAACGGGATGCCGGTCGCGACGCCGCCGGGGGCGACCGCGTTGACCCGCAGGCCCTGCTTCGCGTACATGAACGCGGCCGACTTCGTCAGCCCGACGACGCCGTGCTTCGACACCGTGTAGGCGTTGCCCGACGCGTTGCCGCGCAGACCCGCCTCGGAGGCGACGTTCACGATCGAGCCCCGGCCCGCCGCGAGCATGACCGGGATGACGGCGCGCGAGAGCTTGAAACCGCCGGTCAGATTGATGCCGATGACGCGCTCCCACATGGCGTCGCTCGTCTCGTGCAGCGGCGAGAAGTCGTCGTTGATGCCGGCGATGTTCGCCAGCGCGCCGATGCGGCCGCCCGCGACCTCGACGATGCGGTCGATGTCGGCCTGGCTGGTGATGTCGCCGACCACTGTCTCGACGGTGCTGTCGGGCAGGGAGGCGACCAGCGCCTCCAGCCCCGGCGCGGTGATGTCGACGGCGATCACGCGCCCGCCCTCTCGGGCGACACGCGACGCGGTGGCCTTTCCGATGCCGCCCGCGGCCCCGGTCACGACGACCGTCCGCCCTGCGAAGCGACCGGCGGTGATGGTCTCGCGCCACGGGCCGTCGGCGTCGTCGGTGTCGTCGGGCCGGACCCCGCCGTTGACCTGCAGCACGAGGCCGTCGACGAGCTCCTGGGGCAGTCGGCCCTGGCTGAGCGACACGAGCTGCTGCAGGGGTAGGCCGAGCACCGGGGTGAGGGTGCTCTCGTCGAACTCCCCGCCCTGGGCGAGCGCGCCCCGCAGGGCCGGCCCGCCCTCGGAGTGCTCGAGCCAGCGGCCGATCGTGCTCGAACCGGTCAGGGGGGCGGTGTTCTCGGGCATGCGGGTCTCTTCTCCACGGGTCGGGCGGCTTATTTCGAGACAGTTTGTCTCGTTTTGCTGGGAGCGGGCCGGATGTCGTCGCCGCACGACCTGGGGGGAGGGTAAAGCGACAGGTGTAGCGTGAAACGAGGTGCGCGACGTCGCGTGCCGAGGGCTCGGCGAAGCGTCGGGTCCGCCGAGTCACCGAGAGAACCGGAGTCATCCCCATGGAGCGTTTCACCGACAAGGTCGTCCTCATCACCGGCGGGGGGTCCGGCCTCGGCCGCGCCGCCGCCGTCCGTGTCGCACAGGAAGGTGCGCGCGTAGCGCTCGTCGACATCTCCGAGAAGGGCCTCGCTGCCTCGCAGGAGGCCGTGCTCGACGCCGTCCCCGGTGCCGAGGTGCTGACCGCCGTCGCCGACGTGTCGAGCGCAGCCGACGTCGACGCCTACGTGACCGCCACGCTCGAGCGCTTCGGACGCATCGACGCGTTCTTCAACAACGCCGGCATCGAGGGTCGGCAGAACCTCACCGAGGACTTCGGGGCCGACGAGTTCGACAAGGTCGTGTCGATCAACCTCCGCGGCGTCTTCCTCGGGCTCGAGAAGGTGCTCGGCGTCATGCGCGCCCAGGGCGACGGCGGCGCGGTCGTCAACACGGCGAGCGTCGGCGGCATCCGCGGCGTCGGCAACCAGTCGGGTTACGCCGCCGCGAAGCACGGCGTCGTCGGGCTGACCCGCAACTCGGCCGTCGAGTACGGCCAGTTCGGCATCCGCGTCAACGCCATCGCGCCGGGAGCGATCTGGACCCCCATGGTCGAGGCCTCCATGCGCCAGCTCGACGCCGACGACCCCAAGGGCGCCGCCGAGCAGTTCATCCAGATCAACCCGACCAAGCGCTACGGCGAGGCCGCCGAGATCGCTTCGGTCGTCGCGTTCCTGCTGTCGGACGACGCGACGTACGTCAACGCGGCGGTCGTGCCGATCGACGGCGGGCAGTCGGCCAAGTACTAGCGTTCGGCTCAGACCCCAGCAATTCGCTTTGACCCCAGTGCGCGCAAGGGGGTCTGAGCGAATTGCTGGGGTCTCGTCGCGCTACGCGTCGCGCGGCACCCGCACGCGCAGCGCCCCGGCGTCCATCGTCGTGCGGAACCCGATCGCCTTGCCGAAGCCGTCGCCGTCGAGCTCGATCTCCTGGGGCTCCGACAGGCGGGCCGTCAGCTGCTTCGCCTTGACGTAGTTCATCGCCGCGATCTCGCGCGAGCCGACGATGCGCTTGAGCGGAGTGCGCTGCACGAGGCCGTTCTCGATCAGCACCTTCCCGATGATCTGCAGCCAGTGGCCGAGACCCTCGGGGCGCAGCAGCATGATGTCGAACTGGCCGTCGTCGAGAGCCGCGTCGGGCAGCAGCAGGATGTTGCCGGTGAGGGTGCCGCAGTTGCCGACGATCACCGTGTTCACGTGCGATCGCTTCGTGGGCCCGTCGTCGAACCGGTACCGCAGCTTGAGGGTGTTCTCGTCGCGCAGGGCGACGACGATCGCCTTGACGTAGGCGAGCCAGCCGATCTTCGCCTTGAGGTCCTCGTCGGTGGCGGCGAGCATCTTCGCGTCGATGCCGACCCCCGCCATCACCAGGAACGCGTGCTTCGAGATGGAGCCGTCGCCGGCGCGGATCTCGATGCGTCCGAGGTCGATGGCGCGGTCCTGACCGGTGAACGCGGTGTGGATCGAGTGGTCGACGTCGTCGAGCGTCAGGTTCATGTTGCGCGCGAGGAGGTTGCCGGTGCCCGACGGCAGCAGGGCGAAGGCGACGTCGTGATCGGCGAGCGTCTCGGCGACGATGCGCACCGTCCCGTCACCGCCGGCTGCGATGACCAGGTCGACCCCCGCCTCCAGCGCCTCCAGCGTGGCGCCGCGCCCCGGGTCCTCCTTCGACGTGTCGAACCAGAGCGTGTCGTCCCATCCCGCGGCCTTCTGCTCGCGATCGACGACCGCCTTGACGGCATCGAGATCGATCTTGATGGGGTTATAGACGACGGCTGCGCGCATGGACGACCTTCTGAGTGCGGGGTGGTCCTCCATGAAACCGCAGAACACACGCCGAAGGTCGCCGAGCCGAGGAGGCGCGGTGCCCGTCGCGTCCGGAGCCCCGGCGGGTCACGGGGGCGCCATCGGCCCCCGGCGCCAGGCCCGTCGGCGCCAGGCCCGTCGGCGCCAGGCCGCGGCCCGCGACGCCGCCGCGTGGTCCCGCGGCCCGGTCAGACGGAGGCGGGGCCGCTCGGTCGGTCGACGAGATGCGCCGTCACGGTCACGAGCGTCTCGGCGCGGTCGCCGTCGACGCCCTCGCCCGCACCCGCACTCGCGCCTTCGCCCGCGTCGTCCGCGCCCTGCTCGACCCGTGCCTTCAGGGCCTCGGCTGCACGCGCGAGGATCTCCGGCGTGGAGCCGTCGAGGTCGGTCGCGACCTTCGCCGTGACGGCGACGATCCCGGGGGAGCGGTGCACGTGCACGAGCCCCGTCGACTCGGCCCAGTCGAGCTCGGCCGCGACGGCGCGCACGGTCGACTCGACGGCGGGATGCGCGTCGAACACGTCGATCACGCCGTCGATCCGCCGCAGCAGGTCGGTCAGGTTCTGCGAGAGTCGGTCGTCGGTGCTCATCGGTCGTCCGCTCGGGGGAGGAGGACGTCGTCGATCACGATGTCGACGGCGGCGATCGTCAGGTGGGTGTGTCGGGTCAGCGTCTCGACGATGCGGGCGCGCAGCTCGTCGGCGACGAGTCGCATGTCGCGGCCGTAGCGGACGGCGGCCGTGACCTCGACCGTGATGGGCTCGCCCGGCTGGGTGACGTCGCCCGAGAAGGTCGTGGCGCCGAGCACGACGCCGCTGTCCGCGTCGCCCGTCCGCCGCACGAGACCGCGGGCGGCGGCCTCGGTGATGCGCAGGTCGATGCCGGGGTCGGGGTGCCTGACCGGGATCTCGCGGCCGCCGACGACCTCGCGCCTGATCGACTCGAGCAGGCTGCTGATCCACAGTCCGTCGCGGTCGGGCTCGCGGGTGGCCTCGCTCTCGAGGGAGGCGCGCGAGAGCTCGTGCACCTGGGCCAGCGAGATCAGATAGAGACGGCACGCGGCGGACCCCTCGATGCCGGCGTCGCGGGGGGACCTGCCGCTGTCGAGGTAGTCGCTCAGACGCTCGACCGAGTACCCGTCGACGGTCTCGTCGGGGAGCGCCTCGTCGGGCAGCGCGCCGTCGGGAGGCGTCGCACCGGGCAGGGCGTCGTCGGGTGTCGTCATCGCCATGCCTCCATCTCCGTCATCAGGAAGGTGCGTGCTCGGGCTATCCGCCCGCGGACGGTCGAGACCGACATGCCCAGGGCCTCGGCGATCTCGGCGTACGAGTACTCGGCGGTCTCGCGCAGCAGCCAACAGCGTCGCTGGTCGAGGGGGAGCTTGTCGAGCGCCGTCCACATGGCGTCCATCTGGAGGCGGGCCTCGACGACCCGGTCGGGCGACTGCGACCGGGGTGCCGCGGGGTCGCGCTGATCGATGTCGTCGTGGTCGCGCCGGGCGCGAAGGCGGTCGATGCTCTTGTTGCTGACGATGCGCATCATCCAGTTGCGGACCTGCGCGGGGTTCTCCAGATCTCCGAGTCGTCGCCATGCGGTGAGGAACGCGTCCTGCACGACGTCGTCGGATTCGAGATCGGAGCCGAGGAGGCGCGAGGCGTACACGCGCATCAGGGGACCGTGCCGACGGGCCAGGACCTCGTACGCGTGGACGTCGCCGTCGCGGGCTCGAGCGGCGAGGAGTGCGTCGCCGGCGTCGAGGAGGGGATCGTCGGTGGTGATGACGACCTCCTCATGGCGTGCGGTGCGCGGGTCGATCACCCGCGCCCTTCGTGGATACCACCTCGTCGCAGGCGGTGCGTCCGCGCTGGCCGGTAACGGTGGAGGCCCCCCGACCGGGGCCGTCGTCCGGCCGGAAAACGAGTGACCCGTCGATCGTTCCTGATAGGAACCTGAACGACCGTGACCTCCGAGATGCTCGATGCGTCTGAATGATGTGTCCCGCTTCACGGGCATCGCGGACCTCCCCGGGTCGGCGACCACGACATCCAGCGACAACGACATCAAGGAGCAATCCCATGAGCAACGTCACCCCCACCACGACCGGCTCCGCCGCCGCGAAGACCTCGGGCTCGTCGGCCACCGGCAAGAACACGATCGCCGACGGCGTCGTCTCGAAGGTCGCCGGCATCGCCGCCCGCGAGGTCCGTGGAGTCCACGACCTCGGCAACGGAGCGGCCCGTGCCATCGGCGCCATCCGCAACGCCATCAACCAGCAGGACCGCAGCCAGGGCGTCTCCGTCGAGGTCGGCGAGAAGCAGGTCGCCGCCGACATCGTCATCGTCGCCGAGTACCCCGTCGAGCTGCAGCGCGTCGCCGACGACGTCCGCAAGTCGGTCGCCGAGGCCATCTCGCAGGTCGTCGGCATGGAGGTCGCCGAGATCAACGTCACCGTCTCCGACGTCTACATCCCCTCGGACGACAACGACGACGACACCGACGACAGCCGCGTCAAGTGACCGCCACGACAACCGGCATCCTCGTCGGCGCGGTCCTCGCGCTGACGGCGGTGGCCTTCGGATTCTGGGCCTTCGTCTTCGTGGCCATCGCCATGGCGATCGGCTTCGGCGTCGGTCGTGTCGTCGAGGGCAAGCTCGACGTCCGCGGTCTCGCGGACGCCCTCCGCGGGCGGCGGTCGTCGTGACCGCGGCGGTGACGGCCGACCAGACCCTCCACGGCCGGAACAAGATCACGTCGCGTGCCGTCCGCCGGGTCGTGTCGGCCGTCACCGCGGAGGCCCTCGAGGTCACCGCGTCCGATGTGTCGGTCGAACTGGCCGACCGCGACGGCGCGCTCAGCGTGATCGCCAAGACCCCCATCCGGATCACTCCGCTGGGGATCCCCGCCCGCTCGTCGGGCACCCTGCTCGAACGCCTCACCTCGGCGCAGGGCACCATCCGCGACCGGGTCCTGCAGTTGACCGGGTCGTCCATCGATCGCGTCGATCTCCAGATCACCGGCGCCGAACTCCGTGAAAGGAAGCGGGTCTCATGAGCAGCAGTCCGCTCTACCGCCGCGTCGTGCGTCGTGAGACGCACTCGTCGCGTGCGGTCATCGCGATCACCCTCGCGGTGATCCTGATCGTCGTCCTCGCCTGGATCGGCACGGAGTCCGTGCTCGCCGCGATCGGGCAGCAGCCGCTGCTCGTCGCTCCGGCCGACGCCGCCAGCGCCGTGCTCGGCGCCGCCGGGGGCGCCGTGGGCGTGCTCACGGCCATCGGCGCCGTCGTCGCCGTGATCG
Source organism: Frigoribacterium sp. CFBP 13712 (assembly GCF_014842255.1). Lineage (GTDB taxonomy): Bacteria > Actinomycetota > Actinomycetes > Actinomycetales > Microbacteriaceae > Frigoribacterium. The sequence continues at coordinate 16,259 of NZ_JACYVH010000004.1, read as the reverse complement.
GCATCGTCCTCATCGTCGTCGCACTCGCCCCCGGGCGCCGCGGTCGTCGAGGCGGTCAGGTCGGTCGCACCGCGGCGATCGTCGACGACCGGGTCATCGCCCGCTCGCTGGCCCGCACCGCGAGCTACGCCGGCGACGTCGACCCCTCGCAGGTCAGCGTCAGCGTCGGCAAGCGGAAGGCCCTGATCGAGGTGACCCGCACCTCCGGTCGCAACACCGACGTGCGCAGCATCGACGAGGCCGTCCGCGACGAGCTCGACGCGTACGACTTCAGCCCCGCGCTCACGCACACCGTGCGTCTGTCCAAGAAAGGAACGGTCGGAGCATGAACAACACCAATCGCGCCCTCAACCGTCTCCTCGTCTTCGTGATCGGCCTCGTGCTGCTCGCCGGCGGTGCGGCCGTGGCGGTCGGGGCCCTCTGGCCCGACGTCCGCGACACCGTCTCCGGCGCCGCCTCCGACGCGTCCGGTCCGGTCTCCGACGCCCTGTCGGGTGACCAGGTCTGGATCCTCTGGGTCGTCGCCGCCGCCTCCCTGGTGCTGATCCTCCTGCTCGTCTGGTTCGCGCTCCGTCAGGGGCACGGTCAGACCGGCGAGCTGCTGACCGTCCACGAGGGGTCGGGCCGTGACGAGCCGACCGGTGGACGCCTCGTCATCGACGCGAAGGTCGCCGAGCAGGTCCTCGAGGAGGCGCTGGCCGACACCGCGGGGATCGTCTCGATCGACGTCACCGCCTTCCGCGTCAAGGGCGAGAACGTCCTCCGCGTCACCGCGGACGCTCGCAAGGGCGCCTCGCCCGTGGAGATCCGTCGCAGCATCGACCAGGCGGTCGCCCGCTGGGACGAGCTGCTCGGCACCGAGACGCCCGTGGTCATCCAGATCAACGGCGGTCTCCGCACGCAGATGGCCTCGGCCACGCGCCTCGACTGAGAAGCGCTCCGCAGCAGCATCCGCACCACCCCGGTGATGGCCCTCGACCTCCGACGAGGACGAGGGCCATCGCCGTCCCCCGACCCGCACGACCCCGCCGCCTGCATCGCGCAGACCGCCTCCCGCATCACGAAGAAAGGACGGCCTCATGTCCGAGTCCACCCACCACGTCACCCCCATCGACCTCGACTCGGCCGGTCAGTCCGCTCCCGAGACGCCCGAGCAGCGACTCGAGCGCACCATCGCGGTCACCGTGCTCGGCGTGACGGGCGTGCACCGTCTCGGCACCGGAGCGGCCCGCGTCGTCGGCGCCGTCCGCAACGCCGTCGGCTCGGCGGACTCGGCCGGGGTGAAGGTCACCACGACCGACACGGGTCTGGCCGTCGACGTGTCCGTCGTCGCCGAGTACCCGACCAACGTGACCGAGCTGGCGGACACCATCCGCACCCAGGTCCGTCACGCGGTCGGTCAGCTCGACGGCGAGCCGGTGACGATCGACGTGACCGTGACCGACGTGCACGGCCCGTTCGACGAGGCCGACGCCGCCAAGGCCGCGGCCGACGCCGAGAAGAAGGAGCAGCGCGAGCGGGCGATCGCCGAGAAGAAGGCCCAGGCGAAGGAGGCGCTCGACACCGCCGGCGCGAAGGCCTCCGAGACCGCCGACAAGGCCAAGGCGGGTGCGTCCGACGCGCTCGAGAACGGTAAGAAGGGCGCGTCCGACGCGCTCGAGACCACGAAGACGGTCGCCGCCGACGTCGTCGACACGGCCAAGAGCAAGACGGCCGACGCCCTCGACGGCATCGCCGACGCCGTGGACGACGAGAAGGGCCGCCGCGACGCCGACCGCCGTGACGCCGCCGACGACGCTGATGCGGCTGCCGACGCGGCCGAGAGCGACGCCCGCCGCGCCCGCGAAGCGCCCGACGACGCAGAGCGTTCTGGCGACGCGAACGAGACCTCGGACGACGCGAGCGAGACCTCGTCCGACGCGAGCGGGACCCCGACGGCCGCCCCCTCCGCCGCGCAGGCCGCAGCGGACGCGGCGCAGGCTGCCGCCGACGCCGCGCAGGCTGCTGCGGACGTCGCCGCCGACGCGGCCGCCGCGGAGGCGGCCCGCGACGAGAACGGCCAGGCCCGCTGATGCGCGGCGCCCGGTCGGGCTCGACCCGACGCCCCCGCCCTCGGGCGGTCTGGGCGGCGCTGATCACCTCGGCGATCGTCTGCTTCCTGATCGTCGTCGGGGTGCTCGTGCCCGTGCTGACGCTGATCGGCGCGGCGGACGGCGGCACGGCCGGCGCCCTCGACGTGCCCGTCGGCCAGATCGTCGCGGCGCTGGCGATCGGCTACATCCTCGCCCTCGTGCTGCTGGTGCTGATCATCAAGGTCCGCAACGGCGCGCTCGCCTGGATCCTCGGTGTCGCGGCCGTCATCTCGACGCTGCTCGTGTCGCTCTGGCCGCTGGTCGCCGTGGCGATCGCCGGGGTCGACCAGGTGCAGGACGTCGTCCCGTTCATCCAGGACCTCATCCGGCAGTACTTCCCCGGGGCCTGATCCGCACCAGGAATGACCACAGCGGCTCTGTGGTTGCACGACGCATGACGTCTCCTGCCACCATCGGAATCCTCGGCGCCGGCAAGGTCGGCACGGTGCTCGCCCGCCTCCTGCACGCCGCGGGGCACCCGGTGCTCCTCTCCGGGTCGGGCGACCCCGCGCGCATCCGCCTGATCGTCGACGTGATCGCCCCGGGTGCCCGGGCCGTCTGGTCGGAGGAGGCGGCCCGCGAGGCCGACATCGTCGTGCTCGCGCTCCCGCTCGGCAAGCTCGACTCCGTGCCGGTCGACGCCCTCGCCGGCAAGATCGTCGTCGACGCGATGAACTACTGGTGGGAGACCGACGGCATCCGCGACGACCTGGCCGACGTGCGGCAGTCGACGAGCGAGCTCGTGCAGCGGCACCTGCCCGACTCGATCATCGTCAAGGGCTTCAACCACATGGGCTATCACGACCTCGATGAGGGCGCGCTGCCCGCCGGCGACCCCGAGCGCAAGGCGATCGCGCTGGCCGCCGACGACGAGGCGGCCCTGGCCCGCGTCGCCGAGATCGTCGATGCGATCGGCTTCGACCCGGTCGCGCTGCCGAGCCTCGCCGACGGCATCTCGCTCGAGCCCGGCTCGCTCGCCTTCGGCGCGAACGTCGGCGCCGCCGAACTGGTCGAGACCGCCCGCTCGTTCTGGTCCTCGCAGCGCGGCCTCGCCGTCGGTCGTGCACGATCGCGCGACTCGGCGGTCGAGCCCGCCTGACCCGCGCCTCCTTCTCCGAGGCGTCGACACCGCACCTCACTGACCATGGTCATCGAGGCAACCATGGCTGAGAGATTCTCTTAACCATGGTTAAGTCCATAACCATGGCTAAGATCGTCGCATGGAGTCAGTCGCGTCCTCTGCCGCATCGGCGGCATGGCCAGGCGTCCGGTTCGAGTCGTACGCGTGGGACGACGACGAGCATGCACCGGCCTCGCGCCGTGCCAGACTCCGGGCGCGGGGTCCGTATCTCGCAGCGGTGACGCCCGAGATCGCCGCCACCGCGCCTCCCGGGCTGTCCGCCGATCTCGTCGTCGATGCGGAGGACGCCGTCGCCGAGCTGTCCCGCTTCGACACCGAGGTCGGGGCCTTCACCGCTCCCTTCGCCGCCATCCTGCTGCGGAGCGAGAGCGCCTCGAGCTCCGAGATCGAGAATCTCACGGCTCTGCCCCGAGGCATCGCCCTGGCGGCCCTCGGTAAGAAGGCCGGCCCGAACGCACGGCTGGTCGTGGCGAACGTGCACGCGATGGAGGCGGCGCTCACCCTGGCGGACGACCTCGACGAGGCTGCGGTGATCGGCATGCACGCGGCGCTGCTGGCCGACGACCAGCCGCACCTCACGGGCTCGTGGCGTGATCAGCAGGTCTGGATCGGGGGCTCCGGTCGCAGCCCGCACACCGCCGACTTCGTCCCGCCGCACGCCGACCGGGTGCCCGCCGCCATGGACGACCTGATCCGCTTCGCACGACGGGTCGACATCCCGGCCCTCGCCCATGTCGCCCTGACGCACGCGCAGTTCGAGACCATCCATCCGTTCCCCGACGGCAATGGGCGGACGGGTCGGGCCATCGTGCACTCCATGCTCCGCCGACTGCGCATCACGAGGCAGGTCACCGTGCCCGTCTCGGCCGGGTTGCTCAGTGACACGTCCGGGTACTTTGCGGCGCTCGGGGCCTATCGCGAGGGCGAGGTCGAGCCCGTCGTCCGGGCCTTCGTCGACGCGACGCTCGCAGCGGTCGTCAACGGCAGGGCGCTCGTCACGGATCTGACCGAACTCCGCCTCGAGTGGGGTGATCTGACGAGCGCTCGCCAGGGCTCGGCAGGGCACCGGATGCTCGATCTGCTGCAGCGCCAGCCCGTGGTCGACGTGTCGCTCGTGGCCCGTGAGCTCGGTGTCGCGACCAACAACGCGCGGGCCGGCATCGACCGGCTCGCCGCCGACGGGATCATCCGGCCGATCGGCGAGGCGCGGCGAGACCGGGTGTTCGAGGCGCCGGACGTGCTCGTCGCCCTCGACGCGTTCGCGCAGCGGGCCAAGCGCAGACACCCGTGACCCCTGAGCGCCCGACTCGCGGATTCTGCGTTTCTCTTCGCTGATCTTGTTTTCTGTGGGTTCATCGACGTAGAGTCTCGTCAGCACGACGAGAGCACCCGTCGTGAGAGCACGCAGACGACGAAGAGGTCACCGGGATGTACGCGACAGAGCGCTACGAGTCCATCGCCGACGACCTGCGCACCGTGGGCCGCGTCTCCGTCGCCGATCTGGCCGTCCGCTTCGACGTCACCCCCGAGACCGTCCGCCGCGACCTCGATCAGCTCGAGCAGTCCGGTCTCCTCCAGCGCGTGCACGGCGGAGCCGTCGCCGCGGGGCGCTCCAGCATCCGCGAGCTGAGTCTCAGCGAGCGCGAGGGGCAGCACTCGCCCGAGAAGACCGCCGTCGCCTCCGCCGCCGCCCGGCTCGTCCCCGCCACCTTCACCGGCTCCATCGCGATCGACGCCGGCACGACCACCGCGGCCGTCGCGGCGCAGCTCGCCACGTGGGTCCCGGCCGAGACCGGCACCGTGCTCACGGTCATCACGAACGCCGTTCCGATCGCCGCGCTGCTGCAGCACAGCCCGCACATCGAACTGCACCTGCTCGGCGGTCGCGTGCGCGGGCTCACCAGCGCGGCCGTCGGCACGACCACCGTCGAGCAGATCCAGGCCCTCCGCCCCGACATCGTCTTCGTCGGGGCCAACGGCGTCAGCGCCGGGTTCGGCCTGTCTACCCCCGACGAGTTCGAGGGCGCGGTCAAGGCCGCCTACGTCCGTGCCGGGCGTCGGATCGTCGCCGTCATCGACCGCACCAAGCACGGCGAGGAGGCGCTGGTCCGGTTCGCGCGCCTCCCCGAGATCGACACCGTGGTCACCGACGCCGCCCCCGCCCCCGATCTGGCCGACGCGCTCGCCGAGGCCGACGTCGAGGTGATCGTCGCATGACCGCCACCCCTCAGCAGCCGGTCTCCGAGAGCCCGAGCCCGCAGCATCTCGACCCCCAGCACGCCGATCCGCACCGAGTCGATCCGCAGAGAGCAGCCCGCATGATCCTCACCGTCACCGCGAACCCCTCGCTCGACCGCACCATCGAGCTCTCGGGTCAGCTGCAGCGCGGTGCCGTCCAGCGGTCCGTGAGCACAACCGACGAGCCGGGCGGCAAGGGCGTCAACGTCTCGCGCGCACTGGTCGCCTCGGGTGCCGAGACGGTCGCCGTGCTGCCCGGCGCGCTCGACGACCCGGTGCTCGTCGCCCTCCGCGAGCGGGGCGTGCCGACGGTCAACCTCCCGATCGACGTGCGCCTGCGCTCGAACGTCACCGTCACCGAGCCCGGCGGCACGACCACCAAGATCAACGAGCTCGGCCCCGATCTCAGCGCCCACGCCGACGCGCTGACAGCGCTGATCGTCGAGCACGCGCCGCTCGCCTCGTGGCTGGTGCTGGCCGGCTCGCTGCCGCCCGGCCTGCCGACCACCTGGCTGGCCGACGTCGTCCGGGCCGTGCGCGCCTCCTGCGGTGACGACGCACCCCGCATCGCGGTCGACTCGTCGGGCGAGCCCTTCGCCGCTCTCATCGCCTCGGGCGTCGGCGTCGATCTGGTCAAGCCGAACGCGGAGGAGCTCGCCGAGATCGTCGGCGGCGACCCCGCCGAGTACGAGGCCGACCCCGCGTCCGCCGTCGAGGGCGCGCGTCGCCTCCGCGGGCTCGGCGTCGAGACCGTCCTGCTGACCCTCGGCAGCGCCGGCGCCCTGCTGATCGACGGCGAGGGCTCGTGGTTCGCCGCGGCCCCCGTCATCACCGCCCTGAGCACGGTGGGCGCCGGCGACTCGTCGCTGTCCGGCTACCTGCTCGCCGAGACGACGGGCGCTCCCGCCCCCGCGCGCCTCGCCCAGGCCGTCGCGTCGGGAGCCGCCGCGGCGGCCCTGCCCGGCAGCATCGTCCCCTCCCTCGACCAGACCTTCCCTGACGACATCGACGTCGTCCCGGTGGCCCCCGCGGCCGTCGGGCACCTCTGAGCAGCGTCGCCCACACCCAAGGAGCAGAACACCATGTCATCCCTCATCAGCACCGACCTCGTCGGTCTCGACGAAGACCTGGGCGGCACGTCGACCGACGTGATCCGCGCCCTGGCCGCCCGTGTCGCGGCGACCGGACGCGCCGGCTCGGCCGACTCGCTCGCCGACGACGCCATCAAGCGCGAGGCCTCCGTCGGCACCGGCGTGCCCGGCGGCATCGCCATCCCGCACGCCCGGTCGGCCTCGGTCACCGAGCCCACGCTGGCGTTCTCGCGCCTCGCCCGTACCGTGCCCTTCGGCGCACCCGACGGCGACGCCGACATCGTCTTCATGATCGCGGTGCCCGAGGGCGCCGACAGCGACCACATGACGGTGCTCTCGACGCTCGCCCGTGCGCTCATCCGCGACGACTTCACCGCGGCCCTCCGCGCGGCGAAGACCCCCGCCGACATCGTGAAGCTCGTCGACGACGAGGTCAGCGGCGAGGTCGCCGAGACGCGCGGCGCGACCGCGGCGTCCGCGACCGACGCGACCAGCGCCTCCTCGGCCGCCGGTGCCGCCGGCTCGACCGACGGCGCCCGCCGCCCGAAGCTGGTCGGCGTCACCGCCTGCCCGACCGGCATCGCGCACACCTTCATGGCCGCCGACGCCCTCGTCGCCGCGGCCAAGCGCCTCGGCGCCGACCTGCAGATCGAGCCGCAGGGCTCGGGCAAGGTCACTCCGCTCGACCCGGCCGTCATCGCCGAGGCCGACGCGGTGATCTTCGCCGTCGACGTCGACGTGCGCGACCAGGGCCGCTTCGCCGGCAAGCCCGTCGTCCGCGGACCGGTCAAGCGCGGCGTCGACGCTCCCGACGCCATGGTGAAGGAGGCCCTGGCCGCCGCCACGGACCCGAACGCCGCCCGCGTGGGCGGCACGGCCGGTGCCGCCGGTGCCGCCGCGGGCTCGACCGCCGAGAAGCAGGGCTTCGGCTCGTCGCTCAAGCGCTGGCTGCTGACCGGCGTGTCGTACATGATCCCGTTCGTCGCCGGCGGCGGTCTGCTGCTCGCGCTTGGGTTCCTGCTGTCGGGCTACGAGATCGCCGGCAACGCCGCGACCGTGCTGACCGACTACTCGCTGACCAACCTGCCGCCCGAGGGTCTGCAGTACTTCCTCGGTGCCGCCGCGTTCCAGATCGGCAATCTGTCGATGGGCTTCCTGGTCGCCGCCCTGGCCGGTTACATCGCCTACGCCATCGCCGATCGACCCGGCATCGCGCCCGGCTTCGTCGCCGGTGCCGTCGCCGTCTTCATGGGCGCCGGCTTCATCGGCGGTCTCGTCGGCGGTCTGCTCGCCGGCTTCGCCGCCTACTGGATCGGCCGTCTGAGCGTGCCGCGGTGGCTGCGCGGTCTGATGCCCGTCGTGATCATCCCGCTGGTGGGCTCGATCTTCGCGTCCGGTCTGCTCGTCCTCGTGCTGGGCGGCCCCATCGCCGCGCTGACCGTCGCGTTGACCGACTTCCTGAACGGCCTCAACGGCGGCGGGGCGATCATCCTCGGCGTCATCCTCGGTCTGATGATGTGCGTCGACCTCGGTGGACCCGTCAACAAGGTCGCGTACTCGTTCGCGGTCGCCGGTCTCTCGGCCGGTTCGCTGACCGACAACCCCGCACCGCTGATGATCATGGCCGCCGTCATGGGCGCGGGCATGGTGCCCCCGCTCGCGATGGCGCTCGCGTCGACGGTGCTGTACCGCAAGGGCTTCACCCAGGTCGAGCGCTCGAACGGCACCGCGGCTTGGCTGCTGGGCGCGTCGTTCATCTCCGAAGGCGCCATCCCGTTCGCTGCAGCCGACCCGCTGCGCGTGATCCCCGCCAGCATGGTGGGAGGCGCGGTGACCGGAGCCATCTCGATGGCCGCCGGAGTCACGTCGCAGGCCCCGCACGGAGGCTTCTTCGTGTTCTTCGCGATCACGGGTCTCGGCATGTGGGTCGTCGCGATCCTCGCCGGCACCGTGGTGAGCGCGGTCGTGCTCGTGCTGCTGAAGAAGTTCGTCCGTCGCTCGACGCCGGCCGGTGCCGACGCGTCGGTCGAGGCGGCCGAGGCCGGCTCGGTCGTCGGTCAGCGCAGCCCCGTCGTCGCCTAGGCCCCACGCCGCCACACACTCGACAGCCCGCCACCGAATCCGGTGGCGGGCTGTTGATTTCGTGGCGGGGTGGCCGAGGAGGCGCTACTCGGTCTTCTCCGTCTGCCACTTCTCGGGCGCACGGTCGCCGTTCGGGCGCACCGGGCGCACGTCGCCGACGATCGGGATGGCCCGCTTGCGCATCGCCCAGAGGTACCGGACGGTGAAGTGGGTGAGGGTCGACAGGCGGTTGCCGTTGCCGAGCAGGCTCGTGATGTGCACGAAGACCCAGAGCAGCCAGGCGATCGGGCCGGTCAGGGTGAAGCCGTTCGGCAGCTGGACGACGGCGGCGTTGGTGCCGACCGTGGCCATGGTGCCCTTGTCGTGGTACTTGAACCTGGTCAGCGGCTTGCCCGCGAACATCCGCTGGATCTGCTCGCCGATGTGCTCGCCGCCCTGGATGGCCGGCTGGGCCAGCTGCGCGAGGGCGTCGTCGGTGGCGGCGATGTCGCCTGCGGCGAAGATGCAGTTCAGGCCCTTGACCGTGAGGTCGTCGTTCACCTGGATGCGCCCGCCGTGGGTCTGCGGCACACCCCAGCCGGCGACCTCGGCGTGCGCGGCGACGCCGGTCGCCCAGATGACGAGCTCGGCCGGGATGAACTCGCCGTCGGCGGCGACGACCCCGTCGGGGCGCACCTCTTCGACACCCGTGTCGAGGCGCAGATCGACGCCGCGCTTGCGCAGCACCTTGGCGGCGTAGCGGCGGAGGCGCGGGGCGAAGGGCTTCAGCAGCTCGCCGCTGCGGTGCACGAGCGTGATCGTGATGCTCGAGGCGTCGATCTCGGGGTAGGCGTCTTTCAGGGCCTGGTCGCGCAGCTCGGCCAGCGAGCCGGCCATCTCGACGCCGGTCGCACCGCCGCCGACGATGACGACCCGCACCTCCCCGCTGCCCTGCGACGCGGCCGCGTTCTCGAGCTGGGTGAAGAGCTCGTCGCGGATCCGCAGCGCCTGCGAGCGCGAGTACATCGAGTAGGCGTACTCGTACGCGCCCTTGGTGCCGAAGTAGCTGGTGTTCACGCCGTTCGCGAGCACGAGGGCGTCGTAGGCGATCTCCTCGCCGTCGCGCAGGGTGATGATGCGCTCGTCCGGGCGGATGGTGGTGAGCAGACCGTGACGGAAGTCGGCGTTCGACTGCCGCGAGCGGAGGCTCCGCAGGAAGTAGGTGACGTCGCCGGCGTTGAGGCCGCCGGTCGCGACCTGGTACATGAGCGGCTGGAACATGTTGTAGACGTGGCGATCGACGAGGGTCACGCGGACGTCGGCATCGCGCAGCGCCCTGACGGCGGCGATGCCGGCGAACCCTCCGCCGACGATGACGACGTGCTTACGGTGATCTTCGCTCATGCTGAGCTCCTGCGGGTGTCGATGGTGTGCGGATCCCCATCGACCCTTGAATTCGCGGCCCTCGTGCGGCCAGCCGCGAGCTTACTCGCCTCGGCGCGCCTCCGAAGTCCCAGTCGATCCCCAGCCCCGCACCGTGCACCGAGTGCGTCGGTGCACTTAGTGTAGGCACGTGACCGTCAAGACCCTCGCGCCCGATCGCCGTGCCGCCCTCAAGGCCAGGCACCGCCTCGCGATCGTCGACGCCGCCGACGCCCTGATCGCCGAACGGGGCGCCCCGAGGTTCAGCGTCGACGAGCTCGCCGAGCGGGCCGACGTCTCGCGCCGCACCGTCTTCAACCACTTCGCCTCGCTCGACGAGGTCGTCATGACGGCCTGCACCCGCGTGCTCACCGGCGCCGTCGACGAGTTCCGGGCCGCGACCGCGGCGACCCCCGTCGGAGACGGCTCGCCGGCGTCGATGTTCTCCGAGATCACCGCCGCCATGCGCGGCATCGACCTGCCCGCCGTGATCGCCTACCTCTGGACGGTGCTCGGCGACGACGGCACCGATCCGCGGTCGCACCACCTCATCCAGGACGTCTTCACCCGCACGACCGAAGAGCTCTCCGCCGAGCTCGCCGTCCGTGGCAGCGACGCCGACGGACTCGAGGCGGAGATCCTGGTCAGCTCGATGATGAACGGCATCGCCGTCGTCTCGCACCGCTGGATCACCGCGACCGGCGCCTCCCTCGACCCCGCCTCGCGCGCCGAGTGGGACGCCCTCCTCGACCGACTCGTCTCGACCGTCCGACGCGGGTACGCACCCGCCGACTGACCGCCCCCCGACCGCCCCCCGACCGCCCCCCGGCCGCCGCCCGCGACGGCCGACCCGCACCTCCTTCCCGACGACGCGACGCGAGGCTCCACCACCCCCACCGCAGCACACCCCGCTTCACCTTCTGGAGGAACCCAGCACCATGGCATCTCTGCTCTATCGACTCGGACGGTTCGCCGCCCGCCGGGCCTGGACGGTCGTCGTCGCCTGGCTCGTCGTGCTCGGCCTCGCCGGCGGCGCGTTCGCGTTGTTCGGCGGCACGCTCACGAGCGCCGTCAGCATCCCCGGCACCGCCACCCAGGAGGTCAGCGACGAGCTGGCCGACAAGTTCCCGCAGGCCAGCGGCGGCACCGGCACCGTGGTGTTCACCACGACCGACGACGCTCCCTTCACCGACGCGCAGAAGACCGCCGTCGGCGATCTGCTGACGTCCACCGAAGAGCTCGACGACGTCAAGGGCAGCACGAACCCCTTCGATACGCAGCAGCAGCTCGACGATCAGCAGCAGCAGGTCGCCGACGGTCGTCAGCAGATCACCGACGGCACCGCGCAGCTCGAGGCGGGCCAGTCGCAGATCGACGCGGCGCAAGACCAGCTCACCGCCGGTCAGCAGCAGCTCGACGCCGCGCGCGCCCAGGCCGAGGCCGCGGGTCAGCTCGCCGCCGCGCAGCCGCAGCTCGACGCGCAGCAGGCTCAGATCGACGCCGGCCAGCAGCAGATCGACGAGCAGCAGGCGACCCTCGACTCCAGCCGCACCGAGCTCGAGACGCAGAGCTCGACCCTGGAGGACGGCGCGGCCTTGCTCGCCCTCGCCGAGGACATCCGTCAGGTCTCGACCGACGAGACGACCGCCGTCGCGACCATCCAGTTCGACGAGGCGCTGAACCTCGTCCCGGCCGAGTCGAAGGAGGCCGTGGTCGCCGAGATGAACGAGGCCGACATCGACGGCGTCCGCGCCGAGGTGTCGAACGACATCGCCGCCTCCATCCCCGAGATCCTCGGACCGGGCGAGGTGGCGGGTGTCGTCATCGCCGCCATCGTGCTGCTCGTCATGCTCGGCACCCTCATCGGCGCCGGTCTGCCGCTCATCAACGCGCTGATCGGCGTGGGTGTCGGCGTGCTCGCCTCGCTCGCCCTCTCGGGCACCGTCGAGATGCTGTCGGTCACGCCCGTGCTGGGGGTGATGCTGGGTCTCGCGGTCGGCATCGACTACTCGCTCTTCATCCTGAACCGGCACCGCACGCAGCTCCGCGACGGCACCCCGCTGCCCGAGTCGATCGGGCTGGCCAACGGCACGTCGGGCAACGCGGTCGTCTTCGCCGGCTCGACGGTGCTCATCGCCCTGCTCGCGCTGAACCTCACGGGCATCCCGTTCCTCGGCCTGATGGGGACGGTCGGCGCGGTCTGCGTGCTGGCCGCCATCCTCATCGCGATCACGCTCACGCCGGCGCTCCTCTCGATCGTCGGGATGCGCATCCTGCCGAAGAAGGTCCGCGCCCGAGTCGGTCACACCGGCCCGGTCCGCGTGCCGAGCAAGCCCATGAAGACCAGCCGTGCCGTTCTCACCCTGATCGGCGGCGTCATCGTGCTGCTGATCGTGGCGATCCCCGCGCTCTCCATGCGCCTCGGTCTGCCGGCCGGCTCGTCCGAGCCCGTCGACTCGAGCGCGTACAAGGCGTACACGCTCGTCGCCGACAAGTTCGGCGCCGGGGTCAACGGTCCGCTGCTCGTCGTCGCCGATCTCGACGAGGCCGTGTCCGACGACGATCTCGTCGCCGAGCAGGTCCGCGTCGGAACACTGCTGAAAGACCAGTCCGACGTGGTCGCCGTCGCGCCCATCGGCGCCTCCGACGACGACACGCTGCTGGCCTTCCAGGTCGTGCCCGACGGTGGTCCCACCGACGAGTCGACCGAGCAGCTCGTCCGCGATCTGCGCGGTCTCGAGCTCGACGGGGTGTCCGAGTTCGGAGTCGCCGGCAACGCCTCCGGCAACATCGACGTCAGCGAGAAGCTGTCGGCCGCGCTGCCGCTCTACCTGCTCGTCGTCGTGGGGCTCTCGCTGATCATCCTGATCTTCGTGTTCCGGTCGATCCTCGTGCCGATCACGGCGACCATCGGGTTCGTGCTGTCGCTGTTCGCGGCGTTCGGCGGGGTGACCGCGGTGTTCCAGTGGGGCTGGCTGGCGCCCGTCTTCGGCGTGCACGACCCGGGGCCCATCCTGAGCTTCCTGCCGATCCTGATGGTCGGCGTGCTGTTCGGGCTCGCGATGGACTACCAGCTGTTCCTCGTCAGCGGCATGCGCGAGTCGTACGCCCACGGTGCGGGGGCGCGTCTCGCCGTGCAGCGCGGGGTCCACGCGGGGCGCACCGTCGTCACCGCGGCCGCGCTGATCATGACCGCGGTGTTCGCCGGCTTCGTGTTCTCGAACTCGGTGATGATCCAGTCGATCGGTCTGGGGCTCGCGCTCGGCGTGCTGGTCGACGCCTTCGTCGTCCGCCTGCTGCTGATCCCCGCGGTGATGCACCTGCTGGGCGACGCCGCGTGGTGGATCCCGAAGTGGCTCGACCGGATCCTGCCCGACGTCGACGTCGAGGGAGCCTCGCTCGAGCGGTCGCACCCCGGCAGCTCGACCGACGCCGCCGCGAACGCCGACGGCGAGCACGCGTCGCACGTGATCGAGGGTGCCGCACCCGACGGTGCTCCGCACGTGCAGGGGTCGGACGGCCCGCCCGCGCACCGGGCGTAGCGGAACCGAGGAGGCGCGGTGCGGGGAGATCCCGCACCGCGCCTCCTGCGTATCCCCGCGTGGTCCGGCGGGTTCCGGCCCCGCGCCTCCCGCGTGTCCCCATCGGGTTCGGCGGGTTCCCGCACCGCGCCTCCTGCATGTCCCGAGGGGGTTCGGCGGGTTCCCGTCATCCGCGGCGGGTCAGCGCTGACCCGCCGCCGCCGACACGGACCCGCCGCGCCCCCGCCGCGTCAGCCCAGCGCACCCGCCGCCGCCGACACGGACCCGCCGAACCCCCCGCGGCGGCCAGGCGACGCGTCAGTCCAGCGCCCCCACGGCCGACTCGGCCGCAGCCCGCACCCGGCCCGACGCGACGGCGGCGTGCGCGGCGTCGATCTCCGGCGCGAGCCAGCGATCCGGCCCCGGTCCGCCGACCTCGGGCCGCAGGGCCTCGACGACCGCGCGCGCCGGAGCCCCCATCTCGAGCGGGGCGCGCAGCTCGAGGGCGCGAGCAGCGGCCAGCACCTCGATGCCCACGACGCGGGCGAGTCCGTCGACGGCGGTCCGCAGCTTGCGGGCGGCCGACCAGCCCATCGACACGTGGTCCTCCTGCATGGCCGACGACGGGATCGAGTCCACCGACGCCGGCACGGCCAGCCGCTTCAGCGTCGAGACGATGCCCGCCGACGTGTACTGCGCGATCATCAGTCCGCTGTCGACCCCGGCGTCGTGCGCCAGGAACGCCGGCAGCCCGTGGTTGCGATGCGGATCGAGGAGGCGGTCGGTGCGCCGCTCGGACATGCTCGCGACGTCCGCGACGACGATCGCCAGGAAGTCGAGCACGTAGGCGACCGGCGCCCCGTGGAAGTTCCCGTTCGACTGCACGCGCCCGTCGACGGTGACGACGGGGTTGTCGACCGCCGAGGCGAGCTCGCGGTCGGCGACCAGGCGGGCGTGGTCGACGGTGTCGCGCGCGCCGCCGTGCACCTGCGGGGCGCAGCGCAGCGAGTAGGCGTCCTGCACGACGGTGTGACCCGGGTGGGCGTGACTCGCGACGATGGGCGACCCGGCGAGCAGTCGGCGGAGGTTCGAGGCCGACGACTGCTGCCCGGCCTGCGGGCGGAGCGCGTGCAGATCGGCCGCGAACACGGCGTCGGTGCCGAGCAGCGCCTCGATCGACAGCGCGGCCGAGACGTCGGCGGTGGCGAGCAGCAGGTCGAGGTCGGCGAGGGCGAGGGTCAGCATGCCGAGCATGCCGTCGGTGCCGTTGATCAGCGCCAGACCCTCCTTCTCGGCGAGCACGACCGGTTCGATGCCGGCGGCCGCCAGGGCCTCGGCGGCAGGCATGGCCGTGCCCGACGCGTCGCGCACGTCGCCCTCTCCCATCAGGGCCAGCGCGCAGTGGGCGAGAGGGGCCAGGTCGCCCGAGCAGCCGAGCGAGCCGTACTCGGCGACGATCGGCGTGATGCCGGCGTTCAGCAGATCGACGTAGCGCTCGACGGTGGTGGGGGAGATGCCCGTCCGCCCGGTCAGCAGGGTCGAGATGCGCAGCATCATCAGGGCCCGCACGACCTCGCGCTCGACCTCGGGCCCCGATCCGGCGGCGTGCGAGCGCACGAGGCTCTTCTGCAGCTGCGTGCGACGGTCGGCGTCGATGTAGGTCGTGGCGAGGGCGCCGAAGCCCGTCGAGATGCCGTAGTGCGGGCGGTCGTCGGTGGCGAGCGCGTCGATGACGGTGCGGCTGGCGGCCACGGCGACCCGCGCCTCCTCGGCGATCCCGATGCGGACGCCGTGGCGCGCCACGCGCACGACGTCGGCGGCCGAGACGGGGCCGATCCCGACGACGACGGGCGTCTCGTCGGGGGCGGTGGTGGACGAGGAGGCGCGGGTCGAGTCGGTCATGACCACATCACACCGCGTCGCCCCGGCCGCGCACCGTGGGCGCGCCGTGGGCGCCTTTCGAGTCGAGTCCGTGCCTGCCGCCCCGGTTGCCGGTATCTTCGATCCGTACCGGGCCGTTCGATCACGACGGCCTGTCATCTTTCACACCAAGGGGAACCCATGACCTACGCCAACCCGGCACCCGACGCCACGCCCGCCACGCAGAAGAAGACGATGGCCGTCCTGTCGCTCGTCTTCGGCATCGTGAGCGTCGTGCTCAGCCCGTTCTTCCCGATCCTGTGGATCCTCATGGCGATCGCGGCCGTCATCCTCGGCTTCCTGTCACGCAAGCGCGAGAACGCCCGCACGATGGCG
Organism: Frigoribacterium sp. CFBP 13712; assembly: GCF_014842255.1. Classification (GTDB taxonomy): domain Bacteria; phylum Actinomycetota; class Actinomycetes; order Actinomycetales; family Microbacteriaceae; genus Frigoribacterium. Next base: position 397 of record NZ_JACYVH010000004.1, on the reverse strand, counting down.
CTCGTCGGCATCATCCTCGGCTTCGTGGGCATCGCGGCGAACATCGCCTCGATGGTCGTCGGAGCGATGATCGCCGTCCAGACGTTCCAGGGCTGATCCAGCCGAAGGGGCCGGGCCATGTGCCCGGCCCCTTCGTCGTACCCCCCCCTGAGGAGGCGCGCGACGGATCACCGGTCGCCCGCGCAGGTAACGGGGCGATAACGAAAGAAGATCGTTCCAATCCTTTCGGGGGAGGGTGGCGAATCCTTTTCATCCCCACCGGGAATCACAGAAAAGGACCTGATCATGAATGCTTTCTCCCGTAAGAAGATCACCAAGGTCGGACTCGGCCTCGTCGCTTCCGGCGCCCTCGTGTTCTCGCTCGCCGCGTGCTCGATGGACTCCAACAGCGGCTCCA
>NZ_JACYVH010000003.1 GCF_014842255.1 Frigoribacterium sp. CFBP 13712 | reverse complement strand
CCGTCATCCTTCGGGGTGGGGGTGGGTGCATGGTCTGAAACAGACTTCACCGCTGGCCTCAGGGTCCGTGTGTGGTAAATGTTTCGGCGGCCATAGCGAGAGGGAAACGCCCGGTTACATTCCGAACCCGGAAGCTAAGACTCTCAGCGCCGATGGTACTGCAAGGGGGACCTTGTGGGAGAGTAGGACACCGCCGGACTCCTTTTAGTAAGATCAGAGAGCCCCTTCTTCGGAAGGGGCTTTCTGCGTTTAACGCCCCGTCTGCAGGCGAGGCTCCGGGTTGGTAGAGTCGACCCTCACAACACAACAGCTGGCAGAGATTTTTAGGGAGTACCTCCGTGAGTGACCGAGACGACGACGACCGCAACGACCGTCCCCGACGCTCCGACGACTCCGGATCGGCTGCCGGCCGCCGACCGTCGAGTGGGCCTGGAGGCCCTCGACGCGATCAGCCACGTGACTCCCGCCCGCCGCGCGGTGACCGTCCGTCTTACGGTGACCGACCGCAGCGGTCGGACCGCCCGTCGTCGGGAGGTCGGCCCCCACGGAACGATCGTCCGTCGTCGGGGGATCGGCCGCAGCGCACCGATCGTCCAATGTCGGGGGATCGGCCGCAGCGCACCGATCGTCCGACGTCGGGAGAGAGGCCCCAGCGCAGTGACCGTCCGTCGTACGGCGACCGCGCGGGTCGGGGCGAGCGCCCCTCGTACGGTGACCGTCCTCAGCGATCGGATCGCGCCTCCTCGGGGCGTAGCGGCGGGGGAGACGATCGTCGCGGCGGTGGTGCCCCGCGCGGTGGTGGCGCTCCTCGCTCCGGGCGTGACTCGTTCCGCCCCCGCGAGACCCCCGAGGATCGCGACCCGTTCGGCATCAAGTCGGTGCGCCCGCCTCAAGACGTCGCGCATGTGCCCGACGACGTGGAACCCCGCGACCTCGACAAGGTCGCCCGCGGTGAGCTCAAGACCCTGAGCAAGGACAACGCCGACTGGGTCGCTCGTCACCTCGTCATGGCCGGACGCCTCATCGAGGAGGACCCTGAGGAGGCGCACAAGCACGCTCTCTCGGCCGGTCGCCGTGCCGGTCGGATCGGCGTCGTCCGCGAGACGATCGCCATCACCGCCTACACGGTGGGTGACTACGCGATGGCGCTCCGTGAGCTGCGCACCTACCGGCGCATCTCGGGTCGCGAGGACCACCTCCCCCTGATGGTCGACAGCGAGCGAGGTCTGGAGCGCCCGGAGCGCGCGCTGGAGCTCGGTCGCTCCGTCGACCCGGCGACCCTGGACGTGCCGGTGCGCGTGCAGCTCGCCATCGCCATGTCGGGTGCTCGCCTCGATCTCGGTCAGGCGGAAGCCGCGCTCCGTGAACTCGAGATCCCTCAGCTCGACCGCTCCAAGGCCTTCTCGTACAGCCCCGATCTGTTCGACGCGTACGCGACGGTGCTCGACGACCTCGGCCGGGAGACCGAGGCCGACGAGTGGCGGGCACTGTCCGAGCGGGCCTCCGACGCCATCGACCGTCACCTGCAGGGTGACGACGGCGAGACGATCGAGATCGTCGAGGAGGACCTCGAGTGGGAGGACGACTCCGCGGAGGAGGCTCCCGCCGAGGAGGCTCCCGTGGAGGAGGCTCCCGTGGAGGAGGCTCCCGTGGAGGAGCCCGTTCCCGCCGACGCGACCTCGACCGACGACGAGGGCGACCGTGGCTGACGGCCCCGCACCGCTCGACGGCGTCGACACCGTATTGGCCGATCTCGACGGCGTCGTCTACCGGGGCAGTCAGGCCATCGAGCACGCGGTCGAGTCCCTGACCACCATCGCGGAGACGCTCCGAGTCGGCTACATCACGAACAACGCGTCGCGCACGGCCGCTGCTGTCGCGAACCAGCTGAGCGGCTACGGTCTGGAGGTGACCGCGGACGACGTGGTGACGTCCCCGCAGGCGGCCGTGCGCCTCCTCGGCGACACCGTGCCCGCAGGCTCGACGGTGCTGGTGGTGGGCGGCGAGGGGCTGACCTCCGTGCTCGAGGAGAACGGCTACGTCGTGACCCGATCGGCGGACGACGAGCCGGCCGCCGTCATGCAGGGCTTCAGCCCCGAGGTGGGCTGGGCGCAGCTGGCCGAGGCGTCGTTCGCGCTGCACCGCGGCATCCCGTGGATCGCCACGAACACGGACTGGACCATCCCGCAGGAGCGCGGCATCGCTCCCGGCAACGGCACGCTCGTGTCGGCCGTCCACACGGCCGTCGGGCGCCTGCCCGAGGTCGCCGGCAAACCCGAGACGCCGATCTTCACGGCTGCCGTCGAACGCTTCGGCGCGACGAAGGCGCTGTTCATCGGCGACCGGCTCGACACAGACATCATCGGCGCCAACCGCGCCGGGCTGCTCTCCGCGCTCGTGCTGACCGGCATCGACGGTGCGAAGGAGCTGCTGTCCGCCGACGCCGCGTCACGACCCGACTTCATCGTCGGCGACCTGCGCGAGCTGCAGCAGCCGTATCCCGAGGTCGTCGAGCACGACGAGGACGACGTCCACGTCGTCAGCGTCCGGAACGCGAGCGTGGCGGTGCGCGGGCACGTCGTCCGGGTGCTCTCGCCCGGCACCGACCCCACCGATCTCGTCCGAGCCGGCACCGCAGCGGTCTGGGGCACGAAGCGCGCCATCTACGCCCTCGACGTCGACCCCGCCCTGCACGCGGCTGACTAAGGTGGACGCCACCATGAGCGAGGACCACGAGACGACGGTGCCGACCACGGACCAGACGGAGGCGGTCGAGGGTCTGGAGGCGCGCCTCCAGCAGATCGAACAGCAGCCTCTGGGTGACCGTGCGGCGGCGTTCGGCGAGGTCCACGACGAGCTGCGAGACGTCCTCGAAGGCGCCGCGGCGGACGGGCATGAGGGCTCGTGAGCGACGCGACGACCCCCGCCGCGGAGGGGGAGCGCCTGGACTCCGCGCTCGCCCGGCGCGGACTCGCCCGATCGCGCACGCATGCGGCCCGGCTGCTCGCCGACGGTCTCGTGTCGATCAACGGCTCGGGCGTGCTCAAAGCCTCGACCCGCGTGTCCGAGGCCGATCGCGTCGAGGTCGCCGGGCTCGACCACTACGTCAGCCGAGCCGCCCACAAGCTGATCGCCGCACTCGACTCGTTCGGCGTCGACCCGGCCGGTCGCACGGCTCTCGACGTCGGAGCGTCGACCGGCGGTTTCACCCAGGTGCTGCTCGAACGCGGGGCGCGGCACGTGATCGCGCTCGACGTCGGGCACGGCCAGCTGGCTGCCGGCGTGCGCTCCGACCCGCGCGTGACGACCGTCGAGGGCGTCAACGCGCGGTACCTGACCCGTCCGCAGCTGCGCTCGATGTCGGCCGAGTCCGCGTCGATCGACCTCGTCGTCGCCGACGTCTCGTTCATCTCGCTGACGATGGTGCTGCCCGCGCTCGTCGAGAGCGCTGGTGTGGACAGCGAGTTCGTGCTGCTGATCAAGCCGCAGTTCGAGGTGGGACGACAGGGCATTCGCGAGGGCGTCGTGCACGACCCCGGGTTGCGGAACGAGGCCGTCACGACGGTGATGTGGGCCGCGCACGACCTGGGGCTCGGCACCGCCGGGCTCATCCCCTCACCGGTGGTGGGAGGCGCGGGGAATCAGGAGTACTGCGTCCGCTTCTCGGCCTCCGCCGGGACGAATCCGACAGAATGGCTCAGCACGGCCGACAGCTTGACGGGAGCGTGAGAGACATCACTTCGACTAGGCACATCCTCGTCGTCTCGCACACGGGGCGACGCGACTCGATCGACGCCGCCCTCGTGGTCTGCGGGCTGCTCGCGGCGGCCGACGTGGTCCCGGTGCTGCCCCACGACGAGTTCGACGACATCAAGGCGGCCGAACCGGGTCTCGGGCGAGTGGGCATCCTCGGCGACGACGTGAGCTGCGACGACCTCGAGTGCGTGATCGTGCTGGGCGGCGACGGCACCATCCTGCGTGCCGCCGAGCTCACCCGGGGCACCTCGGCGCCCATCGTCGGCGTCAACCTCGGTCATGTGGGGTTCCTCGCCGAGAGCGAGCGCGACGAGATGACCGACACGGTGCGGCGCGTGCTCGCCCACGACTACGACGTCGAAGAGCGCTTCTCCCTCGACGTGACCGTCACCAACGGCAGCGAGATCGTCTACCAGACCTGGGCGATGAACGAGGCGACCGTCGAGAAGGCGTCGCGTGAGCGGATGCTCGAGGTCGTCATCGAGGTCGACGGTCGGCCCCTGTCGTCGTTCGGCTGCGACGGGGTCGTCATGTCGACCCCGACCGGCTCGACCGCGTACTCGTTCTCGGCCGGCGGCCCCGTCGTCTGGCCCGAGGTGCAGGCGCTGCTGCTGGTGCCGCTCAGCGCTCACGCGCTCTTCGCCCGCCCCCTCGTGGTGGGCCCCGACTCCGTGCTCGCCGTCGAGGTGCTGAACCGCACCGAGGCGAAGGGCATCCTCTGGTGCGACGGTCGGCGAGAGCACGACCTGCCGCCGGGCGCCCGCGTCGAGTGCACGCGGTCGACGCAGCCGGTCCGTCTGGCGCGTCTGCGCCAGGGGCCGTTCACCGACCGGCTCGTCGCGAAGTTCCACCTGCCGGTCACCGGTTGGCGCGGTCCGGATCAGGCGGCCACCTCGTGATCGAGGAGATCTCGATCCGCGACCTCGGCGTGATCGGTCGCGCCACCCTTCCGCTCGGACCCGGCTTCACGGCCGTCACCGGCGAGACGGGCGCAGGCAAGACCATGGTGGTGACGGCCCTGGGGCTGCTGCTCGGCCAGCGCGCCGAGAGCGGCATCGTCCGCTCGGGCAGCGGTCAGGCCGTCGTCGACGGGCGCTGGCTGGTCGCCGCCGACGGGCCGGTCGTCGATCGGGTGACCGAGGCCGGCGGCGACGTCGACGACGGCGAGCTGCTGCTCAGCCGCGTCGTCTCGGCCGAGGGTCGCAGCCGCGCCATCGTCGGCGGTCGTGCCGCACCGATCGGCGTGCTCGGAGACCTCGCCGACCACCTCGTCGTCGTGCACGGGCAGTCCGAGCAGATCCGCCTCAAGTCGGCAGCCGCCCAGCGCGCCGCCGTCGACGCCCACGGGGGAGCGCCGCTCGCCGAGGCCGCCGCGTCGTACCGCGTCGCGTACGAAGCCTGGCTGGCCGCGCGTGCCGAGCTGGACGAGATCACCCGCGACCGCGACGCCCGCCGGGCCGAGGCGGACGACCTGCGGGCGGCCATCACCGAGATCGAGGGCGTCGCCCCCGTCGCCGGCGAGCTCGACGAGCTCGACGCCACCGCCGAACGCCTGAGCAACGCCGAAGACCTGCGTCTCGCCGCGGGGCTCGCCCACGAGATCCTGTCGACCGAGGCCGTCGACGGCACCCGCGACGTCCTCGGGCTCGTGGAGGAGGCCCGCCGGCAGATCGATCGCGTCGCACCCCACGACCCGGCCCTCGGGCCGATCGCCGATCTGCTCGCCGAGATGAGCGTGCAGGTCTCCGAGACGTCGTCTCGGCTCTCGAGCTACCTCGGCGGTCTCGACGGAGACGCGGCCGGCGATCTCGAGGCCGTTCAGACCAGGCGCGCCGATCTGTCGGCGCTCGTCCGCCGTCACGGCCCGACCCTCGACGACGCCATCCGTCTGCTCGACGACGGCAGCCGTCGTCTGCTCGAGCTCGACGGCGACGACGACCGCCTGGCCCAGCTCGACGACGAGGTGCGCGAGTTCCGGGCCGAGGCGGAGACCAGGGCGACGCGACTGACCGAGCTGCGCCGCGCCTCCGGAGCGGACCTGTCCGAGCGCGTCAGCGCCGAGCTCGGAGCCCTCGCCATGACGGGCGCCGAGATCGTCGTCGAGGTGTCGCCTCGCGACGAGCTCGGAGCCTCCGGGGCCGACGTCGTGTCGCTGCTGCTGCGGCCGCACCCCGGCAGCGAGCCCCGACCGCTCGGCAAGGGCGCGTCGGGCGGCGAGCTGTCGCGCGTGATGCTCGCCCTCGAGGTCGTCATGGCCGGATCGAGCGAGGTGCCCACCTTCGTGTTCGACGAGGTGGACGCCGGCGTCGGCGGCTCGGCCGCGATCGAGATCGGGAGGCGGCTCGCCGCCCTGGCCGATCGCGCGCAGGTCATCGTCGTGACTCACCTCGCCCAGGTCGCCGCGTTCGCCACGAACCACCTGCGGGTCGTGAAGGACGCCTCGGGCGAGGTCACCGCGAGCAGCGTCCAGCAGCTCGAGGGCGACGACCGGGTCGCCGAGATGGCGCGGCTGCTCTCGGGGCTGCCCGACAGCACGAGCGGGCTCGACCACGCCCGCGAACTGCTCGACCTGGCGCGAGACCGAGCCGACACACGTTCGTAACACCCCGTGGCTGGTCTGCGCCCCGCTCGTGACATAGGATGGAATCCCGTGGTGAACGTACAGAACTCGGGCCCTGATTCCTCTTCGATCGACGGGGGCGGCCCTTCTGACGCCGCCTCGTCGGGCCGCGCCGGCCTCACGAGCGACTCGGTGACACCCTCCGTCACGAAGCACATCTTCGTCACCGGCGGTGTGGTCTCGTCGCTCGGCAAGGGCCTCACCGCCGCCAGCCTCGGCAACCTGCTGACCGCCCGCGGACTCCGCGTCGTGATGCAGAAGCTCGACCCGTACCTCAACGTCGACCCGGGCACGATGAACCCCTTCCAGCACGGTGAGGTCTTCGTCACCGACGACGGCGCCGAGACCGACCTCGACATCGGGCACTACGAGCGGTTCCTCGACATCAACCTCGATCAGGCCGCGAACGTCACGACCGGCCAGATCTACTCGACCGTCATCGCGAAGGAGCGCCGCGGCGAGTACCTGGGCGACACCGTGCAGGTGATCCCGCACATCACCGACGAGATCAAGCGCCGCATGCGTCAGCAGGCCGAGGGCGACCTCAAGCCCGACGTGATCATCACCGAGGTCGGCGGCACGGTCGGCGACATCGAGAGCCAGCCGTTCATCGAGTCGGCCCGTCAGGTGCGTCACGAGCTCGGTCGCAAGAACGTCTTCTTCGTGCACGTCTCGCTCGTGCCGTACATGGGCGCGTCGGGCGAGCAGAAGACCAAGCCGACGCAGCACTCGGTGGCGGCTCTCCGCTCGATCGGCATCCAGCCCGACGCCCTCGTGCTCCGCAGCGACCGTCCCGTCAGCGAGAGCAACAAGCGGAAGATCGCTCTGATGTGCGACGTCGACGAAGACGCCGTCGTCAACGCGAAGGACGTCGCGAGCATCTACGACATCCCCACCATGCTGAACGAGCAGGGCCTCGACGCGTACATCATCCGTCACCTCGGTCTCGACGAGAAGGCCGGCGAGGTCGACTGGTCGGGCTGGCAGACCGTGCTCGACGCCGTGCACCAGCCCAAGCACGAGGTGACCATCGGCCTGGTCGGCAAGTACATCGACCTGCCCGACGCCTACCTCTCGGTCACCGAGGCGCTGCGGGCCGGGGCGTTCGCGCACCAGGCCAAGGCGAAGCTCGTGTGGATCCCCTCCGACGACTGCGAGACCCCCGAGGGAGCGGCCGCCGCGTTGTCGCAGGTCGACGGGATCTGCGTGCCCGGCGGCTTCGGCATCCGCGGCATCGAGGGCAAGCTCGGCGCCCTGCGGTTCGCCCGCGAGAACAAGATCCCCGCGCTCGGCCTGTGCCTCGGTCTGCAGTGCATGGTCATCGAGTACGCGCGCAACGAGGCCGACCTGGCCGGCGCCTCCTCGTCCGAGTTCGACCCCGAGACCGAGTTCCCCGTCATCGCGACGATGGCCGAGCAGGTCGACATCATCGCCGGCGGCGACCTCGGCGGCACCATGCGCCTCGGCCTGTACCCGGCCGCGCTGACACCCGGTTCGCTGGCGGCCGAGCTGTACGGCTCCGAGTTGGTCGACGAGCGTCACCGCCACCGCTACGAGGTCAACAACCAGTACCGTCAGCAGATCGCCGACGCCGGCCTGCGCTTCTCGGGCACGTCGCCCGACGGCACCCTGGTCGAGTACGTCGAGCTCGACCGCAGCGAGCACCCGTTCTACATCGGCACGCAGGCGCACCCCGAGCTGCGGTCGCGCCCGAACCACGCGCACCCGCTGTTCAGCGGTCTCGTCGAGGCGTCGCTTGAGCGTCAGAACTCGAGCCGGCTGTTCGCCGACGACGCGGACGACGCCGGCCAGGCCGGTCAGGTCGGTCACGTCGACGCCGAGACGGTCGGCGCATGAGCGAGCTGCTCGCCGACGAGGCCTTCGAGCCCGAGGTCACGTCGTCCGACGTCGTCTTCGAGGGCGCCGTCTGGAACATCCGCCGCGACGCGTTCGACTACGACGGCTCGACGATCGTCCGAGAGTACGTGGCCCACACCGGCGCCGTCGCGATCCTCGCCGTCGACGACGAGGCGCGTGTGCTCGTGATCCGGCAGTACCGGCACCCGATCCGGTCGCGCGAGTGGGAGCTCCCCGCCGGTCTGCTCGACGTCGACGGCGAGCCGAAGCTGGCCGCCGCTCAGCGCGAGCTCGCAGAGGAAGCCGACCTCGCGGCGACCGACTGGCGCGAGCTCGTGACCTTCCGCACGACCCCCGGCGGCAGCGACGAGACGGTGACGGTCTTCCAAGCGACGGGCGTCTCGGCCACCGAGACGGCGTTCGCCCGCGAGGCGGAGGAGGCCGACATCGAGGTCCGCTGGGTCGCCCTCGACGACATCGTCTCGGGTGTGCTCGCCGGCCGGCTGCAGAACTCCATCCTCGCCATCGCCGCGCTCGCGGCCCACGCCTCGCGCTGACCGCGCACCGACGGCCCGGTCTCGCATGACCACCATCGAGGAGGCGGTCGACCGGTACCTGAGGCACGTCACCGTCGAGCGGGGTCTCTCCGCCAACACGGTGGCGGCTTATCGACGCGACCTCGCACTCTGGCAGGGGCATCTCGAGGAGGCGCACCGCGCCTCCCCGGGGGACGTCACGGTCGCCGACGTGGCCGCGTTCCCCGTCGCGCTCTCGACCCGCGCCGAGAGACCCCTCGGTGCGGCGAGCGTCGCCCGCGTGCTGTCGTCGGTCAGGGGGCTGCACCGGTTCCTGCTCGAGGAGGGCCTGGTCGAGACCGACGTCGCCGCGACGACGCGTCCGCCCAAGCTGCCCGGTCGCCTGCCGAAGGCGATCTCGGTCGCGCAGATCGAGGCCCTGCTGGCTGCGACGGACGGCGACGATCCCGTGCGGGTGCGCGACAAGGCCCTGCTCGAGGTGCTCTACGCGACCGGCGCACGGGTGAGCGAGGCGGTGTCGCTCAACGTCGACGACGTCATCGAGGGCGACGTCGTGCGGTTGTTCGGCAAGGGCGGCAAACAGCGCATCGTGCCGCTCGGCAGCTTCGCCCGCCGTGCCCTCGACGACTACCTCGTGCGCGCACGCCCCGGGTTCTCGGCGCGGGGCGAGGCGACGCCGGCGCTCTTCCTGGGCGCTCGCGGCGCGCGGCTGTCGCGTCAGAACGCCTGGCTGGTGATCCAGGCGGCCGCCGAGCGGGCCGAGCTCGACGTCGACGTCTCGCCGCACACGTTCCGCCACTCGTTCGCGACGCACCTGCTCGAGGGCGGCGCCGACGTGCGGGTGGTGCAGGAGCTGCTGGGTCATTCGTCGGTCGCGACCACGCAGATCTACACGCTCGTGACGGCCGACGCGCTGCGCGACATGTACTCGCAGGCGCATCCCCGGGCGCGTCGGCGGACTCCGCGCCCTGCCGCGGCACCTGGTGTCTGACCAGGCAAAACCCTCAGGCAAGGCATGAACCTTCTTCGCCCTCGGGCCGGGCGCGGCAGACCGCCGGTGTCGGGGGTCGCCGTTACCATCGTCGTGTGAGCACCAAGCCGACATCGAGCACACCCGCCCTCTTCGAGGCCGCTCCGTCGACCCCGGCGTCGACCGGGCCGGTCAACGGCCCCACCGGTCGCCCTCGCACCGAGTTCGCCGTCCCCGAGCGTCTCGACGGTCACGGCCCGGCGCGCATCATCACCCTCTGCAACCAGAAGGGCGGTGTCGGCAAGACCACGACGACCATCAACCTCGGCGCCTCGTTCGCCGAATACGGCCGTCGCGTGCTCGCCATCGACTTCGACCCCCAGGGCGCCCTCACCGCGGGGCTCGGCGTCCAGGCCCACGACCAGGCCACGGTCTACGACCTGATGATCGGCACCGAGCGCGACGCGCACGCGGTCATCGTCCCCACCCGGGTCGAGAACCTCGACGTCATGCCGGCGAACATCGACCTCTCGGCCGCCGAGGTGCACCTGGTCAACGAGGTCGCCCGCGAGCAGATCCTGGCCCGCATCATCCGTCAGGTCAGCGACGAGTACGACGTCATCCTGATCGACTGCCAGCCCTCGCTCGGTCTGCTGACCGTCAACGCGCTGACCGCCGCGCATGGCGTGCTCATCCCGCTCGAGTGCGAGTTCTTCGCCCTGCGCGGTGTGGCCCTGCTGGTCGAGACGATCGAGAAGGTCCGCGACCGTCTCAACCCCGCCATCACGCTCGACGGCATCCTGCCGACCATGTTCGACTCGCGCACGCTGCACAGCCGCGAGGTGCTCGAGCGCGTGGTCGAGGCGTTCGGCGACGAGGTGCTCGAGACCGTCATCGGCCGCACCGTGAAGTTCCCCGACGCATCCGTGGCCGGCACCCCCATCACCCAGTTCGCCCCCGAGCACCCGGCGGCCCAGGCCTACCGGCAGTTGGCCCGAGAGCTGATCGCGCGTGGTGCCGCGGCCTGACGCCAGCGTCGTCACCGACGCCCTCTCCGCCCCCGATGCCGTCGGCACCGGGTTCGCGGTCACGCTGTCGAACTTCAGCGGCCCGTTCGATCTGCTGCTGACGCTGATCGGCAGACGTGAGATGGACGTCACCGAGGTCGCGCTGAGCGCCGTCACCGACGAGTTCATCTCGTACCTCAAGACGGTCGATACCGGCGAGAACCTCGATCAGGCGAGCGAGTTCATCGTCGTCGCCGCGACCCTGCTCGATCTCAAGGTCGCCGGTCTGCTGCCGCAGGGCGAGCTCGTCGACGCCGAAGACGTCGCGCTGCTCGAGGCGCGCGACCTGCTCTTCGCCCGGCTGCTGCAGTACCGGGCGTTCAAGCAGGCCGCCGAGTGGTTCGGCGAGCACGGCACGGCCGAAGCGGCCCGGCACGCTCGATCGGTGCGGCTCGAGCAGAAGTACCGGGTGACGACCCCCGAGCTCGTCTGGACGCTCAGCCCCGACGACTTCGCCGCCCTGGCGACCCTCGCGCTCGCCCCGCGCGAGCTGCCGACGGTCGGGCTCGACCACCTGCACGCCCCGCTCGTCAGCATCCGCGAGCAGGCGGCCGTCGTCGTCTCGATGCTGCGGGACCGCGGCACCCTGACCTTCCGCGAGCTCGTATCGGGCGTCGACGAGCGCGGCGTCGTCGTCGCGAGGTTCCTCGCGCTGCTCGAGCTCTACCGGCACGCCGTCATCTCGTTCGAGCAGATCGAGCCGCTCGGAGAGCTCAGCGTCCGATGGACGGCGCTCGACTGGAACGACGAGGCGCTCGACAGCCTGGGGGCCGACTATGACGACTGAGGCGACCGGCACTCGCGAGGCGACCCGCGCCTCCTCGGCGACCCGCACCTCCTCGGGGCAGGGCGCCGTGTCGGGGCAGGCGATCGCGCGCTCGCTCGAGGCGATCCTGATGGTGGCCGACGAGCCGCAGTCGCTCGTGTCGCTGGCGACCGCGGTCGGTGCTCCGACGGCGGCGGTGCGTCAGGCCGTCGAGTCGCTCGTGGCGGACTTCGACGGCGCCGACGGCGGCACGCGGCGCGGATTCGAGCTGCGCGAGGTGGGCGGCGGCTGGCGATTCTACGTCCGCCCCGAGTTCGACCCTGTCGTCCGCGATTTCGTGCTGACGCAGAACCCGTCCAGACTGTCGCAGGCGGCTCTCGAGACGCTGGCGGTCATCGCCTACAAGCAACCCATCACCCGCAGCAGCATCGCGCAGATCCGCGCGGTGAACGTCGACTCGGTCGTCCGCACGCTGCTCGGGCGCGGTCTCATCACCGAGTCGGCCACCGACTCCGAGACCGGAGCCATCACCTACGAAACGACGGAACTCCTGTTGACCCATCTCGGCCTCAATTCACTCGATGAGCTGCCGCTCATCTCCCCGCTGCTCTCCGACGGTCAAGAAGGGTTCGACGATGTCGCCTGAGAACGAGTCCGAGCTGCCCTCGGGCGAGCGCCTGCAGAAGGTCATGGCCGCGGCGGGTGTCGCCTCGCGTCGCGTCTCCGAAGACCTCATCGCCGCCGGCCGGGTCACGGTCAACGGCAAGGTCGTCACCGAGGCCGGTCGACGCATCGACCCCGACAAAGACAAGGTCGTCGTCGACGGCAGCGCCGTGCAGCTCGACACCACGCGCCGCTACGTGATGCTGAACAAGCCCGTCGGCGTGGTCAGCACTCTGAGCGACGAGAACGAGCGACCCGACCTGCGTCAGTTCACCAACGAGTTCGAAGAGCGCCTCTTCAACGTCGGCCGCCTCGACGTCGAGACCTCGGGTCTGCTGCTGCTGACCAACGACGGCGAGCTGGCCCACGTGCTGGCGCACCCCTCGTTCGGCGTCACCAAGACCTACATCGCGAAGGTGCGCGGCGTCATCACGCCCAACGTCATCGCCCAGCTGCTGTCGGGCGTCGAGCTCGACGACGGCCCCATCTCCGCCGACAAGGCCGCGCTCGTCGGCGGCGGCGCGGGGCTGTCCCGCTCGAACGACTCGTCGCTGATCGAGATCACGCTGCACTCGGGTCGCAACCGCGTCGTCCGCCGCATGCTCGAGGCCGTGGGTCACCCCGTCATCGACCTCGTGCGCCGCTCGTTCGGGCCGCTGCACCTCGGCACGCTGAAGGTCGGCCACATGCGCACGCTGAACAAGGCCGAGCTCGGGGCGATCCTCACGATCGCGCGCGACGCGACGCCCTCGCCCAGGGTCGACGCCGCCCCGGTGACCGAGAGCGCCGATGCGCCGGTCGTCGAGGCCGACGTGGTCGAGGTCGCCCTCGACGACGACGAGGTCGAGAAGGAGTTCTACGACGAGGACGACGAGGAGTTCGACCCCGCGACCGACGCCCGCGACGCCAAGCGCCGCCGGGGCCCGTCGGGCTTCAAGGGCGACACCGGCGCCGCCACCTCGCGCCGCTCGGAGGTGCGCCGCCAGCAGGCCGGCCGCCGCGAGACGCGCGACGACCGCGGTGCGGGCGGGGCTCGCCCGGCTCGTGATGACCGTGGTGGGTACGGCTCGCGTGACGACCGTGGCGCTCGACCGGCTCGTGACGACCGCGGGTACGCGTCGCGTGACGACCGTGGCGCCCGCCCGGCTCGTGACGACCGCGGCTACGGCTCGCGTGACGACCGTGGTGGTTACAGCGGCAGCCGAGGAGGCGCGGCGCAGGGTGGATCCGCCCGTGACGACCGCGGTGCGCGACCTGAGCGTGGTGGCTACAACCGTGACGAGCGCGGGGCGCGGCCCGAGCGTGGTGGCTACAACCGTGATGACCGCGGTGCGCGCCCCGAGCGCGGTGGCTACAACCGTGACGACCGTGGTGCGCGCCCTGAGCGCGGCGGACGCCCGGATCGCGGCGGCTTCGTGTCGCGCGACGACCGTGGCGGCCGACCCGAGCGCGGCGGCTTCGTCTCGCGTGACGACCGTGGCGGGCCTGGCGCTCGCGGCGGCGACCGTCCGCTGAGCCCCGGCGAAGAGCGTGCGGCGGGCTACCCGAACCGCGACCAGAACCGAGACCCCCGCACCGGGCGTCCCTCCGGTGTCCGCGCCGGCGGCCCGGGTCGTGGCGGCCGTGAGGACCGCAGCGGCGACCGCGGCGGTTACCAGGGACGCGACGACCGCGGTGCCGAGCGCGGTGGCTACCAGGGTCGTGACGACCGTGGTGCCGAGCGCGGCGGTTACCAGGGTCGCAGCGACCGTGGTGGCGAGCAGCGCGGTGGAGACCGTGGCGGTTACCAGGGTCGCAACGACCGTGGTGGATACCAGGGACGCGACGGCGGCTCCTCCGAGCGCGGCGGCTACCAGGGTCGGAACGACCGTGGTGGCGAGCAGCGCGGCGGAGACCGTGGCGGCTACCAGGGTCGCAACGACCGTGGCGCCGACCGCGGCGGCTACCAGGGACGCGACGACCGTGGCGGCTCGCGTGGCGGTCCCGCTCGTGACGACCGCGGCGGCGACGACCGTCGCGGGGGGTCGCGCGGCGGCGACCGTCCGTACAAGCCCCGTGGCGACGACGGAGGGCGTGGTCCTCGCGGGGGTGGCCGGTCGTGACCGAGCCGACCCGCGCCTCCTCGGCTGACGCGGTCGGCATCGACGAACAGACCGACGAGCAGGCAGACGCCCACGATCTCGCCGACGGCAGCCGACGGCTGGCCGGTCAGGTGCGGATCGTGGGCTCCGGCCTGCTCGGCACGAGCATCGGGCTGCGGCTCAGGCAGCACGGCGTCGACGTCATCCTCGACGACGTCTCGCCGGCCGCCCGCAGCCTCGCCATCGACTACGGCGCGGGTCGCGCACCCGCGAGCGACGACCGGCCCACGCTGGTCGTCGTCGCCGTGCCGCCCGACGTCACCGCGACCATCGTCGCGACCGAGCTCGAGAGATTTCCGGAGGCACTGGTCACCGACGTCGCGTCGGTCAAGGTCGCGCCCCTGGTCGAGCTGCGAGCACTCGGGGCCGACGTCTCGCGCTACATCGGTTCGCACCCCATGGCCGGTCGCGAACGGGGCGGAGCCGTCTCGGCCCGCGCCGACCTCTTCATCGGCCGCCCGTGGGTCATCGCCGGGCACGACGACATCACCTACCGACGCGCCGCGGCCGTGGAAGACCTCGCCCTCGATCTCGGGGCCACCCCGATCGAGATGACCCCCGACGAGCACGACGCCGGCGTCGCGCTCGTCAGCCACGTGCCCCAGGTCGTCGCCAGCCTCATGGCCAGCCGACTCGCCGACGCCCCCGACTCGTCGCTCGACCTCGCCGGCCAGGGCGTGCGCGACGTCACCCGCATCGCCGCCAGCGATCCGGCGCTCTGGGTGCAGATCCTCGGTGCGAACGCCTCGCGCGTCGTCGAGGTGCTGCGCGCCCTGCGCGTCGACCTCGACGGGGTCATCGGCGCGCTCGCCGCCCCCGAGGCGCCCGGCGCACGCCGGGCCGTGGCCGAGGCGATCGGCGCCGGCAACGGGGGAGTCTCGCGCCTGCCCGGCAAGCACGGCTCGACGACCCAGTTCAGCTCGGTGATCGTGCTCGTCGACGACACCCCGGGGCAGCTCGCCCGGCTGCTCACCGAGATCGGTGAGATCGGCGTCAACCTGGAAGACCTGCGCCTGGAGCACTCGCCCGGCGCCCCGGTAGGACTCGCGGAGGTGGCCATCGTGCCCGACCAAGAACAACGACTCGTCGCCGAACTCGAACGGCGCGGCTGGACCATCGCGGGGGCGTTCGCATGAGCGGCACCGAGCCCACCGTCGACCCGGGCGTCGACCCCGCCGTCGACCCGGCCCTCGACGTCGAGCGCTCGCCCGGCGAGCACGGCGTGGGCGGGCCGGCCGGCGAGGCCCACACCGCCGAGCTGCGCGACGAGACCGCCGAGGCCGTGCACCGTCACCTCGTGGTGGCCGTCGACGGCCCGGCCGGCAGCGGCAAGTCGAGCGTGAGCCGCGCCTCCGCGTCGGCCCTCGGGTTCGACTACCAAGACACAGGGGCCGCCTACCGGGCCTTCGCCCTGCACGCCCTCGACAGCGGCGTCGACCTCGACGACGCCGAGGCGATCATCGGGGTGCTGCCCTCGTTCCGGTACGACATCACGATCGACCCGGCCCGCGCCTCCTCGGTGACGATCGACGGTCGCGACGTGACGGACGAGATCCGGACGCCGCGGGTCACCACCGCCGTGAGCCACGTCGCGAAGCTGCCGGAGGTGCGTCGGTACATGGTCGACCTCTTCCGCCGCATCATCGCGTCGACCGAGAAGCCCGGCATCGTGACCGAGGGGCGCGACATCACGACCGTCGTCGCACCCGATGCCCAGGTGCGGATCCTGCTGACGGCGACCGAAGAGGCTAGAATGGCCAGGCGTTCCGCCGAGGTCACCGGGCAGAGTGCCGATGAGACAGCTCGGCAGCTGTCGAACCGTGACCGGCTTGACAGCAAGGTCGTCGACTTCATGACCGCCGCCCCCGGCGTGTCGACCGTCGACTCCACCCATCTCGACTTCGACCAGACGGTGAACGCCGTGGTCGGGCTCGTGCGAGCGAGCACCCCCTCTTAATAAGGAATCACCATGGCAGACGACGACAAGTACCCCGAGCTCGACGAGCAGATGGTCGGCCGCATCCAGGCGATGCCCGACGAAGACGCCGACCAGCGCGCTCGCGCACTGCGCGCAGGCCTGGCCGACTACGACCTCGACGAAGAGGACGTCAACGTCCTCGAGGGCGGCGAATGGGACCCTGACGCCCTCACCTACGCCCCGGCCCTTCCGGTGCTCGCCATCGTCGGTCGCCCGAACGTCGGCAAGAGCGCCATGGTCAACCGGATCCTCGGGAGGCGCGAGGCCGTCGTCGAAGACAAGCCCGGCGTCACGCGCGACCGCGTCTCGTACAAGGCCGAGTGGGGCGGGCGTCGCTTCACCCTCGTCGACACCGGCGGGTGGGAGCCCGACGCCATCGGCATCGACAAGTCCGTCGCCATGCAGGCCGAGATCGCCGTCGACCTCGCCGACGCCGTGCTGTTCGTCGTCGACGTGAACGTCGGAGCGACCGCCACCGACGAGGCCGTCGTGCGCATGCTGCGCGCCTCGCACAAGCCCGTCATCCTCGTCGCCAACAAGAGCGACGACGCCCGCAAGGACCTCGAGGCCGCATCGCTCTGGTCGCTCGGTCTCGGCGAGCCGTTCCCCGCCTCGGCGGTGCACGGTCGCAACGTCGCCGACCTGCTCGACCTCTGCATGACGAAGCTGCCCGCGGTGTCGACCGTGGCGAAGGAGGAGATCGGCGGGCCCCGCCGCGTCGCGATCCTCGGTCGCCCGAACGTCGGCAAGAGCTCGCTGCTGAACAAGGCGGCCGGCGAAGAGCGCGTCGTCGTCAACGAGCTCGCGGGCACGACCCGCGACCCCGTCGACGAGCAGGTCGAGATCGCCGGGCGCGTGTGGACCTTCGTCGACACCGCCGGCATCCGCAAGCGCGTGCACCTCCAGCAGGGCGCCGACTTCTACGCGTCGCTCCGCACCTCGGCCGCGCTGGAGAAGGCGGAGGTGGCCGTCGTCGTCATCGACGTCACCGAGTCGATCTCGACTCAGGACCTGCGGATCATCGACCTGGTGCTCGAGTCGGGCCGCGCGCTCGTGCTCGCGTTCAACAAGTGGGACCTCCTGGACGACGACCGTCGCCGCTACCTCGAGCGCGAGATCGAACAAGACCTCGATCACGTGTCGTGGGCGCCGCGCGTCAACATCTCGGCCCGCACCGGTCGCCACCTCGAGAAGCTCGTGCCCGCGCTCGAGCTCGCCCTCGAGTCGTGGGACACCCGCATCCCCACCGGCAAGTTCAACGCCCTGCTCGCCGAGCTCGTCGCCGAGCACCCGCACCCGCTGCGCTCGGGCAAGCAGCCGCGCATCCTGTTCGGCACCCAGGCGGCCAACCGCCCGCCGACCTTCGTGCTCTTCACGACCGGGTTCCTCGACCCGCAGTACCGCCGCTTCATCACGCGCCGCCTGCGCGAGATCTTCGGCTTCGAGGGGACGCCGATCACCGTGAACATGCGGGTGCGCGAGAAGCGCAAGCGCGCGTAGTCGGGCTGGTCGCTCGACGCCAGAAGGTGGACACGACGCCGGGTTTAAGCCTGGTGCTGTGTCCACCTTCTGGCGTTGTGGGGCTGGGCGTCCGTGATACGCCGCCACCTTGTCGACACCCCGCCATCTGATCTGGTGGCGGGGTGTCGAGTCCGTGGCGGTGAGAGTGCGGCGATCTGCGGACTCGAGGGCTGCCGGGCCGATCTTGCACCGCGCCTCCGGGGGCGTCTAGGACCCTCCCTCCACAGGCGTCGGCCGGATAGGGCGTCTCCACGATGTCCTGACCCCCTCGTTCACCTTGCTAGTGTGATGTGAATCACGTACGGTATGCGAAGCCGTGAGGCGAGGTGGAAGAGGGAGCGAGTGGCGGATCTGCAGGTCGACGAGTCGGCGTTGTCGGGGGTGGCATCGGCCGTGTCGGGGGCGCGGGGTGACATCGGGTTCGACGCGGCTCTGACCCGAGGGTCGTCGGACGCGGTGGGAGCCGCCCGGGTGGCCGAGGCGCTCGACGAGACGACGCGGCAGCTCCGTCGTCGTGTCGAGTTCCTGGGTGGGGTGCTCGAGCGCCTGAGTCTGTTCCCCGCGGCGTTCGTGCGTGAGGTGGGGCGGACCGACTCGGCACTCGCGGCGGGGGTGTCGGGGGCCGGGGGTGCAGTTCGCGACGTCTCGTCGAGGGTCGCGGCTGGGGCTGGGGCTGGGGCTGGGGCTAGGGCTGGCGCTGGGGCTGGGGCTGGGGCTGCGGCTGCTGCTGGCGCCAGGGCTGGGGCCGGGACCGGGGTTGAGGCTGGCTCGGGCTCGGGGGCCTTCACCGGGGCCGGGACTGGGGTCGGGGCGGGGGCCTTCACCGGGGCCGGGACTGGGGTCGGGGCTGCGGCGGGGGGTCGTCCATGACCGCGACGGGGGTTCTCGGCGGGACGGGATCGGGTGCCGGTCCGGGGTCGGGGTCGGTGGAGGCGATCGAGCGGGCCGCACGAGCGCGATCGCAGAAGGCCGACGACCACGAGCTGGCCGCCTTCCAGCTGAGAGAGGCGGCGTCGTGGGCGGCCGATTCGTGGCAGGGGCGTTCGGGGCGGGAGTTCGCGGCGGCGACCGCCGACGTCGCCGCCGAGTTGACGGCGCTGGCCGCCGGGCTCGAGCGGCACGCGTCGACTCTGCGGGTCTACGCGCGTGCGGTCGAGGCGATCCAAGACCGGCTGCGGGCGTTGGAGGCGCGGCGCACGAAGGCGCACACGTCGCTGATGCTGGGGGAGGCGCGGGTCGAGGCGATCACGCGCGAGGCAGCCGAGCTGGCGGTGGCGGATCCGACCGGGGTCGCGGCGGCGGTCGACTTCCGGGCGGGCGAGAGGTCGACGCTGCAGCGCCATATCGACGACGACCAGGGCGAGCTGCGCGCCGTCGAGCGTGCCGTCGACGAGCTGGAGCACGAGCGGGCGGCGGCCGATCGTCGATGCATCGACGAGCTGACGGACCCGGTCGCGATCGGTCGACTGCGGGCGATCGGCGAGGCGGCGGTCGCGACCCCGTCGGCCGAGCAGCTGCTGGCGCTGCTGGGTGGGCTGTCACGGACGGATCTCGGGCTGCTGCTCGACGACCACCCCGAGCTGGTCGACAAGGCGTTCCGGGCCGACCCCGAGCGGGTGCGAGCGTGGTGGGACGAGCTGGGTCGCACAGGGCCGATCGACGACGACGGGCTGAGCCCTGAGCAGGCGGCGCTGGTGGTGGGGGCGCCCATGGTGGTCGGGTCGCTCGATGGTCTGCCGCCGTCGGCGCGGGTGCTCGCGAACCGGGTGAACGCCGGACGTCGTCGCGACGAGCTCGAGGCGATGATGGCCTCCGGGGGGCCACCTGGCGCCCGGTTCACCGCCGACGAGATCGCGGCGATGACGCGAGAGCGGGCCTATCTCGAGGGGGCCGTCGCCGCGCCTCCTACCGTGCAGCTGTATCTTTTCGACCCGGCCGCCGATCGGATCATCGAGATGATCGGCGAGTTCGGCCCCGAGACGACGACGATCATCACCTACGTGCCAGGCACCGGGACGACGCTGGACTCGTTCTATCGAGAGCCACGAGGCGTGCAGCAGGTGGGGGACTGGTTCGCCGCGCGTGACGGACGGACGGTCACGTTCGTCGCGAAAGACGGGCGATTCCCGCAGACGATCCCCGAGGCGAATGTGCCGGTCCTGGCAGAGCCCACGGCCGCCCGGCTCGTCGGCTTGCAGAACGGACTCCGGCAGTCCTACGACCCCGCGCTCGTCAGCGAGGCGGGCATCGGGCACAGCTGGGGCCTGGCGAACGTGACGTCGTCGGAGGTGGCGGGTGCTCACTACGACCACGTCGTGTCCCTGGCCGGCGCGGGCATGCCGAGCACCTGGCAGCCCCGCGAGGGGACGACCTACACGGACTACCGCTACCTCGACTTCCTGCAGGTCGCGCAGTGGTCGGGTCAGGTGTGGAGCGGCAGGAACCCCGGCAACCACTGGGCGTTCGACAACGAGGGACTCCTCAAGGGTCCGCATGATGCGGAACTCGCTCTGACGACGTCACTCGAACGGAAGATGGAGATCCTGGTCGAGAACCACTCGCTCATCGCGCAGAACAATGCCCGGAATCTGCAAGCACTCGAGCGGATCGAACGGCTGGTGACGCGGTGAGACTGACGTCCGTGTTCGTGCCGTCGGTCGTTCTCGCTGCAGCTCTCGTCATCTGCGGATGTTCGACGGAGAAGGAGGAGCAGGTGGATATGACGGAGCAGGTGGATATGACGGAGCAGGTCGAGATGACGGAGCCGATCGCAGGAGTCGCCCTGGCGGAGGCGAAGGAACAGACGCAGGAGACGGCTCTGGAGGTGGCGAAGGTCATTCCGCAGCCCCTCGTCGCGTCGGTGGTGCAGAACCCGAAGGGCAGCATCCTCACCTCCTCTGACGGGACCCATCACTGGGCCGGGCACCTGGACATCGTCTTCACCGGGCCTGTCGACGCCGAGCCGTACTTCGAGACGGCGGTCGAGGACTGGGGAGGGTGTGACGGCTGGACCGCCGAACGCGATGAGATGCCCGACGGCTCCCCGCAGCTGGTGATCACCGGCCCGGGAGGGTCCGTGTATCTCTTGTCCATGGCCCTGGACCGTCGATCGGCGCACCTCTCCAGCATGTCGCCGAGCGCGGACATCGAGCCCGGCGAGGTCCGAGGGCCGAGCTATTGAGCGTGATCCACCGCCGATCCCGAGCAGTCGGAGCGCGAGGAGGGCTCGGGTAGGGCAGCATTGTCTCTCGTGAGACGCGTGGGCGAGGTGCGAAGGTGACGGGCGCTGGGCTGTGGCACCGCGCCTCCTCGGTGACCGGGCTGTCGGCGGCCGCCGACCGGGTGTGGCAGCGGCTGCAGCTCGACCGGTTCGCGGGCGGGCGGCACGCGGGCTACGTCATCCACGAAGACATGCGCGAGCACCCGCGCACTGTCCGCAGCTTCGGGGGCATCCGATGGCTGCTGTTCGGCGAGACGGTCGTCGGGTTGACCGCGATCTTCATCGCGGCGGTCCTCGCCAGCCGGGGCGAGCACGTCCCCTGGGCGGTGTGGTTCCGGTCGACCGTCGTCCTGTTCATCACCGCCTCGCTCTACGTCTTCGCCTGGCGCGCTCAGCTCGGCTACTACTGGGCGTACGCACGACTCAGGCTCTTCAGCCGCATCTTCCCGATCGTCACCTTGATCGTCGCGACCATCCCCGGGCTCTACCCCGGCTGGATGGTCGTCGAGCAGATCGTGTTCTCGCTGCTCATGATCGGCATCGGCGACCTGCTCACCAGCGATCACATGCGCGCCGCGTTCCCCAAGCCGGTGCGGCCCGCGGCATCGTCGAGGCGATGACCGCGCTGGGCGCTCGTGCTCCGATGAACCGCGTTCGCGAAGATGAGCTGCGATAGATCGCGGTTCATCTTCGCGAACGCGGTTCATGAGGCGGCCGAGCGGGTCTGCTGGCGCGAGCGGGTCGGCTGGCGCGCGCGGGTCTGCTGGCGTGGGCGGGGCGGCTGGCGCGAGCGGGCCGGCTGGCGCGAGGGGGTCGGTTGGCGCGAGGGGGTCGGTTGGCGCGAGCGGGTCGGTTGGCGCGAGGGGGCCGGCTGGCGCGAGCGGGTCGGCTGGCGCGAGCGGGTCGGCTAGCGCCAGCGGCGCAGCGCCACTCGCTGCACCACGTTCAGCACGGTGTCGCTCAGCGTCCCGAGCAGCGCCAGCAGCAGGATCGCCAGGTAGATGCGGTCGACGCGACCGTTCGACTGCGACTCCGTCAGCAGGAACCCGAGCCCCATCGACGACGCGATCAGCTCCGCCGCGACCAGGAACAGCCACGCCTGCGCGAGCGCGAGCCGCAGCCCCGACACCAGCGACGGGATCACCGCCGGCAGCTGCACCCGCGTGAACAGCGACACGCGACGCAGCCCGTAGGCCCGCCCCGCCTCGACCAGGTGCGGGTCGACGTGCCGCAGCGACCCGGCAACGGTCGTGAACACCGGGAACGCCGCGCCGATCGCGATCAGCGTGACCTTCGAGTCCTCGCCGATGCCGAGGTACAGGATCAGCAGCGGAACCCACGCGAGCGACGGCACGGCGCGCACGGCCGCGATCGACGGCGCCAGCACGGCCTCGCCGACCCGCGACAGCCCGACGACGGCGCCGAGCACGAGTCCGATCAGCGAGCCGACGGCGAAGCCGATCAGCACCCGCTGCACCGAGATCGCGACGTACTGCCCGAGCTGCCCGGTGCCGGCGAGCTGCACGCCGGCCGTCCAGACGTCGAGCGGCGACGGCACGCGATAGCTCGGCACGCCTCCGACGCTGGTGGCGAGGAGCCAGGCGGCGAGCACGGCGACGGGCAACAGCACCCCGAGCAGTGCCAGGGGGAGGCGTCGACGACGGGAGGGGGCCGAGGAGGTGCGCCGCGCCTCCTCGGCTGCTGCTGCTGCGGTCGGAGGGACGGTCGCGTCGCGGACGGCCTGACGGGCGTCGGCCTCGCGGGTGCTGCCGGAGACGAGATCGGTCACGACGGGTCGGTCTCCTCGGCGAAGGAGGGGTCGAAGAGCGAGTCGAGGGCGTCGTCGACGGTGTCTTGCGAGGCGACGTCTCCGGTCTCGACGAGGATCGGCGCGACGACCTCGAGGACGGCGCGCTGGTCGTCGCCGGGCACGGGGTCGACGTCGAAGTGGGTGCGCTCGAGCACGCTGGTCGCGACGGCGGGGTCGATGCCGGCGACGTCGGCGAGGATGCTCGCGGTCTCGTCGGGGTTGTCCTCCGCCCAGGCGCGGGCCTTCTCATAGGCGTCGACGACGACCTGGGCGACGTCGGGCGACTCGTCGATGAACGACTCGGTCGCGTTGAGGAACCCGTACGTGTTGAAGTCGACGTTGCGGTAGATCAGCTTGGTGTCCGACTCGGCCTCGCTGGCGGCCATGATCGGGTCGAGGCCCGACCAGGCGTCGACGCTGCCGTTCTCGAGGGCGGCGCGTCCGTCGGCGTGCTGGAGGTTCTCGATGGTGACGTCGTCGGCGCTGAGCCCGGCCTCGTCGAGCGCCTGCAGCAGGAAGAAGTACGGATCGGTGCCGGTCGTGGCCGCGATCGTCTTGCCCTCGAGGTCGTCGACGTCGCTGATGTCGCTGTCTTCGGGGACGACGAGGGCCGACCACTCGGGCTGCGAGTAGATGTCGATGGTGTGGATCGGCGAGCCGTTCGAGCGGGCGAGCAGGGCGGCGGAGCCGGCGGTGGATGCGACGTCGACGGCTCCGGCCCGCAGCAGCTCGTTGGCCTTGTTGCTGCCGGCCGACTGAGTCCAGGTGACCTCGACGTCGTCGCCCAGCGCCTCCTCGATGAAGCCCTGGTCTTTGACGATGAGGCTGAGGGGGTTGTAGGTCGCGAAGTCGATGTTAAGGGTGTCGGTGGACCACTCGCCGCTGCTGCTGCTGCCTGCAGCGGCGTCGTCGGAGCCGGTGCCCGCACCGGCCGCGTTGCCCTGGGCGTCCTCGCCGGCGACGCAGCCGGTCAGGGCGAGTGCGGTCGCGGCGGTGAGGGCGAGGGCGCCGGCCCAGGAGGTGCGGGTGCGGCGAGTGAAGGAGGGGCGGGTCGTCATCGTGTCGTCTCCGTGCTGTCGGGGGCGGTGCGGTTCGTGGGGAGGGGCTGTTACGCGTGGATGCGTAATAGCTAGTGAGGGGCGGCGCGGGGGGTGCGGACTACTCCGAGCTCGGCGAGCAGGTCGTGGCGGAGGGTGGCGAGGGCGGGGTCGTCGCGATCGCGGCGGCCGAGGCCGGCTCCGGGGACGTCGACTATGCGGCGGATGCTGGTGGGGTGGGCGGTGTCGGGGGCTGGCACCGCGCCTCCTCGGCTGGTGGGGTGGGCGGTGTCGGGGGCTGGCACCGCGCCTCCTCGGGGCCGGTCGGGGGTGGCGTCGGCCGCGGCGAGGTCGTCGAGAAGGACGATGCGGTCGGCGAGGTAGAGGGCCTCGTCGACGTCGTGGGTGACGAGGACGACGGTGGTGGGCAGGGCGTCGTGCACGTCGAGCAACAGGTCTTGCATGCGGAGTCGGGTGAGGGCGTCGAGGGCTCCGAACGGCTCGTCGAGCAGCAGGATTTTCGGTTCGCGGGCCAGGGCGCGGGCGAGGGAGGTGCGCTGGGCCATGCCTCCGGAGACCTGGCGGGGGCGGTGCCCTCCGACGCTGCCGAGCTGGACGAGGTCGAGCAGCTCGCTGATGCGGGCCTGGTTCTCGTCTTTGGTGGGCTTGCTGCCGTCGGTCTTGCGTTTGGGGAGGCCGAGGGCGACGTTGTCGCGGAGGGTGCGCCAGGGCAGGAGGCGCGGCTCCTGGAACGCGATCGCGCACCGCTGGTCGGCGGGCCGGCTGGGGGAGTCGCCGATGATGACGCTGCCGCTGTCAGGCACGTCGAGTCCGCCGATCTGGCGCAGCAACGTCGACTTGCCGCATCCGCTCGGCCCGAGCACGGCGACGATCTCGCCGGCCGCCACCTCGAGGTCGACCCCGCGCAGCACGTCGCGCGCGAACCGTCGCCCGACACCGCGGACTGAGATCGGCAGGGCGCGGGAGGCGGTGGTCGCGGTGGTGGGCATGCCCTGACGGTAGGTGCGACGGGGGAGTCGGCGCTTGGTGGGCGTAACTCGGCGCAACTTGGGGTGTGTGGTGGCGATGTGTCGTCGCGGACCGGGTTGAAGTGCATGGCGTCGTCTTGAGGCGAGTGTGTTGGGCGCGGTCGACCGGCTGCGACTCGTTCGTGTCTCGTGTGGCGCGAACCGCCTCGACGATCCGCTATGCTGGTCAGGTTGCCTCGGTCGGGGCAACACCAAGGAATCGGTTGCTCAGCGACAGTTTTCTCGGGCTGTGGCGCAGCTTGGTAGCGCACTTGACTGGGGGTCAAGGGGTCGCAGGTTCAAATCCTGTCAGCCCGACCAATGATGCGAGTAATGCTTGCTAAGGCCGTGTGACAATCGAGGCACAGCCACTCGCATTTCTGCTCCCGCTGTCAGGGGATGGTGGGTACTGATCGCGCGGACGCTGCACTTCTGTGGTGCCTCCGATGTCCAAATAACCGGGGCTCCCGCGCCTGTGGGTTAGCTGGCGAAGTTGCGAAGTGTGCCCCGTAGCAGTAGAGGACCGCTGGCACGTTCTGATACGAGCGCCAACTAGAGCTGGGGACAGTCCACTGCCTGACTTCATCGGGGCGGCCTCGCCGGCGCGGGACACCAGCTATGTCGGACGCTGCTCCTACTGTTGAGGTAACGGCCCGTGGAATCTGCGGTGAACCGCCGTATTCTGCTTCGTGCCTCACCTCAGGGGCAGAAGCAAATCGAACGATATCTCGGATTTTAAGGAGAACGCGCAAAATGGTAGGCCAACCTCCCTCGTTCAGGTTTGTTGACTTGTTTGCTGGGCTCGGAGGTTTTCACGTCGCGCTCGCGGAACTCGGTGGCCAGGGCGTATTCGCGGCGGAGTGGGAGTCAGGCCTCAACGCTCTCTATAAAACGAATTTTGGTGTCGCCCCATGGTCGGACGTAAACCAACTTGACACGGATGAGGTGATTGCCGAACAAGTGCCACACCATGAAGTTCTCACAGCCGGCTTTCCGTGTCAGCCGTTCTCTAAGTCAGGTGCTCAGCAAGGATTTGAGGACACGCTCCAAGGTCATCTATTCTTCAAAGTACATGATATTTTGCGCGTGAAGCGTCCCAGTCGATTCGTCTTGGAAAATGTCGCAAATATTTTAAAACATGATGGTGGTTCGACATTAGCGACCATCCTCAGGATGCTTGTCGATCTTGGCTACGAGGTCGATGTTAAAAAATTGTCGCCGCATCAGTTCGGTATCCCGCAGGTTCGCGAACGGGCGTATTTTGTTGGCTCCCTTTCATCAGAGGGAGGACTGAGTGGATTCAAGTGGCCAGTTGAGGGCCAAGAGATAACGACCATTTCTACTGCACTAGATCCGGATGCTCGTCCTGTCCGTGAGGTACCTCCTCGGACTCAGATGGCGATCAACATGTGGAGTGACTTTCTGCAACGTGCACCGAAGAACGTAAAACTTCCATCTTTTCCAATTTGGTCAATGGAATTTCGGGCGAATTATCCCTTTGAGGAGATGACGCCACCTCGAGCTTGGTCGGAGGGATCTTCAGACGAACTCTATAACTTTAGTGGTTCGTTTGGTTGGCCGCTTCGAGGACTTGATATCGCTGAGCAAAAAGAAATAATTCCAAGCCATTCGCGACGTGAAGGCAGCCTTGTATTCCCTCAGTGGAAGCGCGCCTTCATTCGGCAGAACCGACATTTCTATCGTGACAACGAAGCCTGGATCGATCCGTGGCTGGCTCAGTGGAAGCCGTGGACATACCCTTCTAGCTTCCAGAAGTTCGAATGGAATGCTCAAGGTGGCGTCAGAGATATAGATGACTATGTGATGCAAGTTCGAGCATCAGGAATCCGAGTGAAGCGGCCAACAACGGCGCCTGCGTTGATCGCTATGACGCAGACACAGGTTCCAATCTTAGGATCTAATATTTCAGGTACGGGTGCGCGGCGCTACATGACACCTGGCGAATGCGCAAGGCTGCAAAGCCTTGGAGGAATTACTCTTCCCGCTAATGACTCTGACGCGTACAAGGCTTTGGGCAACGCCGTGAACGCGATGGTCGTCCGAAAGATTGCAGAGACTCTCGTCAAGGATCTCGTTGCAGGCGAGAGCCGGATGAAAATTGTGTCGTCGGATGTCGGGATGACGTGCAATGCTGCATAGAGGCAACTTACGACAGCATCTGGGAGGAACCCAAAATGACTCACGAATCTCCTGAGACTCTCGAGGATGGGCCCGACGAAAGTTTGCGCGGCCAAGCGCAGGATCGAGTTGCTGAAGCTCTCTCCGAACTATCGGACGTAAGTGATTGTCCCGAGGGGGTTCAAGCGTGCGCTAGCTTTACGCCCGCCGACGTCGACTTCGAGTCCGACGCTTGGATTTCAAGGCTAGTCGATGTCCAGGGCTGGCTGCACTTCGATGATGATCTCTCGGACAACGACCGCGAAGCATTTATTTTTAGTATTGCTAGAAGTCTCAGTTTTGCTCCAGTCGCAGGAGGCGTTGAAGAGGAGAATGGAGTTGCGAGGCTGACTGGCGATGCCATGGAGCGCCTCGCCGCGCGAGCTGAAGTGGCCACCCGGCTTAAAGATGAGTTTCTAGCGGAACTTACTGCCGTGGGCGGTACTTACGCGTCCGGAACTGCGACGTGGGTGAGTCGTTGGGAAACTGAAGGTGATGACGAAGATGTCACGCCGGCTGAACCTGTAACTGCGAAAGCTGACGTCTGGCATATTTTTCAATTGACCAAGAAAAAACTGAACCTGACGCCGTCATATCAGCGGGGAGACGTGTGGCGAACTGGGGATCGGCAGAAGCTCATTGAGTCGATTCTTCGTGGCATTCCATTGCCTTCCATCATATTGCTCCGTAAGGCTGGTGCGGAACCCGACGATGTTGTCGATGGTAAGCAGCGACTGACGGCTATTTTACGCTTCGTAGGCAAACATCCCGCAGCCGTAGCGAGAGTAGCTGAGGCTGACAAATCAAATCCAGAGGCTGGATTTCTGGATAAATTTCAAAATGATTATCCAAAATTCCGAACGGCATGGAAAGCGTATATGGGTGAGCCGCTCACCACCAAGTTGGAAGATGATTACTATTTTCCTTTTCGTCTTCGCGACGACAAAAGCGGAGTGCTGGTCGGAAAAGATTTAGAGCAATTGCGTGGCAAGTATTACACGCAAATTAAGGGCCATACGATTCAAGTAGCCGACCAAGAAGTGACGGTCGAGGAATTATTTGAAGGCGCGCCAGACTATAAAGTGCCTGTCATTGAATATACAAAGGCTAGCCAGCGTCAGATTCATGAAGTTTTCAATCTGTATAACAAGCAAGGCATGCACTTAAATGCTGAGGAGATACGTAACGCGGTCTTTCATGATGTAGAACTGACTCGCGCCATCCTCGTGGCCGCAGGTGACGCAAGTGCTAGCGCGCAAGTCGCAGACATCGCGCCTTCGCTCGTGCAAGTATCTGGTATTGGGGAACTTGGAAAGACTCTTGCTGACTACGGATTCGGCGAAGCCCGCTATCGCCGCACCAAGGTGCTTGGATGGATCATAGCGGCGCTTGTAAACGATTCGGGGAGCAAGCTGCTTCCCTCAACTGCACGACACACTGATGACCTCTTAAAGCGGGTACAGGATAATCCTTCACATCCGCTGCGCAAGACAGCAATTCTCGCTGACCTGTTCATTCTTGTTTCAAAAGCGGCCAGTCTGCACGCAGCTTACGATGAGCTTTGGCCAGAGAGATTCCGGGGGGATGGGAAGAGCGGCCGATGGCAAGATCTTCAATTGGTCGGGACACTACTCGGAGTTGCTATTGCCACGGCGTATGCGCCATTGACTGTAGAAGAACAACTCGAGGCGCATGCCGAAGGGATTCGGGAGGCTGCGCTTAGCCGGTGGACGCGTCCTTCCAAGACTCAAACTCGTACGCAATGGGACTTCATTGCCCGTATCGCCGCGGGTGTCGTTGAGGAGCTTGGAATAGATATTTCTCTGGCCTCGGAGCAAATTCGTTCCAATTATGGTTCTTCCGGCGTCGAGTCTCTCCTGGCAAGTCGTATTTTGCCGAAGGGCGTGTGACTGAACCATGGAACAAGTGCACTTCGACGGGCCGTCCAAATCGGAAAGCACGTGGTGGGACCGCTATTCTGCCGCGCTGCATCAGATGACGTCGACCGCACGTGGCGTACTTGAGGCTGATTGTACGTACATTGTCGACCGGGGATTATTGGGTGGCGGTCATCCGGGTACGGATACGTGGCCCAAAGACAGAGCACGCACCGGGCTTGTTTTAGGGTCAGTGCAATCGGGTAAAACAGCCTCAATGTTCGGGGTAACTGCGCTCGCGCTCGATCAGGGTATTGACATAGTTGTCATACTTGCGGGTACACGTCTATCCCTTTGGCGTCAAACCTACGAGCGTTTAGTTGAGCAGTTAGACGCGGGCGAGGAGGGCGTAGAAAAATCGCGGCGTCGAATGTTGTCTCCGAGCCCCGGTTTTGTAACGTCCGGCAATTCTAGCTCGCTTGACAAGATGTACAAATTGCCTTCTGCGCAAGTCAGGCGCAAATTGACTCGTGGTTTACCGTTAGTGATTGTCGCGATGAAGCATACGGATCACTTGTATGCCCTTGGCCGTGAACTAAGGCAGAGCGTCTTCGGGGAAGTTGAGCAGCTCGGTCGTCCTGTGCACATGCTCGTTCTTGACGATGAGGCCGATGATGGATCCGTGCTTGATGCGGTCGTGGAACAGGCTCAAGACCCGCTGACGCCTACTCTCAAGCAGATTCCTCGTGCGATTGCCGACCTGTGGGAGCCGCGATCCAGCAGTGCACCGAATAACCTTTTCGCATCATACATTGGGTACACAGCTACTCCTCAGGCTAATTTGCTGCAAGAAGACCACAATCCTTTGGCTCCGCGAGATTTTGTCATCTCACTCAGGACACCTCTGGATGTGGGCCAACAAGTCGATCACGACAATCTAGATGCCCTTCGCTCGTCCACGTATCCAGAACCGACTGGCCTTAAGAACTTTTACACTGGGGGTGAGGTCTATTACGAGCGTGGAGCGGGTGCTGGGCTTTGCGTCGAAACGTCGGAGGCGGCCGACGGGGATCTCGCTGATTCTCTCCGGGCTTTCCTCATCGCTGGGGCTATAAGATTGCATTGGGCTTCGACGTCCACGTCAGGTGTAATCGGGCCGCATTCGGTAAGATCCTTGGATTTCTCCTCTCAAGAAGACTTAGAAGTCATTTCGCCGCCCGCTCACTCAATGCTGTTGCACCCGGCAGCTGACATCGGTGCTCACTTCGCGGCGGCCGAAGACGTTCTTCTATGGGCTGGCGTTCTAGACCGCGCCGTGGCACGGGACATGATCGAATCGGGCGATGCACGCCTCCCGAGTCAACTGGTTGCGAAGATGTACGCTGAGGAGTCCTTGTGGGAGGCATGGATAGATCGTTACACATCGTCGTCAGCGGCTATTTCCTTAGAATTTAATGTCATGAATCCACGGTCGATTCCTGATTGGTCGACAGTGCGTGGCATATTGGAAGCGGAAATTATCCCGGGCACGCGCGTATCCGTTGTGAACAGCGACCCAAGTGCCGACGATCGACCCGAGTACAAGCCGATTCTCAACCAATCGACCGGGAAATGGCACGCTGCGCGCGACCTCTCGACAATATTCGTGTCCGGCAACGTGATGGCCCGAGGGCTTACCCTCGAGGGCATGACTACGGCTTTGTTCCGCCGCAACTCCGCAAGCCCCGTTGCTGACACGCAAATGCAGATGCAACGCTGGTTTGGCTACAGAGGCGAATATATTGCTCTATGTCGCATGTTCGCCGGAAAGCAACAGATTGAATTATTTCGCTCGTACCATCACGTAGATGAGGCATTGCGTGAAGGGGTTGCGGCAAAGATGGCTGAGGGTGCTGCGCCTTCCCCGGTGGTTTTGCATGGCATGGGATTTCTTGCCACAGCAAAGATCGCCAATATCGGCCGTTTGCCGCTTTGTCCAGGTTCGAGGCCTTTCGTTAGATTGGTCAACGATGGACAGCGCGTCGACCCAAATGCGCAACTGGTCGCTAATCTCTTCGCCGCAGCATCTTCTGACGTTAACGTTGGGAGCGTGACGCGCGGACGCGCTTTGGACCGGACGCTTTCCCTCTCCGAGGCGGCAGACCTACTTCAGAGCTTATCGTTTGACTCTTACGCCCCTGGCCAGGAAAGTCGGTTGGCGGAGTTGTGGCAGGAGATTCAAGTGCGTGTGGACGGTGTGGTAAAGCTCCCTGCCGGCATGAATTTTTACAATGCCCCAGAGCGCCCGAGTGGGCCGACTTCCGAGGCGCGGTTTGAGGACCCATATTCCATTGCTGCTTATCTTCGCTTGTGGGAGGCGTGCCTTACGCGCCCTGTTCGTGGTCTCTTCGTCGCGGGGGTGCCCTCCGGGCGATGGGCCATGGCTAACCTGGCGGCCAAGCAACTTCACCAGCCGCGGTTTTCCGTTGGCATCCGTTACGGTGATGGCGAGAGTGTGACAGGCGATGCGTTACCTGGTCTCGGGTTTGCAATTCGGGCCACTCGAAAGGGCCTCAATGCCAAAGGCGACCTCAGCACGACTTGGGGTACGAACGACCCAAGCGCGGGTATGTTGGACTACCGCGGCGACGAGTTCTTCGACTACTACCATCGCCACGAGTCTCTTCCGGCGACAGCGGGAACGAGCTCGTGGCGACCGCAGGGGTCGCATGGCCAAATTCTGTTTTACTTCAACAAGCGGCTAGACCAACCTCATCCGGCAGTCGCCGTCGGCGTTTGCATACCAGCTGGCGGACCCGAGCAGTTCGCCGCCACGCGAGCAGGTTCGCTGATCGACACCTCGGAAATGTCTAATGACGAGTTATGAAGATGTCCGGCAGCGCATAGAGCGCCTTCCGGTGTCGCGGCAAGTGGGATCTCGAACGGTCGAATGGATGACCTCCGCCGCCGTCATAGGAGTCGCACGGGACGCCGATGGCAAAGTCGAGATTTTTCTTAGAGGTATCGAAGTAAGGCCCCATTCCAGTTCTGTTAAGGAAGCGTCCGAATATCGGACGGTTTACAGGGATGACGGTTCCTCTTTTGAGGCCACCCGACTCGTTTTGCCGGCTCTTTCACACTTCGATCAGGTGGCTGCATTCGTCTGTGTTGAACTACTGAGGAATGGTGCGGATAGTGACCTCGGTCGAGCTTTCACCCTAACTGAGCCAATTATTCGACTAGCCATGGAGAAACTTACGTTGTCTAATGAGGCCCTACTGGGCCTCGCAGGTGAACTTCTTCTTCTCGAAGTATTGTGTCGCCAGGCAGCCGATGCTCGCGTCTTGGACATCGTTAGTGGTTGGCATGGTTGGAGACGATCGGCACGAGATTTCGTGCTTGATGACACCGGCATTGAAGTGAAGACAACCACTGGCTTTACGTCATCACATCATGTCGAAGGAGTGCACCAGGTTGAGCGCGAACAAGGGGGCGATGAAGCCCGCTTCTTACTTGTAAGTATCGGGTTGCAGCATGCCGGCATCGATACGGACAACGCTTTCACGGTGCCGAGTCTTGTAGAGCGAATTAAGACTCGCATGGCAAGCGTTGGAGTGTCGTCACTCGTTATTGATCAATTCATTGCACGAATTGCGGAGTATGGTGCCGTTTCCTGGAATGGATACGATCACAACACCCAATCGTCAGAGTCGGGATACAATGTCCCATATCAGACAATGTTTTTTCGTGCGTATAACATGGATAGTTCGGACATAGGTGTCCTGAGAAGTGAAGATGTTGAGAAACACAGACATGTCGTCGATGGTTCTGTGCGTTTTCGAGTAAATCTTTCATTTCATGGAGCGGTCAGTGTAGACAACCCTGTGGAGGGTGCGAATCAGGTTGCCTATCTCATACTCAATAACTGACCCGCGATCCCTCATGCGGTAAAGCGTGTGGCTTTTTGGGTGGCGGTACGTATTGCTCCTTTGACGAAGTGGCCCTGCAACTCCACGCGGTGCCCGTACTTTCTATGTCCCGATACCAGGTGGACGTCAGGCCAAGCCTCGATTTGCGCACCCGCGCGGACATCGTCTTCACGAGACAGAAGATTGCCGTCTTCATCGACGGCTGCTTCTGGCAGGGGTGTCCGGTGCACGCCACGCGACCGAAGCGCAATTCCGACTACTGGGTGCCCAAGCTCCAGCGCAATGCGGAATGCGACCTCGAGACGACCACTAGGCTCGAAGCGCTCGGATGGACGGTGCTGCGGTTCTGGGAACACGAGGAAGTCGACACAACCGTGGAGACCATAGCGACGACTTGGAGAGCGCGGACCGAGTAGCTGCTGCAACCCGATGGCGGCAACTCGTCGTCGATGTGCGTGCACCCCTTGACCCTGCCCCGAGGTCACGGTCTCTACTGGGTACACGCCGGCACATCAGCCGGCGCGATCGAGAGGAGCCCACCCGTCGCCTGGAGCATCCGCGAGCTGCCCAGTAGCGGGTACGACTGTGAAGTCGGTGCGTTATCACCACCAGCTGGGGTTGCTCGACGAGCCTGAACGGCTAGGTAACAGTCACAAGCAGTACCAGGTGCGACACCTGGTGCGCCTCCTGCAGATCACCCGGCTGACCGAGCTGGGCGTTCCCCTTTCCCAGATCGAGGTGATCGGCTCGACCGACGACGACCCCCAGGGCGCCCTGCGCACCATCGACGCCGAACTCGCGGCCACGATCGAACGGTTGCAACTGATCCGGCGCGAACTGGTGGCCATCCTGCAGCACGGGACCAGCGCCTCCTTGCCCGAGGGGTTCGCCGAAGCGGGGCGCGACCTGAGTGCTGCGGATCAGTCGCTCCTCCTCATCTGGTCTTGCGGCTTCGACGCCGACGCGATGCGCGACCTGTGACAGGTGCTCGTCGACACCCTGCGCATCGCCGCCGACATCGCCCTCGACGAGCTGCCGGACGACGCCGATCGCGCCACCCGGGGCCGTCTCAACGAGCAGTACGCGCCCGTGCTCGCCGCGATGGTCGAGAAGTATCCGTGGTTGAACGATCCGGGGTCTCGGGCGCGAGGGAGCGCCTCCTCGGCCGAGGCGACCGTCGCCGAGTCCGTCGGCGAGCTCGACAACGGCGCCCAGCGCGAGGTTCTCTATCGCGCCAGCTGGCTCAGCAGCGATTCCGTCGACGCGCTGGCCGCCCTCGAGGCCGCGCTTCCCCCTGATGACAGCCCCGAGGAGGCGCGGGGCCCCTTCCGTCCGCCCGTCACCAGCCCCGACCCCACGACGACCCCGCCCACCCGAGGAGACGACCGATGACCGATGCGACGACGACTGCCGCTCCTGCTCCTTCACTGGCCGAAGACGTTCTGCTCGTGCTGTTCGACCCGGGGTCGGGGTCGATCTACAGCGAGGGGTCGCCGCTGTTCCATGTGCTCGCCGGAGCGGTGCTGACCGAGGTCGCACTCGCCGGCCAGGTCGACATCGACCGGAAGACGACGCTGCGGGGGAGGCCGGTGCGCGTGACGGACCTGCCGGCGCCGACCGATCCGCTGCTGCTCGGCACCTGGCAGCGGGTCGAGAAGAAGCCCACCGACGCGTACTCGCTGGTGCTCGAGATCGGACCCGGGCTTCGGGCGCCGACGATCGAGCGGCTGGTCGAGCGCGGGGTGTTGAGGCGTGAGGCGACCAGGATGCTCGGGTTCATCCCGGGGTCTCGGCTGGTCGAAGGCGGCGCGGGTCGGCGGGGCGAGCTCGTCGCCTCCCTGCGGCGCGTGCTCGTGGACGGCGCGGAGCCGTCGGTGCGGGAGGCGGCGCTCGCGACCCTCGTGTCGGCCAGCGGGTCGCTGCCGGCGATGCACCGCGAGATCCCGTGGTCGGGCGATGTGTACGCGCGGGGGAGGGCGCTGCAGCAGGGGAAGTGGGGTGCGCGGATGGCGGGCGACGCGATCGCTGTGGCGGCCGCGGCGATGATGTCCACCGCGTTGTTCGTGACCGTCGGGTTGCCTGCGATGGAGGGGGAGTGAGGTGCGTGCTGGCGGGGTGGGGCGGGTTCCTGTCATCCGTGGCGGGTCAGCGCTGACCCGCCGCGGATGACACCCACCCGCCGCACCTGCCGGCTCGGCTCCTTCTGCTAATCAACGGCACTGTAGAGCGCTGCCAGTAGCGCTGGATCGTCATTTGGGTCGATCCACTGCACCACGGCGATCGACGCGGC
The DNA here is from genome assembly GCF_014842255.1 of Frigoribacterium sp. CFBP 13712. GTDB lineage: Bacteria > Actinomycetota > Actinomycetes > Actinomycetales > Microbacteriaceae > Frigoribacterium. The sequence goes on along the minus strand of NZ_JACYVH010000003.1, from coordinate 432,420 downwards.
TGACTCGGCGCCGAGACTCTTTGAAATGGGGTGCGGTGTGACGACGACCATCGGGAAGGGGCCGGGCGAGAGGGCGCCGATGTGACGGAACCAGTTTGCGTATCCAGAGGCGACATTCAGTCTCTTGATGATGACTGCTACCCGCTGATCGCCGATTTCCACGATGGCGTCCGCAAGACCAGCGTCGGGCGGGTTCCGGAAGACGCGGAGGTCGTCGTGGGCCCAAGACATCGCGATGAGAGCCTTCGTCACCGAATTTTCGTAAACCACCGCCTCCGCTACTGACGATGCAGCCCTGGTGCCACGATTCGCCCGCACGTATGAATCTAGAGCGGCGAGGGCCGACTCGTTCGCCACCTCGGTTGAGGCCGTATTCGTTTCGCTGTCGACCAATAGCGCCGACTCGGCAGGCACCCTCGGCTCCACTTGTGCCGCGAGCATATCGATCATTCCGGCGCAGGCCGCCTGTTGCACCTCGGCAGTGGCCGTGTCTGCCAAACGTGCGAGCGTCGCAACTGTCACGCTTCCGGGCAATGCAGTGTCGTCCGATCGTGAAGGAACCGCGCGCTCAGATGCCCACTCGAACATGACCCACCACGAGTCCGTTGCGGAGGTCGTTTCCTGCAGCAGTAGGGACTCGCTTGCCGCCCGACGATTGAGGATAATGCCAGTGAGAGCGACGCCGGCAGCTATCACCGCTGCGGTCGCGGCGGCACCGGGGCTCTTGGCGAAATCACGGAGCCAAAAACCCAGGTTACCTAGGTTTGCGGTGGCCAGTGTCAGCGCAAGGTATGCCCCGACGGCTGCGCCGACGAGGCCAGCTACCACTACCCAGGCTGTTGTCTGACGCCGGCGCCGCTTCTCACTGTTCACACGCTAATTCTTGTCCATTGGATTGCAAGTCGGAACTGCGACCAGAGGCGCTCTGGCCGAACGGCAACACCCGGCGGGACTACTGCAGTTTCCGTGGGCTCCTGGCAGGCGGGGGCACGAACTCCTTCTGGAAGGATTTGCGCCTGGATGAAGGCGTATAGGAAGTCGTTCCGCGGTGATGCGAGGGCTTCGTCGCGTTTAGGGGTTCCAGACGCCGCCTAGCCAGAAAAAGGCAACCGCCTGCTGTCGCACTGCCCATGCCTGTTGCTGGATGTGTCTTGCGGACAATTGACTTGACTGACATCTCGGAGTGGAGAGTCCCTGCCCCTAGTCGTCAGGAGCCCCGAGCGAGTTGGCGACGCGTTGCTGGTCCCTGACCAACCTGGCGAAAGCGCGAACCGCCTAGAGCTTCACCGGACACTGCGTAGGGCTCGCGTCAATGGATTGGTGAGTGCGTGACTCGTCCTGCTCCAAGCGTTCGAAGTGCTGTGTGTGAGGTGTCGTCGCGTACCCGTCCCGTTGGAGTGGTCCGGCATGATGGGAGAATGATCACGGTCGTCCCGGACACCAACGCGCTCTTTGGACACGAGTGGTTGACGACGACGCTGGGTAGGAGCCTCGTCGACCTGGCGGTGGCGGGCAAGTGCCAGGTGGTGCTCCCGCAAGTCGTCGTCGACGAACTCGACCGCCAACACGGCAAGACGCTGAGGTCGAAGCGCGATAAGGCAAAAGGTGCACTGAGCGAGGTCAGCGATGACATTAACGCGACTGCCATCGACGCGGCGTTCGACAGCCTCAGCGCAAAAAGTATTGCGGCGCGCGATGCGCTGTTTGCTGCGACCGGCGTCAGCGTCGCCCCGGTCCCTGAGGGCACGATTCGCGCCCTCCTGGATCGGGATCTTGCAGAGCGTCGCCCATTCATGGAGGCCAACGGCGGAAAAAAGGCGTACGGGTTCCGGGACGCGGTAATCTGGGAGACCGTTCTGGACTTCTTGGGTCCAGATGACGCTATGGATGCCGTCTACTTTCTGACCGAGGACAAGGGCTTTCTCGACGACCAGCAGCCGAAGGCTCTGCACCAGCACCTTCTCGAGGACCTCGACACGCACGGCATCGATCGGAAGCGAGTCTCGATCGACAGTCTTACGAACGTCGTCGCGGCCGTCCGAGCGGCGGCCGCCGAGGCCGAAGCGAGGGCCGCCGAAGCCAGGGCTGCTTCCACGCCGACTGACGGTCAAGCTCACGACATCGCGCGTTTGCTTCGCGGATACGCGTTCGATGCATCTCGTCTAACCGAGTTGGTTCGCGCGGCGACGGGAGCTCTCGACAAGCTCGTTGGCGAGCCGATGGACGAGGAACTGGCCTACGGCGGTAACTATGACCGGCCGAGCTGGGTTCAGTTTGACGTACCTTGGATCGGCGAGAGTCTTTCGATCTACGGTTACGACATTGAGTCCGAATTCGAGTTCGATCCGCCGGACGGGGACATCGTCACTGGCCGGGCCGATGTCGTTCTCGCGATCGAAGCGGGTGACCTGTTCGGCGACTCCGATGAAGTCCGAGCACGTCTCGTCGTCGAGATTGACATAGAGGATCCGGAACGGCTCCTGGTCACTAACATTGTGCTGGAGAACAACGCAAACCGGCGAGTGTTTGCCGATCGGACGAGTGTGCCTCTCGACTTAGACGTCGATCCTGATTAAGGCAGTCGGGAACTTGACGTCGACCCTGGAACACCTGAGCCTCACCCGGAACCGGGCAGCCCTGAACTTAGTTCTGCCCCCGGGGGCCCCAGCGACGCGGTCTGAGCCCGCCGCCTGGTCTGCACCGCCGCGCAACGAGAGGTGCCGATGAGGCCGGTCTTTTCTTCTCACTCAGGGCGTGGTTGTGGAGCCTCGCCTCCTACCTTGCCTACGACCACGCCGACGAGGCTCTCTCCGTCTCTGACGCCCCGGGAAGGTAACCCTCACCCGGGAACTGGTCTCGTTCACGGCGAAAGACTGCCCGCCTGCCGCCCGCCTGGTTGAGTACAGGAAGCCCGTTCTTATGTCCTCGGCGCCGCAGGTTTTACTCGTTTGATTCAAACTTGGAGAAGCGGACGTCAGAGTCCCTTGCCTGCCGCGTATAGGCAAAGTTTGCCCGCTGGCTACGGCTTAAACCAATGAAGAACGCGATCTCAGCGGAATGTGGTCTCGATGGGTTCGAGCTGGAAGAGGCACGACTCGGGTTCGAAGTCACCGACGCGCGCTGTGAGTCGTAGGTTCGTGCCCACGCCGACGGAATCGTTCGTCCTGGACGAGTAATTGAGATCACTGATCGTATTCACGTCACGGTACTGAAAAGCAGGCCCCAAAGCAGTTGTCGGGCTGAAGTCACCGGATCCAAGCAGGATGTCGTACCGCGTCGCACTGCTTCCATGGTTGTTCAATGCGGCTATGTGGCCGTCGAAGGTGACGATCTGGTCATCATGCTCTTCTGCAAACAACGCTATGGAGGGATCGCAGTAGTCACCAAGGTTCAGGAGGGCCTTGAATTCTGCATCTCTGTCCTCAGCGACACCAGTCGAGGTCGCCACGGGAGACGGACTATCGACGCTCGTAGGCGTCGGCAGTCTCGAGACCGTTCGAGAGGGTTCCGCTGAGGCGGCCGACGAATTCTCCCCAGGGGTGTCTCCCGACAGCGCTCCGGCCAGAGCAATGGCACCTATCGCGAGGGCAAGCACTGCGCCGCCGACGGTGTAGAGCAGAACAGGGCGTCGTGGTCTGGGTCGCCTCAACGTGATGTCTGTTCTCACCCCGCGCGGTGTCTCGCTCATTACTTCCCAGCCATCGGCTTCCCATTTTGATCGCGTACGGGCTTCGAGGCCTCGTAATGAGCGGATCGTTCTGGTCTCGTACGGAGTTTTCTCGTCAGTCATCCGATGCCTCTAGTCGCTGGGTGCGCGGTACCAAAGAGTAGAGGATTCACGACCAAGGCGTTGACACGGCGATTGTCGAGAGTGCGCCGACCTGGCCGGCCGCATGACCGAATGATCGACGGCAGGTGCATCTGAGTTCAGATCGCCGGCTCGAAGGACGGGACCAACTTGCCGAGGTGGGAGACGGCATCAGCCGTCTCCCACCGGATTGCTACATGCGCTTGCAGTTTCCGCAGAGCGGCCAATTATGGGTTCCGGTGCGCTTGTTGGCTGCTGGAATCTGTTGCCCGTTGGGGCAGTTGCTGAAGACGTGATGCACGTCGGGGTCGGTCAAAACGATTGAATGATAGGCGGTACTCGCATGGGTGACTCCTTTGTCGATGAACAGCCCATTGCTGCTCAAGGAGACACTACTGAGCACCCCCGACAATGATCGTCGTCGCAAGGAGCTTGATTCTCGGTGCCACGCTCGATATGTCGACAAGGCACAACGGTGGAAGAAGTCGATTCCCCTTCTTGCGAACGGACGAGTTCCCGACGGAGCGACCGTTATCTGATCGTTCACCGTCTCGGTCAGGCTGCACTGAATCGGCGCGACGGCGGCCGACCTTGTAGGCAAGGGCCCCGTAAGGGGGGCTAGGTGTTATGTCTCCCTGGCCCATAGCTAGTGCGGATGACGACAAATACTCAGCTGGTGCGACGATCCGCGGCGGCTGTCCTGCTCTTGCCTCTCATCACCTTCGGCATCTACTCGATCGTGTGGTGCGCGAAGACCCGAGGCGAAGTCAAGCGTGCCGGTGCTCCGATGAGCACCTGGTGGCTGCTGTGCCCGTTCGGCGCTTTCTGGTACTTCTGGTCGCTCGCAAAGGGCATCAACGCCGTCACGGGCCTCGGCACAGGCGGTAATTACGCCCTCATGCTCCTGCTCGGAAACATCGGCCAAGCCATCGTGCTGGCACGAGTGAATGGCCTAGACGCCACGGCGGCCACCGCACCTTCCGTTCCGGTCGTCGCCTGACCAAAAGGGTGGCCTCACTACGGCTCCGGCGTCGTGAGAAGGACGTTCGCGCTAAGCAGTTCGACTGATTCAGGACGCGTGTCGTCGATCCAGGAGTGGTCTGTCCCCTGGAGTGTGTTCTTCCCGCCGATGGGCGCCGCACGGCTACGCCGGGGCGCCCAGGACGCTCACGACCGCGTCGAGCGCCGCTGGCGTCGTCGTCGCGTGCACGCTGAGGCGCACGCGGTCATCGCCGTGCAGCGTCGCCGTCACGCCGGCGGCCTCGAGCTGGGCGCCGACCGACGCTGCCGAGCCGGCGGGGACACCCGCCACGACGATCCCGGCCCGCTCCGCCCGCGCGATCGGCGACAGCACCGGCACGCCCACAGCGCCCAGCCGCGCGATCAGCTCACCCGCCGTGTCGGCGATCCTCGACGCGATCACGTCGACGCCGACCGACTCCACCTGCTCCAGCGCCGTCGCCAGCGCACCCGACGCGAAGGGCGAACCGTTCGTCACCGACAGACGCTGCGCCCCGGGCAGCGGCTCATGCGGCACTCCGTCGTACCGGGAGGTGCCCTCGACACCCGTCCAACCACCCAGAACCGGACGGAGGCGCGAGAGGGCCCGCGAGGACAGCGCCACGAAGCCGGTTCCCCACCCCGCCCGCAGCCACTTCTGACCACCGACCACGAGTGCGTCGGCCAGGGTCCAGTCGGCGTCGAGCACACCGAAGCCCTGGATGCCGTCGACGACCAGGAGGCGATCGCCGACCGCCTCACGGAGCCCGGCGAGGTCGGCCACGGTGCCGGTGCGGAAGTCGACCGCACTCACCGCCACGGCCACCGTGTCGGGCCCGACCGCATCGGCGACCCGCTCGGGCGTGACAGGCGCGAGCGGCTGCCCCGGGACGGCGGGCAGCGGCCGGACCGTCGTGAGCCCCGCCTCCTCCGAGCGCCACCACGCGTAGAGATTCGACGGGAACTCCGCACTGCTGACCAGCACCTCGCCTCGCGGCAGACCGAACGCGATCTGCATCAGCCCCAGGGAGGTGCTGCTCGCCAACGCCACCCCACCGCGGTCGAACCCGGAGAGACGCGCCACCGCCGCCAACGCCCGTTCGTCCTCCGCATGCAGACCCGACGACGGCACCCCGGCGCTCGCCGCCGTCGCCAGACGCGTGATCGTCTCGACCACGTCTCGCGACGGCGGACCGTAGCTGCCGAAGTTGAGGTACCCGACGGGCTCGGCGAACGACGCGAGATACGCATCGAGCGCCGAGCTCGCGCCGACGCCAGCAGTCACGTCGGCAGCAGCCGTCACGCCGGCGCCCGCACCAGCCGTCACGCGAGCACCCGCTGCAGGAACTGCTTCGTCCGCGCCTCCCGCGGCGCACCGAGCACCTGCTCGACCGGCCCCTGCTCGACGATCCCGCCGTCGGCCATGAAGACCACCCGGTCGGCGACCTCCCGCGCGAACTGGATCTCGTGCGTCACGACGAGCATCGTCATGCCGTCGCGCGCGAGGTCGCCCATCACCTTCAGCACCTCGCCGACCAGCTCGGGGTCGAGCGCCGACGTCGGCTCGTCGAACAGCAGGAAGAGCGGCTTCATCGCCACGGCCCGCGCGATCGCGACCCGCTGCCGCTGCCCGCCCGAGAGCTGGCCAGGGTAGGCGTCGACCTTGTCGCCGAGGCCCACCCGCTGGAGGATCTCGACGGCCTCGGCCCGCGCCTCCTTCGCATTCCGCCTCTGCACCCGCACCGGGCCCTCGATGATGTTGCCGAGCACGGTCAGATGCGGGAACAGGTTGAAGTGCTGGAAGACCATCGCGGTGCGCGCCCGTTGCGCCGACAGCCGCCGCTCGCTCAGCTCGTGCAGCACGCCGCCGCGCAGCTCGAAGCCCATCGGCTCGCCGCCGACCCAGACCTCGCCCGCGTCGGGCTCCTCGAGCCGGTTCAGCGTGCGGAGGAACGTCGACTTTCCGGCGCCCGACGGTCCGATGATGCAGACCACCTCGCCGCTCCGCACCGTCATCGACACGTCGCGCAGCACCTCGTTGCTGCCGTACGACTTGCCGATGCCGATCGCCTCGAGGACGGGGGCGGCGTCGTCGACGGGACCCGCGCCTCCTGCGGGTGTGCTCTCTGTCGCGGTCACGGGGTGCTCCTCACGAGGGGTGCGCGGCCGAGGTCGGCAGCGACTTTGCGACGCAGCGCACGGGCATTCGGCGGGCCGCCGGGGCGGCGGTCCTGCCGGTCGAAGCCGCGCTCGAGATAGAACTGTCCGACGCTCGCGACGCTGACGATGACCATGTACCAGATGGCCGCGGCGATCAGGGTCTCCATCACCTGCAGGTTGAACGAGGCGATGTTGTTCGCCGCCTTGATCAGCTCGAGGTAGCCGATGACCGACGCCATCGCCGTGCCCTTCAGCATGTTGATGAAGTCGTTGCCCGTCGGCGGGATGATGATGCGCATCGCCTGCGGCAGCACGATGCGGGCCATGCGCTGCATCGGGGTCTGACCGATCGACTGCGCGGCCTCGATCTGACCGCGGTCGACGCTCTTCAGCCCGGCGCGCACGATCTCGGCCATGTAGGCGCTCTCGTTGAGGGCGAGACCGAGGAACGCCGCGACGAACGTCGTCATGATGTCGTTCGTGCTGACGTCGACGAACACCACGTCGGTGAACGGCACCCCGAGCTGCAACCGCGGGAAGATCAGCGCCAGGTTGTACCAGAGCAGGATCTGCAGCAGCACCGGCAGCCCGCGGAACAGCCAGGTGTAGCCGGCCGCGAACGCCTGCGCCACCGGGTTCTTCGAGATGCGCATCAGGGCGATGAGCACGCCGATCACGACCGCGCTCACCTGCGCGACCACGGCCAGCACGATCGTGCCCACCAGACCCTGCAGGATGATCGGCGACACCAGGTAGTACGGGATGTCGCGATACGAGATGTCGCCCTGCGACGCCCCGTAGACGAGCGCCAGCAGCAGCACCGCGATGACGACCGCGCTGATCCAGCGGCCCCAGTGCTTCAGACGGACCTGGGGGAGCAGCTCGCGGGTGAGGGTTCCGACGCGACCCGCGCCTCCTGCGCTCCCGGGGGTGGACCGAGCCGAGGAGGTGCGGGTCGTGTCGGACCCGTCACCGCCCGGAGGCCGTGTGGTCGCCATCTACTCGCCGCCGTTGACGACGGCCTCGGTCACACTGCCCGAGGTGATGCCCCAGGCGTCGAGGACCTCGCCGTACGTGCCGTCGTCGATCAGCGAGTCGAGCGCGGCCGCGATGGCGTCGCGCAGCTCGGGGTCGTCTTTATTGACGCCGATGCCGTAGGGGGCGCCGTCGATGACGTCGCCGGGCACGACCTCGAAGGCCTCGCCGCCCTGCGCGGTCTTCGAGATGTAGACCGCGCTCGGCAGGTCGTTGACGATCGCGTCGATGCGACCGGTGCGCAGCTGGGTCTGGTTCTGGCTGTCGCTGTCGGTCACGGTGACCTCGAGGGGCTCGTCGCCGTCGGACTCGCACTGCGTACTGGTCGCCTCGGCGAACTCCTGCTGGCTCGTGCCGGTGACGACGGCGATCGACTTGCCGCACAGGGTGTCGGGGCCGGTGATGTCGGCCGGGTTGCCCTTCTGCACCATCAGCGTGATGCCCGAGGTGAGGTAGTCGACGAAGTCGATCGCCTCCTGCCGCTCGGCCGTGTCGTTCATCGCCGCGATGGTCACGTCGACGCGACCCGACTGCAGGCTGGTGATCAGCGAGCCGAAGTCCTGGTTCTGGTACTCGACCTCGAGACCGAGCTTCTTGCCGACCGCGGTGATCAGGTCGTGGTCGGAGCCGATCACCGTCGAGCCGTCTTCGGCGAAGAAGTTGTTCGGGGCCGACTGCACGTTCGAGCCGACGTTCAGGGTGCCCGCGTCGGCGATGTCGGAGGGGACCTGCGAGGCGAGGGCGTCGTCGACCTCGACGGCGTCGAGCAGGGCGCTCGTGTCGGGGATGGTCGACGAGGCGCTGCCGCTGCCGCCGTTGCCGCTGCCGCTGCCGCTGCCGTCGCCGGCGTCGCCGGGTTGCGGGGCGCTCGGTCCGCCGCAGGCCGTGAGGCTCAGTGCGAGCACGGCACCGGTCGCGACGGTGCCCCAGAGGGCGGAGCGGGTGCGGGGTCGTGTCATGGTCGAGCCTTTCGTGAACGTCGTCGGTCATCGCGAGCTGGCCGGGTCACCGGCTGCGTGAGAAGAAATTATCACAGTGCGAGGATTCGATCGCGCGTCGGTAGCCTGGGGGCATGACTAGTCACGACGGTGCGAGGGCGACCGAGGTCGACCGCAGCCGCGAGCTCCGGGCCGAGTTCGGGCCCTACCTGCCGCTGATGGGGTTCCTGGCCGAGCTGCTCGGACCGCGCACCGAGGTCGTGCTGCACGACACCAGCGACCTCAGCCGGTCGATCGTCGCGCTGACGAACGGTCACGTCAGCGGACGCAGCGTCGGCGGGCCAGCGACCGACCTCGTGCTCAAGGTGCTGCAGAACCACGAGCACGACGACCGCGACTTCCTCGCCAACTACCTGGCCGAGTCACGGACGGGCGGCACGTTCCGCTCGTCGACGTTCTTCATCCGCGACGTCGACGGCGGGGTCGTCGGCATGCTCTGCGTCAACATCGACGACGAGCCGTTGACCCGGGCGCGCGATCTGCTCGAGGCGATCACGGCGACGACGGGGCTGGTCAAGGGCGCCAGCCGAGGAGGCGCGGGCGACGCCGGTCAGTGGCCCGCCCTGGTCGCGGAGCGGCTGAGCATGAACGTCGACGAGCTCGCCCTCGACGGGGTCGCGCGCATCGTGGCGGCACGGGGAGTCGACCCGCAGCGCATGACGCCCGAGGAGAAGATCGCGACCGTGCGCGAGATCGAGCGGGCGGGGGTGTTCCTGCTGAAGGGGGCCGTGGCGCAGGTCGCCGTCGCGCTGCGCGTGTCGGAGCCGACGGTGTACCGGTACGTGCGGCAGGTGCGGACCTCGGGGTGATCGCTGCGCGGTGTCGGGATCGGGTTCGGCTCCGGCGCTCGTCGTCGGTGCTGGGGTCGTCGATGGTGCCGCCCTCGAGTGGTCAGAAACTGCTCTTCAAGGCTGCTGCAAGGACATCTTCTGACCAGTCGAGTCGCGTTCGAGGCGGCGCTGGCGCCTCCCGTGCAGTAGGACGACCACCAGCGTGGCCAGTGCGGTCGCCCCCGCGATGATCGCGGTCGACGTGAGGGTGGTCGGGGCCATCAGGGGCAGGTCGAGGACTCGGCTGTTCGCCACGACCCAGGGTGCCGCGACCAGCACGGTGAGGATGACGACGGCGAGTGCTGCGCCGAGCGGCCGCAGGCGGGGGCGGCGGCGCAGCAGCCAGTCGGGGAGGCCGGCGAGCATGCCGGCGACGAGGCCGTAGAACCAGAGGGCCACCGCCCCGCCGAGCATCACGGGGAAGACCATCGCGAGTGCGGCGAGCCCCTCTGCCGACTGCTCCACGACCACCGAGAACAGGACGAAGCCGATGGGGATGAGGCAGAACGCGGCCGCGCCTCCCCAGGCCGTCGTCCAGGGGAGCAGCGGCAGCAGCGTCGAGCGGCGGCGCTGCGGCTCGGCCCGGGCGGGCGTGCTGGCGGCGGCTGCGGGAGCGTGGGTGAGGGCCATGGTTCGACGCTAGGCAGAACCGGCGGCGGGGGCGTCGTCCGCAGGGTGCAGTGAGGTCGTCCTCTGGGACGGAACACGGCCGACCTCCGAGCGAGCAGGAGGGGCGGGTGCGGTGGCCGGCGACAGGTGGGGCTTCGCGGATTCGCTCTTACGTCTGCATGCGTAAGAGCTCGAATGCGACTCCGGTCAGCGGGGGGTCGGGGCGTCGGGGGAGTCCGTGGCGTCCGTCCCGGCGTCGGCTGCCGCGGTCTGCGCGACCGGAGCCGCGGGTGCGATGGAGGAGGCGGGCGCGACGTTCGCCGCCTCGGCCTCCTGCCGCTTGCGCTTCAGGTAGAAGATGAAGCCGAACTGCCCGAGACCGCCGACCAGCAGCAGCCAGCCCATCGGCTGCCCGAAGACGAGCAGCACGGCGCCGAACACCAGCCCGACGATGGCGTAGACGAGCAGGGTCTTCTCGGACTTGATCATTCCTCCACACTAGGGGCGCAGGTGAGACCGGCGCCGCGCCTCCTTGTGGGGGTGCCCACCGAGGAGGCGCGGGTCACCAGGGTCACCCCGTGGACGACACTCGACGGATGCGGGCGCGCCGAGCGTGACCTAGCGTGGAGGGATGCCCCTCGTCGTGCCGTTCATCGTCCTCGCCGGGTGCGCCGTCGTGTTCGGCACCACCCTCGCCGCCGCCCGTGGACGCCTCGGCGTGAACCAGCTCGCCGGCATCCGGTTCCGCCACGTGATGGAGTCGGCCGAGACCTGGCGCGCCGGGCACCGCGCCGCCCTCGTGCCCGTCGCCATCGGCTGCGCGCTCGCCGTGGGAGCCGCGTTCGTCCCCGTGGCGGTGCCGCTGCGCGAAGGCGTCGAAGCGCTGTGGATCATCGTGAGCATCATCTGCATGCTGATCGGCACACTCGTCGGGGCGTGGCGCGCGGACCAGGCTGCGACCGCGGTCTCGGCGTCGGCGCTGGCGTCGGACTGAACCCGCGCGCGACGTCGTTGGTCAGAAGATGCTCTTCGCGTGCCGACGAAGGGCGTCTTCTGCCCACCCTGAGACTGGCGTGGGGCTTCGGTGGTCGGAAGTGGTCCTTCTCGCGCCGATGAAGGACATCTTCTGACCACTGGAGCGGAATACCCCCGGAGCACCGAGGAGGCGCGGGTCAGACCGGCGACACCGGCGCAGCACCCGCAGCACCAGCACCAGCACCAGCACCCGCACCACCCGGCCCACGACGCGCCCCGACCTCTCTCTGCAGGACCAGCGCCGCGCCTCCTACAGCAGCCGCATCGGCGACGTAGGCCGACAGCTCGACCCTCACCCGGTGCCGCCCCTTGGCGAAGAAGTCGTCGGCGATCCGCTGCCGCACCACCTCGAGATAGAGCGGCCCCGCGGTCGTCAGCGACGGCCCGGCCAGCACCACCGAGTCGAGATCGAGCAGGTTCGCCATCGACACGACCGCGTTCGCCAGGTGGTCCGCCGACTCGGTGATCAGCTCGACGGCCAGCGCATCACCCTCGACCGCCGCCTCGGCGACCAGCGTGAAGTCGGCGAAGGGATCCTCGTTGTCGGTCAGCACCAGACTCGTCGCCCGCCCCGCCGCCACCGCCGCCCGCGCCCCGAGCGCCACGCTCACCGGCCCGGCGAGCTGCTCGGCCGACACCCGGTGCGCCACCGGCCCCGGCCCCCGGTACCGCATCTGCCCGAGCTCGCCGGCGTTCGAGCTCGCCCCCCGGTAGATCGCCCCGTCGAGCACGATCCCGGCGCCGATCCCCGCCCCGAAGTACACGGTGCAGTGCGCGGCGCTGTCGCCGACGGCACCGCCCCAGAACTCGCCGATCGCCGCAGCCGTCGCGTCGTTGTCGAGGATCACCGCGAAACCCGTCGCCTCGGCCGTCGCCTCGCGCAGCGGGAAACCCGCCCACTCTTCGAACGGCGGCGCCCCGAGGATGCTGCCCGTCGTCAGATCGATCGGCCCGGGCGTCACGAGGCCGAGACCGGTCACCCGGTCGGCCTCGACGCCGATCGATGCCAGGAAGGCCGAGACCGTCGAGGCGATCCACGCGACGGCCGACTCGGGCGACTGCCCCCAGACGCCGGCGACGCGGCTCCTCCCCACGAGGGCGCCGCCGAGATCCGTCAACACCACCGTCACGAAGTCCGCCCCGAGCTGCACCCCGAGGGCATACCGTGCTCGTGGGTCGATGGTCAGCAGCACACGGGGCTTGCCGCCGGTCGACTCGCGACGCCCCGACTCGACGACGAGTCCGTCGAGCAGCAGCTGGCGCACCACGTTCGACATGGTCGCCTGAGTGAGGCCGGTGGACTCGGCGAGCTCGACTCGACTGATCGGCCCCTGCGAGCGGATCAGGTCGAACGCGAGCGCTCGGCTCGTGGGCACCGCCAACAGCGGACGCGGGTTGACCATGTCGTACCTCCTGGCGATATCGTAGGCTCTGCACGGCTTAATAAAGTCGATTGACAAAGTGCGAGCGCGCGACACCGACGTCCGAACCTCTCCTAGCAAGGGCACCCATGGTCTTCTCACCCCTCCACGACGGCTGGACACTCGAGGCCGTCTCCGGCCCCGTCCCCGACGCCGCGGCCGCCCGGCTCGTCCGGGCGACGATCCCCGCGACCGTCCCCGGCTGCGCCCACACCGACCTGCTCGCCGCCGGTCTCATCACCGACCCGTTCGACGGCGACGCCGAGGCCGCCCAGCAGTGGATCGGCAGCACCGTCTGGCGCTACTCGACGGTCTTCGACTGGAGCGACGACGGCTCCGACCGCCACGACCTCGTGGCCGAGGGCCTCGACACCGTCGCCCGCGTCGAGCTCAACGGGGTGCTCGTCGCCGAGACCGAGAACCAGCACCGCAGCTACCGGTTCGACGTGAAGGAGGCGCTGGTCGCCGGGGCGAACCGCCTCACCATCACGTTCGCCGCCCCCGTCGCCGAGGTGGAGGCGCGGGTCGAGCGGCACGGCGCCCTCCCGCACGTCAACCACCACCCCTTCAACATGCTGCGGAAGTCGGCCAGCAACTTCGGCTGGGACTGGGGCGTCGACGTCGCGACCAGCGGCATCTGGAAGCCGATCGGCCTCGACAGCTGGTCGGGGGTGCGGATCGCGTCGGTCAGGCCGCTCGTCGACGTCACCGACGAGGGCGGCGTGCTCGACGCGCACGTCGAGCTCGAGTGGGCGGGCGGCGAGGGTGCGGGCGGCGGGTCGACCGAGGTGACCGTCGTGGTCGACGGGCACCGCGCCTCCTCGGCCGTGACGGCGGGGGAGGCCTCGGCGCGACTTCGACTGGTCGTGCCCGACGCCGAGCTCTGGTGGCCGCGCGGTCACGGCGCCCAGCCGCTCTACCCCGTCAGCGTCACGCTGAGCACCTCGCCCGACGAGCCGTGGGAGGCGCGGGTCGGCTTCCGCACGGTGACCCTCGACACCGCACCCGACGCCCACGGCACGCCGTTCACGGTGTCGGTCAACGGCGAGGTCGTGCAGATCCGCGGGGCGAACTGGATCCCCGACCACGCGTTCCTCACCGAGATGGACGCCGCCCGGTACCGTCGCCGGGTCGCCGACGCCGTCGACGCGAACATGAACCTGCTGCGCGTGTGGGGCGGCGGCATCTACGAGTCGCACGACTTCTACGACGCCTGCGACGAGGCCGGGGTGCTCGTCTGGCAGGACTTCCTGTTCGCCTGCGCCGCCTACGCCGAGGAGGACTGGCTGGCAGGCGAGGTCGAGGCGGAGGCCCGCGAGGCGATCACGCGGCTGAGCCGCCACGCGTCGCTCGCGATCTGGAACGGCAACAACGAGAACATCTGGGGCTTCGTCGAATGGGGCTGGCGGGCCGCGCTGGCCGGGCGCACCTGGGGCGACGGGTACTACCGCACCCTGCTGCCGAGCCTCGTCGCCGAGCTCGACGGCACCCGCCCGTACTCGCCCGGCAGCCCGTACTCGTTCGGCGACTACCTGCACCCGAACGACCACCGGCACGGCACCATGCACATCTGGGACGTCTGGAACGACCGCGACTACACCGCCTACGCCGAGTACCCGGCTCGCTTCGTCTCGGAGTTCGGGTTCCAGGGGCCGCCCGCCTGGTCGACGCTCGCCGCGGTCGTGCACGACGAGCCGATGGCGCCCTACGGCCACGAGATGCTGGTGCACCAGAAGGCCGAAGACGGCAACCTCAAGCTCGAACGCGGGCTGCGGGGGCACCTGCCGACGCCGACCTCCATCGACGAGTGGCACTGGGCGACGCAGCTCAACCAGGCGGCGGCGATCCGGTTCGGCGTCGAGCACTTCCGGTCGCTGGCACCGCTCAACACCGGCACCATCGTCTGGCAGCTGAACGACGACTGGCCCGTCGTCTCGTGGGCCGCCGTCGACTTCGACGAGCACCGCAAGCCGCTCTGGTTCGCGCTGCGGGCCGCCTACGAACCGCGGCTGGCGACGATCCAGCCCCGCGCCTCCGGTCTGTCGCTGGTGCTGCTGAACGACACGGCCGCCGAGTGGCTGGGGGTGGCGCGCGTGCGGGTGGTGCCGCTCGAGCGCGGTGCAGGTGCGGGTGCTGGCGCAGGCGCAGGCGCAGGTGCGGGTGCGGGCCGGGTGGCCGTCGAGGTGCCGGTGGCCGTGGATGCGCGGGGCGCGTCGACGACGCTGCTGCCGGCCGAACTGGTCGCCGGCCTCGACCCGGCCACCGAGGTGCTCGTCGTCGACCTCGACGGGTTCGGGGCCGGGCGCGCCGTCTGGAACGCCGCCGAGGTCGTGGGGCAGCGACTGGATCCGGGTGCGGTCACGGCGACGGCCGTGCTGTCGGACGACTCGGACGGCGACGTGCTCGTCACCGTGACGGCGTCGGCGTACGCCCGCGACGTCACGCTGCTCGTCGACCGGGCCGCACCCCGGGCCACGGTCGACCGGGGTCTGGTGACGCTGCTCGCGGGGGAGAGCGCGGTATTCCGGGTGTCGGGGGCCGGCGGGGTCGAGCCCGAGCGCTTCGCGGCCGACGACGTCGTGCGGCATGCCGGGGCGCTCGCAGGGGTCGCGGCGCTCTGAGTCGAGCGCAGGGCCGCGCGGCACGTGCCGCGCGGCCCTTCGGCGTGCCCGGAGGGGTTTCGCGCGGAGGAGTTCCGCGCGGGGGTGCGGCGGGTTCCCGTCATCCGTGGCGGGTCAGCGCCGACCCGCCGCCGATGACGGGAACCCGCCGAAGCACAGGACGCACGAGAAACTTGACGAGCTTTATTTAGTGGGGTAACAATGGGCCATCGGGGCGACGACGCCCTGTGACAACGATGTCAGCACCGCCCCGGGCAGCCCGCGGCGGTGCAGCGAAAGGATCGACGATGTTCCTCCGTGCTTCGACCGGCCACCGGCCCGTCCGCCCCCGATGGGTCCTGGGGGCCGCGGCCGCCGCCTCCCTCGCGCTCGTCCTCACCGGCTGCTCCGCCGGCGGCTCCAACTCGAGCTCCACCCCCTCCGACACCCTGGTCGTCTACACCGGTCAGGCCGGCGACTACCAGATCAACTTCAACCCGTACTCGCCCTCGAGCATCGGCGGCATCGGCGCGATCTACGAGTCGCTGTTCTTCGTCACGAACGTCAACACCGAGGCCTACGAGCCCCTGCTCGGCACCGAGTACACCTGGAACGAGGCCGGCACCGAGCTGGCCGTCACCCTCCGCGACGACGCCACCTGGAGCGACGGCGAGCCCTTCACCGCCGACGACGTCGCCTTCACCTTCCAGATGCTGCTCGACACCCCGTCGCTGAACACCAGCGGCTTCGACGGCACCGTCACGGCGACCGACGACACCCACGTCGTCTTCACCTGGAGCAAGCCCGCGTTCGTCGCCGGCCCCACCCTGCTCGGTCGCACACCCATCGTGCCCGAGCACCTCTGGTCGGGCATCGACCCCACCACCGACGTCATGGCCGAGCCCGTCGGCACCGGCGCGTTCACGCTCGACGACTTCAAGGCGCAGGCGTTCACGCTTGCCTCGAACCCCGAGTACTGGGGCGGCGAGCCCGAGGTGAAGAAGGTCCGCTACCTGTCGCTGTCGGGCAACACAGCCGGCGCCGACGCGCTCGCCGCCGGCACCATCGACTGGCAGACCGGCCCCGTGCCCGACATGGAGAACGTCTCCGAGAACTACCCCGGCTACGACGCCGTCACCATCCCGCAGAACCAGGTCGCCCTGCTCACCTGCTCGAGCGTCGAGCTCGGCTGCGAGGGCCCCCAGACCGACCCGGCCGTCCGCCAGGCCATCTACTACGCGCTGAACCGTGATCAGGTGAACTCGCTCGCGTTCCAGAACACCGCCAGCGAGATCTCGCCCACGTTCGCGCTCACCTCGACGCAGGAGGACCTCATCTCGGCCGACGTCGCCGAGCCCGTCGCGCCCTCGGCCCCCGACCTCGACAAGAGCGGCGAGCTGCTCGAGGAGGCCGGCTACACCAAGGGCGGAGACGGCGTGTACGCGAAGGACGGCGAGCCGCTGAAGCTCACGGTCGAGGTCGTCACCGGCTGGACCGACTACATCACCGCCATCGACACCATGGGTCAGCAGCTGAAGGCCGCCGGCATCGAGCTCACCGCCTCGCAGTCGTCGTGGAACGAGTGGACTGACAAGAAGAGCAAGGGCAACTACCAGCTCGCGATCGACTCGCTCGGCCAGGGCCCCGCGTCCGACCCGTTCTACCTCTACGACCAGTACTTCAACACGGCCTACACGGCCGAGGTCGGCGAGGCCGCCCCGACGAACATGGCGCGCTTCAGCGACCCCGCCGTCGACGCCGCGCTCGCCGAGCTGAAGGCCGTCGACCCGGCCGACACCGCGGCCCGTCAGGCGCAGTTCGACGTCATCCAGGCGGCGATCGTCGAGGACATGCCCTACATCCCCGTCATGACCGGCGGCACGACGAGCGAGTTCCACTCGTCGAAGTTCAGCGGCTGGCCCACGATGGACGACCTGTACGCGTTCCCCGCGATCTGGGCCTCGCCCGACAACGCTCAGGTCTTCAAGAACCTGAAGCCCACGGGCGAGTAGGCGATCGTCGTGACCGAGGAGGAGACGGCGGCCCCCGAGACGACGTCGAGGCCGGGTGAGGGTTCGTGAACTACTTCGTCAGGAAGCTGGGCTTCTACGCCATCG
The DNA here is from genome assembly GCF_014842255.1 of Frigoribacterium sp. CFBP 13712. GTDB lineage: Bacteria > Actinomycetota > Actinomycetes > Actinomycetales > Microbacteriaceae > Frigoribacterium. Next base: position 414,808 of record NZ_JACYVH010000003.1, on the reverse strand, counting down.
CGCTGTGGGCGGCGTTGACCCTGAACTTCATGATCCCGCGCCTGCTGCCGGGCAACCCCGTCGACATCCTGCTGGCCAAGCTGCAGCAGCGTGGCGGCGTGGTGACGGCGGACACCCGGGAGGCCTACACGCTCCTCCTCGGCGGCGACTCGTCCGAGCCGCTGCCCGTGCAGTACTGGAACTACCTGATCAACATCCTCCGCGGCGACCTCGGGGTCTCGGTGAGCTACTTCCCGGCACCGGTCAGCGAGGTCATCGCGGGGTCGCTGCCGTGGACGATCATGCTCGTCGGCATCGCCACCGTGATCGGCGCCGCCCTCGGCGTCCTGCTCGGCGCCTTCGTCGGCTGGAAGCCGGGCACCTGGCTCGACTCGCTCGTGCCGGCGACGACGCTGCTCGCGGCGGTGCCGTACTTCTGGCTCGCGCTGATCCTCGTCTACGTGCTCGCCACGTCGATGCGGCTGTTCCCCTCGCAGGGCGGCTACGACGTCGTCCTCGACCCGGGCTGGGACTGGGCGTTCATCTCGTCGGCGATCGAGTACGGCTTCCTGCCGGCGCTCACCATCGTGATCGCGTCGCTCGGCGGCTGGCTGCTCGGCATGCGGAACATGATGGTGTCGACCCTCTCGGAGGACTACATCCTCACGGCGCAGGCCAAGGGACTCAGCCAGGGGCGCATCCTGCGGGGCTACGCCGCCCGCAACGCGGTGCTGCCGAGCGTCGCCGGGTTCGCCATCTCGCTCGGCTTCGTCGTCTCGGGGTCGATCGTCACCGAGCAGGTGTTCTCGTACCCGGGCATCGGCGGCAAGCTCCTCTCGGCCGTGACGAACAACGACTACGCGCTGATGCAGGGCATCTTCCTGTTCATCACGCTGGCCGTGCTCGGCGCCAACCTCGTGGTCGACCTGTTCTACGGGATCATCGACCCCCGCACCCGGGCCCGCAGCTGATGCGCGGCGCACGGACCGGAGCCCAGGAGGCGCGACCCACCCGGGTGGGCCGCTCCCGGACACAGACACCGCGCCTCCTGAAGGCCGATCTCGGAGAAGACTCATGACGAACGTCGCGCCCCTCACGGAGGCCGCGGTCGCGGATCCGACCGCCGAGCTCGCGTCGGCGTCCGCCGACAGCGGCAAGCCGCCCCGCTCGCCCTGGCGGCTGATGCTGCCGACCATGACGCCGTGGCTCGCCACCGGCCTCGCCCTGATCGGCGTGATCGTGCTGTTCGGCGTCGTGGGCCCGTTCTTCGTCGGCGACCCGGCGGCCATCCGCGACATCGGACTGACGGGACCGTCGGCCCAGCACCTCCTCGGCACCACCCAGACCGGGCAGGATGTCTTCGCGCAGCTGGCCTGGGCCACCCGGGGCTCGCTGCAGATCGGGCTGATCGTGGGCGTGCTCGCGACGGCGCTGTCGGCGTTCTTCGGGATCCTCGGCGCGTACATCGGCGGGTTCACCGACGAGGCGTTCTCGCTGTTCTCGAACGTGTTCCTGGTGATCCCCGGTCTGCCGCTCGTCATCGTGATCTCGGGCTTCGTACCGCAGGAGCAGCGCGGGCTGTGGACGATCGGCGTCGTGCTCGCCATCACCGGCTGGGCCGCGTCGTCCCGGGTGCTGCGGGCGCAGACCCTGTCGATCCGGTCGCGCGACTACGTCGCCGCGTCGCGGGTGGCGGGCGAGCGGCCGTGGCGGGTCATCACGGTGGAGATCCTGCCGAACCTGCTGCCGGTGCTCGCATCGCAGTTCGTCTTCGCGGTGATCGCCGCGATCCTCGGCGAGGCGGGGCTGTCGTTCCTCGGGCTCGGGGCGTCGAACTCGTCGACCCTCGGCACGATGCTGTTCTACGCCCAGAACGGCTTCGCGCTGCCGCTCGGCGCCTGGTGGTGGTTCGGCCCTCCCGGTCTGATCATCGCCCTGTTCGGCACCGGCCTCTCGCTGATCAACTTCTCGATCGACGAGATCATCAACCCCAAGCTCAAGAACGTCCGACTGCACCGCAAGCAGGCGCGTCGGGCCCGGAAGGCAGCACGATGACCCCCACCCAGGAGGCGCCGGTCGCGTCGCGCACGCGCACCCGCCGCGACGCCGTGCTCACCATCGATGACCTCACCGTCGTCTACGAGGTCGAGAACCCGGTCACCGCCGTGAAGGCGGCCAGCCTCACCCTCGGACCGGGGGAGATCCTCGGGCTCGCGGGCGAGTCCGGCTGCGGCAAGACGACCCTCGCCTACGCGATCAACCGGCTGCACCGGCCGCCGGCGCGCATCGCGACGGGGTCGGTGACCTTCCACGACCGCGACGGCACCGACGTCGACCTGCTCGCCCTCGAGTCGGAGGAGCTGCGGGCGTTCCGCTGGTCGAAGCTGTCGATGGTGTTCCAGGGCGCAATGAACGCCCTGAACCCCGTGACGACGGTGCGGACCCAGCTGGAGGACGTCCTGATCACGCATCGTCGCGGCATGTCGAAGAAGGAACGCCGCGAGCGGGCGGCCGAGGTGCTGACGCGCGTCGGGGTCGACCCGGTGCGCCTGTCGTCGTACCCGCACGAGCTGTCGGGCGGCATGCGGCAGCGCGTCATGATCGCCATGGCGATGCTGCTCGAGCCGCAGATCATGATCATGGACGAGCCCACCACGGCGCTCGACGTCGTCGTGCAGCGCGACATCCTGCGCGAGATCGTCCGCCTGCGCGACGAGCTCGACTTCGCCGTCATCTTCATCACGCACGACCTGCCGCTGCTGCTCGAGATCAGCGACCGGATCGCCGTGATGCTGCAGGGCGAGATCGTCGAGCTGTCGACGGCGCAGCGGATCTACACCGACGCGCAGCACCCGTACACGCGGCGGCTGCTCAGCTCGTTCCCGAGCCTCAGCGGGTCGCGCGGGGCGTTCATCCGCACCGGCGTCGACGAGGGCTCGCCCGTCGACACCGACACCCGCTCCGTCGTGCTGCCCACGCCGGACGACCTCGAGGAGGGGCCCCGATGACGAGCATCCAGATCACCGACCTGACCAAGGACTTCGCGGTCGGCTCGGGGCTGTCGCGCAAGGCCTTCCGGGCCGTCGACCACGTCTCGTTCGACCTGCTGCCGGGTCGCACCGTCGCGCTCGTCGGCGAGTCCGGCTCGGGCAAGTCGACCATCGCCCGGATGCTCGCCAAGCTCGAGAAGCCCACCTCGGGCACCATCGACGTGCAGCTCGACGACGGCACGCCCGTCATGGGGTCGCTGTACCGACGGCACGTGCAGATGGTCTTCCAGGACCCGTTCGCGTCGCTGAACCCGTTCCACTCGATCGAGCACCACGTCGCCCGACCGCTCAGGATCCACCGCCGCACCCGGGGCGCTGCACAGACGCACGAGCGGGTGCTCGAGATGCTCGAGCGCGTGAACCTGAGACCGGCCGCGGACATCGCGGCCCGGCGACCGCACGAGCTGTCGGGCGGGCAGCGGCAGCGCGTCGCCATCGCACGGGCCCTCGCGCCGGGCGCGCAGGTGCTGATCGCCGACGAGCCCGTCTCGATGCTCGACGTGTCGATCCGCCTCGGCGTGCTGAACCTGATGGGCCGACTGCAGCGGGAGGACAACCTCGCGGTGCTCTACATCACCCACGACCTGGCGACCGCCCGGCACTTCTCCGACGAGATCCTCGTGCTCTACCGCGGTCGCGTCGTCGAGCGCGGGCCCGCCGACGCCGTCATCCTCGACCCTCACCACGATTACACGAAGCTGCTCGCACTCGCGGCGCCCGACCCCGAGCGCGTGGGCAAGATCGTCTCGGACGAGGCCGCCCCCGACCGCGCCTCCCTCGACAACTCGGTGTGCTTCGACCACTACACGGGCGAGTGGGAGACGGCGCGCGAGAAGGGCGGGGCGCGTGCGCGGGTCTGACGGGGGCGGTGGCGGTGCCGGTGCCGGCTCTCGCGTCGCCTGGCCGACGGACGGGCTCTCGTTCGGCGGTGACTACAGCCCCGAGCAGTGGCCGTGGGAGGTCGTGCTCGACGACATGCGGCTGATGCGCGAGGCGGGGGTCACCCTCGTCACGCTCGGCGTGTTCTCGTGGGTGGTGCACGAGCCCCGCGAGGGCGTGTTCGACTTCACCTGGATCGACCGGATGCTCGACCTGCTGCACGAGAACGGCATCGCGGTCGACCTCGCCACCCCGACGGCCGCCGTTCCCATGTGGCTGCACCGGCTGCACCCCGAGATCCTGCCGCACGACGAGCTCGGCCACCCGCTGGCCCCCGGCGGCCGCCTCGGCTTCTGCCCGTCGTCGCCGACGTTCCGCCGCTTCGCGCTGCGCATCGTCGAGGCGCTCGCCGAGCACGTCGCCGGGCACCCCGCCGTGCGGATGTGGCACGTCGGCAACGAGCTCGGCGGCGGCAACGCCCGCTGCCACTGCCCGGTGTCGAACGAAGCGTTCCGTCGCTGGGTGGAGGCGCGCCACGGGTCGGTCGACGCGCTCAACACCGCGTGGGGCATGGCGTTCTGGGGCAACAGCTACTCGTCGTTCGACGAGGTCACGACGCCGAGCGGCGTCACGGCCCACAACCCCGGGCAGCTGCTCGACTACGAGCGGTTCTCGTCCGACGCGCTGCTCGAGTGCTACCGGGCCGAGAAGGCGGTGCTGAAGCGCGTGACGCCCGAGCTGCCGGTGACGACGAACTTCATGGTCGGGCTGGGGCCCGACGTCGTCGACTACGCGCGCTGGGCGCCCGAGGTCGACATCGCCGCGAACGACCACTACACCTACGGCCCCGATCCGCTGCGGCACGAGGAGCTCGCCTTCAGCGGGGACCGCATGCGCGGGATGTCGGGCGGCGGCCCGTGGATGCTCATGGAGCACGCGGCGGGGGCGGCGAGCTGGCACCCGATCAACCAGCCGAAGGCGCCGGGCGAGATGATCCGGCACGCGATCGCTCACCTGGGGCGCGGGTCGGACAGCGTGATGTTCTTCCAGTGGCGGGCGTCGCGGTCGGGCACCGAGCAGTTCCACTCGGCGATGCTGCCGCACGCCGGTCCGTCGTCACGGCGGTTCGCGGAGATCACGCGCCTGGGGCGTCATCTCGAGGCGCTGCGCGAGGTGCGCGGGAGCGTCGTGGTCGGCGCCCGGGTCGCGCTGCTGCACGACGACGAGGCCGGGTGGGCGCTGAAGAGCGGTCTGAAGCCGATCAACCGGCCCGATTACGCGGCGACGGCGCGGGCGATCCACACCGCACTGTTCGAGCGCGGCGTGACGGTCGACGTCGTGCCGGCCTGGCATCCGCTCGAGGCCTACGACCTGGTCGTCGTGCCGGGGCTGTTCCTCGTGTCGGACGCCGCCGCCGACGCGGTGCGACGCTTCGCGGAGGCGGGCGGCACCGTGCTCGTCACCTGGTTCTCGGGCATCGTCGACGTGAGCAACACCGTGCGGACGGGCGGCTATCCGGGTGCCTTCCGCGAGCTCCTCGGCGTGCGGGGCGAGGAGTTCTCGCCGTTGACCGACGAGCAGACCATCGAGCTCTCGACCGGCTGGCGCGCTCGGCGCTGGGCCGAGGTCGTGTCGCCGGTCGACGCCGGGACCGAGGTCGTCGCGTCGTACCGGGTGGCCGCGGACTCGGGCGTCGTCGCCGACGGAGTCGACGGCGGGCTCGCGGTGTCCCGCCGACCAGTCGGAGCGGGAGCGGCCTGGTACCTCGCGTCGGACCTCGAGCCCGAGGGGCTGGGGGAGCTGCTCGAGCGGCTGCTCGACGAGAGCGGGGTGCGGCCGGCGGCCGCCGCCTCGGCCGGTGTCGAGGTCGTCCGGCGCGCCGCGGGGGAGTCGTCCTGGCTGTTCGCGATCAACCACGGCTCCGGCGAGGGCTGGGTCGAGGCGACCGGGGTCGACCTGCTGACCGGGACCGCGTGGGAGGGGCGCGGCGTCGTGCCCGCCGGGGGCGTGGCGGTCGTCCGCGAGGAGTAGCGCCCGCCCCGCGCCGCCACCCGAGCCGCGCCTCCTCGGGTCCGCGGGCGCACCGAGGTGACCCGAAAGGTCGCCTCCGGCCCGCGGAGGCCGCCCTTTGCGTCATCTCGACGCACGGCCCGCCGCGCGCGACGCCGCGAGGGGCCGCAGGCGCCGCATCGAGGTGACGCGAAAGGGGCCCTCCGGACTGCGAAGGCACCTAGACGCGTCACTTCGATGCAGGGCCGCCCGCAGGGTGACGCGAGCCGCGCCTCCTCGGGGCCGCCGGTCAGGCCCGTCAGCCGGTCGCGAGCTCCGCGGAGAGCACAGCCTCGACGGCCTCGGCGACGGCCCGGGCCGAACCGGCGAGGTGCCAGCGGCGACCGAGATGCTCGACGATCTCGGTGCCGCCTCCCGCTCCCTCGACCAGGGCGCGCCCGGGCAGCCAGTCCCAGTCGTCGCAGTCGGCCTGCACCCACAGCCCGATCCGCCCGGCTGCCACGTCGGCCAGATCGCAGGTGCCCGAACCGCTGACCCGCACGGTCGCCGACGAGCCGAGGAGGCGCGCCATCACCGCCACGGACCTCCCGTCACCGAGATCCCCCGACTTCACGAACGTGGCCACGCCGCACTCCGCGAGGGGTCGATCGACCAGCGGTGCGACACGACGACCGTTCAGGCGCGTTCCGTCGGCGTCGGCCACCCAGGTCTCGTCGAGCGCAGGGCGGTGGACGGCGCCGGCCGCGAGCACGCCGTCGACCTCGAGGGCGACCGCGCTGCACCACGACGCCAGAGCGGACAGGAAGTTGAACGTGCCGTCGATCGGGTCCGCGACCCAGGCGCGACCGTCGCGCGACACGGACGCCGCGCCCTCCTCGCCGATCAGCCCGTCGTCGGGCCGCTCGCGCGCCAGGGTCTCGCCGATCAGCTCCTCGGCGGCGCGATCCGCCGCGCTGACCAGGTCGGCGTTCGAGGTCTTGCGCTCGGACGCGACGCCCTCGTCTCGCATCCGGATGGCGAGGTCCGCCGCTCGGCGGACGAGGTGCTCGGCGAGCTCGACGTCGTTCATCGCTCCACCCTAGGGGCCGGTGCGGCGCGTCGAGGTGACGCGAAAGGGCGCCTCCGGCCTCCGCAGGCGGCCCTTTGCGTCACCTCGACGCACGCCCCGCCGCGAGGGGCCGCAGGCCCCGCGTCGAGGTGACGCGAAAAGGGCCCCGGGGGCGCCGCAAGGCCCGCTTCGGGTCACTTCGACGCAGGGCCCGCCGCGCGGCGCCGCGACGTAACGAGTGCGTTAAGCCTCGGGCCTCGAATCGTGGATACGCCGCGACTGCCTTATCGTTCACCCGAACGATAAACCGGAAGGCCATACCCGTATGACACCGATCGTCCCCGAACACCCGCGCCCGGGCGCAGAATCCCGAGGCCCGAGCCGCCGCACCGTCCTCGCCGGCGCCGCCGGGCTCGCGAGCCTCGCCGGCCTCTTCACCCTCGCCGGCTGCGCCCCCGCCCGCAGCGACCCGACCATCCCCGAGGCCGCCGCCACCGGCACCGCGCAGCGCGGCGGTCGCCTCCGCATCGCGCGCCCCGCGGCCTCCGCCGCCGAGACCCTCGACTCGGCCAGCTCACTCTCCGCCTACGAGTACCTCGGCGCCCTCTACAACCGCCTCGTCAAGCTCGACGAGCAGGGCGTCACCGTGCCCGATCTCGCCGAGGAGTGGTCGGCCACACCCGACGGCGTCACCTGGACGTTCCGCCTGCGCAGCGGCGTGCGGTTCCACGACGGCCGCCGCTTCACCGCCGCCGACGCCATCTACTCGATCGAGCACATCCTCGACCCCGAGACCGCGTCGCCGCAGGGCGAGGTGCTCGCCGCCATGATCGGCCCCGGCAGCATGAGCGCCCCCGACCCGCTCACCCTCCGCATCGAGCTGCTCACGCCGAACGCCGAGTTCCCCTCGCTGCTGACGGCGTACCAGTGCTACATCATCCCCGAGGGCAGCGCCGACCCGGCCAACGGCCCCACGATCGGCACCACCGGCATCGGCACGGGCCCGTTCCGCCTCAGCGGGTTCGAGCCCGCGGGCACCGGCAGCATCGAGGCGTACGACGACCACTTCGCCGGCCGCCCGGCCCTCGACGGCATCGACTTCTACTCGATCCAGGACACGACGGCCCGCGTCAACGCGCTGCTCGCCGGTCAGATCGACCTCATCTCGCAGACGAACCTCGACTTCGCGACCGCGCAGGTCGTCAGCGCGTCGAGCACCGCCACGGTCGCCCGCTCGGCGAACGCGCAGTGGTACACGATCCCGATGCTGTTCACGAGCGCCGAGTTCAGCGATCCGCTGGTGCGCCAGGCGATGAAGCTCGCCTACGACCCGCAGGCGATCGTCGACACGGCCCTGCAGGGGACCGGCACCGCGGGCTGGGACAACCCCGTGCCTCCCACCCAGGCCGTCTGGCTCGACGAGCAGCGCGAGTACGACCCCGAGAAGGCCCGCGCCCTGCTGAAGAAGGCCGGCCGCGAGGGCTTCCGCACCGACATCCACACCTCGAGCTACGAGTCGGTCTTCACGCCGATGGCCGTCGCCTACCGCGACCAGGTGAAGCAGGCGGGCATCGACCTCGTCGTCAAGAACGCCAGCGCCGACTCGTACTACACGCAGATCTGGATGCAGAAGCCGCTGATGGTCAGCTACTGGTTCACCGGTCGCCCGATCGACCAGCTGCTGAACCAGATCTTCCGCACCGGCTCGTCGTACAACGAGAGCGCCTGGTCGAACCCGACCTTCGACGCCCTGCTCGACGACGCCCGCGCCGAGATGGACGACAGCCGTCGCGCCACCCTCTACCAGGACGCCCAGCGCCTGATCGTCGAGGACAGCGCCGACATGACGCCGATGTTCGGCGACCGCCTCGTCGGCATCGGTCGCGACGTCGTCAACTACCGCGAGTACGGCTTCGAGTTCGACTACCTCCAGATCGGACTGCGCGCATGAGCCCCACCGACACCCCGACCGGATCCGCCGTCGAGGCCGATCTCACGAGCCGAGGAGGCGCGCCCACGACCCCGCGCCCGTCACGCCCCGGCAGCCCGGCCCTCAGCACCCTGCTGCTCGTGCTGCGTCGCGTCGGCACCGCGCTGCTCACGGTGCTGCTCGCCTCGTTCCTCGTGTTCTTCGCCGTGCAGGCGCTGCCCGGCGACGTCGCGCAGCAGCTGCTCGGCCAGGACGCCACGCCCGAGGCCGTCGCCGCGCTGCGCGACACGCTCGGCCTCGATCAGAACGTCTGGGCCCGCTACGGCGAGTGGCTGCTCGGCGCGAGTCACGGCGACTTCGGCGTCTCGCTCGTCAGCGGCGCGCCCGTCGGCCCCGATCTGCTGATCGCGTTCCGCAACAGCATGCTGATCGCCGTGCCCGCGATGCTCGTCGGCGTCACGATCTCGCTCACCCTCGGCGTCGTCGCGGGGGTGCGTCGAGGCCGTCCGAGCGATCACGCGATCTCGCTGATCAGCCTGATCGTGATGAGCGTGCCCGAGTTCATGGTCGCGACGATCCTCGTGCTGCTGTTCGCCGTGGCGATCCCGATCTTCCCCGCGGTCGTGCTGCGCGGCGACAGCGCCACCGTCGTCGAGCTGCTGCCGAGCGTCTGGCTGCCGGCGATCGTGCTGACCCTCGCCATGGCCGCCTACATCGTGCGGACCGCGCGGTCGTCGACGATCGACGTGATGGCGTCCGAGTTCGTCACCACCGCCGAGCTGAAGGGCCTCTCGACGCGTCAGGTCGTCTGGCGTCACGCCGTGCCGAGCGCGCTGCTGCCGACCCTGAACGTGGTCGCGCTGAACGTCGCCTGGCTGCTCGGCGGCGTGGTCGTCGTCGAGAACGTCTTCAACTACCCGGGCATGGGCAAGCTCATGCTCGAGTCGGTGTTCAACCGCGATCTGCCCACGATCCAGGCGATCGCGGTCGTCAGCGCCCTGGTCTACGTCGTCTGCAACCTCGCGGCCGATCTCATCGCCCTCGCGCTCGACCCCCGACTCCGCACCCGACGGAAGGCCCGCTCATGAGCACGACGACGACGAACGGAACCGAGGAGGCGCGGGTCGCCTCGACCGGTCGACCCGACGCCCCGAAGACGGTCGGGGCGCGACTGCGCGGTCTCGCGACCGGTCTCAGCAGCAGCATCAGCGCCTCCTCGGCTCTCGGCATCGGTCTGGGGCTCATCGCGCTGCACATCGCGCTGGCCCTGCTCGCCCCGCTGATCGCCGGGCACGACCCCGTCGCGACCGACTCGACCGCGGCTCTCGCCGGTTCGAGCTGGTCGCACTGGCTCGGCACCGACCAGTACGGCCGCGACATCCTCTCGCGCACCCTGCACGGCGGGCAGTACGCGCTGCTCGTGACGTTCCTGGCGACGACGATCGCGGTGAGCATCGGCACGGTGCTCGGCTGCATCACGGCGTACGCCGACAACTGGTTCGACGAGGTCGTCATGCGCATCGTCGACGCGCTGCTCAGCGTGCCGTCGATCCTCGCGCTGCTGGTCGTCGTGACCGTGTTCGACTCGGGGCTCTGGGTCATCGTGCTCGCCGTCACCGTCGTGTACGCGCCGGCCGTGACCCGCGTCGTGCGCGGCGCCGCCCGCACCGTCATCACCCAGGACTACGTCACCGCCGCCCGCGCGCGCGGCGAGGGGTCGCTGAGCATCGTGTTCCGCGAGATCCTGCCGAACGTGCTCGACGTCGTGCTGGTCGAGTTCGCGATGCGCGCGTCGTGGATCGTGCTGCTCATCTCGACCCTGTCGTTCCTGGGGTTCGGCGCCAACCCGCCGACTCCCGACTGGGGGCTGATGGTGCAGGAGAACCGCACCGCCCTCACCGTCGTGCCGATGGGGACGCTCGCCCCCGTCGTCGCCCTCGCCACCCTCGTGATCGGCCTCAACCTCAGCGCCGACGGACTGAGCAAGACGCTCGGCGTCGACCGCGCGCAGAAGGGCGCCACCTCATGACCACCACCAGCACGAACCAGGGAGGCGCGGCGCCCGTCACCGACACCGCCTCCGCCCCCGTCGTGGTCGTCGACGACCTCTCGATCTCGTACGCCGCGGGGCGCCGCGAGGTGCCCGTCGTGCGCGGCGTCGGCTTCGAGATCGCCGCCGGCCGCGCGCTCGGACTCGTCGGAGAGAGCGGCAGCGGGAAGTCGACCGTCGCCCGCACTCTGCTGGCGCACCTGCGGCGGGGGTCGCGGATCGTCGGCGGCAGCGTCCGCGTGGCCGGCGACGACGTCTTCGCCCTCGACGAGCGGGCGAGACGCGCGCTGCGGGGCGGCACCGCGGCCCTCGTCGCCCAGAACGCCGGTCAGGCCCTCACCCCGTCGATGCGCGTCGGGCGCCAGCTGCGCGAGGCGCTCGAGAGCCACGGGCTGCCCGGCGGGCACGACCGCGTGCTCGAGCTCGTGCGTCACGTGCGCCTGCCCGACCCCGAGACGATCGTGCGCCGCTACCCCCATCAGCTCTCGGGCGGGCAGCAGCAGCGCATCGCCATCGCGATGGCCGTCGCCGCGCGGCCCCAGCTGCTCGTGCTCGACGAGCCGACCACCGCGCTCGACGTCGTGACGCAGTCGGCCGTGCTCGAGCTGATCCGCGATCTGGCGGTCGAGCTCGACATGGCGATCCTGCTGGTCAGCCACGACCTCGGCGTCGTGTCGAGCATGGCCGACGAGATCGCCGTCATGCGCGACGGCGTGATCGTCGAGCACCGGCCGACCGCCGAGCTGTTCGCCGACCCGCAGCACGAGTACACGCGCGAGCTGCTCGCGAGCATCCCGCGCGTGCACCTCGGCGACGGCGACCGGGCGGGCGAGTCGGGACGAGACGCCCGGTCGCTCCGCGGGACGCTGTCCGGGATCGCGCACGCCGCCCACGTGCGGGCCGCCCAGGTGCTCGCCGTCGCGCGGGGCGAGGAGTCCGCGGTCGATCCCGGTGCGCAGGCTGCGCCTCGTGTCGGCAGCACCGAGCCCGTCGTCGCCGCGCGCGACCTCGTCGTGCGGTACGGGCGCGGTCTGCCCGCCGCCGTCGACGGGGTGTCGCTCGAGATCGGCCGCCGCGAGACGCTCGCCGTCGTGGGGGAGTCCGGCAGCGGCAAGTCGACGCTCGCCACCGCGATGGCCGGGCTGATCCCCGCCGAGTCGGGCGCCTTCGCCTTCCGCGGAGCAGCCGGCCTGGAGGGCGACCTCACCCAGCCCGTCGGCCGACGGAGCGCCGATCTGCGACGCGCCGTGCAGCTGATCTTCCAGAACGCCGACACCTCGCTGAACCCCCGCCGCACCGTCGGCGCCGCGATCGCCCGCCCGCTCAAGCTGTTCACCGGCAGCAGCTCGCCCGACCGCGTCGCCGAGCTGCTCGTCGAGGTCGGTCTCACGCCCGACTTCGCCGCCCGCCTGCCGGCCCAGCTCTCGGGCGGCCAGCGGCAGCGCGTCGGCATCGCCCGGGCGCTCGCCGCCGGCCCCGAGCTGATCATCGCCGACGAGATCACGACCGCGCTCGACGTGCGCGTGCAGGCCGGCGTGCTCGAGCTGCTGACGCGACTCCGCGACGAGAAGGGGCTCAGCTGCCTCTTCATCAGCCACGACCTCGCCGTCGTGCGCGGAGTCGCCGACCGCGTCGCCGTGATGACCGGCGGCCGCATCGTCGAGGTCGGCCCCGCCGACCGCGTCTTCGTCGGCCCCAACCACCCCTACACCCGCACCCTGCTCGACGCCACCCTCGACCCCGGCACCACCGAGCTGCCCGGGGTCGGCGACGGCCGCGCCCGCTGGCGCGACGCCGACGGCTGGACCGACCACGGCGGCGGGCACCACGTCAAGAACTGGGAGGCACAGTGAGCATCACCCACCCGAACGACGACCGCCTGCGCGACGAGACCTCGCACGAGCGGGCCTCGCACGAGCGCGCCTCGCACGAGCGCGCCTCGCGCGAGAAGGCCTCGCACGAGCCCAGCCGCTACGACAGAGCCCTGGACGAGGAGGCGCAGGCCGGCCTCGCGACGGAGGCTCACCTCGAGCGCAGCGCGAGCCGCCGCGAGCAGACCCGCAAGGGCGGGCGGCCGTCCGACGGGACCGGTCTGTGAGCGGCGACCAGCGCCTCCTCGGCGACCCGCGCCTCCTACACGAGATCGAGGTGCGCGACGAGTGGGTGCCGCTGCCCGACGGCACGCGACTGCACGCCCGCGTCTGGGCCCCACGCGTCGAGCACCCGGTGCCCGTGCTGCTCGAGTACCTGCCGTACCGGCTCGACGACTGGACGGCTCCCCGCGACAGCGAACGGCACCCCTGGTACGCCGCCCGTGGGTACGCGTCGGTGCGCGTCGACATCCGCGGCACGGGCTCGAGCGACGGGCTGTTCGACGACGAGTACTCCGAGCAGGAGCTCGCCGACGGCATCGCCCTGATCGAGTGGCTCGCCGCGCAGCCCTGGTCGACGGGCGCGGTGGGCGCGTTCGGCATCTCGTGGGGCGGGTTCAACGCCCTGCAGCTCGCCGGTCGCGCCCCGGCCGCGCTCAAGGCGATCGTCACCGTCTGCTCGACCGACGACCGCTACGACAACGACGTGCACTACATGGGCGGCGCCGTGCTCGGCATCGACATGGCCGCGTGGGGCGGCACCATGTTCGCGTTCAACTCCCGCCCGCCGCGCCCCGAGGTGGTCGGCGCCGACTGGGTCGCGCGCTGGCGCGAGCGCCTCGAGCACAACCGGCCGATGACCCCGGTCTGGCTCGCGCACCAGGAGCGCGACGACTACTGGCGGCACGGCAGCGTCTGCGAGGACTACTCGTCGATCACCGCCGCCGTCCTCGCCGTCGGCGGCTGGGCCGACCCGTACCGCGACGCCGTGCTGCGCCTCGTCTCCGAGCTCGACGCGCCGGTCAAGGGCATCATCGGGCCCTGGTCGCACCAGTACCCCGACCGCGGGCTCGCCCCCGGCCCGGGCATCGGATTCTTGCAGGAGACCCTGCGCTGGTGGGACCGCTGGCTGCTCGACGAGCCGAACGGCGTCGACGACGAGCCGGCCCTGCGCGCCTGGATCAACGACTCCGAGCCCCCCGCGACGTACTACGCCGAGCGGACCGGGCGCTGGGTCGGCGCCGAAGGCTGGCCTTCGACCGCCACCCGGGCCCGCGTCGAGCCGCTCGAGCTGCTGACCGGCGGCGAGCACGGATTCGTCGTCGTGCGCTCGCCGCAGAGCACCGGGCTCGACGCCGGGCGGTTCTTCCCGTTCGGCAACGCCACCGACCTGCCGCCCGACCAGCGCGCGGAGGACGGCCGGTCGGTGTGCTTCGACCTCGACGTGGGGGCGTCTGCGGACGGGGCCGGCGGGGCCGGTGCGCCGCTGGACGTGCTCGGCAGCGTCGTCGTCGACCTCGCGATCACGAGCGACCGGCCCGATGCGAACGTCATCGTGCGGCTCTGCGACGTGGCGCCCGACGGCAGCTCGACGCTCGTCACCCGCGGAGTCCTCAACCTGAACAAGCGGAACGGCCGGCACCGCGACGACCCGATGGAGGTGCGGGTCGAGCAGACCGTGCGCGTCCCGCTGGTCTCGACCGGGCACTCCTTCCCGGCCGGCCACCGCCTCCGGATCGCCGTGTCATCGGCCTACTGGCCGTGGATCTGGCCGCACTCCGACGAGGCCACGCTCACCATCGACCCCCAGCGCAGCGCCGTGACGCTGCCGGTGTGGACGCGGGCGGGCGACGACGGGGTGCGCTTCGACGAGCCGACCCGCGCGACGCCGCTCGCCGTGCGGGCCCTGCCGCCCGCGTCGGATCTGCCCCAGCGCAGCGTCACGCACGACGTCGGCACGGGCGAGTGGGTGCTCGACGTCGACCCCGGCTACGGCGGCGGACGCGAGTACCCCGACGGGCTCGTCTTCACCGAAGACAGCCGCGAGACCTACCGCATCGTCGACGGCGACCCGCTGTCGGCCTCGGCGGAGTCGCGCTGGGCGATCGGACTCGAGAAGCCCGACTGGCGGGCCTGGCTCGAGACGACGTCGCACGTCTCGGCCACCCACGACGACTTCGTGATCGTCAACACGGTGCGGGCATGGGCGCGCGACGGCGGGCCGTCGACGGAAGCGGTGCTCGTCGCCGACCGGCGGTTCGAGGACGTCGTGCCGCGGACGTCGGCATGATGTCGGCGCAGGGTGCCGGGGCAGCGGGCGCCGCCGGCGGCGGGGCACGGCGGAAGCCCGCCGAACGCCGGGCGCAGATCGTCGAAGCGGCGCGCGGGGTGATCCTCCGCGAGGGGCTCGGTGCGACCCGGCTGCGCGACATCGCAGGGGAGGCAGGGGTGTCGGTCGGCACCGTCACGTATCACTTCGAGAGCGTCGCGCAGATCCTCAACGAGGTCGTCGTGCTCGAGACGGCGCGGTTCTACTCGTCGATCATCGAGGCGGTCGACGCCGAGCCCGACCCCGTCGCCGGGGTGCGGATGCTGATCGAGCCCCTGTTCGCCGCGACTGACGCGAGCGACGAGCACTGGCGTCTGTGGTCGGACTACTGGACGGCGGTCG
This sequence comes from Frigoribacterium sp. CFBP 13712, assembly GCF_014842255.1. Classification (GTDB taxonomy): domain Bacteria; phylum Actinomycetota; class Actinomycetes; order Actinomycetales; family Microbacteriaceae; genus Frigoribacterium. Next base: position 399,320 of record NZ_JACYVH010000003.1, on the reverse strand, counting down.
CCCGCAAGCCCGCGGTGGCCGAGGAGTACGTCGAGCGGATCCGCGTGTGGGAGGCCTGCCTGACGCGCACGCTGCGTCGTGGGGCCGGCGGGGTGTTCCCGTCGCTCGCGGTCGGCGACGCGTCGGAGCTGGCGCTCAAGCTCGCGGCCTACAGCGACGGTGTGGCGACGCAGCTCGCTCAGAAGGCGCCGGGGCTGACCTCGGAGCTCGCCCTGGAGTGGATGTGGGTGTTCGTCGAGCACGAGACCGGCGCCCGCTGCGCCTGAACGACGAACCGCGAGGCGGACGAGAGCCGGCGTGATCGCGGCGTCTCGTCCACCTCGCGGTGCGTGATGCGGTGGGGCTGCCTACTTGAGGTCGCCGTCCTTGGCCTTCTCGGTCTGCAGACGGTCTTCGCTCATCGACTTGTCCTTCTGGCCCTGCGCGGTGAGCTCGGGGTCGTCGGTCTTCTTGCCGACGGCCTCCTCGACGTGACCGGCTGCCTTCTGGACGAAATCTTTTGCCTTGTCTCCAACGGACATGTTGTCCCCTTCGGTCTCTCGCCGGAGAGTCCCGGCAGACGTGGACGGTAGGCCGAAGCCGGGCGCCGGGACGGCCCCCGGGCGAGTTCCCAGCCGCTGCACGGGAGGGGTGCAGGCAGCGCGCGGCGGCGCCGGACGGCGCCGACGAGGTCAGGCGAGCGCGGCGGGGTCGAGGCCGTGGCGTTCGACCTCCATCGCCTGGCGGATCGTCAGCGGGTAGATGCGCGACAGCTCGGGATGCGCGGGGTCGCTCGAGATGTACGCCACGCTCTCGACGTGCTGCTCGAACGCGTTCACCTTGTCGCGGGGCGCACCCACGACGAGCTGGAACCCGAGCGACGTCAGCGCCGCGAGCGACCGCCCGGTGTACTCGTCGTCGGCCTTGACGAACCCCTCGTCGAGCACGATCGGCGCGTAGGTCGGCACCCGGTCGGTGCCGTCGCCGAGCCGGAAGCGGAGGGCCGCGCCGAGCACGAACGCGATCAGCTCCTGCCCCTCGCCGCCCGACTTGCCGGCCACGCCCTCGTGCACGATCTGCGTGCCGTCGACCCGGGTCTCGATGGCGCGGAACTGGTAGTGCTCGCGCGCGTCGAGCACGCGGCGGCGCCAGGCGTCGCCGATCTTCGAGCGCTCCTCGAGGTGCGCGAGGTCGCGTCGGAGGGTGACGAACCGCCGCTCGATCTCGGCCGCGTCGCGGGGAGCACCCGCCCGATCGCCGATGTGCGTGCGCAGCGTCCGCTTGAACTCGACGAGGTCGCTATTCGACACGGGCTTCGGCTCGATGTCGAGCGTCGACCCCTGACGGAACTCGATCGCCCGAAGCGCCTGCGAGATGGGCCGCACGCCGCGACGGATGACGTGGCCGTCCTCCTCGATCTGCACGAGCAGCGCGCGCAGGCTGTCGCCCATGTCGGCGCCGGCCTTGGCCAGCCAGTCCTCCTTCGCGTTCGGCAGGGCGTCGTCGACGAGCGTGCGGTGGATCGCCTTGACCGCGTCGAGGCTGTCGATCGACGCGTCGATCCCGGCCGTGCGGTCGAGCTCGAGGTACCGCTCGAAGATCAGCACGAGGGTGTTCTCGGCCTGCGTGCGTTCGCGGTCGTGGCCGTCGATCTGCCCGCGCAGCAGCGACAGCGCCTCGCGGTGCGACCGCTCGACGTCGGCCACCTCGCGCGGCGCGGCGAACGGCAGCGGTGCGAGCAGGGCGCGCTCGTGGTCGGTGAGCGGATCGGCCCCGGTCAGGGCGTCGCTGAAGGCGTCCTCGATGTCGACCAGGGTCGAGTGCTCCGCCTCGAGTCGCGCGAGCTCGTGGTCGAGCTCGGCCAGACGACGCGTCGCCGCCGAGCGCTCGTCGTCGTGACGGCGGGCGTCGGCCTGGAGCGTGGCGAGCTCGGGCCGCTCGTCGGCGAGCCGGTCGAGCTGACCCTGCAGATCGTCGAGTCGCGCCTGAGCCGGCGCGGTGTCGATGTCCGCCCACGAGAACTCGGTCGACCGCGCGACGGCGTCGAGCACCCGGCGTCGCGCCGTCGACTCGGCCTCGGCGGTGTCCCATGCGGCGCGTGCGACGGTGAGGTCGCGTTCGAGCGACGCGATCTCGTCCGCGAGCTCGGCGACGCGGGAGCCGTTGTCGAGGCCGATCCACGAGCGAGAGCGGCGGTCGTCCTTGACGACGCGGCCCCGCGTGCCCGTGCGGAGACCGGCACGCGTCACGGCGCCCCGGGCCCCGGCGGGCAGCGAGCCGTCGAGGTCGTCGGGCCCCTCGACGCAGAGCACGCTGCGCTCGGCGACGATCTCGTCGAACAGCCAGCCGAAGAACGGGCTGCCCTCGTCGAACTGCAGCATCGCGGGCACGGTGCGCGGCACGGCGTCGTGCTCGGGCTCGACGCCGGTCGCCGCGGGCACCAGCGTGATGCGGCCGCGCATGTCGTGGTCGTTGACGAAGCGGCGCACGGCGTCGAACTGCGCGCGGTCGACCAGGAGGTGCGTGGCCAGGTCGCCGACGACCCGCTCGATCGCGACCGTCCAGTCGGTGTGCGCGGCGGCGACCTCGAACAGCTCGCCGGCGTAAGGCAGACCCGCGACGGGGATCCCGGTGCCCTCGGCGATGCGCAGTCGTCGTTCGGCCGCGTCGTCGGGCACGTTGCTGCCGCGCAGCTCGAACGAGCGGCGCTGCGCCTCGCGGGCCGACAGGGCGCGCTTGGTCTCGCCGATGCGGGCGGCGAGCTCGCCGCGGACGTCGTCCGCGGCGGCCCGGGCGGCCGCGTCCTCGTCGGCGAGTCGCTCGGCACGCTGCCGCAGCGCGACGAGCTGCTTCTCGGACGTCGGCACCGACTCGCCCGTGCCGTCGAGGGCCGTCGCGAAGCGCCGCCGTTCGCGCTGGACCACGGCGAGGTCGCGCTCGGCGGTCGCCACGAGCTGACGGAGCGACTGGGAGGGGTCGCCGCCGAGATCGCCGATGCGGGCCAGAGCCTGCTCACGGGCACGGAACGCGGCGGTGTCGTCGTCGGCCGCGCGCCTCCTCGCCTCGGACAGGGCGCGCTTCTCGGTCGTGACCCGGTCGACCTCACCGCTGACCCAGCTGCCGACCTTCTCGGCCAGCCAGACGCGCAGTCGGCTCGGGCCGTGGCGCTCGTCGACGAGGCGGCGCTTCTCGGTCGCGTCGTGGCCGGCGATCTCGTAGCGGTCGGCCAGCGCGGGCACCGGCTCGAGCACGCCGAGCTTCTTGCGCGTCGTCTCGAAGACGTCGTAGAGCGCCGAGGCCTCGCGGTACGTGCCGAGCGTGGTCTCCCAGCGCGAGAGCGCCTTGGGCTGCGTGAGCACGAACGACTTGAACAGCTCGTCGATCGAGAAGACGCCCTTCGACGCCTGCGCACGGCGCAGCAGCGTCAGCGCCTTCAGCTGCGACTCGTCGCTGCCGCCGATCCCGAGCTCGCCGCACAGCTGCACGCGGAACTCGGGCTGCGAGTACGTGACGAGATCGCGGACGGGGTCGAGGAGGCGCGCGAGGGAGCCCTTCGTCAGTGGACTCGAGCTGCTCGCATCGCGCTTGACCTCGGTCAGCCGGCTGAGATCGAAGGGCCCGCGGACGAGCAGGTAGACGCTGGCCTGCGTCACGTCGTCCTGGCTGGAGGTGTCGGTGCCGATCCAGGCGAGACGCACCGCGGTGAGGGTCTGCCCGAGCTCGGTCGCGTACGTGATGGCGGCGCCGCTCGCGAACGCCTCGCCCAGCGGACGGAGGAACCGCGTCGTCGTTCGATCGGACGCCGCGTCGCGCACCTCGTCGGTCTTGCCGCGCGCGTAGCTGTAGACGGTGCGCTCGGAGCGCTGACGGCTGTCGTCGCGCGCGGCCCGGTTGAACTCCTGCGGGTTCGGCATGATCACCGCGGCCATCGCGTCGAGCACCGTCGACTTGCCGCGCCCGGTCGGCCCGAGGATCGCGATGCCGCCACGCCCCACCGGCATGCGGTGCAGCCCCGAATAGCTGCCCCAGTTCAGCAGCTGCACCTGCTCGATGCGGTACTGACCCGAGTGGAACATGCCGAGGTCGGGTGCCGCGGCGTGGTCCGCCGTGTCGGTCGCCGCGGCGGCGTCGGCGGCGGCGGGAGCCGAGGAGGCGGTGGTCGCGTCGGCGGGGATCATGCCTGGTCTGCTTCCGGGTCGAGGGGGAGATCGAGGGCGACGGCGGTCGGGTCGGGTCGGGGCTCGGCGGCCTGATCGGGGTCGGCCTCGGCGTCCGCGTCGAGGTCGGAGTCGTCGTCGCCGTCGCCGTCGGGCTCCGAGTCGTCGTCGACCGGTCCGTCGGCGTCGGCTCCCGCCTCCTCCACGGCGTCGAGCGTGCTCGCGTCGGCGGGCGCATCGGCCCCCGCCGCCTCGAGGAACACGCGCTCGAGGTGAGCCAGCTGCTCGGCCGTGATCAGCGGCACGATCGCGGGGGCGACGACGAAGAGGGCGGGGTCGTCGGGCTCCGGTTCGAGGAGGTCGCGCGACACCATGGCGGCGAGGGCCGCGTCGACGCGACGCATCGAGCGGATCTCGTCGTGCGCGGTGTCGTCGTGGTACCGGCCGAGGAACTCCGCGACCTGATCGCGCGACACCACGACCGATTCGTCGTGCGCGTCGCTGAACGCGTGCTCGCGCCGCAGGAAGACCATCAGCAGCGACGCGTCGCGCGACAGCGGCTTCTCGCGTCGCAGCAGGATGGGCACGTCGTCCTGGCCGCTCTGCCGCTTGAACGCGACCTCGTACTCGTGGTCGACGACCAGCACGAGGAACATCTCGTCGAGCCGGGCCCGGATCTCGGGCTCGTACGCGAGCAGCGCGGCCCACGCCTCGCCCTGCCGGGCCCGCGAGATAAAGCGGTGGGTCAGCAGCGTGACCAGCGCCTTGCGACCGGCCAGCGGCAGCTCGTCGCGGAGCCCGCTCGACGGGTCGGTAGCAGCGCCGTCCGCGTCCGTCGTGCCGTCCGGATCGGCGCTGTCCGGATCGGCGCCGTCCGGCTCGGCGCCGTTCGGATCGATGCTGCCGAGGACGGTGCCGACTGCCTCGGTGCTGACGTCGTCGATCGGGTCGGGGGTCATACGGTGTCTCTCTCGGGCTGCGGGGTCGGGGCGGAGGCGTCGTCGCCGGGGGCGGGGGCGTCGTCGCCCGGTGCGGGCTGTCGGCGGAAGACGAGCCGGGGGAGGACGACGCGACGACCCGCGCCTCCTCGACCCGCGCCTCCTGGGCTGCTGCCTCCTGGTGCGGCCGGTTCGCCGGCGGTCAGGGTGACGGTCTCGGTGGTCTCGTCGACCACGCCGCGGTCGATGGCGAGGTCGAGCATGCTCAGCACGAGGCCGAGTCGGCGGAACTCGGGGTCGGTGGCCTCGTACAGCTCGGCGCTCGTGACGGTCTCGTGCTCGTCGAGCAGGCGGTCGAGGGTGGCCGCGACGGCGGCGGTGCTCGTGCCCGAGCTGATGCGGAGCGCGGCGCGGTCGGCGGCGGGCAGCGTGGCGTCGCCCTCGGTCACCTGCACGTCGACGGTCGGGCGCCCCCGGTCGCTGTGCAGCTGCGCCTGGCTGATGTCGACCACGTCGAGCGCGCCGAGCCCGAGCACGTCGACGGGCAGCACGGCCGGGCCCGGTCGTCGCTCGGCCCAGACGCCGCCGGCGTGCAGCGCACGTTCGGCGAGGGTGAGGAGGCGCTGGTGACGCTCGGTCGACGAGCGGCTGAGGAACCGGCGGAGCGACGACGTCCAGCGCCCGTAGGTCTCTTGCACCGACTGCTCTTCGGCGAGCAGCGACGAGATCAGCGACTCGAGCTGCGTCCGCTGCCGATCGGTCAGATGCTCGGCCGCGGCGGGGTGATCGAGGATCAGCTCGATGTCGGCGCGCATCACGTCGATCTCACGCGACGACAGCATCTGCGCGAAACCGCGGTAGGCCCTGCCCTCGGGGGTCTGCTCGAGCAGATCGTTCTCACGGAGGTACTGCTCGACGAGCGCGCCCTTGCCGACGTGCTCGACCGTCGCCCGGCGCGCGACCTCGCGGTGCCGCTGCTCGACCATGCTGCTCAGCTGCCGGAAGTCCTCGGGCAGCGACGCCGTCAGCCGCACCACCTCGCGCACCTGCCGCTTGAGGACGTCGGGGCTGACCGGTTCGGTGCCATGCTGCTCGATGCGATCGCGGCGACGCTGCAGCTCGGCGATCTGCTCGTCGATCCGAGCGGTCTGCGCCTCGCGGCTCGGGTCGGCGAGACCGGCGAGCTGACCGACGGCGTGGGCGATGCTGCCGAGTCTCGCCTCGCTCACCGCGTTGTCCTGCTCGACCAGCTCGCGCACGATCCGCAGCGCCTTGAGCGCGTGGGGCGAGAGCCGGTACTGCGCGCGAGCCTCGCCGCGCGGGGGCGGGCTCGAGGCGCGCGTCGGGGCCGACCCCGCCGCCGCGCCGCTCGGGTGCGCGGCGCCGAGCGCGCCCCAACCGTCGGCCGCGGGGGAGGTGCCGGTCGTCGTGCTGCTCGGGCCGCCGTGGCGTGCCCCGTCGTCGTCCGCCGAGGAGGCGCGGGTGCGGATCAGCCACCGGCTGTCGACCCAGCTCCGGCAGTAGTCGGCCGGGGTGGTGCGGGTCTCGGGGGCGGGCGTCGCCCCGGAGTCGCCGACCCGCGCCTCCTCGGCTCCGGCCCGGACGGGCGCGGTCTCGGCGGGCGCTGTCTGATGCGGCGCTGTCTGATCGAGCGCGTTCAGCTCGAGGGCCTGCGCGACCTGCTGGTGGAACCAGTCGGCCGAGACGGGCCCCTCGGCGTGCTCGAGGTGACGGGAGAAGAGCGGGAGCATCCAGCGGCTGTTGTAGCTGCGGAGCAGGGCCCACGTGGGGTCGTCCTCGTGCGCGACGCGCACGTCGTCACGGCTCAGGGCGTCGTCGGGCCCTGACGATTCGTTCACCAAGCGGACCTCCGGCAGTCGTCGGACGAGGATACCAACTGGCGCGTTCCGCCCTGCGACGGAAGCGCCGACGGTGGTCCGGGGCCAGACTGAGCGGATGCGGAGCGGTCTGAGACGATGCGTCGCGGGGTCCGTCGTCGCGGCGGTCGTCCTCGCCGGGGCCGGGTGCGCCGACTCCGCCGAACTGGGCCAGCGCTTCGAGTCGTCGATGGCGGGCGTCGACGGCATCGTCGAGATCGAGACCGGCGGCATCGACTACCCCCTGGGCAGTGCCACGGCCCAGGCCACGGTCGTGGTCGAGAGCGATCTCGGCGACGACGACCTCGCCGCCGTGGCCGAGCGGATCAGGCCGTTCGTGGCCCGCGAGGTCGGCGACGAGTGGCAGTACGTCGACGTGCGCCGGGGCGCCGTCACCTTCGAGGTGCTGGCCGACGAGGCCGACACGGCGGCCCAGCTCGACCTCGCCCGCCGGGTCGCCGACGACTCGGTCTTCGCCGAGGCGTCCCTCGGCACGCACGAGTTCGGTGCGACGACGAGCGACTCGGAAGCGCCGCGGCGGGGGTTCGGGATCACGGTGATCCCCTCGGCGTCGTCGGACGTCCTCACGGCGTGGCAGCGGGCGCGCTCTCTCCGGGATGCGGAACCGCAGCTGGCCGAGGTCGACGTGTCCGCCTGGAGCCAGGACTCGCGCCGGTTCATCACCGAGAACGTCAGCGGGTTCCCCTCGGCGCTCGACGACCCCGCGACGTCCGACGTCGTCCTCGACGCCGCCGAGCAGGCGGATCTGCTCGCCGCGGTGGGGGACGACGACCTCGGTGCGGGGCGGGTCCTCGTCCTGCCGGAGGGCATCAGGGTCGACCTGAAGCAGCCGACCGTCACAGGGCAGCAGCCACCGGACGAGGTGGCCGAGGCGTCCGGCCGTGCCGAGCGGATCGCGAGCGCCCTCGCGGCGACGTCCGGCGTCTCGGGCACGACCATCGCCACCGTCTCGTCGCCCGACGAGTCGCGCGAGGTGGACGGCGACCTGTCCGACGCCGAGTCGGTCGTGGACGCCGTCGACTCCGACGCGGTGACCTACTCGGCCATCAGCGCCCGGTCCGTCGGGGTGCGGACGGTGCGGCCCGATCAGGTCGTGCCCGCCCTGCGGGCCATCGGCGGGTCGGCGGACCTGTCGCGTCTGGATGTCGTCCGCGTCTCGCCTGACCGGTCGGACCCCCGCGGCCTCGCGTTCTCGAGCGACCCCGCGACCCTCGAGGTGCTCGTCTCCGTCGCGGACGCGGTGACGGCCTCACCCCGGATCGAGGGCGTGTCCGTCGCGAGCACGGAGGCGAGGGTGGACGTCGTGCTGGGCGACGCCGTGACCGAAGGGTCGCTCGACGACGTGGTCGCCGCGGTGCAGGCGGCGCCGCGCGGCACCGTCGTGGCGTTCCGTCGCGACGTCCGGGAGCCGGTCGACCTCGCCGTCGAGACGGTCGGTGACGAGGCCGTGGCCGACTGCTCCGCGCTCGAGACCGACGATCAGCGCCTCTGCGAGGTGGTGCGCGCGGCCTGGGCGGAGTAGCCCCGCGTCGGGTGGGTGTGCCCATCGTCACGCGCCGACATCTGCAGGATCGCCGGAGGCGCGTGGTGCAGTCTCGGGGGATGACCGCTTCCGCAGACGTCGCCGACCCGACGCCCGTCGTCCACATCCTGCACGACAACGCCGAGTGGCTCCCTCCGCTCGTCGCCGCCCTCGACGCGGCGGGGGTGCCGCATCGCGAGCACCTGCTCGACGGGAGCTCGTTCGATCTGTCCGCCGAGCCTCCTGCCGGGGTGTTCTGGTCGCGCCTCAGCGGGTCCGCCCACACGCGAGGCCGGGCGACGGCCAAGGAGGTGGCCCGAGCGACGCTCCGCTGGGCCGAGCGCCACGGACGCCGGACGATCAACGGCAGCGGCGTCGTCGAGCTCGAGGTGAGCAAGGTCGCGCAGTACCTGGCGCTCGGGCAGGCCGGTTTCGACGTTCCGGCCACCACCGCCGTGTTCGGCACCGCCGACCTCAAGGCCCGGGCGCGCGAGCAGAAGCTGCCGTTCATCACCAAGCACAACCAGGGCGGCAAGGGTCTCGGGGTGCGTCGCTTCGACGACCTCGAGTCGTTCGACGCCTACGTCGACGGCCCCGACTTCGAGGTGCCGGTCGACGGGATCACGCTGCTGCAGGAGTTCCTGCAGGCCGAGGAGCCCTTCAACACCCGCGTCGAGTTCGTCGGCGGGCGCTTCGTCTACGCCGTGCGGGTCGACACCTCGGCGGGCAGCTTCGAGCTGTGCCCCGCCGACGCGTGCGTCGTGCCCGACGGCGCCGACCCCACCACGTTCGCACCCTTCGCCGTCCGATCGTCGGTGACCGCGTCGCACCCTCTCGTGCAGCGGCTCGAGGCCTTCCTGGATCAGCAGGGCATCGAGGTCGCGGGGATCGAGTTCATCGAGACCGCCGACGGCCGCGTCGTGCCGTACGACGTCAACACGAACACCAACTACAACCCCGACGTCGAGCGGTCGTCGAGCGTGTCGGCCGCGGCGACGCTCGCCGGTTGGCTCGGCTGGGTGCTCTCGAGCGAGGGGTAGCGCGCGCCGGTCCCCCTTCGGAGGCGTTCGCCCGGGCCGAGGAGGCGCGGGGCCGGGGAGCCGAGGAGGCGCGGGCCGGGGAGGCGCGGGTCGACGATCGATGTCGGGGGTCGGCGTTAGCGTGTGCAGCACGGGCCGACGACCGTGCGGACCGTGAATCGAAAGGCGACGCCATCTACCTCGACGACGACACCGTGGTCACGAGCCCGTCCGACCTCAGCACGTGGGCCGCGTGCGAGTGGGCGTTCCTCCGACGCCTCGACGCCAGGCTCGGGCGCATCCCGGCGGTGCCCGAGGTGGCCGACGCCATGCTCGACCGCACGGCCCGACTGGGCGACGACCACGAGATCCGGTTCCTCGAACGGCTGCGCGAGACGCACCGGGTCGTCGAGTTCGAGCGCCCTGAGCGCGCGGGGTACCCGGCCGCCGCGGCGGCCGCCGAGCAGGCCATGCGCGACGGCGTGCCGGTGCTCTATCAGGCGACGTTCTTCGACGGCTCGTTCATCGGGTTCTCCGACTTCCTGCTCCGCACCGACGACGGCGCCTACGAGGTCTACGACACCAAGCTCGCCCGACACGCCAAGATCCCCGCCCTCCTGCAGCTGGCCGCCTACGCCGAGCAGATCGCCGCGCTCGGTCTCCGCGTCGGGCCGCAGGTGCACCTCGTGCTCGGCGACGGCACGACCTCCAGTCACGCTCTCGCCGACATCGCACCGGTGTACCGCGCGCAGCGCGACCGGCTGAGGTCGGTCGTCGACCGTCGCCTGCACGCCGAGGCCCCGCTGGCCTGGGGCGCCCCCGGGGTCGTCGCCTGCGGCCGCTGCGGACAGTGTTCGGTGCAGGTCGACGAGCACCGCGACCTCGTGCTCGTCGCCGGGCTCAGTCTCGGTCAGCGGTCGGCGCTGCTCGCGGCGGGCATCGCGAGCATCGACGACCTGGCTGCGAGCACCGGGCCCGTCGCCGGCGTGGGCGGTGCCGCCCTCGCGCGCCTCCGCGGTCAGGCCCGGCTCCAGATCGACAGCGCCGGGGCCTCCCTGCCCAAGGTGCGCGTCATCGACCCGGGTGCGCTGGCGGCCATCCCCGCCCCCGACCCCGGCGACATCTTCTTCGACTTCGAGGGCGACCCGCTCTACACCGAGGGCGACTCGTCGGTGTGGGGGCTCGACTACCTGTTCGGGCTGGTCGACGACCGGTCGCGCTTCACGGCGTTCTGGGCGCACGACCTCCGACAAGAGCGCCGTGCTCTGATGGACTTCCTCGCGTTCGTCCGCGAACGGCGGGCGGCCCACCCGGGCATGCACATCTACCACTACGCGTCGTACGAGCGCAGTCACCTGCTGTCGCTCGCCGCCCGGCACGGCGTCGGAGAAGACGACGTCGACGATCTGCTGCGGGCGGGGGTGCTGGTCGACCTGTACCCGATCGTCCGCAAGGCGCTCCTCGTGGGGTCGCGCAGCTACTCGATCAAGAAGCTCGAGCCGCTCTACATGGGCGCCGAGCACCGCGACGGCGACGGGGTGGTCTCGGCCGTCGACAGCATCGGTGCGTACGTCGAGGCGGCGGCCGCCCTCCGTGCCGGAGACCCCACCGGTCAGACGCGTCTCGACCAGGTCGCCGACTACAACGAGTACGACTGCCGATCGACCCTCCGTCTGCGCGACTGGCTGCTGACGATGCTCCCCGCCGACACCGTCAGCGACGACACCGTGGCCCTCGTCGACGACGAGCGAGTCCGGGCCGAGCCCGACCCGGTCTTCGTCGAGCTCACGGCGCAGCTGGCCGACGTCGATCCCCTCGACCGCACGCCCGATCAGACCGCCCTCGCCCTGGCGGCCGCGGCCATCGACTACCACCGCCGCGAGGCCAAGACCTTCTGGCAAGAGCACTTCGATCGTCTGCGCGAACCGCTCGACGAGTGGGCAGACACCCGCGACGTGTTCGTCGTCGAGCACGCCGAGGTCGTCCGCGACTGGGGGAAGCCGCCGCGCAAGCGGACCCTCTCGAGAGACCTCCGCCTCGTCGGGTCGCTCGCCCCGGGCAGTCGGTCGCCTCTGGGCTCCACGCCCATGGCCGTCTACGACACGCCTCTGCCTCCCTCGGCGAATCGGGCGGGCCCGGGCTCCCGCGGCTGGGCCGCTCGGGCCACGGTCGTCGACGCCGACCCGGGCGCCGACGACGTCGTGCTGCTCGTCACCGAGACCGTCCCCACGGGTGCCGAGCCCCACGAGTCGTTCCCGGTGGCGCTGACCCCCGCCGCACCTCCTCGGGCGGCCCCGCAACCGGAGGCCATCTCGGAGTGGGGGCGCCGGGTGCTCGACGATCTGCCGGGGTTCGTGCCCGACGCCGCGCTCGATCTGCTGCGCCGCGTGCCGCCCCGCGGCGGCGTCCGACCCGTCGTGGGCGACGACACGGTCGGGGCCGTGATGGGGACCCTGCTCGACCTCGACCGGTCGTATCTGGCCGTGCAGGGCCCTCCGGGCACCGGAAAGACCTACGTGGGCTCGACCGTCGTCGCCCGCCTCGTCCGCGAGCACGGCTGGCGGGTCGGCGTCGTGGGGCAGTCGCACGCCGTGGTCGAGAACTTCCTGGCGGCCGTCGTCGGCAAGGGAGTCGACGCCGAGAGGGTCGTCAAGGTGCCGAAGAAGGGCACCAGCTCGGAGGCCCTCGAGGCCTCGGCGTGGACGCCCGTCGCGAACGGCGCGGGTCTCGCCGCGTTCCTGTCCGGGCCGGGTGAGACCGGGGGCGTCGTCGGCGGCACCGCCTGGACCTTCGCCAACGCCGATCACATCGCGCGAGGCTCGCTCGACCTCCTGGTCGTCGACGAGGCCGGGCAGTTCTCGCTGGCCCCCACGATCGCGTCATCGCTGGCGGCTCAGCGCCTGCTGCTGCTCGGCGACCCGCAGCAGCTGCCGCAGGTCAGCCAGGGCTCGCACCCCGAACCCGTCGACCAGTCGGCGCTCGGCTGGCTCGCCGACGGACACGACGTGCTCCCGGCCGAGCTCGGATACTTCCTGTCGCGCACCTACCGGATGCACCCGGCGCTCACGGCCCCGGTCTCCCGGCTGTCGTACGACGGCGCCCTCGAGTCGAGGGCGCCCGAACGGCGGCTCGAGGGCATCGCGCCCGGTCTGCACGTCGAGCCGGTGGCCCATCACGGCAACACCACCTCGTCCGCCGAAGAGGCCGAGCGCGTCGTCGCGATCGCCACCGACATGGTGGGGCGCACCTGGACGGACGGCGACTCGACACGACTGCTGACGGCTGCGGACGTCATCGTCGTCGCCCCGTACAACGCGCAGGGGGCGCTGATCCGCGACGCTCTCGACCGGGCCGGGCTCGCCGAGACCACCGTCGGCACGGTCGACCTCTTCCAAGGTCGCGAGGCCGTCGTGGCGATCCTCTCGCTGGCGGCGTCGTCGGCGGCCGAGATCCCGCGCGGACTCGACTTCCTGCTCATGCCGAACCGGCTCAACGTCGGCATCTCGCGCGCGCAGTGGGCGGCGTACCTCGTGCACTCGCCGGCCCTGGCCGCGTCGATGCCGACGTCGATCGCCGGGTTGGGGCTGCTGTCGCGGTTCATCGACCTCGTCGCGCCTGCGTCTGCGCCTGTGTCTGTGTCTGTGTCTGCGACCGCGCCTGCGCCAGCGACCACGTCTGCGCCTCCGTCCGCGTCCGAGCCCGGGCCCGGGCTCGAGACAGCACCTTCCGGCATCGGATCGTCACCGTCTTGAGCAGGTGCGATCCGAGGCCACCGGCGTCGTCCCTCCTGAGCTGTGCGGTGCGTCCTGGCGCCCGGGTGCTGCGCCGCGCCTCCTCGGCTTCGCCCTAGGCTCGACGTATGGGGCTCTTCTCGCGCAAGAAAAACACACCCGCCGACGACACCACGACCGATCGGACCACGTCCGACCCCGCCGACGGGGTGAAGGTCGACACCGCAGACGACTCCGCACCGCAGGTGGCCCCGGCGCAGGCGCCGCCCGTCGTGAGGATCACGCGCGCTGCGCCGACCAACTCGACCGGGGCGGACCCGTCGGCCGTCCCGACCGGTGCCTCGGCCGGCACCTCGGTGCCCCCGCTGCGTGCTGCCGCGCCCGTCGTGCACACCGCGCTGCAGGAGGCGCTGACCGGTTGGAGCAAGGCGAAGAACGTCCAGACGATGTACTCCGTCGTCAAGGAGCTCGCGGCGGGCGACCTGCTGCTCGACATCGGATCGTCGACGATGGCCGACCCGAAGGTCGGACCGCAGAAGGGCGACACGATCTCGATCGCCCACCAGGTCGACAACGCCGGCAAGAAGGTGCTCCTCGCCTTCACCAGCGGCGACAGGCTCGGCTTCTACCGCAAGACCAGCGACCCCGTGTCGCTCGTCGAGGCGGCACCCGACGTCGTCGCGATGGCCGTGTCGAAGTACGACGGGCTCGTGCTCGACCCCGGATCGCCCGACACGCAGTGGATCGGCTACACCGACGAGCTCGTGCGCGGGCTCACCGAGAACCCGGCCGAGAACAGGGCCGTCAAGCAGGCCATGGCCGAGAAGCGGATCGCCTGGCCGGCCATGCTCGAGCTCGTCCGCGCGGCCCCGGCGCTCTACATCGCGTCCGTCGCGCATCGCGACGAGAGCGGCGAGATCACATCGATGGGTGTCGCGACGGTCACGTCGCACGAAGGTCAGACGTTCTCGGTGCTCCTGACGTCACCGGCCGAGGTGGGCGCCTGGGCCCCGAGCGCTGATGCGAGCGCGACCCGCTTCGACGCTGTGGCACGCGTCGCACTCGACCAGGGGCATGCGGGCATCGTCGTGAACCCCGCCGGGTCGATGCTGACGATCACGGCCGAAGAGCTGCGCGCACTCGTCGACTGACCGCGGCGCCGGACGCCCGGAGTCGAGCCCGGCCCGGGAGGGTGGGCGGTAAGTGCCCTTCGGCGGTGAGGGAGGGGCGTTTCCTGCCCAACGTCGGAGCCGGGCGCGCGAGGGTGGGCGCTTATTGCCCTTCGGTGGTGAGCGAGCGGCGTTTTCTGCCCACCGTCGGGGGTTGAGCGCGCGAGGGTGGGCGATTGGTGCCCTTCGGCGGTGAGCGAAGGGCGTTTTCTGCCCACCGTCCGAGCCGGGCGCGCGAGGGTGGGCGCATATTGCCCTTGGGTGGTGGGTGCGGGGCGTTTTCTGCCCACCGTCGGAGCCGGGCGCGCTGAGGTGGGCGGTTGGTGCCCTTGGGCGGTGGGTGAGGGGCGTTTTCTGCCCACCGTCGGAGGCGGCGCGCCCGAGGGTGGGCGGTTGTTGCCCTTCGGTGGTGGGTGAGGGGCGTTTTCTGCCCACCGTTGGATGTGCGCCGGAGGTGGGCCCGCGAGGGTGGGCGCTAGCGTCCCGGCGCAGGGGGCGCGGGGGACGCGGCGAACGCCACGGCGGACACGACCGTCAGCGTCAGCGCCCCGATGTTCAGGGGCACCAGTGGCCCGGCGAACGCGTTCACCAACCCGATCGACGTTCCGAGACCGACCACGAGCTGCCCGACGAGCAGCAACGCCGTTCCGAACGCCGAGCCGAGCAGCGCCACACGGGCCAGATCGTGCGCCCGCTGCCGTGCAGCCGCACTGTCGCCGCCGGCGCCGCCGCCGCCGTCCGACGCCGCCGAGTTCGTGGCTCGCGTCCGCAAGAACAGAACCAACGCCACGAGGCCCAGCAGCAGCGGGATGAGGCAGCCGATGGTCAGCGCGGTCTGCACGACGCCGAAGAGGGCGTCGGTGCCGGTGGCGGGGTTCATGCGGGGTTCCTCGGCGGGGGAAAAACCGAAGGCGGACCCGAACGGGCCCGCCTTCGGAGGGTGTCGCTAGTAGCGGGGCTTGCGCGGCGGGCGATCCCCGCCGTACGACCCGGAGGAGCGGTCGCCGCGGTCGCCGCGGTCGTCACGACGAGCACCGCCACCGGCGGCGCCGCCGCCACGGCGATCCTGCTTGATCTCGATCAGCTTGCCGCTGATGCGGGTGTCGCTGAGTCGGTCGAGCATGTCGCTGCTGACGTCGGAGGCCAGCTCGACGATCGAGAAGTCGGGGCGGATCGCGATCGCGCCGAAGTCGTCTCGGCTGAGACCGCCCTCGTTGGCGAGCGCACCGACGATCTGACGCGGCTCGACACGGTGACGACGACCGACCTCGATGCGGTACGAGGTCATCGGCTTCGACGTGCGGGGGCCGCGGTCGCGACGCTCGCCTCGGTCGTCGCCCTGACCGGCCCGCGGAGCCCGGTCGTCGCGCTCGCGCAGCGGACGCTCGTCGCGCTGCGGACGCTCGTCTTTCGGGTCGAGCAGCAGCGGCGTCTCGCCCTGCGCCACGACCGCGAGGGCCGCGGCCACATCGGCCTCGGGCACGTCGTGGTGCTCGACGTAGTGCGCGATGATGTCGCGGAAGGCCGAGATGCGGGCCTCCTGCGACAGCGCCTCGGTGATCGCGTCGTCGAAGCGCGTGAGGCGCGTGCTGTTGACGTCGTCGACCGACGGCAGCTGCATCTGCGTGAGGGGCTGACGCGTCGCCTTCTCGATGGCGCCGAGCAGGCGGCGCTCACGCGGGGTGACGAAGCTGATCGCCGCGCCGCTGCGACCGGCACGGCCGGTGCGGCCGATGCGGTGCACGTACGACTCGGTGTCGATCGGGATGTCGTAGTTGACGACGTGGCTGATGCGATCGACGTCGAGACCACGGGCCGCGACGTCGGTCGCGACCAGGATGTCGAGCTTGCCGCTCTTCAGCTGGTTGACGGTGCGCTCGCGCTGGGCCTGGGCCACGTCGCCGCTGATCGCCGCCGCCGAGTAGCCGCGCGCACGGAGCTTCTCGGCGAGGGTCTCGGTCTCGCTCTTGGTGCGGACGAAGATGATCATGCCCTCGAAGTTCTCGACCTCGAGGATGCGCGTCAGGGCGTCGACCTTCTGCGGGTACGACACCATCAGGTAGCGCTGCGTCGTGTTGACCGACGTCGTGGTCTTCGCCTTGACGGTGATCTCTTCGGCGTCGTTCAGGTACTGCTTCGAGATGCGACGGATCTGCGGCGGCATGGTGGCCGAGAAGAGCGCGACCTGCTTGTCGTCGGGGGTGTCGGCGAGGATCGTCTCGACGTCTTCGGCGAAGCCCATCTTGAGCATCTCGTCGGCCTCGTCGAGCACGAGGTACTTGAGCTCGGAGAGGTCGAGGGTGCCCTTCGCGAGGTGGTCCATGATGCGACCGGGCGTGCCGACGACCACATGGACGCCGCGGCGCAGAGCGCTCAGCTGGACGCCGTAGGCCTGACCTCCGTAGACGGGCAGCACGTGGACGCCGCGCATGCCGGAGGCGAACTGCTCGAACGCCTCGCAGACCTGGAGGGCGAGCTCGCGGGTGGGCGACAGGACGAGCGCCTGCGGCTTCTTCGCGCTCACGTCGAGGCGCGACAGGATCGGCAGCGCGAAGGCTGCCGTCTTGCCGGTGCCCGTCTGCGCCAGGCCGACGACGTCGCGACCGGCGAGGAGGGTGGGGATCGTGGCGGACTGGATGGCCGAGGGGGTCTCGTACCCTATGTCTTTGATGGCCTTGAGGACCTGATCGCTCAAGCCCAGGTCGGCGAACGTCGAGGGTGTTTCGGCTTGCTCCGTGGCGTCGCTCGGGGCTTGTTCGGTGGTGTCACTCATAGTGCAACGGTAGCCGGTCTCGGGGCCTGTGCCGTGCTGACATGGCGAGGAGCCCCGATCGGACGACCCGCGCCTCCTTCGCGGCCCACCCGCGCCTCCTGCTCAATCGGCCCGGGGCGCCTCGGCGTCGTGCGCGACGACGATGTTGATCGGCGTCGTGTCGCTGTGCAGCGACTGCACGTAGACCTTCTTGCGGCGGCGCAGCCAGCGACGCGCGCCGGGGGTGGCGAGCAGGTTGCCGAGCACGAGTCCGGCGCCGATCGCGAGCGTCGTCAGCATGGAGAAGACGAAGTCGACCTCGGCCCCCTCCGTGCCCGACATGAAGTTGAGCAGCGCCGACGCGACCGCCAGCGACGGCAGCAGAGACCCGCAGAACGCCGGCACCGCGATGACCGTCGCGGCCGTGCGGAGTCGCGCCGCGGCGACCGTCGACAGCGCGCCGAGCAGGATCGCCGCGAGGAACGTCGCACCCATCAGGGGCACGCCGAGCAGTCGCAGGGTGAAGAGCGAGAGGTTGCCGACGAGCGCGACGCCGATCGTGATGGGGATCATCCGCGCGCTCGACCCCTGCGCCACCGCGTTCGCCGACGCCGCCGCGAAGCTGGAGCACAGCGACAGCCACAGGGGCAGCGCCTGCAGCGTGATGTTCGTCGGGTCGACCTCGAAGTCGACGAACCCGGCGGTCACGGCGATGCCGGCGGGGATGCCGCAGACGATACCCGCCACGATCAGACCGATCACCAGGGCCCGGCCGAGGGCCATCGCCCGGAACCCCGAGATGGCGTCCTGCGCCCAGGTGACGATGGTGGGGTGCGGGAGCGTCAGGACGACCACCGCCGCGACCATCGCCGCCGCGCCTCCGGCCGATAGGAGATCGAGCGAGATCCCGACGGTGCCGAGGGCCGCCGTGGCGCCCGCCTGCAGACCGACGACGAAGAACTGGGGGATGCCGCGGGCCGCGAGCCCCCGTCCGGTCGCCATCACCCCGATCATCAGGACGAACGCCCCGACGGCCGCCTGCCAGGTGCCGCCGGCCTGCAGCGTGACCGAGACGCCGAGCATGCCCATCGCCAGATCGGTGATCCACGACGGCCAGCGCGGGGGAGAGCGCAGCACGTCGACGAGACCGGCCACGGCCGTGGTCATGTCGCGGTCGTCGTGCAGCAGGTCGTCGACGATCTGGTAGACGAGCGACAGTCGGTGCAGGTTCGAGCCCTCGGCGTAGACGACGCGGGTCTTGATCAGCGGCGGGCCCTCGACGGGCGCGTACTGGACGGTGATCGCCGTGCCGGTGATGTCGAGCTCGAGCGGGGCGAGGTTCCACTTCGTGCTGACCGCGACGATCGCGACCTCGGTGCTGCGGACGTCGGCCCCCGACGCGAGCATCACGTCGCCGAGGTCGAGGCAGAAGTCGACGATCTGGCGCGGCGAGTAGAGGTCGCCGCCGATGCCGTGCTCGGGCGTCGTGCCCTCGTAGATCGTGCCGCGGAGGCGGGCGCGGACGTCGCGCATCTCCTGCGGGTTGACGTTGCGGGCCCTGACCCGGGTCGGCTTCGCCGGCGGGCGGGGCGGGCGGGCAGGACGATCGCGTCGGCCGGGTCGCTGGGGATCGCTCACGGTCGAGCTCCGATCGGTCACGTCGGGGTGGTGCGGGGTCACGGGAGATGGCCCTCGGGTCGGGCCCCGCTCGACACGGCTGGCGCGGTCGCGGCGGGGCCTGCTCGGCGGGCTGCGTCGAGTCTAGGAGGCGCGGTGGTCGTCGTCAGGACGGCGGCCGTCGGCGTGCCGGTCGTCTCGCCGAGCGCCCTGGCCCCTCTGCCCGGCGTCGTCGCGACTCGTGCCGGCGACCAGGTCGTCGAAGGCGTCGTCGAACGCGGCGTTGTCGCGGTCCGCGATCGCGTCGGAGCCGGGGGACCGGTCATCGGCGCCCGGTGCGGTCGCGTCGCCGGCGCCTGCTCCGTCGTCGGATGCCGTCCCAGCGTCGGATGCGCTCGCCGCGTCGGGCGCGTTCTCCGCCTCGGGCTGCGTCTGCGCGAGCACCGCCTCGGCGGCCGAGCCGAGCACGACGCCGGTGTCGACGCCCTTCGTGTGCGCGAGCGCCTCCGAGAGCCCGGCGGCGAGACTGCCGCCAGCGGCGCCGAGAGTCGCGACGACGTCCTCCTGGCGCGGGGTGAGGGGAGCGTCGGAGAGGCCGGTGACGACCTCGCGGAGGTTGTCCTCGCTCGCGTCCAGCGCCTCCTCGTCGCCCTGCGTGATGGCCGAGGCCTGCGAAACGATCGCGAGAGCGAGGGCGGCGGCCTCCTGCTCGGGAGTGGAGGGGGGCCGGTCGGTCGAGTCGTCGCCGCTGATCTGATCCATCGCTCGACCGTACGCGGTGGACACCGGGAGCGGTCGCGGTCGTCCGCCGCACGAACGGACGAGGGGACGCCCAGGAATAGAAGGAGGGGCGCTCGGCTTCTCTCCCGGATGAGCGACGACCGCACCCCGCAGACCGACCGCCCGCAGACCGACCCCGCGACGAGCGACATCCGCGACCCCGAGACGGGCGCCCCCGAGAGCATCGCCCTCGAGTCCGTCGAGCCCCGGCACGACGCCACCGCACCGGGCGCCCGCCCCGGCACCGCACTCGTGGTGGGCGCGAGCGGCATCACGGGCACCGCGCTCGTCGAGCAGCTGACCCGCGACGGATGGGACGTGCTCGCCCTGTCGCGCCGCGCCTCCTCGGCTCCGGGGGTCACCGGCATCGCCGCCGATCTGCTGAGCGCCGAGAGCCTCGCGACCGCCCTGGCCGACGTGCAGCCCACGCACGTGTTCTTCGCCGCCTGGCAGAAGCGCGACACGGAGGCCGAGAACATCGAGGTGAACGGCGGCATGGTCCGCGATCTGCTCGCCGCCCTCGAGCACGCCCCCGTGCAGCACGTCTCGCTCGTGACCGGTCTGAAGCACTACCTCGGCCCGTTCGAGGCGTACGGCAAGGGCGTCATGCCCGACACGCCGTTCCACGAGGACGAGCCGCGCCTCGACTACCCGAACTTCTACTACGCGCAGGAGGACGAGCTGTTCGCCGCCGCCGAGCGTCAGGGCTTCACCTGGTCGGTGCACCGCTCGCACACCGTGATCGGGTTCGCCGTCGGCAACGCCATGAACATGGGGCTGACCATCGCCGTGCAGGCGGCGCTGACGAAGCGCCTCGGGCGGCCGTTCGTGTTCCCGGGCAGCGAGACGCAGTGGAACTCGCTCGTCGACATGACCGACGCGGGCGTGCTCGCCGAGCAGATGATCTGGGCCGGGACCGACCCCGCGGGCGGCGACGAGGCGTTCAACATCGTGAACGGCGACGTCTTCCGCTGGCGCTGGATGTGGCCCCGCCTCGCCGCGCACCTCGGCATCGACCCCGCCCTCGTCGAGGGGTATGAGGGCGCGCCGCGACCGCTGGAGGAGCAGATGGCCGGGCTCGAGCAGGACTGGCGCGAGCTCGTCGCCGAGCACGACCTCGTCGAACCCGAGCTGGCGCGCGTCGCCTCGTGGTGGCACACCGACGCCGACCTCGGCCGCGACCTCGAGGTCGTCGCCGACATGGGCAAGGCGCGCGACGCCGGCTTCTCGCGCTACCGCCGCACCGAGCAGGCGTTCGTCGACCTGTTCGAGCGGTACCGGGCGGCTCGCCTCATCCCGTGATCGTCGAGGTGACCCGGATGGTGCGGTAGCGGCCTGTGGCGGCGCCCATCGGGTCACTTCGACGGGCGGTGGGCGCGGTGCGCGGGGCGCAGCGCGAGGGGCTCGGGGCGCAGCGCGCGGCGCGGTGGCCGCGATGCGCGCGCTCAGGGGATCGACAGGACCGAGGAGGCGCGGCGTCGGTACGGTCGGCGGAAGCGACCCACCCGAGACGGAGCCGAGATGACCCGCCCGACCCGCGCCTCCTGCGCCTGCCCCCGTCGCGCCGCGCGCGACACCGCGACCCGATGAGGGTCACCGACACGAGCGACCTGTGGTGGAAGACCGCCGTCTTCTACAACCTCGACGTCGAGACGTACCTCGACTGGAACGACGACGGCGTCGGCGACCTCGAGGGGCTGGCGCACCGCCTCGACCACCTCGCCGAGCTGGGCGTCACCTGCCTCTGGCTGGCGCCGTTCTACCCGTCGCCGCAGCGCGACAACGGGTACGACATCTCCGACTACTTCGGCGTCGACCCGCGCTACGGGCACCTCGGCGACTTCGTCGAGGTCGTGCGGACGGCGAAGGACCGCGGGATGCGCGTCATCGTCGACCTCGTGGTCAACCACACGAGCGATCAGCACCCGTGGTTCCGCGCGGCGCGCAGCGACCGCGACAGCCGGTACCGCGACTTCTACACCTGGCGCGACGAGGTGCCCGCCGACCAGCCGGCGAACATGTTCCCCGACGTCGAGGACGGCGTCTGGTCGTTCGACGACGAAGCCGGCCAGTACTACCGGCACTCGTTCTACTCGCACCAGCCCGACCTCGCGACCGACCGTCAGGAGGTCCGCGACGAGATCGCCAAGGTGATCGGATTCTGGCTGCAGCTCGGGATCGACGGGTTCCGCGTCGACGCGGTGCCGCACCTGATCGACACCGACGACGGGGCGGAGCACGGGTTCCTGCAGGCGCTCCGCGGGTACGTCGCCAGACGGAGCGGCAGCGGCATGATGCTCGGCGAGGTGAACCTCCCGTACGACGAGATGGTCGCGTTCTTCGGCGAGGACGACGGCGACGAGCTGACGATGCAGTTCGACTTCGTCGCCAACCAGGCGCTGTACCTCTCGCTGGCGCGGCAGGACGCCCGTCCGCTGGCCGCCGCGCTGTCGACCCGTCCGACGCTGGCGCGGGGCAACCAGTGGGGCAACTTCGTGCGCAACCACGACGAGCTGACCCTCGATCAGCTGAGCGACGACGAGCGCGACGAGGTGTTCGAGGCGTTCGCGCCGCTCGAGTCGCAGCGGATCCACGGTCGCGGCATCGTGCGTCGTCTGCCGCCGATGCTCGACGGCGACCCGCGGCGCATCCGCATGGTCTACAGCCTGATGTTCTCGACGCCCGGTGCCCCTGTGCTGTTCTACGGCGAGGAGATCGGCATGGGCGAGAACCCGGCCGTCAGCGGTCGCGGGGCCGTCCGCACGCCGATGCAGTGGACCGACGAGGCGGGCGGGGGCTTCTCGCGCGCCGAGGCCGACGACCTCGTCGCGCCGCTGGCCGTCGAGGGCTGGGCGCCCGAGCACGTGAACGTGTCGCGCCAGCGGCACGAGCCCGACTCGATGCTGCGATTCGTGCAGAGCCTCGTGCGGCACTATCGCGCGTCGCCCGAGATCGGCTGGGGCGAACTGACCCTCCTCGACTCGGGGCACGACTGCGTGCTCGCTCACGCGGTCGTCAGCAGCACAGGGACGCTCGTCGCCGTGCACAACTTCGCACCGGACGGCCGCTCGGTCGACCTCGACCTGAGCGGGCTGCTCGGCCCGGATGCGGGCGAGGCGGGCGCAGTGGGTGAGGCGGGCGCAGTGGGCGAGGCGGCTGGTGCCGCCGCGGGCCACGCCGCGGGTGCCGCCGCGCCTCGCCTCGTCGATCTGCTCGCCGAGCGGTCCGTCCCCGAGGCTCTGGCCGGCGACGCCCACCACCGCATCGAGCTCGAGGGCTACGGGTTCCGGTGGCTGCGCGTGCTGCGGGCGGGCGAGAAGCGGCTCGTCTGATCGCGGTTTCACGGCGGGTTCGGCGGGTTCCCGTCCTTCGCGGCGGGTCAGCGCTGACCCGCCCCCGATGACGGGAACCCGCCGAAGGTCGCGTACGCGTGTGGCTAGCCGACCCGCCCGCCCGCGCGCCTCGTCCGCGGCCGCCGAAGTGACCCGAAGGGTGCCGTAGCGGGCTGCCGCGGCTCGCTTCGGGTCACACGGATGCGCGTGGCCGGCTACGCGGGCGGCTCGGCGCGATCGGCCTCGGCGATCGCCTCGCTCGGCACCGGCTTGCCGCGGCGCGACACGAAAGTCACCGCCCACAGCACGATCCCGATCGCGAGCAGCCCTCCGGCGATCTCGTACTGCTCGGCCCCGCGCCCCGACGACATCGGCAGCACGAGCCACAGGCACGCGACGACGCCGATCACCGGCAGCACGGTACCCGCCCGGAAGTGCTTCTGCGTGACGCGGTCGCGGCGCAGCACGAGCACCGTCACGTTGACGACGGCGAACACGGCGAGCAGCAGCAGCGACGTCGTGCCGCCGAGCACCGCCACGATGGGCGACTCGGGCGACAGCGACACGTAGCCGATCAGCCCGAGCGCGAGCGCCGTGGTGAAGACGATCGCGGCCCAGGGGGTCTGGCGCTTCGCGTGCACCTTCGACAGGAACCCGGGCAGCACGCCCTGGCGGCTCATGCCGTAGAGCAGGCGGCTGGCCATCATCATGTTGATCAGGGCGCTGTTGGCGACGGCGAACATCGAGATGAAGGGCAGCAGCTGACCGATGGGGAAGTCGGGGGCTGCCGTGTTGACGACGGTCACGAGCGGCGTCTCGTTGTCGGCCAGCTCGCCGATCGGCACGACCGCGACGGCGCAGATGGCGACCAGCACGTAGATGACGGCGGCGACGCCGAGCCCGGTGAGCATGACCTTCGGGAAGATCCGGCTCGGGTCCTTGGTCTCCTCGGCCATGTTGACGCTGTCCTCGAAGCCGACCATGGCGAAGAACGCGAGCGACGTCGCCGTGCTGATGCTCAGCAGCAGCGACTTGTCGCCCGGCGTCTCGAACAGCACGACCCGCCCCCAGTCGGCGTTGCCGCCTGCGATGAACCAGAAGCCGATCATGATCACCATCAGCAGACCGGACAGCTCGACGAGCGTGAGCACGACGTTCGCCTTGACGCTCTCGCTCACGCCCCGGAAGTTGATCGCCATCACCAGCAGCATGAACCCCATCGCGATCGCCATGACGACGCCGTTCGACAGCTCGACGCCGATGCCCGCCGCGAGGTTGGCCGCGAAAGCGCGCGCGGCGGTCGAGGCGCTCGTGATGCCCGAGCACATCACGACGAAGCACACGATGAACGTGACGAAGTGGATGCCGAACGCCTTGTGCACGTAGAGGGCGGCCCCGGCCGTCTGCGGGTACTTCGTCACGAGCTCGAGGTACGAGAACGCGGTCACCAGGGCGACGGCGAACGCGATCAGGAACGGCAGCCAGGCCGCGCCTCCCACCTCGGCGGCGACCTGCCCGGTGAGCGCGTACACGCCCGTGCCGAGGATGTCGCCCACGATGAACAGCAGCAGCAGCTTGGGGCCGATCGCCCGTTTCAGCTCGGTGGGCGTCTCACCGGTGTCGGTGGTCGGCGGCTTCGTGTTGCTCGACGTGGTCATGGCGACCTCCGGGTGCGTCGGTGGAGCACGGATGTCCACGACATCCTGCCCCCGCTCCGCACCGCTTGTCGACCCCCGGAGCCGAGGAGGCGCGGTGCGAGGAGACCGGGGAGGGGCGAGCACGGAGGCGTGGTGCTGCCGAGGAGGCGCGGTGCGGGCAGACGGGGGAGACGCGCGTAGCGTCGACCCTCCGACCGCAGGAGGAACCGCATGACCACGACCGTCCATCTCGAAGTGCACTTCGACGCCGACAAGCTCGACCTCGCCCGCGACATCGTCCGGGAGACGCTCGTCGCCACCCGTGCCTGGCCGGGCTGCCAGGACCTCGTGGTCGTCGTGGACGACGACGACCCGACGCGCGCCATCGTCGTCGAGACCTGGGCGACGGCCGCCGATCACGAGGCGTACGTCGCGTGGCGCGCGACGCCCGAGGGTGCCAACCGCCTGCCCGAGGTGCTCGTCGAGCCGCCGACGACGCGCTCGTTCTCGACGACGATCCCGCTCGACGCGTAACGCCCCCGGGCTCAGGGCCGGTGCCGGTCTTCAGAGCCGGCGCCGGCTCAGACGTCGAGCAGACCGCGGATGTCGTCGGCGGTGAGCGCCGAGCTGAAGACCGCGTCGTCGTCCATGACGGCGTCGAACAACTGGGCCTTCTTCTTCTGCAGCGCCAGCACCTTCTCTTCGATGGTGCCGTTCGCGATCATCCGGTAGACCATGACGTTCTTCGTCTGGCCGATGCGGTGCGTCCGGTCGACTGCCTGCGATTCGGCCGCGGGATTCCACCACGGGTCGAGCATGAAGACGTAGTCGGCCTCGGTCAGGGTCAGCCCGAACCCACCGGCCTTGAGGCTGATCAGGAATGCGGGGGCGTCGCCGGTCTTGAAGCGCCGGATCACCTCGGCCCGTCGACGTGTCGACCCGTCGAGGTACTCGTGGGCGATGCCCCGCTCGTCGAGCCGCGCGGCGACCCGCCCGAGGAACGACGTGAACTGACTGAACACGAGCGCGCGGTGCCCGCCCGCCACGACGTCGTCGAGCTCGTCGATCAGCTGGTCGAGCTTCGCCGACGGGATGTCGGCGTAGGCCTCGTCGAGCAGCGCCGCGTCGAGTGAGAGCATGCGCAGCAGCGTCAGCGATCGGAACACGATGAAGCGGTTGCGGTCGAGGTCGTCGATGAGGTCGAGCAGCTTCAGGCGCTCGCGCTGCAGGAACGTGTCGTAGAGCTCGCGATGCGCGGGCGCCAGATCGACGCGGAGCACCTGCTCCTGCTTGGCCGGCAGGTCGGCCGCCACCAGCTCTTTCGTGCGGCGGAGGAGGAGCGGGCGGATCCGCCGACGCAGCCGGTCGAGGTGCTCGGGTCGCCCGCCGGCCTCGATCGGCTTGACGTAGTTCTCGGTGAACGCGCTCGCCGTCGAGAGCAGACCCGGGGCGACGATGCGGAACAGCGACCAGAGATCCATCAGGCTGTTCTCGAGCGGAGTGCCCGTGATGGCGATCGCGACCCGGGTGTCGAGCTCGACGGCGACACGGTGCGCCTGCGACGCCCGGTTCTTGACGAACTGCGCCTCGTCGAGCACGAGCGCCGCCCAGGTGTGCCCCTGGTAGGCCGCGGCGTCGAGTCGGAACAGCGCGTACGAGGTGACGACGACGTCGGGCACCGGCCCCGCGCCTCCGTCGAGGGCGGTCGCGAGCGCGCCCCGGCTCTTCCGCTCCGTCTCGGTCACCCCGTGCACGACGAGACCGGGGGCGAACCGGGCCGCTTCGAGCACCCAGTTCGCCACGACCGAGGTCGGCGCCACGACGAGGAACGGCCGCCGCTCGGCAAGGTCCTCCGTCTCGCGCACGTGCGCCATCAGGGTGAGGGTCTGCAGGGTCTTGCCGAGCCCCATGTCGTCGGCCAGCACCCCACCGAGCCCGTGCTCGTAGAGGAACGCCAGCCACTCGAACCCCTCGCGCTGGTACGGCCGCAGGGTCGCGTCGATCGACGCGGGCACCGCCGGGGGAGTCGTGACGAGCCTCGACCCGTCGCCGTCGTTACCGCCATCGCCATCGCCCCGCTGGGCGAGCGCCAGGAGCCCGCCCACGGCCGAGCGCCACCGGTCGGCCTGCACCGTCTCGTCGGCGAGGTCGTCGATCTCGGCCCAGAGACCCGCCTGGTACCGGTTGATGCGCGGCCCGGTCTCCCACTCGTCGAGCGAGGCCGCCTCGTCGAGCAGACGCTTCAGCTCGTCGAAGACGGGCGAGCCGAGCGAGAGGTACGAGCCGTCGACGAGCAGCATCTTGCGCTGCCGCTTGGCGAGCGCCGTGAGGAGCGGCACGAGGGGCAGCGTGCGCCCCTCGACGGTGACCAGCACCCCGAGGTCGAACCAGTCGCGCTTGTCGGTCTCGATCGTCGTCACGGTCAGATGCGGCTCGTCGGTGAGCTCGCGGTAGTCGGGTCGCGTGCCGACGAGGTCGACGACGACGTCGGCTCGGGCTTCGAGCGCCGGCAGCACCTCGGCGGCGAACTCGGCGGCCGCGACCCCGGTGAGAACCGTGTCTCGAGGAGGCGCGGCGAGCTCGTCGAGGTCCGGCACCGGACCGTGGGCGTCGAGGGGCAGCCGTCGGCCGTCGATCGACCAGCCCCACGAGAGCCGCAGCGTGTGCGACCTCTCGAAGCCGACCGTGAGCAGGAGGCTCGGCGGCACGATCTCGGGCAGCTCGACGGACGAGTCGGAGCTGACCACGTCGACGCTGCGGCGGAGGGCGGGGTAGAAGTCGGCGAGAAACTCGGCGGTCTCGGCGGCCGGCACGAGGATCTCGGGGGTGAGGGTCAGCAGCCGACGCTCGTCGGCGCCGAGCGGCACGGCCGTCGGAGCCAGCACCACCGACAGCGCCCGCGACGTCTCGGCCGTCCACACCCCGTGGTCGCCGACGACCCCTGCGATCGGCGCGCGACCGGTCGAGCCGTCGATCGAGACGCCAGCCGTTAGCAGCACGGACCCGTCGGCGGCGCGGGTCGCGTCGACGGTCACCTGCGCCTGCTCGCCGATCGTCACATCGGTCGCGCGCTTGCCGGTGACGAAGGCCACCCCCAGCCGCGAGGCCTCGGCGAGCAGCGGCCAGAGCAGCGGGCTGGCGAAGTCGTCGAGGTGCAGCCAGTCGGCGGCGCCGGGCACGTAGGTCGCGACGACCGATCGGTGCAGGGCCGCGAACTGACCGAACCAGGCGTGCTGATCGGGGTCGACGGCGAGACGGTTGAGCTGGTACGGCAGCGACGTCCAGGTCAGGGAGCCTCTGACCCAGTTGCCCGTCGCACTGAGCGTGACCGGTCGCACGCCGAGGCGGGGCGGCATCGATCGACCCGTGCCGCCCGGCGGGCGTCGGCCGCCCGGCCGTGGGGCGGGAGCCCGGTCGCGCACCTCGAACAGCAGCCCCATGCCGGTCGTCCGAGCCGAGGAGGCGCGGGTCGACCGACCGAGGGAGCCCACGACCGATCGCCAGTCGCCCGGGTCGACCGCACCCGTCGGCGACCCTGCGCTCGACGCCGAGGTGATCTCGCCCAGGGCGGACCCCGCCAGGCCGCCGGGCTGCAGCGCACCCGACGGCAGCGCACCCGACTGCAGCCCGCCGCTCGACGCCCCGCGTCGCTGCAGCAGGGCCGCGGTGTTGCTCTGCAGCAGCACGGCCGCGATGTGCTTGCAGTCGCCGCCGATGGGGCAGCTGCAGGTGCTGCGCAGCGGTCGGCTGTAGTCGCCCCGGCCGGCTCGCACGACGATCTCGCTGAGGTACGGGGTGGCCTCGGTGCCCTGCACGGTGCCGGTGATGCGTTCGTCGGCGGGGTGCCACGACGTCTCGGTGACGGCACCCGTCGCCGCGTACTCCTTCGCCCGGTTGAAAGCCATCGGCCCGACGAGTCGGATGATGTCGACGGCGTCGATCAGCGGCGTGAGAGGGGAGAAGTCGGCCTCGGCCCCGTCGTCGCCCATGCCGTCCGTGTGGTCCATGCCGACCATGATGTCAGCAGCCACCGACGCCGAGAGCGTCGAGGGCGGGCCCTGTGGAGAGCCCGCCCCGAGGGGTCGTGCGCGGCCGCGAGACCGGGACGATCAGGCGGGGACGGCGACCGGCCCGGTCTCCGTCGAGATCCCGGCCCGCGTCTCCTCGTCCGGCGCCTGGGGCGCACGTCGGCGGAACAGCAGCGCGGCGATGACGGCGCCGACGGCGAAGAACCCGGCTCCCCACCAGTACGCGGTCGCGTAGCCCGCGACCGCGGCTTCGGCGGCGACCGCACCCGTCGTCGACGTGCTGTCGATCAGGTAGTTCGCCGTGGCCGTGGCCGCCAGCGTGTTCAGCAGCGCGGTGCCGATCGATCCGCCGACCTGCTGGCTGGTGTTGACCATGGCCGAAGCGACTCCGGCGTGCTCGCGGTCGACTCCGAGGGTCGCGGTCTGGATCGACGCCGGCATGATCGACCCCATGCCGAAGCCGAGCACCATCAGAGCGGGCAGCACGTCGCCGGCGTAGCCGCTGTCGAGATCGAGCCTCGTGAGCAGCAGCATGCCGATCACGCCGAGGGTCATGCCGAACGGCACCATGATCTTCGGACCGAAGCGCGGCACGAAGATGTTGGTCGACAGCTGCGCGGCGAGCACGAGCATGCCGATCATCGGCAGGAACGCGAGACCCGTCTGCGTCGGCGTGTAGCCGAGCGAGGTCTGCAGGTAGTAGGTGACGAACAGGAAGATGCCGAACATGCCGGCACCCGCGATGGTGACCGAGCTGTACGCGGCGCCCCGGTTGCGGTCGAGCACGATCGACATCGGCAGCAGCGGGTGCTCGGCACGGCGCTGCCAGAGCACGAAGGCGGTCAGCAGCACGACGGCCGCGACGAGGAACCCCCAGGTCAGAGGTGAGCCCCAGCCCTCGTTCTCGGCGTTCGAGAAGCCGTAGACGAGCGAGAACAGCGCGGCCGAGACGAGCACGGTGCCGGGCACGTCGAGCTTCGGGCGCGGGCCCGTGCGGGTGATGTGCGAGACGAAGACCGCGGCGCCGGCGATGGCCACGACGGCGATGACGACGTTGATGTAGAGGTTCCAGCGCCAGGAGGCGTACTCGGTCAGGAACCCGCCGAGCAGCAGGCCGATCGCCCCGCCGGCGCCGGCGATCGCGCCGAAGACGCCGAACGCGCGGGCGCGCTCCTTCGGCACGGTGAAGGTCGTGGTCAGCACGGCGAGCGCGGTGGGGGCGAGCAGTGCGCCGAACGCGCCCTGCAGCGCTCGCGCGAAGACGAGCAGCCCGAAGCTGTCGGCGGCGCCGCCGAGGGCCGAGGCGAGCGCGAAGCCGATCAGGCCGACGATGAAGGTGCGCTTGCGGCCGATCAGGTCGGAGATGCGGCCGCCGAGCAGCAGCAGGCTGCCGAAGGCGAGCGAGTAGGCGGTGATGATCCACTGCCGGTCGCCGTCCGAGAAGCCGAGGTCGGCCTGGGCGGCGGGCAGCGCGATGTTGACGACGGTCGAGTCGAGCACGACCATCAGCTGGGCGAGGGCGACGGTGGTGAGGGTCCACCAGCGGCGGGACGAGGAGGCGCGGGTCGCGTCGCCAGAGAGCGGAGAGGTCCGAGACATGGGCGCGAGCATATACGAGTCTCGTCGGTTTCGGATATGCCCGGTCTCGCAAATCCCCGAGGTAGAGTCACCGGCATGACCGATGCACCGACGCCCGGCCGCCCGGGGCGGAAGCGCGATCACAGCCGCGACCCCGAGATCCTCCGCTGCACCATCGACGTGCTGGCCGAGACGGGCTTCGAGGGCATGACCATCGAGATGGTCGCCGCCCGCGCCAAGGCCGGCAAGGCGACGCTCTACCGCCGGTGGGCGTCGAAGGGCGAGCTCGTCGTCGACGCGGTCGCCTGCCTGAAGCAGGGCGCGGTCGATCTCGACGACCTGCCCGACACCGGCACCCTCCGCGGCGACCTCGTCGCGATGATCAAGCCGCAGAGCATCGACGAGGCCGAGAAGAAGATGCGGGTGATGGCCGGGGTCGTCACGATGCTCTCGACCACGCCCGAGCTGGCCGACGCCGTCGACAGCGCCATCGTGCAGCCGCGGGCCCAGGCCAATCGACTGCTCATGCGCCGCGCCCTCGAGCGCGGCGAGATCGACCCCGCCACCGACATCGAGTCGCTCGCGCTCGTCACGCCGTCCATGGTCTCGTACCGGGTGCTCGTGCTCCGCAGGCCCGTCGACCGCGACTTCCTGATCTCGCTGATCGACGGCGTGCTGCTCCCCGCCGCCGGAGTGCGGCAGCCCGCCGACGCCTGACCGCGGGCGCGCCGGCACCGCGCCTCCTCGGCACCGCGCCTCCTCGGCGCCGCGCCTCCTCAACTTCTTGTGAATTCCTCACGTAACCCGCCCCAACGGTGTCCCTGAGCCCTAGGGTCGGGCCATGACTGCGGAGTTGACGCTCGGGGCCGAAGAGGAGCTGCATCTGATCGACGTCGCCACGGGGCGGTTGTCGACGAGGGCGCCGCACCTGCTGAGCCGCCTGCCCGCCGACCGGTTCGGCGCCGAGCTGCAGCGCTCGACCATCGAGACGAACGTGCCCGTCGTGCGGACGCTGAGCGACCTCCGTCGCGAGATCGTCGAGCTGCGCCGCGAGGTCGCCGAGGTCACCGCCGCCGAGGGTCTCGCCGTCGCCGCCGTCGGCACGGCGCCCCGGTCGGAGTTCGCCGACTTCGAGCTGACCCCCACCGGGCGCTACGGGCGCATGCACGAGCAGTACCGACTGCTCGTCGACGAGCAGCTGATCTGCGGGCTGCAGATCCACGTGGGGGTCGCCGATCGCGACGTCGCCGTGCGGATCGCCGGTCGCGTTGCCCCCGTGCTGCCCGCCCTCCTGGCCCTGTCGGCGAGTTCGCCGTTCTGGAACGGACAGGACACCGGCTACGCGAGCATCCGATCGATCATCTGGCAGCGCTGGCCGAGCGCCGGCGCCACCGGTCCGATGCGCGACGCCTCCGAGTACGACCGCCTGCTCGACGACCTCATCGCCTCGGGCGTCATCGCCGACGCGAAGATGGCCTACTTCGACGTGCGGCCGTCCTCGCACGCGCCGACCCTCGAGCTGCGCACCTGCGACGCCTGCCCGCTCGTCGACGACGCCGTGCTGATCGCCGGGCTGTACCGGGCGGCCGTCCGGCACGCCGAGCTGGACGTGCTCGCCGACCGGCCCTACGAGCTCCGCGCCCAGCCGCTGCACCGCGCGGCGATGTGGCAGGCGGCGCGGGCGGGCCTCTCGGGCGAGCTGCTCGACCTCGACGCGCACCCGTCGCGCCTGCCGGCCCGTGACGCCGTCCGCGCGCTCGTCGAGCACCTCCGGCCCCAGCTGGAGGAGCTCGGCGACTACGACGACGTGCGCGACCTCGCCGAGGCCACCCTCGCCCGCGGCAACAGCGCCGACCGGCAACGCGCCGCCTTCGCCGAACGGGGCGAGCTCGACGACGTCGTGGCGCAGGTGCTCGACGAGACCCGGGGCCCCGCCGCCGGGCGCCGCGCCGCCGTGCCGACCCTGACCGGCTACCGGCTCCGGGCCGGAGACGAGGCGATCGGGCCCGGGCTGCAGCCCCGCGCCGCCTACGCCGACATCGCCGCCTTCTTCGTCGACCTCGGCGCGGAGGGCCTCCGCGAGCGCGTCGCCCACCGGGACCGCTGGGCCGAGGAGGCGCGGATCGGCCCCGTCGTCGACGGTCACGAACGCGAGTTCCGCGGCGACCTCGTGCCCCGCGTCGTCGGTCGGCACGAGTGGGCGCGACTCGAGGCGGGGCTCACCCAGCGCGCCCGGGCCATCGAGGCGTTCCTCCGCGACGCGTACGGCGAGCGCCGGGTGGTCGCCGACGGCGTCCTCGCCGAGCACCAGGTGGTCGGCGCCTCGGGCTGGCGCGACGAGGCGACCCGGCTGCCGGCCGACGTCGTCCGCGCGCCCCTCCAGGGGTTCGACCTCGTCCGCACCGAGTTCGGCTCGTGGCGGGTGCTCGAGGACACCGTGCGCTCGCCGGGCGGCGCCGCCTTCTCGCTCGCCGTCCGCGCGATGCTCGACGCGGTCGTGCCCGACGCCCCTCGACCGGCCGGGCTGCTCGACCCGACGACCGTGTTCCCGATGCTGCGACGGACGCTGCTGGCGCACGCCGCGCCTCCTCGTTCCGTCGACGGCGACCTCGCAGGCGACCGGGATGGCGACCTGGGCGGCGACCGCGATGCAGACCGCGAGCGCGTCGCGGCGCTGCTCAGCGACGGACCGGGCAGCTCGGGCTGGTACGAGCACCGGGTGCTGGCCGACGGCGCCGGGCTGCTGCTCGTGCGACCGGGCGACCTGATCGTGCGCGACGGGCTCGTCGTCGAGCGGGCGACCGGCACGGTGATCGACGCCCTGTACGTGCGCCTCGACGGCGAGCTGATCGACGCGGCGTCGCCCGACGACGACCGGCTCGGCGAGCACCTGATCGACGCGGCCGCCGGCGGGGGAGTCGTGCTCGCGAACACCCCCGGCACCGGTCTCGCCGACGACAAGTCGATGTACTGCGCCGTGCCCGACCTCATCGCCTACTACCTCGGCGAGAAGCCCCTGCTCGAATCGGTGCCGACCTACCGCCCGGGCGACCCGGCCGAGCGGGTCTCGGTGCTCGAACGGGTCGGCGAGCTCGTCACCAAGCCCGTCGACGGCCGAGGAGGGCACGGGGTGCTGATCGGGCCGTCCGCCTCCGCCGCGGCCGTCGGCGCGCGTCGGGCCGCCATCGCCGCCGACCCCGCGCACTGGGTCGCCCAGGAGGTCGTCCAGCTGTCGTCGCACCCCACCCTCACCGCCACGGGGCTGCAGCCGCGGCACGTCGACCTGCGCTGCTTCGTGCACCTCATCGGGCTCGGCGAGGGCGAGAGCGCGCTCGCCGACCTGGCCCTGACCCGGGTCGCCCCGGAGGGCAGCATGGTGGTGACCGCCGAGCAGGGCGGCGAGCTGAAGGACACCTGGATCGTCGGACCCGAGGAGGCGCGCGAGGGGGATCCCGTCGACGCGCGGTCGTGACGGGGTCCGTCCGTCGCCGCCGACCTGCCAGACTGGGCGCGGACACCCCGCGGGGTGTCGTGCCTCACCGGATCACCGACGCTCCGATGACGACCTCCTGACTCGACATCGCTCGAAAGTGATCGGCCCGTGCCTGCATCCCCGCCCTCCGAGGCCCCGCGCGACGTCTCCCGTCTCGCCTCGCTCGACGCTCTGCTCTTCGATCTCGACGGGGTGCTGACACCGACCGCCGAGGTGCACATGCGCGCCTGGTCGCGGCTGTTCACCGAGTACTTCGAACCCCGAGGGCTCGCGCCGTACACCGAGGCCGACTACTTCGAGCACGTCGACGGCCGCCCGCGCTACGACGGCGTGCGCGCCATGCTGGCCGCCCGCGGCGTCACCCTGCCCGAGGGGTCGGACGACGACGGGCCCGACGTCGAGACCGTGCGCGGTCTCGGCAACCGCAAGAACGCCGCCTTCGCGGCGGAGCTCGACGAGAACGGGGTCGCGCCGTACCCGGGGTCGGTCGAGTTCCTCGACCGGGCGATCGCGCTCGGCATCCGCGTCGCCGTCGTCTCGAGCTCGCGCAACGCCGTGCCCGTGCTCGAGGCCGCCGGTCTCCGCGACCGCTTCGACGTCATCGTCGACGGCGTCGTCGCCGCGGCGGAGGGCATCACGGGCAAGCCCGCCCCCGACACCTACCTCGAGGGCGCTCGCCGTCTCGGGCTGACCGCCGCCGACTGCGTCGTCGTCGAAGACGCCCAGTCGGGCGTCGAGGCCGGTCGTCGCGGGGCCTTCGGCCTCGTGCTCGGCGTCGACCGCGGCACCGGGGCGCAGACCCTGCTCGACTTCGGGGCCGACGTCGTCGTCGACGACCTCGCCGAGGTCGTCGGGAGACTCGGTTCGTCGCGGACGCAGGCCGACGGTCCCTCGGACCCACCGCCTCCTCGGATCGCTCCGAACACCGACCACGACATCAGCACCAGCCCGCGAGAGGACCAGCCGTGAACCACATCACGTCCGACCCGCTCGACCGCCGCCGGTTCCCGGTCGACGAGTGGGCCCTGATCGAAGACGAGTACCACCAGGGCGACGAGGGTCGCACCGAGACGGTCTTCGCGGTCGGCAACGGCTACCTGGGTCTCCGCGGCAACCCCGACGAGGGGCGCGGCGGGCACTCGTTCGGCACCTTCATCAACGGGTTCCACGAGACGTGGCCCATCCGCCACGCCGAAGAGGCCTTCGGATTCGCGCGGGTCGGTCAGACCATCGTCAACGTGCCCGACGCCAAGGTGATCCGCCTCTACGTCGACGACGAGCCGTTCGTGCTGTTCGAGGCCGACATCCTCCGGCACTGCCGCCGCCTCGACTTCCGCGACGGCGTGCTCGTCCGCGAGATCGAATGGCGCACCCCCTCGGGCAAGCAGGTGCTCGTCACCAGCCGCCGCCTGGTGTCGTTCGAAGAGCGTCACCTCGCCGTCATCCAGTACGAGGTGACGGTGCTCGACGCCGACGCGTCGCTGCTGATCTCGAGTCAGATCCTCAACCGCCAGGACATGGGCGACGAGTACCACGCCGGGATGCGCGCGGCGGCCGACGCCTTCGACCCGCGACGGGCCGAGTCGTTCGACGACCGCGTGCTGCAGCCCGAGCTGCGTCGCAACGGCGGGTCGCGCGCCATCCTCGGCTACCGCACCACCAACTCGGGCATGACCCTCGCCGTCGGCGCCGACCACGTGCTCGAGACCGAGAACGGCTGGGACGAGTCGTCGCAGATCGACGACGACATCGCGAAGCACGTCTACCGCGTGCGCGCCAAGGCCGGTCAGAAGGTCACGCTGACCAAGACCGTCGCCTACCACACGTCGCGCGGGGTGCCGCCGCGCGAGCTGGCCGACCGCTGCGACCGCACCCTCGACCGCATCGCCGATCAGCCCATCGAGAACGTCTTCGCCGAGCAGCGCGCCTGGCTCGACGACTACTGGGCCCGCAGCGACGTCGAGGTCGCCGGTCAGCCCGAGGTGCAGCAGGCCATCCGCTGGAACCTCTTCCAGCTGGCGCAGGCGACGGCCCGCACCGACGGCCAGGGCATCGCCGCGAAGGGCGTCACCGGCTCGGGTTACGGCGGGCACTACTTCTGGGACACCGAGATCTACGTGCTGCCGTTCCTCACGTACACGTCGCCGAACGTGGCCCGCAACGCGCTGCGGTTCCGGCTCGGCATGCTCGACGCGGCACGCGACCGCGCCGTCGAGCTGAACCAGCGCGGGGCGCTGTTCCCCTGGCGCACGATCAACGGTCTCGAGTCGTCGGCGTACTACGCCGCCGGCACCGCGCAGTACCACATCGACGCCGACATCTCGCATGCCCTCAGTCAGTACGTGCAGGCGTCGGGCGACCAGGACTTCCTCGAGCGGGGCGCCGTCGACATCCTCGTCGAGACCGCCCGTCTCTGGGCCGACCTCGGCTTCTGGCGGTCGAACGGCGATCAGCGGTTCCACATCGACGGCGTCACCGGGCCCGACGAGTACACGACCGTCGTCGACGACAACCTGTACACGAACGTCATGGCCCGCGCGAACCTCCGGGCCGCCGTCCGCACGGTCACCTGGCTGGCGAAGGAGTCGCCGGCCGCCTACGACCGGCTCGTGGCGCGCCTCCGCCTCGAGGACCACGAGGTCGACGGTTGGAGCCTCGCCGCCGAGGCCATGCACATCCCCTACGACGAGCACCGCGGCATCCACCCTCAAGACGCGCAGTTCCTCGACAAGGAGCTCTGGGACCTCGACGCCACGCCCGA
The DNA here is from genome assembly GCF_014842255.1 of Frigoribacterium sp. CFBP 13712. Classification (GTDB taxonomy): domain Bacteria; phylum Actinomycetota; class Actinomycetes; order Actinomycetales; family Microbacteriaceae; genus Frigoribacterium. Next base: position 362,929 of record NZ_JACYVH010000003.1, on the reverse strand, counting down.
GAACAAGCGCCCCCTGCTGCTGCACTACCACCCGCTCGTGATCTACCGCTTCCAGGTGCTGAAGCAGGCCGACGTCGTGCTGGCGCTCTACCTGCAGGGCGACGAGTTCACCGCCGAGCAGAAGCTGCGCGACTTCGAGTACTACGACGCTCTGACGACCGGTGACTCGACCCTCTCGGGCGTCGTGCAGTCGATCGTCGCGGCCGAGGTGGGGCACCACCAGCTGTCGCAGCAGTACTTCCTGTCGTCGCTCTTCGTCGACCTCGCCGATCTGCACAACAACACCTCCGACGGGGTGCACGTCGCCTCGACCGGCGGCATCTGGAGCGCGCTCGTCAACGGGTACGGCGGCATGCGCGACTGGCTCGGCCGTTTCAGCTTCGACCCGCGTCTGCCCGGCGAGTGGACCGAACTCACGTTCCGGGTGCAGATCAGGGGCAGCCGCGTGCGCGTCGACCTGGCCCAGCACGAGATCGTCTTCACGATCGAGACGGGCGGCGAGGTCGAGCTGTGGGTGCGCGAGCAGGGCTTCACGGTCACGCCCGAGGCGCCGGTGCGCATCGCGCTCGACGACCAGGGGCCGCGCATCACCACCAAGGTGCCGACGACGAACGACCTGCGCGGGCTGATGCGCGCCGACGGGTCGGTCATCACGGCGTCGATCCCGACGATCAGCGTCGACCGGTACGAGACGGACGACGAGGCGGGCGCCTAGGGGGCGCCTGCTGACGGGCGGCGCCGGCGGGTGCTCGTGGTCGTGCTCGGGCGCGCTCGCGCTCACGCTCGTGCTCGCGCTCGCGCGTGCTTGATTGGTCAGAAGATGTCCGTCGCGGCGCGTGGAAAGGCGTTTTCTGACCACTCGAGCTCGGGGGCGGGCGTCAGCCGGGCGGAGTGCGGGCGTCCGCGTCGCCGGGTGCGTGGGTGGTCAGAAGATGTCCTTCGTCGCGCGCGGAAGGACGGTTTCTGACCACTCGAGCTCGGGGGTGGGCGTCAGCCGGGCGGTGTGCGCGGGCGTCCGCGTCGCCGGGTGCGTGATTGGTCAGAAGATGTCCTTCGTGGCGCGCCGAAGGGCGGTTTCTGACCACTCGGGCGAGGGCGGGCCGGAGGCTCGCTCAGAAGGGGCCGGCGGCGGCAGCCAGGGCCTCGAAGAGGGCGGTCGCATCGTCGTCGCGACGCTTGACCGAGGCGCCGATCGTCCCCGTCGGGGGCCGCAGCTCGCCATCGACGCGCGTCCCGCCGTCGACCGCCGTGAACGTCAGTCGGAACGCGACGTCACCCGTCGCCGTCGCCGACCGGCGAGACAGCACGGCCCCGTCGTCGTCGACGCTGGTCACGGTGAACGACGGGCTCGTCTGCACAGCCCGGCGCACCAGCGCGGGGACCATCGTCGGAGGAAGACCGAGCACCAAGGAGGCGCGGGTCAGCTCCGCATCTCCCCGCTCGACCCGAGGACCCTTGGACTCGCGAGAGCTGCTCATGCGCACAATCTAGCGCGGGCGCTCCCCGCCGACACCTCCGCTCCATGAACTGCGTCCGCGAAGCGGGCCACTCCTCCCCATGAACCGCGTTCGCGAAGATGAACCGCGATAGATCGCGGTTCATCTTCGCGAACGCGGTTCATCGCAGCGCACCCGGCCCGTCGGGCCGCACCTCGCCCGTCGGGCCGCACCTCGCCCGGCGGACTAGCGTCGCGCGCATGGCCTCCGAATCGACGACCCTGCGGGTGGGCGACCGCGATGTCCGGGTCAGCAGCCCCTCCCGGGTGCTCTGGCCCGACCTCGGCGTCACGAAGCTCGACCTCGCCCGCTATCTCGTCGAGGTGGGTGCGCCGTTCGTCGAGGCGAACGGCGACCGCCCCATCTCGCTGCAGCGCTTCGGCGGTGACATCGACGGCGACCAGTACTTCTCGAAGAACCCGCCGCGCGGCACCCCCGACCACGTCCGCGCCGTCGACGTCACGTATCCGAGCGGGCGCGTCCACCCGCAGCTCGTGATCGACGAACCCGCCGCCGGCGTCTGGGCCGCGCAGATGAACACCCTCGTCTTCCACCCGTGGGCGTCGCGCGCCGAGCAGCCCGATCTGCCCGACCAGCTGCGCATCGACCTCGACCCGCAGCCGGGCACGGGGTTCGACGACGCCGTCCGCGCCGCTCTCGACCTCCGCGAGGTGCTCGCCGAGGCGGGGCTGACCGCCTTCGTCAAGACGAGCGGCAACCGCGGGCTGCACGTCTTCGCGCCGATCGAACCCGAGCACGAGTTCCTCGTGGTGCGGCACGCGGTGATCGCCGCCGCCCGCGAGCTCGAGCGTCGCGCCCCCGACCGCATCACCACCGCCTGGTGGAAGGAGCAGCGCGGCGAGCGCATCTTCGTCGACTACAACCAGGCCAATCGCGACCGGACCATGGCGGGGGCCTGGTCGCCTCGGGCGCTGCCCCGCGCCTCCGTCTCGCTGCCCGTCGGCTGGGACGATCTGCCGACCGTCGACCCGGCCGAGCACACCGTGCTGACGGTGCCCGACCGGCTGCAGCGGCTGGGCGACCCGTGGGCGGGCATGCACGACAGCCCGGGCCGCATCGACACCCTTCTGGGCTGGTGGGAGCGCGACGTCGCCGACGGTCTCGGCGAGCTGCCGTTCCCACCCGACTTCCCGAAGATGCCGGGCGAGCCTCCCCGCGTGCAGCCCAGTCGCGCCCGCACGCCCGCAACCGACTGACCCGCCCGCTACCGGGCCGAGGAGGCGCGCGGAGCCCAGGAGGCCCGGGTCGCCTCCCGAGGAGGCGCGCGGAGCCGAGGAGGCGCGGTTCGGCAACAGAGGAGGCGCGCGGAGCCGAGGAGTCCCGCCCCCCCCCCCGGGGAGGCGCGGCGCGCCTACCCGAGCACGTCCCCGAGGTCGTACGCGGCGGGCACCTCCAGCTGGTCGAAGCCGCACGAGCGGGCGTCGCGATCGGGCCGCCAGCGGGCGAACTGCACCGTGTGGCGGAACCGCGACCCCTCCATCTGGTCGTAGCGGACCTCGACGACCCGCTCGGGCCGGAGCGGCACGTACGAGACGTCCTTGCCCGACGAGAACCGGCTCCGTTCCGTCTCGGCGTGCGACACACCGCCGTCGGCGTCGCGGGCCACGAGGGGTTCCAGCTCGGTCACGAGCTCGAGGCGACGGGCGTCGGAGAACGCCGACGCGCCTCCTACGTTCCTCAGCTCGCCGTCGGCGTCGAACAGGCCGAGCAGCAGCGACCCGACCCCGGCTCCGCTCTTGTGCACCCGGTAGCCGAGCACGACGACGTCGGCCGTGCGGTGGTGCTTGATCTTCAGCATGGTGCGCTTGCCGGGGGAGTACGGGGCGTCCAGGGGCTTCGCGACGACCCCGTCGAGCCCGGCGCCCTCGAACTCGGCGAGCCAGCGTCGGGCGAGATCGACGTCGTCGGTGGTGCGGCTGACGTGCAGCGGCCCGGTGCCGTCGCCTCCGCCGACGGTCTCGACCAGCAGGGCGCGTCGTTCGCCGAAGGGCGCGTCGACGAGCTCTCGGTCACCGAGGGCCAGCAGGTCGAAGGCCACGAAGAGGGCGGGGGTCTCGACCGACAGGGTGGCGACCCGGGACTCCGCGGGGTGGATCCGCGCACCGAGCGCCTCCCAGTCGAGCCGCTCGCGACCCGGCTCGCCGGTGCGGACGACGATCTCGCCGTCGAGCACGCACGGACCGGGCAGCAGCTCGGCGAGCGACGCGACCAGCTCGGGGAAGTACCGGGTCAGCGTCTTCGAGCCGCGGCTGCCGATCTCGATCTCGAGGGGGCGGCGGCCGGTGCCGCCGTGCGGGGTGCCTGGTTCGGCCGCACCGCCGGAGTCCGTCTCTCCGCCGGGGTCGGTCGCTCCGCCGGGCTGGTCCGCGTCCAGGTATCGGGCGTAGACGATGCCGCGGAAGCCGTCCCACTTCGGCTCGTACGACAACCCGCCCGGCACCGAGTCGGGCTCGGGCACCTCGGCGACGGCCTTCGCGAGCATCGGAACGACGGGATGAGCGGCGTCGGGGATCATCACCCGAGTGTGCTCCGGTCGCGCGCCTAAGGTGAGGGGATGAAGACCCTGCACTACGCCGGCGCCCGCCTGACCGTGACCGACGAGCTCGCCGAGACGCTGCTCGCCGCCTCGATGGAGTTCGCCGACGACGACCGCACGTTCCGCGTACCGGTCGCCTGCCGCATCGAGGGGCGCTCCGAGATCGCCCAGCTGGTGCTCGGCCCCGGCATCCCGCTGCTGGTCGTCGACGCCCCCGACGCCGAGGCCGACGCCGGCGACCCGCCCGGCTCGGAGTCGGCCGTCGCGCTGATCGTCGAACTGATGGAGAGCCTCGTCGGCGACGACGACTGACCGCGGCGCGGCTGCGCGGAGGCGACTCCCCGGAGGCGCGGCCTAGCCTGGCAGCATGTCCGTGCGTCTGGAGTCCCCGCCCCGTCCCGCCGGCGTCGGGATGACGACCCGCGCCTCCTCGGCCTGGGCCGCTCTGGCCGGCGTCGTGTCGGTGACGGCGTTCCTCGCGTCGGCCGAGGCCGTGGCGTGGGTCACCGGCGCCGGCGGCAGCCCGCTGTTCGGCGTGGGCTCGGCCGCGATCGACCTGGCCCCCGCGGCCGTCAAGAACCTGATGGTGTCGCTGTTCGGCACCGGCGACAAGGTGGCCCTCTTCGTGCTGATGGGCGTGCTGCTCGTCGCGATCACCGCGGGGGCCGGCGTGCTCGAGCATCGCCGCCCGCCCGGCGGCAAGATCGTCTTCGGCATCGGCGGGGTCGTCGCGCTCGTCGCCGTGCTGACCCGGGCCGACAGCACCTCGCTCGACGGCGCCCCGACGGCCGTCGGCACCGTCGTGTCGCTGGTCGTCCTCACCGCGCTGATGACGCGCCTGCACCGCTGGGAGGCCTCGACCGAGCCGGGCTGGGCCGCCGCGACCGTGCCCGAACCGCCGCTGCTCGGCCCCGGGCTCGAGCGCCGCGGGTTCCTGGTGATGGCGATCGCCGTGGGTGCGGCGTCCGTCGTCGTCGGCACCGGCGCCCGTCTGGTGAACGCGACCCGGGCGAACGTCGGGGCGCTCCGCGACGCCCTGACCCTGCCCGCGCCGGCGCAGGCCGCTCCCGCGGTGCCGGCCGGCGCCTCCCTCGACGTCGAGGGCATCACGCCGTACGTCACCCCGAACGCCGACTTCTACCGCATCGACACCGCCCTGCAGGTGCCCTCGATCGACCCGGCCGAATGGAGTCTGCGGATCCACGGTCTCGTCGACCGCGAGATCGAGATCTCGTTCGACGAGCTGCTCGCCCTGCCCCTCGAAGAGCACTACGCGACCCTCAGCTGCGTGTCGAACGAGGTCGGCGGCGACCTGATCGGCACGGCGCTCTGGCTCGGCTACCCGATCCGCGCCCTGCTCGAGCGGGCCGGTCCGCAGAGCGGCGCCGACATGGTGCTCTCGACCAGCAGCGACGGGTTCACCGCGGGCACGCCGCTGTCCGTGCTGGTCGACGACGGGACCGACGCGATCCTGGCCGTGGGGATGAACGGCGAGCCCCTGCCTCAGCAGCACGGGTTCCCGGTGCGGATGGTCGTGCCGGGGCTGTTCGGCTACGTCTCGGCGACGAAGTGGGTCGTCGACCTCGAGGTCACCCGGTTCGCCGACACCGAGGGCTACTGGACGCCGCGCGGCTGGGACGCCCTCGGGCCGGTCAAGCTGGAGTCGCGCATCGATACGCCGAAGGCGGGCGCGTCGGTCGACGCCGGCCGGGTGCCGATCGCCGGGGTGGCCTGGCATCCGCACACGGGGGTCTCGGGCGTCGAGGTGCGGATCGACGGCGGGGCCTGGGTCGCCGCCGAGCTGGCCGAGTCGGTCTCGGCCGACACCTGGGTGCAGTGGGTCCACCGTTGGGACGCCACGCCGGGCGACCACACCGTGCAGGTGCGGGCCACGGGTGCCGACGGCGTCACGCAGTCGGAGACGCCGCTGCCCCCGGCCCCGAACGGCGCCGAGGGCTGGGACGAGCACACGATCACCGTGCGCTGACCGCGCCGGGACGTCACTCGGGCCGGGGCGCCCGTCACTCGCGCCGGGGCGTCACTCGCGGCCGCGCGTCACTCCCGCCTGCTGGTCACCGGCGCCCCAGCCACCGGTACGTGCTCTCGGGCCGCCCGGGCGAGCCGTAGCGCTGGTCGCGGCGCACGAGGCCGGCGGTCTCGAGGTGCTCGAGGTAGCGGCGCGCCGTGACGCGCGAGACCCCCGTCGACCCGGCCAGCGCCTCCGCGGTCCACGGGTCGGGTCCGCCGCGCAGCACCGCGACGACCCGATCGAGCGTGGTGGGCGAGAGGCCCTTGCCGAGCGCGGGCGCCGTCGTCGTGCGGAGGGTCGCGAGCCCCGCGTCGACGTCGCCCTGGGTCACGAGTCCGCCGTCGGGCGTCAGCGACGACCGGAACGTGCGGTACCCCTCGAGGCGCTCGGCGAACGTCGCGAAGGTGAACGGCTTGATCAGGTACTGCACGATGCCGAGCGAGACGGCGGCGCGGACGACCTGGACGTCGCGCACGGCCGTGACCGCGATCACGTCGACGGTGGACCCCGCAGCGCGCAGGGCACGGCAGAGGGCGATGCCGTGCGTGTCGGGCAGGTTCATGTCGAGCAGCACGAGGTCGATCGAGGGGTCGTCGCGGAGCCGATCGAGGGCCTCTCGCCCGTCGTGGGCCGTGGCCGCCACGACGAAGCCGTCGACGCGGCCGACGTAGGCGACGTGCGCCTCGGCGGTCAGCGGCTCGTCCTCGACGACGAGCACCCGGACGTCCGCGACCGGGGCTTCGAGCCCGGGCCCCGAGGAGGCGCGGGTCACCGACGCCCACCCCCGTCGTCGGGCGTCGCGGCCGCGTCGGCGGTCGCGGCGTCCGAGAACCGCACCGAGAAGGCGGTCCCGTCGGTGCCCGTGGTCACCGTGATGCCGCCGCCGGCGCGGGAGACCGCCTGCCGCACGAGCGCGAGCCCGACGCCCCGACCGGTGCTGCCGGGCTCCTTCGTGCTGAAGCCGCGGTGGAACGCCTGCTCGACGTCGCCGAGCCCCGGCCCGTCGTCGGCGACCGTGAAGACGACGGCGCCGCCGCCCTCGCCGCCCTCGCACGCCTCGCCGCCCTCGCTCTGCTCCCGTCGCGCCGTGATCCGCACGGTGCCGTCGGCGGCGTCGAGGGCGTTGTCGAGCAGGTTGCCGAGCACCGTCACGAGGTCGCGCGGCTCGACGTCGACGGTGCCGAGGGCGGGATCGACGTCGATCACGAGGTCGACGCCGCGCTCGCGCGCCTGGGCGGACTTGCCGAGCAGCAGCGCCGCGAGCGCCGGTTCGGCGACGGACGAGACGAGGCTGTCGGCGAGTCGCTGGTCGACGTCGAGCCCGGTGGCCGCGAACCGCAGGGCCTCGTCGCCGCGACCGAGCTCGATCAGCGAGACGATCGTGTGCAGCCGGTTCGAGAACTCGTGCGTCTGCGAGCGCAGGGCGTCGGCGAGCGTCCGCATCGTCTCGACCTCGTCGGCGAGGTCGGTCAGCTCGGTGCGGTCGCGCAGCGTGGTCACCGTGCCGAGGGTGCGTGCCGGGACGACGCGACCCGCGCCTCCTCGGCTCGGGGTCCCGGTGTGCTGCTGGTTGACGACGAGGACGCGCTCGTCGGTCACGTGCACCTCGTCGACGGCGACGCGCCCCCCGACGAGGAGGCGCGCGAGGGAGTCGGGGAGGTCGAGGCTCTCGAGGGGCACCGGCCGGTCGACCCCGCCCGGCGGCAGACCGAGCAGCTCGGCCGCCTGGTCGTTGCAGAGGGTGAGGCGACCGCGTCCGTCGACGAGCAGCAGGCCCTCGCGCACGGAGTGGAGGACGCCCTCGTAGTAGTCGAAGAGGCGGCCGAGCTCCTCCGGGCCGCGGCCCCTCGTCACTCGACGGAGGTAGCGGCTGAGCAGCCACGAGGCGAGGGCGCCGATCAGCACGGTCGCGAGGGCGGCCGCGAGCACCAGCGTCAGTCGCTGCTCGAGGGTGTCGGCGATCGCCGACACGGTGACCCCGGCCGCGACGAGGGCGACGACCTCGCCGTCGGCGCCGAGCACGGGGACGACGGCCCGCACCGACGGGCCGAGCGTGCCCGTGTAGGTCTCGGTGAACGAGCGCCCGGCGAGCGCGGGCTCGATCGTGCCGACGAACGGCCGACCGATCTCGGCGGCGTCGGGGTGCGTGAGACGGGTGCGGTCGGGGCTCATGATCGTGACGAAGTCGGTCGACGTGTCGCGCATGAGGTCGAGGGCGTAGGGCTGGAGGCGCGCACTCGGATCGGTCGTCGTCAGCGCGTCGAGCACGAAGGGGTTGTCGGCGATCCCGGTGGCGAGCGCGAGGCAGGCGCGGGCGGCGGAGGAGTCGGCGTCGGTGCGCGCCGAGCGGATCGTCCACACGGTCGCGAGGGCGGCGATCAGCACGATGACGACGACCTGCAGGGCGAACAGGCGCGCGGCGATGCTCCACCGGGGGTGGGGTCGGGTCATCGGGTGGCTCCTCGTCGAGTCGGGCGGCGCGGGGTCGTGCGGCGGGGGTCGCGCTGCACCGGGTCGCGCTGCACCGGGTCGTGCGCCGCGGGCCCGCGCGAGCCGGCGTGACCAGTATGACCAGAACCTCGACCGGGGCCGGACCGCACGACAGGCTCGCCCGAACGCACTCCGCAGACCGTCGACGACGACGTCGATCGGACATGAGAACGAGGAAGTCCCCATGGCTAGGACGCACAAGGGCGCCGGCGCGCCCGCCCCCGGTGGCAGCACGACACCGTCGACACCCACGGCGGGCGGCGGGCGGACGCGCCGTCGCATCGACCGCTCGCACTGGCTGTACATCGCCGTCATCGTCGCGGTCGCGGCCGGCATCCTCGTCGGTCTCACCGCGCCCGAGGTGGCCGTGCAGCTGAAGCCCATCGGCACGGCGTTCGTCTCGCTCATCTCGATGATGATCGCCCCCGTCATCTTCTGCACCATCGTGCTCGGCGTCGGGTCGATCGCGAAGGCGGCGACGGTGGGCAAGGTCGGCGGCCTGGCGCTCGGCTACTTCATCGCGATGTCGACCTTCGCGCTCGGGATCGGCCTCGTGGTCGGCAACCTCGTGCACCCGGGCGAGGGTCTGATGGTCGGCTCGACCGGCTACGAGGCCCCCGCGTCGGAGGAGGCCGGCGGCACCGCGGGGTTCCTGCTCGGCATCATCCCCGAGACCCTGGTGTCGTCGCTGACGTCGGGCTCGATCCTCCAGACGCTCTTCGTGGCCCTGCTCGTCGGGTTCGCACTGCAGCGCATGGGCACCCGCGGCGCCACCATCCTCGAGGGCGTCCGCAACCTGCAGGTGCTGGTCTTCCGCATCCTCGCGATGATCATGTGGGTCGCGCCGATCGGCGCCTTCGGGGCCATCGCCGCGGTCGTCGGCGAGACCGGCGTCGCCGCGATCATCGCGCTCGGCACCCTGATGATCGCGTTCTACATCACCTGCATCGTGTTCGTCGCGGTGGTGCTCGGCTCGATCCTCAAGCTCGTCACCGGGGTCAACATCTTCCGGCTGATGAGGTACCTCGGTCGCGAGTACCTGCTGATCGTCTCGACCTCGTCGAGCGAGGTCGCCCTGCCCCGCCTCATCGCCAAGATGGAGCACCTGGGCGTCTCGAAGCCGGTCGTCGGCATCACGGTGCCCACCGGGTACTCGTTCAACCTCGACGGCACGGCCATCTACCTGACGATGGCGTCGCTGTTCATCGCCAACGCCATGGGCACGCCGCTCAGCGTCGGCGAGCAGATCTCGCTGCTGCTGTTCATGATGATCGCCTCGAAGGGCGCCGCCGGGGTCACCGGCGCCGGCATCGCCACGCTCGCGGGCGGGCTGCAGGCTCACCGTCCCGACCTGGTCGACGGCGTCGGCGTGATCGTCGGCATCGACCGGTTCATGTCGGAGGCCCGCGCGCTGACGAACTTCACCGGCAACGCGGTCGCGACCGTGCTCGTCGGCACCTGGACGAAGCAGATCGACCCCGAGCGCGTCGAGACGGTGCTGTCCGGCCGGGCGCCCTTCGACGAGGCGACGATGAACGCCGACGGGCACGGCTCGTCCGACAGCGCGGTCGACGACGCCGCCGCCGCGGGTGAGGCGCCCTCCGCCGCCGCGGTCGCGGCCGACGCGGAGACCGGCACCCGACGCTGAGACCTCCCGTGGCCGTGCGTGGGGCACGGCCACGGGAGCGGGCGTACCGTCGCCGAGGAGGCGCGGTGCGAGCCCGCGGTCACCGACGACCGAGAGCGTGCCGCCCCCAGATGGGAAGAACCATGCTCGCCGGACGCCTGACCGTCACCACCCGCCAGTTCGAGGTCGTCGAGGTGCCCACCCCCGACGCCGGCCCCGGAGAGGTCCGCATCGCCGTCGCCGCCGCCGGCGTCTGCCTGTCGGACGTCCACCTCATCCAGGGGTCGCTGACACCGCTCCACCTGCCGGGCGACACCGTCACCCTCGGTCACGAGGTCGCGGGGACGATCGACCAGGTCGGCGACGGGGTCGCGCACCTCGCGGTCGGCGATCGCGTCCTGCTGCAGGCCGGCCAGGAGGACGACGGGCGGGTCCTCACCCGCGGCGTCGACTACGACGGCGGCTGGGCCGAGTACGCGGTCGCCCGGGCCGACACGGTCGTCCCCATCCCCGACGGCCTCCCGTTCGAGCAGGCCTGCTTCATCCCCGACGCCGTCTCGACTCCATGGGCCGCGCTCACCACCACGGCCGACACGAAGCCCGGTACCGCCGTCGGAGTCTGGGGCGTCGGCGGACTCGGCGCCCACGCCGTGCAGCTGCTCGCCCTCATCGGAGCCGCCCCGATCATCGCCGTCGACCCGCTGCCGCAGGCGCGGGAGCGGGCCCTGGCCTTCGGCGCCGACCTCGCCCTCGACCCCGCCGCCCCCGACTTCGCGCAGCAGCTCGGGCAGGCCACGCGCGGCGCCGGTCTCGCACGCGCCTTCGACTTCGCCGGGGTGCCGGCCGTCCGCGAGCAGGCCATCGCCTGCCTCGGCTACCGCGGCCGACTCACCCTCGTGGGTCTGACCGACAAGCCCATCACGATCGCCGACGGCACCAAGTTCAGCTACCTGCAGCAGCAGGTGCTCGGCCACTACGGGTCGGAGCCCGCCGACGTCACGACGCTCGTCGCCCTCGCCGGGCAGGGCCGCCTCGACTTCTCGCGGTCCGTCAGCGCCACCGTCCCCCTCGCCGAGGCGGCCCGTGCCGTCGCGATGCTGGAGCGCAAAGAGGGTGACCCGATCCGGATCGTGCTGGTCCCGTGACCGGCTCGAACCGCGCCTCCTCGGGGGGCGTGCCGTCGGGTGAGACGCTGCACGGGGAGCGGTCACGCGATAGACGGTCGTCGGGTGAGCCGCTGCCCGGGCACGTCGACGTGCTCGTGGTCGGCGCTGGGCTGTCGGGCGTGGGCATGGCCGCGCGTTTGCTGCGCGACTTCCCGCGACGCACCCTCGCCGTGGTCGAGGCCCGCCAGGCGATGGGCGGCACCTGGGATCTGTTCCGCTACCCCGGCGTACGCTCCGACAGCGACATGTTCACCCTCGGCTACGCGGACCGCCCGTGGCGCGACCGTCGCTCGATCGCCCCGGGCGCGGCCATCCGCGACTACGTGCGCGACACCGCCGACGAGACCCGGGTCGCCGAGCGGGTGCGCTACGGGCACCGGGTCGTGGCCGCCGACTGGTCGTCCGCCGACGCCCGCTGGACGGTCGAGATCGACGTCGCCGCGCCTCCCTCTGGGGGAGCCGGGGGAGCCGGGGGAGCCGCGGACGGTTCGGACGGTTCGGACGGTTCCGCCGGTTCCGCCGACCGGCCCGTCGGCGCCCGCCGCCTCACGGTGACCTGCGGCGTGCTCGTCGCCTGCTCGGGGTACTACCGCTACGACGAGGGCTACACGCCGACCTTCACCGGTCAGCAGGACTTCGCCGGCACCCTCGTGCACCCGCAGCACTGGCCCGCCGACCTCGACGTGACCGGCAGACGGGTCGTCGTGATCGGGTCGGGCGCGACCGCGATCACGCTCGTGCCGGCGCTCGCCGAGCAGGCCGAGCACGTGACGATGCTGCAGCGCTCGCCGACGTACGTGCTGTCGCTGCCGTCGGAGCGGAAGCGACCGCGGCCCTGGCGGCGACTGCTGCCGCGATCGGTCGACGATCGGCTCGTCCGGTGGCGGAGCGTCGGCATGGCGCTGCTGAGCTACCAGGCGAGCAGGAGATCGCCGGAGCGGATGAAGGCGTTCCTCCGGTCGGGCGTCGAGCGTCGTCTGCCCGAGGGCTTCGACGTCGACCGGCACTTCCAGCCGAGCTACGACCCGTGGGATCAGCGTCTGTGCATCACCCCGGACGGCGCGCTGTTCCGTGCGCTGCGGTCGGGGTCGGCGTCGATCGTGACCGACGGCGTCGAGCGGTTCGTGCCCGAGGGCGTGGCGGTCGAGGGGCGTGACGGGCAGGAGGCGCGGGTCGTGCCCGCGGACGTCGTCGTCACCGCGACGGGGCTGAATCTGCTGCTGTTCGGCGGCATGCGCCTGTCGGTGGACGGGGCGGTGGTCGACCCGGCGACCAAGCTGACGTACAAGGGGTTCATGCTGGCGGACGTGCCGAACTTCGCGTTCGCGATCGGGTACACGAACGCGTCGTGGACGCTGAAGATCGACCTGGTCGGCCGGTACCTGTCGCGGCTGCTGCGGTACTTGGACCGCCGGGGTCTGCGGTGGGCGGTGCCGACGGCGCCCCGACGCGCCGGACGGACGATGCCGCTGATCGATCTGTCGAGCGGGTACGTCGCGCGGGGTGAGCATCTGCTGCCCCGCCAGGGTGGGCGTGCTCCGTGGCGGATGCACCAGAACTACCCGCGTGACGTCTGGGCCATGCGGTTCAGCTCGCTGACGCGGGACGGCATGCGCTTCGGGCGCTGATGCGGGGGCGGTGACGCGGGGGCGGTGACGGGGTCTCCCGTGGTCGCAGGCCGCCCGTCCCTCGTGCCGTCGGCGGGCGACCTCGGCGGCCCGGTGGTCAGCCGACGATCGCTAGTCCGAAGGGCAGCACGGCGGGTGCCCCTGCTCGGCGCAGCTCGCGACCGGCGACGGTGAGCGTCCAGCGGCTGTCGACGAGGTCGTCGACGAGCAGCACCGGGCCCTGCACGCCGGCCAGGGCGGCGGCCAGCTCGGGGCCGACCTCGAACGACTGCCAGACGTCGGCGAGTCGGTAGACGCTGTTGCCCCCCTGGCCCCGCCCCGCGGACGGACGGGTGGGAGTGAGCGCCCCGAGCAGGGGGAGTCGCCCGACGGTGCTGATGGCCTCGGCGAGCGAGCCGACGAGCAGCGGTCGCGACGCCGACGGCATGGCCACCACGCCGACGGGTCGTTCGGCCCAGGGCCATTCGCGCAGCACGCGCACGACGCCGTCGAGCAGGTTCTTCGACAGGGGGGCGTCGGGGGTCGACGGTGCGAAGACCTCGCGCAGCGTCGTGCCCCAGCCCAGGTCGGTCAGCCGTGCGAGGGCCCGGCCCTGCTCGACGCGCTCGCCCTCGGGGAGCTTGCCCTTGACGGGCACCCCGGCGCGGTCGGCGCCCGTGGGCCACTGCGCGCGGGGCTCGATCTCGACGCCGACCCGGTCGAGCGACGACGTGGCCGAGGTGGCGGCCTCACCGCTGATGTCGGTCGGGTACCAGGCGCCGGCGCAGACGTCGCAGCGCCCGCACGGCTTGGCGTCGGGATCGTCGAGATCGGTCTGCAGCATCTGCATGCGGCAGGTGGTGGCGTGCTGGTAGTCGAGCATCGACTGCTGCTCGGCCACGCGGGCGGTCGCGATGCGGTCGTAGCGCTCGGCGTCGTACACCCAGGGCTGCCCGGTGCTCACCCACCCGCCCTGGACCCGCCGGACGGCCCCGTCGACGTCGAGCACCTTGAGCATCAGCTCGAGGGGGGTGCGTTTGATGTCGACCCGTGCCTCCAGCGCGGGGGTCGACAGCGGGGTGTCGGTCAACTCGGCCAGCACGGCGGAGGCCCTGGCCTCGGACGGCATCGAGGCCGTGGCGAAGTACTGCCAGATCTCGGCGTCTTCGCTGCCGGGCAGCAGAAGGACGTCGGCGTTGTCGGTGGCCCGACCGGCTCGACCGATCTGCTGGTAGTACGCCACGGGCGACGAGGGCGCCCCGAGGTGGATGACGAAACCGAGGTCGGGCTTGTCGAACCCCATGCCGAGGGCGCTGGTCGCGACGAGGGCCTTGAGGTCGTTGTCTTTCAGCCGCTGCTCGAGCTGCTCGCGCTCTTCGGGGTCGGTGCGCCCCGAGTACGAGCGGACGTCGTGGCCGGCCTCGCGCAGCAGCCGCGCGGTGTCGTCGGCGGCCGAGATGGTCAGCGTGTAGATGATGCCGCTCCCCGGAAGGTCGGCGAGGTGGCTGAGCAGCCAGCCGAGCCGGTCGCGCGAGGTGGGCAGCTGCAGCACCCCCAGCCGCAGGGAGGCGCGCGCCAGCGACCCGCGGATGGTCAGCACGTCGTCGCCCGGCCCCACCGCCAGCTGCTCGGCCACGTCGGCGACGACCCGGGCGTTGGCGGTCGCGGTGGTCGCGAGGACGGGGACGCCGTTCGGCAGCGTGCGGATGAGCTCGGCGAGACGGCGGTAGTCGGGCCGGAAGTCGTGGCCCCAGTCGGAGATGCAGTGCGCCTCGTCGACGACGAGCATGCCGAGTCGGGCGATCAGCACGGGCAGCTGCTCGTCTCGGAACCTCGGGTTGTTGAGGCGCTCGGGCGAGACGAGCAGCACGTCGATCTCGTCGTCGACGAGCTGCTGCTGCACGTCGGACCACTCGTGCGCATTGGCGGAGTTCACGGCGACGGCCCTGACACCTGCCCGCGCGGCGGCCGCGACCTGGTCGCGCATCAGGGCGAGGAGGGGCGAGACGAGCAGCGTCGGCCCGGTGCCGCGACGACGGAGCAGCAGCGTCGCGATGAAGTAGACCGCCGACTTGCCCCACCCCGTGCGCTGCACGACGAGAGCGCGGCGCCGGTCGGCCACGAGGGCGCGGATGGCCTCGAGCTGACCGTCGTGGAAAACCGCGTCGTCGCGACCCGTCAGAGCCCTGAGCAGGTCGAGGGCCTCGGCGTCGATGTCGGTCGTGGTGCTCGTCGAAGTCATGCCGTCATGCTGTCAGACGCCACCGACAGTGCCGGGCCCTCGTCGGGTGCCTGCACCGCGCCTCCTTGGCAGGGCCGTCTGGGGAGGGATCACCGGGCCGGGAGTTCTCGGGCTGCTCTGGGCGGATGGCGACCTGCGGCGTCGCTTCGGCGTGCCGAACCCGACCGGCGGGCGTCGCTTCTGCGTGCCGAACCCGACCTGTCGGCCGCGACACGCCGTGCTCACGTGAAGATGAGCGGCGTGTCGCGCCCGGACGGTCGCGATTTGCACAAGCGGTTCAGCTCGTGCTGGTGCTGGTGCTGGTGCTGGTGCTGGTGCTGGTGCAGGCGGTGCGGGTGCTGCGGGTCAGGCGTCCTTCGGCGCGGCGCGGCGGCCGAGCTCGACGACCACGAACGAGCCGATCGTGCCGGCGACGAGGGCGAACAGCGTGCCGCCGGTGCCCCAGGTCTTCTTGCCGAAGGCCTGGTCGATCGAGGGCCCGCCGGGGCCCGCGGCGACGGCGGCGGCCGCGGCGATCAGGACGGCGTTGTACTCGAAGCCGCCCTCGGTGTTCCACGGGCCCTTCGACCCGTGCACCTTGCGGACGGCGGTGACCATGGTGGCGACGACCGTCGCGGCGGCGAGCGGGGTCGCGGCGCCGAGGGCCAGCGCGGCGCCGCCGGCGGTCTCGGCGACGGCGACGAGTCGTGCGGTGCGGGCGGCCGGGTGCATGCCCGTCCCCGCCATCATCTGCTCGGTGCCCTCGAGCCCGGGGCCGTCGAAGGCGCCCGTCAGCTTCTGGAGTCCGTGGCCCACGAAGAGGCCGCCGATCGTCGTGCGGAGGAGTGTGGATGCGAGGCTCATCCGTCTCTTCTACCCGACGACCCTGGCACCGGTCCGCAGACACGACGCCCACGGTCCGACCTGCACGGACGTGCAGCGACACGGGTCGACGACGCACCGGGGGAGGAGCAGACTGACGGGATGTCACGTCGAACCACGCGCCCGCGCCCCACGTCCGTCCCCCGCGTCATCGGGCGTCTGGCCCTCGGCGGCATCCTCGTCCTCGCCGGCGTCAGCCACCTCACCTTCGCCCGCGACGACTTCCAGGCGCAGGTGCCCGAGTGGCTGCCCTTCGACGACGACGCCGTGGTGCTCGCCTCGGGCGTCGTCGAGATCACGCTCGGCGGGGCGCTGCTGGTGCTCGGCAAGAAGCGCGTCGCCGTCGGCTGGGCCGTCGCGGCGTTCTTCATCGCGATCTTCCCCGGCAACATCTCGCAGCTCGTGACGCACACCGACGCGTTCGGCCTCGACACCGACACGAAGCGGGCCGTCCGCCTGATCGGCCAGCCCCTCCTCGTCCTCCTCGCGCTCTGGTCCACGGGCGCGTGGCGCGACCGTGCGGCGCTCCGTTCGCAGCTCACCCGCTCGAAGTAGCGGCGCCGAGGAGGCGCGGCGCAGCTCAGCCGGGCAGCACCAGCGACCCGAGGTGGTCGCGCAGCTGCTGCTCGACGTCGACGCTCGACGGGTCGATCAGCCACTGCAGCTGGATGCCGTCCCAGAGCGCCACGAGCCCGGACGCGGCCCGGGCGGGGTCCACCCCCGGACGGAGGCGCCCCTGCGACTCGAGGTCGCGGAACCCGGCCGTGTACTCGGCCCGCAACCCCTCGAAGCGCGTCGCCACGTAGCCGCGCACGGGTGCGTCCTCCGTGGCGGCCTCTCCGGCCAGCACCGCGTACAGCGCGATCAGACCCGGCACCGTCTCGTTGTGCCGTGCCTGTCGCAGCACCCCCTCGATGAAGTCGCCGTCGGTGGTCCCGTCGCGCACGGCGCCGCTCGCCATCGAGTCCCGTCGCTCGAGCACGGCCCGCAGCAGATCGCGCTTCGAGGGGAAGTAGTGCAGCAGGCCGGTCTGGCTGACGCCCACGCGATCCGCGACCTCCTGCAGCGAGCCGCCGCGGTAGCCGCGGGTCGAGAACACCTCGAAGGCGGCGTCCACGATCGCGGCCCGGCGCTCGGACGACTTCGCGTACGGGCCGCGCGGGCCCCGCGGGCCGCGGGCGACCGGCGCGTCGTGCCGGGCGGCGGGCTCCGGGTGGGCGGCGGTGGTGTCTGCGGTCATGAGGGGACTCTACGGCCGACCCGCGCCTCCTCGGCTCAAATCCGAGTGAGCACTCGGAATTGTGTTAGGTTCGGCGGGTCCCGTCCACGATGAAGTGAGTCACGATGAGCCCCCTCAGTCGACGTCAACTGCTCGGCTTCGGCCTGAGCGCCGGCGCTGCCGCGATCCTGGCCGGGTGCGCGACACCCGGCACGACCTCGGTCAACAGCCTGCCGACCATCCCGCCGGCCGACGGCCGCGTCCGCCTCGAGTACTGGGCCTGGCTCAAGGGCCTCGACCAGGTGACCGACCTCTACAACCGCAGCCAGGACCGCGTCCAGGTCGAGACCGTGTTCATCCCGGGTGGCAACGCCGGCGGCTACCAGAAGCTGTACTCGGCGCTGGCGGCGGGCGCCGGCCCCGACATCGCCCAGGTCGAGCTGCGGTCGCTGCCCGAGTTCCTGCTGGCCAACGGCGTCGTCGACCTCTCGCGCTACGGGATCGACCAGTATCGCGAGCTCTACGACCCCACGCTCTGGAACCAGGTCAGCTACACGGGCGGCGTCTACGCGGTGCCGCAGGACAGCGGCCCGATGGGCATGTTCTACCAGCCGGCCGTCTTCGACCAGGTCGGCGCGTCCGTGCCCGCCACGTGGAGCGACTGGGCCGCCGTGGGCGCCGAGCTGAAGGGCGCGGGCGTGCTGATGGACTCGTTCCCGCTCGCCGACGCGTCGCCGTTCGCCGCCTACGCCACCCAGGCCGGCGCCTCGTGGTTCCGCGCGGAGGACGACGGGTGGGTCATCGACATGACCGACGAGGCGACGATGAAGGTCGCGGCGTTCTTCGACCAGGCGATCGACGACGGGATCGTCACGACGGCCTACGGCGCGTACACGCCCGCCTGGTTCTCGGCCGCCGCCGACGGGAAGATCGCGTCGGTCGCGACGGGCTCGTGGGGCGACGCGCTCATCGAGGGCGTCAGCGGCGCCTCGGGCAAGTGGCGCGCCGCGCCCCTGCCGACCTGGGAGGACGGCTACGCGTCGTCGTTCCTCGGCGGGTCGACGGCGGCGATCCTCGCCAACAGCCGGCACCCGCAGGAGGCGCTCGACTTCGCCGTCTGGATGACCACGACCCCCGAGGGCGTCAACGCGCTGATCGAGTTCTGCGGCATCGGCTGGTCGCCCGCCGTCGACGTGGTCGGGGACCTGCGCGAGAAGCCGAGCGAGTTCTTCAGCGGTCAGAACTACAACCAGGAGGTGTTCGTGCCCGCCACGAAGGAGTCGAGTCAGAACCAGGACTGGAGCTGGTGGCCCGTGACGCAGCAGTCGTTCAACATCCTCAGCGACGGATTCCGTGGCAAGGCCTCCGGCGGGACCCTCGTCGACGCGGTGGTGCAGGCCGAGAAGGACATCATCACGGTCATGAAGAACAAGGGCCTGTCGATCCGCAAGGCCGGCGCATGAGCGGCCCGTCGTCGCGTTCGGTCGCCCGGGCGCCGTGGGTGCTGCTCTTCCCGTTCCTCGCGCTGTTCCTGCTCACCTTCATCGTGCCGATCCTGATGGCGCTCGTGTCGAGCTTCACGCAGGTGCGCCGAGGCGGTCTCTTCGGCGAGACCGGCGTCGTGACGCAGTTCGCCGGGTTCGGCAACTACGCCCAGGTGCTCGGCGACCCCAACTTCGTCGCCTCGATCGGGCGCATGTTCCTGTTCGGCATCGTGCAGGTGCCGCTGATGCTCATCCTCTGCACGGTGCTCGCCCTGCTGCTCGAGTCGGCGTCGGCGAAGTGGCCGGGGCTGTTCCGCGCCGCGTACTTCCTGCCGTACGGGGTGCCGGGCGTCATCGCGACCATCCTCTGGTCGTTCCTCTACGTGCCGGGGCTCAGCCCGATCATCGACGTCGCCGAGACGTTCGGCGTCTCGCCCGACTTCCTCGGGCCGAACACCGTCCTCTGGTCGATCGCGAACATCGTCACCTGGAGCTACACCGGCTACAACATGCTGATCATCATCGCCCAGCTCAAGTCGATCCCGGTCGAGCTCTACGAGGCCGCGAAGGTCGACGGCGCGTCGCCTCTGCGCGTCGCGACGAGCATCCAGCTGCCGTTGATCCGCCCGGCCCTGCTGCTGACCGCCGTCTTCTCGATCATCGGCACCCTGCAGCTGTTCGCCGAGGCGCAGGTGCTGCAGCGCGTGGCCCCCGCCATCGACAGCCAGTACACGCCGAACCTCAGCGCCTACACGACCGCCTTCGCCTACAACGACTACAACGTCGCCGCGGCGCAGTCCGTGCTGATCGCGCTCGTCGCCTTCACGCTCTCGATCGTGTTCCTCACCATCACGAACAGGAAGTCCGCATGAGCCCCCGCGCCACGGTCGCCGAGCACGCCACCGAGACCGAGTCGATCGTCACCGCCGGGCAGGGCGGGAGGCGCGGCGCGGGTCGCGTCTCCGCCCGACGCTCGCGCGGGGCCGGGCCCGACCGGTCCGCGGGTCGCAGCCGCGCCTCCACCATCATCGTCACCGCCGTGCTCACGGTCGTCGCGCTGTACTTCCTGATCCCGGTCTACTGGGTCGTCGTCGCGGCCACGAAGACCACCGGCGACCTCTTCGGCACCTTCGGCTTCTGGTTCGCCCCGTCGTTCGCCCTGTGGGACAACCTCGGTCAGGTGCTGACCTACGGCGACGGCGTCTTCGTCCGCTGGCTCGGCAACTCGGTGCTCTACGCCGGCGTCGGCGCCCTCATTGCGACCTACTTCGCCGCGGCCGGCGGCTACGCCCTCGCCAAGTACGAGTTCAAGGGCCGCAATCTGGTCTTCGGCACGATCCTCGGCGGCGTGCTGGTGCCCGGCACCGCGACCGCGCTGCCGCTGTTCCTGCTCTTCAGCCAGATGGGTCTCGCGAACACCTACTGGAGCGTGCTGCTGCCGTCGCTGGTGTCGCCGTTCGGGCTGTTCCTCTGCCGCATCTACGCGCAGGCGACGGTCGACACCTCGCTGATGGAGGCCGCCCGCCTCGACGGCGCCAGCGAGCTGCGCATCTTCCACACCCTGGGTCTGCGCATCCTCACCCCGGCGCTCGTCACGGTGTTCCTCTTCCAGCTCGTCGGCATCTGGAACAACTACTTCCTGCCGCTGGTGATGCTGAGCGACGTCGACAAGTTCCCCGTCACGCTGGGTCTCAACAACTGGCTGAGCCAGACCGACCGACTGCCCGAGTTCTACCAACTGACGACCGGCGGCGTCCTGCTGTCGATCATCCCGCTCGTCATCGCCATGATCGTGCTGCAGCGCTTCTGGCGCGGCGGCCTCACCGAAGGATCCGTGAAGTGACCTCCGTCGTCCCCTCGACCACCGCCTCCTCGACCACCGCCTCCTCGACCACCGCCGACTCCCCGCTCTCGCCGCCCGTCGGGTACCTCTCCGACACGGGCCCCGGCAGTGGTCGCCGCTCGCCCGCGCGCTCGTGGCTGCACAGCGACGCCCCGCGGCTCTCGCTCGACGGCGAGTGGTCGTTCCGCCTGCTCGCCGGTGTGCCGGGGCTGCCCGGCGGGCGCGGCGTGCTGCCCGACGGCGAGGGCGCGTACGACGTCGGCTCGGTCGACCTCGACGACTCGGGCTGGGAGACAATCACGGTGCCGTCGCACTGGGTGCTCACGGGCGACGGTCGTCGCGGCGCCCCGATCTACACGAACGTGCAGTTCCCGTTCCCGACCGACGCGCCGAACGTGCCCGATGCGAACCCGACGGGCGACCACCGGCGCACCTTCGAGCTGCCCGCCTCGTTCGAGGGCGCCGAGCGCGTGCTGCTGCGCTTCGACGGCGTCGAGTCGACGGCGGTCGTCTGGGTCAACGGCGTGCACGTCGGCGTCGGCGTCGGCAGCCGGCTCGCGCAGGAGTACGACGTCACGGATCTCGTGCACCCCGGCACGAACACCGTGGCCGTCCGGGTGCACCAGTGGTCGGCCCAGAGCTACGTCGAGGATCAGGACCAGTGGTGGCTGCCCGGCGTCTTCCGCAGCGTGTCGCTCGAGGCGCGACCGGTCGGCGGCATCGACGACGTGTGGCTGCGCAGCGAATGGCACGGGACGGCCGGCGAGACGGCAGGAGGCGCGACGATCGTCGCCGAGATCACCGCCGGCCCCGCCGCGTGGCCGGTCACGCTCGCCGTCCCCGAGCTGGGCGTCGACGTCACGTGGGAGTCCCCGGCCGACGTCGCTCCGATCGAGCTGATCGACGTCGAGCCGTGGAGCGCCGAGGTGCCGCGACTCTACGAGGCGACCGTGTCGAGCGCCGACGCGGTCGAGACGATCTCGCACCGGCTCGGGTTCCGCACCGTCCGCATCGTCGGCGACCGGTTCGAGGTCAACGGCCGCCGCGTCGTCTTCCACGGCGTCAATCGGCACGAGGTCCACGCTGACAAGGGGCGCGTGTTCGACGAAGAGTACGCGCGCCGCGACCTCGAGCTGATGAAGCGGTTCAACGTGAACGCGATCCGCACGTCGCACTACCCGCCGCACCCGCGCCTCCTCGACCTCGCCGACGAGCTCGGCTTCTGGGTCGTGCTCGAGTGCGACCTCGAGACGCACGGCTTCGAGCGCGAGCGCTGGGTCGGCAACCCGAGCGACGACGCCGACTGGCACGACGCCTACGTCGACCGCATGGTCCGCACCGTCGAGCGCGACAAGAACCACCCGAGCATCGTGATGTGGTCGCTCGGCAACGAGGCGGGCACCGGGCGGAACCTCGC
Organism: Frigoribacterium sp. CFBP 13712; assembly: GCF_014842255.1. Lineage (GTDB taxonomy): Bacteria > Actinomycetota > Actinomycetes > Actinomycetales > Microbacteriaceae > Frigoribacterium. The sequence goes on along the minus strand of NZ_JACYVH010000003.1, from coordinate 340,891 downwards.
GGCGATGGCCGCGTGGACCCACGCGCGCGACCGCGGTCGACCGGTCCACTACGAGGGCGACTACACCGGCTCGTACACCGACGTCTACTCGCGGATGTACTCGTGGATCGACGAGACCCGGGCGATCGGCGCCGGCGACGAGGGGTTCCGCCTGCTCGGCTGCACGGCCTCCGAGGCGGCCCGTCAGCGCTCGAAGCCGTTCGTGCTCTGCGAGTACGTGCACGCCATGGGCAACGGCCCCGGCGCGGTCGACGAGTACGAGCGGCTCGTCGACGAGTACCCGCGCCTGCACGGCGGCTTCGTCTGGGAGTGGCGCGACCACGGCCTCCGCACCACGACGCCCGACGGCGTCGAGTACTTCGGCTACGGCGGAGACTTCGGCGAGGTCGTCCACGACGGCAACTTCGTCATGGACGGCATGGTGCTCTCGGACGGCACGCCGAGCCCGGGTCTGCACGAATGGGCCCAGGTCGTCTCGCCGATCCGACTCACGGCGACTCGGGCCGCGGGCACCGACGCCGACGCCGACCTCGCCGGCGCGTCCATCGTCGTCGAGAACCGCCGTCACAGCGCCACGACCGCCGACGTCGAGCTGCTCTGGTCGCTCGAGCACGACGGCGACGTCGTCGCCACGGGCCGTCTCGACGCGCTCGACGACCGCGGGCGCGCCCTGGCCGCGGGGGAGCAGGTCGCCCTCGCCCTGCCCGGACTCGAGGTCTCGGCGACCGGCGAGACGTGGCTCACGGTGCGGGTCGCCCTCCGCGCCGACCACGGCTGGGCCGACGCCGGTCACGTGCTCGCGACGACCCAGGTCGACCTGAGCGCGCCGGCGGCCGTGCGCCACGTCGCCGCCTACCCGCGGCCCGCGGCACCGGGTGCCGGGCGGGACGACTCGACCCGCGCCTCCTCGGGGGCCCTCGACGGCGCCCTCGCGCTGGGCCCCGCGTCGTTCGTCGACGGCCGGCTCGTCTCGCTGGCCGGGCGACCCGTCTCCGGCCCGCGGCTCGAGCTGTGGCGCGCCACGACCGACAACGAGCGCGGTCACTGGGACGCCCCGCGCGACATCGACGCCGACCCGATGCGCGACCGGCACCGCACCGACCTGCCGACCGACGAGCTGCTGCCGAGCGCCGAGACGATCGCGAAGCGGGCCGGGCTGCACCGCCTGACCTCCCGGGTCGAGTCGGTGCGGTCGTCGTCCGAGCACGTCGCCGTCCGCACCCGCTGGGCCGCCGCCGACAGTCGCCACTCGGTCACCGTCGACGAGCGGTGGAGCCTCGAGCGAGGCGAGCTCTGGCTCTCGCTCGACCTCGTGCCGTCGGCCGGCTGGGACCTCTCGTGGCCGAGGGTCGGCGTGCGCTTCGACCTGCCGCTCGACGTCGACCGCGTCTCGTGGTTCGGCACCGGCCCGCTCGAGTCGTACCCCGACAGCCGCGAGGCCGCCCGGGTGGGTCGCTTCGAGTCGAGCGTCGACGACCTCACCGTCGACTACGCGCGGCCGCAGGAGAGCGGGCACCGCAGCGACCTCCGCAGCCTCGAGCTGCGGACCGGGGCGGGCGCCCCGTGGCTGCGTCTCGACGCCGCGCCCGACACCGCCGGGCGGCGCCCCGGGTTCTCGCTGCGGCGGCACACGGCCCAGCAGGTCGACGCCGCCGAGCACCCGTTCGAGCTGCCCGAGCCCGAGGCGACCCACCTCTGGATCGACGCGGCGCAGAACGGCGTCGGCTCGCGGGCGTGCGGGCCCGACGTCTCGGCCCCGCACGTGCTGCGACCCTCCGCCCGGGCCATCCGGCTGCGGGTCAGAGGGCTCTGACCGCGCGGACGACCACATCGCGGACCGTCGCCGGGCCCTCGTGCCCGGCGGCGGTCTCGCGTTCGCGGGTCTCGGCCGTGACGATCGTCCACTCGACCGGGTCGAACAGCGCGACGAGCTCGTCGACGCCGAACATCAGCTCGGGGTGGTGCAGCCGGCGCGCGTCGGAGTCGAGATCCGACAGGTCGTGTCCGACGATGAGCACGCTGCCGCCCGGCGCGACCGCCTCGCCGAGTCCGCGGAAGACCCGGTCGCGGTCCGCCGCCGGCAGATGCATGAAGTGCGACGTGACCAGATCGTAGGAGGCGCGGGGCGGCGTCCACCCGGTGATGTCGTGCTGCTCCCAGGTGATGCGCCCGGCGGCCTCCGCGTCGACCTCCTCGGCCCGAGCGCGCGCCTTGTCCAGTGCGTTCACGGCGATGTCGGTGCCCGTGACCGTCCAGCCCCGGCGCGCCAGCCAGATCGCGTCGCCGCCCTCGCCGCTGCCGATGTCGAGGGCGCGACCGGGTGTCAGCGCCGCGACCTCGTCGACCAGCGCGGCGTTGGGGTCGCCGCTCCAGGCCCAGCCCTCGGTGCCGTAGCGGTCCTCCCAGTAGGCGGCGTCGAAGAGCTCGCCGCCGGTGGTGTGCGGGTGCTGGTTCTGGGGTGAGGTCGGGGGCGCGGTCTCGGGTGCGGTCTCGGAGATCGTCGGCGGGGCGGTCGCCGACCGGCGGGGCGCGTCGGCGCTCCAGGTCTCGACGGCCTCGACGGCGGCCCGGGTCTCGGCCGAGACGAGGTCCATATTGAGCGCGGCGCCGGCCATGACGCCGGACGCCGCGGCCATCACGACCTGGTGACCGGGGTTCGTCAGGTTGCCGGCCAGCCAGACGCCCGGTTCGGCGCTCTGCCCCGTGACGGGGTCGGCGGCGACGATCGTGCCCATGCCCGACGGGTGCGGTTCGGCGTCGAGACCGAGCGAGACGAGCACGTCGCTGCGAGCCGCGACGCTCGTCACGACGGCGACGGCGCCCACCGGGACGGTCGTCCCGTCGGCGAGCACGACGCCTGTGAGGCGGTCGTCCTCCACGCGCACCGAGGCGACGGGCCCCTCGACGATGCGGACCCCGCGCGCCTCGAGACGCGCGCGGTCGGCGTCGTCAGGGGCCAGGCGGTCGTTCGCGAACAGGGTGACGTCGTCGCTCCACTGCCGGAAGAGCAGCGTCTGATGAATGCTCATCGGCCCGGTGCCGATCACGCCGATGGCGCGGTCGCGCACCTCCCAGCCGTGGCAGTAGGGGCAGTGCACGACGTCCCGGCCCCAGCGTGCGGAGAGTCCGTCGACGGGCGGCAGAGCGTCGACGAGGCCGGTGCTGACGACGAGGCGACGGGCGCGCAGGGTGCGGTGGCCGCCGTCGGGGGCGGTGACCTCGACGGTGAAGCCGGGCGCGCCTCCCTGGCCGGTGCGGCGGACGTCGGTGGCGGTGCCCGAGACGACGATCCCGCCGTACGACTCGACCTCGGCGCGCCCGCGACGGAGCAGCTCGAGCGGGGCGATGCCGTCGAGGCCGAGGAACCCGTGGACGCCGTCGGCCGGGGCGTTGCGCGGCTCGCCCGCGTCGACGACGACGACGTCGCGGCGGGCCCTCGCGAGGGTCAGGGCGGCGCTGAGGCCGGCGGCCCCTCCGCCGATCACGACGGCGTCGTGCTCGATGGCGTGCTCGTGCTCGAGTTCGTGTGCGTGTGCGTTCTCGGTCTCGGGGGAGTCGGTCCGGGGATGGGTGGTGTCGTGCGTCATGGTCGATGACCTCCTGACTCCAGGGTGCCGGTCGATGACCTGCGGGGCAACGTCTGTTGCCGAAGAGGCAAAAGGTCGTCCGCGCCCGCCGGTCGTCCCCGTCTCGGCGGCGATGCGAGGATGGTTCCCGTGACCGAGACCCGATCGGCCTTCCTGGCCTGCGCCTCCGTGGCCGTCCGGCTGCTCGAGCGACCCGAGCTGGCGGCGGCCTGGGCGCTGCCGTCCGTGCACGACGGGCTCCGGGTGCGCGACGTCGCGACGGAGCTGGTGCGGGGGCTGCGTCTGAGCGCGCTCGACCTGGGCCGGGGTCCTTCCGTGCCGTCGGCGCTGCGTCCGACCGCGGAGTCCACGGCCCGCGAGGCGCGACTGCTGGTCGAGCGCCTCGAGCAGCACGCCGTCGGCGGTCCGGCGGGTGGTCCCCTCGAGGGCGGCCACGTCCCGGCCTCGCGACTCGCCTCCCTCGCCGCCGATCTCGAGGACCTCGCGCTCAGCGTCGGTCAGCACGTCGACGTGTCACCGACGACCGCCCGGGCCGCGCTCGAGCTGCTCGTCGCGTCCGCTCGCGGGGCCACGGGCGGCGTCGCGGCCCTCGACGGCCTGTCGTCGACGCTCCGTTCGGCACCCGCGGTCGTCCGGGCCTGAGTATCGCCCCGACGACTCGTCGGCCCGGGGTGCACGATGGCGGGATGAGACGCAGCGTCCGCCGACCCGACCGCGACATCCCCGGCCCCGGTCAGGAGTCCGTCTGGGACTATCCCCGACCCCCTCGCGTCGAGGCGCGCACCGAGCGCATCGTCGTGCGACTCGGCGGGCAGGTGGTGGCCGACACGACCCGCTCGTTCCGCGTGCTCGAGACCAGCCACCCGCCGGTCTACTACCTGCCGCGGAGCGCGTTCGTCGAGGGCGCCCTGACCCGGGGCGACGGATCGAGCATGTGCGAGTTCAAGGGCAGCGCCGGCTACGTCGATCTGCGGGGCGGGGCCGACCGGTCGAGTGGAGCCGGCTGGTTCTATCCGTCCCCGTGGGCGGGGTACGAGCAGCTCGTCGACCATGTCGCGCTCTACCCGGGTCGCGTCGAGTCGATCGAGATGGACGGTGAGACCGTGCGGGCGCAGGAGGGCGACTTCTACGGCGGCTGGATCACCGATGCGATCGTCGGCCCGTTCAAGGGACCGCCCGGCACGCTCGGCTGGTGACCCGCGCCTCCTCGGTTCCGTGCTGGCGGCCTCGAGTGGTCAGAAGATGCCGTTCGGGCTCGGATGAACGGCATCTTCTGACCATCGACGCGAACACCGAGGAGGCGCGGGTCGGTCTGCGAACGACGCGCGGCCCCCGGGTCAGGGCGACGTCGAACCCGACAGCGCCGCGACCACCTGCTCGGCCTCGGGGAACCACCGCGCGTAGTGGTCGGGGTCGTCGTTGATCTGGACGGCGTGCGCCGCCTCGGTCGGCGACAGCTCCTTCCAGCCGGGGATCGCCACGAGCTTCGAGAAGAACCGGGTGGCCGCCGAGTACGGATCCATCCGCTCGGCATAGGTTCCCCAGGCGCCGTTGTCGCGTTGCTGGAAGAGCCCGCGACTGTCGGGGCCGACCGCGTCGCCGTGGTCGATGTTGCGCAGGCTGGACTCGCCCATCGCCGTCATCACGCCGATCGCCTGGGTGTGCTCGCCGATGCCCTGCGCCCGGGCGGCCTGCATGATCCACGCCGCGTTGATCAGGCGGTCCTGGCAGTAGCCGGCGACCGGACCGGCAGGCACCTCGATGTCGCCCACCATGACCGGGTCGACCGCGGGGCAGGTCACCGGCGGAGTCACGGGCCGCGCCACCTGATCGCGCGGCGCCGCCAACGACGACACGACCATCACGAGCGCGACGACGAGAGCCAGCACCGCGGCGCAGAAGACGATCGACGCGGCGATCAGCACTCGGCGCACAGGTGGGCCTCTCGGTCGGGCGGATGGAGCAGACGACTCGGAGGCGTCTGACGGAGTCCGAGGATATCGCCTGGTCTCGGAGCCTCACTGGGCGCGAGCCGAGGAGGCGCGGCGTGCCTCACCGACGACGCCCGCCCCCCTGGAGCGGAACGCCTAGAGCGGATCGCCTAGAGCAGATCCCCTAGCGCGGATGGCCCGGAGCGGATCGCCTAGAGCAGGTCGCCTCGGTCGGCCAGGTACGCCGCCGCGTCGCGCACCTCGCCGGGCCCGGCGCCCCAGCGCACCAGTGCCCGGCCGTCGGAGACGAGGAGGCGCTGGTCGCCGGCGACGAGGGCCTCGGTCGAGAGGTCGACGGGCAGATAGGCGTAATCGACGACCTCGCCCTCGGCGAAGTGACCCCGGGCCGCAGCCCGCCGTTCGGCCTTGCGCCTCTCGACGGACGGCGAGAGGTTCTGCGATCGGGTCGGTTCGAGGGCCCGGGTGATGCGACCCGTCTCGTGCACACGGCCGTCGGTCTCGAGCAGCAGCACGCCGAGGCGCCAGGCCCGGCCGACGGGCTCGAGCGAGTCGGCGGTCTTCACGACGACGATCCGGCGCGACGGCCGGTAGCGGGCGAGCGCCTCGGTGCGGGCGTCACGCGCGGCGAGGTCGCGGGCCGTGTCGGCGAGCAGCGTGCGGAGCTGCGCGGCCGCCTGCTCGTCGGCCTCGCTCGGTGCGGGCGCCATCGGTGCGGGCACGATCGGCTCAGGAGTCGTAGCCGTGCGCCAGGAAGTCGTCGAGCACCTCGACGACGAGGGCGTGGTCGTCGGCCTGCGGCAGCCCCGACACCCCGACGGACCCGACGACGCCCACCCCGACCACCGTCACCGGGAACAGACCGCCGTGGGCGGCGTAGAGGTCGGTGTCGAGACGGGACTTCTCGTCGAAGGTGGACCCGGCGACGCGGAACGACTCGCCGACCCGGTACGAGCTCTGCCCGTAGCGCTCGACCACGCGGGCCTTGCGGTCGAGCCACTCGTCGTTGTCGAGCGACGTGCCGGGCAGCGCGGCGTGGAAGACCCGCTGGCGGCCCTTGCGCACCGTGATGGTGACGGCGAGACCGCGGCGACGCGCCTCGGCGAGCAGGAACGCGCCGAGATCGAGAGCGGTGTCGGTGGTGAAGCGGCGGAAGACCAGGCGCTCCTCCTGCTCGGCGAGCTCGGTCAGCAGGGTGTCGTCGGTCATGAGGGCCTCCGGTCGATGCGGGTCGTCTGGTCGCATCCGAGCATAGGCCGGGCCCCTGACATCGGAGCTCGGGGCGTCCGAGCCGGGGGCGTCGGCCGACCCTGCCGACCGGTCCCCGGAGGCCGTGCGTCGGTGACCCGTCGCCGAACGGTCAGCGGCGGACGCCGGCTGACGCGAGCTCGGAGCAGTCGTCGCTGCCCGCGACGCGGCAGTACACGTCGGCCAGCTCGGCGGCCGACCACGCCCACGGGTGGTCGAGCGCCCTGGCCCGGGAGGCGCGCGACAGTCGCCCGGCCCACTCGACGTCGCGGACGACGCGGGTGATGGCGGCCGCCCAGACGTCGGGATCGCGCGAGTCGAGCACGACGCCGGTGACGCCGTCGACGACGCTCTCGCGGAGTCCGCCCGAGGAGGCGGCGATCACGGGCACCCCGCTGGCGGCCGCCTCGAGGGCGATCAGGCCGTAGGTCTCGGAGTGCGACGGCACGAGCACTGCGCGGGCTCCGCGCAGGAGCGTCGCGAGACCGGTGCGCGTGCGGGGGCCGACGAAGCGCACGGTGACGTCGAGCTCGTCGACGAGGGCCAGGAGGTCGTCCTCGTAGCCGGCGAACTCCGTCGACGCGCCGCCGGCGATCACCAGGTCGGGGCGCACCTCCGCGGGCACGGCGGCGACCGCGCGGATGGCGAGGTCGGGGGCCTTGAGCGGCTCGAGGCGCCCGGCGACGACGACGTAGGGGCGTGCGGGGTCGACGACCCGCGCCTCCTCGGTGCCCTCTGATGCGGTGTCTTCGTGAGCCGTCTCGTCCGACACCGTGCCGTCGAGCGGGTGGAACAGCTCGCTGTCGACGCCGGGCAGCACGACGGCGACGCGATCGGGGCTGCCGCCGAGACGGGTCAGCACGGTCTCGGCCTCGGCGCGGCTGATGGCGACGACGGCGTCGGACTCTCGGGCCAGGTGGGCCTCGCCGGCGAGGCGGCCGGGGGACTCCGCGCGCTCCCCGTGCGAGAGGGGGGTCGAGTCGGCGGCCGCGATCGAGTGGAAGCTCTGCACGTGGGGCACGCCGAGCGCTCGGGCGACGGGCAGGGCGGCCATGCCCGAGAACCAGTGGTGGGAGTGCACGACGTCCCATGGGCCGAGCTCGGCGAGACGGTCGCGGAACTCGTCGACGAAGAGCTCGTTGCGGCCCTTCGTGACGGGCTCGGCGGGGCCCGCCGCGACGAAGTGGAGCGTGACGCCCGGCGACAGGTCGACGCGGGGCGGCTCGTCGGGCGACGAGCGTCGAGTGACGATGTCGACCCGGTGGCCGGCGGCGCCGAGGGCCTCGGCCTGGTTGCGCACCACGACGTTCATGCCGCCGACGTCGCCCGAGCCCGGCTCGGCGCCGGGGGAGGTGTGCAGCGACACGAGCGCGATGCGGAGCGGGGAGGAGGCGGTGGTCACTTCCCGAGGGTACCGGCCCGCGGGTGCGCGCGGCCCGCGCGCCCGGTGCGCCGGACGATGCGGGCGAGTCCGGCCAGGACGGTCGCCCGGACGCGCCCGTCTGCGCCGGACCCGCCCGGCCGGCGGATCAGGCGGTCGCGCCGGTCCAGAACGTGCGGACGTCGTCGAGCAGCGCCTCCGCCTGGCGGCGTCCGGCATCGGCGGCGGGGCGGCGGGTGGCGGTCGACAGCACGTCGCCGCCGAAGGCCGCGAGAGCCTCGGCGTCCGCCTGGATCACGAGCACCTCGCGCCCGGCAGCACGGCGGGCCGCGACGACCTGGGGCAGCGTCGGCCCGAGCGGCGAGACGTCGAGCTCGGGGCCGCACGAGAGCACCAGCACCCGGTCGTACTCGTCGCCCAGGTCGGCGTTCGTGCCCGAGCGGACCCCGCCGTCCATGGTGGGGTGCCCGTCGATCTCGACGGTGGGCCAGACGACGGGCACCGCGCAGCTGGCGGCGACGGCGCGGTGGAGGTCGACGCCCGAGTCGGCGTCGAGGGGGCGGAAGGCGCCGTCGGTCGCGTCCACGGTGCAGACCGTGAACGCGCCGGTCGGCCAGCCGACGTCGCCGAATCGCGCGCGCATCGTCGTGAGCAGGGCGGGCTCGTCGCCGGTGACCGGTGTCTGCCGGGCGAGCGCGCCGATGCGGGCCCGCGCCTCCTGCTGGTCCGTCGCGCCCATCAGCGCCTGACCGAGCGTCTGCTGGAACGCCTCGGGGTCGATCGAGCCGGTCGGCAGCTCCGTGACCGCCTCGTACTGCTCGCGCAGACCCTCGTCCACGCGTCCGAGCCGCACCATCGTGCCGACGACCGAGCCGGCCGACGTGCCGACCACCAGATCGGCGTCGTCGAGGGCGACACCGGCCTCGAGGAGGCGCGACAGCACGCCGAGCTCCCAGGCGATTCCGGTGATGCCGCCGCCGCCGAGGACGAGAGCGGTGCGTGGGCGGGAGGAGGCGGGGCTGGTCATGTCGTGCATCTCCGGAGTGTCGGCGGTGTGTCGGTTCGGTGGCGTCTCGGGCGCGGGTCGTCTCGGGTGCGAGATCGCGCTGCCACGGGGCCGGCCCCGACGGTAGGCCCGTCGCCTAGGAGGACGGTCGGAGTTCGCCGAGTCGGCCGAGCGCCTGCACGTGCCACTCGGTCTGGGCGAGCGCCGAGCCGAGCCGGTAGCCGTGCAGCGAGGCGATGCCGCCGGTCCACGACATGCGTTCGGCGACCTGCCAGACCGTCGGACGGTCGAGAGACGCGTCGGTCGTGCCGGCATCGGTCGCGCTGGGGTCGGTCGTACCGCCGTGCGTCGTACGGGCATCGGTCGCGCTGGCGACCGTCGTGTCGGCGTCAGTCGGGCTCTCGCGCGCCCCCGCGAGAGCGTCGAGCGCGGCTGCGGCGTCGGCGCTGCGGGCGGCACGGTGATCGACGAGGGCCTGCGCCCGGTCGGAGAGACCGACGAACCGGAACTCGTGCCCCGGGCAGACCTCGAGGGCGTCCGCCCCCGGGACGTCGAGGGCGATGACCCGACCGAGCGACGCGAGGTAGTCGTCGAGGGGGTTGCCGTCCGCTCGACCGCCGAGCCCGATGCCCGGGTTGATGCGCGGCAGCACGTGGTCGCCGGTGAAGATCAGCCGCTGCTCGGGTTCGACGAAGCAGAGGTGTCCGGCGGTGTGACCGGGGGTGTGGACGGCGCGCAGTCGTCGCCCGGCGATCGGCAGCTCGTCGCCGTCGGCGAGCAGCAGGTCGGCGGTGACGCGGGGGAGGTGGCGACCCGATCCCCACGACGCGACCAGCGCCTCCTCGTCGTCGGCCGGTGCGCCCCAGCGGGCGATGTCTGCGTCGGCTGCGGCGGCGTCGGCGGTGCGCTCGTCGAGCGCGAGCTGCTCGGTGGAGTGCAGGGCGAGGCGGGCTCCGGAGGCGCGGCGCACGGCATCGGCACCACCCAGGTGGTCGGCGTGCAGATGGGTGACGGCCACGAGGGCGATGTCCGCCATCGAGTGGTCGATCTCGCCGAGTGCGGCCTCGAGCCGGTCGAGGTTCGCGTCGTCGGCCCACCCGGGGTCGATGAGGGTGAGCGCGCCGTCGGAGCCCTCGATCAGGTAGCCGAGCGAGAAGTCGCCGTCGCCGAACGGGAAGGCGATCGACCAGACTCCGTGCCGCACCTCCTCGACCGGGGGCTGCTCGCCACGGTCGAGCGCCTGCGCCTGTACGGCGCTGACGGGGGTGGGAGGAACGGGTCGGCTGGCGGGGTCGCTCACCCTCCGAGCCTAGCCAGGCCCGCCCCGCCGCCCGCCCGCCGCCCGCCCGCCCAGGCAGCGATGAACCCCGTTCGCGAAGATGAACCGCGATATACGGTGGTTCATCTTCGCGAACGGGGTTCGCGGGGCAGCGCGGCCGACGGCTACTCGGCCGACACCTCGATCAGCACCTTGCCGACGATGTCGCCCTCGACCGCCTCGTGCGCGGCCGCGGTCTCGGCGAGCGGGAACGTGTGCACCGGCAGGCCCGCGGCCTCGCCGATCGGCAGGACCCCGTCGCGGAGGGCCGCCGTGACGTCCTCCGCGGCGGCGTCGAGCGCCGCCGCGCCGACCGTGTACAGCAACACGAACTGGTACCGAGTGTTGGTGATCATGTTCGCGCGGATCGGGATCGTCGTCGTGTCGCCGCCGTTGTCGGCGTAGATGGCGACGGAGGCGCGGTGGGCGACGACGTCGGCGAGCAGGTCGGCGTTCTGTGACATGGCGACCTCGACGACGACGTCGACCCCGTCGGGTGCGATGGCGCGGATCTCGGCGGCGGCGTCGCCGGTGCGGTAGTTCACGACGTGGTGCGCGCCGGCGGCGGTGGCCAGCGCCGCCTTGGCGTCCGAGCTGATGGTCGTGATGACCGTTGCACCGGCCCAGCGGGCGAGCTGGATGGCGGCGTGACCGACGGCACCCGCGCCTCCGGCGACGAGAACGGTCGCGCCGTCGAGGCTGCCGGGGGTCAGGCGGCTCGGGCCGTCCTCCCAGACGGTGAGCGCGCGGTGGGCGGTCATCGCGGGGACGCCCAACGCGGCACCGACGTCGAGTCCGATGCCCGCGGGCAGCGGGACGACGAGTCGTGCGGGCAGCACGGTGAACTCCTGCGCCGTGCCGGTCGGGCGTTGGTAGGCGGAGAGGTACGTCCAGACCCGGTCGCCGACCGAGAGTCCGGTCACGCCGTCGCCGACGGCGTCGACGATGCCCGAGCCGTCCTGGTTCGGGGTGACCTCGTCGAACGGCAGGCTCTCGCCCGGCTCGCCGCCGGCTCGGGACTTCCAGTCGGTGGGGTTGACGCCCGACCACACGACGCGCACGCGCACCTCGCCGGCGGCGGGTTCGGGCACCTCGCGGTCGACGAGCTGCAGCACGGTGGTGGCGGGTCCGGTCTCGGTGTACACGATCGACTTCATGCCCGGAGCCAACCAGACGCGGCCGCCCGATGTTCCCGGCGACTCGGAGACCGCACTCGAGGAGTCACGACACGCCGCCCCGTGCTCCCGACCTCTCGGAGACCGCGCTCGAGGAGTCACGACACGCCGCGCCTCCTGCAGTCCCGCGGCGTGTCGTCACTCCTCGAGAACGGAAATGGGGCCAAGCCCCGGCTCAGGCGGACGCGCGGCGGAACGCGGCGAGCGCCAGCAGGTCGTCCTCGGGCCCGCCGCCCTCGTGCCCGTTGTACGGCCAGATCGTGATGTCCTTCGGTCCGCCGTAGGCGTGGAACGCGCCGAACACGGTCGACGGCGGGCAGATAGGGTCCATCAGCGCGGTGGTGAACACGGCAGGAGCACTGCCGCGGCGAGCGAAGTTCACCCCGTCGAAGTACGAGAGGACCTCGTGCACCGAGGAGGCGCGGTGCCGGTGGACGGCCAGGTACCGTCCGATCTCCTTGTACGGGTCGGCGTCGGTGATCACGCTGGCTCGGCGGAAGTCGCAGAGGAACGGCACGTACGCCGCGACGGCGGCGAGGTCGGGCACGAGGCCGGCGACGGCGAGTGCGATGCCGCCGCCCTGGCTGCCGCCCACGACGGACACCCGGGCGGGGTCGACGACCTCGAGCGAGCGAGCGGCCTCGACGGCGCGCACGGCGTCGGCGAACACGCGTCGGAAGTAGTACGTCTCGCGGCTGTCGATGCCGCGCGTCATGACGCCGGGGTGGGCGGGCCCCGAGCCGTCGGGGTCGGGGGTGTCGCCGCGGCTCCAGCCCGAGCCCTGCCCGCGGGTGTCCATCTGGAGGTGCGCGTGGCCGGTCGCCGACCAGAACAGGTTCTCGGTGGGGGCGCCGCGGCCGCCGCCGTAGCCGACGTACTGCACGACGGCGGGCAACGGCCCTGTCGCACCGGCGGGAACTCGCAGCCACGCCCGCACCGGCTGCCCGGCCCAGCCGGCGAAGGTGACGTCGTACACGTCGACCGTCGTCAGTCCGGTGTCCACAGCCTCGACCCGCACGTCGAGGGGGTGCGCCCGGGTCTCGTCGAGGGTGGCGGCCCAGAAGGTGTCGAAGTCGTCGGGCTCGGTCTGGGTGCTGCGGTGCTCCCAGAGGGCTGTCTCGGGCATGTCGGTGAACATGCGCTCCTGTCTACCCGCCGAGCGGCTCGTCGAGGAGTCACGACATGCCGCGGGCCTCCGATGCGACGCGGCGTGTCCTGACTCTTCGAGCTGGTGAGCCGGTGAGCCGGAGAGGCGGAGCCGAGGAGGCGCGGGTCAGGCCGCCGGCACCAGGTTCGGCACCCAGCCGAACGCGGGAGCGACGTGCTCCGCCACGGTCTGCAGCAGGCGGGCGTTGTACTCGACTCCGAGCTGGTTCGGAACGGTGAGCAGCACGGTGTCGGCGGCCTGCACGGCCGCGTCGGCCGCCAGCTGCTCGGCGATGACGTCGGGCTCGCCGATGTAGCTCTTGCCGAAGCGCGACTGCACGCCGTCGAGCAGACCGACCTGGTCGCCGCCGTCGGCCTGGGCGCGCACGCCGAAGTAGCGGCGGTCCTCGTCGGTGGTGATCGGGATGACGCTGCGGCTGATCGAGACGCGGGGCTCCCGGGTGTGACCCGCGTCGGCCCATGCCCGGCGATAGAGCTCGATCTGCTCGGCCTGCAGCTGATCGAAGGGGACACCGGTGTCTTCCGTCAGCAGGGTGCTGCTCATTAGGTTCATGCCCTGCTGCGCGGTCCAGACGGCGGTGGCCCGGCTGCCCGAACCCCACCAGATGCGCTCGCCGAGACCGGGGGACTGCGGCTCGATCGACAGGCCCTGCGACCAGCCGGTCATCTTCGGGTCCGACCGAGCGACGTCCGCTCCGCCGATCGCGGCCCGGAACAGCTCGGTGTGCCGACGCGCGAGGTCGGCGTCGCTCTCGCCGGCCGCCGGCGTGAAGCCGAACGACTCCCATCCGCGGAGGGCCGGCTCGGGTGATCCCCGACTGACGCCGAGCTGCAGTCGCCCTGCGCTGATCAGATCGGCCGCCGCGGCCTGCTCCGCCATCGACAGCGGGTTCTCGTAGCGCATGTCGATCACGCCGGTGCCGAGTTCGATGCGGCTGGTGCGCGCCGCCATGGCCGCCAGCAGCGGGAACGGGCTGGCCAGCTGACGCACGAAGTGGTGCACGCGCACGGCGGCCACGTCGATGCCGATCTCCTCCGCGGCCTCGGCCAGCTCGATCGACTGGACCAGCGCCTCCCGGGCGGTCGGGGTCGCCGACCCGCGGACGTCCTGATAGTGGCCGAACGACAGGAACCCGATGCGCTTCTTCATGACCGGGCGAACCATCGGCGCTCGCAGCCCATTCCGCCCGGCCGCTCATCTCGGTAGCGTGATCGTGTGGAGAATCGGTTTCGCATCGACGACGACGACCTCGGGGTCGACCTGCAGGCCTCGAGCGTCACGCTCGACGACGACGGGGTGATCGACGCGGTCGTGGTCGCCCAGCGGGTGCCCGCCGCGGCCGACTGGACGGAGTCGCCGCCGCGCCTCCGGTTCCGCGACGTGCCGCTCAAGTTCGACGGGGCCAGCTTCGGGGCGACCGTCGACGACGACCTGCTCGACGAGCACGACATCGCCTTCTGGCTCGAGGGCAGCGACGACGTGCACGGGGTGCTCAGCCTCCGCGCCGGCGATCTGCTGCGCTTCGTCGGCACCACCCACGTCTCGGGCGAGCCCACCTCGTGGCGACTCGACGTCGCCCTCGCGTTCGGCGGCACCAGGCGCGCACCCGCCGTCTGACGGCTCGCGGGTCGCGGCGGCCGCCTCAGCGGTGTCCGGCCGACGCCTCAGCGGTGCGCGATCTCGACCACCGGCACGTATCGCCGCACGCGCATCTGCAGCGTCAGCTGCCCCCGCCGGGCGAGCACGAGGGCGGTGATCGCCGCGACGAGCGCAGGCACTCCACCCGACAGCACCATCGCCGCGTGGGTTCCGAACGTCTCGACGACGAGCCCCATCAGCGGCCCGCCGATGGCCTGCCCGCCGAGCAGCACCAGCACGTACAGCGACATGACGCGCCCCCTGATGGCGATGTTGCTCGAGAGCTGCACCAGCTGGTTCGCCGCCGTGAGGAACAGCAGCGATGCGAAGCCGACGGTGACGAGGGTGACGGCGAAGAGCCCGACCGACGGCATCGAGCCGGCGACCGCCTGGAGCAGGCCCGTCGCCAGCAGACCGAGCACGATGGTCCGCAGCCGGATGGTCGCCCGCCGCGTCGACAGCAGCGCGCCGGTGAGGGCGCCCACCGCGATCATCGAGTTGAAGAGCCCGTAGCCGCCCGCCCCCACGTCGTAGACGTCGTCGGCGAACGAGGCCAGCAGCACCGGCATGGTCAGGCCGAACACGGCGTACGAGGCGACGAGCACCACCGGCACCAGGATCGTCGGCTTCGCCCGGGCGTAGGCGAGGCCCGCCCGCAGCTGACCGCGACTGCGCGGGCCCGGCGCCGTCCGGGTCATCTGCGCCGTCTTCAGCAGGCCGAGCATGACGACCACCAGCAGGCAGGCGACCCCGTTGACGACGAACGCCCAGCCGGCGCCCACCGCCAGCAGCAGCACCCCGCTCACGGCGGGTCCGATCATCCCGCCGAGCTGGAACACGCTGGAGTTCACGCTGATGGCGTTCCGCAGGTACCTGTGCCCCACGAGCTCCGACACGATCACCTGCCGTGCGGGGTTGTCGATGACCGTCACGAGACCGGTCGCGAACGCGATGGCGAAGACGTGCCAGGGCATCACGACGCCCGAGAGCGTCAGAGCCGCCAGCCCGAGACTGAGGACCGCGAACACGCTCTGCGTCGCGATCATCAGGGCGCGCTTCGAGAAGCGGTCGACGATCACCCCGCCCAGCAGGCCGAAGAAGAGCATCGGGGCGAACTGCAGCGCCACGGTGATGCCGACGGCCGTCGCGCTGCCCGTCAGCTCGAGCACGAGCCAGTCCTGCGCGATGCGCTGCATCCAGCCCGCCGTCATCGCGACGACGTTGCCGGCGGTCCACAGCCGGAAGTTCGGCACGCTCAGGGCGATGAAGGTGTGGCGCCACGGCGGGCGCTCGGCCATGACGGGCAGGGGTTCGGTGGCGGGGGGCGGGGCGACGGTGCGGGGCGGGACTGACATCACCCACGACGCTACGGCCCGAACCCTCATTCGGACCCGCTATGGTTCGAATCAGTGCCATTGGTCATCGCAATGCGCCGAGAGGAGCCCCGTGTTCGACCCCGCCCTGCTCGCCACGTTCCTCGCCGTCGCCGAGACCCGCAGCTTCACGAACGCCGGGCTCCGACTCGGCATCAGCCAGCCCACGGTCAGCCAGCACATCGGCCGTCTCGAGAAGGCCGCCGGCCGCACGCTCGTCACGCGCGACACCCGCGAGGTCCGACTCACCGACAACGGCGACGCCATGGCCGGTTTCGCCCGCACGATCCTCGCCGCGCACACCGCCGCCGAGAGCTACTTCAGCGGCTCGGCCATGCGCGGGCGACTCCGCTTCGGTGCCGCCGACGACCTCGCGATCACGCAGCTGCCCCGCATCCTCCGGCACTTCCGTCAGCTGCATCCGCAGATCGACCTCGAGCTGACCGTCAACCAGAGCGCACCGCTCCGCCGCCGCCTCGCCTCCGGACACCTCGACCTCATCTTCGTGAAGCAGACGGCGGGCGAGAGCACCGAGGGCACCCGGGTCGCCGGAGACACCATGGTCTGGATGGCGCAGGAGAAACTGCAGATCGAGACCGGTCACCCCGTGCCCCTCATCGCCTACCAGGCGCCGAGCCTCAGCCGACAGCTCGCCATCGACGCGCTCGAGTCCGCCGGCCGCACCTGGCGCATCACCTGCAACACCCGCGACGTCAACGGCATGCTCGCCGCCGTGCGCGCCGGAATGGGCATAGCCGCCTTCCCCTTCTCCCTCATCCCCACCGACCTCGTCAAGGTCAGCCGCCGCTTCTCGCTGCCCGACCTCGGAGACGTCGACTACGTCCTCGTCGCCAACCCCGTCGCCCCCCGCGAACCCGTCGACGCCCTCACCACCGCCATCATGAGCCGCGGGGTCAGCCGAGCCGTCTGACCCGCCCACCGCGATCAGCGCCGCCCCCGGCCACGCCGACCCCCGGCCACGCCGACCCCGCTGACAGGCCGAGGAGGCGCACGCGAGCACCATGGGCACCATGAACCGGCGCCCCTCCCGCACCCCGAACCCCCTCCGCCCCACCTCCGGGGCGACCCGCCCCGACGCCGACCGCGCCCGCACCACGGCACGGGCGCTCGCCGCGGCCCTCGGGGTCAGCGGAGTCCTGCACCTCGTCCGCCCCGCGGTCTACGACTCGATCGTGCCCCGCGTCCTCCCCGGCCCCGCCCGGGCCTACACGGTCGTCTCGGGCGTGGCCGAGATCGGCATCGCGGCGGCTCTGCTGTCGCGGCCGACCCGCCGTCTTGGCGGCACCCTCGCCGCGGCGCTCTTCGTCGCCGTGTTCCCGGCCAACGTGTCGATGGCGGGCCGATCCGTCCGCAGCAGCCGCGCCTCCTCGCTGCGCACCGCTATCGCGATCGCACGGCTGCCCCTGCAGTGGCCGCTGGTGAGTCGGGCGCTGCTCGTGCGCCGCGCCTCCTGATCCCCGACGCACCGGCCGCCCGGCGGCGCCCAGCAGCCGACTCGCCGACCCCGCTACGGTGGGGAACGACCCCTCTGCGCATCCCGTCGCACCGCCCGAGCCGCACGGAAGGCCCCGCATGACGACCATCGACCTGAACGCCGACCTCGGCGAGGGCTACGGTCGCTGGACTCTCGGCGACGACGACGCGATGCTCGCCGCGGTCACGAGCGCCAACGTCGCCTGCGGGTTCCACGCGGGCGACCCCCTCACCATGACCGCCGTGGTCGACGCGGCGCACCGACGCGGCGTCGCCGTGGGCGCCCACGTCTCGTACCGGGATCTCGCGGGCTTCGGGCGCCGTTTCGTCGACGCCTCCGAGGCCGAGCTGGTCGGCGACGTCGTCTACCAGATCGGTGCGCTGACCGGGGTCGCGGCGTCGGTCGGGGCGACGGTCCGCTACGTCAAGCCGCACGGCGCGCTCTACTCGGTGATCGCGGGCGACGACGAGCGCGGTCGCCGGCACGCCCATGCCGTCGTCGAGGCCGTCACGCGGGTCGACCCCGGCCTGGTGCTCGTGGGCCTGGCGGGTTCGCCGCTGCTGACCCGGGCCACCGAGGCGGGGCTGTCGACCATCGCCGAGGCCTTCGCCGACCGGGCCTACACGCCCGACGGCCGTCTCGTCCCGCGCACGGACCCCGGCGCCGTGCTGCACGACCCCGCCGAGATCGTCGACCGCGTGCTGCGGCTCGTCGAGACGGGGCGCATCCGGGCCGTCGACGGCACCGATCTCGCACTGCACGCCGAGTCGGTCTGCGTGCACGGCGACACCCCCGGCGCCGTCGCGATCGCCGCCGGGCTGCGCACGGCTCTCGAGGCGGCCGGCGTCGACGTCCGCTCGTTCGTCGCCGTCCCGCGCCAGGTCGCGGCCACCGAGTCCGCCGTCCCGCCGTCGCCGCAGACCGGAGCGCCCGCGGACGCGCTCGCGACCCCGCCCGCGAACCCGACCGCGTCATCGACCCCGCCCGCCCCCGCCGGGTCGCCGTCGTGAGCGACGATCACGGGGTCGACCTCCAGTCGGCGATCGCGCGCCTGCGGGTGCTCCCGCTCGGCACCGACGGCATCCTGATCGAGACCGGCGGGCTCGACGAGTCGCTGGCGCTGTTCGGAGCGCTGCTCGCGCAGCCCGTCGCCGGTCTGCTCGACGTCGTGCCCGCGGCGCGGACGGTCGCGGTGCGGTTCCTGCCCAGCCTCCTGCCCGTGCGGTCGCTGCTCGCGGTGATCCGATCGCTGCCGAAGTCCCGCGACGCGGCGACCAGCGGTCGACTCGTCGAGATCCCCGTGCACTACGACGGGGCCGATCTCGACGAGGTGGCGCGACTCACCGGGCTGAGCGTCGACGAGGTCGTGCGGAGGCACACGGACGCCGTGCACACCGTCGCGTTCACCGGCTTCGCGCCCGGCTTCGCCTACCTCTCGGGCGGCGACCCGGCTCTCGACGTGCCCCGGCGGGACGTCCCCCGCACCGCCGTGCCCGCGGGCGCCGTCGCCCTCGCCGCGGGCTTCTCCGGCGTCTACCCGCGAGAGAGCCCGGGCGGCTGGCAGCTCCTCGGTCGCACGACCGTCCCGATGTGGGATCTCTCCGAGCGCGTCCCCGCCCTCCTGCAGCCGGGCATGCGCGTCCGCTTCGTCGCCGTGCCGGAGCGCGAGGGCGGCGTCGATCTCGACGGCGTCACGACGCCCCACGGCGACGACCGCACCGAGGAGGCGCGGGTCGGCTCCCCGACGACCGCTCCCGTCGCGCTCCGGGCCGCGACGGTCGAGCACGCGGCGGACCCGGCGGTGTCGCCGACCCGCGCGCTCGTCGTTTCGGCTCCCGGGCCGTTCAGCATCATCGAAGACCTGGGGCGCCCCGGCCGGTCGGGTCTCGGCGTCTCGCGATCGGGCGCGATGGACCACCGGGCGCTCCGCGAGGCGAACCGGCTCGTCGGCTCGCCCACCGGGTCCCCGGCCCTCGAGATGGCCTACGGGGGTCTCGTGGCCACGGCTCGGGGCGACCTCGTCGTCGCGATCGCCGGGGCGCCCGTCGCCGTCACCGTCGACCGCGGCGGCGATCGGATCGCCGGCGTCGTCGGAGCCCCTTTCGCGCTCGACGACGGCGACGTGCTGGAGGTGGGCGCGCCTCCTCGGGGCGTCTACTCGTACCTCGCCGTCCGCGGCGGCTGGCTCGTCGACCCAGTGCTCGACAGCGCGTCCGGCGACGTCCTGGCCGGGCTCGGGCCCGAGCGCCTGCAGGCGGGCGACGAGCTCGTCGTGGCTCGCGGGTGGTCCGAGTCGGTGGCCGCCGCGGCCCCTCACGTGCAGCGGAACGTCTCGGGGCCCGACGAGGTGACGTTCCTCGACGTCGTGCTGGGACCCCGCGACGACTGGTTCACCGACGAGGCGCTCGCCCGCCTGACCGAGCAGGAGTGGACGGTCACGCCGCAGTCGAACCGCATCGGGCTCCGGCTCGAGGGCGCGGTCCCGCTCGACCGCGCTGTGACCGACGAGCTCGACAGCGAGGCCACGGTCTCGGGCGCCCTGCAGATCCCGCCCGACGGGCAGCCGGTCCTGTTCATGGCCGACCACCCCGTCACCGGCGGGTACCCGGTCGTCGCCTGCGTGGTCGGCGATCAGCTCGATCGCGCCGCTCAGGTGCCGATCGGCGCCCGGGTGCGCTTCCGCGCCGTGCCCGGCCCGGCGCTGACCGGCCGCGCCGCTGCGGCGGCCGCCGCAGCATCGTCGCCCGGGGCCGGGGCCGGGGCCGGGTCCGAAGCCGACGACACCGCACCGGTCGGTCCGCCGGCCGCCGTGCCCGAGCGAGGTGACGAGGCGTGAAGAAGGTCCTCATCGCCGAGCGCGGTCTGATCGCCGTCCGCATCGCGGGCGCCTGCGCCGAGCTCGACCTCGGCTCGGTCGCGGTGCATGCGACCGACGACGCCGAGGCCCTCCACGTCCGTGCGGCCGACGAGGCGTGGGCCCTCGACACCGGCGACGCCCTCGACGCCTACCTCGACATGGACGCCCTGATCGTGGTCGCTCGTCGCAGCGGAGCCGACGCCGTCCACCCCGGCTGCGGCCCGCTCTCCGAGAACGCCGAGTTCGCGCGCCGCGTGGTCGCCGCCGGGTTGACCTGGATCGGCCCGACCCCCGAGACGATGGAGACGCTGGGCGACAAGATCGCCACGCGCGCCCTCGCCGACTCGGTCGGCGCGGCGCTGGTCGTCGGCACGGCGGGGCCGATCGAGAGCGCCTCCGACGCCGTCGTGTTCGCTCAGCGGCACGGCATGCCGATCGCCCTGAAGGCTGCGCACGGCGGGGGAGGGCTGGGCCTCCGCGTCGCCCGCCGCCTCGACGAGGTCGCCGACTTCTTCGACTCCGCGGTGCGCGAGTCGGCGGCGGTCTTCGGTCGGGGCGAGTGCTTCGTCGAGCAGTACGTCGACCGGCCGCGGCACGTCGAGGCCCAGGTGCTCGGTGACGGCCGCGGCGGGGTGGTCGTCGTCGACGTGCGCGACTGCTCGGTGCAGCGACGTCATCAGAAGCTCGTCGCCGAGTCGCCCGCGCCGTTCCTGACCGACGCCCAGCGCGACACGGTCGTCGAGACCGCGCGGTCGATCGCGGGTGCGGTCGACTACCGGGGGGCCGGCACGGTCGAGTTCCTCGTCTCGCAGGCCGGTGCGGTCTCGTTCCTCGAGTTCGGCACGGCCCTGGCGGTCGAGCACGCCGCGACGGAGCAGTCGACGGGGGTCGACCTCGTCCGGCAGCAGCTGCTCGTCGCCGCCGACCGGCCCCTCGAGGTCGGCGACCAGCCGCCGGTGCTCGGTCACAGCATCACCTTCCGCGTCACCGCCGAAGACCCTGGGCGGGGCTTCCTGCCGACCGACGCCGCGGTCACCGCCCTGTCGCTGCCCGGCGGCCCCGGGGTCCGGGTCGATCCCGGCGTGGTGTCCGGCGGCGCGGTGCCTGCGGGGCGCGACTCGCTCCTCCTGACCGTCACGGCCAGCGGTCGCGATCGCGACGAGGCGCTGCGGCGGGCCCGACGAGCGCTCTCCGACCTCGACGTCGTCGGGCCGGCGACGACCGCGCCGTTCCACCGTCTGCTGCTCGACGAAGAGGCCTTCACCGCCGGCGACGGGCGGTTCGGGGTGCACACCCGCTGGATCGAGACCGAGCTCGACGGCCTCGACGCCCTCGCGGTCGCCACGCCGCCGGGCGGTCGCGAGCCGGGCCCCGTCCGCAGCTGGATCGAGGTCGACGGCAGGCGGGTCGAGGTCGCCCTGTCGGCCGCGCTGGCGTCGTCCGAGGTCGTGGCCGCCCTCGTCGCGGCGTCGACGACGGAGGGCGATCCGCCGCCGCTCTAAGATGGGCGTCTGCCCGCGGCCGTCGGGCCACGTCCCCCACCTCGGAGTCGCCTCATGACCACGTCCGCGCCCACCGGCCCCGCCACGACACCCACGAGGCCCGCCGGCCGTCTCGATCGGTACTTCGAGATCACGGCCCGAGGTTCGTCGTTCGCACGGGAGTTCCGCGGCGGCATCGTGACCTTCGTCACGATGGCGTACATCGTCATCCTGAACCCGCTGATCCTCGGCGGTTTCAGCGCCGACCAGGCGGCACAGGACGTCACGGGCGGCTGGCTGCAGAACGACCAGGTCGCCGCGGTCACGGCCCTCACCGCGGGGGTGATGACCATCCTCTTCGGAACGGTCGCGCGCCTCCCGTTCGCCTTCGCCGCAGGGCTCGGCATCAACTCGTTCCTCGCCGTCAACGTCGTGAACGACGTCACCTGGCCCGAGGCGATGGGGCTGGTGGTCATCAACGGCCTCGTCATCACGATCCTCGCCGTCACGGGCCTCCGCGGGTTGATCTTCAACGCCGTCCCAGCCGCCCTCAAGACCGCGATCACGGTCGGCATCGGCCTCTTCATCGCCTTCATCGGTCTCGTCGACTCCGGCTTCGTGCGCCCGAGCGGATCGGCCTCGCCGCCGGTGCAGCTCGGCGACGCCGGCTCGATCGCCAGCCTGCCGACGCTCACCTTCGTGATCGGACTCATCGCGATCGCCGTCCTGATGGCCCGTCGCGTCAAGGGCGCCATCCTCATCGGCATCGTGGGCACGACGATCGTGTCGATCGTGCTCGAGTCGATCTTCCGCGTGGGGCCGTCGCTCGGTCAGGACGCCGACAAGTGGAACCTCAACGCCCCCGTGCTGCCCACGCAGATCATCGCCCTCCCCGACCTGTCGCTGATCGGCGACGTCAGCTTCGGCGCCTTCGCCCGCATCGGCGTCCTCTCCGCCGTCATGCTCGTCTTCACCCTGGTCTTCACGAACTTCTTCGACGCCATGGGCACCATGACCGGCCTCGCGAAGGCGTCCGAGGTCGCCGACGACAAGGGCACGTTCCCGCGGCTGCGTTCGGCGCTGGTCGTCGAGGGCATCGGCGCGGTCGCCGGCGGGGCGACCAGCTCGTCGTCGAACACGGTGTTCGTCGAGTCGGCCTCGGGAATCGGCGAGGGTGCGCGCACCGGGTTCGCCTCGGTGGTCACCGGTCTGCTCTTCATCCTCGCGATGTTCTTCACGCCGCTCACGCAGGTCGTGCCGCTCGAGGTCGCCTCGGCGGCGCTCGTCATCGTCGGTGCGCTGATGGTCTCGCAGATCCGCGACATCGACTGGACCGACTTCTCCGTCGCCCTGCCCGTCTTCCTCACGATCATCGTGATGCCGCTGACCTACTCGATCGCCAACGGCATCGGCGCGGGCTTCATCAGCTGGGTGCTGGTCCGAGCGTTCTCAGGCAAGGCGCGGGGCATCAGCCCGCTGCTGTGGATCGTCGCCGCCGGGTTCCTGGTCTACTTCGTGCGCGGGCCGATCGAGGCTCTGCTCGCCCGGTAGCGGACTGCTGCCCGTCGCCGGTCGGCGAGGCGGCGATCGGGCGACCCACCGGTGAGCGAGTCGTCGACCCGGCGACGCCCGAGCCGAGGAGGCGCGGGTCAGCGCATCTCGAGCGGCACCGGTCCCGACGGGGCCGGGAACGCCCGCTCGAGCTGCACGAACGCCTGATCGTCGAGGTCGACGGCCAGCGCGGCGGCGTTCTCGAGCGCGTGCCCGGTCGTCCCGGCCTTGACGGCCGCGAGCATGTCGGGGGCGAGTCGAAGCACCCAGGCGAGCGCGACCTGCGCCGGTGCGGCCCCGAGGTCGGCGGCGACCGACGTCAGCACGGGGTGGTCGAGCAGCTCGCCGCTGTCGACGGGGGAGTACGACATGAGCGGCATGCCGTGGTCGCGCGCCCAGGGCAGCAGGTCGAACTCGGGCCCGCGGTGGGCGAGGTTGTAGAGCACCTGGTTCGTCTGCACGTTCACGCCCCCGGCGGGGCCGACGAGCTCGGTCATGTCGTCGACGTCGAAGTTGCTGACCCCCCAGCCGCCGATCGATCCCTCGGCGACCAGCGCCTCCATGGCCTCCACGGTGTCGGTCAGCGGGTGCCCGCCGCGCCAGTGCAGCAGGTAGAGGTCGAGCCGTTCGACGCCCAGTCGCCCGAGACTCGCGTGACAGGCCTCGATCGTGCCGCGGCGCGAGGCGTTCCCCGGCAGCACCTTGCTCACGAGGAACACCTCGTCGCGCCGACCGGCGACCGCCTCGCCGACGAGACTCTCCGACGCCCCCTGCCCGTACATCTCGGCCGTGTCGATCAGCGTCAGGCCGGCGTCGATGCCGGCGCGCAGTGCTGCGATCTCGGTGTCTCGGCGGCGGGGATCGTCGCCCAATCGCCAGGTGCCCTGGCCGAGTGCGGGCACGACGCGTCCGTCGGGAAGCGGCACGGACGGGTTGGTGGGGGAGGCGGGGGTCGTCATGCGGGGCGATGGTAGTCGCCGGGCGGCTGGGCGAGCACCTCTCGGGAGAGAAGGGTGGCGGCGGCCACGGCGGCGGGCATGACGGCGACGGCTCCGAAGGGCACGAAGAAGAGCAGGTAGGTGGCCGTGCCGAGACCGAGGGTGCGGGCCCGCCGCGTGGCCAGGAGCCGGCGTCGCTCGCGAAGGCTCCGGCCCCGGGCGTCGAAGGCGTAGCCCGTGAGCTCGACCGCCAGGAACCAGCCTCCCGTCAGCGCGCCCAGCACCGGGATCGCCGTCTGGCCGACCACGGGCACGAATCCGCCGGCGAACAGCAGGAGCCCGACTCCGCCGGTGGCGATCAGCAGGCGCACCGAGTCGCCGGCGCTGCGGGCGAGACCGGCCCAGAAGCCGCGGTCGACCTCGGCGGGGGCGTCGCCCTCGCGCTCCTCGACCCGACGCCAGATGCGCTCGTAGAACGGGTCGCCGACCAGCAGCGTCACCGCGGTGAAGGCGACGACGGCCAGCAGCACGGCGAGCGCCGTCACGGCCAGCCCGGCGACGAGGCGGGCGGCGGTCCTCGCCCACTCCGACCAGTCCTGCGCGAACGGGGTCACGGTCACGGCGATGTCGTCGGCGGCGAACCCCACGACGACGACGAGCGCGACGAACACGGCGCCGACGACGAGCGCCGGGACGGCGCCGAGCAGCATCAGGCGCGGCGACGTGCCCCAGAGTCGCAGGCCGCGCCCGAGCAGTCCGACACCGGCGAGGAACTCCCTGACCACGTCCACCCCGAGAGAGTACCGAGCCGAGGAGGCGCGGGTCCGGTCATGCCGTCCTCCCGCGTCCTCCACAGCCCGGCCCGTGTCCTCCCCTCCCCATCCGGTCGACGTCGACCCTCTCCACAACCGCCCCGTCGCCCGCCTCGACGCGGTCTCCGTGCTGGGCATCCTCGTTCCCATGACAGCTCTCGAGACGTATCCACCCACCCTCGCCCCTCTGCCCACCGACGAAGAGCTGGCCGACTTCGTCGACGACTTCTGCCTCGAGCCGTGCGACATGCGCGCGATCCTCTGGATGTACCTCGACGACGACGGCGTCCCTCTCGCGCCGCCGATCGCCGTCAGCGGATGCCCGGCCGTGCCGACCCGCGGCGAGGCGGAGCTCTACGCCACACGCATCGTCGAGGTCGCCGGGTGGGTCGAGGCCGCCTCGGTCCTGCTGGTCTGGCAGAACGACGACGAGTCTCTCTCGGCCTCGTTCGACGACCAGCGCTGGGCCCAGGCGATCCTCTCCTGCGTCGATCCCGGCGGCCTGACGATCCATCCACCGATGCGGCGGACTCCGACCGACGTGTCACGACTCGTCCTGGCGGGCTGAGAGGTGCGAGTCCGCGGCCCCGAGATCCCCCTCGACCCCGACCCCGAGTACCTGCGGCTACCCGCCCTCGCCCCCGACGCCGATCCCGACACGGCCGACGCGTACGCCGCCGAGCTCTGCGCCGAGGCCTGCGACCGCGAGGTCGTGCACGTCGTGTTCCTCGGCGAGGCCGGCGAACAGCTCTCGCCGGCCGGTCGCCTGCACAACGCCCCGCGCCTGCCGCGGGCGGCCGAACTCGACCAGTTCGTCGACATGCTGCGGCACCAGGGGCTCCGCGTCCGGGCCCGCCAAGTGGTGCTGGTCTGGCAGACGCCGGACGACGACATCACCGACCGGCTCGGCGTCGAGACCTGGGCGCTGGGTCTCCTCGACCGGATGACCGGCGGCCCTCTGGCGCTCCGGGCCCTCTGGCACCGGACGCCCGAGGGCTACTTCGCCCTGGTCGACTCGGGTCTCGAGTTCACGACCCGGCCGGAACCTCGAACGTCGCGCTGATGACGGCCCGCCCCAGGGTGTGGAAGTGCAGGTTGAAGCCCAGGTAGGCGGGGCTGGCCGAGCCGTCGATCCCCAACGTCTCGACGTCGAGGGCGTGCACCGCCACGAAGTAGGTGTGCGGTCCGTGCCCGGCGGGCGGCGCGGCGCCGACGAAGCGGGCCATGCCGGCGTCGTTCCTCAGCTGGATGGCACCGTCGGGCAGACCGGACCCCTCGTCGTCGCCCGCGCCCGAGGGGAGCGAGGTGGTGCCCACGGGGAGGTCCGCGACGGCCCAGTGCCAGAAACCCGATCCGGTCGGGGCGTAGGGGTCGTAGACCGTCACGGCGTAGCTCTTCGTGCCCTCGGGGGCGCCGCTCCAGCTCAGCTGCGGGCTGGCGTCGTCGCCCCCGGGGCCCATGAGGCCGCTGACCTGGGCCCGGCCGAGCTCACCGCCGTCGTGGACGTCGGTGCTCGTGAGGTCGAACGACGGCACCTCGGCGATGATGTCGTACGGGCGGTCGAAGTGGGACTCGGTCATGGTGCTCCTCGGGTCGGGTCGGGTCGGTTCTGGTCTGGTCGTTTCGTGGCGGTCGTCGTGTCCGCGGTGCGTCGAGACCGGCGCCGGCGGGATGCCGGCGCCGGTCTCCGGGGCATCAGGCCGCGTCGAGACGCTGGATCTCGTCGGCGGACAGCTTGATCGTCGGGGCCGTCGCGGAGTTCATGATCGTCTGCGGTCGGCGCGCGCCGGGGATGGGGATGACGAGCTCCGACTTCGCCAGCTCCCAGGCGAGCGTCAGCACCTGCGGGGTCACGCGGCGCGCGTTGGCGATCTCGGCGAAGACGGAGTGCTTCGCGCCGAGCTCCGCGGCGTCGGTGATGCCGCCGAGCGGGCTCCAGGGCAGGAACGCGATGCCGAGCTCGTCGCAGAGGGCCAGCTCGACCTCGCTCGACCGGAAGGCCGGCGAGTACTGGTTCTGCACCGAGACGAGGCGGTTGTCGAGCACCGTGTTCGCCTCGCGGATCTGCTCGACCGTGGCGTTCGAGATGCCCGCCATCCGGATGACGCCCTCGTCCAGCAGCTCGGCGAGCGCGCCGATCGAATCCGCGTACGGGACGGCCGGGTCGGGGCGGTGGAACTGATACAGCCCGATGGCGTCCACACCGAGGCGTTTCGCGGAGGCCTTGGCCGCCTCCTTCAGGTAGGCCGGGTCGCCGTTCTGCGCCCAGGCGCCCTCCGTCGGTCGCAGGTGACCGCCCTTGGTGGCGACGAGCACGTCCGACGTGTCGCCGTGGAACCCTGCCAGCGCCCGCGCGATCAGCTCCTCGTTGTGACCGACCTCGTGCGCGCCCGCCTGGTGGTACGCATCGGCGGTGTCGATCAGGGTGATGCCCTGCTCGAGCGCGGCGTGGATGGTGGCCACGGCCTGACGCTCGTCGGGGCGCCCTTCGATCGACAGGGGCATGGCGCCCAGTCCGACGGCGCTGACCGTCACGTCTCCGATGGTTCTCGTTCTCATGGGTCTCTCCTTCTCACCACGCGGCGTCCTCCGACGACGCGCGGTGCCCGGGGACGCACCCCGTCCGTGCGGGGTGCATGTCGTGCATCCGTCCTGACTACGCCTCCCACCGCCCGACGGCACGCCACTCAGCCGCTTGGCAGTCGGCGCGGCGGTCTCTGCCAGGGCCGCGCCGTATGGTCTCGACATGATCTCCGACGCCTCGGGCGACCCGCGCCACT
This sequence comes from Frigoribacterium sp. CFBP 13712, assembly GCF_014842255.1. Taxonomy (GTDB): domain Bacteria; phylum Actinomycetota; class Actinomycetes; order Actinomycetales; family Microbacteriaceae; genus Frigoribacterium. Next base: position 313,134 of record NZ_JACYVH010000003.1, on the reverse strand, counting down.
CGACGCCGATGGTCCGCGCGACCTCCTCGGGGTCCGACGGATCGGGCTCCGGCTCGTCGGGCGGGGGCGGCCGGTTCCGCGCCTCCTACCGCCGGCAGCGGGCGCGTCTCGATGCGTTCCCCCGGCTCCGCTGGCTGTACAAGGTCGGGGTGGCCCTGGTCGGGCTGTTCGTCGTCGTGCTCGGTCTCGTCCTCGTGCCGCTGCCCGGTCCGGGCTGGCTGATCGTGTTCGTCGGCGTCGCCATCCTCGGCACCGAGTTCCCGCTCGCGCACCGCATCTCGCTCGCGCTGCGTCGCCTCGCGCACCGTCTCCTCCTGCGGTGGCGCGCGTGGCGTGCCGCTCGGGCCGCTCGCGGGGGCCGGTCGACGGGTCCGGCGACCCGCTGACCACCCGCATCGACTCGTTCAGCCGCCCCCCGGTATCCTCGTCGTCGTGACGCCCAGCCCCGCCTCCTCGACCCCGTACGAGGTGCTCGGCGTCCCGGCCGCCGCCTCCGACGACGACCTGCGTCGCGCCTACCGGCGTCTCGCCCGCGAGACCCACCCCGACCTCGGCGGCAGCGCCTCGGCCTTCCGATCCCTCCAGCTCGCGTGGGAGCAGATCGGCACCCCCGAGGCCAGGGCCGCCTACGACCGTCGGCGACCGTCGTCCTCCCCGTCGGCCTCCTCCGCCCGCACGGCGGGCACCGCCCCCGGCTGGGCGCCGCCGTCGCGGGAGACCGCGCGCACCGACTCGAAGCCCCGGGCTCGCGTCCACGGGCATCCGGGCGGCGCCAACCGCGAGCGGTATCTCGGCCTCATGCGCGAGTGGGTCGGTCGGGGCGTCCCCCTCGACGATCCGTACGACGAGCGACTCGTCCGCACCGCGCCTCCTGAGATCCGGCACGTGCTCGCCGACGCCCTGGCGGAAGAGGCCACGGTGGCCACGGTCACCGACCTCGGCATCGCCTTCACGATCTGGAGCGACGTCGACGCCGGCGCCGAGGGCAAGCTCGACCACATCGTGCTCGGGCCCGCGGGTCTGTTCGCGATCCAGTCGTCCGACTGGGGCAGCGAGGTCTCGCTGACGAAGGGCGAGCTGGTCGGCGCGGGCATCCCCGAGCACGAGCATCCCGTCCGAGACCTCACGCGTCAGGCTCGGGCCGTGCGCCGCGACACCCGGGTCTCGTTCACGCATCAGCTGATCGTCGTGCCCGACGACGACTTCGCCGCCGCGCTCGAGCCAGCCGGTCGGGGTCGCCGCGGGGGCACGTTCGTGCTCCGCCGCTCGCTGCTGCCGCAGGTGCTGAGGCACGGGCCCGACCTGTCCGACCGCACGACGATCTCCGACGTCTTCGAGATCCGTGATCGTCTGCAGCAGACCGTCCGTTTCGTCTGACGCCGTGCGCGCATGTGGCAAGCTCGACCCGTGACCATCCACGGACCGGCCGACGGCTGGGTCGAGAGCCCTGACGGCCGACGATTCTGGGGCCGAGCGGGGGCTGCGGGTCTGCTCGCCATCGACGCCGACGACCGCGTCCTGCTGCAGCATCGTGCCGAGTGGAGCCACTGCGGCGGCACCTGGGGCCTGCCCGGCGGCGCCCGCCAGTTCGACGAGTCCGCGGTCGAGGGCGCGCTCCGCGAGAGCGGCGAGGAGGCCGCCGTCCCGGGGGAGTCCCTGCGGCTGCTCTTCGCCTCGGCGCTCGATCTCGGCTTCTGGTCGTACTCCACCATCGTCGCCCGCGTGGTGACTCCCTTCGACGCCGTCGTGGCCGACGCCGAGAGCCTCGAGCTCCGGTGGGTGCCCCGCGCCGAGATCGACGGCCTGCCGCTGCACCCCGGCTTCGCGACGTCCTGGCCGGGGCTCGCGGGCTATCTCGATCTCGACGTGCGCCTGGTCGTCGACGCGGCGAACGTCGTCGGCTCGCGACCCGACGGGTGGTGGCGCGATCGTGCGGGAGCGGCCACGCGCCTCCTCGGCGGCCTGGCTGCGGCGCAGACCGTCGGTCTGCCGGCGTCGCTGGTGCTCGACGAGTCGCCTCAGGGGCCCGGTGCGCCGACCTCGTGGTGGCCCGAGACGACCGTGGTGCTCGAGGGCGAGGCCCGGGCCGCCGAGTCGTCGGACGCCGCGATCGACGTCCTGCGCGCCCCCGGCGACGGCGACGGGGCCATCGTCGCCCACGTCGAGCAGCTGACGCAGCGGTCTCCGGAGGCGCGGGTCGTCGTGGTCACGGCCGACCGCGAGCTGGCCGGTCGCGTCGAGCGCCTCGGGGCGAGCGTCGTGGGTCCGAGGCGCCTCCTCGACGCTCTCGCCCGCGACTGACGCCGAGAGCCCGCCGCCGCCATGAGGGCGGTGACGGGCTCGTCGATGGTGCTGCGGCTCAGGCGGCGGGGCCGTCGCCGAGGGTGACCGTGGCGGTGTGCGAGGCGCCGGCGGCGTCGGTCCAGGCGAGCGAGACGCTGTCGCCCGACTCGTGGGCCTGCACGGCCGCGGTGAGAGCCGACGCGTCGGCGACGGGGGTGCCGTCGAGCGCGGTGATCGTGTCGCCGGCGACGAGGCCCGCCGACTCCGCGGCGCTGCCCGCGACGGTTCCGGCGATGGGCACACCGGTCGTGGCGGCACCCGTCGCGGTCTGCGAGATCTGAGCTCCGAGGAACGGCGGCAGCCCGATCCGGATCGTGTCGCTGCCGTTCCCGGCGACGATCTGCTTGGCGATGCTCAGCGCGTCGTCGATCGGGATGGCGTAGCCCGTGATCGGGGTGGTGCCCGAGGAGGCGGCCGTCACGATCCCGACGACGTCGCCGTCAGCATCGCGCAGCGGCCCGCCGGAGTCGCCGGACACGACGTCGGACTGGATCTCGATCAGGCCCGAGAGCGACTCGCCACCGGTGCCCGTCTCGCTCTGCACCTGGATCGACTGGTCGGTGGCGAGCACGCTGCCCTCCGCGGTCACGAGGTCGCCCGTGCCCTCGGCGTTGCCCGTGGAGTGCACGGCGTCGTCGACCGACACGGAGTCGGAGTCGCCGAACGACACGGGGGTGAGCCCCGAGGCGTCCTGCAGCTGCAACACGGCGACGTCGTTCGTGGCGTCGGTCCCCACGACGTCGGCGGTGTACGAGCGCCCGGTCGTCTCGTCGGTCACCTCGATGCTCGTGGCGCCCTGCACGACGTGGTTGTTCGTCAGGATGAGCCCGTCGGCGTCGAGGATCATGCCGGTGCCCGCCGACTTGTACGAGTCGTCGTAGTTCAGGGTGGAGACGATCGTCACCACGCCGGCCGTCTCGTCCGACGTGGCTGCGGTGGCGCTCGACTCGGCGCCGCCCGAGGAGCCCTGCGTGCCGCCCTGCGCTCCGTCGCCGGTGCCGCCCTGCGTCCCGCCGCTGCCCCGGCCGTCTCCGAACGGGGACGTGCCCGTCCCGCCCTCGGGCGACGTGTACTGCGGGGCGAGCTCGATCGACTGCTGCTGCGACGCCGCCTGGGCCGCCGCGATGCCGGCGGTGTGCCCGATGGCGTAGGCCGCGCCTCCCGCCCCGCCGGCGCCGAGCACGAGGGCCGCGGCCGCGCCGGTCAGCAGCATCCAGCGCTTCGGGCGGCGGGTCTCCCGAGGGCGTGCGAACGCGACGGGGACCGACTCCGTGCCGGAGGCGGTGGTCGGGCCCGCGGCCGAGCTCGCGTCGTACGACTGGTGGGCCGTGTCGTGCGCGCCCGTCGACGACGGCGCGTTCACGTAGCGTGCGTCCGACGAGCCGGTGACGTGGGGCAGCGGGCGGGCGTCCGCCGGGGCTGTCGGCGTCGGCGTCGTCGTCGCGTCGTCGGTGGGGCGTCCGGGTGCGCCGTCGGTTCCGTCGGTCGTGTCGCTCGCTTGGTCGTTCATGGGGTGCCTCCAGGTGCGGTGGTGGTGCGGTGAGACAAGAGAAGCTCCCGTTCCCATGGAATCCCTATGACCCACCTCGGAGGCCGTGGGGAGTTCCGTGAGGACCAGCCCAGGAGGCGCGGGCCGGTCCGTCTCCGGGATGACGCCGTCCTCCGCGAGAGCCGTTCCGCCTCCGACGTTGCGGACGAGGTCCCGACTTCCGATACGCTGGGAGGCCGAAGGAGGTCCACGATGGCAGAGCACGCCAATCAGGTACCCGGCGAGCACCCCGGTGCTCAGGGCGCCCATCGCGAGGTCGACACCACCCTGAGTTTCAACGAGGAGTTCCAGGCGCAGCTGGCGGCCCTCGAGGGTGGCGTCTCGACCGACGAGCGCGATGCCGTCGCGGCGCTCCCGTCCGGCTCGGCGCTGCTGGTCGTCCGTCGCGGCCCGAACATCGGCGCGCGCTTCCTCCTCGACTCGGATGTCACCGTGGCCGGTCGCCACCCCGATGCCGGCATCTTCCTCGACGACGTCACGGTCAGTCGGAAGCACGCCGAGTTCCGTCGCCAGGGCACCTCCTTCAGCGTCGTGGACCTCGGTTCGCTGAACGGCACCTACTTCGACGGCGTCCGCATCGACGAGGCCCTGCTGAGCGACGGTGCCGAGGTGCAGGTCGGCAAGTTCCGTCTGACGTTCTACGCATCGCGCGTCGACCTGGCGCACCTGGCGATCCAGTAGTGCCCCGACCCGCCGCCGCTCGGTCGCCGCAGACCGGGCAGACGGATCTCCTCACCATCGGGCAGGTGCTGTCGCGACTCAAGCCGGAGTTCCCCGATCTCAGCAACAGCAAGCTGCGATTCCTCGAAGAGCGAGAGCTCGTCACCCCGGTGCGGACCCCATCCGGCTACCGCAAGTTCTCACCCGCCGATGTCGAGCGTCTCCGCTTCATCCTCGGCCTCCAGCGCGACCACTACCTCCCGCTCAAAGTCATCCGGCAGCACCTGGCCGACCTCGACGCCGGTCGTCCTACCGCACTGCCCCCGGGGGCCGGCGGCGTGTCGCTGGTCACGTCCCCTCGGCGACTCTCGCGAGACGAGCTCATCGCCCGCACCGGGGCGACCCCTGCGCTCCTCGACGACGCGGTCGCCGCGTCGCTGATCCCTGCCGTCGAGCACCACGGCGACGAGTCCGTGACCGTCCTCGCCGCCCTCGTCGAGCTGCGGAAGACCGGTATCGAGCCCCGGCACCTCCGCACCGTCCGGGTCGCCGCAGAACGCGAGCTCGATCTGATCGAGTCGGCCGTCGCCTCGGTGGCCCGGCGTCGCGACGCCGCGGGTCGAGCCCGCGTGGCCGAGCTGTCGCGCGAGCTCGCCGAGCAGCTGGACGTCGTCCGCCGCTCCCTCGTCCGGTCGGCCCTCGACCGTCTCGACACGTAGACGCGCGGCCGCGCGGCGAATATCCTCGACACGCCGAGGTCTCCACGCGAATGTCGCCTGGTCGAGGTTCCCATGTGGGTACCGTGGGTCCAGGTCAAACCATCAACCCGACGTTGAACGTTCCGGGTCTGGGCAGAACGCAGCGGAAGGCAACGGCATGAGTGAGTCAGGTTCCCCCGAGGGGTCCCGCTACGAGCTGGGGCTGCTGTTCACCGACGGGATGCCCGACCTCGACGCCGACAGCGGCTACCGGGGCACCGTCGCCGCCCGAGCCGCCGGCATCAGCTATCGCCAGCTCGACTACTGGGCCCGTACGGGGCTGGTCGAGCCGACCATCCGCAGCGCGGCGGGGTCCGGCTCCCAGCGGCTCTACGGCTTCCGCGACATCCTCGTCCTCAAGCTCGTCAAGCGACTGCTCGACACCGGCATCTCCCTCCAGCAGATCCGCACCGCGGTCAACCAGCTCCGTGAGTCCGGTGTCAGCGACCTGGCCCAGACGACGCTGATGTCCGACGGTGCGAGCGTCTACCTGTGCACCTCCGACGACGAGGTCATCGACCTCGTGAGCCGCGGCCAGGGCGTCTTCGGCATCGCCGTCGGCAAGGTGCTGCGCGAGGTCGAGACCAGCCTGGTCGAGCTCGACAGCACGCCGGCCGCCGACCCGTCCGACGAGCTCGCGGCCCGTCGCGACTCCCGCGCCAGCTGACCCACCCGGCGCCCGTGCGTCGTCCGAGACCGACGGACCCGGACAGATGACGAGAAGAGCCCCCACCGGCCGGTGGGGGCTCTTCTCGTGTCAGCGGTGGGCGCCGCCGGCTGCGACGATCAGCGGGTCGCGGGCTCGGCGTAGTCGCCGATCTTGGCCGTCCGCATGATGCGCTCGAGCAGCTGATCGAAGTTCCGCGCCATCTCCTGGGCGCTCTCGCCGGGCCAGACGTGCAGCGGCTTGGCCGCACCCTGCGCCTGCTGCAATGACGTGCGCTCGGGCAGCTGCGGGCTGAGGACGAGCGGGCCGAACATGTCGCGGAGCTCCTTGATGCGGAACTGGTGCTCGATCGACTGCACCCGGGCGCGGTTCACGATGATCCCGAGGGGCTGGAGGCGCGGCGAGAGACCTCGACGGATCTCCTCGATGGCACGGAGCGCGCGGTCGGCCGCGGCGACGCTGAAGAGGCCGGGCTCGGTCACGACCGTGACGCGGTCGGAGGCCGCCCATGCCGTGCGGGTGAGCGCGTTGAGCGAGGGTGCGCAGTCGATCAGGACGAGGTCGTAATCGGCCTCGACGTTGGCCAGCGCCTCCTCGAGCTTCCAGATGTCGCGGATCGACGGGTGCGGGCCGTCGAAGTTGATGGCGGACGGGCTGCCGATCATGACGTCGACCTTGCCCTGGCTGCCCTTCGTCCAACCGCTCGGCGCGATGGCCGCTCGGACGGTCTTCTCCTTCGGCGAGGCCAGGACGTCGGCCACGTTGAGGTGGCCGGCCACGGTGATGTCGAGACCGGTCGAGACGTCCGACTGCGGATCGAGGTCGACGACGAGGGTTCTGAGGCCTTTGGCGAAGGCGGCCGACGTGAGTCCGAGCGTCACCGTCGTCTTGCCGACGCCCCCCTTGAGAGAGCTGACGCTGAGTACATGCACGAGCCACACGATACCTTCACTACTGTTGAAGCACCTAAAAGCCACGTCGGCGACCTCGATTCCCCTGCCACTCCCACCTTGGAGGTGCACGCCGTGAGCGTGAGATCCATCCGCCTGTTCGGCGACCCGGTCCTCCGGTCGCCCTCCGATCCCGTGACGATCGGCGACCCGCGGCTCGCGTCGCTCGTCGCCGACCTGCTCGACACCGTCCGCGAGCCGGGCCGTGCCGGTGTGGCGGCGGCGCAGATCGGTGTCAATCTTCGGGCGTTCAGCTACAACGTCGACGGCGACGTCGGCTACGTGCTGAACCCCGTGCTGGTCGAGACGTCGGGTGAGCGCGAGCTCGTCGACGAGGGGTGCCTCTCGGTGCCCGGGTTCTGGTTCCCGACTCCGCGCTGGTCGTACGCCCGGGTCGAGGGCGTGGACCTCGACGGCGAGCCGGTCGTGCTCGAGGGCACCGGTTTGATGGCCCAGGCCCTGCAGCACGAGACGGATCACCTCGACGGCACGCTCTACGTCATGACGCTCGAGCCTGCCACGCGACGCGAGGCCCTGCGGGAGATCCGCATGAGCGACTGGTGGCGAGCCTGACCGACGATCAGGAGCCCGGCCGACCGATGGGCCGGCCGGGCGCACGACTCAGCGCTTCGGCTCGGTGACCGTCCGCACCGAGTCGGTGCTGGGGTACACCGTGTAGAGGTCCGCGATCTGCGGCGCGAAGTCCTTGACGATGACGGCGCGTTTGATGCTCATCTTGGGCGTCAGGTGGCCGCTCTGCTCCGTGAACTCGGTGGGGAGCACGATGAACTTGCGGATCGATTCGGCGCGGGAGACCGCGGTGTTCGCCTCGTCGACGGCCCGTTGGATCTCCGCGATCACGGCGGGATGCTCCGCCGCCTCCGCGAGCGGCATGTCGGCGGCCTCACCGGCGTTGTTCAACCACACGGGCAGCATCTCGGTGTCGAGCGTCACCAGCGCCGAGATGAACGGCTTCTGATCTCCGACCACGACGACCTGAGCGACGAGGGGGTTGGCGCGAATAGGGTCCTCGAGCACGGCCGGTGCGACGTTCTTGCCGCCCGCCGTCACGATGATCTCCTTCTTGCGGCCGGTGATCGTGAGATAGCCGTCGGCGTCGAGGGAGCCGAGGTCCCCGGTGCGGAACCAGCCGTCCGACAGGACCTCGGCAGTGCCTTCGGGGTCGTTCCAGTAGCCGGCGAAGACGTTCTCGCCCTTCACGGAGATCTCACCGTCGTCGTCCGTGCGGATCGAGACGCCGGGCAGCGCGGGGCCGACCGTGCCGATCTTGAACTTCGAGACGAGATTGACCGATGCCGGCGCGGTGGTCTCGGTGAGTCCGTACCCCTCGAGGATCCGGATGTCGAGACTGCGGAAGAAGTGTCCGAGCCTCGTGCCGAGCGGCGCGGAGCCCGACACGGCGTACCTGATGTTCCCGCCCATGGCCTTCTTCAGCTTGCTGTAGACGAGTCGGTCGAACAGGGCGAAGCGCAGCTTCAGCCCCAGGGGCACGGCGCCCTCGTCGAGCGCCTTGCTGTGGGCGATGGCGACCGCGACGGCACGACGGAAGATGGCGCCCTTGCCGCCGGCCTCGGCCTTCTGCTCGGCGGAGTTGTAGACCTTCTCGAACACGCGGGGGACCGCCAGCAGGAACGACGGCTTGAACGACGCGAGAGACGGCAGCAGCTGCTTCGTGTCGGCCTGGTGACCGACCCGGACGCCCGCATGGACGGACATCACGGCGATGAAGCGCGCGAAGACGTGCGCGGTGGTGATGAAGAGGAGCGTCGACGACCCCGGTGCGACGACGTCGGACATGGCGTGCGCGGCGTTGCGGCTCGTCTCGACGAAGTTCGCGTGGGTGAGCATGCAGCCCCGCGGCCGCCCGGTGGTGCCGGAGGTGTAGATGATGGTCGCGAGATCGCTCGGCCCGGCGGCGGACCGGCGGCGCTCGAGCTCGTCGTCGGCGACGTCGACTCCTGCGGCCGCGAGCTTGTCGAGATCTCCGAGATCGATCTGCCAGACGTGGGCGACCTCGGGCAGCTCGGGGTGGACCTCGTCGAAACGGGCGAAGTGGTCGGCCGTCTCGAGGATGAGCGCGACGGCCCCCGAGTCGCTGAGGTTCCAATGCACCTGGGCAGGCGACGAGGTCTCGTACACCGGTACGAGCAGGGCTCCGGCGAACCAGGTGGCGAAGTCGACGAGAGTCCACTCGTAGCGGGTCCGGCACATGAGCCCGACGGCGTCGCCGGGGCGGATGCCCGAGGCGATCAGACCCTTGGCGAGGGCGCGGACCTGGGCGAGGAACTCCGCGGCCGTGACGTCCGACCAGCCTCCGACGCCGTCGGGGACGGCGAACAGTGCTGCGTCGGGCGTGGCCTCGGCGCGATCGATCAAGAGGTCGGTCGCGTTGGCGTTCACGTCGGGCTCCAGGGCGAGGGGGACGGTGTGTTCGTTCACGGCAGCTCCTTCGGTACCGAACGATGGTCCCCACACCCTAGCGGGGAGCCCGTCGGAGCGGGATGCCTGGCCGAGCGGGGGCCGGGGATAGACTCGATCCTCGTGCAGGCAATCGGAATCGACATCGGTGGAACGAAGATCGCGGGTGGCGTCGTCACCGAGCTGGGCGAGATCGTCGCCGAGAGGCGGGTGCCGACGCCGGCGGGCGACTCGAAGGCCATCGTCGACGCCGTCGTCGAGATGATCACGTCGCTGCAGTCCGAGCACGGCGACGTCGTCGCCGCGGGCGTGGCCGCCCCCGGATTCATCGACGCGGCCCAGTCGACCGTCTACTACACGCCGAACATCGCGTGGCGGAACGAGCCCCTCCGGGCGCTGCTGTCCGAGCGCCTCGACCTGCACATCACGATCGACAACGACGCGAACGCCGCAGGCTGGGCCGAGTTCCGATTCGGCGCAGGGCGACTCGCGAGCGACATGACCATGCTCACCATCGGCACGGGCGTCGGCGGGGCGATCGTCGCTCAAGACCGCCTCCTGCGCGGTGGCTTCGGCACGGGCGGCGAGCTCGGTCACCTGCGCGTGGTCCCCGACGGTCTCCCGTGCGGCTGCGGTGCCCGCGGGTGCATCGAGCAGTACGGCTCGGGCCGGGCGCTCCTCCGCATGGCCGGCGAGGTCGCCGACCGCCCCGGTGCCGGCGCCGCTCTGGCAGCGGTCCGCGAGTCCCGGGGCGAGCTGACCGGTCACGACGTCGGCGAGCTCCTCAAGGAGGGCGATCGGGGGGCGGTCGAGGCGCTCCGCGAGCTGGGCGGCTGGCTGGGTCAGGCCGCCGCCTCCCTGTCCGTCGTCCTCGATCCCCAGGTCTTCGTCTTCGGCGGCGGCGTCGCCCAGTCGGGGGAGCTGCTGCTCGCTCCCGTCCGCGAGGCGTACCTCGCGCACCTCCCGGCGCGGGGCTATCACCCCGAGCCCGACTTCGTCATCGCCGAGCTCGTCAACGACGCCGGCGTCGTCGGCGCCGCCGACCTCGCCCGGCTGCACGCCACCGGGCTCTGATCCGAACCGGTCGCTCCGCGATCGGAACCGCCCACCGCACCATCGTCCGACGAGAGATGCATCGATGCTCTACTGGTTCCTGAAGACACTCATCGCGACACCCCTGGTGCTCTCGGTGTTCCGGCCCTGGGTCCGGGGTGCCGAGCACGTGCCCGAGACGGGCGCGGTGATCTTCGCCAGCAACCACCTCTCGTTCGTCGACTCGATCTTCCTGCCCATCGCCCTCGACCGACGCATCTCGTTCCTCGCCAAGAGCGACTACTTCACCGGCAAGGGCGTCAAGGGCTGGGCCATGCGGCTGTTCTTCACGGCGACGGGTCAGCTGTCCATCGACCGTTCGGGCGGCAAGGCGTCGGAGGCGTCGTTGGCCACCGGTCTCTCGGTGCTGAGCCGCGGCGAGCAGCTCGGCATCTACCCCGAGGGCACGCGCAGCCCCGACGGTCGCCTCTACCGCGGTCGCACCGGTGTGGCCCGGATGATCCTCGAGGGCCACGTGCCCGTCATCCCCGTGGCGATGATCGACACCGAGAAGGTCATGAAGACGGGTACGAAGATCCCCAAGATCCGTCGGGTCGGCGTGGTATTCGGCGAGCCCCTGGACTTCAGCCGCTTCGAGGGCATGGAGGGCGACCGGTTCATCCTCCGCTCCATCACCGACGAGATCATGTACGAGCTCAACGCCCTGAGCGGTCAGGAGTACGCCGACGTGTACGCCTCCAGCGTCAAAGAGAAGCGCTCGGGGTCTTCGCGGTAGGCTCGCTCGTCGGGGTCGTTCGACCCCGAGCCCGCTTACGCTCGCAAGGAAGACCGTGACCCAGCCCAGAGAACCGTTCGCCACGTCCGACACCGACGTCGTCGAGGGTCTCGACTATTGGCGCACCCTTCCCATCAAGCAGCAGCCGTCGTGGCCCGACGCCGCGGCGGTCGAGGCGGCCTCCGCCGAGATCGCCACCCTGCCGCCGCTCGTCTTCGCGGGCGAGGTCGACACCCTCCGGTCCAGGCTCGCTTCGGCGGCCCGCGGCGAGGCGTTCCTCCTCCAGGGGGGCGACTGCGCCGAGACGTTCGCCGGGGCCACCGCCGACCAGATCCGCGACCGGGTGAAGACCATCCTCCAGATGGCGGTCGTCCTCACCTACGGCGCCTCGATGCCTGTCATCAAGATGGGCCGGATGGCCGGTCAGTTCGCGAAGCCCCGCTCCAGCGACGACGAGACGCGCGACGGCGTGACCCTCCCGGCCTACCGCGGCGACATCGTCAACGGCTACGACTTCACCCCCGAGTCGCGTCGGGCCGATCCGGCTCGACTGGTCAAGGGGTACCACACCTCGGCATCGACGATAAACCTCATCCGAGCCTTCACCCAGGGCGGCTTCGCCGATCTCCGTCAGGTCCACAGCTGGAACCGGGGCTTCGCGGCCAATCCCGCGAACGCCGCGTACGAGCACCTGGCGAAGGAGATCGACAAGGCCATCCGGTTCATGGAGGCCGCCGGGGCCGACTTCGACGAGCTCAAGCGCGTCGAGTTCTACACCAGCCACGAGGGGCTGCTGATGGACTACGAGCGCCCCATGACACGGATCGACTCCCGCACGGGCGACCCGTACCTCCTGTCGTCGCACTTCGTCTGGATCGGCGAGCGCACCCGCGACCTCGACGGCGCCCACGTCGACTTCCTGTCGCGCGTCCGCAACCCGATCGGGGTCAAGCTCGGGCCGAGCACGACCCCCGACGACATGATGCGCCTGATCGACAAGCTCGATCCCGAGCGCGAGCCCGGTCGTCTGACCTTCATCACCCGCATGGGGGCGAAGAAGATCCGCGACGCCCTGCCGCCGCTGCTCGAGGCGATCACGCGGGCCGATGCGACTCCGCTCTGGGTCAGCGACCCGATGCACGGCAACGGTCTGACCACGCCGACGGGCTACAAGACCCGTCGCTTCGACGAGATCATGGACGAGGTCAAGGGCTTCTTCGAGGCGCACCGCGCCGCGGGCACGCACCCGGGCGGCATCCACATCGAGCTGACCGGCGACGACGTGACGGAGTGCCTCGGCGGCTCCGAGCACATCGACGAGGCCACCTTGGCGACGCGGTACGAGTCGCTCTGCGACCCGCGCCTCAACCACATGCAGTCGCTCGAGCTGGCGTTCCTCGTGGCGGAGGAGCTCGCGGCGAACTGACCCGCACCTCCTCGTCGCCTCGGGCCCCTGTCGATTCCCGGCAGGGGCCCGTCGTCGGTTCAGGAGGCGCGGGTCGCGCCGCCGAGGAGTCTCACTCGACCCGGTAGCTGAGCCTGATCGTCGACCCTGCGGCCACGACGCTCCCGGGTGCCGGGTCGGTGGCGGTGACGGGCAGCGAGGCCTTCCAGTCGTAGAAGGCGCAGGTGAAGTTGAGGCAGTCGTCGAAGTCGGCGAAGAGGCCGAGGGCCTCGAGCTGCGCGGTGGCGTCGTCGATGGTCTGACCGGTGACGTCGGGGACGGTGACCGGAGCCGGGCCGTCCGAGACGATCAGGTCGATGGTGTCACCGGGTGTGACCGGACCCTGCTCCGTCGGCTGAGCGCGGATGACCGACCCGGCCTCCATCTCGCCGCTGTACTCGCTGCCCGACTGCGTGCCGACGAGACCGGCCCCGGTCAGCTCGGACTGGGCGTCTTCCAGGGTCTGGCCGACGACGTCGGGCACGGGGCCGAGCGACACGGTCAGCGTGATCGGCTGCTGTTCGCCGTACTCGGCTCCAGCCGACAGGCCGACCGCGTTCCCGTCCCCGCCGACGCCGGCTATGCCGATCACTGTCCCCTCGTCTTTGGCGTCGAACTGGCGGACGGGCTCCTCGACGGAGAAGTCGGACAGAGCCGCCCGGGCCGCGTCGAGGGTGGCGCCGAGCACCTCCGGGATCGCGATCTGCCGGGGGCCCTGCGACACCACGAGGGTCACCGTCGACCCCTTCTGCAGGGCGGTGCTCGCCTGCGGGTCCGTGGCGGTGACCTGGCCGGCCGGCACCACGGGGGAGAAGTCGCTGCGGTTGTCGGGGGCCACCGTGAAGCCCTCGTCGATGAGCTGCGCGGCGGCGGCCGCCGGGTCCTGCCCCGAGACATCGGGAACCTGGGCCTGAGCGCCGGGGCCGGAGCCGAAGTACCAACCCGCGCCGCCGGCGAGCAGCGCGAGCACCACCACTACGACGAGCCAGATCGCCCCGCGCCGGTGTCGACGGGCGGCGAGAGCCTGCAGGCGGTCGGCGTTGCCGTCTTCGGTGGCGGGGCCGACCGGTCCGGTCCGGTGGCGGGCTCTGGGCACGACCTCCGTGTCGCCCGTCGCGCCCGCCGCCGAGAAGCCCGGCAGCACCGCCGTCGCCGCGGCGGAGGGGAGGACCATCGTGCGGTTCGGCGGGGGACCGGAGGGGTCGGCCAGCGCGCGCTGGACGTCGAGCAGCTGGTCGAGCAGCGCCCGCGCGTCGCGGGGACGGTGCTCGGGGTCGCGAGCCGTGGCCCAGAGCACGAGCTCGTCCAGTTCGACGGGCACCGACGGGTTCACGATGCCGGGAGCCGGAACGGTGTCGTTGGCGTGCTGGTAGGCGATCTGCATGGGCTGGTCGCCCTTGTACGGCTGCTCGCCCGTCAGCATCTCGTAGAGCATGATGCCGAGGGCGTAGATGTCGCTGCGCGTGTCGGCGATGCCCCGGGTCACGAGTTCGGGCGAGAGATAGGCGATGGTGCCGAGCAGGGCGGCCCCGGTCGCCGTGTTGGCCGTCGCCGCCCGGGCCAGCCCGAAGTCGCCGATCTTGATGCGGCCGTCGTCGGCGAGCAGGACGTTCTCGGGCTTGAGGTCGCGGTGCACGATGCCCGCGCGGTGCGCGGCCGCGAGACCTGCCAGCACGGCTTCCATGATGTCCATCGCCTGCTCGGGGGTGAGGACCTTGTGGTCCTGCAGCAGCTCCCGGAGGGTGATGCCCGGCAGGTACTCCATCACCAGGTAGGCGGAGTCGTCGTCCTGGCCCTGGTCGAAGACGTTGACGACGTTCGGGTGCGCCAGGCGTGCCGCCGAGCGCGCCTCCTGGATGAAGCGCTCCTTGAACGAGGCGTCGTCGGCGAGGTGGCCGTGCATGATCTTGATCGCGACGCGGCGCTCGAGTCGGAGGTCGGTCGCGAGGTAGACGGTGGCCATCCCGCCACGCGCGATCCGTGAACGGACCTGGTACCGATCGTCGATGAGCCGGCCGATCATCGGGTCAGTCTGGTTCACGCTCACGGCGCCGATTTTACGGTGCTACGGGCCGCCGGTCGCTCCGAATCACCGGCCGGAGCCGAAGTCGCCCGGCGGGGAGATCGTGCGGCCTAGCCCAGAGCGGCCAGCCAGGAGGCGGCCGACGACTCCCACTTGGCGTACGCGGTCGGGTGACCCGAGATCTGGACGGCCTGCGCCGCGCTCGTCAGCGACATGGACGACCATCCCTTGATGTCGAGCAGGCCCCGGGTGAAGCCCTTGTTGGGGTTGGTCGCGCCGCCGAAGAACAGCTTCGTGGCGTGCGTCGGGTCGAGCAGCTGCGCCCGGGTGCCCCACCCGGTGCTCGGACGCTGCTGGAAGAGCCCGACCGAGTCGCGGTCGCCGTGGTCGATGTTGCGGAGGCTCGACTCCTGTGCGGCGGCGGCGAGGGCGATCACGATGGCGCGGTCGTTCGCGCCGATCTGACGACCGACGGAGATGATCGCCCGGGCGTTGCGCTCCTGCTCGGCGCTCAGGGACGTGCCGGCGGGCCTCGGAGTGGCGGATGTGGCGGCGGGCGTGGTGGTGGGGGCCGAGGTCGCGCCGCGACCGGGGATCGTGAGGGTCTTGCCCGCGTAGATGGTGCTGGTGATGCGCAGGCCGTTCGCCGACAGCAGCGCCGAGACGCTCGTGCCCGTCGCCGACGCGATGCGACCGATCGTGTCGCCCGACTTGATCGTGTACTTCGACCCGGTCGCCGACGACGTGGACGGCGCAGGTGTCGCGGTCTTCTGCGGTGCGGCGGTGCTCGGCGTCGAGCCGCCCGGGACGGTGAGCTTCTGACCGGGGTAGATGATGCTCGACCAGCCGAGGCCGTTGGCCGCGAGGAGAGCCGAGGTGCCGACGCCGTGTGCCCCGGCGATCGAGCTGAGCGTGTCGCCCCGCTTGATCGTGTAGCTGCGGGCGGCTCCCGAGGAGGCGCGGGTCGGCTGAGCACCGGACCCCGCGGTCGTCAGGCTCAGCTTCTGCCCGGGGAAGATCGTCGACTTCCAGCTGAGGCCGTTGAGGGCCAGGACGGAAGCGGTGCTGAGTCCGAACGACCCGGCGATCGTCGCGACCGTGTCGCCCTTCTTCACCGTGTACGAGGAGGGGGCGATGACCGAGGCGCGGGTCGACGCGAGCTCGACCACGGCCTCCTCCACGACGGTCGCCCCGGCCGTCTCGATGGCGGGGAGCACCGGCTTGGGAGCGGCCTGGGGCTTCTTCACCTTGTCGCCCGAGTCGTCGAGCGACGAGATCGGTCCTGTGAGACCGAGGCCCAGTGCCATGGAGCCGACCAGCATGATCGGCACGGTGTTGAGCATGGAGCGAGCGATCTTGCCGGTCGCACGCTGGTCGTCACCGGCTGTGTCGATGCGGCCGAAGGCGCTCGTCGTCGGGCTGTCGTTCATGCGGTGATCCTCGAGTCTCGGGGGGCGAGCGCGCCGTCGGCCTGATTCGGACGGCGTGTCTCGAAGATATCAAGTTGACACAGGTGGTGTGTCAAGTCAATCACCGTGACTGCTGTGACTCCGTTGACTGGTGTGACTGCTGTGGCTGCAGTGACTGTTGAGGTCGGTGTCATTGGCGAGGAGGCACGTCGCCGCCGGGCATGGCAAGGTTGACCGGTGATCGATCTCTCTGCGCAGTCCTGGTTCTCCGACACCGAGTGGTTGGCGGTGCCCGACCTCGTCGAGAAGACGGGCATGAGCGTCAGTCGGGTCCGTCGCCTCTTCGACGACCACGCCCTCGTGGGTGCCAAGGTGGCTGGCGCGCTGCGGACCCCGTCGGTCTTCCTCGATGTGGACGGTCAGCCGCGAAGCGATCTCCGGGGCACGATCACCGTGCTGCACGACAACGGGTTCAGCGATGAGGAGACCCTCGACTGGTTGATGTCGACGGAGGAGTCGCTTGCCACCAGTCCCATCGAGGCCCTCCGGGCCGGTCGCAAGGCCGAGGTCCGACGCGTCGCACAGGGTCTCCTCTGACGCAGCCGCTGGTCGCTCCGCCGACGATGCCGACTGCGGAGTCGCCGCCCCCGCGGTGCGCTACGACGTCCGGCGTGTGACCGTGTCGGCGAGGCGCGTGAGCTGAGCGCGCGCCGACGGCGCGAGCCTCGAGCGGTCGAGGGCGTGCGTGGCTCGCTCGACCTGGTCGCTGATCGACTGCTCGACGGCGTCGACCGCGCCGGAGTCGCGCAGGGTCGCCTGCAGCATCGAGATCTGGTCGTCGTCGAGTTCGGGGTCGCCGAGGAGCTCGTCGAGCAGACGGACGGCGCCGGCGGGCAGGGAGCGCCGGGCCATGGCCACCAGCACGGTGCGCTTGCCCTCTCTGAGGTCGTCGCCGGCGGGCTTGCCCGTGACCTCGGGGTCGCCGAAGACGCCGAGGAGGTCGTCTCTCAGCTGGTAGGCGATTCCGAGCGGCAGGCCGAAGTGACGGAGCGACTCGAGGGCCTCGGGGGAGCCTCCGGCCATCGCCGCGCCGATGGTGAGCGGCGCCTCGACGCTGTACTTGGCCGATTTGTAGACGATCACCCGCTGCGCCCGGGGGAGGAGGTCGATGTCGTCGACCGTGCGCCAGGCGTTCTCCTCGAGGATGTCGAGGTACTGCCCGACCGTGACCTCGGTGCGCATGCGGTTGAACTCGGCCCTGGCCGCCCGAGCGGCGTCGCGGGAGGCGAGCCCGTCGAACGCCTCGGACATGAGCTCGTCGCTCCAGGCCAGGAGCAGATCGCCCATCAGGAGAGCCCCGGAGGTGCCGAACGGGGTGGGATCGCCGAGCCAGGAGCCCTCGCGGTGCAGTCGCTCGAATCGGCGGTGCGCGGACGGCATGCCCCTCCGGGTGTCGGAGTTGTCCATGATGTCGTCGTGGACGAGCGCCGCGGCGTGGAAGAACTCGAGCCCCGTGGAGGCGCCCATCACGGCGTCGAGGGAGCGTGCGTCGGGCGGCGTGCCCATGGGGTCGAACCCCGTGTCGAGACCGGCGACGGACTGCCAGCCCCAGTAGCAGAAGAGCGCCCGGAACCGTTTGCCGCCGCGCAGCAGATCGTTGGAGAAGACCGCGAACGGATCGAGGTCCGGAGCGATGGCGCGGAGCACCGGCCGCTGCCGCTCGAGGAACTGGTCTATCCGCTCTTGAACGACGTCCACTAACCGCGTACTCTCAGCCACGCTGCCTAGCCTAGCGACAGCACTCAGGCATACACTGCCAGCTACTCATACGCGTCGATCCCGAGGTCGTAGGGCCTGTGCTCGAAGGGAACACCAAGATGCCACTTTCCGAACAGGAGCAGCGGCTCCTCGACGAGATGGAGCGCAGCCTCTACAGCAACGACTCCGATTTCGTGGCGGCCGTCGGCAGTGGCCGCGGTCGACCGAACTACACGATGGTCGTCGTCGGCGTGCTGGGCGGTCTGCTCGGCATCGCCGTCATCGTCGCCGGGGTCATCCTGCGCCAGCCGCTCGTCGGCGTCCTCGGGTTCGTCCTCGTTGTGGCCGGTGCGCTCTTCGCCATCGCCCCGCCGAAGCGGAAGGGCGCGTCCGTCCCGCCGCCGCCGAGCTCGTCCCGGTCGTCGAGCACTCGGACGACCGCATCCGGCAGGTCGTCGGCCAGCATGATGGACCGCCTCAACGAGCGCTGGGATCGCCGCAACGACGGCGACGGTGGTCGGTAACCGACTTCCTCCACAGCGCTCCACCGATCTCAGGGGTCGGCCTCCGGGCCGGCCCCTTCGGCGTGCACGGGGCTCTGAGACCGGCCGTTTCGGCGATGGGACGTGCTCCAGCTCGTCGACCCGCTCCTCCTGCAGTCCTGCTGCTCCCTCTTCCTCCACCCCCTCGATCCGCTGAACAGCGGCGATCGAGGGGGTTTTTCTGTGCCCAGAACGGGGCTTTTCGTTGTCGAGTGGTGGGTTGTGGAGTAAAGTGGAGGTACATGGCGCCACCGGGTGCGATGCGGGAGGGGGCGAGGCGCATGTTCCTCGGCACCTACTCGCCCAAGCTCGACGAGAAAGGCCGGATCATCCTTCCCGCGAAGTTCCGTGACGAGCTGGCCTCCGGCCTCGTCATGACCCGCGGTCAGGAGCGCTGCGTGTACGTCTTCTCGCAGCGCGAGTTCGAGGACATGCACTCGCGGATCCGACAGGCGCCCATCACGAGCAAAGAGGGGCGCGACTACATGCGCCTGTTCCTGTCGGGTGCCAGCGACGAGATCCCCGACAAGCAGAACCGGGTCACCATCCCGGCTCAGCTGCGCGACTACGCCGGTCTCGGGCGCGAGCTCACCGTCATCGGCGCCGGCAACCGCGCCGAGATCTGGGCCACCGACGCCTGGAACACCTACTACGAGGCCCAAGAGGCCGCATTCGCCAACACCACGGAGGAGGTGATCCCCGGCCTCTTCTAGGTCTTCGGCCCCGACTCCCAGCCGTCCGCCCTGGCGCACCTTCCCCGGTGCCAGGTCGGGACGGATGGGGATCAGGGCCTGAGAACACGAGCCGACATCGCCATGGCAGAACAGATCCACACCCCCGTCCTCCTCGACCGCACGCTCGAGCTGCTCGCCCCGTCGCTCGGTCGACCGGGCGCCGTCGCCGTCGACTGCACGCTCGGCATGGGTGGTCACACCGAGGCCCTGCTCGCGAGGTTCCCCGAGCTGACGGTCGTCGGCCTCGACCGCGACACGCAGGCCCTCGAGATCGCCGGCGATCGTCTGCGGCCCTTCGGCGACCGCGCCAGGCTCGTGCACACGACCTACGACGGCATCGGCGACGCGCTCGACGGCCTGGGCATCGGCACGGTCGACGGAGTGCTCTTCGACCTCGGGGTGTCGTCGTTGCAGCTCGACCGGGTCGAGCGCGGCTTCTCGTACTCGAAGGACGCACCGCTCGACATGCGGATGGACCCGACGTCCGAGGTCACGGCCGAGACGATCCTCGCCGAGTACCCCGAGTCCGAGCTCCGACGCATCTTCTACCAGTACGGCGAAGAGAAGCTGGCTCCCCGCTACGCCCGTCGCATCGTCGAAGGTCGCGTCGACTCGCCGCTGACCCGCAGCGGCGAGCTGGTCGACCTCCTCGTCGCCGCCACGCCGATGGCCCTTCAGCGCGCGGGTCACCCTGCCAAGCGGGTCTTCCAGGCCCTCCGGATCGAGGTCAACGGCGAGCTCGCCTCCCTCGAGGCGGCGGTACCCGTCGCCCTCGACCGGCTGGGGGAGTCTGGCCGCATGGTCGTGCTCGCCTACCAGTCCCTCGAAGACCGCTTCGTCAAGCGCGAGCTGGCGGCCCGCACGACTTCGACGGCGCCGCAGGGCCTGCCCGTCGAGCTCCCCGAGCACCGCCCCGAATTCCGACTCCTCGTCCGCGGAGCCGAACTGGCCTCAGCGGAAGAGATCGACCGGAACCCCCGGGCCAAACCCGTGCGCCTCCGCGCAGCCGAACGAATCCGGAGATCAGCATGAGCAGCCAGTTCGCCCTCGTCGACCCGACGCCCCTCGTCGACGCAGCTCCCGGCCCCCGTGCTCGGCCGGTCGAGATCGTCGCCAGCCGCGCGCAACGGCGGGCCCGGCCGAAGATCGCCTACGCACTCGTCGCAACGGCGGCCCTCTTCGTCCTCCTCCTCGCGCAGCTGGCCATCAGCATCGCGTTGAGCGACGGGGCCTACAAGATCTCGGCGCTCCAAGCCTCGCAGACCGAGCTCACGCGTGACCAGCAGAAGTACTCCGAGCGCCTCGACGTGCTGTCGTCTCCGCAGAACCTGGCGAACAACGCCGAGGAGCTGGGGATGGTGCGGAACTCCAACCCCGTCTACCTCGATCCCTCCACCGGGGTGGTGCACGGTCAGCCGTCACCCGCCGACGGTGAGGCCGATGGCACCGACAATCTCATCCCCAACACCCTCCTCGACGGCGTCCCCCTGGCGACCGCTCCCGAGAAGGCGGCACCGACCGAGGCCGCACCGGCCGAGGTCGCGCCGTCCGTCGCGGCCGCAGGCGCGGGTGACTCGGGCACCTCGGCGTCCGACACGACGGTCGCCTCCGCGGGGTCGGCCGCGTCGGCGACCGACTCCGCAGCGGCGGGCGCGCCGAGCGAGGGATCGCCCGAGCAGTCGGTAGCGTCTGACCCGAATCAGCTGGCGGCTCCGCAGACCCGTTAGCGGTATCCCCGTCCGGGCCACCGGACGACGACAGCGGTCGGGGCAGCACGGCCCGCCGCGGTGAGGAATCCTTCGTGAACGCAACACCCCGCAGCCGCCGGCTTCGAGCGACCCTGGCCATGGCCCTCGTGATCGCGCTGATCGGGGTGTTTGTCGTCCGACTTGCCGACATCCAGCTCGTCCAGGCGGCCGAGCTGAACGACCAGTCGCAGAACAAGCGCGAGATCAGCCAGGTCATCTACGGAGATCGCGGCGACATCCTGGCCTCCGACGGCACGGTCCTCGCCGGCAGCGTGACGCGTTACAACATCACCGCGGCACCGGCATTCGCCAAGACGCGGACGATCACGGAGAAGGACGCGGACGGCGAGAAGACGAAGAAGACGCTCACCGTCGAGCAGGTCATGGCCCAGGTGGCCGAGATCACCGGCGGCGACGCCGACGCGATGTACGAGAGCATCACGAAAGACCCCACCGCGAACTTCGCGTACCTCGTCAAGGGGGTCGACGTCGACGCCTTCCGCGCCGTCCGCGATCTGAAGAACAGCGGCATCTCCTACCTCTACTACGAGCGCCAGTCGGCTCGGACGTATCCCAACGGATCGGTGGCCGGCAACCTGACCGGGTTCATCGGCACGGACGGTCCGCAGGCGGGCCTCGAGCTCAGCGCCGACCAGTGCCTGGCCGGCACGGACGGAAGCCAGACCTATGAACGAGGCGCCGACGGGGTCCAGCTGCCCGGCAGCACCGTGACCGACAAGGCAGCCGTCCCCGGCGGTGCGCTCACGCTGTCGATCGACAAGGATCTCCAGTACATGACGCAGCAGTCGCTCGCCGAGCAGGCGCAGGCCATCGGGGCCGAGTCGGCGACGGCGGTCGTCATGAAGGCCGACACCGCCGCGCTCCTCGCCGTGGCCGACTACCCGGCCGTCGACCCGAACGACGTCGACGGTACGGATGTGGATGACCTCGGATCGAAGGCGTTCACCGCTTCCTACGAGCCCGGGTCCACGTTCAAGGCGATGACCGCGGCCATGCTCCTCGACTCCGGCACGGCCACCCCGACGAGCCCGGCCACGGTGCCCTACTCGCGCAGCTTCCCCTGGGGTGGCTCGATCCACGACGCGGTGTTCCACCCGACCGAGAACCTCACGCTCACCGGCATCCTCCGCGACTCGTCGAACGTCGGCATCTCGCTGCTCGGCGAGAACCTGCCGGCGCAGGCCAGGTACGACTACATGCTGAAGTTCGGGCTCAACGAGCCCACGGGCGTGGGGTTCCTCGGCGAGCCCACGCAGGGCGTCCGCAACGTCTCCGACTGGGATCAGCAGACCAGCATCAACTCCATGTTCGGGCAGGGCGTCTCCACCACGGCCGTGCACCTGGCGAGCGTCTTCCAGACCCTCGCCAACCACGGTCAGCGGCTTCCCGTGAACCTGGTGCAGAAGTGCACGGCACCCGACGGCTCGGTGTCTCAGACGCCGAGCGCCGAGGGCACCCAGGTCGTCTCGTCGTACGCGGCGGATACGACGGTGAACATGCTCGAGAAGGTCGTCAGCGACGGCGACCTCAAAGACGTCCTGACCATCCCCGGCTACCGTGTCGCGGCCAAGACCGGAACCGCCGAAGTGGCGAAGTCGGACGGCACGGGCTACGGTTCGGACCGCATCGTGTCGGTCGCCGGCATCGCCCCCGCCGAAGACCCGCAGTTCGTCGTCGTCGTGACCTTCACGAAGCCCAGTACCATCAAGACGTCGGCCGCCGCGGCGCCGACCTTCAACAAGATCATGTCCCAGGCCCTCGAGATGTACCGCGTCCCTCCGTCGACGGAGCCGGCACCGGACATCGCCGAGACCTGGTGAGAGAAGAGGATTCATTGAACGCCCGGATCCCCCCGGTCCTCCGACCGGAACATCCGTCGGCGAGGTCCCTCGCCCAACTGGTCAGCGAGTTCGGACTCGAGCACGAGGGCTCCCTCGACGGCATCGAAGTCACGGGCGTCACGCTGAGCACGGCGGACCTCCACCCCGGCGACCTGTACGTCGGCATGCCCGGCGCGCACCGACACGGTGCCGAGTTCGCCGCCCAGGCCCGTGAGGGCGGTGCGGTGGCTCTGCTCACCGACCAGGCCGGTCTCGACATCGCGCGCGAGTCGGGCCTGCCCGTCGTGCTGGTCGACTCGCCGCGCGCCGCCCTCGGCGACGTGTCCGCCTGGATCTACCGCACGGGCGGCGAGGGCTCACCCCTGCTGTTCGCCGTCACCGGCACGAACGGCAAGACCTCGACGTCGTACCTGCTCGAGGGCATCCTCCGCCAGCTCGGGCTCGTCACCGGTCTGAGCAGCACCGCCGAGAGGCACATCGGCGACCTCACGGTCGTCAGCCGACTCACCACGCCCGAGGCGAGCGAGATGCACGCCCTCCTCGCCCGGATGCGCGAGAGCGAGGTCCGTGCGGTCGCCGTCGAGGTGAGCGCCCAGGCTCTCAGCCGCAATCGCGTCGACGGGCTGGTCTTCGACGTGGCCGCATTCACGAACCTCAGTCACGACCACCTCGACGACTACGCCGACATGGAGGAGTACTTTCATGCGAAGCTGCCGCTCTTCCAACCCGATCGGGCGAAGCGCGCCGTCATCTCCCTCGACTCGCCTTACGGTCAGCGCGTCGTCGACAACGCCCGCATCCCGCTGACGACGATCACGGTCCTGCCCGACGTCGAGGCGGACTGGACGGTCGAGATCGTCGACGAGCAGGCGGCCTACACCGAGTTCCGCCTGACCGGCCCCGAGAACCGGTCGCTCGTGACGAGGGTGCCGCTCATCGGCTGGCACATGGTCGCCAACGCGGCGCTCGCGATCGTCATGCTCGTCGAGGCGGGCTTCGAGCTCGGGGCGATCGCCCAGGCGCTCGAGACGGAGGGCGGCATCGTCGCGTACCTGCCCGGTCGCACCGAGCGCGTCTCCGGCGACAGAGGGCCCAGCGTGTACGTCGACTTCGGGCACAGCCCCGACGCCTTCCTGACCACCCTCGCCGCGGTCCGGCGCTTCACCACCGGCAAGGTCGTCATGCTCTTCGGCGCGGACGGCGACCGCGACACCACCAAGCGCGGCGAGATGGCCCGCGTCGCAGCCGCCGGTTCCGACATCCTGGTCGTCACCGATCACCACCCGCGGTTCGAAGACCCCGCAGCCATCCGACGCACGCTCGTCGACGCTGCGCGCGAGGCCTACCCCGAGCACGAGATCCACGAGGTGAGTCCGCCCGAGGCGGCCATCCGTGCCGCCGTGGCGCTGGCGGGCGAGGGCGACTCGATCCTCTGGGCAGGCCCCGGTCACCAGGACTACCGCGACATCCGGGGTGAGCGCACGCCCTACTCGGCGCGCGATGAGGCCCGTGCGGCCCTGCGTGAGGCCGGGTGGGCCGAATGATCGCGCTGACCGCTCACGAGATCGCCGAGATCACCGGCGGAGCACTCGGCGGCGCCGTCGTCGACGGGCTCGTCCTCGACGGCTCCGTCGAGACGGACTCGCGTCTCGTCACCCCGGGGTCGATCTTCTTCGCCCTGCGCGGAGAGGTCACCGACGGTCACCTCTTCGTCGACGCCGCAGTCTCCAACGGGGCCGCGCTCGTCGTCGCCGAGCAGCCGGTCGAGACCGATGTCCCGACGGTCGTCGTCGGCGACGGCGTCGTGGCGCTCTCGCGTCTGGCCGCTGCCGTCGTCGAGCGCGTGCGTCGTCACGGCCGGCTCAAGGTCGTGGGCATCACCGGCTCGAACGGCAAGACGAGCACGAAGAACATGCTCCGCGCCATCCTGTCGGACATCGCTCCGACGGTCGCTCCCGAGGGGTCCTTCAACAACCACGTCGGCGCACCGATCTCGATGCTGCGCATCGACGACTCGACCGAGTACCTCGTGGTCGAGATGGGCGCTGCCGGCCCGGGTGAGATCGCTCGTCTGGTCGACATCGCCCGCCCCGACACGGGCGTCGTGCTCAAGGTGGGGCTCGCTCACGCCGGCGGCTTCGGCGGGATCGAGGGCACTCGTGCCGCCAAGGCCGAGATGGTGACGGACCTCCCCGAGTCGGGCACCGCCGTGCTGAACGCCGATGACGAGCGCGTGGCCGGCATGGCGTCCGTCACGGCGGCACGCGTGGTCACCTTCGGGCAGAGCCCGACGGCCGACTACCGGGCGTCCGACGTCGACGTCACGGCCGGGGGCACCACCTTCGTCTTCGAGCACGGCGACCTGCGTCGCCGTGTCGCTCTGCGCATCCTCGGCGAGCATCACGTGATGAACGCCCTGGCCGCGCTCACCGTCGTGGGCGAGTGGGGTGTCGATCTCGATCGAGCGGCCACCGTCCTCGAGGGCGTGGCCCGAGCCGAGCGCTGGCGCATGGAGCTCTTCGAGGCACCGGGCGGGGTCGCCGTCGTCAACGACGCGTACAACGCGAGTCCCGATTCCGTCGCGGCCGCCCTCAAGACCCTCGCCCAGATCACGCCCACCGACGGCCGATCCATCGCCGTCCTCGGCGAGATGGCCGAGCTGGGCGAGTTCGCCCGTGACGAGCACGACCGCATCGGCCGCCTCGTCGTGCGTCTCAACATCTCGCAGCTGATCGTGGTCGGTCAGGCCGCGCGGCACATCCACATGGCAGCTGGGCTCGAGGGCTCCTGGGACGGAGAATCACTGCTCGTGGACACCATCGACGAGGCGTACGACCTCCTCCATCCCGGACTCCGCACCGGCGACGTCGTGCTCGTGAAGTCGTCCAAGTCCGCGGGGCTCAGATTCCTCGGAGACCGTCTCGCGGGGGTCGACGCATGATCGCCCTCCTGATCGCGGGAGCCGTCTCCCTCGTCTTCACGCTGCTGATGACGCCTCTGTTCATCAAGCTGTTCCACCGTCTCGGCTGGGGCCAGTTCATCCGCGACGACGGTCCGCAGTCGCACCACACGAAGCGCGGCACCGCCACGATGGGCGGCATCGTCCTCATCCTCGGCACGGTGATCGGCTACTTCGTCGGCCATCTCGTCGCACAGGACGAGCTGACCTCGAGCGGTCTGCTCGTGCTGTTCCTCATGGTGGGTCTCGGGGCCGTGGGCTTCCTCGACGACTTCCTGAAGGTGCGCAACCAGCGCAGTCTCGGTCTCGGCGGCTGGGCGAAGATCATCGGTCAGGTCGTCGTGGGCGCGGTGTTCGCGATCCTCGCCCTCTCGTTCCCGAACGAGAACGGTCTGACGCCCGCGTCGACGAAGATCTCGGGGATCCGCGACATCCCGTGGCTCGACTTCATGTTCTTCGGCAGCATCATCGGCGGTGGGCTCTTCCTGATCTGGGTCGTGCTGATCACCGTCAGCACGTCGAACGGCGTGAACGTCGCCGACGGGCTCGACGGTCTGGCGACCGGATCCTCCATCCTCGCCATCGCGTCGTACATCTTCATCGGCTTCTGGCAGTTCAACCAGTCGTGCTTCAGCACGCGCCTCGACGAGACGACGCGATCCGCCTGCTACACGGTCGCCAACCCGCTCGACCTCGCCGTGGTCGCCGCGGCCATCTGCGGCGGTCTGATCGGCTTCCTGTGGTGGAACACCTCCCCGGCGCAGATCTTCCTCGGCGACACCGGGTCGCTCGGTCTCGGCGGCGCCCTCGCCGCCCTGGCGATCCTCAGCCGCACCGAGCTGCTCCTCGTGCTCATCGGCGGCCTGTTCATCGTCGTCACCGGTTCGGTCATCCTCCAGCGGGCGTACTTCAAGCTCACCAAGGGCAAGCGGATCTTCCTGATGAGTCCGCTGCATCACCACTTCGAGCTGAAGGGCTGGGCCGAGGTCACGGTGGTCGTCCGGTTCTGGATCATCGCCGGGCTCTTCGTCGCCGCCGGCGTCGGCGTGTTCTACCTCGAATGGATCTCCCGCACCTCATGACCGACGCACCTCTCGACGGCGGACCCGCCCAGCGCCTCCTCGGTCTCGACAGCTGGCACGCCGACTGGTCGGGTCTCCGCGTGGCCGTCCTCGGGCTGGGGGTCACCGGTTTCTCGGTGGCCGACACCTTGACCGAGCTCGGCGCACGCGTCGTGGTGCTCGCGCCGGCCGTCGACGACGATCGCGCCGAGCTGCTCGACCTGATCGGGGCGGAGCTGCTGATCGAACCCGAGATGTCGACCGCTCCGGAGGCGCTGGTCGCCTTCGCCCCCGAGGTCGTCGTCGTCTCGCCGGGATTCGCGCCGCACCACCCGCTCGTCCGGTGGGCGGACGAGAGCGGGGCAGCCGTCTGGGGCGACGTCGAGCTGGCGTGGCGCGTCCGCGACAAGACCTCGCGGGTCGCCGAGTGGCTTCTGGTCACCGGCACCAACGGCAAGACGACCACCACGCAGCTCGCGACGGCGATGGCCGTCGCCGACGGCAGGCGGGCCGCTGCGGTCGGGAACATCGGCGTGCCGGTGCTCGACGCGGTGCGCGACCCCGAGGGCCACGATCTGTTCGTCGTCGAGCTCTCGAGCCACCAGCTGCACAGCCTGCCGCTCGACGGCCCCGGCGCGCTGCGGCCGCTCGCGGCCGTCTGCCTGAATCTCGAGGACGACCACCTCGAGTGGCACGGGGGAGCCGACGCCTACCGGGACGCGAAGGCGAAGGTCTACTCGAACGCCGTCCGCGCCTGCGTCTACAACAAGGCCGACGACGCCACACGGCGCATGGTCGAAGACGCCGACGTCGCCGAGGGCTGCCGTGCGATCGGCTTCGGCCTGTCGGCGCCCGGTCCGAGCGACTTCGGCGTGGTGTCCGGCGACGACGGGGGAGTCCTCGTCGACCGTGCGTTCCTGGCGGCCCGCCGGACGAGCGCGCTCGAGCTGACCACGACGACGGCCCTCGACGAGGTCGGCCTCGGCGCCGATCACCTCGTCGCCGACGTGCTCGCGGCCGCCGCACTCGTCCGGGCCGCGGGTGTCGACCCGGTGTCGATCAAGACCGCGCTGGCGGGGTTCCGGGTCGACCACCACCGGATGGAGGTCGTGGGCGAGGCCGACGGCGTCACGTGGGTGGACGACTCGAAGGCGACGAATCCGCATGCGGCGCGCGCCTCCCTGGCTGCCTTCCCGTCGGTCGTGTGGATCGTCGGCGGCGTGTTCAAGGGCGTCGACGTCGAACCGCTCGTCGAGGAGTCCGTCGACCGGGTCCGTGCCGCGGTCGTGATCGGCACCGACCGGCTGGGCATCGTCCAGGCCTTCGGGCGACACGCGCCCGACATGCCCGTCTTCGAGGTCGAGGCGACCGACACTGAGCAGGTGATGCCGACGGCCGTGAGGCTGGCGGCCGAGGCCGCGCAGGCCGGCGATGTCGTCCTGCTGGCCCCGGCGGCGGCATCGTTCGATCAGTTCAGCGACTACACCGCGCGCGGCAGGGCATTCTCCTCCGCCGTCCACGACCACTCGGGAGGCACGGCCGATGGCCCATCCACCGTCCAGCCTCCCGCGTCGCCGCTTGGCTGACCTCACCGGGCGCCGCTCCCGCCCGACGACCGATCCGGGTGCCGACACCGACTCGACCGACCCGTCGGGGCGCCCCGCCGCGGCGGTCGTCGCGGTGAAGCGTCTGTTCGCGGCCGAGACCGGCTCCTTCTTCGTGATCCTCGGCACGACCCTGTTCCTCGTCGTCCTGGGTCTCGTCATGGTCCTCTCGTCGTCGTCGGTGGAGTCGTACATCGCCTCCGGTCAGACCTCGTTCTTCGGATCGTTCGTGCGCCAGGGGATCTACGCCGCGGTCGGCATCCCGCTGATGCTGATCGTCTCGCGCGTCCCCATCTGGTTCTGGAAGCGCTGGGCATGGCAGATCCTCGGCGCGACCCTCGTGCTCCAGCTGCTCGTCTTCACCGGTCTCGGCATCGAGGTCGGCGGCAACCGCAACTGGATCGACCTCGGCTCGTTCACCGCTCAGCCGTCCGAGGCCGTCAAACTCGCCCTCGCCATCTGGCTCGGCATGATCCTCGCCGTCAAGCGCGACCTCCTCGACGACTGGCGCCACCTGGCCATCCCGCTGGTGCCCGTCGTGCTCGTCGCGGTCGGCCTGGTCGTCGCCGGCGGAGACCTCGGTACGACCATGGTCATGCTGCTGCTCGTGTTCGGGGCCGTCTGGTTCGCCGGCATCAAGCTCCGCTACCTGCTCATCCCCATCGCCCTGCTGGCCGTGGTCGTCCCGATGATCGCGTTCGGATCGGTGTCGCGCAACGACCGGATCGCGGCCTGGATGGCCGGCTGCAGCGACGACAGCGCCTATCAGGGCATCTGCTGGCAGTCCCTGCACGGCACCTGGGCGCTCGCCTCGGGCGGGCTCTTCGGGGTCGGGCTCGGCAACTCGAAGGCGAAGTGGTCGTGGCTGCCCGAGGCGGACAACGACTTCATCTTCGCCGTGCTCGGCGAAGAGCTCGGCCTGATCGGCGCGGTCGTCGTCCTGGCCCTCTTCGTCGTGCTGGCCATCGCGTTCATCAAGATCATCCGCAAGACGCGCGACCCGTTCGTGCGCGTCGTCACGGGGGCCATCGCGGCCTGGATCGTCGGACAGGCCCTCATCAACATCGCCGTCGTGCTCGGCCTGCTGCCGGTGCTCGGGGTGCCCCTGCCGTTGATCTCGGCGGGCGGGTCCGCTCTGATCGTCACCCTGGTGGCGATCGGCGTCGTCCTCTCGTTCGCCCGGTATCCGGAGGAGTCGGAGCCGAGCCCGACCGTCGGTCGTCAACGAGTAGGGTCTCTCCGGTGACGACGTACCTTCTCGCCGGCGGAGGAACCGCCGGGCATGTGAACCCGCTCCTGGCCGTGGCCGACCGCATCCGCCTCCGCGAGCCCGATGCCGTCGTGCTCGTGCTCGGAACGGCCGAGGGCCTCGAGGCGCGGCTCGTCCCGCTCCGGGGCTACGAGCTGCTGACCGTCCCCCGTCTGCCGTTCCCGCGTCGACCCTCGGCGGCCGCTCTGCGATTCCCTTCTCGGCTGGTCCAGGCGGTCCAGGGTGTTCGAGAGCTCCTCAGACGACACCGCGTCGACGTCGTCGTCGGATTCGGCGGGTACGCGTCCGCCCCGGCCTACATGGCGGCGTGGCGATCGAAGGTCCCCTTCGTCGTGCACGAGGCCAATGCGAAGCCGGGCATCGCGAACGTCCTCGGCTCGTACCTGACCTCGCACGTCGGAACGGTCTTCCGCTCGACGTCGCTCCGTCACGGCCGCCAGGTGGGCATGCCGCTGCGCCACGAGATCGAGACCCTCGACCGTCGGGCCAGCCGCTCCGAGGCCGTGGCGGAGTTCGGGCTCGACGAGTCGAAGCCCACGCTTCTGGTCACCGGGGGGTCGAGCGGTGCGAAGCGCATCAACGAGACCATGTCGACGGCCGCAGCCTCCGTGCTCGGCGCCGGCTGGCAGATCCTCCACATCACCGGGGCGAAGTCGGATCTGGGGCCGAGCGACCTGCCCGACCACCACCTCCTGCGCTACTGCGACCGCATGGACCTCGCACTGTCCGCCGCCGACTTCGTCGTGTCCCGTTCGGGCTCGGCGACGGTGAGCGAGCTCACCGCCCTCGGTCTGCCCTCCGTGCTCGTGCCCTACCCGGTCGGCAACGGCGAGCAGCGCCACAACGCGACCGACGTCGTCCAGGCCGGAGGCGCGGTGCTGGTCGTCGACGCCGACTTCACACCCGAGTGGGTCGCCTCGACCCTCGTGCCTCTGCTCCTCGACCGTTCGCGGATCGCCGACATGGCGGTGCAGGCGTCGACGGTCGGAGTCCTCGACGGCACCGACCGCACCGTCGACCTCGTGATCGACGCGGCGCGACCTCGAGACCGATCCACCGCCGACGCACCGGCGAGAACCCCCGCGACGAACGACGAGAACTCATGATCAAGCCCGACCTCAGCCAGCAGATCCCGACCGAACTCGGTCACGTCCACTTCGTCGGCATCGGCGGATCGGGCATGAGCGGCATCGCCCGGGTGTTCCTCGCGGCCGGGCACGAGGTGACCGGCTCGGACATCCGCGACACTCCCGGGGTCCAGGCCCTGCGCGATCTCGGCGCCACCGTGTCGATCGGCCACGACGCCGCCAATCTCGGCGACGCCGACACCCTCGTGGTGACCGGGGCGCTCTGGCAGGACAATCCCGAGTATCGGGCCGCCCTCGCCAAGGGGCTCCCCGTGCTGCACCGCTCGCAGGCGCTCGCCTGGCTGATCGGTGGTCAGCGCCTGGTCTCCGTCGCCGGCGCGCACGGCAAGACGACGTCCACCGGGATGATCGTGACCGCGCTCCTGGCGGCCGGCCGCGACCCCAGCTTCGTCAACGGGGGAGTCATCCAGTCCCTCGGCGTGAGTGCTCGGGGCGGCACGGAGGAGCTCGTGGTCGTCGAGGCCGACGAGTCCGACGGCTCGTTCCTGCTCTACGACACCTCCGTCGCGCTCGTCACCAACGTCGACGCCGACCACCTCGACCACTACGGCTCGCATGAGGCGTTCGACGAGGCCTTCGTGCAGTTCGCCGGTGCGGCTTCCGAACTCGTCGTCATCTCCAGCGACGACCCCGGCGCCCGCCGGGTCCGAGCCGCGCTCGAGCACTCGAACGTCGTCACCTTCGGACTCGACGCCGGGGCCGACGTGCGTCTGAGCGACGTCGCGACGGTCGGGCCGGTGTCGTTCACCCTGCATCACGCCGGCACCGAGCGCCCCGTCCAGCTGAGGGTGCCCGGGGTGCACAACGCCGTCAACGCGGCGGGTGCCTTCGCCGTGCTGATCGGCCTCGGCGTCGACCCCGAGGCGGCGGTCGCCGGACTCGAGACCTTCGGTGGCACGGAGCGCCGCTTCGAGCTGCACGGCACCGTCGCCGGGGTCAGCGTCTACGACGACTACGCCCACCACCCGACAGAGGTGGCGGCGGCGCTGCAGGCGGCGCGGTCCGTCGTGGGCGACGGGCGGCTCATCGCCGTGCACCAGCCGCACCTCTACAGCCGCACCCGCATGATGGCCGGAGAGTTCGCCGAGACCTACGAGTCGCTCGCCGACCACACGATCGTCCTCGACGTCTACGGCGCGCGGGAGGACCCCGAGCCGGGAGTCACGGGCGCGCTGGTCTCCGAGCGCTTCGCCGACCCCTCGCGGGTCGACTTCGTCTCCGACTGGCAGGCCGCCGCCGTGCGCACGGCCGAGGTCGCCCGCGACGGCGACTTCGTCATCACGCTCGGCTGCGGCGATGTGTACCGCATCGTGCCGCAGCTGCTCGCCGCGCTCGACGCGGGCGCCGCGCCCGTCGATCCCGTGTCGGAAAAGACCGGAGCGTGACTCGACCGACCAGCCCCGGCGTCAGGGACCGGTCGTGAAGCGGCCCGAGGGATTCGACCCCTCGGCCCGCCCCGCGCCGAGATCCGACGCGCCGAACGGAGGCGAGACCCCGGGGGCTGCATCCGACGGGCCAGGCGAGGGATCCACCCCGGGTCGTCTGCGATCCCGGCTGGGTGCGCTGCGCCTCCCCGGTTCACGGGACGACTCGTCGCGACCGGTCGACCCCGGGGAGGAATCCGGCGCCGACGGGTCGGCATCGGCCTCGATGTCCGACCGTCGACCGTCGGGCGGCGACGGTGACAGCGCAGCGGATGGACCGCGGCCGACGAAGAGCGAGCCGTCGGAGCCCGTGAGCCTGCCGACGCGCGACACGTCGCGCGACGAGGCGCGTCGTCGAGCGTCCGACGCCCGGCGGGCGAGTCGGCGTGCGTCCCGGCGGAGGAGGCGCGTGGAGCGTCTCGAGGTCCGCCGCTTCACCCGTCGGTCGAGGCACCGTCGGGCGACCTGGACCTCGGTCGCGGTCGTGGCCGCACTGCTCGGAGCATCCGTCGGCGTCGCCGTCTTCTCGCCCCTCCTCTCGTTGCAGACGATCACGGTCGACGGCACCGACCGGGTCGACGCGGCCGCGGTGCAGGCGGCCGTCGACGACCAGCTGGGTACGCCTCTGGCCCGCATCGACTTCGACCGAATCACGCGCGAGCTGGAGGCGTTCCCGCTGATCGCCAGCTACGTGACCGAGACCGCGCCTCCCCACACCCTGGTGATCCGCATCACCGAGCGTCAACCCATCGCGACGGTGGCGGACGGCGACGCGTTCGAGCTCGTCGACCCGGCGGGCATCGTCGTGCAGCGCCTCGACGCGCGTCAGGAGGGCGTGCCCCTCGTCGACGTCGCCGGGGCCCCGCTCGACGGCACGGCCTTCCGTGCGTCGACGGAGGTGCTGCTGGCCCTGCCCGCCGCCCTCCGATCGACGGTGGACCGGGTGACGGCGTCGACGGCCGACGATGTGACGTTGACCCTCACCACCGGTCAGCGGGTCGTCTGGGGGAGCGACGAGCACTCCGACCGCAAGGCGGAGGTCCTCGCCGGTCTGATGGCCGATCAGGCTTCGAGAGACGCCTCCGCCTCGGTCGAGTACGACGTCTCGGCGCCCGACAACGGCATCATCCGACCCATCTGATCATGCCGTTCGCGACACGCCTGCCACGATGTTGTCGGGTCCCGGTCGCGGCACATACCTTGTGACTGCATAACTTGCATACCATGTACAACCTTAACCTTCAACTTACGAGTTAAGGTTTCAGCGGAGGCCCGGACGTGACAACGAACCATAACTACCTAGCCGTGATCAAGGTCGTCGGTGTCGGCGGCGGTGGCGTCAACGCCGTCAACCGCATGATCGAACTCGGGCTCCGCGGAGTCGAGTTCATCGCGATCAACACCGACGCCCAGGCGCTCCTGCTCAGCGACGCCGACGTGAAGCTCGACGTCGGACGCGAGCTGACCCGCGGTCTCGGTGCGGGCGCCGACCCAGAGGTGGGTCGCCGCGCGGCGGAGGACCACGCGGAAGAGATCGAAGAGGCCCTCGCAGGCGCCGACATGGTCTTCGTCACGGCGGGTGAGGGTGGCGGCACCGGCACGGGCGGCGCCCCGGTCGTCGCGCGCATCGCGAAGTCGATCGGCGCACTCACCATCGGCGTCGTCACGAAGCCCTTCGGCTTCGAGGGCAAGCGCCGCCAGGCGCAGGCCGAGGCCGGGGTCGCCGCGCTGAAGGACGAGGTCGACACCCTCATCGTCGTCCCCAACGACCGTCTGCTCGAGATCAGCGAACGCGGCATCAGCATGGTCGAGGCGTTCGGCACGGCCGACCAGGTGCTGCTCGCCGGCGTCCAGGGCATCACCGACCTCATCACGACCCCCGGTCTGATCAACCTCGACTTCGCCGACGTCAAGTCGGTCATGCAGGGAGCCGGCTCGGCGCTGATGGGCATCGGCTCGTCGCGCGGTGCCGACCGGGCGATCAAGGCGGCCGAGCTGGCCGTCGCGTCGCCTCTGCTCGAGGCGAGCATCGACGGCGCCCACGGCGTGCTGCTCTCCATCCAGGGCGGTTCGAACCTCGGAATCTTCGAGATCAACGACGCGGCCCGCCTGGTCCAGGAGGCCGTGCACGCCGAGGCCAACATCATCTTCGGCGCCGTCATCGACGACACCCTGGGCGACGAGGTCCGGGTCACGGTCATCGCCGCGGGCTTCGACGGCGGAGAGCCCTCCACCAAGACGAAGGAGCGCCGCTCGAGCTTCGTCGAGTCCGAGGCTCCCGCGTCGGCGTCCGTCGCCGGCGTCTCCGCCATCGCCGACAGCGGTGCGACGCACGACACGCCGTCCTGGAAGCGCCCCGACGACACCGCGTCCACCCAGGCCGCCGACCCCGTCTTCGACGACGGAGACGACGACCTGGACGTGCCCGACTTCCTCAAGTAGGGGTGTCGGTCGAACCCGCCGTCGGCGGTGACCTCGAGGCTCGCCTCGCCCGGGTCGCCGCCGACGTCGGCGATGCCGTCCGGGCCGCCGGTCGTCGGCCCGACGAGGTCACGACGATCGTCGTCACGAAGTTCCACCCGGCGGAGCTCGTCTCGAGGCTCTACGACCTCGGGGTCCGAGACGTCGGTGAGAACCGCCACCAGGAGGCGCAGGTCAAGGCGGCGGACCTCTCCGGTCTCGAGGGTCTCCGCTGGCACTTCGTCGGGCAGCTGCAGTCCAAGAAGGCGCGTCAGGCCCGTCGGTACGCCGCGGCGGTCCACTCGCTCGACCGGGCGAGCGTCGTCGACGCGCTGGCCGCCGACGACGGCACACTCGTCGACGGGTTCGTCCAGGTCAACCTCACCGACGATCCGGGTCGCGGCGGTGTCGCACCCGCCGACGTCGAGGCTCTGGCCGAACGCATCGTGTCGACGCCCGGCCTGCGGCTGCGCGGCGTCATGGCCGTGGCCCCGCTCGACGAGCCGGCGCGACCGGCCTTCGCGCGCCTCCGGGACATCTCCGACCGGGTGCGTTCGATCGCGCCCGAGGCCGGCGACATCTCGGCGGGGATGTCCGGCGACTTCGCCGAGGCCGTCGCGGAAGGCGCGACACACCTACGAATCGGCACGGCAATCACGGGAATGCGGCCGCCTGCTCGTTAATGTCGGGGGAGACGTCCACGATCCGGAGGAAACACATGGCCAACCCGCTGCGCAAGACGATGGTCTACCTGGGCCTCGCCGACGAAGAACTCGAGTACGACGAGCAGACGCCCGCCGCTGCCGCTCCGACGCAGCCCGCCCGCCAGCCCTCCGCCGCGGCGACGTCGCCCGTGGCTCCGGTCGCCCCGGTGGCCGCACCGGCTCCCACCGCACCTCGCGCTCCCGTGACGCCCCTGCGTCGCGCCTCGACCACCACCACGACGAAGAACACGGTGCCTCACGACATGAACGAGATCCTCACGGTCCACCCGCGCGAGTACAAGGACGCCCAGGCCATCGCCGAGAGCTTCCGCGACGGGATCCCCGTCATCATCAACCTCTCGCAGATGACCGAGGCCGACGCCCGTCGTCTCGTCGACTTCGCGAGCGGCCTCTCGCAGGGGCTGTACGGC
Source organism: Frigoribacterium sp. CFBP 13712 (assembly GCF_014842255.1). Classification (GTDB taxonomy): domain Bacteria; phylum Actinomycetota; class Actinomycetes; order Actinomycetales; family Microbacteriaceae; genus Frigoribacterium. The sequence goes on along the minus strand of NZ_JACYVH010000003.1, from coordinate 277,359 downwards.
AAGATCGAGCGCGTCACCAACAAGGTGTTCCTGCTCTCGCCCGCGCACATCGCCGTCAGCGGCGAGCAGGCTGAGGTAGAGTCCGACATCGAGGCGTCCTTCTTCGCCCAGTCCTGACGGGTCGAGGCGCCGCCGCCACGCCGTCCTCTCTGAACGCGGTACGACCGCGCCGACTCGTGTGAGCTGATGACACCCCGATGATCGTTTCTCTGATCGCCACGATCGCCTACTACCTGCTGCTCCTGTTCTTCCTGATGATGTGGGCTCGCTTCGTCCTCGACCTGGCTCAGTCGTTCAGCCGCGGGTGGCGACCTCGCGGCCCGGTCCTCGTGCTCGCCGAGGTGACCTACACCGTGACCGACCCGCCCATCAGGGCGGTGCGGAAGGTGCTGCCGCCGGTGCGACTCGGCTCGGTCGCCCTGGACTTCGGCTGGAGTCTGATCATGCTCGCCGTCATCATCCTCATGAGCGTGACGTCCTACCTCCGCTGACGGCGGCACGCCGCGTCGCTGCACCCGCATCTCTGATGTTCGCTACGGTATACATGAACGTCGGGTGCCCCGACCGGCTCCGAGACTCCGTCCCGGCGTCTCGCGGCACAACAGCACGACCCATGCGACAGCACGACCCATACGTCGGTCACGCCACACGGCGACCGGTACAGACCACGATCGACTGAGACCACGATCAATCGATCCACGAGATTCACGAGGTGACGGCAATGGCTTTGACGCCTGAAGACGTAGTCAACAAGCGGTTCCAGCCGACGAAGTTCCGCGAGGGCTACGACCAAGACGAGGTCGACGACTTCCTCGACGAGGTGGTCGCAGAACTTCGTCGCCTCAACCAGGAGAACGACGAGCTGCGTCAGCGTCTCGACTCGGGCGAGTCCCGCGACGACGAGGGCCAGGCGCCTGCTCCGGTCTCCGCCGTCGCAGCGCCTGTCGCGCCGACTCCGGCCTCGGTCCCCGCACCCGAGCCCGCACCGGCCCCCGAGCCCGCCGTCGCCGCGGTCGTCGCACCCGCCGCGCCGGCCTACGTCGGTCCGTCGGCCGACGAGACCGAGAGCACCAACAACCTCCTGCAGCTGGCTCGCCGCCTGCACGAAGAGCACGTCCGCGAGGGCGTCGAGAAGCGCGACGCGCTGATCGCCGAGGGTCACTCCACCGCGGCACGCGTCGTTGCCGAGGGCGAGGCCAAGAAGCGCGAGCTCGTCTCCGACGCCGAGACCCGAGCCCGCGACGTCGTCCAGACGGCCGAGGCCGAGAAGCGCGAGACCCTCGAGAAGCTCGCCACCGAGCGCACGGGACTCGAGCGTCGCATCGACGACCTCCGCACGTTCGAGCGCGACTACCGTCAGAAGCTCAAGAGCTACATCGAGGGTCAGCTGCGCGAGCTCGACGGAGAGTCGACCGGCGAGAACCAGCCGGTCGCCCCCGCCAGCGCGCAGGGCTTCGGGTCCAACTAAGGTCTTGGCACCCGACACCCCCTCGACGAAGGTCAGCGTCCGCCTCCTGGCGGCGCTGGCCTTCGTCGCTGTCTGCGTCTACGCGGCAGACCAGCTCACCAAGCACCTCGTGACCACGACGATGACCGAGGGCAGCACCATCGACGTCGTCGGCACCTTCTTCCAGCTCCACTTCGTCAAGAACCCGGGCGCGGCGTTCTCTCTCGCCAGCGGTTCCACCTGGATCTTCTCCCTCGCCGCCGCGGCGGTCGTCGTGGCGATCATCGTCTTCGCCCGTCGCATCCGCTCGAGCGCCTGGGCCGTCATGCTCGGCATGCTCCTCGGCGGCACGCTCGGCAACCTCACCGACCGTCTCTTCCGCGAACCGTCGTTCGGCATGGGGCACGTGATCGACTTCCTGTACTTCCCGGACCTCCTGCCGGCCATCTTCAACGTCGCCGACATCTTCATCGTGTCGAGCATGGGCCTGCTGCTGCTGCTGACCCTCCTCGGGGTCAACCTCGACGGCACCCGTGTGCTCTCGAAGAAGAGGCAGCGCGAGCTCGACCGCGAGGCGGAGGATGCCGCGTCGACCGGCACCGCGCCTCCTGTCGACGCCCCGGTGGACCGCTCGTGAGCGAGTACCGTTCGCTGCCCGTGCCCGACGGTCTGGCAGGCGAGAGGGTCGATGCGGCCCTGGCCAAGCTGCTCGGCTTCAGCCGGACGTTCGCCGTCGAGGTCGTGAGCGCCGGAGGCGTGACCGTCGACTCCCGAACGGTCGGCAAGTCCGACCGGCTCGAGGCGGGCTCATGGCTCGAGGTCGAGTGGACCCCGAGAGAAGGCCCCTCGATCGTCGCGCTGGACGTGCCCGGCATGGGCATCGTCCACGACGACGACGAGATCGTCGTGGTCGACAAGCCCGTGGGGGTCGCCGCCCATCCGTCCGTCGGCTGGACGGGTCCGACCGTGCTCGGCGGTCTCGCGGCCGCGGGTTTCGCCATCGCGACCTCGGGCGCCGCCGAACGGGCGGGGATCGTCCACCGACTCGACGTGGGCACCAGCGGTCTCATGGTGGTCGCCAAGACGGAGCGCGCCTACACCGTGCTGAAGCAGGCCTTCCGCGAGCGGACGGTCGACAAGATCTACAACGCCGTCGTGCAGGGGCACCCCGATCCCCTGACCGGGACGATCGACGCTCCGATCGGCCGTCATCCGTCGTCGGACTGGAAGTTCGCCGTCGTCGTCGACGGGAAGCCCTCCGTCACTCACTACGAGACCGTCGAGGCCTTCCCCTCGGCCTCCTTGCTCGAGATCCATCTCGAGACCGGGCGGACGCACCAGATCCGCGTGCACATGTCGGCGCAGCGCCACCCCTGCGTGGGCGACACGACGTACGGGGCCGACCCGACGCTGTCCGCCAAGCTCGGGCTGACCCGGCAGTGGCTGCACGCCGTGAGTCTCGGATTCCGGCACCCGGGCACGGGCGAGCAGGTCGTCTACCGGTCCGACCATCCCGCCGATCTTCGACACGCGCTCGATGTCCTCGGTGAGAGTTAGGCTGTTCCTCCAGCAGTCAGATCCACCATCAGACGGGGAGCCTCTTGGCCTCGAGCAACGACTCATTCGTCCACCTGCACGTCCACAGCGAGTACTCGATGCTCGACGGTGCCGCGAGGGTCACACCGCTCGTCACCGAGGCCGCCGCGCAGGGCATGCCCGCCGTGGCGGTCACCGACCACGGCAACGTGTTCGGCGCCTTCGAATTCTGGAAGTCCGCGACCGACGCCGGCGTGAAGCCGATCATCGGCACCGAGGCCTACATCACACCCGGCACGCACCGCAGCGACAAGACGCGGGTGCGCTGGGGCGACGGCGGTCGTGACGACGTCTCGGGCGCCGGCGCGTACACGCACATGACCCTGCTGGCCGAGAACACCGGGGGCATGCACAACCTCTTCCGGTTGTCGTCGAGGGCGTCGCTCGAGGGGTACTACTTCAAGCCCCGCATGGACCGCGAGCTGCTGTCCCAGTACGGCAAGGGGCTGATCGCCACCACGGGCTGCCCGAGCGGCGAGGTGCAGACCCGCCTTCGACTGGGTCAGTACGACGAGGCCGTCAAGGCCGCCTCCGACTTCCGCGACATCTTCGGGCGTGAGAACTACTTCGCCGAGATCATGGATCACGGTCTCGGCATCGAGCGGCGGATCATGGGCGATCTGCTCAGACTGGCGAAAGACCTCGATCTGCCCCTCGTGGCGACGAACGACCTGCACTACACCCACGAGCATGATGCGACGAGTCATGCGGCGCTGCTGTGCGTGCAGTCCGGCTCGACGCTGAACGACCCGAACCGCTTCAAGTTCGACGCCGACGAGTTCTACCTCAAGACCGCCCAGCAGATGCGTCACCTGTTCCGCGACCACCCCGAGGCCTGCGACAACACGCTGCTCATCGCCGAGCGATGCGACGTGCAGTTCAACACCTCCGCGAACTACATGCCGCGCTACCCCGTGCCCGAGGGTGAGACGGAAGAGACCTGGTTCATCAAAGAGGTCGAGAAGGGCCTCGTCTACCGCTACCCGAACGGGATCCCCGACGACGTCCGCAAGCAGGCGGAGTACGAGATCGGCGTCATCGCCGGCATGGGGTTCCCCGGGTACTTCCTCGTCGTCGCCGACTTCATCAACTGGTCGAAGGAGAACGGCATCCGCGTCGGGCCGGGTCGAGGCTCGGGCGCCGGATCGATGGCGGCCTACGCCATGCGCATCACCGACCTCGACCCGCTGCGGCACGGCCTCATCTTCGAGCGGTTCCTCAACCCCGACCGCGTCTCGATGCCCGACTTCGACGTCGACTTCGACGACCGTCGCCGGGGCGAGGTCATCCAGTACGTCACGGAGAAGTACGGCGACGAGCGGGTGGCGCAGATCGTCACGTACGGCACGATCAAGGCCAAGCAGGCGCTGAAAGACAGCTCGCGGGTGCTGGGCTTCCCGTTCGGGATGGGCGAGAAGCTCACGAAGGCCATGCCTCCGGCCATCATGGGCAAGGACATCCCGCTCACCGGCATCTTCGACAAGCAGCACGACCGGTACAAAGAAGCGGGCGACATCCGTGCGGTCGTGGAGTCCGATCCGGAGGCGCGCACGGTCTTCGATACTGCCCTCGGACTCGAGGGCCTGAAGCGGCAGTGGGGCGTCCACGCGGCCGGTGTCATCATGTCGAGCGATCCGCTGCTCGACATCATCCCCATCATGAAGCGCGAGCAGGACGGTCAGATCGTCACGCAGTTCGACTACCCCGCCTGCGAGTCGCTCGGTCTGATCAAGATGGACTTCCTGGGGTTGCGGAACCTCACGATCATCAACGACGCCCTCGACAACATCAAGACGAACCGCGACTTCGACCTGGTGCTCGAAGACCTCGAGCTCGACGACGCCGGCGCCTACGAGCTCCTCGCCTCGGGCGACACCCTGGGCGTCTTCCAGCTCGACGGCGGGCCGATGCGCGGTCTGCTCCGCCTGATGAAGCCCGACAACTTCGAGGACATCTCGGCCGTCATCGCGCTGTACCGACCAGGACCCATGGGTGCGAACTCGCACACGAACTACGCCCTCCGCAAGAACGGGCTGCAAGAGATCACGGCCATCCACCCCGAGCTGGAAGAGCCCCTGTCCGAGGTCCTCGGCGGCACCTACGGTCTGATCATCTACCAGGAGCAGGTGATGAGCGTCGCGCAGAAGCTCGCCGGCTTCTCGCTCGGTCAGGCCGACATCCTGCGGCGCGCGATGGGCAAGAAGAAGAAGTCCGAACTGGACAAGCAGTTCGCGGGCTTCTCGCAGGGCATGGCCGACAACGGCTACTCGCCGGAGGCCGTGCAGAAGATCTGGGACATCCTGCTGCCGTTCTCCGACTACGCGTTCAACAAGGCGCACTCGGCGGCCTACGGCGTCGTCTCGTACTGGACGGCCTATCTGAAGGCGCACTACCCCGCCGAGTACATGGCCGCGCTGCTGACGAGCGTCGGCGACTCGCGCGACAAGCTCGGTCTCTATCTGAACGAGTGCCGGCGGATGGGCATCAAGGTGCTGCCACCGGACGTCAACGAGTCGATCGGGTTCTTCGCCGCCGTCGGCGACGACATCCGCTTCGGCATGGGCGCCGTGCGCAACGTGGGGTTCAACGTCGTCGATCACATCATCGCCGCCCGCCAGAAGGAGGGCGCGTTCACCACGTTCCACGACTTCCTGCGCAAGGTGCCGCTGCCGGTGACGAACAAGCGCACGGTCGAGTCGCTGGTCAAGGCCGGAGCCTTCGACACCCTGGGCTCGACTCGACGGGCGCTGGTCGAGGTCCACGAGTCGGCGGTCGAGGCGGCGGTCAGCGAGAAGCGCGCCGAGGCGAACGGCCAGGTCGGCTTCGACTTCGACAGCCTGTGGGACGAGCCGGCCGACGTGCAGCAGGTGCCCGAGCGACCGGAGTGGTCGAAGCGCGACAAGCTCGCCTTCGAGCGCGACATGCTGGGTCTCTACGTGTCGGACCACCCGTTGGCCGGGCTCGAGCTGCCCTTGGCGAAGCACGCCCAGACGACGGTCACGGATCTCCTGGCGAGCGACGCCTCGATGGACGGCGAGACCGTCACCATCGCGGGGCTGATCACGAGCGTGCAGCACCGGGTCGCGCGCAACAGCGGCAACCCGTACGGCATCATCACCGTCGAGGACTTCGGCGGTGAGATCACCGCGATGTTCCTGGGCAAGACCTATCAGGAGTTCGGCCCGACGCTGGTCGGCGACTCCATCATCGTCCTCAAGGGCCGGGTCAGCCTCCGCGACGACGGCATGAACCTCCACGCGGTCAGCATGTTCAGCCCCGATCTCGGCGCCGGCGTCAACCACGGGCCCCTCGTGCTGCAGATGCCCGAGTACCGTGCGACCACCGACACGGTGACGGAGCTGGCCGCGGTGCTCGGGCGACACTCCGGGGGCACGGAGGTGCGCCTCCGTCTGCTCAAGGGCGACAACGCGCGCACCTTCGAGATCCCCATGCCGGTCGACATCACGGCCGACCTGTTCGGCGAGCTGAAGAGCCTGCTCGGCCCGGGCTGCCTGGTCTGAACCGGGCCACCGGTCGGTCGGTCGACCGGTGGCCCGGTCCTACTGGTCGATCGGCCGACCGGGCGTGAGGTAACGGCGGTCGTGGTAGAGCAGGGCGTCGTCGTCGAGACCAGTTCCGCCGCCTTCGACACGCACCACGACGACGGCGTTGCCCTCGACGGGGAGTCGCTCGACGATGCGACCGCTGAACCAGGCCGTGACGCCCCGCATCAGGGGGAGTCCACGGGGGCCCACGAGCCAGTCGTCGTCGTCGGCGAAGCGCATCGCCGCCGGCCCCGCCATGCGCCGAGCAGCCTGCTCGTTCCGCGCGCCGAGCAGATGCACGATCACGTCGTCGACTTCGGACACCGCACGCCACGAGCTGGCCGTGCGGGCCATGTTGAAGGTCGCCAACGGGGGACTCGCGGCCAAGGAGGCCAGGGAGGTCGCGGTGAAACCCACCGGGCTCCCGTCGGACGCGCGTGTCGTCACGATGGCGACCCCGGCGGCGTGGCGGCGGAAGGCCTCGCGGAAGGCGAGGACGTCCTCGCCCGGCGATTGGGCGGGGCGGGGGTCCGCCTGCTGGGGCTCCGTCATGACAGGGGTGCGCCTCCTCGGCTTCGAGCGTCGTCTCCGGCGGTGCCCTCAGGACCTCGAGGCGGCACCATGACTAGGCTGGGGCGGTCATGATCCAGACCACAGACCTCCGCGGAACACACCCTACCCACGCCGACCTCCTCGACCTCGTACCCCGTGCGCGGGCGGACGTCAGCACCGCCTCGGAGGCCGCGGCGCGCCTCGTCGCCGATGTCCGAGAACGGGGCGCCGACGCGCTGCGCGATCAGGCCGAGCGCTTCGACGGCGTCCGCACCGAGACGTTCCGGGTGTCGGCCGACGAGATCGCCGCCGCCGTCGCGGGGCTCGATCCGCTCGTGCGCGAGGCGCTCGAGGAGTCCATCGCCCGCGTCACCGAGGGCAGTCGGGCGCAGATCCCGGCGGGCACGGTGACCCGGCCCGCCGACGGCGCCGTCATCGAGCAGCGCTGGCAGCCCGTGACCCGCGCCGGCGTGTACGTGCCCGGCGGCAAGGCCGTCTACCCCTCGAGCGTCGTCATGAACGTCGTGCCGGCCCAGGTCGCGGGCGTCGAGTCGATCGCGGTGGTGAGTCCCGCCCAGCGCGAGTTCGGCGGCGGGGTCCACCCGGTCATCCTCGGCGCCGCAGGGCTGCTCGGCGTCGACGAGGTCTACGCCATGGGCGGGGCGGGGTCGATCGGCGCGTTGGCCTACGGCGTTCCCGAGATCGGCCTCGAGCCGGTCCAGGTCATCACCGGGCCGGGCAACAACTTCGTCGCGGCGGCCAAGCAGATCGTCCGCGGCCACGTCGGGATCGACGCCGTCGCCGGCGCCACCGAGATCCTCGTCATCGCCGACGGCTCGGCCGACCCTGTGCTCGTCGCCGTCGACCTCATCAGTCAGGCCGAGCACGACGAGGAGGCCGCCGCCGTCCTCGTCACCGACTCCGCCGACCTCGTCGACGAGGTGCAGCGCGAGCTCGAGCGTCTGGTGCCCCTGACGATGAGCGCCGAGAGGGTCCGGGTGGCCCTCGCCGGGCGGCAGTCGGCCCTCGTCATCGTCGACGACATGACGGCCGCCGTCGCGTTCAGCAACGCCTACGGCCCGGAGCACCTCGAGATCCAGACCCGCGACGACGAGGCCGTGCTGCGTTCGATCACGAGCGCGGGCGCCGTCTTCGTCGGGAGCAGCACGCCGGTCAGCCTGGGCGACTACCTGGCGGGCTCGAACCACGTCCTCCCGACCGGCGGCCAGGCGCGCTTCTCGTCGGGTCTCGGCGCCTACACGTTCCTGCGTCCGCAGCAGATCGTCCGCTACGACGAGTCGGCCCTGGCCGTCGTCGCCGACCGCCTCGTCGCCCTGTCGCGCGCCGAGCTCCTGCCCGCGCACGGCGAGGCCGTGGCGGCACGCATCCGACGCCCCTGACCCGCGCCGCCGGTTCCTCCCCTCGACAGGGGAGGCCCCTGCTCCCAGTACGCTGAGGGCACCATGTTCTGTCCCTTCTGCCGTCATCCCGATTCCCGCGTCGTCGACTCGCGCACCAGCGACGACGGCACGTCCATCCGGCGACGCCGCCAGTGCCCGCACTGCAGTCGGCGTTTCAGCACGACCGAGACGGCCAGCCTCAACGTCGTGAAGCGCAACGGGGTGCTCGAGCCGTTCAGCCGCGAGAAGATCATCTCCGGCGTGCGCAAGGCCTGCCAGGGTCGACCCGTGACCGACGGCGACCTGGCCGTCCTGGCCCAGCGGGTCGAGGAGGCCGTCCGCGCCAGCGGCACGTCGCAGATCGAAGCCAACGACATCGGCCTGGCGATCCTGCCCCCGCTGCGAGAGCTCGACGAGGTGGCCTACCTGCGGTTCGCCAGCGTCTACCAGGCGTTCGACTCGCTCGACGACTTCGAGGCCTCCATCGCGACGCTGCGCGAAGAGCACGCCGGGCGGCCCCGCACGACCCGATCGGTCGACGAATGACGACCCCGTACCGGCTCCTGTTCGATCTCGTCCTGTCGAAGCTCGACCCCGAAGACGCGCACCACCTGGCGTTCCGGGTCATCCGCGCCGTCCCCCGGGTCGGACTCGCGCCGCTCGCGAGGCGGTTCACCGCGCCGCACCCGTCGCTGGCCGTCTCGGCGCTGGGTCTCCGCTTCGACTCCCCGTTCGGCGTCGCGGCGGGCTTCGACAAAGACGCCCGGGGCATCGCCGGGCTCGGAGCGCTCGGCTTCGGGCACGTCGAGGTCGGCACCATCACCGCCCGGCCGCAACCCGGCAACGAGCGCCCTCGGCTCTTCCGTCTCGTCCCCGACCTGGCGGTCGTGAACCGCATGGGGTTCAACAACGGAGGCGCGCAGCAGGCCGCGACGGAGCTCGCCAAGGCACGGAGCGCCTCCCGCCGTCCGGTCGTCGGGGTGAACATCGGCAAGAGCCGTGTCGTCGACGTGGACGACGCTGTCGACGACTACCTGGTCAGCACGAGGCTCCTCGCGCCGTTGGCGGACTACCTGGCGGTCAACGTCAGCTCGCCCAACACGCCGGGCCTCCGGGGGCTCCAAGAGCTGGATCGACTGGGCCCGCTGCTCAGCGCGGTCGCCGAGGCAGCAGGGTCGACTCCCGTCCTGGTGAAGATCGCGCCCGACCTCGACGACGAGGGCATCCGCACGATCGGCCGACTCGTCGGCGACCTGGGGCTGGCGGGGGTGATCGCCACGAACACGACGCTGTCGCGCGAGGGGCTCGAGACCGACGCGAGCGTGGTCGAGGCGGCCGGTGCCGGGGGGCTCTCCGGTGCGCCCCTGGCGGCACGTTCGCTCGAGGTGCTGCGACTGCTCGTCGACGCCGTGCCCGAGGGCACCTGCATCATCTCCGTCGGGGGAGTCACCTCCGCCGCCGACGTCGACGAACGGCTGCGCGCCGGTGCGACTCTGGTCCAGGGGTACACCGCGTTCCTCTACCGGGGTCCGCTCTGGGCCCGTCAGATCAACCGGGGCCTCCGCAGGCTCCGCTCCCGTCGTTGACGTGGGCGTGANGAGGGGGGGGGCGGCGTCGTGGAGTCGGAGAGGCGTCAGACCGTCGGGTACTGACCGCGCTTGATCTGCGGCTTCGGCATGCGCATGGGCTTCATCTGCATGGCCCGCATGGCGGCGTACCACTTGTTGCCCCGCTGGACGTTGCCGGCACCGTACTTCTCGGTGAGCTTCGACGTGACCAGGCGACCCACCACGAGGCAGTCGATCACGGCGACGATGAAGAAGCCCCAGAGGACGAAGAGGGTGATCATCTGGATGGCGGCCACCTGGATGATGCTCATCACGATGACGAGCACCATGATCGGGATCATCGCCTCGCCGACGCTGTACCGCGCGTCGACGTAGTCGCGGATGAACTTGCGCTGCGGGCCCTTGTCGCGTTCGGGGAGGAACTTCTCCTCGCCGTTGGCCATACCCACACGCTGCCGCTCGCGTACCTCGGCGAGGCGGGCCCGCTGGGCCTTCTGCGCCTCCTTGCCGGTGGCGACCAGAGGACGTCGGTTCGCCTCCTCGCGCTCGCGCCTGGTCGGCGTCGGGCGACCCTTGCCGATCGTCGTCGATTCGGGGTCGACGACCTGCGTCGACGAGTCGGTCTTGTCTTCTGCCTTGGCCACGGATATTCCTCGGGGTTGAACGAGTTCCTAAGATTACCTGCATGACCGACTCGCAGCACCCCGTCCGACCGACCGACCCCCGTACTGTCAGCGAACTCGCGGAGGCCGTGCACGCCGGGCTCCCATCGACGATCGCCGATCTCTCGTCGCTCGTGCGCATCCCCTCCGTCTCGTGGGACGCCTTCGACCCCGCCCACGTCGCGGAGAGCGCCGAGGCCGTCGCCCAGCTGGTCCGCGAGACGGGCCTCTTCGACGAGGTGACGGTCAGCCGGGCTCCGATCGGCGACACCGGCGCGACCGGTCAGCCTGCCGTCCTGGCCCGTCGGGAGGCGCGCGACGGCAAGAAGACCGTCCTGCTGTACGCGCACCACGACGTCCAACCCCAGGGGGACGACGCGCACTGGGACACTCCGCCCTTCGAGCCCACGCTGAAGGGCGACCGCCTCTACGGTCGCGGTGCGTCCGATGACAAGGCCGGCGTCATGACCCACGTCGCCGCGCTCCGTGCCGTCCGCGAGGTCGTCGGCGACGACCTCGGCGTGGGCGTTGCCCTGTTCATCGAGGGCGAGGAGGAGTTCGGCTCGAGGTCGTTCGCGGACTTCCTCGCGCAGCACCGCGACCAGTTGGCCGCCGATGTGATCGTGGTGGCCGACTCCGACAACTGGAGCACCACCGTCCCGGCCATCACCGTGGGGCTCCGGGGCAATGTGACGTTCCGACTCACGGTCCGCACCCTCGCCCACGCCTCGCATTCGGGGATGCTCGGCGGTGTCGTCCCGGACGCCATGATGGCGATGGTGCGCCTCCTGGCCTCGCTCCACGACGACGACGGCGGCGTGGCCGTCGCCGGTCTCCGCAGCCGCGACGCGCAGCACCCCGAGCAGTCGGAGGAGACCCTCCGGGAGGAGTCCGGCCTTCTCGAGGGCGTCCGGACGATCGGACACGGCCCCCTCCTGAGCCGGGTGTGGTCGCAGCCGTCGATCACCGTCACGGGGATCGATGCTCCGACCGTCGCGAACGCCTCCAACACGCTCTCGCCCGAGGTGTCCGTCCGCATCAGCGCGCGCGTCGCCCCGGGGCAGCCCGCGGCCGAGGCCTACGAGGCGCTGCGCGAGCACCTGCTGACGGACCCGCCGTTCGGTGCGCATGTCTCGATCGACGACGTCGACACGGGGGACCCGTTCCTCGTCGACACGAGCGGGCCGGCGATCGCCGACGTGACCGTGGCGATGACCGAGGGCTGGGGCGAGGCGCCGGTCCAGACCGGCATCGGAGGCTCGATCCCGTTCATCGCCGACCTCGTGAAGACCTTCCCGCACGCGGAGATCCTGGTGACCGGCGTCGAAGACCCCGACACCCGCGCGCACAGCCCCAATGAGTCGCAGCATCTCGGGGTGCTCCAGAAGGCCATCCTCACGGAGGCCATCCTCATCGCACGACTCGACGCCGAGATCCGCTGACCGGATCATCGACCCGGGGGGAACAAATCCCCGGGTCCGCTGCTTACACTGGTCGACGAGGAGTGCAGAGCACTCGCACCCGCTTGAAGGAGGCTCCATGACCGACACCGCGACCCCCGTCGTCGAGACGGCCGTTTCGACCGAGACGCCCGCCCACGGCGTCAAGCTCACCGATACCGCAGCCGGAAAGGTCAAGAGCCTCCTGATGCAGGAGGGGCGAGACGACCTGCGTCTCCGTGTCGCCGTCCAGCCCGGTGGCTGCTCCGGTCTGATCTACCAGCTCTACTTCGACGAGCGCCTGCTCGAGAACGACGCGACCGTCGACTACGACGGTGTCGAGGTCGTCGTCGACAAGATGAGCGTGCCGTACCTCGACGGCGCCGCCATCGACTTCGAGGACACCATCCAGAAGCAGGGCTTCACGATCGACAACCCGAACGCCCAGGGGAGCTGCGCCTGCGGCGACAGCTTCCACTGACGCTCGACCCGTCACCGCTCCTCGTCGGGGGCCGCCCTCCGGGGTGGTCCCCGACAGGCGGTTAATGGTTCGGCGTCGAACATTGCGGCGTGCTGTGTACTGAGGTCGGTGCAACCTGCGAGTAGGCTAGGGAAGTCCCCGTCCAGACTGGGAGCACCCCCCGAAGTCGCGTCATCCGAGAGGTAACAGTGCGTTCTCACCGCCGTAATCGTTGGGCCGCCATTCCCGTGGCAGCCGTCATGGCCCTCGTCCTCGCAGGCTGCACGCAAGACCAGCTGCAGGGTTGGCTGCCGACCGAGCCGGGCACCACGAACCACGTCGACAGCATCATCGGCCTCTGGGTCACGTCGTGGATCGTCCTCCTCATCGTCGGGTTCATCGTGTGGGGTCTCGTCATCTGGGCGTCGATCGCCTACCGCCGACGCAAGGGCCAGACCGGCCTCCCCGTGCAGCTGCGGTACAACCTCCCGGTCGAGATCTTCTACACGGTCGTCCCGCTCATCCTGGTGCTCGGATTCTTCGCCTTCACCGCTCGCGACCAGGCCGCCATCGAGGCGCCGACCGCGAGCCCGGACGTCAAGATCGACGTCTACGCCAAGCGCTGGGCCTGGGACTTCAACTACATCGATCAGCAGAACGAAGACGAGAGCACCTACTACCAGGGCATCCAGGCCCAGGAGGAGGCGGACGGAACGGTCGACGAAGACCAGCTCCCCGTGCTCTACCTGCCCGTCGGCAAGTCCGTCGAGATCGAGCTCAAGTCGCGGGACGTCGCGCACTCCTTCTGGGTCGTCGACTTCCTGTACAAGAAGGACACGATCCCCGGCAAGACCAACTACATGTACTTCACGCCCGAGAAAGAGGGCACCTTCACCGGCAAGTGCGCCGAGCTCTGCGGCGAGTACCACTCCCTGATGCTGTTCAACGTCAAGGTCGTCAGCCAGTCCGAGTACGACGCCTACCTGCAGACGCTCGCGGACGACGGCAACACGGGTCTGCTCGGCGACGAGTACAACACCAACACCAACCAGCCGGACAACGAGGCCCCTGTGGCCGCCGGCACCGAAGACTCCGAGAAGTAAGGCACGGTCGATGAGCTCAGCCACCGCCACCCGCCCCACCGGCGGAACATCCTCCTCCGGCCCGAACTTCGGTGCCTCGAAGGTCGGACGCAAGGGCAATGTCGTCGTGACGTGGATCACGTCCACCGACCACAAGACCATCGGGTACATGTACCTGATCGCGTCCTTCCTGTTCTTCTGCCTCGGCGGAGTCATGGCGCTGATCATCCGGGCGCAGCTGTTCGCCCCGGGTCTCGACGTCATCCAGACCAAAGAGCAGTACAACCAGCTCTTCACCATGCACGGCACGATCATGCTGCTCATGTTCGCGACGCCCCTGTTCTCGGGCTTCGCCAACGTGCTGATGCCGCTGCAGATCGGTGCTCCCGACGTCGCCTTCCCGCGACTCAACGGCTTCGCCTTCTGGCTCTACCTCTTCGGCTCCCTCATCGCCGTCGCCGGGTTCCTCACCCCTCAGGGCGCCGCGTCGTTCGGCTGGTTCGCCTACGCGCCATTGTCGGATACGACGTTCTCGCCAGGCCTAGGTGGAAACCTCTGGGTGTTCGGTCTCGGTATGACCGGTTTCAGCACGATCCTGGGTGCTGTCAACTTCATCACGACCATCGTCACGATGCGCGCGCCCGGCATGACCATGTGGCGCATGCCGATCTTCACCTGGAACACGCTCATCACGGCGATCCTCGTGATCATGGCGTTCCCCGTGCTGGCTGCGGCCCTGTTCGGGCTCGGCTTCGACCGCGTTTTCGACGCGCAGGTGTTCAACCCGGCCAACGGTGGAGCCATCCTCTGGCAGCACCTGTTCTGGTTCTTCGGGCACCCCGAGGTCTACATCATCGCCCTGCCGTTCTTCGGCATCATCAGCGAGGTGCTCCCGGTCTTCAGCCGCAAGCCGATCTTCGGCTACAAGACGCTCGTCTACGCGACGATCTCGATCGCTGCTCTCTCCGTCACCGTGTGGGCTCACCACATGTACGTGACCGGCTCGGTCCTGCTGCCGTTCTTCTCGCTGATGACCATGCTCATCGCGGTCCCGACCGGTGTGAAGATCTTCAACTGGATCGGCACGATGTGGCGCGGTTCGGTCACGTTCGAGACACCCATGCTGTGGGCCATCGGGTTCCTCATCACGTTCACGTTCGGTGGTCTGACGGGCGTCATCCTCGCGTCGCCGCCCCTCGACTTCCACGTCTCGGACACCTACTTCGTCGTGGCCCACTTCCACTACGTCGTCTTCGGGACGGTCGTCTTCGCCATGTTCTCCGGCTTCTACTTCTGGTGGCCGAAGATGACCGGCAAGATGCTCAACGAGCGTCTCGGCAAGATCCACTTCTGGATGCTCTTCGTCGGGTTCCACACGACGTTCCTCATCCAGCACTGGCTCGGCGTGATGGGCATGCCCCGTCGTTACGCGACGTACCAGCCCGAAGACCACTTCACCTGGATGAACCAGCTCTCGACCATCGGCGCCATGCTCCTCGGCGTCTCGATCCTGCCGTTCCTCTACAACGTGTACATCACGGCACGTCGCGCTCCCAAGGTCGAGGTGAACGACCCCTGGGGTTACTCGCGATCGCTCGAGTGGGCGACCTCCTGCCCGCCGCCGCGTCACAACTTCACCTCCATTCCCCGCATCCGCTCGGAGTCCCCGGCGTTCGACCTGAACCACCCCGAGGCCGGCCTGCCCGTCGGCATCGGCCCGGTGAAGGACGCCCCCGACGCTCCGACGTACGATGCAGCCAGCGACAAGGTGAAGTAGGCCCCGATGAAGACCAACGCAACGCTTTTCTGGATCCTCGCGATCTTCTTCTTCGCGATGGGCGCCGTCTACACGGTCTGGAACCTCATCGACACCGGTCAGGTGGAGTGGGCCGGTACCGTCGCCATCCCTCTGGCAGGCATGCTCAGCGTGTTCCTCGCCTTCTACATGAGCCGCTCGCACAAGGCCCAGGGTGGGGAGCTCGCGGAAGACCGTCTCGATGCCAACATCGACGACGGCGATCCTGAGCTGGGGCACTTCAGCCCGTGGTCGTGGTGGCCGATCATCCTGGCCTTCGCCTGTGGCCTGATCTTCCTGGCCTTCGCGGTCGGCATGTGGATCATCTACATCGGCGGCGCTCTCGTTGCGGTCGCTCTGGTCGGCTGGGTCTACGAGTACTACCGGGGTAACTTCGTCCACTGATCTATCTGCTCCATCTGAACGGCGTCCACAAAGTGGGCGCCGTTCGTGGTTTAACCGTGCGGAGTGACGGAAAAGGACTGGAAGTCGGACCGCCACGTCGCATGCGACGACAGGGCCGCTGCGGCAGTCTGAGGCAACCATCGATCGGCGGGCAGCTTCTGGTGCCTGCCCAAGAGCCGGCACGCGACTGCCAGTTGGCGTCTTCTCGCGTCCTTGAGGGGTTGGTGGCGTGGAAGCCGGCGAACGGGGTGCTCTCGGGCGCAGAACGTCCTCACGCGGGGGAGTGGCTGGTGCGTCGAGTACGGCTCAAATTCGAGATCGACCTGTAGGGCACGCATTCGACCGATATCGGCCAGATCGACGAACGGAACGGGTCGTCGATGCGGACTGGTTGTCGTCATCGACGGCGCACACCGCCTGCCGAGAGACCCCGCGCATCTCATCGTGCTGGTGAACGGCTGGCCCTGCTGGCCCATTCTCGGTGCCTCATCATCAAGGCAGAGCACAGCACAGCACAGCACAGCACAGCACAGCACAGCACAGCACAGCACAGCACAGCACTGCACAGTCCAGCCCAGCCCAGCCCAGCCCTTTGGCCTGTGTCTCCGGCTGCTGGTCGACAGTACGACCGAGATGCGGCTGTGGGATCTAGGTCTGCCGGAACGGCTGCATCTCCTGGGCCGGTTGAGCGCGACCATCAGTCATCGGCGCGGAGATCCCCTCTCCGCCCTCGAGTGACCTCCTGACGGCTGCTCAGTGCTCGCCGATGGCCGGCACGGGCCGAAGCGCGACATCGGCAGGCGGAGACGGTCGGAAGCGCGTCAGAGGGTACTGCCCGAGGTTGACGGGCTTCTGCGGAAGCCGCGGCGCACCGCACAGCGACCCTGGGGTACGCGAGCTCGTGACGGTCTTGGTCCTATCAGGCACTGCACTGAACTCGTCGGGCGTCGCCTAGCGGCCAGGTCGCCGCAACACCGCCCGATCGTCTCGTGTCGTCTCGTCTCGGCGGCGGTGCTCGCCGTTCGAGTCCGGACATTCCCAAGATGAACGACTGAGGCCCGACCACCGCAGGGGTGGTCGGGCCTCAGGGGACCCGGGTCAGTGACCGTCGTTGTGCGGTGCCTCGATCTCGGAACGCTTCACCGGGGCGATGCGGTCTTCGAAGAAGAACGACGACATCGATGCCCGCAGACGCTGCACCGGCGTGATCTGACCGTTCGCGTTCGGACGGATCATCAGGGGCTCGTACTCGGTGAAGTTGAGCAGACGCCAGCGCTCGTACTCGTCGAGCTGTTCGTGGACCTCGACGTACTCGCCGCCGGGGAGACGGACGATGCGTCCCGACTCGTAACCGTGCAGCGCGATCTCGCGATCCTTCTTCTGCAGACCCAGGCAGACTCGCTTCGTGATCCAGAAGGCGATGAATGGTCCGAGGATCAGACAGGCCTGCACGGTGTGGATCACGTAGTTCAGGGACAGATGGAAGTGCGTCGCCATCAGGTCCGAGCTGGCCGCGGCCCACAGGCTCGCGTAGACGACGATGCCGGCGGCACCGATCGCTGTACGCGTGGGAGCGTTGCGAGGACGGTCGAGGATGTGGTGCTCGCGCTTGTCACCGGTGACCCAGGCCTCGAGGAACGGGTAGAGCAGGACAGCCAGGATGAAGATCACCAGGACGCCGATGGGCGCCAGGATGTTCATCGAGACGGTGTAGCCCCAGGCCACGAACTCCCAGTGCGGGGGCACCAGTCGGAGCGCACCGTCGGCGAATCCGATGTACCAGTCGGGCTGCGTTCCGGCGGACACGGGGGAGGGGTCGTACGGACCGTAGTTCCAGATCGGGTTGATCGTGAACAGCGAGGCGATCAAGACGATCACACCGAAGACGATGAAGAAGAAGCCACCGGCCTTGGCGGCGAACACCGGCATGACCGGGACGCCGACGACGTTCTCGTTGGTCTTGCCGGGGCCGGCCCACTGCGTGTGCTTGTTGATGATCAGCAGCAGGAGGTGGACGCCGAGCAGGGCGATGAGGAGAGCAGGCAGGAGCATGATGTGCAGCGAGTAGAAGCGCGCCACCATGTCGGTTCCGGGGAACTCTCCGCCGAACAGCAGGTACGAGATCCAGACGCCGATGACGGGGATGCCCTTCACCATGCCGTCGATGATCCGAGCGCCGTTACCGGAGAGCAGGTCGTCGGGGAGCGAGTATCCGGTGAAGCCCTCGGCCATCGCGAGGACCCAGAGCGTGAAGCCGACGACCCAGTTGATCTCGCGGGGCTTGCGGAACGCACCGGTGAAGTACACGCGGAGCATGTGCAGCATGATCGCCGCGACGAAGAGCAGCGCCGCCCAGTGGTGGATCTGACGGAAGAGGAGCCCACCGCGGATGTCGAACGAGATGTCGAGCGTCGAGGCCATCGCCGCCGACATGTTCAAGCCCTTGAGGGGGACGTACGAGCCGTTGTAGTTGACCTCGGCCATGGACGGCTGGAAGAAGAACGTCAGGAACGTGCCCGAGAGCAGGATCACGACGAACGAGTACAGCGCGACCTCGCCCAGCATGAACGACCAGTGGTCGGGGAAGATCTTGCGACCGACCTCTTTCACGAGGCCGGACATGCTCGTGCGCTCGTCGACGTAGTTGGCTGCGGCGCCGAAGAACTTGTTCGTCTTCGTCGGAGCGAACGCGGGGACCGTCGTCGTGGTGTTCGACGTCTTGCTCTCGGTCTCCGGTGCAGGGGTGGTGGTGATCACTTTTCGCGCTCCCAGTAGCTCGGGCCCACGGGCTCGTGGAAATCGCTCTGCGCGACGAGGTAACCATCGGCGTCGACTGCGATGGGCAGCTGCGGGAGAGGCCGTTTGGCCGGTCCGAAGATCACTTCGCAGTTGTTCTTCACGTCGAACGTCGACTGGTGGCAGGGGCAGAGCAGGTGGTGGGTCTGCTGCTCGTAGAGGGCCACAGGGCACCCCACGTGCGTGCAGATCTTCGAGTACGCGACGATGCCGTCGTACTGCCAGCCCTCGCGTCCTTCCGGAATGTTGAGGTCTTCCGGCTTGAGGCGCATCAGAAGGACTGCGGCCTTGGCTTTCTCTTCGAGCAGGTGCTCCGACTCGTTGAGGGTCTCGGGGATGACGTGGAACACGGAACCGAGCGTGATGTCGGAGGCTTTGATGCGGGCACCCGACGGGTCCATCGCGAGGTGCGTCCCCTCCTCCCAGAGGGTGTGACGCAGGACCTCGTTCGGGTCTTCGGCGGGTGCGAGGTCGCGGAACAGGACGACGGCGGGGAGCGGCGTGGCCACGAGGGCGCCGATCAGGCTGTTGCGGATGAGCGTGCGGCGGCCGAA
Organism: Frigoribacterium sp. CFBP 13712; assembly: GCF_014842255.1. Classification (GTDB taxonomy): domain Bacteria; phylum Actinomycetota; class Actinomycetes; order Actinomycetales; family Microbacteriaceae; genus Frigoribacterium. The sequence continues at coordinate 258,058 of NZ_JACYVH010000003.1, read as the reverse complement.
GCCGGACTCCTGGTTGCCCAGTGCGAAGACCTCGACGGCCTTCTCGCGGGTCTCATCGGTGCCACGCGTCGAGTGACGCATCTCGGTGATCTCGCGAGCCGGCATCAGCGTCTTCGACCAGTGCACTGCACCGATGCCGATCGAGATCAGCCCGAGGGCGATGCCGAGACCGAGGAACAGGTTGTTCAGGCGGACCGAGTTCGAGTCTCCTGAGGTGATCGGGAAGGCGATGTAGGCACCGATTGCGGCGATGCTGCCCACGATGGAGAGGAAGAACCAGACGCTGACCTGACGCTCGGCGCGCTTCTCGGCCTTGGGGTCGATGTCGGTGACACGGTCGCGGTGCGGCGGCTCACCCGGGTTCTCGAAGACGTCGGCAGTGACGACGGCCGTGCCGGCCGACACCTGTCGAGGCTCGTGCCTCTCGACAGCCGAGCCCGCGGTGGGGGCCTCGTCGTCGTGCTGTGCCATGGGTTTTGCCTTTCGGTGAAGTACGGGAGAACGACTAGTTGGATCGGGCGGTGAGCCAGATGGTCACGGCGACGATTCCGCCGAGGCCGAAGATCCAGATGAACAGACCCTCGGCGACGGGGCCGAGGCTTCCGAGTTCGAACCCGCCGGGGGACGGGTTGTTCTCCAGGTACTTGAGGTACGTGATGATGTCGGCCTTGTCTTGGGGCGACAGGTTCATGTCGTTGAAGACGGGCATGTTCTGCGGGCCGGTGAGCATGGCCTCGTAGATGTGGTTGGAGTCGACCCCGTCGAGTGCGGGAGCGAACTTGCCCTCCGTCAACGCGCCTCCGGCGCCTGCGACGTTGTGGCACATGGCGCAGTTGATGCGGAAGAGCTCGGCGCCGTTGGTGGTGTCGCCGTCGGCCTGGAGGTACTCCTCGGAGGGGATGCTCGGACCGGGGCCGAGGGAGGCGATGTAGGCGGCCATGTCGGCGACCTGCTCGTCGCTGAACTGCGTGGGCTTCTCTTCGGCCTGCGGCCCGTTGAGCGCCATGGGCATGCGGCCGGTGCCGACCTGGAAGTCGACGGCGGCCGAGCCGACGCCGATCAGGCTGGGGCCGTCGGCCGTGCCGGCGGCGCTGAGGCCGTGGCACGTCGCGCAGTTCGAGGCGAAGAGCTTCTGACCCTCGTCGATGCTCTGCTGCGATGCGACGGGGGCCACGTTCTCGTCGGCGGTGGCCGTCGACGAGAAGAGGGCGTACGCGCCACCGGTCGTGAGGAGACCCACGAGGATGAGGGACGCGGTCGCGAGCGGGCTGCGACGACCCGTCTTGGTCTTGCGTCGCGAGGACGAGGTTCGAGTGAACATGCTGTGTGAACGATCCAATGCCTATTTGAGGACGTAGACGACCATGAAGAGGCCGATCCACACCACGTCGACGAAGTGCCAGTAGTACGAGACGACGATGGCTGTCGTCGCTTCTTTGTGGCCGAAGTTCTTGACGGCGAACGCCCGGCCGATGGTGAGGAGGAACGCGATGAGACCGCCGATGACGTGCGCGCCGTGGAAGCCGGTCGTCATGTAGAAGGCGGAACCGTACGCGTTGGAGCTGAGGGTGACGTGCTCGGAGATGAGGTGCGCGTACTCGAACACCTGGAGGCAGATGAACGCCGAGCCCATGGCGTAGGTGAGGAAGAACCACTCGACCATGCCCCACTGGCCGACCTGGAACAGGCGGCCCGTTCGGCGCGACTGCATGCGCTCGGCTGCGAACACGCCGAACTGGCAGGTCACCGACGAGAGCACCAGCATGATGGTGTTCGTGAGGGCGAACGGCACGTCGAGCTTGGCCGTCTCGAACTCCCAGAGACCGGGCGAGGTGCTTCGCAGCGTGAAGTAGATCGCGAACAGACCCGCGAAGAACATGACTTCGCTGCCCAGCCACACGATGGTGCCGACGGCGACGGTGCTCGGTCGGTTGACGACCGGCCCGGAAGGTCTGGAGAGAGAGGTACTTGTCACGAGGTCCATTATGCCTGGAAACCTCCCCTGGGTTTGCGCAGGAAACCCCGGGTCGGGAATTTCTCTTGACGACGAGCTATAAGACGGGCTAGGCGGACGCCGCTAACCTTGCGGCATGACCAACGAGCTCTCCTGGCCCACGATCATCGAGTCCCTCCTGGCCCGTCGGGACCTCTCGATCACCGAGGCGACGTGGTCGATGGAGCGGGTGATGCTCGGCGAGGCGACTCCCGCTCAGCTGGCCGCGTTCCTCGTCGCGCTGCGCTCCAAAGGGGAGACGGTCGACGAGATCGTCGGCTTCCGCGACGCGGTGCTCGCCCACGCCGTCCCTCTGCCCGTCGACTCGCTGGCCGTCGACATCGTCGGCACCGGTGGCGACCGGTTCGGCACGGTCAACGTGTCGACGATGGCCTCCGTGGTCGTCGCGTCGACCGGTGTGCCCGTCATCAAGCACGGGAACCGCGCGGCGAGCTCGTCGTCCGGCTCGTCCGACGTGCTGGCCGCCCTCGGCATCGACCTGACCCTGTCGGCCGAGCGCGTCGCGGACGTCCTCCGGGAGGTCGGCATGACGTTCGCCTTCGCCGCGGCGTTCCACCCGGGGTTCGGCAACGCGGCACAGGTCCGACGTGAGATCGGCGTGCCCACGGTGTTCAACTTCCTCGGTCCGCTGGTCAACCCGGCACGCCCCGAGGCGAGCGCCGTCGGCGTCGCGTCGCTCGACAAGGTGCCGCTCATCGTCGGCGTGTTCCAGACGCGGGGGGCGACCGCGCTGGTGTTCCGTGGCGACGACGGCCTGGACGAGCTGACGACCACCGGTCACAGCCACATCTGGGAGATCTCCTCGGGCTCCGTGACCGAGCACGACTTCGATCCGCTCGAGCTCGGCATCCCGCGGGCCGCCATCGCCGACCTCGTCGGCGGCGACGCTCAGCACAACGCCGACGTCGCCCGCCGGGTGCTCGCCGGCGAGACGGGACCGGTGCGCGACATCGTTCTGCTGAACGCCGCGGCCGGTCTGGTGTCGTACCGGCTCGCCGTCGACCCGTCGGAGCGCGACCGCCCCGTCGTCGTGCGATTCCGTGAGCAGCTCGCGGTGGCGGCCGAGGCGATCGACTCGGGCGCGGCCGCCGCGAAGCTCGACGCGTGGGTGACGGCCACGAAGACGGCGTGAGGTCGCCCCGGTCGGCCGACCCGCGCCTCCTCGGCTCGATGGACGGGCTGACGGGGTCGATGGACAGGACGACCGCCTGAGACGCGGAACGGGCCCGCTCCCCGAGGGGAGCGGGCCCGTTCGTCGTCGGGACTCAGTTCACGTCGTCGTCGACCCAGTCGAAGGTCTTCGTGACGGCCTTCTTCCAGAGGCGCAGGGTGCGGTCGCGCTCGTCGGCCTCGATGTTCGGAGTCCAGCGCTTGTCCTCCTGCCAGTTCTGACGCAGGTCGTCGAGGGTCTCCCAGAAGCCGACCGCGAGACCGGCTGCGTAGGCCGCGCCGAGCGCCGTGGTCTCGGCGACCACGGGGCGGACCACCGGGACGTCGAGGATGTCGGCCTGGAACTGCATGAGAGCGTCGTTGGCGGTCATGCCGCCGTCGACCTTCAGCTCGGTCAGGTCGACGCCCGAGTCGGCGTTGACCGCGTCGAGCACCTCGCGGGTCTGGAAGGCCGTGGCCTCGAGCGCCGCGCGGGCGATGTGGCCCTTGTTGACGTAGCGGGTCAGACCAACCAGCGCACCGCGGGCGTCCGAACGCCAGTACGGCGCGAAGAGGCCCGAGAACGCCGGCACGAAGTACACGCCGCCGTTGTCGTCGACGGTCTTGGCCAGCTCTTCGACCTCCGCCGCCGAGCCGATGATGCCGAGGTTGTCGCGCAGCCACTGGATGAGCGATCCGGTGACGGCGATCGACCCCTCCAGCGCGTAGTGCGGGGCGGCGTCGCCGAGCTTGTAGCCGAGCGTCGTCAGCAGACCGTTCTTCGAGTGGACGATCTCCTCGCCCGTGTTGAAGATGAGGAAGTTGCCGGTGCCGTAGGTGTTCTTCGACTCGCCCTGGTCGAAGGCGGCCTGACCGAACGTGGCGGCCTGCTGGTCGCCGAGGATGCCGGCGATCGGCACCTCGCGCAGCAGGTTCGAGGACTCGACCGTGCCGTAGACCTCGGACGAGCTCTTGATCTCGGGGAGCATCGACTTCGGCACGTCGAACGCCTCGAGGATGTCGTCGCGCCACTGGAGCGTCTCGAGGTCCATGAAGAGGGTCCGCGAGGCGTTCGTCACGTCGGTGACGTGCACGCCGCCGTCGACGCCGCCGGTGAGGTTCCAGATGACCCACGAGTCGGTGGTGCCGAACATGAGGTCGCCCGCTTCGGCCTTCTCGCGTGCACCCTCGACGTTCTCGAGGATCCAGACGATCTTGGTGCCCGAGAAGTAGGTCGCGAGCGGCAGCCCGACGATGGGCTTGAAGCGCTCGACGCCACCGTCGGCGGCGAGCCGGTCGACGATGGACTGCGTGCGGGTGTCCTGCCAGACGATCGCGTTGTAGACCGGCTTGCCCGTGGTCCTGTCCCACACGACGGCGGTCTCGCGCTGGTTGGTGATGCCGACGGCCTTGATGTTGTGGCGCGTGATGTCGGCTCGCGAGAGGGCCTGGCCGATGACCTCGCGGGTGTTCGTCCAGATCTCGAGCGGGTCGTGCTCGACCCAGCCGGCGCGCGGGAAGATCTGCTCGTGCTCCTTCTGACCGGTGGACACGATGGTGCCCGAGTGGTCGAAGATGATGGCGCGGGTGCTCGTGGTGCCCTGGTCGATGGCGAGAATGTAGTCGTCGCTCACGGGTGTGTCTCCTTCGTCGTTGATGGTGTCGACCGTGGCGGGCCGGGTTCGCCCCGGAGGGGCGTGGGCCCGCCGCGATCAGCGATGAGTCGTGGGTTCGGGTCAGGCGATGGGGAGCAGCGCGCCCGAGACGACGGCGGCGAGGGCGCCACCGATCAGCGGGCCGGCGACGGGGACCCAGGCGTAGGACCAGTCGCTCGAGCCCTTGCCCTTGATGGGGAGGAAGGCGTGCGCGATGCGCGGGCCGAGGTCACGGGCAGGGTTGATGGCGTAGCCGGTGGGCCCACCGAGGGAGGCGCCGATCGCGATCACGAGGAAGGCGACGGGGATGGCGCCGAGCTCGGCCGGGGTGCCGCCGTTGGTGAAGCCGATGACGACCAGCACGAATGCGAAGGTCGCGATGATCTCGGTGACGAGGTTCCAGCCGTAGTTGCGGATGGCGGGCCCGGTCGAGAAGACGCCCAGCTTGGCGGCGGGGTCGGGCTCTTCGTCGAAGTGGTTCTTGTACACGAGCCAGACGAGCACGGCGCCGATGATCGCACCGATCATCTGCGCGGCCAGGTAGACGAGGAACGCGACGAAGTCGATGTTGCCCAGGATCAGCTGCGCGAGGCTGACGGCCGGGTTGAGCGCCGCACCGGACGAGTACGAGACGGTGACACCGGCGAAGACGGCGAGGCCCCAACCGAAGTTGACCATCAGCGTGCCGCCGTTGAAGCCCTTCGACTTCGTGAGTGCCACGTTGGCGACGACGCCGCCACCGAGCAGGATGAGCATCGCCGTGCCCACCACTTCAGAGAGAAAAATCAGTCCCAGGTCCACGTCGACCTTCCTTAGTCGTCGGGCGGGCTGCGACTGTGCAACCCGCGGTGAGCGTGTGAGCACACACTAGTGCGGGGACGGCACACCATGACTGGCCGAATCAGGTGGTTTGCACACATGTGCACGGATGTCCGAGCGGAGTACTTTCGTGGAGGAATGAAGCGAGCCCGGTCGACGGGCTCCCATCACGAGGAGGACCTTCGATGAAGAAGCTCATCAACGATCCGGCGGACGTCGTCGCCGAGGCCGTCGCGGGATTCGGGGCGGCCCATGCCGACCTGGTCGTCGTGTCGCACGATCCGACGTTCGTGAGGCGCGCCGAGGGGCCGACGCCGGGCAGGGTGGCCATCGTGAGCGGCGGCGGCAGCGGACACGAGCCGCTCCATGCCGGGTTCGTGGGGTACGGGATGCTCTCCGCAGCGGTGCCCGGCCCCGTGTTCACCTCGCCCACCCCCGATCCGATCCTGGCGGCGACGTCGGCGGTCGACGGGGGAGCCGGGGTGCTCTACATCGTCAAGAACTACACGGGCGACGTGCTCAACTTCGAGACGGCGGCCGATCTCGCCGAGGCCGACGGCATCACCGTGGAGTCGGTGCTGGTCGACGACGACGTCGCCGTCAAGGACTCCCTGTTCACAGCGGGTCGTCGCGGCGTCGCCGGGACGGTCGTCGTCGAGAAGATCGCCGGTGCCTCCGCCGAGCGGGGCGACGACCTCGCCACCGTGGCGGCTCTCGCCCGTCGTGCCGTGGCCGCGACCCGCTCGATGGGCGTCGCACTCGCCGCCGGCACCGTTCCCCACGCCGGCGAGCCCGGCTTCGTGCTCGGCGACGACGAGATCGAGTTCGGCGTCGGCATCCACGGCGAACCGGGCCGCGAGCGCATGCCGCTGGAGCCGGTGGACGCCATCGTCGAGCGCCTGCTCTCGGCGGTGACCGATGACCTGGGCGTCGCAGCGGGCGACCGGGTGCTGCTCTTCGTGAACGGCATGGGCGGGACCCCCTCCATCGAGCTCTACATCGCGTACCGCCGGGCGGCCGAGCTGCTCTCTGAGCAGGGGGTGACCGTGGCGCGCAGCCTCGTCGGCGACTACGTGACCTCGCTCGAGATGCAGGGGCTGTCGATCACCGTGACCCGGCTGGACGACGAGCTGACCGAGCTCTGGGACGCACCCGTCGAGACGGCCGCGCTGCGGCGCGGACGCTGACCGTGACAGCCCTCACCGACCACGAGAGGAACACCGAATGACACTGGACTCCACCTGGGTGCGCGCCTGGATCGAACGGACGGCGGAGGTGCTGACGACCGAGCGGCACACCCTGAGCGAACTCGACCGCCAGATCGGCGACGGCGACCACGGCGAGAACCTCGCCCGCGGATTCGCCGCCGTCCGGGAGCGCATCGGCCAGACGCCCGACGACGCGACGCCGGCGACTCTGGTCAAGCTCGTCGCCACCACCCTCATCTCGACCGTCGGGGGAGCGGCCGGCCCGCTTCTCGGGACGGCCTACCTCAAGGGAGCGGCGGCCCTGGGCGACGCGTCCGAGCTGGACGCCCGAGCGGTCGTCGCCCTGCTGACCGCGGCGCGCGACGGCGTGGTCCTCCGCGGCAAGGCGGAGACGGGCGACAAGACCATGGTCGACGCCTGGACCCCGGCCGTCGACGCCGCCGCCGCGGCAGCTGAGAGCGGCGCCACTCCGGCGGACGTCCTCCGGGCCGCGGCCGACGCCGCCGCCGAGGGCGCCGCCGCGACCGAGCCGCTCGTCGCCCGCAAGGGACGGGCGAGCTACCTCGGCGACCGCGCCATCGGGCATCGCGACCCGGGAGCCCAGTCGTCGTCCCTCATCATCACCGCGGCCGCCGACACGGCGGCCGGATCGAACAAGGAGTCGTAGAGCATGCCCACCATCGGAATAGTCATCGTCTCGCACAGCGCCAAGATCGCCGAGGGGGTCGTCGAGCTGGCGAGGCAGATGGCCCCGTCGACCACGCTCGTCGCCGCCGGCGGCACCGACGAGGGCGGGATCGGCACGAGCTTCGACCGCATCTCGGCCGCCCTGACGACGGCCTCGGCCGGCGGCGGAGCCGTCCTGCTCTGCGACCTCGGCTCGGCCATCCTCACCTCCGAGACGGTCGTCGACTTCCTCGACGATGCCGAGAAGGAGCGCGTGGTCATCGCCGACGCACCGCTCGTCGAGGGTGCGGTGGCCGCCGCGGTGGCCGCCGAGACCGGGGGAGACCTCGCGCAGGTGGCCGCTGCGGCGTCCGGCGCGACCGGGATCGCCGACGTGCACGCCGACGAACGCGATCTGCGTGGCGGCGACGCCGTCGAGCGGTCGACGACCATCGTCAACAGCTCGGGGCTGCACGCCCGCCCCGCGGCCGAGCTGGTCAAGCACGCGTCCGCTTTCCAGGCCGACATCACCGTCAACGGCGTCGACGCCAAGAGCCTGCTCCGCATCATGGGTCTGAACGTCGGTGCGGGGTCGACCGTCGCGATCATGGCCACGGGACCCGACGCGGAGGCGGCGGTCGACGAGCTGATCGCACTCATCGACGACGGGTTCGGCGAGAGGGCCTGACCCGGGGAGGGCGATCGAGGAGGCGCGTCCCGAGAACCGGGGCGCGCCTCCTTCAGGTCGGACGGCGGCGCGAGTACCTGGCCAGCAGCACATCCTCGGAGGCGAGCAGGTGATCGAGGGTCATCCCGCGGACCGCCCCCGCGCCGGAGCCGGAGACGATGCGCGGGCCCTCGCCGGCCACGAGCGTCGGCGACACGGTCACGTTGAGCTCGTCGAGCAGATCGGCGTCGACGAGGTCGCCGAGCAGACTCGGGCCGCCCTCGGTGTGGATCTGCGGCAGACCCCTCTCGACGAGCAGGGCCACGAGGAGGCGCGGGTCGACCCGGTCCGCACCCCAGACCACCACGTCGGCCACGCCCTCGAGTCGCGACCTCGCGTCGCGCGGTGAGGATTCCGTCGTGACGACGAGGGGGCGCACCGGGGCCTCGGCGAACACGGCGCTCGACGGATCGAGGTCGAGCGACCGGGACACGATCGCGAACACCGGGTGATCGGGCAGGTCGTGCGACCGGCGCCAGGCCACGTCGTCGTCGTGCAGACGCATCGCGCCGTACCCCTCGGAGCGCACGGTTCCGGCGCCGACCACCACGACATCGCACAAGCGACGGAGCAGATCGAAGACGAGCAGATCGGCCGGGCTGCCGAGCCCTCCCGACAGGCCGTGGACGCTGGCGGAGCCGTCGATGCTGGACACGGCGTTCGCGCCGACCCGCGGGATGCTCCGGTCGACGGGGGAGAGGAGCGCCACGAGCGCCTCGTGGTCGAGCGGCTCGGGAGGGCCGGGGAGCACCCTCGTGAGGATCGGGGAGGTCATGAGCGCGCCTCCTCGGCGTCGGAGACCCCGCCGGCTCGAGGGGCGGACTCGGGGCCCAGGTTGTGCACCTCGCGGACGGGCTCGCGCCAGCCCGCGATGGCCTCGACCATGCGGACGGCGTCGACGGCCGCTCTGACGTCGTGCATGCGGACGATGCGGGCGCCGAGCATGATGCTCACCGTCGCCGCGGCCAACGAACCCGGCAGGCGGTCGGGCTTCTCTCGCCCGAGCGATTCGCCGATGAAGTCCTTGTTCGACACGGCGGCGAGCACGGGGTGGCCGAGAGCCGCGACCTCGGCGAGTCGGCGCGTCACGTCGAGGGTGTGCCGCGTCGTCTTGTTCAGATCGTGGCCCGGGTCGACCACGATGCGCTCGAGGGGGACGCCGTGCTCGAGGGCGAGGTCGACCCGCCGGCGGAGGAAGTCGATCACCTCGACGGTCACGTCGTCGTAGTGCGGACTCGGGTGGGGACGGCGCGGTGCGGCCAGGCTGTGGGTGATCACGAGCGTCGCGTCGCTGTCGGCGACGACGTCGGCCAGCCGCGGGTCGTGCAGCCCCGTGGTGTCGTTGATCACGCCGGCTCCGGCCGCGATGACCGCCTCGGCGACGTCGGCCCGGAAGGTGTCGACCGAGACGACGACGTCGGAGCGGGCCGAGAGGGCCCGGACCACCGGGAGGACCCTCTCGAGCTCCTCAGCACCGGGCAGCTCGGGCCCGGGCGCGAACGGCACACCGCCGATGTCGACCCAGTCGGCGCCGTCGTCGGCGGCCTGGACGGCGGCCGCGACGGCCCGGTCGAGGGCGAAGGTGGCGCCCTGGTCGAAGAACGAGTCGGGGGTGCGGTTCACGATCGCCATCACCGCGACCTGACGGGAGAAGTCGAACGTGCGCCGGCCGATCCGTCGCACGGGGGAGTGCAGCGGGGGGAGGAAGGGGGCCGTAGCGCCCTCGACCCACCGGTCGGGTGACGCCGTCACGCCGAGCGCCCGTCGTGCGGGGCGCCGATCAGCGCCATCGCCTCCGCCCTCGCCGCAGGGTCGGTCAGTGAGCCCCGGCTCGCCAGGGTCACCGTGCTGCTGCCGCTCTGGCGCGGCCCGCGGGTGGTGACGCAGCCGTGCGCGGCGTCGAGCACGACGAGCACCCCGGTCGGTTCGGCGCCGTCGCTCAGCGCCTGCGCGATCTCCTCGCCGAGACGCTCCTGCAGCTGGGCGCGCGACGCCACGGTGTCGACCAGGCGGGGGAGCGCCCCCAACCCGACGATCTCGCGCCCGGGCACGTAGGCGACGTGGGCGACGCCCACGAAGGGGAGCAGGTGGTGCTCGCACATCGAGCGGAAGCGGATGTCGCGGACGATCACGAGCTCGCCCGACTGCTCGGCTCCGGCGGCGACGACGCTGTCGCGGACGACCTGCGCGGCGTCCACTCCGACACCGGAGAAGAACTCCGCGTACGACTCGGCGACCCGTCGCGGCGTGGCCTCCAGGCCGGGACGGGCGAGGTCCTCGCCGACGGCGGCCAGCAGCTCGCGGACGGCGGCCTCGATTCGGGGCTGATCGATCGGCGTCATGCCGACATCATCTCAGGCGGGACCGTGGGGTTCCCCGTCGTCGGGGTCGTGGGGGAGCGCTGCATGGTGGCGATGGCCCGGCGTGCGCCGCGCCTCCTTCATCTCCGCCTCGAACAGATGTCTCCTGCCGCCGGCGAGAGCATCACGAGCGTTCTTCTCGCTCTCCTGGAACAGCGCGTAGTAGCCGTCGTCGTAGTCCTCGACGATCTGGAAGGTCCATCGCCCGTCGATCACGTTGCGTCCGATCAGCTCCCGGTCGAGCTGGTCGGCGATCTCGCCGTGCCCGGCCGCCCGCAGCTTCTCGACGGCGTCGCCGAGGGCCAGGTCGGCCTTGCCGGTCAGCCGGTGGAATCCGTAGAGGAACCCTCGGGCCTGTTCGACGACCTCGAGGGCCGCCGAGAGCTCGCCGAGGGCGTCGACGGTCGCGTCGTCGAGGCCCTCCGGTCGGCGGTGCCGACCGTCGGGGCCGTCTCGCTCGTCGTCGTGTGCGTCGCGTGCATGGGGTGCGCTGGTCATGCGTCGAGCCAACACCGAGGAGGCGCGAGAGGGGTGTTCGAGATCGGCAAGCTGACATAATGTGCATTATCAGCGCAGTGCTGAGTCGGCCGAGAAGGGGTCTCGGTCGAGGAACGACTCAGAGGATGCGGCGCAGCAGCGGCACGAGCGCCGCCGGTTCGACGGCGTCGTCGGCCGCGTCGAGTCCGTCGAGCTCGTCGATCGTGAACCAGCGCGACTCGAGGATGTCGACGCGTTCGTCGTCCGTCCAGCCGGCGTCGTCGATCTCGAAATGCGGCAGTCTGACGATGAAGAACTCGGCGTGACCGTGCGTGTGATCAGCGTCGTCCCACGGGACGACGAAGTCCTCGACGTACACGACGTCGCCCGGGTCGGTGATGATCTGACCGGTCTCCTCGCGGAGCTCCCGGATGGCCGCTTCGGCCTGGGTCTCACCCGGGTCGACTCCCCCGCCGGGTGTGATCCAGCGGGCGACGCCGCTGGTGTCGGGGGCCTTGGTCAGCATGAGCAGGACCCGGCCGTCGTCGTCGACGACTATCAACCGAGACGTCGCCCGGACGACCCGCTCGGTCATGACAGGGGCGCGAAGTCGCTCGTGTCTCCGACATAACGGGTGTGATCGGTCGGCACCGGGTCGACGGCCGCAGATGCGACCTCCGCCGCGAACTCGGCGACGTTGTACAGCTTGCCGGCGCTCTCCTTGCGCGACGAGATGGCGCCTGGGTTCGAGCGCTCGAGGAGGGTCGCCGTGATGGTGCCCTCGATCATGTCGCCGGAGACCACGACGAACTCGACGCCGGCCGCCTCGAGCTGCGGGATCATCGCGCGCAGGGCGTCTTCGCCGGCCCGCTTGCTGAGGGCGACGGGCAGGTACTCGGGCATCGTCTCGGTCGTCTCGATGAAGTGCGCCTGGTGGCTGGTGACGAAGACGACCCGCGAACCCGGGGCCAGCAGCGGCAGCGCGGCGGTCAGCAGCTCCACCTGGGCGTCGCGGTTGAGCTTGAGGGCGTAGTCCTCGGCCATGCCGCTCTCCATGCCGCCGGAGGCGTTCATCACGAGGATGTCGAGCCCGCCGAAGCGCTCGCCCACCGTGGCGAACATGCCCCGGACGCTCTCGGGATCGGTGAGGTCGGCCCCGATCGCGATGGCCTCTCCCCCGGCGGCCTCGATCTTGTCGACGAGCTGCAGCGCCCGGCGCTCTTTATTGCGGTAGTTGACGACGACCTTGGCACCGGCCTCGGCCAGGTACGCGATCGTGTCGGCGCCGATGCCGCGCGATGAACCGGTGACGAGGGCACGGGCGCCGGACAACGAGCCGGCGGCGAGGGGGTTGGACAAGGCGTACTCCTGACTGAGCGGGCGGAACGGGGTGCGGATGCTGCGGGGCGCCGAGGAGGTGCGACGTCGATCTCGACGGAGCGCGCCTCCCTGAGGACCAGCCCCGAGACTACCAAGCACCTACTCGACGTCGGTGGGAGGTGATACTTTTCCATAACAGGGGAACTGAGGGAGGTTCGGGGATGGACGTCGTCGCCCAGTACGCATGGATCATCTGGATCGCGCTGATCCTCCTCTTCGTGGTGATCGAGGTCACCACCCTCGAGCTCACGTTCCTCATGCTCGCCATCGGGAGCGGCGGCGGACTCGTCTCCGGTCTGCTCGGCGCACCGTGGTGGCTGCAGATCGTCACCGGCGGCATCGTCGCCGTCCTCCTGCTCTTCACCGTGCGGCCGGCTCTGCTCAAGGCGCTGAAGAAGGGCGGGGATCCGACGCCGAGCAACATCGAGGCCCTGCTCGGGCTGCATGGCACGGTCGTCGTGCCCATCGGGCTCGACGCCGGGCAGGTCAAGCTGACCAACGGCGACACGTGGACCGCCCGACTGCTCACGACTCCCCCGATGCCGGGCGAGTCCATCACACCTCTCGACACCGGCGCGCCGGTCGTCGTGACCGCCATCCAGGGGTCGACCGCTCTCGTCGTCCCCGTGCGAAGGGACTAGCCCATGGATTCCGTCACCCCCGCCACCGTCGCCACGATCGTGGTGGTCGCCATCGTCGTCGTGCTCGTCCTGGTCGTGCTCTTCCGGGCCGTGCGGATCATCCCCCAGGCCAGCGCCGGTGTCGTCGAACGACTCGGCCGCTATCACAAGACGCTCAACCCGGGTCTGAATCTGCTCGTGCCGTTCATCGACCGCGTCCGGCCGCTGATCGACATGCGCGAGCAGGTGGTGTCGTTCCCGCCCCAGCCGGTCATCACGGAAGACAACCTGGTGGTGTCGATCGACACCGTCGTGTACTTCCAGGTGACCGACGCCCGCGCGGCCACCTACGAGATCGCCAACTACCTCGGGGCCGTCGAGCAGCTCACCACGACGACCCTCCGGAACGTCGTCGGCGGTCTGAACCTCGAGGAGGCGCTGACCAGTCGCGACAACATCAACGGGCAGCTGCGGGTGGTCCTCGACGAGGCCACCGGCAAATGGGGCATCCGGGTCGGCCGCGTCGAGCTCAAGGCCATCGATCCGCCCCTGTCGATCCAGGACTCGATGGAGCAGCAGATGCGCGCCGAGCGGAACCGACGTGCAGCCATCCTCACGGCCGAGGGGACGAAGCAGTCGCAGATCCTCGAGGCCGAGGGCATGCGTCAGTCGGCGATCCTCCGAGCCGAGGGCGATGCGAAGGCGCAGGTGCTCCGAGCCCAGGGCGAGGCGGAGGCGATCCAGACCGTCTTCAACGCCATCCACGCCGGCGATCCCGACCCCAAGCTGCTGGCCTATCAGTACCTGCAGACCCTCCCGAAGCTGGCCGACGGGTCGGCGAACAAGCTCTGGATCATCCCGAGCGAGCTGACCGAGGCCCTGAAGGGCATCGGCTCGGGCTTCTTCGCTCCCAAGAACCCCGACGCACCGGGCTGGGTGCCCCGGCCCGGGCCGTCGGTGGCGGACATGGACGCCACACCCGATCTGGCGAGCACGGTCGACCTCGGATCGGAACCCGACCTCGGATTCCCGACCGTGACCGAGCCCGGCTCCGTCGACCCGGCGAGCGGATCGGCCGACGGCCCGACCGCCGCCCCGAACGGATCGGACGACGGGTCGGCGACTCCCCCGAGCGACCGACCGTGACGACGCACGCGGCTGATCGCCCCACCCGGTGGTTCGACCCCGAGACGCCCCGCCTGCTCGCCCATCGCGGACTGCACACCACGGCGCCCGAGAACACCATGCTCGCATTCGCGCAGGCGATCGCCATCGGTGCCGACTACCTCGAGACCGACGTGCACGCCACGCGCGACGGGGTCGCGGTCATCAGCCACGACGCCGACCTGCGACGACTCGCAGGTCGCGACCAGCGCCTCCTCGACCTCGACTGGTCGGAGGTCTCCAGCATCCGCCTGCCCGACGACCAGACCATGCCCTCCCTCGTCGAGGCGCTCGACGCGTTCCCCGAGACGTGTTTCAACATCGACGTGAAGTCGGACGACGCCGTCGAGCCGACCATCCAGGCCATCCGCCGGGCCGGTGCCGTCGATCGCGTTCTGGTGACGTCGTTCGACCAGTCGCGCCGCGCCCGCACGGTGGCCGGGCTGCCGGGTGTCGCCACCTCGGCCTCGTCTCGTCTCGTCGTCTCGGCCGTCCTGATCGGGGTGATCCCCCTCCGATCCGTCCGACGCCGTCTGCTCGCCACGGTGCTCGCGGGCTGCGGGGCGATCCAGGTGCCCGAACGGCGAGGGCCGGTCACGATCGTGACCGCCCGGCGGGTCGCGGACCTCGCCTCGGTCGGGGTCGAGATCCATGTCTGGACGGTCGACGACCCCGTCGACATGCACCGCCTCGTCGCGCTCGGGGTCGCCGGGATCGTCACCGATCGGGTGGATCTGGCACTCGAAGAACTGCGTTGACCAGGCATCTCCGCACTGTGAAGGCACTGTGAAAGGCCGTCGGGCGAAACAACCGCACCGAATTCCGGGTTACAACGGGAGATTGCACCGCGAGAGGAGACCACACAATGGCAGATCGCAGTTTGCGCGGTATGAGACTGGGTAGTCAGAGCCTGCAGAGCGAAGAGGGCGTCGAATTCTCGCCCCGCAAGAAGGCCGTCTACCAGACGACCGACGGCACGACGTTCGAGATGGTGTTCGCCGCCGATGCGGACATCCCCGACATCTGGCAGTCGCCGAAGAGCGGCCTGGAGGGGCGTCTTCTGACGGCCGACGGGAAGCTCGTCGAGATCGACGAGGCCGACGTGAAGGTTCCGAGGTCGCACTGGGACATGCTGCTCGAGCGTCGCACGCGCGACGAGCTCGAGGAGCTGCTGCAAGAGCGGCTCGACTTCCTCCGGGCCCGCAAGGGTCAGGTGAAGATCGGCGCCTGAGCCGCAGCCCGGTCAGCGCACCAGGACGGCCCCGTCACCGCCACGGATCGTGGTGACGGGGCCGTTCGCGGTGTCACGGGCGGCCCGGCGTCGGCCCCTCCACAGACCGGCCATCAGGAGCGTGGCGAGGCCGAAGAACGACACGAGCAGTTCGATCGCCCGGCTCGCGACGACGGCAGGGGTCGTGCCCGTGCCCAGATCGACCGTGGTGACCATCGTGCCCGGCTCGTAGTCGCGCGTCCCGTCGACGACGTCGCCGTGTGCGTCGATGACCCGGGTGGAGGCGACGGTCGACACGTTGACGACCGATCGGGCCGTCTGGATGGCCCGCATCTTGGCGATGGCGAGCTGCTGCTCGTTCTCGTCGGTCTGCCCGGGTCTCGACCCGAAGTCGGCGTTGTTGGTCTGCGCGACGATGACCTGGGCGCCCTGATCCATCATGTTCGTGATCAGCTGGTCGTCGACGATGTCGAAGCAGATGGAGATGCCCGCCACGAAGTCGCCCACATCGATCGCCTCGTCGCGCGTGCCCGGCGTGTAGTCGCGGCCGATCAGGTCGATCAGCTCGGGTGCGAACGGACGCCAGAACGCGCGATCGGGCACGTACTCGCCGAAGGGCACCGGGTGCTTCTTGTCGTACTGGCCGACGACCTCGCCGTCGTCCCACAGGATCGACGAGTTGTACGTCGTCTCGCCGTCGGGGCTCTCGGTGATGACCCCCGACAGCAGCGGCGCGCCGTAGCCCCGGTTGATGGCGTCGAAGACGTAGCGACCGAACTCGTCCCGGGTCGGATCGCGGTCGCTGCCGCCCTCGGGCCAGACGATCAGGTCGAGGTCGTTCGCGGCGGGGTCGAGACCCTGCATCGCCAGCACCTGCGAGTCGGTCAGGTCGCCGTAGGCGCGATCCGCCGAGTCGAAGTAGCCGGCCTTGCCGTTGCCCTGGACACCCGCGATCGTCGCCGTGCCGTCGGTGAAGGTCGGCCACGCGGGGACCGCCAGCGCCGCCGCGATCACGGTGGCACCGGCCAGGACCCGCGTCGAACCCCGGACGGTGCTGAGCAGCGCCAGTTCGATCAGGACGGCGACGACGGCGACCATCAGGAAGCTCAGGCCCGAGATGCCGAGATAGGCGACGAGACCCTTGAACGGGCTCTCGGACTGGCTCAGGGCGACCCTGCCCCAGGCGAAGCCGCCGTAGGGCCAGTTGCCGGCGATGAACTCGCGGAGGGTCCACAGCCCGGCCACGACGACGGGCAGCAGCAGCGCGCGCCCGAGCGTGCCGGGCCAGACGACGGGCACCCAGCGGTAGGCCAGGGTGATGAGCACGGCTCCCCCGGCGAAGAACAACGCCTCGAGACCCGCCAGCGCCGCCCACGGCACCACGCCGAGGAAGAGCGTGGCCCACTGGATGTGGATGAGATAGAACGACAGCCCCGCGACCAGCCCGACCAGGAACGCGCTGCCGGCTCGGCGGCCCCTCAGCGCGACGAGCACCAGGCCGATGCCGACGAAGGTCAGCGCCCAGACGTCGCCGTCGGGGAACCCCGCGTCGAGGACTGGCCCGGCGAACAGGGCCACGACGAGGGCCAACCAGAGGGGCAGACGGAGCTCGGTCACACGGGAGGGCACCTCAGGATTCTAGGTCGACCCGGCTGGGAGCCTCTCCGCCCGTGGTCGTCAGACCGCCGAATAGGCGACGATGCCGCGCCGGACGGCGTCGAGGGCCTGCCGCGCCGTCGGACCGACCGGCAGATCGGCCACCACCGACAGCTGGTCGAGGAGGTCGATCGTCTGCTTCGTCCAGCGGACGAAGTCGCCGGCCGCCAGTTCGGCGTCCTCGAGGACGCTGTCGAGACTGGCGCCCCGTGCCCACCGGTGCATCGCCAGCGCGAGGCCGGGGGCCGGGGGGATGCTGCCCGGGAGCCGGTGCTCCTGCTCGAGGTCGTCGAGCTCGGCCCAGAGCTTCTGCGTCTCGTCGAGTGCCGTCCGGTACTCGCCCCGCGGGAGGAACCGCTCGGCGAGCTGCCCCTCGTCACGCCTCGGCTCGTAGACGAGCGTGGCGGCCATCGCGGCCAGGGAGGGGACGTCGAGCATGTTCCAGAGACCCAGTCGCAGGCACTCGGCCACCAGGAGATCGCGATCGCCGTAGATGCGCCGAAGGGTGCGCCCGGCCGGGGCGACGTCCACCTCGACGGTCGCGGGGAGCCGACCCGCGCCTCCTCGGGACGACGCCGGACGGGACTCCGAGGAGGCGCGGGGCACGAGATACCCCCGGTCGAGCAGCACGTCGGTCACCCGGTCGAAGACCTTCGCCACCGCACCCGTGCGGCTGCGGATCTGCGCCGACAGCTGATCGGTCTGCTTCTTGAGCTTGAACCACCGCTCGGACCACCGGGCGTGCTGCTCGCGATCGGGGCAGGCGTGGCACGGGTGCTGACGCATCTCACGCCGCAGGTCGCCCAGCCGGCGCTGACGCTTCTCGTGCTCGCTGCGCGACTGGGCGTCGGCCCGCGCCGCGCCCTGCTTCTCGAGGTCGCCCAGCTCGCGACGGATGAGCGTGTACTGGCGGAAGTCGCCGAGGTGGCACTCCATGCTCGCGGCGTAGCCGTCGAGACTCGCCTGCTGCGTGCGCACCTTGCGGGCGAGATCGACGACCGAGCGGTCGGCCTGGAACTGCGCGAACGAGGTCTCGAGCACCTCACGGGTGCGTGAACGGCCGAACTGCTCGATGAGGTTGACCGCCATGTTGTACGTCGGGCGGAAGCTGGAGTTCATCGGGTACGTGCGCCGCGATGCGAGGGAGGCGACCGCCTGCGGGTCGAGCCCCTGCTGCCACTGGATGAGCGAATGGCCCTCGACGTCGATGCCGCGGCGACCGGCACGCCCCGTGAGCTGCGTGTACTCCCCCGGGGTGATCGGGACCCTGGCCTCGCCGTTGAACTTCTCGAGCTTCTCGAGAACGACCGTGCGGGCGGGCATGTTGATGCCGAGGGCGAGGGTCTCCGTCGCGAAGACGACCTTGACCAGCTTCTTCTGGAAGAGCTCTTCGACGACCTCCTTGAACGCCGGGAGCAGACCGGCGTGGTGCGCCGCCACTCCGCGTTCGAGTCCGTCGAGCCACTGCCAGTAGCCGAGCACGGCGAGGTCCTCGTCGCGGAGCGTGCGGCACCGGGCCTCGACGATCTCGCGGATCTCCTGGCGTTGATCGGCGGTCGTCAGTCGGATGCCGGATCGGAGGACCTGCTTGACCGCCTGATCGCAGCCCACCCGGCTGAAGACGAAGAAGATGGCCGGCAGCAGATTCTGGTCGTCGAGCATCTCGACGATCTTCCAGCGGTCGAGTCGGCCCTGAGCCTGCTGGATGGGGGCCATCACATGGCCCCGCGGCCCACGCCTCGAACCGCCGTCGCCTCGACGACCCGACCCGCCCTTGCGCGAGAGGGATGTGGCCCGCAGCAGCTCGGGGTTGACGCGGTTCGTGGCCGCCTGGCCGCTCGAGTCGAAGAGGTCGAGGAACTTGCCGCCGACCAGGACGTGCTGGTCGAGGGGCACGGGGCGGTCTTCCGAGACGATGACGTCGGTGCCTCCCCGCACCGTCTGCAGCCAGTCGCCGAACTCCTCGGCGTTCGAGACCGTCGCGCTCAGGGACACGAGACGGACGTCGAGCGGGAGGTGGATGATGACCTCCTCCCAGACGGCGCCCCGGAACCGGTCGGCCAGGAAGTGCACCTCGTCGAGCACGACGTAGCGGAGGTCGTCGAGCATCTCGGACCCCGCGTAGATCATGTTGCGGAGCACCTCGGTCGTCATCACGACGATGCGCGCACGGGAGTTGACGTTCGTGTCGCCGGTCAGCAGGCCCACCTCGGACGCACCGTACTCGGCCACGAGCTCTTGGAACTTCTGGTTGCTGAGCGCCTTCATCGGCGCCGTGTAGAAGACCTTGTCGCGGGCCTGCTGCATGGCGAGATGGATCGCGAACTCGGCGACGAGGGTCTTGCCGGCCCCGGTCGGGGCGGCCACGAGCACGCTGTTGCCCTGTTCGACCGACTCGCATGCGGCGATCTGGAACGGATCGAGGGCGAAGCCGAGACGGGAGCGGAACGACTGCAGCTGCGGCGTGCGCACCCTGTTCTTCGAGGCGGCGAATCGTTCGGCGGGGCTCGCTTCGGTGCTCATGAGGTCATCCTGTCGCGAGTTCGGCGTCGAGGGCCGCCGCACGTTTCGCGACCCGGCGATCGTGCAGCCAGGCCACGCCGGCGGCGGCGAAGTAGAGGACCACCATCGGGACGGCGAGGAGGAACATGGAGAAGACGTCGGCCGCGGGGGTGGCGATCGCCGTGAACAGGGTGATCAGCAGGATCGCGACCCGCCAGCCCCTGATGATCGACACGGCCGAGATGACGCCCACGAAGTTCAGGAGGACCAGGAACACGGGCAGGACGAAGGCGATGCCCACGGCGAGGACCAGTTTGAGGACGAAGTCGTAGTACTGCTTCGCGTCGATGATGGCGGCGTCCTGCTGCGCCGCGAAACCGGTGAGGACCTCGACGATGTGCGGAAGGACGAAGAGTCCGCTCGTGCAGCCGAGGAGGAACAGCGGGATGGCAGTGCCGATGAAGCCGATGGCGTACAGCTTCTCGCGGCGCACGAGCGCGGGGACGATGAAGGCCCAGATCTGATAGAGCCAGACAGGACTCGAGATGATGACCCCGACCGTCACCGAGATCTGGATGCGCAGGTCGAAGCTGGAGCTGACGCCGGGGTAGTTCAGGGTCGCCTCGCGGGAGCGGGCCTCGGCGATGCGGGTCACGGGCTCACGCAGGAAGTCGAGGACGAACTGCGAGAGGAACCACCCGGCGATGCTCGCCACGATGAGGGCGAGTGCGGCCAGGAACAGCCGCTTGCGGAGCTCGATGAGATGCGCCCCGAGAGACATGCGACCGTCTTTGGCCCTGCTTCTCGGCTGCTGCTCTCCGCCGCTGCGGCCACGAGTCGTCGTCGTGGCCACGGATCAGGACTTCGGCGGGAGGTCGCTCTGCGACGGGCGGACGACCGGACCGTCGGTGGTCGGACGAGCCGTCGCGTCGTCGCGTCGGCTGTACTCGTCACGGCGGGCCTCGTCGCGACGGGTGTAGTCGTCGGACGGTGCCTTGTCGTCGTCGCGGACCTCGTTCTTGAAGATGCGCATCGACTGGGCGATGCTCTTCGCGAGCGCCGGCAGCTTGGGAGCGCCGAACAGCAGGAGGATGATCGCCAGGACGATGATGAGGTGGAATCCGGTGAGGTTTCCGAGCATGAGGTGTTCTCCTTGCGTGGCAGGGGAGGTCTCAGTCTAACCCCGGCTCCACTCCCCCGAGCTGAAGCCCGAGCGGTCGTCAGGAACGCGGGTCGGCGTCGTAGCCGGCCAGCGCCAGTGAGGCCCAGTCGCCGACGGCCGCTCGGGCGGCGATCGGCGAGACGACCTCGGGATCGCCGGGCAGGCCCGCCACGAGTCGCGCGACCGTCCCGAACTGGCCGACGCGCACTCTCAGACGGGAGCGACCGTCGTCGAGGGGCTCGACGTCGTCCGGGGCGTAGTCGGCGAGGAGGGGCGCGGCCGCCGAATCGATGTCGATCGTCACGGTCTCGTCGTCGGGCGACCCCTCGAAGAGGGTGTCCGGCAGGACGACGTCCGACGCGCGGTGCGCGAGCGGCTCGTCGGTCAGGGCCGGTCGGGCGATCCGGTCGAGCCGGAACGTCCGCAACGCGTGTCGCAGATGGTCGTAGCCGCGCAGGTACCAGTCGGCGTCGACGGACTCGACCCGCAGAGGGTCGACGCGCCTCCGCTCGACGACGTCACGGACCCCCGCGTAGTCGAACTCGAGCTGGCGACCCTGGGCGACGGCCAGCTCGACGAGGGACAGGACGTCGCTGGTCTCGCGCTGGTCGACGGCGACCTGGCTCGGAGCGGACGACGCGCCCCGTGCGAGCTTGGACATCAGGGTGGCGATGGCGGCGCGATCGGCGTTCTCGGGAAGCGACGACAGGTACTGCAGGCCGGCGATCAGCGCCGCGGCCTCACGGGCCGAGAAGCGAGGCGACTCGTCGATCGCCACCATGTGCGTGAGGACGATGACGTCGTTCTGCTCGAAGTCGTCCCACGCGATGTCGAAGAGGTCGTCGTGCTGGTACTGGTTCGTCTCGCCGGGCACGCCGGATACGGCGATCAGCTCGACCGCCCGGCGGATCTCCCCGACGGACACGCCGAAGTGCTCGGCGGCCTCGGCGACGGAGACCCGCCCCCGATCGATGAGGTACGGCACCAGGGAGAGCAGGAAGGCCAGCTTGTCGGTGGCGTGCAGGGCGGATCTCTTCTCAGCCATGGTGACTCCCCCCGGCGGCGCGGACCTCGGTGTGGACGGCGACGAGCCGACGCAGCCGCGCGATCACCAGGTCCCTGACCGAGGCGGGCTCGAGCACGGTCACCTCGGGCCCGAAGGACGCCAGCTCGTCGGCGACGATCTGCTCGTCGGAGAAGTGGATCTCGAGGAGGCAGTCGTCGCGGACCACCGTCGAGCGTCGTTTGGTCAGTCTGGTCTCGGCGTCGGAGCCGGCGACCACGCGGATGAGCGCCGTCCTGGTGCGCCAGACCTCGTCGAGCGCCGCGAGGGCCGACTCGGCCGTCGCATCGACGGGGCGCTCGACGGCGATCGCGGTGATGACGACCGGGCCGATGATGCGCGACAGCAGGAAGGTCTTCCGGCGGCCGGTGTCGGGCTCGAGGCACGAGACCATCCAGCGGCCCTGATGCTGGATGAGGGCGAACGGAGCGACCTCGCGCTTCCTCGCTTCGGACTCGCCGGGCTTCAGATAGGGGAACCGCACGAGCACTCCACGGTCGAGCGCATCGCGCAGCGGTTCGAAGGCGGCGTCTCGCGAGCGGATGCGAGGGGCGTAGTCGAGCCCGGGGACGGTCGCCGTGCCTCCGAGCGAGCGGAGCTTGAGGAGCGCGCGTCTGCTCTCGCCCGACAGCGTCCCCTCGCGCCAGACCATGGCGGCGAGGGTCAGCAGCGCGGTCTCCTCCGATGAGAAGGCGATGTCGAGGGGAAGCTCGTAGGCGCCGCGGGGTATGCGGTAGCGGAGCATCTGGTTGTTGCCCGACGCCGCCGGGTCGTCGAGGGTCTCGAGCGGCACGCCCAGCTCGCGGATGTCGTCTTTGTCGCGCTCGAACTGACGCTCGAGAGCGGTGTTGTCGCCGTTCGGCGAGTACTTCTGCCGATAGCCCTGGACCGTGGCGAGGATGTCGGACTTCGTCAGGCCGGGCTCGGTCGCGAGGAGGGCGAGGACGAGGCTGAAGAGGCGCTCTTCGACGGGTACGCGAGGGGCGCGGGCGGCTGACACGGGTCGAGCCTAGGCCACGGCCGGGGTGGGGCGCCCCGGCCGTCGCGGCGCGTGGATCGACGTGCCGGTCAGAGCGAACCCAGGACGTCGAAGACGTAGACGTAGGTGCTGGGGTTCTCGTCGCTGGCGGGGACGACCGTCATGACCTGCGACCCGACCGTCTGACCGACCAGCGCGTCGCGGAGCGCGGCGGGCAGGGTCTGGTCGTCGAGCGCCACCGTCGTCGCGGTGTCGCCGTTCGTCCACGTCGACCCGGCCACGGTCGACGGCTCCGCCCAGGTCACCGCCGTGAACTGCACGACCGCCGTCGAGTCGGCGGTCAGCCGCGACCCGTCTCCTTCGCGGACGAGGTGCGTCTGCTGCGTGGTCGGCGCCGGGGCGACGGGGACGGTGATGCCGGGGGCGCCGTCGGGTGCCGTCACCACGGCGGGCAGGCCGTCGGCCCCGGGGACGAGGCGTCCGTTCGCCTTGGCCAGGAACGACTGGCGGATGTCGACCACGGCGATGTACGCGGCGTCGGGGTCGTCGCTCGCGGGGGCGGTCGAGCCGGACAGCGACGCCTGGAGCTCGGAGGCCTTCAGGGCGACGACCACGCGCGAACCGACCGTCGAGCACTCCAACGCGTCGGCCAGGGGCGCGAGGGCCGAGCCGCCGACGGTCACCGGGTTGCCGATGGAACCGTCGTAGCCGCTGTTCTCGACCTCCGTGCCCGTGCTGCCGTCGAACAGCGTGTAGTCGATGAGGACGGGCGAGCCGTCGACCAGACGGGCGCCGTCGCCCTCGATCACCGTCGAGACCTGGGTCTCGGTCGTGACGATCGGACTCGGCACGGTCGCCTCGGGCTTCTCGCCGAACGCACCCGTCGTGGTCACGACCGAGGCGGCGTCGCCCGTGGGCGGGCAGCCGGCCGACCCGGGGGCGGCGCTGGTCGCGCATGCCGAGAGGGAGGCCACGAGGCCGAGGGTCACGACGAGTGCGGGGATCTTGCGCACGGGTACTCATTTCGTTGCGGCGGCCGGCGGGCCGGGAAGCGGCCGGGGCCGCGGATGCGGGAACAGCCTAGTCGGGGTGGGAGGGCGGGGAGATCGGCGCCGTTCAGGCGGAGGGCGACGGGTCGCCGGCCGACTTCGAGGTCGCGTCGGACTCCGTCGCGGCCACGGCGGCGTCGGCGGCCGACCTCGCCTGGCGCGCCGTCTTGCGGAGCTTCTTGTCGCTGGCCGTGCGGTCGCCGAGGGCGCCCGGGGTCCAGAGCTCGACGTCCTCGTCGGAGTAGTCGGACTTCGACGGACGGCGCTTGAGCTGCGGCAGCTCGGCACCCGGCGCGAGCCGTCGTGCCGTGATGAGGAACCCGGTGTGCCCGATCATTCGGTGGTCGGGACGGACGGCCAGCCCCTCGACGTGCCACCCGCGGACGAGCGTCTCGGAGGCGTCGGGCTCGGTGAAGACGCCGGATGCGCGGAGGGCCTCGGCGACGCGCGAGAGCTGGGTCGCCGTGGCGACGTAGCAGACCACCAGTCCGCCGGGGGTGAGGGCGGCGGCGGTCGCGTCGACGCACTCCCAGGGGGCGAGCATGTCGAGCACGACGCGGTCGACCGTGCCGTCGGGCATCGTCTTCGGCAGCTCGTCGACGAGGTCGCCGACCGTGACGCTCCAGTTCGGCTGCTCCGAGCCGAAGAAGCTGACGACGTTGCCCTCGGCGACGTCGGCGAACTCCTGGCGGCGCTCGAACGAGGCCAGTCTGCCCTCGGGGCCGATCGCTCGCAGCAGCCAGAGCGAGAGGGCGCCCGACCCCACCCCGGCCTCGACGACGGTGGCGCCGGGGAAGATGTCGGCGAAGGCGACGATCTGGGCGGCGTCCTTCGGATAGACGATGGCGGCACCGCGCGGCATCGACATGACGAAGTCGCTGAGCAGCGGGCGCAGGGCCAGGTACTCGTCGCCGGTGGTGCTCGCCACGACCGAGCCGTCGGGCAGACCGACGAGCGCGTCGTGGGCGATCATGCCCCGGTGGGTGTGGAACACCGCGCCGGGGGTCAGCACGACCGTGTTCATCTTGCCCTTCGGGCCGGTCAGCTGGACCTTGTCGCCCTCGAGGAAGGGGCCGGACTGGCGACGGGTGGCGGTCATGCGGTGCTGCTTTCGGTCGGAGGGGCGGCTCGGTCGAGGGCCGGGAGCCGAGGAGGCGCGGGTCGGCGCCGATCGGCGCCCCGCGGTCAGAGGGCGGAGGCGGGTGGTCGGCTCGTGTCGCGTGCCGCGGCGTGCAGCCGGCGCAGGTCGGCCACGGTCACACCGCGGAGGGTCGTGGCACGGGTGTACCCGGCGTCGTCGACGAGCGGTGCGGCGTGCTCGACGCCGAGGACGACGGCGCCGGACGCGACGGCCGACGCGGCCCCGGGCGGGGAGTCCTCGATGGCGACGCAGTCGGCGATGTCGACGCCGAGCAGGGCCGCGCCGCGCAGGTACGCCTCGGGGTGGGGCTTGCTGTTCTCGACCTCGTCGCCGGCCACGACGGCGTCGAAGGCCGGGAAGTCGATCGCCTCGATCATGAAGTCGGCCATGCGTCGGATGGACATCGTGACGAGCGCCGTGGGCACGCCCTCGCTCCGCAGCTCGGCGAGGAGCTCTCGGGCGCCGGGTCGCCACGGGACGTCGTCTGCGACGAGCGCCAGGACCCCGGTCGTCAGGCGGTCGATGATCTCGTCGAGCGGGAGGTCGACGCCGTGCTGCTGGATGACCCGGGCGGAGTCCCACAGGCCCGTGCCGATCATGGCGTCGCCGTCGGCTCTGGTCCAGGTTCCACCGAACGACTCGACCAGTTCGACCTGGCATTCGTACCAGTAGGGCTCGGTGTCGACGAGAGTGCCGTCCATGTCCCAGAGGACCGCGGCGGGAAGAGAGGAGGTCACGGGCAGCGAGTCTACGGGAGGCGCCCGGCGGTCGGGCCGACCCGGCCGGGGACCCGGCGACGCACGGTCTACTGTGGAGGGTCAAGACGCCGGTGCAGCGGGCCCGGCTCGGTGAGGACACAGGTGACGAACACGTCGAACACGTCGGACTTCGCGAAGGGGCGACTCCTGGTCGTGGCCTTCGAGGGGTGGAACGACGCCGGCGAGGCGGCCAGCGGGGTCGCACGGAGCCTCGTCGAGTCGCTGGGTCTCGAGCCGGTGGCCGAGCTGGATGGCGAGCGGTACATCGACTACCAGTTCAACCGCCCGCAGATCGGGCTCGACGACGACGGCGGGCGGACGCTCGTCTGGCCGCGGATCGAGCTCCTCGCCGCACCCGACTCCTCCGAGGTCATCGCCGCGTCGTCCGACGTCGGGTCCGACACCGAGGTCTTCGTCCTGCTGGGCGCTGAGCCGTCGCGCAGCTGGCGCGGGTTCGCGGCCGAGATCGTCGACCTCGTGGACGTCCACGCGATCACCTCCGTGGTGTTCCTCGGGGCGATGCTCGCCGACGTCCCGCACACCCGGCCGATCTCCGTCTTCGTCAGCAGCGACAACGCCGACGTCCGAGGTCAGCTCGGCCTCGAGCGCAGCACGTACGAGGGTCCGGTGGGCATCCTCTCCGTCCTCGGCGACGCCGTCGAGACGGCCGGCGTGCCCTCGCTGTCGGTCTGGGCGTCCGTCCCGCACTACGTGCACAACGCCCCCTCGCCCAAGGCGACGCTCGCGCTCGTCGAGAAGCTCGACGAGCTGTCCGCCGTGAGCGTGCCCCGCGGCGACCTCGTCGAGGAGGCCGCCGCATGGGAGGCCGGCATCGACGCCCTCGCGGCCGACGACGACGACATGGCGGGCTACATCGAGCAGCTGGAGCAGGCGCGCGACACCGTCGACTCCCCCGAGGCGAGCGGCGAGGCCATCGCGCAGGAGTTCGAGCAGTACCTCCGCCGACGCGACGGCAAGGGCGACGACCCGCGGTACCCGCCGGCCCCCTGAGCGCCGGGCGGAGGGCGCCGCCCATCGACGCGGCTGACCTAGTCGACCCCCGCCGCGCCTCCGTCGCCCAGCTCGCCGGGGACGACGACGCCGTTCTCGTAGGCGAACACGACCGCAGCGGTGCGATCGCGCAGCGCCAGCTTGGCGAGGACGTTCGAGACGTGCGTCTTCACGGTCGCCTCGCCGACGAACAGCCCGCGTGCGATCTCGGCGTTGGAGGCGCCCCGAGCCATGCCGTCGAGCACCTCGCGTTCGCGGCCCGTGAGGAGACTCAGCCGTGCGTTCGGCACGACGGCGTTCTCCGTCGTGTCGACGAGCGCCCGGGTGACGACGGCACGGGTCAGCTCGGGGCAGACGAGCGCGTCGCCGCGATCGACGACGCCGATCGCCTCGATGAGCTCCTCCGGGCCGGCGGTCTTCAGCAGGAAGCCGCTCGCCCCGGCCTGGAGCGACCGGAACAGGTAGTCGCCCCGGGCGAAGGTCGTGAGGATCAGCACCGACGGGCGGTGCTCGCCCGACGACCCGAGGATGCGCCTGGTGGCCTCGACGCCGTCGATGCCGGGCATCTCGATGTCCATCACGACGACGTCCGGCTCGAGGCTCGCGGCCAGGTCGACGGCCTCGACGCCGTCGCGCGCCTCCCCCACGACCGTCACGCCCCTGGCGGTCTCGAGGATGATCCGGAACCCCGCTCGCACGAGATCCTGGTCGTCGGCCAGGAGCACCCGCACCGGCCGGTCGTTCGTCTTCTCCATGCTCATTCCCCCTCGAAGAGGGTAGCCCCCTTCGGAGGGTGGGCCACGACGGGGAGGTCGACGCGGACGCGGTAGCCGCCTCCCTCGCGGGGGCCCACGGTGAGGCGACCGCCGTGCAGATCCACCCGTTCGCGCATCCCCCGGTGCCCGAGACCCGAACCGGAGGGGGCCGCCGCCGGATCGAGCGCACCGGTCGCGCCTCGGCCGGCTCCCCCGGCGCGTGCAGCATGCCCGCTCGAGCCGAGTCCGTCGTCGACGACCTCGAGGCCGACCGACCCCTCGCCGTGGACGACCCGGATGACGGCGCACCTGGCCGCGCCGTGCTTCAGGGTGTTGGTCAGCGCCTCCTGGGCGATCCGGTACAGCGTGGAGCCGACGCCGTCGGGGACGTCGCGGGTGTCGCCGTCGATCTCGAGTCGGACGTCGAGTCCGAGGGCGCGGGTGTCGGCCACGAGGTCGGGGAGGGCGGCCAGACCGGCCACGGGCTCGGGAGGCAGCCCGTCGCGCGAGCGCATGACGGTCAGGAGGCGGTCGAGCTCGTCGATGGTCGTGCGTGCGGTGTCCTCGACGGCGGCGAGTGCGCCACGGGCGATCTCGGGGCGGTCGAGCGTGCGCCGCGCGGCACCGGCCTGGATGCCGATGACGGCGACGTGGTGGGCCACCACGTCGTGCAGCTCGCGGGCGATGCGGGCGCGCTCGTCGCCGATCGCCTGCTCGGCGATCCGGTCGTTGGCCGCACGGAGGGCCGCGTCGGACCTCTCGAGCGCGCGCCGGCGTGACCTCGACTCACGCGAGACGCGGCCGAAGTGGATCGCGGCGATGAAGAACAGGGCGTTCAGGACGACCGAGTAGAGGCTGGAGGCCAGGACGACGTCGGCGGAGTCGGAGTCGTCGCTCACCTGCGCCGCGATGTCGATGGCGAGCCAGGTGAACATGGCGACGACGACCACCAGGCTCCAGACGAACGCACGGCGCCGCGAGGGCGACCAGACGTTCGCGGAGAACACGACGAGGAACTCTGCGATGGAGGGCAGGAGGTCGTCGGGATGCCCCCTCACCCCGAGCACGATGAACGCCGTCGAGACGATGATCATGACCGACACCGGGAACCTCCGGCGGAACGCGATCGGCAGGCTCACCGCCACCGCGCCCGCCAGGGTCTCGAGGGTCGAGGGCATGGCGTGCCCGTCGGAGCTCAGGATCACCGACGCCAGCGCCGAGGTGACGAGCGCCAGCACGAGGAACCCGACGGCCAGCGCGGAGTCGACGACCCGCTCGCGCCGCATCGAGCCCCGGGACGGGCCGTCGGCGCCGGAGGGTGCGGCGGGACGGGAGCTGCGGGGCGACATGACCACGCCAGTCTGCCAGAGCGGCGACCTAGGTGAGGATCAGTCAGGCAGTGGCCTCGTCAGCACGGGATGGCAGGTCGACGCCGAGCAGGTCCACGCCGAGCAGAGCGGTGACGGCGTCGAGGTCGACGGACGTCGCGTCGGCGCCGGAGGCGATCCAGCGGTCCACGGCCTCGAGCGCGGACGGCGTGTCGAGGTCGTCGGCGAGGGCGGCGCGGAGGCTCGTCAGCAGACCGGTGGGGACGGACTCGACCGGGGTCGCGCCGAGGGGCGACGTCGTCGCGTGGTCCGCAGCGGCGTCGGGCCGCGGCGGCGCGGTGTCGGCCCACGTCTCCCAGACGCGCAGGCGGGCCTCGGCGTCGACGAGGTCGCTGTCGAACCACTCCCAGTCGGACCGGTAGTGGTGCGCGGCCACGGCGAGGCGCACGGCCCTGGCGTCGGCCCCGCCGGCGACGAGCTCGCTCACCTTCACGAGGTTGCCGAGCGACTTGCTCATCTTCTCGCCCTGATACGCCACCATGCCCGTGTGGGCGAACAGGTCGGCGTAGCGCCCCCCCGTCAGCGCCTGGCCGTGCGCCGCGCTCATCTCGTGATGCGGGAACACCAGGTCGCTGCCACCGCCGTTGACCGTGATCGGCGAGGCGAGGGTCTGCTCGGCGATCACCGTGCACTCGATGTGCCAGCCGGGCCTCCCCTCGCCGACCGGGGACTCCCAGGAGGGCTCGCCCTCCCGGGCGCCCCGCCACAGGAGGGGGTCGAGCGGGTCGCGCTTGCCCGCGCGGCCGGGGTCGCCGCCGCGTTCGGCGGAGAAACGCGCCATGGTCTCGGGGTCGAGTCGGCTCTCGAGCCCGAGGTGCCACGACGTGTCGCGTTCGGCGGCCCGGACGTCGAAGTAGACGTCGTCGACCGCGGAGCCCTCGGTGGGCACGCGGTACGCGGATCCGGAGTCGAGGAGGCGCGCCACGGCTCGGGCGACGTCCGTCACGACGTCCGTCACGGCGACGTAGTGCGTCGGCGGCACGACGGCGAGGTGCTCCATGTCGGAGCGGAAGAGGTCGGTCTGGGAGGCCGCCAGCTCGCGCCAGTCGACGCCCGTCGCGGTCGCCCGCTCGAGGAGCGGATCGTCGACGTCCGTCGTGTTCTGTGCGTACGTGACGTCGACGCCCGCGTCCGTCCAGACGCGGACGAGCGTGTCGAACGCGAGGTAGGTCGACGCGTGCCCGAGGTGGGTGGCGTCGTAGGGGGTGATGCCGCAGACGTACAACGATGCCGTGCCGTCGACGATCGCGGGGGCGCGGCGCCTGCCGGTGGCGGTGTCGTGCAGCATCGGCAGACGCCCGGCGCCCGGGAGCGTGGGGACTCGGGGGCGGGCCCACGACCTCACGCCGTCACCACGCCCGTCGAGAGCAGCACGATGAGCACGACGCCGAGGACGAGCCGGTAGGCGACGAAGGGCATGAAGCTGCGGCGGGAGATGTAGTTCATGAAGAACGCGATGACGAGGAACCCGACGACGAACGCGACGACGGTGGCCGCCAGCGTGAGCCCCAGCGAGTAGGGGCCGGGGTCACTGAAGCTCTGGACGAGCTCGTAGAGACCGCTGCCGAAGACCGCGGGCACGGCGAGCAAAAACGAGAACCGCGCTGCCGCGGGCCGCGTGTAGCCGAGGGCGAGAGCCGTGGTCGTGGTAGCACCCGAGCGCGAGACGCCGGGGATCAGCGCGAGCACCTGCGCGACGCCGACGGCGATGCCGTGACCGTACGACATGTCTTCGAAACGCGCCGCCTTCTTGCCGAGGTGGTCGGCGAGACCCAGGAGGATGCCGAAGACGATGAGGACGACGGCGACGATCCAGAGCGACCGGAAGACCGAGCGGATGTACTCCTGCGCGACGTATCCGACGACCACGATCGGGATGGTGCCGATGATGACGAGCCAGCCCATCCGCACGTCGGGGTCCGTGCGCGGGATCCGGCCCGTGACGCCCTGGAACCAGCGGACCACGATGCGCTTGATGTCGCGCCAGAAGTAGATGACCACCGCCAGCTCCGTGCCCAGCTGCGTGATGGCCGTGAACGTCGCCCCCGGGTCGAACTCGACCGTGCTGTTCGGATCGGAGAACAGGAGGCCGACGATCCGGAGGTGCGCGCTCGACGAGATGGGCAGGAACTCCGTGAGGCCTTGGACGAGGCCGAGGAGGAGTGCCTGGAGGAGTTGCTCCATGGGGATCCTTCTGGTGCGTGGTGCTCAGTACGTCGCGAGGAGGTCCCGGAGGACGCGACTGCCAAAGGATAGTGCGTCGAGGGGGACGCGCTCGTCGACCCCGTGGAACATCGCGGGGAAGTCCATGCCCTCGTCGAGACGCAGGGGGGCGAAGCCGTAGCCGGCGATCCCGAGGAGGCTCAGCGCCTTGTTGTCCGTGCCGCCCGAGAGAAGGTAGGGCAGCACCGGGGCACCCGGATCGTGACGGTGCAGGGTGGCCTCGATGGCCTCGACGAGGGGCCCGGAGAACGGCGTCTCGAGCCCGATGTCCGTGTGCATGGTCACGATCTCGATGTCGTCGCCGACGAGGTCGCGCACCTCGTCGAGGACGGCCGCCTCCTGACCGGGCATGCAGCGGATGTCGACCAGCGCCTCCGCGGTGTCCGGGACGACGTTGTGCTTGTAACCCGCCGTCAGCATCGTGGGGTTCGTGGTCGTGCGGAGCGACCCCCGGATGAATCCCCTGGCCGTGCCCGTCTGGAGGACGAGCTCGTCGGGCGACACCTGTTCGACGTCGACGTCGAGGATCCGCGCCACCTGCCGCAGCAGTGCGGAGGTGGTGTCGGTCAGCGTGATCGGCCACTGTCGACGCCCCAGCGCGGCGACCGCCTCGGCGAGCCGGGTGACGGCGTTCGCCTCGATCATCTGGGATCCGTGGCCGGCCGTTCCGCGGGCGATCAGCTTGACCCAGATGAGGGCCTTCTCGCCCGTCTGCAGCAGATACGACCGTCGGCCGTCGATGAACGTCGAGTAGCCGCCCACCTCGCTGATGGCCTCGGTGGCCCCGTCGAAGAGCTCGGGGTGCTCCTTCACGAGAAAGTGCGACCCGAGTACTCCCCCGGCCTCCTCGTCGGCGAGGAATCCGACGACCAGATCGCGCGCCGGTCGTTCGCCCGACCGGAGGATGTCGCCGATGGACGAGAGCATCATCGCGTCCATGTTCTTCATGTCGACGGCACCACGGCCCCAGAGCATGCCGTCGCGCACCACGCCGGCGAACGGATCGACCGACCAGTTGGCCGGATCGGCGGGCACCACGTCGAGGTGACCGTGCACGACGAGGCCCGGCTTGGCCCGGTCGCGACCCTCGATCCGGGCCACGACGCTGACGCGCCCGGGCTCGGACTCGAACAGCTGGGGCTCGACGCCGAGCGCCCGCAGCCGGTCGGCGACGTAGTCGGCCGCCTCGGCCTCGCCGTTCGACCGGCCCCCGCCGTAGTTGGAGGTGTCGAAGCGGATGAGGTCGCGGGCGATCGTCGCCGT
This sequence comes from Frigoribacterium sp. CFBP 13712, assembly GCF_014842255.1. GTDB lineage: Bacteria > Actinomycetota > Actinomycetes > Actinomycetales > Microbacteriaceae > Frigoribacterium. The sequence continues at coordinate 225,638 of NZ_JACYVH010000003.1, read as the reverse complement.
CTCGTCCAATTCGGGCTCGGGGGCGGAACCGGCGGTGTCGCCGTCGAGGGGCTGCGCAGGTGTCGTCGTCATGGCGACCACGCTACCCGGAGGGTTCCTCGGCCCTGTCGTCGGACCGCGACGAGCGGCCCACCCGCCCTGTGGTCGAGAGGCCCTCTCGAGCCGTGCTAATGTTTCGTGGTCGGCTTCGGCCGGCACCATCCAGTCCGGGTGGCGGAAATGGCAGACGCGCTAGCTTGAGGTGCTAGTGCCCGTATAGGGCGTGGGGGTTCAAGTCCCCCCTCGGACACCGAAGACAAGCCTTTCAGGCGGACTTCACACGGTCTGTGTTGAGACAGACGAAAGACCCGATCACCACTGGTGATCGGGTCTTTCTGGTTTCCGCGGTCGCAGGTGCCGCCGGCGTAGGGTTCGGGCCAGCACACGACGAGAGGACCCCCATGGAGTACGCACGACTCGGAACCAGCGGCCTGACGGTCTCGGCCGTCACCCTCGGCTGCATGAGCTACGGAGTCCCCGAGCGGGGCTCGCACGCCTGGACGCTCGGCGAGGACGACAGCCGGCCGTTCATCCGCCGCGCCCTCGAGCTCGGCGTCACGACCTTCGACACCGCCGACGTGTACTCCGACGGCACCAGCGAGGAGATCGTCGGCCGGGCCCTGCGCGACTTCGCCACGCGTGACGAGGTGGTCCTGGCGACCAAGGTGCACGGTCGGATGCGCCCCGGGCCGAACGGCGCCGGTCTCAGCCGCGGTCACATCATGAGCGCCGTCGACGACAGCCTGCGTCGTCTGGGCACCGATCACATCGACCTGTATCAGATCCACCGCTTCGACCCCGAGGTGCCGGTGGAGGAGACCATGGAGGCGCTCCACGACCTGGTGCGCGCCGGCAAGGTGCGGTACCTGGGCGCGTCGAGCATGTGGGCCTGGCAGTTCGCGTCGATGCAGCACGCCGCCGACCTCGGCGGGTGGACCCGCTTCGTGTCGATGCAGGACCAATACAGCCTCATCCAACGGGAGGAGGAGCGCGAGATGCACCCCTACTGCGTGGACCAGGGCGTGGGCGTGCTGCCCTGGTCGCCGCTCGCCCGCGGTCGGCTCACGCGCGACTGGGACGCCGCCACCTCGCGCAGCGAGACCGACGAGTTCGGCCGCACCCTCTACCGTCAGCGCGAGGAGGGCGACCGCCGGGTGGCCGCCGCCGTCGCGGAGGTCGCGGAGGCGCGGGGCGTCTCACGCGCGCAGGTCGCATTGGCCTGGGTGCGGCAGCAGGACGCCGTCACCTCCCCCATCGTCGGAGCCACGAAGATGCAGCACCTGGACGACGCGGTCGCGTCCGTCGACCTGTGGCTGACGGACGACGAGCTCGACGCGCTCGAATCCCCCTACGTCACGCGCGAGAACGAGGGCTTCTGACCCGCGGGCCCGTGGTCGGGCCTACTGTGAGCGACACGCGCGGCGACCACGTCGTGCGAACCATCCGACGGAGGCAACCATGGGCAGCGAGTCGAACGAGAACGTCGAGCACACCGAGAAGACGGAGAAGACGGGCGGTGCGGGCGACGCGACCGTGACGCGCACCGAAGAGACCACGACCGAGCGGAGCGGCTCGTACGTGGACAGCGACATCCCCGCCGACGGGGACGAGGGGCACGAGGCGCACGGCGCGAAGTCCGACGAGGCCGACGGCGAGTTCACCGACTCGGACATCCCCGCCGACCGCTGACCACCACGACGACCCGGCGACCGCTGCGCCTCGCGCGGCGGTCGCCGGGTCGTCGATCCCCGACGGACTTCGTGCGCGTCGGACCGCCGGGCATCACGCACGGTACGGTCGACGCGGGAGGAAACATCTATGACAACGCGCATCGTAATTCTCGGCGGCGGTTCCGCCGGGCTCACCACAGCTCTCGAGCTCCAGAAACGCCGACCCCCGCAGAACGCGAGCATCACGCTCGTCGATCAGGCCCCGTACTTCACGTACCAGCCGTTCCTGCCCGAGGTCGCCGGCGGCCACATCGCGCCTCGCGACGTCACCGTGCCGCTCCGCAAGGCGCTCCGTAAGACCAAGGTCGTCGAGGCGGCCGTCTCGGGTCACGACCGCGCGGCGAAGACCGTGTCGGTGACGACCGGCGACGGCGTCACGAGCACCATCGCCTACGACCAGCTGGTCGTGGCCCTCGGCGCCGTCACCCGCACGTTCCCCACCCCCGGGCTCGCCGAGAACGGCGTCGGGTTCAAGAGCGTCGAGGAGGCCCAGTACGTCCGCGACCGCATCCTCGGGAACATCGCCGAGGCGGCCTCCGTGTCCGACCCGGCCACGCGACGCAAGCTCCTGACCGTCGTCTTCGTCGGCGGAGGCTACACCGGCGTCGAGGCGATGGCCGAGCTCGACGACGCGGCGAAGGCCGCGGTCGACTCGTTCCCGAACCTGTCGCGCGACGAGCTCCGCTTCGTCCTCGTCGAGGCCCTCGACCGCGTCGCCCCCGAGGTCGGCCCCGAGCTGTCCAAGTGGACTCTCGGGCACCTGCGCTCGCGCGGCATCGACATCCGCCTCAAGACGACGATGCCCTCGTGCATCGACGGCGACGTCGTCCTGAGCGACGGCGAGACCATCCCCGCGGGCACCATCGTCTGGACGGCCGGCGTCAAGCCGAACCCCGTGCTCGCCGACCTCGGTCTGCCCCTCGGGCCGCGCGGCCACGTCAACGTGTCGGCCACGCTGCAGGTGCAGACCGACGAGGGCGACGTCCTCGACGGCGTCTGGTCGCTCGGCGACGGCGCCCAGGTCCCGAATCTGCTCAGCGAGCAGCAGCCGGCCTACTACCCGCCGAACGCGCAGAACGCCGTCCGACAGGCGGTGACCGTCGCCGACAACATCATCGCGCAGCTCTCGGGTCAGCCGATCGCCGAGTACCGTCACGAGTCCGTCGGAACGGTCGCGAGCTTCGGCATCGGCAAGGGCGCGGCGAACATCAAGGACGTCAAGATGAAGAACGTCCCGGCCTGGCTCGCCCACCGGGGCTACCACCTGTACGCGATGCCGACGCTCAATCGCAAGTGGCGCATCCTCACGGGCTGGATCACCAACTTCTTCGGCGGACGCGATCAGACGCCGCTGGTCGGCATGGCCGACCCGCGCGCGGGCTTCCTGAAGGTAACCCCGTCGGTCCCGGCCGACGGCGGAGCCAAGAAGAAGAAGTAACGCTCGAGCGATCGATCAGGAGGCGCGTCCCGGGGAACCGGGGCGCGCCTCCTCGGTCTGCGGGGACGGTGCCGCACCCCGGGGCAGGCGCAGCGAGATGATCGCGCTCACGGCCAGCAGGGCCCCGGCCGACCCGAAGGCGACCGCGTACGACGTCGTGTCGACGAGCAGCCCCGCCACCAGCGGGCCCGCGATGGCGCCCAGGTCCGAGCACATCGAGAAGACGGCCACCGGGCGCCCGCCGCGGCCGCCCGCCGCGTCGCCCACCAGAGCCGCCGGGGCCGTGCCCATGAAGGCCGTCGCGACGCCGTAGACCGCGAGCAGCACGCCGAGCATCACGATGTCGGTCGAGAACGCCACCGCCGCGAGGGTCACGGCCGCGACGGCGAACGCCCCGATCATCGCCGGGCGGCGACCGACCGTGTCGACCAGCTTCGCCGCCGGTGCGAGGGCGAGCGTCTGCGCGACGGCGGCCACGGCGAATACGATGCCCGTCCAGGCGGTCGTGCCCTTGAGCACCTCGACGACGAGGACGGGCACCAGCGCGCTCCGCACGCCGAGCGACGACCACCCTTGGCTGAAGCTCGCGACGCAGGCGGCGCGGAACCGGATGTCGCGGAGCACCACGGCGAACGGCACGGGCGGCTCGGTCGAGGTCGTCGACGTGCGCCCTCTCGCCGGGCGCAGCAGGACGGCGCCCACGAGACCGGCGATCAGCAGCGTGGCGGCGTAGAAGAAGAACGGCGCCGTCAGCGAGATCGTCGCCAGCACGCCGCCGAGAGCGGGCCCGGCCATGCCGCCGACCAGGAACCCGCCCTGGTAGAAGCCGATGGCGCGCGCCCGGTGCGAGGGCGCCGTCGTGGCGAGCAGGAGGGTCATGGCCGCGATGCTGAACATGGCCGATCCGATGCCGCCGAGTCCGCGCAGCAGCAGCAGCTGCGGGTACGTCTCGGCCAGCCCGGCCAGACCGCTCGAGACGGCCACGATGCCGATCCCCACCGAGAGCACCAGCCTCTCGCCGGCCCGGTCGAGCAGCTTGCCGACGAAGGGGCTCGCCACGAGGCGCATCAGGGCGAACGCCGAGAGGACGGCGCCGACCAGGGTGTTGTCGACCCCGAAGCTCCGGGCGTAGACGGGCAGCACGGGCACGACGACGCCGAAGCCGACCATCACGAAGAAGGCGATGACGCCGAGCACGACGACGTCGCGTCCGAGACGGACACGGGGGGAGGCGGTGGGGGCGTCGGGCACCGGGGTCGACATCCCCTCAGGGTACGTGCCCGGCCGCGGTCAGACGCGCGCGCCCGCGAGCGAGAACGGCGCGAGCAGACCCGCGAAGTCCTTGCGCGGCGGTGCGGCGTACTCGCCGCGGGTGCTCGTCCGCAGGCGCAGCCGGACGAGCGACTCCGCGAAGGCGGTCGCGGCTCCGACGCCGTCGACGACCGGGGCACCGAGCTCGTCGCTCAGGTCGTGGCACAGGTCGGCCATCCCCGCGCAGCCGAGGACGACCGCGTCGGCCCCTGCGGCGAACACGGCGCGGCACTCGTCGGCGACGACCCGCCGCGCCTCCGAGGCGGGGTCGTCGAGCTCGAGCACGGCGATCTCGCAGGCCCTGACCTCGACGCAGGCCGGCCCGAAGCCGTACCGGTCGACCAGCTCGCGGGCGCGGCCGGTCGTGCGACCGAGCGTCGTCACGACCCCGAACCGACGCGCGACGAACGAGGCGGCATGGAACGCGGCCTCGGCGATGCCGATCACCGGGCCCCGGGCGAGCTCGCGGGCGGCGTCGAGACCCGGGTCGCCGAAGCACGCGACGACGTACGCGTCGACCCCGTCGCGCTCGCCCAGTGCGATCTGCTCGAGGAGGCCCGGCACGGCCAGCGCCTCCTCGTAGTGACTCTCGATCGAGGCCGGCCCCATGGTCGGGTTGACGGCCGTGACGCGGGTCGACGGCGAGGCCGCGGCCCGCGCCGCGATGCCGATCGATCGGGTCATGCCGACGCTGGTGTTCGGATTGACGACGCGGACGTGCATGGTGCGGGGCTCCTCAGGCGGTGGCGACGATCGTGCCGTCGTCGACGGTCGTGCCGTCGTCGACGGTCTCGTCGTGGGCGTCGAGCGACGGCATCTGCGGCCGGCGTCGTTCGAGGAACCGGAAGGAGACGAGACCGAGCCCGCAGCCGACGAACCAGCTGTAGTCGCTGATCCAGGTCGCCGACGGCCCGCCGAGGTCGACGACCAGGGCCGGGACGACGGCGATCGCCACGGACACGAGACCCGACCCGACGAGCGCACGGACGGCGTTCGGATTCACTCCCCCGCGATACCAGTACCGCCCGGCCGGGCCCATCGTGTACAGGTCGTCGACCGCGATGCGCTGCCGCCCGACGAGGTAGTAGCCCGCGATGAGGATGCCGAAGAGCGGGCCGATCAGCGCGCCGAGCACCCCGAGGGAGTACTGGATCGCCTGCGCGTCGCCGTACCAGTTCCAGGGGGTGAGGGCGACGCTGCCGACGGCCGCGATCATGCCGCCGGCGCGCCAGCTGATCCGACGCGGGCTGACGTTCGTGAAGTCGAACGCCGGCGAGATGAAGTTCGCGACGATGTTGATGCCGACGGTGGCCGTGATGAACGTCAGCCCGCCGAGCAGGATCGCGAAGGGCGTCCCGATGGCGTCGACGGTCTCGATGGGGTCGGTGATCAGACGGCCGAACACCGGGACGGTCGCGGAGGCGCAGATCACCGTGAGCAGTGAGAAGAAGAGGAAGTTGACGGGCAGACCGAGGAGGTTGCCCCTCTTCACCGCGCGGAAGCTGCGACCGTACCGGGCGAAGTCGCCGAAGTTCAGCATCGGACCGGAGAAGTAGCTGACCACGATCGCCACCGCCGAGAGCATGAGCGGGATCGAGGCTCCGAACTCCAGGGGCGGCCCCGCGGAGAGGTTCAGGCTGATGGCGCCCCAGCCGGCCTGCGAGACGAGGTAGACGGCCAAGACGATCATGACGACGTAGACCGCGGGGCCCGCGAAGTCGATGAACCGGCGGATGGACTCCATCCCCCGCCAGAACAGCGCGGCCTGAGCCACCCAGAGGATGCCGTAGCTGATCCAGCCGAGGGCGTCGAGACCCAGGAACGACGGCCCGAGCAGAGCGGCGCTGGCGGGGAGGAACTTGAGGAACACGATGGTCAGGGCCTGCGACGCCAGATAGGTCTGCACGCCGTACCAGGCCGTCGCGATGAGTCCGCGGATGATCGCCGGGATGTTCGCCCCGCGGACCCCGAAGACAGCTCGGTTGACGACCGGGTAGGGCACGCCGGTCCGCTGGCTGGGCTTGGCGACGAGGTTCGTGAAGACGTTGACGATGAGGATGCCGGCCACGAGGGCGACCAGCACCTGCCAGCTGGCGATGCCGAGGGCGAACAGGCTGCCCGCCGTCACGTAGCCCCCGACGGAGTGCACGTCGGACATCCAGAAGGCGAAGATGTTGTAGCCGCCCCAGGTCTGCCGGGCGAGCGGCGCCAGGTCGTCGTTCGTCAGATCGGGGTGGTAGCCCGCCTTCGCGGTGGTGGCCGAACCCGACGGGTGCTGCGCTGCCGTCTCGACGGGCGGTGCGGTGTTCGATGCCACGATTGCCTCCTGAGGGACGAGGTAGCGTGAGTGGGAGGTGATCCTCGTCGTTCTGTGAATCTATGGCTTCACACGGCGTCGTCGGTTTCCGGCTTGTAACGAGCGTGTGACAGCAGTCGCTTCACACCCGACCGATCGGCGAACCGTGACCGTTCCGCGCCTGCCCCGCCCCTCCCACGACCCCGTCGAGCTCGACGCGGCCGTGCTCGGGTCGCGCCTCCGAGAGCTCCGCCTCGCCCGCGGCATGTCGTTGCGATCGCTCGCCGCCAGGCTCGAGATCTCGCCGAGCGCCGTGTCGCAGCTCGAACGCGGTGCTCGACGGCCGTCGGTGAGCCGGCTGCTCACCATCGTGCAGGTGCTGGGCGTCCCGCTGGCGGACGTGTTCGAGGCCGAGACGGCGGGGGCGCTCGACGAGACCGACACCGCGCCTCCTCGGGGCCCGGTCGTCGCCCGGGCCGACGAGACCCGGCCGGTCGTGCTCGGCGACGGGGTGGTCTTCCGGCGGTTGTCGCCCGGCCACCTCCGCGGAGTCGACTTCTTCGAGTCGACCTACCCGCCCGGAGCCTCGGCGACCGGGGTCAACGACCTCGTCACGCACGAGGGGTACGAGGTCGGCACCGTCGTCTCGGGCGAGCTCACCATCGACTTCCCCGACGAGCGCGTGGTCGTCGGGGCGGGCGACTCCGTGACGTTCCCGTGCGATCTGCCCCACCGGCTCGGCAACCTCGGCGCGGTCGACGCCGTGGCCACCTGGCTCATCGTCCACCCGGGGGCCTGAGCCGCCCGGCGCCGAGCACTGTGTGACGCCGTGTGTCGCCGCCCGGGAAACGTCGCGCGAGTGCCCGAACAATGGACGCATGACTCGACGAATCCGGTTCAACGCCTTCGACATGAACTGCGTGGGGCACCAGTCCCCCGGGCTGTGGCGCCACCCCGACGACCGTTCGGCGGACTACACGAAGCTGAGCTACTGGACCTCGCTCGCGCGCCTCCTCGAGAAGGGCGTCTTCGACGGGCTCTTCATCGCCGACGTGCTCGGCACCTACGACGTCTACGGCGGGAACCACGACGCCGCGCTGCGGAACGGAACCCAGACCCCCGTCGGCGACCCCATCCTGCTCGTCTCGGCCATGGCGGCCGCGACCGAGCACCTCGGCTTCGGGATCACCGCCGGCACGGCCTACGAGCACCCCGTGCCCTTCGCCCGCCGCATGTCGACGCTCGACCACCTGACGGAGGGGCGCGTCGGCTGGAACGTCGTCACCGGCTACCTGCCGAGCGCGGCCCGCAACATGGGAGCCGACGACCAGCTCGACCACGACACGCGCTACGACCAGGCCGACGAGTACCTCGAGGTGCTCTACAAGCTCTGGGAGGGGTCGTGGGAGGACGACGCCGTCGTCCGCGATCGCGAGAGCGGCGTCTTCACCGACCCGTCGAAGGTGCACTCGATCGATCACGACGGCACGTACTACAAGGTGCCCGGCATCCACATCGCCGAGCCCAGCCCGCAGCGGACGCCGGTCATCTACCAGGCCGGGGCGTCCCCCCGCGGCATCCGGTTCGCCGCCGGGAACGCCGAGTCGATCTTCGTCGCCGCGCCCACGAAGGAGCGCCTCGCGGCGACCGTCGCGAAGCTGCGCGACGCCCTCGAGGCGGCGGGGCGCGACCGCTACTCGGCGCGCATCTACACGCTGCTGACGATCATCACCGACGCGACGCCCGAGGCGGCGGCGGCGAAGCACGAGGAGTACCAGCGGTACGCGTCGCACGAGGGCGCCCTCACGCTCATGTCGGGCTGGATGGGCGTCGACCTCTCGACCTACTCGCTCGACGACCCGGTCGGCGACGTCGAGAGCAATGCGATCCAGTCGGCGCTGGCCAACTTCCAGGCGCAGGCGGGCGACACGGGCAGGGAGTGGACCATCCGCGACATCGCCGAGGCGGCGGGCATCGGCGGCCTCGGACCGCGCATCGTGGGCTCGGGCGAGGAGATCGCCGACCAGCTCCAGGAGTGGGTGGACGAGACGGACGTCGACGGCTTCAACCTCGCCTACGCCATCACGCCCGGCACGTTCGAGGACATCGTCGAGCACGTGATCCCGGTGCTCCAGGCCCGCGGCGTCTACCCGACCGGGTACGAGCCGGGCACGCTCCGCCAGAAGCTCTTCGGACGCGGCGACCGGCTGCCCGCCGAGCACCACGGAGCCCGATTCACCGTAGGAGGCGCGGCGACGGCCTCGTAGTGGGGGCCCAGCCCGCGATGACACGGCTCTCGCATCCTGGTTAGGGTGGAACACCTTCGCGTCCTCGTCGGTCGTGGGGTGACGGGCCACGAGGCCCCGTCGAGACGAGGGGCGGGCGACGATGGTGTTCGATTACGTGGCCGCGAGGTGGGACCAGATCTGGTTCGCCTCGTGGCAGCACTTCTCCCTCGTGGTGCAGTGCGTCGTCCTGGCCGTCGTGCTGGCCGTCGTCATCGCGGTGCTGGTGCACCGCAGCGCCTGGTTGAGCGCCGTGGCCAACGGCGTGTCCGCCGTGGGTCTCACCCTCCCGTCGTTCGCGCTCGTCGGCCTCCTGATCCCGTTCCTCGGATTCGGCGTGCCGCCGGCCGTCGCCATCGTCACCTTCTTCGCGACCCTGCCCATCCTGCGCAACGCCGTCGTCGGGCTCAACGAGGTCGACGCGTCGCTGCTCGAGTCGGCGCGCGGCGCGGGGATGGGCTCGATGCGCACGCTGCTGACGGTGCAGCTCCCCCTGGCCTGGCCGATCATCCTCACCGGCGTCCGCGTCAGCGCGCAGATGGTGATGGGGATCGCCGCCGTGGCGGCCTACAGCCTCGGGCCGGGTCTCGGCGGCTTCATCTTCTCGGGTCTGTCCCGAACCGGCGGAGCGAACGCGCTCGCCTCCGTCGTCACCGGGGTCGTGGGCGTCGTCGTCCTCGCCGCCGTGCTCGATCTCCTGCTCGTCGGCCTCGGCCGCCTGACCATCTCGCGAGGTATCCGTGTCCAGAACTGACTCCCCCGCCGTCCCGTCCACCGGAGACGTGTCCGGCAAGGCGATCCGACTCGAGCAGGTGACCAAGCGGTACCCGGGTCAGGCGTCCCCGGCCGTCGACGGCATCACCCTCGAGATCCCGGCGGGCAAGATCGTCATGCTGGTCGGCCCGTCCGGCTGCGGCAAGACCACGACGCTGAAGATGATCAACCGCCTGATCGAGCCCACCGAGGGCCGCATCGTGCTCGGGGACGACGACGTCACCGACATCGACGGCGACGATCTCCGACGTCGCATCGGCTACGTGATCCAGGCCGGCGGGCTCTTCCCGCACATGACGGTGGCGACGAACATCGGGATCGTGCCCAAGATGCTCGGCTGGTCGAAGGAGCGGATCGCGGCCCGCGTCGACGAGCTGCTCGAGCTGGTCTCGCTCGATCCTGCGACGTACCGCGACCGGTTCCCCCGCGAGCTCTCCGGCGGGCAGCAGCAGCGCGTCGGCGTGGCGCGCGCCCTGGCCGCCGACCCGCCCGTGCTCCTCATGGACGAGCCCTTCGGCGCGGTCGACCCGATCACCCGCCAGCGCCTCCAGGACGAGCTGATCAACATCCAGCACGAGCTGCAGAAGACGATCGTCATCGTCACCCACGACTTCGACGAGGCCGTGAAGCTCGGCGACTGGATCGTGGTCTTCTCGGAGGGCGCGCACATCGTCCAGTACGACACCCCCGAGCGCATCCTCGCCGAGCCGGCGAACGAGTTCGTCGAGAACTTCATCGGCTCCGGTGCGGGGCTGAAGCAGCTGACCCTCAGCCGCGTCGGCGACGTGGATCTCGAGGAGGCGGTGGTCGCCTCCCCCGGCGAGTCCGGCGCCGAGGTGCTCGCCCGTGCGAAGGCCGCCGGTCACAATCACGCCGTCGTCGTCGACGAGCGCAACCGGCCCATCGCCTGGCCCTCCACGAGGCAGCTCTCGCGACTCACCACGGTGCCGTCGACCGTCGACGACGACCTGCCCGTCATCGGCAGCGGCGCCACCCTGAACGACGCCCTGGACACCATGCTCGTCTCGAGCGCCGGCGCGGCCCTCGTGACCGGGCGCCGGGACTCCTTCATCGGCGTCATCACGGTCGAGGTCGTGATGGAGGCCATCACGAGGGCGCGGAAGGCCGCCGCCGTCGCAGCCGACTACACGCCCGTGGGCACGAACACGGGCCCCCTCGACGCCCTGCCGACGTCGACGGCGGGCTCACTCCCCACGGCGGACTCCGAGGCGGCGCCGGGCGGCGACGCGCGTCCTGCCGACGGCGGCCGACCGTGAGCGCCGCGGCCGCCGCCCCCGTCGCCGGCGCGCGCGGGCGACCACGCCGGGCCTGGCTGGCCCTCCTGCCCCAGCCGATCGCGGTCCTCCTCGGATTCGTCGCCTTCGCGGTCTGGCTGTCGGTCGCCGACCTCACCGCCGGCGAACGCACCACGTTGAACACCGACACCCTCCTGTCGCTGATGCGCGAGCACCTCGCGCTGACGTTCGTCTCGGCGCTCATCGTGCTCGTCATCGCCATCCCGCTCGGCATCCTCCTCACACGGAAGCCGTTCGTGAAGGTCAGCGGCGGCATCCTCGCGGTCGCGAACTTCGGGCAGGCCGCCCCCGCCATCGGCCTCATCGTCCTCCTGGCGTTCTGGCTCGGCTTCGAGTTCCGGGCGGCGGTGGTGGCCCTCGTGCTCTACGCGGTCCTCCCCGTGCTGCGCAACACGATGATCGGCCTGCAGAGCGTGGACGCCCGCCTCGTCGAGGCGGGCCGGGGCATGGGCATGAGCGCGTTCTCCGTCCTGATGAAGGTCGAGCTGCCCCTGGCCGTGCCGGTGATGCTGTCGGGCATCCGGACGGCTCTCGTGCTGCTCGTCGGCTCGGCCGCTTTGGCCACGTTCATCGGGGCGGGCGGGCTCGGGCTGCTGATCACCACGGGCGTCAACCTCTTCCTCCCGCGCGTGCTCGTCTCGGGTGCGATCCTCATCGCACTGCTCGCACTGCTCATCGACTGGCTGGGGCGACTCGTCGAGCACGTCGCCCGTCCGAAGGGACTCTGACCCATGGCATCGACCCCCACCGGGCGCCCAGCCCTCGTGACACCTCGCCGCCTGCGACGCCTCGGGGTCGTCCGCGGAACGGCCGCCGGCCTCGTCGCGGTCGCGACCGTGGCCGGACTGACCGGATGCGGTCTGCAGCCGGCGACGGCCTTCGTCCCCGCCGTGGCACCCGGCTCGATCGAGGCGATCGAGGGTCTGCCCGACGACGCCGCGCTCACCGTCACGGCGAAGAACTTCACCGAGCAGCTCGTGCTGGGCAAGATCGCCGTCCTCGCGGCGCAGGCGGCGGGCTTCGAGGTCACCGACCTCACGAACGTGCCCGGCAGCGTCGCCGTGCGGCAGCTCATGCTCGACGGCGACGCCGACATGACGTACGAGTACACCGGCACCGCGTGGCTCACGTACCTCGGCGAGGCGGAGGGGATCCCCGACCAGGAGGAGCAGTACGAGGCCGTGCGCGACGCCGACGTCGCCAACGGCCTGACCTGGCTCGAGCCGGCACCGCTGAACAACACGTACGCCATGGCGGTCCGGTCGGAGGCGGTGGCCGAGCTGGGCGACGTCGCCACGCTCTCGGACATCGCGGCCCTCCCGGTCGAGCAGCGGACGTTCTGCGTCGAGGCGGAGTTCAACTCGCGTGCCGACGGGTTCAAGCCCATGCTCGAGCGCTACGGACTCGAGCTGGGCGCCCCCGACGGCGTGCCGACCGACAACGTCAGCATCCTCGACACCGGGACGGTCTACGAGGCGACCGACCGGGGCAACTGCAACTTCGGCGAGATCTTCACGACCGACGGCCGCATCGACGCGCTCGACCTCACCGTGCTGGAGGACGACGAGGGGTTCTTCCCCGCCTACAACGCGGCCCCGGTGCTGTCGGCCGCGACGCTGGAGACGTACCCCGGGCTCGCGGACGTCTTCGACCAGATCTCGCCCGAGCTGACCGACGAGGAGCTCCGCCAGCTCAATCTGCGGGTCGACGTCGAAGGCGAGGAGCCTGCGGACGTCGCCTTCGACTGGATGGTCGACAAGGGCTTCGTCACCCGCCCCTGACGTTCCCTCCCCACCTCGGTCGGGTGACTCCCCCACGTGTCCGGGCTGTGGACGGCGTCCTGACGACGTCCGCGCCTCGGCACGCTGGTGCCATGACCTGTCGAACACCCCCGGATCCTCACCGCCCCGTGCCGGACGAGGCGGCCCTCGCCGCCCGGGCGTCCGAGCTGCTGCCGGTGGCCATCCGGCGTCAGCTGTGGACGCTCTTCTTCGACGCCGACGATGTGCAGCTGCCCATGATGGTCCCCTTCGAGGGGATCTCGGAGTGGCCGTCACCTCGCGCCGTCGACGACTGGGGCGTCGCCCTCGAGGCCGTCGTGGCCGAGTTCCACGTGGCGTGGCTCGCCTTCGTGGTCGAACGACCGGGCGCGTCGACGGCGAGCGAGTCGGATCTCGCGTGGCGCGACGCCCTGCTCGCCTTGAGCGCCACGGGCGGTCTGGTCGTACGGTCCGTGCTGGGCTGTTCGGACGACGGCGTGACATCGTGGTCCGCCGAGGGAGCACGGACGTCCGACCAGAGCGACGAACGGGCCCGGGTGATCAGCAGGGCGGTGGCCCGACAGACCCGTGGTCAGTCTTCGCCGAGGCGCCTGGCCCTCGCGGAGGTGCTCCCCCTGCGCTGACCCCGCTCCCGGTCGAGATGACGCCACCACGCGATCTGCGCCTGCTCGGCCGAGGTGAAGACACCCAGCGGCCGTTGCTCGGTCTCGACGAGCGACCACAGCGTCAGGCGGTACCCGCCGCCGAACCGCTCGATCAGGGCCTGAGGTGCAGCGTCGGCGTCGCGGCGGACGAACCACCGATCGTGACCGATCTCATCCAGCATCCCCCGATCGTACGCGGCGGGAGCGCCAGCGGCTGCGTAGCCGTTCGGACCCGGCGGGGAGCTGCGCCCTCGGCCGGGTCCGACTCACTTGCGGTTGCCGATGCGGCCGCGCAGCACGTCGATGCGTTTCTGGATCTGCTCGGTGCTGGCCTGCGCCACGGAGGGGCCGCCGCTGATGCGCCGCAGGTCGGCGTGGATGAGACCATGCGGTTCGTTGGAGTGACGCGACCAGATGGAGACCAGCCGGCTGAGCTCCTGACGCTGCTCTTTGATCGTCTGATAGAGGGGACGGGCCGTCTCGACGGGGGCGGCGACCGTCGGCAAGCCCGTCTTCGACGAACGACGTGCCTGCGTCGCCTGCCGTTGCCGCAGCAGGTCGCGCACCTGGTCGGGTTCGAGCAGGCCGGGGATCCCGATGAAATCGAGCTCTTCGAGGCTCCCGATCTCGCCGCCGGTGCCGAACTCGCCGCCGTCGTAGAGGACACGGTCGAACGAGGCCTGCGAGTCGAGGGCCTCGAAGGGCTGCTGCTCGAGCAGGCTCGACGCCTTCTCCTCTCGGTTGGCGGCCGCCATCATGTCCTCTTCGGGGGCGAAGATGCCGTCGTCGGCGTTCGTCGGGCGGTCGAGCGCGTGGTCGCGTTCGAGTTCGAGCTGCCCGGCCAGCGCCATCAGACTCGGGACGCTCGGCAGGAAGATCGACGCGGTCTCACCCCGACGACGGGCACGCACGAAGCGACCGACGACCTGGGCGAAGAACAGCGGCGTGGATGCGGAGGTCGCGTAGACGCCCACCGCCAGCCGCGGCACGTCGACGCCCTCGGAGACCATGCGGACCGCGACCATCCATCGGCTCTCGCTCTCGGAGAACGCCTGGATCCGGTCGCTGGCCGCCTTCTCGTCGGAGAGGACCACGGTCGGGCGTTCGCCGGTGATCTTCTGCAGCACGGCGGCGTACTGACGCGCGACCGTGTGATCGGTGGCGATGACCAGCCCGCCGGCGTCGGGGACGCCGCGACGCACCTCGGTGAGGCGCTTGTCGGCGGCCGAGAGCACGGCCGGGATCCAGTCGCCCTGAGGCGAGAGGGCCGTCCGCCAGGCCTGCGCGGTGATGTCCTTGGTCACGGCCTCGCCCAGGGAGGCGCTCATCTCGTCGCCCATGCGCGTCCGCCACCGCATCTGCCCGGCGTAGGCCATGAACAGCACCGGCCGGACGACCCCGTCGGCGAGGGCGCGACCGTAGCCGTAGGCGTAGTCGGACCGCGACGTCCGGATGCCGTGCTCGTCGGCCGAGTACGTGACGAAGGGGATGGCCGCGGTGTCCGATCGGAAGGGGGTTCCGGTGAGGGAGAGTCGCCGCGTCGCCTTGCCGTAGGCCTCGCGGATCCCGTCGCCCCAGCTGAGGGCGTCGCCGCCATGGTGGACCTCGTCGAGGATCACGAGAGTGCGACCCGCCTCGGTGAGCGCACGGTGGACCTCGGGGTTCATGCCCACCTGGGCGTATGTGACCGCGACACCGTGGTAGTGCCGACCGAAGGTGACGTCCGCGTTCTTGAACATGGGGTCGAGTCGGAGGTTGACCCGGTCTGCCGCGTCGGCCCACTGGCGCTTGAGGTGCTCCGTCGGCGCGACGACGACCACCCGGTCGACGACCCCGCGCGAGAGCAGCTCGGTGGCGAGACGCAGGGCGAACGTCGTCTTGCCGGCACCGGGGGTGGCTGCGGCGAGGAAGTCGACCGGGTCGGTGGCGAAGTACTGCTCGAGGGCCTCGGCCTGCCAGGCGCGCAGCTTCGCGGCGGTGCCCCAGGCCGCCCTCTCGGGGAACGCGGGCGAGAGGTGCTCGGCGGCCGAGTTGCCGGCCGAGACGCCGACGTCGGTCAGATCGAGAGTGCCGTCGTCGCGGATGTCGTCGGGCCCCGAAGGGTCGTCCACGCTAGCTGTGCTCACTCGACCCCACTGTACCCGGGGTCGACGGACGGCTCGACCGGCGAAGGCCCCGGACGGCCCCGCGGCGGACGACCCGAGCCGGGTCGGCCCGAGCCCGGTCGACCGGTGCCCTGGCGGAGCAGCGACGCCGGCGTCAGCATGGCCGCACCGAATCGGGCCTGCAGGGCGTCCATCGTCGACTCGGCCTCGCGCCAGTCGGCGTCGTCGTCCCACAGGCCGAGCGAGAGCCCGCCGCCCCCGCCGGGTACGAGCTGCTCCACGCGCACCCCGACCAGTCTGATGCGCTCGTGCTGCTTGCCCGTCGCCTCGTAGACGGCGCGCACCTCGTCGTAGATGCGGCGCCCGAGGTCGGTCGGCTCGGCCAGCGTCTTCGACCGGGTGATCGTGGCGAAGTCTGTGGTGCGCAGTTTGAGCACGACGGTGCGGCCGCTCATCCCCGCCGCGCGCAGTCGCACGCCGACCTTGTCGCTGAGGCGGAGGAGCTCGCGCCGGATCTCGACGGGGTCGGTGACGTCGGTCGAGAAGGTGACCTCGTGCCCGACGCTCTTCTCCTCGGCCGTGGTCGTCACGGAGCGGGGGTCGCGGCCCCAGGCCAGCGAGTGCAGCTTGGCGCCGCCGGCCGGCCCGACGGCTCGGACGAGGGTGTCGAGGGGTGCGTTGGCGACGTCGCCGATCGTCCGCAGGCCGAGATTGAGCAGGGTCTCTTCCGTCTTGCCGCCGACCCCCCAGAGCCCGCTGATCGGACGCGGGTGCAGGAACGCGAGTGTGGCCTCGTGCGGCACGATGAGCAGACCGTCGGGCTTGGCGACGCTCGAGGCGAGCTTCGCGACGAACTTGGTCGACGCGGCGCCGATGCTGCAGTGCAGACCCGTCTCGGCGTGCACGCGCCGACGGAGCTCCGTCGCGATGTCGAAGACGGACCCGAGCAGTCGGATCGACCCCGAGACGTCGAGGAAGGCCTCGTCGATGCCCAGCCGTTCGACCATCGGCGTGACGTCGTCGAACATCGACATGACGATCGACGAGTAGTGCCGGTACTTCTCGCCATGCGGTTCGAGGACGATCGCCTGCGGGCAGCGCCGCAGGGCGATCGCCATGGGCATGGCCGAGTTGACGCCGTACTTGCGGGCCTCGTAGGTCGCCGCCGTGACCACGGACCTGTCCGACCGGTGACCGATCACGACCGGGAGTCCGCGCAGATCGGGGCGGTCGAGCAGCTCGACCGACGCGAAGAAGGCGTCCATGTCGACGTGGAGGATCGGCGCGGTCGCATCGTCGGTGGGCACGGTGGTGACCAGCCGCCCGCTGCCGTCCTGTTTGCTCACCCGTGCATCCTCACACGGGCCTCCGACATCCGCTGCTCAGGAGACGGGCCCGAGCAGCCAGGCCGCCGTCGTGGCGTGCGCCGAGTCGGTGCTCGAGGGGTGGAACCTGCCGGCGAGCACGTCCCGCTGCAGGCGTCCCAGCTCGGACGACCTGCGGTACGAGGCGCCGCCGGCGACAGAGACGGCCTGATCGACGACGGCGCGGGCGGTCTCGGTCGTGCGGGTCTTCAGCCCCACGACACGGGGGAACCACGACGCTCCGTGGTCGACCATCGAGTCGACGTCGCGGGCGATCGAGTCGACCTGCGGCTCGATGCCGTCGAGCGCGATGGCCGCGTCGGCGATCCGCCAGCGGACGATCGCGTCGTCCGAGAGCGGCGCCCCGCCGGCTCGACGCGACCCCCGGGTCGTGGCCGACTCGACGGCCAGTTCGACGGCACGCCGGGCGATCCCCCGGTACACCGCCGACACCAGCGTCTCGAAGACCGCGAACACGGCGAAGACGAACGGGTCGGCGCTCGGTCCGACCGGCAGACGACGGACGATGCGCGACGCCGCGACGGGAGCCTGCTCGAGACGCGTGGTGTGACTCTGGGTGGCCCGCATGCCGATGGTGTCCCAGTCCCCCAGCGACTCGTGTCCGCCGTCCTCGCGTCGCAGGAACCCGTGCACCAGCGCAGGGGCGTCGGGGTCGCCGTCGTCGCGGCCGAACACGCCGAGGCGGGTCCAGACCGGCGAGAGCGAGGTGAAGATCTTGGTGCCGGTGAACCGGTAGCCGCCCTCGCCGTCGGGCTCGGCCCTCGTGACCGAGTCGAAGAGCACCAGGTCGTTGCCCGGCTCGCTGACGCCGAAGGCGAAGATCTCGTCGCGGCCGGCCTCGTCGAGCACGTACCCGAGCGAGTCGTCGCCGCGGGCGTGCAGCAGTGCGGCGCAGCCCGTCCACACCAGGTGCATGCCGACGGCCAGCGCGGTCGCCGGGGCCGCCGTGGCCAGGCGACTCTGCAGGGCCGCGACGGCCTCGAGTCCGAGACCCGCGCCTCCTCGGTCCTCCGGGACGAACAGTCGCAGCCAGCCGCGAGACCTGAGCTCGTCGAGGTCGTCGACCGGGAACGCGTTCTCGTGATCGGACACGGCCGCCCGCTGCCGGAAGCGCTCGAGGAGCTCGTCGGGCAGCGCCTCCTCGGGCGTGGTGCCGCGGGTGATGGGCGAGACGGGGCCTGGTTCGTGCACGGGTCGAGAGTAATCCGCCCGGCGGGTAACGTGGTGGGCATGTCGCAGCAACATCCGTGGTCTCGTTACGTCGCCCTGGGCGACTCGTTCACGGAGGGCATCGGCGATCCCGAAGAACGCTCGCCGGGCGGGCACCGGGGCTGGGCCGACCGGGTGGCCGAGGTCCTCGGGTCGTCGACGGAGGACTTCGCGTACGCCAACCTGGCCGTCCGCGGCCGACTGCTGCAGCAGATCATCGACGAGCAGGCCGACGCCGCGCTCGCGCTGCGCCCCGACCTCGTCACGGTCTCGGCCGGGGGCAATGACATCATCCGCCCGGGCACCGACCCCGACCGGGTCGCCGCCGGCTTCGAGGGGCTCGTCGAGCGTCTCGGCAGCGACGGGGCCACGGTCGTCGTCTTCACCGGGCCCGACATCGGGTCCACCCCCGTGCTCGGCCGACTGCGCGGCAAGGTCGCGATCTACAACGAGCACGTGCACTCGATCGCGGCGCGGCACGACGCCGTGGTGGCCGACATGTGGGCGCTCCGCGAGCTCTCCGGGCCGGGCATGTGGGCGCCCGACCGGCTGCACTTCAGCCCGCTGGGTCATCACACCATCGCGCGGATGGTCCTGGCCTCCCTCGCCGTCGAGAACGATCTCGAGCCCTACCGGCCCGAGCCGCTCGCGCGGCGCCCGTGGCGGCAGGCGCGCTCGGAGGACATGGGCTGGGCGCGCGAGTACTTCGTGCCCTGGGTGGTCCGTCGGATCCGGCACCAGTCGTCGGGTGACGGTCGGCAGGCGAAGCGGCCCGACGCCGTCATGGTCGTCCACCGCGACGAGCCCTGAGGTCAGCCCTCCCCCGGCATGCCTCGAGAGGTCGAGGAGGCGCGGTGCGATTCAGGAGGTGCGGCTCAGCCCGGCCGCGATCTCACGCGGGTGCGTCAACCGCCACCACGCCCCCGGCTCGGGGATGTCGCGATCGAGCTCGAGGGGCACGTCGACGACCTGGTCGTCGACCGTGAAGCGCACGGACCCGACCTCGGCCCCCGCCGCGTCGGGCCCGATCGGCTCCGTCGTCACGACGGCGTCGACCGCCTCGTCGCCCCAGACGAGCACCGAGGCGTCGTCGGCGGCGACGGCCTCGCCCTCGGCACCCCACGGCATGTCGTACCGTCCGAACGAGTCGCCCGCCCGCGCGAGGTCGATGGTCTGGAAGCGCGCGACCGAGCTGGCGAGCAGGGCCTGCACGTCGACGTCGAGGGCGTCGTGGTCGACGCCGCCGAGCATGACGCCCACCACCGTGACCGTCTGATCGTCGATCGCGTAGTCGGCGGAGAAGAGCAGACAGGCGCCGGCCTCGTCGAGGGTGCCGGTCTTGATGCCGGTGACGCCGTCGAGTCCGAGCAGCTCGTTCGAGTTCTCGATCTCGCCGACGCCGGGGACGGTCACGGCGTCGGTGCGGACGATCTCGGCGACGACGGGGTCGGCGAGGGCGAGTCGGCCGAGGGCGACGAGGTCGGTCGCGGTGCTCGTGTTCGCCGGCGACATGCCCGTCGGCTCGACGATGGTCGTCGAGGTCAGGCCGTTCTCGTCGAGCCACGCGTCGGTCGCGGCGACGAACGCGTCGGTGCTGCCGAAGGCCCACAGCGCCAGGGCGTCGGCGTAGTTGTTGGCCGACTCGATCAGCGACACCTCGAGGGCCTGACGCTGGGTCAGACGGAGACCGGCTGGCATCGGCGCCACCTTGCCGTTCCGGGCGAGGTACGCGTCGTAGAGCGCGGCATCGTCGGCGTCGAAGGTGATGACCGGCCCGTCGCCGCCGTCGAGGGGTCTCGCGTCGAGCACGACGAGGGCGCTGACGATCTTGCTGATGCTGGCGATCGGTCGGGGTCGGTCGTCGCCGCTCGTCGTCAGGCTGTCGTCGTAGCCGAGCGCCTGGACCGCCGTGGCCCCGTAATCGGGGAACGTCAGCGCCGGGGCGGCTTGACGGGGGGCCTCGAAGACGGAGGCGGTGGCCGACTGCGGCGACGTGGGGCCGGCGAGGGCGAGGGACGTGTACGACCCCGTCAGGACGACGAGCACGGCGACGGCCGCGGCGACCACACGACGGCGCGGTCGCCCGGGGCGCCGGCTCATCGACCCTCGACCGTGGCGGCCGGGACGCGCAGGGCCCAGAGGGCCACGGCCGAGGCCGCGGCGACGTTGAGGCTGTCGACGCCGTGCAGCATGGGGATCGTCACGACCACGTCGGACGATCGGAGGGCCGCGCGGCTGAGTCCGTCGCCCTCGGTGCCGAGGAGGAGCGCCACCCGCTCAGGAGGATCGGCGGCGTAGGCGTCGAGCGGCACCGCGTCATCGGACAGGGCGAGGGCGGCCACCTCGAACCCCGCGGCGCGCAGCAGCTCTCCGCCCTCCGGCCAGTCGGGGAGGCGCGTCCACGGCACCTGGAGCACGGTGCCCATGCTGACGCGGACGCTCCGGCGGTAGAGCGGGTCGGCGCAGCGGGGGGTGACGAGGACGGCGTCGGCGCCGAGCCCGGCCACGGCCCGGAAGATCGCCCCGACGTTGGTGTGGTCGACGATGTCCTCCAGCACGACGACCCGGCGGGCGCCGGCGAGGACGTCGGCGATCTCGGGCAGCGCGGGGCGGTGCATGGCCGCGAGGGCGCCGCGGTGCAGGTGGTAGCCGGTCAGCGTCTCGAGCAGGGCGGCGTCGCCGATGAAGATCTCGCCCTCGAGGTCGGCCACGAGCGGTTCGATGTCGGCCAGCCAGCGGTCGGTCATGAGCACCGACCGGGGCACGTGACCCGCCCGGAGGGCCCGCTCGATCACCTTCGACGACTCGGCGATGTAGAGGCCGCCCTCGGGCTCGGTCACCCGGCGGAGCGCGACGTCGGTGAGTCGGCGGTAGTCGGCCAGAGCCGGGTGGTCGAGATCGGTGATGCGGGTGATGCGCACGGTGCTCCGGGGCGGTGAGGTCCGGGCCGTGGCCGGCCGGCGGAAGGAAAACGGGGGGTGACGACGTTTAGGCTAACGTCCACCGACCCGAAGGAGCCCCGATGGTGCCGGACGCCACGTCCTCGAGCAGCAGCGCCGTCGAGCCCGCCGCCGATGCCGCCTCGCTCGACGCCGCCGTCGAGGTCCTCCGAGGCCGCCGCGTCGCCGTGCTGACGGGCGCCGGTGTCAGCACGGACTCGGGCATCCCCGACTACCGCGGTGCGGGTGCTCCCCCGCGCAACCCGATGACGTTCCAGCAGTTCCTCTCGAGCGACCGCTATCGGAAGCGCTACTGGGCCGGCAGCCACCTCGGCTGGAAGTCCTTCCGGTCGTCCGAGCCGAACACCGGCCACCGCGCGCTGGCCGACCTCGAGCGCGCCGGGGTGATCAACGGCGTGGTGACGCAGAACGTCGACAACCTGCACGTGCGGGCCGGTTCGCGTCGGGTCGTCGATCTGCACGGCACGGTCGACCGGGTGATCTGCCTGACCTGCGGCCAGTCGTTCGCGCGCGACATGGTCGCCGCCCGACTCGCGGCGGCGAACCCCTGGCTCGAGCATCCCGAGAGCGTCCGGCTCGCGCCCGACGGCGACGTCGAGGTCGACGACATCGACTCGTTCGAGGTGCCGGTCTGCACGGTGTGCGGCGGCATGCTGAAACCCGACGTCGTCTTCTTCGGCGAGTTCGTCCCGGTCGAGCGCTTCGCCGAGGCGCGCTCGCTCGTCGTCGCCGCCGACGCGCTGCTCGTGGCGGGCTCGTCGCTGGTCGTCAACTCGGGCATCCGCCTGCTCGACCAGGCGACGCGTCGACGTCTGCCCGTCGTCGTCGTCAACCGCGGCGTCACGAAGGGCGACGGTCGGGCCGCGGTTAAGCTGAACTCCGGCACGTCAGAGACGCTGGCGGCCCTCGCGGAGCGTCTGATCCCCTGACGGGTCGTTCCGCCGATCGGAGGAACGACGGTGACCCTCTTGTACCTGGTGCGACACGGTGAGACCGACTGGAACCGCGCGCGGCGCATCCAGGGCGCGACCGACATCCCCCTGAACGACCTGGGGCGGTCGCAGGCCCGCGAGACCGGCGACCTCCTGTCCCGGAGGCGGGTGACCGCGGTCGTGGCGAGCCCCCTCGTGCGCGCCGCCGAGACGGGCGCGATCATCGCCGACGTCCTGGGGCTCCCTGCTCCCCTGCACGTCCCCGCGATCGCCGAGCGCCGCTACGGCGAGGCGGAGGGCCTGACCGGAACCGAGGTCGAAGCCCGTTTCCCGGCGGGCACCCCCGTGCCCGGACGCGAGAGCCGCACCGACCTGGTGGCCCGGGTGCTGCCCGCCCTGGCCGACATCGCCCGCAGGCACGACGGCGGGCTCGTCGTCGTGGCCACGCACGGAGCGGTCATCCGCGCCGTGGTCAACCACGTCTCCCCCGACACGGAGGCGCATGCGGGCATCCCGATCCGCAACGGATCGATCCACTCGTTCGCCTCCGACGGGGGCGATCTGGTGCTGCGCGAGTTCGACGACCCGATCGAGGTCGAGTCCGAGCGACCCGGCACGTTCGACTTCGACTATCAGAACGCCCTCGAGTCGGAGGCCGGCGGGCGCGACTGAGCCGGCGCCTCCTCGGAGGGGTCAGCTGCGGGTCGTGGTGCCGCGCGCCGCCGAGACCGACTCGAGCACGTCGGCGAGGGCCGACGCCGAAGCGTCCCAGGAGAATCGCGCGGCCTGGGCGATCGAGGCGGTCGACCGGGCGGCCCACTCGCGCTCGAGCCGACGCACCGCCGCGGCGATCGAGGCCGGCGACTCGGGGTCGAAGTAGACCGCGGCCTCGCCGCCGATCTCGCGGAAGATCGGGATGTCGCTGACCACGGCCGGGGTGCCGAGCGCCATCCCCTCGACCAGGGGGATGCCGAAGCCCTCAGCACGCGAGGCCGTCACGACCGCCGTCGCACCGAGCAGGACGTCGCGGTACTCGTCGTCGCTCGCGCCGTCGTGGAACACCAGCGACCCGGCGGGGGCCAGGGCCGACAAGGAGGCGCGCTCGCGTTCCGACACCCGGCTCATCAGATGCAGCCGGTACCCGTCGAGCAGCGGAAGCGCCCTCGCCAGCGCCGACACGTTCTTGTACGGCATGAACGAGCCCATGTAGACGAGGTCGCGGTGACGAGGCGCCGCGCGTGGGGGCGCGGCCTCGACCGGGTCCGCCGCGTTGGTCACGACCGTGACGGGTCGGCGGGTGAGTCGATGGAGGCGCATCTCGTCGAGGGTCGTCCGGCTGACGGTCACGACGGCATCGGCACGGTTCAGCAGCAGTCGCTGCGGCCACCAGGCGAGGTGGTACAGCCGCCAGAGCAGCCGGATCGGCAGGGCGAACTCGGGGGGCGGCGTGCGGTTGGTGTAGTAGATGAGGTCGTGCAGCGTGAGCACGAGCGGGTAGCGGCGCCCGAACGAACCCATCGTCTGCATGGGCGACCACACGACGTCGGGTCGCAGACGGTTCACCTGCAGCGCCACGAGGGGCTCGAGGGGACTCGTGGGCGCGCTGACGAGCACGTGCGGTCGATCGGGCAGCTTGTCGAGCTGCCGGAGGTCGCTCACGAGCAGGGTCACGTCGTGGGTCGTCGCCAGGGCCCCGACCACCCCCGCGGTGAAGCGGCTGATGCCGTCATGGCGCCCGACCCGGATGTAACGGCAGTCGACGACGACCCTCATCGCACGAACGCCTCGACCGCGGCGGCGGCCTCGCGGGGCTTCTCGTAGTGGATGAGGTGACCGACCCCGTCGATGACGGCGAGGGTCGCGTCGGGGAAGAGCGCCCGGAGCTCGTGCTGCGCGGGCAGAGCCGTGATGTCGTCGCGATCGGCCGCGACGAGCAACGTGGGCACGTCGACGCCAGCCGCGTACGTGCTGACATCGCTCGAGACGGAGGCGCGGAAGGCGTCGAGCACGACGCGGCGGTCGGAGAACCGCGAGAAGTACGAGTCGTGCTGGTCGTGGATCCAGCGCCGCAGACCGCGGTCGTGCGTCTTGACCATGGCGAGACTCGTGAACCGCGTGACGAGAGGGCTCTGCAGGGCGGCGAGCCCGGAGCGCTCGGGCAGTGCGGCCCCCGCCCAGTAGTAGAAGACGGCCAGGCGCGTCACCACGCCCCTCGGGCCCTGCAGCGCCGGCGCCGCGATCGGATTGACGAGGACGAGCCGGGAGGCGCGGAGCCCGGAGGCGACGGCGGCCGACGTCACGATCGACCCGAAGGAGTGACCCAGCACGACGACGTCGTCGCCGAGACCGATCGACTCGACGAACGCGGTCAGCCAGGCCGCGTAGGCCTCGACGCTGTGCTCGCTCGCGAGCGGCGACGACTCGCCGAAGCCGGGAAGGTCGGGCATGATCACCCGGACCCCGGTGAGATGCGCCACGACGGGCTCGAGACCGTGGTGATCGCCGCGGAAGCCGTGGACGGCGACGACGGTGACCCGCGCCTCCTCGGGGCCCACGGGCTCGTACGTCCAGTAGCGGGTCGAGCTGCCGGCGACCTCGGCGACCCGCTCCTCGACATCGAACGCCGCGAGGCGCGAACGGTAGGGCGACGGGACGCGGGGCTCTCGGACGATCACCCCGCGAGTCTACGAGCCGCACCTTGAACCCGGCGCGCGAAGGGACGCGAGCCACCGTAGAGTTGCACGCGTGAGCTTCACTGCCCCGATTCAGCAGCCCGGACTGACCCTCGACCCGAACTGGCACCGTCGTGCCGTCTTCTACGAGGTGATGGTCCGCTCGTTCGTCGACAGCAACGGGGATGGGGCGGGCGACCTCCAGGGTCTGCACTCCCGCCTCGACTACCTCCAGTGGCTCGGGGTCGACGCGCTCTGGCTGCCGCCGTTCTTCCAGTCGCCGCTCCGCGACGGCGGGTACGACATCGCCGACTACAAGTCGATCCTGCCCGAGTTCGGCACGCTCGACGAGTTCCGCGACCTCGTCACCAAGGCGCACGAGCGCAACATGCGCATCGTCATCGACATGGTGCTGAACCACACCTCCGACCAGCACGAGTGGTTCCAGCAGAGCCGCGAAGACCCCGAGGGCCCCTACGGCGACTTCTACGTCTGGCGCGACACCGACGACGAGTACGAGAACATCCGCGTCATCTTCGTCGACACGGAGGAGTCGAACTGGACCTTCGACCCGGTGCGACGCCAGTTCTTCTTCCACCGCTTCTTCTCGCACCAGCCCGACCTCAACTTCGAGAACCCCGCCGTCCAGGAGGCCGTCTTCGACGTCGTGCGCCACTGGCTGTCGATGGGCGTCGACGGTCTGCGACTCGACGCCATCCCGTACCTCTTCGAGACCGAGGAGGGCAACGGCGAGGGCGAGCCCGCGACCCACGAGTTCATCAAGCGCCTGCGTGCGATGGTCGACGAGGAGTTCCCGGGGCGGGTGCTCATCGCCGAGGCCAACCAGTGGCCCGCCGAGACCGCCGCGTTCTTCGGCACCGAAGACGAGCCCGAGTGCCACATGGCGTTCGACTTCCCCGTCATGCCCCGCATCTTCTACTCGCTGCGCGCCCAGCACGGCGGCGAGCTGAAGCGGATCCTCGCCGAGACCACCGAGGTGCCCCCGGGCGCCGCCTGGGCGGTGTTCCTCCGCAACCACGACGAGCTCACCCTCGAGATGGTCAGCGAGGAGTACCGGCAGGCGATGTACGGCTGGTACGCCTACGACCCCCGCATGCGCTCGAACATCGGCATCCGTCGTCGCCTCGCGCCGCTGCTCGACAACTCGCGCGCGGAGCTCGAGCTCGTGCACGCCCTCCTGTTCGCGCTGCCGGGCAGCCCGTTCCTGTACTACGGCGACGAGATCGGCATGGGCGACAACATCTGGCTGCCCGACCGCGACTCGTCGCGCACGCCCATGCAGTGGACGCCCGACCGCAACGCCGGCTTCTCGACCGCCGACCCGGGCAAGCTGTTCCTGCCCGTCGTGCAGTCGCTCGTCTTCAACTACAACCTGGTCAACGTCGAGAGCCAGCTGGCGCAGTCGCGCTCGCTGCTCCACTGGATCCGCAACGTGATCCACGTGCGGAAGGCGCACCCCACCTTCGGCATGGGGACCCTGTCGGTGCTCGACACCGACCACGAGTCGGTGCTCTCGTTCGTCCGCTCGTACGAGGGGTCCGAGACGCAGTTCGGCGACTCGGCCGAAGACATCCTGTGCGTCTTCTCGTTCGCTCACAACCCGACGTCGGTCACGATCCACGCCCCGCAGTTCGCGGGTCGGACGCTCTACGACCTCTTCGGCGGAGCCCAGTTCCCCTCGTTCGACGACGAGGGTCGCGTGACGCTCACCCTCGGCACGCAGGCGTTCTTCTGGCTCCACGTCGGTGACGTGCCGAACACCGGTCAGGGCGTCGTCGGTGGTGCCTCGTAAACTCGAGGCGTGACCGACACCGACCTCTCCCCGAACGCACCGTCTGACGAGGCGGTCTCCGGCGACGGATCCGCTGGCGGCGGGTTCGCGGCCGGGCCGGTGCCGTCCGAGTGGTGGAAGGCGCTCGGGGTCTTCGACCTCGAGACGACCGGAATCGACGTCGAGACGGCTCGCATCGTGACGGCTCACGTCGGCCTGATCGACGCCGACGGCACGAGCATCGCGCACGGCGCCTGGCTCGCCGACCCGGGTGTCGAGATCCCCGAGCAGGCGAGCGCGGTGCACGGCATCTCCACCGAGCAGGCCCGTGCCGAGGGGCGCCCCGCGGCCGAGGTCGTCGCCGAGGTCGTCGCCGCGGTCCGTGCGGTGTTCGCCCGTGGTGTCCCGCTGGTCGTCTACAACGCGCCGTACGACCTGACCCTCCTCGACCGTGAGGCGCGTCGGCACGGCATCGAGCCGCTGGGCGACGTCAGCACCATCGGGTGCGTCGTCGACCCGCTCGTCATCGACAAGGCCGTCGACCGGTACCGCAAGGGGAAGCGCACGCTCGAGGCCGCCGCCGGCGTGTACGGCGTCACCCTCGACGACGCCCACGATGCCGGGGCGGATGCCATCGCGGCCGGCCGGGTGGCCCAGGCCATGGCCGAGAAGTTCCCCGACCAGCTGGCGGTCCCGTCGACCCGGCTGCACGATCTCCAGATCGACTGGTGCCAGACCCAGGCCGAGAGCTTCCAGCAGTACATGCGTCGCAGCAAAGACCCGACGTTCGTCGCCTGGGGCGACTGGCCGCAGCGGCCGATCAGCGGCTGAGTCCGCCGCCGACACTCCGACTGCGGGCGCCGCGACCTGCACGAGCGGCCGCATCCGCAGAAGGCCGTCCCCAGGCGCGCGAAACGGGGCGGCCCACCGAAGTGGACCGCCCCGTCAGGCGGAAGAGATCGAGGTCTACTTGCCGAAGTTCTTGTAGCGCGAGTTGAACTTCTCGACGCGACCGGCCGAGTCGAGGATGCGCTGCTTGCCCGTGTAGAACGGGTGCGACTCGGACGAGATCTCGACGTCGATGACCGGGTAGGTCTCACCGTCGAGCTCGATGGTCTTGTCGCTCGTCGTCGTCGAGCGCGTCAGGAACGTGGCGCCCGATGCGAGGTCGCGGAAGACGATCGGCTTGTACTCGGGGTGGGTGTCGGTCTTCATGATTGTCCTAGGTCTAGCGAACGAGTGATGGAGTGGATGTCTGGGGACGTTTCCGTCGGCGGCCACGAGACCTGAGTCTCGGACCAGCTATGAACGATACCAGACGAGAGGCCGGGAACGCAGGAGGCGCGGGTCAGTCGGCCGCGCGCGCCGAGTATCGCCCGTCGCGCACCTCGACCTCGAGCGAGACGCCGAACGTCGCACCGAGCGTCTCGGCCGTGAGGACCTCGGCGAGCGGCCCGGCCGCGACGACCGAGCCGTGATCGAGGAGGAGCGCGTGGGTGAAACCGCGGGGCACCTCCTCGACGTGGTGCGTCACCATGACGATGGCAGGCGCGTCGTGCGACTGCGCGTACCCGGAGAGCATCTGGAGAAGCTCCTCACGGGCGCCGAGGTCGAGGCTCGCGGCGGGTTCGTCGAGCAGGAGGAGCTCGGGGTCGGTCATCACGGCCCGGGCGATCTGCACCCGCTTCTGCTCGCCGTCGCTCAGCTCGCCGAAGGTGCGATCCGCCAGGTGATCGAGGTTCCATTCGTCGAGGACGCGATGGGCACGGCGCACGTCGACGTTCTCGTACTCCTCGTTCCACCGGCCGGTCACCGAGTAGGCGGCGGTCAGGACGACGTCGACGACCTTCTCCTTCGGCGGGATCCGACGGGCGATCGTCGTCGACGCGAACCCGATGCGGGGGCGGAGGTCGAAGAGGTCGACGGAGCCGAGGTCTCCGCCGAGCACCTCGGCGGTGCCGGAGGACGGGTGCGACTGCGCCGCGGCGACCTGCAGCAGCGAGCTCTTGCCGGCGCCGTTGGGGCCGAGCACGACCCAGCGTTCGTCGGACTCGACACTCCAGCTGACGGTGTCGACGACGGCTTTGCCGCCCCGGACGATCGAGACATCGGACAGCTTCAGGACGGTAGGCATGACCCCAGCCTATCGACGGAGTCCGGCGTAGACCCCGAGGGTCCGCTCGGCGATCCGCGACCACGAGAACTCCGCCTCGGCGCGCATCCGGCCGGCTCGACCCATCAGCTTCGCGAGGCCCGGGTCTGACACGACGTCGGTGAGGATCCCGGCGAGGTCCCGGACGAAGCGATCGGGGTCGGTGGGCGTCCCCGTGCCGTCCTGCGCCTGGTCGAGGGGGACGACGCGCCCGGTGAGTCCGTCGGCGACGACCTCGGGGATGCCGCCGGTGCCCGAGCCGACGACGGGCACGCCGCAGGCCATGGCCTCGAGGTTCACGATGCCGAGCGGCTCGTAGATCGAGGGGCAGACGAAGGTCGTCGCCGAGGTGAGCACGGCGCTGAGCTCGTGCCGCGGGAGCACGCGATCGATCCAGACGACGCCGGTCCGCGCCTCCTGCAGCTCGTGCACGAGGGCCGTGACCTCGGCCATGATCTCGGGGGTGTCGGGGGCTCCGGCGCAGAGGACGAGCTGGACCTCGGGAGGCAGGAGGCGCGCGGCGCGGAGCAGATACGGCAGACCCTTCTGCCGCGTGATGCGACCGACGAAGACCACGGACGGGCGGTCGGGGTCGATGCCGAGCGACCGGACGACGTCGTGGTCGGTGACGGGGCGCCAGGCGTCGAGGTCGATCCCGTTGTAGACGACGCTGACCTTGCCCTCGTCGATGGTGGGGTACGACCGCAGGATGTCGCGGCGCATGCCCTCGCTCACCGCGATGACCGCATCGGCGGTCTCGTAGGCCTGACGCTCGATCCAGCTCGACACGCGGTAGCCGCCGCCGAGCTGCTCGGCCTTCCAGGGGCGGAGGGGCTCGAGGCTGTGAGCGGTCAGCACGTGCGGCACGTCGTGCAGCATCTGCGCCAGCTGGCCGGCCGCGTTGGCGTACCAGGTGTGGCTGTGCACGACGTCGGCACCGGCGACGTCCTGGGCGGCGAGGAGGTCGCTGCCGAGGGTCCGCAGAGTGGGATTCGCCGACGCGAGGGCGGGGATCTCGGGGTAGCCCGTCGTGCCCGGCTCGTCGTCGACGTCGCCGAGGGCGCGCACACGCACGTCTATCGACTCGCGCAGGGCCTTGACGAGTTCGACGACGTGGACGCCGGCGCCTCCGTAGACGTTCGGCGGATATTCCTTGGTGATGACATCGACTCGCACGAGAGTCACCGTAGTCGTGCCGCGACGAAACGTGCCATTCTGACCTCATGGCATCAAAGAAGATCTTCGGCATCGTCCTCGCCGGCGGCGAAGGCAAGCGACTCATGCCCCTGACGGCCGACCGGGCGAAGCCCGCCGTGCCCTTCGGCGGCAACTACCGTCTGGTGGACTTCGCCCTGTCGAATCTGATCAACTCGGGTCTCCGTCAGATCGTCGTGCTGACGCAGTACAAATCGCACAGCCTCGACCGGCATGTCTCGCAGACCTGGTCCATCGAGGGGCTCCTCGGGGCGTACGTCGCCTCCGTCCCCGCCCAGCAGCGTCTCGGCAAGCGGTGGTTCGCCGGCAGCGCCGACGCCATCCTGCAGAGCCTGAACCTCCTCCGCGACGAGAAGCCCGACATCGTCGTCGTCGTCGGGGCCGACCACGTCTACCGCATGGACTTCTCCCAGATGATCGAGGCGCACATCGCCTCGGGTGCCGGCGTCACGGTGGCGGCGATCCGCCAGCCCATCTCCCTCGCCGACCAGTTCGGCGTCATCGAGGTCGACTCCGACGACCCGACGCGCATCGGGCGCTTCCTCGAGAAGCCGAGGGACGCGGTCGGTCTGCCCGACTCCCCCGACGAGATCCTGGCGTCGATGGGCAACTACGTGTTCGACGCCGACGTCCTGATCGACGCGGTGCTGCGCGACGGCGAGAACGCCGACTCCGACCACGACATGGGCGGCGACATCGTCCCCGACTTCGTCTCGCGGGGCGACGCGGCCGTCTACGACCTGAACCGCAACGAGGTCCCCGGCTCGACGGAGCGCGACCGCTACTACTGGCGCGACGTCGGCACGATCGACTCGTTCTACGACGCGCACCGCGACCTGATCTCGGCGTTGCCGATCTTCAACCTCTACAACACCGACTGGCCCATCTTCAGTCAGCAGCTGAACTCGCCTCCGGCGAAGTTCGTGCGCGACGGGCACGGCAACCTCGGCACGACCATCGACTCCATCGTCTCGCTCGGCTCGCTCCTCTCCGGCGCGCACGTCGAACGCAGCGTGCTCGGGCCGTGGAGCACGCTCGACTCCGGCTCGAAGGTCATCGACTCGGTCGTGTTCGAGAGGGCCCACATCGGGCCGAACGCGACGGTGAACCGCGCGATCCTCGACAAGGACGTCGTCATCGCCGAGGGCGCGTCGGTCGGCGTCGACCACGAGGCCGACCGGGCCCGCGGCTTCACGGTGACCCCGTCCGGCATCACCGTCGTCGGCAAGGGCGTGCGGGTCGACCAGTAGGCGACGAGCACGCTGGCGGCACCCCTAGGCTGAGCGGGTGCCGCGCTTCCTGACCGTCCTCGACGTCGACTCCACGCTGATCCGCGACGAGGTCATCGACCTCCTCGCCGAGGCCGCGGGCTCGCGAGACGAGGTCGCCCGCATCACCGAGAGCGCGATGGCGGGCGAGCTCGACTTCGCCGAGAGCCTCGCCGCCCGCGTCAAGACGCTCGAGGGCCTGCCGGTCTCGGTCGTCGACGACGTCGTCGCCCGTGTGCGTCCGACTCCGGGCGCGGCCGAGCTCGTGGCCGGGTTGCACCGGCACGGCAGTCGTGTGGCCGTGGTGTCCGGCGGGTTCCACGAGACCCTCGACCCGCTGGCCGAGTCGCTCGGTCTCGACCGGTGGCGCGCGAACCGACTCGACGTCGCCTCCGGGCGGCTCACCGGCGAGACGACCGGGCCGATCGTCGACGCCGCGGTCAAGGCGGAGTGCCTGACGGCCTGGGCGACCGAGTTCGGCATCCCCCTCGGTCAGACGATCGCCGTCGGCGACGGGGCCAACGACCTCGAGATGATGCGCGCCGCGGGGCTCTCGATCGCGTTCAACGCCAAGCCCCGGGTGCGGGCGCAGGCCGACCTCGTGGTGGCCGACCCGGAGCTCTCGCAGGTGCTCGCGGTCATGGGCCTGTCGGGCCGCTGACCAGCCGAGGAGGCGCGGTGCCGGTATCCGAGCCGCGCCTCCTCGGTCTGCGCTCCGGTCAGTGACCCATGCCGAGACCGCCGTCGACCGGGATGACCGCACCGGAGATGTACGCGGCGTCGTCGCCGGCCAGCCAGGTGATCGTGCGGGCGACCTCGGTCGCCGTCCCGTAACGCCCGGCGGGGATCGACTTCTTGTACTCGGCCTGCTTCTCGGGCGCCAGGACGGCCGTCATGTCGGTCTCGACGAAGCCGGGGGCGACGACGTTGGCCGTGATGCCCCGGGCGCCGACCTCGCGGGTGAGCGAGCGCGCGAAGCCGACGAGCGCGCTCTTCGACGCGGCGTAGTTCGCTTGACCGGCGCCGCCGTAGAGACCGACGACGCTCGAGACGAGCACGATGCGGCCGAAGCGCGCCTTGAGCATGTTCTTCGACGCGCGCTTGACGACGCGGAAGGCCCCGCCGAGGTTCGTGTCGACGACCGACGAGAAGTCCTCTTCCGTCATGCGCATCAACAGGACGTCCCTCGTGATTCCCGCGTTCGCGACGACGACCTCGACCGGGCCGAGCGCGGCCTCGACGGTCGTGAACGCCGCGTCGACCGATTCGGGGTCGGTCACGTCGGCGACGACGGTGAGGGAGCCCTCGGGGCCGGACCCGCTGCGGGCGGTGACGGCCACGCGGTGCCCGGCGGCGACGAACTCCTCGGCGATCGTGTAGCCGATGCCGCGGTTGCCTCCCGTGACGAGGACGGTACGGGGCGTGGTCATGGGAGTCTCCTCGGGGCGAGCTGAAGGGGGTGGTCCGCAGGCCGATGATGCCCGGACCGCCCACCAGCCTACTGTCGGCTACAGGGCTTAAGATCGCTCGAGGCGCCCGCCCGAGACGCACACAGAGTCCGTGAGTGAATTGAAGACATCGCAACCGATCACCTCGCTACCGCCGTCGCCGGCCGACGATCGCCATGCCCGCATGATCCGCTACCTGGTGGCCATGGGCATCCGCATCGTCTGCATCGCGCTGTGCTTCGTGATCCCCCTCAGCTGGTGGACGCTGCTCCCCGTCGCGGGAGCCGTGCTCATCCCCTACTTCGCCGTGGTGCTCGTGAACGTGGGCCACGACCCCGGTCAGAACGTCGAGCGGCCCGGCGCAATCGAGACGTATCGTCAGCCCGAGCAGCCGTGGGCACCTCCCACCGCGACACCCAGCTGGCACGAGCCGAGCAGCGACGACGGATCCGAGCGGCGGGGCCGCGGAGGCACGGCCTGATGCTCGGTCTCGGTGATGTCGGGCCCGATCGCGTCCAGTGCTCGCGTGCCGGCTGCACCGCGGTGGCGACCCGGTCGGTCAACTGGCGGAACCCCAAGATCCACGGTCTCGAACGCGTCAAGGTCTGGTCGGCCTGCGACGAGCACGTCGACTATCTCAGCGACTTCCTCCTGGCGCGCGACTTCCCCGTCGTCGTCACGGCAGCGGGTGTGACCGTCGACTCTGTCGGAGCCGCGTCGTGACCGGTTGGCGCGCGGTCCTCTCGAAGAAGTGGCTCGGATACCTCGGTGTGGTCGTGGCCTTCGCCCTGATCTGCGCCATGCTCGCCAACTGGCAGTGGAACCGGCACGAGGAGAAGATGGCGGTCGTCCATCAGCTCGAGCAGCGCTACGACGCGGCGCCCGTGTCCGTGGCGGAGGCTCTGCCGTCGCTCGACTCGTACGATGCGGCCGACGAGTGGCAGCCCGTCGAGATGACGGGTCGCTACCTGGTCGACGAGACCCTGCTCGTCCGCAACCGGCCGTACAACGGCCAGCCGGGGTTCGCCGTCCTCGTGCCGTTCCGCATCGACGGCGGCGACGTCTTCGTCGTCGACCGCGGCTGGGTGCCCACCGGCAACGACCAGGACGCCCCCGACGAGATCCCCGCGCCGCCGTCGGGCGAGGTGACCGTGACGGCGCGGCTCAAGCCCGGCGAGCCGGCGGTCGGCGATCGCACCGCGGTCGCAGGCACGAACCAGATCGCCACCATCCAGCTCAGCGAGGTGCAGAAGCAGGTCGACGGGGCCATCTACTCGGCCGCGTACGGCCAGCTCATGGCTGAGAGCCCGACGCCGGCGACGGCTCCCGTCAAGTACGCCGAACCCGAGATCGACACCGGTCTCAACCTGTCGTACTTCGTGCAGTGGATCATGTTCGCCGCAGGGGCGTTCCTGTTCCTCTTCTACGTGATCCGCCAGGAGCAGCGGAACACCCGGGCCGACGCCGAGGAGGCGCTGGAGGACGGCGACGACGAGCGAGCCGACGAACGACGCCGACGTCGCGCGGCCCGGCCGCGCCACGACGACGACGTCGAAGACGAGATCCTCGACGCCGTCGGTCGCTGACGCTCGCCCTCCCCCGTCGCGACGCTGCGGATCAGGCCAGGTTGATGAGCTCGCTGTAGTCGGGCGTCCAGTGGTCTTCGGTGCCCTCGGGCATGATGAGCACGCGTTCGGGATTCAGCGCCTCGACGGCGCCCTCGTCGTGACTGACCAGCACCACGGCGCCCTCGTAGTTGGCCAGGGCGTCGAGGATCTCGAGTCGGCTGGCGGGGTCGAGGTTGTTCGTGGGCTCGTCGAGCAGCAGGACGTTGGCGCCGGAGACGACGATCATCGCGAGGGCGAGTCGGGTCTTCTCTCCGCCCGAGAGCACCCCGGCCGGTTTCGCCGAGTCGTCTCCCGTGAAGAGGAACGAACCGAGCACGCGCCGCGCCTCCATCTCGGTGATGTTCGGCGAGGACGAGACCATGTTCTCGAGGACGCTGCGCTTGACGTCGATCGTCTCGTGCTCCTGGGCGTAATAGCCGACACGGAGACCGTGACCCGGCTCCAGCTGCCCGGTGTCGGGTTCGTCGACACCCGCGAGGATGCGCAGCAGCGTGGTCTTGCCCGCACCGTTCAACCCGAGGATGACCACCTTCGAGCCCCGGTCGATCGCGAGATCGACGGCGGTGAAGATCTCGAGCGAGCCGTAGCTCTTCGAGAGGTTCGAGGCCATCAGCGGGGTCTTGCCGCAGGCGACCGGTGTCGGGAACCGCAGCTTCGCCACACGGTCGACCGCGCGGACCTCGTCGAGGCCCGCGAGCAGCTTCTCGGCACGGGCGACCATCTGGTGGGCCGCGGCGGCCTTCGACGCCTTCGCGCCGAATCGAGCCGCCTGCTTCTGCAGCGCGCTCGCCTGCTTCTCGGCGTTCGAGCGCTCCTTCTTGCGGCGCTCCTCGTCGGCGGCGCGCTGGCGCTGGTAGTTGCGCCAACCCATGTTGTAGATGTCGATCGCCTGGCGGTTGGCGTCGAGGTAGAACACGCGGTTGACGACCTCCTCCACGAGCTCGATGTCGTGACTGATCACGATCACGCCGCCCTGGTACGTCTTGAGGTACTCGCGGAGCCAGACGACGGAGTCGGCGTCGAGGTGGTTCGTCGGCTCGTCGAGGATCATCGTGTCGGCCGCGGAGAAGAGGATGCGCGCCAGCTCGATGCGTCGACGCTGACCGCCCGAGAGGGTCGACAGCGGCTGCTCGAGGATGCGGTCGGGCAGGCTGAGGTTGCTGGCGATCGATGCGGCCTCCGCCTCGGCCGCGTATCCGCCGAGCGCGTTGAAGCGATCGTCGAGATCGCCGTAGCGCTTCATGGCCCGGGCCGCGACCGCCGGGTCGTCGCTGCCCATCTCCATCGAGGCCTCCTGGATGCCCAGGAGGATCTGGCCGAGGCCGCGGGCGTCGAGGATGCGCGTGCGGGCGAGGTCCTCCGGGTTGCCGCTGCGAGGGTCTTGAGGGAGGTAGCCGATCTCGCCGGTCTTCTCGATGGAGCCCCCGGTCGGCAGGGTCTCGCCGGCCAGCGTCTTGGTCATGGTCGTCTTGCCGGCGCCGTTGCGACCGACCAGGCCGATCTTGTCGCCCTTGTCGACGCGGAACGTCACATCTTCCATCAGCAGGCGCGCGCCGACGCGAATCTCGAGGTCGTGCACGGAAAGCACAGCAGAAGTCCAATCGATTGGGGAGATGTCCACAACGCCGCCCGCCGTTGGGTCGCCCCTAAAATGATCACATCGTGTCGTGAGGGGCCGTGCGCATGGGCGTCGACCCGCCCTCAGGCCGATCAACCTACCCATTCTAGGAGACTGCATGACGAACGCCACCGCATCGACCTCACGACCGGTGCTCGCCGACCGGTTCGTGACCTCCAGCCGAGCGACCGATGCGGCTCTCGTGCTCGGTGGCGTCGCCGTCGTCTCGGTGCTCGCTCAGGTCCAGGTCCCCCTCTGGCCCGTGCCCGTCACCGGTCAGACGCTCGGGGTCATGCTCGTCGGTGCGAGCCTCGGCGCCCGCCGCGGCGCGCTCTCGCTGCTCACTTACCTCGTGCTGGGTGTGGCGGGGCTGCCGATCTTCGCCGAGTTCTCCGGCGGTCCGCTCAGCGTCCTGAAGCCGAGCTTCGGCTTCATCATCGGCTTCGTGCTCGCCGCCGGCCTCATCGGCTGGCTGTCCGAGCGCGACTGGGACAAGAAGTGGTTCCGTTCGGCGGCCGCGTTCTTCGCCGCGAGCCTCGTCCCCTTCGTCGTCGGACTCCCCTACCTGGCCGTCGTGCTCGGTCAGCTCGGATTCCCCGCCGACCTGCAGAGCGTGCTGGCCGCGGGCCTCTACCCGTTCATCGTCGGCGGCGTGGCCAAGTGGCTCATCGCCGCCGCAGCGCTGCCGGTGGCGTGGCGGGTGCTCGGACGACGCGACCGCTAGGAGGCGTCCTGCGGGGCGCGACCCGCGCCTCCCCGGAGGCACGTCGGGTTCTCCCCGGACGACGAAGAACCCCTGACAACCACAGTGGTCAGGGGTTCTTCGTCGTCGTCGTGGATCAGATCGAGAAGCCGATCGAGCGCATCATGTCGCGACCGTCGTCGGTGATCCGGTCGGGGCCCCACGGCGGCATCCACACCCAGTTGATGCGGAACGCGTCGACGACGCCGTCGAGGGCGTTCGCCGTGTCGCCCTCGATGACGTCGGTGAGGGGGCATCCGGCGGAGGTCAGCGTCATGCTGATGATGAGCGCGTTCTCGTGCTCTTCGTCCATGGCGAGGTCGTAGATCAGACCGAGGTCGACGATGTTGACACCCAGCTCGGGGTCCACGACCTCTTTCAGGGCCTCGGCGACCTCGTCGAACTTCTCGGGTGCCAGTGCGACGGCCATGGTCAGTTCACCGCCGCAGCGGCCGCGGCGGCGGCTGCGGTGACGTAACGGTCGTAGCCCTCGTCCTCGAGGCGGTCGGCGAGCTCGGGCCCGCCCTGCTCGGCGACGTGACCGTCGACGAAGACATGCACGAAGTCGGGCTTGATGTAGCGGAGGATGCGCGTGTAGTGCGTGATCATCAGCAGCCCGAGACCCGTGTTGGCCTTGGCCCGGTTGACACCCTCGGAGACGATCTTCAGAGCGTCGACGTCGAGACCGGAGTCCGTCTCGTCGAGTACCGCGAACTTGGGCTTGAGAAGCTCGAGCTGCATGATCTCGTGACGCTTCTTCTCGCCGCCGGAGAACCCCTCGTTGACGTTGCGCTCGGCGAACGACGGGTCCATCTTGAGGTCCGACATGTGCGTCCGCAGGTCCTTGACCCAGCTCCGGATTGCAGGCGCTTCGCCGTCCAGGGCGGTCTTGGCCGTGCGGAGGAAGTTCGCGACCGTGACGCCGGGGATCTCGACGGGGTACTGCATCGCGAGGAACAGACCGGCCTTGGCGCGCTCGTCGACGGTCATGTCGAGCACCTCGCGGCCGTCGAGGAGGATGGAGCCGCCGTCGACGTTGTAGCGCGGGTGGCCGGCGATCGTGTAGGCGAGGGTGGACTTGCCGGAGCCGTTGGGCCCCATGACGGCGTGGATCTCGCCCTCGTTGATCGTCAGGTCGACGCCCTTGAGGATGGGCTTGACACCCTGATCGGTGTCGATGCTGACCTTGAGGTCTCGGATCTCGAGTGTGGACATGATGCGTTTTCCTTACTGTGCGACGCCCGCCGGCGAAGGCGTGGCACTGGTGTCGACGTAGACGTCGCCGTCGACGACGGAGACGGCGAAGACCGGGACGGGTTCGTAGGCGGGGAGGGTGAGCGGCTTGCCGGTCGTGAGCTCGAACTTGGAGCCGTGGGCCCAGCACTCGAGGGTGTCGTCCTCGACGAAACCCTCTGCCAGGGAGATGTCTCCGTGGGTGCAGGTGTCGCCGATCGCGTGGATCGTGCCGGCGCTGTCCTTCACGACGGCGATGGCGACCCCGTCGACGACGACGCGCAGCGCCTGTGACGGCGTGACGTCGTCGACTCCGCAGATCTTGACGCTCATCGGGTGACCGCCCCGGTTCCGGGAGCCGAGGTGAGCTCGACCTCGAGAGCCGCGATCAGACGATCCTGGAGCTCGGGCTCGCCGATCTTCTGGACGACCTCGCTGAGGAACCCGAGGACCACGAGGCGACGTGCCTCGTCTTCGGAGATGCCGCGCGACTGCAGGTAGAACAGGTGCTCGTCGTCGAAGCGACCCGTGGCGCTGGCGTGACCCGCGCCCTGGATGTCACCCGTCTCGATCTCGAGGTTGGGGATCGAGTCGGCCCGCGTGCCCTCGCTGAGCACGAGGTTGCGGTTCTGCTCGTAGCTGTCGGTGCCCGGTGCGGTGCGCCCGATCAGGACGTCGCCGATCCAGACCGTCCGGGCGCCCTCGCCCTGGAGCGCGCCCTTGTAGTTGACCCGGCTCCGCGAATTCGGCGCGTCGTGGTTCACGTACACCTGCTGCTCGAGGTGCTGGCCCGCGTCGGCGAAGTAGACACCGTAGAGCTCGGTGTCGGCGCCCTGGCCGGCGAGATGCGCCGACGGGTTGACCCGCACGATGGACCCGCCGAGGCTGACGACGAAGTGCTTCAACTGCGCGTCGCGCCCGATCGTGGCGAAGTGACTGGCGAGGTGCTCCGCGTCGTCGTCCCACTCCTGGAGCGTCACCACGGTGAGGTGGGCGCCGTCGTCGACCACGATCTCGACGTTCTCGACGAGTCGCGCCGAGCCCGTGTTCCGCAGAACGACGAGAGAGGTCGTGTGGGCGGCGGCGTGGATGACGGTGTGACCGGCGCGCGGTTCACGGTCGAGCCCCGAGCGACCGATGGTCACCGTGGAGGGCTCCTCGCCGGTCAGTTCGACCAAGAGGACCTTCTCGACGCTCGCCCAGGCGTTCGCCGAGGCCTTGTCTTCGGGGGTTCCGGCGGTGCCGACCCGTGCATGGGACGCGTCGACCCAGTCGACCGTCACCCCGCCCGTCTCGCGGGCGAGATAGGCGTAGGGGGAACCGTCGAGAGGACCGTCGATGAGGGGACGGAGGCGCGCGACCGGACTGAGCTTCCAGTCGACCTCGCGACCGGTCACGTCGGGGAAGGCCGCGGGATCGGTCGACGAGAAGCGACCTGACCGGGTCTGGACCGGTACGAGACCCCATCCGCCGTCGGTGTGGGCTCCGGCGCCGTGCTGGACGCGTTCGGAGGTGCTGCTGTCTGTGGTGGTGGGTGCTGCGGCAGACATCTAGCCGAC
The DNA here is from genome assembly GCF_014842255.1 of Frigoribacterium sp. CFBP 13712. GTDB lineage: Bacteria > Actinomycetota > Actinomycetes > Actinomycetales > Microbacteriaceae > Frigoribacterium. The sequence continues at coordinate 186,106 of NZ_JACYVH010000003.1, read as the reverse complement.
GGATCCTTCCATGCTCATCTCGATGAGCTTGTTGAGTTCGAGCGCGTACTCCATGGGCAGCTCTCGGGCGATGGGCTCGATGAAGCCGCGCACGATCATCGCCATGGCCTCGTCTTCGGCCATGCCGCGCGACATCAGGTAGAAGAGCTGCTCTTCGCTGACCCGCGACACGGTCGCCTCGTGACCGAGCTGGACGTCGTCGACGCGGATGTCGATGGCAGGGTACGTGTCGGATCGGGAGATCGTGTCGACAAGCAGAGCGTCGCAGCGGACGGTGTTCGCCGAGTGGTGCGCGGACGGGTCAACGCGGATCTCGCCGCGGTAGCCGGCGCGGCCGCCTCCACGGGCGATGGACTTCGACACGATGGAGGACGTCGTGTACGGCGCCATGTGGACCATCTTCGCACCGGCGTCCTGGTGCTGGCCGGGGCCCGCGAAGGCGACGGAGAGGGTCTCGCCCTTGGCGTGCTCGCCCACCAGGTAGATGGACGGGTACTTCATCGTGACCTTGGACCCGATGTTGCCGTCGATCCACTCCATCGTCGCTCCCTCGTGAGCGATGGCGCGCTTGGTGACCAGGTTGTACACGTTGTTCGACCAGTTCTGGATCGTCGTGTAGCGGACGCGGGCGTTCTTCTTGACGACGATCTCGACGACCGCCGAGTGCAGCGAGTCGGACTTGTAGATCGGAGCCGTGCAGCCCTCGATGTAGTGCACGTAGCTGTCCTCGTCGGCGATGATCAGCGTGCGCTCGAACTGACCCATGTTCTCCGTGTTGATACGGAAGTAGGCCTGCAGGGGGATCTCGACGTGGACGCCCTTGGGGACGTAGACGAAGGACCCGCCCGACCAGACGGAGGTGTTGAGCGCCGCGAACTTGTTGTCGCCGGCCGGGATCACGGTCCCGAAGTACTCCTGGAAGAGCTCGGGGTGCTCGCGCAGGGCCGTGTCGGTGTCCATGAAGATGACACCCTGCTGCTCGAGGTCCTCGCGGATCTGGTGGTAGACCACCTCGGACTCGTACTGCGCGGCGACACCGGCCACGAGACGGTTGCGTTCCGCTTCGGGGATCCCGAGCTTCTCGTAGGTGTTCTTGATGTCGTCCGGGAGGTCGTCCCAGGTGGTCGCCTGCTTCTCGGTGGAGCGGACGAAGTACTTGATGTTGTCGAAGTCGATGCCGGAGAGGTCTGCTCCCCAGGTCGGCATCGGCTTCTTCTCGAAGAGGGCGAGCCCCTTGAGGCGGTTCTTGAGCATCCACTCGGGCTCGTTCTTGAGCGCCGAGATGTCCGAGACGACCTCGGGTGACACGCCGCGCCGCGCCGAGGCGCCCGCCGCGTCGGAGTCGGCCCAGCCGAACTCGTACTGGCCCAGGCCTGCGAGCTCTGGTCGATCGATCAACACGTCTGACATCTCTAACCTCTTCCTTCTGCCGGAGCGAACACGGGGAGACGGATGACCATTCCCACGCCCTTCCTGCGAGCGGGCCCCGTCGGGATCCGCTCTTGTTGTGGCTCAGCCACTCGCGACGCGAGGCGACCACACCGGCGGCCGTCACCCGCACCTCTACGACCTTATTCACGGTCGGATGACAGGTGCGCGTTGCCTAGACTCGTTCTTCGTAGGGCGGCCAAGCCGCCGTACTCACATCGGTCCGAGCAGACCATGTGCGTCGACGTCGACGCCATACCGGGTTGTGTTCCTGAACCCGTTGATTCTACAGGTCGAAGCGCCGAAAGCGACGAAAGGCAGCAGTTCGTGAGCAACACACAGGTGGGTCCGGTCGGAGTGCTGTCGCGCGTCAGGTCGTGGCTGCCGACGACGGTCGACCGACGGGTCCGCATCATCGCCTGGGCGTCGTTCGCCTGCCAGGTCCTCCTGATCGGCACAGGAGGCGCGGTCCGGCTCACCGGGTCGGGTCTCGGCTGCCCCACGTGGCCGCGGTGCACGCCCGAGTCGTTCGTCAGCACCCCCGAGATGGGGATCCACGGCGTCATCGAGTTCGGCAACCGTCTGCTCACCTTCGTGCTCACGATCGTCGTGATACTCGCGTTCCTGGCCGTCATCCGGATGCGCGCCGTCCGACGCGACCTCTTCGTCCTGACGCTCATCCAGGGTCTCGGCATCCCGTTCCAGGCGGCTCTGGGCGGCGTCACGGTGCTGACGGGTCTCAACCCCTACATCGTGGGTGCGCACTTCGTCGTGTCGATCTTCCTCGTCGCGCTGACGACCGTGCTCCTCTGGCGCGTCTTCAAGGGACCACGCGGGGCGTACGCGGCGACGTCGAGCGGCTACGCCCGACTCGTGCACGTCGCGGCGGCCGTCGTCGGCGTCACGGTGATCGTCGGCATCCTCACCACGGGATCCGGTCCGCATGCCGGCGACGCCGCCACACCTCGCAACGGACTCGACCCGGCCGTCATGGATCACGTCCACAGCTGGCCGGCCTACGCCACGCTCGCCCTGACCATCGCGATCGTCGTGTGGACCATCAGGGCCGGTCTCCCCCGGCGGTTCCCCGTCCTCCTGCTGGGCGTCGAACTCGTCCAGATCGCCGTCGGCATCACCCAGGCCCGCACCGGTCTTCCGCCCGTGCTGGTCGGAAGCCACATGGTGCTGTCGGCGCTGCTCGTTGCCGCCATGACCGCGGTCGTCCTGTCTCTCAAGAACGACCAGGCGCCCGACGAGATCGACGCTCCGATGGAACGGGACGTCGCGCGGATCTGATCTGCTCTCGGACCGGCTCAGAAGGCCAGGAGCGGGTCGATGCCGACCGCCAGGAAGAGCAGCGTGAGGTACGTGATCGAGCTGTGGAAGACCCGCATGGGTCGGACCTCGGCCACCTGCTGGATCGCGCGGCTGTACAGCCGGTGGGACTCCCAGATGAACCAGAGTCCGCTGGCGACGGCCACGACCGTGTAGAGGACGCCCATGCCGGCGACGGGGATGAGCAGCAGCGAGCAGACGACCGTGGCCCAGGCGTAGAGGATGACCTGAAGCCCGACGATCGATCGACCGCGCACCACGGAGAGCATGGGCACCTCGGCTGCCGCGTAGTCGTCGCGGTACTTCATCGACAGCGGCCAGTAGTGGGGCGGCGTCCAGAGGAAGATCACCATGAAGAGGATGACCGGCGCCCAGGTGAGCGAGTTCGTCACCGCCGCCCAGCCGATCAGTACGGGCATGCACCCGGCGATGCCGCCCCAGACGATGTTCTGAGGCGTGCGACGCTTCAGCCAGAGCGTGTAGACGACGACGTAGAAGAGGATGGCGCCGAGCGAGAGAGCGGCGGACAGCAGATTGACCGTCAGGGCGAGCCACGCGATCGACGCGACACCCACCACGTACGAGAACACGAGCGCCTCGCGATCGGACACCTCGCCGGTCACGAGCGGGCGACCCTGCGTCCGCTTCATGATCCGATCGATGTCGCGATCGATGTAGCAGTTGAAGGCAGAGGCCGAGCCCGCGCTCAAGGCGCCACCGATCAGCGTGGCGGCGACGAGCCACAGATTCGGCACCCCGCCCTGCGCCAGGAACATGGTCGGCGCCGTGGTGACGAGCAGGAGCTCCATCACGCGGGGTTTCGTGAGGGCGACGTAGGCCCGAGCCTTGCGACGGATGCCCCGGGGTTCGGTGTCGGGGCGGGTGTCTACGGCTGCGGTCATGAGTCCTCTAACGAGATGAGCGGATTGCTCGAAAAGTCTAGGCGATGATCGTCGGCGGTGACGGTTCTCTGGGAGTCACATGCGGGCAGGACCGGCATGTTCGTCCCTATACTGACAGGTGCTTGCCAGTCGCACGCCCGTTCGGCGCTGGAATCTCCGACATCGGAACCCATTTCCCCGTCTTGATCCCACCCTGCGGTGTGCGTTCGACCGAAGCCGACGACGTCTCGGCAGGCGCATGTCAGCGCGGGAGCGAATCGACCCCGCGCAATCCGCATCAAGAAGGGTCAACTTCCAGTGGCAGATCTGCAATGGGAATCCATTGACAACAAGGCAGTCGACACCGTCCGCGTTCTCGCGGCCGACTCGGTCGAGAAGGTCGGAAACGGCCACCCCGGCACGGCGATGAGCCTGGCGCCCGCCGCCTACCTCCTCTTCCAGAAGGTCATGCGCCGTGACCCGAGCGACAGCGAGTGGATCGGTCGCGACCGCTTCATCCTCTCGGTCGGTCACAGCTCGCTGACGCAGTACGTCCAGTTCTATCTCGGTGGCTACGGCCTCGAGCTCGACGACCTCAAGGCCCTCCGCACCTGGGGTTCGAAGACGCCGGGTCACCCCGAGTACGGACACACCGACGGCGTCGAGATCACGACCGGACCTCTGGGTCAGGGTCTGGCCTCCGCCGTGGGCATGGCCTACGCCGCCCGCTTCGAGCGTGGGCTCTTCGACCCCGAGGCGGCCGTCGGCACCTCGCCGTTCGATCACCACGTCTACGTGATCGCCGGCGACGGCGACCTGCAGGAGGGCGTCACCAGCGAGGCCTCCTCGCTCGCCGGCCACCAGCAGCTCGGCAACCTCGTCGTCATCTACGACTCCAACCAGATCTCGATCGAAGACGACACGAACATCGCCTTCACCGAAGACGTCCACAAGCGCTACGAGTCCTACGACTGGCACGTCCAGGTCGTCGACTGGAAGAAGACGGGCGAGTACGTCGAAGACGTCCGCGCCCTGAACGACGCCATCGAGGCCGCCAAGGCCGAGACCGGCAAGCCGTCGCTGATCATCCTCAAGACGATCATCGGCTGGCCCTCGCCCAAGAAGCAGAACAGCGGCAAGATCCACGGCTCCGCACTCGGCGCCGAAGAGCTCGCCGGCCTCAAGGAGGTCCTCGGCTTCGACCCGGAGAAGACCTTCGACGTCGACCCCGAGGTGCTCGAGCACACCCGCAAGGCCGTCGAGCGCGGTCAGGCGCAGCACGCCGAGTGGACCACGTCGTTCGACGAGTGGGCCACCGCCAACCCCGACAAGAAGACGCTGCTCGACCGCGTCCTCAAGGGCGAGCTGCCCGAGGGCCTCGACGCGGCTCTGCCCGTCTTCCCGACCGACAAAGAGGTGTCCACCCGTGCCGCCTCGGGCAAGGTCATCAACGCCATCGCCGAGGTCGTCCCCGAGTTCTGGGGTGGCTCCGCCGACCTGGCCGAGTCGAACCTGACCACGATCGCGGGCGGTGGCTCGTTCGTCCCGACCGAGTGGTCGACGCACGAATGGCAGGGCAACCCCTACGGGCGCGTCCTCCACTTCGGCATCCGCGAGCACGCCATGGGCTCGATCATGAACGGCATCGCATTGCACGGCAACACGCGCGTGTTCGGCGGGACCTTCCTGATCTTCAGCGACTACATGCGTCCTGCAGTGCGTCTCGCGGCTCTCATGAAGTCGCCCGTCACCTACGTGTGGACGCACGACTCCGTCGCCCTCGGCGAGGACGGCCCCACCCACCAGCCGGTCGAGCAGCTGGCCGCGCTGCGCGCCATCCCCGACTTCGACGTCGTCCGTCCGGCCGACGCCAACGAGACCGCCTGGGCCTGGAAGACCATCCTCGAGCGACACAGCGGCCCCGCCGGTCTGGCGCTCAGCCGCCAGAACCTCCCCGTCTTCGAACGCGGAGAGGGCGACGCCGACGGCGACACCTTCGCCTCGGCGAAGAACGTCGCGAAGGGCGCCTACGTCCTCGCCGAGGCTCCGGGAGGCACGGCGGACGTCATCCTGATCGCCACCGGCTCCGAAGTGCAGATCGCCGTCGAGGCCCGCGAGGTGCTCAAGAGCGAGGGCATCAACGCCCGGGTCGTCTCGGCTCCCAGCCTCGAGTGGTTCGACGAGCAGAGCGCCGAGTACAAGGAATCCGTCCTGCCCGCCGCCGTCAAGGCGCGCGTGTCCATCGAGGCCGGCATCGCGATGCCGTGGCGTGCGATCGTCGGCGACGCCGGCCGCAGCATCTCGATCGAGCACTTCGGTGCCTCCGCCGACTACAAGACGCTCTACCGCGAGTTCGGCATCACGACCGAAGCCGCCGTCGCAGCCGTCAAGGACTCGCTGGCCGCTCTCTGAGCGCCTGCGAAGAAGAGAGAAGAAGAGAAATGACCGAATCAAACACCGCACAGCTGTCCGCCGCCGGCGTCAGCATCTGGCTCGACGACCTGTCGCGTGAGCGCATCAACGCGGGCGGGCTCCAGAAGCTCATCGCCGAGCGCAACGTCGTGGGGGTCACCACGAACCCCACGATCTTCGCCTCGGCTCTGGCCAAGGGCGAGGCGTACGACGACCAGGTCGCGCTCCTCGCGAAGAGCGGCGTGAGCGTCACCGACGCAGTCTTCGAGATCACGACGGACGACGTGACGCGTGCCAGCGACATCTTCCGCGAGATCTACGACAGCTCGAAGGGATTCGACGGCCGTGTGTCGATCGAGGTCGAGCCCGGTCTGGCTCACGACGCCCAGGGCACCATCGACCAGGCGATCAAGCTGGCCGCCAAGGTCGGTCGTCCCAACGCGCTCATCAAGATCCCCGCGACGGTCGAGGGCCTCGAGGCCATCACCGCGGTGATCGCCCAGGGCATCAGCGTCAACGTCACGTTGATCTTCAGCCTGGAGCGCTACCGCGCCGTCATCAACGCCTACCTGACCGGTCTCGAGCAGGCCAAGGCCGCCGGCATCGACATCACGACGATCCACTCGGTCGCCTCGTTCTTCGTGTCGCGCGTCGACACCGAGATCGACAAGCGCCTGGACGCGGTCGGAACCGACGAGGCGAAGGCCCTCAAGGGCAAGGCCGGCGTCGCGAACGCCCAGCTCGCCTACGAGGTCTACACGCAGGCCTTCGACACCGAGCGCGCCAAGGGCCTGCTGGCCGCCGGTGCCAACAAGCAGCGTCCGCTCTGGGCCTCCACCGGTGTGAAGGACCCGAACGTGCTCGACACGACGTACGTCGTCGAGCTCGTCGCGGCCGACGTCGTCAACACGATGCCCGAGAAGACGCTCGAGGCGACCTTCGACCACGGTGACATCCGCGGCGACTCGATCAGCTCCTCCTACGCCTCCGCCAACGAGGTCATGGACGCCATCGCCGCCCAGGGCGTCTCGTACGACGAGGTCACCGAGCTGCTCGAGAAGGAGGGCGTGGAGAAGTTCATCGTCTCCTGGAACGAACTGCTCGACACCGTCACCGCCGCGCTCGAGGCGTCGAAGCCCGCCGAGGCCGCCAAGTGACCATCACGATCGCAGCGAGCGGCGCCGCCGCGGAAGCCATCGAGAAGGTCGTCCCGCAGCTGGTCGACGACCTGGTCGCCTCCGGCATCACCGCTCAGAACCCCACTCTCTGGGGTCCTGACGCGGAGGACGAGTCGGCCAAGCGACTCGGCTGGACGGAGGCGGTCGTCGTCTCGACCCCGCTGATCGACCAGATCGCCGAGCTCCGCGAGGAGCTCGCGGGCAAGGGCGTCGACCACGTCGTGCTCGCGGGCATGGGCGGTTCGTCGCTGGCTCCCGAGGTCATCACACGCACCTACGGCGTCGAGCTGACGGTGCTCGACGCCACGGAGCCCGGTCAGGTCCTGACGGCCCTCGCCGACCGCCTCGAGCGCACCGTGCTCGTCGTGTCGTCGAAGTCGGGCTCGACCGTCGAGACCGCCAGCCAGCGCAAGACCTTCGAGAAGGCCTTCCGCGACGCCGGCATCGATCCCGTGGACCGCATCGTGGTCGTGACCGATCCGGGTTCGCCCCTGGACGCCTCCGCCCGTGAAGCCGGTTACCGCGTCTTCAACGCCGACCCCAACATCGGCGGTCGTTACTCGGCGCTGTCCGCGTTCGGTCTCGTGCCGTCCGGTCTGGCCGGTGCCGACATCCGCGAGCTGCTCAGTGAGGCCGACGCCGTCACCGTCGAGCTCGCGCAGGACTCCGTCGACAACCCGGGGCTCGTGCTCGGCGCCGTCATCGCCGGCACTCAGCCGCTGCGCGACAAGATCGCCATCGTCGCCGACGGCACGCACATCATCGGGTTCCCCGACTGGGCGGAGCAGCTGATCGCCGAGTCCACCGGCAAGCAGGGGCGTGGGCTCCTGCCCGTCGTCCTCGGCACCGACGGACCGGAGATCTCGCTCGACCTGCACGACGTGCAGGTGGTGCGCCTCGTCGCCAACGCAGCGGAGACCCGTGAGGTCGCCCCCGGCGAGGTGGAGATCTCCGGCTCGCTCGGCGGTCAGATCATGGTCTGGGAGTACGCGGTCGCCGTCGCCGGTCGACTGCTCGACATCAACCCGTTCGACCAGCCCGACGTCGAGTCCGCGAAGATCGCGACGCGGGCTCTCCTGGACGACCGACCCGCTCCGACTCCCCCGGCCTTCACGGCCGAGGGCGTCGAGGTGCGACAGGTCGGAGGCCTCGAGGTCGGGGACTCGCTCGACAGCGCTGTGACGGCGCTGCTGTCGCATCTCGACGACGACGGCTACGTGTCGATCCAGGCGTACATCGATCGGGTCGCGAACCCGGAGCTCGAGACGCTGCGCGACGCTCTCGCGGCGCGCACGAAGCGCCCCGTGACGTTCGGCTGGGGACCTCGGTTCCTGCACTCGACGGGTCAGTACCACAAGGGCGGTCCCGCCAACGGCGTGTTCCTCCAGATCACGCAGGTCGCCGAGCGCGACCTCGAGATCCCGGAGAGCCCGTTCACCTTCGGGCAGCTGGTCCAGGCGCAGGCCGCCGGCGACGCGAAGGTGCTCGCCGAGCACGGCCGTCCGGTGCTCACCCTGACGGTCACCGACGTGGCCGCGGCGCTCCCCGCGCTGCTCGCCTCGCTCCGTTGACCGAGCGGGTCGGCGTCGTCCGCGACGCCGGCCCGCCTCCCGGTCTGGGTGTGCGAGACCCCGCCGGACAATCACGACCCGAAAGAAACCACCACGCATGTCACCGGTCGAGATCACTCCCGAATCGAATCCCCTGCGACTCCCCTCCGACCGTCGTCTCAATCGCATCGCCGGGCCCAGCGGTCTGATCATCTTCGGCGTGACCGGTGACCTGTCGCGCAAGAAGCTCATGCCGGCGGTGTACGACCTCGCGAACCGCGGCCTGCTGCCACCCGGCTTCGCCCTCGTGGGCTTCGCCCGACGCGAATGGGAGGGGCAGGACTTCGAGCAGGTGGTCTACGAGGCGGTGAAGGAGCACGCCCGCACGCCCTTCGACGAGGACGTCTGGCGCCAGCTCAAAGAGGGCTTCCGCTTCGTCCAGGGCGTCTTCGACGACGCCGACGCGTTCACCCGTCTGAAAGACACCATCGAGGAGCTCGACCGCGAGCGGGGGACGATGGGCAACCACGCGTTCTACCTGTCGATCCCGCCGAAGGCGTTCCCGATCGTCACCGAGCAGCTCCGCAACTCCGGACTCGCCGAAGAACGAGACGGCGCCTGGCGTCGTGTCGTCATCGAGAAGCCCTTCGGCAGCGACCTGAAGACCGCACGTGAGCTGAACGCGGTGGTCGAGACCGTCTTCGAACCCGACTCCGTCTTCCGGATCGACCACTACCTCGGCAAGGAGACCGTCCAGAACCTCCTCACGCTCCGGTTCGCGAACCAGATGTACGAGCCTCTCTGGAACTCCAACTACGTCGATCACGTCCAGATCACCATGGCCGAGGACATCGGCGTCGGGGGTCGCGCCGGCTACTACGACGGGATCGGCGCCGCTCGGGACGTCATCCAGAACCACCTCCTCCAGCTCCTCGCCCTCACCGCCATGGAAGAACCGGTGTCGTTCACCGCGAAGGACCTCCGCGCCGAGAAGGAGAAGGTCCTCTCGGCAGTCCGTCTGCCGGAGGACCTCGCGACGGGCACGGCACGCGGTCAGTACTCCGGCGGCTGGCAGGGCGGTGAGAAGGTCCTCGGGTTCCTCGATGAGGAGGGCATGAACCCCGAGAGCGTCACCGAGACCTTCGCCGCGATCAAGCTCGAGATCGCGACGCGCCGGTGGGCCGGAGTCCCGTTCTATCTCCGGGCAGGCAAGCGCCTCGGGCGCCGGGTCACCGAGATCGCGATCGTCTTCAAGCAGGTCCCGGAGAACATCTTCGGCTCTCAGACATCACTGGGGCAGAACGCCCTGGTCGTCCGGGTCCAGCCCGACGAGGGCGTGACCCTCCGCTTCGGTTCGAAGGTTCCCGGCATCGGCACCCAGGTGCGTGACGTCACGATGGACTTCGGCTACGGACACGCGTTCACCGAAGCGAGCCCCGAGGCCTACGAGAGGCTCATCCTCGACGTCCTCCTCGGTGATCCGCCGCTCTTCCCCCGACACGAGGAGGTCGAGCTGTCCTGGAAGATCCTCGACCCCATCGAGGAGTTCTGGGCCGGTCGAGGCCAGCCCGAGCAGTACCGCCCAGGCACCTGGGGTCCGAAGTCCGCCGACGAGCTCATGGCCCGCGACGGCCGCACCTGGAGGCGACCATGATCGTCGATCTGCCCGACAGCACCATCTCCCGAGTTCAGAAGTCGCTCGTCTCCATCCGAGAGGAAGGAGGCGCGGTCGCTCTCGGTCGGGTGCTCACCCTGATCATCTCCACCTCTCTCGGCGAGGAGGAGGAGGCCATCGAGGCGGCGAACGAGGCCTCGCGCGAGCACCCCATGCGGGTCATCGTGATCTCCACGTCACGCGGCGAGGGCTCCGACGTGGACGCCCGCCTGGACGCGCAGATCCGTGTCGGCGGAGACGCGGGAGCCAGCGAGGTCATCGTGCTCCGTGCCTACGGCGACACCGCCAGCGACGAGGAGGGTCTCGTCACCGGGCTGCTCCTCCCCGACGCCCCGGTCGTCGCCTGGTGGCCGGGCAAGGCGCCGGCCGTCGTGTCGGAGTCCCCACTCGGACGCATCGCCCAACGCCGCATCACCGACGCTGCCAGCCAGGACAACCCGCGACAGACGATCGTCGACCTCGCCGAGACCTACGCCCCGGGTGACACCGACTTCGCCTGGACCCGGCTGACGCTCTGGCGGACTCAGCTCGCGGCTGTTCTCGATCAGCCTCCGTACGAGCCCGTCACCGCGGTCGAGGTCAGCGGCGCGCCGGACTCCCCCTCCACCCTCCTGCTCGCGGCGTGGCTGCGGTTGCAGCTCCAGGTGACGGTGGACAACGAGCTGACGACACGCGCCACCGGCTCGAGCGGCATCCAGGGAGTGCGACTGCTGCGCGCCTCCGGAGCCATCGAGCTCGAGCGCGAGCAGGACAACGTCGCGACGCTGCGGCAGCCGGGTCAGCCGACGCACGACCTCGCGTTGCCACGCCGTTCGCTCCGCGACTGCCTCGCCGAGGAACTCCGTAGACTCGACCCCGACGACCTCTTCGGTGATGTCGTCGAACATGGGGTTCGCCAACTGAGCGAACCCGTCCAGGACAGCTAGGGCAGACGATAACCGTGACAAACGAACGCCGGGTGCTCGTGCACTCCACCAAGGAATCGCTGGGGGCGTCCGTCGCCGCCCGGTTCATCACCAAGATCATCGACGTGATCGAGGAGCAGAACTACGCCTCGGTCGTCGTGAGCGGTGGCTCGGTCAGCACACTCGTGCTGGCGGCCATCAACGCCTCGCCGGCACGCGACAGCGTCGACTGGTCGAAGGTCTCGTTCTGGTGGGCCGACGAGCGTTGGGTGGAGGCCGGCCACGCCGACCGCAACGACCACCAGGCCGGAATCGATCTGCTCGACCACATCGGCGTCGATCCGGCGAACGTGCACCGCTTCGGTGCCGTCGGAGACTTCGAGGACGTCGAGGATGCGGCCGCCTCGTATCGGGCCGAGCTCCTCGAGCACGCCCAGGGCGACGACACCTCGCCCCGCTTCGACATCACCCTCCTGGGGGTCGGTCCCGACGGGCACATCGCGTCGTTGTTCCCCGACAAGGAGCAGATCCGCGCGACTGATTCGACGGTGCTGACCATCGACGACTCCCCCAAGCCGCCGCCGGTCCGCCTGACTCTGAGCCTGCCGGCGATCAACAACTCGCAGCGCGTCTGGATGATCCTCGCGGGTGCCGAGAAGGCGTCGTCGCTGGGTCTCGCTCTCGCCGGGGCGGGTGCCGACCAGGTGCCCGTCGCCGGGGTCAAGGGTCGCAAGCGAACCGTCTTCTTCGTCGACGACGCCGCTGCCGCCGAGGTTCCCGAGAAGCTCATCGCCTCCACCTACTGAGTCCGCGCACGACGAAGCCCCGCAGCATCGCTGCGGGGCTTCGTCGTCGTCACCGGTGCATGACCCCGGTGGTGCCGGACAGGACGACCGGGTCAGGCCTTGCCGCGGCGGACCCGCAGCTGCTGCAGAGCCTCTTCCAGCAACTGCGCCGCTTCTTCTTCGGACCGACGTTCTTTGACGTAGGCCAGATGCGTCTTGTACGGCTCGAGCTTGGCGACGCTCGGCGGGTTCGCCTTGTCACGACCGGCCGGGAGACCGCTCGACGGCGAGTCGACGGTCTCGGGGATCTCGTCTTCAGGGACGTTCGCGGCGAAGTGCCGCACGACCTCGTTGCCCAGGGCGTCCCAGTAGGAGATGGTGATCCGCTCGGCGTGGTAGCCGCGATCCTGCTCGCCCATCGGACCTGCACCGACACGCGAACCCCGGATGGCGCTACCGCCCGATGCCATCAGGCCACCGCCGAGAACTTGGTGATGAGGCCGAGCACGACGATGCAGGTGATCCAAACCAGGCCGAGGAAGACAGTGATGCGGTTCAGGTTCCGCTCGGCGACGCCGGACGCGCCGAGGTTGCTCGTGACACCGCCCCCGAACATGTCGGAGAGACCGCCACCCCGACCTCGGTGGAGCAGGATGAGCAAGGTCAGCAGGAGGCTCGTGATGCCGAGCAACACCTGCAGGATGACCTGAAGAATTTCCACGTGGGACCTTTCGATGCGGTGAGACCGCTAACGAGTATAACCGGCGGCTTGGTCTCCGGCGTCCTCCCTCGCGGAACCACCCGGCGGTGACACCGTCTGCGAGGACGCCGGACCCTCAGACGCCGACGTGCGAGGGGAACCTGACGATGCTGGCGAACTCATCGACGTCGAGGCTGGCACCGCCGACGAGGGCGCCGTCGACGTTGGGTTCCCGCATGAACGACGCGATGTTGGAGGACTTCACCGACCCGCCGTAGAGGATCCGCGTCGCCGCAGCCGAGTCGGAGCCGAGGACGTCGGCGAGGGCCTCACGCAGGGCTGCGCAGACCTGTTCGGCCTGCTCGGCCGTGGCGGCCTTGCCGGATCCGATCGCCCAGACCGGCTCGTAGGCGACGACTATCTCGGCGTCGGCCGGGAGGTCGGCGACGGCCGCCCGGAGTTGCGCCACCGGGACCGCACTCGGACCGTGCTCTTCGAGATCGGCTGCGGTCTCCCCCACGCACAGGACCGGGACGAGCCCGTTCCGGTGGGCGGCGAGGACCTTGGCGGCGACGACCGCGTCGGTCTCCCCGTGCATCGTGCGCCGCTCCGAATGCCCCACGATGACGTAGCGGATATCGAGCTTGGACAGGAAGGCACCGGAGATCTCACCGGTGTGTGCGCCGGAGTCATGCGCTGACAGATCTTGCGCCCCGAGGCCGAGGTGCAGCTTGTCTGCGTCGAGGAGCGTCTGGACCGATCGGAGGTCGGTGAACGGCGGGAAGACGACGGCCTCGACGGTCGAGTAGTCGTGCTTCGCGTCCTTCAGGCTCCAGGCGAGCTTCTGCACGAAGGCGATGGACTGCAGGTGGTCGAGGTTCATCTTCCAGTTGCCTGCGATGAGGGGCGTGCGTGTGGTCACCATCCGAGGACCTCCAGTCCGGGAAGACGTTTGCCCTCGAGGAACTCGAGGCTGGCTCCACCACCGGTGGAGATGTGGCCGAACTGGTCGTCCGAGAATCCGAGTGCTCGGACGGCTGCGGCGCTGTCGCCGCCGCCGACGACCGCGAGGCCGTCGACGTTCGTCAGAGCCTCGGCCACGGTCTTGGTGCCGTGGGCGAAGGCGTCGAACTCGAAGACGCCCATGGGGCCGTTCCAGAACACGGTCTTCGATCCGAGGACGATCTCGGCGAAGCGAGCCGCGGTCTCCGGGCCGATGTCCAGGCCGATGGCGTCGGAGCCGAACGCCGACGACTCGATGCCGTCGATCTGGACGGTCTCGTGGTCCGCGTCGGCCGAGAACGCCGAGGCCACCTCGACGTCGACGGGCAGGACGATGCGGACGCCCCGCCTCTCGGCGTCGTCGAGATACCCCTGGACGCGTTCGATCTGATCGGACTCGAGCAGGCTCTTGCCGACCGGGTGACCCTGCGCGGCGAGGAACGTGAACAGCATGCCGCCGCCCACGAGGAGGTTGTCGACACGGGGCAGGAGATGCTCGATGACGCCGAGCTTGTCCGAGACCTTCGACCCGCCGAGCACGACCGTGTAGGGGCGCTCGGGCTCGACCGTCAGCTTCTCGAGCACGGCGAGCTCCGCGGCGATGAGCGAGCCGGCGGCGCTCGGCAGCAGCTTGGGCAGCTCGTAGACGCTCGCCTGCTCACGGTGGACGACACCGAAGCCGTCGGAGACGAACACGTCGCCGAGCTCGGCGAGACTGCGCGCGAAGGCTTCGCGCTCTTCGGCGACCTTGGAGGTCTCGGCCGCCGTGAACCGGAGATTCTCCAGCACGGTGATCTGTCCGTCCTGGAGGGCGGCGACCGCGTCGCTGGCTTCGTCGCCCACGGTCTCCGACACGAAACCGACGCTCTTCCCGAGCAGTTCGCTGAGTCGCTGGGCGACGGGACGGAGGCTGTACTCGGGAGCGATCTGGCCATCCGGCCGGCCGAGGTGGCTGATGACGACGACGCGAGCACCCTGGTTGATGAGCGTGTCGAGAGTGGACACGGAGGCGCGGACACGACCGTCGTCCGTGATGCGTCCGTCTTTCAAGGGGACGTTGAGGTCGCAGCGGACGATTACCCGCCGGCCGGAGAGGGAGCCCAAGGACTCGAGGGTTCGCAGGGTCATGACCTTCTCTTCATTCGACGAAGGCGGCCGGGCACGGGGCCCAGCCGCCTTCGGTGGTTCGGATCGATGGATGACGCCGGTGTTACAGGCGGTCGGCCACGTACTTGGTCAGGTCGACGAGACGGTTGGAGTAACCCCACTCGTTGTCGTACCAGGAGGTGATCTTGACCATGTTGCCGATGACCTTCGTGAGGCCCGAGTCGTAGATCGAGGAGTGCGGGTCCGTCGTGATGTCGGACGACACCAGCGGGTCTTCGGAGTAGGCCAGGATGCCCTTGAGCTCACCCTCGGCGGCGGCCTTGTAGGCCGCGTTGATCTGCTCGACGGTGACCGGGGTCGACGTCTCGAGCGTCACATCGGTGATCGAGCCGGTCGGGACCGGGACGCGCAGGGCGTAGCCGTCGAGCTTGCCGGCCAGCTCGGGGATGACGAGACCGATGGCCTTGGCTGCACCCGTCGAGGTCGGCACGATGTTGACGGCCGCGGCGCGGGCACGGCGCGGGTCCTTGTGCGGGCCGTCCTGGAGGTTCTGGTCGGCCGTGTAGGCGTGCACCGTCGTCATGAGGCCGCGCTCGACGCCGAAGTTGTCGAGGAACACCTTCATGAGGGGGGCGAGGCTGTTCGTGGTGCACGAGGCGTTCGAGATGATGTCGTGCTTGGCGGGGTCGTAGATGCCCTCGTTGACGCCCAGGACGATAGTGGCGTCGTCGCCGGTCGCGGGTGCCGAGATCAGGACCTTCTTGGCACCGGCCGTGATGTGCTTGCGGGCGTCTTCCGCCTTGGTGAAGAAGCCGGTCGACTCGATGACGATGTCGACGCCCAACTCGCCCCAGGGCAGGTTGGCAGGGTCGCGCTCGGCGAGGACCTTGATGGGCTTGCCGTCGACGACGATCGAGTCGCCGTCGAGTTCGACGGTCGCGTCGAGGCGACCCGTGATCGAGTCGAACTTGAGGAGGTGCGCCAGCGCGGCGTTGTCCGTGAGGTCGTTGACGGCGACGATCTCGATGTCGGTGCCCTTGGCCAGCGCGGCGCGGAAGTAGTTGCGGCCGATACGACCGAAGCCGTTGATGCCGATCTTGACGGTCAATGAAACTCCTGTTGCTCAGGCGTCGTGGGGACGCGTGGAGGGGGTGGGCGACCAGACCCGAGAGCGCACCCGACACCGGAGGGGCAGAGGATGCGCAGCCGTACGCGACACTACCAGGCGAGGCCCCGTGTTACCCCAGCCCCGACGATGCCCGGGACACCCCGGTGAGCATCGGGGCGGCGGGTGTCAGCGGAGGTCGAGGTCGGCGGGGAGACCCGAGTCGGTGCCCGGGAGACCGAGGTCGGTGGCCTTCTTGTCGGCCATGGCGAGCAGACGACGGATCCGCCCGGCGACGGCGTCCTTCGTCATCGGCGGGTCGGCATGCTGACCGAGTTCGTCGAGGCTGGCGTCCCGGTGCGCGAGCCGGAGATCGCCGGCGTACTTCAGGTGATCGGGGATGTCGTCGCCGAGCAGCTCCATCGCCCGCTCGACCCGCGCGCAGGCCGCGACCGCCGCCTCTGCGGATCGACGGAGATTCGCATCGTCGAAGTTGACCAGACGGTTCGCCGTGGCACGGACCTCGCGACGCTGTCGCATCTCCTCCCACTCGTCGACGGATCGGAGGGCGCCCATGGTCTTCAGCATCGAGCTGATGGCCTCGCCGTCTCGGATGAGGACCCGGTGAACCCCTCGCACCTCCCGGGCCTTCGCCGGGATGCCGAGCCGACCCGCGGCGCCGACGAGCGCCATGGCCGCCTCGTTGCCGGGGCAGATGACCTCGAGCGACGCTGAACGACCCGGGTCGGTGAGCGTCCCCTGCGCGAGGAACGCGCCGCGCCAGATTGCTGCGAGGTCGTCGCGCGATCCGGTCGTCAACCTGTTGGGGAGGCCGCGGATGGGTCGGCGACGTTGATCCATCAGACCCGTCTGCCGTGCCAGCGTCTCGCCCGCCTCGTGGACGCGCACGAGGTAGTGGTTGGTCCGCCGGACACCCGAGGCGGCGATCACCGACACGTCGCTGCGGGCGCCGTAGAGCTCGGCCAGGTCTTTGCGGACACGGCGGGCGATGACCGGACTGTCGAGCTCGGCCTCGACGGCGATGCGCCCCGAGATCACGTGGAGCCCGCCTGCGAAGCGCAGGATCGTCGCGACCTCGGCGGCCCGGACGGTCGTCCGGCTCACCTCGACCTGAGCGAGTTCTTCTTTGACGTCGGCAGTCTGAGCCAAACCTGGGTTCCTTCTCTCGGTTCGATCGGCGCACGCGAATGTCGGCCGATCGGCACGGTCATTCCCTGCCGAGGTCGCGATGCTTCACGCTGACGGCCACACCACGGAGCTCGCGCAGATGCGCTGCCAGTTCACCGACGAGGGTGACCGATCGATGCTTGCCGCCCGTGCAGCCAATGGCGATCGTAGCGTGTCTCTTGTTCTCACGCTGATAGCCCTCGAGCACGGGCTCGATGGCGGCGCCGAACGCCTCGATGAAGCGGCGAGCCCCCTGCTGCGCCATCACGTACGACGTCACGGGCTCGTCGAGGCCGCTCTGAGCCCTCAGCTCGGGGACCCAGAACGGGTTCGGCAGGAACCGAGCATCGCCCACCATGTCGGCGTCCGTGGGAAGTCCGTACTTGAAGCCGAAGCTGAGGACGGTCACCTGGACGCCGGGATCCTCCGACTCCGCGAAGGTCTCGGTGATGGCCGTGGCGAGCTGATGGATGTTCAGCTCGGACGTGTCGATGATCACATCGCTCGTCTCGCGGAGCTCCTCCATCCGGGCCCGCTCCGCGAGGATGCCGTCCAGGAGCGTGCCGTCACCCTGCAGCGGATGAGGCCGACGCACCTGTTCGAAGCGACGGACGAGCACGGCGTCGGTGGCGTCCAGGAACAGCACCCGCACCTTGCTGGGCATGCTCATCCGGAGCGTGCGCACCGCCTCCTGAGCCTCGGAGAACAGCCGCCCGCCTCGGACGTCGATGACCGCCGCGATCTTCGGCAGCGAGTCACCCGCCCGCTCGGCGAGGTCGAGGAGAGGACGGAGCATCTGCGCGGGCAGATTGTCGACGACGTACCAGCCCAGGTCTTCGAGGGCGTTCCCGACGGTTGATCGCCCGGCGCCTGACATCCCCGTGACGATCAGGACCTCTTGCTGTTCGCTTGCGTCGCTCATGTGTGGTGACCTTCGGTCGAGGCTGTCAGGCGGTGGGACGATTCTAGGCGGGTACCGAGGCGTCACCCGGAACGTCGACCCCCTCCCCCTCTCGGTCGTCGGGCTGGTCGACGTCGTCGCCGCCCGCCGCCTCCGGTTCGCCGCCGAGCCGGTCGGCCACGGCCGCGGCCAGGGTCGGACCGATCCCCTTGATCGATGCGATCTCGTCGAGCCCCGCCTCCTTCAGACGCTTCACCGACCCGAAGTGCTTGAGCAGGCGCGCCACCCGCGAGGGGCCGAGCCCCGGGATCTCCGCGAGTTGCGACGCGATGTCGCGGCGCCGGCGCTGCCGCTGGAAGGTGATGGCGAACCGGTGCGCCTCGTCGCGGATGCGCTGGATGAGGAACAGCGCGTCGGAGTTGCGCGGCAGGATGACCGGGAAATCGTCGTCCGGGAGCCAGATCTCCTCCAGCCGCTTCGCGATGCCGCAGAGAGCGATGTCCGTGACGCCCGCGTCGTCCAGGGCGCGCCGGGCGGCCGCGACCTGGGGCTGCCCTCCGTCGACGATCAGGAGGTTGGGGCGATACGCGAAGCGCTTCCGCTGCTCGCCGACCTCCTCGACGGGGGCCAGCTCGTCGTCCAGGCGTGCGAGGCGCCGGCTCAGGGTCTGATAGATCGACTCGGTGTCGTCGGTCGACTGCGGGATACTGAAACGGCGGTACTGGTCTTTTCGGGGCAGTCCGTCTTCGAAGACGACCATGGACGCCACGATGTTCGTCCCCGAGAGGTGCGAGACGTCGTAGCACTCCATCCGCAGGGGCGCATCGGACATGCCGAGAGCCTCCTGGATGTCCGCGAGAGCCGTCGAGCGCGTCGCGAAGTCGGCACTGCGACGGGTCTTGTAGAGCATCAGGGCCTGCTGCGCGTTCAGAGTGGCCGTCTGCATCAACGCGGCCTTGTCGCCCCGTTGAGCGGTGTGGATCTGCACCTTGCCCCTCCCCCGCAGGCCACCCAGCACGCTCTCGAGCGCGTCGTTGTCGTCCGGTGTGGCGGTCACCACGATCTCCCGCGGCAGCTCCGCCCCGGCGGAGTAGGTGTCTTGCAGGATCTGCTCCACGAGCTCGCCGGTGCTGACGTCGATCTCCTTGTCGACCACCCATCCCCGGGATCCGCGGATGCGTCCGCCACGCACCGTGAAGAGCTGGACCGCGGCGGCGAGTTCGTCTTCCGCCAGTGCGAAGAGGTCGAGATCCACGGAGTCCCGGAGCACCACGGCCGACTTGTCGAGCACGGCCTCGAGGGCCTGCACCTGATCGCGGTAGCGGGCGGCCTCCTCGTAACGCTGCTCGATCGCAGCCGTCTTCATCTCCTTCTGGAGACCCGCGATGACCTTCTTGTCGTAGCTCTTCATGAATCGCACGAACTCGTCGACGATCCGTCTGTGCTCCTCGATCGTCACCTTGCCCGAGCACGGCCCGCCGCACCGGCCGATCTGACCGGGGAAGCAGGGCTTGCCGGTCTGCATGGCCTTCTTGTAGCTGCTGTCCGAGCAGGTGCGGATGGGGAACACCTTGATCATGAGGTCGATGGTGTCGTGGACGGCCCAGATCTTCGGATACGGACCGAAGTACTTCGCCCCCCGGATCTTGGGGTTCCGGGTGACCATCACCCGGGGCGCCTCGTCGCCGAGGGTCACAGCCATGAACGGGTAGGTCTTGTCGTCACGGAACTTGACGTTGAACGGCGGATCGAACTCTTTGATCCAGGTGTACTCGAGCTGCAGCGCCTCGATGTCGCTGCCGACGACCGTCCACGTCACCGAGCTCGCACTGAGCACCATGCGCCTCGTCCGCTCGTGCAGCGTCGGAAGAGGAGCGAAGTAGTTGCTCAGTCGAGCCCGGAGGTTCTTCGCCTTGCCGACGTAGAGGACCCGACCCCGTTCGTCGAGCCACCGGTAGACACCGGGGTCCGTCGGGATCTCACCCGCCTTGGGTCGCCAGGAGACCGTGTTGCTCATCGCGCCTCCATCGCCTCCCGACGGCGTCGCGCAGGAGCCTTCGAGGAGGTGCGTCCGGCTGTCGAGGTGTGCCCCGATTCGAGGATCTCGGCCAGGAAGACCCCCGTGTGGCTGTCGGGCACCTTCGCGAGGAACTCCGGTGTGCCGGCCGCGATCACGGAACCGCCGCCGGCGCCGCCTTCGGGGCCCATGTCGATCAGCCAGTCCGCCGACTTGATGACGTCGAGGTTGTGCTCGATGGTGATGACCGTGTTGCCCTTGTCGACCAGACCGTTGAGGACGATCAGCAGCTTCCGAACGTCTTCGAAGTGCAGACCCGTCGTCGGCTCGTCGAGCACGTAGATGCTGCGCCCGTTGGAGCGCTTCTGCAGCTCGGTGGCCAGCTTGACCCGCTGGGCCTCACCGCCGGAGAGGGTGGTGGCGCTCTGACCCAGTCGGACGTACCCGAGACCGACGTCGACCAGGGTCTTCATGAATCGCGAGATCGACGAGATGGCCTCGAAGAACTCGGCCGCCTCGCTGATCGGCATGTCGAGCACCTCGGAGATGTTCTTGCCCTTGTAGAGCACGGCGAGGGTCTCGCGGTTGTACCGCGCGCCGCCGCAGACCTCGCAGGCGACGTACACGTCGGGCAGGAAGTTCATCTCGATCTTGATGGTCCCGTCGCCGGCGCAGTTCTCGCAGCGACCGCCCTTGACGTTGAAGCTGAATCGGCCAGGCAGGTAGCCGCGCGCCTTCGCATCGGTGGTCTCGGCGAAGAGGTTGCGGATCTTGTCGAACACGCCCGTGTACGTGGCGGGGTTCGATCGGGGCGTCCGACCGATGGGGGCCTGGTCGACGTGGACGACCTTGTCGAGGTTGTCCAACCCCGTCACCCGGAGGTGCTTGCCCGGGATCTGACGCGCCCCGTTGAGCTTGTTCGCGAGCACCTTGTAGAGGATGTCGTTGACCAACGAGGACTTGCCCGAGCCGCTGACGCCCGTGACGGCGACGAACGCGCCGAGCGGGAAGTCGACCGTCACGTCTCGGAGGTTGTTGGCTTTAGCGCCGACGACGCTCAGCATCCGCTTCTTGTCGATGGGGCGTCGCTTCTTCGGCGTCTCGATCGATCGGCGACCCGACAGGTAGTCGCCCGTGTACGACTCGGTGTTGGCGACCAGATCCTCGTAGTTGCCGGAGTGGACGACGGTGCCCCCGTTCACCCCCGCACCCGGACCGATGTCGACGATCCAGTCCGCGGTCTTGATGGTGTCCTCGTCGTGCTCGACCACGATGAGGGTGTTGCCGAGGTTCTTGAGCTTCACGAGCGTGTCGATGAGACGACGGTTGTCTCGCTGGTGCAGGCCGATGCTCGGTTCGTCGAGCACGTAGAGGACACCGGTCAGGCCGGAGCCGATCTGCGTGGCGAGTCGGATGCGCTGCGCCTCGCCACCGGACAACGAGCCCGCCGAGCGACCCAGCGAGAGGTAGGTCAGACCGACCTCGAGGAGGAACTCGAGTCGGACTCGGATCTCGCGCAGGACCTGCGCCGCGATCCGTGCCTCGCGGGCGGTGAGAGTCAGACCGTTCATGAACTGGAAGGCGTCGGCGAGACTGAGCTCAGCCACGTCGGCGATGTTGCGGTCGGCCACCGTCACGGCCAGGACCTCGGGCTTGAGCCGCTTGCCCCGGCAGACGGAGCAGGGGATCTCGCGCAGGTACTCCGAGTAGCGCTGACGCTGGCTGTCGCTCTCGGCCTCCGCGTACTTCCGCTCGATGTAGGGCATGACCCCCTCGAACCCGGTCGAGTACTTCATCTCGCGACCGAAGCGGTTCTTCCACTTGACGGTGACCTCGAAGTCGTTGCCGTGCATAACGGCCTGCTGGATGCGCTCGGGAAGCTGGCCCCACGGGGTCTTGAGGCTGAAGTCGAGGTCGACGGCAAGACCCTCGAGGAGCTTCTGGAAGTAGTTGTAGAGGCCCTTGCCCGAGTTCGTCCAGGGGAGGATGACGCCCTCGACGAGACTGAGCTCGGGGTCGCCCAGGACCAGGTCGGTGTCGACGGACATGCGGGTACCGAGCCCGGAGCACTCGGGGCACGCACCGAACGGGGCGTTGAAGGAGAAGGTCCGCGGTTCGATCTCGGTCAGCTGGACGGGGTGGCCGTTGGGGCAGGAGAGCTTCTCGGAGAAGGTCCGGTACTTGCCGGCCGCGCCCGCGTCCGTGTCGACGAAGTCGACTGTCACGAGACCGTCGGTCAGGCGGAGCGCGGTCTCGAGCGAGTCGGTCAGGCGGGTGAGGCCGGACGGGGACGCGACGAGACGGTCGACCACGACGGAGATGTCGTGCTTGATCTGCTTCTTGAGCTTGGGGGGCGCGCTCAGCTGGATGGGCTCCCCGTCGACGATGGCCCGCGAGTAGCCGGAGGACGCCAGCTCGGCGAAGAGATCGACGAACTCGCCCTTCTTCTGAGACACGACCGGGCTGAGCACCTGGTACCGCGTGCCCTCCTCGAGCGTCATCAGCTGATCGGCGATCTGCTGCACGGTCTGCCTGCTGATCTTCTCCCCGCACACCGCGCAGTGCGCGATTCCGATGCGGGCCCAGAGCAGGCGCATGTAGTCGTAGATCTCGGTGATGGTGCCGACGGTGGATCGGGGGTTCCGGTTGGTCGACTTCTGGTCGATCGACACGGCAGGGCTGAGCCCTTCGATGAAGTCGACGTCGGGTCGATCGACCTGACCGAGGAACTGACGCGCATACGCCGAGAGCGACTCGACGTAGCGGCGCTGACCTTCGGCGAAGATCGTGTCGAAGGCCAGGGAGGACTTGCCGGACCCGGAGAGTCCCGTGAAGACCACGAGGGAGTCGCGAGGGATTTCGAGGTCGACGTTGTGGAGATTGTGGACTCGGGCGCCTCGAACACTGAGTTTCGGGACACCGTCTACGGGAGAGATTGACACTCTTGCCATTCTACGAAGACCGCCGGGGAAGAGACCGGGGTCGCTCGCTCAATCGAGGGTGGGTTGGGTTGAAGTGAGTCGTGCCGACTCGGACCAGAGTCGCTGGGCGGCGGCTGCGTCGTGCGCATGACGGGACGCTCTGACGAGGGCTGGTTCGCCGGTGAGCTGGAACCAGCCGGCCGGGCCCCAGTATTCCCCGCCGTCGACGCCTTCTGCCACGGCGGCGTGGACGAGCGGTTCGGCACCGATCTCCTTGCCCTGCGAGAAGGTGTGCATCATCGAGGTCAGGACGGCCGGCGGGCGCCGGGGCTCGACGACGGGAGGCCGAGGGTCGCTCAGCGACTCCCACGAGAAGCCCGGATGCGCGACGACACTCGACACCGACGAGCCGGACGCTCTGAGGCGTCGGTCGAGATCGAACCCGAACGTCATGACGGCGAGCTTGGACCGGGCGTAGGCGACGTAGCTCGAGTAGCTGGAGAGCATCATCGGATCGTCGAGGTCGAGCCGGACCCACCGGTGGCTGATGCTGCCGAGGTGGATGATGCGACCGGCCGGCGCCGCCTGAAGACCGGGCAGGAGGTGCGAGACGAGGGCGAAATGGCCGAGATGGTTCGTCCCGAACTGGAGCTCGAAGCCGTTCGCGGTCGTCTGTCGCCGACGCGAGCCGACCACGCCGGCGTTCGCGAGCAGCACGTCGACCGCCCCTCCGGCGGTGATCGCCGAGGCGCCCGTCCGTACGGACGTCAGGTCGGCGAGATCGAGCTCGACCGTCTCGAGGTCGGCGCTCGCGACGCGGTCTCGGATGGCATCGACTGCCCGGCTGGCCCGCTCGCCGTCGCGAGCGGCCAGCACCACCTTGTGGCCCTGCGCCGCCAACCGCTCCGCCGCGAAGAAACCGAGGCCCGCCGTCGCCCCGGTGACGACGACCCTCTTCGGGTCAGCGGACATGCCCTGCCGCCTCCATCTGTCGCAGATCCTTCTTGAGGTCGGCGACCTCGTCGCGGAGGCGCCCGGCCAACTCGAACTTGAGCTCGGCCGCCGCCTGCAGCATCTGCTCGTTGAGGTCGGCGATGATCGACTCGAGGCCGTTGGCGGCACCGGCCGCCAGACCCTGCCGTTTGAGATTCGGCGTGGGTGCGCGTTTCTTGCCGTCGCGGCCGGCGAGGAGTTCGGCCGTGTCGGCCCCCTCACGAGCGAGCGCCTCGGTGATGTCGGCGATCTTCTTCCGCAGCGGCTGCGGATCGATGCCCCGTTCGAGGTTGTACGCGATCTGCTTGTCCCGACGCCGGTCGGTCTCCTCCAGCGCCTGCTTCATGGAGTCCGTCATCTTGTCGGCGTACATGTGCACCTGACCGGACACGTTGCGGGCCGCACGACCGATGGTCTGGATCAGAGACGTCGACGACCGGAGGAAGCCCTCCTTGTCGGCGTCGAGGATGGCGACGAGCGACACCTCGGGGAGGTCGAGGCCCTCGCGGAGCAGGTTGATGCCGACCAGGACGTCGTAGACGCCTTGACGCAGCTCGGTCAACAGCTCCACACGTCGGAGGGTGTCGACATCGGAGTGGAGGTAACGGACACGGACACCGGCCTCGGTGAGGAAGTCGGTGAGCTCCTCCGCCATCTTCTTCGTCAGCGTCGTGACCAGAACCCGCTCGTCGCGATCCGTACGGAGGCGGATCTCCTCGAGGAGGTCGTCGATCTGCCCCTCGGACGGCTTGACGACGATCTCGGGGTCGATGAGTCCGGTCGGTCGGATGATCTGCTCGACCACGCTGTCCGTGATGCCGAGCTCGTACTTGCCCGGGGTCGCCGACAGGTACACCTTCTGCCCGACGCGGTTCAGGAACTCC
Organism: Frigoribacterium sp. CFBP 13712; assembly: GCF_014842255.1. GTDB lineage: Bacteria > Actinomycetota > Actinomycetes > Actinomycetales > Microbacteriaceae > Frigoribacterium. The sequence goes on along the minus strand of NZ_JACYVH010000003.1, from coordinate 161,139 downwards.
TCGAATTTGAGGGGTCGGTTGTCGAGCGCACTGGGCAGTCGGAAACCGTGATCGACCAGGGTGCGCTTGCGGGAGGCGTCGCCCTCGTACATGGCGCCGATCTGCGGCACCGTCACGTGCGACTCGTCGATCACGACCAGCAGGTCGTCGGGGAAGTAGTCGAGGAGGCAGTGAGGCGCTTCGCCCGGCGAACGGCCGTCGATGTGGGAGGAGTAGTTCTCGATGCCGTTGCAGAACCCGATCTGCTCCATCATCTCGAGGTCGAAGGTCGTGCGCATGCGGAGGCGCTGGGACTCGAGCAGCTTGCCCTGCTTGTCGAGCTCTCCGAGTCGATCGGCCAGCTCGTCTTTGATGGTGCCGATGGCGCGATGCATGACGTCCGTGCCGGCCACGTAGTGGGACCCGGGGAACACGGACACGGCGTCGAGGGTCTTGACGACGTCGCCGGTGAGGGGGTGCAGGGCGTACAGAGCCTCGACCTCGTCGCCGAACATCTCGATGCGGATGGCGAGCTCCTCGTACATGGGGATGATCTCGATGGTGTCGCCACGCACGCGGAAGTTGCCGCGGGAGAAGTCGATGTCGTTGCGCTGGTACTGCATCGAGACGAACCGTCTGATCAGGGTCTCGCGGTCGATGCGCTGACCCACCTGCAGCGCGATCATGGCCTCGAGGTAGCCCTCGGGCGTGCCGAGCCCGTAGATGCACGACACCGTCGAGACGACGATGACGTCGCGGCGACTCAGCAGCGAGTTCGTGGTCGAGTGCCTCAGCCGCTCGACCTCGGCGTTGATCGAGCTGTCCTTCTCGATGAACGTGTCGGTCTGGGGCACGTACGCCTCGGGCTGGTAGTAGTCGTAGTACGAGACGAAGTACTCGACGGCGTTGTGCGGGAACATCTCACGGAACTCGTTCGCGAGCTGCGCGGCGAGGGTCTTGTTGTGCGCCAGCACGAGCGTCGGGCGCTGCACCTGTTCGACGAGCCAGGCGGTCGTCGCCGACTTGCCTGTTCCGGTCGCACCCAGGAGGACGACATCGGTCTCGCCCGCGTTGATCCGACCCGCGAGCTCGGCGATGGCGGCCGGCTGGTCGCCGCTCGGTTCGTACTCGCTGACGACTTCGAACGGGCGGACGCTACGGGTTGGTTCCATGCTTCCGAGTTTACGAGGGACCACCGACACTGGGCGCCTCGGGGGCGTCCGCCTTCCGTGCTGACAGCGAACGCAGCCGCTCGTGGAGATCGTCCGCGCGCCTCTTCGTGTCCTCCAGGCTGCCGGTGGCGTCGACGACGATGTCCGCCGCCTCGAGACGCTCCTCGTCCGACGCCTGGGCGTCGAGTCGCCGTTCGGCCTCGGTGCGCGACATGCCCCGCAACTCGATCAGACGACGGAGGCGCTGCTCGCGAGGAGCGTGGACGACGACGATGACGTCGAACTCGCCCGCACCGCGAGACTCGACCAGGAGGGGCACGTCGTAGACCACGACTCGTCTGGGGTCGTCGCGGACGGCCTCGGCCATGCGCTGCGCCGAGAGGGCTCTGACCGCGGGATGGATGATCGACTCGAGGTCGAGCCGAGCGGCCGAGTCACCGAAGACGAGGGCACCCAGTGCCTTGCGGTCGAGCCCGCCGGAAGGTGAGACGACACCGGTGCCGAAGCGCTCGACGACCGCCTCGAATCCCGGAGTCCCGACGTCGACGACCTCGCGGGAGAGCTGATCCGCATCGATGACGGCCGCACCCCTCTCGGCCAGACGCAGTGAGACGGTGCTCTTGCCGGCGGCGATCCCGCCCGTGAGGCCGCAGATGAACATGCCGCGATGATACTCGGCCGGGCCGGGCCGGGCCGGGTCAGGCCGCTGAGCGCAGACTCCCCCGCATCCGGCCGCAGACGCCGACAGGCGGTTCCCCCGAGGGGGAACCGCCTGTCAGTGCGATCGTGAGCGCCGAGGCGCCGTGATCAGTTGCTGCTGGAGAGCTTCTCGCGCAGTGCGGCGAGCGACTCGTCGTCGGCGAGGGTGCCGGCGCCCGAGGGGGTCTCGTTCGAGAACGAGGAGCCGGTGGGCACGTCGAACGTCGTCTCTTCGGCCAGCGAAGCGGCGACCTGCTTCTTGTGGGCCTCCCAGCGCGACTGGGCTGCAGCGTAGTCCTGCTCCCACTTCTCGCGCTGCGAGTCGAAGCCCTCGCGCCACTCGTTGGTCTCCGGGTCGAAGCCCTCGGGGTACTTGTAGTTGCCCTGGTCGTCGTACTCGGTGAGCATGCCGTACAGCGCCGGGTCGAACTCGGTGCCCTCGGGGTCGACGCCCTCGTTGGCCTGCTTGAGGCTCAGCGAGATGCGACGGCGGTCGAGGTCGATGTCGATGACCTTGACGAACACCTCGTCGCCGACGGCGACGACCTGCTCGGCGAGCTCGACGTGCTTGGCCGACAGCTCCGAGATGTGAACGAGGCCCTCGATGCCGTCTGCGACGCGCACGAACGCACCGAACGGGACGAGCTTCGTGACCTTGCCGGGCGCGACCTGACCGATGGCGTGCGTCCGAGCGAACACCTGCCACGGGTCTTCCTGCGTCGCCTTGAGCGAGAGCGAGACGCGCTCACGGTCGAGGTCGACCTCGAGGATCTCGACGGTGACCTCCTGGCCGACCTCCACGACCTCGCTGGCGTGCTCGATGTGCTTCCAGCTCAGTTCGGAGACGTGGACGAGACCGTCGACTCCGCCGAGGTCGACGAACGCACCGAAGTTGACGATCGACGACACGATGCCCTTGCGGACCTGGCCCTTGTGGAGGTTGTTGAGGAAGGTGGTGCGGCTCTCGGACTGAGTCTGCTCGAGGAGCGCGCGACGCGACAGGACCACGTTGTTGCGGTTCTTGTCGAGCTCGAGGATCTTGGCCTCGATCTCCTGGCCGAGGTACGGCGTGAGGTCGCGCACACGGCGGAGCTCGATGAGCGAGGCCGGGAGGAAGCCACGGAGTCCGATGTCGACGATGAGGCCGCCCTTGACGACCTCGATGACGGTACCGGTGACGACGCCGTCGGCGTCCTTGATCTTCTCCACGTCGCCCCAGGCACGCTCGTACTGAGCGCGCTTCTTGGACAGGATCAGACGGCCTTCCTTGTCCTCCTTCTGGAGGACCAGGGCCTCGACCGTGTCGCCGACCTCGACGACCTCGGTGGGGTCGACGTCGTGCTTGATCGAGAGTTCGCGCGAGGGGATGACGCCCTCGGTCTTGTAGCCGACGTCGAGGAGGACCTCGTCGCGGTCGATCTTCACGACGGTGCCTTCGATGAGGTCGCCGTCGTTGAAGAACTTCAGAGTCTTTTCGACCGCGGCCAGGAAGTCATCAGCGGATCCGATGTCGTTGATGGCGACCTGCTTGGGTGCCTTGGTCGTTACGGTTGTCATGTAGTTAGTGCTCCAGTGAAAGCATGAATCGGGCCGTGGTCGTCCGTGAACGTGTTCTCGGGGTGATCGACCGCAGCGTGCGGGCAGAGTGACGCGGATAGCGCATGGACATCATAGCCTCGTGTCCCGGCCGCGGCAACGGACCCCGACTCCGTGTCGACACTCGTCGATCGGGCCCCGTCAGCGGAGGAGCTCGCGCCTCAGCGTGTCGAGGCCGACCCCGCCGAGTCGGAGCGCGTCACGATGGAAGCGGCGCACGTCGAAGGCCGCGCCGTCTCGTCGGGTGCGTTCCGCGCGAAGGTCCTCCCAGATGCGCTGGCCCACCTTGTACGAGGGGGCCTGACCCGGCCAGCCGAGGTAACGGTCGACCTCGAAGACGACGAACTCGTCGTCCATGTTCACGTTCCGGCGCATGAAGTCCAGGGCGTTCTCGGCATCCCAGCGTCGTCCGCCGTCGCCCGGGAAGGGCTTCCCGAGATGCACTCCGATGTCGAGGACGACACGGGCCGCGCGCATCCGCTGGCCGTCGAGCATGCCGAGCCGGTCACCTGGATCGTCGAGGTAGCCGAGTTCGTCCATCAGGCGCTCCGCGTACAGGGCCCAGCCCTCGGCGTGACCCGAGGTACCCGCCAGCTGCCGCCTCCAGGTGTTCAGATTCGTGCGGTTGTGGACGGCCTGGCCGAGCTGCAGGTGGTGACCCGGGACGCCTTCGTGGTAGACGGTCGTCGTCTCGCGCCAGGTGTCGAAGCGGGTGACCCCCTCGGGCACCGACCACCACATCCGGCCGGGCCGCGAGAAGTCGTCGCTCGGACCCGTGTAGTAGATGCCGCCGTCACGGGTCGGGGCGATGCGGCATTCGAGGCGACGCAGCTCGTCGGGGATGTCGAAGTGGGTCCGACCGAGCTCGTCGACGGCCCGGTCGCTCAGCTCCTGCATCCAGTGCTGCAGGGCTTCCGTCCCGTCGAGACGCCGTGAGGGGTCTGCGTCGAGCACCTCGACCGCGCGTTGCACGCTCGCGCCCTCTTCGATCCGGCCGGCCACCGCCTCCTGCTCGGCGGTCATCCGCGCGAGCTCGTCGAGGCCCCACTCGTAGGTCTCGTCGAGGTCGATCGCCGCCCCGAGGAATCGACGGGAGTGCAGCGCGTACGCCTCGCGCCCCACTCCGTCGTGGGCGCCCCCGGACGGGAGCATCTCGTCGACCAGGAACCTCTCGAACCGGAGGTAGGCCGACGCGGCCGCCTCGGCTCCCCGTGCGAGATCGCGATCGAGGGAGGCAGGAGGCGCGGTGCCGTCTTCAGGACGGGCCCCGCCGACGAGATCGGCGAAGAATCCGTCTCGTCGTCCGATCCGTGCGCACTGGACGGCGACCTTCTCGATCTGCCGGCGAGCCGGGACGACGCCCTCGGCGGCACCGGCGCGGAGGGACGCCTCGTAGCCCTCGAGAGCGGACGGGACGGCCGCCAGACGGGAGGCGATGTCGGACCAGTCCGACAGCGAGCCCGTCGGCATCAGATCGAACACCTCGCGGATCCCCTGCGCGGGCGAAGCGATGACGTTCAGGTCGCGGAGATGCAGCCGCGCCTCGTGGAACTCGACGTCGAGCGCCAGCTCACCGCGCAGATCCGTCTGCGTCACGCGGTCGACGTCATCGACGACGGGGGCCGCGTCGAGAGCGGCGATGACGGCCCGCGCTTCGCCGATGCGCCGGTCGTGCCCCTCGGGCGAGTAGTCGCCGTACTCGCCTGTGCGCCCTTCACGCCCGATCCACGTCGCGACCGAGGGATCGAGATCGACGAGCGTGTCGACCCAGCGTTCGGCGATCGCGTCGATGGCTGTGGGGACGCGGCTGGAGGTGCTGGTCGAGTCGTCTGACATGCCCCGAGCCTAGACGCGACCTCCGACACGGCGGGCTGGTCATTCTCGGTGGCTGACAGAGAAGGGCACCGGGTCGACGTGTCGTCGACCCGGTGCCCTCGAGGACCGCAGGAGGCGCTCAGTCCTTGTCGAGGTCCGTCTCGAGCAGGGCGGCGAGCTCGTCGAGGGCGGCCTCGGCGTTGTCCCCGTCGGTGGCGATGACGACCTCGTCGCCGTGGTTGATGCCGAGCGACAGCACGCCGAGGATGCTCGCAGCGTTGACGCTCTTGCCGGCCGAGGTCGTGAGCGTCACCTTTGCACCGGTCTTGCCGGCCGCCTGGCTGAACAGCGAGGCGGGACGGGCGTGCAGACCGACGCTCGAGGCGATGGTGACGGTGCGTTCGGGCATTTCTACTCCTTGGTCGAGACCGGTGCGGTCTGGTGCCGTCGTCGTCGGACGGCGGTGCGGATCCGATCGGCCGGGAGGCCGGACGGAGGGGGCGTCGAGGTCAGTCGTCGTCTTCGTCGGACTGCAGCAGGTCGTAGACCTCCGAAGTCGTGGTCGCACCCCGGAGGGCTGCGGCCTTGTCGGGGTCCATCAGGATGCTCGCCAGCTGACTGAGGATGGCGATGTGCCCATTCCCCTTCGCGGCGATGCCCACGGTGACCGAGACCTCGTTGCCGTCCCAGTCGATCGGCTGCGGGAACCGGAGGACGACGAGGGCGTCGTTCTTCACCGAGTCCTTGCCCGCCAGGGTGCCGTGAGGGATGGCGACACCTTCGCCGACGTACGTCGAGACGGAGTTCTCACGCTCGAACATCGCGTCGATGTACGCCTCATCGATTGCGCCGGCCTCGACGAGGGCCCGACCGGTCGCCCGGATGGCCTCGTCGCGCGTGGCGGCGGACTCGTCGAGCCGGATGGAGGATTCGGCGAGCAGCGCCGTCAGTTCAGGAGCCTGGTCGGTCATCGTCAGACCTCGACCGTCGAGCCGTCCTGGATGGCCTTGACGACCTTGGCCACGTTGGGGTCGCCCATGAACAGCTGGAAGGGCACGACGGGGATGTCGGGGACGACCCCGCGCGCACGCTCGGCGAGGTTGTTCTGGGTGACGACGACGTCGGCGTCGGCCGGGATCTCGGACACCGGCGAGTGCTCGACGGTGACCCCGCTCTTCTTGAGCTGCTTCTTGAGCGTGGAGGCGAGCATGACGCTGCTGCCCATGCCCGCGTCGCAGGCGACGATGAGCTTCTTGATGGACGATCCGTCGAGGGTTGCCATGGTGTTCTCCTTGTTTCGAGGTGGATCGGGGGGCGGCCGGAGCCACCCCCCGATTCAATCACTAGGACGCTGTGGGAGCAGCGGTTCCCTTGCTGGTGGCCTTGTTGGCGGCGGTCGCCGCCTGCGCGTCGGCCAGCGCCTGCTGCTGGGCCTCGGCGTCCTCGGCCGCAGCCTCGCGGTTCTCCTTGCGACCGAAGCCCATCAGGAGCGATGAGACGACGAACGACACGAGAGCGGACAGCAGGATGCCGACCAGGATGAGCGGGAAGTCCCCCCGCGCGGCGACGCCGAAGTAGGCGATGATGCTGCCCGGCGAAGCCGGCCCGACGAGCCCGAGCCCGAAGGCCGAGAACCAGGCGATCCCCGTGGCGCCACCGGCGACGGCGGCGATGAGCAGGATGGGCTTCATGAGGATGTAGGGGAAGTAGATCTCGTGGATGCCGCCGAAGAAGTGCACGATGATGGCGGCGGGGGCCGACGGGCGGATGGCACGCGGGCCGAAGAAGAGGAACGCGAGGAGGATGCCGAGCCCGGGACCGGGGTTCGACTCGAGCATGAACAGGATGGACTTGCCGGCGTCTGCGGACTGGATGGCGCCGAGCGGGGTCAGGAAGCCCTGGTTGATGGCGTTGTTGAGGAACAGCACCTTCGCAGGCTCGATGATGATCGAGGCCAACGGCAGGAGACCGAGGTTGACCAGGAACTCGACGGCCTCACCGAACCGGTCGGTGAGCCACGTCGTGATCGGGGCGAGGCCGAAGAAGGCCGCGATGGCCATGGCCGCACCGATGATGCCGAGCGAGAAGTTGTTGACCAGCATCTCGAACCCGGACTTGATGCGACCCTCGACGAGCTTGTCGAACTGCTTCAGCACCCAGGCGGCCAGCGGGCCGACGATCATGGCGCCGAGGAACTGCGGGACGTCCGTCGCCGAGATGACACCGAGGACGGCGACGGCGGCGATGACCGCTCCGCGCTGACCGTGGATCATGCGACCACCGGTGTAGGCGATCAGGATCGGCAGCAGGTACGTGATGATCGGACCGACGATGCCGCCGTAGGGCTCGCCGGCGGAGTCCGTTCCGAAACCGCCGAGCTGCGGGACGGGCGTCCACCCGGTCTCGATGAACAGAGCCGTGATGAGACCCCAGGCGATGAACGCGCCGATGTTCGGCATGATCATGCCGGAGAGGAAGCCTCCGAACCGCTGTACGCGAGCGCGCACACCGGTCCCGGTGACCGTGGGGGTGAATTCGGACATGAGGGCGGTACTCCTTCGTACTCAGTGACGAGCGTGGGGGTGCGGGAGGGGGATGGTGCTTCGGGTGGGGCTGTGGGGGGAGGTCGTCATCAGACGATCACGACCCTGGGGCCGGCGCGCTCGACGTCGTCGGCGAGCTCGCCGTCGACCCCGGAGTCGGTGACGATCGTGTCGACGTCGGAGAGCGGGGAGACCTTCGCGAAGTCCTCGCGGCCGAACTTCGTGTGGTCGGCGAGGACGACGGTCCGCCTGGACGACGCGAGGAGGGCGCGCTTGACCCGCGCCTCGGCGAGATCGGGCGTGCTGAGCCCTCGCTCGACGGAGACGCCGTTCGTCCCGACGAAGGCCACGTCGGCGAAGACGTCGGCGAGCTGGCTGCGCGTCCAGTCCCCGACCGAGGAGTACGTCCTGGTGCGGATCAGTCCACCGAGGAGGTGCAATGTGACGTTGGGCCTGCTGATGAGGATGGTCGCCACGGCGAGCGAATGGGTGACGACCGTCAGCACGCGATCCACAGGCAGCAGCTCGGCGAACCGGATGGCCGTCGTGCCGGCGTCGATGATGATCGAACCCTCTTCGGGCAGCTCATCGAGCGCAGCTCGGGCGATGCGGTCCTTCTCGGCCGCCGCGGTGCCCTCACGATCGACGACGGGGGGCTCCATGCCGAGGCGCTCGACGGCGATGGCGCCACCGTGGACACGTCGGAGGACGCCACGCCGTTCGAGCTCGGTCAGATCCCGGCGCACGGTCTCGGGCGCGACCGAGAGGTCACGGGCCAGACCCGCCACCTCGACCCGACCTCTGCTCAATGCCGTATCGAGGATCTGCTGATGACGCTCAGGTGCGTACATGCGAGACCTCGTCGTCGTGCGGGGATGACTCACCGGAAGGAAGTCATCAGCTGTTCAGTGAATTAAGAGCCGTTTGGTGCCCGACGTTCACCGAGCAGATTTCATATAAGCCCGTTTGTGTCTGTTCGTCAAGTCGGGACCGCGTTTCTGCTTTGTTTGCGCCCGCTTCGAGTCGTCGCCGGGGCTTGAGGCGCGCGCAGGCTGCCACGGTCGCGCCCGAGTGTGCCCACTCCGAGCGGATCGAGCCGTTCTGGACCGACGCGGCGGGTCGGCTGGCCGACGATCGCGTCAGGCGGGCCGTCAGTGCGCCGCGGCGTCCCAGCTCTCGCCGAGACCCACGCTGACGTCGAGAGGCACTCTGAGATCGGCGGCACCGCTCATCTGGCGACGGACGATGTCGCGGATGGCGTCGACCTCGCCGGGTGCGACCTCGACGATCATCTCGTCGTGCACCTGCAGGAGGACACGCGACGCGAGTTCACGAGACCCGATCTCGGACTGCACTCCGAGCATGGCGATCTTCATGATGTCGGCGGCCGAGCCCTGGATCGGGGCGTTCAGCGCTGCACGTTCGGCGTTCTCGCGCAGCACCCGGTTGGGTGACTTGAGGTCGGCGAAGGGTCGACGGCGACCGAAGATGGTCTCGGTGTAGCCGTCTTCGCGGGCCTGCTCGACGACGTTCCGCAGGTACTCGCGGACGGCCCCGAAACGCGCGAAGTAGTCCGTCATCAGCTGCTTGGCCTCGGAGCTCTCGATCCGGAGCTGCTTCGACAGGCCGAATGCGCTCAAGCCGTAGGCGAGACCGTACGACATGGCCTTGACCTTCGTCCGCATGGCGGGTGAGACGTCGGCCGGTTCGACCCCGAAGATGCGGGCACCCACGAAGCGGTGCAGGTCCTCACCCTCGTTGAACGCCTGGATCAGGCCCTCGTCACCCGAGAGATGCGCCATGATCCGCATCTCGATCTGCGAGTAGTCGGCCGTCAGCAGGGTCTCGTACTCCGGACCGTGGATGAACGCGGCACGGATCTCGCGACCGACGGCGGCCTTGACCGGGATGTTCTGGAGGTTCGGGTCGACCGATGAGATCCGCCCGGTGGTCGTGCCGGTCTGGTCGTACGTCGTGTGGATGCGTTCGTCGTCGGCGATCGACTTCTCGAGCGTCTCGATGATCTGCCGCAGCTTGGTGGCATCGCGGTGCTTGAGGAGGAGATCGAGGAACGGGTGGGGATGCTTCTCCTGCAGGTCGGCGAGAGAGGCCGCGTCGGTGGAGAAGCCCGTCTTCGTCGCGCGGGTCTTCGGCATCTCGAGCTGCTCGAACAGCACCTCCTGCAGCTGCTTCGGGGAGCCGAGGTTGACCTCGCGGCCGATCTCCGCGAACGCCTCGGTGGCGAGTCCGGCTGCGGACTCGCCCAACCGCACGGACAGGGCCTGGAGCGTCGGGCGATCAGCGGCCACCCCGGTGAGCTCCATGTCGCCGAGCACCGGGACGAGCGGGAGCTCGATCTCCGTCAGGACGCGTCGCGACCCTTCATCGAGTGCGTCGACCAGGGAGTCCGAGAGGCGCAGGACGAACCACGCCTCGGATGCCACGCTGAAATCGTCTTCGCTGGCGACGAGCTGGTTGGGGTCGCCGACGGGCAGCGACTCGCCGAGCTGCTCGTAGACGAGGTCCGAGAGGGCGAACGACGTGCGGGCCGGTCGGAGGAGCCAGGCGGCGACACGGGGATCGCCGACGACGCCCGTGAGATGCAGACCCACTCGCGACAGTGCCTTGTAGGCGCGCTTGGCGTCGTGGACGACCTTGGGGGTCTCTCCGTCGAGCCAGGCCTCGAGGGCCACGTAGTCGCCGCGCCCGGCGGCCCACGGGATGTACGCCGATTCGACCTGCGTCGAGAGGCCGAGCCCGACGACGCCATCGTTGCCGTACTCGACCACGAGCCCCACGGGGCTCTGCGGGTCGGAGGCGTGCTTCTTGAGCCAGAAGGCGAGCTCTTCGTCGACGAGGGTACGGACGACGGGCATGCCGACCGGTGCTGCCGTCACGGCGGGCTCGGACGCCTCGCCGGTCGACGAGGACTCGGACAGGAGGAGGACGCGCTCGAGCAGCGTCCGGAACTGCAGCTTGTCGAACAGCTCTCGGACCGCAGCCTCGTCGATGCCCCGGCGCTCGAGGTCGGCCGGCCCCACGGGCAGCTCGACATCGGTGACCAGACGGTTCAGGCGACGATTGCGGATCGCGTTCTCTTTCTGCTCTCGCAGCTTCTGACCGACGACGCCCTTGATCTCGTCGGCGCGCTCGATGATCTGGTCGAGCCCCCCGTAGAGGTTGATCCACTTGACCGCGGTCTTCTCGCCGACCTTGTCGATGCCGATCAGATTGTCGCTGGTCTCGCCGACCAGGGCGGCCACCTCGGGATACTGATGCGGCTCGATGCCGTAGCGCTCGAACACCTTGTCGCGGTCGTAGCGGGTCAGTTCGCTGACGCCCCGAGCCGAGGGGTAGAGGAGGGTGACGTCGTCGTTCACCATCTGGATGGCGTCTCTGTCGCCGGAGACGACGAGCACTCGGAAGCCCTCGTCTCGACCGCGCGTCGCGAGGGTCGCGAGGATGTCGTCCGCCTCGAAGTCCTCTTTGGTGATGGTCGTGATGCCCATCGCGTGAAGGGCCTCCTCCAAGAGGGGGATCTGACCGACGAACTCGGGCGGGGTCTCGGAGCGCGTGCCCTTGTACTCGGGGTACTCGCGGGTGCGGAAGGAGAATCGCGAGATGTCGAACGCGACGGCCAGGTGCGTGGGCTTCTCGGCTTTGAGAAGACTCAGCAGCATCGAGATGAAGCCGTGGATCGCGTTGGTGTGCTGGCCCTCGCGGTTGACGAAACTGTCGACCGGTAGGGCGTAGAACGCGCGGAAGGCCAGCGAATGACCGTCGATGACCAGGAGGGTAGGCTTTGCTTCGTCCGACACCCCGTCAGCCTAGCGGGCACCTCCGACACGGCCGTCGGGGAGATCCACCGGACCACGGCCCCACGGAGCGCAATGACCTCCCACTCCCCCGCCGCCTCCTCCGAGGGCGCCGCCCATCAGGTCGGCGGATCCGGTGCCGTGCGCCCCGAGCTCAGTGACGCGGCGTCCGAGCTCTTCGGTCGTCGTGGAGTCGGCGACCTCGCCGAGAAGATGGGGATCGAGATCCTCGAGATGAGCGCCGAGCGCGCCGTGGCGCGGATGCCCGTCGCCGGCAACACGCAGCCGGTCGGCATCCTGCACGGCGGGGCGCACGTCGTCCTCGCGGAGACCCTCGGCTCCATCGCGTCGACGGTCCACGCTGGCCCGGGGCGGCTGGCCATGGGGATCGAGCTCAACGCGAGTCACAGTGGCTCGATCTCGACCGGCTGGGTCATCGGCACCTGCACCGCGATCCACCTGGGCCGGACGCTGGCGACGCATCAGATCGTGATGACGGACGAGGCAGGGCGGCTCCTCTCCACCGTCCGCATCACGAACTTCCTGACGGACGCGCGCTCCTGATCGGGAGCCGCAGCGGACGACGCGACAGACGGATCGAGGCCGCCACCCCGTGGGGTGACGGCCTCGTCGCGCGACTCGGGTCTACTTCTTGGCGCTGAGCTGCTCGATGATCGCCTGTGCGACGTCGTGCATCGTGAGTCGGCGGTCCATCGACGCCTTCTGGATCCAGCGGAAGGCCTCGGGCTCGGTCAGCCCCATCTTCTCGTTCAGCAGGCCCTTGGCCCGGTCGACGAGCTTGCGGGTCTCGAAGCGCTCGACGAGGTCGGCGACCTCGGCCTCGAGCGTGATGATCTGCGTGTAGCGCGACAAGGCGATCTCGATCGCCGGCAGGAGGTCGTTCGGTGTGAACGGCTTGACGACGTAGGCCAGGGCGCCGGCCTCGCTCGCCCGTTCGACGAGCTCCTTCTGGCTGAAGGCCGTCAGGAGGACGACGGGCGCGATGTGGTTCTTGCTCAGCGTCTCGGCCGCGCTGATGCCGTCGAGCTTCGGCATCTTGACGTCCATGATCACGAGATCGGGCCGGAGCTCGGTGGCGAGGGCGACGGCGGTCTCGCCGTCTCCGGCCTCGCCGACGACCTCGTAGCCGTTGTCGCGGAGGATCTCGACGATGTCGAGCCGGATGAGGGACTCATCTTCGGCCACGACGACGCGACGGGGTGCTGCTGGGGTTGCTTCCTGGTCACTCACGAAGCAGAGCCTACGGTATTCTTGCCTCGGTCGTCGTGAGCCGGATTGGCGGAATGGCAGACGCGGAGCACTCAAAATGCTCTGTCCGAGAGGGCGTGTGGGTTCGAGTCCCACATCCGGCACGAACGCGGCCAGCGACTTTTTCCGACATCTCCGTCGATGAAGTGGCGTGCGGGCCGGTCTTGTGCACTACAGTTGCATCACTGGTTGTTGTGTTACGCATTTGTATCTCGCGACGTTCCAGGTCGGACTTCTCCGGAAGTCGGGTCAGGTGGCGTCGTTCTCAGAGGGAGCGGACAAAAAGGCACCGCGACGAGCGTTCTCGAAATCGGGAATGACAACTCTGAAAATATAAGGAACAAGAAAAATGGCTACAGGTACCGTTAAGTGGTTCAACTCCGAAAAGGGCTTCGGCTTCATCACCCCCGACGACGGATCCACTGACGTCTTCGCGCACTTCTCCGCGATCGCCGGCGACGGCTACCGCAACCTGGAGGAGAACCAGAAGGTCGAATTCGACACCGCTCAGGGCAACAAGGGCCTCCAGGCCGAGAACATCCGCGTCATCTGACTCGGCGGCGTCCTCGAGGCGCCGGTGATCTCGGGTCCGCCCGATATCGACGAGAAAGCCCCGATCCACTCCGGTGGGTCGGGGCTTTCTTCTGTGTCGCCGACGTCTCGCCTCATTCGCGGCCTGGTGGGAGACCGAGGAGGCGCGCGACCGTCTCGTAGTCCCGAGCCGCTTCGAGATGCTCTGCTCCCGAGGCCGTCGCGTCCGCTCGCCGGTACCGCGACACGAGCGTCGACCAGAGAACGAGCTCGTCACCGGTCGAGTCGTCAGGAGCCGACGATGCGACGTCCTCCGGGACCTCGATGGCGTGCGAAGCCCGGGGAGCCGCCTGCCCTTCGCCGGTCGCCGCCCCGACGAGCGAATGCGTCCCCGCTGCGAGGAGGGCCCCGACGAGCGCGCCCATCGTGAAGCACAGCAGGAGCGAGAGGAGCGCGGTGACATGCCAGCCGCCCGCGGCGGCGATCACGGCGAAGGCGACCCCGCCGCCGACGGCTCCTGTCACGATCCAGTGAGCCGCGCCTCCCGGGGGCGTCGGACCGGAGAGCTCGATGGCGGATCGGGAACGCAGGGCTCGCGCCGATTCGGACACGCTGAGATCGGATCCGCTCGGGACGACGTACAGGCGTCCGTCGAAGACGAAGCACGCTGGGTGAGAGGGGCCGACCGACATGGCCACAGGGTACGCCCCGAGCACACGACGCCGCCGAGTCCGTCGAGGACCCGGCGGCGCCGGTGCGGTGCTGGTGTGTCCGGCTAGGCGAGCTCGGCGTAGGCCGGAGCCGCCTCGCCGTGCGCGTCGCCGACCCGGTGCACGCGGAGGTCGTTCGTCGACCCGGCGATTCCCGGAGGGGTGCCGGCGATGACGATCACCTTGTCGCCGACGTCGGCCAGCTTCTTGCCGAGCAGGATGTCGTCGACCTGCGCGAACATGGCGTCGGTGTGGGTGACGTTCTCGACCAGGTGCGACTGGACGCCCCAGCTGAGGGCCATCCGGCGACGGGTCGCCTCGTTCGGGGTGAAGGCGAGGATCGGGATGGAGTGGCGGAGGCGCGACATCCGACGGACGGAGTCACCGGACTCCGTGAACACGCAGAGGAACTTAGCCTGGACGAAGTCGGCGACGTCGGCGGCGGCGAGGGTGATCGCGCCACCCTGCGTGCGCGGCTTGGTACCGAGGGGCGGGATGCGCTCGAGTCCGTGCTCTTCGGTGGACTGCACGATGCGGGCCATGGTCTGGACCGTGATGACGGGGTACTCCCCCACGCTGGTCTCGCCGCTCAGCATCACGGCGTCCGTACCATCGAGGACGGCGTTGGCGACGTCGGACGTCTCGGCTCGCGTGGGGATGGGGCTCGAGATCATCGACTCGAGCATCTGCGTGGCGACGATGACGGGCTTCGCCATGCGACGGGACAGCTCGACCGCGTGCTTCTGCACGATCGGCACGGCCTCGAGGGGCAGCTCGACCCCGAGGTCGCCGCGGGCGACCATGATGCCGTCGAACGCGTCGATGATGGCCTCGAGGTTGTCGACAGCCTGGGGCTTCTCGATCTTCGCGATGACCGGGACCTTCCGGCCCTCCTCCGCCATGATCTCGTGCACGCGGTCGACGTCGTCCGCATCCCGCACGAACGACAGGGCGATGAGGTCGGCACCCAGGGTCAGCCCCCACCGCAGATCGGCTTCGTCCTTCTCGGACAGCGCGGGCACGTTCACCGCGACGCCGGGGAGGTTGATCCCCTTGTTGTTCGAGACGGTGCCGGCGACGACGACCTCGGTCGTGACGGTCGTGCCGTCGGACTCGAGCACGCGGAGCTTGACGCGACCGTCGTCGATGAGCAGAGGATCGCCGGCGCTGACGTCGGCGGGCAGGCCCTTGAACGTCGTGCCGCAGATGTCTCTCGTGCCGAGGATGTCCTCGGTCGTGATCTTGAAGACGTCGCCCACGGCGAGATCGTGCGGGCCGTCGGAGAACTTGCCGAGCCGGATCTTCGGCCCCTGGAGATCGACGAGGACCGCGACGGGACGCCCGGCGTCGTCCGCCGCCTGACGGACGTTCTTGTACACGCTCTCGTGGACGTCGTAGCTGCCGTGGCTGAGGTTCATCCGGGCCACGTCGACACCCGCGTCGATGATCGCTCGGATGTCGTCGTAGCTCGATGTCGCCGGCCCGAGGGTGGCGACGATCTTTGCGCGTCTCATGTGTTCCTAACGTCTTGGGATGGTGTCGGACGACTCAGGCCCGCCGTATTAGCTTATTCCCGCCCGGGCGGACGATCAGACCGAAATGGAGCGATCGGTGGGTGCGACCGGGAACGGCAGAGTCGTCTGACCCTCGAGATAGGCGTCCACCGACGATGCGGCCGCCCGCCCCTCGGCGATCGCCCACACGATCAGCGACTGACCCCGACCCGCGTCGCCGGTGACGAACACGCCGGCCTCGCTCGTCTCGTAGGTCTTGTCGCGGACCAGAGCGCCGCGCCCGTCGAAGGGCAGTCGCAGCTGCTGTTCGAGTTCGTTCCGCTCGGGACCCGTGAAGCCGAGCGCCAGGAGGACGAGGTCGGCGGGGATCTCCCGCTCGGTGCCGGCCTTGGGCACCCGGCGGCCGTCGAGGTACTCGGTCTCGGCCACGCGGATCGCCCGCACCTCGCCGACGTCGTTGCGGAGGAACTCCACCGTCGACGCGAGGAACATCCGCTCGCCACCCTCCTCGTGGGCGCTCGAGACCTCGAACACCGTCGGGAACATGGGCCACGGCTGGGTCTCGGGCCGCTCCTCCGGAGGCTGTTGACCGATGGCGAGGTTCGTGACCGAGAGAGCGCCCTGACGGTGCGCCGTGCCGATGCAGTCCGCGCCGGTGTCGCCGCCCCCGAGGACCACGACGTGCTTGCCCTCAGCGGAGATCTGGTCGACGACGGTGTCGCCTGCACCGACCCGGTTCTGCTGGACGAGGTACTCCATCGCGAAGTGGATGCCCGACAGATCACGGCCCGGGATCGGCAGATCGCGGGGCACCGTGGCCCCGGTGGCCACCACGACGGCGTCGTACCGCGCCCGGAGGTCGTCCCAGGCGATGTCGCGACCGATCTCGACGCCCGCTCGGAAGCGGGTGCCCTCGGCCTGCATCTGCGCGAGACGGAGCTCGATCTGCTTCTTCTCCATCTTGAAGTCCGGGATGCCGTAGCGCAGCAGGCCGCCGATGCGGTCGTCGCGCTCGTAGACGGCGACGGTGTGACCGGCGCGGGTCAGCTGCTGCGCAGCCGCGAGCCCGGCAGGGCCGGACCCCACGACGGCGACGGTCTTGCCGGTCAGACGCTCGGGCGGGTGGGGGGTGACCCAGCCGTTCTGGAACGCCTGGTCGATGATCGAGACCTCGACCTGCTTGATGGTCACGGGCGGCTGGTTGATGCCCAGCACGCACGACGATTCGCAGGGGGCGGGGCAGAGGCGACCGGTGAACTCGGGGAAGTTGTTGGTCGCGTGCAGGCGCTCGATGGCCTGTCGGCCCTCGCCGCGCCACATGAGGTCGTTCCACTCGGGGATCAGGTTGCCGAGCGGGCAGCCCTGATGGCAGAAGGGCACGCCGCAGTCCATGCAGCGGCCGGCCTGCCGGCGGAGCTCGCCCGACTCCTGCTGCTCGTAGACCTCTTTCCAGTCCATGAGCCGCACCGACACGGGACGCCGCTTCGGGAGCTCACGCTTCTGCGTCTTCAGGAATCCCTTGGGATCAGCCACCGGTCACCTCCAGGATTCGCTTCCAAGCTTCGTCGCCATCGGGGTCGAGACCCTCGTCGACGGCCGTCTGCCGGGTGGCGAGGACGGCGGCGTAGTCCCGCGGGAGGACCTTGACGAACTCCGAGACGGTCGTCTCGAGGTCGGCGAGGAGTCTCTCGGCCACGGGCGACCCGGTCTCGGCGAGGTGCCGGGAGAGCAGATCGGTCAGGATCTCGGCGTCGGCGCTGCCGAGCGGGTGGAGCTGCAGCTCGCCGGAGGCGAGCGCGTCGGAGTTGACCCGCTCCGTCCGCAGACGGTGCACGTAGGCCGTGCCTCCGGACATGCCCGCACCGAGGTTCCGGCCGGTGTCGCCGAGGATGACCGCGAGACCACCCGTCATGTACTCGAGCGCGTGGTCGCCGACGCCCTCGACGACGGCGCTGGCACCCGAGTTGCGGACCAGGAAGCGCTCGCCCACGATGCCCCGGATGAACATGCTCCCCCGGGTGGCTCCGTAGCCGATGACGTTGCCCGCGATCACGTTGGCCTCGGCCGTGAAGGTGCTCGAGCGGTCGGGACGGACGACGATGTCGCCGCCGGAGAGACCCTTCCCGACGTAGTCGTTGCTGTCGCCCTCGAGTCGGAGGGTGATGCCCGCGGGGAGGAACGCCCCCAGCGACTGACCCGCCGAGCCCGTGAGGGTGACGTCGATGCTGCCCTCGGGGAGTCCGTTCTCGCCGTACCGCACGGTGACCTCGTGACCGAGCATCGTGCCGACCGCGCGTTCGGTGTTGCGGATGGGGAGTCGGAGTTCGACCCGCCCGCCGTTCTCGAGCACGGACATGCTCTGCTCGATGAGTCCGACGTCGAAGTGCTTCTCGAGCTCGTGCTCCTGCGGGCGGTGGTTGCGTCGAGGCTCGTCGTCGGCGAACGCCGGACCGACGAGCACCGGCGCGAGGTCGAGACCGGAGGCCTTCCAGTGGTCGATGGCCCGGTCGACGTCGAGCACGTCGGTGCGGCCGATCGCCTCGTCGAGGGAGCGGAATCCCAGCTCGGCCAGGTACTCGCGCACCTCCTGGGCCAGGAACTCGAAGAAGTTGACGACGAACTCGGGCTTGCCCGAGAACCGGGCGCGGAGCTCGGGGTTCTGCGTCGCGACGCCCACCGGGCAGGTGTCGAGATGGCAGACGCGCATCATGATGCAGCCCTCGACGATCAGCGGGGCCGTCGCGAAGCCGAACTCCTCGCCGCCGAGCAGCGCCGCGATCATCACGTCGCGACCCGTCTTCATCTGGCCGTCCACCTGGACGACGACTCGGTCGCGCATGCCGTTCAGCATGAGCGTCTGCTGCGTCTCGGCGAGGCCGATCTCCCAGGGGGTGCCCGCGTGCTTCAGCGAGTTCAACGGGCTGGCACCCGTTCCGCCGTCGTGCCCCGAGACGAGGACGACGTCGGCGAGGGCCTTGGTGACCCCCGCGGCGACCGCGCCGATGCCCGACTGGCTGACGAGCTTCACATGGACCCGAGCGGTCGGATTCGCCCGCTTGACGTCGAAGATCAGCTGCTTGAGGTCTTCGATCGAGTAGATGTCGTGGTGCGGCGGCGGCGAGATGAGACCGACGCCGGGGGTCGCGTGACGAGTCCGGGCGACCCAGGGGTAGACCTTGGTCGGCGGCAGCTGGCCGCCCTCGCCGGGCTTGGCGCCCTGCGCCATCTTCAGCTGGATGTCGGTCGCATGGGTCAGGTACATGCTCGTGACGCCGAAGCGTCCGGATGCGACCTGCTTCACGGCGCTGCGGCGTTCGGGGTCGAGCAGACGCTCGACGTCTTCTCCGCCCTCACCCGTGTTGGACTTGCCGCCCAGACGGTTCATGGCGATCGCGAGAGTCTCGTGCGCCTCCTTCGAGATCGACCCGTAGCTCATCGCACCCGTGGAGAAGCGCTTGACGATGGCCTCGATCGGCTCGACCTCGTCGAGCGGGATCGACGGACGGACGCCGTGCTTGAAGGCGAACATGCCGCGGAGGGTCATGAGGTCTTCGGCCTGGTCGTCGACGAGCTTCGTGTACTCGCGGAAGATGTCGTAGCGGCGGGTGCGCGTCGCGTGCTGCAGACGGAAGACCGTGTCGGGGTTGAAGAGGTGCTTGGGCCCCTCGCGACGCCACTGGTACTCACCGCCCGTCGCCAGACGCTCGTGGGCGACGACGGAGCCGTCGGCCGGGTAGGCGCTGAGGTGACGCTCCTTGTTCTCGGCCGCGATGACGTCGATGCCGATGCCGCCCAGCATCGTCGAGGTGCCCGTGAAGTAGGTGTCGACGAACTCGCGGCTGAGGCCCACGGCCTCGAAGGCCTGCGCCGCCGCGTAGCTCGAGACGGTCGAGATGCCCATCTTCGACATGATCTTCAGCACGCCCTTGCCGAGCGCCTTGATGAGGTTGTGCACGGCGTCTTCGGGCGACAGACCCGTGATCATGCCCGACCGGACTAGGTTCTCGCTGGTCTCCATCGCGAGGTACGGGTTCACCGCCGACGCGCCGTAGCCGATCAGGGTGGCGACGTGGTGGACCTCGCGCACGTCGCCGGCCTCGACGATCAGCCCGACCTTCATCCGGTTCTCGGTGCGGATCAGGTGATGATGCACGGCGGCGATCATCAGAAGCGAGGGCACCGGCGCGAAGTCCTGGTTCGAGTCGCGGTCGGAGAGGACGATGAAGCGCGCCCCGGCCTCGATCGCGTCGTCGACCTCGTTGCACATCGCCGCGATGCGCTTCTCGAGCGCACGAGGTCCCTTGTCGGAGCGGTAGAGACCCCGGATGGTCGACGTGGCGCGCGAGCCGGGGCTCGGGTCGATGTGCTGGATCTTCGCCAGCTCGTCGTTGTCGATGACCGGGAAGTCCAGGATGACCTGGCGCGCATGCTCGGGTGTGGCCGCGAGAAGGTTGCGCTCGGGGCCGAGGCCGAGCTTCAGCGAGGTCACGACCTGCTCGCGGATCGAGTCGAGCGGCGGGTTCGTCACCTGGGCGAACTGCTGCGTGAAGTAGTCGAACAGGAGGCGCGGGCGCTCGGACAGGACGGCGATGGGCGTGTCGCTGCCCATGGCCCCGAGGGGCTCGGCGCCGGTCTTCGCCATCGGGGCGAGGAGGATGCGCACCTCTTCTTCGGTGTATCCGAAGGTCCGCTGGCGCCGCGTCACCGACGCGGGGGTGTGGACGATGTGCTCGCGGTCGGGGAGGTCGGAGAGGTGGATGCGCCCCTCGGCCAGCCAGTCGCCGTACGGAGCCTCCGCCGCGAGGTCGCGCTTGATCTCGTCGTCCTCGATGAGTCGCCCGGCCTCGGTGTCGACCAGGAACATCTTGCCGGGGCGCAGGCGCCCCTTGCGGACGACCTTGGCGGGGTCGATGTCGAGGACGCCGATCTCGCTGGCGAGCACGACGAGCCCGTCGTCGGTGACCAGGTAGCGGCCCGGACGGAGACCGTTGCGGTCGAGCGTCGCCCCGACGACGGAGCCGTCGGTGAAGGTGATGGCGGCGGGGCCGTCCCACGCCTCCATGAGCATCGAGTGGTACTCGTAGAAGTCGCGCAGCTCGGGGTCGATGTCGACCTGGTTCTCCCACGCCTCGGGGACCATCATCATGATCGCGTGAGGGAGCGACCGGCCGGTCAGGCTGAGCAGCTCGACCACTTCGTCGAACGAGGCGGAGTCGCTGGCACCCGGGCTGACGATCGGCAGGAGCGGCTTGAGGTCGCCGATCAGCTCGGACTCGAGCTGCGACTGCCTCGCGCGCATCCAGTTGCGGTTGCCGCGGACCGTGTTGATCTCGCCGTTGTGCGCGATCATGCGGAACGGCTGGGCGAGAGGCCACGACGGGAACGTGTTCGTCGAGTACCGCGAGTGGACGATGGCCAGCTTCGAGGCGAAGCGCTCGTCGCTGAGGTCGGGGTAGAACGGCTCCAGCTGGAGTGTCGTCACCATGCCCTTGTAGACCATGGTGCGACTGCCGAGGGAGGTGAAGTAGGCGGAGAGCTTGCGCTCGGCGCGCTTCCGCAGACGGAAGGCGCGGCGGTCGAGCTCGACGCCCGACAGGCGCCGACCGTCGGCGCCTCTCTGACGGCTCGCCAGGAAGAGCTGCTCGAAGGCGGGCATGGCGTTGCGCGCCAAGGTCCCGAGTTCGTCCGGGCGCACGGGCACGTCGCGCCACCCGAGCACGTCGAGGTGCTCCAGATCGGCGATGCGCTCGATGCCGGTCTTCAGCTCGGCGCGCTCCTGCTCGTCGAGGGGCAGGTAGGCGATGCCGACCGCGTACTCCCCCGCCTCGGGCAGCTCGAAGTCGACCTCGTCGCGGAAGAACGCGTCGGGGATCTGGCAGAGGATGCCGGCTCCGTCGCCGGTGCCGGCGTCCGATCCGATGGCACCGCGGTGCTCGAGATTGCGCAGGGCGCCGAGGGCCGCGTCGATGATGTCGTGCCCGGCGGTGCCCCGGAGGGTCGCGACCATGGCGAGACCGCAGGCGTCCTTCTCATTGCGGGGGTCGTAGAGACCGACCGCGGAGGGGACCGTGCTGAACTGCTGATGGGCTGGCGTGGGGGCCATGGAATCCGTCCTCACGAAGAGATCCTGTAGGAGTCGGGACGTCGTCGGCCCGTGTCACTGGACGTCGCCGCGGAAGTGCGGCTGACGTCGGTCGCCGACCGGACGGTGGATCGGTTGTCCGGTGGTGCTTCGGCTCAGCGGAGTTGCCCTGACAGCTTGTGGCGGTCGTGAGGTGGTTCTCGATGCGGGAGCGGCTCCGGCTGGAGGGAGGCCGTGACTCGGTCGAGTCGTGGGATCCCTGGCCTGGTGCGGTGGTACCGGGGCTGTGTGCCCTAGGACCGCGGTGTCGTATCGGCGGTGTCGTCCGATGCTCCGACGGCGACGAGTTCGGGGTCGTCGTCGTCCGCTTCCGTGCGTCGCGAGTCTAGCTCAGTGTCGCGATCGATCGGGGACCGCCCCGGGGCGTAGGCGCTGGGCACCCGACCGGGGTGCCGTCGCGTGGCGACGACGTAGATGACGATGCCCAGGAGGATGGCGGCGAAGCTCATCCAGACGTTGGTGCGGATGCCGAAGAAGAGCAGGCTGGGGTCGGTGCGGATCGACTCGAACCAGGCCCGGCCGATGCCGTACCAGACGAGGTAGAACGACAGCGCCTTGCCCCATTCGAGAGTGGTCTTGCGCTCGATCAGCAGCAGGATCGCGACACCCGCGAGCATCCACACGATCTCGTAGAGGAACGTCGGGTGGAACAGCGTGCCCTCGGGGAGCCCGGTGGGGTACGCCGGGTTGCTCGACTGGATCTCGAGACCCCAGGGCAGGTCGGTCGGCATGCCGAAGAGCTCGTTGTTGAACCAGTTGCCCAGTCGACCGCAGGCCTGAGCCACGAGAAGCCCGGGGGCCAGGGCGTCGGCGAAGGTCCAGAAGCGCAGACCCGAGTACCGGCAGCCCAGCCAGACGCCGAGGGCGCCGAACAGGAGGGCGCCGTAGATCGCGAGACCGCCCTCCCAGATGAAGAACACGTGGACGAACTGGTCGGGCGACGAGAAGTAGTCGCCCGGGTGCGTGATGACGTGGAAGAAGCGACCGCCGATGATGCCGAGCGGAACGGCGAACAGCATGACGTCGATCACGACGCCGCTCTCGGCCCCGCGGCGCTTCAGACGCTGGTTCGTGATGATGCCGGCGATGACGATGCCGGCCAGGATGCAGAGGGCGTAGGCGTGGATGCGCAGCGAACCCGGCACCGAGGCACCGAAGGTCTCGTTGATCCAGGCCGTCACGTCGAAGTACTGCCATTCGGCGGACGGACTCGGGATGCTCAGGGGAACGAACACGGGCGGAAACGCCTTTCACGGGGAACACGGGGTGTCGGCGGGCCGACGCGGGAAGACTCTAGCGCGAGCAGGAGTCAGCGTGAGACGGTGGCGCCCGACGACAGATCGGCTGCGACCTCGGCCAGGGAGTCGAGGCCGCCTTCGGCGAGGGCGCGCACGAAGGCCGAGCCGATGATCGCCCCGTCGGCGTAGGCGAGGACCTCACGCACCTGGGTGGCGGTCGAGATGCCCAGACCGACGCACGCGTACTCGACACCTGCCTCACGAAGGCGGTCGACGAGGGTGTGCGCCGCGGAATCGACGTCGGTGCGGGTGCCGGTGATGCCCATCGTCGACACGGTGTAGACGAATCCGCGGCTGGCCTCCACCGACTGGCGGAGTCGAGCCTCGCTGGAGGACGGCGCGGCGAGGAAGACCCGATCGAGGTCGGCGGCCTCGGCGGCGGCGATCCACGCGGAGCCCTCGTCGGGGATGAGGTCGGGGGTGATGAGACCGGCACCGCCCGCAGCGGCGAGGTCGTCGGCGAAGCGCTGGACGCCGTACTGCTCGACCGGGTTCCAGTACGTCATGACGACGACCGGGGTGTCGACACGGGAGGTGATCTCGCGGACGGCCGTGAAGACGTCGCGGACTCGGAAGCCCTCGGCGAGTGCCTTCTGCGTGGCGGCCTGGATGACCGGTCCGTCCATGACGGGATCGGAGTACGGCATGCCCAGCTCGATGACGTCGATGCCGTTCTCGGCGAGCGTCACGGCGGCCTCGATGCTCGTCGCCAGATCGGGGAACCCCACGGGGAGGTATCCGATCACGGCGCCGGACCCGGCTTCGCGACGAGCTCGGATGGCCGCCGCCACCTTGCTGCCCGTGGGGGCGTCGGCGCCGCTCACAGCTGCTGCGCCTGCTCGTCGAGGACGCCGAAGTAGCGGCTGGCAGTCGCCACGTCTTTGTCGCCTCGCCCGCTCATCGAGACCAGGATCGTCCAGTCGGGGTGACGCTGACCGAGCTTGATCGTGCCGGCGAGGGCGTGCGCCGTCTCGATCGCGGGCAGGATGCCCTCGGTCTGAGTGAGGAGCTTGAACGCGGCCATCGCCTCGGCGTCGGTCACGGGCTCGTAGTGGGCCCGTCCGCTCTCGGCGAGCCAGGCGTGCTCGGGCCCGACGCTCGGGTAGTCGAGGCCGGCCGAGATCGAGTGGCTCTCGAGCGTCTGCCCGTCTTCGTCTTGCATGAGGTACGACTTGGTGCCCTGCAGGTTGCCGATCCGACCCAGGGTGATCGACGCAGCGTGACGACCGGTCTCCACGCCGTCTCCCCCGGCCTCGTAGCCCCAGAGCTCGACCGAGGGGTCGTCGAGGAACGCGTGGAAGATGCCCATGGCGTTCGACCCGCCGCCGACGCACGCCGTGACGGCGTCCGGGAGCGACCCGGTGAGCGCCAGGACCTGCTCGCGAGCCTCTTCGCCGATGATCTTGTGGAAGTCGCGCACCATCGCCGGGAAGGGGTGCGGACCGGCGACCGTGCCGAGGACGTAGTGCGTGGTGTCGACGCTGGCGACCCAGTCGCGCATCGCGTCGTTGATGGCGTCCTTCAGCGTGCGCGACCCGGTCGTGACCGAGACGACCTCGGCCCCGAGGAGGCGCATGCGGGCCACGTTGAGGGCCTGACGTTCGGTGTCGACCTGGCCCATGTACACGACGCAGGACATGCCGAACAGGGCGGCCGCGGTGGCGGTCGCCACACCGTGCTGCCCGGCGCCCGTCTCGGCGATCAGCCGGGTCTTGCCCAGCTTGCGGGCGAGCAGCGCCTGTCCGAGCACGTTGTTGATCTTGTGCGAACCCGTGTGGTTCAGGTCTTCGCGCTTCAGGATGACGCGCGCCCCGCCGGCGTGCTCGGCGAAGCGCGGGACCTCGGTGATGATCGAGGGTCGACCCGTGTACGTCGCGTGCAGGGCACGGAGCTCCGCCTGGAACTCGGGATCGACCGCCGCGGCCTTGTAGGCCGAGTCGAGTTCGTCGAGTGCGGCCACCAGGGATTCGGGGACGAAGCGCCCCCCGAAGGAGCCGAAGTAGGGCCCCGTCTCGTCGCGCAGTGCCATCAGACCTCCAGGAAGCGGGTGAGTGCGTCGACCGGGTCGCCGTGCGTGACGAGGGCCTCGCCCACGAGCACGACATCGGCGCCGGCGCGACGGTAGTGGGCGACGTCGTCGGGTGACGCGACGGCGGATTCGGCGACGCGGACGACACCGGACGGGATGCCGTCGGCGAGTCGACCGAACAGATCGCGGTCGAGTTCGAACGTCGAGAGGTCGCGGGCGTTCACGCCGAGCAGCTCGGCGCCGGCGTCGAGACCGCGTCGGACCTCGTCGGCCGAGTGGGTCTCGATCAGCGCGGTCATACCGAGCGACCGCACGAGCTCGTGCAGCTCGACGAGTCTGGGCTGCGAGAGGCCGGCGACGATGAGGAGGACCAGATCGGCGCCTGCGGCACGCGCCTCGAAGACCTGGTACGGGTCGGCGATGAAGTCCTTGCGGAGCACGGGGACGTCGACGACCTGTCGGACGGCCTCGAGATCGGCGAGGGTGCCCTTGAATCGGCGACCCTCGGTGAGGACGCTGATCGCGCTGGCCCCACCCGTCGCGTACGAGACGGCGAGGGAGGCGGGATCGGCGATGTCGGACAGATCGCCGCGGGACGGGCTGGCCCGCTTCACCTCGGCGATGATCTTGACGCGTTCGTCGGGTCGGAGCGCGGCCAGGGCGTCGAGTGCCGCAGGACGTTCGAGGGCGGCCGCCTCGACCGACGCGAACGGCACCAGCTCACGCCGGGCCTCGGCATCGGCCAGGGAGCCGGCGTAGAGGTCTTCCAGCACTTAGTTGTGCGCCTTCGGGACATAGCGGTGACCGCCGACGCCGTACCCGACGCGCTTGAGCACGAGCCCGACGACGAGCCCGACGATCACGAGCCCGGCGGAGGCCCAGACGATCCACGGGATGGCGAGGAAGAAGGCGACGGTGCCGATGGAGAAAGCGACCAGCATGATGATCACAGCCGTCCACGCGGCGGGCGAGTTGCCGTGACCGAGGTCTTCGGCGGCCTCGTGGCGGTCGTCGGGCTTCGTCTGAATGCTCACGGTGCTCCTTGGATCAAGATGGGACGCGACGAGTCTACCGGCTGCGGGCCGTCTCGTCGGGACTCTCGGTGGGGTCGTCCCCGCTCGAGAGGGTGTCCCAGGCGGCGGCCGGGTCGGTCGCGGGATCGGCGGCCACGAGCCGGGTCGCCGAGTACTTCCGGGTGGCCTGGGGCCACATCCCCGAGAGGACGACGACGGCGACGCCGAGCAGCGCCGAGACGATGCCGGTCACCAGCGCCACCCACGGCCAGGGCGTGGCCGAGACGGAGTCGACGAGCGACACGAGCGACTCGGCCCCCTCGACGCCGGTCGCCGTGGTGATGGGGGTTCCGGAGGCGCCGATCGGGTCGGCCAGGGATGTTCCGGCCCCGAGGGCGACGCAGACGCCGAGCAGGGTCTGCAGCACGCCGAGCACGATGCGGAAGACGCGACCCGCGATGGTCAGCGCGGCGAACAGGGCGAGGCTCGCGAGCGAGAGCGCCGACAGGGCGCCGCCGGCGACGTCTCCGCTGGCCGTCACGCGGTCGGAGCCGCCCTGGGGCAGGCTGATCGCGAGCTCGAACCACGGCTGCGTCCAGGCGAGGAGCACCACGGCAGCCAGAAGGATCCCGAGCAGGATGGTGGTGAGCTTGATGCGGCGGGCGCTCATCAGACGAGCCTCGTCATGGCGTTGGCCACGGCCACGGCACGCAAGGGGGCCGCGGCCTTGTTGCGCGCCTCCTCGTTCTCCGCGACGGGATCGCTGTCGGCGACGAGACCGGCGCCGGCCTGGACCCGCGCCGTGCCGCCCTGCAGGAGCACGGTGCGGATGGCGATCGCGACGTCGGCCGAACCGGCGAAGTCGAAGTAGCCCACGACCCCGCCGTAGACCCCCCGCTGCGCCGGTTCGAGCTCGTCGATGATCTCGAGGGCGCGGGGCTTGGGCGCGCCCGACAGGGTGCCTGCGGGGAACGTGGCCCGGAAGGCGTCGATGGCGTTGCGCCCCGGAGCGAGATCCCCCTCGACGCTCGACACGAGGTGCATGATGTGGCTGAAGCGCTCGACCTGCATGAACTCGGTCACCTCGACGGAACCCGGGGTGCAGACCTTGAGCAGGTCGTTGCGGGCGAGATCGACGAGCATCAGGTGCTCGGCTCGCTCCTTCTGGTCGGAGGCCAGCTGGTCGGCGAGCAGCTGATCCTCCTCGGGGTTGCCGCCACGCGGCTTCGAACCGGCGATGGGGTGCGTGTAGGCGCGCCGTCCGTCGACCTTGACCAGGGCCTCGGGCGACGATCCGACGATCGAGTAGGGCCGACCGTCGACGTCGTCGAGGCTCACGAGGTACATGTACGGGCTCGGGTTGAGAGTGCGGAGGACGCGGTACACGTCGAGCGGATCGGCCGTGAGCTCGTGGTCGAACCGCTGCGACACGACCACCTGGAAGACGTCGCCGTCGCGGATGTACTGCTTCGACCGCTCGATGGCCGCCCCGTACTCGGCGTCGCTCGTGCGTCGGACCGGGTCGGGGGCGATCGTGAGATCGACGTCGGAGAGGAACGCCTCGCTGGGCTCGGCCAGACGACTCTGCAGACCGTCGAGGCGCGACTGCGCGTCGGCCCACAGGGCGTCGGAGGTGTCGGTCTCGTCGTTCAGCACCGTGGCGATCAGCATGACGGCGCCGGTGCGGTGATCGAGCGCCACCAGCTCGCTCACGAAGCTGAGGGCCTGGGACGGGACCTCGAACTCGGCGGGCGGCGCGTCGGGCAGCGACTCGAGCTCGCGGACGGCCTCCCAGCCGATGAAGCCGACGAGCCCACCGGTCAGGGGCGGCAGCTCGCGGAGGCGCGGCGTCTGCCAGCGTTCGAAGAGCGCGGAGAGCACCTCGAGGGGTCGCCCGGTCGCATCGCCCAGCGCACGCTCGCGGCTCATGCCGTAGTCGATCCATTCGACGTCGTCTCCGCGGGTGGTGAGCACTCCGAAGGAGGACACACCGACGAACGACCAGCGCGACCAGATGCCGCCCTGCTCGGCGGACTCCAGCAGGAACGTGCCGGGTCGCCCCGCCGCGAGCTTCCGGTAGACGCCCACCGGCGTCTCGCCGTCGCCGAAGAGGTCGCGGACGACCGGGACGACGCGGTGGCCGGACAGGGCCGCGTCGAAGTCGGCCCGGGAGGTGGTGCCCCGGTCAGACACGAGGATCTCCGTCGATCGACGTGGCCGTGACCGGCGACAACGGGCCGACCTCGAAGCAGGAGTGCGCGCCGGTGTGACAGGCAGCCCCGATCTGCTCGACGGTGACGAGCAGGACGTCGTCGTCGCAGTCGAGCGCCGCCGAGCGGACGAACTGCGCGTGACCCGAGGTGTCGCCCTTCCGCCAGTACTCCTGACGGGACCGCGACCAGAAGGTGACCCGGCCCTCGGTCAGCGTGCGGATCAACGCCTCGGCGTCCATCCAGCCCATCATGAGGACGTCTCGGGAGGACTCCTCCTGGATGATGGCGGGCAGCAGCCCGGCCGAGTCGAAGCGCGCACGAGCGACGATGGGCGCGGCGGACTCGCGGGTGAGGGGGGCGGTCATGAGTGCTCCTGCGATCGACGGACCAGGATGCCGGACGCCGCCAGCTCGCGCTTGACGTCGTCGACGGTCAGCTGACCGGTGTGGAAGACGGAGGCGGCGAGCACCGCGTCGGCGCCCGCCTGGATGGCGGGGGCGAAGTGCTCGACCGCACCCGCGCCTCCTGAAGCGACGACGGGGACACGGCTGACGGCGCGCATCGATGCGACCAGCTCGAGGTCGAAGCCCTCACGGGTGCCGTCGGCGTCGATCGAGTTGACGAGGAGCTCGCCGGCACCGCGCTCGACCGCCTCTCGTGCCCAGACCAGCGCGTCGAGATCGGTCTCGGTGCGGCCGCCGTGGGTCGTCACCACGAAGCCGGACGGGGTTCGCGGGGAGCGCTTCACGTCGAGCGAGAGCACCACGGCCTGGGCGCCGAAGCGGTCGGCGATCTCGCCGACGAGGGACGGTCGGCCGATCGCCGCGCTGTTGATGCCGATCTTGTCGGCACCCGCGGCCTGCAGACGCGAGACGTCGTCGGTCGAGCGGACCCCGCCCCCGACCGTGAGCGGGATGAAGACCTGCTCGGCCGTGGCGCGGACCACGTCGTACATGGTCGCGCGCTCGTCGACCGTCGCGGTGACGTCGAGGAAGGTGATCTCGTCGGCACCCTGCTCGTAGTAGGTGCGCGCGAGCTCGACGGGGTCGCCCGCGTCTCGGAGGTCGAGGAAGTTGACGCCCTTGACGACGCGACCGGCCGCCACGTCGAGGCACGGGATGACCCGGACGGCCAGCGTCGGGTCGGCGGCGGTCATCTCAGAGCCTCGCGGCGTGGATCGGGCTGACGAGGATGGCTCGGGCGCCGAGGTCGTAGAGGGCGTCCATCACCTGGTTCGTGTCGGTCCGCTTCACCATCACCCGTACGGCCGCCCACTCGGCGTCATGGAGGGGCGCGACCGTCGGGGACTCCATGCCCGGCGCGATCGCCGTCGCGGCGTCGAGCTTGGAGACCGGGATGTCGTAATCCATCATCACGTACTGCCTCGCCACGAGCACGCCCTGCAGACGGCGGTGCAGCACGGCCAGCCCGTCGACGCTCTCGTCGGAGGCGATGAGCACGGCCGTCGACTCGAGGATGACGGGGCCGAAGATCTCGAGGCCCGCCGCCCGGAGGGTACCGCCGGTCGACACGACGTCGGCCACGGCGTCGGCGACACCGAGGCGGACGGCGCTCTCGACCGCACCGTCGAGACCGACGAGGTTCGCGGTCACCCCGTGCGAGGCCAGGAACGAGCCGACGAGACCCGCGTAGCTCGTGGCGACCCGGGTGCCCTGCAGCTCACGCAGGTCGGTGAAGCGCCCGGGAGGACCGGCGAAGCGGAAGGTCGAGCCGCCGAAGTCGAGAGGGGCGACCTCGTGCGCGGGCGAGTGCGAATCGAGGAGGAGGTCGCGGCCCGTGATGCCGACGTCGAGCGCACCCGAGCCGACGTAGGTCGCGATGTCGCGCGGACGGAGGTAGAAGAACTCGACGCCGTTACGAGGGTCCTCGACGTGGAGCGTGCGGGTGTCGCGGCGACCCGAGTACCCGGCCTCGCCGAGCATGGCTGTCGCGGTCTCGCTGAGGGAGCCCTTGTTGGGCACTGCTACGCGGAGCATGTGATGACTCTGTTCTCTCTGGTCGGCCCGTCGGGGCCGGATGACGTCGGACCGCCGGTGGACGACGGTCTCGCGGGGCTGCGGAGACGGATCAGAGATGTCGGTACACGTCGGCGGGGGTCAGCCCCTTGGCGAGCATCAGCACCTGCAGGTGGTACAGCAGCTGCGAGATCTCTTCGGCGGTCGCCGTGTCGCCCTCGTACTCGGCGGCCATCCACACCTCGGCGGCCTCTTCCACGATCTTCTTGCCGATCTGGTGCACGCCCGCATCGAACTCAGCCACCGTTCCCGACCCCTGGGGGCGGTCGCGGACCTTGTCGCTGAGCTCTGCGAACAGTTCGTCGAAGGTCTTCACGAGGTCAAGGCTACCGTCGCGGCAGCGGCACGGAGAGCCGCGATGCGCTCCGACGGCTCGCCGCCGTAGACGGCCGAGCCGGCGACGACCGTATCGGCCCCGTTCGCGACCGCCGTGACGATCGTCGTGACGTCGATGCCGCCGTCGACCTCGAGCCAGACGTCGAGCCCGGACCGGTCGACCGCCTCACGCGCGCGGGCCAGCTTGGGCATGGTCTCGGTCATGAACGACTGGCCGCCGAAACCGGGCTCGACCGTCATGACGAGGATCATGTCGAACTCGTCGAGCGTCTCGAGGTACGGCGCGATGTCGGTGCCGGGCTTCACGGCGACGGAGGCGCGAGCCCCCGTGCTGCGGATCGCGCGCGCCGTGGCGACGGGATCGGCGGCGGCCTCGGCCGAGAACGTCACGGAGAACGCACCGAGCTCGGCGTACCGAGGAGCCCAGCGGTCGGCGTCGTCGACCATCAGATGCACGTCGAGAGGCAGCGGACTGACCTGCTGGAGGCGCTCGACCACCGGGAGCCCGAGCGTCAGGTTCGGCACGAAGTGGCCGTCCATGACGTCGACGTGGACGAGATCGGCGTCGCCGATGCGATGGAGGTCGCGCTCGAGGTTGGCGAAGTCGGCCGAGAGGATGCTGGGGCTGATGCGGACGGACACCCGACGAGCCTAGCGGGGCCACCCGTCCGGCGCCGCGTCGCGACGGCGACGATCGGCGCCGCGTCAGGAGGCCGAGGGCTGGCGCCGCTTCTCGACGAGTGCGACGAACATCGCGTCCGTCCCGTGTCGATGCGGCCAGAGCTGGACGTACGGCGCCGAGCCGAGGTCGACGGGGGCGCCCACGATCGTCTCCGCGGAGGCGGTCGCGTCGACCACGGTGACGTCGTCGCGACCCCGCACGCCGGTCTCCACGATGGCCCGTGTCTCGGCGACGTGAGGTGAGCACGTCACGTAGGCGAGGACTCCCCCGGGTGCCAGGGCGTCGATCGCGGCGGCGAACAGGCGGGCCTGCAGGGCGGTCAGCTCGCCGACGTCGCGGGGCTGCTTGCGCCAGCGGGCCTCGGGACGGCGGCGGAGGGCGCCGAGCCCCGTGCAGGGCGCGTCGAGAAGGATGCGGTCGAACGACTCGGGCTGCTCCGCGCCGAAGCGCGTCGCGTCGCCCTCGACCACCTGCACGCCGCCGGGGACGGGCTCGAGCGCCTGACGGACGAGTCCCGCCCGCGCCGGGACGAGCTCGTTGGCCAGGAGCCGCGCGCCGCCTCCGGCCGCCTCCGCACCGAGCAGCGCCGCCTTGCCGCCCGGCCCGGCGCACATGTCGAGCCACCGCTCGCCGTCCGCGATCGGGCGGTGGCGGCTCAGCAGCAGAGCCGCCATCTGCGATCCCTCGTCTTGAACCCGGGCGCGTCCGTCGCGGACGGCGGGGTGGCTCGCCGGATCTCCGCCGCCGCTGGTCGCCGCGACGGGCGAGAGGACGCCACCCGCGCCTCCCAGTTCGGAGACCTCGGCCAGCCCCGGCAACGCCACGAGACTCACCCGCGGGGCCCTGTTGTCGGCCTCGAGCAGCTCGACGAGCTCGTCGCCCCGCCCCTCGGCGGTGAGCGCCTGACGGAAGGCCCGCACGACCCACGCCGGGTGCGACCACTCGGCGGCCAGCGCCTCGTCGGCACCCCGGGCGCCCTCGAGGACGCGTTCGCGCCAGACCCCGGGGTCGGTGCGGGAGACGGTGCGGAGGACCCCGTTCACGAAGCCGGTGCCCGATCGACTGCCGACCTCGCGGGCGAGCTCGACCGACTCGTCGACCGCGGCGTGCGTGGCGACCCTCGTCGAGAGCAGCTGATGGACGCCCAGCCGCAGGACGTCGAGGAGAGCCGGGTCGATCTTCGACACGGGCCGTCGGGCGGCGATCGCGATGACGAGGTCGTAGTACCCCTGGAGGCGCAGCGTGCCGTAGGTGAGCTCGGTCGCGAGACCCGCGTCGGCGGCGTCGAGACGGGCACGGGCAATGCGCGACGGGAGAAGCAGGTTCGAGTAGGCGTCGTCGTCGGAGACGGCGCGGAGGACGTCGAGGGCGACCCGACGGGCGGGCTGGACACGGCTCATGAGCGGTCTCCTTCGTCGAGGGGGTCGGAGGGGCGGCCGGGTCCGCCCGGGTCGGGTGCCGAGTCGCTCGCGGTCACGAGGAGGCGCGGGGCGTCATCGCCGGACAGCCCGCGGAACCAGTCGGTCGCCGCCATGGCCTTCTTGCCGGCGGGCTGGACCCGCACCAGCTCGAGGGGCGCGGTGGCCGTGCCGACGAGGAGGCGGCGTCCGGACAGCGAGAGGGCGCCGGGTGCCGGGTCGACGGCGAGATCGGGCGACTCGACGGCGCGCAGCTCGAGGATCTTGAGGCGGGCGCCCTCGAAGGGGACGTGCGCCCCTGGCTCGGGCGTGACCCCCCGCCACCGGTCGAGGACCTCGCTGGCGGGCCGCCCGAGATCGAGCGCCCCGTCGTCGAGGGTCAGTTTGGGGGCCAGCGTCACCGTGCCGTTCTGCGCGACGCCCACGGCCGTGCCCGAGGCGAGGTCGGCGACCGTGCGCTCGAGCAGCTCCGCACCGGAGACCGAGAGGTCGTCGAGCAGGCCGCCCGCGGTCTCGGCGCCGCCGAGACGCTGCTCGACGACGCCGTAGACGTCGCCGGCGTCGAGCTCGGGGACGAGCTGGAACACGACGGCCCCCGTGACCTCGTCGCCGGCCATGAGGGCGCGTTGGACGGGTGCCGCCCCGCGCCACCGCGGGAGGAGCGAGAAGTGGAGATTGACCCAGCCGAGTCGAGGCAGCGAGAGCACGGGCTCGCGCAGCAGCGCCCCGAAGGCGACGATGACGCCGAGGTCGGCGTCGAGTGCCCGGAGGTGCTCGGTCACGTCGTCGGTGATCCGACGCGCCTTGACCACGGGCAGACCGAGACGCTCGGCCTCGACGGCGACCGGCGTCTGCGTCAGCACGCGCTTGCGGCCCTGAGGGGTGTCGCTGCGGGTCAGCACCGCCACGATCTCATGCTCGCTCTCGGCGAGGGCGCGGAGGGACGGGAGGGCGGCGGCGGGGCTGCCGGCGAAGACGAGACGCACGGGGGTTCCTGAACTCAATCGGTGAACGGCTCGACGTCGTCGAACCGCACTCTGAGTGTAGGGACGGCACGACCGCGCTTCTGACCGATGGCCTTGCGACGCTCGGTGGCCGCCCGGATCACCTGCGACCTGAGGATCTGCGCCACCTCGCCGCCGCGCCGCACGTCGAAGCGGACGATGGCCCGCACCCCGGCCTCGGGCACGTCGACGGGGCCGAGTGTCTCGGCCCGCACCTCGTCGGGGAGCTCGCCGAGGGCTCGGGCGACGGTGTCGACGGTGCCCGTTACCGTCGCGACGCGGACGGCCGGCGGGAAGCGCAGCTGCCGACGGTCGGCGAGCTCGGAGGAGGCGAAGCGGGCGAGCTCCCAGGTGGCCAGCGCGGAGGCCAGGGCTCCCCCGACCCCGACGAGCACGACGGGTGCGCGTCGAGACGCGAGAGCCGTCGCATTGGCCCACCAGCGGAGACAGTCTTCGGCGACTCGGAGACTCTCTCTCGCCAGCATGCGCTCCCCGTCCAGGAGGAGGACCGCCCGGTAGCCGCCGGGGGCGACGGGCTCGGCACCGCGCGTGGCGACGACCAGCGCGGGGGCGTCGTCGACGTGGGTGATCGGTCGCGTGCCGTCGGCCACGATGACGCGGACCCCCGGGAAGGCCTTGCCGAGCTCGTCGGCGGTGCGGGACGCACCGGTGCCGACGGCCTTCATCGCCGTGCCCTCGCAGGTCTTGCAGTGCCAGCCGACCGCGAGTGCTCCGCACCAGGAGCAGGCGGGCTGGGCGCCCTGCTCACGCTGGACGACCGGACCGTTGCAGCGCAGGCAGCGCGCGGTGTCGCCGCATTCGGTGCAGGCGAGCCGTGGAGAGTAACCCGGGTGAGCCACCTGGACGAGGACCGGTCCGTGCTCGACGGCGGCTCGGGCCTCCGTCCAGGCCGTGGAGGGGATCCGTGCCCGCGCGGCGAAGCCGTCGTGCGCGGACTGCTGAGACGTCGGGATCACCTTGGGCTGGTACCGCGGATCGGGGCGGACCTCGGCGAGGAAGCCCAGCTCGACCAGGCGCTGGACGTCGGTGCTCCGGGCGTGGCCCAGGAAGACCAGGGCCGTGTCCTGCTGCGCCTGGCGGACGAGCGCGGTGTCGCGGGCGTGCACGTAGGGGCTGAGCGGCTCGGAGAAGAGAGGGTCGCCGTCGTCGAAGACGACGATGACGCCGAGACGAGCCGACGGCGCGAGGAGGACCGAGCGGTTGCCGACGATGACGACGGGGTCGTCGCCGCGGGCATGGAGGAGCGCCCGGTACCGGTCGGCGTTCGACTGCCGGGAGTCGAGACGGACGATCGCCTCGGACGGGACGACCGCGGCGAGGGCCCGCAGGACGTGATCTTCGTCTCGGTAGTCGGGGACGGCGATGATCGCGTTGTCGCCCGCCGCCAGCGCCACCGTGGCCAGCTGAGCGGCGGTGACGGCCCAGTGGCCGACCCACGCGCCGTCGTCGGCCAGTTCGACCAGCAGGGGGACGGCGTCGACGGCGGCCCGGCCCCTCGCGGGGACGAGATCGTGGAGCGAGTCGGCCCGGTACGCGGTGACGGCCTGGGCGACGACGGGCTCGGGCGCCGTGACCGGCTCGTCGGCACCCTCCGCCGCGAGGCGCGCGGCGGCCCAGGCCTTCTCGACCCGCACCTGCCGAGGAGGCACGGCGAGGCGCAGGACATCGCTCGCGGAGCCGCCGGCGCGGTCGGCCACCGCCCGGGCGAGCCGCCAGACCTCGGGGGCCAGCACGGGCACCTCGGACACGATGTCGTCGACTTCGCTGAGCTCGCCCGCATGGTCGGATCCGTCGACGACGTCGACCACGAATCCGTCGGCGATACGGCCGGCGGATCGCAGCGGTACTTTGACCCGGATGCCCGGGACGACCTGTCCGACCAGACGCGCGGGGACGCGGTAGTCGAAGAGACGATCCAGCTGCGGCAGCGGCGAGTCGACGAGCACACGGGCGACGGGCCGACCGGGGGTCCCGGCGGACGTCGCGCTCACGGGGTTCTCGGACGGCGTGGCGGGGTCACCGATGATCAGAGCCCGGCGGCGGCCCGCAGCGCGTCGACGCGGTCGAGGGCCTCCCACGTGAAGTCGGGCAGGTCGCGGCCGAAGTGGCCGTAGGTCGACGTCGCCGCGTAGATCGGGCGCAGCAGGTCGAGGTCGCGGATGATGGCCGCCGGGCGGAGGTCGAAGACCTCGCCGATGGCGTCGATGATCACCTGGTCGGAGACGTGACCCGTGCCGAACGTCTCGACGTAGAGACCGACCGGGGCCGCGCGTCCGATGGCGTAGGCGATCTGCAGTTCGAGGCGGTCGGCGAGACCTGCTGCGACGGCGTTCTTCGCGACCCACCGCATGGCGTAGGCGGCGGACCGGTCGACCTTCGACGGGTCCTTGCCCGAGAACGCCCCGCCGCCGTGCCTGCTCGCGCCGCCGTAGGTGTCGACGATGATCTTGCGGCCGGTGAGCCCTGCATCGCCCTGGGGCCCGCCGATCTCGAAGCGCCCGGTGGGGTTGATGATGAATCGCGTGCCGCTCGAGTCGAGCCCCGCCTCGGCGAGCACGGGACGGATGACGTGCTCGATCACATCGCTCTCGAGCTGAGCACTCGAGACGCTCGGCGAGTGCTGCGTCGAGAGCACGACGGTGTCGACCGTGACGGGCACGACGCCGTCGTAGCCGACCGTGACCTGGGTCTTGCCGTCGGGTCGGAGGTAGTCGAGCTCGCCCGTCTTGCGGACCGAGGCGAGTCGCTCGGCGAGACGGTGGGCGAGCCAGACGGGCAGCGGCATGTACTGGGGCGTCTCGTTCGTGGCGTAGCCGAACATGATGCCCTGATCGCCCGCACCCTGGCGGTTGAGGACGTCGTCGTCGCCGCCCCGCGCCTCGAGCGCCGAGTCGACGCCCTGCGCGATGTCGGGCGACTGCGAGCCGATCGAGACCTCGACGCCGCAGGTGCGGCCGTCGAAGCTGACCGCCGACGAGTCGTAGCCGATGCCGACGATGAGATCGCGGACGATCGTCGGGATGTCGACGTAGCCCTTGGTGGTGACCTCGCCGGCGACGTGCACGAGACCCGTCGTGACCATGGTCTCGACGGCGACCCGGCTGGCGGGGTCGACGGCCAGCAGAGCGTCGAGGATGCCGTCGGAGATCTGGTCGCAGATCTTGTCGGGGTGGCCCTCGGTCACGGACTCGGAGGTGAAGAGACGGAGGCCCGTCGGAGTCGTACGGCTCGTGCTGGTGGTGTCGGTCGTGGTCAAGGGGACCCCTCGTGGCTCATGGTCGGCTCGACGGATGCATCGTGCCGTGGGACGTGACGAGGCCCCGCGGGATGGTCTCCCGGGGGCCTCGTCAGAGTCTAGGACCGACCCCTGACAGCTGGTCGTCCCGTGACGTGCCGCCTGTGGGCGGCGGATGCCTAGTCGGCTGTGACGGCGAGCGGCTTGACCTCGAGCCGGTCTTCGTTGATCTCGTGCATGGCGACCGAGAGCGGCTTGTCGTCGATGGTGCTGTCGACGAGCGGGCCGACGTTGTCGAACAGGCTGCCCTCGTGGAGGTCGGCGTAGTAGTCGTTGATCTGACGGGCTCGCTTGGACGCGAAGATGACGAGCGCGTACTTCGACTCGACCTTCGAGAGCAGCTCGTCGATGGGCGGATCGATGATGCCCTTGTTCTTGTCGGCCATGGTTACTCCTCGTTCGTGGTGCGTTGTCTCGGCGTGCCGACCGGGCAGGCTGAGGGGGAAGTCGTGGCGTCGATCAGTCGCGCTGTCGCGCGTCGTCGGACGCAGTCATCAATTCTACGACCTCTCGGGCCGCTTCGGCCACGTCGTGGTTGACGACCTTGACGTCGAACTCGTCTTGGGCGGCCAGCTCGACCTTCGCGGTCTCGAGTCGTCGCTGCTGCTCGGCGGCGTCCTCCGTGCCGCGGCCGATGAGTCGACGGACCAGTTCGTCCCAGGTGGGGGGGAGCAGGAACACGAGCACGGCCTCGGGCATCGCCGCACGGACGAGACGCGCCCCCTGCAGATCGATCTCGAGCAGCACGCTGCGGCCGTCGCGGAGCGCCGCGTCGATCGGAGGGCGCGGCGTGCCGTACCGGTACGAGTTGTGGACGGTCGCGTACTCGAGGAGCTCCCGCTCGCGGATCATCCGGTCGAACTCGGCGTCGTCGACGAAGTAGTAGTGCACGCCGTCGACCTCCCCCGGTCTCGGAGCCCGCGTCGTCGCCGAGATCGACAGGTGGACGTCGGGGTAGTTGTCGCGGATGTGAGCCGATACCGTGCCCTTGCCGACGGCCGTCGGACCGGCCAGGACGACCAGACGCGATCGGAGCCGCCCGCGCGCCTCGCGATGTGCCAGCCAGTCTCCGAGCGTGCGTCGCTGCCGGACTCCGAGACCGCCGACCCGCTTGGACTCGGCGATGCCCAGATCGGTCATGATGCGCGCCGCCCGGGTCGGGCCGATCCCCGGGATGCTCGTGAGCAGCTCGCGGACGCGGAGGGTGGCCTCGGGTGCCGTGGCCTCACCGGCCCACGCCGTCTCGGCGACGTCGAGCGCCTGACGTCGTCTCTCGGCGATCGCGGACTTCACGGCGGCCCGGCCCCGACGGGCGGCGACGGCGGCGCGGGCCGCGGCCGCGCGGTCGACGGGCGGCGGCGTCAGACGAGGCATCGGCGGATCTCGTCGGAGTCGCGACGGATCGCGTCGGCGAGGTCGGACGGACCGTGCTCGAGCAGCGCCCGGGAGGTCGAGACGACGACCGAACGGCCCGCAGCGCCGAAGAGGGCGGGGATGTCGCGGTAGAGCGCGCCCTGGTGCCCGAACCCGGGCGCGAGGACGGGCGTGGCGGTCAAGCGGTCGGGGTCGACGCCGGCGGCTACGAGGTCGACCGTCGCGCCGAGCACCAGCCCCACGGAGCCGAACCGGGGTTCTCCGGCGATCTGGTTGTCGTGCAGCACGTCGTCGACGATACCGCCCGCGACGGTCGAGACCGTGCCGTCGTCGTCGGTGCGCCGCGCCGTCTGCGTGACCCGCGCCTCCGGATTGGAGGTGGCGCCGAGCACGAACACGCCCGCACCCGCGCGACGGGCTCGTGCGACCAGACCGGTCATGGAGCCGAGACCGAGGTACGGAGACACCGTCAGCGCGTCGACCCGGAGGCTCGATTCCGGATCGAACCAGGCGTCCCCGTAGGCGTCCATGGTGCTGCCGATGTCGCCGCGTTTGGCATCGCCGATGACCAGCAGCCCCGCCTGACGCGCGGCGTGCAGGACCTCTTCGAGGGCGGCGAAGCCGGCCGAACCCCACCGCTCGTAGAAGGCGACCTGCGGTTTCACGATCCCCGCGCCTCCTCGGTGCGCCGCGTCGACCACCCGCAGACCGAAGTCGCGCGCCCCGGCCGCCCCGCCCGGCAGACGCCAGGCGTCGAGCAGGTACGGGTGCGGATCGATGCCGACGCAGAGCGGGCCGAGACGGTCGAAGACCTCGCCGAGCCGCTCGCCGAAGGCCGGAGCCGAGGCCCCGGCCGTCACAGTCGGGCCGCCCGCGCGAGTCCGTAGTCTTGCAGGCTCGTGACCTCGAGCTCGGTCTGGACGGCCTCGATCGACGCGACCGCGGCACCGAGCTGGGCGATGGTCGTGAAGAGCGCCTTGTCGGCGGCGACGGTCGCCGCACGGATCTCGTAGCCGTCGGCACGGGCGCTCGAACCGCTCGGCGTGTTGATCACGATGTCGACCTCGTCGGCGTTGATCAGATCGACGACCGAGTGGCCGCCCGCGCTGAACTTCGCGACGGTGTCCGCCTCGATGCCGTTGCGCACCAGCACGGTCGCGGTGCCCTCGGTGGCGAGGATCGTGAAACCGAGCTGCTGGAGGCGCAGCACCGGCAGGACGATCGCCCGCTTGTCGCGATCGGCGACGCTCACGAAGACGGTGCCCGAGGTGGGCAGGCCGCCGTAGGCCGCGGTCTGGCTCTTGGCGAAGGCCCGCGGGAAGTCGCGGTCGATCCCCATGACCTCGCCCGTCGAACGCATCTCGGGACTCAGCACGCTGTCGACGATCTGGCCGTCCTTCGTGCGGAAGCGCTTGAAGGGCAGCACGGCCTCCTTGACGGAGATGGGCGAGTCAAGCGGGACGTCCGAGCCGTCTCTCGCCGGCAGCAGCCCGACCTCGACGAGCTCGCGGATGCTGCGTCCGACCATGACCAGCGACGCGGCCTTGGCCAGCGGGATCCCGAGCGCCTTCGAGACGAAGGGCACCGTGCGGCTCGCACGGGGGTTCGCCTCGATGACGTAGAGCACGCCGGCGGCGATGGCGAACTGGACGTTCAGCAGACCGGAGACGCCGATGCCGCGCGCGATCTCGAGGGTGGCGGCACGGACCCGGTCGATCTCGCCCTTGCCGAGCGTCACGGGAGGGAGCGTGCAACTCGAGTCGCCCGAGTGGATGCCGGCCTCCTCGATGTGCTCCATGATGCCGCCGACGTAGAGCTCGGTGCCGTCGTAGAGGGCGTCGACGTCGATCTCGACCGCGTCGTCCAGGAACCGATCGACCAGCAGCGGCGCATCGGGGCCGATGATGGCCTGGTCTTCGACCCGGACGAAGTAGTCGGCCAGCGAGGGGCTGTCGTAGACGATCTCCATGCCGCGACCGCCGAGGACGTACGACGGGCGGACGAGGACGGGGTAGCCGATCTCCTCCGCGACCGCGACGGCGGTCTCGTAGTCGGTGGCCGTGCCGTTCTTCGGGGCGTGCAGCCCGGCGGCGTCGAGGATGCCCTGGAAGAGCCCGCGCTCCTCGGCGGAGTCGATGGCGTCGGGGCTCGTCCCCAGGATCGGGACGCCGGCGGCCTCGAGGCCCTTGGCGAGACCGAGCGCGGTCTGACCGCCGAGCTGGACGACGACGCCGACGAGCTCGCCGCTGGCGCTCTCGGCGTGGACCACCTCGAGGACGTCCTCCAGGGTGAGCGGTTCGAAGTACAGGCGGTCGCTCGTGTCGTAGTCGGTGGACACGGTCTCGGGGTTGCAGTTGATCATGATCGTCTCGAAGCCCGCGTCGCTCAGCGCGAAGCTGGCGTGCACGCACGAGTAGTCGAACTCGACGCCCTGCCCGATCCGGTTCGGACCCGAGCCGAGGATGATCACCTTGCGGCGGTCGCTCGCGACCACCTCCGTCTCGAAGTCGTAGCTCGAGTAGTGGTACGGCGTGAGGGCCGGGAACTCCCCCGCGCAGGTGTCGACGGTCTTGAACACGGGCCGGACGCCGAGGGCGTGCCGCTCGTCACGGACCTGCTGCTCGGGCAGACCGCGCAGCTGCCCCAGCTGGGCGTCGCTGAAGCCGTGGTCCTTCGCGAAGGCGATCATCTCGGCGTCGAGGGACTCGGTCGCGGCCACCGTCTCGGCGACCTCGTTGATCAGCACGATCTGGTCGATGAACCAGGGGTCGATCTTCGTGGACTCGAAGACCTCGTCCGCCGTCGCACCGGCGCGGAGGGCCTGCTGCACGGTGACGATGCGACCGTCGGTCGGCGTCGCGGCCAACGCGAGCAGCGCCTCCTTGTCTCCGGGGGCGCCCTGCCAGTGGAAGCTCGATCCGCGCTTCTCGAGCGAGCGCAGCGCCTTCTGCAGCGCCTGCGTGAAGTTGCGGCCGAGGGCCATCGCCTCGCCGACGCTCTTCATGGTCGTGCTGAGCGTCGTGTCGGCCGCGGGGAACTTCTCGAACGCGAACCGCGGCACCTTGACGACGACGTAGTCGAGCGTGGGCTCGAAGGAGGCGGGGGTCACCTTGGTGATGTCGTTCGGGATCTCGTCGAGCCGGTACCCGAGGGCCAGCTTCGCGGCGATCTTGGCGATCGGGAACCCGGTGGCCTTCGACGCCAGCGCGCTGGAGCGCGAGACGCGGGGGTTCATCTCGATGACGATGACGCGGCCGTTCGACGGGTCGATGGCGAACTGGATGTTGCAGCCGCCGGTGTCGACGCCCACCCGACGGATGATGTCGATGCTGATGTCGCGGAGGTTCTGGTACTCGCGGTCGGTCAGGGTGAGGGCCGGTGCGACGGTGATCGAGTCGCCGGTGTGGACTCCGACCGGGTCGACGTTCTCGATGGAGCAGACGACGACCGTGTTGTCGGCCGTGTCGCGCATCATCTCGAGCTCGTACTCCTTCCAGCCGAGGATGCTCTCTTCGAGCAGGACCTCGGTGGTGGGGCTCTGGTGCAGACCGTCGGTCACCATGCGGACGAGCTCGTCGCGCGTGTAGGCGAAGCCGGAGCCGAGGCCGCCCATCGTGTACGAGGGGCGGATCACGAGAGGGTAGCCGAGGTCTTCGGCGTACTCGACCGCCTGGTCGACGGTGCGAGCGATGTACGACTTGGCCACGTCGGCGCCCGACTCGAGCACGAGGTCCTTGAAGAGCTGGCGATCCTCCCCCTTCTGGATCGCCTCAACCTTCGCGCCGATCAGCTCGACGCCGTGCTTGGCGAGGATGCCCTCCTCGTCGAGCTTGATGGCCGCGTTCAGGGCGGTCTGCCCGCCGAGGGTCGGGAGGATCGCGTCGGGGCGCTCCTTCACGATGATCGCCTCGAGCACCTCGGAGGTGATCGGCTCGATGTACGTGGCGTCGGCGAAGTCGGGGTCGGTCATGATCGTGGCCGGGTTCGGGTTGACCAGGATGACGCGCACCCCCTCTTCGCGGAGGACGCGGCAGGCCTGCGTTCCCGAGTAGTCGAACTCGGCCGCCTGGCCGATGACGATCGGCCCGGAGCCGATCACGAGGACGGAGTTGATGTCGGGGCGCTTGGGCATCAGATGCTGCTTTCGATGTCGGAGCCGAAGTCGACGGACTTGCCGTGCGAGCGGGCGACGACCGCCTCGCGGAAGCGGTCGAAGAGGTGGTTGCTGTCGTGCGGGCCGGCGGCCGCCTCGGGGTGGTACTGGACCGAGAACGCGGGGATGTCGAGGGCCCGCAGACCCTCGACGACCTGGTCGTTGAGGCTGTAGTGGCTGACCTCGACGCGGCCGAAGCCCGCGGGCGAGTCGAGCACGCCGTCGATGGGCGCGTCGACCGCGAAGCCGTGGTTCTGACTGGTGATCTCGACGCGGTTGGTCGTCTTGTCGAGGACGGGCTGGTTGATGCCCCGGTGGCCGAACGGCAGCTTGTACGTGCCGAAGCCGAGCGCCCGGCCGAACAGCTGGTTGCCGAAGCAGATGCCGAAGTAGGGCAGACCGTCGCGGAGAGCGCCCTGCAGCAGCTCGACCTGCGTGTCGCTCGCGGCCGGGTCGCCCGGGCCGTTCGAGTAGAAGAGCGCGTCGGGGGCGAGTGCGCGCAGCTCGTCGAGCGTCGTCGACTGCGGCAGCACGTGCACCTCGAAGCCGCGCTGGGCCAGGTAGCGCAGGGTCGAGGTCTTGACGCCCAGGTCGAGGACGGCGACCGAGCCGATGCGCTCGCCCTCCGGCTGGACGACGTAGGGCTCGAGCGTGGACACCTGGCTCGAGAGGTTGAGACCGCGCATGTCGCTGCCCGCAGCGACGAGGGCGAGCTGCTCGGCCGGGTCGAGCTCGGCGTCGGCACCGCTGAAGACGC
Organism: Frigoribacterium sp. CFBP 13712; assembly: GCF_014842255.1. Lineage (GTDB taxonomy): Bacteria > Actinomycetota > Actinomycetes > Actinomycetales > Microbacteriaceae > Frigoribacterium. Next base: position 117,725 of record NZ_JACYVH010000003.1, on the reverse strand, counting down.
CGCCCTTCATCGAGCCGACGTCGCGGAGGCGCCGCGTGACGGCACGGGTGTCGATGCCGCGGATGCCCACGACGCCGTCGGCGACGAGCTGGTCGTCGAGGCTGCCCTGTGCCCGGTGGTTCGACACGACGCGGCTGGCGTCGCGGACCACGTAGCCGGCCACCCAGATGCGACGCGACTCGGGGTCTTCGTCGTTAACCCCGGTGTTGCCGATGTGCGGGGCCGTCATGACGACGATCTGCCCGGCGTACGAGGGGTCGGTCAGGGTCTCCTGGTAGCCGGTCATGCCGGTCGAGAAGACCACCTCGCCGAGGGTGCGGCCGACGGCGCCGTAAGCGAGCCCGACGTACCGCGACCCGTCTTCGAGGATGAGGACGGCTTTTTCACTCACAGGTTCTCTCCAGTGCTGGTTCCGGCCCGGGGGGCCGTGGGGATGATTCCGCGGATGCCGTCGACGACCGCGGTGGGGTCGTCGACGATGCGCAGGTAGGTGTCGACGTCGGTCTCGCCGAGGGTCCAGGCGATGAGGACGAGCCCGCCCTCTTCGACGACGCGGTCGATCGTCCATGTGGCCCGGCCGACGTCGCGGATCGAGGAGGCGCGGATCAGCTTCGCCGGTTCGCCCGCGATCTCGAGGCGGACGCCCTCGACATGGACCGAGACGCCTGCGCGTCCGCGGAAGCCGAGCCCGCCGATGACGATGCGGTCGAGCGGATCGCCCGCTCGACTCGTGGCCACGTAGAAGCCGTCGGTCTCGATGCTCGGCGTGCCGAGGCCGTCGGGAGCGATCTCGGGGAGGGCGATGTCGGATTGACGTCGGCCGCGGGCACGCCACGATCGCGCCATCTGCCAGAGCAGAGCCGCGAGGAGGACGAGGACTCCGAGGCCGATCCACCAGTAGGTCATCGGGCCTCCGCCCCGGCTGTGGCCTCGACCGACACCCGGTGCGCCGCCACGGCCGCGGCGGCACGCGCGATCGTCTCGGTCTCGACCACCGCGCCGCCTTCGACGGTGGCGTAGCCCTGATGGAAGGTGGCCTCGACGCGGCCCGGCAGGACGCGGTCGATGAACGGCGAGTTGGTGCTCTTGCCCGCGAGGTGCTCGGCGGAGAAGGTGCGCGTCACGCTCTGATCGTAGAGGGTCAGCTCGGCGGGCTCTCCGACGGCGAGGGGTCGCCCCTGCCCCGAGACCCGACCGATGACGGCCGGGGTCGTCGACATGATGCGCGCGACGTCGCCCCAGCCGATGAGCCCCGTGTCGACCATCGTGTGCTGGACGACGGGCAGGGCCGTCTCGAGGCCGACCATGCCGTTCGCCGCGGCGTCCCACTCGCAGCACTTCGCCTCGGAGGTGTGCGGCGCGTGATCCGTGGCCACGATGTCGATGGTGCCGTCCGCGAGGGCCGAGCGGAGGGCCTGCACGTCGTCCTTCCCGCGAAGCGGGGGGTTGACCTTGTACCGCGAGTCGTACCCGGCCACCAGGTCTTCGGTGAGCAGCAGGTGGTGCGGCGTGACCTCGGCCGTGACGTCGATGCCCCGGGACTTCGCCCAGCGGATCACCTCGACGCTGCCGGCCGTCGAGACGTGGCAGACGTGCAGCCGGGCACCGACGTGGTCGGCGAGGAGCACGTCGCGCGCGATGATCGCCTCCTCCGCGACAGCGGGCCACCCGGCGAGACCCAGCTCGGCCGAGAGCGCCCCCTCGTTCATCTGGGCGCCGATGGTCAGTCGTGGTTCTTGGGCGTGCTGCGCGACGACTCCCCCGAAGCCCTTGACGTACTCGAGCGCGCGACGCATCAGCAGGGGGTCGCTCACGCAGTGGCCGTCGTCGGAGAACACCCGGACGGCGGCGCGGGATCGGGCCATGGCGCCGATCTCGGAGAGGTGCGTCCCCTCGAGACCCCGCGACACGGCGCCGATCGGTCTGACGGTCACGTACCCGGCCCGGTCGCCGAGCGCCTGCACCTGCTCGACGACCCCCGCGGTGTCGGCCACCGGCGACGAGTTCGCCATCGCGTTGACCGCGGTGAAGCCCCCCGCGGCGGCGGCACGCGAGCCGGTCAGAACGGTCTCGCTGCCCTCGCCGCCCGGCTCCCGGAGGTGCGTGTGGAGGTCGACGAGACCCGGCAGGACGAGGAGCCCGTCGGCGTCGACCACGGTGGCCCCGACGGCGCTGAGACGCGTGCCGAGCTCGACGACCACGCCGTCTCGGACGAGGACGTCGGTGCGGTCGCCGTCGACGGTCTCGACGGCGCGGATGATCTGGGTGGTGGTCACAGGGAGTCCTCCCGGTCGCCGGCGAGTGTGAGGTAGAGCACGGCCATGCGCACGGCGACGCCGTTGGCGACCTGCTCGCGGACGGTCGATCGCGGCGAGTCGGCGGCCTCGTCGCTGATCTCGAGACCGCGGTTCATCGGCCCGGGGTGCATCACGACGGTCTCCGGCGGCAGCGCACGGAACCGTGCGGCGCTCAGCCCCCAGGCGCGGGCGTACTCGCGGGCGTTCGGGAAGAACGCCTCGTTCATCCGCTCCTGCTGGATGCGCAGCATCATGACCACGTCGGGTCGCACCTGGAACAGGGCCTCGTCGAGGTCGTAGTGGACGTCGACGCCGAACCGGCTGACGTCGACGGGCAGGAGCGTGGGAGGCGCGACCACGGTGACCTGGGCGCCGAGCGTCCGCAGCAGCCAGGCGTTCGACCGGGCCACCCGCGAATGCAGGATGTCGCCGACGATGACGACCCGCAGACCGTCGAGGTCGCGACCCCGACTCGCGGCGCCGTGGACCCGGCGTCGCATGGTGAACGCGTCGAGCAGCGCCTGGGTCGGGTGCTCGTGCGTGCCGTCGCCGGCGTTGACGATGCCCGCGTCCACCCAGCCACTGTCGGCGAGCACCCGGGGAGCCCCGGAGGACGGGTGCCGGATCACGATGCCGTCGGCGCCCATCGCGGCGAGCGTCTGCGCCGTGTCCTTCAGGGATTCGCCCTTCGACACGCTCGAGCCCTTCGCCGCGAAGTTGATGACGTCGGCGCTGAGTCGCTTCGCCGCGGCCTCGAAGGAGATGCGCGTGCGTGTGCTGTCTTCGTAGAAGAGGTTGACGACGGTCGTCCCGCGCAGCGTTGGCAGCTTGCGGACCTCGCGGGTGCTGACGTCGGCCATGTCCTCCGAGATGTCGAGGATGCGCAGCGCATCGTCGAGTCCGAGGTCGGAGGTGCTGAGCAGGTGCCTCATGCGTGAGCACCCGCGCCGACGGCACCCTCTGTCGCCGCGCCTCCTTCGATGGCGACCAGCTCGTCCGCATCGACGCCGGCGAGCCGGACGTAGATCCGCTCCGCGGTCGAGGTCGGCAGGTTCTTGCCCACGAAGTCGGCCCGGATCGGCAGCTCGCGGTGGCCCCGGTCGACGAGGACGGCGAGGCGGACCGCACGCGGCCGGCCGAGCGAGCTCAGGGCGTCGAGCGCCGCCCGGATCGTCCGCCCTGAGTACAGGACGTCGTCGACCAGGACGACGGTCTTGCCGTCGATGCCGCCGACGGGCAGCGACGTGGGCCGGGAGGCGCGGGTCGGCTGGCTGCGGAGGTCATCGCGGTACATGGTCACGTCGACCGACCCGACCGGGATCGGCTCGCCCGAGATCGTCGCCAGCGACTCGGCGATGCGTTCGGCGAGGACGACGCCGCGGGTCGGGATGCCGAGGACGACGAGGCCGGAGGCGCCCCGGTTCGACTCGAGGATCTCGTGGGAGATGCGCGTCAGAGCGCGCGCGATGTCAGCCTGACTCAGCACGGTACGGGTGCTCAATCGGACCCCCTTCCCCGCCTCTCTGGACGGAACTTAAAGGATGTCGGATGTCGGGATCGTGGAGCTGCGGAGAGGCCCGGCAACCGTGCGGTCGCCCTACGGCCCCTCGGTTCGGACCAGCCTAGCTGCTGGCGGCGATGCGACCGAGCAGACCGTTGACGAAGACGGCGGAGTCGTCGGTGCTGAGCGACTGAGCCAGCTCGACGGCCTCGCTGATGGCGACGTGGTCGGGGATCTCGTCGTTGTGACCGAGCTCCCAGATGCCGATGCGGAGGATGGCCCGGTCGAGCGTGGGCATCCGGTTGAGGGACCAGCCCTGCGAGTACGTCTCGATGAGCTCGTCGATCTCCGAGCGGTGGTCGATGACCCCCTGGACGATCTCGCGGGCGTAACCCCAGCTCGAACTGCGCTCGGGTTGACCCATGGCCCGGGTGGTCTCCATGACGAGGGCGTCGGTCATGCTGATCTCGCGGATGTCGGCGACGTACAGGACGTCGAGGGCGCGCTTGCGCGCCTTGGTGCGGGCACTCACTGCTGTGGACGACCCGGACTAGCTGACGCGGCCGAGGTAGCTGCCGTCGCGGGTGTCGACCTTGACCTTGGTGCCGTTCTCGAGGAACAGCGGGACCTGGATCTCGTAGCCGGTCTCGACCGTCGCCGACTTGGTGCCGCCCGTGGAGCGGTCGCCCTGCAGACCCGGCTCGGTGTACGTGACCTCGAGGATGACCGACGCGGGCAGCTCGATGTAGAGCGGCGTGCCGTCGTGGAGGGCCATCTGCACGTTCTGGTTCTCGAGCATGAAGTTCTTCGCGTCGCCGACCACCGTCGCGGGGACGTTGATCTGGTCGTAGTCGCTGGTGTCCATGAACACGTAGCCGTCGGCCTCGGCGTAGAGGTAGGTGAACTCGCGACGGTCGACGTTGGCGAAGTCGATCTTCGTGCCGGCGTTGAACGTCTTGTCGACGACCTTGCCCGACATGACGTTCTTCATCTTCGTGCGGACGAACGCGCCACCCTTGCCCGGCTTGACGTGCTGGAACTCGATCACGTTCCAGAGCTGGCCGTCGAGGTTGAGGACGGCACCGTTCTTGATGTCGTTTGTAGTCGCCATGCGCGCGGGGTCCGTTCGGAGTCGGTGGGTGTCGGCCGGATGAGGCCATCGACGAGTGTAGCGGACCCGTCGAGCGCGGACTCGGAGCGGAACCCCGCCCGGGTCAGGACCCGATCTCCTGGTAGGCCGCGAAGAGGAGGCTCTGATCGGGGCCCTGGATGACCGTCGGCTTGCCGATCCCGTCGAGGACGATGAATCGGAGCATGCCCGCACGGGCCTTCTTGTCGCGCTGCATCGTCGCGAGGAGGGTGTTCCAGCGACCCAGCGGGTAGCTCACGGGCAGGGTCAGGGACTCGAGGATGCGGCGGTGACGGTCGACGGCGTCGTCGGACAGCCGGCCGGTCAATCGGGCGAGCTCGGCGGCGAAGACCATGCCGACCGAGACGGCGGCGCCGTGACGCCACTGGTAGCGCTCGGCGTGCTCGACCGCATGCCCCAGGGTGTGACCGTAGTTCAGGATCTCGCGGAGACCCTGCTCGGTGAGGTCCTCTCCGACGACCCGCGCCTTGAGGGCGATCGACAGCTCGACCACCCGCCGGAACTCCGGCGTCGTCGGGTCGGTCGCGCGGTCGACGTCGGCCTCGACGATGTCGAGGATCTCGGGTTCGGCGATGAACCCCGCCTTCACGATCTCGGCGAAACCGGCGAGGATCTCGTTCTTCGACAGGGTGTCGAGCATGTCGAGGTCCGCCAGGACGGCGATCGGCGGGTGGAACGCGCCGACGAGGTTCTTCCCCTCCGCCGTGTTGATGCCCGTCTTGCCGCCGACGCTCGCGTCGACCATCCCCAGCACGCTCGTCGGCACCTGGACGAGAGCGACGCCGCGCAGCCAGGTCGCGGCGACGAAGCCGGCGAGATCGGTGATCGCGCCGCCGCCGAGCCCGAGGACGACGTCCGTCCGGGTGAAGTCCGCCTGGCCGAGCACCTGCCAGCAGAAGGCGGCCACCTCGACGCGCTTCGCGTCTTCAGCATCGGGCACCTCGGCGATGAGCGCCTCGTAGCCCGCCTCGACCAGCGTCTCGCGGACCTCGTTGGCCTTCCGACCGAGGGTCGGCGCGTGCACGATCAGCACCTTCTTCGCCTGCGGCGGGAGGAGCCCGGGCAGACCGGCCACGAGGCCCCGCCCGACGAGCACGTCGTACGGCGCGTCGCCGCCGACCCGGATGGTGGTGGTGGGCTGCGGATCGGTCACGGGTTTCCTCTTTCGGGGTCGAGCCAGGTCACGATGTCGTCGACGACCCTCGAGACCGGGCGATGGGACGTGTCGACGACCACGGACGCGAGGTCGCGGTACAAGGGCTCGCGCTCGGCCGCGATGAGGCGCCAGGCGTCCATGCCCCCTCGGCTGAGCAGTGGACGGTGGCTTCCCGACAGGCGGGACTCGACCGCGGACTCGCTCACGGAGAGCATCACGACCGGGAGGTCCGCCAGGGAGGCGCGGGTCGACAGGTCGAGGACGGCTCCCCCGCCGAGCGACACGACCCCGTCGGACGCCAGCAGCTCGGAGACGACCTCGCGCTCCTTCGCTCTGAAGGCGGACTCGCCCTCGGCGTCGAAGATGTCGGCGATGGCACCGTGACGCTGCACGACGACCCGGTCGCTGTCGGCGAACCCGGCGCCGAGTCGGCGGGCGAGCTTCTTGCCGATGCTCGTCTTGCCCGCACCCATCGGGCCGATCAGCACGACAGGACGGCGCCTCACAGGCCGGCGGACTCGGGCTGCTCGGGGGCGGACCCGGTGCGGAGGTTCTCGGGGATGGCGTCGAGGTAGCCCCGGAGGTTGCGGGCGGTCTCGCCCAGCGAGTCGCCGCCGAACTTCTCGAGCACCGAGTTGGCGAGCACGAGCGCGACCATCGACTCGGCCACCACGCCTGCCGCGGGGACCGCGCAGACGTCGGAGCGCTGGTGGTGCGCCTTGGACTCCTCGCCGCTCGTCACGTCGATCGTGGCGAGAGCACGCGGCACGGTCGCGATGGGCTTCATGCCGGCGCGGACCCGGAGCACCGTTCCCGTGCTCATGCCGCCCTCGGTGCCGCCTGCACGGTCGGTGTCTCGCGAGATGACTCCGCCGGAGCGGTGCAGCTCGTCGTGCGCGACCGACCCGCGCCTCCTGGTGGTCTCGAAGCCGTCGCCCACCTCGACTCCCTTGATGGCCTGGATGCCCATCAGGGCGGCGGCGAGCTGGGAGTCGAGACGGCGGTCCCAGTGGACGTGCGAGCCGAGACCAGGAGGGACGCCGTAGGCGAGCACCTCGACGACGCCGCCGAGGGTGTCGCCGTCGCGCTTGGCGGACTCGACCTCGTCGACCATGGCCGCGCTGGTCGCCTCGTCGAAGCAGCGCAGGGGGTCGTCGTCGAGACGGTCGAGGTCGGACGGCAGCGGCAGCGGTGAGCCGTCGGGCACGCGGACCGGCCCGATCGAGAGGGTGTGGCTGACGAGTTCGATGCCGAGTTCGGACAGGAACGAGCGGGCGACGGCGCCGAGGGCCACTCGCGCGGCCGTCTCGCGGGCGCTGGCGCGCTCGAGGATCGGTCGGGCCTCGTCGAAGTCGTACTTCTGCATGCCGACGAGGTCGGCGTGACCGGGACGCGGCCGCGTCAGAGGCGCACTGCGCCCGCGCGACGCGTCACCGATCTCGACCGGCTCGGGGTTCATCACCTCGACCCACTTGGGCCACTCGGTGTTGCCGACGCGCAACGCCACCGGGCCGCCCATCGTGAGGCCGTGACGGACGCCGCCGGAGATGTGCAGCTCGTCCTGTTCGAACTTCATGCGCGAGCCGCGGCCGTAGCCGAGACGTCGACGGGCCAGATCGGCCTTGATCGCGCTCGACGAGACGGGCACCCCCGCGGGGAGGCCCTCGAGGACGGCGATGAGCTCGGGGCCGTGAGATTCCCCTGCGGTCAACCAACGAAGCATGGGAGCAATCCTCCCACAGCACGAGAGCGCCCCCGGTCCGTCGACCGGGGGCGCTCCGAGACACGTCGTGCCGCTACTGGTACTCGGGGTGCTCGCGCATCCACGCCTGCCACTGCGCGACGGCGACCTCGTGCTCGGCGAACGTGGTCGAGAACGTCGTCTCGCCCGAGTCGAGATTGACCGTGACGAAGTAGCGCCAGGGGCCGTCGGCGGGCTTGACCGCCGCGTCGAGGGCCAGATCGCCCGGGTTCGAGATCGGGCCGACCGGCAGCCCCTCGTGCACGTAGGTGTTGTAGAGGTTCGAGGCGTCGCCGCGCTCTTCGTCGGTGGTGGTGACGAGATGCGTGTTGCCGGTGCCGTAGGCGACCGTCGCGTCGGACTGCAGCAGCATGCCGTCGTCGAGGCGGTTGAGGAACACCCGTGAGACCTTGGGGTAGTCGGCGGCGAGCCCCGCCTCCCGCTGCACGATGGAGGCGAGTGTGATGACACGCTGGTAATCGGCGGGCTGAACGCCCAGAGCCGTCAATCGCGCCACCTGGGTGTCGACCATCAGCTGCAGGTAGCCGTGAGCGTCGAGCGCGGGATCCAGATCGTAGGTCGCCGGGAACAGATACCCCTCGAGCGAGGTCACACCGGCGGGCAGACCGAACGACGCCACGTCGCCGGCCGCTGCCGTCACCTGGTCGAGCGGGATCTCGGTCGCCTCGGACAGCAGGCTGTAGATGTCCACCGCCGCGGTGCCCTCGGGGATCACCAGGCGGTTGACGATCCGGTTGGCGTCGTCCTGGAGGGCGTCGATGGCGGCCTGCGCGCTCATCTCCTTCTGCAGCGAGTAGGTGCCGGGCTGGAAGGTCACCGTCGTGTCGGCCAGCAGGATCGAGTAGGCGGCCTCGTAGCTCTTCGTGACCCCGCTGTCGGCGAGGGAGGCGGCGATGTCGGAGCCGACCTGGCCGTCCACGATCGCGAAGTCGACCTCCTCGCCGTTGCCGGCGCCCGTGTAGTCGGCGGGCGCGTCGTCGCCGGTAATGCGCGCGACGATCGGAGAGATGGCGTTCCAAGCCGCGAACACACCCGCCGTGCCGCCGGCGAGGACGATGACGAGGATCGAGACGAGGATGATCGTGCCGCGATGCCGACCGCGCTCTCGCGGCTCGGAGCCGCGACGATCCCGGGGCGTGCGCTCGCGGGGCGTCCGCTCGCGACGCGACTGTTCGGCGGGACGACGTGGCTCGGACGCCTGCGCCGACTCGATCGACTCGTCGGCTGCCGCGGACCCGCCGGCATCGCCCGCGGGTGAGGCCTCGGCGGCCGAGGCCTGGCGCTCCTGCTCGCGCTGCGCCCGCCGCGAGCCCGGAGCGGGCGGTGAGCTGGGCGTCGCCGGCCGATCGTGGTCGTCACCGGATGGGGAGCCGTCGGTCGGCCGCTCGGCCCCGTCTCGTCGGGGGGGATCGGCGGGAGTGGGCTGCGACGTGAAGATGTCGTCCCATCGGGGGTCGTCGGCCACGAGTCAACGTCCTTCGTCGGTGTCGGGTTCGGTCCCGGCGCCCTCATCGGAGCCGGGGGCGTCGACGAGCTGACCGGGCGGTCTCCCGCTCGATCGCTCGAGATCGAGCGCATGCTGGACGATGATAACAGCGGCGACTTGATCGATCACGGATCGTTGTGTCCGCCCCTTGCGCCCGGAGGAACGAAGTGCGCTCTGTGCACTGACGGTCGAGAGACGCTCGTCGACGAGACGGACCGGCAGATCGGACGCTGCGGCGAGGGCTCCGGCGAAGAGCCGAGCATCGGCGGTCGACGCGGTGTCGCGCCCGGCGAGCGACAACGGCAGTCCGACCACGATCTCCACCGCGTCGAGCTCCGCCGCGTGCTTCATGATCGCCTCGACGTCCGCCGTGCCCGAGGAGGCGCGGGGCACCGTCTCGACGGGCGTCGCGATCATCCCGTGCGGATCGGTCCGTGCGACGCCGATGCGGGCCTTGCCCACATCGACGCCCAGTCGGACTCCGTGACGCACGTCGGCCGCTCAGCCGCGGAGCGCGTCGACGATGCCCGACAGCGCCCGAGGGATCGCCGACACGTCGGAGCCGCCCCCCTGGGCGAGGTCGTCCTTGCCGCCGCCGCCTCCGCCGAGGACGGTCGCGGCGCCCTTGGCGAGCACGCCCGCCTTGGCTCCCGATCGGCGAGCCGGCTCGCTGGTGGCGACGATGACCGCGGGCTTGCCGGCCACATCGGCGGCGAGGGCCACGACGGAGCTCGACTGCGACCCGAGACGCTCTCGGACCGACGTCACGAGAGAGCGCAGTTCGTCGGTCGACCGGAGCGAGCCGACGGAGTCGGCCACGACCGTGAAGTCGCCGACGTCGGTCGCGGACTCCGCCAGGGCCGGGATCTTCGTCGCCAGCTGAGCGCGCTCGAACTCGGCGATGCGCTTCTCGGCCGACTTGAGACTGGAGACCAGGTCGCCGACGCGGTCGGCGAGCTGCTCCCGCGGCGCCCGGAGCGAGGAGGTGAGCTGGGACACGATGGCCCGCTCCGCGGCGAATTCACGGAACGCGTCGAGACCGACCAGCGACTCGACCCGGCGGTTCGTGGAGCCGACGGAGGTCTCGCTGACGAGGTTGATCAGACCCACCTGGGCGCTGGAGGCAACGTGGGTACCGGCGCAGAGCTCGCGCGACCAGGGCCCGCCGATGTCGACCATGCGGACCGTCTCGCCGTACTTCTCGCCGAACAGCGCCATCGCTCCGAGCGATCGCGCCTCGTCGAGCGGGAGCTCGCGGGTGACGACCTGCAGGTCGTCGCGGATGGCGCCGTTCGCCACCTCCTCGATCTCGCTGCGCGTCGCCGGGCTCAGGGCCTGGTTCCAGTTGAAGTCGAGGCGCATGTAACCGGCCTTGTTGTACGAACCGGCCTGGTGCGCCTCCGGCCCAAGGACCTCGCGGAGCGCCGCGTGGATGAGGTGCGTGGCGGAGTGGGCCTGGGTGGCTCCTCGCCGGTAGACCGGGTCGACGACGCTGGTGGCCGCATCGCCGACGCCGACCTCGCCCGAGCGGACCTGCACGCGGTGGCTGATCAGACCCTTGACCGGCTTCTGCACGTCGAGCACCTCGAGGTCGAAGCCCGCACCCACGATCGTCCCGGCGTCGGCCTCCTGTCCACCGGACTCGGCGTAGAGGGAGGTCTCTGCGAGGATGACCTCGGCGATGTCGCCTGCGACGGCCCGGTCGACGGAGGCCCCGTCGACGATGAGCCCCAGCACGCGCGTCGGCGTGTCGAGCATGTCGTAGCCCGTGAAGACGGTCTCGCCGCCGGCCCGGAAGGCGCTGTAGACGCTGAGGTCGGCCAGAGCCACCTTGCGGGACTTCGCATCCGCCTTGGCCCGTGCCCGCTGCTCGGACATGAGCGAATCGAAGGCCGCACGGTCGACCGTCAGGCCGTTCTCCTCGGCGATCTCGAGGGTCAGGTCGATCGGGAACCCGAACGTGTCGTGCAGCAGGAACGCCGTGTCGCCGGCGAGGCGCGGGGTCTTCTCGGAGCTGGCCGCGCGGGTGTCTACGACCGCGTCGTCGAGGATCGCCGTACCGGCGGCGAGGGTGCGGAGGAAGGTCTCCTCTTCGGCGTAGGCGAGGCGCGAGATGCGGCCGAAGTCGCTCTCCACCTCGGGGTACGCCGACTTCATCGCGTCACGGGATTCGGGGAACAGCTGGGGGAAGGTCGCGCCCTCGACGCCCAGGAGCCGCATCGAGCGGACGGTGCGACGAAGGAGACGGCGGAGGATGTAGCCCCGCCCCTCGTTCGACGGTCGGACTCCGTCGGACATCAGCATCAACGAGCTGCGGACGTGGTCGGCGATGACCCTCATGCGGACGTCGTCTTCGAGGACGGCGCCGTAGCGACGGCCCGACAGCTCGGCGGCCTTGTCGAGCACCGGGCGGACCTGGTCGATCTCGTACATGTTGTCGACGCCCTGCTTGAGGAACGCGACCCGTTCGAGACCCATCCCGGTGTCGATGTTCTTGTTCGGCAGTTCGCGCACGATGTCGAAGTCGACCTTCGAGCGGACGTTCTCGATCTGGTACTGCATGAACACGAGGTTCCAGATCTCGACGTAACGGTCGTCGTCGGTGGCGGGACCGCCGTCGGCGCCGTAGGCCGGGCCGCGGTCGAAGAAGATCTCCGAGCAGGGGCCCGCCGGCCCGGGCTGACCCGTGTGCCAGTAGTTCGTGTCTTTGCCGAGGCGCTGGATCTTCTCGTCGGGCAGACCGGCGATCTTCTTCCAGAGGGCGATGGCCTCGTCGTCCTCCTCGTACACGGTGACCCACAGGTCGGCCGGGTCGAAGGCCAGTCCGCCGTCGGCCTCGCTCGAGGTGAGGAGCTCCCAGGCGTAGCCGATGGCGTCCTCCTTGAAGTAGTCGCCGAAGGAGAAGTTGCCGTTCATCTGGAAGAACGTGCCGTGACGCGGCGTCTTGCCGACCTCTTCGATGTCATTGGTGCGGATGCACTTCTGGACGCTCGTGGCCCGGGGGTACGGCGTCGGCACGAGACCCGTGAGATACGGGATGAAGGGGACCATGCCCGCCACGGTGAACAGCAGGCTCGGGTCGTCGCTGACGAGGGATGCGGAGGGGACGACGGTGTGGCCCCGGTCTCCGAAGTAGTCGAGCCAACGGCGGCGGATCTCGGCGGTCTGCATGGTTCTCCGGTGTGGGGTGATCGGTGTGTCGGGGGCGTCGAGGAGGCGCGGGTCGAGTGGGTGGATCAGCTCTCGCCGTCGGAGCGCAGCTCGGCGTCGCGGGCGCGGTAGCCGTCGACGAGTGCTGCGCGGAAATTCGTGAGGCTGCCGTCGAGCTCGCCGAACAGTCGGCTGCCGCGAGGCGTCTTGTTGTACAGATGCGCCAGAGTGAAGCCGGCGACGACGCCGATGGTCAGCAGGAACAGGCTCTTCACGGGGACTCCTCACGACGGTCGTGCGGACGACGCACGGGACGACACACGAGCTTACCCGTCGCGCAGGAGGAGACCGCCGACGACGAAGGGAGCGCGCCACGGTTCGTGGCGCGCTCCCTCAGGGTGCTGTCGTGACGGGTGTCAGCGGGCGGCGTAGTACTCGACGACCAGCTGGACCTCGCAGGTCACGGGGACCTCGACGCGCTTCGGGCGACGCACGAGGCGGGCCTGCAGCTTGTCGATCTCGACCTCGAGGTAACCCGGGACCTTGGGCAGGACGTCGACGTGACCGCCGGCGGCTGCGACCTGGAAGGGCTCCATCTTCTCGCTCTTCGGCGCGACGTGGATCATCTGACCCGGCTTGACGCGGAACGAGGGACGGTCGACGAGCTTGCCGTCGACGAGGATGTGACGGTGCACGACCATCTGGCGAGCCTGAGCCGTGGTGCGGGCGAAGCCCGAACGCACGATGAGCGCGTCGAGACGCGTCTCGAGCAGCTCGACCAGGTTCTCACCGGTCAGACCGGCGGACTTGCGGGCCTCGTTGAAGACGATCTTCAGCTGCGCCTCGCGGATGCCGTACTGGGCACGCAGACGCTGCTTCTCACGCAGACGGACGGCGTAGTCGCTGTCGGTCTTGCGCTTGGTGCGGCCGTGCTCACCGGGAGCGTAAGGACGCTTCTCGAGGTAGCGGGCGGCCTTCGGGGTCAGCGCGATGCCGAGGGCACGCGACAGACGGGTCTTGCTACGGGTACGTGACTTGGTCGACACGGTTCTTCTCTCTGATCGTGTGAAAGCTGACGGCCGAGGATGCTCGGGCGCAGGAAGCGCCGTTCCGACCAGGACCTCGTGAGAGGACACCGGGTCGGGTCGAGTACTCGACGAAACACGAGGGATGGTGCCACGGGAACCGATCGGCTAAAGACCAGGACCCTTGATCGAATGTCGTCACTGCAGCCGTGCGTGACAGACCGATACCAGGCAGCGATCAGCTTAACACGGGCGGGTCATTCTCCGCGAATGATGCGGCGCAGTTTCTCGAGGCGTGTCGTGACGGCGTTCTCGTTGCCATGACCGGTCGGATCGTAGTAGACGGTGCCGACCAGCTCGTCGGGCAGGTACTGCTGCTTGACGACGCCGAGTTCGGAGTCGTGCGAGTACCGGTACCCCTTGCCGTGCCCGAGTCGTCTGGCCCCCGGGTAGTGGGCGTCTCGGAGGTGCTTGGGCACACGCCCCGCCCGGCCGGCCCGGACGTCGGCTATGGCGGCGTCCAGTGCGCTGTACGACCTGTTCGACTTGGGCGCGGTGGCCAGGTAGACGACGGCCTCGGCCATCGGGATGCGGCCCTCGGGCATGCCGATCATCTGGACCGCCGTCGCCGCCGACACCGCCACGGTGAGGGCGTTCGGGTCGGCCATCCCGATGTCCTCACCCGCGGAGACGATGATGCGTCGGCAGATGAAGCGCGGATCCTCGCCGGCCTCGATCATGCGCGCCAGGTAATGCAGGGCGGCGTCCACGTCGGAGCCGCGGATCGACTTGATGAAGGCGCTGATCACGTCGTAGTGCTCGTCGCCGTTGCGGTCGTAGCGCAGCAGCGCACGGTCGACGGACTGGGCGACGGTGTCCGCCGTGATCACCGGTCGGGTGTCGTCGGGGTCGTCGTCGTAGTCGGCGTCGGGATCGAAGTCGGCCCCCGGGTCCGCACCGGCGGCCTCCGTCGCGCCGGGAGCCTCGAGACTCGAGGCGGCCGCCGACTGGGCGGACGCCTCGAGGGCCGTCAGCGCTCGTCGTGCGTCACCCGATGCGAGTCGGACGATCGTCGCGAGGGCCTCGTCGTCGAGGATGACGGTGTCCGCCAGCCCGCGAGGGTCGTGCACGGCGCGTCGCACGAGATCGCCGAGGTCGTCGTCGCTCAGCTGCTCGAGGGTGAGGAGCAGCGATCGCGACAGCAGCGGTGTGATGACCGAGAACGAGGGGTTCTCCGTGGTCGCGGCGATGAGGATCACCCAGCCGTTCTCGACGCCGGGGAGGAGGGCGTCCTGCTGGGCCTTGGTGAACCGATGGATCTCGTCGAGGAACAGCACGGTCGTCGTGCCGTACAGGTCGCGATTGGTGAGGGCCTTCTCCATCACCTGGCGGACGTCCTTCACGCCGGCCGTCACCGCGGAGAGTTCGATGAACTGCCGACCGGAGGTGTGCGCGATGGCCTGGGCGAGAGTCGTCTTGCCCGTGCCGGGCGGCCCCCACAGGATGACCGAGACGGCGCCCTGCTCTCCGGTCGCGTCGGAGGCCAGCGTCACGAGGGGCGAGCCCGGCCGGAGCAGATGCCGTTGACCGGCGACCTCGTCGAGGCTGGTGGGACGCATGCGGACCGCGAGTGGGGTCGAGCTCTGCGGGAGCGGGCTCATGGGCACTCATGCTAGACCGGGCCGCCGACAGCGACGCCCGGCACGGCTCCGATACAGTGCGGGGCGACCATCGACACGGCATGGAGGACACGTGGCAGCGAACAAGGACGACCGCGAGAACCGCGAGAGGCTCCGGCGCTACACGGCTCGGAAGAGCATCCACGCCGGGCAGGTCGCCCGTCGCCGTCGGGACGACATCCGCGCATCCCTCATCGCCCTCGTCGTCGTCTCCGCCGCAGTCGTCTCGCAGGTGCTCTACACGACCTCGGGGCCCGGTGCCGTCGACGATCCGCCCGCCGCCACGGCGACTCCGACGCCGACCGCCACCTCGACCGGGGACGTGCCCAGCTCGGACATCGCGGAGGATCGCGTCTGGACAGGCGATCTCGTGCTGAACGACGACGTCCCGCTGGCGATCAGCCTCGACGGCGCACGGGCCCCGCAGGCGACGTCGGTGCTGGTCGACCTCATCCAGCAGGGCTTCTACGACGGCACCGCGTGTCACCGCCTGAGCGACGCCCCGTCGGCGGAGTTCCTCCAGTGCGGCTCGGCGAACGGCGACGGGACGGGTGACGCCGGTTTCACCTTCGGACCGCTCGAGAACGTCCCCGCCGACGGCGTCTACCCGGCGGGCACCATCGCCATGGCCCGGGGCGAGGACCCGAACTCGCAGTCGACCCAGTTCTTCATCACCTACGGCGAGACGACATTGGACGCCTCGACGGGCGGATACACGGTGGTCGGTTCCGTCACGGACGGTCTCGACGACCTCGTCTCCTCGATCGCCGCCGAGGGCGTCCGACCGGTCGCCGAGGGTCAGGAGTCGACGGACGGCTCCCCCGTCGTCGCGACCACGATCACGTCGGCGACCATCGAATAGACCACGGTCGTCGACGGTGCAATAGGCTGGAGTCCCATCATCGAGACCCGTCCTGGGCTCCGTGACGAGCACATCCAGCAAGGGACAACAGTGGCTACTGACGATCAGGCACCCTGGGGCCGCGTCGACGACGACGGCACCGTCTACGTCCGGGAGGCAGAAGGCGAACGCGCCGTCGGCCAGTACCCCGATGCGACCGCCGCCGAGGCGCTCGCCTACTACGAACGCAAGTACACCGAGTTGAACGGGCAGGTCACCCTGCTCGAGCAGCGGGTGGCCCGCGGCGCCTCGGCGTCCGACGTCGGCAAGACCGTCAAGCAGCTGAAGGCGCTCCTCGTCGAGCCGAGCGCCGTGGGCGACCTCGAGGCGCTCCGCACTCGCGTGACGGCTCTCGACAGCACGGTCGGCGAGCTCACTCAGAAGCAGAGCGCGGAGGCCCAGGAGGCTCTGGCCGAGGCGGTCGCCGTTCGCACCGCCCTGGTCGTCGAGGCCGAGACGCTCGCCGCACAGGACCCCGCCCGGGTGCAGTGGAAGCAGGTCACGGCGACGATCGACGAGATCTTCGCGAGGTGGCAGAAGCACCAGCAGGACGGCCCGCGGATCCCCAAGGGCGAGGGCAACGACCTCTGGAAGCGCTTCCGCACGGCCCGGTCGACCATCGACCAGAACCGCAAGTCGTTCTACGCCGAGCTGGACGCGACGCACCGTGAGGCGCGACAGCGCAAGCAGGCTCTCGTCGAGGCCGCCGACGCGCTGGCCGGCAAGGGCGCCGACGGCATCCCCGAGTACCGTCACCTGCTCGACGACTGGAAGCGCGCCGGTCGCGCGGGCAAGAAGTACGACGACGCGCTCTGGGCTCGCTTCAAGCGGGCCGGCGACGTCCTGTACGCCGCCAAGGGGGAGGTCGTCGCTCAAGACAACGTCGAGTACGAGGGCAACCTCGCGGCGAAGCTCGCGCTCCTCGACGAGGCCGAGAAGATCCTCACGGTCACCGAGCGGGTCGCGGCCCGCGAGGCGCTCACCTCGATCCAGCTCCGCTGGGACGAGATCGGCCGTGTTCCACGCGAGCAGGTCCGTGTCGTCGAAGACCGACTCCGCAAGGTCGAATCGCACGTCCGCACCCTCGACGAGGAGTTCTGGCAGAAGAACAATCCCGAGCGCAAGGCGCGATCCGAGGGTCTGGCGAGCCAGCTCCAGGACGCGATCTCGAAGCTCGAGGAGGAGCTCGCCACGGCCGAGGCCAGTGGGGACTTCCGCAAGGTGAAAGACGCTCGCGAGGCTCTCGACGCGCGCAAGGTCTGGCTCGACGCCCTCGGCTCCTGACCTCTCCACCACCGCCCGCACCGCCCGGCTCTCTCTCCACAAGGAGGGGCCGGGCGGTTCGTCGTCCGGTCGATGGTCGGGCAGGCTGGCGGAATGCCACCACCCCTTCCCCGCCTCCTGACGACGGCTCAGCTGCCCGAGGTCGAACTGCGCGCTGCCGCCCTGGACGGCGAGTTGTACGCCGTCGGGGACGGCTGGGCCGAGATCGCGACCGTCGACACTCCCTGGATCCGCGCCTCCTCGGTCGTCGGGCTGTTCGGACGGCAGGTGATCGCCGCTGGGGAGACCGCCGCATGGATCTGGATGGCTGCGGTGTCCCCACCATGGAGGCACGACGGCATCGTGCCCCCGGATGCTCGGCACCGAGACACGAGCGGACGGGTCTCGATCCGTGAGATGACCATCGATCGGGACGAGATCGCCGAGGTCGCGGGACTGCGCGTCACCGCACCGGCGCGCACGGCACTGGACCTCGCCCGAGCCTCGGTCTGGACTCCGGCCGACGAGAGACGCGTCGGCGACCTCTGCCGGCTGTATGGGGTCACGTCGGTGCAGGTCGCCCGTCTCATCGATCGACGCGGACGGCTCCCCCACCGGCAGCGCGCCGAAGCCCGGCTGCGATCCCTCCTGGATCCGCTCGGGGCCTGATCGGTCAGCCGGCGCTGACCCGGTACACGTCGTAGACGGCGTCGATGCGGCGCACGGCGTTCAGCACCCGGTCGAGGTGGGTCGTGTCACCCATCTCGAAGACGAACCGACTGAGGGCGAGACGCTCGTCGGATGTCGAGACGCTCGCCGACAGGATGTTCACGTGGTGTTCGCTGAGCACCCGGGTGACGTCGCTGAGCAGGCCGCTCCGATCAAGGGCCTCGATCTGGATCTGGACGAGGAACACGCTCTTCGACGACGGTGCCCACTCGACCTCGATCATCCGCTCGGGCTCGTTCATCAGGCTCTGGACGTTGTGGCACGTCGCCTGATGCACGCTCACCCCCTGCCCGCGTGTCACGAAGCCGACGATCTGGTCTCCCGGCACCGGCGTGCAGCATTTGGCGAGCTTGACGAGGATGTCAGGAGCACCCCGGACGAGCACCCCCGAGTCGCTGTTGCGGAGGGGACGGGTGGCGCCCTTGCTCGGGAACTCGAACTCGCCCTCCTCGACCTCGGTCTGCTGCTGGACGGCCGACAGGATCTTCTCGATGACGGACTGGGTCGACAGGTGACCCTCGCCGACGGCCGCGTAGAGACTCGACACGTCGTCATATCGCAGCAGGGCGGCGACCTCGGCGATGCTGTCCTGGTTCATCAGCTTCTGCAGCGGCAGGTTCTGCTTGCGCATGGCCCGGGCGATGGCGTCCTTGCCCTGCTCGATCGCCTCGTCGCGGCGTTCTTTGGTGAACCACTGCCGGATCTTGTTGCGGGCGCGGGGGCTCTTGACGAACATGAGCCAGTCCTGGCTCGGCCCGGAGTCCGGGTTCTTCGAGGTGAACACCTCGACGACGTCGCCGCTGGACAGCGCGCTCTCGAGGGGGACCAGCCGACCGTTGACCTTGGCGCCCATGGTGCGGTGACCGACCTCGGTGTGCACGGCGTAGGCGAAGTCGACCGGCGTCGCACCGGAGGGCAGACCGATGACCTTTCCCTGAGGCGTGAAGACGTAGACCTCCTTCGCACCGATCTCGAAGCGGAGGCTGTCGAGGAACTCCCCCGGGTCGGCCGTCTCGGCCTGCCAGTCGGAGATGTGCGCGAGCCAGGCCATGTCGGTGTCGGTCCGGGTGCCGGTGGCGGACTCGTCGCGCCCGCCGTTCATCCGCTGCTTGTACTTCCAGTGTGCGGCGACGCCGAACTCGGCACGCTGATGCATCTCGTGCGTGCGGATCTGGATCTCGACCGGACGTCCCTTGGGGCCGATGACGGTGGTGTGCAGCGACTGGTAGAGGTTGAACTTGGGTGTCGCGATGTAGTCCTTGAAACGACCGGGGATCGGGTTCCATCTGGCGTGGATGGACCCCAGCACGGCGTAGCAGTCACGCAGCGAGTTGACCAGCACTCGGATGCCGACGAGGTCGTAGATCTCGTCGAATTCGCGGCCTCTCACGATCATCTTCTGGTAGATCGAGTAGTACTGCTTCGGTCGGCCGACCACGTCGCCGCGGATCTTCGTCGACTTGAGATCGGATTTGACGGCGTTGATGACGTTCTGGACGAACTGCTCCCGCTGCGGCGTCCGCTGCTTCACGAGGTTGTCGATCTCGACATAGAGCTTGGGGTGGAGCACGGCGAACGAGAGGTCTTCCAGCTCCCACTTGATGGTCTGGATCCCGAGACGATGGGCCAGCGGCGCGTAGATCTCGAGCGTCTCGGTGGCCTTGCGCGTCGCGGAGGCGCTCTCGACGAAGCCCCAGGTGCGGGCGTTGTGCAGACGGTCGGCGAGCTTGATCACCAGCACGCGGATGTCCTTCGACATCGCCACGACCATCTTGCGGACCGTCTCGGCCTGCGCGCTGTCGCCGTACTTCAGCTTGTCGAGCTTCGTGACGCCGTCGACGAGCATCGTGATCTCGTCACCGAAGTCGTTCTGGAGCATCGCCAGCGTGTAGTCGGTGTCTTCGACGGTGTCGTGGAGCAGGGCTGCCGCGATGGTCTTCGAGCCGATGCCGAGATCGGCGAGGATCTGCGCCACCGCGACGGGGTGGGTGATGTACGGCTCGCCGCTCTTGCGCAGCTGGCCGCGGTGGGCCTTCTCTGCCACCGAGTAGGCCCGCTCGATGATGACCAGGTCGGCCTTGGGGTGGTGCATCCGCACCGTCTTGACGAGGCGGTCGACGGCGCCCGCGGGCTGACTGCGCGAGAAGAGACGCGGGAGGAGGGTACGGAGCGACGCCGTGCCTCCGGCGGGCTCGGACGAGGGCGCACTCTGACTGGTGGTGATCTCGGTCACGGACGACCCTCGCTCTCGTGGTCACGGACGCCGATGCGGACGGCCCGCGATGTGCAGAGGGTCCGGCAGGGCAACGCTACTCGCTCTGGTTCAGTCGACCGACGCCGGGGCGCCGTTCTCGGAGGTGAGGTCTCCGTCGGCATCTCGCCACGCGAGCATCCCGCCCTCGACGTTGACCGCGTCGATGCCGGCACGCCGCAGTGCCGCCGTCGCCCGGAGTGAGCGCATGCCCGCGTGGCAGACCACGAGCACCTGCTGATCGGCGGGGACGTCATCGAGACGATCGCCGAGTTCGGAGAGCGGGACGAGTCGCGCCTCGGGGGCGTGCCCGGCGTCCCATTCGGACTGCTCGCGGACGTCGATCAAGGGCGTGCCCGCTCGGGCGCGTTCGATGGCCTCGGCGGCGCTGACCCCGGGGAGGTCGTCGACGGGGCTCACGGTGCCTCCACCAGGGTCGCGTCGGAGGCTTCCACCTTGCGGGCGTCTCGCTTGGCGATCTCGGGCTCGCGCATCCGGAGGGTGGCGTACAGAGGCGACGCGATGAAGATCGTCGAGTACGTGCCCACCAGGATGCCGATGAACAGCGCCAGTGAGATGTCACGCAGCGTGCCCGCACCGAGGACGAATGCACCGATGAAGAGGATGGCCGCGACCGGGAGCAGGGCGACCACCGAGGTGTTGATCGACCGGACCAGCGTCTGGTTGACCGCCAGGTTGATCGACTGACCGAACGTGCGCCGCGAACCCTCGCCGTCTTCGGAGGTGTTCTCCCGGATCTTGTCGAACACCACGACGGTGTCGTAGAGCGAGTAGCCGAGGATGGTCAGGAACCCGATCACGGCGGCCGGGGTGACCTCGAAGCCGACGATGCCGTAGATGCCGGCCGTCAGCACGAGGTCGTGCAGCAGGGCGGTCATCGCCGCGAGCGACATCTTCCAGGTGCGGAAGTAGAGCGTCATGCCGATGGCGGCGAGGATCAGGAAGATCACCAGGCCCTTGATCGCCTGACCCGTGATGTCAGCGCCCCACGACGCGCCGATGAACGACGAGGTCACGCGGTCGTCGGGGACGTCGTACGCCGTCGCCAGCGCCGCGGCGAGGTCGTTGGTCTGGGCCGCCTCGAGCTGGGAGGTCTGGACTCGGATCGTGTCGGTGCCGACCTGCGTCACCCGCGGGTTGGAGTTCGGGACGACCTCGTCGACCGTCTCGGCGGCGATGTCCTGATCGAGTTCGGCGGGCTGGGCGATCTGGAACTCGGAGCCGCCGGTGAACTCGATGCCGAAGTGGAATCCGCCGCGGAGGAACGGGACGGTGACGGAGATGAGGATCATCAGCGCGGCGATCCAGTACCAGGTCTTGCGTCGACCGACGATGTCGAACGATCGCGAGCCGGTGTAGAGGTCGTTACCGAACTTCGAGAAGCTGGCCATCAGGAGTTGGTCCCTTCGTCGCCGGACGCGTTGTCGCCCGGACGGGTGTTCTTCTCGGCGGCTTTACGCTCGGCGATGGTCTGGCGGATGACGGCCTCACGACCGCCCGCCCTCTTCCGGCCACGGGCCACGACGGGTTCGCGGAACTGCGCCCTGCCCCGGTAGACGGCACCCAGCGCTCTCGGATTGAGGCCGCTGAACGAGTGCCCCTCGCCGAAGAACCGAGTGCGGGCGATGAGCTGCAGCATCGGATGCGTGAAGAGCGACACCACGATCAGGTCGATCACCGTCGTGATCCCCAGAGTCAGGGCGAAGCCCTTGACGTTACCGACGGCGAGGATGAAGAGGGTGATGGCCGCGAGGAAGTTGACCGTGTCGGAGGCGATGATCGTGCGGATCGCGCGCTTCCAGCCGGACTCGACGGCGTTCTCGAGGATCCGCCCGTCGCGCAGCTCGTCTCGGATCCGCTCGAAGTAGACGATGAAGGAGTCCGCGGTGATGCCGATGGCGACGATCAGCCCCGTCACCCCCGCGAGCGACAGGCGGTACCCCTCGCGCCACGACAGGATCGCGATCACGAGGTAGGTGAGCACGGCGGCGATGATCAGCGACAGCACGGTCACGAACGCCAGCGCCCGGTACTGGATCAGCGAGTAGATCACCACGAGGATGAGGCCGATCAGACCGGCGATGAGCCCGCTGACCAGCTGGGTCTGCCCCAGCGTCGCGGTGATCGTCTCGTTGCTCTGGACGGAGAAGCTGAGCGGCAGAGCGCCGAACTTCAGCTGGTCTGCGAGTGCCTTCGAGCTGTCTTGCGTGAACTGGCCGGTGATCTGCGCGCGACCGTCGGTGATGGCGGCGTTGGCGGACGGAGCCGTGATCACCTGGTTGTCGAGGGTGACCGCGAACTGGTTCTGCGGGGCCTGGAGGGTGACGAGTCGCGACGTGACGTCGGCGAACTGGTCGGTGCCCTGACCGTCGAACTCGAGGTTGACGGCCCAGGTGTTGGTCGAGTTGCCCTGCGCGTCGGTGGCCAGCCCGTTCGTGGCGTCGCTGATGTCGCTGCCCGCCACCTCGACGGGGCCGAGGATGTACTTGGCCGTGCCGTCGGTCGAGCAGGTCACGAGGGGCTCGTCGTCGGGCGCCGTCGCGAGGTCGTTGTCGGCCGCGCAGTTGTAGTTCTCGTAGACGTCTGCGAGCTGGGGTGTGATCCACGCGAGGTCGGAGCCGTTGGTCGGCGACGCCGTCGGTGTGCTCTCGAGGTCGGGGTTCGGCGTGTAGGGCGCGGTGGTCGAGCCGGCGCTCGGACTGGCGCTCGCGCCGTCGGCCTCGCCGCCCACCTCGGCGCTGGACGCCGCCCCGGTGAACAGGACCGGGCGGAAGGACAGCTTGGCCGAGGCCTCGATGCGCTCGAGAGTCGCGTTGTCGGGTCGACCGGGGATCGAGACGACGATGTTCTGGCTGCCCTGCTTGGTGATCTCCGACTCGGAGACGCCCGCGGAGTCAATGCGCTGACGGATGATCGTCACCGCCTGGTCGAGCTGCTGACTCGACACCGTCTCGCCGTTCTGCAGCTGGGCGGCCAGCGTGATCTGCGTGCCACCCTGCAGATCGAGCGCCAGTTCGGGGACCCAGCTCGCGCCGTTCCACCAACCGTCTCGACCGGAGTCGTTCAGCACGGTCGCCGTGCCGTTCAGGGCCGTCAACCCGGCGATGATGACCAGGAGCCAGGTCAGCGATCGGATGGCTTTCTTCACCGGCGTCGAACGTGCCACGGAGGAACTCAGCTTTCTCATGGGAACGCGCGCCCGGTCGGAGCGCGCGCGTGTCGGGCCCGGTCGTCAGGACACGACCGGGCGGACGGATCAGGCAGTGGGCTTGTCGGAGTCTTTCGACGGGGTCGTGTCGATGCGCGGCTCGTCGGCACGCTCGCCGTATGTGGGCGACTCGTCGAGGGAGCCCGTGGAGGTCGAGTCGATCACGGGGCGGTCGAGGGCGTCGTCGCCGTCGGTCTCGCTGCTCGTCTCGACGACGACGGGCTCGACGACGCGGCCCAGGGTCTGACGGTGCACCTTGACGATCGTGCCGGGTGCGACCTCGACCTCGGCGACGTTGGTCTCGTCGTCGATCGAGACGACCGTGCCGTAGAGCCCGAACGTGAGCATGACCTCGACGCCGGGGACCATCTTGCGCTGGAGGTCGGCCTGCTGATTGTCCCGCTTCTTCTTGTTGCGGAACATGAAGAAGACGAGGACCACCAGGAGGAGGACCATGATCAGGGTTGTGGCGTCCATGCGGAACTGCCTTTCGAAGCTCGTGGGGTGTGGGCGTCGGCGACCCGGTTAGCTCTGTGCGCCGACCGACCTGGTGGAATTATAGATCATCGGCGAAGAGGCCCCCTGAGTCGCGGGCGAGGCCGAAGTGCCGCCAGGCCTCCGGCGTCGCGATCCGGCCCCTCGGGGTCCGCGTGACGAGACCCGCCCGGACGAGGAACGGCTCGACCACCGACTCGATGGTGTCGGCCTCCTCGCCGACGGAGACCGCGAGGGTGTTCAGCCCGACGGGACCTCCGCCGAAGCGCTTCAGGATCGTCGACAGCACCTCGCGGTCGAGTCGGTCGAGACCCAGGTCGTCGACGTCGTAGAGAGCCAGAGCCTCGCGCACCGTCGCGAGGTCGGCGGGTCGCTCGTGCACGAGCGCGTAGTCGCGGACCCGTCGGAGGAGGCGGTTGGCGATTCGAGGGGTGCCTCGGCAGCGGCCGGCGATCTCGGCCAGAGCCCGGGCGTCGACGTCGACGCCGAGCAGCGACGCGGCCCGGCGCAGCACCTCGGTGAGCTCGGCCTCGTCGTAGAACTCGAGATGGGCCGTGAAACCGAAGCGGTCGCGGAGGGGATTCGGGAGCATGCCGCTCCGGGTGGTCGCCCCGACGAGGGTGAAGGGCGACAGCTCGAGGGGGATGCTCGTGGCCCCTGCTCCCTTGCCGACCATGATGTCGATCCGGTAATCCTCCATGGCGAGGTAGAGCATCTCCTCCGCCGAACGGGCCATGCGGTGGATCTCGTCGATGAAGAGCACCTCGCCCGGGACGAGCGCCGAGAGGATGGCGGCGAGGTCCCCGGCGTGCTGGATGGCCGGACCGGACGACATGCGGAGCGGTCGGGAGCTCTCATGGGCGACGATCATCGCGAGCGTCGTCTTGCCGAGACCGGGCGGGCCGGCCAGGAGGATGTGGTCCGGAGACCGGTTCTGCATCTCGGCCGCTCGGAGGAGCAGCTGCAGCTGTCCTCTGACCTTCGTCTGGCCGACGAACTCGGCGAGAGACGACGGGCGGAGGGCCCCCTCGAAGGCGAGCTCCGTCTCGGACTCGATGGTCGGTCGGGTGACGTCGTCGTCGCTCATGCGCGCGACGCCGGGGACTTCTGCGGACCCAGTCGACCGAGCGCCGCACGCAGCAGCTGCGGCACGGCGAGCCCGGAGTCCTGACCGGTCTCGGTCACGACGGCGTCGATGGCCGCCTGAGCCTCGCGCTCGGCCCAGCCGAGACCGACGAGGGCCACGAGCACATCGGACGCCGTGGTCGAGGCCGCGGTGACGCTCGGGGCGGACGGCGCGACGTCGAGCTTGCCTGCCAGCGAGAGCACGATGAGCTTCGCGGTCTTGGGGCCGATGCCGGAGACCCGACGGAACGCGGCGTCGTCCTCGTCGAGGACGGCCTGCGCGATCTGGTTCGGGGTGAGGGTCGCGAGGACACCCTGGGCGGACTTGGGGCCGACGCCCGTCACGCCACGCAGGAGGTCGAACACCTCGAGCTCTTCCAGCTCGAGGAATCCGAACAGCGAGAGATCGTCTTCTCGGACGATGAGCGTGGTGAAGAGGCGCGCCGTGTCGCCGGGGTGGACGGTCAGAGCGACCTGAGGGGTGACACCCACCCGGAGGCCCACTCCCCCGACCTCGACGACGACGGACGCCCCGGAAGCAGACAGGACGGTGCCGCGGACACTCGAGATCATGCGCCCAGCCTAGGAGTTCGCAGGGTCTTCTCGGCGTCCCGCCACGCCCGTTGCGCGGGAGTGAGCGTGCTGGCGCCGGCGGGCGCGGTCGCGGTGCCGCCCGCCCCGCCGCCCAAACCGTCGCGACGCCAGGCATGGCAGATGGCCAGAGCCAGGGCGTCGGCTGCATCGGCGGGCTTCGGCGCCTCGGTCAACCCCAGGAGGCGCGCGACCATCGCCCCCACCTGGGCCTTGTCGGCCGAACCGTAGCCCGTCACCGCAGCCTTCACCTCGGAAGGGGTGTGGAGCGCGACCGGGATCGAGCGCTCGGCGGCAGCCCGGAGAGCCAGGCCGCTGACCTGAGCGGTGCCCATCACCGTGCGCAGGTTGTTCTGCGCGAAGACGCGCTCGATCGCCATCGCGTCGGGCCGGTGCTCGTCGACGAGCGCTTCGATGCCCCGGCCGATGGTCAGCAGTCGCTGCTCGAGGGGAGAGTCGGCAGCCGATCGGATGACGTGCACCGCCACCAGGGAAGGCCGCCGGGTCGCCGACACCTCGATCACACCCACGCCGCACCGGGTGAGCCCCGGGTCGATGCCGAGCACCCGGAGCGTCACCGGGGGCTGCTACTCGTCGTCGTCGTCAAGCGCCGACTGGACGTCGGCGGGGACATCGTGGTTCGCGTAGACGTTCTGGACGTCGTCGTCGTCGTCGAGGGCGTCGATGAGCCGGAAGACCTTGCGTGCCGTCTCGAGGTCGACCTCGATCTTGAGACCGGGGACGAACTCGATGTCGGCCGAGTCGTAGTCGATGCCGGCCTCTTGCAATGCGGAGCGGGCCGGCACGAGATCGGAGGCCTCCGTGACGATCTCGAAGCCCTCGCCGCGGTCCGTGACCTCTTCGGCGCCGGCATCGAGGACCGCCGTCAGCACGTCGTCCTCGGTGAGGTCGCCGTTCTTCATGACCGCGATGACGCCCTTTCGGCTGAAGTTGTAGGCGACGCTGCCCGGGTCGGCCATCGTTCCGCCGTTGCGGGACATCACGGTCCGCACGTTCGCCGCTGCACGATTCTTGTTGTCGGTGAGGCACTCGATCAGGAGGGCGACGCCGTTCGGGCCGTAGCCCTCGTACATGATCGTCTGGTAGTCGACGCTCTCACCGCTGAGACCGGCACCGCGCTTGATCGCCCTGTCGATGTTGTCGTTCGGGACGGAGGTCTTCTTCGCCTTCTGCACGGCGTCGACCAGCGTCGGGTTGCCCGACATGTCGGCCCCGCCCTGCTTGGCTGCGACCTCGATGTTCTTGATGAGCTTGGCGAACGACTTGGCACGGCGGCTGTCGATGACGGCCTTCTTGTGCTTGGTCGTTGCCCACTTGGAATGCCCGGACACGGTGCTCCTTCAACTGCTGGCGGAAATCGGGACGAGTCTACCGCGATGCCCGGGCACGGGCCTTGTCGAGGAAGTACGCGTGGAACCGGTAGTCGTCGGTCACCTCGGGGTGGAACGAGGTGCCGAGCAGGTTGCCCTGCTCGACGGCGACGACACGGCCGTCGTCGAGGACGCCGATCGCCGTGGCCAGCGGCCCGACCTCGGTGACCACCGGGGCCCGGATGAAGACGGCGTGCACGGGCGGCGCCCCGATGACGGGGACGTCGACATCGGTCTCGAAGGAGTCGGTCTGACTGCCGAACGCGTTGCGCCGGACGGCGACGTCGAGACCGCCGAGGCTCTTCTGCCCGGCGATGCCGTCCACGATGCGGTCGGAGAGCATGATGAGCCCGGCGCAGGTGCCGTACACCGGCAGGCCGTCATCGATCGCGGCGCGGAGAGGGCCGGCGAGATCGAACAGGCGGGTCAGTTTATCCATCACGCCCGACTCGCCCCCGGGAATCACGAGACCGTCGACGGATGCCAGCTCGGATGCCCGGCGAACCGGCACCGCTTCTGCGCCGAGTGACGTCAGGACGCCGATGTGCTCACGGAAATCGCCCTGGAGCGCCAGGACACCGACGCGAGGTGACCGCCGACCCACCTGCGTGCTGTTACCAGCCACGCTCGGCGAGACGGTGGGGCGCCGGCAGGTCGGGCACGTTGATGCCGACCATGGCCTCGCCCAGACCGCGCGACGCGTCGGCCACGACCTGCGGGTCGTCGAAGAAGGTGGTCGCCTTGACGATGGCCCGGGCACGCTCGGCCGGGTTGCCCGACTTGAAGATGCCGGAGCCCACGAAGACGCCGTCGGCGCCGAGCTGCATCATCAGCGCGGCGTCGGCGGGCGTCGCGACCCCGCCCGCGGTGAAGAGAACGACCGGCAGCTTGCCCGTCTCCGCGATCTCCTTGACGAGCTCGTAGGGGGCCTGGAGCTCTTTCGCGGCGACGTAGAGCTCGTCGGTCTTGAGGCCCTGCAGCTGCGCGATCTCCTTCGAGATGGTGCGGATGTGCTTGGTGGCCTCGGAGACGTCGCCCGTGCCGGCCTCGCCCTTGGAGCGGATCATGGCCGCACCCTCGGTGATGCGGCGGAGCGCCTCGCCGAGATTGGTCGCTCCGCACACGAACGGCACGGTGAAGTTCCACTTGTCGATGTGGTTGACGTAGTCGGCGGGGCTCAGCACCTCGGACTCGTCGATGTAGTCGACACCGAGGGTCTGCAGGATCTGAGCCTCGACGAAGTGGCCGATGCGGGCCTTGGCCATGACGGGGATCGAGACGGCTGCGACGATCTCGTCGATCATGTCGGGGTCGCTCATCCGCGCCACGCCGCCCTGCGAGCGGATGTCGGCGGGGACGCGCTCGAGGGCCATGACGGCGACGGCCCCCGCGTCTTCGGCGATCTTGGCCTGCTCGACGTTGACGACGTCCATGATGACGCCGCCCTTGAGCATCTCGGCGAGACCGCGCTTGACGCGGTCCGAACCGGTTGTGGCGGACGAGGTGGAGGCGGGGGTCGTGTCGCTCATGATGCCTTCCATTCTAGGGCTGTTCAGGACTCTCGGGTCGTCGACGGGTCCGACGCCCGATCGGTCGCGGGCCAGGCCTCGGCGACGGCGGCGCGGACGTCGCCCAGAAGTCGGGTGACAGCCTTGGTCTCGGCGATGATCGGGAAGAAGTTCGAGTCGCCGCCGTACCGCGGCACGATGTGCTGGTGGAGGTGCTCGGCGATGCCCGCTCCCCCGACCTGGCCCTGGTTCATCCCGATGTTGAACCCCTGGGCACGCGATACGACGGTGAGCACCCGCATCGCGATCTGCGTGAGGGCGGCGATCTCGGTCACCTCGTCGACGGTCGCCAGGTCGTAGGTCGCGACGTGGCGATACGGGCACACCAGGAGGTGCCCCGGGTTGTAGGGGAAGAGGTTGAGCACGACGTACGCGTGCTCACCCCGCGCGACGATGAGCGCGTCGTCGTCGGACTTCGACGGCGCCTCGCAGAACGGGCAGTCGTCGTGCGCGCCCTGCCCCTGCCCGACGTAGACCGCACGGTGCGGGGTCCACAGACGTTGGAAGGCGTCGGGAACGGCGGCGAAGTCGCCCGAGGCCTCGGTGGCCGCAGGATCGGACACGGTCAGACCTGGGCCTTGGTCTGGATCGCCGTGAGGATCTTCGCGATCGCGTCGTCGATCGGGACGCCGTTCTCCTGCGTTCCGTCGCGGTAACGGAAGCTCACGGCGCCCGCGGCGCGGTCCTCTTCTCCGGCGATCAGCTGGTACGGCACCTTGGACTTCGTGTGCGTGCGGATCTTCTTCGGGAACCGGTCGTCGCCGTGGTCGACCCGGGCGCGGACGCCCTCGGCTCGGAGACGCGCGACCACGCCGTCGAGGTACTCGCCGTACTCGTCGGCCACGGGCACGGCGACGACCTGCTCGGGCGAGAGCCAGACGGGGAACGCACCGGCGTAGTGCTCGGTCAGCACACCGAAGAAGCGCTCGATCGTGCCGAAGAGGGCGCGGTGGATCATGACCGGGCGCTGGCGCGTGCCGTCCGCCGCCGCGTACTCGAGGTCGAAGCGCTCGGGCAGGTTGAAGTCGAGCTGGACGGTCGACATCTGCCAGGTGCGCCCGATGGCGTCGCGTGCCTGGACGGAGATCTTGGGCCCGTAGAACGCGGCCCCGCCGGGGTCGGGCACGAGGTCGAGACCGGACTCCTCCGCGACCTCGCGGAGGGTCGCCGTCGCGGTCTCCCAGATGTCGTCGTCGCCGACGTACTTCTCCGGGTCTTTGGTCGAGAGCTCGAGGTAGAAGTCGGTCAGGCCGTAGTCGCGGAGCAGCGAGAGCACGAAGTTCAGCGTGCCGGTCAGCTCGTCTTTCATCTTGTCGCGGGTCGTGAAGATGTGCGCGTCGTCCTGGGTCATGCCCCGGACCCTGGTCAGCCCGTGGATGACGCCGGACTTCTCGTTGCGGTACACCGTGCCGAACTCGAACAGGCGGAGCGGCAGGTCGCGGTACGACCGGGGCTGCGACCGGTAGGCGAGGATGTGCATCGGGCAGTTCATGGGCTTGAGGTAGTAGTCGGCGCCCTGACGGGTGATCTCGCCCTCGTCGTTCCGGGCCTCGTCGAGCTTCATGGCCGGGAACATGCCGTCCTTGTACCAGCCCAGGTGACCCGAGGTCTCGAACAGGCTCGCCTTGGTGATGTGCGGCGTGTAGACGAAGTCGTACCCGGCGGCCTCGTGACGTCGCCTGGAGTAGTCCTCCATCTCGCGACGGATGATGCCGCCCTTCGGGTGGAAGATCGCGAGACCGGAGCCGATCTCGTCGGGGAACGAGAACAGGTCGAGTTCGACGCCGAGCTTGCGGTGGTCGCGCTTCGCGGCCTCCTCTAGTCGCGACTGGTACGCGCGCAGCTCGTCTTTGGTGGGCCAGGCGGTGCCGTAGATGCGCTGCAGCTGCGGGTTCTTCTCGGAGCCCCGCCAGTAGGCCGCCGCCACCCGCATCAGCTTCGTGGCATTGCCGAGGAGGCGCGTGCTCGGCAGGTGGGGACCGCGGCAGAGGTCGTACCAGATCACGTCGCCGGTCTTGGGGTCGACGTTGTCGTAGACGGTGAGCTCGGCGCCACCGACCTCGACGGACTCGCCGTCGTCGCCGATCTCGTCGCTCGACCCGCCCTTGAGGCCGATCAGCTCGAGCTTGAACGGCTCGGCCGCCAGCAGCTCGCGGGCCTCGGCGTCGGTGACGACCCGGCGACGGAAGCGCTGGCCCTGCTTGATGATGCGCTCCATGCCCTTCTCGATCGCCTTGAGGTCGTCGGGGGTGAAGGGCTCGGCCACGTCGAAGTCGTAGTAGAAGCCGTCGGTGACGGGCGGGCCGATGCCGAGCTTGGCCGACGGGTTGATCGCCTGGACGGCCTGCGCCATGACGTGCGCGGCCGAGTGCCGGAGGATGGCGAGCCCGTCGTTCGACCCGATCAGGACCGGCTCGGCGACGTCGCCCGCGTGGAGCTCGGTCGCCAGATCGCGCAGCTCGCCGTCGACCCGCAGGGCCACCACCGAGCGGTCCGTGAAGATCTCGAAGCCCGTCGTCGTCTCGGACACCTCGACGGGCTGCAGGTCGGTCGAGGCGGGGGCGGCGGGGACGGTCTGATCTGTCACGGTCGTGAGGTTCCTTAAGTGGGAGGGACCACGCCAGTTTAGACGGGCGCGGAGCCGGGATCGATCGTGCCCCGCGCCTCCTCGGCCCTCCCGGTCGGGACGACCGCGAGCTCGGTCGCGCACGCCTCGGCGGCCACCCAGGCGAGCATCCCGCATTTGACGCGCATGACGAACTTCGAGACGCCGTGGAACGCGACCGCGTCGCCGAGCACCTCGTCGTCGGGCTCGCCCGCCCCGCGGGAGCGCATCATCGAGCGGTACTCGTCGATCAGCAGCCGCAGCTCGGGCAGGGTGCGGCCGGGGGCCAGCTCGCTGAGGACCGAGGCGGACGCCATCGAGATGGAGCAGCCGGCG
Organism: Frigoribacterium sp. CFBP 13712; assembly: GCF_014842255.1. Taxonomy (GTDB): domain Bacteria; phylum Actinomycetota; class Actinomycetes; order Actinomycetales; family Microbacteriaceae; genus Frigoribacterium. The sequence goes on along the minus strand of NZ_JACYVH010000003.1, from coordinate 86,035 downwards.
CCCTGCCAGGCGAACCCGTCGATGCGCCCGGTGGCCTCGTCGACCGAGAGCCGGACGGTGATCTCGTCGCCGCAGGTGGGGTTCCGCTCGAAGTGCTCGGCCTGCGCGCCGAGCAGCTCGCCGTCGCCGTGCCGTCGCTTCGCGTGATCGAGGATGACCTGCTGGTAGAGGGAGTCGAGGGAGGCGCTCATCGCTCGGACCCCTCGACCCCGAAGTACGCCCGGACTCCGGCGACGCCGTCGAGGAGGCGGTCCACCTCGGCCTCGGTGCTGAACAGGTACGTGCTGGCGCGGGTGGTCGCGGCGACGCCGAGGCGCCGGTGCAGCGGCTGCGCGCAGTGGTGCCCCACGCGGACCGCGATGCCCGAGGCGTCGAGGTACTGCCCGACGTCGTGCGCGTGCACCCCGTCGACGACGAATGACGCCAGACCGGAGCGGGCCACGCCCGCGGGCGGTCCGACGACGCGGACGCCGGGGACGGCGGCGAGACCCGCGACGAGTCGCTCGGCGAGCGTCTCTTCGTGCACGCGGATGCGATCGAGACCGACGGCCTCGAGGTAACGGACGGCTTCGGCCAGCGCCACGGCCTGCGACACCGGCTGGGTGCCCGCCTCGAAGCGCTGCGGCGAGGGCAGGTACTCGGAGCCCTCGAGCGTCACGGTGGTGATCATCGATCCGCCCGTCTTGAACGGCGGCAGCGCGTCGAGCAGCTCGGCCCGCCCGTAGAGGACGCCGATCCCGGTCGGACCGAGCATCTTGTGCCCCGAGAAGGCGGCGAAGTCGACCCCCAGGGCCGGGAGGTCGAGCGGTCGGTGCGGCGCCGACTGACAGGCGTCGAGCACGACGAGGGCGTCGACGGCGTGCGCGGCCTCGACGAGGCGCTCGACCTCGGCGATCTGCCCGGTGACGTTCGACACGTGCGCGAACGCCACGATCCGGGTGCGGTCGCCGAGCAGCGCGATCAGGTCGTCGGCCGACCAGACGCCGTCGTCGTCGACGGGGACGAACCGGAGCACGGCGCCGGTCGTCGCCGCGAGCTCCTGCCAGGGCACCAGGTTCGCGTGGTGCTCGGCCTCGGTGAGCACGATCTCGTCGCCGGGACGGAGGGCGAACCGGCGGGCCGGTGCTCCCCCGCGACCGTGCGTCGCGTTCGCGAAGCCGTAGGCGACGAGGTTCAGGGCGTCGGTCGCGTTCGCCGTCCAGACGATCTCGTCGACGGAGGCGCCGACGAACCCGGCGACGGTGGCCCGGGCGTCTTCGAAGGCCTCGGTCGCGAGACCGGCCAGGGTGTGCGCGCCGCGGTGCACGGCCGAGTTGATCGTCTCGAGGAACACCCGCTCCGCGTCGAGCACGCTCGACGGTCGCTGCGCCGTGGCCCCCGAGTCGAGGTAGGCGAGCGGCTCGTCGTTCACCGTCTGGTCGAGCAGCGGGAAGTCGGCACGGAGACGCTGCACCTCGGACTCGGAGAGCCCCGAAGCGAAGGAGGCGCGGGTCGCGTCGACAGCGCCGATCGCGTCGGCAGCGCCGGTCGAGTCGGATGGGCCGGTCACGTCGGACGGGCTGGGCCTTGCGGAGATCTGGGTCACGGTGTCCTTTCCCGTCGATCCTATTGATCGTCGCCGACGGTACGACGACCCAACGGCCCGGCCGCCCCGCGTGTTCCCACCACTCCGGCGCATGACGCCGTGTGACGCGCGCCGCGGAGGGGGTGGCGCCGGGTCCGCAGCCCGGCCAGCATGAGGGCATGAGCCCTGACCGCATCGAGACCAGTCACGCCGGCAGTCTGCCGCGCACCCCCGAACTCATCGCCGCCAACGACGCCCGTGCCCTCGGGCCCGACGGCTTCACGCTCGAACGGACCCCCGAGTTCGACGAACTGCTGACCGCGGCCGTCGCCGACCTCGTCCGCCGGCAGGAGGATCTCGGCATCACGATCGTCGGAGACGGCGAGTACGGCAAGGCCATGACGAGCGCCGTCGACTACGGCGCCTGGTGGTCGTACTCGTTCCAGCGGGTCGGCGGGCTGTCGCTGACCGGCTCGGACATCTTCAGCCAGCAGCCGGTGCGCTCGGGCCCCGGCGACGTGCGCCTGACGTCGTTCCCCGACCGGCGCGACTGGCAGAGGTTCCACGACGCGTACACCGACCCGACGTCGGGCATCGGCACGGGCTCGGGGGCGACGCCCTTCCCCAGCACGACCGGGCCGCTGACCTACGTCGGACAGAGCGCCATCGCCTCCGACATCGCCAACCTCACGACCGGCGTCGCGGCCGGCCACGCCACGTCGGCCTTCATCACCTCGCTGTCGCCGGGCAGCGGAGCACGCATCGCGAACGACTTCTACGCCACCGAGGAGGAGCACATCTGGGCCTGGGCCGAGGTGCTGCGGGAGGAGTACCTCGCCATCACCGGCGCGGGCCTCGTCGTGCAGATCGACGACCCCTCGATCGCGGAGAACTGGGACCAGATCAACCCCGAGCCGAGCATCGACGACTACCGGGCGTTCACCCGCATCCGGGTCGAGGCGCTGAATCACGCCCTCCGCGGCATCCCGCCCGAGCTGGTTCGATTCCACCTCTGCTGGGGCTCCTGGCACGGCCCGCACACCACGGACATCGAGTTCCGGCACATCGTCGACCTCATGCTCGAGATCGACGCGGGCTCGTACTCGTTCGAGGCCGCGAACGTGCGCCACGAGCACGAGTGGAAGATCTGGCGCGACGTCGAGCTGCCCGCCGGCAAGACGATCGCCCCCGGGGTCGTGAGTCACGCGACCAACGTCGTCGAGCATCCCGAGCTCGTCGCCGACCGCATCGAGGCGTTCGCGTCGACGGTCGGCCCCGACCGGGTCGTCGCCTCGACGGACTGCGGTCTCGGCGGACGCATCCACCCGCAGATCGCCGTGGCGAAGCTCGCGGCCCTCGGGGAGGGCGCCCGCATCGCGTCGCACCGTCTGTTCGGCTGAGGCCGCTCGACCGGAACGACCCGCGCCTCCTGCGGTCACAGGGCCGAGGAGGCGCGGGTCGTCGTAACCGGGCGGTCGCCTCAGTCGTCGAGCGGCTTCAGCACGCGCCGGAGGAACTGCTGCGTGCGGGCCTCGCGCGGGCGGCTCAGCACGTCGGCCGGGCGTCCGCGCTCGACGACCACGCCGGCGTCCATGAAGACGAGCTCGTCGGCGACGCGCCGGGCGAACTCGAGCTCGTGCGTGACGACGATCATCGTCCAGCCGTCGTCGGCCAGCTCCTTGACGACGGTCAGGACGTCACCGACCAGCTCGGGGTCGAGGGCCGAGGTGGGCTCGTCGAAGAGCAGCAGCTCGGGGCGGAGCGCCAGGGCGCGGACGATGCCCACGCGCTGCTGCTGCCCGCCGGACAGCTCGGCGGGGTAGGCGTCGGCCTTCTCGGCGAGGCCCACCCGGGCGAGGAGCGTTCCGGCCTCGGCCCGCGCCTCCTCCTGGTCGCGCTTCTGCACGCGCACCGGACCCTCGACGACGTTCTGCAGCACGGTCAGGTGCGGGAACAGGTTGAAGTGCTGGAAGACCATCGACGAGCGGTCGCGGAGGGCCGTGAGGTCTCGCTTGCCGACCTTGGCGCCGAAGTCGATCGATCGGCCGTCGGAGAGGGTCACCGTGCCGGCGTCGGGGACCTCGAGGCTGTTCAGCGACCGCAGGACGGTCGTCTTGCCCGAGCCGGAGGGCCCGATGATGGCGACGACCCGACCACGACGGACGTCGAGGTCGATGCCGCGGAGGACCTCGTTCTCGCCGAAGCTCTTGCGCAGACCACGGACGGTCAGGACGGTCGCATCGGCGCCCGATGCCGGAGGCGGGGTGACGTCAGCGGGCAACGTGGCGGTCCAATCTCTTCTCGAGGGCGTCCTGTCCGAACGACAGGATGAGGCAGATGACCCAGTAGACCAGGGCTGCCTCGAGGTAGATCAGGAGGAACTCGTTCGAGACCGAAGCGATCTGCTGCGCCTGACGGAACAGCTCGACGACGAGGATGACGCTCGCGAGCGAGGTGTCCTTGACGAGGCTGATGAACGTGTTCGACAGCGGCGGCACCGACACCCGGGCCGCCTGCGGCAGGATGATCCGCCGGAGCGCCAGCCCCCGCGACATGCCGATCGTGTGCGCGGCCTCCCACTGGCCCTTCGGCACCGAGAGGATGGCCGCGCGGATGACCTCTGCGGCGTACCCGCCCACGTTCAACGAGAACGCGATGATGGCGCTGGGCCACGGGTCGAGTCGGATGCCGAGCGACGGCAGACCGTAGAAGACGACGAACAGCTGGACCAGCAGCGGGGTTCCGCGGATGACCGAGGTGTAGAACCGGGCGACGCCGGCCAGCCAGATCCGCCCCGACAGTCGCATCAACGCGATCACGATGGCGATCACGAGGCCCAGGGCCATCGAGATCAGCGCCAGCGGGATCGACGCCACGAGCGCTCCCGACACGATCGGCCAGAGCGACCGCGCGAAGAGGTCGAGGGTGGACTGCACGACTACTCGCTGACGTCCTGGCCGAAGTACTGGTCGGAGATCTCCGCGAGAGTGCCGTCGGCCTTCAGCTCGGCGAGGGCGTCGTCGATGGCCGCGACGAGGTCGTCGCTGCCCTTGGTGGTGACCAGCGCCGAGTTCGAGACGTCGTCGGTCGTCGCCGCGATCTTGATCGCGGCCGCCTTGTCGGGGTTCGTCTTGACGTAGTCGAGGAACGTCAGCTCGTCGTTCACCGTCGCGTCGATGCGGCCCTGCTCGAGCAGGGCGACCGACTGGGCCCAGCCCTCGACGACCTGCACGTCGGCGCCGGCGTCCTTGGCCGTCGTGTAGAAGTTGCTCGACTGCGACTGCGCGGTGGTCTTGCCCTCGAGGTCGGCCAGCGAGGTGATGTCGGTGTTGTCGGCGGCCGTGATGACCGCACCGCGACTCACCGTGTACGGCGTCGAGAAGTCGAAGCCGGCCTCACGCTCGTCGGTGATCGAGATCTGGTTGGCGACGATGTCGAACCGCCCCGCGTCGAGCCCGGCCAGCAGGGCGTCGAACTGGGTCTCCTCGAAGGTCGGAGTCAGGTCGAGCTTCTCGGCGACGGCCGTGGCGACGTCGACGTCGTAGCCCGTGAGCGCCCCGGAGCCGCCCTCGTGGTAGGTGAAGGGCTGGTACGTGCCCTCGGTGCCGATGACGAGCTCGCCGGACTCCTGGATGTCGTCGAGGCTCTTCGCCGCGCTCGTGTCGGCGGTCGCATCGCCGGTCTGCGTGACGACGCCGTCGGTCGAGGCGGGGGCGCAGGCCGTCAGCGCGAGGGCTGCAGCGGCGACGACGCCGGCGACGGAGAGGCGACGGACGGAGCGGGGGGCGGTGATCTTCACGGGGTTCCTTTGCGGAGACTCGGGGTCGGACGAGCCACCCGACCCTAACGCCGACGGCGGCGGTGGGATTCCCGATGTCCTTTCGTGACCTCGGGACGGCTGCGATCGGACTCTCCGGGCGGGACCGGTGGTGGGCCCGGTGGTGAGCTCGGGGGGGGTCAGCGGCGGGCCAGCGCCTCGGTCACCGACGGGGCGCCGTCGAGCCGGATGTGCCGGTGGGCGACGCTCGTCGCCGAGACCGCGACGGCACTCAGCGACAGGGACGAGAAGAGCTTCCCGTCGACCAGGTCGGAGCGGATGAGCGCGTCGTCGTCGTCCGCCGCGAGGGCGCTGCTCTCGCGGATCAGATCGAGCCACGGAGCCCAGTCGCCCTCGCCGCCGGCGTCGGCAGCGGCGGCCGATGCGAGAGGCCCTGAAGGAGGCGCGACGTCGCGGAACCGGGGCAGCCAGCGATCGACGCGGGGCACGCTCCGATCGTCGGGTGCGGCGTGGGTCAGCATGTGGACGCCGGGGTCGAGACGGATGGACCGGGTGGCCGAGCCGTCCCAGATGGAGTGGGTCGCGCCTCCTCGGTCCGCGGTCAGCAGGTTGAAGGTCCGCGTCCGTTGCGGTCCGACGGGCAGGGCGCCGTCGGCCGCGGCCCGCAGAGGGAGGGAACCCCGCGTGGCCCAGCCGCCCTCGGGCGCGGGCGGCTCCTCGTGGCGGTTCAGCACGACGCTCGCCCGGCTCGGCCGCGTGGCGACGGCCAGCCAGGCGCCCCCGGCCTCACGGTCGTGCACGCCCGTGACCCGGTCGCCGAGCTCGGGCCACCAGGCGCCGGGCTCGTCCCACGGGCGGTCGGGGGATTCGTCGCGCAGCCCGAAGAACACCACGGGCCAGTCGGAGTCGGGTGCGATCGAGACGACGACGGTGCACATGAGGGTCCTCCGGGTGGGTGTCTCGCGTGGGGTCGCCGTGCGGCGACGCGCACGGCGATCAGACGGGCGGCCACGAGATGCGGCATCGTGGGAGTGCAACGCTACCGACCGGGGCCCCGGGTCGGCCGACCGTCCGCACCGATCGACAGGGCACTCCCGTGACGCACGACCCCTCCCCGCACTCCCCCGCCGACCCGACCGACTCGACCGTCGCGACCGACTCGACCGGATCGTCGCGGCGGCTGAACGTCGTGGTCGGCATCTCCGGCGGGATCGCGGCGTACAAGGCCGTCGGCGTCGTCCGCGGGCTCGTGCTGCAGGGTCACGACGTGCACGTCGTGCCGACCGAGGCGGCCCTGCGATTCGTCGGCGCACCGACCCTCGAGGCGATCAGCCGCAACCCCGTGCGCACCTCGGTCTTCGACGACGTGGCGCAGGTGCGGCACGTCGCGCTCGGGCAGCAGGCCGACCTGATCGTCGTCGCCCCCGCCACGGCTCACACCCTCGCCAAGATCGCGCACGGTCTCTCGGACGACCTGCTCGGCACGACGATCCTCGCCAGCACCGCGCCGCTCGTCGTCGCCCCCGCGATGCACACCGAGATGTGGCGCAACGCGGCGACCGTCGCCAACATCGAGCTGCTGCGCGCACGCGGGGTGACGGTGGTCGGACCCGCCGACGGACCGCTCACCGGCGGCGATTCGGGGCCGGGTCGACTGAGCGAGCCGGACGAGATCGTCGCGGCGGCCCTCGCGGTGGCGACCCGCGCCTCCTCGGCTGATCCGTCGGGAGCCGAGGAGGCGCGGGTCGCCGACCTCGCCGGCGTCCGCCTGGTCGTGTCGGCAGGCGGCACCCGCGAACCCCTCGACCCGGTGCGGTTCATCGGAAACCGCTCGACAGGCAAGCAGGGTGCGGCCATCGCCCTCGCCGCGGCTCGACGAGGCGCCGACGTGACCGTCGTCGCTGCCGAGTTGGACGGGGCCGTGCTGCAGTCGCTGGCCGCAGCACCGACGATCCGCGTCGTCCCGGTCTCGTCCGCGCTCGAGCTGGAGACCGCCATGGGCGCCGAGGCGGCCGCGCACGACGTCGTCGTGATGACCGCCGCGGTGGCCGACTACCGGCCGGCCGAGGTCGCCCCCGGCAAGATCAAGAAGGACGACACCGGCGACGAGATGACCGTGCGACTCGTCCGGAACCCCGACGTGCTCGCGGGTCTCGTCGCCGCTCGCCGCGACGGTCAGGTCGTGGTGGGGTTCGCCGCCGAGACGACGGAGGACCGCGACGAGCTCGTGGCGCTGGGTCGGACGAAGCAGCTGCGGAAGGGCGCCGACCTGCTCGTGCTGAACTCGGTGGGATGGACGACCGGCTTCGGCGCCGACGACACCTCGGTGATCGTCATCGACCGTGAGGGTGCGGAGGTCGCCGAGGCCCGCGGGTCGAAGCGGGAGGTCGCCGACGCCCTGCTCGACGCGGTGGCGGAGCGCCTGGTCGGGTAGTGCGTGACGGCGAGGCGTGGGGAGATCGGCGCCGAGTCCGGGCGAGTGCGGCCGAGACGGTCGTCGCGAGCCGCCCGCTTCGACCGGACACGCCCGCATGGGCGGCCTGCGCAGGGACAGCCCGATGGGCCGCCGCGCGGACAGCCCGACGGGCCGACCACACCCGGACATGACGAAAGCCCCGGCGGATGCCGGGGCTTTCGGTGTGTGAGCGATACTGGGATCGAACCAGCGACCTCTTCCGTGTCAGGGAAGCGCGCTACCGCTGCGCCAATCGCTCAAAACTGTGTTCACATCTGTTGCGGATTACTGCATCGAGTGTAGACCTGGGTCTGCATCGATTGGAGGTGGAGACGGGATTTGAACCCGCGTGAACGGCTTTGCAGGCCGGTGCCTCGCCTCTCGGCCACTCCACCATACGAGCAGCCCCCCAGAAGGAGGCCACCAGTCGGTGGACCACCCTCTGGTGAGCTTGACACTCGAGCGGATGACGAGATTCGAACTCGCGACCCTCACCTTGGCAAGGTGATGCGCTACCACTGCGCCACATCCGCATTTCGCTTTGCATTTCTGCGTGCAAAAGAACAATACCCACACCCCGGACCAGATACCAAATCGAGTCACCCTCGTGTCTTGCTGGGGCCCATCCGGCCGCACCGCGCCTCCTTCGGGGCCGTGTCGAATGGCGCTCCGGCACCCGTATGCACTAGCATCGACGAGTCCCGCAGGGGCGATTGGCGCAGTTGGTAGCGCGCTTCCTTCACACGGAAGAGGTCATCGGTTCGAGTCCGGTATCGCCCACCAGGCAGACGAGTGCAGGGCCCCGCAGATGCGGGGCCCTGTTCTCGTTCCGGTCGCTTCGACCCGGCTCGAGTGCGGTGCACGGGCGTGTCCGCACAGACGAGCGAGCTGGGGGACGCGGAACGGCCCCGGTCGTCTGACCGGGGCCGTCCTCGTGGTGCGTGTGGTGCTGGTGGGGTGCGCCTACTGGCGCGAGTTCTCGAGGACGTAGCCCTCTTCGCCGTGGATGGCGAGGTCGATGCCGGCCACCTCGTCCTCGTTCTTGACGCGGAACCCGATGGTCTTCTCGATGACGAAGCCGATCAGGTAGGCGAGAACGAACGAGTAGACCATGACGGCCAGGGCCGAGACGGCCTGGATGCCCAGCTGGTCGAGCGAACCCGAGAAGATCAGACCGCTGCCGTTGGCGAAGAAGCCGAGGTAGAGGGTTCCGATCAGACCGCCGACGAGGTGGATGCCGACGACGTCGAGCGAGTCGTCGAAGCCGAGCTTGAACTTGAGGTCGATCGCGAGGGCGCAGACCGCACCGGCGACGACGCCGAGCACCATGGCCCAGAACGGCGTGAGCGCGGCGCAGGCGGGGGTGATCGCGACGAGACCGGCTACGGCACCCGAGGCGGCGCCGATGGAGGTCGCCTTGCCGTCCTTGATCTTCTCGACGACGAGCCAGCCGAGGATGGCTGCCGCCGGCGCGGCGATCGTGTTCAGGAAGGCGAGGGCGGCAACGCCGTCGGCCGCGAGCTCGGAGCCCGCGTTGAAGCCGAACCAGCCGAACCAGAGCAGACCGGCGCCCAGCAGCACGAAGGGCGGGTTGTGCGGCTTGTCGGCGCCCTTGGCGAATCCGACCCGCTTGCCGAGCACGAGGGCCAGGGCGAGGGCCGCGGCTCCCGCGTTGATGTGGACCGCCGTGCCGCCCGCGAAGTCGATCACGCCCATGCTGGCGATCCAGCCGCCGTCGACCACCGAGCCGTCCTCACCGAGCGTGAAGTTGAAGACCCAGCTGGCGACCGGGAAGTAGACGATGGTGACCCAGACCCCGGCGAAGATCATCCAGGCGCCGAACTTGGCGCGGTCGGCGATGGCACCCGAGATGAGGGCGACCGTGATGATCGCGAAGGTCGCCTGGAACGCCGCGAACGCGATGGTCGGGTAGGCGCCGGCCGGGTCCAGGCTGTCGACGAACAGCGAGTTCAGGCTGAACATCGAGGGGTCGAAGCCGAAGACGCCGTCCCAGCCGATGTAGGTGTCGGTGCCGGCGGGCCCCTCGGGTCCGTTCGAGAAGGCGATCGAGTAGCCGAACAGGACCCAGAGGACGGCGATGAGGCCCATGGCCCCGAAGCTCAGCATCATCATGCTGATGACGCTCTTGGCCTTGACCAGGCCGCCGTAGAAGAACGCCAGGCCGGGGGTCATGAGCAGCACTAGTGCTGCTGTGATCAGCATGAAGGCGGTATTGCCTTGATCCATCTGTGAGTCACCTCTCGATTCGGGAGCCAGGGGCAACGGTCGGCCGCCCGACCGTGAGGGTTCACGGGCTGCGGGGGCGGGACCGGGGTGCGGCTCTCAGTGTCGTGGGGTGAGGTTTCGTTGCGTGTGCACCGATGTTTCGGGAATGTAACGCGATTCGGGCGCGTGTAAACAACGTGTTTCACACCGGCCCGAAACGACCGCTCAGGGGCTGTGGAGGCGATCGGGCCGACGTCAGAGGGACGTCAGCGCCACCAGCCGCGAGACGGCCCGCAGGTACTTCTTGCGGTACCCGCCGGCCAGCATCTCCTCGCCGAAGACCGAGTCGAGGGGGGTGCCGGAGGCGACCACGCGCACCTGACCGTCGTACAGCCGGTCGACGAAGGCGACGAAGCGCAGAGCGTCGGTCTGACTCGTGAGCGGCGAGACGTCGCGGAGCCCGACGGCCTCGAGCCCGGCGACGAGCTTGACGTACCGGCTCGGGTGGACCGTCGACAGGTGGGCCACGACCGCGCCGAAGTCGTCGACGGAGACCGGCCCGGTCACGGTGGCGAGCGCGGCGTCGACGTCGTCGGTCACGGAGGCGGACGCCTCGACCTCGCGGCGCCGGTAGTCGTCGCCGTCGATCCGCAGCGTGCGGAACCGGTCGGCGAGCCCCTGGATCTCGCGCAGGAAGTCCGCGGCGGCGAAGCGCCCCTCGCCCAGGGCGTTCGGCGGCGTGTTCGAGGTCGCGGCGATCCGGGTGCCGTCGTCGGCGAGATCGCCGAGCAGACGCGTCATCATCATCGTGTCGCCCGGGTCGTCGAGCTCGAACTCGTCGATGCAGACGAGCGACGCGCCCTTCAGCTGGGCAGCCGCACCGGCGTAGCCGACCGCCCCGACCAGCGCCGTGTACTCGATGAACGTGCCGAAGTAGCGGCGTCCGCCGCTGCGGTTGAAGAGCGCGGCGAGCAGATGCGTCTTGCCGACGCCGAACCCGCCGTCGAGATAGAGGCCGGGCAGCACGGCCGGAGCCTCGGCGCGCCTCCTGAACAGGCCTCGTCGGGCGCCGCCCGCGGGTGCCGCGTCGAACGAGCGCACGGCCTCGACGGCCTCGTGCTGCGAGGGGAACGCGTCGTCGGGGCGGTAGTTCTCGAGCGACGCGTCGACGAACTGCCGAGGAGGCACGAGCGCGGTGACGATCTCGGCACCCGTGATCGAGGGGGTGCGGTCGACCAGCGAGACGACGCTGGCGGTGGGATCGGGTGACATCGGGGCGGCCTCACGGTCGATCGGGCACGGAGCGCGGTGGCGCCCGGCGTCCGCCGAGCGATGTGTGGAAGAGTCTCTGGAGTCCCTGTGCGAGGCCAAAGCGCGGTGCGTAGCCTCGACGGGGTCGTACTGCCCCTGAGTTTAGTGCTCACCGGCAACCCGAACATCAGCCGCTCACGCGGCGCTCCGCAGCAGGCGGAGACACACACCCGGAGGTAAGTCCATGGTCGTCGAGCACGACACGTCCGCCCGTTTCAGCGACTACGCGCACCCCGAACGCCTGGTGAGCACCGACTGGCTGGCGCAGCACCTCGGCTCCCCCGGTCTCGTCGTCGTCGAGTCCGACGAGGACGTCCTGCTCTACGAGACGGGCCACATCCCGGGCGCCGTCAAGATCGACTGGCACCTCGACCTCAACGACCCCGTCCGCCGCGACTACATCGACGGCGAGGGATTCGCCCGGCTGATGTCGTCGAAGGGCATCGGACGCGACACGACGATCGTCGTCTACGGCGACAAGAACAACTGGTGGGCCGCCTACGCGCTCTGGGTGTTCTCGCTGTTCGGTCACGACGACGTGCGGCTGCTCGACGGCGGCCGCGCCGCCTGGGAGGCCGAGGGACGCGAGTACACGACGGACTCCCCCGAGCCCGAGACGAGCGACTACCCGGTCGTGGAGCGCGACGACACGGTCATCCGCGCCTACAAGGACGACGTGCTCGAGCACCTCGGCAAGCCCCTGATCGACGTCCGTTCCCCCGAGGAGTACTCGGGCGAGCGGACCACCGCCCCCGCCTACCCCGACGAGGGAGCCCTCCGCGCCGGGCACATCCCCTCGGCCGCGAACGTCCCCTGGGGCAAGGCCGCGGCGGAGGACGGGCGGTTCCGTCCCGTCGCCGAGCTCGACGCCATCTACCGCGACGGCGCCGGCCTCGAGACCGGCGACGAGGTCGTCGCCTACTGCCGCATCGGCGAGCGGTCGAGCCACACCTGGTTCGTGCTGCACCACCTGATGGGCTTCGAGAACGTCCGCAACTACGACGGCTCGTGGACCGAATGGGGCAGCGCCGTCCGTGTGCCCATCGTGCAGGGCAGCGAACCCGGAGAGGTCCCCGCCCGGTGACCGGGACGACGCTGCCCGCCGCGCTCGTCGAGATCCGCGAGGAGTTCACGGCGCTGGAGGTGCGCGACCGCCTGCAGCTGCTGCTCGAGTTCTCGAACGAACTGCCCGACCTGCCGGCCCGCTTCGCCGACCACCCCGACCTGCTCGAACGGGTGGTGGAGTGCCAGAGCCCCGTCTACCTCTTCGTCGAGGTCGTCGACGGTCGCGTCCACCTGCACGCCACCGCCCCGCGGGAGGCCCCGACGACCCGCGGCTTCGCCTCGATCCTCGCTCAGGGTCTCGACGGCCTGACCGTCGACGAGGTGCTCGACGCCGTGCCCGACGACTACCCGCAGACGATCGGCCTGACCGAGGCCGTCAGCCCGCTGCGCATCCGGGGCATGACCGCCCTCCTCGCGCGCGCCAAGCGTCAGATCCGCGACAGGATCGCCACCGCGTGACCCTGCGCGTGCTGCACACGACCGGGCGTCCCCTCGAGACCGGTCTCGAGCTCGACATCGAGCACGAGGCGACGCCCGGTCGCCTGCGCGACCTGTACGCGCCTCCGGCCGCGACCTGGACCCGCCTCAACCTCATCACCGCGGTCAGCGGCGACGCCGCCGGGTCGGACGGCACCTCCGAGACGCTCAGCAATCCGACGGACCGCACCATCCTCGCGGCGATCCGAGCGGTCGCCGACGGGGTCGTCGTCGGGGCGGCCAGCGTCCGTGCCGAAGGCTACCGGGTGCCCAAGACCTCCCGGCTCGTCGTCGTGACGTCTTCGGGCGACCTCTCCGGGCACCGGATGGACCCTGAGGCCGCCGAGCGTGTCGTCGTCGTCTGCCCCGAGGCCGCGGTGGCGGAGGTCCGGCGCACGCTCGGCGGCGAGGTCGCCCGCGCCGCGACCGTCCTGACCTGCGCCGACGAGTCCCGCCGCCTCGAGCCCGCCGCGGTGCTCGACCGGCTGCACGCCCACGGCCTGCTGTCGCTCGTCTGCGAGGGCGGGCCGTCGCTCGCGGGGCAGTTCCTGCACGACGGACTGGTCGACGAGCTCTGCCTCTCCACCTCGCCGATCGTGATCGGCAGCGGTCTGCCGGTCTTCGGACGCGAGCGCTTCGACCCGTCGCGTCTGACGCTCAGTCAGCTGCTGATGGACGAGCAGAGCGCGCTGTACGCCCGCTGGCTCGTGGAAGACGGCCCAGCCACCCGTCGATGACCCCCTCGAAGCGCTGCGGGTCGAAGTTGTAGAGCTTCGTGTGGCGAGCGGTGCGGAACACCTCGAGACGCACGAGATCGGGTCGTGCATCCGCGAGGGCGTGCGACGCCGTCGACGGGACGAACCCGTCGTCGTCGCTGTGCAGCAGCAGGACGGGCACGTCGAGGGCGTCGGCGCCGGCCACCAGGTCGAGTCGATCGAGATCGATCGGGCCGCGCCGCCCGCTCAGACGCGAGAGCGCGGGAGACATCAGGAGGCGCAGCACGAGATCCTGGACGACCCGCGGCACGTGCATGGCCGCCCCTTGGAATCGGAGGGTGGTGCGCCAGTCGACGACCGGTGACTCGAGCACGACGCCCGACACCCGACCGGCCAGCGTCGACCGCGTGGCCGCCTGCAGCACGAGCGCCCCGCCCATCGACCAGCCCATCAGCACCAGCGACGTCGCCCCGTGCAGCAGGGCGTAGGCCATCGCCGACTCGACGTCCGCCCACTCGTCGTCGCCCAGGGCGTAGCGGCCATCAAGCGATCGGGGCGCGTCGCCGTCGTTCCGGTACGAGACGAGCAACGACGTGTAGCCGTGCCGGCGGAACACGGGCACCGACCGGATCGTCTCGGCGCGGGTGACGCCGCGACCGTGCACGCCGATCATCCAGGGGCCCGGTTCCCCGCCCTCGGCCGGCACCAGCCAGGCGGGGGCCGGGCCGACCTCGGTGTCGACCCGCACCTCCTCGGCTTCGAGACCGGCCTCGCCGGGGTCCGACCACAGCCAGCCGCCGATGCGCCCCGAACGGGCCCCGTCGAGCGAGCCGGCGGTCGCCTGCTCGACCCGCCGGACGACGACCCGCCCGTCGTCGCTCAGCACCTCGCCCAGACGCGCATGACCACGACCGCCGTCGAACCAGAGGCTGTAGCGGCCCGGGAGGCGCGTGTCGGCCGTCGAGGTCAGGCTCACGGTCGACGAGGCGGCATCGTGACCGACGATGCGCAGGTCGTCGCGGCGCCGGCGCTCGGGCGTGACGATCTTGCGCATCACGGCCACGACGCCCCCGCCGATGGCGACGAGAGAGAGCGTGACGGACGAACCGACCACGATCGCGGTGACGGCCAGGGCGGCCCTCGATCCCCCGGCGGGTGGACGGGACGCTCTGCTGGTCACGACGGACTCCGGACACTCGACGCGGGCACGGGGCGACCGGCGCGGACGGCCGACGCCCGTCGTGCAGCCCGACGCGGCGTGCCGTCTGCCTGACGGTCTGCTCGGAGCCTAGTCTGCACACGTGTCCGACAATCCCTCGACGCCGTCGCCTGCGCCCGCGTTCCTCGACGCCGTCGACGCGGTGCGTCGAGCAGCCACCCGCGACGACCTCGCCGTGACCGAGATCCCCGCACCCGGCGGCATCGCTCCGAACTCGCTGGCTCTCGCCGGCGACGTGGTCGGGGCGAACGGCCGGGCCGACTCCGACCTCGGCACCGGACGCTTCACCCTCCTCCACGACGCGTCCGAACCGGAGGCCTGGGGCGGGCCCTTCCGGGTCGTCTGCTTCGCCCAGGCTCCCCTCGAGACCGACCTCGCCCTCGACCCCTTCGTCGCCGACGTCGCCTGGTCGTGGCTGGTCGACTCGCTCGACGCCCGCGGCGCCGCCTACGATTCGGCCTCGGGCACTGCCACGAAGCTGCTCTCGACCGGCTACGGCGAGCTGGCCCGTCACGGCGACGGCGCCCTGCTCGAGCTGCGCGCCTCGTGGAGCCCCACCAGCACCGACCTCGGCCCCCACATCGAGGCCTGGGGCGAACTGATCTGCACGCTCGCGGGCCTCCCGCCGACCGTCGAGGGCGTCACCCTCCTCGCGTCGCGGCGTGTCGGTCGGGACTGAACCAGAAGGACACGACCATGAACCCCGCCGCATCCGAATCCCGCAGCGTCGACTCCGGCGTCGTCGGCAGCGCAGGCGACCCGTCCGGGGGCGATCAGCCCGTGGTCTCCGTGTCGCCGAGCGTCCTGACGACCGCCGACGACCTCCACGGCAGGGTCGACGTCATCGCCGACCGGCCGGGGTACCTCGCAGCGGTCGAGGCGATCCGCTCCGGCACGGGGCCGGTGTCGATCGACGCCGAGCGCGCCTCCGGCTTCCGGTACTCGCAGCGGGCCTATCTCATCCAGGTGTTCCGTCGCGGCGCCGGGGTCTTCCTCTTCGACCCGCCCGCGATCGGCTCGTTCGCCGAGCTGCAGGAGGTCATCGGCCACGAGGAGTGGGTGCTGCACGCCGCCAGCCAGGACCTCGCGTGCCTCCGCGAGGTGGGGCTCGACCCCGCGACCGTCTTCGACACCGAGCTCGGGGCCCGGATCGCGGGGCTGCCCAAGGTGGGGCTCGGTGCCGTGGTCGAGCAGCTGCTGGGCATCCACCTGGCGAAGGAGCACTCCGCCGCCGACTGGTCGACGCGTCCGCTTCCGCAGAGCTGGCTCGTCTACGCCGCCCTCGACGTCGAGCTGCTCGTCGACCTGCGGGACGCCATGGAGGCGCGGCTCGTCGACGCCGGCAAGCTCGAGATCGCGCGTGAGGAGTTCGCCGCCACGGTCGCGCGCGAGGCGAAGCCGCCGAAGGTCGACCCCTGGCGTCGTCTCACCGGACTGCACACCGTGCGGGGCACGCGCGGTCTGGCCGTCGCCCGGGAGCTGTGGCTGGCCCGCGACGAGTACGCGCGGCAGATCGACACCGCACCCGGTCGACTCGTGCCCGACTCGTCGCTGGTGGCGGCGACCAAGGCGATGCCCGCCGACAAGCGCGCCCTGGCGGGTCTGCGGGAGTTCGTCGGACGCGCGAGCCGGAGCGAGCTCGACCGCTGGTGGGGCGCCATCGAGCGCGGCCTCGCGACGACCGACCTCCCGTCGACCCGCGGTCCCGCGGCGGAGACGCTGCCGCCGCCCCGCAGCTGGGCCGACAAGAACCCGATGGCCGACGCCCGCTACCGGTTCGCGCGCCCGCGCATCGCCGAGATCGCCGAGACGTTCGACATGCCCGTCGAGAACCTGCTGACCCCCGAGCACCTGCGGCGTCTCGCCTGGGAGCCGCCCATCCCGTTCGAGACCGACGCCGTCGCGGCGGCGCTCGAGGCGCTCGGCGCCCGACGCTGGCAGATCGACGCCGTGGCCGAACCGCTCGCCGAGGCCTTTGTCGACGCCCACCAAGAGCCCGAGGACGGCGACGGCGCGACTTCGTAGACATCCGCGAAGGATTCTCCGCCCGGCAGGCGTCGTCCCTAGGATCGGACCAGATCCGAGCACTGGAGGCAATGTGGCCGAGAGAACAGATGTCGTCTTCGTCGACGGGGTACGCACCCCGTTCGGGCGGGCCGGCGACAAAGGCATGTACTGGAAGACCCGGGCGGACGATCTCGTCGTCAAGGCGATGAGGGGTCTGCTCGAACGCAACCCGTCCCTGCCGCTCGACCGCGTCGACGACGTCGCCATCGCGGCGACGACCCAGCAGGGCGATCAGGGTCTGACCCTCGGGCGGACGACCGCGCTCCTGGCCGGTCTGCCGAAGTCCGTCCCCGGTTTCGCGATCGACCGGATGTGCGCCGGGGCCATGACGAGCGTCACGACTCTCGCCGGGGGCATCGCGTTCGGCGCCTACGACGTCGCCATCGCCGGGGGCGTCGAGCACATGGGCCGCCACCCGATGGGCTTCAACGCCGACCCGAACCCGCGGTTCGTCGCCGAGAGGATCGTCAGCGGCGAGGCCCTCAACATGGGAAACACGGCTGAGCGGATCCACGATCGGTTCCCGCAGCTGACGAAGGAGCGGTCGGACCGCTACGCCATGCGGTCTCAGCAGAAGCTGGCCGCGGCCTACGACGCCGGCCACATCCAACCCGACCTCGTGCCCGTGGCCGTGGCCACCGACGAGGGCTGGGGTCTCGCCACCCGTGACGAGGCGCCTCGCCCCGAGACGACCCTCGAGGGTCTCGCCGCGCTCCGCACGCCGTTCCGGCCGCACGGCCGCGTCACCGCCGGCAACTCCTCCGGGCTGAACGACGGAGCGACCGTCAGCCTCCTCGCCTCGCAGCAGGCGGCCGACGAGCTCGACCTCACCCCCAAGATGCGACTCGTGAGCTTCGCCTACGCCGGCGTCGAACCCGAGATCATGGGCATCGGACCCGTCCCCTCCACCGAGAAGGCCCTCCGCAAGGCGGGCCTGTCGATCGACGACATCGGGCTCTTCGAACTGAACGAGGCCTTCGCGGTGCAGGTGCTGTCGCTCCTCGACCACTTCGGCATCGACGACGACGACCCGCGGGTCAACCCGTGGGGCGGTGCGATCGCGGTGGGGCACCCGTTGGCCTCCAGCGGGGTCCGCCTGATGATCCAGCTCGCGCGCCAGTTCGAGCAGCGACCCGACGTCCGCTACGGCCTGACGGCCATGTGCGTGGGTCTCGGTCAGGGCGGCAGCGTCATCTGGGAGAACCCGCACTACTCGCGAAAGGCGGCCCGCGCATGACGACGGCCCTCGAGACCCTGACAGCCCTGTCCGCCGACGAGGTCGTGACGCACTCGCACGTCCGCGACGTGCCGATGCCGTCCGGTGGCGTGCTGGCCCTCGTCACCCTCGACAACGGCCGCGACCACACCCGACCGAGCACCCTCGGACCGGCGACGCTGGCCGAGTACGGCGCGACCCTCGACGCCCTCCGGGCCCGCGCCTCCCGGGGTGAGATCGCCGCCATCGCCGTGACCGGCAAGCCGTACTTCCTCGCCGCGGGGGCGGACCTCAGCAAGGTCGGGCAGATCCCGAGCCGCGAGGTCGGGCTCGAGCTGGCCCGGCAGGGCCACGCGGTGCTCGGCAAGCTGCACGACGCTGGCGTGCCCACGTTCGTGTTCGTGAACGGACTGGCGCTCGGCGGCGGGGTGGAGATCGCGCTGCATGCCGACTACCGCACCGTCGACTCGTCGGCGGCGGCGATCGCGCTGCCCGAGGTGTTCCTGGGGCTCATCCCCGGCTGGGGCGGCGCGTGGCTCCTGCCCAACCTCATCGGGATCGAGAACGCCCTGCGCGTGATCGTCGAGAACCCCCTCAAGAACAACCGCACCCTCAAGCCCGCGCAGGCTCTCGAGCTCGGCATCGTCGACGAGATGTTCGGACCCGCGTCGTTCCTCGAAGACAGCATCCGCTGGGCCGACGGCGTGGTGACCGGGCGCATCGCGGTCAAGCGTCCGAACGCCCCCGGGCGGCTCGAGAGGGCCGTCAAATGGGATGCCGCCATCTCGATCGCCCGCAAGTCGCTGCAGTCGAAGATCGGCACCGTGGCGGCCTCGCCCTACGCGGCCCTCGACCTGCTCAAGGCCGCCAAGAACACCGACCGGGCGACCGGCTTCGCGGCGGAGGACGAGGCGCTGGCCGATCTCGTCTCGGGCGATCAGTTCCAGGCGAGCATGTACGCGTTCGACCTCGTCCAGAAGCGCGCGAAGAAGCCCGCCGGGGCCCCCTCCCCCGAGGTCGCCCGCGCGATCGGGAAGGTCGGGGTCGTGGGTGCGGGGCTCATGGCCAGCCAGTTCGCCCTCCTCTTCGTCCGACGTCTGCGCGTGCCCGTCGTCATCACCGACCTCGACCAGGGGCGCGTCGACGCCGGTGTAGCACGGATCCGAGCCGACATCGCCGAGTTGGCGACGAAGGGCCGGATCACGAGCGATGAGTCGAACCGGTTGGAGGCGCTGGTCACCGGCACCACCGACCTCCGCGACTTCGCCGACTGCGACTGGGTCATCGAGGCCGTCTTCGAAGAGCTCTCCGTCAAGCAGAAGGTCTTCGCCGACGTCGAGGCGATCGTCTCCGACACGACGATCCTCGCGACGAACACGTCGTCGTTGAGCGTCGAGGCCATCGGCGCCGAGCTGCAGCACCCCGAGCGTCTGGTCGGCTTCCACTTCTTCAACCCGGTCGCCGTCATGCCGCTCATCGAGGTCGTCAAGACCCCGAAGACCGACGAGGCGACGCTCAGCACCGCGATGGTGACGGCCAAGGCCCTCCGCAAGAACGCTGTCATCACGGCGGACACCCCGGGGTTCGTCGTGAACCGCATACTCGCGAAGGTCCTCGGCGAGGCCATGCACGCGGTCGAGACGGGCACCCCCTTCGAGGTCGTCGACCGGTCGATGGATCCCTTCGGGCTCCCGATGACCCCGTTCGAGCTGCTCGAGCTCGTCGGGCTGACCGTCGGCGCGCACGTGCTCGACACCCATCACGCCGCGTTCCCGGACAGGTTCCACGCCAGCGAGGCCCTCCACCGGCTGGCGGACCACGGGCGGATCCTCGACCGCGATTCCAAGGGCCGACGCCAGGGGTTCGACAAGAAGGCCGTCGCGCTGACAGCGGGGAAGGGCACAGCGCTGTCCGCCGACGAGCTCCGGATCCGCATCGAGGACGGCCTGGCCGACGAGGTCGGGCGCATGCTCGACGACGGCGTGGTCTCCGCAGCCGAGGACATCGATCTGTGTCTGATCCTCGGGGCGGGCTACCCGTTCCAGATGGGCGGGCTCACGCCGTACCTCGACCGGGTCGGCGCCACCGAGCGCGTCCGGGGCACGACGTTCCACTCACCCGTGATCCGCGGCGTGGCCGGCTGAGCCTCCGCGTCGACGACGACGGCCCCGCTGCTCTCGAGCAGCGGGGCCGTCGTCGGTCGAGGCGGGGACGCCCGCGTGTCGCTTACTGGTCGCGGAGGCGACCGGAACCGGTGGCGTCGGCCTGCGCACCGTCCGTCAGCGGTCGGGCCACGGGGATCTTGCTCCCGAGGACCTGAGCCACCACGTCGCGGGCGATGGCCTGCGGGGTGAGCCCCACCTCCTCGAGGATCTCGGCTCGTGAACCGTGCGCCAGGAACTCGTCGGGGAGACCCAGCTCGGTGACCGCAGTGTCGACGCCTGCCTGACGGAGATCCTGTCGGATGCGCGTCCCGATGCCGCCGACGCGCACGCCGTCCTCGATGGTCACGACGAGTCGATGCTCCGCCGCGAGATCGATCACCGAACGCGCCACGGGGACGACCCACCGCGGGTCGACGACCGTGGCGCCGATTCCCTGATCGGCGAGGCGCGCGGCGACGTCGAGACCGACGGAGGCCATCGGGCCGACGCAGACGAGCAGGACGTCGGCCCGATCACCGCGATGCAGCACGTCGACACCGTCGTGGAGTCGTTCGATCGCGTCGTGCTCGGTGCCGACGCTGCCCTTGGAGAAACGGACCACGGTGGGCGCGTCGGTGACGGCCACGGCCTCGCGGAGCTCTTCGCGGAGGCGCGTCGCATCTCTCGGGGCCGCCAGACGGATGTGCGGCACGATCTGCAGCAGCGCGAGATCCCACATGCCGTGGTGGCTCGGCCCATCGGGGCCCGTGACACCCGCCCGATCGAGGACGAACGTGACGCCGGCCTGGTGCAGCCCGACGTCCATGAGGATCTGGTCGAACGCCCGGTTGACGAAGGTCGCGTAGAGCGCGACCACCGGGTGCAGCCCGCCGAACGCGAGCCCGGCGGCGCTGGTGACCGCGTGCTGCTCGGCGATGCCGACGTCGAGCACCCGGCCGGGGAACCGCTCGGCGAGGAGATGCAGACCCACCGGTCGGAGCATGGCCGCCGTGATGCCCACCACCGTCTCGTCCCGCTCGGCGATCGAGACGATCTCCTCGGCGAAGACGGACGTCCACGACGGGGCGCCCGTCGAAGCGAGCGGCTCACCCGTCTCGGGGTCGATCTGCCCCACCGCGTGGAACTGGTCGGCCACGTCGGCCCGCGCGGGATCGTAGCCCCGGCCCTTCTCGGTGATGGCATGCACGATCACCGGGGTGCCGTAGTTCTTGGCCTGCTGGAGGGCCTCCTCCATCGCCGACTGGTCGTGTCCGTCGACCGGGCCGACGTACTTGATGTCGAGGTTCGAGTACAGCGCCTCGTTGTTGGTGAACCGGCTGAGGAATCCGTGCAGCCCGCCCCTCACCCCGCGGTAGAACGCGCGACCGGGGTGCCCGAGGTGATCGAAGACGGCACGGCTGCCCCGATGCATGTCGCGATACGTGCTCCTCGTCCGCACCGTGTTGAGGAACCGCGCCATGCCGCCGATGGTGGGCGCGTACGACCGGCCGTTGTCGTTCACGACGATGATCAGACGGCGGTCGTTGTCGTCGGAGATGTTGTTGAGGGCCTCCCACGTCATGCCTCCGGTCAGAGCGCCGTCGCCGACGACGGCGACGACGTGACGATCGGACTGCCCGGTGAGCTGGAAGGCGCGCGAGATGCCGTCCGCCCACGAGAGCGAGCTGGAGGCGTGCGAGCTCTCGACGATGTCGTGCTCGGACTCGGAGCGCTGCGGATAGCCCGCGAGACCGCCCCGGAGGCGCAGCATGCTGAAGTCCTGGCGCCCGGTGAGGAGCTTGTGCACGTACGACTGGTGGCCGGTGTCGAAGACGATGGCGTCATGCGGCGAGTGGAAGACCCGGTGCAGAGCCAACGTGAGCTCGACGACCCCGAGGTTGGGGCCGAGATGACCGCCGGTCTTGGAGACCTCTGCGACGAGGAATCTGCGGATCTCGCCCGCGAGCTCGATCATCTCGTCGTCGGTCAAGCGGTCGAGGTCGCGAGGTCCTCTGATCGTTTCGAGCAGGCTCATACCGGCTTCCCTTCCACGCCCCGGAGGGCATCGGTCCAGTCTAGGCACGAGGGGTGTGCGGAGCGTGGAAAGACCCCCGGGCCGCCGCGGATCGGCGGCGGCCCGGGGGTCTCGCGGGGCGAGGGATCAGACCAGACTGCGCAGCACGTACTGCAGGATGCCGCCGTTGCGGTAGTAGTCCGCCTCGCCGGGGGTGTCGATCCGGACGACGGCGTCGAACTCGACGACCGACTTGCCCTCGGGCGAGTGGTCGCTCGGCGTCGCGACCACGTGGACGGTCTTGGGCGTCGTGCCCTCGTTGAGCTCGGTGAGCCCCGAGATGCTGATCGACTCCGTGCCGTCGAGCCCGAGGGACTCCCAGCTCTCACCCGCCGGGAACTGCAGGGGGACGACACCCATGCCGATCAGGTTCGAGCGGTGGATGCGCTCGAAGCTCTCGGTGATGACGGCCTTGACGCCCAGGAGGCTCGTGCCCTTCGCCGCCCAGTCGCGCGACGAACCCGAGCCGTACTCCTTGCCGCCCAGGATGACGAGCGGCGTGCCGGCATCCTGGTAGCGGGCGCTCGCGTCGTAGATGAACGACTGCGGGGCGTCGGGCTGCGTGAAGTCGCGCGTGTACCCGCCCTCGACGCCGTCGAGCAGCTGGTTCTTCAGACGGATGTTGGCGAAGGTGCCGCGGATCATCACCTCGTGGTTGCCACGACGCGATCCGTAGGAGTTGAAGTCCTTGCGGTCGACGCCGTGCTCCGCGAGGTAGTGACCCGCCGGGCTGTCGACCTTGATCGAGCCCGCCGGGCTGATGTGATCGGTCGTGACCGAGTCGCCGAGCTTGGCGAGGACGCGAGCATCGACGATGTCGGTGACCGGCGTGGTCTCGATCGTCATGCCGTCGAAGTACGGGGGCTTCCGCACGTAGGTCGACTCGTCGTCCCACTCGAACGTGGCGCCGGTGGGCGTCGGAAGCGAACGCCAGCGCTCGTCCCCGTCGAAGACCCCGGAGTACTCGTGGGTGAACATGTCGGTGTCGATCGACTCGTCGATGGTCTTCTGGACCTCGGCGGCATCGGGCCAGATGTCTCGGAGGAAGACGTCTCCGCCGGCCTCGTCGGTGCCGAGGGCGTCGTTCTCGAAGTCGAAGTTCATCGACCCGGCCAGCGCGTAGGCGATGACGAGCGGCGGGCTCGCCAGGTAGTTCATCTTCACATCGGGGTTGATCCGCCCCTCGAAGTTGCGGTTGCCCGACAGGACCGCCGTCACGGCGAGGTCGTTGTCTTGCACGGCCGACGAGATCTCGTCGATCAGGGGGCCCGAGTTGCCGATGCAGGTCGTGCAGCCGTAGCCGACCGTGTAGAAGCCGAGGTCTTCGAGGTAGGTCGTGAGACCGGCCTTCTCGTAGTAGTCGGTGACGACCTTCGAACCCGGTGCGAGGGTGGTCTTGACCCACGGCTTCGCCTTCAGGCCCTTCTGGCTTGCGTTGCGTGCCAGGAGACCCGCGGCCAGCATGACGGAGGGGTTCGACGTGTTCGTGCACGACGTGATGGCCGCGATCGCGACGGCGCCGTGATCGAGGGTGAACTCGCGACCGTCTTCGAGCGTCACCGGCGTGGGCTTCGAGGTCTTGGCGGGGGCGTGCGAGGTGTGGATGTGCGTCGGGGGCTCCGTCGCGTCGTCCTCCGCCGTGAGACCGACCGGGTCGGAGGCCGGGAAGGTGCCCTCGACCGCGGCGTCGACGCTCGTGTGGTCGGTGGTCGCGTACGAGCCCAGGTCGATCTCGAACTGCGACTTCGACTCGGTCAGCTCGATGCGGTCCTGGGGGCGCTTCGGCCCGGCGATCGACGGGACCACGGTCGCGAGATCCAGCTCGAGGTACTCGCTGAAGACGGGCTCGGTCGACGGGTCGTGCCAGAGCCCCTGCAGCTTGGCGTACTTCTCGACGAGTTCGATCTGCTCCTCGCTGCGACCGGTGAGACGCAGGTAGTCGAGCGTCACGTCGTCGATCGGGAAGATGGCCGCGGTCGAGCCGAACTCGGGGCTCATGTTGCCGATCGTGGCTCGGTTGGCCAGGGGCACCTGCGCGACCCCTTCGCCGTAGAACTCGACGAACTTGCCGACGACCCCGTGCTTCCGCAGCTGCTGCGTGATGGTGAGGACGACGTCCGTCGCGGTGACGCCGGTGGGGATCGAGCCGCTCAGCTTGAAGCCGACGACGCGCGGGATGAGCATCGACACCGGCTGACCCAGCATCGCGGCCTCGGCCTCGATGCCACCGACGCCCCAGCCGAGCACGCCGAGGCCGTTGACCATGGTGGT
This sequence comes from Frigoribacterium sp. CFBP 13712, assembly GCF_014842255.1. Lineage (GTDB taxonomy): Bacteria > Actinomycetota > Actinomycetes > Actinomycetales > Microbacteriaceae > Frigoribacterium. The sequence continues at coordinate 61,452 of NZ_JACYVH010000003.1, read as the reverse complement.
GTGCGAGTCGGTTCCGACGAGCGTGTCGGGGTAGGCCTGCAGCACGCTGCCGCCGTCCGCCGTGGAGACCGTGCGGCTGTAGGTGACACGGGCCAGGTACTCGATGTTGACCTGGTGGACGATGCCCGTTCCGGGCGGGACGACCTTGAAGTCGTCGAACGCCGTCTGCCCCCAGCGGAGGAACTGGTACCGCTCGCCGTTGCGCTCGTACTCGATCTCGACGTTGCGCTCGAGGGCGTTCTCGCTGCCGAAGAGGTCGGCGATGACCGAGTGGTCGATCACGAGCTCGGCCGGAGCGAGGGGGTTGATCTTGGTCGGATCACCGCCGAGAGCCGACACGGCCTCGCGCATGGTCGCGAGGTCGACGATGCAGGGGACCCCGGTGAAGTCCTGCATCACCACGCGTGCGGGTGAGAACTGGATCTCCGTGTCGGGCTCGGCCGAGGGCTGCCACGAGCCCAGGGCGCGGATCTGGTCGCCTGTGACGTTGGCACCGTCTTCGGTGCGGAGCAGGTTCTCGAGAAGGACCTTGAGGCTGAACGGGAGCTTGTCGGCCCCGTCGACCGCGTCGATGCGGTAGACCTCGTAGTCGGTGTCGCCGACCCTCAGTGAATCCTTCGAACCGAAACTGTTGATTGCAGACACGTGCCGTCTCCCTTGCTGACTCCGTCGTCATCATGGTCGCTGGGCTGATACCGCACCAGCGAGGCAAGCCTAAGTCCGCGGACCGTCCGATGACCGACGTCGTCGATTTATCTCGATGTCAAGATAAAGCTACCACCGAGTAGCTGAGCGGCCGGCGCTCAGAGCCTGCCCGGGGCCGCGTCGGCCTCGAGACGCGCCCGGTAGACCGTCCGCACGAGCAGCCAGGTGACCCAGAGGACCGCCGCGTACAGCGGGACGCCCATGACGAGCTTCGTCGTCGCCAGGGCGGTGATCTGCCCGGCGAAGAAGAGGGGCAGCTGCACGGCGAGTCGTGCCGCGAACAGCCCGCACCAGAGCCACGTGGTCAGCACCAGGACCCGGCGCTTGGCCTTGTCGTCTCGCCAGGCGCTCCCCTCGTTCGTCAGCAGCCCGACGATCACGCCGATGACGGGCCACCGCACCGCGATGCTCACCAGCAATGCCAGGAGGGACACGACGTTCACGACGAGACCGGGGATGAAGTTGCCCTCGGCCCGTCCGCTGAGGAGGGCGATGGCGGCCGAGATCGCGATCCCGAACACGCCGGCCAGAGCCTGGGCCACGGGGCCGCGCTGCACGATGCGGGCGACGACGAACAGGACCGCGACGCCGACCGGGATGAGCACGGAGGGTACGAGGCTCCCCGTCAGCGTGTAGACGACCACGAATCCGAGACCCGGCAGGATCGACTCGGCGAGCCCGCGGACGCCTCCGATGGCCGAGAGCAGGGCTCCAGCCGTGGGGACCTCGCCCGGCGCGACCTGGCCGATGCCGGCCTTGCTCGCCGCCGCCCGCAGCTGCGCGGCGAGGGAGACGCGGGGATCGTCGGACGGGGACTCCGCGCCGATCCCGGTGCGGTCGTCGTCGGTCATGCCGGCCTCAGACCTGGGAGGGCGTGGTGCCCGGTGCGTCGGTCGGCCCGGCCTTGGGCATCGACAACGGGATGAGGTCGCGGGGCGCCATCGGGTTCGAGCCGCGCACCACGACGATGCTGCGGAAGAGCTCTTCGATCTTGGCCGCGGCGTCGTCGTCGACGGTCGCTTCGCCGGCGATGACCCCTCGGAGGAACCAGCGGGGGCCGTCGACCCCGACGAAGCGCGCGAGACGCGTGTGCCCGGCGTCGCCGCCCATGACCGGGATCTCGGCGCGCACCTCGGGACCGAAGGGTCCGTCGATCTCGGTGGTCGCGCCTCCTTGGCGTTGGATCTGCTCGGAGATCTGACCGCGGATCTCGTTCCAGAGACCTGCGCTGCGCGGGGCCGCGAACGGCTGCACCTGCAGGGTCGACTTCGCGAAGTCGAGCCCGACGGCCACGACCCGCTTGCTGCCCTCCTCGACCTCGAGGCGGAGGTGGAGGCCCTCACGGGGCACGATCTTGACACCGCCGAGATCGACGTAGGGCCTGACCGGATTCGCCTCGGTCTCGTCGAGCGGACCCTCTTCGGCGCGATCGGCCGGTGCGGACTTCGAGTCGTCGAAGACCTCGACCTCGTCGAGACCGCTCACATCGATCTCGACGTCGTCTCCGTCGACCTGCTCGATGTCGATGGCGACCTCGGCGGCCTGCTGCGCGCGCTTGGACTTCCTCATGCTGATGCCGTTCCTGTCTCGTGTGCGTATCCCGTGGATCCGAAGCCGCCGTCGCCCCTGACGCTCTCCGGGAGGGTCTCGACCGTGAGGAAGTCCGCTCGGACGACCGGCACGATCACGAGCTGGGCGATCTTGTCGCCGACCGCTATCTCGTGATCGGCGTCGAGATCCGTGTTGAGCAGAGCGACCTTGATCTCGCCGCGGTAGCCGGCGTCGACCGTTCCGGGGCTGTTCACCACCGTGATGCCGTGCTTGGCCGCGAGGCCGCTGCGCGGGACGACGAAGGCGGCGTGGCCGTCGGGGAGGGCGATCCGGACCCCCGTTCCGACGACAGCCCGGCGACCGGCCCGGAGGGTGATCGCCTCGGTGGACAGGAGGTCCGCGCCGGCGTCGCCGGGGTGCGAATAGCGCGGGACGAACGCGGAGCCGAGGGCCCCGTCGACCGCGATCTGGACGTCGAGGGTCTGAGTCACGTGTCGAGGGTAGTCCAGAAGTCTGGTCGAATGGACCCATGCACAACTACCGCGAGCGGCTGTCGCCGCCGGTCACCGTCTTCCTGGCCTCGGCGCTCCTGCTGCCGGCGACGCTCCTGGTCTTCCTGCCCATCAATGTCGGGGTGGGCGTGGTCATGGCGATCGTCTTCTACGTGGCGGCCGTGCTGGCGCTGCTCCTCGGCTCGCCCGTGCTGACCATCGACGACGAGGGGTTCTCGGCGGGTCGCGCGCGCCTCCACGCCCACGAGATCGGAGACGTGACCGCCTACCGCGGGGCCGCCGCCACAGCACAAAGAGGGCCCCTGCTCGATGCACGAGCATGGACCCTCTTCCGGGGATGGGTGAAGCCGGTCGTCAGGATCGAATTGACCGACGTGTCGGACCCGGCTCCCTACTGGCTGGTCTCGACCCGTCGGCCCGACGAGATCGTCGACCGGCTGACGGCCGTCAGGCGGCGCACTCCCGGCAGATAGCCCCGAGCTTGGTCTCGTGGTCGAGCTGCGAACGGTGCTTGACCAGGAAGCACTCGACGCAGGTGAACTCGTCGAGCTGCGGGGGCAGGACGACGACGTCGAGATCGAGGTCGGAGAGATCCTGACCGGCGAGCTCGAACGAGCCCGGGTTGTCGGCGTCGTCGTCGACGACACCGGTCATCTTGTCGGGGACCCGCTCTTTGAGCCCCTCGATCGACTCCGAGTCGTCGTCGTTCTTGCGAGGTGCGTCGTAGTCGGTTGCCATGCCCATCCAGTTCTATTACGTTCGTGTACCCAATTCGGCGCGCACAGTTTGCATGACTCGTTCCCGAATAGCAAACCGGTCGGCAGGGCCTCCCGGGCGCCTCGAAAGAACTGGCGGCACGCCCGTTCTATTCCCCGGTCGGAGGCCCTCGACGTGCGAGTCTTACGGGCGAATCACGACGGCGAAAGGCGTGCTACATGCAGGATCTGAGGGTCATCGGAGTCGAGAGCGGTGCGCTGCTCGTGGCGACCGACGGCGGAAGCGAGTACCGCCTCCCGGTCACGCATTCGCTCCACACGCATCTGCGCGCCGCCGCGCCCGACGGCTCCCCCGCCCAGCGCAAGGCGCCACCTCGCGAGATCCAGGCGCACATCCGCGCCGGCCTCTCGTCCGAGCAGACCTCCGCGGTCACCGGAGCCGACCTCGACTACATCCGTCGATTCGAGGGTCCCGTCCTCGCCGAGCGCGCGTTCGTGCTCGAGACCGCGATGGCCGTCCCGGTGACGGTGGCCGGCGACGACGACGGCGACTCGGGCCCGTCCACCTTCGGAGGGGTGATCGAAGCCCGCCTGGACACGGCGGAGGCATCGGACCGCTCGTGGACCAGCTACAAGGACGTCGAGCAGGGCTGGCTGGTCCACGTCTCGTACGTGACCCGCGAGGTCTCGCGAGACGCGACCTGGCGGTTCGACCCCAAGAAGCTCCTCCTCGCCCCCGCCGGCGGAGACGCCAACACCCTCTCTCAGCATCGCGAGGACGTCGGCCCTCTCGCACCGCGCCTCCGGGCCGTCGACCGCGACTCGGGATCGACCCCGGGTCGCTTCGACAGTGGCGCGTTCATGGTCGACACGACCCCCGAGGCCGACGTGGAGATCGAGGCCCCCCGGGTCGTCGAGCCCGAGCGTCATCGAAGCGAAGCCCGCTCGGCCGCCTCGCTCGCGGCCACGAACCGCTCGCCCGACCCGGCCACCTCGCACAACCAGACGGCCGATCTGCTCGAGGCCCTCCGTCGCCGACGGGGCGAGCGGGAGTCCGCGCGCTTCTCAGACGACGACGCCCCGCAGCACCCGGCCGCGGGATCCATCCGCGTCATCGACGTGCCTCTCGACGACTTCGGACTGCCCGAGGGCTCGACGGACACGACCGCCGCCCGACCCGACGCCGAGCAGGGCCGCGACGACGACTCGTCGGCTGCTGCGCATCCCCTGTCGGGCGCAGCCCGCACCGGCCGACCCCGCCGTGCCAACCCGATGCCCCCCGTGGTCACGCCGCTCTCGTCGAGCGGCAAGAAGGGCCGCGGCCGGGCGTCGATGCCGAGCTGGGACGACATCGTCTTCGGAGCGCGTTCGGACGACGACAAGTGAGTGGTCCGACCACCGGGGGGCGTCAGCGCGCGTAGGCGCCGAATCGTCTGAGCGGGACCTGCGTCTCGTCCGTCGACCAGCTGCCGTGCTGCCCGATCATCGAGCCGGCCAGACCGCCGGTACCGCGCCCGTCGTAGTAGACGACGCCGCGACGCGCGGCGACGAGGATGTCGCCGATCCGGGGCAGCACCTCGGCGTCGACCGGTCCGAACCAGCCCGCCTCGACGGCCTCCTCGCGCGTGATCACCCAGGCCCGTTCGCCCTCCGCCTCGCGCCAGGCCGCGAGTGTGGCCGCTCGCCGGTCGTCCGTCACCTCGTCGCCGAAATGCAGCTGCAGGCAGCGCGGCTCGCCCGCCACGTGCCGCACACCGTCGACGAGCTCGGGTCTCCCGCCGAAGACGATGCGACGGCGTTCGCCGATGTCGAGCACCCCGTGGTCCGCCGTGACGAGCAGCCCGGTGTCGTGCCCGAGCCCGGCGTCGAGGCGGCGGATCTCGGCGTCCACCTGCTCGAGCGCCGTCGTCCACTCCGGCGACTCCCAGCCGGCGCGATGCGCGATCATGTCCAGCTCGGGGACGTACAGATACACCAGGGAGGCGCGGGTCGCCTGAGCGGCGTCGCGAGCCGCGTCGAATCGGTCGGCCATCGACTCCGCCGACAGATAGGTCGTGCCGGAGAGGATGGCCTCCGTCAGCCCGGATGTCGCGTAGCGCTTCGGGCCGACCGAGAAGCTCGTCACTCCCTCGTCGGCGGCTCGCTCGAAGACGGTGCTGCTGCGCTGCCAGGTGTCGGGCCGCATGCCGGCGTCCCAGCCCGAGAGCTGCTTCACGACGCGATCGCGGTCGCGGTCGAGCACCGAGTAGCCGACGAGCCCGTGCTCGCCGGGGAGGACCCCGGTGGCGAAGGTGGTGAGCGCGGCCGCCGTCGTCGTGGGGAAGCCCGACCAGATGCTGCCGCCCGGGGCGGAGGCGAGCGTGCGGGCGTGGCCCTTCCGAGCACCGAGCGAGGAGCTGCCGAGACCGTCGACGAGGAGGACCACGGCGGACCGCGCGGGGGGAAGAGCGAGCGGGTTCGCCGCGCCCGAGAGCGAGGCGACCGAAGAGGGGAGCACGTCGGCCAGGCTCACGGCGTGCGGGGGGCGCCCCGGTACGATGGACGTCATCGGCACCAGTCTGCCATAGCCGAACCATCCATCCGAGGTGCTTCGCGCCTCCTGCCCCCGAGAAGTGCATGACGACGACCGACACCCTCTCCACTCCCGACGACGGCGAACGCATCGAGGACATCGACGTCTCGCTCGAGATGCAGGGCTCGTTCCTCGAGTACGCGTACTCGGTCATCTACTCGCGGGCCCTGCCGGACGCCCGCGACGGGCTGAAGCCCGTCCAGCGGCGGATCCTCTACCAGATGTCGGAGATGGGGCTGCGTCCCGACCGCGGGCACGTCAAGAGCGCGCGCGTGGTGGGCGAGGTGATGGGCAAGCTGCACCCGCACGGCGACACCGCCATCTACGACGCCATGGTGCGCCAGGCCCAGCCGTTCACCATGCGGGTGCCCCTCATCGACGGGCACGGCAACTTCGGCTCGCTCGACGACGGGCCGGCCGCCCCCCGCTACACGGAGGCCCGACTCGCCGAGGCGTCGCTGGCGATGACGCAGGGGCTCGGCGAGGACGTCGTCGACTTCGTGCCCAACTACGACAACCAGCTGATGCAGCCCGAGGTGCTGCCCGCCGCGTTCCCGAACCTCCTCGTCAACGGCGCCAGCGGCATCGCCGTCGGCATGGCGACCAACATGGCCCCGCACAATCTCATCGAGGTCGTCGGGGCGGCTCGGCATCTGATCGACCACCCCTCCGCGAGTCTCGACGACCTCATGGCCTTCGTGCCCGGCCCCGATCTGCCGACGGGTGGCACCATCTCGGGGCTCGCCGGTGTGCGTGACGCCTACGCCACCGGCCGGGGGAGCTTCAAGACCCGCGCGAAGGTGTCGGTCGAGAGCATCACGGCCCGGAAGAACGGCCTCGTCGTCACCGAGCTGCCGTACCTCGTCGGGCCCGAGAAGGTGATCGAGAAGATCAAGGACGGCGTGCAGGCCAAGAAGCTGACCGGCATCACCGACGTCACCGATCTGACCGACCACAAGCACGGCCTGAGACTCGTGATCGGCATCAAGACCGGGTTCAGCCCGCAGGCCGTGCTCGAGCAGCTCTACCGCTACACGCCGCTCGAAGACGGCTTCAGCATCAACAACGTCGCCCTCGTCGAGGGGCAGCCGCGCACGCTCGGGCTGAAGGAGATGCTCGAGGTCTACGTCGCCCACCGCATCGACGTGGTGACCCGGCGCACGCGGTACCGGCTCGCGAAGAAGGAGGACCGCCTCCACCTGGTCGAGGGGCTGCTCGTCGCCATCGTCGACATCGACGAGGTGATCCAGGTCATCCGCAGCAGCGACGACACCGCCGCGGCCAGGGCTCGTCTGCGCGAGGTCTTCGACCTGAGCGAGATCCAGGCCGAGTACATCCTCGATCTGCAGCTGCGCCGCCTCACGAGGTTCAGCCGCATCGAGCTCGAGGCCGAGCGCGACGAACTGCTCGCCGCCATCGCCGACCTCAAGGCGCTGCTCGCCGACAAGCGCCGCCTGCGCGCCCTCGTCTCGAGCGAGCTGGGCGAGATCGCCGAGCAGTTCGGCACGCCCCGCCGCACCCTCCTGACCGAAGCCGCGCCCAGTGTGGCGACCGTGGGTCGAGGCAGTAAGAAGTCGCCCGTGCTCGAGATCGCGGACACCCCCACGAGGGTCTTCCTCTCGACGACGGGTCGCATCCTCCGCGTCGACCACCAGGACCCGGACTCGGGGCTGCCCACTCCCCCACCGCGTCGGACGAAGCACGACGCCGTCCTGTCGTCGATCGACACCACGAGTCGGACCGAGATCGGGGCGGTGACCACCCATGGTCGTCTGATCCGCTTCACCCCGGTCGACCTCCCGTCGGTTCCGCCGACCTCGGTGCAGCTCGGTGCGGGTGTGCCCGTCCGCGACTACATCGGACTGACCGATCGCACCGAACGGGTGCTCGCCCTCGTCTCCCTGACGGCCGACCGGCCCATCGCCCTCGGCACCGCACGAGGCGTGGTGAAGCGCGTGGCCCCGGGTCAGTACCCCTCCCGCCCCGATTTCCCGGTCATCGGTCTGAAGAAGGGCGACTCGGTCGTCGGAGTGGCGCAGGGCGGCGACGACGACGAGCTCGTCTTCGTCTCGTCGTCGACGCAGCTGTTGAGATTCCCGGCGTCGGCCGTCCGTCCGCAGGGCCCGGCGGGTGGTGGCGTGGCCGGGATCAACCTCCCCGAATCGTCGACCGTGCTGTTCTTCGGCGCCGTGCCCGCCGGGCACGAGGCGGTCGTCGTGACGGTGTCGACCAGCTCCTCCACCATCGCCGGCACGGACCCGGGGCGCGGCAAGACCAGCGCGTTCGACGAGTACCCCGGCAAGGGCAGGGCCACCGGCGGTGTCCGGTCGCACGCCCTGCTCAAGGGCGAGGACGGCCTCACCCTCGCCTGGGTCGGACCCGCGCCCGCTCGTGCCGTCGGTGCGGACGGCGCAGTCCGCGAGCTCCCGGCCGAGCTGTCGCGACGCGATGCGTCGGGCACGCCCCTCGCCGCGGAGATCGGCTCGATCGGGGCGTCCGTCGCGCACATCGCGGACTCCGCCACCGGCGCGGAGGCAGGCGCGGACGCGGGCGCGGACGCCGGTGACGACTCGGCGGCCGGCGCCGTCCAGTCGGCCCCCGCAGAGTGACGGCGGGCGAGCGGACCGCGTGGTCCGCTCGCCCGTCTCACGCGCCTGACCGCGCCGAGCCGCGCTGTGCCCGCCTCACGCGACGATCATGCGCCGCGGTGCCGAGGGGGCCGGCAAGCCGCCTGAGGCCTCCGTGCGCCCCCTGTCTCAGACGTCGATGCGGTCGCGGCTGATACCCGAGCCGTCGATGATGAACTCCTTGCGCGGAGCCACCTCGTTGCCCATCAGCAGCTCGAAGACCCGGGCGGCGTTCTCTGCGTCGTCGACCTTGACGCGGCGGAGCATGCGATGCTGCCGCTCCATCGTCGTCGTCCGCAGCTGCTCGGCATCCATCTCGCCGAGGCCCTTGTACCGCTGGATCGGGTCCTGGAACTTCTTGTTCGTCCGCTTCAGCCCGGCGAGCACGCCGTGCAGTTCCTTCTCGGAGTACGTGTAGATCGTCTCGTTCGGCTTGCTGCCGGGGTGCATGACCACGACGCGATGGAGGGGCGGCACAGCCGCGAAGACACGCCCGGCCTCGATCATCGGTCGCATATAGCGGAAGAACAGCGTCAACAGCAGAGTGCGGATGTGGGCGCCGTCGACATCGGCGTCGCTCATGATGATGACCTTGCCGTACCGGGCGGACGAGAGATCGAAGGAGCGCCCGGACCCCGCGCCGAGCACCTGGATGATGGAGGCGCACTCGAGATTCGAGAGCATGTCGCTGACCGAGGCCTTCTGCACGTTCAGGATCTTGCCCCGGATCGGCAGCAGCGCCTGGAACTCGCTGTTGCGGGCGACCTTGGCCGTGCCGAGCGCGGAGTCGCCCTCGACGATGAACAGCTCGCTGTTGGCGACGTCGTTCGACCGGCAGTCGACGAGTTTCGCGGGCAATGACGAGTTCTCGAGGGCGTTCTTGCGCCGCTGGGTCTCTTTGTGGGCGCGTGCCGCGATGCGTGACTTCATCTCGGCGACGACCTTGTCGAGCACGAGCGCCGTCTGCGTCTTGTCGTCGCGCTTCGTCGAAGCGAAGCGCTCGGCGAACTGCTGCGCGACGACGTTGGCCACGATGGCCCTCACGGCCGGCGTGCCGAGGATCTCCTTGGTCTGACCCTCGAACTGCGGTTCGGGGAGGCGGACCGTGAGCACGGCCGTGAGCCCTGCCAGCACGTCGTCCTTGTCGATCTTGTCGGTGCCGACCTTCAGCCGACGGGCGTTCTGCTCGACCTGCTGACGGAGGAACTTCAGCAGCCCCGCCTCGAACCCGGCCTGATGCGAACCGCCCTTGGGTGTCGAGATGATGTTCACGAAGCTCCGGAAGACCGTCTCGTAGCCGCTGCCCCAGCGGAGGGCGATGTCGACCTCGCACTCACGCGTGAGCTCGGTGGCGACCATGGCGCCGCCGTCGGTGAGGACCGGCACGGTCTCGGTGTACGAGCCGGTGCCCGTCATGCGCCAGGTGTCGGTGACCGGGGCGTCGGGGGCGAGGAACTCGACGTACTCGCTGATGCCGCCGTCGAAGCGGAAGGTGCTCTCGAGCGGGAACCCGCCGTCGGTGAGCGAGCCGGGGCGCTCGTCGCGGATGCGCAGGGTGAGTCCCGGGATGAGGAAGGCCGTCTGGCGGGCACGCGCCGTGAGGTCGTCGGGCTGGAAGGTCGCGCCGCGTGTGAAGATCTGCCGGTCGGCCCAGTACCTGATGCGCGTGCCTGTGACGCCTCGCTTGACCTTGCCGACCTCGCGCAGCACGCTGCCCGATACGAACGGCGTGAACGGCGCGTCGGGGGTGGGCTCGCCGGTGTCGTCGAAGGTGCCGGGCTCACCGCGCCGGAAGGACATGGCGTAGGTCTTGCCGTTCCGGTCGACCTCGACGTCGAGACGTTCGGAGAGCGCATTGACCACCGAGGCGCCGACGCCGTGCAGCCCGCCCGACGACCCGTAGGACCCCCCGCCGAACTTGCCGCCGGCGTGCAGCTTCGTGAACACGACCTCGACCCCGGTCAGGCCCGTCTTCGGCTCGATGTCGACGGGGATGCCGCGGGCGGTGTCACGGACCTCGACGCTGTCGTCGGCGTGCAGCAGGACGTCGATCGAGTCGCCGTGGCCCCCCAGGGCCTCGTCGACGGAGTTGTCGATGATCTCCCACAGGCAGTGCATAAGACCTCGGGAGTCGGTGCTGCCGATGTACATGCCCGGCCGCTTGCGCACGGCCTCGAGCCCCTCGAGGACGGACAGATGACGGGCCGAGTAGTCGGACGTGGCCAATGGGTGCTCCTGACGCGTTGCGGGCGACCACGAGCGGGGAATTCCGGAGGCGGTGGTCGCGTTCCATGGTAACGAGGGCCACCGACACGGAGACCCCGACACTCTCTCGTCGTCGAGCGTCTACGCGATGAGCGAAATCACCCCGAATGTCTCACCATCACTCCACAGCCGTGTTTTGATGAGGACACGTATCCACAGCACCACCGTCAGGAGGAGCACCCCTATGACTCAGATGGCCACCGACCAGACAGCCGTCGACGAGTTCGGCTCCCGCTACCAGTTGAGCGCAGCCGACCGCTGCGACAGCTGCGGAGCCCAGGCGTACATCCGTGCGACCCTGGCCACCGGTCAACTCTTCTTCTGCGCCCACCACGGCGCGAAGCTGAAAGACAAGCTGGAGCCGACCGCGATCGAGTGGCTCGACGAGAGCGCCAAGCTCTCCGAGCACTGACCGGACTCTCGGCGCCTCAAGGCGCCCTGTTCGACGAAGAAGCCCGCACCCTCCGAGAGGGTGCGGGCTTCTTCGCGGTCACATCGCCTTGAACGACCGTTCCAGGTTGTCGGCGATCACCCGTTGCGACGCGGCCGCGTACTGATCGAGCTTCTCGTGGGCCGGGGTGAGACCGTACGAGATGCCGCGACGCGAGAGCGCCGTCCGGAGGATCCGGTCCGTGAGACCGGGATTGAGGGGAAGCAGGGGGCCCTTCAGCTGCGTGCCGAACGACGTGCCCCGGACGACACCCTCGGCGCCGTCTGACCCGTTGCCGCCGCCGTGGACGACGGTCGCGAACGGACGCGAGCCCGCGCCGAGCTCGAGGTGGGCGGCGTGGTCCTCGAAGCCGAAGAGGGTGAGGTCGTCTCCCCCGTACTGGGTGGTGACCTGGAAGTAGTTCGTGCGTCGCGGTGCGCCGCGACGGACGAGCGCATCGAAGAACCCGACGCCTTCGACGGTGTCGCCCTCGACCGTGACGACGCCTCGTGTGAGGAGCTCCATGCCGCCGCCGACGGCGACGACCGGGACCCCCGACCGGGCGAAGCCCTCGAAGGCGTCGCGGAGTCGGACGGCGTCGACGCTCACTGAGCGGACGCCCGAGAGCGGACCGTGGCCCAGCACGACCACGTCGGCCACCGAGGGGACGTCGTCCCCGATGCGGTACTCGGTGACCTCCGAATCGATCCCGGCGCGTCGTGCACGTTCGACCAGGGTCGTCACGTTGCCACGATCACCGCTCACCCCGAGTTCTTCGGGGTAGACGTGGACGATTCTCAGGACGTCGTCGCTCACGCGCTCTTCTCCAGATCGGGGTGGCCGAGGATGCGGCGCGCGAGCATCATCTGCTCGTAGTTCGTCACGAAGTGCTTGGTGCGATCACCGGGCGACGGGAGAGCGCGCATGAGGCGGATGGCCTTCGAGATGTCCTCCTCGATGACGTGCACGGGGATCCCCTCGTGCTCGAGCCGGAGGGCCAGCTGCCAGGCTTTGGCGCCCGCGAGCACGTCGACGTGATCGAGGTGGGAGAAGTCGATGTCGTAGATCCACGAGATGTCGGGCGTGCCCTCGTCGATGGCGAGCATCACCTGCTCGACCCCCTGCGGAAGCGCGTCGAGGTTCATCTGCAGACTCGCTGCGTTCTTGAACATGATGAACTCGGCCTCGTCGGTGCCGAGCGACATGCGCTCACCCCGCCCGTAGGCCGGCTTCATGCCGTCGAAGGCGCGAGAGACGGCCACGGCGTCGACCGGCCCGCCCAGCACGACGGAGGCCGTCTGCAGAGCTGCCGCCGCGTCGACGGCGTAGTGCAGACCGCGGGCCGGCAGCTGCACGTCGACCGTGACGTCGCCGACCCGGATGGTCGCACCCGCGCCGTCGAGAGTCAGGACCTCGGCTTGCGCGTCGAGCGAGTCGTCGGCCCGCCTGGTGAAGTCGTTGGCGTTCTGGAGCCCGTTGGGCGATGCCGCGACGACCGCCGGTGCGGCGCCGAAACGCGTGACCGACTGACCGGGACGGGCCGTGTACGGCCCGAGGTGCTGGTCGTCGCGGTTGGTGATCACCGACGACGTCGCCAGGGCGGCTGTGTCGGTCATCATCGTGCCGACGCGCTCCGTCTCGAAGAAGCGGTACAGCTGGTCGACCTGCACGTTCAGCATGAGCACGGTCGAGGGGTTCAGGGACTTCGTCAGTTCGACGGCGAAGGCCTCGTCGACCTCGATCACGCCGATGTCGTGCTTCACGTCGCCGAACGGCGTGACCTCACGGAGGAACGCCGACGCGATCCCCTGCGGCAGGTTGGCGCCGGTGGGGTTCGTGAACACCGTGAGACCGTGAGCCCGCAGCGTCTCGGTCAGCATCATCGTCGTCGTCGACTTGCCGTTCGAACCGAGGACGAAGACGACCCCGCGCTCGAACTGCGACGAGACATGGGTGAGGAAGTCGGGGGCGAGGGCGAGGACCGTGCGCCCCGGATAGGCGGATCCCCCGCCTCGGAGGCGCGCGAGGGCGCGGACGATCCGGCCCGCCAGGACGGGGACGACGTACTTCATGTCTCTACTCGAGGTAGTCGCGGAGCGACTGCGATCGGGACGGGTGGCGCAGCTTGGCCATCGTCTTGGACTCGATCTGGCGGATGCGCTCGCGCGTCACGCCGAAGGTGTCGCCGATCTGATCGAGCGTCTTGGGCATGCCGTCACCCAGGCCGAAGCGCATCCGGATGACGCCCGCCTCACGCTCGGAGAGGCTGTCGAGCAGCGACTCGAGCTGCTTCTGCAGCATCGTGAAGCCCACGGCGTCGGCCGGGACGACAGCCTCCGTGTCTTCGATGAGGTCGCCGAACTCGCTGTCGCCGTCTTCACCGAGAGGAGTGTGCAGCGAGATCGGCTCGCGCCCGTACTTCTGGACCTCGACGACCTTCTCGGGGGTCATGTCGAGCTCGCGCGAGAGCTCTTCGGGCGTGGGCTCGCGACCGAGATCCTGCAGCATCTGACGCTGCACGCGGGCGAGCTTGTTGATGACCTCGACCATGTGCACGGGGATGCGGATGGTGCGGGCCTGGTCGGCCATGGCCCGGGTGATGGCCTGACGGATCCACCAGGTGGCGTAGGTCGAGAACTTGAATCCCTTGGTGTAGTCGAACTTCTCGACGGCGCGGATCAGACCGAGGTTGCCCTCTTGGATCAGGTCGAGGAACTGCATCCCACGGCCCGTGTAGCGCTTGGCGAGGCTGACCACGAGGCGGAGGTTGGCACCGAGCAGGTGGCTCTTCGCACGCTGTCCGTCGCGCGCGACCCAGCGGAGTTCGCGCTCGAGCTCTTTGCTCAAACCGGAGCTGGCCGCCAGCTTGTCTTCGGCGAACAGACCGGCTTCGATCCGCATCGCCAGCTCCACCTCTTCGGCGGCGTTCAGAAGGGCGACCTTGCCGATCTGCTTCAGGTAGTCCTTGACCGGGTCGGCCGTGGCGCCCGTGATGGTCGTCGAGTAGACCGGCATCTCGTCGTCGTCGTCTTGAGAGATGACGAGTGCGCCCTTGGGCAGGATCTCGGGGGCCTTGTCGGTCGCGTCGGCGTCCGTCTCGGCGGGGGCCTCCTGCGACTCGGCGTCGTCGTCGGCCGGAGCCTCGTCGGCGGCCTTGGCAGCCTTGGGGGCGGCCTTCTTCGCCGGAGCGCGCTTCGCGGGCGCCTTCTTCGCGGGGACGTCGGCCGCGACCTTCGTCTCGTCGGTCACGGACTCGTCTGAGGCCGTGGTCGCCTTGCTGCGGGTAGCCATGCGAACACCTTTCACATCTCTATTGCTCGGGTCCGGGTGCGACCAGCGTGATCGGTGGGACCGTGCTCGTCGGACCTCGACCGGCAAACGGATGGCGTCGGTCGATTTCGGGCAGTACTAGGACCCATGTCAAGTCTCGTGCCGGAAGTCGATCGCGACAGCGACGACGGGGTGAACGAGAAACGAACGGGTCCGTGATCCATTATTACACGCCCCGCGCCCACGGCCCGACACCGCGGAGGCGGCTCTCAGCCCCGTGGCCCGCGCCGCATCCGCCAGCGCCGGAGAGCCGCGACCCAGATGGGCGCGACCTCGATGCCCTCCTCGTGTCGCAGGCCCCGGCGGGTCCGACGTCGCTCGACGACGAGGCAGGCGACGCCCGTCCCGACGACGAGGTACTGGACGAGGAACGCGATCCGGAACGACTCGAACGCGAAGATGTCGCTCGGGGCCCCGGAGGCGACGCGGGCGGAGTCGAGCTGATCGAGCACCACGCCGATGAGGAACATCATGACGAAGCTCGCCAGGAAACCTCCGACGTTGACGATGCCGTTGGCGACGCCGAGACTGCGCAGGGGGTTGAAGGTCCGTGCGAAGTCGAAGCCGATGATCGACCCCGGTCCGCCCACGCCCAGGACGACGACGAGCACGACGGCGAGCCAGGGAGGCGGGGTCCCGGGCCAGGCCAGCACGAGGGTCCAGACGGCGGCCATGGCGAACACGATGCCGAGCACGAGGTTCGAGCGCCGGAGGGGGAACCGGGCGACGAGCAGGCCGAGGATGGGGCCGGCGACGACACCCGAGGCGACGAGGACGGCGAGCAGACCGGACGCCTCGCCCGAGCTCAGCCCCAGGCCCCCGACCAGGAACGGCACGCCCCAGAGCAGGCTGAAGACCGTACCGGAGGACTGCGTGACGAAGTGCGACCAGAATCCGAGACGGGTCCCCGGGCGGCGGGCGCTCTCGACCAGCTGACGCCCGGCGGATCGCCAGGTCGTGGTCGTAGAGCGCGGGATCACGCCCTCGGGCGCCTCGGACACGAGTATGACCACGACGGCGACCGCGATGACGGAGAGCGCCGCGGCGCTGATGAAGGCCGGCGACCATCCCACGCCGTGCAGCACGATCGACAGCGGCACGGCCGAGAGGATCTGACCGAACTGACCGATGTTCCCCGTCCACTGCGACACCTGCGGCAGGATCGGCCCCCGGAACCACGACGGCAGCAACCGCATCACCGAGATGAAGGTCATCGCGTCGCCCGCGCCCACGAGCATGCGGCCGACGATCGCGAAGCCGATCGTCGGGGGTGAGACGGCGACCACGAGCTGTCCGACGCCGAGCAGCACCCCTCCGGTGACGATCAGCGCCTTCGGTCCGACCCGATCGAGCATGACGCCCACCGGGATCTGCAGACCGGCGTAGACCACCAGCTGGACGACGGCCAGGGTCGAGAGGGTCGATGCGGAGACGTCGAAGAGCTGGCGGGCCTCGACGCCCGACACCCCGAGGGACGATCGCTGCATCACCGCGACGATGTAGGCGAAGACGGCCGCGCCCCAGACGAGCCAGGCGCGCTTCGAGTTCACCCGACGAATCTACCCGAGCGACGAGCGCATCCGCCGCCGACCACGCGTGCCCGTGGACGGGACGACGGCCGAGGAGGCGCGGGTCAGGCGGACGTGTCGCCGTCGGTCCGTCGCGCCAGGAACTTCTCGAGCTCGGCCGCCAGCGCGTCGGCCGTCGGCACCTTGCCGTCCTGGTCGGTGAGCGGCGACGGCAGGGGGTTGCCCTCCATGTACGTGTCGTGGCGCTCTTCGAGGGTCGCGACGAGTCTCGACAGCTCGGTGTTGCCGTGCACCTGCTCCTCCACCTTGACGAGGAACTCGCGCCCCTCCTCGCGGAGACGGTCGGTGGGGAAGATGAGCCCGGTGGCCGCGCTGATGCTCGACAGCGCGGCGACCGCCGCGTCGGGGAACTCCGTGTCGGCGAGGTAGTGCGGCACGAGGAGGACGAACCCGGCCGTGGGGTGACCGTCCTGGCCGAGACGGTGCTCGATGAGGTGGAGAGCGTTGGCCGGCGCCTGCGTGACGGGCTTCCACACCGAGAGCGACTCGATGAGGTCCGCGCGGTTGCCGCTGACCGTGACGCCGATCGGCCTGGTGTGAGGCACGGGCATCGGGATGGAGTGGACCCAGGTCGTCGTCGAGACCCGGTAGCGCTCCACGAGCTGGACGACGGCCGCCGTGAAGCGGTTCCACTGGAAGTCGGGCTCGAAGCCCGACAGGAGGAGGAACGGCTGACCGATGTCGTCGCTCATCAGGTGCAGGGACAGACGGGCGACCGAGACCTCGCTCACGTGGTCCTGGTCGAAGGTGAAGACCGGACGACGCGCCCGGTAGTCGAGGAGCTCGTCGGTGTCGAACGACGCGACCAGCGTGCTGTCGAGAGTGTCGATCATGTACTCGGCGAGTTGACTCACCGCCGAGCCGGCGTCGGCGAAACCGGTCAGGCCCGCGACGAGGGGCAGCCCGTCGGGGACGTTCGGGGCGTCGATCGAGAGGTCGTAGAGTCCGGCGGGGTCGTGCATGTCGACAAGCCTAGATACCGGCGAGGTGCTCCGCAGGCCGTCGCCACGTGCCGAGAGCGAACAGAGCCGTGGCTACCATCGAGGCATGACCGTTTCGACTCTGACCACCAGCACGACCACCCCCGCCGAGATCGAGGGGGACGTCCTCGTCGTCGGCGTCCGCAAGACCTCGTCGGGCCCGGAGCTCACCACTCCGGTCGAAGGCCTGGCCGACGTCCTCTCCGCCGTCGGCGTGACCGGGGCGCGCGACGAGCTGGTCCGGCTGCCCGGCACGGCCGTGCGCGCCTCCGGAATCGCACTGATCGGACTCGGCGACACCGTCGACGCCGAATCGCTGCGCTACGCGGCCGGATCGGCCGTCCGTCAGCTGACGGGCGTCGACCGCGTCGTGATCGCCCTCCCCGTGACCGGCACCCAGGAGGCGCTGGCCGCGCTGGAGGGAGCCGCCATCGCCTCGTACGAATTCGACGCGTTCCGCTCCACGACCGCGTCGGACTCCCGTCGACACGCACACGACATCGTGCTCGCCACCGACGTGCCGGTCGATCCGGCGACCGCCGAGCGGGCCCGCATCGTCGCGACCGCCGTGCACACGGTCCGTGACCTCTCGAACACTCCCCCGCAGCAGATGTTCCCCCAGGCGCTCGCCGACAAGGCCGTCTCGCTGGCCGAGGGCACCGCCCTCGAGGTCACCGTGCTCGCCGAGGACGAACTGCTGGCGGGCGGCTTCGGAGGCATCCTCGGCGTCGGCCAGGGCTCGAGCCGGGGCCCGCGCCTGGTCAAGGTCGAATACCGCCCCGAGGGGGCGACGAAGCACCTGGCCCTGGTCGGCAAGGGCATCACGTACGACACCGGCGGGCTCTCGCTGAAGCCCGCAGCCTCGATGCTCGGCATGAAGGACGACATGACGGGTGCGGCCACCGTGCTCGCCGTCACCGTCGCGGCCGCCGAGCTGGCGCTGCCCGTGCGTCTGACCGCCTGGCTGTGCGTCGCCGAGAACATGCCGAGCGGCACGGCGATCCGGCCCGACGACGTCCTGACCATCAAGGGCGGCACCACCGTCGAGGTGACGAACACCGACGCGGAGGGCCGCCTGGTCATGGCCGACGGTCTCGTCGCGGCCAGCGAGGAGCAGCCGGACGCGATCGTCGACGTGGCGACCCTGACCGGCGCCCAGGTGGTCGCACTCGGGATGCGCACCGTCGGAGTCATGGGCAACGACGCGCTGGCCTCCCGCGTGGTCGAGCTGGCGGACTCGATCGGCGAGACGTTCTGGCGCATGCCCCTGCCCGGCGAGCTCAAGGCGCGCCTGGCGTCCGACGTGGCGGACCTCGTGAATGCGACCCCCGGCAACACCGCCGCGGGGATGCTGCTCGCCGGGGTGTTCCTGAACGAGTTCGTGGGGAAGAAGGACGGCGCCGACACCGCACTCCCGTGGGTCCACCTCGACATCGCCGGCCCGTCGAACAACAAGGCCGGCGGCTACGGCTACACCGGCAAGGGCTCTACCGGCGTTTCCGTGAGAACCCTGCTAGAGCTGGCCTCCGACTTTTCGGCCGCGTAGTAGGGTCGACGAGGCGGGAGAATCCCGTCGAGAACGGTCCCTGAACGCCGGTCCGCCTCCACGACACGTCGGAGGCGAAGCGGGCGACGTGTCGTCGTCACCACGACGGCGCCTCCCCACCCGGCGCGGGGTACCTCCGAACGCACGAGGGAGTTGCTGGGTGTCGGAACAGAATTTTGACCTGGTGGTGCTCGGTGGCGGGAGCGGCGGATACGCCGCGGCGCTGCGGGCGACCGAGCTGGGGCTGAGCGTCGCGCTGGTCGAGAAGGACAAGGTCGGCGGGACCTGCCTCCACCGGGGATGCATCCCCACCAAGGCGCTCCTGCACTCGGCCGAGGTGGCCGACGTCTCGCGCGAGTCGGCCAAGTACGGCGTGCACACCGACTTCCACGGGATCGACATCCCGGCCGTGACGACCTACCGCGAGGGTGTCGTCGCCAGCAAGTACAAGGGTCTCCAGGGTCTGCTGAAGGCGCGCAAGATCACGACCGTCGAGGGCGAGGGTCGACTCACGTCGCCGTCGACCGTCCAGGTCGGCGACACGACCCTGAAGGCGAAGAACATCGTCCTCGCCACCGGTTCGTACTCGCGCAGCCTCCCCGGGCTCGACATCGGAGGGAAGGTCATCACGAGCGAGCAGGCTCTCTCCCTCGACCACGTCCCGAACAAGGTCGCCATCCTGGGCGGCGGCGTGATCGGCGTCGAGTTCGCCAGCGTCTGGAAGTCCTTCGGCGCCGAGGTGACCATCATCGAGGCGCTCCCCCACCTCGTCCCCAACGAGGAGGAATCGATCAGCAAGCAGTTCGAGCGCGCGTTCCGCAAACGCGGCATCGAATTCTCGCTCGGTGTGCGATTCCAGGGAGTCACCCAGAACGACGACGGTGTCGTCGTGACGCTGGAGGACGGCAAGACGTTCGACGCCGACCTCCTGCTGGTCGCGGTGGGTCGCGGCCCCTCGACTGCTGGTCTCGGCTTCGAGGAGGCCGGAGTGACGGTCGACCGCGGCTTCGTCATCACGAACGAGCGCCTCGCCACCTCGGTGCCCGGCGTCTACGCCGTGGGCGACATCGTCCCCGGACTCCAGCTCGCGCACCGGAGCTTCCAGCACGGCATCTTCGTCGCCGAGGAGATCGCGGGCCTGAAGCCCGTCGTGATCGAGGACGTCAACATCCCCAAGGTCACGTACTCCGACCCCGAGGTCGCCTCAGTCGGTCTCACCGAGGCGAAGGCCTCGGAGAAGCACGGCTCCGACAAGATCACCAGCTACGACTACAACCTCGCCGGCAACGGCAAGAGCCACATCATCGGCACTGCGGGTTCGGTCAAGGTCGTCCGCGTCGTCGACGGGCCCGTGGTCGGCGTCCACATGATCGGCGCCCGCGTGGGCGAGCTGATCGGCGAGGCTCAGCTGGCCGTCAACTGGGAGGCCTACCCCGAGGACGTCGCGCCCCTGATCCACGCGCACCCGACGCAGAACGAAGCTCTCGGTGAGGCGATGCTGGCTCTGGCCGGCAAGCCGCTTCACGCGATGTAGCACCCACCGCACTTACACACACAAAGACACGCAATGTCGTCAAAGGAGTTCCACAGATGAGCGAATCCGTCAACCTCCCGGCACTCGGTGAGAGCGTCACCGAGGGCACGGTCACCCGCTGGCTCAAGAATGTCGGTGACCGCGTCGAGGTCGACGAGCCGCTGCTCGAGGTCTCGACCGACAAGGTCGACACCGAGATCCCGTCGCCCGTGGCCGGTGTGATCGAAGAGATCCTCGTGCCGGAAGACGAGACCGTCGAGGTCGGCACGGCACTCGTCCGCATCGGCGACGGCTCGTCCGACGCACCGGCCGAGGACGCCGGCGAGTCGAGCGACGACGCCGAGCAGTCCGACGAGCCCGAAGCCGCCGCCGAAGATGGCGACGACGCCGGGGACGCCGAGCTGCCCTCGTCCGCTGCTCCGGCACCCGGCGAGGAGGCCGAGGCTTCGGCCCCCGAGCCCGCTCCCGCCGTCGACCCGGCCCCGGCGGCTCCTCAGGCTGCGGCACCGCAGGCCGCTCCGGCCGTCCCCGCCGCAGCGCCGTCGGCTCCCGCCGCGCCGGCCGCAGCCGCGCCGGCCGCTGCTGCTCCCGCTGCCGCGGCACCCGCCGCCGCCCCGTCGTCGGACTCCGGTTCGACCGCGGGCTACGTCACGCCTCTGGTCCGCAAGCTCGCGAACGAGAAGGGCGTCGACCTGTCGTCCCTCTCGGGCAGCGGTGTCGGCGGGCGCATCCGCAAGGAGGACGTCCTCTCAGCCGCTGAGGCCGCGTCCGCGAAGACCGCCGAGTCGAGCACGGCGTCGACGAGCGCAGCGCCGGCGCCCCTCGAGATCTCGCCCCTCCGTGGAACGACCGTCCCGATGACGCGACTCCGCAAGGTCGTCGCCGAGCGCGCCGTGCAGTCGATGCAGGCCATGGCCCAGCTGACCAGCGTCGTCGAGGTCGACGTCACCAAGGTGGCGTCGTTCCGCGACGCGAACAAGGCCGCCTTCCTGGAGAAGACCGGCAACAAGCTGTCCTTCCTGCCGTTCTTCACCCTCGCGGCGGCGGAGGCCCTCCAGGCTCACCCGAAGCTCAACGCGACGGTGGACGGTGACTCGATCGTCTACCCCGACCACGAGAACATCAGCATGGCGGTCGACACCGAACGGGGTCTCCTGACTCCGGTCATCAAGAACGCCGCCGATCTCGACCTGGCCGGCATCGCCGCCCAGATCGCCGATCTCGCGCAGCGGACCCGCGACAACAAGCTGAAGCCCGACGAGCTGGCCGGTGGCACCTTCACCGTGACGAACACGGGTTCGCGGGGCGCGCTGTTCGACACGCCGGTGGTGTTCCTGCCTCAGGTCGCCATCCTCGGTACAGGCATCGTCGTCAAGCGCCCCGTGGTCGTCAAGACCGACGGTGGCGAGGCGATCGCCGTCCGCTCGATGGTGTACCTGGCCCTGTCGTACGACCACCGCATCGTCGACGGTGCCGACGCTGCGCGATTCCTGGTCGCCGTCAAGGACCGCCTCGAGGCCGGCGACTTCACCGCGAAGCTCGGCATCTGATCCGCAGCCCGTCACTGACGGGCGATGATCTCGCGAAGCCGCCAACCGGCCTCGGTCCTCACCACGAGGACCGAGGCCGGTTCGTCGTCCGCGGTGTGAGCTTCGAACAGCACGCTCTCGCCGAGACGCTGGGTCTCCGGGCCCAGGCGGGTCGGCAGGAGTGCCTGGGCGGTGGCGGCGGGGTCGTCGACCAGGGCGGAATCCGACCGGGCGAGGGGTGACCCGTGGTGGTCGACCGCGGCGATGCAGGAGGGGGTGGGGTCTCTCAGGCACTCGACCCGTGCCTCCAGCAGGACGGCCGTCGCGGCTGCTGCGTCGTCACCTCGCAGCACGGCCTCCTCGGCGGAGGGCGTGGCGGTCGGCGACATGCCCGGCGGCGGCCCTCCCGACGCATCCGCCCACAGCGGGGACGTCGACGGGCGGGGAAGCCCGTCGGCGTCCGTCGCGGCATCCTCCCTCGGAGAGAGGAGGGACGCCCCCACGAGAGACAGGACGAGCACGCCGGCCACGACCCAGAAGCGTGGGCGGACGACTCGGAGTCGATCCCGCAGCGGAGCCCGCGGTCGATCGTGCCACCACGCGAGGGCCCGGTCGATCAGGGCGCTCTCGGGCAGCACGGCCAGCCAGGCGGGTGTCTCGCGGGGCGCCGCCCGCAGGGTCGCCGTCGACTGCTCCCCCACCGCACCGACCGATGGGGTGAGGAACACCGTCGGCAACGGCCGGGGCTCGCCGAGGTCATGAGCCCACTCGAGCAGCTCGTCGGGAGTGGTCGGCGGCACGCCCCGGCACGAGTCGTCGTCGAGGCGGTCGACGACCAGCGACCAGAGATCGGCCACCCCGGGATGGCCGGCGAGAGCCGCGGTCGAGAGCGTGCCGGAGAGGGAATCCGGCGGCGCGGTCGAGACCGCGACGTCGCCGGAGCTCAGACCGATGATGACCGGTGCACCGCGATCGTCGATGCCGATGTCGTGAGGCGGCAGCCCCGCGGGGACCACGCCCCGAGCGGCCAGGTGCCCGAGGGCGGAGGCCAGGGGCACGACGAGGGTGACGGCCTCGCCGCGCGCGAGCGTGCCGCGGCCCGCGAGCCAGGCGTCCAGTCTGATCGACGGGACACCCCGGGTCACCACGACCGGTCGGCCGTCGAGGTGGAAGACGTCGAGCACCTCGACCACATGGGGGTGGTCGGCGCAGCACAGGGCCGCTGCCTCGACGAGGGCCTCACGGGTCGAGGAGGGGGAGGCGCGGAGCAGCACGGGCTCGCCCGACGACCACGTCGAGGTCCACCACCGGAACGGCGGAGGCCCGTCGACGGGCTCGGCCTCGTAGGGCCCGACACGGGTGCTCGACATGACTCGAGAGTCGTGCACGCCGGCACGGGGACGGCGGAGCCGGCGGCCGTCTGGGGACGCGTTCGCGGACGGCGGTCTCGGGGAGGACTCGTGACGGCGGGCGAACCCGTATCCTGTGAGCATGGCACGTAAGTCTCCGGAGAACACGACCCCGAAACCGCCCAAGGAACCGGGCCGTTTCAAGCAGATGTGGCAGGTCTTCCAGATGACCCGCCGGATCGACAAGACGGCGCTGCCGCTGATGCTGGCGGTGCTGATCGTCCCGATCCTGCTCGGTGTGGCCGCGGGCATCCTGCTCTCCGAGGGGAACGTCCTCGCGCTCGTCCTCTACATCGTGGTCGGCGTCATGCTCGGCATCCTGCTGCTGCTGCTCGTGCTCGGTCGTCGTGCGGAGCGCGCGGCCTACTCGCAGATCGAGGGTCAGCCCGGCGCCGTGGGCGCGGTCATGAAGAGCGGACTCCGACGCGCCTGGCGTGCCAACGAGATGCCCGTCGCCGTCCAGGGCCGGAGCCAGGCCGCGGTCTACCGCGCGGTCGGCAAGCCGGGCGTCGTGCTCATCGCCGAGGGCGCGGCCGGCCAGACGAAGCGCCTGGTCGACGAGGAGCGTCGCAAGGTCGCCCGGGTCCTCCCCAACGTCCCGATCACGGTCCTCCACGTGGGCCCCGACTCGGACGCCGTGCCGCTGCACAAGCTGGCCGGTCGGATGAACAAGCTGAAGAAGGCCATCAACCGCAACGAGGTCCTGGCGGTGGGCAACCGCCTGCAGTCGCTCGGTCAGAACGGCCTGCCCATCCCCAAGGGCGTCGACCCGTTCAAGGCCCGCGCCGGTCGACCGCGCTGACCCGCGCCTCCTGCGATCACGAAGCCGCCGCCGCTCCCCCTCGGGAACGGCGGCGGCTTCGTCGTGACCGGACGGTCAGACGCGGACGAGCACGGTGCCGGCGATCCGGTCGTGGAGACCGCGCTGGTCGAGGTCGAAGACCACGGCGGGGATCACCAGGGCGACCAGCAGAGTCCGCACGACAGGGCGCCAGAGGCCGAGGTACCCGCCGGCCATCGGCACCACCCGCATCCGCAGGGCGAGATGACCGATCGTGCCGCCGAGCGTGATCAGGAAGACGATCTGCACGAGGACGAAGACGATCGTGATGGCGATGCCCTCGCCCCCGAAGAACGCGAAGGCCACGATGTAGGCGAGAGCCCAGTCGATCGCGATGGCGGCGACGCGGCGCCCGAGTCTCGCGATCGACCGCGGTCCGCTCTCGGGGAGACCGAGTCGACGACCGGGCCAGGCCTGTTGTCCGCCCGCCGCGCCTCCTGCCCTGTCGGGGCCGCCGGGCGGTGTTCGAGGGGTCTGAGGCATGCCCATGAGCCTACCGATCAGGGCAGCCGTAACATGCCGGAAACATCAGGGACACTGCGGCGAAACGGCCCCTCAATACCCTCGATACAGGCTGCAGCCGTGGCCGATCCGTTCCAGTCAAGCCCATTGGAGAGACATCTCGTATGTTCACTGATTCTTCCGAGGTGCTGAAGTTCATCAAGGACACCGACGTCAAGTTCCTTGACATCCGCTTCACCGATCTTCCCGGTGTCCAGCAGCACTTCAACATCCCCGCCTCCACGGTCGACGAGGAGTTCTTCTCCGTCGGGCAGCTCTTCGACGGATCGTCCATCCGTGGCTTCGCCTCCATCCACGAGTCGGACATGCAGCTCATCCCCGACGTCACGACCGGATACGTCGACCCGTTCCGTGCCGAGCGCACGCTCATCCTCGTCTTCGACATCTTCAACCCGCGCAACGGCGAGCTCTACAGCCGCGACCCGCGTCAGGTGGCCAAGAAGGCCGAGAAGTACCTTGCATCGACGGGCATCGCGGACACCGCGTTCTTCGCCCCCGAAGCCGAGTTCTACATCTTCGACGACGTCCGCTACGAGGTGAAGCAGAACGCCAGCTTCTACAGCGTCGACAGCGAAGAGGGCGCCTGGAACACCGGTCGCGTCGAAGAAGGCGGCAACCTCGCCAACAAGACGGCCTACAAGGGTGGGTACTTCCCGGTCAGCCCGGTCGACAAGACCGCCGACCTCCGCGACGACATCAGCCTGCGGCTGATCGACGCCGGCCTCGAGCTCGAGCGCGCGCACCACGAGGTGGGCACCGGCGGTCAGCAGGAGATCAACTACAAGTTCGACACGATGGTCCACGCGGCCGACGACATCCTGAAGTTCAAGTACATCGTCAAGAACACCGCCGAGATGTGGGGCAAGGTCGCGACCTTCATGCCCAAGCCCCTCTTCGGCGACAACGGCTCGGGCATGCACACGCACCAGTCGCTGTGGAGCGACGGCAAGCCCCTGTTCTACGACGAGAACGGCTACGGCGGTCTCTCCGACCTCGCCCGCTGGTACATCGGCGGCCTGCTCAAGCACGCCCCCGCCGTCCTGGCCTTCACGAACCCGTCGATCAACTCGTACCACCGTCTGATCCCCGGCTTCGAGGCCCCCGTCAACCTCGTGTACTCGGCGGGCAACCGCTCGGCCGCGATCCGCATCCCGATCACCGGCACGAATCCGAAGGCCAAGCGCATCGAGTTCCGCGTCCCCGACGCCGCCTCGAACCCGTACCTCGCGTTCGCGGCTCAGCTGATGGCCGGCCTCGACGGCATCCAGAACCGCATCGAGCCGCACGAGCCGGTCGACAAGGACCTCTACGAGCTGCCCCCCGAGGAGGCGAAGGGCATCCCCCAGGTGCCCGCGTCGCTCGACGGTGCGCTCGACGCGCTCGAGGCCGACCACGAGTTCCTCACCAAGGGCAACGTCTTCACGGAAGACCTCATCGAGACCTGGATCGCCTACAAGCGCGAGAAGGAGATCCTGCCCATGGCGCAGCGTCCCCACCCGTTCGAGTTCGAGCTGTACTTCGGCGTCTGACCTCCGAGCACCGCACGAGGCCCGCTCCCCTTCTCGGGGTGCGGGCCTCCTGCCGTTCAGGGCCGGTCGGAGGACGGCGCACTCGAGCGGGCTCGCGCAGGGCCGAGCGGGGCAGACAGCCGAGCGGGACTCAGCCGGTGGGCTCGGGGGTCTCGTCGAGACCGTAGAAGCCGCGTTCGAAGACGGCCCGCGACCGCCTGGTCGCCGCCAGGTAGTCCTCTTCGAGCCGGGTCGCGGAGCCCGGCGGGTACTCCATGAGCCGGGCGACCCCCTCGAGGAGGCGCCGGTCGGTCGGCAGGACGTCGGACGTCCGTGACGTCCACAGCACGACGGCGGAGCGAGCCCGGGAGGCGATGGTCCAGGCGTCCCGCAGCTTCTGAGCGTCGTCGCTCGACAGCAGACCCGCCTCGGCGGCCGCTGCCAGGGCCTCCAGCGTCGACGGCGTCCGCAGACCCGGGGTGTCGTGCGCATGCTGCAGCTGGAGGAGCTGCACGTACCACTCGACGTCGCTGAGCGATCCGCGCCCGAGCTTGAGATGACGGGACGGCTCGGCGCCCTTCGGGAGCCGCTCCGCCTCGACACGGGCCTTGATGCGCTTGACCTCGCGCACCTCCTGATCGGATATGGCCTCCGGGTACCGGACACCGTCGGCGACGGCCATGAACTCGGCCGCCAGACCCTCGTCGCCGGCGACCGGGCGCGCACGCAGCAGCGACTGGGCCTCCCAGGTGAGCGACCAGCGCGCGTAGTAGGCGCGATACGACGACAATGAGCGCGCGACGGTGCCGTTCTTGCCCTCGGGGCGGAGCCCGGTGTCGAGGTCGAGCGGGACGAGGGCGTCGGAGGTCAGACGGTTCAGCTCGGCGACCACGGCCAGGGCACGCCGGTGCGCGGTGCCGTCGTCTCCCTCGGCCCGGTAGACGTAGAGGACATCGGCGTCCGAGCCGAAGCCCAGCTCTTCACCGCCGTAGCGACCCATCGCGATGACGGCGAACTCGAGGTCGCCGGCGTCGCGGCGAGCGAGGGCGAGCGTGCCCGAGATGGCGGCCGTCGTCACCGCCGAGAGTCCGCGAGCGAGCTCGTCGATGCTCAGCAGGCCGAGGATGCCGCCCATGGCGAGACGGAGGATCTCGCGCCGACGGGACTGCCGCAGCACGGCCGCCGCGGCGTCGACGGAGGAGTGCCGGGCGACGGTCGCCCGCGCCTCGTCGAGCAGGCTGGCGAGGGGTCGGGGCCGCAGCTCGTGGTCGTTCTCGAACCAGGCCGCCGCCTCGGGGATCCGGTCGAGCAGATCGGCGACGAAGCGGGAGCTCGAGAGCACGGTGGTGAGCCGGTGGGCCGCGCCGGAGGAGTCGCGGAGCATGCGGAGGAACCAGTACGACTCGCCCAGGCCGTCGCTCAACCGCCGGAAGGCCAGCAGACCGAGGTCGGGGTCGGTGCCGTCGGCGAACCACTGCAGCATCGCCGGCAGCAGGTGGCGCTGGATGCTCGCCCGTCGCGACACCCCCGCGGTCAGCGCGGCGATGTGTCCGAGCGCACCCCGGGGGTCGACGAAGCCGATCACCGCGAGCCGCGCCGCCGCCTGGTCGCTGCTGAGCGCGAGCTCCTCTTCGGGACGCGCCGCGACGGCCGAGAGCAGCGGCCGGTAGAAGAGCCGCTCGTGCAGGGTGCGGACGCGACGACGCACGTCGTGCCAGGTCGTCACCAGCTCGGCCGCCGTGGCGCCCAGCCTCGACGAGCGGGCGAGCACGCGCAGCGCCCCCTCGTCGACCGGCATGAGGTGGGTGCGCCGCAGCCGGGACAGCTGGATGCGGTGCTCGAGGAGGCGCAGGAGGCGGTAGTCGCGGTCGAACTCGGCGGCCTCGGCGCGACCGACGTAACCTCGACGGGCCAGCGCCCCGAGCGCGTCGAGAGTCGCGCGCTGACGCACCCCGTCGTCGGCCTGACCGTGCACGAGCTGGAGGAGCTGGATGGTGAACTCGATGTCGCGGAGACCCCCGGGGCCCAGCTTCAGCTGCCGGTCGACCTCGTCGGCGGGGATCAGGTCGGTCACGCGCTCGCGCATCCGCTGCACCGACTCGACGAAGTTCTCCCGCGACGCGGCGGCCCAGACGAAGGGCGCGACGCGTTCGACGTACCGGTCGCCCAGCTCGGTGTCGCCGGCGAGGGGCCGGGCCTTGAGCAGCGCCTGGAACTCCCACCCCTTCGCCCACCGCTCGTAGTAGGCGACGTGCGACTCGAGGGTGCGGACCAGCGCCCCGGCCTGGCCCTCCGGTCGGAGGTTCGCGTCGACCTCCCAGAGCTCGGTCTCGAGGGACAGCTCGGAGACGACACGGACGGTGTGCACGGCCAGGCGGGTGGCGATCTCGACCGCGCGGCCGTTCTCGAGGCCGTCGGCGCCTTCGGCCACGTAGACGACGTCCACGTCGCTCAGGTAGTTGAGCTCGCGCGCCCCCGCCTTGCCCATCCCGATGATGGCCAGTCGGGTGCGGTCGACGTCCTCCGCGGGGAACGCCACCTCGCGACGGGCGACGGCGAGACCCGCGTCGAGCGCCGCACCCGCGAGATCGGCGAGGGCGGTGGCGACGACCGGCAGGACCGCCAGCGGGTCGGGCGAGTCGAGGTCGAACGACGCGAGTCGCAGCAGGTGCCGCCGATAGCGGACCCTGAGGGCCACACGCGCCTCGTCGCCGACCCGCTCGCCGACGGACTCGAGCAGGTCGGCGGTGTACTCGCCCACCGACGGCGGCTGCACGAGCGGATCGCGGAGCGCCTCGAGCTCGGCGGAGCGACGCACGACGAAGTCGCCGAGCCCCGAGGAGGCGCCCAGCACGACGACGAGACGGGGCCCGTAGCCGTCGGTCAGCAGCGACTCGACCGCCGACCTGTCACGGTCGACCAGACGTTCGAGCTGCAGCAGGGCGGAGTCGGGGTCGGCGCTGCTCGCGAAGGCGGGCAGCAGCTCGGCCACCGCGGGGACCCGCGACGAGAGCTCGGCGAGGCGGTCACGCGCCTCGCCGAGCTCGGCGAAGCCCAGTCGGGCCAGCTCGGAGAGAGCTGCGGCGGGACGGGGCATCTGTCGTGGGCTCAGAGGATCTCGAGGTTCGAGCTGAGCTCGAACGGCGTCACCTGTGCCCGGTAGGCCTTCCACTCCTGACGCTTGTTGAGCAGGACGTAGTTGAAGACCTGCTCGCCCAGGGTCTCGGCGACGAGCTCGCTGTCCTCCATGATCGACAGCGCGTGGTCGAGGCTGGCGGGGAGCTGCTTGTAGCCGAGGGCGCGACGCTCGGCGTCGCTCATGCCCCAGACGTTGTCCTCCGCCTCGGCGGGCAGCTCGTAGCCCTCTTCGATGCCCTTGAGACCGGCGGCCAGCATGAGCGAGAAGGCGAGGTACGGATTCGCCGCCGAGTCGATCGCACGGTACTCGACCCGGCTCGAGTTGCCCTTGTTGGGCTTGTAGAGCGGGACGCGCACCAGAGCGGAGCGGTTGTTGTGCCCCCAGGTGACGAAGCTCGGGGCCTCGTCGCCACCCCAGAGACGCTTGTAGCTGTTGACGAACTGGTTCGTCACGGCCGTGATCTCGGGAGCGTGCTTGAGCAGACCGGCGATGAACTGACGCCCGATGGTCGAGAGCTGGTACTCGGCACCCGCCTCGTAGAAGGCGTTCGAGTCGCCCTCGAAGAGCGACATGTGGGTGTGCATTCCCGAACCGGGGTGCTGGCTGAAGGGCTTCGGCATGAACGTCGCGTAGACGCCCTGCTCGATGGCGACCTCTTTGATGACCGTGCGGAAGGTCATGATGTTGTCCGCCGTCGTCAGGGCGTCGGCGTAACGGAGGTCGATCTCGTTCTGACCGGGGCCCGCCTCGTGGTGGCTGAACTCGACCGAGATGCCGAGGTCTTCGAGCATGCGGACCGAGCGACGCCTGAAGTCGTGCGCCGTGCCCCCGGGGACGTTGTCGAAGTAGCCGGCCGAGTCGACGGGCTGCGGCCCCTGCTCGCCGATCTGGGCGCTCTTCAGGAGGTAGAACTCGACCTCGGGGTGCGTGTAGAACGTGAAGCCGCGGTCTCCTGCGCGGGCCAGCGTGCGCTTCAGGACGTTGCGGGGGTCGGCGACGGCGGGCTGGCCGTCGGGGGTCGTGATGTCGCAGAACATCCGCGCCGTGGGGTCGATCTCGCCCCGCCAGGGCAGGATCTGGAACGTGGTCGGATCGGGCTGCGCGAGCACGTCGGCCTCGTACGACCGGGTGAGACCCTCGATGGCGGAGCCGTCGAACCCGATGCCCTCGGCGAAGGCGCCCTCGACCTCTGCCGGGGCGATGGCCACCGACTTGAGGGTGCCGATCACGTCGGTGAACCAGAGGCGGATGAACTTGATGCCGCGCTCTTCGATCGTTCGAAGAACGAAGTCTCTCTGCTTGTCCATTCACGGCCTTTCTGCTCGGCGTCCAGGCTACTGGACGAGCCGGGTGTCGCGAGGGGCGCCGGGCCGACGGCGATCAGTCGTCTGCGGCCTCTTCGGCGTCGAGTCGGGCGTTGCGGGCCTTGATGGTCTCGATCGCCTTCGCCGCCTCCTCGCGGGTGGCGTAGGGGCCGGCGCGGTCGATCGCGGGCGAGACCTTGCCCTCTTCGACCTCGTGCGTCTTCGTGTTGAACCAGAACTCTGACATGCGTGGAGGCTACCGCCCGCCGACCGACCGCGGTCGGACCTGCGGCCGCGGCCCGGCCGCCGACCCCGCACGTCGGGCGAGGAGCGCCGAGACGACCGGCGACAGCAGCATCACGAGGATGCCGGCGATGATGACGAGTGAGCCCACGACCATGAGGGCGATGACGATGGCGACCATGCCGTCGATTCTCGCGCGTCGGGCGCGGCACGGCAAGGAGGCGCCCCGTCGTCGGACACTCCCCCTAAGCTTGACCCCATGCCCCGGGACAGCAACGGAACCCTGACTCCGGGCCGGGTCTCAGCGCAGCGTCCGGTCCCCGCATCCATCCCCCGCCCCGAGTACGTGGGCAAGAAGGGGCCGACCCCCTACACGGGCGGCGACGTCTACGACGCCGAGACGGTCGAGCTGATCCGCGCGAGCGGTCGCATCGCGTCGCAGGCCATCGACGCCGTCGAGGCGGCCCTCCGCCCCGGCGTCACCACCGACGAGCTCGACCGCATCGCGCACGAGTTCGTCGTCTCGCACGACGCCTACCCGTCGACGCTCGGCTACCGGGGGTTCCCCAAGTCGGTCTGCACCTCGGTGAACGAGGTCGTCTGCCACGGCATCCCCGACGACACCGAGCTGGTCGAGGGCGATCTGATCAACATCGACATCACCGCCTTCGCGAACGGGGTGCACGGCGATCTCAACCGCACGTTCATCGTCGGCGAGGGCGCACCCGAGACGGTCGACCTCGTCGAGCGCACCCGCGAGGCCCTCCGCCGGGGCATCAAGGCGGTGGCCCCCGGCCGCGAGGTCAATGTGATCGGCCGCGCCATCGAGTCGTACGCCAAGCGCTTCGGCTACGGCGTCGTCCGCGACTACACGGGGCACGGCGTCGGGCGCGCGTTCCACTCGGGCCTGATCATCCCCCACTACGACGCGCCCCAGTTCGACGACGTCATGGAGGTCGGCATGGTCTTCACGATCGAGCCGATGCTCACCCTCGGCGGCATCGAGGCCGACGTCTGGTCGGACGACTGGACGGTCACCACGCGCGACAAGAGCCTCACGGCCCAGTTCGAGCACACCCTGGTCGTCACCGAACGCGGTGCCGACATCCTCACCCTGAGCTGACGCTCACCTCTCGACCCCTCTAGGAAGGACCCACCCGTGGCACAGAAGGCAGTGGGCATCGACATCGGCGGCACCGGCATCAAGGGGGCGATCGTCGATCTCGAGTCGGGAGAGCTGCTCACCGACCGGATCAAGAAGCCGACCCCCGAGGGCGGCGAGCCCGACGACATCGTCGCGGTCGTCAAGCAGATCGTCGACGAGCTCGGGGTCGACGACGACTCGATGCCCGTCGGCGTGTGCTTCCCCGCCGCGATCATGGACGGCACGACCCTCTCGGCCGCGAACGTCTCGAAGAGGTGGATCGGCTTCGAGGCCGAGAAGCTCTTCGAGGAGACCCTCGGCCGCGACATCCACTTCGTCAACGACGCCGACGCCGCCGGCTACGCCGAGACGCGCTTCGGTGCGGCCCGCGACGTCAAGGGGCTGGTCATCATGACGACCCTCGGCACCGGCATCGGCACGGCGCTCATCAACGACGGCGTCCTGATCGTCAACGCCGAACTGGGCCACCTCGAGATCGGCGGCAAGGACTACGAGACGAAGGCCTCGTTCGCCGCCAAGGAGCGCGACGACCTCACCTGGAAGCACTGGGCGAAGCGCCTGCAGAAGTACTACTCGCACCTCGAGGCGCTGCTCTACCCGCGCCTGATCATCGTCGGCGGCGGCGTCTCGAAGCACCACGCCGAGTTCCTGCCGCTGCTCGACCTCCGCGCCGAGATCGTGCCGGCGACGCTCCGCAACAACGCGGGCATCATGGGCGCCGCGGCCCTCGCCGCGTCGTCCCACCCCGCGGCCTGAGCCGGGGCGCGCCTCGCGACCCGCGCCTCCCGGGGCGCGCCTCCCGGCCGGCGCCTCCCGACCCGCCCTCCCCGGGTGTGCCATTCGCGACCAGGGGAGGTCGGCACGCCGCTCACGTTCGCGTGCAGACGGCGTGTCGCGGGCCTCAGGTCGGGTTCGGCACACGGAGCACCGGCTGAGCGGTCGGGTTCGGCACACGAAGCACCGGCTGACCGGTCGCGATCTGCACACACGTCGGGTCGCGGCCAGCACCGACAGTCAGGGCGGTGCGGGCAGCCGGGCCGGACGCGACGATGCCCTGCTGCAGGAGGCGCGCCTCCTGCAGCAGGGCATGTCACGTGGTGCGAATGGGCCGGCTGCTACGCCGGGTTCTGTCTCGATGCTCTCGCACCGTGGACGGCCATCTCTCTCGGGACTACGTTGCCGCAGCCCTCCAGCGGTCTACCCGAGGACTCGGCGAGCAACCTCGACGCCCTCTGTCTGACCTTGCTCCGGGCGAGGTTTACCTAGCCGGTCGGTCACCCGAACCGCTGGTGGTCTCTTACACCACCGTTTCACCCTTACCCCGGTCGCGCCTCGCGGCGACGACCGTGGCGGTCTGCTCTCTGTTGCACTGTCTCGCGGGTCACCCCGGGTGGGTGTTACCCACCGCCCTGCTCTGTGGAGCCCGGACGTTCCTCGGCGGCACGGGCGGACCCGTGCCGACGCGACCGTCTTGCCGACCCATTCGCGCACCCAGCCTAGCGGCGACCGCGGCCGTCGTGGCCCTCGGGTCAGATACCGGACTCCTGCGTGCGCACCAGCACGGCGTCGCTGTCGGGGCAGAGCAGAACGTCGTAGGCCGAGGCGGCCCGCACGGCGGCGAGGTCGCTGCCGGTGAGGGTGACCCCGCTGGCGCTCGACACGCCACCGCGCAGCAGCGACGCCCCGACGCCGTAGCGTTCGCGCTGACGCTCGTAGAGGGCCAGGAGGTCGGCGGGCACGCGGGCGGCGATGGTGTCGCGGTCGGCGGCCACCTGAACGCGCTCGCGCTCGAGACCGGCCAGCGACTCGTCGCGCGACGTGGTCGCCTCGTCGCGCCGACCGTCGATCTGGTCGAGCTCGCTCTGGGTCAGTCGGGCGACGGCGCCGAGGCTCTCGACGCGCTCCATGACGTCCATCTGCAGATCTTCGAGGTCGGAGGTCCGCTTCGAGAGCGCCGCCAGCTCGCCCTCGAGCGCCTGGACGTCTTTGACCGACGACGTCGACGCGAGACGCTGCTGGTCACGCGCGACCCGTGCCTGCACCACGGCGACGTCGGACTCGATGCGCTTCAGCTCGACCTCGGCGTCTTCGAGGGCGCCCTGCTCGGAGGCGAGTCGGCTGCGCAGTCGCGAGGCGTCGCCGTCGATCGTGGCGAGGACGGCGGTCTCGGGGAGGTTGCGCGCCCGGTGGGCGAGCTGCTGCAGGGTCGTGTCGAGCTTCTGGAGATCGAGCAGCAGGGCCTGGTCGTCGGGGCTGGCGGTCAACGGCATGCGTGGCCTTCTTCGTGTCGGTGCAGATGGTCTGGGATGGAGGTGCCGAGGAGGCGCGGTGCCGGCGGGCGGGTCGGCGTCACTGGACGACGGCGAAGTCCCACGGGTCGGTCCGCAGATCGCTCAGCGTGACCTCGACGTCGTCGAGGGCCTCACGGAGCTGGACGGCGGCCGTGTCGAGCCACAGCCATTCGGCCGCCCAGTGCGAGATGTCGACCAGGGCCGGGCCGCGACCGAGGAGCATGAGCTCGCGGGCGTCGGAGGCGGGGTGGTGACGCAGGTCGCTGGTGATGAAGACGTCGGCCGCGCGGACGGCCGGGTCGTCGAGCAGCGAATCGCCCGCGCCGGCGCAGAGCGCGACGGTCTGGACGAGATGCTCGGCATGACCGGCGACCCGGATGCCGGAGGCGGTCGGCGGCAGCACGTCGCGGAGTCGCGTCGCGAGGGCCACCAGCGGGATCGGCTCGGACAGCCGGCCGACGACGCCGAGCCCGGTCGTCTCGCTGCCGCCCGCCGTGATCGGCCGCTGGTCGAGGAGACCGATCTGGTGGGCGAGCACCCTCGAGGTGCCGGTCTCGACCACGTCGGCGTTCGTGTGGGCGGCGACCAGAGCGCAGTCGGCTCGGATCAGCCGCGCGATCACCGCGCCCTTCGTCGTGTCTTCGGACACCGTGCGCGCACCTCGGAAGAGCAGCGGGTGATGGACGAGCAGGAGGTCCGCGCCCAGGGCGATCGCCTCGTCGGCGGTGTCGAGCACGGCGTCGACGGCCAGGTGGATGTGCGTCACCGGCCGCTCGGGATCGCCGACGGCGAGACCCGGGGAGTCCCACGACTCGGCGCCGCTGAGGGGCCAGAGACGTTCGATGACGGCGGAGACGGACGCGAGGGTGGACACCCCGTCAGCCTAGTCGCGAGCGGAGCGGCGGACCCCGGTGAGCAGCACGGCGACCACGAGCGCCGACACTGCGGCGACGAGCAGCGCCAGCACCACGGCGACCCCGGCGGCGGGGCCGGATGCGCCGACGCCGGAGACGAGGTAGCCCTGCCAGCCGAGCGCGGCGGCCACGGGCGACAGGATGCCGAAGCCGAGCACCGCGGCGATCACGACGGCCGCGACGACGGCGATGGGGCCGCGGCGGTCGACGAGCCCGGCGTCGCCGGCGCGGCGCGAGACCGCGACGACGCCGACGAAGGCTGCGAGGGCGCCGATCAGAGGGACGGCCAGGGTGGCGACGACGGCCGTGCCGAGCGACTCCCCCGCGACCAGAGCGAGCACGAGGGTGAGCGCGACCACGACGACGACGGCACCGGCCGAGATCGTCAGCACGGGGTTGGCCCGGGTGATCGACGTACGGAGGGTCGCCAGACGGCCCTCGCCCGCGGCGGACGGGGCGACGGCGGGGGTGTCGGAGGCGGCGGCCGCATCGGAGGTGGAGGCGGCGGCACCTGTGGAGGCGACCGCACGTGTGGAGGCGACCGCACGTGTGGAGGCGACCGCACCTGTGGAGGCGGCGGCACCCGTTGAGGCGACCTCGGACGAGGAGGCGACGTCGGAGGTGCCGACGAAGGGCGACGGCACGACTGCCGGAGCGGAGCCGGTCGAGATCGGGGTCGAGGCGGCCGCAACCGCCGCCTCCCCCGTCGACCCGGCGGCCAGCCGCTCGCGCTCGGCGATGCGGGCGGTCTCCTGGCGGGCGGCCAGATCGGCCGCGACCTCCTCCGGGGTGACGATCGGGATCAGGTTGGTGTCGCTGTCGTCGAGATCGGGGGCGACCGGTGCGGCGGCACCCGGCGCACCTGCTGCACCCGCGCCTCCCCCGATGACGTCGATGACCCCGGTGAACCGGAGACGGGTGCGCTCGAGCACGAGTGCCGCCTCGTCCGTCCCGACTCGGCTGATCTCGTTCTCCCAGCGGGCGAAACGGGCAGCCTCGGCACGTCGCGCGAGCATCTGGGCCTGGACGACGGCCATCAGGTCGACGGTGGCGGTGTCGTCGAACCGCCTGGTGACCAGCCGGGCGAGCACGTCGTCGTCGAGAGTCACGCGCTCGGGCGGCTGGGGCAGGTCGGGGCCGACGGGCACGGCGAAGACGGGGATGGTGATCGCCGAGGTGGCGACCGAGTGCCGGGGCGCGCTGGCCGGACGGGAGTCGGCCACGTCGTTCTCGACGACGGTCGGCGCGGGCACGTCGGCACGGTGGGTGGGGATCGAGGCGGGGCGCGGGGCGATGCTCTCGCGCGCCTCCGGGAGGACTGTCTGGGACACGGGGTGGAGCTCCTGCGGGGTCGGCGTCGTGAACGGCGCCGGGGTGGGGGTGGGCTCGACGAACGACGAGCGGAACCGATGCGGATCGCCCTCGGGAGGCGCGTCGGCGGCCGTCCACAGCAGGTTCGCATTCTCGGTCATGCGTGGATGGTACGTCCGCGGGGGCGTGATATCCGGGCGGCTCGCCGGGCCGACCGGGACAAAAGCGTTCCGCAGAAGGCGCGGCGCGGCCCCCGCGGGCGACGAGGCGGTCAGCGCCCGGCGATCGCCTCGGCGAGGTAGGGGGCGGTGCGGCTCTCCGACGAGGCGGCGACCTCCTCCGGGGTGCCGACCGCGACGACCCGGCCCCCGGCGTCGCCGCCCGCCGGACCCATGTCGACCACGTGATCGGAGGCCGCCACGACGCCCATGTGATGCTCGACGACCACCACCGTGTTGCCCGCGTCGACCAGCCCCTGCAGCTGCGCCACGAGCAGCTCGACGTCGGCGGGGTGCAGACCCGTGGTCGGCTCGTCGAGCAGATACAGGGTGTGACCCGTGCGGGCGCGCTGCAGCTCGGTCGCCAGCTTTATGCGCTGCGCCTCGCCGCCGGAGAGCTCGGTCGCCGGCTGCCCGAGGCGCAGGTAGCCGAGCCCCACCTGCAGCAGGGTCTCGAGGGCGCGGGAGGCGGCCGGCACCTCGCCGAGGAACGCGGCGGCCTCGGTGACGGTCATCGCGAGGACGTCGGCGATGCTGCGACCGTTCCAGGCCACCTCGAGGGTCTCCGCGTTGTACCGGGCGCCGTGGCACTCGGGGCACGGCGCGTAGCTGCCCGGGAGGAAGAGCAGCTCGACCGAGACGGCCCCCTCGCCCTGGCAGACCTCGCACCGGCCGCCCACCACGTTGAACGAGAAGCGCCCCGCCGTGTAGCCGCGGGCCCGCGCCTCGTCGGTCGCCGCGAAGACCGAGCGCACCGCGTCGAACAGCCCGGTGTACGTCGCCAGGTTCGAGCGCGGCGTGCGACCGATCGGACGCTGATCCACCTGCACCACGCGATCGACGCCCTCGTGGTCGACCGCCGTCTCGGCGAGGACGCCGCCGACCAGCGTCGACTTGCCGGAGCCGGACACGCCGGTCACCGCCGTGAGGACGCCGCGCGGCACGTCGACGTCGACGCCCTGCAGGTTGTGCCGCGACACGCCTCGCAGCGCCAGGACCCCGGTGGGCTCACGCCGCGGGCGCGCCCTGGACGCGGGATCGGGCGCGGGGTCGAGGAACCTCCGCGTCACCGAGCGGTCGACCCCGGCGAGGCCGGCGACCGGGCCGCTGTAGAGCACCGCGCCTCCTTCGCTGCCGGCACCCGGTCCGACGTCGACGACCCAGTCGGCGCGACGGACGATGCTCATGTCGTGCTCGACGACGAAGACCGAGTTGCCGCTCTCGCGCAGCTCCTCGAGCACGGCGACCAGCGGTTCGGCGTCGGCCGGATGCAGACCCGCGCTCGGCTCGTCGAGCACGTAGACCACGCCGAAGAGACCGGAGCGGAGCTGCGTGGCGATGCGCAGGCGCTGCATCTCGCCGGGCGAGAGCGTCGGAGTGGCGCGCCCGAGGCTGAGATAACCGAGCCCCAGACCGTCGAGGACGGCCGTTCGGGCCAGGAGGTCGGCGGCCAGGGTCACCGCGACCTCGGTGACCTCGCCGGAGGACGCGTTCGACACGGCCGCCGTCGCCGACGTCAGGGTCGCGGTCGGGCGCAGCACCTCGCCCAGCTCGGCCAGGGGCAGCGCGTTCAGATCGGCGATCGTGCGACCGGCGAACGTGACGGCGAGGGCCGCGCGCGTGAGACCGCTGCCGCCGCAGAGCGTGCAGGGCCCGCTCTCGACGAAGCGCAGCACCTTGGTCCGCTGGGTCTCGCTCTGCGAGTCGGCGAGGGTGTGCAGCACGAACGCCCGTGCGCTCCAGAACCGGCCCTTGTAGGGCTTGGCGACGCGATCGCGCTGCGGGACGACCTCGACGACGGGCTGCTCGTCGGTGTAGAGCAGCCAGTCGCGGTCGGCCTGCGGCAGCTCGCGCCACGGGCGGTCGATGTCGTAGCCGAGCCCGGCCGTCACATCGCGGAGGTTCTTGCCCTGCCAGGCCCCCGGCCAGGCGGTGATGGCCCCGTCGCGGATGCTCAGACCGGGATCGTGCACCGCGGAGGCCTCGGTGACCTCGTGGGCGACGCCCAGCCCGTGGCAGCGCGGGCAGGCCCCGGCGGCGGTGTTGGGCGAGAACGAGTCCGACTCGAGGCGCGCCGCGCCCGCGGGGTAGGTGCCCGCCCGCGAGAACAGCATGCGCATCGAGTTCGAGAGGGTGGTCACGGTGCCGACGGTCGACCTCGAGCTCGGGGCGCCGCGGCGCTGCTGCAGGGCGACGGCCGGGGGCAGGCCGGTGATCTCGTCGACGTGGGGCGACCCGCCCTGCGCGATCAGTCGACGCGCATAAGGGGCGACGGACTCGAAGAACCTGCGCTGCGCCTCGGCGTAGATCGTGCCGAACGCGAGCGACGACTTGCCCGAGCCGGAGACGCCCGTGAAGGCCACGATGCTGTCGCGCGGCACGTCGACGTCGACCGCCCGCAGGTTGTTCTCGCGGGCGCCGCGGACCCTGACGAAGCCCCGCGCGTTCACGTCGATCTCGGAGCGGGGCAGGTCGGGAGGCGCGGTGTCGGGCATCCGGTCGATGGTAGAGGTGCACGGCGGCGGGGGGCCACCGGCGTGGCCTCGGATGTCGGTGGTCGCTCGTAGCGTGGCAGCGTGCCTGAGCCGATCGACAGCTGGTGGGCGCGACGGCGGACGTCGCGCGGGCTCGCCGTGCCCTACGCGGTGGGAACGTACCGCGAGGCGTGGGCGTCGTTCCCGGTGCTCGTGCGGCAGTACCGACCCGAGCACAACGGCGGCATCGTGCTCAGTCAGATCCCGCCCGCCGCCGACGTGTACCTCTGCTGGCTGTGCGACGCCGGGCACCTGTTCGTGGCCACTCCCGACGAGCAGCGGAACCGACCGGGGCGCGAACGGCGCCGCTCGTCGTGGTGCCCCGACTGCAGCGAGCAGGCGAAGCCGCGGGCGCTGCCGATGCGACCGCCGATGGCACCGGCAGCCGCCGTACGGGAGCAGGCGGCGAGCCTGGGAGGCGCGGCGCCGGTGGTCGGATCGCCTCGCGTCGCGCAGACGGCGGGGCCGCCGCCGGCCGAGCTCGCGCCCGTGCGCCCCGCTCCCCCCGTGCGCCCGACCGCGGTTCGACGGGCGAAGCCCACCCGCGCCTCC
The DNA here is from genome assembly GCF_014842255.1 of Frigoribacterium sp. CFBP 13712. Taxonomy (GTDB): domain Bacteria; phylum Actinomycetota; class Actinomycetes; order Actinomycetales; family Microbacteriaceae; genus Frigoribacterium. The sequence goes on along the minus strand of NZ_JACYVH010000003.1, from coordinate 21,615 downwards.
CAGCCGATCTGCGACAAGACCCCCGCCGTGACGACCGGCACCCCGTTCGTCAGCGTCTGCGCGCCGAGACCGGCCTCGGCGGTCGAGGCCGAGCTGCGGGCCGAGCTGACCGCCCGACTCGAGTTCGAACCCGGCCTGAACGCCGTGCGGGTCGGTCGGCCGTTCTTCGACCACGTCGAGGTGTGGCCCGACATCGTCCTCTCCGAGCTGCGGGTCGCGATCGAGTACGACTCCACCGGCCGGCACGGACTCGAGCACGTCGGCCGGCGCGAGGTCGCCGACCGCCGCAAGGACGCGGCGCTGCGGGCGGCGGGCTGGCAGGTCGTCCGGCTGAGGACGGGCAGGTTGCCGATGCTCGGCCCCCACGATCTGCAGCTGTCGGGGTTCACCCGCCAGACGGTGCCGAGACTGCTCGACGAGCTGCGGGTCATCCGCGGGTCGCTGTTCGTCGACGCCTACCTGAGGGGGTGACCCCTGCGCGTCTCAGCCCTGCGCGCCTCAGCCCTGCAGCGCGAGCGCCTCGCTCGTCCAACGGGCGTGTCGACTCCACGGGTCGTCCGTGCCGGCGGCGAGGGTCGCCACGTGCACGTCGAGCACCTCGTTGACGGCGAACCACTCGGTGCGTCCGAACCGCCAGGCCCCGAACTGCTCGTGGCGACGCTGCTCGACACCCCGGTCGCCGCGCTCGAACGCGAGGACCTCGTGATGCCAGAGGCGCCCGAGACGCTGCCGAGGGTTGGCCGTCGTGCCGATCTTGATCCGGTCGTCGAAGCGGATGTAGTAGACGACGTCGACCCGAGGAGGCGCGAGGTCATGGTCGGGCACGTCACCCTGCCGCCACTCGCACACGGCGCAGAGCCACCCCGACGGCCAGTGCACGCCGAGCCGCGACCCGCAGGCCGCGCAGGGCGAGGGCAGGAGGTCGGTCGCGCCGTCGACGACGGCGGCGCGGGCAGCCGCCCACTCGGTCGCGACGACCAGATGGCATTCACAGAGGGCGACGGGGCTGCCGGCGACCACGGGGTGATCGCAGGGTGCTTCGGCGGGTCGACCCGCGCCTCCTCGGCAGGTGTCGACGGGTCCGAGCTCGGAGGTGTCCATGTCGGCACGATAGGCGGGGCCACCGACAGTCGGCCGCCGAGGCCGCGCGTCGATCGCGGTCGCGGTCGCGGTCGCGGTCGCGGTCGCGCTGCCGGTCGAGCTGCCGACCGAGCCGTCAGTCGAGCTGCCGGTCGAGCTCGCGGTCGAACGGTCAGTGGAGCTCGCGGCCGAGCGGTCAGTCGAGCTCTCGGTCGACGCGGAGGCCGAGCGGGTGCGGCCCGAGCAGCAGCCAGACGGCCACGGCGCCGATCGGGAACAGCACGACGGCGATGGTCCAGATGGTCTGCTCGAGCGCTGTCGTGTCGGCTCGTCGCCGGACTGCCCGCACGATGCTCAGCACGATCGCCGCGTAGACGGCCACGGCCACCACCGCGAGCACCACCGTGCCCCATTCGCCCCATCCGCTCATGCCGACAGACTACGGGTGCCGCCCGGTGGGCGTGCCGATCCGTGCACACCGCTCCGCGCACACCGCTCCGCGCACACCGCTCAGTGCGTGCCGCTCAGCAACGCGAGCACATCGGCGTAGCGCCCCTCGGCCTCGGCATGACGGAGGAACCCGACCCGCTCGACGAGGATCTCGTGGGCGTCGGGCTGCGACTCGAGCAGCATCATCGTCTCGTCGAGGTACTCGTCGAGCGGCATGGCCGAGGGGTCGTCCTGCTGACCGAGCAGGGTGGTCTGCACCGCCGGTGGTACGAGCTCGACGATCTGCACCGACGTGTCGGCGAACTGGACGCGGATGCCCTCGCTCAGCGAGTGGATCGCCGCCTTGGTCGCGTTGTAGGTCGGCGTCATCGGCAGGGGCACGCTCGCGAGCCCCGACGACACCGTGACGAACGCCGCCGCGGGTCGCGCCTGCAGATGCTCGGTCCAGGCGGCGAGCAGTCGGATGGGCCCGAGCAGATTGGTCGTGACCGTCGCCTCGGCCGTCTCGACGAACGCGGCGGTCGTGACGTCCTCCGGCAGCATGATGCCGGCCATCGCGACGACGACGTTCGTCTCGGGCCAGCGCCGCTGCGCCTCGCGCGAGACCGCGACCACGGCCTCCGGGTCGGTGGTGTCGAGCACGATCGACTCGATGCCGGGGTGGTCGAGCACGATCTCGTCGAGCAGCGCGGCACGGCGGCCCGCCACGACGACGGTGTTGCCCGCCGCCTGCAGCCGGAGCGCCAGCCCCAGACCGATGCCCGACGTGCCGCCGGGGATGAACACGGTGTTGCCGCTGATCTTCATGAGGTGCTCCTACTCGTAATGGATGTGACACCACCCTCGCCCGAGGAGGCGCGGCGCGGCAGAGCGCGCCTGTCCAGGGATCGACGCTCCCTGGTCGGGCGCCACCGGGGCTGACAGCATGGCGGCATGGACCGTGCCGAGCTCGCCGACTTCCTGCGTCACCGACGCGAGTCGCTCCGCCCCTCCGACGTCGGTCTGCCCGACGGAGAGCGTCGGCGCACCGCCGGTCTCAGCCGGGAGGAGGTCGCCGCGCTGGTCGGCATGTCGACCGACTACTACGCCCGGTTGGAGCAGCAGCGCGGGCCCCAGCCCTCCGAGCAGATGCTGATCGCCCTGACCCGCGGACTGCGCCTCGGTCTGGACGAGCGCGACCACCTCTACCGGCTGACCGGGCACCATCCGCCGCGTCGCACCAGGGGCGGGGAGCACGTCAGCCCGGCCCTGCTGCGGGTGCTCGACCGGCTCGACGACACCCCGGCGCTCGTGCTGAGCGACCTCGCCGAGACGTTGGCGCAGAATCCGCTCGCGGTGGCCCTGCTCGGTGATCAGCGTCGGCACGAGGGGCTGGCCCGCAGTGCGTTCTACCGGTGGTTCACCGATCCGGCCGAGCGCGCCTCCTACCCCGCCGCCGACCACGAGCACCAGCTCGCGCTGCAGGCGTCGGGTCTGCGTGCCGCCCTGAGCATGGCGGGCGGGGGCGGCCGACCGCGCGAGCTCGTGGAGGCGCTGCTGGACGCGAGCGACGAGTTCGCCGCGCTGTGGCGGCGGCACGAGGTGCACCAGCGCTTCGACGACCGCAAGACCCTCGTGCACCCCGAGCTCGGGCTCATCGAGGTCGACTGCCAGGCGCTCTTCACGGAGGATCAGTCGCAGACCCTGCTCGTCCTGACCGCTCGCCCCGGGTCGCCGGACGCCGAGAAGCTGCGACTGCTCGGGGTGATCGGCAGCCAGCGCTTCGCGGGGTGAGGAGGCGGGTCGTCCGCCGGCGAGACTGCGGGGCACGGCATGATGGGCGCACGACGACGTGACCCCGAGGAGCAGCCATGCCCGCACCAGCATTCCCCTCTGCGACGCACACGCCCCTCCGCGGTGGGCCGACTCTGCGCTGGGGGGTGATCGGCCCCGGGGAGATCGCCGGCGACTTCACCGACGCCCTGCATGCGCACACCGATCAGCGGGTGGTGGCCGCCGCGTCGCGCAGCCTCGAGCGGGCCGAGGCGTTCGCCCGAGCACACGGCGTCGGGTCCGCCTTCGGCAGCGCGGAGGCGATGGCGGCCTCCCCCGACGTCGACGTCGTCTACGTCGCGACTCCTCACACCCGGCACCTGCCCGACGCGCTGACCGCCATCGCCGCCGGCAAGCACGTGCTGATCGAGAAGCCGCTCGCGACGACTCCGGCGGAGGCCGACCTCATCGGGGCCGCCGCGAGCGACGCCGGGGTGCTCGCCATGGAGGCGCTCTGGACGCGCTACCTGCCCCACACGACGGTGATGGCGCGCCTCCTCGCCGACGGCGCGATCGGCGACGTGCGTCTCGCGACGGCCGACGTCGCGTGGGCGAACGACCTCTCGGCGCCCGGCCGCATGACCGACCCCGCCCTCGGCGGCGGGGCGCTGCTCGACATCGGCGTGTACGCGTTCTGGTTCACCCAGTTCGCCACCGGCCACCCCGTCGAACGGCACGCCACCGGATCGACCCGAGCCGACGGCGTCGACCTCGACGCGGCCGTCGTCACCCGCACGGCCGACGGGGTGCTCGCGACGGCGGCCACGAGCCTGCGGGCCACATCGCCGGGCATCGGAGCCGTGCTGGGGTCGGGCGGGTCGCTCCGCACCCTGCGGAACCTCGTCTTCCCGACCTCGTTCGAGCTCACCACGGCGAGCGGCACGGCGATCTGGGATGACCCGTCCGTGCCGACCGGACGCCAGGGGCTCGCCTACCAGGCCGCGGCGCTCGCCTCTTTCGTCGACGCCGGGCTCCGCGACTCGCCCCTGCACTCGCTGGCCGACTCGAGGTCGATCCTGTCGACGATCGAGGCGGCCCGCGCCTCCTTGACCGTCGTCGACGTCGACTGATTAGGAGCGGCGGGGCGCGCCTCCTCGACGGCATCGGCGGCTCCGGGTCGGGAGCGGCGACCGGAGCGCCGCTCAGTAGGCTGTCGCCATGACGCGCGCCCGGCTGATGGTCCCCTTCCGACTCGTCCTCGCCGTGCTCGGCCTCGCGGCCGTCGGCACGCAGTTCGGCGTCACCCTGACGAACGACTACGGCATCGTCAACTTCTTCTCGTACTACACGAACCTCAGCAATCTGTTCGCCGTGGTCGTCTTCACCGTCGGGGCGGTGCGCACCCTGCGACGGAGACCCGGCAGTCGCGCCTGGGACACCGTTCGACTCGTCAACGTCGTCAACATGGTGTTCGTCGGTCTCGTCTTCAACCTGCTGCTCGCCGGCGTCGGGGGCGGAGTCATCCCGTGGGTGAACGTGGTCGTGCACATGCTCGTGCCCGTGGCCGCGCTGATCGACTGGCTCGTGCTGCCGGCCGGTCGACGACTCCCCTGGTCGGCCGCCCTGGTCGGCCTCGTGACCCCGGTGGTCTACAGCGTCTACACGATCGTGCGCGGGGCCCTCATCGGCTTCTACCCGTACCCGTTCTACGACCCGGCGGCCCAGGGCGGCGCGGGTGGCGTGGCGATCTACGTCGGGGTGCTGCTGCTCGCCCTCATCGCGCTGTCGTTCGCCCTCGTCGCGGTGGGGCGCCTGGCCGGCCGTCTCTGGAAGTCGACGCGGCGCGGCTGAGTCGACCCGCGCCTCCTCGGGGCCCCCGGGTCTGGTCGACGAGTCGGGACACGCCGCGGTCCGGGGTCAGGCGCCGAGGAGGAGGCGCAGACCGAGCACGGTCATCACCACCGCGATGATGGCGTCGAGCACCCGCCAGGCCCCGGGCCTCGCGAAGACGGGACGCAGGAGGCGCGAGCCGAATCCCAGGGCCGAGAACCAGACGAGACTGCCCACCACCGCACCCGCCGCGAACCACCAGCGGAGCTCCCCCGGCTGCTGATTCGCCACCGAACCGAGGAAGACGATCGTGTCGAGATAGGTGTGCGGGTTCAACCATGTGAAGGCGAGGGCCGTCAGCACGGCCGTCGAGACGCGGACCGTCTGTACCGGCTGGCGACCGTCAGCACCGCCCGGGGCGGCGACGGGGACCAGCGCACCCACCGGCCGCAGCGCGCGGACCGCCGCGAACGCCGCGTACACCAGGAGGAACCCGGCACCCACGAGTCGCACCACGACGACGACCTCGGGCACGGCCGTGATGAGGGCGCCGACACCGGCCACTCCGGCGCTGATCAGCACGGCGTCGCTGACCGCGCAGACCACCACGACGGGCACGACCACGCGGGTCACCCCGGTCAGACCGACCCGCAGCACGTACGCGTTCTGCGCACCGATGGCGACGATGAGCGCGAGGCTGGTGCCGAAGCCGAGGAGGGCGATCGGAAGGCTGGTCTCTAGGTGCACGACGTCGACGGTACGGGCCCCTTCGGCATCTATCCAGCTCATGTTCTCGATGGCGCATAAGCTCAGCTCATGGCCCGGTTCACCCTCGATCAGCTCGACACCCTGCGGACGATCGTCGACGAGGGCACGTTCGAGGCGGCGGCTCAGCGGCTGCACATGACCCAGTCGGCGGTCTCGCAGCGCATCAAGCTGCTCGAGACGGCGGCCGGCGCGGTGCTCCTCCGACGGACGAGCCCGGTCGCGACGTCCCCGGCGGGGGACGTCGTGCTCCGTCTCGCCCGGCAGATCGACCTGCTGTCCGCCGACGTCGCCTCCGAGCTGGGAGGCGCGGGCACCGACCACGGACCGTCCACCCTGCCGATCGCCGTCAACGCCGACTCGTCGGCGACGTGGTTCCTCGACGCGCTGGCCGACGTGGCGGCGAGTCATCCGGTGGTGTTCGACCTCCGCCGCGCCGACCAGGAGCACACCTCGGCGCTGCTCCGGGCGGGCGACGTGCTGGCCGCGGTCACTGCGACCCGGGAGCCCGTGCAGGGCTGCGTCGTCGAACCGCTCGGCGTCATGCGCTACCGCGCCGTGGCGAGCCCCGCCTTCGTCGAGCGCCGGTTCGGCGGCCGCGTCGACCTCGACCTCGTCGACCGGGTGCCGATGGTCGTCTTCGATCGGACGGACACCCTGCAGCACGAGTTCGTCCGACGCGTCAGCGGCCGAGACGCCCGCTCGCCTCGCCACCATGTGCCGGCCTCGGCCGACTTCGCCAGGGCGACCGTGCTCGGACTCGGATGGAGCATGCTGCCCGAGGAGCAGGCCCGGCCCGAGATCGAGGCGGGCCGTCTGATCGAGCTCGCCCCCGACTCCCCCGTCGACGTCACCCTGTTCTGGCAGCGGTGGACGCTCGGGTCGCCCCTGCTCGACGCCGTGACGGAGGCGGTGCTGCGGACGGCGGGGCGCAGACTGCACCCGATGTCGGGCGGTCCGCGCCCCGACGGCCGCAGCGGCGCCTAGTCGCCGCGGGGCTCCCGAGGGGGCGCGGTGTCGGCATCCGCATCGGCCGGCGGCACCACGGGAGCACCCGACGCGACCGCGGCGGCCGTGGCCGACTCGCCGGCGGCGGAGGTCGCAGCAGACGTCGCGGCCGACGGCGCAGGTGTCGAGCGACCGCGGCTCGCCGCCTCCAGCTCCTCCGCTTCGTCCCCCGAGACGGCCTCGCCCCGCGCGACCATCCCGGCCACGTCGCTCAGCGCGATCTGCGGCAGGAACAGCGCCAGGATCAGCGCCACCGCGATGAACGGCACCAGGTACGCGAACACCGGCGCGAGCGAGTCGGCGTAGGCCTCGACGACGAGGCGGCGGATGGCCTCGGGCAGTTCGTTGAGCGCGGCCGGGTCGAGGGTCGCCGTCGCGGACGACGCGTCGCTCGGCGACGCCCCCGCGTCGGTGAAGACCGTCGTCAGGTTCGAGGTCAGGCGGCTGGTGAACATGGCGCCGAAGACCGCGACGCCGAGCGCCGCCCCGACCTCGCGGAAGTAGTTGTTCGTGCTGGTCGCGGTGCCGACGTTCGCGGCGTCGACCGAGTTCTGCACGACGAGCACCACGACCTGCATGATGAGGCCGAGCCCCGCGCCGAAGACGAACAGGAACACGCAGATCAGCGGCAGCGGGGTGTCGGCCGTCAGAGTCGTGAAGAGCAGCATGGCGATGCCCGTGAGGATCGTGCCGACGATCGGGAAGATGCGGTATCGGCCGGTCTTGGAGATCAGGTTGCCCGAGAGGATCGACGTGCCGATCAGACCCGCCATCATCGGCAGCAGCAGGAGTCCCGACACCGCCGCGGAGGCGCCGGACGACATCTGCAGGAACGTCGGGACGAAGGCGATCGCCGAGAACATGCCGATGCCGAGCACGAAGCCGATGCCCGTGGCGAGCACGAACACCTTGTTGCGGAAGAACGACAGCGGGATGATCGGGTCGTCGGCCCGCGACTCGACGAACACGAACAGCCCGACGGCGACGAGCACGCCCGCGCCCCAGAGCCAGGTCTCGCCGGCGCCCCAGCCGTGGTCGGCCTGACCGCCGAACTCGGTGAAGAAGATGAGGCACGTGGTCGCCGCCGACAGCAGCACGACGCCGAGCACGTCGATCCGCTTGGTGGCCTTCTTCCCGGGCAGGGTGAGCGCCATCCACGCGATGATGAACGCGGCGACGCCGACCGGGATGTTGATGTAGAACGCCCACTGCCACGTGAGGTGGTCGACGAAGAAGCCGCCGAGCAGCGGGCCGCCGATGGCCGAGAGGCCGAAGACGGCACCGAGCGGGCCGAGGTACCTGCCGCGCTCGGAGGCGGGCACGATGTCGGCGATGATCGCCTGCGACAGGATCATGAGCCCGCCGCCGCCGAGCCCCTGGATGGCGCGGAACACCACGAACATCCAGAAGTCGTCGGCGAAGGCGCAGCCGATGCTGGCGAGCGTGAAGATCGCGATGGCGGCCAGGAACAGATTGCGTCGACCGAGCACGTCGCCGAACTTGCCGTAGATCGGCATGACGATCGTCGTGGCGAGCAGGTAGGCGGTGGTGATCCAGGCCTGGTGCTCGACGCCGCCGAGCTCGCCGACGATGGTCGGCATGGCGGTCGACACGATGGTCTGGTCGAGGCTCGAGAGCAGCATGCCCGAGATGAGGGCGCCGAAGATGATCCAGATCCGCCTCTTGGTGAGGAGGAACGGCGCGTCGCCCTTCGTGGCGGTGGCGGTGGTGGACGTGGTCATGGTCGACTCAACGGGCCTCTCGGTCGGACGGTTCGGTGATGGCGGGGGTCGTGATGGGGGTCGCGGCGGGGCTCGCGGCGGCCGTCGTGCTCGAGACGGCGAGCAGATCGCGGGCGAGGTCGAACCAGCTCGCGAGGACGTCGTCGAACCGGCGCGACGGGGCGTCGAGCTCGAAGAAGAACTGCTCGACGGCGCGCTGGGTCAGCGCGGTGGCGAGCGTGAACGCGGCGTCGACGCGCGGGTCGTCGACCGGGAGCCCCTCGTGGCGGGCGATGGCGGCGATCACCCGGCGCTTCTGCTCGTCGCCCTGGCGCATGATCGCGGCGAAGAGCCTGGGCTCGCGCTCGAGCACGGCGCGGAAGGCCGCGGCGCGCTCGCGTGTCAGCCCGACCTGCTCGATCCGGGCCACGATCAGGCGCGACAGGTCGTCGAACACGGACGAGAGGGGCAGGAGGCGCGGGTCGCGTGACGAGGCGGCGTACGCCTCGAGGGCGTGGTCGTCGTCGTCGATGGCCGTGCCCACGACGACGTCGTCCTTCGAGGCGAAGTGGTTGAAGAACGTGCGACGCGAGATGCCCACGGTGGCGCACAGCTCGTCGAGGGTGAAGCCGGCCAGCCCGTCGGCCGCCGTCCGTCGGCGGGCCTCGGCGATCAGCTCGGCACGGACGCGGACCCGCCGGAGGGCCGTCTTGCCGATCGTCTCGGGGGCGGCCCCGGTGCTCGTGTCGGTCATCGCGCCTCCTGCTCGATCGTCGTCCCGATGGTGCGGCGACGGTGCCGAGGGCGGAATGCCCGAGATGCACTATTGCACTCTGAGACCCAGAGTGCAACAGCCGAAGTCGGCCAGCCCGACGCACCCGGCCTCGCGGCCTGCGAGGATCGAGGCATGACCTGGCGCAGAGTCCTCAAGGCCTTCCCGACCGTCGTGCTCGTCGTCGACATCGTCATCCGCGTGGTGGCCGTGGTGCTCGTCCCCCGCAATCGGCGCCCGAGCTCGGCGATGGCGTGGCTGATGGCGATCTTCGTCGCGCCCATCCCCGGCAGCGTCCTCTTCGGGCTGATCGGCTCGACGAAGCTGCCGCAGGACCGCCGCGACAAGCAGCGCGAGATCAACAGCCTCATCCTCGAGAACACGCAGGGTCTCGACTCGCGGGTGCCCACGGTCACCCAGCCGCCGTGGTTCGGCACCGTCGTGCAGCTGAACCGCACGCTCGGCGCCATGCCGCTCATCCCGGGCAACACCGCGACGCTGCTGCCCGACTACGCCGACTCGGTGGCCGCGATGACCGCGGCGGTCGACGACGCCGAGCGCTACGTGCACGTCGAGTTCTACATCCTCACCCGCGACGAGACGACCTACCTCTTCTTCGACGCGCTGAAGCGCGCCCACGACCGCGGGGTCAAGGTGCGGGTGCTCTACGACCACTGGGCGACCATCCGCAACCCCCAGGGCCGAGTCACCCGCCGCTGGCTGCGCGACGCCGGCATCCGCTTCGAGGAGATGCTGCCGTTCCACCCGACGAAGGGCATGTGGCGGCGTCCCGACCTCCGCAACCACCGCAAGATCGTCGTGGTCGACGGTCACGTGGCCTTCACCGGGTCGCAGAACATGATCGACCCGAGCTACAACAAGCGGGGCAACATGCGCCGGGGCCTGCAGTGGAAGGACCTCATGGTGCGACTCGACGGGCCCGCCGCCATCGGCCTCAACGCCCTCTTCATCACCGACTGGTACAGCGAGACCGACGAGCTGCCGACCGACGCGGAGGCCGAGCCGATCGTCGAGCAGCGCACGGGCCCGGACACCATCGAGTGCCAGGTCGTGCCGAGCGGCCCCGGGTTCGACGGCGAGAACAACCTGCGCCTCTTCAACGCGCTCGTCTACGGCGCCCAGGAGCGCCTGATCATCGCCAGCCCGTACTTCGTGCCCGACGAGTCGATGCTCTACGCGATCACCACGGCGGCCGAGCGGGGCGTCGACGTGCAGCTGTTCGCCTGCGAGGTGGCCGACCAGTTCATGGTCTACCACGCGCAGCGCTCGTACTACGAGACGCTGCTTCGTGCGGGCGTCCGCATCTTCCTCTACGAGAAGCCGACCGTGCTGCACTCGAAGCACTTCACGGTCGACGACGACGTGGCCGTCATCGGGTCGAGCAACATGGACATGCGCTCGTTCAGCCTGAACTTCGAGGTCTCGCTGATGGTGCGCGGGTCGGGCTTCGTCGACGAGGTGCGTCTCATCGAGGACGACTACCGCTCGCGGTCGCACGAGCTCACTCTCGCCGCCTGGCTGTCACGACCCGCCGGGCTGCAGGTGCTCGACAACGTCGCCCGGCTCACGGCCGCGGTCCAGTAGCCCGCGGCTCACCCGGCGAGGGTCTCCCGGAGCGTCCGCACGATCTCGACCCGCGCCTCCCTGCCGGCCCGTGTCGGCAGCAGCGGGTACGCGTGGATCCGCCCCCGACCCTCGTGCCAGTCGAGGTCGACCCCCGCGGTGCGAGCACGGTCGCGCAGGAGGTGCGCGTCGGGATTCAGGACGTCGCGCGTCCCCGAGAACACGGTCAGCGCACCCAGCCCGGCGAGATCGCCGAACAGCGGACTGACCGTGGGGTCGCGCAGGTCGAGACCGCCCCGCCAGTGCTCGGACAGCACCCGCCCGCCGGGGGTGCCGAGCCACGGGTCGCTCGGCTGGACCACGGGGATCCGCGGGTTGCTCCAGGTGAGGTCGAGCGCGGGGGCGATCAGCACCGTCCGAGGCACGACGACGCCCTCGTCGCGCAGCGACAACGCCGCCGAGAGGACGATCTGACCGCCGGCGGAGTCCCCCGCGAGAGCCACGGGACCATCCGCCGTGGTGACGAGGTCGATGATGCCGACCCGCGCCTCCTCGGCGGTCCCGAACGGGACGAGGGGGTAGATCGGGAGCACGACCGTGGTGCCCGCCTCGGCCGCGATCTGCGCGGCGAGATGCCAGTGCTGCGACACGATCTCGCCGACCCAGCCGCCGCCGTGGGCGTAGACCACGGTGCCGCGGGACGCTCCGTCGCGGCGTGAGACGCGGTACACCGGCCAGCCGGAGCGCTGCTCGACGTCGACGCGGACGTCCGACCGCAGGGCGCTCGGCGGACCGAACGGCGCAGGACGAAGCGACCGGGCACGGATGCGACGACGGGCGCCCGCCGCGCTGACGAAGGTCCGGTTCGCCGCCGTGAGACGCAGGAACCCCACCACCATCGACTGCGGAACGACGAGACTCGCCGCCGTCGGCACCTTCGCACGGAGGTCGGACGAGGGGGCTGGGCGACGGCCGCGGGTGCTCATGCGCCGACCGTACCCCGCGCACCCCCGCCGCGACGCGAGCACGGAGGGGCCACGGAGGAGGCGCGCGTACCGTCGGGACGACACGCACCACCAGAGAGGACCGCACGATGACCACTCCCATCCGCACCGTCATGAGCCCCGCCCGCTACGTCCAGGGCAAGGACGCCATCACCCGGCTCGGCGAGTTCGTCGCCCCGATCGGCTCGAAGCCGCTGATCGTGTCGGACGACGTCGTCTGGGGCCTCGTCGAGCAGTCGGTCACCACCAGCTTCGAGTCGGCCGACCTGCGCATCGAGCGCGTCGGATTCGGTCGCTTCGCGACACCCGCCTCGATCGACGAGCTCGTCGAGACCATCCGAGGGACGTCCGCCGACGTCGTCGTCGCGATCGGCGGCGGCAGCGCCATCGACGCCGCCAAGGCCGCCGGGCACCTCGCCGGCATCCGCTGGGTCAGCGTGCCCACGGTCGCCTCCACCGACGCGCCGACCTCCGCGCTCGCCGTCGTCTACACCGACGAGGGCGAGTTCATCGAGTACCGGTTCTTCCCGCGGAACCCCGACCTCGTGCTGATCGACACGCAGCTCGTCGCGAACGCGCCCGTCAAGTTCCTCGTCGCGGGGATCGGCGACGCCCTCGCCACGTGGCTCGAGGCCCGCGCCTCGGCCAGCTCGCATGCGACCACGATGGCCGGCGGCCTCCCGACGCAGGCCGGCACGGCGCTCGCCGAGCTGTCGTGGCGGATCATCCACGAGAACGCCTTCTCGGCCCTCGCCGCGGCGGAGGACGGCGTCGTCACCCCCGCCCTCGAGGCCCTCGTCGAGGCCAACACGCTGCTGTCGGGTCTGGGCTTCGAGTCAGGCGGACTCGCCGCCGCGCACGCCATCCACAACGGCCTGACCGCGGCGCCGCAGACCCACGGGCTGACGCACGGGCAGAAGGTCAACATCGGCTCGATGACGCAGCTCGTGCTCGAGGGGGCGCCCCGCGACGAGATCGAGGACTTCGTCGAGTTCACCACCCGCGTCGGTCTGCCGAACACGCTCACCGAGATCGGCCTGACGGTGGACGACCTCGACGAGCTGACCGCCGTGGCCGAGGCCGCGACCGTCGAGACGGAGACCATCCACAACATGCCGTTCCCGGTGACGTCCGCCGACGTGGTCGCCGCGCTCGTGTCGATCGAGCGCCTGTCGCGGTCGATCCGCTCGGCGAAGGGGCTGCCCGAGCCCGAGCTGTACGTCGCCGGGCACTGAGTCGACGCCTCGCCGGGCCGACGCGGCACCGACGCGTCACCGACGCGTCACAGACGAGTCACCGGGGTTTGACATCATGACCCCGTGATGAGACGAGACAGCGCAGACCCGGGCGACCGAGGGAACCCCCTCGAGGTCGCCCGGGTCTTCTCTCTGCTCGGGCTGACGTCGTTCGGCGGGCCGGTCGCGCACCTCGGGTACTTCCGCTCCGAGCTGGTCGAGCGCCGTCGCTGGCTCGCCGACGGGCGGTACGGCGAGCTGGTCGCGCTGGCGCAGTTCCTGCCCGGGCCGGCGTCGAGCCAGGTCGGCTTCGGGCTGGGCCTGCTGCGGGCCGGTCCACTCGGCGCGCTGGCGGCGTTCGTCGCGTTCACCCTGCCATCGGCCCTGCTGATGTTCGCGGTGGCGCTCGGCCTCGGGGCGCTCGACGGGCCCGTGGGCTCGGCCGTCGTGAGGGGACTGACCATCGGCGCGGTGGCGGTCGTGGCCCACGCCGTGACGGGGATGGCGCGGTCGCTGGCGCCCGACCCGACCCGCGCCTCCCTCGCCGTCGTCGCCGCGGTCGCCGCCCTCGTGCTGACCGGTCCGGCCGGGCAGCTGGTCGCGATCGCGGTCGGGCTCGCAGGAGGGCTGCTCTTCTGCCGGTCCGACGAGGAGGCGCGGGTCGGGTCCGCGCCGTTCCCGATCGGTCGGCGGGCGGGTGCGGTCTGCCTGGGTCTCTTCGTCGCCCTCCTCGCCGGGTTGCCCGTGCTGGCCGCCGCGACGCGGTCCGAGACGATCGCCCTGATCGACGTCTTCTACCGGGCGGGGGCGCTCGTCTTCGGTGGCGGTCACGTCGTGCTGCCGCTGCTGCACGCGGGGCTGGTCGAGCCCGGCTGGGTCGACGACGGCGTCTTCCTGACCGGCTACGGGGTGGCGCAGGCCGTGCCGGGTCCGCTCTTCACCTTCGCGACGTACCTCGGGGCCGTCGCCGATCTCGGGCCGGGAGGCGCGCTCGGCGCCCTGCTGGCCACCCTCGCGATCTTCGCGCCGGGGCTGCTGCTGTTGGCGGGCGTGCTGCCGTTCTGGGATGCAGTGCGGGGGCGCCGCCTCGTCGGCGCGCTCCTCCGCGGGGCGAACGCGGCCGTCGTCGGGCTGCTGGCCGCGGCGCTCTACGACCCGGTGTTCGTCACGGCGGTGACCGACGTCGGCGCCTTCTGCCTGGCCCTGGTCTGCTTCGTGCTGCTGGTCGTCTGGCGGGTGCCGGCGTGGGCCGTCGTGATGATCGCCGCCGGGGGCGGTGTGCTGCTGACGGGGCTCACATCGACGCCAGGCGCCGGCTGACCGCGATGCGACGTGCATCGGGCGGAGACCGCCTGGCGCTCGGTGCAGACCTGTCGGTCTGGAAGGCGCTAGCGTCATCGACATGACGAAGAATGGTTCCACCACCGCCTCCCTCCCCCGCCGGTCCGCAGGCCTGACCCGTCTCGCGCTCGGAGCCGCCGCGGCGCTCGCCACCGTCACGATGCTCACGTCGTGCGGCCTGGTGGACCAGTCCGAACCGGAATCGCAGGAGGCGGCGAAGCACCTGAACGAGACGTACGAGGCCTACGGGTCCGACCTCTCCGGCGAGGATTACGAGGCTGTGGCGTACGGCGCCTTCCACATCACCCTCGAGATCGACGGCGAGGACGTGGACGTCAGGATCTGCGACCCCGACGTGAGCCCCACCGAGACGACGTTCTGCACGAACGACGATCAGAACCCGACGCCGATCCCCCTCCCGAACGACTGACCCGGGAGCAGTGCGGAGATTTGCTATATTATAGCAAGTCCGCTCAGGAGGCCCCGTGACTCTCAACCCCTTCACGCCCGGCGCCGGCACCCGACCGCCGACCCTGATCGGTCGGGAGTCCCAGCTGGCGGTCGTCGGCTCTCTCGCCGAGCTCGTCGAAGCGGGCCGCTCGTCGAACCCCGTCGTGTTCACCGGCCTGCGAGGAGTGGGCAAGACGTCGCTCCTCCAGGAGGTCGGCGCCGTGCTGCGCTCCAGAGGATGGCTCGCCGGCTACTACGAGGTGCGGCGCGACGTCGAACCGGGTGTCGCCGTGAGGTCCATCGTCCGGGACAGCGCCGACCTCACGCAGGGCAGACTCCGGAAGGCGCTGTCCTCGGGGGCGCACTCGATCGGGGGCATGAAGCTGTCGCTGGGGCCGACCGGCTTCACCTTCGCCGTCGATGCCGCTTCACCTCGACGCGACGACTCCGACCCGTTCCCCGAACTGGTCCGGTTCCTCCGACTGCTCGGACGGGACGCCAGTCAGAACGGGGTCGGCGTGGCCCTTCTGATCGACGAGCTGCAGGTCTTCCGTAAACGGGACATCGCCGTCCTCGTCCAGGCCCTGTCGGCGCTCAAGGACGAACCGATCGTGCTCATCGGCGCCGGTCTGCCCTACCTCGCGTCCGAGCTGTCGAAGGCGAACACCTACGCCGAGCGGTTCCGCTTCGAGTTGATCGACCGGTTGGGCGAGTCGGACGCACGCGCGGCGGTCACCGATCCCGCCTTCGACCTCGGCACCATCTGGGACGACGACGCGCTCGAGCGGGTCCTCGAGCTCGCCGATCGGTACCCCTACTTCCTCCAGCTCTACGCGAGCGAGTCGTGGACCTGCGCCGCCGGCGCCGCTCGGATCGAGTCGACGCACGTCGACGAAGCCATCCCGGCCGTGCAGCGGCAGCTCGACGCGGGCCTCTACTCCGCGCGCTACGACCGGCTCTCCGAGCGCGAACGCGAGTACGTCGACACCATGGTCGCCGTGGCCGACGCGTCGCCCGACAGTGGGCACGACGCCCGTCCCCAGCCGAGCGTCTCGCCTCGGGTCCAGTCCGGTGCGGTGGCGGCCGAGCTGGGCAAGTCGCTGACGCAGGTGGCGACCACCCGCGACCGCATCATCCGCAAGGGCATCATCCACGCGCCCGTCTACGGCGAGCTCGAGTTCTCCGTCCCCGGCTTCGCGGACTACGTCCGCCGGCGCACGGGCCGCGCCCGCTGACCGACCTCGTCCAGTCAGCGTCGACTGTATAGTCAGCACATGCTGACCCTTTCGTCGCGTGTCGATGTCATGAACCGCCTCGGGCGCGCCATGGCCGATCCGACCCGATCGCGCATCCTGCTCCACCTCCTCGACGAGCCCGGCTACCCCGGCGCGTTGGCCGAGCGTCTCGGCCTCACGCGCTCGAACGTCTCCAACCACCTCTCGTGTCTCCGCGGCTGCGGCATCGTTGTCGCCGTCCCCGAGGGGCGGTCCACCCGCTACGAGATCGCGGACCCTCACCTCACGAGGTCGCTGACCGCTCTGGTCGACGTCGTGCTCGCCGTCGACGACGGCGAGGCCTGCACGGACGACGCCTGCGACGTCCCTTTCTGCTGCGGGACGGGCGCATGACCACGACGGCCGACCCGCGCCTCCTCGTTCCGGCCCGCCGCCTCCTGCTGCAACGCCGGATCAGACTCATCGTCGCCGTCACGATCACGTACAACGTGATCGAGGCGATCGTCGCCATCACCGCCGGCACCGTCGCCTCCTCGACCGCCCTGATCGGATTCGGCCTCGACTCGATCGTCGAGGTGCTCTCGGCCGCCGCGATCGCGTGGCAGTTCGCCGCCCCCGACCCGGAGAAGCGGGAACGGCTCGCGCTGCGTGTCATCGCCGTGTCGTTCTTCGGCCTGGCCGCCTACGTGTCCGTCGATGCCGTTCTGACCCTCACCGGCATCCGAGAGCCCGACCACTCCCCCGTGGGCATCGTGCTGGCTGCGGTGAGCCTTGCGGTCATGCCGTTCCTGAGCCTGATCGAGCGCCGCACCGGCACCGAGCTCGGCTCGGCGTCCGCGGTCGCCGACTCGAAGCAGACGCTCGTCTGCTCGTACCTGTCGGCGGCCGTCCTCGTCGGCCTCGTGCTCAATCTCGCGTTCGGATGGACCTGGGCCGACCCCGTGGCGGGGCTCGTCATCGTCGTGTTCGCCGTGCGGGAAGGACTCGAGGCGTGGCGGGGCGACGCCTGCAAGACGCCCGTGTCGGCTCTGACGGGCGAGCGCCGGGTCGAGGCCTGCGACTGCTGCTGATCTGACGAGGCGTCTCGTCAGGGAGAGCACCGTCGGCACGATCCGGACCCGCACTCCACGGGTCGAGCCGGCCCCCTCGACACACCCGGATGAGAGCTCGACACTCGGCCGGCGTTCGACTAACGGGTGGACGGGAAACGCTCGGCGAGCAGCACCGCGAGCTGGTCGAGGTCTCGGCGGACCGCGTCAGCATCGGCCTGGAACTCCTCCTCCGACATGCCCTCACGGCGGAACAGGGTGAAGACGGCTTCGCTGCCCTCGTCGTTGGCGACGATGCGGAAGGGGTTCCGCACCACCGATCCGTCGGGCAGGGTCACGTCGTGGTCGAGGATCCCCAACTCCACCGGCCCGGTGAAGGTCACCTCGACGACGCCCAGGGGCGAGTCCGTGATCCACCGCCCGCCCTCCTGACGCATACCGGTGCTCAGACCGGCCGCCCACTCGGGGAGGTTCGCAGGGTCCCCGGCGACGCGGGACACCGTGGTGACATCGTGGACGAGCGAGCGCGAGATGTGGACGGCGGGCCAGGTCATGCCCGGAAGCTAGCAGCTCAGGACTCGTGCTCGCATCCGACTCGTAGCCGGACGCTCGGCCGTGGGCTGGCGGGCATGTTCCCACCATCGGGTCATGGAGCAGTCATGGCCTCCCAGAGCATCTCTCCGTCGACGAGAGTCGTCGTCGGCGCGAGCCCGAGCCCCTCGGCCACACGTGCTGACGCCGTGTGGTCCGGATGGACGTGAGCCTGCAGGCGTCCGACGCCGATCGACGGCAACCACGCCACGACCGCCGCACCCGCTTCCCGCGCCAGCCCCCGGCCCTGCTCCGACACGGTGACCAGCCACGCGAGGTCGGCGACGAGCTCGACGCCCCTGCGCGTGAGCGTCGCCTGGACGAATCCGATGGCCGGCCCGCCGCCGATGGGCCGGATGATCCAGTTCAACCACCCGGCGCGTCCGTCGTCGGACCGGCCTCGTGCCTGACGTCGGTAGCGCGCCCCGAGCTCGTCGTACGTCGGGGGTTCCCCACCGGTGAACCGGTAGAGCGCCAAGGGCGCCAGTGCCCTCGTCATCTCGCTCGCGTGCCGCACGGCGAGCGGCTCCAGCGAGAGACGATCCGTTCGCAGGGCATCGGCCCGGGGCCACGACACGCCCTGAGCATCGCCGACCGGCCGGACACCCGTCACCGTCGGGACCTCGGGTGACGAGCGCCTCTCCCCCTCCATCTATCGGACGCTCGCTCCGCGCAGCGACAGGCTCGTGCCTCCTGCGGCGACGAGCACCAGCGCGACACCCACGACGGCGAGCCACCAGAATTCGAACGCCGCAGCGATGTCGCCCAGCGACGGGGCGAGCGCCAGCAGGAGGCCTGCGAGCACGAGGACCGCGACGACGGCCACTCCGAGAGGGCCGCGCGGGCCGAACCGCAGCCAGACCCCGCCGAAGACCGCACCGACCGTGAACGCCGTCAGCGAGCCGAGGAACATCACGAGCAGCAGTACGACGACGTTCCCCGCGCCGAGGATGGCGGTGTCGAAGACGTAGATGCCGACGAACCAATGGCCGGTGAGCAGCTCGAGGCCGAGCATCGCGGCCGCGACGACGGCGAGGTAGGCGGACACCAGCGCGTGAGTGAGGAACGTGCCCGCCGCGAAGCCGCGGCGTGTGGTGCCGAGCGACGACGCCACCGGGAACACGGACGAGATGCTGGCGACCCCCGTCGCCACGAGGTACCCGCAGACGGACCAGGCGAGGGCCGGATTGTTCCGGGCGCTGTCGGCGTACCCGGGTGAGGTCGGAGACATCCCCGTGGCGCGCTGGATCGCTAGCTGGATGATCACGGTCGCCACGCCCGCGACGAGCATAATGCCGAGAGGCACGAGGAACCATGTCGTGCGGCGCACGAGCTGGAGTCGGACGACAGCGGTTGCACGGCTCACGACAGGGCTCCTTCAGTGGTGACGGATGCGGCACGGTCGTCCACGCCGGGCGTCGGCGTACCGGCGCCCAGGGCTGCGACGAAGTGCTGGAGCGACACGGATCCCAGCTCGACCCCGGCCTCGCGGGCCTCGCGCCGGAGGGCGTCGTCGACGCTCCCCGCCACGGTGACGCTGGCGAGGCCGCCGAGGGCGTGCCGGGCGAGCACCCGCCGGGAGCCGACGACCCGATCGACCGCACCTGCGGCTCCTGCCGCCGTCCAGGCCGAGGCGCGAGCCGTGTCGACGTCGGCGTCGAGGACGACCCGTCCCTCGTCGAGCACGACGACCTGCTCCAACAGGGATTCCGACTCGTCGACGAGGTGGGTGGAGAGCAGGACGGTGCGGGGGTGTTCGGCGTAGTCGGCGAGCAGGCGATCGTAGAAGATCTGGCGAGCGGTGGCATCGAGGCCGAGGTAGGGCTCGTCGAAGATCGTGAGCGGCGCCCGCGATGCGAGCCCGAGCACGATCGCGACGCTCGAGGCCTGACCCCGCGACATCTTCTTGATCGGTGTCCGAGTCGGAACGCGCAGGTCGGCCACGAGGTCGCGCGCCAGTGCCGGGTCCCAGCCGGCGTGGAAGGCCGGGGCGACCGAGAGCACGTGACCGATGCGGAAGTCGTCGGGCCAGCGCTGGCTGTCCCGTACGAAGGAGGTGCGCGACAGGACCTCCACGCTCTCGACCGGGTCGTGCCCCAGAGTGCGGACCGTGCCCGAACTCGGACGCTCCTGCCCGGCGATCATCGAGAGCAGGGTGGTCTTCCCCGCCCCGTTGCGGCCGAGCAGGCCGCAGATGGCGCCCTCCCGGACGGTCGTGCTGACGCCCCGGAGGGCGGTGGTCGACCCGTAGGTGCGGTGCACCCCGGAGACTTCGACGGCGGTGCTCATGACGGATCCTCCTGATTGATCATGCGCGTGAGGGCTGCAGCGTCGATGCCGAGCGCGGCGGCCTCGCGGACGAGCGGTCGGACGTACTGCTCGGCGAAACGGGCACGACGCTGCTCGACGAGCAGGTCACGGGCGCCGGGGGCCACGAACATGCCGATGCCCCGTCGCTTGTAGAGCACCCCGCGGTCGACGAGCAGGTTCATCGCCTTGCCCGCCGTAGCCGGGTTGATGCGGTAGAACGCTGCGAACTCGTTCGTCGACGCCACCTGCTGCTCTTCCGCGTAGGTGCCGGCGAGCACGTCGTCCGCGATGCGGTCGGCCAGCTGCTGGAAGATCGGGCTGCTCTCATCGAACACGGCGACCCTCCTCATTGGTTAGTTGGTTCAGTGATGAACCTATTGACCAGGAGCGATCGTGTCAAGGAGGCGGCGATCTCGTCCGCCTCGAGGCGGCGACCTCCGACTCGCCTACCGTGCGGTCGGATCGCCCTTGAGGATCCGCGCGTTGAGATAGATCGTGATGAGTGCGCCGCCCAGCGTGAAGTACATGCTCGTGCGAGAGGGATCGATCACGAGCAGTGTCACTGCAGCGATGGCCACGAGCGACGCGACGATCAGCAGGAACACGGCCACAGACCGCTTCGTGCTCTGGCCGCCGTCGGTATCCATGGTTCTACGGTCTCTCGCCGGAGGGACGACGTCAAGAGACCGCCGGCGTCGACGCCGATCACGATGATCGAGATGACCAGGGACGTCCTATGGGGACATGCTGCTCCAGCATCTCCCCAGCCGTGGATGGATCTCCACGGGGAGGTGCAGCCCGATCGGATAAGTGCTTCACTGAGCGTGGCGGAAACGCCACGGCGGTGGGGCTCGCCGTCACCAACCTCGACTCAGGTCGACAACAGTCCCTATCTCAACCGCTGGCGAGCCCGGAAACCGAGATAGGAGACCAGATGACCATCGACACATCGTCGTGGGCGCACATGCCCGGACGGCGACGTCGTCCTCTCAACCGCTGCCCGGACTCCCCTCCGGCCTCAGCTCGAAAGACGATGCATGACCTCCCCCTCACCTGACTCACCGTTTCCGCCGCTGCCGTCGAGGAGAGGCGACGACTTCGAAGGGCTGGGCCAGAACCCGGACCTCGATGTCGACGACTCCACGGGTACCGAACGGCCCGTGCACCTGCGGTGGCGGTTCATCGGACTCGTCGCCCTCGGAGGCACGATCGGCACGGGCCTGCGCGAAGCCCTGGCGTTGAGCTTCCCCGCCGCACCCGGCAGCATCCCCGTGACGATCCTGCTGATCAACGTCGTCGGTGCGTTCGCGCTCGGTCTCCTGCTCGAGTCGCTGATGCGACGAGGGCCGGACGCGGGTCGCCGACGCGACCTGCGTCTGTTCATCGGGACAGGCGTTCTCGGCGGGTTCACCACCTACAGCGCCCTCGCGGTCGACAC
>NZ_JACYVH010000002.1 GCF_014842255.1 Frigoribacterium sp. CFBP 13712 | reverse complement strand
CCCGACCTTATGAAGGCCATCGTCCGAGGCAGCTGTGAAACCTTAGCACCAGATTACATTCCATAAAACCAGTGACAATCACTCCCGAAGAAGCAATCCGTTCCCATGGGAACGAGGCACTAACCTACATCATGTTTTCCAGTGTTGCAACTTGCTTGGTCCGAGGCCGTAATGGCAACTCGAGGACTTGGAAGCCGGTCACACTTGAGTTCCGGTGAGCTTCGCTCCGCCGAACCTTTGGGGTGACAAGAAAGAACCTTACACGGACAACCCGCCACACGTCCAAACCTCCACGCATCCCGGGCGTGTCGCCGCCGAAAACCCCGAAAACATCACGATCCCGCCCCAGAACGCCGCACACGGCCGCGCAGAGGCGACCGTGATCAGCGACAGACCCCTCCCTCGGGCCCGTTCAGGGGGCTCGGCGGAGAACACGAGAGGCCCGCATCCCCTGGAAGGGATGCGGGCCTCTGTCGGTGGGGCGATGCGGTCAGCTGCGGACGCTCACACCCGCGAGCGTCTTCTTGCCGCGACGCAGGATGGCTCGTCGACCGACGAGCAGCGTCTCGCCCACCAGGGCGTCGCCATCCGTGACCCGCTCGTTGTTCAGGTAGACACCGCCCTCCGTCGCAGCCCGTCGGGCTGCACCCAGTGATGAGACCAGACCGGTCTCGACGAGAGCGCGCGCCACTGTCGTGTCGGCGTCCACCTCCGCGGACGGCAGCTCGGCCATCGCGCTGACAAGGGTCGACTCGTCGAGGGCGCCGAGGTCGCCGTTGCCGAACAAGGCGGCCGCCGCGTCGATGGCCGACTGCGCGGCGGATTCGCCGTGGACCAGCCGGGTGACCTCCCATGCCAGGGTGCGCTGCGCCTCCCTGGTGAACGGACGCTCGGCGACGACCGTCTCGAGCCGTTCGATCTCGGCCCGGTCGAGGAACGTGAAGACCTTGAGTCGGGACACCACGTCGGAGTCGTCGGTGTTGAGCCAGAACTGGTACATCGCGTAGGGGCTGGTGAGCTCGGGGTCGAGCCACACGGCGTTGCCTTCGCTCTTGCCGAACTTCGTGCCGTCGCTGTTGGTGATCAACGGCGTGCCGATGGCGTGCACCGCGACGCCCTCGGTGCGACGGATCAGCTCGGTGCCGCTGGTCAGGTTGCCCCACTGGTCGCTGCCGCCGGTCTGCAGCACGCAGTCGTACTCGCGGTACAGCTCGCGGAAATCCAGCCCCTGCAGGATCTGGTAGCTGAACTCGGTGTAGCTGATGCCGGCGTCGCTGTTCAGACGGGCGCTCACCGCATCCTTCTTCAGCATGGTGTTCACCCGGAAGTTCTTGCCGATGTCGCGGAGGAACTCGATGGCGCTGAGCGGCGCCGTCCAGTCGAGGTTGTTGACCACGCGCAGGCCGTTGTCACCGGAGGCTTCGAGGAACTTCACCACGTGGGCGCGGATGGACTCGACCCACTCGGCCGTCTGCTCGGGTGTCTTCAGCACGCGCTCGGCCGTCGGACGCGGGTCGCCGATCAGACCGGTCGAGCCGCCGACCAGACCCAGCGGTCGGTGACCGGCCAGCTGGAGGCGGCGCATGGTCAGGAGCTGCACGAGGTTCCCGAGGTGGAGACTCGGCGCGGTCGGATCGAAACCGCAGTAGAACGTGATCGGCGGGCCGGCGAGCAGGGTCTTGAGGGAGTCGGCGTCGGTCGAGACGTGCACGAGGCCCCGCCAGACGAGCTCGCTCCACACGTCGTCGAACGTCGGGTCGTTTCGCTGGCCCGCCAGGACGTCTGCCGTCGATTCACTGGTCACCCGAGAACGGTACCAGCGTCAGCCCCGCCGCCCGGTGCGCCTGGCGGCCGATCGGTAGACGGACACCGTCGGATCCCCCGCGATCCAGAACCGCCAGGGGCGGCTCTCGTGCCCGCCCTCCCCCGCGACCCCGACACGCGGCCCGGTCTCGACGACGGGTGACGGACCGGATGGGAGCTCGAGCGACAGCCGGCCTCCGCCGAGGCGGGTGCCGTCGTCGGCGAGGTCAACTCCGAGAGCCGACCCGAACCTCCCCGGCCCCCTCGCGAGATCGACCGCGCCGCGCGACGTCGTCCGTCTCGACCGGGCCGTGTCGACGCCCTCCACGACCTCCCCCGACCGCAGGAGGAGACCCGATGCCTCGCCGACCGGGCCGCAGACGAGGTTGACGCATCGATGGATCCCGTACGACAGGTACACGTAGACCGTGCCGGCCGGACCGAACATGCTCGAGTTCCGGGCCGTCCTCCCCCGGTGGGCGTGCGAACCCGGGTCGTCGCCGACCCCCAGGTAGGCCTCGACCTCGGTCAGCCGGACGGCCACGTCGCCGAGTCGGACGACGGCCCCGAGGAGTTGCGGCGCCACCTCGAGGGCCGCCCCCGACAGCAGACGGGTCGCGTCGTCCGCCGGGGTCGACTCCATGGGCCTAGAAGAAGTCCTGACCCGTCGTCACCACGATGACGACGACGGCGACGAGGACCACCACGCTGACCGCGACCACGACGGGCAGCAACCAGGCCCGCCCTCGTCGCGGCTCGGACGGGCGTCGATCGGTCACAACGCCCTCGGGTCGAGATCGCGGGCCAGCCCGGCGACTCGCGCGGTGAGTGCCTCGAGCTGCTCGGCGACGCGCTCAGGTGCCGTGCCTCCGGTGCCGCGACGACTCGCGATGGAGCCCTCGACGGTCAGCACCGGGCGGATCTCGGGGGTGAGATGCGGGGACACCGACGCGTACTGCTCGTCGGTCGGCTCGTCCAGCTCGAGCCCGTGCTGCTCGCAGAAGCGCACCAGCTCGCCGCTGATCTCGTGGGCGTCACGGAAGGCCACGCCCTGACGGACCAGCCATTCGGCCACGTCGGTGGCGAGCGAGAAGCCCTGCGGCGCCAGCTCGGCCATCCGCTGCTCGTCGAACTGCAGCGTCGCGACCAGACCGGTGAACGCGGGGAGCAGCACCTCGAGCTGGGTGACCGAGTCGAAGACCGGCTCTTTGTCCTCTTGCAGATCGCGGTTGTACGCGAGAGGCAGGCCCTTCAGCGTCGCGAGGAGACCCGTCAGGTTGCCGATCAGACGACCCGACTTGCCGCGCGCGAGCTCGGCGATGTCCGGATTCTTCTTCTGCGGCATGATCGACGATCCGGTCGAGAACGCGTCGTGCAGTCGGACGAAGCCGAACTCGCGCGTCGACCAGAGGATGATCTCCTCCGACAACCGAGACAGGTCGATGCCGATCGACGCGGCGACGAAGGCGAACTCGGCGACGACGTCACGACTGGCGGTCGCGTCGATCGAGTTCTCGGTCGTGCGGTCGAAGCCGAGATCGCGGGCGACCTGATCAGGGTCGAGACCGAGCGAGCTGCCGGCCAGGGCGCCGGCCCCGTAGGGCGAAGCCGAAGCACGGTGCGACCAGTCGCGGAGACGCTCGAGATCGCGCACGAGAGGCCACGCGTGGGCCAGGAGGTGATGCGCGAGCAGGACGGGCTGCGCGTGCTGCAGATGCGTGCGCCCGGGCATGACCGCCGTGGGGTGGGCCGACGCCTGAGCTGCGATGGCGTCGACCAGGTCGACAACGAGTCGCGAGATGGTGGCGGCATGGTCGCGCAGGTACAACCGCACGAGAGTGGCGATCTGGTCGTTGCGGCTCCGACCGGCCCGCAGACGGCCGCCGAGCTCGACCCCGGCGATGCCGATGAGACCGCGTTCGAGGGCCGAGTGGACGTCTTCGTCGGAGTCCGCGGCGACGAACGTCTGATCGGCGACGTCGGACTCGAGCCGGTCGAGCGCGTCGAGCATGGCGGTCAGCTCGTCGTCACCCAGGTAGCCCGCGGAGGCCAGGGCGCGAGCGTGGGCCCGTGACCCGGCGATGTCGTAGGGCGCCAGCTGCCAGTCGAACTGCGTCGACCTGCTCAGCGCCGCGAGCTCGGCGGAGGGCCCGGAGGCGAAGCGGCCGCCCCAGAGGGCGCCCGCCTCGCCTGCGCGCTGGTTCGGCGTCGTCTCGTCGGCCACTACTGCTGGGCCAGGTCGCGGCGGGCCGAGATCTTGCTGGGCAGCGACCAGATCTCGATGAAGCCCTTCGAGAGCGACTGGTCGAACGTGTCGCCGGTGTCGTAGGTGGCGAGGTCGAAGTCGTAGAGGCTCGAATCGCTCTTCTGACCGGTGACGACGGCACGACCGCCCTGCAGCTTGAGACGGATGTCGCCCGACACGTACTTCTGCGTGTCGTCGATGAAGACGTCGAGCGAGCGCTTCAGGCCGGAGAACCACAGACCGTCGTAGACGAGGTTCGACCACTCGGCCTCGACGCCGCGCTTGTAGCGGCCGAGATCGCGCTCGATGGTGAGGGCCTCGAGGGCCTCGTGCGCCTGGATGAGCGCGACGGCCCCCGGAGCCTCGTAGACCTCACGGCTCTTGATGCCGACCAGGCGGTCCTCCACGACGTCGATGCGGCCGACGCCGTGGGCCCCGGCGAGCTCATTCATCTTCTCGACGATGCCGAGCGGCGTGTACGCGACGCCGTCGATGGCGACCGGGATGCCGGCCTCGAAGGTCACGACGACCTCGTCGGCGGGCTTGATGACCGACGGATCTTGCGTGTACTCGTACAGGTCTTCGATCGGCGGGTTCCACGGGTCTTCGAGGAACCCGGTCTCGACCGCGCGTCCCCAGACGTTCTTGTCGATCGAGTAGGGGTTCGCGGCGCTCTGACGGATCGGCAGGTTGTGCTGCTCGGCGTAGACGATCGCCTTGTCGCGGGTCAGCGCGAGGTCGCGGACGGGCGCGATGCTCGTCAGGTCGGGTGCGAGGGCGGCGACCGCAGCCTCGAAGCGCACCTGGTCGTTGCCCTTTCCGGTGCAGCCGTGGGCGACGCTGTCCGCGCCGAGCTCCTTCGCGACGCGCGCCAGGTGGCGGGCGATCAGCGGACGGCTGAGGGCGCTCACCAGCGGGTAGGTCTTCTGGTACATGGCGTTCGCCTTGAGGGCGGGCATCAGGTAGTCGCGCCCGAACTCCTCCTTGGCGTCGACGACGACCGACTCGACGGCGCCGCAGTCGAGGGCGCGCTGACGGATGTCGTTCATGTCCTCACCGCCCTGTCCGACGTCGACGGCCAGAGCCACCACCTCCTTGCCGGTGGCGTCGGCGAGCCAGCCGATGCCGACCGAGGTGTCGAGGCCTCCTGAGTATGCGAGGACGACGCGTTCCGTCATGGTTCTCCTTGGTTCGTATGCGGGGTGCGGGGCCGGTGGCCCGGACTGTGCCGGGCCACCGGATGTTCGGGGTGCGGTCGCAGGGCGACCGCGACTGCTCGGAGCCTGTGCGTCAGTGCTCGAGCAGCCAGGTGAGCAGTGCCTTCTGGGCGTGGACGCGGTTCTCCGCTTCGTCCCAGATGACGCTGGTCGGGCCGTCGATGACCTCCGTCTCGACCTCGTAGCCGCGGTCGGCGGGGAGGCAGTGCAGGAAGATCGCGTCGTCGTCGGCCTCGGCCATCAGGGCCCGATCGACCTTGAAGCCGCCGAAGACGGCGACCCGCGCCTCCTTCTCGTCCTCCTTGCCCATCGACACCCAGGTGTCGGTGACGACGACGTCGGCCCCGGCGACCGCCGCGTGCACGTCGGAGGTGACCTGCACGGACCCGCCGGTGCCGGCGGCGATGCGCTCGGCGTCACGGACGACGGCCTCGTCGGGCTGGAAGCCCTCGGGGGCCCCGATCCGCACGTGCATGCCCGCCGTCGCGCCGGCCAGGAGGTACGACTGGCCCATGTTGCAGCGGCCGTCGCCCACGAAGGCGACCGTCAGACCGGCCAGCGCGCCCTTCTTCTCGCGGATCGTCTGCAGATCGGCGAGCAGCTGGCAGGGGTGGAAGTCGTCGCTCAGCGCGTTGACGACGGGGACGGTCGCCCCCTCCGCCATCTCCTCCAGACCGGACTGCGCGTAGGTGCGCCAGACGATCGCGGAGACCATCCGCTCGAGCACACGCGCGGTGTCGGACGGGGTCTCTTTACCGCCGAGCTGACTGTTGGCCGTCGCGATGATCAGCGGGCTCCCGCCGAGGTCGGCGATGCCCACCGCGAACGAGACCCGGGTGCGGGTCGACGACTTGTCGAAGATGACGGCGACCGTCTGCGGGCCCTCGAGGGGGCGACGCGACCACCGGTCGGCTTTGAGCTCGTCGGCGAGGTCGAGGACCTCGAGCAGCTCGCTCGGGCTGAGGTCGTCGTCGCGGAGGAAGTGGCGGGTCATGCGAGACCTTTCAGGACGGGGGCGAACAGGGCGATAAACTCGTCGATCTCGGCGTCGCCCACGATGAGCGGCGGCGCGAGTCGGATGCTCGAGTCGTTCGGAGCGTTGATGATGAGGCCGGCGTCGAGCGCGGCCGCGGCGAGCTCGGCCGCGACGGGCTGCGTCAGGCCGATGCCCACGAGCAGACCGCGCCCCCGGATCTCGCCGATGAGCGGCGAGTCGAGTGCCGTCAGCGCGGCCCGGAGGCGCTCGCCCTGGACGACCGCGTTGACGATGAGACCAGAGTCTTCGATCTCGCGGAGGACCGCGTTGGCGGCCGCGGTGGCGAGCGGGTTGCCGCCGAATGTCGTGCCGTGCTGCCCGGCCTCGAAGAGCGCGGAGGCCTCGCCGAAGGTGACGAGGGCACCGATGGGCACGCCGCCGGCGATCCCCTTGGCGACCGTGATCGCGTCGGGGACGACGTCGAACTGCTGGAAGGCGAACCAGGAGCCTGTCCGACCGACACCTGTCTGGATCTCGTCGAGGACGAGCAGGGCGCCGTGCCGCGTGGAGAGCTCGCGGGCCTTCTCGAGGAATCCCTCGGGCAGGTCGAGGACACCCGCCTCGCCCTTGATCGGTTCGACGAAGAGGGCGGCCACGTGATCGTCGAACGCCGCCTCGAGCGCCTCGACGGTGCTGTCGATGTGCTCGACGCCGGCGACCATCGGCTCGAAGGGCTCGCGGAGCGCCGGCTTGCCGGTCAGTGCGAGGGACCCCATGGTGCGTCCGTGGAAGGAGTTCTGCAGAGCGAGGATGCGCGTCTTCGACCCGTCGCCGCGATTGAGACGGGCCAGCTTGAAGGCCGCCTCGTTGGCCTCGGCCCCGCTGTTGCCGAAGAACACGCGACCGGCGTCCCCGGCGCCCGTGATCCGCTTCAGGCGCTCGGCCAGCTCGAGCTGCGGCTCGGTCGCGAAGTAGTTCGACACGTGGATGATCGACGCGGCCTGGGTCGACAGGGCCTCGATCAAGGCCGGATGCGCATGACCGAGCGCGTTGACGGCGATGCCGGCCAGGAAGTCGAGATAGCGCTTGCCCTCGACGTCGAACACCGAGCAGCCCTCGCCGTGCGACAGCATCACCTTCGGGGTGGACAGCGAGCCCATCAACGAGTCGCCGAATCGGCGCTGCCAGGTACCGCCTTGGGTCTGGATCATGGTCACGACTGTCCTTTCTTCTCGGTGCCGTCGTCGACGGCGGGGGTGTTGGTGGAAGTGACGACGGGCGCGCCGTACGACGCCGCCCGGTCGTCGGGGATGACTTCGGTGCCGGACCCGCGCTGGGTGAAGACCTCGAGGAGGATGGAGTGCGGGATGCGCCCGTCGATGATGGTCGCTCCCCCGACGCCGCCGACGACCGACTCGAGGCACGCCGTCATCTTCGGGATCATGCCCGACTCGAGCGACGGCAGCAGATCGGTGAGCGCCGAGACGGTGATCGCCGCCACGAGCGACTCCCGGTTCGGCCAGTCGCTGTACAGCCCCGGCACGTCCGTCAGCATGACGAGCTTCGTGGCGCCGAGCGCGATGGCGAGGGCGCCCGCCGCCGCGTCGGCGTTGACGTTGAGCGCCGAGTCGGGGTGGGCCTCGTTCGTCGCGATCGACGACACCACCGGGATGCGACCCGCCGCGATCTCGTCCAGCACCGCCCGCGGGTCGACCTCGGTGATGTCGCCGACGTGACCGAGGTCGAACGTCTCGCCGTCGATGACGACACCGCGGCGCCGCCCCTCGAAGAGCGTGCTGTCTTCGCCGGACACCCCTCGGGCGAGGTCGCCGTGCTCGTTGATCAGGTCGACGATCTCACGGTTGACCTCGCCGGCGAGGACGTCGCGGACGACCGAGATCGCCTCGGTGCTCGTGTACCGGTACCCCCCGCGGAACTCGCTCGGGATGCCGGCGGCCGCCAGCGCGGCCGAGATCTGCGGACCCCCGCCGTGCACGACCACCGGGAAGAGCCCCGCGTAGCGGAGGTAGACCATGTCTTCGGCGAAGGCCCGCTTGAGGGCGTCGTCGACCATGGCGTTGCCGCCGAACTTGACGACGACCACCGTGCCGGAGAATCGCTTCAGCCAGGGCAGCGACTCGATGAGGGTGGCGGCCTTGACGGCCGCGAGCTCCTGCTCGTCGCTGTGCACCACGTCGGAGACGGCCATCAGCTGGAGTACGCGCTGTTCTCGTGCACGTAATCGTGCGTGAGGTCGTTCGTGAGGATCGTCGCCTCGTGGTCGCCCGACCGGAGGTCCACGAGCACGTGGACGGCGCGCGCCGTCAGGTCGACGGCGTCGCTCGGTCGATCGGGCGCCCCCGCGTGGCAGACCCGGACGCCGTTCATGGAGACGTCGACGTCGTAGGGATCGAACTCGGCCGAGGTCGTCCCGATAGCCGCCAGGACGCGGCCCCAGTTCGGGTCGTTGCCGAAGACCGCGGCCTTGAAGAGGTTGTTGCGGGCGATCGAGCGCCCGACCTCGACGGCGTCGTCGTCGCTCGCGGCCCCGACGATCTCGATGCGGATGTCGTGCGAGGCGCCCTCGGCGTCGGCCTGCAGCTGCTCGGCGAGGTCGGCGCAGAGCTCCGTCACCGCAGCCCGGAACTCCTCTGCATCGGGGACGACGCCCGACTCGCCGCTGGCGAGGAGCAGCACGGTGTCGTTGGTCGACATGCAGCCGTCGGAGTCGAGCCGGTCGAAGGTGACCCGCGTCGCGGAGCGGAGCGCGTCGTCCAGCCCGCCGTGGTCGACGTCGGCGTCGGTCGTGAGCACGACGAGCATGGTCGCCAGACCCGGTGCCAGCATGCCGGCGCCCTTCGCCATGCCGCCGACCACCCAGCCGTCACCCGCGACGACGGCCTGCTTCGGCTTCGTGTCGGTCGTCATGATCGCCGTCGCCGCGTCAAGGCCGCCGTCGGCCGTCAGCGCCGACGCCGCGGCGATCGAGCCGGAGAGGACCTTGTCGCGGAAGACCTGGTCGCCGACGCCGATGAGACCCGTCGAGCACACCACCACGTCACCGGCCGACACGCCGAGCGCCTCGGCGACCGTCTCTGCGGTGGCGTGCGTCGTCTGGAAGCCGAACGGACCCGTGAAGCAGTTCGCGCCTCCTGAATTCAGCACGACGGCCTCGGCGACGCCGTCGCCGACCACCTGCTGCGACCAGAGCACGGGGTGGGCCTTCGCCCGGTTGCTGGTGAAGACCGCCGCCGCGCTCTTGCGGCGACCGCGGTTGACGACGAGGGCGACATCGGGTCGACCGCTCGTCTTGAGGCCCGCCGTGACACCGGCGGCGACGAATCCCTGGGCTGCGGTGACGCTCACGGTGCCACTCCGTTCACGGTGAGGCCCGCGGTCTCGGGGAGACCGAGGGCGATGTTGGCGGACTGCACCGCGGCGCCCGCGGTGCCCTTCGCCAGGTTGTCGATGGCGCTGACCACGACCAGCCGGTCGGCGTCGACGTCGACCGCGAGTCCGATGAGGGCGGTGTTGGCGCCGACGGTGTCGGCCGTGCGCGGGAACTCGCCCGCGGGCAGGAGGTGCACGAACGGCTCGTCGGCGTAGGCGATCTCGTACGCGGCGCGCACGTCGCTCTCGCTCACGCCGGGAGCCAGCGTGGCCGTCGAGGTCGCCAGGATGCCCCGCGACATCGGCACGAGGACGGGGGTGAACGAGATGCTCACCTCGGTGGCGCCGGCGACGCGGAGGTTCTGCTGGATCTCGGGCACATGGCGGTGGGTGCCGCCCACCCCGTAGGCCGACGCCGAACCGAGGATCTCGCCGGCGAGGAGGTGCGGCTTCAGAGCCTTGCCCGCGCCCGAGGGCGCGACGGCGAGCACGGAGACGATGTCGGTGCTCTCGACGAGACCGGCACGGACCGCCGGAGCGAGAGCCAGGGTGATCGCGGTCACGTTGCAGCCGGGCGCCGCGATGCGACGCTCGCCGACGAGCGCCTCGCGCTGCCGCGTGCCGTCGGCGTGGACGAGCTCGGGGAGACCGTAGGCCCACGCCCCGTAGAACTCGGTGCCGTAGAACCGGGCCCAGTCGGCCTCGTCGGTGAGGCGATGGTCGGCACCGCAGTCGATGACGAGCGTCTCGGCGGGCAGCTCGGCCGTGATGGCCCCGGACTTGCCGTGAGGCAGGGCGAGGAACACGACGTCGTGACCGGCGAGGTTCTCGGCCGTCGTCTCGACGAGGGTCAGGTGCGCGAGCGAGCGCAGCTGGGGTTGCAGCGCGATGAGCGGCTGCCCGGCGTTCTGGAACGCCGTGACGGTGCGCACCTCGAAGTCGGGATGCGCGGCGAGGAGCCGGAGCAGCTCGCCGCCGGCGTAGCCGCTGGCGCCGGCGACGGCAACGGAATGAGGCATGGGTCCACCCTAATGTTCGATTCGGTCGAGGATCGGGGGCGGCGACGCCTGGCGAGTGTCAGTCGCGGAGCGCCGCCCCGAATCGCTCGCCGGCCAGACGGACGGCGCCCTGCTTGGCCTCGGTCGCCTCGGCGGCCGTCAGGGTGCGGTCGTCGGACCGGAATCGCAGGGCGAAGGTCAACGACTTCGAGGCGTCTGGCAGCCCCGCGCCGCGGTAGTCGTCGACGAGACGGACCGTCTCGAGCAGCGCACCGGCGCCCTCGCGGACGGCGGAGAGGACCTCGCCCGCCGAGACGTCTTCGGCGACGACGAGGGAGAGGTCTTGCGTGGCGGCGGGGAACGACGAGATCGGGGTCGGCTGCAGCTCGACGTCGGCGAGGGCGATGACCCGGTCGAGGTCGATCTCGCCGACCGCGACGACCCGGGGCAGATCGAGGTCCGCCGCACGCTGGGGCAGCAGCTCGCCGGCGTGACCGACGACCTCGCCGGCCACGACGACCTCGGCCGTGCGACCGGGGTGCAGCGACGGGTGCGAACCCTGACGGAAGACGGCCTCGGCACCCGCTGCACGGACGGCGACGCGGAGATCGTCGAGCACGTCGGCGAGGGACGCCGGGAGGGCGGCCTGACCGGGCTGGCGGTCGATCGCCTGGCCGAGCGCGAGCACGGCCAGGTGCCGGGGCTGACGCGGGATGCTCGCCTCGAGCGACGCGAGCACCTCGACGGAGGGTCGTTCGGCGCCGAGCGGCACGCTCTCGGTGCCGTAGGCCCGGTCGGCCTCCGGCAGGAAGACGGTGCCGGTCTCGAACAGCGACAGGTCGACGAGCCCGCGTGACGAGTTGCGTCGGGCGATCTCGAGCAGACCCGGGACGAGCGAGCGACGCAGCTCGGGTGCGGCGACGTCGAGCGGATTGGCGAGCCGGACACCGGGGCCGCCCGCACCGTCGAGACCGCCGAAGGCGGCGTTCTGCGCGGAGCTGACGAACGGGTAGGCCGCGACCTCGGTGGACCCCGCGGCGGCGAGCGACGACGACACCTGACGGCGCAGCTTCTGCTCACGCGTGAGACCCCGCCCGGGAGGGGCGACGGGCAGCACGGACGGGATGCGGTCGTAGCCGGTGATGCGCGCGACCTCTTCGACCAGCGACGCGGCGTCGACCAGGTCGGGACGCCAGGACGGCGGTGCGACCGACCAGCCGTCGGCCGCCGGGACGACCTCGGCGCCGATCGACGTCAGCGCGTCGACGATCTCGGTCGACGTGTAGTCGACCCCGATCAGGCGGGAGGCGCGCTCGGCCCCCAGGGAGATGGCCGATCGCGGAGCGGTCGCGTCGAGCGAGGAGCCCAGAGCGTCGGCGGTGCCGCCGCCCCATTCGACGAGGAGGTCGACGACGCGCTGTGCGGCGGGAGCCGAGACCCGGGGGTCGACGCCCCGCTCGAAGCGGCGAGACGCCTCGCTCGGCAGCTTGTGCCGGCGGGCCGACCGGGCGATCGAGATCGGGTCGAACGTGGCGGCCTCGATGAGGACGTCGGTCGTCGCGGTCGTGATCTCGGTGCGGGCGCCGCCCATGACGCCGGCGAGCCCGACGGCCCCGGTCGAGTCGGCGATGACGAGATCTTCGGGGTGCAGCGCACGAGTCTTGCCGTCGAGGGTCTCGAGCTGCTCGCCGGTCTCGGCACGACGGACGGTCAGCCCGCCGTCGAGGGTCGCGAGGTCGTACCCGTGGATCGGCTGACCGAGTTCGAGCATCACGTAGTTCGTGACGTCGACCGGGAGCGAGACGCTGCGGACGCCGGCGAGACGGAGCCGAGCGGACATCCACGGCGGGGTGGCGCGCGAGGCGTCGACGCCTCGGACGACCCGCGTGACGAAGGTCGAGACGGCGGCGGCGCCTCGGACGGGAGCCTCGTCGCGGACCTCGACGGAGAAGCCGTCGCCCGGTGCGACCGAGACGGCCGCGGCGGGGTCGCGGAACGTCGCGCCCGTGGCGTGCGAGTACTCGCGGGCGACGCCGCGGATGCTGAACGCGTAGCCGCGGTCGGGGGTGACGTTGATCTCGACTGCGGCCTCGTCGAGCCCGAGGAGCGCGATGGCGTCCGTGCCGACCTCGGGGTCGAGGCCGAGCGACGAGAGCAGGAGGATGCCGTCGTGCTCGTCGCCCAGACCGAGCTCACGCGTCGAGGCGATCATGCCGTCGGACACGTGACCGTAGGTCTTTCGGGCGGCGATCGGGAACGGACCGGGCAGCACGGCACCGGGCAACGACACGACGACCTTGTCGCCGGCGACGAAGTTGTGCGCCCCGCAGACGATGCCGCGGGCGTCGTCGGGACCGACGGCGACCTGGCACCAGTTGATCGTCTTGCCGTTCTTCTGCGGCTCGGGCACGAGCTCGAGCACCTGGCCGACGACGAGCGGACCCGTCACGTCGCCGACGTGCACGTCTTCCTCTTCGAAGCCGACGGACACGAGCGCCGCGTGGACGTGCTCGAGGCTGACGTCGCTCGGCAGGTCGACCCATTCGCCCAGCCAACTGATCGGTACCCGCATCAGACCACCATCCCGAACTGCTCGCTGAAACGGACGTCGCCCTCGACCATGTCGCGCATGTCGTTGAGGTCGTTGCGGAACTGCAGGGTGCGCTCGATGCCCATCCCGAAGGCGAAGCCCTGGTAGACGTCGGGGTCGATGCCCGCGGCCCGCAGCACGTTCGGGTTGACCATGCCGCAGCCGCCCCACTCGACCCAGCGCGCCCCGCCCTTGGCGTTCGGCTGCCAGACGTCCATCTCGGCGCTCGGCTCGGTGAAGGGGAAGTAGTTCGGACGGAGGCGGATCTGCGCCTCGTCGCCGAACATCGAGCGCGCGAGGTGCTCGAGGGTGCCGCGGAGGTTCGCCATGGTGAGCCCCCGGTCGATGGCGATGCCCTCGATCTGCGTGAAGACCGGCGTGTGCGTCGCATCGAGCTCGTCGGTGCGGAACACCCGGCCGGTCGCGACGTTGTAGACCGGCAGCTGCTTGGAGAGCAGCGTGCGGATCTGCACCGGCGACGTGTGCGTACGGAGCAGCAGGTGCTCGTCGACGGGATCGACGAAGAAGGTGTCTTGCATGGCGCGCGCCGGGTGGTCGGCGTCGAAGTTCAGCGCGTCGAAGTTGAACCACTCGTGCTCGAGCTCGGGGCCCTCGGAGACCTCCCACCCCATGGCGACGAAGAGGTCGACCATGGTCTCTTGCAGGAGGGCCAGCGGGTGACGCGACCCCACCCGGCGACGAGACGGCAGGGCGGAGACGTCGACGGTCTCGTCGGCCAGCCGTGCAGTCTCTTCGAGCTCGACCAGCTCGGCCTCGCGGGTGGCCACGGCCTGGTTGACCCGGCCCCTGGCCTGGCCGACGAGCTTGCCCGCCGCGGCCTTCTGGTCGTTCGGCAGATCGCGCATCCCGGCGTTCATCCGCGCCAGGACAGACGCCTCACCCGTGTGCTGCGAGCGTGCGGTCTTGAGCTCGGCGACGGACGCCGCAGTCGAGATGGCTACCAGGGCGGAGTCGACCGCCGACGCGACGGCGTCTTCGGAGATGGGGACGGTGTCTGACACGAGAACCAAGCTTAGCGATCGTCGGGAGGCGACCCGCACCTCCTCGGCGCTCCGGGGAGGCGAGAGGGGGTGCAGGGAGGACCGGGTCAGGTCGATGTGGTCTGCGAGCCGCCCGTCGTCGCGTCGACGGACGGACGCCCGGCGCGCGCCAGCAGGCCGGGACCGCCGAGCCCGCCGCCGCGGGGCTTCTTCATCACGCCGCGGCGACCCGTCCGCCGGTCGACGATCCGGACGACGTAGGAGAACGCGAGGTTCGTCAGCAGGTACACGACGAGCACCACGGCGAAGAGGGTGAAGGTGTAGTTGCTGCCGTACGAGGTGCCGAGACGGTTCAGACCCCGACGCGTCAGCTCGACGTAGCCGACGATGTAGCCGAGCGACGTGTCTTTCAGGAGCACCACCAGCTGCGCCAGGATGATCGGCAGCATCTGGCGGAACGCCTGCGGGAACTCGATCGCGAAGCGGGTGCGCACGGGCGAGAGGCCGATGGCGAGACCCGCCTCGCGCTGCCCCTTCGGCAGGGCGGCGATGCCCGAGCGGAGCGCCTCGCCGATGAGGGCGCCGTTGTAGACGGCGAGTGCGGCGACGACCGCCCAGAAGGCTCCCGTCGAGAAGACGAGGAGGATGAACAGCATCATCAGCAGCACGGGCATGCCGCGGAAGAATTCGAGGACGATCGTCGTCGGAACCCGCACCCAGGCGGTGCGTGCCGTGCGGAGGAACGAGAACAGGACGCCGATGGCGACGGCCAGGACGGACGCCACCGCCGCGGCCCGCACGGTCGCGAGCCAGCCGCCCGCGATGTTCCGCCACAGGTTGCGGTCGAGGATGATGTCCCAGCGCGACGGGTCGAGCACGCTCGCCGTGACGGCGCCGTTCGCGCTGATGCGCGGGCGCCCGAGCAGGTAGACGAGGTACGCGACCAGGGCCAGCACCAGGACGACGCCGACCACCGAGATGATGCGCGACGTGCGGCGGGCCTTGGGACCGGGGGCGTCGTAGAGGACGTTCGTGCTCATCGCAGGACCGCGACCTTCTTCTCGACGAGGGCCGCGACGCGGCCCAGCGTGATGGTGACCACCAGATAGAACACGGCGACGGACACGAGCGTCGTGATGACCGCGTCGCCCCGGTCGTTGGCGATGAACCGGCCGGCCGCGAACAGCTCTGCGACGAAGAAGCCGCCGGCGACCGAGGTGTTCTTCGTGAGGGCGATGAGCACGTTGATCAGCGGCGGGATGACCATGCGGATCGCCTGCGGCATGATCACGAGGCTGAGCGTCTGGCCGAAGCCGAGGCCGATGCTGCGGGCCGCCTCGGCCTGCCCGACCGGCACGCCGTTCACGCCGGAGCGGACCGCTTCGGCGACGAACGGCGACGTGTAGAGCGTGAGACCCACCACCGCGAGCGGGAAGTAGCCGATGCCGACGCCGAGGTAGGGCAGGACGAACGCGCAGAAGAACAGCACGAGAGTCAGGGGGATGTTGCGGATCGCCTCGGTGTAGACCGTCGCGAAGACCCGGAACGAGGCGACCGGCGAGATGCGCAGGGCCGCGACGACGAAGCCGATCACGATCGCGCCGACGGCGGACAGTGCCAGCAGCTGCAGCGTCGTGACGAACCCGCCCCAGAAGCGGGGCCAGTTCTCGGTCACGGCGTCGAAGCCGGGGATGACGTCCAAGGGGTTCACCGGGACTCCAGGTCAGAGGGCTGCCGAGAGGGCAGGAGGCGGTGGTGGGCACCGCGGGCGGATCGCGCCGCGGTGCCCACCGGGGTGGTGACTAGTAGCGGTCGATCGCCGGGGGCTCGGGCGTCTCGAGCACCGCGCCCGCCGTGGACTCCCAGAGCTCGTCCCAGGTGCCGTCGTCTTCGGCCTCTTCGAGGGTGTCGTTGATGAACATGCGGAAGTCGGTGTCGTCGAGCGCCAGACCGATGCCGTAGGGCTCCTCGGTGAAGGGCTCGCCGACGACCTCGAACTCGCCCTCGTTCTGGTCGGCGAGACCGGCCAGGATCACGTTGTCGGTCGTCACGGCCGCGACCGCGCCGGTGCGGAGGGGCTCGAGGCAGTTCGAGTACGTGTCGGTCGCGATGATGTCGTCCGTGTACTCGGCGATGTTGGCCTCGCTGGTCGAGCCGCTGACCGTGCAGACGGCCTTGCCCTCGAGGTCTTCGGCGCCCTCGATGCCGTCGGGGTTGCCCTCGAGCACCAGCAGGTCCTGGCCGGCCTGGTAGTAGGGACCGGCGAACGAGACGACCTTCTTGCGCTCGTCGTTGATCGTGTAGGTCGCGATGACGAGGTCGACGTCGCCGTTCTGGATGAAGGGCTCGCGGTTGGCGGACACCGTCTCGACCCAGGTGATGCCGTCGGCGGGGATGCCCAGCTTGGCTGCGACGAGCTTGCCGATCTCGGCGTCGAAGCCCTGCGGGTTGCCGGAGCCGTCGTCGAGGCCGAACAGGGGCTGGTCGAACTTGGTGCCGATGGTGATCTCGCCGGCCTCGGCGAGGCGGGCCATCGTCGTGCCGTCTTCGAAGTCGGAGACCTCTTCGACCTCGACGGCGCTGTCGGGGGCGGCCGAGTCGGTGCAGGCCGACAGGCCGAGCACCGTGACGGCTGCTGCGGCTACGGCTACGAAACCTCTACTGAGTCGCATTCTGTTCTCCTTGCTGTGTGACCCGGACGCCGATCGGCGGACGGGGGCTCCGGGGTCGGGCCGCAGGACGGACGCGCGGCGACGACGGGGTCTGTCGATCAGTGGGTGAGGATCTTCGACAGGAAGTCGCGCGCCCGATCTGACGTCGGCGCGGTGAAGAACTGCTCGGGGGTGCTCTCTTCGACGATCTCGCCGTCGGCCATGAAGACGACCCGATCGGCCGCCTTGCGGGCGAAGCCCATCTCGTGGGTGACGACGATCATCGTCATGCCGTCTTTGGCCAGCTGCACCATGACGTCGAGGACCTCGGTGATCATCTCGGGGTCGAGCGCGCTGGTCGGCTCGTCGAGGAGCATCACCTTCGGATCCATCGCGAGGGCGCGGGCGATCGCCACCCGCTGCTGCTGACCGCCCGAGAGCTGCGAGGGCATCTTCTGAGCCTGGTTCGCCACGCCGACGCGCTCGAGGAGCTCCATCGCCCGCTTCTCGGCCTCGGCCTTGCTGCGCTTGCGGACCTTGATCTGGCCCAGCGTGACGTTCTCGAGCACCGTCTTGTGCGCGAAGAGGTTGAAGCTCTGGAAGACCATGCCGACGTCGGCCCGCAGACGCGCGAGCTCGGAGCCCTCTTCGGGGAGGCGCGTGCCGTCGATCGAGATCGTGCCGTCGTCGATCGTCTCGAGCCGGTTGATGGCCCGGCACAGCGTCGACTTGCCCGAACCGCTCGGCCCGATGACCACGACCACCTCGCCCCGGGAGACCGTCGTCGTGATGTCCTTCAGGACGTGCAGTTCACCGAAGTGCTTGTTGACGTGGTCGACGACGACGAGGGGTTCCATGCGACCACACAAACAGGTGGGTCTGACGGGCGCAAATTCACAGCGGATTCGTAACGCGATCGAAACGACATGGGCGGGCGCCTGTCGAGGCGACCCGCGCCTCCTGCAGGTCAGCTCCGGTGCGCGAAGGCGCTCTCGTAGAGGCAGACGGAGGCCGCGGTGGAGAGGTTCATCGACTCGGCATGCCCGTAGATCGGAACGACGACGGCACGGTCGGCCAGCTTGAGGTCGTCGTCGGTCAGCCCTCTGGCCTCGTTGCCGAAGAGCCAGGCCGTCGGGGCCGAGAGGACGCCCTCGCTGCGCACCGCGAGCAGGTCGTCGCCCTTGACGTCGGCGGCCAGCACCTGGATGCCCGCCTCGGCGCAGCGCGCCACCACGGACGCGAGATCGGCGCCGACGGCGACCGGCACGTGGAAGAGCGAGCCCGTCGTCGCGCGGACCACCTTGGGGTTGTAGAGGTCGACGCTCCGACCGGTCATGATGACCGCGTCCGCGCCGGCGGAGTCGGCCGCACGGATGATCGTGCCGGCGTTGCCCGGATCGCGGACCTCTTCGAGGATGGCGATCAGACGGGGGCCGCCGTCGCCCGTGTCGGCGAAGACGTCTTTGACGGCGGTCGGGAACTGGCGGCAGACGGCGATGATGCCCTGAGGGGTCACCGTGTCGGACATCGCGGCGATGACCGCCTCGCTGACGAACTCGATCTCGAGCTCGGCCTCGCGGGCGGCCGCACCCACCTGCGGATGACGCTCGAGCGCCGTCGGCGTCGCGAAGAGATCGACGAGCAGTTCGGGCCGGAACGCGAGGGCCTCGGACACCGCCTGGGGGCCCTCGAGCAGGAACGACCCGGTGTCGGTGCGCGCGTCGCGCTTGGCCAGCTTCGCCACGGCGCGGACGCGGGGCGATCGGGGATTGTCGAGGAGGGAGGTGCTCACTCCCCCACTATGCCTCACCCGGCCTCGGGAGCCGGGACGCACGACGGCCCGGACGGTGAGACCGTCCGGGCCGGGGTGGTGCAGTGGCGCTGGTGACTACGCGGCAGCCTTGGGAGCCGAGGTGTCGGCGGGCAGCGCGGCCTTCGCGGTGGCGACGAGGCCGGCGAAGGTGGCGGGCTCGTTGACGGCCAGCTCGGCCAGGATGCGGCGGTCGACCTCGACGCCGGCCAGGGACAGACCCTGGATGAGGCGGTTGTAGGTCAGGCCGTTCTGACGCGACGCGGCGTTGATGCGCTGGATCCACAGACGGCGGAACTCACCCTTGCGGGCGCGACGGTCGCGGTACGAGTAGACGAGCGAGTGGGTGACCTGCTCTTTGGCCTTGCGGTACAGGCGCGAACGCTGACCGCGGTAACCCTCGGCACGCTCGAGGATCACACGACGCTTCTTGGCGGCGTTGACCGCTCTCTTGACTCTTGCCATTTTCTTGTTCCTCTACGTTCGTGTCAGCGGTCAGTGACCGAGAAGCTTCTTGGCGACCTTGGCGTCGGCGGGGGCGAGCACCTGGTCCTGGTTCAGGCGAGCCTTGCGCTTGGCGCTCTTCACCTCGAGGTTGTGTCGCATGCCGGCCTGCTGCTTCATGATCTTGCCGGAACCGGTGACCTTGAAGCGCTTCTTGGCGCCGGAGTGGGTCTTCTGCTTGGGCATGTCTTACTTACTTTCTTCTGTCGGTTCCGCCGGTGCGTCGGCCGGAACCTCGTCGGACGTCGGGTGCTTCGGCGCCTTGTTGGCCACCTTGCGAGCTTCTGCCTCGGCCTTGGCCTCGGACTTGTTCTTGTGCGGCCCGATCACCATGACCATGTTGCGGCCGTCGATGGTGGGGGTCGACTCGACGCTGCCCCACTCGGAGACGTCTTCGGCGAAGCGCTGGAGGAGACGGACGCCCTGGTCGGGACGCGACTGCTCACGACCGCGGAACAGGATCATGGCCTTGACCTTGTCGCCGCCCTGGAGGAAGCCCTCGGCGCGCTTGCGCTTGGTCTCGTAGTCGTGCTTGTCGATCTTCAGACGGAAACGCACCTCTTTGAGGATGGTGTTCGCCTGGTTGCGACGAGCCTCCTTCGCCTTCTGCGCAGCCTCGTACTTGAACTTTCCGTGATCCATGATCTTGGCCACGGGAGGCTTCGAGTTGGGGGCCACCTCGACCAGGTCGAGTTCGGCCTCTGCTGCGAGACGCAGGGCCATGGCGATGGGGACGACACCGACCTGTTCTCCGGCAGGTCCGACGAGGCGGACCTCGGGGACGCGGATACGGTCGTTCGTACGGGGATCGCTGATGCGGAACTCCTCTGTCGTTGCTTCGTCACCCGCCGGACCGGTGGTCACGGCAGGGAAAGAGGAGTTTCGCGACGCGCTGCGCCATCCGAACGTCGTGCTCGGATAGTGCGACGGAACATCGCTGCACCCTGGCTGCCGACCCTCGGGGAGGATCGGCGGGGTACCAACAACCCGGTAACCTAATCGAACGGTCAAGCGCGGGTGGGAGAATCTCCACTTTCGCACCGAAGCAGATGCTTCGGAGCCTCGACGAGCTTAGCAGAGGATCTTCACGTGAGCCACACCCCCGAGCACTCCCCCGACTTCGCCTTCTCCGCCCCCGGCGACGAGGCACGCGATATCGCCGACGTGAACGCCGTGGAGGTGATCAACACCGTCGCCGTGCACCTGATGAGCGCGGCCGCCGTGAAGGTCGGGCTCGCCGACGACCCGCGCGCCCAGACCGACCTCGACGAGGCCCGCAAGCTCATCACCTCGTTGGCTGGCCTGATCACGGCCAGCGCACCCGAGATCGGCGATCAGCACGCCCGCGCCCTCCGCGACGGGCTGCGGTCGCTGCAGCTGGCCTTCCGTGAGGCGTCGACGTTCCCCGACCCCATCGGCCAGGGGCCCGGCGAGAAGTTCACGGGGCCGGTCAACTAGACCGCGCCTCCGGCCGCCTTCCCGCCGGGTCGGACCGCGGCGGGGCCTGCAGCCGCGGTCCGTCAGACGGAGACGACCTTGACGGCCATGCTGTCGACCCGGTCGGCGATGGTCGGGTCGGCGGCCCAGGCCGTCTGCAGTCGACCGAGCAGAGCCGTGAGCGCCTCGCGGTCGAGCCCGGCACGGACGCCCAGCTGCACGACGATCTCGGGGCCGCCCAGCCGGGCGCCCTCGTAGCCGGGGGCGATGACCAGGCCGGCCAGCGCCTCCTCGTCCGCCCCCGCGTCGAGGAAGGCCCGCAGCACGGTCTCGTCGGCGTGACTCGGCAGCCACGGCAGGTCTTGCGCGACCGCCCACAGGGCCGGTCGGCGCAGGGCGAACGCCGTGGGCGACCCCGGGTCGAGCACGAGCCGGTCGGTCGACTCGGACGCCGCCGCCAGGGCGATCCGCCGGGCGTCGGCCGGCACGGGACGCGCCGTGGCGCTCCAGACGGACAGCGCCGCCACCGAGGTGAAGGCGGGCAGCACGTCGCGCCCGTCGGGGCCCGCCACCGTCACGATGGACAGCTCCTGAGTCTTGTCGACCCGTCGCCCCCGCTCGTC
The DNA here is from genome assembly GCF_014842255.1 of Frigoribacterium sp. CFBP 13712. Taxonomy (GTDB): domain Bacteria; phylum Actinomycetota; class Actinomycetes; order Actinomycetales; family Microbacteriaceae; genus Frigoribacterium. The sequence goes on along the minus strand of NZ_JACYVH010000002.1, from coordinate 521,615 downwards.
GAGGTCCTCGTCGCCCGCGACCGCCACGAGGGGGACGAGCAGCCGCGCGGGTCGCAGCGCGTCGACGACGGTGTCTTCACCGACCTCGCCGAGGTGGAACCGCTTGAGAGCCTCGAGGAGGCGCGGGTCCGCCGAGCCGTCGTCACCGGCGAACGCCGTGTCGTGATGATCGAAGGTGCGACCCTCCCAGGGCCGACCGGCGCTGTCCGAGCCGGGCGTCGACATCAGTCGGAGGCGACGTCGAGGGCCGCGGCCAGCGTGAAGGCGCCCGAGTAGAGCGCCTTGCCGACGATCGCGCCCTCGAGGCCCTGCGGGACCAGCTCGCGCAACGCGACGAGGTCGTCGAGGCTCGAGATGCCGCCCGATGCGATCACCGGGCGATCGGTGCGATCCATCACCTGACGCAGCAGATCGACGTTCGGCCCCTGGAGGGTGCCGTCCTTGGTGACGTCGGTGACGACGTAGCGGGCGCACCCGGCCTCCTCGAGACGGGCGAGGACCGTCCAGAGGTCGCCGCCCTCCTCCGTCCAGCCACGCGCGGCCAGCGTCGTGCCGCGCACGTCGAGCCCGACCGCGACGGCCTCGCCGTACTCGGCGATGACATGCGCCGCCCACTCGGGGTTCTCGAGGGCCGCCGTACCGAGGTTGATCCGCTTGACACCCGTGCCGAGGGCGTCTTCGAGGGAGCGGTCGTCGCGGATGCCGCCGCTCAGCTCGACGTTGATGCCCTTGACCTGCTTGATGACCTTCTTGATGACCGACCGGTTGTCGCCCCGCCCGAAGGCCGCGTCGAGGTCGACCAGGTGCAGCCACTCGGCGCCCTGGTTCTTCCAGTCGTCGGCCGCCGCGACGGGGTCGCCGTATCCGGTCTCGCTGCCGGCCTCCCCCTGGGTCAGACGGACGGCCTGCCCCCCGGAGACGTCGACGGCCGGGAACAGGGTCAGGCTCGGAGTCGTGCAGAAGTCGCTCATGTCGTCTCTCTCGCGGCGGCGCCGCGCGGATCGCGTCGGGGCCCCGCTGAGCGCGGGACCGGAGTCGGGTTCGGGAGGGTCAGAGTGTGCCGAGCCAGTTCGAGAGCAGCCGGATGCCCGGCCGCCCCGACTTCTCGGGGTGGAACTGCGTGGCCCAGAGCGGTCCGTTCTCGACGGCGGCGACGAAGCGGCCGCCGTGGTCGGCCCACGTGACGTGCGGCTGCGGGAACGGCGGGATCACGTCGAGGGTCCACGACTGCGCCGCGAACGAGTGGACGAAGTAGAAGCGCTCGTCGGCGACGCCGTCGAACAGCGTGCTGCCCTCGGGGACGTCGACGGTGTTCCAGCCCATGTGAGGCAGCACGTCGGCCTTCAGCTCGTCGACGACACCGGGCCATTCACCCAGCCCGCCCGCCGTCGCACCGCGCTCGACACCGCCCTCGAAGAAGACCTGCATGCCGACGCAGATGCCCATCACGGGTCGCCCGCCGGCCAGACGGCGATCGATGAGCTCGCCGCCGCGGACGGACTCGAGCGCGCTCATAACGGCGCCGAAGGCCCCGACGCCCGGCACGAAGAGACCGTCGGCCGCCTGCACCCGGGCGCGATCGGCCGTCAGCTCGACGTCGGCCCCGGCGAGCTCGAGGGCCTTGACCGCCGAGTGGACGTTGCCGCTGCCGTAGTCGAGGACCACGACGGAGGGACGGACCGTCACAGCGCGCCCTTCGTGGAGGGGATGCCGACCACCCGCGGGTCGGGCTGCACGGCCTGGCGGAGGGCTCGCGCGAAGGCCTTGAACTCGGCCTCGGCGATGTGATGCGGGTCGCGCCCGCCGAGCACGCGGATGTGTACCGTGATGCCGGCGTGGAAGGCGATCGCCTCGAACACGTGGCGCACCAGGGACCCCGTGAAGTGGCCGCCGATCAGGTGCAGCTCGAAGCCCTCCGGCTCGCCGCCGTGCACGAGGTACGGGCGACCGGAGATGTCGACGACCGCCTGCACCAGGGCCTCGTCGAGCGGCACCAGGGCGTCGCCGTACCGTGCAATACCCGACTTGTCGCCGAGCGCCTGACGGAGCGCGGTGCCGAAGGCGATGCCGATGTCTTCGACCGTGTGGTGCGCGTCGATGTGCGTGTCACCCGTCGCCGCCACCCGCAGATCGATCAGCGAGTGCTTCGACAGCGCCGTCAGCAGGTGGTCGAAGAACGGGACGGACGAGTCGATGCTCGACGAGCCGGTGCCGTCGAGGTCGAGCGACAGCGCGATGCGCGACTCGCTCGTCTCACGCTCGAGGGAGGCCACGCGGGTAGGGGTCTGTTCGGTCACGAGGAGAGCCTAATGTCGCGCAGCGCCTCGAGGAACGCCGTGGTCTCGGCCTCGGTGCCCGCACTGACCCGGAGGTGGTGGGGGATGCCGAGGTTCCGCACGATGATGCCCCGGGCGAGCAGACGCTCGAACACGTCGGCCGGATCGTCGACCCCGCCGAACAGCACGAAGTTCGACCAGGTCGGCCAGGGCTCGTAGCCGAGCTCGGTCAGCACCCGGACGATCCGGTCGCGTTGGGTGGCGATCTCGCCGACCATGGCGAGCATCTCGTCGGCGTGCGAGAGCGCGGCGATCGCGGCGGCCTGGGTCAACGACGACAGGTGATAAGGGAGGCGCACCAGACGGAGCGCGTCGGTCACGGCCGGGTGGGCGGCGAGGTATCCGACTCGCGCCCCGGCGAAGGCGAAGGCCTTGCTCATGGTGCGGGAGACGATGAGACGCGGCCGGCCTTCGAGCAGGGTCAGAGCCGTGGGCTGGCCGACGGGCATGAACTCCGCGTACGCCTCGTCGACGAAGACGATTCCGTCGGTCGCGTCGTAGGCGGCCTCGACCGTGGCGAGGTCGAGGGGCGTGCCCGTCGGGTTGTTCGGACCGCAGAAGAACACGATGTCCGGTTCGGTGCGACGGATCTCGGCGACCGCCGTCTCGGGGCTGATGGTGAAGTCGACGTCTCGCGCACCCTCGACCCAGGTGCTCCCGGTGCCCGCCGCGATGATCGAGTGCATCGAGTACGTCGGAGGGAAGCCGAGGACGCTCCGCCCGGGGCCGCCGAAGGCCTGGAGGATCTGCTGGATGACCTCGTTCGAGCCGTTCGCCGCCCAGATGTTGTCTCGGGTGAGGCCGTGACCCAGATAGGCGGCCAGGGAGTCCCGCAACTGCGTGAACTCGCGGTCGGGATACCGGTTCACCTCGAGGACGGCCTGCGCGATCGATGCGACGATGTCGCGTGCGACGTTCTCGGGAATCGGATGCGTGTTCTCGTTGACGTTGAGAGCGACCGGCACCCTGGTCTGCGGTGCGCCGTACGGCGTCAGGCCACGGAGGTCGTCACGGATGGGAAGGTCGTCGAGACTGAAGGACACCGCTCCATGGTAGGTCTCCACCGGACGGAGTCCCGAATCGTCGGCCCTCGGCTGGCAGCGGTCGCGACCCCTCGAGGTCTCTTCAGACGGAGCCGCAGTGGACCGCCCGTCAGTCGGAGTACTGAGCGGGGACGGCGAGAGACTGCCCTGCCGCGACCTCGGTGCTGCTGAGGTTGTTCAACTGCACGATGTCGCTGATGACGTCGCGAGGGTCTTTGGTGGGTGCGATCTCGGACGCGACCTGCCACAGGGTGTCTCCCCCGTCGACCGTGACGTAGTCGAACGACGCCGCACCGGCGGTGTCCGATGCGACTGCACCGGGCCCGGCGAGGAGCACGCCGCCGACGACACCGGCGACGAGCAGACCGACGGCGGTGCTGACGACACGACGCCCCCGCCGGGTGATGCGCAGCCGGACGCGCGGGGGCGAAGAGAAGGAGGCGACAGCGTCGTCGGTGGGGGTGGGAGTGGCAGTGGTGGTCGTGATGGCGCTCATGAGGTGGTCCTTTCACCGCTAGAGGAGACGTCCGTGTTCGTGCCCGGCGATCGGCCGGGAACACCGGGCACGAAGACGTGTTCCGAACATATCTTCGATCAAGGTCGATTTCAACCCCGATGTTCGATTTTCTCGACGTGGATCGGCGACACACTCGAACATGTGTTTCGCCGAAGACGCCGCATCGGATACGGTTTCGATCGGTGGTCCGAGTAGAACAGCGACCACCGACATCCACGGCAGGAGACACATGAGCGACGCGCAGCGCACCCGGTCGACCGAGACGGGCTTGGTCACGCGCAAGGAGCTGACGGCCAAGCAGACGTCGATCCTGACGGCCATCCAGCAGAGCATCGGACAGCGCGGATACCCGCCGAGCATGCGGGAGATCGGCGACGCCGTCGGTCTGAAGTCGCTGTCGAGCGTGACCCACCAGTTGAACCAGCTCGAGCTCGCGGGTCGCATCCGACGCGATCCGAACCGGCCCCGCGCCCTCGAGGTCCTCTCGACCGAGGCGCCCGCCCTCGCACCCGTGACGAGCATCCTCACGACGAGCGACGACGGCGACACCGCGCACGTCCCGATGGTGGGGCGCATCGCCGCCGGCATCCCGATCACGGCCGAGCAGCAGGTCGAGGACGTGATGCCCCTCCCCCGCCAGCTCGTCGGCAAGGGCGACCTCTTCATGCTGCGGGTCGTCGGCGACTCGATGATCGACGCCGCCATCTGCGACGGCGACTGGGTCGTCGTCCGGCAGCAGAACTCGGCGGAGAACGGCGACATCGTGGCCGCCATGCTCGACGACGAGGCGACGGTCAAGGTCTTCCGTCAGCGCGACGGCCACACCTGGCTGCTGCCCCGCAACAGCGCGTTCGAGCCGATCGTCGGCGACCACGCTCAGATCGTCGGCAAGGTCGTGGCCGTGCTCCGGTCGGTGTGACCCCGACTCGACGAACGACGAAGCCCCCCGCCATTCGGCGGGGGGCTTCGTCGTGGTCGACTCGGTCGGCTCAGCTCGAGACGGCCTCGCGGTCGACGAACGGCGACAACCACGCCACGTCGCTCGGGTAGACCCGGGCGTGCACGCGCGTGCCGGCCTCCTCGTACTCCGTCTCGACGACACGACCGGAGTCGTGGAGATGAGAGACGACGTCGCCCCTGTCGTACGGTACGAGCAGCTCGAGTTCGACGTCAGGGGTCGGAAGGGTCGAGGCGATGCGCTCGAGGAGCTCGTCGATGCCCTCGCCCGTCCGGGCGGAGACGAAGACCGCGGTGGGGACGAGGCCCTGGAGCACGAGTCGCTGGTCGGGGTCGACCAGATCGCTCTTGTTGAACACCACGATCTCGGTGATGTCGCCCCCGTCGACTTCGCTGACGACCTCGCGGACCGTCGCGAGCTGCGCCGCCGGATCGGGATGCGAGCCGTCGACGACGTGGACGATGACATCCGATGCCGCGACCTCCTCGAGGGTGGAGCGGAACGCCTCGACCAGCTGATGGGGCAGGTTGCGGACGAAGCCCACCGTGTCGGCGTACGTGAACGGCCGGCCGTCTGTCGTCGAGCTCTTGCGCACAGTCGCATCGAGGGTCGCGAAGAGAGCGTTCTCGACGAGCACACCGGCACTCGTCAACCTGTTCAGCAGGCTCGACTTGCCCGCGTTGGTGTAGCCGGCGATGGCGACCGAGGGCACCTCGTTGCGGTCGCGATTGGCCCGCTTGGCGTCGCGCGCGGGCTTCATCTCCTTGATCTGCCGACGGAGACGAGCCATGCGCGTGTGGATCCGTCGCCGATCGAGCTCGATCTTGGTCTCTCCGGGGCCGCGGCTGCCCATTCCGGCACCCGCGCCTCCTACCTGGCCACCGGCCTGCCGCGACATCGAGTCGCCCCAGCCGCGCAGTCGGGGCAGCAGGTACTCGAGCTGCGCCAGTTCGACCTGCGCCTTGCCCTCCCGGCTCTTGGCGTGCTGACTGAAGATGTCGAGGATGACGGCCGTGCGGTCGATGACCTTGACCTTGACCACGTCTTCGAGGGCACGACGCTGGCTCGGCGCGAGCTCGGTGTCGGCGATCACCGTGTCGGCGCCGAGAGCCGCGACGGTCATCCGCAGCTCTTCGGCCTTGCCGCTGCCGAGGTAGGTGCTCGGGTCGGGGTTGGGCCGACGCTGCAGCAGTCCGTCGAGGACGACGGCACCGGCCGTCTCGGCCAGGGCCGACAGCTCGCGGAGGGAGTTCTCGGCGTCGGAGAGCGAGCCCTGCGAGTAGACGCCGATCAGGACGACGTTCTCGAGCCGGAGCTGGCGGTACTCGACCTCGGTGACATCCTGGAGCTCGGTCGAGAGCCCCGCCACACGACGGAGCGCCTGGCGATCGTCGCGGTCGAACTGGTCGCCGTCCGAGCCGGTGTCGTGCAGAGAGCGGGTCTGGATCGCCTGCGCAGGCGAGAAGACGGTGTAGGCGGAAGCCCGGGACGCCGCACGGTCGAGCACGCGGGCGACGACGTCGTCACCCTGCTCGGAACGCTCGGCATCGAGCGGGTTCGTGGGGAGGTCTGTCATCGGAGTGATACTAGCCCTTTCGTCAGGCGGTGAGCGGGGAGCCGATTCGGCCGCCCGTGGGGATTGTCGATAGGTTGTGGGCCATGGCGAGCGAGCACTACTTCTCTTCGGAACCGGAGAGCCTGATGCGGCGCCGGACCATCTCGGTGACCCTCGCGGGCCGCGAACTCGAACTCACCACGGCCGCGGGCGTCTTCAGCCCCGATCGGGTGGACGCCGGGACGGCCGTCCTCCTGGCCGACGTGCCCACGCCGCCGACCTCGGGTCATCTGCTCGATGTCGGATGCGGATGGGGGCCCATCACCCTGAGCCTCGCGTTGTCGTCACCCGACGCGACGGTCTGGGCCGTCGACGTGAACAAGAGGGTGCTGGAGCTCGTGCGCGAGAACGCCCGGGCCGCAGGCCTCGAGAACGTCAACGCCGTCGAGCCCGACGATGTTCCCGCCGACCTGCGGTTCTCGACGATCTGGTCGAACCCGCCCATCCGCGTCGGCAAGAACGAGCTGCACGGGCTCTTGACCAGGTGGCTCCCCCGACTGGAGGTCGGGTCGGACGCGTGGCTCGTCGTCCAGAAGAACCTCGGCGCTGACTCGCTGCAGAAGTGGATGAACTCCGAGCTGGGCGACGTCGTCGACGTGACCCGCGCCTCCACCAGCAAGGGCTACCGCGTCTTGACGGCCCACCGTCGCTGATCAGCGAGGCAGGCCCGACGACGGCGGTCAGATCTCGAGCGCCCCGTTGAAGACCAGTTCGGCCGGACCGCTGAGCGAGACGTGCTCGCCGTCGTCCGTCGGGACGACCAGGACGCCGACCGTGCCACCCGGGACCTCGACGCGCCACTGATCGGGCGCCCCGGCACCGGCCCAGTGCCGCGTCGCGAGGGCCGCCGCCGCCGCTCCCGTGCCGCACGAGAGGGTCTCGCCGCTGCCGCGCTCGTGCACGCGCATGCGGATGTGGCCGATGCCGTCGACCACCAGGGGGTCGGCCGGGACGACGAACTCGACGTTCGCGCCCTCGACGGGTGCGGGGTCGAGGACGGGGAGGTACGAGAGGTCGAGCGCGTCGAGCTCGTCGTCGGTCGCCAGCGCAACCACGACGTGCGGATTGCCGACGGACAGCGAAAGACCGGGGCGGGCCGCATGCAGCTCTCGAGCCCGCACCGTCGGCGACTCGTCGGAGAGCGACCAGAGGCCGAGATCGACCTGGAAGCCCGTCAGACTGCGCTGGACGTGGCGCACCCCCGCCCGCGTGCCGATCGCCAGGGTGCCGCCCGGCTCGAGCGTCGCGAGGCCGCGGTCGGTCAGGTAGCGGACGAAGACCCGGATGCCGTTGCCGCACATCTCGGCCGCGCTGCCGTCGGCGTTGTGGTAATCCATGAACCACTCGGCCGCCGGGTCTTCGGCCAGGGCGTTCTGGCCGTCGGGGAGGTGCTCGGACCGGACCGCACGGATCACGCCGTCGCCGCCCACGCCGAAGTGGCGATCGGTCAACGCCCGGATCGCCACGGGGTCGAGGGGGAACTCGCCATCGGGGTCGGAGAACAGCACGAAGTCGTTGCCCGTGCCCTGGCCCTTGGTGAACTGGAGAGTGGTGGTCACGCGTCGAGTGTATCGAGGGCCGCCTCGACGCCCCCGGGGTCGCCGGACGGCACCCAGCGGACGTCGGGGTACCGACGGAACCAGCTCACCTGACGACGCGCGTAACGGCGGGTCAGAGCCGCACTGGTCTCGATGGCGTCGGACTCCGTCAGTTCGCCGCGCAGCTGGGCGGCAGCCTGCGCGTAGCCGATCGCTCGACCCGCCGTGACGCCGCGCTCGAGACCGTGCGCGAGGAGACCGCGGACCTCGTCGACGAGGCCGTCGCGCCACATCCGCTCGACCCGGGCGTCGAGTCGCTCGACGAGGGCCTCTCGATCGTCGCGCACGCCGACGATGGCCGAGGGGCGCCAGCGGGCCGCCTCGTCGGGCAGGCGGGCCGAGAACGGCTCGCCGGTCAGCTCGCCGACCTCGAGGGCACGGACGAGACGGCGGATGTTCGTCGAGCCGATCTTCTCGGCGGCCAGCGGATCCCGGTCGCGCAGCAGGCGGAAGAGCGCACCCGGCCCCTGGGCCTCGCCGACGGCCTCGTAGCGCGCACGGATGGCCGGGTCGGTGCCCGGGAACCGGAGGTCGAACAGCACACTCGACACGTAGAGCCCCGAGCCGCCCACGAGCACCGCCACCGCACCCCGCCCGTGGACCTCGTCGATGACCGTCCGGGCGCGCCGCTGGTACCACTCGACGCTCGCCTCGTCGGTCACATCGAGCTCGTCCAGGAGGTGGTGCGGTATGCCGCGCCTCTCGGAGACCGGCAGCTTCGCGGTTCCGATGTCCATGCCCCGGTAGAGCTGCATCGCGTCGGCGTTGACGATCTCCGCCGGGCGACCGCTCGACCGGAGCCGCTCGGCCAGGTCGAGGGACAGCGCGGACTTGCCGGTGCCCGTGGCACCGACCAGGGCGATCAGCATCTCTCGTCGACCCCGCGGACTCAGCGGAGACCGTCGGCGGCGTCGTAGATGGGCGTCGTCGACACGCGCAGGGTCGGCAGACCCAACGACACCCTCGGTGCCCCGGAGGCGCCGGTCGAGCCGGTCGCGGACGCCGGCACCCCGCACGAGTCGGCCTGGGCGCGGTCGTAGGCGTCGCCTGCCCGCGTGCGTCGCACGTCGAAGACGGAGCCGATCGACGACTCGGCGAGGAGATGGAAGGGAGCCGCCCCGGTCACGTCGACCGTCACGACATCGCCCGGTCGAGGCGCCTCGACTCCGTCGGGGACGTCGAGGTGGACGAGACGGCTGTCTTCGGCCCGACCGGACAGCCGGTGGGTCTCGGCGTCCTTCCGACCCTCGGTCGCCGAGATGAGCACTTCGACCCTTCGGCCGACGAGAGCGCGGTTCTCGTCGAAGGAGATCCGGTCTTGGAGGGCCGTCAGCCGCTCGTAGCGTTCTTGGACGATCTCTTTGGGGATCTGATCGGCCATCTCCCCCGCGGGCGTGCCGGGTCGGACGGAGTACTGGAAGGTGAAAGCCGAGGCGAAACGCGCCTCCTCGACCACTCGGAGCGTGTCGACGAAGTCGGCTTCGGTCTCACCCGGGAAGCCCACGATGATGTCGGTCGAGATCGCCGCGTCGGGCATCGCGGCCCGGACCCGGTCGATGATGCCCAGGAACTTCGCGCTGCGATAGCTGCGTCGCATCGATCGGAGGATCGCATCGGACCCCGACTGGAGGGGCATGTGCAGCTGCGGCATCACCGCAGGGGTCTCGGCCATGGCGTCGATGACGTCGTCGGTGAAGGCGGCCGGGTGCGGGCTGGTGAAACGGACGCGCTCGAGGCCGTCGATGGCGCCGACGGCACGGAGGAGCTTGCCGAAAGCGAGGCGGTCGCCGAACTCGACCCCGTAGGAGTTGACGTTCTGACCGAGCAGGGTCACCTCGATGGCGCCGTCGTCGACGAGGGAGCGGACCTCGGCGAGGATGTCGCCCGGGCGCCGATCGCGCTCTTTGCCGCGCAGCGTCGGCACGATGCAGAAGGTGCAGGTGTTGTTGCAGCCGACCGAGATGGCGACCCAGCCGGAGCTGACCGAGTCGCGCTTGGCCGGCAGGGTCGAGGGGAACACGTCGAGCGATTCGAGGATCTCGACCTGCGCCTCGTCGTTATGACGAGAACGCTCGAGGAGCGTCGGCAGCGCCCCGACGTTGTGGGTGCCGAAGACGACGTCGACCCAGGGCGCGCGCTCGAGGACGGCCTCTTTGTCTTTCTGCGCGAGGCATCCGCCCACGGCGATCTGCATGCCCTCCCGCCGCCGCTTGACGCCCGCCAGCCGCCCCAATGTGCCGTAGAGCTTGTTGTCGGCGTTCTCTCGGACGGCGCAGGTGTTGATGACGACGACATCCGCTTCACCGTCGACGGCCGGCTCGTAGCCGGCGGCCTCGAGGGATCCGCTCAGACGCTCGCTGTCGTGCACGTTCATCTGGCACCCGAACGTCCGCACCTCGTAGGTGCGACGCGCGGGAGCCGCGAGGCCGTCTGCTCGGGCTTCGGAGACCGGGGCGGGGAGAACCGTCGACATAGTCGGAGAGTCTACGGCCGCGGCCCCGGTCGACCGATCATCGGAAGCGGACGCCGCCCCGACCGCGAGGAAGAGCCTTCTCCACCGCCCGACGGATCGTCTCGGACCGATAGCCGCGGCGCATCAGGTACCCGTTCAGACGCCGCTCCGCGGTCGCCTGATCGAGCCCCTGCAACGACGTGGCGCGCTTCAGCGCCCACTCGTCGGCGCGTGACTGCTCGTCGTCGTCGTCGATCTCGGACATCGCCTGCTCGATGAGCTCGGGCGCGATGCCGCGACTGCGGAGCTCGCTCGTGACAGCGCCGCGACCGAGGCCCTTGCGCTCATGCTTGCTGCGCACCAGGTTCTCCGCGAGCTCCCGGTCGTTGAGCAGACCGACACCCTCGAGTCGTTCGACCTCGTCGCTGACGACCTGCTCGTCGAGGTCACGGGCTGCCAGAAGAGAGGCCATCTCAGCGGAGGAGACCCCTCGGCGCGCGAGGGCATGCATGCTGATGTTCTCGGCTCGGCTCCGCTGCGCGTCGAGCCCCTCGGGCTCTGGTTCGGGCTCGTCGTCTTCGTCGACCGGGTCGAGCGTGTCGACCGCTCTCGGCCCGGACCAGTGATCGGTGATCGCGGCCAGGGCGGCCGCAGTCGACCGGACAGCGTCAGACTCGGCCGGGACCGAAGCCGGCTTGCGCTTCGAAGCTCGAGCCGAGGCCGACTCGTGGCCCGACTGGGGCTCCGGCTCCGACTCCGAACGGGCGCTTGCGAATCGGGAGACGTCGTCTACGCCGTGACTCGTCGACTCGGCGGCGACATCATCTGCGGTCGACTCATGGCCGACCTCGTCGTCACTCGGCGCCGCATCGGCCCACTCGTCTTGAGGAGCACTGCCGCCGGCAGCGGGCTTCGACGCCCCTCGGCGACCGAACAGCGGGGTGACCGGAGCCAAGTCGACCGTCGAGTCGCCGTCGCCGGACGTGGTCATGCGCCCTTCCGTGCGGCGATCTTGGTCTCGATCGATGCGACGGGTTCTTCGACGGCCTTGGCACCACCGACACCGAGCTTGGCGAGGATCTTGTGCTCGATCTCGTCGGCGATGGCCTTGTTGTTGAGGAGGAAGTTGCGCGAGTTCTCTTTGCCCTGGCCGAGCTGGTCGCCCTCGTAGGTGTACCAGGCGCCGGACTTGCGGACGATGCCGTGCTCGACGCCGAAGTCGATCAGGCTGCCCTCTCGGGAGATGCCGACACCGTAGAGGATGTCGAACTCGGCCTGCTTGAAGGGCGGCGCCATCTTGTTCTTGACGACCTTGACCCTTGTGCGGTTGCCGACTGCGTCGGTGCCGTCTTTGAGGGTCTCGATGCGGCGGATGTCGAGACGCACCGAGGCGTAGAACTTGAGGGCCTTACCACCGGCTGTCGTCTCGGGGCTGCCGAAGAACACGCCGATCTTCTCGCGCAGCTGGTTGATGAAGATCATCGTGGTACCGGTCTGGCTCAGACCACCCGTCAGCTTGCGGAGCGCCTGAGACATGAGTCGCGCCTGGAGCCCGACGTGCGAATCGCCCATCTCGCCCTCGATCTCGGCCCGCGGCACCAGAGCCGCCACGGAGTCGATGACGATGAGGTCGATGGAGCCGGACCGGACGAGCATGTCGGCGATCTCGAGGGCCTGCTCACCCGTGTCGGGCTGCGAGACGAGGAGCGCGTCGATGTCGACGCCGAGCTTTCTCGCGTATTCGGGGTCGAGTGCGTGCTCGGCGTCGATGAAGGCCGCGATGCCGCCGTTGCGCTGCGCGTTGGCGATCGCGTGCAGGGTCAGCGTGGTCTTACCGGACGACTCGGGGCCGTAGATCTCGACGATGCGGCCACGGGGGATGCCCCCGATTCCGAGCGCGACGTCGAGCGCGATCGAGCCGGTGGGGATGACGGCCACGGGAGCACGCTCGTCGCTGCCGAGACGCATGACGGCGCCCTTGCCGAACTGGCGGTCGATCTGGGCGAGTGCGGTCTCGAGGGCCTTCTCGCGGTTCTCTGCTGAGGGCATGATGTTCTCCTTCGTGGTGGTCGTCCGTGCGCCTGTAGGCTGTCGCGTCGCCGCCGACCGGTGGGACAAGGTCTTCGTCGCTACGACAAGGCTGGTGCCGCCGGTCACTCCGGCGGCGGGAACGTCGATACGAGAACGCTACGGACGACCACCGACATCGGAGTCGACGCCGGCCACCGAAGTGGAGTTCTCGGACCGATCAGGTCCTGGGGAGGACGCTATCACCGGTACGAACACATGTTCGACTTCCATGGCGCGGCGTGTCGAACATCCGCACGATCACGGGCAAGCGGGCGGAGGTGCGACGTCGAGCCTCAACGACGAGGCGCGGGTAGACCGACACCATGCCGTCTCGACTCCGGTACGCCCTCGGCGTCGCAGAGCGCGAGCCAGACGTCTCTCGGCGGGAAGCCCTGCACGAGAGCCTGCTCGGCGGTGAGCTCGCCCACGGCCGACATCACGAGATCGCGCATCAGGATGCGCCCGTACGCCTCGCCGAACTGGTCGACGACGGCTCGGTGGAACTCGCTCTTGCGCATCAGTGGAGGGTACCTCTCTGTCGACGGGGCGGCGTGCTCAGCTGCGCCGCGCCTCCGGAGGGGCTCAGGAGACGACGAACGCCCCCGTCGGAGGACCGGGGGCGTTCGTGACGGGGTGGGGACTCAGCGCACCGCGAGATCGGTGTCGAACTCGGCGACGAGCTCGTCGGGGAGCGTGTCGGGGATGGGATTGAGACCCTCGATGACGGCCATGCGGTCGCCGACCTCGCGCATGATGACCGAGATGGGAGTCTCGAGCGCATCGGCGACGGAGGCGAGGATCTCGGAGCTGGCCTCTTTCTGACCGCGCTCGACCTCGCTGAGGTACCCGAGGGCCACGCTCGCCTTGCTCGCGACCTGGCGAAGGGTGCGGCCCTTCTGCAGCCGGAAGTCGCGCAGGACGTCTCCGATTTCTTGACGAACCAGAACCATGGGACCCTCCTCCGAACGGACGCCCACCCTGACGGACTGTCGGGGGGTGGGATGGTGATACTAAAGCGCAGTTGGCTGTAACTGTAACCAGCGGGGACTGTGCGACCCTTGTGAACCTGCCAGATGTAACGAGACCGAAACGCGGTCTATTCCCTCGCGTCGACCAACCACGAGTGCAGAGCCGTGAGTGATTCGGAGACGGTGCCCCGTCGGATGGCCTCGCGGTCTCCCGTCAGGTCGAGGGCCACCACCCGCGTCTCGTCTCCCCAGGCGACACCGACGAAGACGACACCGGGATCGTGGCCGCCCTGCGGACCGGGGCCGGCGACACCGGTGGTCGCGAGGCCGATGTCGGTGGGGGTGCCGCCGGTCTCGACCACCCCGCGGACTCCCGCGGCCATGGCCTCGGCCACGTCGGGGTCGACGGGCCCGCGGTCGGCGAGCAGTCGGGCGTCGACGCCGAGCAGGGTGTGCTTCAACTCCGTCTGGTAGGCGACGACACCGCCGAGGACGACCGCGGATGCTCCGGGCACGGCGATCAGCTCGGCGATCAGCAGGCCGCCGGTGAGCGACTCGGCCACGCCGATCGTGAGCCGTCGACGGGTGAGCTCGGCGACGACGTCGCCGGCGAGCGTCATGACGGTCGACCGTGCTTCGCCGCCACCCTCAGGTAGTCGAGCCCGGAGACCAGGGTCGCCACGACCGCGGCCGTCATGAGGACTCCGTTGACCCAGTGCATGCCCGACCCGAGGAGGTTCCAGAGCGGGAAGAGCGCGAGGGTCACGGCGACGGCCTGCAGGACGGTCTTGAGCTTGCCGCCCCGGGACGCGGGGATGACCCGATCACGGATGACGGCGAATCGGAACACGGTGATGCCGATCTCGCGGACGAGGATGAGAGCCGTCACCCACCACGGGAGCTCGCCGAGGATCGAGAGGGAGACGAGGGCCCCGCCGATGAGGACCTTGTCGGCGATCGGGTCGACGATCTTGCCGAAGTCGGTGACGAGGTCGAGACCCCGGGCGAGCATGCCGTCGAGGCTGTCGGTGAGGATGGCGACCACGAACAGCGCGGCCGCGGCGATGCGCAACGAGCCGTCGGCGCCGTCGTCGATGAGGAGCCACGCCATGAACAGCGGCGCCATGAGGATGCGCACCACGGTGATGATGTTGGCGATGTTGGCTGTGCTCGCCGGGCCGGGGCCTCGGCGGGCCACCCGGCCTCGGAAGGGGAAGGTCGCGCCGCGGGGGGCGCCGTCGCTGCGGTCGCTGTCGGTCACGTCAGTCTCTCCCGGTGAGGTTCCAGGCGTCTTCCGACCCCTCGTCGTCGTCGACCTCGGCGTAACCCCGCGTCATCGCCTCGACGGGGTCGTCGTCGATGGCCGCCCCGGCTCCGCCTCGACCGGGCTGCGCCGGACCGGCATCGCCGCCGCCGCGGATCTTCGTCAGGACACCCGACAGCTGCTCGGTCGTCACGAGGACGTCGCGGGCCTTCGACCCCTCGGAAGGACCCACGATGTCGCGGGACTCCATGAGGTCCATCAGGCGCCCCGCCTTGGCGAAGCCCACCCGCAGCTTCCGCTGCAGCATCGAGGTCGACCCGAACTGCGTGCTGACCACGAGCTCGACGGCTGCGAGCAGCAGCTCGAGGTCGTCGCCGATGTCTCCGTCGATCTCCTTCTTCTCGACGACGGCCGCGACGTCAGGCCGGTAGTCGGGACGGGCCTGACGGGTCACGTGCGCGACGACCTGGGCGATCTCGCTCTCTTGCACCCAGGCGCCCTGCACACGCATCGCCTTGGACGCACCCATCGGGAGGAACAGCCCGTCACCCTGGCCGATGAGCTTGTCGGCGCCGGGCTGGTCGAGGATGACGCGGGAGTCGGTGACGCTCGAGACGGCGAACGCGAACCGCGAGGGGACGTTGGCCTTGATCAGGCCCGTCACGACGTCGACCGACGGACGCTGGGTCGCGAGCACCAGGTGGATGCCGGAGGCGCGGGCCAGCTGGGTGATGCGCACGATGCTGTCTTCGACGTCACGCGGCGCGACCATCATGAGGTCGGCCAGCTCGTCGACGACGACGAGGAGATAGGGGTAGGGCTTCAGCGTGCGAGCGCTGCCCGCAGGCAGCACGATCTCGTCGTTGACCACGGCGCGGTTGAAGTCGTCGATGTGCCGGAACCCGAAGCTGGCCAGGTCGTCGTAACGCATGTCCATCTCTTTGACGACCCACTGCAGCGCCTCGGCCGCCTTCTTCGGGTTCGTGATGATGGGGGTGATGAGGTGCGGCACGCCGGCGTAGATCGAGAGCTCGACGCGCTTCGGGTCGATGAGCACCATGCGGACGTCGGCCGGCTTGGCGCGCATCAGCAGCGAGGTGATCATCGAGTTGACGAAGCTCGACTTGCCCGAGCCGGTGGCACCCGCGACCAGGAGGTGCGGCATCTTCGCGAGGTTCGCGACGACGTAACCGCCCTCGACGTCCTTGCCCACGCCGATGGTCATGGGGTGGGTGCTCTTGGCGGCGGCCGACGACCGGAGCACGTCGCCGAGGGCGACGATCTCCTTGTCGGTGTTCGGGATCTCCACCCCGATGGCGCTCTTGCCCGGGATGGGCGACAGGATGCGCACCTCGTTCGAGGCGACGGCGTACGCGAGGTTCTTGGTGAGCGCTGTCACTCGCTCGACCTTGACGCCGGGACCGAGTTCGATCTCGTAGCGGGTGACCGTGGGGCCGCGCTTGAGACCGGTCACCTTGGCGTCGACGTTGAACTGGTCGAGCACAGAGGTGATCGAGGCGACGATGGCGTCGTTGGCCTCGCTGCGGGCCTTCGCGGGCTCGCCGACGGCGAGGGTCGTCACGGCCGGTAGACGATAGGGCACGTCGTCGGCGGACGGGTCGACGGACTCGAGCGACGGAGGCGCCGGCTCGTCGAGGTCGGGGGCGAGGAACGCGGAGGCGGCGTCGCTCTCGCCCTCGGCGGGGATGGCCTCGGGGACGGGGACGGGGAGCACGGTCGTCGCCGCGGTGGGCTCGGGGTGCAGGGGGATGTCGATGCCCTGGGCGCGGACGGCGTCTTCGGCCCGGTCGAGATCGGCCAGGAGGTCGGAGGAGAAGACGTCGGTCTCGGCCGTGGCGGGAGACGCCTGGGGAACGGGCGGTGCGGCCGGGGTCGTGTCGAGCTCTTCGAACGCCGGTCGGCGCTTCTTGCGGCGGCCGATCACCTCGGTCGGAGCGGTCGCGGCGGCGGGCCGGACGAGCGGGGTGTCGTACGCCGGGTCGTCTTCGCGCTGCCCGGGGTTGCNCCGCCGCAGCCGCCCGGTCGTCGACGGTCTCGCCGAAGAGGTACGAGTAGAGCTCGCCGAGTCGACGACCGATGCGGTTCGGCGGCGTCTTGGTGATGATCAGGATCGAGAAGGCGAGCAGGACGACGACCAGCGGGACCGCCACCCACTCGGTGGCCAGGGCGACGAGCCAGGATGCGACGACCCAGCCGAGGACCCCTCCCCCGGTGGCGAGGGCCGGCATGCCGTCGGAGGCCTCGGGCTGACCGCCGAAGATGTGGCAGAGGGCGCTGATCGACACGAGCGACAGACCCAGCCCGATGCCGATGCGCGTGTTGTCGTGGACCGAGGAGGGATGCCGGAAGAGCCACCCCGCGAAGAGGATCATGATGACCGGCAGGGCGTAGGCCACCCGGCCGAAGAGACCGCCGAACGTGTACGCGTCGAAGCCGATCGCGAGGGGGCTGGTCGGGTTCAGCCACTCGACGACACCCCCGGCGATCGCCAGGAGCACGAGGAAGAACGGCACGCCGTCTCGACGCTCGCTCTTGTCGAGCGTCTCGCGGCCCAGCAGCCGGAATGCGGCGCCGGTCATGTGCGCCAGCCCCATCCAGGCCGCCGCGAGCGGGTTCGGCCCCTCTCGGGCGGGCGCGGGCGCCGGCGTGGTGGGCAGCTTCTTGGTGGCCTTGGTCGCGTCACGCGCCGAGGACGCACGCGAGCCCGAGCGGGAGCGCGGGGTCGACTTCGTGGGCGTGGCCATGGGCTCCACGGTACCGCCCACCACCGACGCCGGTCGGATCCGGTCGCGTGTGTCCGGGTGCCCGACCGGGAGGCGACCTCAGACGGCGATGACGACCGGCACGATCATCGGTCGGCGCCGGTGCTTCGTGTTGACCCAGCGACCCACCGTCCGTCGCACGACCTGACTGAAGGCGTGGGTGTCGCGCACGCCGTTCTCAGCCGCCTCGGCGAGGGCCGCGACGATCTTCGGGGCGACGTCGTCGAAGACCCGGTCGTCTTCGGCGAACCCTCGCGACTGGATCTCGGGGCCGACGACGACCCGGCCGGTGGACGCGTCGATGGCGACGAAGACCGAGATGAAGCCCTCTTCGGACAGGATGCGTCGGTCTTTCAGATCGGCGTCGGTTATCTCGCCCACGGTCGAGCCGTCGACGTAGACGAAGCCCAGGTCGAGCTGCCCGACGACTCGGGCGATCCCGTCGCGGAGGTCGACGACGACGCCGTCCTGGCCGAGGATCGTGTTGCCGGGCGCCACACCCGTTCGTTGAGCCAGGGCGGCGTTGGCGTACAGGTGGCGGTGCTCCCCGTGCACGGGCAGGACGTTCTTCGGCCGGAGCACGTTGTAGCAGTACAGCAGCTCGCCCGCCGAGGCGTGCCCTGACACGTGCACCTTCGCGTTGCCCTTGTGGACGACCTTCGCCCCGAGCTTCGTCAGCCCGTCGATCACGCGGTACACCGCGTTCTCGTTGCCCGGGATGAGGCTCGACGCGAGGATGATCGTGTCGTCGGCGCCGATCTCGATCTGGTGCTCGAGGTTGGCCATGCGGGCCAGCACGGCCATCGGCTCGCCCTGCGATCCCGTGCTCATGTAGACGATGCGGTCGTCGGGCAGGTCTCGCGCCTTCTTCGCGTCGATCAGCACCCCGTCGGGCACCGTCAGGTACCCGAGGTCGGCCGCGATGCCCATGTTGCGGACCATCGACCGACCCATGAACGCGACCCGGCGACCGTTGGCGTGGGCCGCGTCGAGCACCTGCTGCACGCGGTGCACGTGACTGGAGAAGCTCGCCACGACCACGCGCCGGGGAGCCCGCCGGATGACGTCGTCGAGCACCGGTCCGATGTCGCGCTCGAGAGCGGTGAAACCGGGCACGTCGGCGTTCGTCGAGTCGGGGAGGAAGAGATCGACCCCCTCTTCGCCGAGCCGGGCGAAGGCGCGCAGGTCGGTGATCCGCCCGTCGAGGGGCAGCTGGTCCATCTTGAAGTCGCCGGTGTGCAGCACCAGACCGGCGGAGGTGCGGATGGCGACGGCGAGGGCGTCGGGGATCGAGTGGTTGACCGCCACGAACTCGAGCTCGAACGGCCCGAGCGTCTCGCGTCCGCCCTCGGCGACCGTGAGGGTGTACGGGCTGATGCGATGCTCCTTGAGCTTCGCCTCGATCAACGCGAGCGTCAGCTGCGAGCCGATCAGCGGGATGTCGGCCCGCAGCCGCAGAAGATACGGCACGGCGCCGATGTGGTCTTCGTGACCATGCGTCAGCACCACGGCCAGGATGTCGTCGAGCCGGTCGCGGATCGGCGCGAAGTCGGGGAGGATCAGATCGACGCCCGGCTGGTGCTCTTCGGGGAAGAGCACCCCGCAGTCGACCACGAGCAGCTTGCCGTCGATCTCGTAGACGGTCATGTTGCGACCGATCTCGCCCAGACCGCCCACCGGGATGACGCGGAGCGTGCCGTCTTCGAGCGGCGGCGGGGTCTGGATCGTGACGGGCATGAGGTCCTTCGGGAGTGGTGGGGCTCGAGCCCCGGGATGTCGCGGCGACCGAGGAGGCGCGGCTCAGCGGGTCGTGCCGTGCACCTTGGGCAGGGCGCCACCCGCCGCGGCGTTGCGATCGGGTCGGAACCGGCTGAGGTCGAGCCCCGGGATGGCGCCGACGTGCGCGAGCTCGTCTTCGATGAGGGCGGCCTCGCTGTCTTCGGGGCCGACGAGAGGCAGTCGGACGCGCGGGCTCGAGATGCGACCCAGCCCGTGCAGGATGTACTTGGCCGCGACCGTGCCGGGCACGTGCGTCATGACCGCGCGGACGAGCGGTTCGAGCATCTGGTGGGCCTGGGTCGCCGTGTGCAGGTCGCCAGCGTTGACCGCGTCGACGATCGTGCGGTACGGGGCCGCGGCGATGTTCGCCGTGACGCCGATGAGGCCCGAGGCGCCGATGGCGAGGTGAGGCAGCACGTTGGCGTCGTCGCCCGAGAAGTAGAGCAGGTCGGTCTGGTTCAGCACCCGGCTGACCTCGGAGAAGTCGCCCTTCGCGTCTTTGACCGCGACGATGTTCGGGTGCTTGGCCGCGCGGAGGATCGTCTCGTACTTGATCGGGATGCCGGTGCGACCGGGGATGTCGTAGAGGATGACGGGCAGATCGGTCGCGTCGGCGATCATGCGGAAGTGCGTGAGCACACCGGCCTGCGTCGGCTTGTTGTAGTACGGGGTGACGATCATGACGCCGTCGGCGCCGGCCTTCTCGCTGGCCTTGTAGAGCTGGATCGCGTGGGCGGTCTCGTTCGACCCGCCGCCCGTGATGATCTTGGCGCGCCCAGCCGAGACGGACTTGCCGACCTCGACGAGACGGAGCTTCTCGGGGTCGGTCAGGGTGCTGGTCTCGCCAGTGGTGCCGGTGACCACGATGCCGTCCGCCCCGGCGGTGATGCAGTCGTCGATGTGCTTCTCGACGGCCGGCCAGTCGACCTCCCCGTCTGCGGTGAAGGGGGTGACGAGGGCCACGAGGACCTGACCGAAGGGGTTGATGATGTTCGACACGGAACCAGCGTACTTGCTCTCGTCGGCGGCGAGGCGGGGACGGGCCGGAGCGCCGTCCCCGCCTCTCGGCGGTCAGGGCGCGACGCGACCGTTCGTGCCGAACGCGGCGTACGTGAGCGGCATGAGCTCCGCCCAGATGTCTTCCATCTTCTCGGCGCACATCTCGATCTCGCGCTGAGGGAACGACGGGAAGTGCGTGCCCTCGCGCTTGGTCCGCAGGCTGAGGAAGTTCATCAGCGACCGCGCGTTGACCGTGACGTACATCGACGAGTAGATGTTCAGCGGCAGGACGATGCGGGCGACCTCGCGGGCGACCCCGGCGTCGAGCATGCGCTTGTACGAGGCGTACGCCTCGCGCGAGGTGCGCTCGGTCTCGGCGCGCACGAGCTCGCTCTGCTCGGGCGTGCCGGGCAGGAAGTCGTAGGCGCCGGGCTTGCCGACCTGCTGCAGGTTGCGCTGCGCGGAGGGGACGTAGAAGACCGGGTTCAACTCGCGGTAGCGGCCGCTCTCCTCGTTGTAGCTCGCCATGCGGTGCCGCATGAACTCGCGGAACACGAAGATAGGCGCCTGGACGTAGAAGGTCATCGAGTTGTGCTCGAACGGCGAACCGTGGCGGTCGCGCATCAGGTAGTTGATGAGCCCGGCGCCCTTGGTCGCCTGGGCGCCGTCGGCGGACGCCTGCGCGCCGTCGAGGGTCAGCTCGCCCATGGTCGAGACGCGGGCGGCGAAGAGGACGTCGGAGTCGTGGGCGCTCGACCGGACCAGCTCGACGGTCACGTCGGAGCGGAACTCGACGGCGGATTCGGGGGTGGACGGGGCGAGGGGTTCGGCATCGGTCACGGCGTCGACTCTACAACCGGTGACGGGGTGCTCCGAGGGCGACCGACGGACCCGCACCGCGCCTCCTCGGCACCCGGTCGACACCGAGGAGGCGCGCCTAGGCTCTCGAGGAGGGCGCGGTCGCGCCTCGCCGCCGATCGAGAGCAGGACCCATGAACGACGCCCCCCGGACGGTCCTGATCGCCGGAGCATCCGGCCTGATCGGCACCGAGCTCTCGACCCAGCTGCGCGCCGCCGGTCACACCGTGCTCTCGCTCGTCCGCGGCGAGCCGCGCGACGACACGCAGTTCACCTGGATCCCCTCGGCCGGAGTCGTCGACACGACCCTGTTCGATCGAGCGGACGTCGTCGTGAACCTGTCGGGCGCCTCCCTGGGCCGTCTGCCCTGGACCCGCGGCTACAAGCGCGAGATCGTCGGCTCGAGGGTCGACGCCACCCGGACTCTCGTCGCGGGTATGCGCGCCGCGTCGACGCCGCCCACGGTGCTCCTCAGCGGCTCGGCCGTCGGGATCTACGGCGACCGCCCCGGCGACCGGCTGACCGAGTCGAGCCCACGCGGCACCGGGTTCCTCAGCGATGTCGTCGCCGAATGGGAGCGGACCGCGCTGACCGCACCCGACGGCGTGCGGGTCGCGCTGATGCGCACCGGGCTCGTCGTGGGCCCCGGCGGCGCGCTCGCGCCCCTTCTCCCCCTCACCCGCTTCGGTCTCGGCTCGCGGCTCGGCACCGGCGACCAGTTCTGGCCGTGGATCAGCCTGCACGACGAGGCGGCCGCGTTCGTCCATGTGATGGCCTCCGACCTCGACGGCCCGATCAACCTGGCCGGGCCCACTCCCGCGACGAGCGACGCCCTGACGCGTCGACTCGCGCACGACCTGTCGAAGCCGTACGCCCTCACCGTGCCCGAGTTCGTCATCTCGACCGCGATGCAGGAGGCCGGTCGCGAACTGCTGCTGCCCAGCCAGCAGGTCGTGCCCGAGAAGCTGCTCGCCGACGGCTTCGTGTTCCGTCACCGGACGGTCGACGAGGCCGTCGACGCGCTCGCCGCCGGTCTCTGACGGGTCGACGACGAGGCGCAGACCGGAGAGCCGAGGAGGCGCGGGTCAGGCCCTGCCGCGCCGACGCAGCGTGATGGCCCAGCGGATCGCCTGTCGCGCCCGACGTCGATCACCGCAGGCATCGTAGGCGAGACCCAGCCGGAACCAGGCGCGGTAGTCGTCGGGGGCCTGCTCGACCGCCTCGCGGTAGGCCGGGAAGGCCTCGTCGGCGGCGGCGCGGTCGTACCGGCCCGAGGGCCTGCGCGGCACGTCGTCGACGGGCAGCTGGTCGGCGGCGCCCAGCTCGCGCACGATCGCCTGGGTCGCCAGACCGAAGCGGATCTCGGCCACGAGGGCGAAGACCCCGAGGAGCGGCAGGACCACGAGACCCACGCCGAGACCAACGGCGACCGCCTCGCCCGTGGCGAAGAGGGCGACGGCACGCTGACCGACGAGCACGATGTAGAGCACGAGCAGGGCGGCCATCACGAGGGCCGCGACACGGCCCTTCACGGGCAGGCGCGCATCGGTCGGCGGGCGCGCAGGGGTCGGCGGGCGCGCAGGGGTCGGCGGGCGCGCATCAGTCGAGGGGCAGGACGCTGTCGAGCCCCACGACGACACCGCTGACGGTCGGCGCGGCCGACATCGCGACGAGCAGCCCCTGCTCGTAGGCGCGCTGGGACAGCGTGTCGTGCGTGAGGGTGAGGGTCTCGCCCTCGCCGCCGAAGATGACCTCCTGCTTGGCGACGACCCCGCGGAGGCGGAGGCTGTGCACCGGCACGCTCGCCACCTGCTGCCCGCGGGCCCTCTGGTCGGACGAGGGGGCCGAGACCGGCCCGAGATCGCGACGCGCCTCGGCGATCAGCTCGGCGGTGCGCACCGCCGTGCCCGACGGGGAGTCGACCTTGCCCTGGTGGTGGGTCTCGACGATCTCGACCGACTCGTAGAACCGGGCGGCCATCGTGGCGAACCGGGTCGCGAGCACCGACCCGAGTGAGAAGTTGGGGACGACCAGGACACCGGGGCCGTCGACGTCGGCGACGATCGTCGAGAGGCGGGCGATGCGCTCGGCGCTCCAGCCCGACGTGCCGACGAGCACGGGGATGCCCGCCCGCACGACGTGCTCGACGATCCCGGGGCTCACGGCCGGGTGCGTGACGTCGACGACGAGATCGGCCCCGACGACGCGGTCGAGATCGTCTCGGGACGAGAGCCCGGCGTGGAGCTCGAGGTCGGGCGTGCGCTCGATGAGATCGACGATGAAGCCCCCGAGCGTGCCCGTGGCCCCGACGACGGCGATGCGGGAAGTCATTGGTCAAACCTACCGGGCGACGGACCGTCGAATACGATCGGGGGATGCCTCGATTCCGCGAGATGCCCGTGAGCTCGACCCCCGCCTCCTCGTTGCTGTCGGAGTACTTCGACGAGCGGGCCGCGACGTTCCCGGTCGCGCAGGGCAGCTATCACACGGCCACGCCCGTCGACGCGACCTTCACTCCCCCGGCCGGCGTGTTCGTCGTCGCCGTCGCCGACGGGGCGACCGACGAGAGCGTCCGCGACGCGGGAGGCGTCGGCGACGTCACACCCGACGGCGACGACGCGCTGGCCTGCGGCGGTGTCCGCCGACTCGAGCCGGGCGCCGACGGTCGGGTCCGCTACGAGGTCAAGCACCTCTTCGTGCGACCCGTCGCCCGCGGTCGGGGTCTCGGTCGTCTCGTGCTCGCCGAGCTCGAGCGCCGCGCGATCGACCTCGGCGCCGAGCAGCTCGTGCTCGACACGAACGACAGCCTGGAGGCGGCCGGCGGCCTCTACCGCGCAGCGGGCTACTCGCTGATCGAGCCCTACAACGACAACCCGAACGCGACCGCCTGGTACGGCAAGACCGCCCGCTGACCGGTCGGTCGAGCGATCGGACCGAGGGCTCTGACCGAGCGGTCGGATCGGCCGGTCAGATCGACTGGTCGACGGGCAGGCCCGTCCGCAGCTCGACGGGCAGGTGCCCGAGGTCGTTGTGGGTGACCAGCTCGGGCGGCTTCGCCGAGCGCACGCGGATGATCGTCAGACCGGCATTGGCCTGGTTGACGCCCATCCAGCGCCAGGCCGGCGCCCCGAAGACCTCGCGGACGAACCAGCCGATGACGAAGTTGTGGGTGATCAGCAGATCGTGCCGGTCGTCGCGCGCGGGCGTCAGCCACTCGGAGACGGCGTCGGCCATCTGCGCCTGACCGGCTTCGATCTCGTCTTCGGTGACTCCGCCGAAGAACGGCTTGTACGCCGCCGGCATGTCGGGGGTCGGCCCCGACGGCACGCAGTCGAAGAGCAGCGTCGACGGCTGGGATTCGAGGGCGGGCAGTCGCTCGGTCATGATGCGCGCGGTCTCGGCCGCCCGCTCGAGGGGCGAATGCCAGGCCGCGTCGAACGGCACGCCGCCGAGGCGCTCGGCGATGAGTCGCGCCTGACGCTTGCCGCGCTCGGAGAGCGGACCGTCGGGCAGCCCGTGCTCGGCGTCCTGCTGTTCGCCGTGGCGAACGAGATAGAGGTAGTGGGACACCGTCGTCTCCTGGTTCATCGGATGGCGGACGACGTCGGGACCGTCGCCGCTCGGGTGGGGAGCGTCGTCTCGTCGACCTCGCCGACGACCACGGTCGACAGCGGGCCCGAGCGCAGGGCGGCGGCCAGGTCGCGGAC
The DNA here is from genome assembly GCF_014842255.1 of Frigoribacterium sp. CFBP 13712. Lineage (GTDB taxonomy): Bacteria > Actinomycetota > Actinomycetes > Actinomycetales > Microbacteriaceae > Frigoribacterium. Next base: position 496,668 of record NZ_JACYVH010000002.1, on the reverse strand, counting down.
GTCGTCGGTCGGCACGGCCGCGAGTCGGGCCAGCGAGGCGTCGAGATCGACGAACTCGCCCATCGACAGCTCGGCGCGACCGAGGCGGTTCATCCGGGTGTCGCTGTCTTCGAGAGCGAGAGCCGCGGCGCCGCCCAGCTGACCGAGCGCACGGCGGTGCTCGTCGGCCGTGATGCCGTCGGTCGCGACCTCGTCGAGCTGCTCGAGCATCAGGCGGGCCACGTCGCCCGCGTTGGCCGGCGCGCACCCCGCGTAGAGGCCGAACAGACCGGCGTCGGAGTAGCTCGGGGCGAACGAATACACCGAGTAGGCCAGACCGCGGCGCTCTCGCACCTCTTGGAAGAGCCTCGAGGACATGCCGCCGCCGAGCACGGAGTTCAGCACGGCCATGGCCGAGCGGCGGTCGTCGGTCACCGGGAGGCCCGGGAAGCCGAGGAGGAGCGTCGTCTGCTCGAGGGGTCGGCGCACGACGACGAGGGGCTCGCCCTGCTGCGGCGCCGTCTCGGCGCCGGTCGCCGGACGACGGGGCACGGGAGGCGCGGTGTCGGTGGACCAGTCGGACCGCCCGATCGCGGCCTGGAGACGCTGGACGAGGTGATCGTGGTCGACGGCGCCCGCGACCGTCACGACGAGGTCGCGCGGGCGGTACGTGCGGAGGTAGTGCCGGTGGACCTCGTCTCGTGAGGCCCTCCGGATGCTGTCGGGCGACCCGCCGATCGGTCGACCGAGCGAGTGGTCGCCGAAGACCGACTCGAACAGGCGCTCGCCGCCGACGTCGCTCGGGTCGTCGTCGGCCATCGCGAGCTCGTCGAGGATGACGCCGCGCTCGGTCTCGAACTCGAGGGGATCGAGGACCGACGAGGTCACCATGTCGGCGAGGGAGTCGACCGCGTCGTCGAGGTCGACGTCGCGGACCCTGGCGTAATAGCAGGTGCTCTCTTTGCCGGTGGCGGCGTTGTGCTCGCCCCCGACGGACTCGAAGGCCACGGCGATGTCGAGGGCCGACCGGGTGGGTGTGCCCTTGAAGAGCAGATGCTCGAGGAAGTGGGTCGACCCCCGGTCGCCGTCGCCCTCGTCGCGGCTGCCGACGGCGACCCAGAAGCCGACCGTGGCGCTGCGGGCCCCGGGCATGCTCTCGCTGAGGATGCGCACCCCCGTGGGGAGCACCGTCCGCCGCACGAGCGAGCCGCCCGTCGCCTCGAAGGAGAGCTCGACCTCGTCGAGGGGCAGTGCGACCGGTCCGTTCATCGTGGTGAGCCTACCGCCCGCCCCTGACACCCGAATTGGGGGACGGAATGCGGACAAACAGACGGGTTGGTCTGTCCTCATCGGTGTTACAGTCGTCACACCGCAGTCGACCCGTCCCCCCACGAGAGACGGCTGCGGCGGCTGGTCGGACATCATCGCAAGGTCCGGAGCGCGCGTCCCCCACGCGGCTCTAAGCCGATATGTTCCAAGGAGCCACGCTGTGACGGTCGATTCCCCCCAACCGGCCGTCCAGCGTCTCCCTGGCCGACCCCGCGCCGACCAGAAGACGCCCGGCGCCCGCGCCCGCGTCCTCACGACCGCCGATCGCCTCTTCTACGACGAGGGCATCCGCGTCGTGGGCGTCGACCGCCTCATCGCCGAGTCGTCGGTCACGAAGGCGACCTTCTACAAGCACTTCGGCGCGAAGGACACCCTCGTGCTCCAGTTCCTCGCCGTGCGGCACGATCGCGACGTGGCCGCTCTCGCCGAGACCGTGTCGTCCGCTCCCGACGGCGTCGCCGCCGTCCGCAGCTTCGTCGACGCCTTCGCGACCCGACTCCAGGAGCCCGGCTTCAGAGGCTCCGCCTACGCCAACGCGGCGGCCGAGTTCAGCGACCCGACCCACCCCGTCCGCGTCGCCATCAGCGAGCACCGCGAATGGCTCACCGACGCGCTCGTCGAGCTCTTCAAGAACGCCGGCCACCCGATGCCGGGCGATGCCGCCGACGACTTCCAGCTCGCACTCGACGGCGCCGAGGTCGGCGCCTACGCCGGCGACGCCATCGCCGCCTCCGCGTCGTTGCGCCGCACCGCGGACCGCCTGCTCGACGCCTGACGCGCGCCGCGCCTCCTCGGCCCTCCCCGGACCTCTCCCCCGCTCACGTCACGCACGCGATCCCGCGCCTGACCGGAAGGGTGTGCAGATCGCGACCGTTTCGTCTCGCGAGGGGGCTCAGGGCGCTGCTGGTCGGTGTTTTCGGCACGATCGGTCGGGTTCGGCACGCCGGAGCGAGCCGCGCCGGTCGGGTTCGGCACGCCGAAGCGCCTCGCGCCGGTCGCCTCTGTGAGCCGACGCCGGAACCGCCGGTGCACCCCGGGATCGGACGGTGCCCGAGGTGGGCGGTCGTCTTACGCGGAGACCCGATCGAGGTCGAGCACCTGGAGGCGCGTCAACTGCACGCGGACGGCCTGCGCCAGCTCGTACACCTGCTTCGCATTCGTCGCGCTCGCGACCGGGGCCACGACGTTGGGCTTCGTGAGCAGCCAGGCCAACGAGATCGCGGCGGTCGACACCTCGTGCACCGAGGCGATCCGGTCGAGCTCGTGCAGGATGCGCAGCCCGCGTTTGGTCAGCTGTTTCGCGAGATCAGGACGACGCTGCGACCCGGCGAAGTCGGCACGGGTGCGGTACTTGCCGGAGAGGAATCCGCTCGCCAGGGCGAAGCGCGGCATCACACCGAGACCCAGCTGACCGGCCACTCGGGCGAGACCCTTCTCGTACTCGCCGCGGTTGAGCAGGTTGTACTGGTTCTGGAGCGCGACCATCGGCGCGACCCCGAGCATTCCCGCGGCGATCCGGGCCTCGTAGAGCCGGTTGCCCGAATGATGGGAACCGCCGAAGTACCGGACCTTGCCGGCGCGGATCAGGTGGTCGACGGCGAGGAGGGTGCGCTCGAACGCCACCTCGGTGTCGTCGACGTGGAGGTACAGCAGATCGATGCGGTCGGTGCCGAGGCGCTCGAGCGAGGCCTCGACGGCGCGCTCGATCGCCTTCGGCGTGAGACCCGGGTTGTCGGCGCTCTTGCCGACCTTCGTCGAGACGACCATGTCGTCACGCGATCGACGATCGCGCATCCAGGAGCCGATCATGATCTCGCTGCGCCCCCCGGCGTACGAGTCGGCGGTGTCGACGAAGTTGCCGCCGAGATCGAAGTAGGTGTCGAGGACCGCGCGCGTCTCGGTCTGGTCGGCCGTCCAGCCGAAGACGTTCCCGCCGAGCGCGAGGGGGAACACCCGGAGATCGGACGTGCCGAGTCGACGGCGCGGCTGGATGATGCCCAGATCGACCGGAACGGTGGCCTGGTCAACCGCGGCAGCATGCTGCCACCGGGGGCGGACGGCACCGGAGGGGACGGCTTCGGAGCGGACGGCCGCGTCGGGCTCGGCGGCGGCCGCCTGTGCGGTCGTGGCCGTCGAGTCGGTCACCGACAGTCCTCCTCCGCTGGCGCACCCTCACCCGTCTGAGCTGGACGGATGCCAGGGTCTGCGCCTCATCGTCAGAATACGACCCCGGCCCTCGTCGCGCGCGCCGCCGCACCGAATCGTTACGTGAAGAATCGTCCTATTTCCACTCGAGCCTGAGACGACCCGCTCATGGGCCCGGAACGCCGACGAGCCCGCCGCGACACGAGGTCGCGACGGGCTCGTCGGTTCAGGCGGGTGCTACGCGTCGACCGACTCGTCGGTCGACGTCTCGGTGGCGCCGCTCGAGTCGGTGTCGGCCGACTCGGCGACGACCGGAGCGAGCGAGAGCTTGCCGCGGTCGTCCGTCTTCGTGATCTCGACCAGGATCTTCTGGCCGACTCCGAGCACGTCCTCGACGTTCTCGACGCGCTTGCCACCGGCGAGCTTGCGGACCTCGCTGATGTGCAGCAGGCCGTCCTTGCCGGGGAGGAGCGAGACGAAGGCACCGAACGACGCGATCTTGACGACGGTTCCGAGGAACTGCTCGCCGACCTCGGGGTTGGTGGGGTTCGCGATCGCGTTGACCTGGGCACGAGCGGCCTCGGCCGACGGGCCGTCGACGGCACCGATGTAGACGGTTCCGTCTTCTTCGATGCTGATGTCGGCGCCGGTGGTGTCCTGGATGGAGTTGATCGTCTTGCCCTTCGGGCCGATCAGCTCGCCGATCTTGTCCTGCGGGATCTGGACCGAGATCACGCGGGGCGCGGTCGGGGCCATCTCGTCGGGAGCGTCGATCGCGGAGTTCAGGACGCCGAGGATGGCGGTGCGCGCCTCCTTGGCCTGCTTCAGCGCGGCGTCGAGGACGGCGGTCGGCAGACCGTCGAGCTTCGTGTCGAGCTGGATGGCCGTGACGAACTCGGACGTGCCGGCGACCTTGAAGTCCATGTCGCCCAGGGCGTCTTCGGCGCCGAGGATGTCGGTCAGCGCCGCGTAGCGCGTCTGGCCGTCGACCTCGTCGGAGACGAGGCCCATGGCGATGCCGGCGACGGGGGCCTTGAGGGGCACACCGGCGTTCAGCAGCGACAGGGTCGAGGCGCAGACGGAGCCCATCGACGTCGAGCCGTTGGAGCCGAGGGCCTCGGACACCTGACGGATGGCGTAGGGGAACTCCTCGCGGCTCGGCAGCACCGGCACGAGGGCGCGCTCGGCCAGGAAGCCGTGCCCGATCTCGCGACGCTTCGGCGAACCGACGCGGCCGGTCTCACCGGTCGAGTAGGGCGGGAAGTTGTAGTGGTGCAGGTAGCGCTTCTTGGTGACCGGGCTCAGCGAGTCGATCTGCTGCTCCATCTTGAGCATGTTCAGCGTGGTGACGCCCATGATCTGGGTCTCGCCGCGCTGGAAGATGGCCGAGCCGTGCACGCGCGGGATGACCTGGACCTCGGCGTCGAGCGGGCGGATGTCGGCCAGGCCGCGCCCGTCCATGCGGATCTGCTCGGTGAGGATGCGGTCGCGGACGACCTTCTTCGTCGCCGACTTGTAGGCGGCGCCCACCTGGCCGTTGGCCGTCTCGGGCAGCTCGCCCGCGGCGACCTTGGCCGCGATGGCGTCCTTGACGGTCGCCTTGAGGGCGTCGTCGGCGTCCTGGCGCTCGATCTTGCCGGCGATCTTGTAGACCTCGGCGAGCTCGGTGCCCGCGGCGGCCGTGACAGCCTCGAGCACCTCGTCGGTGTAGGGCAGGAAGACCGGGTAGTCGGCGATCTCCTTGGCGGCCTGCGCGGCCATCGTGGCCTGGGCCTCGACGAGCTGCTTGAGGAACGGCTTGGCGGCTTCGAGACCCTGGGCGACGACGGCCTCGTCGGGCTTCGTCGCGCCGCCCTGGATGAGACCCCAGGCGTGCTCGGTGGCCTCGGCCTCGACCATCATGATCGCGACGTCGTCGTTGCCGGCGGCGTCGGTGACGACGCGACCCGCGACCGTGAGGTCGAAGACGGCGTCGGCCAGCTGCGAGGCCTTCGGGAAGGCGACCCACTGGTCGCCGATCAGCGCGAGGCGCACACCGGCGATGGGGCCGGAGAACGGCAGACCGGAGATCTGGGTGGAGGCGCTGGCCGCGTTGATCGCGAGAGCGTCGTAGAACTCGTCGGGAGCGATGCTGAGCACCGTGATGACGACCTGGACCTCGTTGCGGAGACCCTCGACGAACGAGGGGCGCAGGGGCCGGTCGATGAGACGGCAGACGAGGATGGCCTCGGTCGAGGGGCGGCCCTCGCGACGGAAGAACGAGCCGGGGATCTTGCCCGCGGCGTACGAGCGCTCTTCGACGTCGATGGTCAGCGGGAAGAAGTCGAAGTTGTCCTTCGGCTTCTTGCTGGCGCTGGTGGCGGACAGCAGCATGGTGTCGTCGTCGAGGTAGGCGGCGACGGCTCCCTGGGCCTGCTGGGCGAGACGACCGGTCTCGAATCGGATGGTGCGCTTGCCGAACTTGCCGTTGTCGAGCACGGCTTCGCCGAACTTGATCTCTGGACCCTCCATGTGGGGGTTTCTCCTCTTTGTTTTGAATCGATGCCCCGTGTGGGCCTCGATGTCGTACCGGGAGCGGGCGGCGTGGACGGCATGAGGACATGCACGTGCAGCAACGCGACGGAGGCGGTGGCACGTCTGGCCAACAGTGAAGACGGTCGGACCCCGCCTCCGATCGCGACTCGATGCGTCGATCGGGGCATTCCGCCTGCCACCACCGGTGACCAGCAGCCGTACCGGCCTGCTCCGAGCGCGATCCTAGCACCCGGGTGTGACCGCCTCACGGAGCCGGAGCGGNGTCGAGACGTTCGGAGCGCGAAGACTAGCGGCGCAGGCCGAGACGACCGATGAGCGTACGGTAGCGCTCGATGTCGACCCGGGACAGGTAGCCCAGGAGTCGGCGGCGCTGACCCACGAGGAGCAGCAGACCACGACGCGAGTGGTGGTCGTGCTTGTGCTCTTTGAGGTGCTCGGTGAGGTCGAGGATGCGCTGCGTCATCATGGCGACCTGGACCTCGGGGGATCCGGTGTCGCCGGGGTGAGTCGCGTATTCTTCGATGATCCGGGTCTTGACGTCAGGTGCGAGTGCCATAGGTGGATCCCCTTTCAGTTCGTTGCGCGGTGCCCGTCACCGGATGTGCGAGCTCTCTTCTTCCGCGGCCGTTCAGACGGCAACCTGAGGAGCCTACCAGACAGGGGCGGCGGACCGGGCGCCCGCGGGTCGACGCCGGCGGCGACGGGGCAGGGCCAGACCCACGAACACCGCGCCGATGACCGCGCCCAGCGTGTTCATGACCAGGTCTTGCGGGTCGGAGAACCGGGTGGCCGACAGATAGGCCGCCTGGTACCACTCGATGCCCACGGTCGCCGCGAAGCCGACCACGATGCCGACCCACCAGAACCGCCTGGGCAGCAGCAGCGCCGGGAACATGCCCATCGGCACGAACATGGCGACGTTCGCCGCGGCCTCGACCCGGGCGAAGGTGATCCACGACGTCTCGTCGTGCCGGGCGAAGAGGTCGAGGGCGCGCCAGAGCAGCTCGGTCGTGCCGGGCCCGTAGACGCTGGGGCGCAGCGTCATCCACGCGACACCCGCCAGATAGACGAGGGTGAGCAGGAGGAGGACGGCACGACGCATGACTCCATGGTGACGGACGCGACCTGGGGATCGAGGCCGCGCCGGCGGAGTTCATCCTCCAGGACGACGCCGGGCGGGCGGGTGCGGGGCCGGCGACCCGAGGAGGCGCGGTGCCAGGGAGGCGCGCACCGCGCCTCCTAGGCTCGTCGCGTGGACCTCGTCGCCGAACTCTGGAGCCGCGTCAGCCTCGTGGCGCAGCCGCTCCCCCTCCCCTGGCTGCTCGCCGCCGTCGCCGCCGGCCTCGCGGCCGTGCTCGTGCCGGGCGCCTGGCACACCGTGCGGCACGCCGTGACCGTCGTGCACGAGGGCGGCCACGGACTCGCCGCGGTGCTCACGGGGCGGCGGCTGTCGGGGATCCGCCTGCACTCGGACACCTCCGGGCTGACCGTGTCGCGCGGGCCGCGCACCGGCCCCGGCATGGTGCTGACGCTGCTCGCGGGCTACACCGCGCCGGCGATCGCGTCGCTCGGCGCGGCCTGGCTGCTGTCGGCCGGCTACGCCGCCGGGCTGCTCTGGGCGCTCCTGCTGCTGCTGGCGCTGATGCTCGTGCAGATCCGCAACTGGTTCGGACTCTGGGTGGTGCTCGTCGGGGCGGCCATCGTCGTCGCCGTCACCTTCTTCGCCTCGGCGCCCTGGCAGAGCGCCTTCGGCGTCGCCCTGACGGCCGTGCTCGGCTTCGGCGCCCTGCGGACCTCGCTCGAGCTGCAGCGGAGTCGCCGCCGCTCGCGCACGACGGGGTCGGACGCGGACCAGCTGGCCGCCCTGACCCGCGTACCCGGGGTCGTCTGGGTCGGCGTGTTCGTGATCGTCGCCCTGGTCTGCCTGGCCGGCTCGGCCGGGCTGATCTTCCCCCAGACGATCGAGCTGGCGCGCTCGCTCGGCTGAGCCGGGTCTCCGGCGGCTGAGTCGGGTCTCGGCCGCTCGGGTCAGGCCGGGCGGGTCGGGCCGGGCCGGGCCGGCGCGGATCAGGCCGGGGCGGAGCCGAGCGCGTGGACGGGGAGGCGCGGCGCCAGGCGGTCGCGCCCGCCGAGACCGTCCAGCTCGAGCAGCACGGCCAGCCCGACGACCTCGTACCCGGCGCGCTCGAGCAGCGTGACGGTCGCCTCGGCGGTGCCGCCGGTGGCCAGGACGTCGTCGACGACCAGCACCCGCGTGCCCTTCGGCAGCTGACTGGGGCGCAGCTCGAGGGTCGCCTCGCCGTACTCGAGGGCGTAGCTCTCGCTCAGCACCTCGCCGGGCAGCTTGCCCGCCTTGCGGACGGTGAGGACGCCGACGTGCTGCTCGATCGCGATGCCGCCGGCGAGTGCGAAGCCGCGGGCCTCGATGCCGGCGACCGCCTGGAACGACCCGTCGAACGGTTCGCTGAGGGCCGTGGTGACGGTCGCGAAGGCGTCGGCGTGGGAGAAGAGCGGGGTCACGTCGCGGAAGAGGATGCCCGGTTTCGGGAAGTCGGGGACGACGGCGATCAGGTCGTCGAGGAGGGCGGAGACGTCGGTGGTGGACATTCACACGAATGTACCGGGCGTAGCATCGCGCCATGAATGTGGGACAGTCCCCCCGCCTGCTGGGCCTCGTCGCCGCCGCCGTCGTCATCGCCGGCGGCGTCGCGATCGGCGTCGTCCAGTCCGGCCTGCCGAACCGGGTCTCGGGTGCGGACACCGCGCCTCCCTGGCCGGTTCCCGCCGTGGCCGATCGACCCGCCCGCGCGGCGGCGGCCGGTCTGACGAACGTCTGGGGCGAGGACCTCGCGATGCACGTGCACAGCCACCTGTCGATCACGGTCGACGGCGAGCCCGTCACCCTGCCCGGCGACATCGGCCACGACGCCGATTCGAAGTTCGCGGCGCCGCTGCACACCCACGACACGACGGGCATCGTCCACGTCGAGTCGCCCCGGCGCGAGACCCTCGTGCTCGGGCAGCTCTTCACCGAGTGGGACGTCGACCTCGACGCGACGAGCATCGGCTCACTGGGCGCGGACGACGGGTACGCGCTGACGACGTTCGTCGGCGGATCCCGCTACCCGGGCGACCCGGCGGGCATCCCCCTCGGCGACTTCGACGACATCGCGCTGGTGCTCGCGCCGACGGGCGAGACCGTCACCGCGCCTCCCGCCTTCGACTGGCCCGACGAGTACCGCTGACGCCCGCCGCCGCCCGACCTCACCCGGGGCCGGGAACGGCGGGCCAGCGGACCGGGACGGGGAGACGGAGCGGCGTCGCCTCGGCGGGTGCACCGGAGGCGATCGCCGCGATGAGTCGTGAGGCGGCGACACGGCCGAGGTGCTCGCCGTCGACGTCGATCGCGGGGACGCCCTGCAGACCGAGGGCGTCGACGACCATCCGCTCGGAGCTGACGACGGGCGCCGCGGCGACGCCTGCCCCTCCGCCGCGGAGGACGAACATCACGCCGAGGCCGATGGCCGTGGCGTAGGGCACGACGGCATCGGCGCCCGAGGCCACGACGTCGGCCGCCGCCCGCACGCCGGCCTCGAACGTCGCCGGGTACGGACCGAGCACGGTCAGCTCGGCCCGGCCCCGGGCGGCCTCGACGACCGCGGCCGTCCGCTGCAGGTTCTGCCACGAGCCGTCGGGGCCGCCGAGGTAGACGATGCGCCGGCGGCCCTCGTCGGCGAACCGCGAGACGAGCGACCCGAAGGCCGTGGCCGTGTCGGCGACCACCGAGGAGGCGCCGGTCACCTCCCGATCGACCAGCACGGTGGGCTTGTGGGCGATCGCCGCCCGCACGACGTCGTCGGGCCCGCGGGGCGCCACGACGATGAATCCGTCGACCTGGTGCGACAGGCGCTCGAACGCCGTGAGCTCGGCGACCCCGGCGAGGGGGTGCACGGCCACCGTGAGCTGCAGGTCGGCCTCGCCCGCCTCGGCCTGAGCCCCGGCGATGATGGGGGTGAAGAACGCGTTGTCGAGCGTGGGCACGACGACCGCGACGACGCCCGTGCGACCGCGGGCGAGCTGGCGGGCCGCGCGGTTGGGCACGAACCCGAGCTTCTGGGCCGCCGACAGCACCCTGGTCGCGGTCTCGGGGGCCACGAGCTCGGGGCGGCTCAGCACCCGCGAGGCGGTCGCCTTCGAGACCCCGGCGAGCGTCGCGACGTCGGCGAGCGTCGCCAGTCGCCCCGGGCCGCTCATCGCCCGCCCCCGCCGCTCGCGCGCCACCCCGTCGTCATGCCGTCAGCCTAGGGCGTCGGCTGAAACCGGTCTCGCAGGGTGCGTCGCGGGTTTTACACGTTGTTTACACGGACGGGACGGTTCGGGCGCTGCACGCCCCTAGGGTCGATGTAACCGGTTGCATCGCTCGGACCCTGAGCGGCGATCCCGACACCGGCCGCACCCGCCACACCGATCGGAGGCACCCCCGTGACGTCCCGCAAACCCGCGCTGCTCCTGCTGCTGCCGGGTCTCCTCCTGCTCGTCGTGGGGTTCGCCGTGCCGTCCCTCGCGATGCTGTTCGCGCCTCCCGGGGTCACCGCCGTCGAGATCGTCGGTCGCCTCGGCGGGATGCTCACCGACCCCTACGATCTCCGCATCATCGGTCGGACGGTCGGGCTCGGCCTGATCGTCACGGTGATCTGCGTGTCGCTCGGGTTCCCGATCGCTTACCTGCTCGCCCGCTCGACGTCGCGCTGGTCGGGCGTGCTGCTGGCCCTCGCGATCTTCCCCCTGCTGCTGAGCAACGTCGTCCGCACCTTCGGCTGGCTCGTGCTGCTCGGCAAGAACGGCGCCATCGGGCAGCTGCTGACCACCCTCGGACTCGTCGACGAGGCCCCGCAGCTGCTCTACACCGAGCTCGCCATCGTGCTCGGTCTGACGCAGCTCTTCCTGCCGCTCGCGATCATCTCGTGCTACTCGGCGGTGGCCCAGGTCGACCCCGGTCTCGACGACGCCGCGCGCGGTCTCGGCGCGAGCCGCATCCGCACCTTCTGGAGCATCGTCGTGCCGTTGTCGCTGCCGGGGGTCGTCGTCGCCGCGACCCTCGTCTTCGCCGGCTCGGTGACGGCGTACACGACGCCCTACCTGCTCGGGGGCTCCGGTCAGCGGATGCTCGCCACCCAGCTGTTCTCGTACTCGAGCGTCACGATCGACTGGGCCGGCGCCTCCGCCACCGCCCTGATCATGACCGTGCTCGTCTTCGCCGTCTCGGGGCTGTCCACCCTCGTCGCCCGGAAGGGAGCCACCTCGTGAAGACCCGCCGCCCCGTCGCCGGTTCGCTCGCCGTCGCCGGCTACGTCGTCATGATCGTTCCGATCCTGTTCGTCGTCGCCACCGCCTTCACCTCGGGCAGCACGCTGAGGTTCCCGCCGCAGGGCTTCTCGCTGCGCTGGTTCGAGGCCGCGCTCGGCTACGACCCGTTCGTCTCAGCGCTGCTGTCGAGCCTGCAGCTCGCCCTCGTCGCCACCGTGCTCGCGCTCGCCGTCGGGGTGCCCGCCACGCTGGCGATCCACCGCGGCCGACTGCCCGGCAAGGGGCTGGTCGAGGGGCTGTTCCTGTCGCCGCTGATCGTGCCCGAGCTCGTCGTCGGGCTCGCGCTCTACCAGCAGCTCGTGATCGGGTTCCGGCTCGACAACTTCCCGGTGCTGCTGATCGGGCACACCGTGCTGATGCTGCCCTACGCCGTGCGGGTGACCGGGGCCTCGCTCGCCCTCGCCGACCCGGCGCTCGAGGAGGCCGCCCGCGGTCTCGGCGCCTCGCCCCTCCGCGCCTTCTTCACCGTGACGCTGCCCCTGCTGCGACCCGGCATCTTCTCCGCCGCGCTGCTCAGCTTCGTCACGTCGTTCAACAACGTGCCGCTGTCGCTGCTGCTGCAGAGCCGCGACTTCCGCACCCTTCCCGTCACGATGCTCGACTACGTGCAGCAGAGCTACGACCCCATGGTCGCGGCGATGGCCACGCTGATCCTCGCGGGCACCGTCGTCATCGCCGTCATCGCCGAACGCACCGTCGGCTTCGCCAAGATCTTCGGAGGCATCAACAGATGAGCACCGCAGCAGAATTCGTCGCCGTGAGCCAGGTCTTCGGCGACTTCACCGCCGTCGACTCGATCGACCTCGCCATCTCCGAGGGCAGGCTCACCACGCTGCTCGGCCCGAGCGGCTGCGGCAAGACCACGAGCCTCCGCATGCTCGCCGGCTACTCGGCCCCGACGTCGGGCACGATCCGGATCGGCGGGGTCGACAGCACCCGCACCCCGCCCGAGAAGCGCGACCTCGGCATGGTGTTCCAGTCATACGCGCTGTTCCCCCACCTGTCGGTCGCCGAGAACGTCGGGTACGGCCTCAAGCTGCGCGGCGTCGACACCGCCGAACGCCGTCGGCGCGTGATGGAGACCCTCGACCTCGTCGGTCTCGCGCACCTCGCGGGCAGCAAGCCGAAGAAGCTGTCCGGCGGTCAGCAGCAGCGCGTGGCGCTGGCCCGGGCCATCGCGATCCGCCCGAAGCTGCTGCTGCTCGACGAGCCCCTGTCGAACCTCGACGCCCGGCTGCGGGTGCAGATGCGGGCCGAGATCCGCCGCATCCAGGGCGAGACCGGTCTCACCGTCGTGCTCGTCACCCACGATCAGGACGAAGCGCTCGAGATGAGCGACGACATGGTGCTGATGCGCGCCGGTCGCATCATGCAGCAGGGCGCCCCGCAGCAGGTGTTCCCGAACCCCGCGAACCGCTTCGTCGCCGAGTTCCTCGGCTACGAGAACTTCGTCACGGCCGCCGACGGCACCTCGCTGGCCGTCCGACCCGAGCACCTCGCGGTCACCCCCGGCGGCCCCGCAGGAGGCGCGGCACACGACGGTCTGCAGCTCGCCGGCCGCGTCACCGACGTCGCGTACCGCGGGGTGGACCTCCTGGTGACCGTGCAGGCCGTCGACGCCGCCGGAGCGGACGTCCGACTCGTCTCCGACGTCCGCAGCACCGGCGTGGAGACGATCGCGATCGGCGACCCGGTGACCGTCTCGGCGCCGGTCGGGCGACTCGTCGCGGTCGCCGACTGACACCCGGGGGCTGCGGCGCCGACCCGCGCCTCCTCGGCTCCCCCTCCCTCTGCTCTTCAGCGTTCCCCTCCCGACCGGTCTCACCGAGACCGCCCCGAAAGGACACGACCATGACCACCACCATCCGCACCCGCCTGGCGCTCGTCGCCGGCGTCGCCGTGACCACCCTCGTGCTCGCCGGCTGCTCGTCGAGCGGCGACGAGCCCGACGCGAACAGCATCACCGTCAGCACCTTTCCGTTCGGGGTGGAGGAGTTCCAGGAGGCGGTGATCGACCCGTTCACGGAGGAGACCGGCATCGAGGTCGTCGTCGACACCGGATCGAACTCCGACCGCCTGTCGCAGCTGCAGCTCGCCGGCGGCGAGCCCGAGGTCGACGTGATGCTCATCTCCGACTACTACGCGGCGCTCGGGCAGGAGGACGAACTCTTCCAGCAGGTCGACGCCTCGGCCGTCCCGTCGCTCGACGAGATCGCCGACTTCGCGACGGAGGAGGAGTACGTCGGGCCGGCCTACAGCTACCAGCTGAACGGCACGATGTACTCGACCGACGAGCTGACCGCCGACGAGGCCGCCTCGTGGAGCCTCTACGGCGACGACGACCTGTCGGGCCGGGTCGCTCTGCCCGACATCTCGGTCACCGCGGGCCAGCTGATGGTCTCGGGCGTCGCCGACGAGTACGGCGACGGACCCTACGACATCGACGCCGCCCTCGAGCAGCTCGGCGAGTGGGCCCCCGGCGTGCTGCAGTTCTACAGCTCGTCGACCGAGGTCACGAACCTGCTGACCCAGGGCGAGATCGTCGCGGCCGACTCGCTGAGCGGGTTCGCGACCGACCTCGTCGCCTCGGGCGAGCCCGTCGCCTGGACCGCCCCCGACACAGGGCGCTACATGGCGACCAACCGCGCGATGATCCCCACCGGCGCCGAGAACGTGGACGGCGCGAACCGCTTCATCGACTACCTGCTGTCGGAGGAGGCGCAGACCGCGTCCGCCGAGATCGTCGGCGACCTGCCCGTCAACCCGTCGGCCACGGTGCCCGACTCGATCGAGGCCGTCGTGGGCGACATCGCCGCCGACCCCGTCGCCGCCGGCTACTCGACCCTCGACCCCACCGAGCTGGTGCCGACCCGCTCGGAGTGGGTCGACCGCTTCGCGCGCGAGGTGACGTCGCGCTGATGGGTGAGACCGCACTGCCCGGACGCGACCTGCCCGGGGCGGCACTGCCCGGACGCGACCTGCCCGGGGCCTACCTCGACCGACTGCCGAAGACCGATCTGCACTGCCACCTGATCGGCACGGTACGGGCCGGCACGTTCGCCGAGCTCGCCCGTCGCGAGGGGCTCGCCCTGCCGGCCGAGCCCGAGCGCATCTTCGCCGACATCAACTCGCTGCCGCCCGACCCCGCCCTGTACCGCGACACCCGCATCCCGGTGCCGCAGGGGCGGAGCGCCGACGAGCCCGAGGTGTCGTACTCGCTGTTCCAGGCGTCGAACTGGGTCGTCGAGGTGCTGCGCGATGCCGACGACCTGACGCGCATCGTCTACGAGGCCTTCGAGGACGCCCACCGCAGCAGCTCGACGCGTCACCTCGAGCTGTTCTTCGACGCGGTGCCACCGCACCTGGAGTCGCTCGGGTACGCGGGCTCGGTCGAGGCGTACGCCGAGGGCATCCGGATGGCCGAGCGCGACTTCGGCATGACCGGCCGGATGATCCAGGGCATCGATCGCAGCCGGAGCGGCGAGCACGCGCTCGCCCTCGTGCGGCAGGTGGTCGACAACCCGCACGAGTACGTCGCGGGCATCGGTCTCGACAACCTCGAGACCTCGGGCCCGCCCGAGCGGTTCGTCGACGCCTACCGGCTCGCGGGCGAGGCCGGGCTCGGTCGGACGGCCCACTCGTCGGAGCACTCCCCCACGGCCGTCAACACCGTCACCTGCCTCGATCTGCTCGGCTGCGACCGCATCGACCACGGGTACTACGTGCTCGAGGACGACGACGTCGTGGCCCGCATGCGCGACGAGCAGGTGGCCTTCACCGTCGTCTCGACCACGTCACGTCGCTCGTGGCGACCGTGGCGACGCGCCTCGATCGAGGCGATGCTCGCCGCGGGCCTGAACGTCGTGCCCGCGTCGGACGACCCGGGGATGTTCCCGACGACCCTCGCCGCCGAGTACCGCATCGTGCACGAGCAGATCGGCGCCACCGCCGACCAGGTGCGGGCCATGGCCCTCGCCGGGGTCGACGCGAGCTGGCTGCCCGCCGCCGAGAAGAAGACGCTGCGCGCGGACTTCGAGCGCGACATCGCCGCGCTCGACAGCGAGTTCGCGCTCGTCGGCTGACGAGGCGAGCGCTCGTCGGCTGACGAGGCGCGCGCTCGTCGGCTGACGAGGGTCGCGCCCGTCGACCGACGAGGCGCGCCTCGTCAGCTGACGACGGTCAGACGCTGGGTGGGGCGCGTCATCGCCACGTACAGGCTGGCGTTGCCCCGCTCGGCACCGGTCCGGATGCGCTCGGGGTCGACGACGACGACGGAGTCGAACTCGAGGCCCTTCGCGGTCGCTGGGCTGAGCACCGACACCGGCTTGGTCAGCGAGGCCGTGCCCGCGGCGACCAGGCCGGGCAGCGCCGCCGACAACGCGTCGACGAGCGTCGCGACGGCCTGCGCGGGGGCGACGACCGCGAGGGTCCCGTCGCCGTCGATCTCACGGTCGGCCCGGACGGCGTCGACCGTGGCGCGGACGAAGTCGTCTCTCGAGGAGGCGCCGGTCACCTCGAGCACCGGCCACTCGCTCGAGCGCACCGACCTGCTCGGGGTGATGCGCAGACCGGTCGCCTTCGCGACGTCCTCGGCGTACTGCACGATCTGCGTCGGGGTCCGGTAGTTGACCGTCAGCTCTTCGAGAGTCCATGGGGCGCTGGTCGGGGCCTCGGTACCGCGACGACGACGACCCAGGAGGCTCTGCAGGGCGCGGTCCCACGAGTCGGCCGACGCCGGGCTCGACGCCTGCGCGATGTCGCCGACGACGGTGAACGACCGCAGCGGGCACCGACGCGACAGCAGACGCCACTGCATCGGCGAGAGCTCCTGCGCCTCGTCGACCACCACGTGGCCGAAAGCCCAGGTGCGGTCGCCGGCCGCACGCTCGGCCGTGGTCATCGAGGCGGCCCGTTCGGCGAACCCGCCCGCGATCTGCTCGGCCGACACCATGCCCTCGACGCCCATGTTCTCGATCGCGCGCTCGGCGTTCTCGATGTCGCGCTTGCGCTGCTGCTTGCGCGCCAGCTTGTCGGGGTCCACGCCGGCCTGGAACTCGCCGAGCAGCTCGGCCGCCTCGTCGAGGAGGGGGACGTCGGAGATCGTGAACTCCGAACCCCGGGGGCGCTGCAGCAGGGCGCGCTCGGCGGGGCTCCAGCGCGGGGTCAACGACGCCAGCCAGTTCGGCCGGGCGTAGAGGTCTTCGACGAGCTTCTCGGCCGAGAGCGGCATCCACGCCGTGTTCAACAGCACCCGCACGTCGTACGACTGGCGGATGTCCTCGCGGAGCACCGCCTCGTCCGATTCGTCGACGGTCGTGCCGTGCTCGCGCATCTGAGCGACGAGCAACCGGGTGAGGGCCGACAGGGCGCCCTTGTTGAACGTGACGCGAGCCTCGTTGTGCGGCTTGCCCCGTTCTTGGGCACGACGCATCGCGTCGCCCACGAGGTCGGGCTGGACGACGAGGCGCTCCCCGTTGATGTCGATCGTCGTCGACTCGGTCGGGCGCACCTGCCGCGACCGGACCGCACGGCGGATCAGGTCGGCCATCTCGGCGCGACCCTTGACGGCCGCCGTCTCGGGCGCGTCGTCGAGCTGGGTCTCGAGGCCCGGGTAGAGACCGCCGAGGCTCGACAGCACGACGCCGCTCTCGCCGAGCGACGGCAGCACCTGCTCGATGTACCGGAGGAACGACCGCGACGGGCCGACCACGAGCACACCCGAGCCGCGGAGCCGCTCGCGGTGCGAGTAGAGGAGGTACGCGGCGCGGTGCAGCGCGACGGCGGTCTTGCCCGTGCCCGGTCCGCCCTGGACGACGAGCACGCCGTCGAGCGGTGCGCGGATGATGCGGTCCTGCTCGGCCTGGATGGTCGCCACGATGTCGGTCATGCGCCCGGTGCGCTGCGCGGTGAGGGCGGCCATGAGCGCGCCCTCGCCCTGCAGCTGCACGTCGTCGCGGTCGAGCAGGTCGGGGTCGAAGACCTCGTCCTCGAGCCGGGTGACGGTGCGCCCGTCGAGGGTCAGGTGACGCCGGGCCCGCACGCCCTGCGGAGTCGCCGCGGTCGCCTGGTAGAAGGCGGCCGCACCCGGCACGCGCCAGTCGAGCAGGATCGGGTGGTGCGACCGGTCGCGGAGGCCGATGCGGCCGATGTAGCGGTACCGACCGCCTTCGCCGGCTTCGGCCGGGGCGTCGACGTCGCCGCTCTGACCGAGCTCGTCGGGCTCCTCCAATTCGAGGCGCCCGAAGGCGAGCCGCTCGTCCACGGCGCCGAGCTGCGCGATCGTGTCCTCGTAGAGCCGCGCGTACGAGTCGCGCTCGCTGCGGCTCTGGTGATTGCCCCCGACGGCCTCGCGCCGTACGGTCTCGAGACGCCCTCGGGCGTCGGCTTTCAACTCGTCGAGTCGCGAGTAGAGCGTGCCCACGTAGGCGCGTTCGCGGTCCAGCTCAGAAGACAACAGTCACTCAACCCTTCGGGAAAGTCGGCGTGTCAGTCTACCTGCCGCCGGACGACCGAACGCCCCCGCCGGGTGGCTGGGGGCGCTCGGTCGACGCGGCGTTGTGCCGGTCAGAACTCCTCGTGGGTCTCGGGGTCGCCGTCCCACAGCCGACCGCGCTCGAGGCCGCTGATGGCCTCGACCTCGGCCGCCGACAGCTCGAAGTCGAAGACGTCGAGGTTCTCGCGCTGGCGACCGGGATCGGCCGACTTCGGCACCGGGACGGCGCCGAGCTGGACGTGCCAGCGGAGCACGACCTGCGTCGGGGTCTTCCCGTGCGCGGCCGCGATGTCCGTGATCACCGTCTCGCTGAGCAGCTCGCTCTGCTTCGCGAGGGGGCTCCAGCTCTCGGTCACGATGCCCATGCGCTCGTGGACGGCCCGGAGGCCGGCCTGCGGGAAGTACGGGTGCAGCTCGATCTGGTTGACCGCCGGCACGACGCCGGTCTCGTCGGCCAGCCGCTGGAGGTGAGCCTCGGTGAAGTTCGAGACGCCGACGGACGAGACGAGGCCGTCCTCCTGCAGCTTCACGAACGCACGGAACGAGTCGACGTACTTGTCCACCCGCGGCAGCGGCCAGTGGATCAGGTAGAGATCGACCCGCTCGAGACCGAGGGTGCCCAGGCTCTCGTGGAAGCTCGAGATGGTCTCGTCGTAACCGTGGTGCCGACCGGGCAGCTTGGTCGTGATCACGAGCTCGTCGCGGGGCACGTCGACCCGTCGGACGGCCTCGGCCACGGCGTCTTCGTTGCCGTAGTTCAGCGCCGTGTCGATCAGGCGGTAGCCCGACTCGATGGCCGTGGCGATCTGCCCGGCACCCTCGGCGCCGTTCATCCCGTACGTGCCGAGCCCGATGCTCGGGAGGGTGCGACCGTCGTTCAACCCGACGGAGGGTGCCGAGGCCGCCGTCATCAGCTGACGCCGAGCAGGTCGATCACGAAGATGAGGGTCTTGCCCGAGAGCGAGTGACCGCCGCCGGCGGGGCCGTAGGCGAGGTGCGGGGGGAGGACGAGCTTGCGACGTCCGCCGACCTTCATGCCGGGGATGCCCTCCTGCCAGCCGAGCACGAGCGCCGCGAGCGGGAAGTTGATCGGCTCGCCGCGGCTCCACGACGAGTCGAACTCCTCGCCGGAGTCGTACTCGACGCCGAGGTAGTGCACGTTGACGGTCGAACCGGCCGTCGCCTCGTCGCCGTCGCCGACGGTGATGTCGACGATCTGCAGCTCGGTGGGGGCGGGGCCCTCGGGGGCGTCGATCTCGGGCTTGATGCTGGGGTCGTGAGTCATACCGACCATCCAACCACCGACGGACCCGACCAGACGAAGGAGGGTCGACCGCTCGTGTCCTCCCTGCGAGGCTCGAGTGGTCGACCCACCGTCCGTTCGCACCGAGATCTGCTCATCGATGCGAACGAATGGACGATACCTCCGCTCCCGGGCCGCGCAAAATCGACGATGATGGAGTCTTGTCCACTCCTCCCGGCGCACCGCGACGACCGCTCTTCGTCGACCTGACGCCCTCCGCGCGAGCCCCGCCTTCGCCCGGCTCTTCGTCGGCAACACCGTCAGCGGCATCGGCACGCAGCTCACCGTCGTCGCCGTCGGCCTCGAGGTCTACGACATCACCCGCTCGACCTTCGCCGTGGCCCTCGGCGGCATCGGCACCGGCCTGATGCTGACCGTCGGCCCCGCTCTGGCCGGGGTGCTGGTCGCGGGGGTGGGGTTCCCGCTCACGTACAGCGTCGACGTCGTGCTCTTCTCCTTCGCATTCGTCGGCATCCTCACGCTGCCGCCCATCCGACCCGAGGGCGAGACCAGCCGACCCGGCCTGTCGTCGCTCGCCCAGGGCCTGCGGTTCCTGCGGAGCTCGCCGAACATCCGCACCACGTTCGTCGTCGACCTGATCGCCATGACCTTCGGACAGCCGCGGGTGCTGTACCCGGTCGTCGGCACCCTGGTGATCGGAGGAGGCGCGGTGACCGTCGGAGCCCTCACCGCCTCCTACGCCGTCGGCTCGCTGCTCAGCAGCGTGTTCTCCGGCCGTCTGGGGCAGGTGCGGCTGCAGGGCCGGGCGGTCAACCGCTCCATCGCGGTCTACGGCGCTTTCATAGCGGCCTTCGGGGTCGTCCTGGCGCTGACGCCGATGCGAGCGGGCGGCGCTCTCGGCGACGGTCTGGCCGACGCCCGACCGGTCGCCCTCGTCGCGGCCGCGATCGCCTTGGCCGGGGCGGGTGCGGCCGACAACGTCAGCTCGATCTTCCGCTCGACGATCCTGCAGGCCGCGGCGCCCGACTCGATGCACGGACGCCTGCAGGGGATCTTCATCGTCGTCGTCACCGGCGGGCCCCGCCTCGGCGACCTGTTCGTCGGACTCGTCGCCGCGGTCGGCGTCGCCTGGCCGCCGCTGCTCGGCGGAGCGCTCGTCGTCGTCCTGCTCGGGGTGGTGGCCCGGCTGACGCCGTCGTTCCGCCGTTACGACGCGACCGCGCCGACGCCCTGATCGCGCGCCCGGCCGGACGACGGGCAGGACGCCCGGAGGGACGACGGGCGCGGTCGGCGAGGGAGGTGCGCGGCCGTCACCACTGCGGAGGCAGCGGACGCCCCCACTGGTCGTAGTACACCGGCTGCCGCCCCCGGTCCGCGCCGTCGTAGCCGCTGCCCATCGGGCGCCCCGATCCGTCGACCCAGGGCGTGCCGTCGGGCCGCGGCGCGTGATCGGCGAACGCGGTGGCGGGCGCCTGCAACGCGGCCCGGCTGGCGCCGAGCGCCTGCAGCAGCTCGGCCTCGTCGCGGCCGGCGACCGCGTCGAGCTCTCGGCGCCCCTTGAGCATCCGCTGCCGGGTCGACGCCAGCCGGGTGGCGTCCGACACGAAGCGCTTCATGGCGGGGCCGAGGCCGTTCGCCGCGGCCCAGCGGCGTGCTCGGCGACGCCCGGCGGAGGTCGAGAGCATGGCGACCTCGTCGGCGCTGAACCAGCCGACGGCGGCGTACTCGGCGAGGCGGGCGTGCGTGGTGCGGCGCTCGCTGCGGCGCAGGAAGATGACGAGCCCCACCATCGCCGCGAAGATCGGCACCTGCACCAGCAGGTAGTAGGCGAAGAACGCCCCGCCGACGACGACGAGCGCGCCGTTCCAGAGGGCGTGCAGCGCGATGGCCGGGACGAGACCCGCGAAGAAGAAGCCGATGGCGCCGAACGGGCCCGTGCGACGGACGGCGTAGCCGAGGGCGACGCCGGTGCAGGCCGTGTACATGACGTGGGCGAAGGGCGACATGATCGCCCGCACCAGGAACGTGAACACGAGCCCCTGGCTGCCGGTCGCGAGGTCGTCGGCGACCTGCACGGCGAAGTACTGGATGTTCTCGACGAAGGCGAAGCCGGCCGCGACCGTGGCGGCGTAGACGATGCCGTCGACCGGGCCGTCGAAGTGGCGGCGGAAGATCCAGAGCACCAGCAGCACCCCGAAGCCCTTGGCGGCCTCCTCGACGACGGGCGCCTGCACGACCGCCCCGAAGAGATCGGCGGAGTCGCCGTCGGCGAGACCGAAGACGGCCCGGACGTTGCCGACGACGATGTCGACCACGAGCGCGGTGCTCACGGCGACGGCTGCACCCCAGAGGAACGCGAACAGCAGCGCGACCCGGGGCTCGGGCTCCCATCGGTCGACGAGCCAGATGCCGACCAGCACGATCGCGAGCGGCACGAAGGCGAGCAGCGCGCCGGCCGCGATCAGCGACGGGCGGAGGAAGATCAGGAAGTACACGACCACGGCGAGCGCGAACACCCCGATGACGGTGAACCCGACCGCGAGCGCCACCGTGCTCGCGACGCGGGGCCGAGGAGGCGCGGGTCGGCTGAACACCGGCTGCACCGGGTACCACACCGGCTGCGGGTTCGGCGTGACGGTCGACGACCTGGGGTGGTCGTGGCCGCGGGGATCGTTCCAGGTCATGCCTCGACCTTAGGGGCAGCCGGGATCGGCCGAGCGGCCGGGGCGGGCGACGGGCCGGCGGTATCCTCGGGGGATGTCGTCGACCCGGTCCCTGCCCGAGGACCCGACGATGCTCCGCTACGTCGTCATGCGGGTCTGGCACGACTTCCTCCGGCATCGCACGATCGATGCGGCGGCCTCGCTGACGTTCTTCGCCCTGCTCGCCCTGGTGCCCACGGCCCTGGCGCTCGTGTCGGGCGTCGCCCTGTTCGTCGACGACGGGCGTGACGCGGTCGAGGAGATCCTCGTGGTCGCGAGGTACATCCTCACGCCGAACGCGGTCGAGTCGCTGCGCAGCCCGCTCGAGCAGATGCTGAGCCTGTCGAGCCCGGGGCTCGCGTTCGCCATCGGCCTGTGGCTGACCCTCTGGTCGCTGTCGGCCTACGCCACGGCGTTCGGTCGGGCGATGAACACCGCCTACGAGGTCGAGGAGGGGCGACGCATCTGGAAGTTCCGCGGCCACATGATGATCGTGACGCTCGTGCTGATGGTCTCGCTCGCGCTGATCGCGGTGATCCTGCTGGTGACCCCGACCCTCAGCGACGCGGTCGCCGGTCGTCTCGGCATCGGCCGCCCCTGGACGGACCTCTACAACGTGCTCAAGTGGCCGGTGCTGGTCGCCCTCGCCGTGCTGTCTGTGGCCGTCCTCTACTTCTTCACGCCGAACGTCCGACCGCCTCGCCTGCGCTGGGTGTCGTACGGCGCCATGGTGGCGCTCGGCGGCTGGGCGCTCGCGACCGCGGGCTTCGCGACCTACGTGCTGACGGTCTCCAACTACGACCGCTTCTACGGCTGGGTCGGCGGCGTCGTCGTCGTGCTGCTCTACGCGTACATCAGCAACTTCGTGCTGATCATCGGGGGCGAGCTCGACAGCGAGATCCTCCGCATGCGTCAGCTGCGGCGCGGGGTGAAGGCCGAGGAGGTCATCCCGCTGCCGATGCGCGACACGGCGCGCAATCACATCCTGGCGCGCAACCTCGCCTGGGACATCCGGGTCGGCCGCGCCATCCGCGAACGGTCGCTGCGCGAGAACGGCGGGGTGCTCGACCCCGACGAGCTGCGGCGGCTGCACCTGCGCTCCGAGCACGAGCAGGCGGCGGCCGACGCCGAGCGGGAGCACGCGGCGGAGCGCTCCGAGCAGACCGACACGACCAGCCACGCGCCCTCGACCCCCTGATCAGGAGGCTCCGGTCGCGAGGCCTCCGTCGGAGGGCTGCGACCTGCAGGAGGCGCGGTGCCGGTCCGACCGGCACCGCGCCTCCTTCGCCGCCGTCGCCTCCGGCCTGCCGCGCCCGCCTCAGCCGGCGGTCTCGTCGGCGGGGTTGCGCGCCCCGGCCGAGTTGGCCGCCCGGGCCACCGCCGCGGCGGGGTCGTCGACGTCGATGATCGGGATCGAGCTCGTGACGGCCTCGAGCCCCGAGAGGCGCGCGGGCGACAGGACCTTCTGCACCTGCGCCTCGCTCATGAGGCCCGCGGCGACGACGAGCGCCGAGATGGAGCCGTTCGTGGTCAGCGCCGTGTGGGCGATCGCCGCGGCGGCCGCGTAGCCGATGTAGGGCGTGAGCGCCGTGACGCTGCCGACGTTGGTGTCGACCTGCTGGCTGAGCCGCGCGCGGTTGGCCTCGATGCCGTCGACGCAGTTGACCCGGAGCGTGCGGCAGGCGTAGGTCATCCACTGCAGGCTCTGCATCACCGAGTGCGTGATGACCGGTTCGAAGGCGTTCAGCTGCAGCTGACCGGCCTCGGCCGCCATCGTGACGGTGAGGTCGGCCCCGGCCACCGAGAACGCGACCTGGTTGACGACCTCGGGGATCACGGGGTTGACCTTGCCGGGCATGATCGACGAGCCCGCCTGGCGGGGCGGCAGGGTGATCTCGCCGAGGCCCGCCTGCGGCCCGGACGACAGCAGCCGCAGGTCGTTGCAGATCTTCGAGAGCTTGATGGCGCTGCGCTTGAGGGCGCCCATCAGCGTCATGAAGACGCCCGTGTCGCTCGTCGCCTCGATGAGGTCGGGTGCGGTGACGAGGTCCATGCCCGACAGCTCGCCGAGGTGGCGGCGGACGGCTTCGGCGTACTGCGGGTCGGCGGTGATCCCGGTGCCGATGGCGGTCGCGCCCAGGTTGATCTCGCCGAGCAGCGGCACGACGTCGCGCAGCCGCTGCACGTCTTCGCCGAGGGTGTGGGCGAAGCCGACGAACTCCTGGCCGAGGGTCATCGGCACGGCGTCCTGCAGCTGGGTGCGACCGACCTTCAGCACGTCGTGGAACTCGGCGCCCTTCGTCGCGAACGACGTCGCCAGCAGGTCGAGCTCGTCGAGCAGGCGGCGGAGCGTCAGCACCATGCCGATCTTGATCGACGTCGGGTACGTGTCGTTCGTGCTCTGGCTGCGATTGACGTCGTCGATCGGGTGCAGCCGCGCGTAGTCGCCCTTCGCGTGACCGAGCAGCTCGAGCGCCCGGTTCGCGATGACCTCGTTGCTGTTCATGTTGGTCGACGTGCCGGCGCCGCCCTGGATGACCCCGACCGCGAACTGGTCGTGCAGCGCCCCGCCGCGGATCTCGACGCACGCGCGTTCGATGGCCTCGGCCTTGGTGCGGTCGAGCACGCCGATCTCGACGTTGGCGCGGGCCGCCGCCTGCTTGACGAGCGCGAGGGCGATGACGAGGTCGGGGTAGACCGAGATCGGCCGTTGCGAGATCGGGAAGTTCTCGAGCGCGCGAGATGTGTGGATGCCCCAGTAGGCGTCTGCGGGGACCTCCCGACTGCCCAGCGAATCGGTCTCGGTGCGGGTGGCTGCTGCTGTCTCGTGCGTCACGGGTGGTGCGCCTCCGGTCGTCAGTCGGGCCCGGTCGTCGTCGATCGGGCGGTGACCACGACTGTACCGGCGCGGGCCCTCGCGGGGCGGCGGGCCGAGGAGGCGCGGGTCGGCTCGACCCGCGCCGGTTCAGCTGTGGAGGGCGGGCACGATCAGGTAGATGCCGAACAGGACGCCGAGCGCGCAGACCACGAAGCAGGCGTAGCCGGCGATCGTGCGCACCCGCGCGCGGTCGTCGACGGCGAGCAGGCGCAACCCGAAAGAGTAGAGCGAGACCAGGGCGGCGGCGGAGAAGAGCGCGACGAGCGCGACCACGACGAATGCGGACCAGTCGATCATCAGCGCACCTCGTCGTCGGTGGTGGAGCCGCTGCGCGTCGCGGCGGGGGCCGGTGGATCGTCCATCCGGACGAACGGCGCCTCGACACCGGCCGCCGGCGTGTCGACGCGTCCGCGGCGGTCGGCCCGGCGGGCCCGACGCCGCGAGAGGACGGACGTCGCGGCGACGTCGACCTCGATGGCCGAGCCCTGGTCGTGCGGCCGACGGCGCGAGACGACGAAGATGCCGGCGATGACCGTGGCACCCACGACGGCGTCGATCACGAGGCCGGGGAGACCCCACGACGCGATGAACGCGGCGACGGCGCCCACGGCGGCGGACGCCGGGAGCGTGATGAACCAGGCGACGACGATCTTGCCGGCCGTGCCCCACTGGATCTTCGAGCCGCGGCGGCCGAGACCGGCGCCGATGATGGAGCCGCTGGCGACCTGCGTCGTGGACAGGGCGAAGCCGAGGTGGCTCGACGCGAGCACGGTGGCCGTCGTGGACGCCTCGGCCGAGAAGCCCTGGGTGGGCTTGACCTCGGTGAGACCGCCTCCCATGGTCTGGATGATGCGCCAGCCCCCGGTGTAGGTGCCGAGCGCGATGGCGAACGCGCAGACCACGACGACCCAGAACGGCGGGCCGGAGTCGGGGGCGAGCAGGCCGCCCGCGATCAGCGTCAGGGTGATGACGCCCATCGTCTTCTGCGCGTCGTTCGTGCCGTGCGCCAGAGCGACAAGCGACGAGGTGAAGATCTGGCCGTAGCGGAACCCGCCCCGCTCGCTCTTGTCGTCGCGCCGTCGGGTGATCGTGTACGCCAGGCGCGTCGCCGTGTACCCGACCACCCCGGCGATGAGCGGAGCGAGCAGCGCCGGCAGCACGACCTTCGACAGGACGACGCCGAAGTCGACCGAGCCGAGCCCGGCGCCGACCAGCGCGGCTCCGATCAGGCCGCCGAAGAGCGCGTGCGACGAGCTGGACGGCAGACCGCGCAGCCAGGTGAACATGTTCCAGACCACGGCGCCGATCAGCCCGGCGAAGATCATCTCGGGGGTGATCAGGACTCCCCCGTCGCCCTCCCGGATGATGCCGCCCGAGACGGTCTTGGCGACCTCGGTGCTGAGGAACGCGCCGACGAGGTTCAGCACCGCGGCCACGGTGACCGCGACCCGGGGCTTCATCGCCCCGGTGGCGATCGGCGTCGCCATCGCGTTCGCGGTGTCGTGGAACCCGTTGGTGAAGTCGAAGAAGAGGGCCACCGCGATGACCAGGACGACGATGAGCGTGATATCCACCGGCTGAGTGTCACAGCTGGGTGAACGGCGGTCAACTCGGAGGTGGCCGGGAGGTGTCTCGCGCGCGCTGCCGAGCGGTGGTCGTCGGTCGTCAGACGTGCGGCACGAACTCCTGCCAGGCACGGCGGCGCTCGCCCCGGGGATCGTGCTCGACGCGGTCGCGCACGTCGATGATCAGGGTCCGACGCCGGAACGGGTCGTAGGTGGGCCAGCCCTCGACCGACCCCGTGCGGACGAACTCGAGCCACCGTGCGCGGGTCCGGGCCGAGGCCCGCACGAACGCACGACGCCCGCCGAGCAGGCTGAGCGCCCAGCCGAACGGGGAGCGCATCCGGTCGTACACGCCCCAGAGCTCGAGCCCGTGGAACGCGTCGAGACCCGCGACCCGCAGGATCCGCGTGGTCGCGTCGAACCGGTAGAAGCGGACGGGCTGGTGCACCGCGTGCCGCTCGGCCACCTTGACGCTCGGGAACCAGAACGCGAAGTCCCCGCCGAAGTCGAGGGCGGCGGGGCGCGACGGGAGCCCCGGGTAGTGCTTCTTGATCTCGCGTCGCGACTTCTTCTTCGTCGCCGCGAAGATCGCCCGGATGCGCGGCTTGGTCGTGGCGAGGATGTCGCGTCGCCCCGTGAAGACCGAGCCCTCGCGGTCGTTCGTCCCGATGATCAGCGGCACGGGATGCGCCCGCCCCGCCTTGAACGCGTCGAGCGGGCGTTCGGGCAGGAACCCGCCGTCGATGACGGGGCTGAAGCAGATCGTGCCCGGGTCCTCGTCGGGGATCCTCAGCTGCAGCTGACTCGCGGCCCGGACGATCGCCCCCGTCGGCGCGACGGCGAGCAGCTCGGCCGCGTCGTCGACCGAGGTCGACTCGAGGTCGTCGTCCCGCAGGGCGTGGGTGAGGATCTCGAGGAACTCCCCCGCCCAGCGCCGGGTGACCTCGGGCGGGTAGACGGCGTTCGGCGGCGAGCTCTGAGCGATCACCCCGGCGAACAGCCCGCGAGCGCGCGGCACCGTCATGAGGGTCGTGACGGCGTTGCCGCCCGAGCTCTCGCCGGACAGCGTCACGCGATCGGGGTCGCCGCCGAACGACCGGATCGTGTCGCGGATCCACTCGAGGGCGGCCACCTGGTCGCGCAGCCCGAGATTGGACTCGAGCGGGCGCTCGGGGGTGGCCCAGTGCGTGAAGTCGAGGTAGCCGAACGCGCCCAGCCGGTAGTTGAAGCTCACGTAGACGATGCCGCCCTCGCGGACCAGCGTCTCGCCCTGCCTCGGGTGCTCGCGCGACGAACCGACGCTGTACGCGCCGCCGTGCACGAAGACCAGCACGGGCAGGTCGTCTCCCGCGGCGCTGCCCTCGGGCGCGATCACGTTGATCGTCAGGCAGTCCTCGCTGAGCGGCGTCGTCGCGTCGACGCCGACGAACTGCACCCTGTCCTGCGGGGCCGCGGGCCCGAACCGGGTCGCGTCGCGGACGCCCGCCCAGCCCGGGGCGGGCTCGGGGGCTCGGAACCGGAGGGGCCCGACAGGAGGCGCGGCGTAGGGGATCCCGCGCCACGCGACGACGCCGCGCTCGCGGAGTCCGCGGACGGACCCCTGCGGGGTCGTTCGGACGAGGTCGTCGGCGAGGGCGCTCACCCGACGATGCTACGAGGGCGGAGGCGCCGGCTCGGCCGCGTTCATCCGACGTTCTCTTAGCGGCGCGCTGACAGGATGGAGGCATCTCCTTGCAGTCGCTGCATCCGACGCGGCTGCCCGACACGACGGGACGGTCGCCTCCGCATGGAACTCGCCGAGCTGCTGATCATCCTCACGGGCTCTCTGATCGTCACCGCCTTCGCCCGCTGGCGCGGCCTGCCGGCCCCGTTGCTGACCGTCGGCGTCGCACTGCTCGTCTCGTTGATCCCCGGTGTGCCCGACGTCGAGATCGACTCGGAGCTGATCCTGACCGTGGTGCTGCCGCCGCTGCTCTACTCCGCCGCCCTAGACGTCTCGCTGCTCAACTTCCGCGAGAGCCGGGCCCAGATCGCCCGGCTGGGCGTCGGCGCCGTCGTCGTCACCGCCTTCGCCGTGGGCGGCGTGGCCTACCTGATGATCCCCGACATGACCCTGCCGGCCGCACTGCTCGTCGGGGCCGTGGTCGCGCCTCCTGACGCGGTGTCGGCCGCCGCCATCGGGCGGAGGCTCGGTCTGCCCCGCAAGGTGATGACCGTGCTGTCGGGCGAGAGCCTCATCAACGACGCCGCGTCGCTGACGCTCGTGAAGGTGTTCCTCGCCATCGTCGGCGGGGCCAGCCTCACGGTGTGGGACGACCTCGGCATCTTCGCGCTGGCGATCGGGGTCGGGGTGGCCGTCGGTCTCGTGCTCGGCTTCGTCGCGCACCGGGTGCGGATGCGCATCGACGACCCGGTCATCGAGAACGTCATCGGACTGCTGCTGCCGTTCGTCGCCTACATCACGGCGGAGGAGCTCGGCGGGTCGGGCGTGCTCGGCGTCGTCGCCGCCGGGCTCTACGTCGGCTTCAACTCGCCACGGACGGGCTACGCGACCCGACTGCAGGAGCGCCCGTTCTGGTCGGCGGCGGACGTCGTCCTCGAGGGCTTCGTCTTCGCCCTCATCGGGCTGCAGCTGCGGGCCGTGGTGCTCGACGTGGCCGACAGCGAAAGGGGTCTCGGGCAGAGCGTCGGGGTGGCGCTCGCCGTGCTCGCGGTCGTCGTGCTCGTCCGCCCCGTGTTCGTCTTCGGCAGCCACTACGCCGCGCGCGCCGCCCGCTACGTGTTCCTGTCGCCTCTGCTGCGGAGGCTCCGCAGGGTGCCCGCGCTGCGGAGGGCCCGGGCTGCGCCCGCTCTCCGCGCGGTCCGCTACCGGCCGCAGCCTCGCATGGACTGGCGGCAGCTCACGGTCATCTCGTGGACGGGCATGCGCGGCGTCGTGACGCTGGCCGCGGCCGTGTCGATCCCCGCCGTCACCCAGTCGAGCATCGCGGTGCCGGCCCGCGACACGATGTTCCTGATCGCGTTCATCGTGACCGTGGGGACCCTGCTGATCCAGGGGCTGACCCTGCCCGTCGTGATCCGCGCCCTCGGGGTCCGCGACGAGACCCAGCGCGACCGCGACCTCGCCGCCGAGCTCGAGATCTTCGCGACCAGCACGGAGGAGACGATGGCGTACGTCGAACGCCGCCGACCCGTGTGGGAGGAGCGCTGGGGCGCGGAGCTCACCGACCGCGCCGTCCGCTCGACCACCACGCGTCTGCTGCGTCAGAACGAGGCCCTGCAGCGCACCGCGGTCGACGACGCCGACGAACGCGAGGCGAACGGCCCGACGGACGACCAGGCCCGCAGGAGGCGCGAGGCACCGCACGCGATCGGCACCATCCGTCGGGAGCTGCTGGCCAAGCGTCGCGAGGTCGTGCTCCGCGAACGCGACGCGGGCAACCTCGACGAGGAGGTCATGCGGCGGGTGCTGCTCGGGCTCGACGCGGAGGAGCTCGCCATGGACACCTCGGCGCTCGCCAGCACGAGGTCCTGAGGGGGTCGACGGGCGGAGACCGCGGCGTACCCTGGAGGACGGCGGACGAGGCGAGAGCAGGCGGCAGTGACGGACACGACGGCGGGATCGACGACGGGCGGATCGGCGGGAGGCGCGGCGGACGACGGCGCGGGCGGCGCGGATCGAGCCGGTCGGACCGGGCCCGGCCGCTTCCGTCGGTGGTACTCGACCCTCCACCCGTCGCTGCAGCTGATCGGGCTGCAGCTCTGGCTGCCGCTGTTCTTCATCGTCGGCTTCTGCCTCTGCTACATCGCGGCGTTCCATGCGCCGCATCCGCACGACGTGCCGGTGGCGATCGTCGGCTCGTCGTCCGAGCTGCAGACGACCCTCGACGAGCGGCTGCCCGGCGCGATCGAGCTGCGCTCGTACGACGACGTGGCGGAGGCGCGGTCGGCCGTCACGAGCGGTCGCGTGGCGGTCGCCTACGACCCGGGCGACGACGCCCTCTACACGGCGAGCGCGCACCAGTACCAGGTCGCGGCCCTGATCCCGGCCATGCTGACGCCGGTGATCGAGGCGGAGGGGGCAGCGGCGCCCGCGGTGACCGACCTCGCCCCGCTGCCCGCCTACGACGAGTACGGCACGGTCTCGCTCTACCTGATGCTCGCCTGGTGCATCGGCGGGTACATGGTCGCCATGTTCATCGGGCTGATGGGCGCGCCGCTGCGTCACCGCACCCGCACGACCGTGATCGTCGTCGGCGGGGCGGTCATCTCGCTGATCACGAACGTCCTGGCCGGGCCGGTGGTCGGCGCCGTGCAGGGTCACTTCCTCGAGCTCTTCCTGCTGGGCTGGGGATGGATCATCGCGATCGGCCTCGCTGTCAACGGCATCAGCTACTTCGTCGGTCGGTTCGTCGCCCTGCCCGCGATGATCGTCTTCGTCTTCCTGTCGATGCCGGCCTCGGGCGGGGCCTACCCGTCGTGGTTCATGCCCCAGCCGTTCGCCTGGCTGAACAACGTCGTGGTGGGCAGCGGCATCACCGAGATGCTGAAGCGGGCCCTCTACGACGTCGGCCCCGGCTACGGTCGCGGACTCACGATGATGCTGGCCTACGCGGTCGCGGGGGTCGTGCTGATGGTCACCGGCAAGAAGTGGTGGGAGCGACGTCGGATCCGCCGCATCGTGACGGGTCGCACGACCATGTTCGCGGACGCCCAGAACGCGAACCGCGACTTCCTGGTCGCCGAGCGCGACGAGGTGCTGCGACGCCACGGGCTCGTCTCGACCGACACCGGCACGATCAACACCGTCGACATCGACGAGCGCGGCGACCTGGACGACGGCACATCGGGCGACATGTTCCTCGGTTCGCCCGGCGGCCTCGAAGACGACACCCTCGACACGCGGCCGATCCCGACGAGACCCCGCCGGTAGGCTGACCGGTCGTGAACCGATCCGCCCTGCACCGCCTGCTCGTCGCGGTCGTCGTCGTCCTGCTGGTCGCCGCCGCCGCCCTCTACGTCCTGAGCGTCACGCTCGCACCGGGCGGCCGTGACGTCGCCGGTCTCTTCGTGGGCTACGCGTGGGGCGCGGTCGTGCTGGCCGTGCTGGTCGGCGTGGTCGACTTCTTCGTCCGCTCGAGCGGCTCCCGGTCGCACCGCGGCGAGCGCTGACCCCGGCCGATCAGGCGGACGGAGCGCCGACGGGCGGCATGCCGTCGGGCAGAGGCCGATCGGAGGCGACGCTCGCGAGGTCCTCGCCGAAGGTGAACTCGTGCGAGACGGCGCCGCCGGCGAGCACGGCCGGGAGCCACGCGCGCGCGTCGCTCCACATCTCGTCGAGCGGCAGATCGTCGAGCGCGAACCAGGCGGGGGCGAGCTCGTCGCTCTCGACGGGCTCGCCCGACCAGCGCGTCGTGACGAACACCGTCGAGCGCTGGCTCCACGACTCGCGGTGCGGGAACAGATAGAGCAGATCCCCGCGGCGGTCGAGGTCGCCCGGCTGCACGACCACGCCCGCCTCCTCCGCGATCTCGCGGACGATCGCGTCGAGCGCCGACTCCCCCGCCTCGAGCTTGCCGCCGAGACCGACGTACCGCCCCGTGCCGAGACCGCGCTTCTTGCGACCGAGCAGCACCTCCGTCCGCCCCTCGACCCTGCGGAGGAGGTAGGCGACGCACACTCGGTAGACCATGCGCCGAGGCTAGCGGCCCCGCGACCGTCGAGGCGCTCGCGCGTAGGCTCGTCCGCATGCCCGAGACACCCGACGCGCCCCGAGGGGGCGTGCCCGAGTTCCGTGGGGCCGGTCGCAGCCTCGAGGTGCTGCGGGCCGAGGCGCACGACGAGCTCGCGGCCCTGATCGAGCTCCGGTGCCGCAACGGCGAGGACCCGTGGGACGTCATCCCCGGTCTGCCCACCGTCGACGAGCAGGTCGTCATCTCGATCCGCGCCGCGGCGCGAGGCGTCGACGGGGTGCCCGTCGCGGGCGGGCTGGGCACGACCGACGAGCTGAGGTTCCTCCGGACGGTCGCGCTCTGGCACCCCGAGCTGTCGCGCGCCGTGTGGTCGCTGATGGGCCGGATCGACGCCGCTTCGCACTGAGCGCCCACCGCGGCCTTCAGTAGGGTTGGCGGATGGCTTCCGTCCCCGCGCCCCGCGCTCCGAAGAGACCCGTCACTCGCAGCCACCACGGCCACGACTTCGTCGACGACTACGAATGGCTGAGGGCGAAGGAGGACCCGGAGGTCCTCGCGCATCTCGAGGCCGAGAACGCCCACACGACCGCCGAGACCGCGCATCTCGCGGGTCTCCGCGAGACCGTGTTCGACGAGATCAGGAGCCGCGTCCAAGAGACGGACCTCGGCGTCCCCGTCCGTGAGGGCTCGTGGTGGTACTACTCGCGGACGGCCGAGGGCTCGCAGTACGGCATCCACTGCCGGGCGCCCATCGCGGGCCCCGACGACTGGACTCCCCCGGTCTTCGGCGCCGACCGCCCCGCCGAGGGCGAGCAGGTCCTCCTCGACGGCAACGTCGAGGCCGACGGACACGACTTCTTCTCGCTCGGCAGCTTCGACGTCTCCCCCGACGGCCGACTGCTGGCCTACGCGGTCGACACCGAGGGCGACGAGCGCTACACCCTGCGGATCCGCGACCTCGAGTCCGGCTCCGACCTGGACGACGAGATCCCCGACACCGCCCCGGGCGCCCTCTTCGACGCCACCGGTCGCTACGTCTTCTACCCCACGGTCGACGAGTCGTGGCGCCCCGACACCATCTGGCGTCACGAGGTCGGCCGGGCGGCCGACGACGTCACCGTCTTCACCGAGCCCGACGACCGCTACTGGATCGGCGTGGGCCTGACCCGCAGCCGCCAGTACCTCGTGATCGACATCGGCTCCAAGATCACCAGCGAGACCTGGCTGCTCGACTCGAGCGACCCGACGGGCGAGTTCCGCGTCGTGTGGCCGCGCCGCGAGGGCGTCGAGTACGAGGTCGAGCACGCGATCGTCGCGGGCAGCGACCGCCTCCTCGTCGTCCACAACGACGACGCCGAGAACTTCGAGCTGGTCGACGTGCCGGCCGACGACCCCACCTCGACCACCGACCGCCGCGTGATCATGCCGCACCGCGCCTCCGTCCGGCTCGAATCGGTCGACGCGTTCGCCGGCCACCTGGTCGTCGAGTACCGTCGCGACGCGCTGCCCCGCTTCGCGGTCGTCCCGCTCGACGCCGACGGCTACGGCGACGTGACCGAGGTCGCGTTCGACGAGCCGCTCTTCGCCGCGGGCGTCGGCGGCAACCCCGAGTTCGCCCAGCCCACCGTCCGATTCGGCTACACCTCGTTCGTCACCCCGTCGACCGTGTACGACCTCGACGTGCGCACCGGCGAGCGTCGCCTGCTCAAGCGGCAGAACGTGCTCGGCGGCTACGACCCCGCCGACTACGAGCAGTCGCGCGAATGGGCCACCGCGGCCGACGGCACGCGCGTGCCCGTGTCGCTGGTCTGGCGCCGCGACGCCGTGCCGACCTCGGGCCCCTCGCCCGTCCACCTCTACGGCTACGGCTCGTACGAGCACAGCATCGACCCCGGCTTCAGCGTCGCCCGTCTGTCGCTGCTCGACCGTGGCGTCGTCTTCGCCGTGGCGCACGTGCGCGGCGGCGGCGAGCTGGGTCGCGCCTGGTACGAAGGGGGCAAGACGCTGACGAAGAAGAACTCGTTCACCGACTTCGTGGACGTCGCCGACCACCTCATCGCCGAGGGCCGCACCACGCCCGAGCTGCTCGTCGCTGAGGGCGGCAGCGCGGGCGGCCTGCTGATGGGCGCGGTCGCCAACCTCGCGCCCGACCGCTTCGCGGGGATCGTCGCCGCCGTGCCCTTCGTCGACGCGCTCACGAGCATCCTCGACCCCGATCTGCCCCTCACGGTGATCGAGTGGGACGAATGGGGCGACCCGCTGCACGACGCCGAGGTCTACGAGTACATGCGCGGCTACAGCCCCTACGAGAACGTGCGCGAGGGCGTCGCCTACCCGCGCATCCTCGCCGTGACCTCGCTCAACGACACCCGCGTGCTCTACGTCGAACCCGCCAAGTGGGTCGCCCGGCTGCGCGACGTCGGCGCGCCCGTGCTGCTGAAGACCGAGATGTCGGCCGGGCACGGTGGCGTGAGCGGGCGCTACGAGTCGTGGCGCGAGCGCGCCGTCGAGATCGCGTGGATCCTCGACGTGCTCGGTCGCGCCTAGGCGGCCGACCCGAGCGGGCCGGCCCGACCCGCGGACTCCGAGGAGGCGCGGGTCGGCCGGGCGGGCGGCCGTCGGCAGGTCAGCCCTCGGCCCCGAGGCCCCTCGCCAGCTTCGACCGCGACGACGAGACGACGGCCCCGGCGGCGAGGACACGCTGCTCGACCGCGTCGAGCAGACCCTCGCCCGGCTCGCCGTCGACACCCGGCGCGAGCTCGACCTCCCACTCGCGCCAGCGACGCTCGGCGCCCGACGCGAGTCGCGTCGCGGTGACCACATCGTCGGCGACCTCGGCGAGGGCCGAGTCGTCGTCTGCCAGCAGCATCAGCACCGAGCGGTTCGTCGCCAGCCGGAGCACGGGGCGCACCGAGCGCCCGTCGAGCACGCCGGCGACGAGTGCCAGCAGGTCAGCGGGCACCGGCTCGTCGGCGGATCCGAGCGGCCAGTGCACCTCACGACGGCCCGTCGTGCCGGCCTGCGGCGGCAGCTTGAGGTGCCAGCCCTCGTCGCCTCCGCCCTCTCGCCTCCTCAGGGTCGTCCGGGCGGCGACGAGCGCGTGGTCGTCGGTGTCCCAGTAGGTCGCCACCAGCTCGACGGCGGGTCGCGGCTCGGTGCGCCCGACGACGAGCCCTCCCCCGGCGACCCCGCCCAGGTCGGGGACGACGGCCGTCTGGTCGACGTCGTACTTGCGCTCGATCTCGGTCTGCTCGGTGCGGCTCATGCCTCCAGTTGTAGCCGGTCGCCGGGTGCGGGGCGAGCGGCCCGCCCCGTGAGGGAGGCGCGGCGACGGCGTCGAGCCGCGCGCGCCTCCTCGGGGCTCGCGCCGCGCCTCCTCGGCCGGGCGGGCGTAGGGTCGTCGCATGAGCGACGTGGCACCGAGTCTGGCCGGATGGATGGCGCGACAGCGCTGGTACGCGACGAAGGGGCGGACGCCCGC
Source organism: Frigoribacterium sp. CFBP 13712 (assembly GCF_014842255.1). GTDB lineage: Bacteria > Actinomycetota > Actinomycetes > Actinomycetales > Microbacteriaceae > Frigoribacterium. Next base: position 461,237 of record NZ_JACYVH010000002.1, on the reverse strand, counting down.
GTTGCGGGTCATCGGGTCGTACGAGTCCGATCTCGGCGACGCGCTCGCCCTGACTCTGCTGATCATCGACGAGGCCGGCGACACCCCCGTGCTGTACCAGGTGCCGCTGGTGAGCCGCGACGCCCCGCTTCCCGGCGGCGACGCGGCCTTCATCGGCTCGGCCGACGGCCGCTACCTCTACGACGGGCCGCACGACCCCGCCTACGCCCGCGAGCTGCTCCGCACGATGACGGACGAGGCGCGCATCGACGGCGCCGACGTCTCCGTCGAGGGCACCCGCATCGTCGACCCCGGCACGGTGCGGCGCTCGCGCGTGCTCTCGGGCGAGCAGTCGAACACCTCGATCATCTACGACGTCGAGGGCGGGCCGGTCGAGCACGTGATCGCCAAGGTCTTCCGCGTGCTGCACCACGGTGACAACCCCGACGTCACCACCCAGGCGTCGCTGACCCGCGGCGGCTCGACGCACGTGCCGTCGTCGTTCGGCTCGCTGCGCGCCACCTGGACCGACCCGGGCCGCGACGGCGGGACCGCCACCGGGCACCTCGCGTTCTCGCAGGAGTTCCTGCCCGGGCTCGACGACGCCTGGCGCGTGGCCCTCGCGGCCGCGGCGGCCGGAACCGACTTCACCGCCGAGGCGCACGACCTCGGCGTGGCCGTCGCCGAGATGCACGCCACCCTCGCCGTCGAGCTCGGCAGCGTCGCGGCGGGGCCCGACGAGATCGACGGCGCCCTCGTCAGCATGCGCCGGCGCATCGCCACGGCGGCCCGCGAGGTGCCCGAGATCGCCGAGCACGAAGCCGCCATCTCGCGCGTCTACGACGCGGCCGGTCATCTCGCCTGGCCGGACCTGCAGCGCATCCACGGCGACCTGCACCTCGGACAGGCGCTGCTGTCGCCCGAGCGCGGCTGGATGCTGATCGACTTCGAGGGCGAGCCGCTGCGCCCCATGCCCGAGCGCTCGCGCCCCGACCTGCCGATCCGCGACATCGCCGGGATGCTGCGCTCGTTCGACTACGTCGCCGGGTCGCTCGCCCACGAGTCGACGCCGGTCGACGCCCGCGAGTGGGCCCACGACGCCCGCAAGGCCTTCGTCGACGGCTACATCGCATCGTCGGGTGTCGACATCCGCGCGGCCCGCGCACTGCTCGACGCCTTCGAGATCGACAAGGCCGTGTACGAGGCGATCTACGAGAGCCGCAACCGGCCCGACTGGATCAGCATCCCGCTGACCGCGGTCGCCCGCCTGGCCGCGCGGAGCACGCCCGCCGCCGGCTGACGGTCGCGTCTGCCGGGCCTGCCGGGCCGAGCCGAGGAGGCGCGGTGCCGGCCTTCGAGGACCGGCACCGCGCCTCCTGACGCACTCGACGAAGTGACGCGAAGCGGCGCCTCGGCTCACCCGAAGGGGCCCTTCGAGTCACCTCGATGCACAGGGGGCCGCGGCCCCTGCAACGAAGTGACGCGAAGAGGCGCCTTTGAGTCCCGAAAGGGCCGTTTCGAGTCACATCGATGGGGGGCGGACGCGGGGCGCGGGGCGGCGCGGCGCCTGGGCTCGCCAGAGCGCCCGTTCGAGCCACCTCGATGCGCTCGGGCCACCGCCCCCGAAACGAGGTGACTCGAAACGGCGCCTCGACGCCCCGGAGGGGTCGTTTCGAGTCACCTCGACGCTCCGCGGCGCGCGGCGCGGCGCGGCGCCTACGGCCGGGGGATGTTCCGCAGGTTCGACCGGGCCATCGCCACGGCCTCCCCCGCGCCGCCGTTCATGACGATCTTCGACAGGGCGAGCGAGAACCCCTTGACCTGAGAGCCGCTGATCGTCGGCGGCAGAGACAGCGCCTTCGGGTCGGTGGCGATGTCGACGAGGGCGGGTCCGTCGTGCTCGAACGCCGCCTCCAACGCCGTGCGGAGATCGCGCGGGTCGTCGACGTGCACCGCGTGGATGCCGATCGCCCTCGCGACGGCCGCGTAGTCGGTGTACGGCACGTCGACGCCGAAGTCGGGCAGCCCGTCGACGAGCATCTCGAGCTTGACGAGCCCCAGCGTGCTGTTGTTGAACACGACGATCTTCACCGGCAGCCGGTACATCTGCGCCGTGACCAGCTCGCCCATCAGCATCGACAGCCCGCCGTCGCCCGAGATCGACACCACCTGCCGCTCCGGGAACGCCATCTGCGCTCCGAGCGCATGCGGCAGCGCGTTCGCCATCGACCCGTGCAGGTACGAGCCGAAGATGCGTCGCTCGGGCGTCGGAGTGATGTACCGGGCGGCCCAGACGTTGCCCATGCCGGTGTCCGCGGTGAAGATCGCGTCGTCGGCCGCGACCTCGTCGAGCAGCGAGGCCGCGTACTCGGGGTGGATCGGCCGCATCCCCTCGACGTCCTTCGTGTAGGCGCCGACGACGCCCGACATCAGCCGGTCGTGCTTCTTGAGGGTCTTCTCGAGGAACCTCCGGTTCCTCTTGCGGCGGACGAGGGGCATCAGCGCACGGAGGGTCGGCGCGATCGCCCCGTGGACGGGCACGTGCACGTCGGCCCGACGACCGATCACCTCGGCCTTGACGTCGACCTGCGCGATCGTCACCTTCTCGCCGTCCGGCAGGAACTGCGGGTACGGGAAGTCCGTGCCGAGCAGCACGAGCAGGTCGGCGTCGTGGATGCCCGCGTGGGCCGCCCCGTAGCCGAGCAGCCCGGTCATGCCGACGTCGAACGGGTTGTCGTACTGGATGACGTCCTTGCCGCGCAGACTGTGCCCGATCGGCGCGCCGATCAGGTCGGCGAGCTCGACGATCTCGTCGTGCGAGCCCCGACCGCCCTCGCCGACGAACAGCGCCACCGTCTTCGCCCGGTTGATGGCATCCGCCAGAGCCTCGACGTCCGCAGCGGCGGGGACGAGCTCGGCGGCCCCGACGGTCACGGGGGCGGGCACGCGACCGGCGGCGTCCAGCTCGGCGATGTCGCCGGGCAGCGTGATGACGCTGACTCCCTCGCCCGCCAGGGTGTGGCGGATCGCCGACGCGACGACGCCGGGCGACTGCGGCGCCGTCGAGATCATCTCGCTGTAGCCCGAGCACTCGACGAAGAGCCGGTCGGGGTGGGTCTCCTGGAAGTACCCCGAGCCGATCATCGTGCTCGGGATGTGACTCGCGATCGCCAGGACCTTCGCCCGACTGCGATGGGCGTCGTAGAGGCCGTTGATCAGGTGCAGGTTGCCGGGGCCGCACGACCCCGCGCAGACGGCCAGCTCGCCGCTCATCTGCGCGTCGCCGGAGGCCATGAACGCGGCGGCCTCCTCGTTGCGGACGTGCACCCAGTCGATGCCGCCCTTCGCCGACCCCCCGGTCCGCCGGACGGCGTCGACGATCGGGTTGAGGCTGTCACCGACGATGCCGTAGATGCGCCGGACCCCGGCGGAGACGAGCTGGGCGATGATCTGATCGGCGACCGTGTCGGCCATGGGGTTCCTCCTCGTGGTGTGCCTGATGCGGCTCCCAGCCAACTCCCCCGCCGCTCACCGCCGACCAGGCTTAGGCTCGGGTCATGAGTGACACCGCCACCGCCTACGTCCCCGCCGCCGGATCGATCACGATGTTCAGCACCTCGTGGTGCGGCTACTGCGCCCGCCTCAAGCAGCAGCTCGGCAAGCAGGGCATCGCCTACACCGAGGTGAACATCGAGGAGGTCCCCGGCACCGCCGAGATCGTCCAGAGCGTCAACGACGGCAACCAGACCGTGCCGACGATCATCTACCCCGACGGCTCGACGGCCACGAACCCGTCGCTCGCCGACGTGCAGGCGAAGCTCGGACTGTAACCGCGCCTCCTTCGCCATCCCGACGAACCGACGGCTGCCTCGCATCGATGCGTGGCAGCCGTCCGTCGTTCGGCGGGCGGACCCGACCGGAGCCGAGGAGGCGCGGTGCGGGCCCTGCGGATCAGCTCTGCGCGCGCGGGGCGAAGAACTCGATCTGGTTGCCGTCCGGGTCCTTCACCATGAGGGCGTGACCGAAGTCGGCGTCCTGCAGGTCGGACTCGATGCCGGCCGCCGTGGCCTGCTCCTGCCAGGCGACGACGCCGTCGCGGTCGGCGACGGCGAGACCGATGTGGTCGAGCCCGGGGGTGGTCGGGTTCGACACGTCGGCAGACCCGTGCGTGTAGGCGGTCACGCCGAGGATCTGCCCGTTGCCCACCGGGAACAGGTGGCGGTCGAGGCCGTCGAGCTGGATGCGGCCGACGGGCTCGGCGCCGAGCAGCTTCTCGTAGAACGGCAGGCTCGCGTCGAGGTCGGACACGGTGATGGCGACGTGGGCGTAGCCCTGGATCTCGGGCATGGTGTGCTCCTAGGGGTCGAGTGCGGGTTCAGGATCCACTGAACCCGCGCTCTCTGGGAGGCGACCCCCGCACTGCGCGCAGGGGACAGCGGCCGGCTCGCTGCCGGTCGCGCCGCGCGTCAGCCGCCGAGGGCCTCGGTCAGCAGCGCGATCAGGGCGTCGAGCTGCACGTCGGTCGACGCCGCGAGCTCGCTGTCGTCGCCGTCGAGTGCCCGGGCGGCGAGCCCCGCCTTGCTGTCGATCAGCTCCGCGATCTTGGTGTCGATCGTCTGGGCGGCGATGACGCGCCACGCGGTGACCGGCTCCTCTTGGCCGATGCGGTGCACGCGGTCGATGGCCTGCGTCTGCTCGGCGTCCGTCCACGACAGCTCGGCGAGCACGACGTTCGAGGCGACCTGCAGGTTGAGCCCGACGCCGGCCGCGGTCAGCGAGCAGACCACGACGGCGACCTCGGGGTCGTTCACGAAGGCGTCGATCTGGCGCTGGCGCACCGCCGGCGTCTGGTCGCCGCGGATCGACGCGTACTTGATCCCGCGCTTGGCGAAGGTCGCCTCGGCGGTGTCCATGACGTCGATGTGCTTGGCGAAGAAGACGACCTTGCCGACGTTCCGTGCCAGCTGCGCGGTGTAGTCGGCGGCGAGCCCGGCCTTCGCCTGCCCGATGCGGCGCACCATGCTGAAGACGTTCTCGCCCGACGACGACGAGCGGCTGTCTTCGAGCTCCCATCGGGCGACCTGGCGGACGAGGTCGTGGTCGACGCCGTCGACGCGGACGCCGGAGGTGCGGGTCGACAGGGCGGACCGGTACCGCTCGACGAGGCGGCGGGCCAGCTCGCGCTCCGCCTCGCGGATCGAGCGGCCGACCTCGTCGTCGAGCTCGACGGGCAGGTCGGCGACGCGGCGGGCCGGGATGTCGGCGGCGACGTCGACCTTGCGGCGGCGGACGATGCCCATGTCGATGACGATCTCGCGGGCCGACGAGAAGAAGCCGGGGTCGGCCGGGGTGAGACCGGCGTCTTCGAGGCGTTCGAGCAGCTCGGCGTTCGGCTTCTTCTCGCCGATCCAGCCGAGGAACTCCCAGATGGCTCTGAAGTCTTCGATGTCGTTGATCAGCGGCGTGCCGGTGAGGGCCATCAGCAGCGGGTGGGCCGTGCGCTGACGGATGCGCTGCGACAGCTGCATCACGTGGCGGGACCGCTGCGACTCCTTGTTCTTGATGAAGTGGGCCTCGTCGACGATCATGCCCTTGAAGCCGAGCTCGCCGAGCCAGCCGACGTGGCGGTCGAGCACCTCGTAGTTGACGATGACGACGTCGGCGAACGCGTCGAGGTTCTCGCCGTCGCCGTGGATGACGGTGGCGCTGCGCGTCGGGGTCCACAGCTGGACCTCACGGGCCCAGTTCGTCTTCACGACGTTGGGGACGACGACCAGCAGCGGATAGGCGTCCGCCGCCTGGGCGGCGAGGAGGGCCTGGGCGGTCTTGCCGAGACCCGGCTCGTCGGCGAGCAGGTAGGTGCGGTGACCCTGTCGGGCCGACTCGACGAGCTGCGCCTGGTGCTGCATCAGCGTGGCGCCGGCCGGGGCGTCGACGGTGGTGGGGTCGGGCAGCGGCATGCAGGCGGGCCCGCCGCCGGCGCCGTACTCGAACGACTTGAAGAGGGGGCCGAAGAGCTCCCAGTTGGCGAGTCGCACGGGGTGCGCCTCGCGGGCCACCTCGGCCAGCGAGAAGTCGGGCGGCAGGAACGGGTTGGCCAGCTGACGCGAGATGACCGACTGCGGAACGACCTGACGCTCGGAGGCGACGGGGGCCGGGGCCTTCTCGGTGACGATGACGAGCTCTTCGGGCGCGAGCTCGAGACCGGCCGACATCTGCAGGTCGCGCTTCAGCGCCTTCGCGGCCTCGGAGACGACGGCCTCCTCGGCGAGGAGCGCGATCAGCGACGTGTCGCGGGCCGCGGTCTTGGCGAGGATCTGCGCGACGCCGTCGAGGCGCTTCATCTGCTCGGCGCGCTCGGAGTCGCTGATCGCCTTGTCGACCTTGACACGCGCGCGCTCCTCTCGCATGAGCAGCGCGACGACCTGGAACTTGGTGCGCGACGAGGGCTTCACCTGGCCCCGCTGGGCCGCGGCCTCGACCTCGCGCACGGCGCGGGCCAGGACGGGGATCAGCCCGTCGTTGTCGACCTCGCGGCGACGGTTCGAACGGGTGGCGGTGCGTGTTCCGCCCGATTGACGTTGGCCTGGTCGAGCCAAGGCTCCTCCTCGTGGTCGACGCGGGCGTCGACGGTGCTGTGTCGTCGTGGCGACGACGGTGCGAGCAGGTCGGCGCCCGATGCGCGCGACCGTGCCCGCGGTGGGGCTGGACGTGGATGCAGCTGTGGTGTCCGTAGAGAGACGGGTCACCACGCCCCGACGGGACCGACGGGCACGAGCGGACCGGACGAGGGCGGGGCCTCGTGGCGGGCCGGGTCGGTCGACGACGCGGGCGGTGATGCTGCGGTCAGTTTACGCGCACGCGGGCGACCGACGCCACCCGCGCCTCCTCGTGTGTCGCGACGGTCAATCGCCGGCGTCCGACTGGCCGACCGGCAGCCGCAGAGCGCCGACGGCGGCGGCGATCAGCTGCACGGCCTTGCGGCGACCGGTCTCGGTTCCGAGGGTCGCCTGTCCGCCGGCGTGGGCGAGCAGCTGCGAGGCGACGGCCGGCGCCAGGCGCTCGGCCCACTGCGGCACGCGGTCGCTCCAGACACGGGCGACCTCGTCGGCCAGGCGCTCGCAGGCGCGCGCCTCGGGTTCGTCGCCGTTGCCGCGGTGCCACTGGCCGGTGACGACGAGATGCGCGACGAGGGCCGCCGCGTCGCGGGCCGGGTGACCCACCCCCGCCGTGTCGATGTCGAGCACGCCGGTGACGCGCCACGGCTCGGCCGGGTCGACGAAGAGCTGCTCGAGATGGAGGTCGCCGTGGATGACGGTCAGCGGGTCGCCGACCCAGCTGGCGCGGCGCCGGTCGATCTCGGCGTAGACCGCGTCGATCTCGGCCGCCCGCCGCGGCAGCTGCCCGAGCAGCGTGGCGCGGTGCCACCCGCCGTGGTCGAGCGCGTCGGACTGCGCGGGCGCCACCACCGGCACGGTCGCCGTCAGGCGCCCGATCTCGACGAGCTGGTCGACGAAGCGCGGGTCGTCGGCGAGGGCGAGCACGTGCCGCCCCGCCGGCTCGCCGGGCACCCGCTCGAGCACGAGCAGCCCGTCGGCGCGTGACGCGAGCACGGCCGGCACCGGGACGCCGCTGCTGCGGAACGCCGTGTGCAGGTCGACGATCGGGGCCACGCGATCGGGGCGGATCACCTTGAGGAACAGCGTCGTCTCGGCGGAGTCGAGCCGGATGACGGCGCGCTTGCCCGGTCGGTAGGCCGCGACCGTCAGCGTCGGCGACGTCACGACGATGTCGAGGGCGGCGAGCGACTCGACCACGCGGTCGGGGAACGTGACGCCGGCGAGCGCGGGCAGCATCGGGTCGGCCGGGTAGGCCCAGACGGCGAGGGGCCGCCCGGTGCCGGGGTCGGTGGCGATCACCGACGAGCCGTCGGCGGCGCGTGCGTCGGTGTCGATGAAGGTCAGCACGGTGGCCGTCGCACCGAGGGCGTCGACGGTGTCGACCTCGTAGCCGTAGAGGAACCCGGCGCCGGAGGGCTCGACGGAGTGCGGTCGGAACGAGACGACGGTCACACCGGAGTTCGCGAACGCTGCAGGGAGGATCTCAGCCGAGTTGGGCCACACCCCGTCAGTGAACCAGCCCGCGCGACGGGCACCGTGCGCGCAGGGCCGCGGGGTGACCGAATCGTGATGGACCGCTCACGGCGATCGGTAGTCTGGGCCCGTGCCGTCCCGTCGCGTGAGACCCCTGCCGAGGGGGTTGCCGCGCATGGGAGTGGCGTCGCGCATCCGCCAGTCGAAGCGGACGCCCCTGCTGCAGGTCGTCAAGACCTCGGCGGCGGTCATCGCCGCCTGGTTCGCCTCGGTGGCCCTGCTGCAGCAGCCGCTGCCGATCTTCGCCGCCATCGCCGCGCTGCTCGTGGTGCTGCCGAGCGTCAACCAGTCGTTCGTCCGCGGTCTCGAACGGAGCGTGGGCGTCATCGCGGGGGTGCTGATCGCCTTCGCCGCCGGTCTCGTCTTCGGCGACGCGACCTGGATCGTGCTCGTGATCGTCGTCGTCAGCCTGCTGGTCGCGTGGGCGTTCCGGCTCACGCCGAGCTCGGCGAACCAGGTGCCGATCTCGGCCATGCTCGTGCTCGCCATCGGCGCGCAGACCCCCGACTACGCGCTCGACCGGGTGCTCGAGACGATCATCGGCGCGGCGATCGCCCTCGCGGTGAACGCCCTGATCGTGCCGCCGGTGCTGCTCGCGCCCGCGCATCTCGCGGTGGGCCGTCTCGCCCGCGACATCGCGTCGGTGCTCGACGAGACCGCCGCCGTGCTCTCCGAGCCGGTCGACGCGGCGCGGCTGCGGGCGGGACTCGACGACGCCCGTGCGCTGCGCGCAGCCCAGGCCCGCGCCTCCTCGGCGGTCACGGCCGGTGTCGAGAGTCTGCAGCTGAACCCCCGGGCCAGCCGCAACCGCTCGGTGCTCGAGGCCGACGGGGCGCTGCTCGACCGCCTGACCGTGCTGGTGAACCGCGTGGTCGGCATGGTCCGCTCGGTGCACGACAACTACGACCCGGGGCTGGCGGACGACCCCGTGGTGCAGAGCATCGCCGAGGACCTCCGTCGTGCGGCGCACGACGTCCGCCTCCTGGCCCGGACCACCGAGGAGGCGCGCCCGGCCGACACGGGCCGGCCCGCCTCGTCGACGCCGTCGCCCGACGACACCCCGGCGCTGACCTCGCCGGTGCAGGTGCTCCGCCCCGACCCCGACAACTGGGTGCTGGTCGGGTCGCTGCTCGAGGACCTCCGCCGTGTGCGCGAGGAGATCATCGGCTGACCGGCCCCGCGCCTCCTCCGGGCCCGCCCTGCACAGCTCGGATGAGGAGCGCCTGGCAGCGCGCGTTCCCGAGCGGACGGAAGTGCCCGTCGACCGGGAACTCGAGATTGGTCGCACCGGGCAGCACGCTGCCCTCGGTGACGTGCGCGTCGAACCGCGACGCCATCGAGGTGATCCGCGCGTTCGCGTCGACCTGGTCGGCCAGGCGGAGGAGGGCCGCGTCGCGCGGCGAGAACGCCCGCAGCGCCGGGTTCGGCAGCACCGTCGACCACCGCGTGCCCGAGAACGGGCTGTTGACCGTCACCATGCGGGCGATGCGCCGGTCGACGTCGGTCGAGACCATCATGGTCTTGCCGATGAGACCGCCCTTGCTGTGTCCGAGCACGATGACGTCGCGGAGGTCGTGCGCATCGAGCACCGCCTGGGCCGCCTCGGCGGTCGTCGCGATCGGGCGCCGGTTGTGGCGCATCCCCGGCACGACCACCACCGGATGCCCCAGGGCGTTCAGCCGATCGGCGATCGGCCGGAGGAACCGCCACGTCTCGTAGACGCCCGGCAGCAGCAGCACGGGGGCGCGATCGCCCTCGCGGTAGGCCCGGGGGACGGATCGCTTCGACGGCGGGTCGAGATGGACCCGCCAGACGAAGGCGTAGTCGAGCACGAGGCACCGGACGAACCGGCGGAGACCGACCCGGCGTCGCCCCGGCCGTTCGCGGGAGGGGGCGTTCGTCATGACCTCAGGCTAGGCGCGGCGGTGGGTCCGTGCCTCAGAGCTGGCCGAGCAGTTCGCTCTCGGAGCAGGCGAGGCTTTCGACGATCTCGACCGACATGGCCAGGGCGGCGTCCCATTTGCTGCAGATGCTCGCCCACGGCGGCGGGAAGAGCGCGGCGTCGTGCAGCAGCTGCAGCGCGAAGTCGCCGTGCCCGGCCCGGGCGGCAGCGCTCGCGGCGTCGGGCAGCGACCCGACGATGCTCCGCACGACCAGCACGCGGTGGTCCCACTCCATCAGCTCGATGTCGTCGAAGGCGCCCCAGGCGCTCTCGATCTCGCGCCGCAGTCGGACGATCTCCGTCGACTCCGCGGCCGTGACCGTCGTCCTCGCAACCATGCGCCCCCCTCAAGGCCTGACCGACCCGACTCCGCGGGCCCATCGATGTCGTCCGATGCCGACGGGTATCGACTCGTCCGCTATCGAGAAACTATCACCCGCGCACGCAGCAGGGAACCGGTTCCCTCGACGCCCCTCCCCCCAGAACTGGGAGCACGCCGCCCATCACCCCCGGGCTCGTCCCCCGCAATCTGAGAGGACCCGGCCCCGGGGGTCTATCGTCCACGACGCACCCACCGGTGCGACGCACCCGCCGGTGCACAGACTCCGAAACGAACCCACGACGAACGGGAGACATCATGTTCCAGGGATCCGACACACTCCGCGACAACATGCAGAAGGTCCTCGTGGACCTCATCGAGCTGCACCTCCAGGGCAAGCAGGCCCACTGGAACCTCCTCGGCTCGAACTTCCGCGACCTCCACCTGCAGCTCGACGAGATCGTCGACGCAGCCCGCGAGTTCTCCGACGAGGTCGCCGAGCGCATGCGCGCCGTTTACCTCATCCCCGACGGCCGCTCGGCCATCGTCACGAAGAACACCAGCCTCGAGGAGTTCCCCGCCGGGCCCGTCGAGACCACCGCCGTCGTCGACCTGATCGTCGACCGCATGTACGCCGTCACCGAGACGATGCGCACCGTGCACGACGACGTCGACGACGAGGACCCGACGACGGCCGACGTGCTGCACGGCATCCTCGAGCGCCTCGAGCAGCTCGCGTGGATGACCGGCGCCGAGAACCGTCACCCCGAGAAGGACGCCCGCTCGCCCAAGACCCGCGATCGTGACGAGTCGGCCGCGGCCGAGGGTCTCGACCGCGTCGGCGCCATCGCCAACTGACCCGACCACCCCCTGACGGCACCGTCCTGGACCGCGCTACCCGCGCCTCCCGGGCGGTGCCGTCTCTCGTCCAGAGGATCGACACCATGAGCACGAGCTACGACCACGTCATCGTCGGCGGCGGCATGACCGCAGACGCCGCCGCGAAGGCCATCCACGAGACCACCCCCGAGGCGACGATCCTGATCGTCAGCGCCGACGTCGACGCCCCCTACACCCGACCCGCGCTGTCGAAGAAGCTCTGGATCGACCCCGACTACACCCCCGCCGACAACGACCTCGGCACCGTCGAGGCGTCGGGCGCCGAGCTGCGCCTGGGCACCATGGTCGAGTCGATCGACCGCGAGGCCCGCACCGTCACGACGAGCGACGGCGACACGGTCGGCTACGGCCGTCTGCTGCTGGCCACCGGCGGCAGTCCGACCGCGCTCGACCTGCCCGACGACGACCGCGTCGTGTACTTCCGCACCGCGGCCGACTACCGGAGGCTGCGCGAGCTCTCGGGCGACGGACGCCACGTCGCCGTGGTCGGCGGCAGCTACATCGGCACCGAGATCGCCGCCGCCCTCGCGCGGAACGACACGCGGGTCACCCTCGTGTTCCCCGACGACGTGCTCGGCGGGTCGATCTTCCCGGCTCCGATCGCGGCGACCTTCGAGAAGGCGTTCGAGGAGGCGCGGGTCGACCTGGCCCGCGGTCGTCGCGTCGAGAGCGGCACGGCCGACGACGCCGGGGTGCACCTCGTGCTCGACGACGGGTCGACCCTCGACGCGGACGCCGTGGTGGTCGGACTGGGCATCTCGCCCGACGACTCGCTGGCGGCCGAGGCCGGTCTCGACACCGACGACGGCGTCGTGGTCGACGAGGGGCTCCGGACCTCGGACCCGAACGTGTTCGCAGCCGGCGACGTCGCGGACTACCCCGACGCGATCCTCGGTCGGCGCCGTGTGGAGCACGTCGACAACGCGAAGTCGCAGGGCGCCGCGGTCGGCCGCATCATGGCCGGTTCGGACGAGGTCTACGACCACACGCCGTACTACTACTCGAAGGTGTTCGACATCTCGTATGAGGCCGTCGGCACCCTCGACGCCTCACTCGAGACGGTGCTCGACGACAAGGGCGAGGGTCGCGCCGTGGCCTACTACCTCGGTGAGGACGGCGTCGAGGGCGTGCTGCTCTGGAACGTCGAGGGCGCTCGGGACGCCGCCCGCGAGGTCGTGCGCGAGTGCACGCCCGGCGACGTCGAGCTGGCCGGCCGCATCTGACGGTCGCGCACCCGGCAGGCGGGCGGCCCGGTCGACACGGGCCGTCCGCCTCCTGACGGGCCGTCCGCCTCCTGACGGGCCGTCCGCTCGGCCTGACGGCTCGTCCCCTTCGGCCGGTGGGCCGTCCGCTCGGCCGGGCGAGCCGTCAGCTCAGCCGAACAGGAAGCTCTCGCGACCGCGGCGGTCGAGCTCGACGGTGAAGAGACCGCCGCTCAGCGGAGCACGGGCGAGCTCGTCGTCGCTCATGTTCTCGCGGGCCGAGCCGACGAGGAGCGTCGACATGTCGGGACCGCCGATGGCGATGCCGGTCAGCTGCGGCGCCGGGAACTCGATGCGGTCGATGAGATCGCCGTCCTGGTCGAGGTGGACGACGACGCCCTCGCCGTAGATCGCGCCCCAGAACTCGCCCCGCTCGTCACGCACGAGACCGTCGTGCATGCCGCCGCTCGTGAACGGCACGACCTCGGCCAGGTCGCCCTCGGGGCCCCACTGAGCCTGGAAGATGGTCTTGACGCCGGTGTCGGTGAACCACATGGTGCGGCCGTCGTCGTTCCATTCGAGCCCGTTGAAGGTCGTGAAGCCGCCGCGGAGGCGCGTCACGGCCTCGTCGGGGCCGATCCGGTACATCAGGCCGTCGGGCGCCTCGTCGGTGACGTCCATCGCACCGACGACGAAGGCGCCGAACGGGTCGCACTTGCCCTCGTTGAAGCGGATGCCGTCGTGCCGGTGCGGCAGGTGCGCGATCTCGTGCAGGTCTCCGCCCTCGTCGTCGGTCGTGACGATCCGGTCGCCGAGCGCCATGATCAGTCCGCCGCCCCGGCGACGCTGGAAGCTCGCGAGGGGCGCGGGCAGCTGCGTCGTGCGGTCGCGCGTCCCGTCGGCGCTCGTGCGGTGCAGCACGCCGGGCGTGATGTCGCACCAGATCCACTCCGCGGCGTCGGCGTCCCAGACGGGGCTCTCGACGAGCACCGCCTTCGCGTCGAGGAGGAGGCGGGGCTCGGTCGTCGTTCCGGTGGGGAGGGCCATCCCTCCGGTCTATCAGGCGACCGCCGACCGCGGCGCCTTCTGTCCCCCACAGGGCCGCCCGATCACCCCCCGGCTCACAGATGGCTGCGAGGTCGAGCACGAGGAGGCGCGCCGGGCCACCGTAGACGACGTGACCGATCTCCTGGACAGACCCGACGACACCGCCGCCACCACCGACCCCGGAGCCGCGCGCGCCGCCGGCGAGTGGCACCGACCCGAGCCCCGAGAAGACGGCTACATCGCCCTGCGGTCGTACGGGGCGATCGGCGACGGCCGGACAGTCGCCCTCGTGGCCCGAGACGGGCAGATCGACTGGCTCCCGATGCCCGAGCTGAACTCCGACCCCGTGTTCTCGGGCATCGTCGACGCCGGGAAGGGCGGTCGCATCGAGCTGCGGCCGGTCGACGACGACTTCTCGGTGCAGCGCCGGTACGTCGCGAACACCAACGTCCTCGTGACCCGCTTCCGCACCTCCACGGGCGTCGTCGAGGTGACCGACGCCCTGGTCACCGGCATCGCGGGTCGACTCCCCTGGGCCGAGCTCGCCCGACGGATCGACGGGGTCGAGGGCTCGGTCGACATGCGCTGGGCCGTCGTGCCCGGCAACACGTTCGGCACGCATCCGATCCGACGGTTCGACACGCTGCACGGGCCCGTCCTCCGAGCGGCCGACATCAACATCGCCCTGGTCGGCTTCGGCCACGGTCGCATCGACTCGACCCAGCCGGGCGACGGCGAGACGCACGGGGGCCCGCACCGCTTCTGGGGCGAGTTCACGACGGAGCCGGGGTCGCGCTCGCTCCTGTGCCTCTGCGGCGTCGAGGACGAACCCCTGCACCTGCCCGATCCGCACGTCGTCGACCAGGGGATCGACCGCACCATCGGCAACTGGCAGACCTGGTCCGACGAGTTCAACTGGGACGGCCCCTGGGCCGAGCAGGTCCAGCGCAGCGCCCTCGCCCTGAAGCTCCTCATCTACAGCCCCTCCGGCGCGATCGCTGCGGCGGCGACCGCCGCGCTGCCCGAGAACTTCACCGGCGACAAGAACTGGGACTACCGGTTCGCATGGGTGCGCGATCTCGCCTACACGGTGAACGCCCTCGTCCGATTCGGCCTTCGCGAGGAGACCCAGGCGGCCGTGTCGTGGATGCTCTCGGCTCTCAAGGCCAACGGCCGCACGATGCACATCTTCCTCAACCTCGACGGCACCGTGCCCGACGGCACGCACGAGACCGGATCCGAGGGCTGGCGCGGCATCGGACCGGTCTACAAGGGCAACCCGGCCGGTGAGCAGCTGCAGCTCGGCACCTTCGCCGACATCCTGTCGATCATGAGCCAGTACGCCGACGACGGGAACATCCTCGACGTCTCGACCGGCGACCTCCTCGCCAGCTTCGCAGACGACGCCTGCCGTCGCTGGCAGGAGAAGGACTCCGGCATGTGGGAGCTCCCCGACGAGCAGCACTACGTGAGCAGCAAGATGGGCTGCTGGCAGGCGATCGACTCGGCGCTGCGGCTGACCGAGATCGGTCAGATGCACCCCGACCCGGACGACCTCGAGCACTGGAAGAAGAACCGCGACCTCATCGTCGAGTGGATCGACGAGCACGGCTGGTCGGAGGAGCTCGGGGCGTACGTGATGTACCCGGGCAGCGACAAGCTCGACGCCTCGGTGCTGCTGCACGCCCCCAGCGGCTTCGACCGCGGCGAGCGCATGTCGAGCACCATCGACGCCATCCGTCGCGAGCTCGGGGCGGGGCCGCTGGTGTTCCGCTACAGCGACGTCCACCAGGAGGAGGGCACCTTCGTGGCCTGCGCCTTCTGGATGGCGAGCGCCCTCGCCTGCGTCGGCCGACAGGAGGAGGCGGTGGCCCTGATGGACGAGCTCGTCGACCAGACCAACGACCTCGGTCTCATGACCGAGATGATCAGCGCCGACGACGGCCAGTTCCTCGGCAACATGCCGCAGGGGCTCAGCCACCTCGCGCTGGTCAACGCCGCCATCACCATCCACGAGCTGAGCACCGACGCGACCGACGACCAGAAGGAGGCCCCATGAGCAGCCCCGCATCCGCCCCCGTCCCGACAGCCGCCGAAGACGACCTCGCTCTCGTCGACGCGTGGTGGCGGGCCGCCAACTACCTCACCGTGGGGCAGATCTACCTGATGGAGAACGCGCTGCTCACGCGGCCGATCGCGCGCGACGACATCAAGCCGCGCCTCCTCGGTCACTGGGGCACGTCTCCGGCGCTGAGCTTCGTCTACGCGCACCTGAACCGCGTCATCCGCCGGGACGACCGCGATCTGCTCTACGTCTGCGGCCCGGGGCACGGCGGGCCGGCCATGGTGGCGAACACGTACCTCGAGGGCACGTACTCCGAGCTGTTCCCCGAGATCACGCCCGACGCGCGGGGGCTGCAGCGGCTCTTCAAGCAGTTCTCGTTCCCGGGCGGCATCCCGTCGCACGCGGCTCCCGAGACGCCTGGTTCGATCAACGAGGGCGGCGAGCTCGGCTACTCGCTGAGTCACGCGTACGGCGCCGTGCTCGACGACCCCGATCTCGTGGCCGTCTGCGTGATCGGCGACGGCGAGGCCGAGACGGGGCCGCTGGCCACCAGCTGGCATGCGAACAAGCTGCTCGACGCCCGCCACGACGGCGCCGTGCTGCCGATCCTGAACCTCAACGGCTACAAGATCGCCAACCCGACGGTGCTCTCGCGCATCCCCGAGAGCGAGCTGCTCGAGCTCATGCGCGGGTACGGTCACGACCCGATCGTCGTCGCGGGCGGCTTCGACGGCGAGGACCCGATGCGGGTGCACGAACGGATGGCGGCGGCCCTCGACCGGGCCTTCGCCCGCATCGACGAGCTGCAGCAGGAGGCGCGCACCGGCGACGGCGGCGAGCGCCCCCGCTGGCCGATGATCGTGCTCAAGACCCCGAAGGGCTGGACGGGGCCGGCGATGGTCGACGGAGAGCGCATCGAGGGCACCTGGCGCGCCCACCAGGTGCCGCTGAGCGGGGTCCGCGAGAACGACGAGCACCGTGAGCAGCTCGACGCGTGGATGCGCTCGTACCGACCGGACGAGCTCTTCGACGACGACGGGCGCCCCGTCGCCTGGCTCGGCGATCTCCGGCCCGAGGGCGAGAAGCGGATGAGCGCGATCCCGGTCTCGAACGGCGGGCTGGTGCGTCGCGATCTCACCCTGACCGACTACCGCCGGCACGCCGTCGAGACGTCGGACGACCGCCGGACGCAGGCCGAGGCCACGCGCGTGCTCGGCCGGTGGCTGGCCGAGATCGTGCGCGACAACCCCTCGACGTTCCGGCTGTTCGGGCCCGACGAGACCGTGTCGAACCGACTCGACCCGGTGTTCGACGTGACCGACCGGGTCTGGTCGGCCGACGTCTGGCCCGACGACGAGCACGTCGCCCGCAGCGGGCGGGTGATGGAGGTGCTGAGCGAGCACCTCCTGCAGGGGCTCATGGAGGGCTATCTGCTGACCGGGCGGCACGGGCTGCTGAACACCTACGAGGCGTTCGTGCACATCGTCGACTCGATGTTCAACCAGCACGCCAAGTGGCTCGAGAGCGCCGACGAGATCGACTGGCGCGCCCCCATCTCGTCGTTCACCTACCTGCTGTCGTCGCACGTCTGGCGGCAGGATCACAACGGGTTCTCGCACCAGGACCCGGGGTTCCTCGACGTGGTGGTCAACAAGCAGGCGCACCTCGTGCGCATCTACCTGGCACCCGACGCGAACACCCTGCTGGCCGTCGCCGACCACGCCTTCCGCACCACGGACACCGTCAACGTCATCGTGGCGGGCAAGCAGGAGTCACCCGCGTGGCTGTCGCTCGCCGAGGCGGAGGAGCACGTGCGCCGCGGCGTCGGCATCTGGGAGTGGGCCGGCACCGAGGGCACCCCCGTCCACGGCGTCGACCCCGACGTCGTGCTGGCCTGCGCCGGCGACGTGCCGACCCTCGAGACCGTCGCCGCCGCCGATCTGCTGCGTCAGGTGCTGCCGTCGCTGCGCACCCGCGTGGTCAACGTCGTCGACCTCATGCGTCTGCAGGACGTCCGCGAGCACTCGCACGGGTTGACGAGCGACGACTTCGACGCGCTCTTCACGACCTCGAAGCCGGTCGTCTTCGACTTCCACGGCTACCCGTCGCTCGTGCACCAGCTGACCTACCGGCGCACGAACCACGACGAGCTGCACGTGCGGGGTTTCCAGGAGAAGGGCACCACGACCACGCCCTTCGACATGGCCATGCTCAACGACATCGACCGGTACCGACTGGTGCTCGACGTGCTGCACCGCGTGCCGGGGCTGGCCGACGAGCACCCCGAGCTGGTGGCCGACTTCGAGTCGCGCCGCGAGGCCGCCCGGGCGTACGCGTACGAGCACGGCGAGGACCACCCCGACGTGACCGGTTGGCAGTTCGGCGCCTGAGGCGTGAGACAAGCCGCCGCGCCGGGCGTACGGTCGGGCGCATGACGCCGAAGGACGAGACTCCCCCGCAGCTGAAGAACCCCGACATGTACGAGGCGCTCCGCGACGAGGGGGCGTCGAAGGAGAAGGCTGCGCGCATCTCGAACGCCGCCGCCCAGAAGGGCGACAGCGAGAAGAAGGTGGCCGCCAGGGGCGGGAAGTCCGGTTCGTACGACGACTGGACGGTGGAGGAGCTCAGGGGACGCGCGAAGGAACTGGGCGTGACCGGCTACTCCGACCTGAAGAAGGCCGACCTGATCGAGGCGCTCCGCGAACACTGACCGTCGCGGTCAGCCGGCCTTCTTCTTCGGGGCCGCCTTCTTGTCGGAGGTGGACGAGGCGGGCTTCTTCCTCGCCGCGGAACCCGCCCCTCCGGATGTCGACCCCGAGGTCGCCTTCTTCGCGGACTGCTTCTTCGCAGGCGACTTCTTCGCCGCGGGCTTCGATGTCGACGACGAGGCGGCCGGCTTCTCGGCAGCGGCGGGCTTCTTCGCGGGCTTGCGATGTCCGCCCGACCGGTTCTTCTCGACCGACTGGCGCAGCGCCTCCATCAGGTCGATGACCTCGCCGCCCTCGTCGTCGTCCTCCGGCTTCTCGCCGAAGGTGGCGTCGGTGTCGAGCGACTCGCCCTCCTCCAGCTTCGCGTCGATCAGCTGGCGCAGCTCCTCCTGGTAGTCGTCGCTGAAATCCGCCGGCTCGAAGTCGTCGCTGAGCGAGTCGACGAGCGACGACGACATGTCGAGCTCCTTGTCGCTGATGCGGGTCTGCTTCTCGAGCGCCGGGAACCGCGCCTCCCGCACCTCGTCGTCCCAGAGCAGCGTCTGCAGCATCAGCACGTCGCCGCGGACGCGCAGGGCCGCGAGCCGGGTCTTCTGCCGCAGCGAGAAGTGGACGATGGCCGTGCGGTCGGTCTCCTCGAGGGTCCGGCGCAGCAGCACGTAGGCCTTCGGTGACGTGCCGTCCGGTTCGAGGAAGTAGCTGCGGTCGAACATGATCGGGTCGAGCTGATCGCTGGGCACGAACTCGAGCACGTCGATCTCGCGCGACTTCTCCTCCGGCAGCGACTTCAGGTCGTCACCCGTGATCACCACGGTGCGGTCGCCGTCGTCGTACGCCTTGTCGATGTGCTCGTAGTCGACGACCTTGCCGCAGATCTCGCACTTCCGCTGGTACCGGATGCGGCCACCGTCGGCGTCGTGCACCTGGTGCAGAGAGACGTCGTGGTCCTCCGTGGCGCTGTACAGCTTGACGGGCACGTTCACGAGCCCGAACGTGATCGCGCCCTTCCAGATCGATCGCATGCCCGACATCTTTCTCCGCATGGCCTCCGAATGCCCGTCTGCGGGGTACACCCCGTGAGCGCGGGAGGCGCGGTGCGAGCACCGTGGACGGCATGAGCCAATACGACAAGAAGAACCCGGTCGACCTGTACCCCGCCCCGCCGTTCCCGAAGCAGGAGCAGTCGCTGCCGGGCGAGGCCTGGAAGATGGACCCGAAGCCCGACCACGGCGAGACCAGCTACGTCGGCAAGGAGCGCCTCACCGGCTTCCGCGGCATCGTCACCGGCGGCGACTCGGGCATCGGTCGCGCCGCCGCGATCGCGCTCAGCCGCGAGGGCGCCGACCTCGTGCTCAGCTACCTGCCCAGCGAGCAGGAGGACGCCGAGGAGGTGCGCGACCTGCTCGAGGGCGAGGGCCGCCGCGCCGTGCTCGTGCCCGGCGACATCTCGGACGAGCAGTACTGCCGCGACCTCGTGCAGACCGCCGTCGACGAGCTCGGTGGGCTCGACACCCTGGTCATGGTCGCCGGCCGGATGAAGAGCAACGACGACATCCTCACGCTCACCACCGAGGACATCGACTCGACCATCAAGACCAACGTCTACTCGCTGTTCTGGCTGACCCAGGCGGCCATCCCCCACCTCGAGCCCGGCTCGTCGATCGTGACGACCGGCTCGGTGCAGGGCACCCAGCCGAGCCCCGACAAGATCGACTACGCGCTGACGAAGGGCGCCATCGGCGTCTTCACTGCCGGTCTCGCGCAGCAGCTCGCGCCCAAGGGCATCCGCGTCAACCAGGTCTCCCCCGGCCCGGTCTGGACCCCCCTGCAGCCCGGCTCCGACGACGCCGAGACGGTGTCGGAGTTCGGCGGCCAGGCGCCGTTCGGCCGCCCCGGCCAGCCGGCCGAGCTCGCCGCCGCCTACGTGCACCTGGTCAGCCCCGAGTCGAGCTACACCTCGGGCGCGACCATCACGATCGCCGGAGCGATGCCGGCGGTCTGACACCGCGCCTCCTCGGCTCCGTCGTTCCACCACGGCCCGTCCTCCGCTCGTGCGGGGTGGCGGGCCGCGGTCGATGGGGCGGGTCCCCGTGGTCGGCGGCGGGTCGGCGCCGACCCGCCGCTGACGACACGGACCCGCCGCAGCCGGGTAGAACGAGAACCACACGACACGAGGAGGCGCGCGATGGCGGGCAAGGGACGCGGCGAGACCGTCGAGGTCGGCGGGCACCGGTTGCAGCTGACGAACCTCGACAAGGTGCTCTACCCCGACGCCGGCACGACCAAGGCCGACGTGCTCGGCTACTACGCCGCCGTCGCGGAGTGGATGCTGCCTCACGTCGAGGGTCGACCGGCCACCCGCAAGCGCTGGGTGAACGGCGTCGACGGCGAGGTGTTCTTCGAGAAGAACCTGCCCGACTCCGCGCCCGACTGGGTCGCTCGGCACACCATCGAGCACAAGGACCACGCCAACGTCTACCCGATGGTGAACGACGTCGCGACGCTCACCTGGCTGGCGCAGGTCGCCGCGCTCGAGGTGCACGTGCCGCAATGGCGGTTCGGCCCGAAGGGGGCGCAGCGGAACCCCGACCGGCTGGTGCTCGACCTCGACCCGGGCGAAGGCGTCGGCCTCGCCGAGTGCGTCGCCGTGGCGAAGCTGCTGCGGCCCATCGTCGAGGGCATGGGACTCGAGCTGATGCCCGTGACGAGCGGCAGCAAGGGCGTGCACCTCTACGCCCGGCTCGACGGGAAGCAGACCAGCGCCCAGGTCGGCGAGGTGGCCCACGAGCTGGCCCGCGCGATGGAGGCCGATCACCCCGACCTCGTGCTGAGCACGATGGGCAAGGCCGACCGCCGGGGCAAGGTGCTGCTCGACTGGTCGCAGAACAACGGCAACAAGACGACGGTCGCTCCGTACTCGCTCCGTGGGCGGACGCGGCCGACCGTCGCGATGCCGCGCACCTGGCGCGAGCTCGCCTCGAAGTCGCTGGTGCAGCTCGAGTACACCGACGTGCTCTCGCGGCTCAAGCGGCGTGGCGACCCCCTGGCCGACGTGTCGGCGCACGTGCCGGTGCCGTCGGGCGAGCTGGGCGAGGACTTCCGCAACACCGAGGCTCCCGACCACGACCCGTCCGAGAAGGTGCGCGACCGCCTCGAGGTCTACCGCTCGAAGCGCGACGCGTCCAAGACCGCCGAGCCGGTGCCCGCCGAGGCCCCTGCCTCGACCGACGGCACGAGCTTCGTCATCCAGGAGCACCACGCCAGCTCGCTGCACTGGGACTTCCGCCTCGAGCACGACGGCGTCCTCGTCAGCTGGGCCCTGCCGAAGGGCGAGCCCGACGACCCGGGCACGAACCACCTCGCCGTCCAGACCGAGGACCACCCGCTCGAGTACGGCACCTTTGAGGGCACCATCGCGAAGGGCGAGTACGGCGCGGGCGAGGTCACGATCTGGGACTCGGGCGAGTACGACCTCGAGAAGTGGCGCGACGGCAAGGAGGTCATCGTCGTGCTGCACGGCGAGCAGCGCGGCACCCGCCGCGTCGCGCTGATCCACACGGGCCACGGCGGCGGGCGGGCCGAGTCGAACTGGCTGATCCACCGCATGAAGGACGACGCCGACGGCAGCGGCAAGAGCGGCGGCAAGAGCGGTGGCGGCGGCAGCGGCAAGAGAAGCGGCGGAGGCGGCGGCAGCGGCAGCGGCAGCGGCAACGGTAAGAGCGGCAGCCGCAGCGGCAGCGGCGAGAGAAGCGGCGGCGGCGAGAGCAGCGGCGGCGGCTCGCGCGTCGGCAACTCCTCACGGGTGTCGCATTCGCGCGGCGACTCCCCCGGGAAGTCGGGCCGCGCCTCCTCGGCTCGCGACGGGAAGCAGGAGTTACCTGCGCCCGAACACGCAACCGCAACCGCACCCGACCCGGTCGCACCGATGCTCGCGACGACGGGCGACGCGCACGACCTGGCCGACGGCGACTGGGCCTTCGAGATGAAGTGGGACGGCATCCGCGCCGTCGCGATCGTGCACGACGGCGCCGTCACGTTCACCAGCCGAAACGGCAACGACCTCACCCCCGCCTACCCCGAGCTGCAGGAGCTCGCCGACCGGGTCGACAGCGAGGGAGGCGCGGTCCTCGACGGCGAGATCGTGGCCGTCGACGAGAAGGGTCGCCCCGACTTCGGCCTGCTGCAGCGCCGCATGGGGCTGAGCCGCCCGCGCGACATCGCCCGGGTCGCCGCAGACGCGCCCGTCCGGTACCTGCTCTTCGACGTGATGCGGGCCGAGGGCCGGTCGCTCGTGCGAGACCCGTACGACGATCGGCGCGAGGTGCTGACGCGCATCGTCGACTCGGGCGGCGCGATCGACGTGCCCCCGGCGTTCGACGGCGATCAGGAGGCGGCGGTCGCGACGTCGAAGCGGCTCCGGCTCGAGGGGGTGGTCGCCAAGCGCCGCGACGCCGCGTACAGCGTCGGGCGGCGCTCGCGGGCCTGGATCAAGATGAAGCACCACCAGACGCAGGAGGTCGTGATCGCCGGGTGGCGGCCCGGTGCCGGGCGTCGGGCCGACGGGATCGGCTCGCTGCTGATGGGGGTCCCCGGCGACGAGGGGCTGAAGTACGTCGGGCGCGTCGGCACCGGCTTCACCGACCGCGAGCTCGACGAGCTGCTGCCGTCGTTGCGCGCGGCGGAGCGCAAGACCAGCCCGCTGGTCGGCGTGCCGGCGGCCGACGCGCGCGACGCCCACTGGGTGACGCCGTCGCGGGTCGGCGAGGTGTCGATCGCCGAGTGGACCTCGACCGGGCGGCTGCGTCAGCCCTCGTGGCGCGGCTGGCGCCCGGACAAGTCGCCGGAGGACGTCGTCCGCGAGGGGTGAGTTTCGCGGCGTGCGGTCTGCGCGACCCGGCCCGCGCCTCCCGCCACCGCCACACCGCCACACCGCCACGAACTCGACATCCCGCCACCGAATCGCGTGGCGGCATGTCGAGTTCGTGGCGGCGTACGGTGACGGCGGGGTATCACTCGGGATCTCCCGGGTGTTGAGTGCAGCATGAGCACACCTCCCCCGGCCCCGAGCGACGACGCCGCCACCCTGCGCGGCCGGCGCGTCGTCCTCGTCGTGGCGGTGCTGGCGTCGTTCGTGGCGTTCCTCGACGGCTCGATCGTGACGGTGGCGCTGCCCGTCATCGCGCGCGAGCTCGCGGGCTCGGGCACCGGGGCCACCGCCGGCGCCGACCTCGCCCTGCAGCAGTGGGTGGTCGACGCCTATCTGCTGGCCCTCGGCTCGCTGATGCTCGTGGCCGGCTCGCTCAGCGACACCTTCGGCCGCGTGCGGGTGCTGCGGGCCGGTCTGATCGCGTTCGCCGTCACGAGCGTGCTCGCCGCCCTCGCGCCCGACCCCGGTCTGCTGATCGCCGCGCGCGCTCTGCAGGGCGTGGCGGCGGCGCTGCTCGTCCCGAGCAGTCTCGCGCTGATCACGTCGACGTTCAGCGGCCCGGCGCAGGGCCGGGCCATCGGCAGCTGGACGGCCTGGACGGGCGTCGCGTTCCTGATCGGCCCGCTGACCGGCGGGGCCCTCGTCGACACGATCGGCTGGCGCTGGGTGTTCGCCGTCGTGGTCGTGCCCGTCGTGCTGACCCTGCTGCTGATGACGCGCCTCCCCGGCGATGCGCACCGCGGCTCGGTCGGTGCTCCCCCGCGCGTGGACGCGATCGGCGCCGTGCTCGCCGCGGTCGGTCTCGCCGGCCCGGTCTTCGCGCTGATCGAGGGGCAGCGGGTCGGCTTCGGCGCCTGGTTCGTCGTCGTGCCGCTGGCCGTCGGCCTCGCCGCGCTGGTCGCCTTCGTCTGGTGGGAGCGCCGCGCCCCCGCCCCGATGATGCCGCTCTCGCTCTTCCGCACCCGCGCCTTCACGGTCGGCAACCTGGCCACCGTCGGCGTCTACTCCGCCCTGAACCTCGGCACGCTGACCATCCCGCTCGTCGTGCAGGAGCTCGCGGGGCTCTCGGCCACGCTCGCCGGGCTGGTGACCCTGCCCACCACGATCGTGTCGCTGCTGTTCTCGACCCTGTTCGGCACCCTCGCCGCCCGGCACGGCCCGCGCCCGTTCATGACCGTCGGGCCCCTGATCACGGCGGCGGGGTTCCTCTGGATGCTGCTCGTCCGCGAGCCGATCGACGTCTGGTGGCAGATCGTGCCGGGCGTCGTCCTGTTCGGATTCGGTCTGGCAGTGACGGTCGCACCGCTCACCTCGACGGTGCTGTCGCAGATCCCGGCCGCGCAGTCGGGGATCGCCTCCGCCGTGAACAACGCGATCTCACGGGTCTCCGGGCTGGTCGCGGTCGCGTTCCTGGGCGTCATCGCCGGAGGCGCGCTGACGGTCGACGGGTTCCATCGCGTCGTCGTCGTGGTCGCCCTGCTGCTCGGGGCGAGCGCGGTCGTCTCGTTCGTCGGTCTGCGGGGCGGGGCCCGCACCTCCTGACATCCCGCCCGGTCGACGGACGAGCCGCCCCACGCCCGGCAGGAGGCGCGGTGTCAGACCCCGAAGCGGCGCCAGGAGGCGTCCTGCTGGGCCAGGCGACGGAGCGCGAGCAGCAGCGGCTCGACGAGCACCGTGCCGAGCACGACGTACTGCACGGCGGCGTCGACCGAGTCGACCGGGATGCCGGCGATCTCGGCCTCGGCGACCGTCGCCATGGCCTCGGCGTAGCCGTCCAGCCGGCCGTCGGGCAGATCGAAGCCGGCCGCCTCCAGCCCGGAGATCGCGACCTCGAGGGCCGCGAGGACGTCGTGCGAGCCGGGGTCGATCGTCCACCCCCAGCCGTCGACGAGGGCACGGGCGCGACCGACGTCGAGCCCGTCGACGGCGGTCGGGGTCACCGCCCCCTGGGCGACTCCGAGCATCTCGGCGACCGAGTCGTGCTCGGCGTCGAGCTGCTCGAGCACGCTGCGCGCCGTCGCGACGCTGAGGCCGCCGACGCCCACGAGGGCCCGGACGAGCCGGATGCGGCGCACGTGGTCGTCGCCGTACTGCGCCTGGGTGGCGCTCGTGCGCTCGCCCTCGGGCAGCAGACCCTCGCGCAGGTAGTACTTGATCGTGGCGACGGGCACCCCGGTCGTGTCGGCCAGCTGGGAGATGCGCACGGTTCCCCTTGACATTGGATAGCGGGACTCTCCATTATTGGAGAGCCGCACTATCCATCTAAGGAGAGACCATGACGAGAGTCAAGCCGAAGCCGAGCCGCACGACGCACGAGCACGACGGCGAGCTCGTGGTGTTCCTGATCGGCATGACCGTCAATCGCTGGTGGCGACCCGACCGCTGGCTGCCCGTCTTCGGCGCCATGACGCCGATGCTCACGGAGCTCATGCGCGACCCCGACAGCGGTCTCGCCGGCTTCCGCGTCACGATCGGCCGCGGCGGGCCGGTGCTCGTCCAGTACTGGACGTCGCTCGAGAAGCTCTACGCCTACGCGAGCTCGCCCGATCAGGCGCACCGCCCGGCCTGGACGGCCTTCAACCGTCGCGCCCGCTCGGCCCCGGGCGCCGTCGGCATCTGGCACGAGACGTTCGTGGTCGACCGCGCCGAGAGCATGTACGTCGACAGCGCCGTGTCGGGACTCGCGCAGGCGACGCGTTCGGTCCCGGTCGGTCCGCGCAGCGACACGGCACGGGCCCGCGCGGCGAGCGGTCGCACGCCGGGGTCGACGGGCCCGACCCGCGCCTCCTGATGTGTCCCCCGACGGGGCCGCCGTCGGCGATCCGCGCAGGGGCCCGCGCGTAGCGTGACGGACGTGCCGCACTACGCCATCATCGCCCCGATCGACGCCCTCGTCGTCGGAGACCGCCACACCGTCGGGCGCCTGCCGCTGCACGCCACCGTCGTGCCGCCGTTCACCGCCCTGTCGGGGCGCCACGCGGTCGAGGAGGCCGTCGCGGGCGTCGCCGCGGGCACCCAGCCCATCCCCACGGCGATCGGCGCCACGGCCCGGTTCGGGCGCGACAGCGACACGCCGGTCGCCCTGGTCGAGCCCGAGCTGCTGACCGCGCTGCACACCAGCCTGCTCGCCGCGCTCGAGTCGATCGGCTGGGCCGCGGACGACCCCGATCGGAACGGCGCGGGGTATCGACCGCACGTCACGGCGACCCGGCAGGCGGCGTTGTCGGTCGGCGCCGTGCTCATCCTCGATCACCTCGCGGTCATCGACCTCGACCGCGACCAGGCCACGGTCGTCTCGGTGGCGGCGCTGGCCGGCGCACCCGCCTGACCCCGAGGGGGCCGACGACCAGCCGGTCCCCCGCGCGGGCGGACGCCTCGGCCCCGCTCGGCCCCGCTCAGGCGCGCGTCAGACCCAGCAGCCGGATGACGTCGTCGACCTCTTCGGCGGGTGCGCGCCCCGCGTCGACGACCACGTGCCGCTCGTCGGCCTGCGGCGGCTCGAGCGTGGCGACCTGGGAGTCGAGCAGAGCGCTCGGCATGAAGTGCCCCTCGCGCGACGCCATGCGGTCGCCGAGCATCTCGCGGGTGCCCCGGAGGTAGACGAAGACGACGTTGTGCTCGCGCAGCACGTCGCGGTACTTGCGCTTCAGCGCCGAGCAGGTGATGACGCCCGGCACGCCCGCCATGGCGTGCTCGATGATCCACGACGACACCGTGTCGAGCCAGGGGGCCCGGTCGTCGTCGTCGAGGGGCGTGCCCGCGGCCATCTTGGCGACGTTCTCGTCGGGGTGCAGGTCGTCGCCCTCGTAGAAGTCCCAGCCGAGCTGCTCGGCGAGCATCGCGGCGAGCGTCGACTTGCCCGAGCCGGAGACGCCCATCACGACCAGCACGGGATCGGTGGCGTACGGCCCCGAGGAGGCGCGACCCGCGTTCTCGACGACGGCCATCAGACGACCCCGCCTGCCGACACGGGCGTCTCGCTGCTCGGAGTGGTGGGGGCGGCGGGTGCCGCAGCGCTGGGGGTCATGCTGTCGCGTCCTTTCGAGGACGCGTCGTCGCGACCTCGTCGTCAGGGGGATGGTGCGGGTTCGAACGGGCGGGGCCTCGCGCCGGCCACCCGTCGATCTGGCAGTCTTGAGGCGCGAGTCGATCTGATCGATGCTGATAAATCAGATTTATGGAGTCTGCCACAGGGCGACCCACCCGGCAAGGCGCCCTCGCCCCGATCCCAGGAGCTGACGATGACGCCCGGACTCCAGTCATCCCGTGAGCGCGGTCTGCACGCTCAGGTGGTCGACGTCCTCGGTCAGGAGATCGTCGACGGTCGACTCGGCCCGGGGTCCATCGTGAACCTCGACGAGCTCGCCGTCCGATTCTCGGTCTCCCGCTCGGTGCTCCGCGAGTCGCTCCGGGTGCTGCAGTCGCTCGGCATGGTCGAGCCGCGCCAGCGGGTCGGCACCCAGGTGCTCCCCCGCGCCTCGTGGGATCTGATGAGCCCGCAGATCATCGTGTGGCGCGGCCGCGGGCCCGAGTACCACACGCAGATGCGCGAGCTGCTCGAGCTGCGACTCGGCCTCGAACCGGTGGCCGCCCGCCTCAGCGCGGGGCGGCTCGACCCCCTGCAGGCGGCGCTCGTCCGCCAGGCGGCCAGCGCGATGGTCGAAGCCGGCGTCGAGGGCGACGGGCGGAAGTACCTCGAGGCCGACATCGCGTTCCATTCGGCGATCCTGCACGGCTCGGGCAACGCCGTCATCGGCCACTTCGCCACGACGGTCGAAGCGCTGCTGCGTACCCGCACCGAGGAGCGACGCTTCACCATCACCGAGTACACCCCCGCCAGCGCCGCCCGGCACCACGCCCTGGCGGACGCCCTCGCCGACGGCGACGCCGACGGGGCCTTCGCCGCCGCGCAGGCGCTGATCACGGCCACCGTGGCCGAGTTCGACGACGAGCGCGAAGCGGCCCCTGGCCTCTGAGACGACGCGCCGGAGGGGTCAGTCGATCACCTGCACGTCGGTGAAGGCGCCCTCCTCGACCAGCTGCGCCGCGCCTCCTGCGGGGGCGATGCTCCAGAGCCCGGGGGTGGCACCGCTGGCGAGCCCGACGAAGAGGACCCCGTCGGCGTCGGCCGCGATGCTGCCGGGTCGCGTCTGGCTCTGCAGGGCGAGACCGGTGGCGGGCACCACCGTGCGGACGCCGCTCGGCGAGGTGACGGCGACGTCCTTCGTGGCGAGGTCGGCCGTGCACGGCGGACGGTTCGCGCCCTGCGGCAGGCAGAACGTCGTCGCCTGCAGCGAGTAGAACGAACCGTTCAGACCGTAGCCGCCCGCGGCGTAGATGGTGCGGTCGGTGAGCGAGGGGCTGCCGCCCGAGGTGCCGGAGCCGTCGTCCGTCGACCAGAACT
Source organism: Frigoribacterium sp. CFBP 13712 (assembly GCF_014842255.1). Taxonomy (GTDB): domain Bacteria; phylum Actinomycetota; class Actinomycetes; order Actinomycetales; family Microbacteriaceae; genus Frigoribacterium. The sequence goes on along the minus strand of NZ_JACYVH010000002.1, from coordinate 432,591 downwards.
GGAGACCCACGGCGCCGCCGCTGTTGGCCTCGAAGTAGTTCGTGCGACCGGCGCCGGCGACGAGGTCGGCGAGACGGGTGGTGCCCTGCGAGAAGGCGCTCTCAACCGGGGCGCCGCCGCCGGCCGGGTAGGTGCGCAGCACGCTGGTGTACAGCACGACGACGTCGCCGTTCGCCCGCACCGTCAGCTGCAGGGGCGCCGAGGGGAACGACGCGGCGACCGTGCGGCGGGTGCCGTCGACGCCGAACTCGACGAGCGAGCCCGAGGCGGTGAGCAGGTACGCGACGCCCTTCGGCGACACATGCAGCTCGTCGGCGCCCGCCAGCCCGGTGGCCAGGGTGACCGGGGCCGCCTGGGTGGCGGGGTACCGGACGAGAGTGCCGGCCGTCGAGTCGAGCACCGTGACGTCGCCGTTCGCGGCCACGTCGTAGCCGCCGGGTGCGGCCGGCGCCGCAGCGACGTCGAGGGGCGCCGAGTCGACGGCCGGGAACACAACGATGCGTCCGTTCGTCACGGCGAAGACGGCGGTCCCCTCGTCCACGGGGGTGACGGGCGCGGTCGCGGGCGTGAACGACACCGCGGCGGCGACGCTCGAGACCGACGCGTTCCGCGCCCTGACCTCGAGACGCGCGCGACTGCCGGGGGTCAGCCCGGTGATGCGAGCGGTCCGCACCGTCGGGCCGACCCGGATCGTCCGCCCGACGGCATGCCCGCCGACCGAGACGAGGGTGACCGAGTAGCCCGCGAGGGCCGGCGAGCCGGTCGACGCCGGGGCCTTCCAGCCGATGTCCACGGAGGTCGCCCCGACTGCGGTGGCCGTGACCGACCGCGGGGCGGAGGGGGCCCTGACGACGGCCTTCTTCTTCGGGCCGGTCGCGGTCTTCGGGCCGGTCGCGCCCTTCGGGCCGGTCGCGGTCTTCGGGCCGGTCGAACCCTTCGCACTGCTGGTGCTGCTCGTGCTGCTGGTGCTGTTCGTGCCCGAGGGGGCTGCGACGGCCGGGGCCGCCACCCCCAGAGACAGGATCGCTGCCACGGCGACGATGCCGGTGAGTCGGTTCATGGGGGGTGTTCTCCTGACGGGTGGCGGGTTCGGGTTCCGCCAGAGGCGACGATATCGCCCGCGGAGCCGGTCCCCCAAGAAGGGGACCGGGTGACTCCCGCCCACCCGCGGATGACTCTCGGCCGGCCCGACACGTCCCGTTCACCCCGTGGACGCCTCGGCAGGGCAGCATGCCCGCATGATCGCGATGAGCGCCCGTGTGACGCCGACCACCGGCAGCGACTCCGTGCGCCTGCTCGAGCGCAGCCTCCGCAGCCACTACGAGAGCCTCCCGATCGCCGCGCACCAGTACCTCGTGCGCTTCTCCGACGGCCCCGTGCTCGTGACCGACGAGGTCGGCTCGCTGCGGCTCGACGTCGTCGTGGCCGACGAGCGATCGGCGCGTCACTTCGAGGACTCCCTCCGCTCCGAGCTCGCCATCCGCACGCTCGACGACTCGCTCGCCGTCAGCTGGTCCCGCGACGCGCACGCACCGCTGCCCCTCCGCTGAGCCCGTCGCCGAGACATCCCCGGAGGCACCGACAGAGCACCCGCCGAGGAGGCGCGGGTCAGCCCTCCGCCGCGGCGATCAGCTTCGACATGGTCCGGTGCAGCACCACCAGCTCGTCGCGCTCGACCCCGAGGCGCTCCATCATCCGCGCCGGGATCGACTCGGCCTCGGCCCGGAGGACGGCACCGGCGGGGGTGAGTGCGATGGCGAGCGTGCGCTCGTCCGTCGACCCGCGCCTCCTCGTCACGAGCCCCTGCGCCTCGAGCCGCTTGACCAGCGGCGAGAGCGTGCCGGGGTCGAGACGCAGCGCCGTCGCCAGGTCTTTGAGGGCGAGCGCGGGGCCCTGCCAGAGGGCGAGCATCACGAGGTACTGGGGGTGCGTCAGCCCGAGCGGCTCGAGCACCGGGCGGTAGGCGGCGACGACGCTGCGGGACGCGACGGAGAGCGCGAAGCAGATCTGACTCTCGAGGGCGAGCGGGTCGACCTGCGGACGATCGGCCGCGGGCGGGCCGGTCGGCACCGCCTGAGCGATGGGCGTGGTCACCGCTCGGCCTGCGGTGCCGGGCAGTGCAGCATCGTCCGCACACCGGAGCGGTCGACGACGTGCTCGTCCATCGGGTGGCCGCAGAGCGGGCAGGCTCCCCCGTGGACGGGCGGCACGAGGGGCGCCTCGTTCTTGAGCCCGAGCTGCGCCCCGCCGATGTACGGACGCAGACGCCGGTTGAGCCCCTCGATCAGGTCGCCGAAGCGGCTGCCGTGCTCGTAGCTGCGGGGTTCGCGGTCATCTCGTCTCGGGCTCACGATCAGTTAGTGTACCAATGATTCGCACACCAAGCGATGTCCTGACGCACGAGCGGCCCGCCGCACGGATGCGACGGGCCGCCCTGTGGTGCCGCTGGGTCGGACTACGGCGTCATGCCCCGACCTTGAGACAGCAGCTGGTGCGCCTGCGTCGCGAGCTCGCCGCGCACGAGCACCTCGTAGCTGCCGGCCTCCATGGTCTTGGTCGACGCGAAGTCGCGACGTCCCCGCAGGGCGGCATGCCCGACGAAGCCCCAGAGGGCACCCCAGAGGGCGCCGCCGCCCACGGCGATCAGCAGGATGCCGATGAAGGCGACGTTCGTGGCGAAGAGACCGAAGAGGAGACCGAGGAAGAGCCCGAACCAGGCACCTCCCCCGGCGCCGCGTGCAGCGGCCCCTCCCTTGGTGAGACGACCGGAGACGTTCTCGACGGTGCGGATGTCGTGACCCACGATGGAGACGCTCTCGACCGGGAACCCCTGATCCGAGAGCAGGTCGACCGCGGACTGCGCGTCTTCGTAGCGGGTGAACGTCGCGAGCGTCTGCGGGTGACCGGCGCCGGCGAACGCCCCGGTGCCGCGCGGACCGGGCGTGCCCTCGGTGGTCGTCGGACGCCCGGCGACGGGAGGGACGGCAGGGCCGGCGGGGGCGGATGAACCGGGCACCTGGGCCTGACCGGGCTGCGGCGTCGCCGGAGTCCGCCCGGGCTGCGGCTCGGAACCGGCCGCGGGCGTCGGCGCGTACTCACCGTAGGCCGGACGCGGACGAGTGTCGGGGGCGGGCGCGGTCACCTCGGGTCGCGCCTGGGGGTCCGGCTCGTGGGAGGCGGGGGTCGCGTTCGGTTCGGGTGTGCTGCCGGTGCCGGGCTGGTCGTTGCTCATGCATCAGTTCTACCGTCGCGCCCGGAGGCGTGGAGCGGATATGCAGAGCGCTCCCAGAAAGAGATCGGGGGCGATGCCGGCTGCGCAATGGTGACGCCGTGGTGAAACAACGAAAGGCACCCGCTGAGCGGATGCCTTTCGGTGTTGGTGGATCTGAGGGGACTCGAACCCCTGACCCCCTGCATGCCATGCAGGTGCGCTACCAGCTGCGCCACAGACCCATGTTCAGTTGTCTTGCTTGTCGTGCCCCTTGCGAAGCAACTCGTCAACCCTACTACAGAAATCGAGCGGTGCTGAACACGGCCCACTTTGACCACCGCCCGGCGCCTCCTCGGCCTGCTCCGCCCGTCGCGGATCCGGCCCGCGACATGCGAGAGGTGAACGACACGCCGCGATGCGGTGTCTCGTTCACCTCTCGGTGTTCGACGGGACGGGGCGCGTCACGCCTCGTTCTGAGCGGGCTCGGGCAACTCGATCGGGATCGTGGGGCAGTCGCTCCACAGACGCTCGAGCGAGTAGTACTGACGGTCTTCGTCGTGGAACACGTGCGCGACGATGTCGCCGAAGTCGAGGAGGATCCACCGGCCCTCGGCGCGACCCTCGCGACGGAGCGTCTTGACGCCGGCCTCGAGCATCTTGTCTTCGATCTCGCCGGCGATCGCGACGACGTTGCGCTCGCTTCGACCGGAGGCCAGCAGGAAGATGTCGGTCAGAGGCAGCGGCTCGGAGACGTCGAGCGCGACGAGGTCGTCGGCCTGCTTGTCGTCGGCGGCGCGGGCCGCGATCTGCAGGAGCTCGATGGCGCGAGGAGTGGCTGTCACGGATGCCTTACGTGTCGGTGGTGCGGAGGATGACGAGGGTCACTGACCCAGGATGCCCGTCGCGAAACCCGCGACGACCACACCGATGATACCTGCTCCGATGATGCCCCCGCCGATGCCGAGGAACAACGGCAGTCGACTCGACTTCGGCTGCGACGCCGCGAGCACGACGGCCCGGGTCGAGGTGTGGGTGCTGATGGCCCGACTGGCCCGCACGGGCACGGCGTCGGTCTCGGCGTTCTCGGCGTCGCCCTGCTCGAGGAGGCGGTCGATGTCGGCGTTGTCGACACGGGCCTGCGACCCCGTCGCGCCGAGGCTCCGCGGCAGGTCGATCGACCCGGTGATGATGATCTCGCCGGTCGCGTTGAGCGCCCCGGTGACGTCGGCGATCTGCTGATCGGTGAGGATCAGCGCGTTCGTCTGCCCGGTGTGCGTGCCGAGCGCGCGACCGGGAGCCGTCTCGTCGTCGGGCGCCGCGCTCTGACTCGTCCAGTGGCCGACGGGCGGCACGAGGCCGTTCGACTCGGGCGCCGACGCGGGGACGGTCGGGACGATCGGGCGCACAGCGGCGGGAGCCGCCGGCGCGGAGTCGTCGCGGCGTTCGAACGACGCGGGCCGCAGCGCGGGGGTCTGCCCCGAGGAGGCGCGGGTCGAGTCGTCGGCATCGCCGTCGGTCGCCCCGTCGACGGGCCCCGACGGGTTCTGACCGGCGGGCGTGGGGAGCGGGGACGAGTCGGCGACGGAGGAGTCGTGGTCGCCACCGACACCCGATGCGCCACCCGGCGCGATGAACTCGTCGACGGTGCTGAGCGCCTCGGAGAGGGGTCGGCGCGGCTCGGGCCCGGGAGCCTGGAGCGGCACGGGCTCGGCGGGCCGGCCCGACTGCGACTCGCGGAGCGCCCGCAGCTCGCGGCGTGTGAGTCCACGCTCGGGCGACGAGACGGAGCCGGGGGCCGGGACGGAGGCCGGTGCCTGGTCGGCTGACGACACGGGGTCGGGGGCCGACGCCGGCGCGACTGCGGGCTCGGGAGCCGAGTCCGGGCTGGCCGGGCTGGGAGCCGACGCGGGCTCAGGAGCCGATGCGGGCTCAGGAGCCGATGCGGGCGCCGCCGGACTCGGAGCCGACGAGGGCTCGGGAGCCGAGGCGGGCGTCGGCATCGACGCCGGAGCGGCGGTCTGAGACGACGACGGGGCGCCGACGGGGACGGCGCCGGTGATCGCCTGGCCCGCCTCGCGCGCACGCTCGAGGTCTCGAACCTGCCGTCGGGTGAGAGGCGGCTGGCCGTCGGACGAACTCATGCAACGCTCCGATACAGGTGGTGCTTGGAGATGTACTGGACGACCCCGTCGGGGACCAGGTACCAGACCGGGGAGTCTCGGGCGACCCGAGCGCGGCAGTCGGTCGACGAGATGGCCAGCGCGGGGACTTCGAGCAAGCTTACGTCGCTCTCGGGCAATCCGGAAACGGTGAGGTCGTGACCCGGCCGGGAGACCGCGACGAAGTGCGCGAGGTCCCAGAGCTCCTGGACGTCCTTCCAGTCGAGGATCTGCGCCACGGCGTCGGCGCCTGTGATGAAGAAGAGCTGCGCGTCGGGTCGCTGGGCCCGGACATCGCGCAGGGTGTCGATCGTGTAAGTGGGCCCGTGCCGGTCGATGTCGAGCCGGCTGACGGTGAACATCGGGTTCGACGCGGTCGCGATCACCGTCATGAGGTACCGGTGCTCGCCGTCGGTGACACCCGTCTTCATGTAGGGCTGACCCGTGGGGACGAACAGCACCTCGTCGAGGTCGAACGACGACGCCACCTCGCTGGCGGCGACGAGGTGGCCGTGGTGGATGGGGTCGAACGTGCCGCCCATGATGCCGACGCGGGGTCGACGGACCGACTCGGCCGCGCCTCCGCCCGACGACTCGTCACCGGTCGACGTCGCGCCCGACGACGACATCGGGCTGTCCGCCGCGACCATGGTGTCCGTCTCTCGCGTCAGTGCGATTCGGGGTGGCCGTATTCGTCGATGGGCCCGGCCTTGTGCTCCTGCGTCTTCGCCTTGCGGGGGCTTCGGTTCGCGACGTCGCGGTAGCTCCACACGACGTAGCCGAGGAACAGGAAGAAGACGCCGAACACCAGCGAGATCACGACCGGGGGCGCCAGCAGGGGCGCGAGTTCTTCGTGGGCCGCGGCGAGCAGTGTGACGTCGAGCATGGGTACTCCGTTTCGAGAGGACGATCCGGGACAGTCTAGCCGCGCACCTGGCCGCTGCCGCGCACGATCCATTTGGTGCTCGTCAGCTCGCCGAGTCCCATCGGCCCTCGGGCGTGCAGCTTCTGGGTCGAGATGCCCACCTCGGCGCCGAAGCCGAACTCGCCGCCGTCGGTGAACCGCGTCGAGGCGTTGACCATCACCACCGCGCTGTCGACCTCGGCCAGGAACCTCTCGGCGTTGGCGTGGTCGTTGGTGACGATGCTCTCGGTGTGACGCGTCGACCAGCGGTCGATGTGCGCCATGGCCGCGTCGAGGTCCGCGACGACGGCGACGGCGAGGTCGAGGCTCATGTACTCGGCCGCCCAGTCGTCGTCCGTCGCGGGCACGACGCCCGCGACGAGCCCCTGGGTCCGCTCGTCGCCGTGCACGGTGACGCCGGCCTCGTGCAGGGCGGCGACGATCGACGGCAGCAGCCGTTCGGCGGCGGACTCGTGCACGAGCAGGGTCTCGAGGGCGTTGCAGACGCTCGGCCGGCTCGTCTTGGCGTCGAGCACGATGTCGATGCTCATGGCGGCGTCGGCCGTCTCGTCGAGGAACACGTGCACCACACCGGCCCCGGTCTCGATGACGGGCACCGTCGAGCGTTCGACCACCGTGCTGATCAGCTGCGCGCTCCCCCGCGGGACGAGCACGTCGACCAGGCCGCGCGCCGTCATCAGCCAGCCGGCGCCGTCGCGTCCGAACTCGTCGACGGTGACGACCGAGTCGGCGGGGAGTCCCGACCCGACCAGCGCCTCCTGCACGATCTCGACGAGGGCCGCGTTCGTGTGCAGCGCCGCACTGCCGCCCCGGAGGACCGCCGCGTTGCCGCTCTTCAGCGCGAGGGCGGCGATGTCGACGGTGACGTTCGGCCGGGCCTCGTAGATGGCGCCGACGACCCCGAACGGGACGCGGACCTGATCGAGGCGGAGGCCGTTCGGCAGCACGCGCCCGCGCACGGTCTCGCCGATCGGGTCGACGAGGGTCGCGACGAGCTCGGTGGCCGCGGCGAGTGCCGCCAGCCGGTCGCCGTCGAGGCGGAGACGATCACGCAGCGACTCCGACAGACCGGCCTCGGCGGCCGCCTCGAGGTCGAGGGCGTTCGCGGCGACGATGCGAGGCTCGGCGGTCACGAGTGCACGGGCGATGGCCCGGAGGGCCGCGTTCTTCGCGTCGGCCGTCGCCGTGGCCAGCACGCCGGACGCGGACCGGGCCGCGGTCAGCTTGTCGACGAACGCGGGGGCGACGACTTCGGAGGGCGACATGCCCCTGATCTTACGGTTTCGCGGCCTCGAAGAACGTGCCGACGTCGTCGCCCGACAGCGCCCGCGAGACGTTCGCCGTCGAGGTCACGAGCACCGGGGTGCCCGCCTCGGCGGCGTAGCGCGCGGCGGCCACCTTGGTGCCCGCCCCGCCCGTGCCGACGCCCGCGGCGCCGACGTCTCCGAAGGTCACGCCGGTCAGCTGATCACCGAAGGGCACGTCGGTGATCTTCACCGCTCCGGGCTCGTGCGGCGGTCGGGTGTAGAGGGCGTCGACGTCGCTCAGCAGCACGAGGGCGTCGGCGGCGATCAGCTTCGAGACGAGGGCCGCGAGGCGGTCGTTGTCGCCGAAGCGGATCTCCTGGGTGGCGACGGTGTCGTTCTCGTTGACGATCGGCAGGATGCGAAGGTCGAGCAGGCGCGACATCGCCCTCTGGGCGTTGCTCCGGTGGGTCGGGTTCTGGATGTCGCCGGCCGTCAGCAGCACCTGTCCGGCGACGATCGAGTACCGCCGGAGGCTCTGCTGGTAGCGGTAGATCAAGACGTTCTGCCCGACGGCGGCCGCGGCCTGCTGGGTCGCGAGATCGGTCGGTCGCGAGTCGAGCCGCAGATGCGGCATGCCCGTGGCGATCGCCCCCGACGAGACGAGCACGATCTCCGCGCCCCGCCCGTAGGCGGCCGCGAGGGCGTCGACGAGCGGCTCGATCTGACCGGCGTTGTCGCCGCTGATCGACGACGAGCCGACCTTGACGACGATGCGCCGAGCCGACGCGATGCCGGCCCGGTCGGTCACCCGGGGGCCCTCACGGCGGTCCGCCGACGACGCCGTGTCGCTCATGCCTTGTCGTCGCCCTCTTTCACGAGGAAGCCCTCGTCGTCCGTCCAGATGCCCGACGCGCGCTCGCGCTGCAGCTCGGCGCGGGCCTCGGCCTTGGCGTCCATCCGCTCGAAGTACTCCTCGCGGCGCTGGTTGCGCGTCGGGCGGTCGTTCTTGATCAGACGCGGGTCGGTGCCGCGCGCGCTGGTCATCAGCTCGGCGGTCGACGTGAGGGTCGGCTCCCAGTCGAAGACGATGCCGCCCTCGGGCCCGATGACGACCGTCGAACCGGCCTGAGCGCCGGCCTTGAACAGGGCGTCCTCGACGCCGATCGTGTTGAGCCGGTCGGCCAGGTAGCCGACGGCCTCCTCGTTGTTGAAGTCGGTCTGCACCACCCAGCGCTGCGGCTTCTCGCCCAGGATGCGGTAGACGTTGCCGTACGTGCCGCCCTCGACCCGGATGACGAACGGCTTCTCGTTGACGGCGCGCGGTCGCATGACGAGCCGAGGAGGCGCGGGTCGGGCGGCGATCTCGGCCCGGCTGGTCTCGACCACCTCGGCCAGCGCGAACGAGAGGTTGCGGAGACCCTCGTGGCTCACCGCCGAGATCTCGAAGACCTTGTAGCCGCGCGCCTCGAGCTCGGGCGTGACGAAGTCGGCGAGCTCGCGGCCGTCGGGGACGTCGACCTTGTTCAGTGCGATCAGCTGCGGGCGCTCGAGCAGGGGCAGCTGCCCCTCGGGCACCGGGTACGCCTCGAGCTCACCGAGGATGATCTCGAGGTCGGTCAGCGGGTCGCGGCCGGGGTCGAGGGTCGCGCAGTCGAGCACGTGCAGCAGGGCCGAGCAGCGCTCGACGTGACGGAGGAACTCGAGACCGAGCCCCTTGCCCTCGCTCGCGCCCTCGATGAGACCGGGGACGTCGGCGACGGTGTAGCGCGTCTCGCCCGACTCGACCACGCCGAGGTTCGGGTGCAGCGTCGTGAACGGGTAGTCGGCGATCTTGGGCTTCGCCGCCGAGAGCGCGGCCACGAGGCTCGACTTGCCGGCCGACGGGTAGCCCACCAGCGCGATGTCGGCCACGACCTTGAGCTCGAGCAGCACGTCGCCCTGCCAGCCGGGCGTGCCGAGCAGCGCGAAGCCGGGGGCCTTGCGCTTGGTCGACGACAGCGCCGCGTTGCCGAGGCCACCGATGCCGCCCTGCGCGGCGACGAAGCGCATGCCGGGCTCGACCATGTCGATCAGCTCGGTGCCGTCTTCGGACTTGACCACCGTTCCGACCGGCACGGTCAGCTCGAGCAGCTCGCCGTTCGTGCCGCTTCGGTGGTCGCCCATGCCGAAGCCGCCGTTCTCGCTCGAACGGTGCGGCGCGCGGTGGAAGCCGAGCAGCGTCGTGACGCCGGTGTCGCTGACCAGCACGATGTCGCCGCCGTGCCCGCCGTTGCCGCCGTCGGGGCCGGCGAGGGGTTTGAACTTCTCGCGCTTGACGGAGACGCAGCCGTTGCCGCCGTTGCCGGCGCGGAGGTGCAGGGTGACGTGGTCGACGAATGTGGCCATGGGTGTGCAGTCATTTCAGTTCTCGGGGGCCGGGGATGGACTCCCGGGTCGAACACGTATGGGCGAGCAACGCTCGCCCATACGGTGTGTCGCAGCTGGTGCCGCGCCTCGCGGAGGAGGCTCAGGCGCCGGCGACGATGTTGACGACCTTGCGGCCGCCCTTGTTGCCGAACTCGACGGAGCCGGGTGCGAGGGCGAAGAGGGTGCCGTCGCCGCCGCGGCCGACGTTGGCGCCGGGGTGGAAGTGGGTGCCGCGCTGGCGGACGATGATCTCGCCGGCGAGGACGACCTGGCCGCCGAAGCGCTTCACGCCGAGGCGCTGAGCGTTCGAGTCGCGTCCGTTACGGGTGGACGATGCGCCCTTCTTGTGTGCCATCTGCGGGGCCCCTTACTTGATCGAGGTGATCTTGACGCGGGTGAGGTCGGCACGGAAGCCCATGCGACGCTTGTACCCGGTCTTGTTCTTGTAGTTCTGGATGACGATCTTCGGGCCGCGCAGATCGCCGAGGACCTCGGCGGTCACCGTGATCTTCGACAGGGCGTCGGCGGTCGAGAGGATCGTGTCGCCGTCGACGTGGAGGACCGGGGCGAGGGTGATGCTGTCGCCGGTGTCGGCCTTCAGTCGATCGAGGGTGACGATCGTGCCGACCTCGACCTTCTCTTGCCGACCACCGGCGCGCACGACTGCGTAGACCATGTGTGTTCCTTAATGTCTCAGGGGATGTACGAGGGACCGCCTCGTCGCACGGTTCGTGCGGTGGCGGACGGCGGAGCCTGAGCCCGGCGGCCGTTCGTCGCGGAGGGCCGACGACGTGGTCGTGGGCCGATGCGTACCAACCGCTTAGATTACACGGCGGTTTCGGCCGCCGTCAACGCACTCGGACTACCGTGTGCCTGTGACCATCTTGATCGACGACCCCGTGTGGCCGGCCCACGACACCGTCTGGGCCCACCTCGTCAGCGACGAGTCGTACGACGAGCTGCACCGCTTCGCCGCCGCGAACGGCATCCCCCGGCGCGGCTTCGACCACGATCACTACGACGTCCCCCTCTCGCGCTGCGCCGACCTGATCGAGGCGGGCGCCCGTCCGATCAGCGGTCTCGAGCTCGCCCGGCGCCTCGAGAGCAGCGGGCTGCGTGTGTCCCAGCGCGTCAAGCGGGGCCTGACCGCCTGAGGGACCGACGGCCCGACCGACCCGGTCACCAGGCGGTGGAGTGCCCCGCGAAGCTCGCCACCACGCCGCCCGTCGAGATGTCGACGATGGTCGTCGTCACGGTGGTCGGCACGGGATCGATGGTGTAGCTGAAGTCGGTCTCCGCCGTCGCCTCGGCCGTCTCGACCGCGAGGTACTGCCCGTTGGGCGAGACGGAGAAGCCCTCGATGGTCGTCCCGACGGCCGACGGCTCGTACAGGGCCCGCGCCTCCTTCAGGTCGTCGACGACCACGAGGTTGCGATACGAGCTCCCGTCGGCGGCCGGGACCGCGACCTGCTGCACGTAGGTCGTCTCGCCCACGGCGACCAGCTCGCCGCGGAACGGCGTGCCGCCCTCGACCGCCGAGAACGGGATCGGCGTCTGCTCACCCGTGTCGAGGTCGACCCGCGACGACTGCAGCGCCGTCGCCGCCACGAAGGTGCCGCCGTCGAGCGCGACGCCCTGCAGCGAGACGAAGGTGCCGTAGGGCCGAGGAGGCGCGGCGCCGGTCAGATCGAACGCCGCGACGGTCTCGTCCGCCGACTGGACCACGACCGTGGCCCGGCCCGGCACGAAGAACCAGTCGAGCACGGTGATGGGCTCGCCGGCGATGGACTGCACCGGGGTCACGGCGCGCTGGCCCTGGAGGGGCAGCGTGTACAGGGTGTCGGTCTCGGAGCCCTGCGGCCGCCACGAGAAGGCGATCGTCGTCGAGGCGGCGTCCGCGCCGAAGCGGGTGATCAGCCCCGGGCCGTCGGGCAGCGGAAGGGTCTCCACCGCCACCCCGTCGGGAGAGACCAGGCTGAGCGTCGAGGTGGTGCCGTCGTCGGTCACGACCGCGACCGCCGTGTCGAAGACCTCGAAGGCCTGGATGCGCGCGGCCTGATAGACGACGGTGCGATCGGCGCCGCCGGTCAGCGGGGCCCGCTCGATGCGGTCGTCGGCGCCGTCCGCCCCGTGGACGATGCGATAGGTCTGGGCCGCCGCGGTGCTGAAGGTCGTCGTCAGGGTCGACGGCTGGGCCTGGTAGACGCTCGAGACGCCGTCGACCGTCACGGTGTACTCGGTGCCGTATCTCAGCCGGTCGGTGAACTGCACCGCGATGACGTCGCCCGAGGTCGAGACGGTGTGCGGCGCGGCCGGAGACACCTCGACCTGGTCGGCGTCGACGTGGGCCAGCACCTGGTTGGCGAACAGGCGCAGCTGCTGACCCGACTGCGCCACCACGGCGGTCTCGTCGATCTGCGTCTCGGTCAGCTTCGGACCCTGCAGGTGGGTCAGGACGCCGAAGATCGTGCAGACGACCGCGAGCACGATCACGACGGCGACGAATCGACGCCCCTGCCGTCGCGAGAGGTCGGCCTGGTCGAGACCGGCGCCCTCGTCGTGGGCCCGCTCGCGCTCCGCCGACCAGCGGTCAGTAGAGGTAGGGGTCACGCGGTTGGCCGACCTTCTCGAGTTCGTCGGGCACGAGGGCGATCGGGTCGTCGGTCGCACCGCTCTGGTTCGCCTGGAATCCGCCGGAGACGTCGATCCAGTCGTCGGCGTCGACCTGCTCGCGCCAGTCGGGGAGGTACACGGGCACGCCCACGGGCTGCGCGTCGACGGCGCAGCAGGTGATGATGAACCGCGACACGTAGAACACGTCGGGGTCGTCGCCCGACGGCACGACGAAGCCGACCAGGTCGGCGGTCTTGCCCTGGTAGAACGAGAGATCGGTGGTCTGCCGCAGCAGACCGGCCCAGTCGAGGATCGAGAACGACGCGTAGGTCTCGTCGGAGGCGCCCGTCGCGTCGTCGACGCTGGTGCCGTCGAGCGCGGCGGTCGACGAGTTCACGTCGCGCTGCCCGGCCGTGGCGCTGGTGAGGGTCGCCGGGGGCAGGGCGACGAGGGCGACGGCCATGACGATCGTCACGAGCGCGCCCGCGCCGACGGCGATGCCGCGGGCCGCAGCGCGACCACGCCGTGGCCGGCGGGGGCGCAGGGCGGCCGCGGGGTCGGCGTCGTGGTCGTGCCCACCCGGGTGGTCGTGATCGTGGTCGTCGTCACCCCGGGCGGGGGCGAGCGCGAGCACGCCGATCGACAGCACCATGCCGATGGCGATCATGATGACCGTGAAGACGACGTACCGCGGGTGGATGTACAGGATGAGCTGCCCCGTGGCCGCGAGCCACAGGGTCGCCACGCCCACGACGAGGGTCAGGAGCACGCCCTGCCATCGGTCGGCCAGACGAGCCGGAGAGCGTCGCAGGGACGGGAGTCGATCACGCAAGGAAGTTCACCACCAGTCCGATGGCGGCGCTGGTGAGCGCCACCACGAGGGTCAATTGGGCCAGGACGCGGGGCCGGTACGTCGTCCGCAGCAGCGCGAGCATCTTGACGTCGATGATCGGCCCGAAGACGAGGAACGCGGCGATGCCGCCCGGCATGAAGGTCGAGGCGAAGGGCAGGACGAAGAAGGCGTCGACGTTGGAGCAGATCGAGATCACGAAGGCCAGCAGCATCATGGCCAGCACCGACCAGACGGGGTTGCTGCCGAGGGTGACGAGCACCGAGCGCGGCACCGCCGTCTGGATGGCCCCCGCGATCGCCGCCCCGATGAAGAGCGCCGGCATCATGGTCGACATCTCGCGACGGAACAGGTCGACGCTCTGCGACAGGCGGCTCACCCCGTGACCGTGGTCGTCGGCGACGGCGCACTCGGCCGCGAACGACGAGGTCAGGAGGCTCTCGGGATCGGGGTGCTTGCTGAACAGCCAGCCGATCAGGTTCGCGATCACGAAACCGCCGACGAGACGTGCGACGAGGATCCCGCCGTCCCAGCCGAACGCCTGGTGGGTGGTGATGATCGTGATCGGGTTGAGGATCGGCGCCGCGAGGAGGAAGGTCATCGACTCGGACACCGTGAAGCCCTTGAGCACGAGACCACGGGCCAGGGGCACGTTGCCGCATTCGCAGACGGGCAGGAACATCCCGAGGAACGAGATGACCGCCCGACGCGGCAGCGGACGCTTCGGCAGCCACGACGTGAAGAACGCCTGAGGCAGCCAGACCTGCACGACGATCGACAGGACGATGCCGAGCAGCACGAACGGCATGGACTCGACGATGACCGAGATCGTGAGCGTGACGAAGTCCTGCAGGGTGTTCGGCAGGAGGCCGGGGCCGAGGGCCGGTGTGACCAGGCGGATGGCGACGAGGACGAGCGCGACGGCCGCGCCGACGGCGAGCAGACGGCTGCGTGGAGAGCGGCGACGACGGACCGGACCGTCGACCGTGTGGTCGACGAGATGGCGTTCGCGGAGAGGCGCCGTCACCGGCCGGACTCGTCACGGGCGGGCGGAGGCGCGTAGCGCGTCCAGTCGTCGGACGAAGGAGGCGCGGTGGGCGCGGCCGGGACGACCCGCCCCGGTGCGGACCCGTCGACGGGCAGGGCCGGCTCGGCACGAGCGGCCGCCGATCGATCGACGTCGACGTCCGTCTCGTGGTCGGTCGCGAGGGCGTCGCCCTCGCCGTCGCGCGACGGGGATGCGGGGTCTCCCCCACGCAGCCACGACCGGGCCAGCACTCCGCCGAGCACGAGAACGGCCGTGTCGACCACGCCCGCCGACAGCGGGATGGTCGTCAGGTACAGGGCCAGATTGACCCAGGTGCCGCCCTCCCGCGACAGCGCCACGCCCGGCGCGACGCCCACCAGGATGAGCGCGGCCGTGCCGGCGAGACCGGCGACGAGCGTGCTGCGCAGCACGACGTCGAGGCCGTCGCGCGCCCTGATCGGCCGCACGAGCACGAGGACGGCGAAGGCGGCCAGGTAGAACGGGAACGGGTAGAGGACGAAGCCGCCGAGGAACTGCCCCACGGGGGTCGCCGCGAAACCGCTCGGGAAGGCCGTCGCCGAGAAGCCGATGGCCGACCCGACGAGGGCGAGCAGACCGAGTGCGAAACGGACGACGAGCAGCACGCCGAGAGCGGCCGCGGCGATGAGGAACGACTCGCGGCCCTCGGCGCTGCGGGTCGAGACGACGACAGCCCGGAACCTCGACCTGACGGTCGGGGTTCCGGGCTGGGTCGGAGTCACGCAGACACCCTAGACGACTCAGAGGTCGTCGGAGCTGACACCCACTCCGAGGATGAACGGGCCCGACTCGGTCGGCGCGGCGGTCGGCGCCGACGCCGGTGCCGTGCCCGAGCTGGAGGCGCGGCGCGAACGACCGCGCCCCTGGCCGGGCTGCTTCGGCTCGGGCAGCGCGCCGAGGACGGAGTCGAGCAGCTGCTCGGCGTCGTCCTTGCTGATCCGACGCGGCTCGCGTCGGGTCGTCGCGACCGGGATGTCGAGGATCGCGACGGTCGCGTCGGGCGTCGACACCGTGGCCCGCGACCGGCGGGGCTCGGTGCTGCGCTCGACCTTGTCGGCGGCGGGGGCCTGGGGCTCGGGCGCCGTGGTGGGCGGCACGACGACCGTGGCGCGGACGGTGCTGTCGACCTCGACGATCGGCGACGAGCCGGCGTCGGTCGAGGCCTCGTCGGGCGAGGCTGCGGCGGTCGACTCGGAGGTCGTCGCCTCGTCGCGGGACGACGCGCGTCCGCCGCGTCGACCCTTGCGGGCGCCTCGACCGCGCTTCGGCTCGTCGCCCGAGGTCGACGAGTCGTCGGTGGACGACTCGTCGTCGGCCGGCGGCGTGACCGCCGCGGAGGCCGCTGCGTCGATCGCGGCCTCGACGGCCGCAGCCGCCTCCGTCGCGGAGTCGGTGCTGCGGTCGCCGTCCTCGGCGTGGGCGATGGTCGACGCCGCGATGCGCGAAAGGGCGTTCTTGACGTCCTCGGTGATGGCGTGCGTGCCCGTCGAGGGCCCGGACGCCGCCGGCGCAGCCGAGCCGCCACGACCCGCGGCGCCGCCGTTGCCCTGGTTCTGGCCGCCGCCACCCGACTTGGCGGGCTGCGCCGCGCCTCCTCGGCGACGCTGCTGGTCGTTCTTGCCCCGGCCCTGCGGCTGCTGCTCCTGGACGCGAGCGGCGCTGCCGGCCTCGGAGAACGACTCGGCCAGACCGAGGCCCAGCTTCTTGCGCGTCATCTGGACGAGACCCAGCGAGGTGACCTCGGCCACCTGGTGCTTCGTGCGGTCGCGGCTCAGGCACTCGACCAGTCGACGCAGCACGAGGTCGCGGTTCGATTCGAGCACCATGTCGATGAAGTCGACGACGATGATCCCGCCGATGTCGCGCAGACGCAGCTGGCGGACGATCTCTTCGGCCGCCTCGAGGTTGTTCTTCGTGACCGTCTCTTCGAGGTTGCCGCCCGAGCCCACGAACTTGCCGGTGTTGACGTCGACGACGGTCATGGCCTCGGTGCGGTCGATGACGAGCGAGCCGCCGGAGGGCAGCCAGACCTTGCGGTCGAGCGCCTTCTCGATCTGCTCGTTGAGGCGGTACTCGTCGAAGGCGTCCTTCTCGCCCTCGTAGCGCTTGACGCGGTCCATCAGGTCGGGCGCGACCGCCGCGAGGTACGACTGCAGGGTGTCGAACGCCTCGTCGCCGTCGATGACCATCTCGTGGAAGTCCTCGTTGAAGACGTCGCGGACGATCTTGATCAGCAGGTCGGGCTCGGAGTGCAGCTGGTTCGGCGCGTTGCCGACCTCGACCTTCTTCTCGATGTCGGCCCACTGGTTCAGCAGGCGCTTGACGTCGAGGGTCAGCTGCTCTTCGGTGGCGCCCTCGGCGGCGGTGCGCACGATGACGCCGGTGTTCTCCGGCAGGGCCTCTTTGAGGATCTTCTTCAGGCGGGCGCGCTCGGTGTCGGGCAGCTTGCGGCTGATGCCGTTCATCGAGCCGTTGGGCACGTAGACGAGGTAACGGCCGGGCAGCGAGATCTGGCTGGTGAGGCGGGCGCCCTTGTGGCCGACCGGGTCTTTGGTGACCTGGACGAGCACGCGGTCGCCGGGCTTGAGGGCGAGCTCGATGCGGCGGGGCTGGTTGCCGTTCGAGAGGCTGTCCCAGTCGACCTCGCCGGAGTAGAGCACGGCGTTGCGCCCGCGTCCGATGTCGACGAACGCGGCCTCCATCGAGGGGAGCACGTTCTGCACGCGTCCGAGGTAGACGTTGCCGATCAGCGACACGTTCTGCGCCTTGGCGACGTAGTGCTCGGCGAGCGTGCCGTCCTCCATCACGCCGATCTCGATGCGGTCGCCCGACGAGCGGACGATCATCTTGCGGTCGACGGACTCGCGACGGGCGAGGAACTCGGCCTCGGTGATGACCGTGCGGCGGCGACCGGCGTCGCGACCATCGCGGCGACGCTGCTTCTTGGCCTCGAGACGGGTCGAGCCCTTGATGCGCTGCGGCTCGGTGATGAGCTCGGCCTGGCGCTGCGGGCGCTCGCGCGGGGCGCGGTCGGACTGCTGACGCTGCTCGGAGTCGCGCTCCTCGCGGTCGTGCGAGCGGCCACGCGACCGGCGGCGCGAACTCGGCTGCTGCGGCTCGTCGTCGCCGTCGTAGCCGTCGTCGTCGGACTCGTCCGCGTCGTCGTAGCCGTCGTAGCCCTCGTCGTCGCGATCGGACCGACGTCGACCGGGTCGGGCCGGCAGCGGCACGATCTCGGGGGCGTGGAAGATCAGGCTGGTGGTCGTCAGCTGCGCCGGGATGGGCGACGACGGGGCCTCTTCGCTCTGGCGCACCGCCTCCGCCGCGGCGACGGCCGCGTCGGCCCGCTCGACCGGGGTGGTCTCGGTGGGGTCGTCGACCGCGGTCGGGTCGACCAGCGACTCGATCGGGGTGTCGGTCGTGGTCTCGGGCTGAGTGGTCGCCGGCTGCACCGGGACCTCGTTCTCGTTGGTCACGGCTGATGCCTCCTGGGCGTCGTCTCGTCGGGTGGTCCGGAGGGTGCTGTCGTCGGCGGGCGGCGAGGCCGCCAGGGCGCGTCGCTCCACCGGTGCGGCGGCCTGGCGGGCGCGGAGCCCGCTGAACAGGCCGCGTCGCTTCTTCGGACCGGTCTCGTTGCTGGTGTCGTCTCTGTTGTTCACCACGGGTGGTGCGCTCCTCGCCCCGCCGAGGTCGAGCCGTCGGCGGGTGGTCTCATGTCGTGATCGAGCGGCGCCCTGCGCCTGCCCCGGTCACCGCGTCCTCTCACGACGCGCGGTGTCGGTCACGCGGCGTTCGGTCACGGGGCCGATCGTCTCTGCGATCGCGGCCGTCGTGTCGTTCGTCGTCGTGCGGTTCTTCGTTGCTGTTCGGAACTGGCCATCCGACGAGGGGCGACTGCGCCCCGGCCCGGTTTCCGTCGCACCCGCACGATCGCCCCGGAGGGGATCGCGGGGTCGACACGGCCCGGCAAGTCTCGATCGCGAGGCTGTCACCCTGCGACTGAAGCGATTATCGCATGCTCAGCCCGTGACCACCCATCGGAGCGTGGAATGATTCCCGATGTGACGACCTCGCAGACCCCACCGCGCACCCTCCCCACCGACCGGACGCCCGTCGTGACGGCCGTCCTGCTGATCGTCGCAGGCGTCGTCGGACTGATGGGCGCCTTCGCCCTGACGCTCGACAAGTTCCGCCTGCTCGAGAACCCGACCGAGGCGCTCGGCTGCGACGTCAACCCCTTCGTCGGCTGCTCCCCCGTCATCGAGAGCGCCCAGGCGTCGCTGTTCGGGTTCCCCAACCCGATCATCGGCCTGATCGGCTTCGTCGCCCCGATCGCGGTCGGCGTCGCCCTGCTCGCCGGTGCGCGGTTCGCCCGCTGGTTCTGGATCGCCTTCACGGCCGGCACGTTCCTGGCGTGGGTCTTCATCACCTGGCTCTTCACCCAGACGGTCTTCGTCATCGGCGCGCTCTGCCCCTGGTGCATGCTCGTCTGGTCGGTGACCATCCCGCTCTTCTGGATCACGACGGTGTGGGGTCTGGCCCGTGGCGTCACCGCTCCGACGGGCAGCGGCGTGCAGAGGGCCGCAGCGCGCCTCCTGCCGTACTCGTGGGTGCTGCCCGCCCTGAACTACATCGTCGTCGCGACGGTGATCGTGGTGCAGTTCCCCCTGCTGCTGTCGACGCTCTTCTGACGCGCTCCGCTCTCAGCCTCCTCTTCGACGCGCGAGCGAGACTCGCCGGTACCCGAACGAGAATCGAGGAGCGATGACGCCGTCACCCGGCACCGGAGACACCAAGCGCGAGCGTCGTGACGCCGCGCGCGAGAAGGCGCGGATCACCCGCGAGACCGAGGCGAGACGCCGCCGCCGCAACAAGTGGTTCGCCCAGGGCGGTCTGGTCGTCGGGGTCCTCGCCGTCATCGGGGTCATCGCCCTGGTGATCACCCGGTCGCTCGCGCCCGCCGGCCCCGGTCCGCTCAACATGGCGAGCGACGGCCTCGTCCTCTCGGGCGACGGCACGAGCGTCTCGGCCGCCACGACCGACGCGCTCGCGGCCGACGCCGAGCCCGTCGCCTCGACGGCGGGCACGGCCGAGAAGCCGAGCATCGTCGTCTACCTCGACTACCTGTGCCCCTACTGCGGTCAGTTCGACACCGCCAACGCCGAGCAACTGACGACCTGGGTCTCGCAGGGCGACGTCGACCTCGAGATCCACCCCCTGGGGTTCCTCGACAACGCCTCGCTCGGCACCAAGTACTCGACCCGGTCGGCCAACGCGTTCGCCTGCGTCGCGAACTACGACCCCGACGCCGCGCTCGACGTCAACACGGCCCTCTTCGCGCAGCAGCCCGCCGAGAACACCAGCGGGCTGACCGACGCCGAGCTGGTGTCGCTGGTCGAGGGGGCCGGCGCCGACGACCCGGGCATCGCCGGCTGCATCACCGGCGGCGAGTTCGACGACTGGGTCGCCTCGGCCACCGAGCGGGCGCTGAACGACCCGCTGCCGAACTCCGACGAGCCGAAGGTGACGGGCACCCCGACCATCCTCGTCAACGGGCAGAAGTACGGCGGGTCGCTGACCGACCCGACCGTCTTCGCGCAGTTCGTCGCCGAGGTCGCGAGCGGCGCCTCCACGGCGGACACCTCGACCGGCGGCACGGAGTCGACGGCCACGCCGACCCCCTGACCACCGCACCCGGCACGGACGACGGGCCCGCGCCTCCTCGATCAGGAGGCGCGGGCCCGTCCGTTCACGCTCGGTGCGTTCTCGGGGTCGTCAGAACCAGAGCGCCAGCTCGCGCGCGGCCGACTCGGCCGAGTCGCCGCCGTGCACGAGGTTCTGCTGCACCTTGAGGCCCCAGTCGCGGCCGAGGTCGCCGCGGATGGTGCCGGGTGCTGCGGTGGTCGGGTCGGTGGTGCCCGCCAGCGAGCGGAAGCCGGCGATGACCGAGTTGCCGGCGACGCGGATCGCGACGGTGGGTCCGCTCTGCATGAACTCGACGAGGGGCTCGTAGAACGGCTTGCCGACGTGCTCCTCGTAGTGGGCGGCGAGCAGGTCGCGGTCGGCCTGCACGAGTCGGATGTCGACGAGGGCGTAGCCCTTCGCCTCGATGCGGCGGAGGATCTCGCCGGTCAGGCCGCGGGCCACGCCGTCGGGCTTGACGAGGACGAGGGTTTCTTCGAGGGCGGTCACAGGTGCTCCTTCATGTCGGGGACGGGGGAAGTCGAGGGGGTCGGGCCGCTG
Organism: Frigoribacterium sp. CFBP 13712; assembly: GCF_014842255.1. Classification (GTDB taxonomy): domain Bacteria; phylum Actinomycetota; class Actinomycetes; order Actinomycetales; family Microbacteriaceae; genus Frigoribacterium. The sequence continues at coordinate 411,871 of NZ_JACYVH010000002.1, read as the reverse complement.
GGTCGCGGCCGAGGGGCGAGGGCCGAGGAGGCGCGGGTCAGGCCGGCCCGGCGGGGTCGCCGTAGCGCGCCGCGTTCAGCCGGTCGAGCTGCGTGCCCTTCACCAGGCAGTACGTCCACAGGGCGACGAACACGCCCGCTACGACGTACATGACCGGGTCGAGCAGCCCGCAGGCGATGAGACCCGCCTGCACGATCCAGCCGAGCACGATGCCCCAGCGGTGGCGCAGCACGCGCGAGACGAGCAGCATGACGACGATGGCGGCCAGACCGCCGCCGAAGGCGACGCCCGTGGGCAGCAGATCGCGGCCGTTGACCACGAGCATGACGAAGAACATCGACATGGCCTCGAGCACCAGCACGATCGAGAGCAGGCTCTCGGCCGCACCGCGTCGGCGGCGGGCACGACCCGGGGCGGGGGCGCCCTCGTCGGGAGGCGGCACCGTGGTCATGAGAGCCCCTCCGGGCCCTGTGCGAGCGCTAGGACGTCTCCGACCAGGGTGATCGACCCCGTCACGACGACGCCGCCGGGGCGGTCGCCCTCGGTCTCGTCGGCGAGGTCGCGGGCGGTGCGGAGCGCGGCCGCGAGGTCGGTCTCGACGACGACCCGGTCGGCGCCGACGACCTTGACGGCGACGGCCGCGAGCTCGTCGGCGGGGACGGACCGGTCGGAGTCGGACTGGGTGACCACGAACTGCTGCACCGTGCCCGCCAGCGCCCGGATGATGCCGGTCGCGTCCTTGTCGGTCAGCACGGCGAGGACGGCGACGACGCGACCGAACGGGAAGTACGCCTCGATCGCCTTGGCGAGGGCTCGGGCGCCGTGGGGGTTGTGAGCCGCGTCGACCAGGATGGTCGGATCGTTGGCGACGATCTGCAGTCGACCCGGCGAGGTCACCTGGGCGAGCCCGTCGGAGAGCACGTCGAGGTCGAGCGCCTGGCTGCCGCTGCCGAGGAACGACTCGACCGCCGCGACGGCGACGGCGGCGTTCTGAGCCTGGTGGTCGCCGAAGAGCGGCAGCACGAGGTCGGGGTACCGCCCCGCGAGACCGCGGATCGACACGACCTGTCCGCCGACGGCCACGGTCGTCGACTCGACGCCGAAACCGACGCCCTCGACGGCCAGCGTCGACTCGGTCAGTTCGACCGCGCGCTCGAGCTCGGCCAGGACCTCGGGCACCTGCGAGGCGCTGACCACCGACGCGGAGGGCTTGACGATGCCCGACTTGGTGCGGGCGATGGCCTCGACCGTCGAGCCGAGCCGGTTCTGGTGGTCGAGCGCGATGGGCGTGAAGACGGCCACCTGACCGTCCGCCACGTTCGTGCTGTCCCACTCGCCGCCCATGCCCACCTCGAGCACGACGACGTCCGCCGGCGCGTCGGCGAAGCAGGCGAACGCGAGCACCGTGAGCGCCTCGAAGAACGTCAGCGCCTGGTCGCCGGCGGCGCCGAGCTCGGCGTCGACCATGGCGAGATAGGGCTGGATGTCGTCCCAGTTGGCGACGAGACGCTCGTCGCTGATCGGCTCGCCGTCGATCATGATGCGCTCGTTCAGCCGGACGAGGTGCGGGCTGGTCAGCAGTCCGGTGCGCAGACCGTACGAGCGGAGGATGCTCTCGATCATCCGCGAGGTCGACGTCTTGCCGTTCGTGCCCGTGATGTGGATCACCGGGTAGGCGCGCTGCGGGTCGCCGAGCAGCTCGGCGGCCCGGCGGGTCGCACCGAGCCGGGGCTCGGGCGCCTGCTCGCCGACCCGCGCGAGCAGCTCGTCGTGGACGCGCGCGGCCTCGGCGGCGAACTCGCCGCCGTCGTCGGCGGGCTCGGGGTTCTTGCTCTTCTTCGGGGTCATGCGCGTCGCACCTCCACGGTCACGGCCGAGCCCGCGCCGACGGCGACGGCGTCGACGCGGTCGGCGAGGTCGCTCCGTCGGTCGATCACGAGCTCGGTGGTCAGGGTCTCGGCCTGGATCAGGTCGCGATGGGTCTCGACGGCGTCGGCCCCGGCGTCGTCGACGCCCAGGGTCGTCACCACGCGGTCGCTCACGTCGAGCCCGGTGTTCTTCCGGGCCTGCTGCACGGCGCGGACGACGTCGCGGGCGAGCCCCTCCGCCTCGAGCTCGGGCGTCGTCGCGGTGTCGAGCAGCACGAAGCCGCCGTCGCCGACGAAGCCGATGGCCGCGGCCGCGTCGGCGACCGCCAGCTCGAGCGTGAACTCGCCCGGCAGCAGTTCGATGCCGCCCACGACGACGTTCTCGCCGACGGGCTGCCAGTCGCCCTTCTTGGCGGCCGGGATGACCTGCTGCACCTGCTTGCCGATGCGGGGGCCCGCGGCGCGGGCGTTGACCGTCAGCTTGCGGGTCACGCCGTAGTCGCCGAGGCTCTCTTCGGTCAGGGGGGTGAGCACGACCGACTTGACGTTCAGCTCGTCCCGGAGGATCGACGCGAACGGCTCGAGGGCGGCCGGGTCGGGTGCCACCACCGTGAGACGCGCGAGAGGCAGACGCACCCGCAGACCGGTCGACTTGCGGAGAGCGAGACCCGACGAGGCGATCTCGCGCACCGAGTCCATGGCCTCGACCAGGGCGTCGTCGGCCGGGAACGCCGACGCGTCGGGCCAGTCGGTCAGGTGCACGCTGCGACCCCCGGTGAGACCCTTCCAGATCTCCTCCGCGACCAGCGGGGCCAGGGGCGCGGCCACCCGGGTGACCGTCTCGAGCACCGTGTACAGCGTGTCGAACGCGTCGTGGTCGTCGCCCGACCAGAAGCGGTCGCGCGAGCGGCGCACGTACCAGTTGGTCAGCACGTCGGCGAAGTCGCGGAGCGCCGCCGCCGCGAGAGGCGAGTCGAGCGCGTCCAGGTGCCGCTCGACGTCGGTGACGAGGAGGCGCGTCTTCGCGAGCAGGTAGCGGTCGAGCACGTCGCGCGAGTCGGTGCGCCACTTCGCGACGTAGCCGTCGGCGACGTGGCGACCCGCGCCTCCTGAACCGTCGGCGTCGGCCGCGTTCGCGTAGAGGGTGAAGAAGTAGTAGGTGCTCCAGAGCGGGAGGAGGAACTGCCGGACGCCCTCGCGGATGCCCTCTTCGGTCACGACGAGATTGCCGCCGCGGATCACCGAGCTCGACATCAGGAACCACCGCATGGCGTCGGCGCCGTCGCGATCGAAGACCTCGTTGACGTCGGGGTAGTTGCGGAGGCTCTTCGACATCTTCTGACCGTCGGAGCCGAGCACGATGCCGTGGCTGATGACCTTCGAGAAGGCGGGCCGATCGAAGAGCGCCGTCGACAGCGCGTGCATCACGTAGAACCAGCCGCGCGTCTGGCCGATGTACTCGACCACGAAGTCGGCCGGGGCGTGCGTCTCGAACCAGCTCTGATTCTCGAACGGGTAGTGCACCTGCGCGAAGGGCATCGAGCCCGAGTCGAACCAGACGTCGAAGACGTCGTCGATGCGACGCATCGTGCTCTGACCGGTGGGGTCGTCGGGGTTCGGACGGGTGAGGTCGTCGATGTAGGGGCGGTGCAGATCGGGCTCGCCCTGCTCGTTGAGCGGCAGACGACCGAAGTCGGCCTCGAGCTCGGCGAACGAGCCGTAGACGTCCACCCGGGGGTGGGCCGGGTCGTCGCTCTTCCAGACCGGGATGGGCGAGCCCCAGTAGCGGTTGCGCGAGATCGACCAGTCGCGGGCGCCGCCCACCCACTTGCCGAACTGACCGTCCTTGACGTTCTCGGGCACCCAGGTGATCTGCTGGTTGAGCTCGCTCATGCGGTCGCGGAACTCGGTCACGCGGACGAACCAGCTCGACACGGCCTTGTAGATGAGCGGGTTGCGGCAGCGCCAGCAGTGCGGGTAGCTGTGCTCGTAGCTCGCGAGACGGACGAGGCGGCCGTCGGCACGGAGACGCTGCACGAGGGTCTTGTTGGCGTCGAACACCTGCTGACCCGCGACGCCGAGCTCGTCGAACAGCGGCAGGAACCGGCCCGCGTCGTCGACGGAGACCAGCACGGGGATGCCGGCGGCGGCGCAGACCTGCTGGTCGTCCTCGCCGTAGGCGGGCGCCTGATGCACGATGCCCGTGCCCTCGCCGGTCGCGACGTAGTCGGCGACGAGCACGCGCCAGGCGTTCTCGGTGCCGTAGGTCTCGGTGTCGGCGTAGACGTCCCAGATGCGGTCGTACTCGACGCCCTCGAGCTCGGCCCCGGCGAAGGTCGCGCTGACGGCGGCCTGGGCGGCCTCGGGCGAGTCGTAGCCGAGGTCGCGCGAGTAGGCGGCGAGGGTGTCGGCCGCGAGCAGGAACACGCTGCCGGTCAGCAGCTGCTGGTCGCCGGTGCGCTCGCCGGGCAGAAGGGCGTGGGGCACGGTCACGTAGTCGATCGACGGGCCGACCGCGAGGGCCATGTTCGTCGGGAGGGTCCAGGGGGTCGTCGTCCAGGCGAGCGCCTCGACGCCGGTCAGCCCGAGAGCCTCGGCCTTCGCCCCGACGAGGGGGAACGAGACCGTGACCGTCTGGTCTTGACGCATCTTGTAGACGTCGTCGTCCATCCGCAGCTCGTGGTTCGACAGCGGCGTCTGGTCGTGCCAGCAATAGGGCAGCACCCGGAAGCCCTCGTAGGCCAGCGACTTCTCGTGCAGCTGCTTGAAGGCCCAGATCACGCTCTCCATGAAGGTGGAGTCGAGGGTCTTGTAGTCGTCGTCGAAGTCGACCCAGCGCGCCTGGCGGGTCACGTAGCCCTGCCACTCGTCGGTGTACTTCAGCACCGAGCTGCGGGCGGCCGCGTTGAAGGCGCCGATGCCCATGTCGTCGATCTCGTGCTTCTCGGTGATGCCGAGCTGCCGCATCGCCTCGAGCTCGGCGGGCAGACCGTGGGTGTCCCAGCCGAAGCGACGGTGCACCTGCTTGCCGCGCATCGTCTGGTACCTCGGGAACACGTCTTTGGCGTAGCCCGTCAGGAGGTGGCCGTAGTGCGGCAGCCCGTTGGCGAAGGGCGGGCCGTCGTAGAAGACCCACTCGTCGCAGCCCTCGCGGGCGCGGATCGACTCGCGGAAGGTGTCGTCGCCCTTCCAGAACGCGAGGATCCCCTGTTCGACGTCGGGGAATCGGGGCGATGCGGGTACCGGCTGGTAGGCCATGGGAACTCCAGGTGGTGCGGATGTCCGTTCACGAGGACGCCTGCCGAGGGTTCTCGGTCGGCGCGGTACCACCCCGCTTGCCGCCCCTGCGGGCGACCGCTCTGCTGCGGCTGTGACGGGCCTGCCCCGCTCGGGTCTACTGACGCCTCGTGCCCTGACGGGCCGGTCGACGCGTTCTGCCGAGAGCTCCCCGGTGATGGCCGGATCACAGCGGGTCCATCGTACAAGGCGAGGAGGCGCGGCGCGATCATCTGCAGAGAGTGCAGAATCGAGATCATGACCGCCGAGAGCACCGCCGACCCCCAGAGCACCGCGCAGCCCGAGGGGACGGCGAAGCCGGAGAGCTTCACCACCGTGCTGGTCGCGTTCGTGGCGAACCTGCTGATCGCCGTCGCGAAGACGGTGGCGGCTCTTCTCACGGGGTCGGCCTCGATGGTGGCCGAGTCGGCGCACTCGTGGGCCGACACTGGCAACGAGGTGTTCCTCTTCATCGCCGACAAGCGCGGGGTGAGGCGACGCGACGCCTCGCACCCTCTCGGCTACGGCAAGGAGACCTACGTCTGGTCGATGTTCGCGGCCTTCGGGCTCTTCACGGTCGGCGCCGTCGTCTCGATCCAGCACGGCATCTCGCAGCTGGGCGCCGCCGAGGCGGCCGAGAACTACCTGGTCAACTACATCGTGCTCGGAGTGGCCTTCGTGCTCGAGGGCACCTCCTTCTTGCAGGCCCTCCGTCAGGCCCGAGGCAGCGCTCGCGACCGCAGCCAGCCGACCCTCCGGTTCGTGCTGCGCAGCTCGAACCCGACGTTGCGCGCCGTCTTCGCCGAGGACGCCGCTGCGCTCGTCGGCCTGGTGATCGCGTTCCTCGGCATCCTCCTGCACCAGATCACCGGTTCAGCAGTGTTCGACGCCGTCGGCTCGATCGCGGTGGGCGTGCTGCTCGGGGTCGTCGCCCTCGTGCTGGTCGACCGCAACAGGAGGTTCCTGGTCGGCGAGAGCCCGAGCGACGAGCTCGAGTCGATCGTGCTCGCGCGTCTGCTCGACCGCCCCGAGATCGCCCGGGTGACCTACCTGCACACCGAGTTCGTCGGTCCGGGGCGTCTCTACCTGGTCGCGGCGGTCGACATGTCGGGCGACGAGACGGAGGGGCACGTCGCCGTGGCCCTCCGTCGCGTCGAGCGGGAGCTCGAGGAGCACGACGCGGTCGAGGAGGCGGTGCTCACCCTGTCGACGCCCGACGAGCCGAGCCTCCTGCCGATCAGCTGAGGCGACGCGTTCGGCGACGGGCGTATCCGACGGCGACGAGACCGAGACCGATCACGACCAGCGCAGCGACCGACAGCGGGCCCGATCCCTCGGCGCCCGTGTAGGCCAGTGCCGACGTGCCGGAGGTCGAGGAGGTGCCCACGACGGCCGTCGGGGCGACCAGGGTGAAGGTCACGACGTTGCTCGGACCCGACATGAACGATTGGTCGGGGTTGTCGAACAGCGTGAAGACGGCGAACGAGTAGGTGCCCGGCTTCAGGCTCTCCGTCATGGACCAGGTACCGTCGGCCCCGACGATCGTCGGGTCGATGCCCGCGATGAGCGGCTCGAACTCCCCTTCGCCGCCGCCTTCCCCTTCGCCCCGGGCCGCCGCCGCGTAGCGGTCGATCGCGGCGCGCCCCTCGGGGAAGAACCCGTAGAGGGCGATGACCGTGCCCGGGGTGCCCGTGCCCGCGATGGTGAAGACCTGCGAGCCGTCGTGCCCCTGGCTGCGATCGGGCCGACCGACCACCGTGCCGCCCTGCGCGGGCGAGGTGACGACCGGAGCCGCGGGCAGGAGATCGACGCGACGGAGCACGCTCACGACGACCGAGGCCTCACGGGACGGGAGCGTGGTCGCGAAGCCGTCCGCATCGAACGCGCCCTGACGTGCGGAGATGCTCCACTGGCCGTAGGGCATGAAGACCTCGTCGCTCCACGTCCCGTCGGCGGCCACCACCGGCGGCTCGTCGTCGTATCCCCAGGGAGTCGCCGGGACGATCGCGAGCAGGTCGATGTCGATGACTGAGCCGGGCGTGCCCGTTCCGGTCACGTCGATCGCACCCGTCTCGTAGTCCCCCGACTCGTAAGGTCGTCCCTCGACGCGGCCGCCCTCGCCGGGCGTGGAGATCGTCGGTGCGGAGCTCGTGGGGAGCCCGGCGACGACGAACTCGCGATCGATGGTGCCGAGGTCGACCCCGTCCGCACCCGAGACCTGCAGCACGACGGTGTACGTGACCGCCGCCGTGGATCCGTCGAGGGAGATCGCTTCGGAGAACGCTCCGTCGGCGACCTGCGACAGGCCGCTCTGTCCGTCGGAGACGCTCCAGCGGACCGTGCTCCCCGTCGGCACCGACGCCTCGAGGCGGACGCCGGCGGAGGTCAGCCGCTGTCCGACCAGGGGGCTGGTCACGGTGAAGCCGGGGGCCGCGGCGGCTTCGACGGCCGGCGGAGCGGCCGGCGAGGGGGATGCGGACGGGTTCGCGACGACGTCCGAGCCGGGCGCCGTGGGCTCGACCGCGACGGGAGTCTCCACGGGAGCGCCGGAGCCGGGCTGATCGGCGGGGACATCCTCGACCGGTGCCTCGCCGGGTACCGGCGCGCCGTCGACGGGGTCGGCTCCGACGGTCGGCGCCGGAGACGCGGCCTCGTCGGCAGCGGTCCCGTCGACGACCGTCCCGTCGACGACCGTCCCGTCGGCGGGTCGCGCGAGCCCGACGCTCTGCTCCGTCGGGGCCGGAGCAGCGGAGGCCGCGGGCACGCCGATCAGGAGTCCCCCCAGGGCGATGACGACGGCGGTCGGCAGCGCGACGGCGGCCGACAGGGTGTTCTTCATGGTGATCTCTCTCGCGTGGGCCGAGCTCGACGCGGTGCTCTCGACCCACCCCCGGGCCCCGCGAGACGGCCTCAAGTCGACCGTGTGACCTCACCGTACGGAGTCGAGGCGGCCGGTCGTGCGGCCGTGATCGTTTCGTCACCCGATGTCATCCGAACGATTGAGGTTCCGTCATCTCGACGGACGACACCGGGCCTCCGATGGTGTGGCGAGCGTCCATCGGATCGCACGAGTCGTCTGTCCGTTGGCGGGTCTGTCAGGTGGACGGAGGCGCCGGCGTCTACCGTGATGCTCGTGCGTTCAGTGATCCGGTTGGCCAGGGCCAACCCCTCAGCCATCCGGTTCCTCGTGGTCGGCGGCATCGGGTTCGTCATCACCATGGTGATCAACTACGGCCTGAAGCTCTTCGTCATCCCGCAGCACCCGGTCACGGCCCTCGCCGTCGGCACGATCGTCGCGACCGTCGTGTCGTACTGGATGAACAAGAAGTGGTCGTTCGACGATCGCGGTGACCGCCACACGGCGCACGAGATGCTCCTGTTCACGGCGGTCAGCATCGTGGGCATCGGTCTGAACTCGGCCCCCCTCTACCTCTCGCGCTACGGCTTCGGCCTCGGCGTGCCGAACGTGTCGTTCGCCACGCAGGAGGTGGCGGACTTCATCAGCGGCCCGATCATCGGCACGCTCATCGCCATGGTGTTCCGCTACTGGGCCATGAACAAGTGGGTGTTCCCGAAGAGGGCCGACATCGTCGACGTCCTCTCGCCGACGTCACCGTCGACCGGGTCGACGCCGACGCACTGACGAGGATGCGCCTCCCGGGTCGTCAGGAGGCGGTCGACGGGCGTGCGACGGCGTCGAGACCGTCGGCGACCGGCCCCATGGCGTCGGCCATCACGTCGCCGAGCGGGCGACGACCGACTCCCGATCTCGCCCAGTGGGTGATCGCGGCCACCGCGGCGGCCACCAGAGCTGCCGCCGCGGCCTCGTGACCGAGCTCGCCCCGTCGCCCGCCGGAGGCCTCGGCGAGATGGGCGGCGACGACCGACTGCAGTCGCACGACGCGGACGGCCGCCGACGCGACGAGCTCGTCGCCGAGACCCATCGCCTCGGACTGCGTCAACGCCCAGGGCACCCGGGCCGGGTCGTGGGCGCGGCCGACGGCGACCAGCGCCGCCTCGACGCTGCGCACGGGCGGTGATCCCGAGGAGGCGCGGAGCAGCTCCCCGAGACCCGCCAGACTCACGTCGAGGTCGAGCCAGAAGAGGTCGGCCTTCGAGTCGAAGTAGTTGAAGAAGGTGCCCCGGCTGACCCCGGCCCGCTGGGCGATCTGGTCGACGGTCGTCCCCGACCAGCCGTTCTCGAGGAACAGCTCGGCGGCGGCGTCGGCGAGCATCTCGGCCGACGAGCGGCGAGGGCGGCCGATCGGGCGCCGTGACGGGTCTGACATGCCCTCCATCATGGCGGTACACTCGATCGGTGCACTTGTTGGACTCCGTCCATAAACGTGTTCCGCCGTCCCGGTGTCAGCGTCGACGACCGTGACGGCGTCATCCTCACCCGGCCCGCCCCTCCCGATCACCCGGAGTCCCATGCGCACCCGTCTGCCCGCCCTCCTCGCCCTGACCACCGTCGGCGCCCTCCTGCTCGCCGGGTGCACGACCGGCGGCGAGGCCACGGGGTCCGCCACCCCGCGCTCGGGCGGCACCCTCACCTACGCGACGGGCGACGCCGAGCCGACCTGCCTCGACCCGCACGTCGGCGGCAACTACCCCCAGGCCCTGGTCTCCACCCAGTACCTCGAGTCGCTCGTCTCCAAGAACGGGTCGGGCGAGATCGTCCCCTGGCTCGCGACCTCATGGGAGGAGTCCGCCGACGGCCTCAGCTGGACGTTCGACCTCCGCGACGATGTCGTCTTCAGCGACGGCACCCCGTTCGACGCCGCCGCGGTCGCCGCCAACGTCGCCCACCTGCAAGACCCGGAGACCCTGTCGTCGACGGGCTACCTCGCCCTCGGCAAGGTCACCGGCGTCGAGGTCGTCGACGCGCAGACGGCGCGCTTCGACCTGAGCGCCCCCGACAGCGCGCTGCTCGAATCGCTGACGCAGCCCTGGGTCGCGATGGAGTCGCCCGCGGCGCTCGAGCGCAGCCAGGAGGTCAACTGCGAGTCCCCCGTCGGCACCGGTCCGTTCGTGGTCGAGTCGTGGACGAAGCAGGACCGCATCGTGCTCACCCGCAACGACGACTACTCGTCGCCGCCCGCCGACGCCGACCACGACGGCCCCGCGTACCTCGACGAGGTCGTCTGGCGCTTCATCCCCGACTCGGCGGCGCGCTACTCGGCGCTGCAGGCCGGGCAGGTCGACGTCATCGACAACGTCCAGCCCGACACCCTCGTCGCCGCCGAGAAGGACGACGCCCTGGCCGAGATCGACGCGCCCCGCCCCGGCGCCGTGAACCGCATCGAGCTGAACTCAGGCAAGGCGCCCTTCGACGACGAGCGCGTGCGCGAGGCCTTCGTCACGGGCGTCGACGTCACCGACGGCATCGACTCGCTGTTCTTCGGCACCGCCGAGCGCTCGTACTCGCCCCTGTCGAGCGTCGAGCCGCTCGCCTACTCCGACCCGTCGCTGTTCGAGGTCGACGTCGACGCGGCCGGAGCCCTCCTCGACGACGCCGGCTGGACGGAGCGCGACTCCGACGGCTACCGCACGAAAGACGGCGAGCGCCTCTCGCTCGAGTTCCCGGTGAGCACGAACCAGTCGATCCCCGCCGAGCAGTCGCTCTTCGAGCAGGTGCAGGCCGGCGCCCGCGACCTCGGCTTCGAGGTGACGCTCTCCCCCCTCGACCTGTCGAGCTGGTACGGCGCCCTGGCCGCGAACGACTACGACCTCGTGAGCGCGCCTTACACGAAGGTCGGCCCCGACGTGCTGCGGATCCTCTACGACACCGACGGCATCACCCCGGCTCCGAGCGGCTACTTCGCCAACCTCGCCCAGCTGAGCGACCCCGCCCTCGACGACCTGCTGACGCGGGCGTCCGAGACCTCCGACGCCGACGAGCGCGCCGACCTCTACGAGCAGGCGCAGAAGATCGTGCTCGAGAGCTACACCGTGCTGCCCCTCTACGACCAGCAGAACCACTACCTGGCCCGTTCGGCGGTCGCCGGCGTGCGGGCGCTGCCGCCGGTCTCGGCGGTCACGCTGTATGACGCGTACACCGTCGGCTGAGGGTCGGGCCGTCATCCGGTCGTCGACCGGGCAGGAGCCGAGGAGGCGCGGGGTCGTGCCCGCACCCGTCCGGTGGCTGGTCGGTCGCCTGGTCGGGGCGCTCGTCGTGCTCTGGGCAGTGGCCACGCTGATCTTCTTCGCGATCCGGCTCGTGCCCGGCGACCCTGCCGAGGCGATCCTCGGCGGCCCGGGGTCGCAGGCCTCGGCGGAGGCGATCGCCCTGGTCCGCGAGCAGTACGGACTGGACGACCCGCTCCTCCTGCAGTACCTCGCGCAGCTGGGCCGGCTGGCCGTCGGAGACCTGGGCACCTCGTACTCCCTGCGCACCGACGTGGCGGGTCTGCTGCTCGACCAGCTGCCCGGCACGCTGCTGCTCGCCGTGCTGTCGCTCGTGGTCGCGTGGCTGCTCGCCCTGGGCACGGCCTGGTGGGCGACCCTCGGCGGGCGCGTCGCCGGGGCGGTCTCGTCGTCGCTCGAGATCGTCGCCTCGGCGGTGCCGCACTTCTGGCTGGCGGGTGTGCTCGTGCTGGTCTTCAGCACGCAGCTGGGCTGGCTGCCGCCGGTCAGCACCGGCACGCCCCTCGGCCTCGTGCTGCCGGTCGTCACCCTGGCCATCCCGGTCGCCGGGTTCCTCGGGCAGGTGACCCGCGACTCGCTCCTCGACGCGTCGACCGCGCCGTTCGCCCTGACGGCACGGGCTCGCGGCGAGTCGCGGTCGGGACTGTTCCGCCGTCATCTGCTGCGTCATGCGGCTCTGCCGGGGCTCGCGCTCTCGGGCTGGGCGTTCGGCTCGCTGCTGAGCGGCGCCGTCGTGGTCGAGTCGATCTTCGCCCGGCCCGGGCTCGGTCGCACGCTGCTGCAGGCCGTCACGCTGAGGGACATCCCCCTGGTGACGGGGGTGGCGCTCGCCTCGGCCCTCGCGTACGTCGTGGTGGTCGCCCTCGGCGACCTGGCGGAGCGCGCCGTCGACCCCCGGGAGCGTGCCGCATGACCGTGCTCGCCGAGCTCCCCCGACGCCGAGGCCGTGAGCGGGCGGGCGGCGGCTCCCGCGTGAGACCACCGGAGGCGGTGGCCGCGATCGTGCTGACCCTCGTCGTCCTGGCAGCGGTCGCCCCGCAGCTGCTCGCACCGGGCGATCCCCTGGCGATCTCCCCCGCCGACGCCTTCGCTCCGCCGTCGCTCACCCACCCGTTCGGCACGGACGAGTCGGGGCGAGGGATCTGGACGCGCGTGATCCACGGCACCGGCGCCTCCTTGTCCATCGGGGCCGTCGCCACCCTGATCGGCACCGGACTCGGCGTGGCCCTCGGGGTCGCGGCCGGCTTCGGCGGCGGTCGACTGCCGGGGCGTCTCGCCGACGCCGGGGTCAGCCGCCTCCTGGAGGTCCTGTTCGCCCTGCCCGGTCTGCTGCTCGCGCTCGTCGTCATCGCCTTCACGGGGCCGGGCGCCGTGCCCGCGACGATCGCCGTCGGGCTCGCCACCGCACCCGGCTACGCGCGCATCGTGCGCAGTCAGGTCGTGCGGGTGCGCCGCTCGGCGATGGTCGAGGCGGCCGTGGTGCTCGGGAGGCGACCGGGCACCGTCCTGCTGCGGCACGTGCTGCCGAACGCGCTGGCGCCCGTCGTCGTGCTCGCGACGCTGGGTCTCGGGCAGGCCGTCGTCTGGGCGTCGTCGCTCAGCTACCTGGGGCTCGGTGCTCCCCCGCCCGCCCCGGAGTGGGGCGCCATGCTCTCGGCCGGTCGCACCTACTCGACGACCGCCTGGTGGATGACCGTGTTCCCCGGGCTGGCCGTCGTCGTGACGGCCGCGGCCGCGACGGTGCTCGGCCGCGGGCTCGCCCGACGAGGGAGGGACTCCTCATGACCACCGCAGCGCGAGACGGCACGGCGGCGGACGGGCTGGTGGTCGACGGTCTGCGCGTCTCGTTCGGGTCGGCGACCGTGGTCGACGGCGTCTCGTTCTCGGTGGCGCCCGGCGAGTGCGTGGCCCTCGTCGGCGAGTCGGGTTCGGGCAAGAGCGTCACCGCGCGCTCGCTGCTCGGGCTGAGCGGCGGCCGGGTCGACGTCGATCGGCTGACCCTCGGCGACCGCGACCTCTCGACCCTCGACGACCGCGCCTGGCGTCGGGTCCGCGGTGCGCGCATCGGTCTCGTGCTGCAGGACGCCCTCGTCTCGCTGGACCCGCTGCGCCCGATCGGACGCGAGATCGACGACGCCCTCCGGCTGCACACCGGCCTAGGACCCCGGCAGCGTCGAGAGCGCGCCCTCGACGTCCTCGCCGAGGTCGGCATGCCCGACCCCGAGACCCGTCTCGGTCAGCGATCCGGCGAGCTGTCGGGCGGACTGCGGCAGCGGGCTCTCCTCGCCGCCGCGCTCGTCCTGCGACCCGACGTCGTCGTCGCCGACGAGCCGACGACGGCCCTCGACGCCGAGGTGCAGCGCCTCGTCGTCGACCGTCTGGCCGCCCTCCGCGACGGCGGCACCGCCGTCCTCGCCATCAGTCACGATCTGGGCGTCGTGCGGCGCCTGGCCGACCGGGTGCTCGTGATGCGACACGGCGTCGTCGTCGAGCAGGGGCCCACCGCCGACGTGCTCGACTCCCCGCAGGCCGACTACACGCGGCGGCTCGTCGCGGCACTGCCGGGCGGCGTGCCCCGAGGGCGACGCCTGTCGCGGGGCGACGTCGGCGAGGAGCAGGAGGCGCAGGCTCAGGAGGCGCGGGAGGCGGCGATGCAGGAGGCGCGGGAGGCGGCGGCGCAGGAGGCGGCGGCTCCGGTCGACGACGTCGTGCTCTCCGCGGAGGGCCTCCGACGCGTCTTCCCGGCGACCCGCGGGCGGGCGGCCCGGCTCGCGGTCGACGACGTGTCCCTCGAGCTGCGCGCGGGCGAGACGCTCGGCCTGGTGGGCGCCTCCGGAAGCGGCAAGACCACGACCGCGCGCCTCCTCCTAGGGCTCGACGATCCCGACGGAGGTGCGGTGCGCCTCCTCGGGGAGCCCTGGTCGCCCCTGCGAGAACGCGATCGCCGCGCCCGCCGCGCCTCGCTCGGCGCGATCTACCAGGACGCGGCGAGCTCCTTCGACCCCCGCCTGACCGTCGAGCAGCTGCTCGCCGACGCGATCACCGCGGGTCGGAGCCTGCGGACGGCGCCCGTACGGGCCGAGATCGAGGCGCTGCTCGAACGGGTGGGGCTGCCCCCAGGGCTCGCGCCCCGTCGCCCCGCGTCGCTCTCGGGCGGGCAGCGGCAGCGCGTCGCCATCGCCCGCGCGCTCGCCCCGCGGCCCCGCGTCGTCGTCTGCGACGAGCCCGTCTCGGCCCTCGACGTGTCGGTGCAGGCCCAGGTGCTCGATCTGCTCGACGACCTGCAGCGCGACGACGGCCTGTCGTACCTCTTCATCTCGCACGACCTCGACGTGATCGGGCACATGGCCGACCGCGTCGCCGTGATGCACGAGGGGCGCATCGTCGAGCAGGGGCCGACGGCCGACGTCTTCGCCTCGCCGCAGCACCCCCACACGCGGGTGCTGCTCGCCGCCCGCCCCTAGCGCTCGCCCAGAGGGGTGCGGCGGGTCGGTGTCATCGGCGGCGGGTCGGCGCTGACCCGCCCCCGATGACACGCACCCGCCGCACCCGTGCGCCCCGGGCACCCGGGCACCCCTGCACCCGTGCGCCCGGGCAACCGGGCAACCGGGCACCCGTGCGCCCGGGCACACGTGCGCCGGTCAGCCTCGCGGGGCGGCTTCCCCATCGCCGTCCACGCGCACCACGTCGATCGGGCCGGACTGCGCCCACTCGAGCGCCCAGTCCGACTTCGCGACCTCGCTCGACTCGTCGGCGTAGGCCTCGACCAGCTCGCGCGCCTCGACATCGGTCGCGACCGATGGCCCCGAGCCGAGCAGCGGCTCGTTGGCCGTCTCCTTCGTGAACCACACGGCGACGAGGCCGATCACGGCCGCGGCCATCAGGTAGAAGGCGGGGATGTCGTGGGCCCACGAGAAGCCCTTCCCCTCGGCCCAGACGACCAGCGCCTCGGTGGCGAGCGGCGTCGTGCCGCCGAACAGCGAGACCGACACGTTGAACGCGATGGCCAGGGCGCCGTAGCGGATGATCGTCGGGAACAGCGCGGGCAGCGTCGACGGCATGGTCGACGTGAACGTGACGAGCACCAGGCCGAGCACGAGCAGGCCGACGAAGACGAGCGGCGTGCTCTCCGACTGCACGAGCTTGAGGGCCGGCCACGACAGCACCAGGAACCCGATGCAGCCGGCGAACAGCACGGGTCGACGGCCGAACCGGTCGCTCAGGCGCCCGCTGAACGTGATGACGATCATCATCAGCACCATCACGACGATCACGAGCAGCAGCCCCGAGGTCGCGCTGCGGCCGAGCGTGTTGGTGAGGTAGGTCGGCATGTACGACAGCAGCATGTAGTCGGTCACGTTGAACACCAGCACCAGGCCGATGCAGACGATCAGCGCCCGCCAGTTCTCCGCGAAGAGCTTCACGAGCGGCACCTTGACGTGCTCGCGACCGGCGGCCTCCTCCTGCTGCTTCTGGAAGGCCGGCGTCTCCTCGAGCTTGAGGCGCAGGTAGAGCCCGATCAGGCCCAGCGGCCCGGCGATCAGGAACGGGATCCGCCAGCCCCAGGCCAGCAGCGCCTCCTCGCTCATCGCCACCTGCAGGGCCGTGACGAGCGAGGCGCCCAGCACGTAACCGCCGAGCGTGCCGAACTCGAGCCACGAGCCCATGAAGCCGCGGCGCTTGTCGGGCGAGTACTCCGCGATGAACGTGGCCGCTCCTCCGTACTCGCCACCGGTCGAGAAGCCCTGCAGGAGGCGCGCCAGCAGCAGCAGGACGGGCGCCCAGATCCCGATGGTCGCGTACGACGGGATCAGCCCGATGGCGAGCGTGCCGGCCGCCATGAGGATCATCGTGACCGCGAGCACCTTCTGGCGGCCGATCCGGTCACCGAGCGGGCCGAAGAACGCGCCGCCGATCGGGCGCACGATGAACGCGGCGGTGAACGTGCCGAAGGTGAAGAGGATGTTGAGCGCGTCGTTCCCGGGCGGGAAGAACACCTGCGCGATCGTCGTCGTGATGTAGGCGTAGACGCCGAAGTCGAACCACTCCATGGCGTTGCCGAGCGCTGCGGCGCTGACCGCGCGCTTGAGCAGGCCCTCCTCGACGACGGTGACGTCGTCGGTGGTGAGCGATCGCCGGGCGGGTCTCGTGCTGTGCTGCTTCTTGGCGGACATCGGGTGCCTCCAGTTCGTCGGGTGATGGCGTCGACCCCAGCGTCGGCAAAAACGCACCGACACTACCAGTCCTGTCATGTCAGTACCAGTGCAGCGTGCGCACAGGTGCAGAGAGCGCACCCCCGAGGAGGCGCGGATCGCCACGCGTAGACTGATCGGCGTCCCACAACCAGGCACCTCCCCACCGACACGGTGCCGCCCACAGAACCGGAGAGCCAGATGCCGTCAGCGATGCCCGAGAAGCCCGCCCTCGAAGGACTCGAGGCCCGCTGGGGCCAGGTCTGGGAGGACTCCGGCACCTACCGGTTCGACCGCGACGGCGCGACCCGCGCCTCCGTCTTCTCGGTCGACACTCCCCCGCCGACCGCCTCGGGCAGCCTGCACATCGGTCACGTGTTCAGCTACACGCACACCGACGTCAAGGCGCGGTTCGAGCGGATGCGCGGCAAGCGCGTCTTCTACCCGATGGGCTGGGACGACAACGGCCTACCCACCGAGCGTCGCGTGCAGAACTTCTACGGCGTGCGCTGCGACCCCTCGCTGCCCTACGACGCCGACTTCACCCCGCCCTTCGAGGGCGGCGACAACAAGTCCTCGAAGGCCGCCGACCAGGTGCCCATCTCGCGTCGCAACTTCGTCGAGCTGTGCGAGCGCCTGACCGTCGAAGACGAGAAGCAGTTCGAGGACGTCTGGCGCAAGCTCGGCCTCTCGGTCGACTGGACTCAGAGCTACCGCACGATCGGCGACGACTCGCAGGCCATCGCGCAGAAGGCGTTCCTCCGCAACCTGTCGCGCGGCGAGGCCTACCAGGCCGACGCCCCGACCCTGTGGGACGTCACCTTCCGCACCGCGGTGGCGCAGGCCGAGCTCGAAGACAAGGACATGCCGGGCGCGTACCACAAGCTCGCATTCCACCGCACCGACGGGCAGGGCGACGTGCTGATCGACACGACGCGCCCCGAGCTGCTGCCCGCCTGCGTCGCACTCGTCGCCCACCCCGACGACGAGCGCTACCAGGCGCTGTTCGGCACGACCGTCCGCTCCCCCCTGTTCGACGTCGAGGTGCCCGTGGTGGCGCACCACCTGGCGCAGCCCGACAAGGGCTCGGGCATCGCGATGGTCTGCACCTTCGGCGACACCAACGACGTCGTGTGGTGGCGTGAGCTGCAGCTGCCGAACCGCGCCGTGATCGGCTTCGACGGTCGGTTCGTCAGCGAGGCGCCGGCGGCGATCGAGTCCGAGGCGGGTCGCGCCTCCTACGCGCAGCTGGCCGGCAAGACCGTGTTCAGCGCCAAGCAGTCCGTGGTCGAGCAGCTGACCGCCTCGGGCGAGCTGGTCGGCGAGATCCGCAAGATCACGCACCCCGTCAAGTTCTTCGAGAAGGGCGACAAGCCCCTCGAGATCGTCTCGACGCGCCAGTGGTACGTCGTCAACGGCGCTCGCGACGAGCAGCTCAAGTCGACGCTGCTCGAGCGCGGCGGCGAGGTCGCGTTCCACCCCGAGTTCATGCGCGTGCGCTACGAGAACTGGGTCAACGGCCTGAACGGCGACTGGCTGATCTCGCGCCAGCGCTTCTTCGGCGTGCCGATCCCGGTCTGGTACCCGCTCGACGGCGACGGCAACCCCGTCTTCGACGAGGTGATCGTGCCGAGCGAGGCGCAGCTGCCCGTCGACCCGTCGTCCGACACCGCGCCCGGCTACGACGAGTCGCAGCGCGGGGTCCCCGGCGGGTTCCAGGGCGAGCTCGACGTGATGGACACCTGGGCGACCTCGTCGCTCACCCCGCAGCTGGCCGGCAAGTGGGAGGCCGACCCCGAGCTGTTCGACCTCGTGTTCCCGTACGACGTGCGCCCCCAGGGGCAGGACATCATCCGCACCTGGCTGTTCTCGACGATGCTGCGTGCGCAGCTCGAGGGGGGCACCGTCCCGTGGCGGAACGCCTCGATCTCGGGCTTCATCGTCGACCCCGACCGCAAGAAGATGTCGAAGTCGAAGGGCAACGTCGTCACCCCGGCCGCGATGCTCGACGACCACGGCTCGGACTCGGTGCGCTACTGGGCGGCCTCGAGCCGTCTGGGCACCGACGCGGCGTTCGACCCGCAGAACCCGAAGCAGATCAAGATCGGCCGCCGACTGGCGATCAAGGTGCTGAACGCCGCCAAGTTCGTCTACTCGTTCGAGCTGCCCTCGGGCGAGCACTCGGTCACCGAGCCGCTCGACCGCGACCTGCTCGCCACCTTCGCGTCGGTCATCGAGACCGCCACCGAGGCGCTCGAGGGCTACGACCACGCCCGAGCGCTCGAGACGACCGAGAAGTTCTTCTGGACCTTCTGCGACGACTACCTCGAGCTGGTCAAAGAGCGCGCCTACGGTGCGACGACACCGGCCGAGCAGGCCTCGGCAGTGCTCGCGCTCCGCACGGTGCTCGAGGGGCTGCTGAGACTGCTGGCGCCGTACCTGCCGTTCGCGACCGAAGAGGTCTGGTCGTGGACGCACGACGAGTCCATCCACCAGGCGGCGTGGCCGACCGTCGCCGAGCTCGGCCTGTCCGAGGGCGAGTCCGCGACCGGGCTGGTCGGGCTCGTCGGGCAGGCGCTGATCTTCGTGCGCCGGGCGAAGTCCGATGCGAAGGCCTCGCAGAAGACCCCCGTGTCGACGGCCGTGATCACGGCGCCGGCCGCTCAGCTGGCGCTGGTCCGCCTCGCCGCGGGGGATCTCGCGGCGGTCGGCAAGATCGCCGATCTGACGTTCGCCGAGGGCGACGAGCTCGCCGTGGGTGACATCGTGTTCGCCGAGCAGCCGGCCGACACGTCCGCTGCGGCACCGGCGGCGGGCGCCTGATGCAGCTCGGTACGCGGTGGAGCGTAGGAGGCGCGGCGCCGGCCGACCTCGACGCTCCCGTCCTCGGGGCGATCGCCTCCGTCGAACGCGAGCTCGCCGAACAGGGCGTCGATGCGTCGACCTGGCGCTGGACGCTCACCTGGCTCGAGCGTCGCCCCGTGGTCGAGCTCGACGACGGCACGGTCATCCGCGTCGACGCCGTGACCGGCGAGGCCCACGTGCACGAGCCCGCCGACGACGAGGACTAGCCCGCCCCTCCTCCAGTCGAGGAGACACGACACGCCGCTCACCTCTCGAGGTGAGCGGCGTGTCGTGACTCTTCATTGCTCTGCAGACGGCCGACGGCACGCAGCCACGATCAGCCCGATCATGGCTGCGACCCTGATCGAAGACCACAGAACACTCTGCGCCCCCACCAGCGCGGCTATCGTCGCGTCGACGATCGACACCACGCACACGGTGACCAGCAGAACGACCAACCACTCTCGACTCATGGCATAACGATAGCGATGAGTAAGCGATCAGGCCATCGATCGCAGGGTCGAGGAGTCATTACACGCCGCTCACCTCTGGAGGTCTGCGGCGTGTCGTGACTCTTCGACGAGGTCAGGCGCGACCGAGCACCTCGCCGTGCGGCATGATCAGCCAGCCGTCGGGGGCGTCGCGCCAGCGGCGCCAGGCGTCGGCGATCGCGTGCAGCTCGTCGTGGGTGGCGGCGCCCTTCTCGACGGCGTCGGCGTAGAACGCCGACTCGGTGGCGCGGGTGGCCCAGCTGTCGCCCCACCAGGTGCGCTCCTCGTCGGAGGCGAAGCACCAGACGGACGCGCTGCTCGCGACCTCGTCGAACCCCGCCTCGAGCATCCAGCCCTTGAGGCGCCTCCCTGCGTCCGGTTCCCCGCCGTTGCCGCGGTGCACCGCCTGGTAGACGTCCATCCACCGCTGCAACCCGGGGTTCTCGGGCGCCCAGACGCAGCCGTGGTAGTCGACATCGCGGGCTGCCACGACTCCCCCGGGGCGCGCCACCCGACGCATCTCGCGGAGCGCCGCGACCGGGTCGCCGACGTGCTGCAGCACCTGATGGGCGTGCACGACGTCGAAGGAGTCGTCGTCGAAGGGCAGCGCGAACAGGTCGGCCGTCTCGAAACGGACGGCCGCCAGCCCCCGCTCGGCCGCGAGCGACGTCGCCTGCGCGACGATCCGGGTCGACGAGTCGACGCCCACCACGAGACCGGGGGCGACCCGCTCGGCCATGTCGACCGTGATCGTGCCGGGGCCCGACCCCACATCGAGCACGCTCGCGCCGGGCGTCAGATGCGGCACGAGGTAGGCCGCCGAGTTCTCGACGGTGCGCCACGTGTGACTCCGCAGCACGCTCTCGTGGTGCCCGTGGGTGTACCGGGCCGTGTCGCGAGGTCGTCCGCTCATGCGGCGACCCTAGCGCGCCTCCTCGGCTCCGCCCCCGCCCTCGCCCTCACCTCCGGCATCGACGGGTCACGACTCGCCGCAGCCCCGGCGGCCTCGCGGCGTGTCGTGACTCCCCGGGCGGGCCCGCGGACCGGCCTAGGCTCGGGCCATGACGAACCCGCTCCTCGCCCCCAGCACGCTGCCGTATTCGCTGCCGCCGTTCGCGAGCATCACCGACGACGACTACCTGCCCGCGTTCGAGGCCGGCTTCGCCGAGCAGCTGGCGGAGGTCGAGGCGATCGCCACCGACCCCGCCGAGCCGACCGTCGAGAACACCCTCGACGCGCTCGAACGGAGCGGCGCCACCCTCGCCCGGGTCGGCCACGTCTTCTTCAACAAGACGTCGTCGGACTCGAACGCGGCCACCGACGCCATCGAGCTCGACCTGGCGCCTCGACTCGCCGCGCACACCGATGCGATCCGCCTGGACCGGCGGCTGTTCGCCCGCCTGCGGAGCCTCCACGAACGGCGCGACGACCTCGACCTGACGCCCGAGCAGCGCTATCTCATCGAGCGGCTGGTCGACGACGCCGTCCGGTCGGGTGCAGCCCTCGGCGACGACGACAAGACCCGGCTGCGCGACCTGAACGGGCGGCTGTCGACGCTGACGACCCGCTTCGAGAAGAACCTGCTGGCCGACACGAACGACCTCGCCGTGGTCGTCGACGACGTCGCCGAGCTCGACGGGCTCGACGCGGGTGCCGTCGCGGCCGCCGCCGAGGCCGCCCGCGACCGGGGACTCGACGGCCGGTACGTCATCACGCTCGTGCTCTTCAGCGGCCACCCCTATCTCGCGGCCCTGACCGACGAGGCTCTGCGCGAGCGCATCATGGACGCGTCGCTGTCGCGCGGGCGCCGCGGCGGGCCGTTCGACAATCGCGACCTCGTGCTCGAGATCGTGCGTCTGCGGGCCCGGCGTGCCGAGCTGCTCGGCTTCGCCAGTCACGCCGCGTACGTCACAGCCGGTGAGACGGCGGGCACCCCCGAGGCGGTGGCCGATCTGCTCGCGCGACTCGCGCCTCCTGCGGCTCGCAACGCCCGCGCCGAGCAGACCGAGCTCGAGCGTCGGGCCGGGCGGCCGATCGCCGCCTCCGACTGG
Organism: Frigoribacterium sp. CFBP 13712; assembly: GCF_014842255.1. GTDB lineage: Bacteria > Actinomycetota > Actinomycetes > Actinomycetales > Microbacteriaceae > Frigoribacterium. The sequence continues at coordinate 390,002 of NZ_JACYVH010000002.1, read as the reverse complement.
GCGTTCGTCGCCGAGCTCGTCCGCGCAGAAGAGCACGATGTCGACACCGCGGCCATGCGACCCTGGTTCGAGGCCGAGCGGGTGCTGCACGACGGGATCTTCTTCGCAGCGGGCCGCTTGTACGGTCTGCACTTCGCCGAACGACCCGATCTCGTGGCCTACCACCCCGAGGCACGGGTCTTCGAGGTGACCGACGACGACGGCGCACCGGTCGGCCTCTACGTGCTCGACCTGCACACCCGCGACAGCAAGCGCGGCGGCGCCTGGATGAACCCCCTCGTGTCGCAGTCGGCCCTCACCGGCCTGCCCACCGTCGTGGTCAACAACCTGAACGTCCCGAAGCCGCCCGCCGGCCAGCCGACGCTGCTGACGCTCGACGAGGTGACGACGTTCTTCCACGAGTTCGGTCACGCGCTGCACGGTCTCGTCGCCCGCGTCGGGTATCCGACCTTCTCGGGCACGAACGTGTTCCGCGACTTCGTCGAGTTCCCGAGCCAGGTCAACGAGATGTGGATGCTCTGGCCCGACGTGCTGGCGAACTACGCCGTGCACCACGAGACCGGCGAGCCCCTGCCGACCCGACTGGTCGACGCCCTCGTCGCGTCGCAGGGGTTCGGCCAGGGGTTCGAGACGAGCGAGTACCTCGCCGCCGCCCTGCTCGACCAGGCGTGGCACTCGCTGTCGTCGGCCGAGGCCGAGGCGGTCGTCGACGTCGAGGCGTTCGAGAAGGAGGCGCTGGCCGCGGTCGGTCTCGATCTCGCGTCCGTCCCGCCCCGCTACTCGAGCACGTACTTCGCCCACACGTTCGCAGGCGGATACGACGCGGGCTACTACTCGTACATCTGGAGCGAGGTGCTCGATGCCGACACCGTGGAATGGTTCGAGGAGAACGGCGGCCTGACCCGCGCGAACGGCGACCGGTTCCGTTCACGCCTGCTGGGTGTCGGTGGCTCGAAGGATCCCCTCGAGGCGTTCCGCGACTTCCGAGGCAGGGAGGCGCGGGTCGAGCCGTTGCTGGCCCGTCGCGGTCTCGCGTAGTCGGCGCGCACTGGGGCGGGTTCGTGTCGTCGGTGGCGGGTCAGCGCTGACCCGCCCCCGATGACGGGAACCCGCCGGACCCGCTCGGGGCTACGCGGACTTCTCGGTGCGCTGCTCGACGACGCGGGGCACGATGGTCGGCGCCGCGTTCTCGAGCACGGAGGCACGGGTCACCACGACCTTGCCCACGGTGTCGTCGGAGGGGACGTCGAACATGATCGGCCCGAGCACCTCTTCGAGGATGGCCCGCAGCCCCCGAGCACCCGTCTGCCGGAGGACGGCGAGGTCGGCGATCGACTCGAGTGCGCCGCGATCGAACTCCAGCTCGACGCCGTCGATCTCGAACATGCGCTGGTACTGACGTACGAGCGCGTTCTTCGGCTCGGTGAGGATCTGCATGAGCGCCGGCTGGTCGAGCTGGGTCACCGTCGTCACGACGGGCAGACGGCCGATGAACTCGGGGATCAGACCGAACTTGTGCAGGTCTTCGGGGAGGACCTCGCTGAAGAGGGCCGCCTCGTCCTCCTTGCTGTGCAGAGGGGCGCCGAAGCCGATGCCCCGCTTGCCCGCGCGGTTCGAGATGATCTCTTCGAGCCCGGCGAACGCACCGGCCACGATGAACAGCACGTTGGTCGTGTCGACCTGGATGAACTCCTGATGCGGGTGCTTGCGACCGCCCTGCGGCGGCACGGAGGCGACGGTGCCCTCGAGGATCTTGAGCAGCGCCTGCTGCACGCCCTCGCCCGACACGTCTCGAGTGATCGAGGGGTTCTCGGCCTTGCGGGCGATCTTGTCGATCTCGTCGATGTAGATGATGCCCGTCTCGGCCCGCTTGACGTCGTAGTCGGCGGCCTGGATGAGCTTGAGGAGGATGTTCTCGACGTCTTCGCCGACGTAGCCGGCCTCGGTCAGCGCGGTCGCATCGGCGACGGCGAACGGGACGTTGAGACGCTTGGCCAGAGTCTGCGCCAGATAGGTCTTGCCGCAGCCGGTCGGACCGATGAGCAGGATGTTCGACTTCGAGATCTCGACCTCGTCGGCCAGGGACTCGGCGGCGGTGAGGGTCGAGGCGGCGCGGATGCGCTTGTAGTGGTTGTACACGGCCACGGAGAGGGAGCGCTTCGCCGCGTCCTGGCCGATCACGTACTCTTCGAGGAACGAGTAGATCTCGCGGGGCTTCGGCAGGTCGAACTCGCTGGTGGGCTCTTCGCCGGCTTCGGCGAGGCGCTCTTCGATGATCTCGTTGCAGAGCTCGACGCACTCATCGCAGATGTAGACGCCGGGGCCGGCGATCAACTGCTGGACCTGCTTCTGGCTCTTTCCACAGAACGAGCACTTGAGCAGATCGGCGCTCTCACCTATACGTGCCATGCCCGGCCTCCTTCGTGGCGTGAAGATCGGCGACCCTTGACGGTCGTCGTGCATCGAGCCTAACGCGATCCTCCGACGCCGACGGACCCACGCGGGCCGGGCGCCGGATCCGCCCACACGACGAAGCCCCGGACCGCGTGGTCCGGGGCTTCGAGGCGACCGTGGTCGGAATCGGTCAGCGCGTGAGCGCCGGCTGGTTCTTGCGCGAGGTCAGCACCTGGTCGACGAGACCGTAGGCCAGGGCCTCCTGTGCGCCGAGGATGTTGTCGCGCTCGATGTCGCGGTTCACCTCTTCGGGGGTCTTGTTCGAGTGGAACGACAGCGTCTCTTCGAGCCAGGTGCGCATGCGGAGCACCTCGGCGGCCTGGATCTCGATGTCGGACGCCTGGCCCCCGCTGTTGCCGCCGGTCGACGGCTGGTGGATCAGCACGCGGGCGTTGGGGAGGGCGAGTCGCTTGCCGGGCTGACCGGCGGCGAGCAGCACCGCGGCGGCCGACGCGGCCTGACCGAGGCACACCGTCTGGATCTCGGGGCGGATGTACTGCATCGTGTCGTAGATCGCCGTCATGGCCGTGAACGAGCCGCCGGGCGAGTTGATGTAGAGCGTGATGTCGCGGTCGGGGTCCATGCTCTCGAGCACGAGCAGCTGCGCCATGATGTCGTCGGCCGATGCGTCGTCGACCTGCACGCCCAGGAAGACGATGCGGTCTTCGAACAGCTTGGCGTAGGGGTCCTGGCGCTTGTAGCCGTAAGCCGTGCGCTCTTCGAAGCTGGGGAGGATGTACCGGGAATCGGGGGTCTGGACGCGGCCCGCACCACCCATCATCGGGAGTTCCATGTGTTCTTCTCTTTCTGTGCTGACGATCGGGTGGGGGCTACGACTGGTCGGTGCCGGCGCCGCCGACGACGTCGGTGGCCGAACCGCGGATGTGGTCGACGAAGCCGTATTCGAGGGCCTCTTCGGCCGTGAACCAGCGGTCGCGGTCGCCGTCCTCGTTGATCTGCTCGACGGTCTTGCCCGTCTGAGCCGCCGTGATCTCGGCGAGACGTCGCTTCATCGAGAGGATGAGCTGCGCCTGCGTCTGGATGTCGGACGAGGTGCCGCCGAAGCCGCCGTGCGGCTGGTGCAGCAGAACACGCGCGTTCGGCGTGATGTAGCGCTTGCCCTTGGTGCCGGCGGTCAGCAGCAGCTGACCCATCGAGGCCGCCATGCCGATGCCGACCGTGACGATGTCGTTCGGCACGAACTCCATGGCGTCGTAGATCGCCATGCCCGCGGTGATCGACCCGCCGGGCGAGTTGATGTACAGGTAGATGTCCTTCTCGCTGTCCTCCGCGGCGAGGAGCAGGAGTTTCGCTGCGATCTCGTTGGCGTTCTCGTCGCGCACCTCGGAGCCGAGCCAGATGATGCGGTCTTTGAGCAGTCGGTCAAAAACACTGTTGGGCAGTGTCACATCGGCCATGGTGGAGCTCCCATTCGTTGTCGCTTGCTGTCGAATCTATAGGGTCCAACGCACGGGTTCCGGACTGTTCGCCCACGGCAGATAGCGGGTGGCGACGGGTGTCCGGCTCCGGCGTCGGGCCGACCGAGGAGGCGCGGTGCCGGGGACGACGGAGGGCCGGGTGCGTTCTGCACCCGGCCCTCTCGTGTCGACCGGCGGTCGACCTCAGACGTGTCGACTACGCGTGGTCGTGACCCTCGTGGTCGTCGTCGTCCGAACCGACACCCGCCGTGGCGGTGAAGGCGGACAGGTCGACGGCCGCGCCCTCGCCGTCGACGACCTTGGCCTTCGACAGCACGACCGCGAGGGCCTTGCTGCGGGCGACCTCGCCGACCATGGCGGGGATCTGACCGTTCTGGTCGAGGACCTTGATGAACTCGCCCGGCTCCATGCCGTACTGGGCGGCACCCTGGATCAGGTACTGGGTGAGCTCGTCCTGCTCGACCTTGACCTCTTCCTTCTCGGCGATGGCGTCGAGGAGGATCTGGTTGCGGAAGGCCTTCTCGCTGCTCTCCTTCACCTCGGCGCGGTGCTCGTCGTCCTCCAGGCGGTTCTCCTGCTCGAGGTGACGGTGCACCTCGTCCTCGACGAGCTTCTCGGGGACGGGGATCTCGACCGACTCGAGGAGCTTCTCGACGACCTGGTCGCGAGCCTGGCCGCCCTGGCCGAACGACTTCGACTTGGCGAGCTGCTCGCGCAGGTCGGCCTTGAGCTCGTCGATCGTGTCGAACTGGCTGGCGATCTGAGCGAAGTCGTCGTCGGCCTCGGGGAGCTCGCGCTCTTTCACGGCGGTCACGGTGACGGCGATGAGCGCGGTCTCGCCCTCGCGGTCGCCGCCGAGCAGCTTCGACTCGAAGGTGGTGCTCTCACCGGCGGTGAGCGACTCGAGAGCCTCGTCGATGCCCTCGATCAGTTCGCCCGAACCGAGCTCGTACGAGATGCCCTTGGCGGTGTCGACCTCGTCGTCGCCGATCGTGGCCGTGAGATCGATCTGGGCGAAGTCGCCCGTGGTGGCGGGACGGTCGACGGTGACGAGCGTGCCGAAGCGGGTGCGGAGGTTCGCGAGCTCTTCGTCGACCTCGTCGTCGGAGATCTCGACCGTGTCGACCGTGAGCTCGATGCCCTCGTAGTCGGGCAGGTCGAAGTCGGGACGCACGTCGACCTCGACGGCGATGGTGAGGTCGCCCGAGAAGTCCTTGACGTCGGGCCAGCCGACGACGTCGGCCTCGGGGCGACCGAGCACGCGGATCTCGGTCTCGGTGACGGCCTCGCGGTAGAACTTGTCGAGGCTCTCGCTCACGGCGTGATTCAGCACCTCTTCGCGACCGACGCGCTGGTCGATGATGGGCGGCGGGACCTTGCCCTTGCGGAAGCCGGGGATGTTGATGGTCTCGGCGATGTGCCCGTAGGCGTGCGTGACGCTGGGCTTCAGCTCGTCGGGAGTCACGACGATGTTGAGCTTGACGCGCGTGGGGCTGAGCTTTTCAACCGTGGTCTGGACCAATGTGGGGCTTCTCCTGTGTTGGCGACGCTGAACTCACATCCGAGACAGCAGGTAGACGATCGTCGGGGCGACAGGACTCGAACCTGCGATCTTCCGCCCCCAAAACGGACGCGCTAGCCACTACGCTACGCCCCGTGTATCACCTGGAACGGTCTCACCCCGTGTTGTCCCGTTGAGGTCGGGTCGGGGAAAAGGCCGCGGTCAGTCTAGCCGACGCGAGCGACCGGTGACTGAACGAACCGGCAGATGGTTTATAGTGGTTCTACCCATGCGGCCGAGGCCGCTTCCGGGGATGTAGCTCAATGGTAGAGCCTCAGTCTTCCAAACTGATGGCGCGGGTTCGATTCCCGTCATCCCCTCCGATTCAGTCCTCCGGGGTCACCGATCTCATGATCTCGTCGAGGCCCGTCTGCGGAAGCACCCGCTCCCCGAAGTAGGCGGCGCCGTACTTCGTGAAGTGGATGCGGTCCGGCGAGAGGATGCGCCCCTCGTCGTCGGTGATGGGCACGCGGCCGTCCACCGCGAGGTCGAGCCAGGGCACGAGGTGCTCGGCCGGGATCAGATCGCGGGCGACGTGGTCCATCTCGACGATCTCGTCGGGGACGGAGTTGGTCAGCAGGGCACGCTCGTCGGGCGCCTGGCGCGCGATCCAGTTCGCGTTGTCGCCGAAGTTCTTGGCGCCGCCGTAGAAGATCTCCTTGCCGTCCGCCACGGCCTGCGCGAGATCGTCTCGCACGCACGTCGGGTACTCCCGATCGGTGGCGTAGAGGATGAGCTCGGCCGCCTCGTAGCGCTCGTCGAAGTGGGCGGGCCTCGGCTGGTCGCGGAGGCATCCGAGGACGCCGGGCTGATGGATGATCTCGAGCCGCGCCTCCGGATAGGTCTCGAGGACGGCGTTGGCCAGGTCGCGCGAGAAGCTGTTGCCGACGACGAAGACGTTGAGCCGGTCGTCGTCGACGAAGCGCTCGGCGTCGTTCTCGATCAGGCGCTGGACGTACGTGACGTCCGTGGCGCCGTCGGCCAGCACCTCCGGCGCGTAGATGCGACCAGGCAGACCGTTGGTCGAATGGAGCACGAGGCCCGCGGCGGCGACGAGCACGACGGCCGACCCGACCGCGGGGGCGAAGACCCGGCGGCGGACCGTGTCGGGCGATCGGAACGGCGTCTCGACGAAGCGCCAGGTGAGCCAGGCGAGCGCGAGGGAGACGACCGAGAGCGCGAGGAAGACCCCGACGGGGGGCTCTTCGGGCGACCAGATGCGGGCGAAGGCGAAGAGGGGCTGGTGCCAGAGGTAGGCGCTGAAGCTGATCAGGCCGACCAGCACCACGGGCGGCCGAGAGAGCACCCGGGCGGCCGGGGTGCCCTCTCGCGCGAAGGCGATGACGAGGGCGGCGCCGACGACCGGGACGACCAGGACGAACGGGGAGACGGCCGAGCCGCCGTCGACGGCCACGACGGTGGCGACGATGGCGAGGAGCCCCGCGGTCGCAGCCGCGGAGGCGGCACGAGGGCCGAGGAGGCGCGGTGCGGCCTCGGCGCCGGGCCGCGCGTGCCACAGGGCGAGCCCGGCCCCGACGAGGAGCTCCCACGATCGGGCGGGCAGCAGGTAGAAGGCCGCATCGGGGTCGGTGGACGACCACCAGACGGCGACCCCGAAGCTGACGAGCCCGACGACGACGACGCCCGATGCCGCCGCCCGACGCCCGAGGGCCAGCAGGGCGAGCAGCAGCAGGGGGAAGAGCAGATAGAACTGCTCTTCGACGCCGAGGCTCCAGGTGTGCATGAGCGGCTTGAACTCGGAGGCGGTGTCGAAGTAGCCGCTCGACAGGTACAGCAGGACGTTGTTGCCGGAGAGCAGGGTCGTGACGAGCGACTGGCCGAAGTTCTCGAGTTCGTCCGGCATCATCCAGAGGACCGCGAACGGCGTGCACGCCGCCATGACCACGAGCAGCGCCGGCGCGATGCGCCGGATGCGGCGAGCCCAGAACGACCGGAGGGTGAAGGTGCCCCGTGACCGCTGGCCCACGATGATGCCCGTGATCAGATAGCCGCTGATCACGAAGAACACGTCGACGCCGACGAGACCGCCTGCGAAGCCGGCCACCCCCGCGTGGAACAGGATGACGCTGACGACCGCCACGGCCCGGAGGCCGTCGATCTCGGGTCTGTAGATCACGTGTCGGGACTCCCCTGCTCGATAACCATGAACAGATATCAACTTTAGCATATCAATACCGGATCGCCTTGAGCGATTCGCGCAGCGACCGCGGGTGCCGCAGAATGGCGCCATGACCCCGGGATCGTCGCCCCGCCGCTCCGTCCGCCGACGGGCGCGCCTGCTCGGCACCGCCGCCACCGTCACGGCCGTCGCACTGGCCGTGGCGCTGTCCGCCTGCTCCGCACCGAGCACCACGGCCCCGCGTGCCGAAGGCGGTGTGGCACCGGCGGCGTCCGCCGACGATCTCCGGGTGGCGGTGGTCGGCGACTCGCTGAGCGCAGGCCGCAGCGGGTTCCTCGGCAACGGACTCGACGACGAGTCGTGGATGACCTACGCGCAGGGCGACGGAGTCGTGTTCGCCGGCGGCTGGGCCCGTGCCGGCGCGACCGTCGAGCAGATGGCCGCCGCCGTCTCGCCCGTCGACGCCGACGTCCTGGTGCTGATGGGAGGGACGAACGACGTGCGTCACGGCACGAGGTTCGCCGAGGCCGAGGCGTCGTACGAGTCGATCATCGGCACGGTGGGCGCCGACCGCGTGCTGATCGCGGCGATCCCGCCCTACCAGCCCGCCCCGGAGGCGGCCATGGACTACGAGGCCGACCTGGCCTCATGGGCCTATGGCGAGGGCTATCCGCTCATCGATCCCTGGCTCTTCGCGAGAGGAGCCGACGGACAGTGGGCCCCGGCCACGAGCGCAGACGGCATCCACCCCACGGCAGCCGGCTACGAGAGACTCGGCCGCGAGCTGCACGAGCTCATCCTCGACGAGGCGGCGTCACCCGCCGACTCGACCCGGGGTTGACGACCGCTCGGCACCCGGGCTTGACGACCGCTCGGCCAGCGCGTCGTCTCCCGGTGCCGTCGCGCCGAGGCCCGAGGCGCCGCCGCCGCGGGCGGGCCTGCCCGTCGGCTTGAGGCGCAGCGCCTGCTTCTCGACCGCCCAGTAGGTGATCGTCGCGAGGGTCAGTGTGATCGCGACGGTCACGACGAGATAGAGGACGTACAGCGCGCGTCCGCCCTGACCGGGATCGAGGAGGTCCTGCATGATGCGGATGACCGGCATGTGCCACAGGTAGACGCTGAACGAGATGACCCCGAGGCCACGGACGGGCGCCCAGTCGCAGAACCGGGCGATGAGACCCAGACGGTCGCCGTGGGCCGGCAGCACCATGAGCAGCAGCACGCCCGTGAAGCCGATGGACGCGAAGGTGTCTTGGAACTCGGGGGTCGAGCCGATCCAGGCCACCACGAAGGCGGCCCCGATGATCACGAGCAGCGTGCCGCGGAGAGCGGAGACGGCCACTCGAGGTGCGGCCCCCCGCCGGACGGCGATGTAGAGCAGCGAGGCGGCCATGCCGAAGGCGAAGAGGTCGGCGTGCAGCAGCAGACTGCGGCTCACGACGGAGAACCAGTTGTCGGACCACGCGAGGTCCCCACCGCTCAGGCCCGACGTCTCGCCCACCGTGTGCTGCCAGATCTTGCCGGCGACACCGGCGACGAACATCGCCCCGACCGGCACGAGGGAACCGATCCAGCCGGAGGTGCGGAGCGCGACGTGCCGACCGAGCATCGCCAGGAACGGGAGCACGAGGTAGAAGGTCAGCTCGACGGTCAGCGTCCACGAGACCTCGAGACCCGTCCGCAGCGTGCCGGGCAGGTAGGAGTGCAGCAGGTTCAGGTCGACCAGGGTCTTCCACCACGGCAGCCGACCGAACTCGTTCTGCGACAGGAACGACATCTGCAGGACGAAGTTGACGATCAGGAGGACGACGACGTAGGCCGGCCAGATGCGCAGGAACCGGTTCGTGGCGTAGCGCCTCAGCGACGGCAGCTCACGACCCTCGATGATGCGGGTGGCGAACGGCCAGAACAGCAGGAACCCCGAGAGCACGAAGAACAGGCTCAGGCCCTGGTGCATGAAGAAGACGAGCAGGGGCATCGTCTCGTCCTCGACGTCGCGCGTCAGGACGTGCGCCACGTGGTACGAGAGCACGGCCATCGCCGCCAGCCCGCGGAGGCCTTCGAGACCCACGATGCGATCGCCCCAGTACGGCGCCGCCGACGCGCCCGGAGGGGTCGGGGTCGGGGCTGGCGCGGACATCGCCACAGGCTACCCGAGGGTCCTGGCCGGCGCCCCTCCCCTGCGTCGCCCCGCGCGATGCGGCCGGCGGGTGGTCGGTGCCGCCCCCGGTGCCGGTGCCGGTGCCGGTGTCAGTGCTGCAGGTAGGCCAGCACCGCGAGCACGCGGCGATGGTCGGTGCCGCTGTCTTCGAGCAGCAGCTTCTGGAAGATCGAGGTGACGTTCTTCTCGACGGCGCCGGTGCCGATCACGAGCGCCGACGCGATCGCGGCGTTCGTCCGCCCCTCGGCCATCAGGGTCAGGACCTCTCGTTCACGCGGCGTCAGCGCCGCGAGGGGGTCGCTGCGCCGACCGAGCAGCTGCGACACGACCTGCGGGTCGAGCACCGTGCCTCCGTTCGCCACCCGCTCGAGGGCGTCGCGGAACTCGTCGAGCGACGCGATGCGGTCTTTCAGGAGGTAGCCGACTCCTCCGGAGCCCGCCTCGAGGAGGTCTCGGGCGTAGGCCACCTCGACGTACTGCGAGAGCAGCAGGATCGACGTGCCGGGTCGGCGCGAGCGGATCTCGATGGCCGCGCGCACCCCCTCGTCGGTGTGCGAGGGGGGCATGCGCACGTCGAGGACGGCCACGTCGGGGAGGTCCGCGTCGAGCGCGGCGAGCAGCTCGTCGGCGTCACCGTAGGCCCCGACGACCACGACCCCGATCTCGTCGAGCAGTCGGACGAGTCCTTCGCGCAGCAGCACGGAGTCGTCGGCGACCACCACACGGAGGGCGGGATCGAGGGTGCTGTCGGCCATCCGGTCAGTCTAGGGAGACCACGGTCTCCGTCGGCATCGTCGGGCTCGCGGTCAGCGGGATGCTCACCGTCACGATGGTCGGCCCGCCCGCCGGGCTCGAGATGTCGAGGAACCCGCCGAGTCCCACCAGGCGCTCCTGCACCCCGGCCAGGCCGTGCCCGTCGCGGAGCCCCGCCCCGCCGCGGCCGTCGTCGGTGGCCACGAGCTCGAGGAGCAGCCCCATGCCGTCGGGCGCCTGCCGTGTGCGCACCACGATGTCGGCCGACGACGCCTCGGCGTGCTTGCCGATGTTCGTGACCAGCTCGGAGGCGATGAAGTACGCGTTGCGCTCGATGTCGACCGGGAGGACCACGTGGGCGGGCACCCGGTCGAGCAGCGTGGTCGGGATCGTCGCCCGGTCGACCAGCGACTCGAGGGCGGCGAGCAGACCGCGGTCGAGGAGCAGAGGAGGCGCGAAGCCGCGGGACAGCGCCCGCAGCTCCTCGAGGGCCTCCTGGGACTGCACCCGCGCCTCCTCGATGAGGCTCCGGCTCTTGTCGGGGTCGGTGTCGACGGCGCGGGAGGCGGCGGCGAGATCCATCTGGAGCCGGACGAGTCGCTGCTGCGGGCCGTCGTGGATGTCGCGTTCCAGGCGGCGGAGCGCCGTGCCCTCGGCGGAGAGGGCCGCCGTGCGGGAGATCTCGCGGTCGGCGAGCTCCACCTCGAGCTCGTCGGAGCGGAACCCGCCGAGCATGGCCGCGGCGATCGCCTGGTGCATCACGACGAACCCGTGCAGCACGTACGGCAGCAGCAGGACGACCGCGGCGAGGACGACCACGCCCACGGCGAGGGCCATGAACCCGACGGTCGACCCGCTGAGCGCGTCACCCAGGGAGTAGATGTTCCACGGCACGACGGCGGTGAGGATCAGCACGCCCAGGAGCACGAGCCCCAGCGGGACGGCGAGCGCCGCGAATGTGACGAACGAGGTGAACCCCGCGACCGCGGGGAAGACGACGACCGCGTAGAGGAGGTAGAGCCAGTAGTGCGGGTTCGCGACGACGGACACGGCGCGGACGATGCGCTTGTCGGAGCGACCCCACGTCGTGTTCGGCGTCCAGTCGACGGGGCGGATCGGGCGGTCGGAGGCCCACCGCAGCCGCGTCACCTCGAAGGTGCCGAACCAGCGCGCCGCCCAGAGGGAGACGAACACCACGACGGCGAGCGACAGGAGGCTCGCGATGTAGCCGCCGGAGGTCTCCCACCCGCGGAGGGCGATGTTGGCCGCGATGAGCACCACCACCACGAGCACCGCCGACAGCGCGATGTAGCCGAGCTCGCGGGGCAGGCCGCGCCAGCGTCGGGCGTAGCCGCCGGCCTGCCGCGGCGGCGAGAGGTAGGGGTTCGGGGTCGTGATGGGGGTCTCCTGGTTCATGCTGTCGAGCCTGGTCGACGGCCGGCGTCCGACCCATGGTGCCAGCGACCGGAACCCGGGTGGGGTTATCCCCCGCCTCCGACGCTCTCGGTGAGGCGAGGCTGGCCTACGTGAGCCGAGCCTCAGCTTGCTTGCGGAATCTTCTCAGACCTCTAGCGTTGACCACATCGTCAAGGAAAGGACCACGTCATGACCGACCTCACCCGCACCGTCCCCCAGGGATCCGTCGACCCCGACGTCGCTGCCGGCGTCGCCCAGTTCCTCAGCCAGATCGTCACCGACATGACCGCGCTGTCGGTCAACGGCAAGCAGGCTCACTGGCACGTCCGCGGCATCGCGTTCATCGCCGTCCACGAGCTGATCGACGTGGTCGTCGACCACGCACGTGAGTGGGCCGACCTCGCCGCGGAGCGCGTCGTCGCCCTCGGGCTGCCCGTCGACGGGCGCATCGCCACCGTCGCCGCCAACACGGTCATCCCGCCCACCTCGCCCGGCTTCAACCAGATCGACACCACGATCGCCGAGCTCGTGGCCCAGATCGACGCCTCGCTCGTCGCGGTCCGCACCGCGATCGACGAGCTCGGCGAGCTCGACGCCTCGAGCCAGGACGTCGCCATCGAGATCTCGCGCGGCCTCGAGAAGGACCGCTGGTTCCTCGCCGCTCACGTCGCCGGCTGAGACTCCCGCTCCAGACGATCGGAGGCCGTCGCCCCTCGGGGCGGCGGCCTCCGTCGTGCCCCGCCTGCGCGGAAGCGGACCGCAGACGCCCGGGTCAGCCGAGCGCGACGTGGGTGAAGCGGCCGCCCAGCAGCGTCGCCGCGACGTCGAACGCCCGGAGGTCGGCGTCCGCCGCCGACAGAGGGTCGGACTCCGTCACGACGAGGTCCGCCACCGATCCCGCCTCCACCGACGATCGCCCGCGAGTCGACGCCGCGAGCGCGACCGACGAGACCAGACGCTGCTCGGGGTGCCAGGCCTCGCGTCCATCGCGGGACCGCGACACGGCGGCGGCCATCGACACCCACGGGTCGAGCGGCGCCACGGGCGCATCGGACCCGAGTCGCAGCGTCACGCCGGCGGCGGCGAGCGACTCGAAGGCGAAGGCGCGATCGGTGCGCCCCGCCCACAGACGGTCGGCCACGTCGCGGTCGTCCATCGCGTGCTCGGGCTGCACGCTCGCGACGATGCCGAGCCGGGCGAACCGTGCGACGTCGCGGGCGTCGACGAGCTGCGCGTGCTGGATGCTCCCGCCGCAGCCGACCGCCTCGAGGGCGTCCAGCGCGAGGGCGTTCGCGGCGTCGCCGATGGCGTGCACCGCGGGCACCAGCCCGGCCGAGGAGGCGCGGCGCAGCCAGTCGACGAGCTCGTCGGCGTCGTAGGCGGACAGGCCCCGAGCCGCGGGGGTGCCCTCGAGACCCGCATACGGGTCGTGGCAGAAGGCTGTGCGGGTGTTCAACGACCCGTCGGTGATGATCTTGAACGGGCCCATGGTCACGAGCCCCCCGGTGCCGTCGATGACGTCGCCGGTGCGGAGGCCCCGCTCGATCACCCGGTCGAGGTCGGCGGGGTAGACGCCGGCCGACACCCTGAGGCTGCGGTCGCCGCCGGCGACCCGTCGGGCCCACCGGTCGATCGAGAACGACATCTCGAGGTCGACGATGCCGACGACGCCACGCGCGGCCGCGGCGGCGGACGCCTCGGCCACCCACCGGTCGAGCAGCTCGTCGGGGACCGCGCTCACCCGCGTGCTGACGTCGAAGGCGTCCTGCTCGCGCAGCAGACCCGTGGGGTGGCCTCCGTAGCCGTATCGTGCCAGGGCCGCGGAATCGAGCCACGCCGCGTGCAGGTCGTTGCTGACCAGCACGACGGGCACGTCGCCGCTGACGGAGTCGAGCACCCCGCGGGTCGGCTCGTCGGCCCACAGGGCGTCGAAGAAGCCGTAGCCGACGAGCGGCTGCCCGCTCGGCGGCGGGTCGTCGCGCAGCTTCTCGCCGACGAGCGACGCCGCGTGGGCGGCGGAGCGGGCGGTCGAGAGGTCGAGTCGACGCCGGGCGAGCGCCCACTGGTCCATGTGCACGTGCGAGTCCCAGAGACCGGGTGCGAGCCAGCGCCCGCCGAGGTCGACCACGTCGACGCCGGGAGCCGGGGTGATGCCGGGGGCGATCGCCGAGACCTCGCCCGACTCGATCAGCACGTCGACCGGGGAGCCGTCGCTGCCGACGAGGCGGGCGTCTGTCAGGATCAGGCCCCGCGCCTCCTCGGCTCCCCCGGTCGGGGCGTCGACGAGGCTCATCGGTCGCGCACCCGTCGCATCTCGGCGGCCAGCGCAGGCTGCGCGTAGTGCCGGCCGTGCTCGAGCTCGTCGACGATGCGGTCGACGACCTCCGGCGGCTTGTTCTGACTGAGCTTGAGGCGGGCGTCGAACCGCGTCACCCGCAGGCGGATGCCGACGGTGCCCTTCGCGACGCGGCGGGAGCCCTCCTCGTCGAGAGCGAGCGACACGGGCTCGGGCATCACGTTCTCGAAGTGGTCGACGAGCTCGCCGAGCACTCGGAAGTTCTCGTCGTCGGACAGGATCTCGGGGACGCCCCAGAGATGCGCGGTGACGTGGTTCCAGGTCGGGACGATCTGCTCGGCGGGGTACCAGCCGGGCGAGATGTAGCCGTGCGGGCCCTGGATGATCACCATGGCCTCGTGCTCGCCGAGCTCGTGCGAGCGCTCGTCGGGGCGGCCGACGTGACTGACGATGGAGATCGCGTCGGGGTCGGCCGGGTCGGCGGGCTCGAGCACCACGGGGTAGTGCGACGCGACGATGCCCGCGGCCGTGTGCGACACGATGGTCGCCCACGGGTTCTCGCGGATCAGGCGCCTGACCTCGTCGACATCGGTCAGGACGAACGTGGGGGTGTGCCGCATGGGCTCAAGTCTGGTCGGTCGGGCACCAGTAGAGCTTCCGACCCGCGGCCATCTCCATGACGATGTTCGTGCCGCAGACCCGGCAGGGCAGTCCTTCGCGGTGATAGACCCAGTGCCGGTCGGCGCGGCTGCGGAGGGCCTTGGCGTGCTGCGCCTTCGTCAGACCGTCCATGGTCATCATCTGGCCCAGCTCGACGCCGCTCTTCAGCAGCTTCGTCCAGTCCTTGTAGAGGGCGCGCAGCACCTCTTCGGGCACCTGGTTGCCGGGGGTGTGCGGGTCGAGGCGCGCCCGGAAGAGCAGCTCGGCCCGGTAGATGTTGCCGATGCCGCTGACGACGCTCTGATCCATCAGCAGCAGACCGATCGGGGTGCGCTTCTTGCCCGCGACGGACACGAACCGGTCGGCGCCCTTCTTGGGCGAGTCGACCAGCGGGTCGGGGCCGAGCTTGGCGATCGCCATGTCGACTCCCGCCGCATCGAGCACCTCGCACTTCGTCGGGCCGCGCAGGTCGCCGACCGCCGTGTCGGTGAGCAGCCGCACCCGCACCTGGCCGACCGGCTCGGGCGGGAACGACTCGATGTCGTCTTCGGCCTTCTCCTGCTCGGCCATGCGCACCCGACTCGTGCGCGGCGCTCCGATGCTCGCCATCGAGTGCTCGCCGTCGTCGTCGGGCGCGTTCTCGGGCGCGTTCTCGGACTTGCGGGTGGCGGCCCGGCGACGCCGCGACTCGGCCATCGAGTGCCCCGTCGCGATCTCGCCCGCGAAGTCCCAGGCGCCGTAGAGCCCCAGGTGCACGTGCAGCCAGAGTCCGTTGTCGAACTCGAGGAACATCTGCTTGCCGACCGCCTTGGCGGTCACCATGGTCGCCCCGTCGAGCCTCTCGGCCCCGGCCGCGAAGCGCCCCTGCGGTGAGCTGACCGCGGCTCGGTGCCCGACGAAGCTCTGCTCGAACTGGTTGGCGATGCGGTGGACGGAATGACCCTCGGGCACGGTGCTCCCTCTCTCGGGGTGAGGTCCCGGCGGTGGGGCCGGGACGACGAAGCGGCGGGTACCCCGACCGGGGCGCCCGCCGCACTCGACGTTACGTCGTCAGTCGACCGGGTGCCCGGCGATGGCCCCGGTGGTCTCGTATTCGCCGACCTGCGCGATGCGTCGCACATGACGCTCGTCGTGACTGAAGGGCTCGGCGACGAAGGCGTCGATGAAGGCGAGCGCCTCGGACTCGGTGTGCTGACGCGCGCCGATGGCGATCACGTTCGCGTCGTTGTGCTGACGGGCCAGACGGGCGGTCGAGTCGTTCCAGACCAGTGCGGCCCGCACGCCCTCGACCTTGTTCGCGGCGATCTGCTCGCCGTTGCCCGAGCCGCCGAAGACCACGCCGAGCGCGTCGTGGCCCTCGCGCTGGTCGCGGACGACCGCCCTCGCCGCCGCGATGCAGAACGACGGGTAGTCGTCGAGGGGCTCGTACGAGGTCGGCCCGTGGTCGGTCACGTCGTGGCCCGCGTCGGAGAGGTGCTGGATGACCGTCTGGCTGAACTCGAGGCCGGCGTGATCGGTCGCCACGTGGATGCGCATGGTGATCATCTTAGAACCGGGCCGGCGGACGGATCGCGACGCGCGCCTCCTCGGCGGCGGGGCTGCCCAGCCGAGGAGGCGCGGGTCGTCAGTCGAAGATCGGCCCGACCGTGCGGGTGCGCTTGATCTCGAAGAACCCCGGGTACGAGGCGACGGCCACGACGCCGTCCCAGAGGCGGGCGGCCTCGTCGCCCTTCGGCGCGGGCGAGATGACCGGCCCGAAGAAGGCGGTGCCGTTCACGGCGATCACCGGCGTGCCGACGTCCTGTCCGACGCGCTCGATGCCGTCGAAGTGGCTGGCGCGCATCTGCGCGTCGTACTCGTCGGTGTCGGCGTAGCGCGCGAGGTCGGCGGGCAGGCCGACCTCGGCGAGCGCCGCGGGGATGACCACGTCGGCGTCGGTCTCGCCGCCGGGGTGGATGCGCGTGCCGAGGGCGTCGTAGAGGGGCTTGACGGCGGACTGCCCGTGCAGCTCGCCGACGGCCGTGACGAGACGCGTGTAGCGGAGCATGCGGGCGAAGTTCGCCTTGTACTCGTCGCTGACGTCGTTGTCCTCGTTGAGCACGGCGAGGCTCATGATGTGGAAGGTCACGTCGAGATCGCGGTGCACGGCGACCTCGTCGATCCAGCGGCTGGTCATCCAGGCCCAGGGGCACGAGGGGTCGAACCAGAAGTCGACGGCGGTTCGGGGAGCGGGGGCGACGGTGTCGGTCATCGCCCCAGTCAACACCCCGCGTCACGACGGCCGGTCTAGGCTTTCAGCGGACCACGAGTCCCCTCACTACCTATACGGATGGAGCCACCGTGCCCGGAGAGAACCTCACCCGCGTCGAAGCGCAGGAGCGCAAGAGCATCGTCGACGTGCAGTCGTACGAGATCGACCTCGACCTGACCCGCGGCGACGAGGTGTTCGGCAGCACGACCACCGTGCGCTTCACCGCGACCCCGGGCGCCTCGACCTTCATCGACGCCCTCACCCGCACCGTGCACTCCGTGGTGCTGAACGGCACGGCGCTCGACGCCGCGGCCGTCTCGGACGGCGTGCGCATCCAGCTCGACGGTCTCGCGGCCGAGAACGTGCTCGAGGTCGTCGCCGACGCCGAGTACACCAACACCGGCGAGGGTCTGCACCGCTTCGTCGACCCCGTCGACGGCGAGGTCTACCTCTACTCGCAGTTCGAGGTGCCCGACAGCCGCCGGGTCTTCGCCGTGTTCGAGCAGCCCGACCTCAAGGCGACGTTCCAGTTCACCGTCACGGCGCCCGCCCGCTGGCAGGTCGTCAGCAACCAGACGACCCCCGAGCCCGTCGTCGACGGCGAGACCGGCACCTGGACCTTCGCGCCCACGCCCGTGCTCTCGAGCTACATCACCGCGATCATCGCGGGCCCCTACGACGTCGTCCGCAGCGACCTCACGAGCGCCGACGGCCGCACCATCCCCCTCGGCATCTTCACGCGTCGCTCGCTCACCGAGTACCTCGACGCCGACTACATCTTCGAGAAGACCCGCCAGGGCTTCGCGTACTACGAGGAGAAGTTCCAGTACGCGTACCCGTTCGAGAAGTACGACCAGCTCTTCGTGCCCGAGTTCAACGCCGGCGCGATGGAGAACGCGGGCGCCGTGACCTTCGTCGAGACGTACGTGTTCCGCAGCAAGGTGACCGACGCCATCAAGGAGCGCCGCGTCGTCACGATCCTGCACGAGCTCGCCCACATGTGGTTCGGCGACCTCGTCACCATGAAGTGGTGGAACGACCTCTGGCTGAACGAGTCGTTCGCCGAATGGGCGTCGACCATCTCGACGGCCGAGGCCACCGAGTGGACCGAGGCCTGGACGACGTTCCAGGCGATGGAGAAGAGCTGGGCCTACCGCCAGGATCAGCTTCCCTCGACCCACCCCGTCGTCGCCACGATCAACGACCTCGAGGACGTCCAGGTCAACTTCGACGGCATCACGTACGCCAAGGGCGGATCGGTGCTGAAGCAGCTGGTCGCCTGGGTCGGCATCGACGCGTTCTACGCCGGCGTCGCCGCGTACTTCCAGAAGCACCACCACTCGAACACCGAGCTCAGCGACCTCCTCGTCGAGCTCGAGGCCACCTCGGGTCGCGAGCTGACCAGCTGGTCGAAGCTGTGGCTCGAGACGGCGGGCGTCAACACCCTCCGCCCCGAGCTCGAGGTCGACGCCGACGGCGTCATCACCTCGTTCGCGGTGCTGCAGGAGGCGGCGGCCGACTACCCGACGATCCGCCCGCACCGCCTCGCGATCGGCCTCTACGCTCTGCAGGGCGGCTCGCTGGTCCGCACCGACCGTGTCGAGATCGACGTGGACGGCACCCGCACCGAGGTGCCCGAGCTCGTCGGCCTGACGCGCGGCGACCTCGTGCTCATCAACGACGACGACCTGGCCTACGCGAAGATCCGTCTCGACGAGACCTCGCTCGAGACGGCGCTGCAGCACCTCTCGGAGATCGCCGACCCGCTGGCGCGCGCCCTCGTCTGGGGCTCCGTCTGGGACGCCACCCGCGACGCCGAGACCTCGCCCTCCGACTACGTCCGCCTCGTGCTCGACAACATCGCGACCGAGACCGAGTCGACGACCATCCGCACGACCCTCTCGCAGCTGCTGCAGACGGCCCGCAGCTACGTCGCCCCCACGCGCCGCGCCTCCACGGTCACCGAGGTAGGCGACGGCCTGTGGGCCCTGGCGCAGGCCGCCGAGGCCGGGTCGGACGCCCAGTTCCAGTTCGTCACGTTCTTCGCGGCGATCGCGTCGACCGAGGCCCACAAGGAGGCGCTGGCCGGTCTGATCGACGGATCGGTCGCCCTCGAGGGCCTCACCGTCGACACCGACCTCCGCTGGCAGCTGCTGGAGGGCCTCGTGCTCGTCGGCGGCGCCGGCGAGGCCGAGATCGACGAGGCCCTGGCCGCCGACAACACGGCCAACGGCGCGCAGGCCGCCGCCCGCGCGCGAGCGACCCTCCCGACGACGGCGGGCAAGGAGGCCGCGTTCGCCTCGATCGTCGACAGCGCCGACCAGCCCAACGCCATCGTGCGGGCCACGACGCTCGGGTTCCAGCACGCGAACGACCCGGCGATCCTGCAGCCGCTCGTCGACCGGTACTTCTCGTCGCTGACGGGCATCTGGGAGTCGCGCAGCTACCACATCGCCGACACGCTCGTCTCGGGGCTGTACCCGGCCGGCCTCGCCGACCAGGCCCTCGTCGACGCGTCGTACGCGTGGCTCGAGGCCAACCCCGACGTGCCGGCCCTGCGCCGCATCGTCAGCGAGAGCGTCTCGGGCGTCGAGCGCGCCCTGCGCGCCCAGGCGGCGGACGAGCGCTAGCCGGCCCGCCGGCCGACCGGCACCCCGCACCCGAAGCGGCAGACCTTCTCAGAGGGTCTGCCGCTTCGGCGTTCAGCGGCCTCACCGCAGAGACCTGACGACCCGTGCTTCACTTGTCGACGATGACTCTCCTCCTCCTCGCCGCCGGCACCGACCCCGCCGCCCCCGTCTCCTTCGACTGGGACGCCTTCTGGAAGATGTGGGGCATCCCCATCCGCATCGCCGGAATCATCGTGGTCGCGGTGCTCCTCCGGGTGGCGCTGCACTTCACCATCCGTCGGATCGTCGACCAGGTCGTCAACGGCATCAAGCGCAAGCAGAACGTCGACGACACGCAGGCGCTGATGGCCTCGCCGCTTCAGGCCGTCCGCGTCGTGCAGCGCACGCGCACCCTCGGCAGCGTGCTGAACAACGTCGTCACCGTGCTGATCGCCGGCATAGCGCTCGTGCTCGTGCTCGGCGAGCTCAACTTCGACATCGTCGCGATCGTCGGGGCGGCCAGCGTCGTCGGCGCCGGTCTCGCCTTCGGCGCCCAGAACATCGTGAAAGACCTGCTGAACGGCGTCTTCATGGTCGCCGAAGATCAGCTCGGGGTCGGCGACGTGGTCGACGTCGGGCCGGCCGCCGGGGTCGTCGAGGCCGTCGGCATCCGCGTGACGCAGATCCGAGACGTCAACGGCGTCCTCTGGTTCGTCCGCAACGGCGAGATCCTCCGGGTCGGCAACATGTCGCAGGGCTGGACCCGCGTCGTCATCGACCTCGCCGTGCCCTACTCGGCCGACGTCGACCAGGTGCAGGACGCCATGCTCGAGACCGCGATCGAGCTCGCCGCCGTCCCCCGCTGGAAGCGCGCGATCCTCGAGACGCCCGAGGTCTGGGGCATCCAGTCGATCGCCGAAGAGCACGTCGTCATCCGCATCGTCGTGAAGACGCGATCGTCCGATCGCGACACCGTCGACCGCGAGCTGCGCGCCCGGCTGAAGAAGACCACCGATGCACTCGACATCGTGCTGCCGTCGCTGACCAGCGTCGTCCTCACGGGCTTCGACAGCGCCTCCTCCGTCCAGGGCGCACGTCCGCCCCGCACCTCGCCGACGCCGCACATCCCGAAGGGCAAGCGCAAGTGACCGATCTGCCCCCGACTCCCCCGTCGTCCGGTCTCGGCGGCGGCCCCGGCCTGCCCGTCGGCCCCCCGAGCGCAGGAGGCGCGGCTCAGCCCGTCACCCTCCGCGCCGGTCTCGGACAGGACGCCGCCCAAGGCAACTTCTGGCAGCAGATCGGCGGTCGGCCGATCTTCGAGCGACTCGTGCGGCGCTTCTACGAAGGGGTCCGGCACGACGACGTGCTCTGGCCGATGTATCCCGAAGCCGACCTCGAGGGGGCGATTCAGCGACTGACGGGGTTCCTCGAGCAGTACTGGGGCGGTCCGACGACCTACAGCCAGGAGCGCGGGCACCCTCGCCTGCGCATGCGCCACGCGCCCTTCACCGTGACACCCGAGGCGCGCGACCGCTGGCTGCTGCACATGCGCACGGCCGTCGACGAGCTGTCGCTGTCGCCGCTCGACGACGCCACCCTCTGGGCCTACCTCGAACGCGCCGCCCACGCGATGGTGAACGCGCCGTCCGCCTGACCGGCGGGTGCCCACCCGGGCGACCCGCGCCTCCTCGGGGTCCGTCCGGATCTCGACCGGGGTGCGGATCTGACGGCGTGCGGGTCGACTCGCGTGCGGGTCGACTCGCGTCAGCCGCCGAGCAGGGAGGCGCGGCGCTTGACGAGCACGTGGCCCCGACTGGTCGTCAGCCGCGTCCACGGGCCGGTCTCGAAGAGCGCGACCTCGTCGCCCTCGACCAGGAACCCGAGGCTCAGACCGGCGAAGGCGGCCCCGGCGGGCACATGCTCGAGACCCGGGACGGAGCGCGACCAGACCTCGGAGCGCACGCGGTGCACGATCTGCTCGCCGGCGTTCTCGGGCAGCGCCGCCGCGATCTCGTCGATGCCCGAAGTCGCCGTCGTCCGCAGGACGCCCTCGTCGGCGCCCGGCAGCGGTGACCAGCCGCCGCGCGGCGGGGAGATCGCGGCCCAGGTGACCGTGTTGACCTCGACCGGGAGCGACACCGTGACCGGCGCCGTGGGGTCGACGACGTCGTTCTGCAGCCTGACCAGCCGCTCCTTCATCGACCGGACGGGCACCACGGCGTCGAAGACCGGCGAGTCGTCGAGCTGGTAGGTGCGGAGACCGAGCACCGTGGGGCTCTCGTCGAGCAGCCCGAGGGGGTAGAAGACGGCCGTGTAGACCGCGAGCACGCCGGAGCCGGCGATGAGACGCACGGAGCCGTCTTCGACCCGGCCCGCCCGCCCCAGATAGGTCGCGAGGTCGCTGAGGGAAAGGGAGTCGGGGAGGGTGAATGTCGTGCTCATCGGCCCCCTAAACTACATCGGATGACCGACGATCCGCTGCAGAGCCTGCTCGCCACCCTCGACCTGGCCCCCGCGGGCAACGTCGGCGGCCAAGACGTCTTCACCGGCACCTCGCAGTGGGAGCCCCTCGGGCGCGTCTTCGGCGGTCAGGTGATGGCCCAGTCGCTGGTCGCCGCTCAGCGGACGATCGGCGGGGAACGCGCGGTGCACTCGCTGCACGCGTACTTCCTCCGCCCCGGCGATCTCAGCATCCCCATCACGTTCACGGTCGACCGGATCCACGACGGGCGGTCGTTCGCCACCCGACGGACTCAGGCGTCGCAGGACGGCGTGCCCATCCTGTCGATGATCGCCTCGTTCCAGACCCTCGACGACGGCCTCGACCACCAGGTCGAGATGCCGACGGACCTCCCCGGGCCCGACGACGTGCCGAGCGACTCCGAGCTGCTGTCGGCCGTCGACCACCCCGTGGCCCGTGCCTGGGCCGCCCGCCCGTTCGACATGAGGCACGTGCCGTCGCCCGTCTACTTCACGATCGACGGCGCCCGGGTGGCGCACCAGGCCGTGTGGATGAAGGCGACGTCGCCGTTGCCCGACGACCTCGATCTGCACCGCGCCGCCCTGCTCTACGCCAGCGACTACACGCTGCTCGAGACGATCTACCGTCGGCACGGCGTGCCGATGATCACCCCCGGGCTGAAGGCCGCCAGCCTCGACCACGCGATGTGGTGGCACCGCCCGGGCCGCGCCGACGAGTGGATGCTCTACGTCCAGGAGAGCCCGAACGCCACCGGTGGGCGCGGACTCGCGCTCGGTCGCATCTACGACGGGTCGGGTCGACTGCTCGCCAGCGTCGCGCAGGAGGGCATGATCCGCGTCCCCCGGGCCTGACGGCCGTGCGGCGCCGGGCGGTGCGGGACTTCTCGAGGCCGCTCGTGGTGCTCGAGCGCGGGTTCGGTGAGGTGCGACTCAGCGACGACGGAAGGTCAGCGGCGGCTCGACGAAGGGCTCCCATGCGGCGCGTTCGCGGGCCGAGATCCGTCGCGGCGTGTTCGTCGGCGTGTCGACGAGCACGATGGTCGTCGCCGCCTTGGTGAAGAGCTGCCGCGGTTCGACGCCGAGTGGTGACCACACCTCGTAGCAGACCTCGAGGCTGGCGCCGCCGAGCCGACCGACCCAGACCTGGATGTCGAGCGGCGCCCTGAGGTACGGGATGGGCAGCAGGTACTCGAGCTCCTGACGAGCGATGAGGGTCATCGTGTCGGCACCGGGGCTGCCGTCGAGCACCGCCGCGCCCGACGTCTGGTCGACCTCGCCGTCGACCGACCAGAACGCGTCGATGCGCGCCTCTTCGAGGAGGCGCAGCATCGACGCGTTGTTCACGTGCCGGTACCCGTCGAGGTCGCTCCAGCGGACCCGGGTCGGAACGTGCAGGCGGGTCATCTCAGTCGCGTGTCAGCTTGCGGTACGTCGCCGAGCTGGGCTTGGCGGCGTCGGCACCGAGACGTTCGATCTTGTTCTCTTCGTACGCCTCGAAGTTGCCCTCGAACCAGTACCACTTCGGTGTGCCGTCGTCGTTCAGCCCCTCCCACGAGAGGATGTGCGTCGCGATGCGGTCGAGGAACCACCGGTCGTGGGTGATGACCACGGCGCAGCCGGGGAACTCGAGCAGAGCGTTCTCGAGGCTGCCGAGGGTCTCGACGTCCAGGTCGTTCGTGGGCTCGTCGAGCAGCAGGAGGTTGCCGCCCTGCTTGAGGGTGAGCGCCAGGTTGAGGCGGTTGCGCTCACCACCGGAGAGCACACCGGCCTTCTTCTGCTGATCGGGGCCCTTGAAGCCGAACTGCGAGACGTAGGCCCGCGACGGGATCTCGGTCTTGCCGACCTGGATGTAGTCGTGCCCCTCGGAGACGACCTCCCACAGGTTCTTGTTCGGGTCGATGCCGCCGCGGCTCTGGTCGACGTACGAGATGTCGACCGTCTCGCCGACCTTGAGCTCGCCGCCGTCGAGCGGCTCGAGACCGACGACCGTCTTGAACAGGGTCGTCTTGCCGACGCCGTTCGGACCGATGACGCCGACGATGCCGTTGCGGGGCAGCGTGAACGAGAGATCGTCGATCAGGACGCGGTCGCCGAAGGACTTGTGCAGCTTGTGCGCGTCGATGACCTGCGAGCCGAGTCGCGGCCCGACGGGGATCACGATCTCCTCGAAGTCGAGGGTGCGTGTGCGCTCGGCCTCGTTCGCCATCTCTTCGTAGCGGGCCAGACGCGCCTTGGACTTCGCCTGGCGGCCCTTGGCGTTGCTGCGGACCCACTCGAGCTCGGAGGCGAGGCGCTTCGCCAGCTTGGCGTCTTTCTTGCCCTGCACCTGCAGGCGCTCGCCCTTCTTCTCGAGGTAGGTCGAGTAGTTGCCCTCGTAGGGGTAGAGACGACCGCGGTCGACCTCGGCGATCCATTCGGCGACGTGGTCGAGGAAGTACCGGTCGTGCGTCACGGCGAGCACGGCGCCGGGGTACTTGCTGAGGTGCTGCTCGAGCCAGAGCACGCTCTCGGCGTCGAGGTGGTTGGTGGGCTCGTCGAGCAGGAGGAGGTCGGGCTTCTGCAGCAGCAGCTTGCACAGCGCGACGCGACGCTTCTCACCACCGGAGAGGTTCGCGACCTCGGCGTCGCCCGGGGGCGTGCGGAGGGCGGACATCGCCTGCTCGAGCTGCGAGTCGAGATCCCACGCGTCGGCGGCGTCGATGTCCTCCTGGAGGGTGCCCATCTCGGCGAGCAGCGCATCGAAGTCGGCGTCGGGCTCGGCCATGGCGGCCGACACCTCGTTGAAGCGGTCGAGCTTCTGCTTGATCGGACCGACGCCCTCCTGGACGTTCTCGAGCACGGTCTTGGTCTCGTCGAGCTCGGGCTCTTGCATCAGGATGCCGACGGTGTAGCCGGGGCTGAGCTTCGCCTCGCCGTTGCTGGGGGTGTCGAGCCCCGCCATGATCTTCAGGATCGTCGACTTGCCGGCGCCGTTGGGCCCCACGACGCCGATCTTGGCGCCGGGGATGAACGACATCGTGACGTCGTCGAGGATCAGCTTGTCGCCGACCGCCTTGCGGGCGCGCACCATCGAGTAAATGTATTCGGCCATGGGGTCCAGTCTATCGGGCAGGGCGATGCGCCCCGGTGGGTGAGAACGAAGAGGAGGGCGCCGATGGCGCCCGGGTCACCAGTCGATGGTCCGCGTCGTGCCGATCAGGCAGTCGCCCGTGCCGAGCACCGGGGCGACCTGGCTGGAGTAGCCGGTCGACCCCGCCTGACCGACGAGGCAGTCTTCGCCGCGCAGCACGGAGAACTGGATCGAGTCGGCCTCTCGACCGATCGACGTCGTGTCGCTCGTGACCTGCATGTCGGCCTTGTCGAACCCGGCCGCGACGAGGTTGTCGACGAGCGACCGACCGTCGGTCGCTCCCCCGCCGTCGAGGTACGAGCTGTTGACCCGGTCGAAGAAGGCGCGGGCCTCGTCGATCGGGGCGTCCGCCGCGAGGGAGGTGGCCGCCGCCGACGCGGATGCGCTCGGCACGGGGTCGGTCGCGACCGGGTCGGGGCTCGAGGTGCAGCCCGCCGCCCCGAGGGCCAGGGCCAGCAGCACCACGGCGGACGGCGCGAGACGCGAGCGGGGCACGGCGGGCCTTCCTCTTCGCGGACGATCATGCGGCCCGGGCGGAGCCGCTGCCGATTCTACGGGTCGATCAGAAGGGCGTGTCGATGCTCTCGAGGTCGCGCACGCCCGGCCCGTCGGCACCGGGCGACGAGGCACCCGACTCGTCGGCGCCGAGAGGCGCGACCGACCATCCGTCGGCGGGAGGCGTCGTCGGAGACTGGCGCCGCGCCTCCTCATCCGCCTGGCCGTCCGTGTCGTCCGCCTGCTCGGGCTGCTCGACCTGCTCGGGTGCGTCGGTCGGCGAGGGCGCGACGACGGCGGCCGACGACCGGGTGAAGGTCGATCGACCCCACCGGAGGTCGTGCCCCATCGCGTCGGCGTCGATCTCGACGGTGGTGCCCGATCGGTCGCCGTTCTGCCAGGGGCGCACTCGGAGGCGGCCCGTGACGAGCACGCGGTCGCCCTTCTTGACGCTGGCCGCGACGTTGCCGGCGATGGCCCTGAAGGCGGTGACGGTGTACCAGTTCGTCTCGCCGTCGGACCAGGTGTCGGTCGAGCGGTCGTAGCGACGGATGGTGCTCGCCAGACGGAAGCTGGCGATGTCGAGGCCGGCCTCGGTCGTGACGGTGCGCGGATCGGTGGCAATGGTCCCTGTGAGGGTGATGATGTCGGTCATGGGGCGAGTCTCGCGACCGCGGGGCCGCCGACCGACCCGCGCCGCGCCTCCCTGTGGACGGCGACGGCGACGGGCCGACCGGGGAGGGATCATGACCGCGCCCGGTGTCGGTGGCCGATATCGGCGGCCGGTGTCAGTGCTCGTGGAACTCCGGGTAGTCCGCACCGGGTCCGAGCGCCGCGAACAGCGCGCTCTTCGCCACGGCCAGGGTCGGGAACACCGCGCTCTCGTCGGAGTCGCGCGAAGGCATGCGGACCGCGAAGCCCTCGTGCGTCCGGTGGATGGAGCCCACCGTTCCGGAGGGGCCGACGGCCACCCAGGTCTGTCTCGTCGTCGTCTGGTCGCTCATCGTCGAGCACCTCTCTGTAGGTCGTCGCCCGCGGCAGCGAGGCGACGGAGAACGGTGACGACACGCGGTCCGCTGACCGACGGGTCGCCCTCGCCCCGGAATGTACTCCCCCGCCCACCGAGAGGACCGGGGCGCCCGCACCGCCGCACCCTAGGGTGTTGCCATGAGATCACCCTTCACCCCCTACGTCGCCGACGACGCACGGTACTCGAAGCTCGACTACGTACGCACCGGCCGGAGCGGCCTCCGACTGCCGCGCATCTCGCTCGGTCTCTGGAACAACTTCGGCACCGATCGCGCGCTCGAGACCCAGCGCGACATCGTCCTCCGCGCGTTCGACCGCGGCGTCACCCATTTCGACCTCGCGAACAACTACGGGCCCCCCTACGGCTCGGCCGAAGAGCAGTTCGGTCGCATCGTCGCCGCGAACCTGCGCCCGTACCGCGACGAGCTCGTCGTCTCGTCGAAGGCCGGCTACGACATGTGGCCGGGTCCGTACGGCGACGGCGGATCGCGCAAGTACCTGCTGTCGTCGCTCGACGCGAGCCTCGGTCGCCTGGGTCTCGACTACGTCGACGTCTTCTACTCGCACCGGCCCGATCCCGAGACCCCGATCGAGGAGACGATGGGCGCCCTCGCCACGGCCGTCCGCCAGGGCAAGGCCCTCTACGCCGGCATCTCGAACTACTCGCCCGAGCAGACGGTCGCCGCGGCGGACGCGCTCGCCGCCGAGGGGGTGCCGCTGCTCATCCACCAGCCGCGCTACAACATGTTCGACCGCAAGCCCGAGAACGGCCTCTTCGACACCCTTCTCGAGCGCGGGGTCGGATCGATCGTCTTCTCGCCCCTCGCCGGCGGGCTGCTCACCGGGCGCTACCTCTCGGGCGAGGCGCCCGCGGGCTCCCGCATGGCCGAGGGCCGCTGGTTCACCGAAGAGGCCCTCAGCGAGACCTACCTCGAGCGGGTCAGGGGCCTGAACGGCATCGCGGAGGCGCGGGGCCAGTCGCTCGCGCAGCTCGCCCTGACCTGGGTGCTGCGGCAGCCCGCGGTCACGAGCGCGCTCATCGGCGCGTCGTCCGTCGCGCAGCTCGACGACAGCCTCGACGCCCTGCACGGCGCGGCGCTCACGGACGACGAGCTGGCGGCGATCGAGCCGCTCGCGGTCGACGGCACGGGGCGCTGACCGGGCGGGGCGGGGCTGCGGCGGGCTGAGGGGTGGGGGCCGCGGTCGCGGTCGCGCCATCGGGTGCGGTCGGCCGCGGGAATGTCGGTGGTCGACCGTAGCGTCGGAGGTGTTCTCGACAGCATCGGCCGGATGACCTCAGGAGCACCTCATGACCACCACCGCCTTCCCCGCCCCGCACACCCCGCTCGCCTCGGCGAGCACGCACACGCACGACGAACCCCGACTCCAGCTCGACGAGACCCGAGGGGGTCTGCGACTCGTGCAGGTCCGTGACGATCTCGCACGGGTCACCCGCCCGGGCGGGGAGGTGCTCGGGTACGTCGAGCGGTTCGCCGACCCGCAGGGCGAGAAGTACCGGGCCAAGCGGTTCATCGCCCGTCAGCGACGGTTCGTCGAGATCGGCGAGTTCTGGAGTCGCGCGGACGCCACCGACTGCTTCCGCTTCGCCTGATCCGTCGGGCAGGAGTCATTGCCGCGTCGTGGTGCCCCCGGCAGGAATCGAACCTGCGACCAAGAGATGAGAAGCACCGCGAGATCTGCGTCGTGGTGCCCCCGGCAGGAATCGAACCTGCGACCAAGAGATTAGAAGGCTCCTGCTCTATCCGCTGAGCTACGGGGGCGGACGATCAACGATACCGCGCCTCCTCGTCCGTCCCGGCTCCGCCGGGCACCGCGTGGTGAACCGGACACCGCGCCAGCGCGCGGTGTCCGGTTCGTGTCGTGCGGTGTGACGGCGGGTCAGCCGACGGGGTCGGTCAGGTCGTACAGCGTGACCCCGTCGACCTCGGTGGGTGTGAAGTTCGCCTCGACCCAGGCCGCGATGTCGCTCGACTCCGAGCTGCCGCCGTTCGACGCGCCGATCGACCCTCCGACGAAGTAATGGATCTCTCCGTCGGCGACGTACTGCTCGAACTCCTCGAGCGTCGGCGACGGGTCGCTGCCGTTGAACCCGCCGATCGCCATGACGGGATCACCCGTCGCCAACTGATACCCCGCGGCGCCGTTGGAGCCGACGGCAGCCGCCACCCAGGTGTAGTCGTCGGCGTCCGCCCCGACGACGGCGGCCAGTTCGTCGCTGACGGTGTCGGCGCCGAGCAGGGACCCCGCACCGCCGCCGCCCGCACCGCCGCCGCCCGCACCACCGCCTGCGGGTGCCGTCCCGGTGCCGGTGCCCGCGCCTCCTGCCGTCCCTGGCGAGGTCGCCCCGAAACCGCCCGTGGGCATCTGCGGAGGCGTGCCACCCGCTGCGCCGCCGGGCCCGCCGGCACCACCACCGGTGCCGCCTCCGCCGACACCACCCGCGCCACCGCCACCGCCGGCGCCGCCGCCGCCGAATCCGCCGATGCCTCCCGACACCGACGGCCCGGCCGTCACGATCGACCCGGTGTGCGCGGTCGCCACGGTCTCGACCGAGTAGGCGGCCGGAGCGAGGAGCGAGCCGGTGAGCAGCACCGCGAGGGTCGTCACCGTGAGCGTGCGCCCCCGGCGGGGCAGCAGGACGAGCACGGCTCCGATGAGGGCGAGGCCCACGACGACGAACTTGATCCAGGGCTGCCACGACTCGGATCGCGACAGCAGCACCCATGCCCAGGCCCCGGTCAGCAGGGCCGTCACGGCGAGGACGATCCGGACGACGAGGCGGTGTCGACGACGCCACAGCACGTCGGCTCCGGCTCCGAGGGTCACGGCGATCGCCGGCGCCAGGGCGACGGTGTAGTACGCGTGGAAGATGCCCGACATGAAGCTGAAGACGAGCGCGGTCAGCACCATCCAGCCGCCGAAGAGCAGCAGGGTCGCCCGCCGTGCGGAGGTCCGGTGCCGGAAGCCGAGCAGCACCAGCGCGACGAGTCCGACGATCAGCGCGGCGGGCAGCAGCCAGGTGATCTGACCGCCGAACTCGCCGGTGAAGAGTCTCGTGATGCCGGTCTCCCCCCACATGCCGGTCGCCCCGGTGGCCGCACCACCGCCTCCTCCCGTCACGCTGCCGGTCTCGTCACCGGTCAGCCGCCCGAGGCCGTTGTAGCCGAAGGTGAGCTCCAGGAAGGAGTCGTTCTGCGAACCGCCGACGTAGGGCCGCATGCTCTCGGGCACCAGCTCGACGACGGCGACCCACCATCCGGCCGACACGACCACCGCGGCGAGCGCCGCCAGCAGATGCAGCACCCGCTTGCGCAGGATGACGGGCGCCGCGATCAGATAGACGCCGGCCAGCACGGGGAGGATGACGAACGCCTGCAGCTGCTTCGTCAGGAACCCGAAGCCGATGGCGACGCCGGCCCACACCACCCAGCGGATGCGCCCCGACTCGACACCGCGGAGCGTCAGGTACGTCGCGAGGGTCAGCAGCAGCACGAGCAGCGCGTCGGGGTTGTTGAAGCGGAACATCAGCACGGCCACCGGCGTGAGCGCGAGCACACCGCCCGCCACGAAGGCGGCCGTCGCGGAGGAGTGCCTACGCACCGTGGCCCAGACGAGGCCGACGGTCGCCACACCCATCAGCACCTCGGGCAGCAGGATGCTGAACGACGACAACCCGAACAGGCGGACGGACAGCGCCATGAACCACAGGCTGGCCGGCGGCTTGTCGACGGTGATCGAGTTCGCCGCGTCGGACGATCCGTAGAAGAACGCCTCCCAGCTCTGCGAACCCGCCTGCACGGCGGCCGAGTAGAACGAGTTCGCCCACCCGTTCGCCGACAGGTTGATCAGATAGAACCCAGCGGTCGCGACGAGCAGGGCGATGAAGGCGGGGCGCTCCCACGCCGCCGCTCCCTCCCGGCCGCGGACGAAGCGTCGACCGAGAGAACGGAGGCGCGGGCCGGCAGCACGCGCAGCCTCCGGACGGTCGGCGAGAGGACGGTCGGCGAGAGGACGCTCGACCGGCATCGAGGTCGTGCCGGCGCTCATCGGCCGACCGCCGTGACGTCGTCGTCGCCCGTGACCGTGCCGGACAGCGCGGTCGGGTCGGGCGCCGTGCCCGGTGACTCTCGGGGCATCCGGTCGTCGGCCGGGCCCGGGGTGACGTGCGTCGCCTCCGACCGGAACACCCAGACCCGCAGCAGCACGAACCGCAGCACGGTCGCGACGAGGTTCGCCGCGGTCAGGACGACGAGCTCGGCGTGCGCGTCGGCCGACGGCGCCGCCGCATGCAGCACCACGAGCGACCCCGAGGTGAGCAGCCACGCGAGCATGAAGACGCCGAGCCCCTGCAGCTGATGGCGGGCGACGCCCCGCGCGCCTCGGACCCCGAACGTGAACCGCCGGTTGGCCGCCGTGTTCAGCACGGCTGTGACGAGCAGCGAGAGGAAGTTCGCCGACTGGGCGGGCATCACCTGCTGCGCCACGAGGTACAGCAGCGCGTAGGCCGCCGTCGAGGCCACGCCCACGGCTCCGAACCTCACCACCTGCGAGAAGAAGGCAGGAGGCGCGGAGGACTCGAACGGGCGCCTCCCGATCGCCTCGTACACGGCCTGGACGGGGATCGTGCCCCGCGCGATGCCCGCACCGACGCGCACCATGCCCTTGAGGTCGGCCGTCGCCGTCGCCACGATGTCGACCGAGCTGTCGGGATCGTCGACCCAGTCGACCGGCACCTCGTGGATCCGCAGGCCCGACCGCTCGGCCAGGATCAGCAGCTCCGTGTCGAAGAACCACCCGGTGTCCTCGACGAGCGGCAGCAGCTGCGCGGCGGCATCGCGCCGGATCGCCTTGAACCCGCACTGCGCGTCGCTGAAGCCGACCCCCATCGTGCGTCGCAGCAGGAAGTTGTAGCTGCGCGAGATGAACTCGCGCCTGCCGCCTCGCACGACGCGAGACGAGCGGCTGAGCCGGGTGCCGATGGCGAGGTCGGAGTGCCCCGACAGCAGCGGCGCCACGAGGGGGCCGAGGGCCGAGAGGTCGGTGGAGAGGTCTTCGTCGAGGTAGACGAGCACCTCGGCCGGCGACTCCGACCAGACCTGCTTGAGGGCCCGACCCCGCCCCTTCTCGGCGAGATGGACGGCGGTGACGCCGGGCAGCCGGGCCACGAGCAGGTCGGCGAGCTCGGCCGTGCCGTCGGTGCTGGCGTTGTCGGCGATGGTCACTCGCCAGCGTTCGGCGACGTGTCGCGTCAGGTGGGCGTGCAGGTCGCCGATGCTGGTCTCGAGCGTGTCGGCCTCGTCGTGGACGGGCACGACGATGTCGAGCCGCAACGGACCGGCGGGGGCGGGCAGGGGTCTGAGGATGTCGTCGTCTGGCATGCGACCACGCTCGACGACCTGGCTATCGGCCCCCTTGCACGAGCCGATGGCTGCGCCGCGCGATCCCTATGGACCACCTATGCCCGGGGCTCCTAGAGTGCGAGCGCGAGCGCCCCGAGCAGCTTGTCGAGCGTCGGCGCGCCCTCGGCCCGGAACACGACCTCGCCGTCGTCGCGGGTGACGACGATCGTCGGGGTGCTGCGCACGTCGCGCGCCTCGGCGTCGCCCGGTCGGTGGGCCACATCGGCCTCGTCGACCGAGAGCCCCGGCACCAGGGCGCGGGCCTCGGCGACGACGGCGCGAGCCGCGTGGCAGGGACCGCAGAAGGCGGACGTGTACAGCTCGAGCATCATGCCGGGCACAACGAGGAGGCGCGGGGGAATGTTCCCCCGCGCCTCCTGCGGTCCTGCTGTCGGTGGCCGGAGCCCCCGCTGTCAGTTGTCGCGGTCGTCGTTCCGGTCTTCGGGGTCGACGACCGGGTCGCTGTCCCTCACGTCGAGCGAGTAGTGCACCTGCAGCTGCTCGCCGACCATCTTCGCCTCGGTGGCGGTGTAGACGATGCCGGTCTCCATGCCGTCGACCAGCACGAAGTCGGTGATCTCGTCGTCGTAGCCGCCGTCGGTGCTGATGCGCGTGTCGGTGGCGCCATCGCTGGGGCCGCCCTCGAAGAAGACGACGTACTCGGATCCCTCGGCCACGGTGGGCTTGCTGTCTGTCATGCCACAGGTCTACCAGGAGGCGCGGAGTCGGTGCCCAGGTTGCCTCCGGCGATCCGTCCACTCGAACTGATTAGCCAAGCTATATAGCTTGGCTATAGACTGCTCGGCATGACTTCACAGCCGACCGACATCCTGGAATCCCTCCTGACGTCGACCCATCGCCTGACGCGCATCGCCGCGCAGGAGACCGGCCGCACCACCTCCCCCGCCGTCTGGCGCACACTGTCGATCCTCACGACAGACGGCAGCCTGCGGGTGGGCGACCTCGCCAAGGCGAGCCGCGTCAGCCAACCGACCATGACGAAGCTCCTCCGCGGGCTCGTCGACGACGAGCTCGTCTACCGCATCGCCGACGTCGACGACTCGCGCGCCTGGCTGATCGCGATCAGCGACAAGGGCACCCGAGCCCTCGTCGACTGGCGGGCCCAGCTGGCCGACGCCCTCGGGGCGCTGTTCGCCGACCTCGACGAGGCCGAATGGGGCGTGCTCGACCACGCCGCGCAGCTGCTCGCCACCCGCGTGAGCACCGAGGCGGTGCCCGCATGAGCCGCGCCTCCTCGTCCGCCGTCACCGCGCCTCCGGCAGCCCCCTCGAAACCCAGCATCCTGCACCAGCCGACGGCGGTCTGGGCCATCGCGTTCGCCTGCGTCGTCGCGTTCATGGGCATCGGCCTCGTCGACCCGATCCTGCCCGCGATCGCCGAGTCGCTGAGAGCGACGCCGACTCAGACCGAGCTGCTCTTCACCAGCTACCTCGCGGTCACCGGGGTCGCGATGTTCTTCACCAGCTACGTCTCGAGCCGACTCGGCGCGAAGAGGACCCTGCTGATCGGGCTGGCGCTGATCGTCGTGTTCGCCCTGCTCGCAGCCACGAGCGGCGACGTCGGATCGATCATCGGGTTCCGTGCCGGCTGGGGGCTCGGCAACGCGCTCTTCATCTCGACGGCCCTCGCCACGATCGTGGGCGCCGCGAGCGGCGGCACGGCCTCGGCGATCATCCTGTACGAGGCGGCGCTCGGGCTCGGCATCGCGATCGGACCGCTGATCGGCGGCCTGCTGGGCTCGGTGAGCTGGCGCGGCCCGTTCTTCGGCGTGACGACCCTGATGGCCGTGGCGTTCATCGCGATCGTGCTGTTCCTGAAATCCGGCTCGATGGAGAAGCCGACGCCGACCCGGCTCTCGGCGCCCTTCCGCGCCCTGGCCCGTCCGGCGCTCGGCGCCCTCGCCGCGACCGCGCTGTTCTACAACATCGGCTTCTTCGTGCTGCTCGCCTACACGCCCTATCCGCTCGGCTTCGGCGCACTCGGCATCGGCTTCACGTTCTTCGGCTGGGGCGTCGGGCTGGCCGTCACCTCGGTCTGGGTCGCGCCGATGCTCACGGCCCGGATGAAGCGCACCACCGTGCTGAAGATCGCCCTCCCCCTGCTGGCGCTCGACCTCGTCGCCGCAGCGATCGTCGTCGGCACCCCTGCGACCCTGGTCGTCTGCGTCGTCGTCGGCGGGCTCGTGCTCGGCGTGCTCAACACGGTTCTGACCGAGTCGGTGATGGAGGCCACCGACCTGCCCCGCTCGGTCGCCTCGAGCGCCTACTCGGGCGTGAGGTTCCTCGGCGGAGCGATGGCGCCTCCGGTCGCGACCCTGCTGGCCGACACGATCGCGCCGAGCGCGGCGTACGTGTTCGCCGCGGCGAGCGTCGCCGTCGCCCTCGTGGTGGTGATCGCGGCCCGCAAGGCCCTCCGTCGCGTCGACGACGGGCCCGAGCCGGCCGCCGTCGAGGCCGAGGCCATCGGGGCGGGCGACCTGACCTGAGGTGCCGACCCGCGCCTCCTCGGCTCCCCCGCCGTCGAGGAGTCACGACACGCCGCTCGCCCCACGAGGCGGGCGGCGTGTCGTGACTCATGGACCGGCCCCGAGGAGGCGCGGTGCCCGACGGCCACGCGGCTAGACTCCCCCCATGGCTTCAGCGAACGACCGTCTGGTCTGGATCGACTGCGAGATGACCGGTCTCGACCTCAGCGTCGACGAACTGGTCGAGGTCGCCGTCGTGATCACCGACTTCGACCTCACCCCCGTCCACCCCGGCTTCACGATCGTGATCAAGCCCGATCAGTCGGCGCTCGACAACATGGGCGACTTCGTCACCGAGATGCACACGTCGTCGGGTCTGATCGACGAGATCCCGAACGGCGTCAGCCTGGCCGAGGCCGAATTCGAGGTGCTCGAGTACATCCTCAAGCACGTGCCCACGAAGCAGCAGGCGCCGCTCGCCGGCAACACCATCGGCACCGACCGGGCGTTCCTCGCGAAGTACATGCCGCGCGTCGACGGTCACCTGCACTACCGCAGCATCGACGTGTCGTCGATCAAGGAGCTCGCCCGGCGCTGGTTCCCCCGCGTGTACTTCAACGCCCCGCAGAAG
The DNA here is from genome assembly GCF_014842255.1 of Frigoribacterium sp. CFBP 13712. Taxonomy (GTDB): domain Bacteria; phylum Actinomycetota; class Actinomycetes; order Actinomycetales; family Microbacteriaceae; genus Frigoribacterium. Next base: position 354,591 of record NZ_JACYVH010000002.1, on the reverse strand, counting down.
AACGGCGGCCACCGTGCGCTCGCCGACATCCTCGAGTCGATCCGCGAGCTCGAGTACTACCGTCGCGCCGGCTTCGTCTCGGAGCCCGGCCCGACCACCGAAGAGGTGCAGGCGATCTCGAAGACCGTCGTGGACGAATGGGCCTCCAGGCTGTAGTAGAGTCTTCTCGTTGCAACCGCTTCGGCGAGTGCACATGGTGGGTATAGCTCAGCTGGTAGAGCGCCTGGTTGTGGTCTAGGAGGCCGCGGGTTCAAGCCCCGTTACTCACCCTGATGAGACAAAGAAGCCCCGCCCTCGTGGCGGGGCTTCTTTGTGCGCCCAGGGGAAGACGGACGGGGCGTGCGAGAGTAGGCGCGTGGACGAACCGCACCGACTTGACGACGACGGGCCGTCGGGGATCGACCCGGCCGCGATCAGCGCCGAGCGCTTCGACGAGATGGTCGTCGATCAGCTCGATCTGCTGCCCGACGACATGGTCGACGGGCTCGACAACATCGTCTTCGTCACCGAAGACCGCCCCGAAGACGGCTCACTCGACCTGCTCGGCCTGTACGACGGCGTCGCTCTGACCGAACGGGGCCAGTACGGCTTCGGCGAGCTGCCCGACCGCATCATCCTCTACCGCGAACCGCACCTGGCCGCCGTGGACGACGAGGAGGCGCTGGCCGACGAGATCCACGTCACCCTCGTCCACGAGATCGCCCACTTCTACGGCATCGACGACGAGCAGCTGCACGAGCTCGGCTGGGCCTGACCGCGCGAGGGGGCCGACTGCGCCGGCAGCACGACCGCCGGCAGGGTCATCCGCTGCTCTTCGTCGTCGATCCGTTACCGAACGGTCGCTTTACGGCAGCGGGCACGCCATAGAGTCGAGGTGCGCTCGACATGGCCCCTGGTGGCCGTGCGACACACCGACCACCAGAGGGGGAACCATGAAGTCCAGCACCACCGTCCGCACCATCGCCGCCTTCGCCGTCGCGGTCGGACTCACCGCGACCATCGCCGTCCCGGCTCAGGCCAAGGGCGGGGCCACCGGGGGGTACGGGACCATCGTCGGCTTCTCGGACTTCCCCTCGAGCCCGGTACTCGCCGGTTCCGTCGTGTTCGGGCGTATGAACGACTCGCTCTTCGTCGGCGACTGGGATGGCGACGGCCGAGACAGTCTCGCCGCGCGTCGCGGCAACACCTACTACCTGCAGCCCGAGACGACGGCGGCCTACACGGACCGCGCAGTCTCTTACGGGAAGACCACCGACGAGACCTATGTGGGCGACTGGGACGGCGACGGCGTCGCGACACTCGCCGTGCGTCGCGGCAGCACCTTCCACTTCACTAATCGCTGGGAGGGCGGCAAGGCCGACTTCTCGATCGCATTCGGCCGCTCGGGCGACCGGATCTTCGTCGGCGACTGGGACGGTGACGGCAGAGACTCCCTTGCCATCCTCCGTAACGGCCTTTTCCACATCACGAACGACCTCTCGACGGCGCGCACCGCTCGGGTCGTCGACGTGGAGGCTCGGTTCCCGACGGCGCTCATCACCGTCGGCGACTGGGACGGCGACGGTGAGGACACGCTCGGATTCCGGTTCCCCTACGCACCGCCCCGCCAGCAGGGACACTCGGATTGGGCGCTCTACAACGACCTGGAGATGACGCAGCCCGCCACGGGCACCGATCGGTACGGCCTGCAGTTCCGTTACGGCCCCGGCACGGGTGCCGCCTTCGCCGGCGACTGGGACGGCGACGGCAAGGACACCCTCGGCGGTCGTGGAGGCGGTTCGTTCTGATCCGATCGCTCGCACGAGCTCGGCGGGGCCTGACCGCCCGAGGCGGAGCCGGGCCGGTGGACGGCCGCCGTCAGCCCACCACCTGATACCCGAACGCGACCTCTCCGCGCTGAGCAGCCGGCAGCGGCTCGACGACGCAGATCTCGACGTGGTCCTTCGTGACCGAGACGTAGGGTCGGCTCGCTGCGGCGGCGGCCGACTGCGCCGTCAGCACGACCGTCGGCGGGGTGGCGAACGGTGCGGCGAACCTCAGTCGCACCTGGGGCCCCGCCTTCGCGGCCGCCCCGGGCGTGTAGCGCACGGAACCCGCCGAGTCGCCGCCCGCCGCGACGATCTGCGCCGCACCGAGCGCGGCCGCCGGCAGCGGCTGAGCCGTCGGCGCGGTCGCGCGCCCCGCGAGCAGATGGCGGCCGACCTCGACGTCCGCCGCCGTCGTGACGCCGCCGGGCCAACCCCAGACGGGCAGCGCCCGAGCGGGTCGCTCGTCACGCACCGGCGACGCCCCCTTCGACAGCTGGATGCGCGTGGTCGGATCGATCATCACGTTCGCGCCGTAATCGGCCCCGACGGCGACGGCCGCCCCGGTGAAGCGTCCGAGCCGCGTGCCGATCAGGGCGAAGTCGTCGCCGTTCGTCAGACGCACGAGGTGGTCGTTCGCCGTCGCCTTCGCCGGGTCGACGCCGAGCAGCGCCCCGCCCACCACGCGGATCCCCCCTTCGAGCACGACACCGCGCGGACGCTGCCGCCGATGCTCGATCAGGGGCCCGCCGCCGCCGTAGAGGAACGGGCTGACGAGCTCGACGTGACGGACGTTCCCCACCCGGATCACCGCCTCCGGCGCGGATCCGGTCTGCAGCGCCTCGATGTGCGGGGCGACCAGTCGCACGAACTCGACGAAGTGCTCGCCCGACCCGCCCCAGCCGAGGTCGAGCGCGGGCCCCGGACTGCCTTCGATGGTCAGATCGACGCAGGTGAGCGTGTTCGAGTTCGTCAGGCTCATCTCGGCCGGCGGCGACCTGACCACCATCGCGGCGTCGGTCTCGGTGCCGCAGTTGTTGACGAAGACGTCCGACCAGAACGCGTTGTTGACCCGCTGGGCGAGCAGAGCCGTGCCCGCCACGTTGGCGAGGTGCACCCGGTCGAAGCGCGACTCGAACCCGTTGTCGACCCGAAGCAGCGGCGCGTCTGATCCGTTGCCCTGCAGGGTCAGCCCCTCGAGGGTCGTACCCGGGCCCGTCACCACGACCATCGGCGCGGTCGACGTGGGCAGGTGGCGCAGGTTGACCCCGCCGCTCGTCCCCGACCCGTACCGGCTGATGTCGGCGCCCAGCCCCTGGATCTTGACGAGCATCGGCACCGAGACGGAGTCGATCAGATACGCGCCGGCCGGCACCACGACGCGACCGCGCACCTTGGCGGCGAGATCGAGGGCCTGCTGGAACGCCACGGTGTCGTTCGTCCGCCCGTCGCCGCGTGCCCCGATCCGTTTCACGTCGACCGCGACGTGAGGGTCGTCCGCATCGGTCGGGCCGGCCGCGACGGCGGGTGCTGCTCCCGCGCCGTCGAGGACGAGCGCTGCCGCCGCCACGGTCGCGCCCGCGGCGAGGAACAGCCGTCGACTGCCGTATCGTCCACCGGAATCCGAAGTACTCACATGCCACCCACTCTCATGAGACCAGGGCATTCATGCACTGGCCTCGGAAAGGCTAACGCGTGTGAGCCGATCGCGCCAGGTCGACCACCCCGGGGTCGAACGAGCCCGCGCCTGCCTACGCGTCGACGACGATGTCGGCGAGCGTCCGAGGCGCATGCCTGGCCAGATGCCGCTCCTCCTGCTCGGCCCAGACGTCCCACCACGGCTCGTAGGCGGCTCCGTCGCGTGCGAGCGCCCGTCGTCGTCGCTCGTCGCGATCGAGCTCGAGCCAGACCCGCGTCGTCGCCAGAGCCGAGGAGGCGCGGGTCACCGACCCCGCACCCTCCACGATCACCGAGACGGCCGGGTCGAGGGCCGCCCACTCCCCCGGTCGGTCCAGCTGCCAGTCCCATCGCCGCCAGCCGCGGGGCGTCCCCCGCAGGATCGTCGTCGGCACGGCCTCCGACGCCGCCTCGAGTCCGTGCCAGCCCGGGTAGACGTCGTCGAGGTGGACGAGGCGGACGGGACCGAGGTGTGCGGGCCAGGCGTCGGACAGTCGGCGTGACAGCGTCGTCTTGCCCGAACCGGAGCGGCCGTCGATCAGGACGACGGCGGGCTGGTCGGCGACCCGCGCCTCCTCGGTGTGCTGCAGGATGCGCTCGATCACGGCGTCGACGCGGTCAGGCAAGGACGAACGACCAGGTCGAGGCGGCGACGGCGGCCGTCACGGCGATCGCGGCCACGGCGACGCCGAGACCGACGAGCACGACGTCGCGCCCGGCGAACACCGACGGGCGGGCCCAGGTGCGGGGCTCGTCCGAGCCGAAGCCCTTGGCCTCCATCGCGGTCGCGAGCTTGCTCCCGCGGCGGACCGACAGCACGAGCAGGGCGAAGGCCTGCTGACCGAAACGCCGGAGGGCCCCGATCGGACCGCCCGAGTCGGCGACGCCGCGCGCCCGACGGGCCAGAGCCAGCTGACGCCAGTCGTCCATGAACAGCCCCACGAGACGGAGACCGGCGAGCGCACCCAGCACGAACCGGGCCGGGAGGCGGAGCACCTGGCCGAGACCGTCGGCCAGGTCGGTGGGGTCGGTGGTCGCGAGGAGGACGATGCCCGGGATGCCGACGGCGAGGATGCGGAGGCCGATCGCGGCCGCCAGGGAGAGCGACCCCTCGGTGACCGACACCACCCACCAGTCGATCAGGACGGCGCCTCCGTCACGACCGTAGACCGCGGTCACCAGCACCGAGGAGGGGGCGGCGATCCAGAGCGGGAAGGTGCGGACGGCGAGCTGCCGGGCCGTCAGCCCCGCCCAGGGCAGGAGCATCAGCTCGAGGGCGAGCGCCGTCCCCGCCGAGACCCAGTCGATCGAGAGCAGCAGCACGACCGCGATGACGAGGGCGGCCAGCAGCTTCGCGACCGGGTTGACGCGGCCCACGACGCCGGTGGTCTCGATGGTGGTCAGGATGCTCACGACGCCCCTCCGGTCGCCGAGCCGGCCGGCAGGTCGAGGACGTCGTCGGCCAGGGCCGCCACGAGATCGGCGTCATGCGTCACCGTCACGACCGCCCGGCCGTCGTCGAGGAGCTCGGCGAGGAACGCCACGAGCTCGCGCCAGGTGCGGGCGTCCTGACCGAAGGTGGGCTCGTCGAGCACGAGCACCGACGGCCGCGAGGCCAGGATCGTCGCGACGGACAGTCGGCGCTTCTCCCCGCCGGAGAGCGTGAACGGGTTCGCCGCGGCGAGGTGGTCGAGGCGCAGACGCTCGAGCAGCGCGTCGACCCGGCGGTCGATCTCGGCGGCGGGGACGCCCAGCGCCCGCGGTCCCACGGCCAGCTCGCGCCGCAGCGTCGTCGAGAGGAACTGGTGCTCCGGGTCCTGGAAGACCGTGCCGATGCGGGTCAGCAGCTGGCGCGGTCGCCATCGCACGGGCGACTGCCCGGCCTCGCCCGCCAGCGCCGACGACGCGACGAGCCGACCGGCCACCGGCGGCAGGAGACCCGCCACGGTGAGGGCGAGCGTCGACTTGCCGGCGCCGTTCGGCCCCGTCACGGCCAGCGCTCGGCCGGCGACGACCGACAGACCGACGTCGGAGGCCACCGCCGCACCGCGCGGGCCGCGCCGACCGACGGCGAGTCCGTGCGCCTCGAGCAGCGTGTCACCGGTCGCCCGTCTCCGCGGGGGCGTCGGGACGTCGACCCCGGGCACCCAGACGCCCGCGGCGGTCAGCGTGTCGCGCTGCGCCCGGAGGACCTCGTCGGGTCTGCCGTCGGCGAGCACTCCCCCGTCGGCGGCGAGCACGACGACGCGATCGACGACGGGCAGCCACACCGAGACGCGGTGCTCGACCACGACCAGCGTGGCGTCGGTCGCCTCGGCGACCCGGGCCACGGCGTCGCGCACCTCGACGACGCCGACCGGGTCGAGGTTCGCGGTGGGCTCGTCGAGGAGGAGCAGCCCGGGTCGCATCGCCAACGCGCCGGCGAGCGCCAGACGCTGCTTCTGACCGCCGCTGAGCTCGGAGGTCGAGGCGGCGAGCGGCAGGTCGAGCCCGACGGCATCGAGCGACTCGTGCACCCGGCGCCAGATCTCGTCGCGCGGCACGGCGAGGTTCTCGCAGCCGAAGGCCACGTCGTCGCCCACGCGGGCGAGCACCACCTGCGAGTCCGGGTCCTGCAGCACGAGCCCGACGCGCCCGCGCTGCGAGGCGGGCGGCCTCCCGTCGACGAGCAGCTCGCCCTCGGCGTCGCCGTCCTCGTCGCCGCCCAGCACGCCGGCCAGACCGGCGAGCAGCGTCGACTTGCCGGCACCGGAGGCTCCGAGCAGCAGCACCTTCTCACCGGGCTCGATGTCGAGGTCGAGGCCCGAGACCGCGCGGGCGCGCCGTCCCGCGTGCCGCCAGCCCCACCCGCGGGCCGTCACGCGGGCCCCGCCCGGTGCGGGCACCGACGCCACGCCCGCGCCCCGCTAGACCAGGGTCTCGGTCGTCCGACCGGAGGCGAAGCGGTTCAGGGCGCCGCTGCGGGCGAGCCCTCGAGCGGCGAGCCACGAGAGGAACCCGGCGATGACGAGACCCGACACGATCGACGAGGCGACGTAGACGAACTGCCGCTCGGGTGCGAGCGCCGCGGCGGTCGACGAGAACGTGATGTCCATCAGGCCGACGGCGAGACCGGCGACCGTGCCGGCGAGCAGCACCACCCCGAGGCGCCACGACTTGTAGAGGAACAGCGCGAGCACGATCTCGGCGGCGAGCCCCTGGACGATGCCCCAGATCAGCACCGAGAACCCCCACTGCGTGCCGATCAGCATCGACACGACCGCGGCGACCACCTCGGTGTAGACGGCGGCGCCGGGCTTGCGGATGACGATGCCGCCGAGCACCCCGGCGAACAGCCACATCCCGTTGAAGATGCCCTGGAACCCGCCCGAGAAGCTCAGCAGCACGTCGGTGCCGTAGTAGGCGACGCCCCAGGCCCAGAAGACGACTCCCGAGGCGACGCCGATGACGCTGGCGACGACGATGTCGACGACGCGCCAGCGCCTCGCCGGGGCCTTCGTCGCGGTGGCGGCCTCGCGACCGGTGGTGGACGTGCGGACAGACATGTGATCTCCTCCCTGCGCCGGCATGATCCGGATCAGGTTCGACGGTCGAAGCGTGGTTCGCTTCCTCTCAGCCCGGCTCACCGGACTCCCGTGTGTTGTGCGATGAGCATAGCGCGGGCGGGCGCACCCGGGTGCGACGCGCCTCCTCGGCCTCCGTGCCCCGGATGGGGGACAACGCCGGTCCCGCGAAGTGCCCGCTGCGCGACGCCGCCGGGAACCTTAGATTTCCCTATCAAAGGTGCGCCGACCCGCCGGCGCCCGACGAGGAGTCCGATGTCCTTCCCGAAGAACCCCCGCAGCGCACGCCGTCGCGTGCTCGCCACCTGTCTCACCGCCTCGCTCGCCCTCGGTCTCACCGCCGTCGGCTCCGGGGTCGCGTTCGCCGCGCCTCCTGCGTCCGCGCCGGTCGGCAAGCCGGTCACGCCGACGCTCCCGGTCGTCGCCGGGCCGCTGATGAACTACACCGTCAACGTCGAGAAGGCGAACCGCGGTCAGGTCGACAAGATCGAGAGGGCCGTCGGAACGGCCGGAGGCGCGGTGATCGCCGCGTACGACGAGATCGGCGTGATCGTGGCGCAGTCCGACAACACGAACTTCGCCGCGTCCCTGCGGGCCACGCGCGGCGTCGACTCGGTCGGGGCGACCCGCACGGCACCGGTCACGGCCACCGACCCGACCTTCGGCGTGGGCGTCACGCCCCCCGGCACCGGCCACGGACCGGGGCACGGCAAGCCGGGCAAGCCCGGGAAGCCCGGTCGCGCCGACGCCGCCTCGCCCGAGCGGCGACTCGAAGCGCAGACCACCGTCGTCGCCGACCCGCTCGAGGCCCAGCAGTGGGACAACAAGGCGATCAAGGCCGACCAGGCGCACCAGATCACCGACGGCAGCCGGAAGGTGCTCGTCGCCGTGCTCGACTCGGGCATCGAGGGAGACCACCCCGACCTGCAGCCGAACATCGACACCCGCGCCTCGGCCGGCTGCCTCGCCGGCACGCCCGACCGGTCGTACGACGCCTGGCAGCCCACGACGAGCGATCACGGCACGCACGTGGCCGGCACCATCGCCGCCGCGCGCAACGGCGTCGGCATCGTCGGCGTCGCCCCCGGTGTGCGCATCTCGGCCGTCAAGGTCGTCAGCGACGACGGGTTCATCTACCCCGAGGCGGCGATCTGCGGCTTCATGTACGCCGCCTCGACCGGCGCGTCGATCACCAACAACAGCTACTACGTCGACCCGTGGCAGTTCTGGTGCGACTCCGACGTCGACCAGCTCGCCGTCAAGACGAGCGTCGACCGGGCCGTGCAGTACACGCAGGACAAGAAGGGCGTCGTGAACGTCGCCGCCGCCGGCAACTCGTCGATCGACCTCGCGAACAAGACCGTCGACGACGCCAGCCCGAACGACACGACCCCCGTCGTGCGGCAGATCGACGCCGGCTGCGAAGACATCCCGACCGAGCTCGACGGCGTCGTGACCGTGTCGTCGACCACCTCGGCGGGCGCGAAGTCGAGCTTCTCGAACTACGGTGAGGGCGTCATCGACGTCGCCGCCCCGGGTTCGGCGATCCTCTCGACCGTGCTCGACGGCGGCTACGGCACGAAGTCCGGCACCTCGATGGCCTCGCCGCACGTCGCCGGCGTGCTCGCCCTGCTGAAGTCCACGCACCCGAAGGCCCAAGGCGCCGAGCTGACGCGCCTGCTCGAGAAGCAGGCCACCGACACGGCCTGCCCCGCCGGCGTCGCGGCCTGCACCGGCACGGTCGCCGACAACGGCTACTTCGGCGAGGGCGTCGTCGACGCTCTCGCGGCGGTGACCAGGCGCTGACACCCCGCCCGTTCGCGCCCGCACCTCGACAGGGGTGCGGGCGCGACCGCGTTCAGCGCAGCGTGAGCCGCCCGTCGGCCGCCAGCCACTCGAGCCCCTCGACCACGGCCTCGACGGTCGTGTACCGCGGCGCGTAGCCGAGCAGCCGACGCGCCTTCTCGATGCTCATCGAGTGGCTGCGCCACGCGTGCTGCCACGAGGCGTCGCCCGCCTCGTCCGAGACCAGCGTGCGGAACTCGTCGAACGGGACGAACCGGAGCCGCGCCTCCTGCCCGTACTCGCGCGCGACGGCCTCGGCGAGGCCGCGGAGCGAGACGGCGCGCTCCGACACGACGTGGAACGCCTCGCCGGCCGCCTGGCCGAACCGGTCGACCGCGAGCTGGAAGGCCTGTGCGACGTCGTCGGCGTGCACGTGGTGCACGGTCGCGGACCCCTGGTCGGGCAGCACGACCTCGCGGCCCGCGGCGAGCGCCTCCCACACGCCGAGGTCGAGGTTGCCCTGCGGGTTGATCATGGGCCAGCCCGGTCCGGTGATGTGGCCCGGGTGCAGCACCGTCGACTGCACGCCGCCGGGTCGCCGCGACTCGCGCAGCAGCAGCTCCTCGATGGCGGCCTTCTGCGTGCCGTACTCGCCGGACGGCGTCCGACGCGCCTCCTCGGTGATGGGCACCTCGACCGCCGGGCCGTGCACCCAGATCGTTCCGCAGCTGACCAGTGCGGTGCCCGTCCCGCGCAGCGCGTCGAGCAGATGCGTGGCGCTGTCGACGGTGAAGCAGATCATGTCGACGACGACGTCGGCCTCGAGCGCAGCCACCTGCGCACCGAACGTGCCGTCGGCCTCGGCGGCGTCGCGGTCGAGCGCGACCCGTTCGACGGAGGCCCAGGCGGCGTGCGCGCGGTACGGCTCGGACGTGCCACGACTGACCGCGACCACCTCGTGACCGGTCGCCACCAGCCGGGGGACGAGGTAGCCGCCGACGTGGCCGGTGGCGCCGAGCACGACGATCCTCACGAGCGCCCTCCCGTCGGGGCGATGGCCGAGGAGGCGCGGGTCGGGCGGGTGGGAACGACGATGTTCGACATGGTCGCCACCGTACGCGTCGCACGGCGCCGGACGCCCTCCCCGTTCGCCCGTAGGCTGAGCGAGTCCCAATCGGAGGTTCGATGCATACCTGGCCCGGCAATCCCTACCCACTCGGCGCGACCTACGACGGCAGCGGAACCAATTTCGCGATCTTCAGCGAGGCCGCCACGCGTGTGGTCCTCTGCCTGTTCGACGACGCCGGGGTCGAGACGCAGGTCGATCTGCGAGAGGTCGACGCGTACGTCTGGCACGGTTATCTGCCCACGGTGCAGCCCGGCCAGCGCTACGGCTACCGCGTGCACGGCGAGTACGACCCCGCCTCGGGCTCTCGCGCGAACCCGAACAAGCTGCTGCTCGACCCGTACGCCAAGGCGACCTGCGGCGAGATCGACTGGGACGAAGCGCTCTTCGCGTACGACTTCGGCGACCCCGACTCGCGCAACGACAAGGACTCGGGCCCGCACATGATGCTCGGCGTCGTGATCAACCCGTTCTTCGACTGGCAGGGCGACCGCGCCCCGCGGTACAGCTACGACGAGACGGTGATCTACGAGGCTCACGTCAAGGGGCTCACCCAGACCCACCCCGACATACCGGAGGACGAGCGGGGCACCTACGCCGGCGTCGCGCACCCGGCGATCATCGACCACCTCAAGAAGCTCGGCATCACGACGCTCGAGCTGATGCCCGTGCACCAGTTCGTGCAAGACAACACGCTGCTCGAGAAGGGCCTCAGCAACTACTGGGGCTACAACACCATCGGCTTCTTCGCCCCGCACGCCGCGTACTCGGCCACGGGCGACATCGGTCAGCAGGTGCAGGAGTTCAAGACCATGGTGCGGGTGCTGCACCAGGCCGGCATCGAGGTCATCATCGACGTCGTGTACAACCACACGGCCGAGGGCAACCACCTCGGGCCGACCCTGTCGTTCAAGGGCATCGACAACGCCGCGTACTACCGGCTGATGGACGACGACAAGACCTACTACATGGACTACACGGGCACCGGCAACAGCCTGAACGTCCGTCACCCGCACTCGCTGCAGCTGATCATGGACAGCCTGCGGTACTGGGTCACCGAGATGCACGTCGACGGCTTCCGCTTCGACCTCGCCGCGTCGCTGGCCCGCGAGTTCTACGAGGTCGACCGGCTGTCGACCTTCTTCGAGCTCGTGCAACAGGATCCGATCGTCTCGCAGGTCAAGCTGATAGCCGAGCCGTGGGACGTCGGCCCCGGCGGGTACCAGGTGGGCAACTTCCCGCCCCAGTGGACGGAGTGGAACGGCAAGTACCGCGACACCGTCCGCGACTTCTGGCGAGGCGAGCCCTCGACCCTCGGCGAGTTCGCCAGCCGGATCACCGGCTCGGCCGACCTGTACGAGCGCGACGGCCGCCGCCCGGTGGCGAGCATCAACTTCGTCACGGCCCACGACGGCTTCACGATGCGCGACCTGGTCAGCTACAACGACAAGCAGAACGACGCCAACGGCGAAGACGGCAACGACGGCGAGAGCCACAACCGCTCCTGGAACTCGGGCGTCGAGGGCGAGACGGACGACGGTGCGGTCCGCGCGCTCCGCGAGCAGCGCCAGCGCAGCTTCCTGGCCACCCTGCTGCTCAGCCAGGGCGTCCCGATGCTGCTGCACGGCGACGAGCTCGGTCGCACGCAGAAGGGCAACAACAACACCTACGCGCAGGACAACGAGCTCAGCTGGATCGACTGGGACAGCGCCGACCGCGATCTGATCGAGTTCGTCGCCGAGGTCATCAAGCTGCGGCACGACCACCCGACGTTCCGTCGCCAGCGCTACTTCAACGGCCGACCGGTCACCCGCGGCGAGGGCGAGCCCCTGCCCGACATCGTCTGGCTGACCACCGAGGGCGACGCCATGCAGGAGGGCGAGTGGAACGAGTCGTACGCGAAGGCGATCGGCATGTTCCTGAACGGCGACGGCATCCGCGGGCGTGACGCCCGCGGCGGTCGCATCACCGACGTCAACTTCGTCCTCTACTTCAACGCCAGCGCCGACACGGTCACCTTCGTGCTGCCGCCCGACGAGTACGCCGAGGGCTGGGAGGTCGTCGTCGACAGCACCGTCGACGTGCCGCCGCCGCCGGCGAACGCCGCACCCCGCACGCCGACGGCCACCCGCGCCGCCACCACCGTCCAGCCCCCCTCGACACCGCAGACGCCCACCGCTCTGCGAGCCGGCGACCGACTCCCCGTGGTGGGTCGCTCGCTCGTCGTCCTCCGAGCCACGGCCGAGGAAGACCAGTGACCCGAAACGACTCGACCCGACACCCGCGTTCGACGTACCGCCTGCAGATCCGCGCCTCCTTCGATCTGTTCGCGGCAGCCGACGTCGTCCCCTACCTCCGCGACCTCGGGGCCGACTGGGTCTACCTGTCGCCCGTGCTCGAGGCCGAGCCGGGCAGCGACCACGGCTACGACGTCGTCGACCACAGCCGGGTCGACCCCGCGCGAGGCGGCGAGGTGGGTCTGCACACGCTCTCCGACCGTGCGCACGTGCACGGCCTCGGCGTGCTCGTCGACATCGTCCCGAACCACGTCGGCGTCGCGACGCCGAAGTCCAGCGTCTGGTGGTGGGACCTCCTCACCCACGGCCGCGAGTCCCGCTACGCCGACGCGTTCGACGTCGACTGGGCGGCCGGCGGCGACAAGGTGCTGCTGCCGGTGCTCGGCGAGCCCGCGGCGGCCGACGGGTCCATCGAGGGCCTCGCCGTCGAAGGCGACGAGCTGCACTACTACGACAACGTGTACCCGATCGCCCCGGGCACGCGAGGCGACGGCGACGACGCTGCGGCCATCCACGCACGGCAGAACTACGAGCTCGTGCACTGGAAGCGCGCCGACTCCGACCTCAACTACCGCCGCTTCTTCGCGGTGAACACCCTCGCCGGCATCCGGGTCGAAGAGGGGCGCGTCTTCGACGAGTCCCACGTCGAGATCGGGCGGTGGTTCCGTGACGGGCTCGTCGACGGCCTCCGGGTCGACCACCCCGACGGCTTGGCCGACCCCAAGGGCTACCTCGGCCGTCTGGCCGCCCTCACGGGTCGTGCCCACGTGCTCGTCGAGAAGATCCTCGAAGGCGACGAGCGCCTCCCCGAAGACTGGGCCACCGCGGGCACCACCGGGTACGACACCCTCGCCGACCTCGACCGGCTGTTCGTCGACCCGAGCGGCGCCGCGGCGCTCGACGGGCTCGACTCGCGCCTCCGCCGTGCGACCGGCGTCGACGCCGACGAGCGCGCGGCCGGTGCCGACGAGTCGACCGGCGACGAGGCGGTCGACTGGCACGAGATGATCCTGGGCACCAAGCGCGGCATCGCCGACGGCATCCTCGGCAGCGAGATCAACCGCCTCGCGCGACTGATCGCGGGCGGCGGCGCCGTCGACCCCGAGGTCGTCGACGCCCTGGCCGAGCTGGCCGCGGCGTTCCCCGTCTACCGCAGCTACCTCCCGCAGGGCTCCGAGCAGCTGACCGAGGCCGCGTCCGTCGCGACGCGTCACCGCCCCGAGCTCGCAGATGCCGTCGAGCGGGTCGTCGCCGTGCTGCGCGACGAGACGCACCCCGCGTCGGTGCGGTTCCAGCAGACCAGCGGCATGGTGATGGCCAAGGGCGTCGAAGACACCGCGTTCTACCGCTACAGCCGCCTCGCGACGCTGACCGAGGTGGGCGCCGACCCCAGCGAGTTCTCGGTGACTCCGGCGCAGTTCCACGCCCGCCAGCAGGGCCGCCTCGCCGAGCGCCCCTTCGGCATGACGACCCTGTCGACGCACGACACGAAGCGGAGCGCCGACGTGCGGGCGCGCATCTCGGTGCTCTCCGAGGTCGCGCACGAGTGGGCCGCCACCCTCCAGCGCCTCCGCGACCTCGCGCCGATGGGCGACGGGCCGTTCGAGAACATCCTCTGGCAGACGGTCGTCGGTTCGTGGCCCGCGTCGCGCGAGCGCCTGCACGCCTACGCCGAGAAGGCCTCCCGCGAGGCCGGTTCGTCGACCACCTGGACCGACCGCACCGATGAGGCCGAGGCCTTCGAAGAGCGCATGCACTCGGCCGTCGACGCCGTCTTCGACGACGAGGAGGTGCGGCACGAGGTCGAGCGCATCGTCGACGTCCTCCGCGGCCCCGGGTACAGCAACTCGCTCGGCGTCACGCTGATGCAGCTGATCGGTCCGGGCAGCCCCGACGTCTATCAGGGCGGCGAGCTGTGGGACTTCTCGCTCGTCGACCCCGACAACCGTCGCCCGGTCGACTTCGATCTGCGTCGTCTCTACCTCGAGGCGATCCGCTCGGGCGCGACTCCCCCGGTCGACGACACGGGCGCGGCGAAGCTGCTCGTCACGCATCGCGCCCTGACGCTGCGTCGCGACCGCCCCGACCTGTTCACCCGCTACGCCGCGCTGCCGGTGTTCGGCGAGCAGGCCGTCTCGGCCGTCGCCGTCGATCGCGGGGGCGCGATCGCGATCGCCACGCGCCTCCCCGTCTCCCTCGAGCAGGCCGGCGGCTGGGACGACACCGAGGTCCTGACCGCAGGAGGCGCGTATCGCGACGTCCTCACGGGTCGCCGTCACGAGGGCGGTCGCCTGCGACTGGCCGAGGTGCTCGACATGTACCCCGTCGCCCTGCTGATCCCCGCAGAGGACTGACCCGCCCGTCCGCGCCGCTCCGCGCCCGACTACCGTCTCCCCTGGTCGAGGAGTCACGACATGCCGCTCACCTCCCGAGGTGGGCGGCATGTCGCGACTCACCGACCGCACCGACCCGACACCGACACCGACCCGAGGAGACCGATGAGCGTCTACGACGTCTGGGCCCCGAAAGCGACCACCGTGCAGCTGCACCTCGACGGGGAGCTGCTGCCGCTGACGCACGAGCCCGAGACCGGCTGGTGGCGCGCCTCCCCCGATCTCGACCGCGGGCCCGGTCACCGCTACGGGTTCGTGCTCGACGGGGGCGACACCCCCCTGCCGGACCCCCGCTCGCGCCGTCAGCCCGACGGCGTGCACGGTCTCAGCGAGACCTACGACCCCGGCGCCTTCGCCTGGACCGACGCCGCGTGGACCGGCCGTCAGCTGGCCGGCTCCGTGGTCTACGAGCTGCACATCGGCACCTTCACCCCCGAGGGCACCCTCGACTCGGCCATCGGCAAGCTGCCGTACCTCGTCGACCTCGGCGTCGACCTCGTCGAGCTGCTGCCGGTCAACGGGGTCAACGGCCGCTGGAACTGGGGCTACGACGGCGTCGACTGGTTCACGGTCACCGACAACTACGGCGGGCCCGAGGCGTACCAGCGCTTCGTCGACGCCGCGCACGCCGCCGGCCTCGGCGTCATCCAGGACGTCGTGTACAACCACCTCGGCCCCTCGGGCAACTACCTGCCGCTCTTCGGCCCGTACCTGTCGAGCAAGCACGCCAACACCTGGGGCGACAACGTCAACCTCGACGACGACGGTGCGCACGAGGTGCGCGAGTTCATCCTCGACAACACGGCGATGTGGCTGGGCGACTACCACGTCGACGGTCTGCGACTCGACGCCGTGCACGCCCTGAAGGACGACAGCGAGGTGCACCTGCTGCAGGAGCTGGCCGAGCGGACGGCCGCCCTGAGCGCGCACCTGCGTCGCCCGCTGTCGCTGATCGCCGAGAGCGACCTCAACGACCCGACCCTGATCACCCCCCGCGACGGCGGCGGCTTCGGCCCCGAGCACCGGCAGGGCTACGGCCTCGACGCGCAGTGGAGCGACGACTTCCACCACGCCGTCCACGTCGCGCTGACCGGCGAGACCACCGGCTACTACGCCGACTTCGAGCCGCTCGGCGCGCTCGCGAAGGTGCTGACGAAGGGGTTCTTCCACGACGGCACCTGGTCGTCGTTCCGCGAGGCGACGCACGGACAGCCGGTCGACACCGACCACATGCCGACCTGGCGCCTCGTCGTCGCGAACCAGAACCACGACCAGATCGGCAACCGGGCGATCGGCGACCGTCTCGCCGCCACCCTCGACGACGGTCAGCTCGTCATCGCGGCGGCCCTGACCCTCGCGGGCCCGTACACGCCGATGCTCTTCATGGGCGAGGAATGGGCGGCGTCCACCCCGTGGCAGTT
This sequence comes from Frigoribacterium sp. CFBP 13712, assembly GCF_014842255.1. GTDB lineage: Bacteria > Actinomycetota > Actinomycetes > Actinomycetales > Microbacteriaceae > Frigoribacterium. Next base: position 338,524 of record NZ_JACYVH010000002.1, on the reverse strand, counting down.
CTTCACCTCGCACCCCGAGCACGATCTCGGCGAGGCGACGGCGAAGGGCCGCATCGCCGAGTTCGCGAAGATGGGCTGGGACGAATCGTCCGTGCCCGATCCGCAGGAGCCGTCGACGTTCGAGAACAGCAAGCTCGACTGGTCCGAGCTCGAGTCGGGTCGCCACGCCGTGCTGCTCGACGCCTACCGTCGTCTCGGCGCCCTGCGGCGCAGCGAGCCCGACCTGACCGACCCGCGCTTCGACTCCGTCTCGGTCGACTACGACGCCGACGCCCGCTGGCTCGTGCTCACGCGCGGCGAGCTCCGCATCGCGATCAACTTCGCCGCAGAGGAGGCGCGGGTCGCCGTGCCGAGCAGCACCGTCCTCTTCGCCAGCGACGCGTCGATCGAACCCGGGTCCAGTCTGCTGCTGCCGGCGCGCTCGGTGGCGATCGTCCGCTGACGCCGGAGCCCTCGATGACGCGCGCCGGGGCCCGACCGGCCCGGGCGCGCGTGCACCGTCCACGGTCGGTCGCTAGCGCGTGGACACGCCGCCGCTCGAGGGTCCGACGCGGTGCGACGTCGCACGGACGCTCGGCAGGCGGCGGTGCCGCACGATCAGCTCGACGAGCGCGAGCGACCGGCGACGGAGACCCCACAGGGTCACCTTGGTCAGGGACTCCCTGACGATCGAGCCGCTCATCTTCGAGGCGCCGTGGACGCGTTCGGTGAACGTGATCGGCGTCTCGACGACCCGGAGACCGGCCTGCAGGGCACGCCAGAGCAGGTCGACCTGGAAGCAGTAGCCGCGCGACTCCACCTCGTCGAGGTCGATGCGGCGCAGAGCCGACGAGCGGAACACCCGGAACCCTCCGGTCGTGTCGGCGACGCGGATGCCGAGGGCGCCCCGGGTGTACCAGCTGCCGCCGCGGCTGAGCAGCTCGCGGCGCATCGGCCAGTTCTCGACGCGGCCGCCGGGCACCCAGCGCGAGCCGAGCACGAGGTCGTTGTCGCGCAGCAGCTCGAGCATGCCGGGGAGGTGCTCGGGGTGATGCGAGCCGTCGGCGTCCATCTCGACGAGGGCGTCGTAGCCGCGTTCGAGACCCCAGGCGAAGCCGGCGAGGTAGGCGGCGCCGAGGCCGGCCTTCTCGGTGCGGTGCAGCACATGCACACGGGAGTCGCGGGCGGCGTAGGCGTCGGCCAGCTCGCCGGTGCCGTCGGGCGAGCCGTCGTCGACGACCAGGATGTCCACCGCGGCGCCGGAGTCGAGCGTGCGGCCGACGATCCAGTCGAGGTTGTCCTTCTCGTCGTAGGTGGGGATGATCACGAGCGCGTCGTTCATGGTGGGGTCTACTCCCGTTCGGGTCGGGTCGGGTTCGGATGGGTTCGAGCCGGTCACGAGACCAGGTCGGCGAAGACGATCAGGTTGTCCTCGTAGTGCCCGGTCGACGAGTCGAATCGTCCGTCGCAGGTGATCAGCCGCAGTGTCGGGGTGGGCGTGCTCCCGTAGACGTCCGAGGTCGGGAAGTTCGCCTTCGGAGCCGTCTCGCTGCCGGTCACCGAGAAGGTGTGGACCTCACCGGTCGACAGGGTCACGAGCACCTCGTCGCCGGGCTCGAGCTCGGGCAGATCGACGAACACCGCGGGCCCGGTCGACGAGTCGACGTGACCGGCGATGATCGCGGGGCCTACTCCCCCGGGCACGACGCCGTCCTCGTACCAGCCGGCCGACATCCACGCCTCGGGAGCGTCCAGTTCGCCGGCGGCCCCGAGGCCGAGATCCTCGAGCCCCGAGTCCACGCCGATCGACGGGATCCGCACCCGAACGGGCTCGGCGCCCGCAGGAGGCGCGGTGTACGTCTGGGCCGCCGGGTCCTGGAACCCCTCGGTCGAGACGGACGGGGTCGAGCCGCCCCGCGCCTCCTCGGTGCCGGTCGATGTCGACGATGCGCCGTCGGGCTGCGCCGCGACCGCCGCGACGGTCACGCCCCCGACGGCCAGCGCGACGGCGACGCCGATCGCGACGGCGGCCTTCGTGTGCTCGCGGAGCCAGGTGGTGGGGTTCATGTCAGTCCTCCTCCAGAGGCGAGCACGGACCGATCGACGTGCCGTCGAGCTGCAGGGCTGCGAGCGCCGACCAGGCCGTGCCGTAGTAGGTGGGGGTCGAGGTGGCGACCTCGTCGGCGCGACGCAGGTCGTCGGCCGCCGCCTGCCGGTCGCCGGCTGCGGCCTCGGCGGCCGCCCGGGCCGCGTAGGCCAACGGGCTCTTGTCGGCTCCGGTCGACTGGCCCCCCAGGTCGAGCTGCATGGGCAGCTCGTCGTAGCGCTGGAGCACCGGCGCCAGACGCGCGGCGAGGGCCACATCGGCCGGGTCGCACGACTCGGCGTACCGCAGGGGCAGGCGGGCGGCGTCGTAGCCGTACTCGACGGTGCCGCTCGATCCGTCGGCGCTCGGCAGGGGCACGACCGTGCCGTCCTGTGCGACCTGCGCCCAGTTGCTGGGCAGCGCGGTCGAGTCGAGGATCTCCGTCGTCACGGCGCGCGAGCCGGCCGCGAGCTCGTCCCAGCGCGGGTCGCCGCTGGCGGCGCCGAGCTCCTGGAAGGTCGCGGGCGAGGCGTACGAGGGGTTGTACGACCACGGCGCATCGCCCTGAGCCCACAACCCGGGGAGGAGGATCCGCCCGACGTCGGTCGACGCGGTCATCGTGTCGAGCACGACGCCGCCGAGCTCGACGCCCGCCGCGGTCAGATCGGGGCGGTCGAAGGCGTCGCCGGCGAGCACGAGCGCCCGAGCGGCGTCCACGTCGGCGTCGCTCGCCGGGCCGTCGTCGACCACGGCGCCGTCCGCCCACTGCCAGGCGAGCAGACCGTCGTCGCGCACGAGGTTGTCGGTGGTCCACTCCCAGATGGTGTCGAAGGCCTTCTCGTCGTCGACGCCGACCGCCACGAGGAGACCGTACGCCTGGCCTTCGCTGACGGTGTCGTCGCCCTGGTCGCGGCGGACGACGCGCCCGTCGGAGTCGACCCAGTCGTCGAGGAACGCCTCTCCGATCTGGTCGGGCGTCCGCTCGGGTGCCGAGGTGGGGGTGATGCCGGGGTCGCTGGTCGCGCCCGTCCGTCCGCCCGCCTCGTCCGGCGAACCGCCGAACGGGCCGACGACGAATGAGGCGATCCCGGCCGTGACGGTCACTGCCACCACGACCGCCGCTGCGAGCAGCAGTCTCGTCTTCTTCGTCATGTCGTTCCTCACTGTGCAGTCATCGTCGTGCCGGTCGAGGAGGCGCGGTGCCCGGCGGCGCCGAGCCGCGCCTCCTCGTCCGTCCATACGCTCCGCCGCGGCGTCAGCCGATGCGGAGGAAGCCGAGCACGGACGCCCAGAAGCCCCGCGTCTCGCTGGAGGCCTCGTCGGCGGGGTGCTCGGCGAGGTAGCCGCCTCCGGTCTGCACGCCCCCTTGCGGGGTCTCGGCGGTCGACGCGCTGTCGACGACGGGTACGACGGTCAGTCCACCCGTCGAGTTGTCGAGCACGAACAGCGTGTTGACGCTGCCTGCGGCGAGGTCGACGTCGGCCGAACCCTCGACGTCGTCGCCCGTCAGGTCGAGCGTCCACGGGCCGGCGTCGACGCTGGCGTACCCGCTGGCGCTGCCGAAGGGGGCGTCGCTGGCGATCGTGGTGCCGGTGCTGGTCGCCACGTCGACGGTGTCGGTGACGTTCGCCGCCTGCACGAGGCGGAGCTTCGCCTCGCCGGGCGCGGGGGCGGTGAGGTCGTCCGTGAAGACCTCGGTCCGGAGGTCGTCGTTCTCGCCGTACGCCAGCGCGGTGATCGGCTGCCCGCTCTCGACGGTGACGTTGGTGCTGATCACCGGTTCGGCGGCCGGTGCGTCGGCGGCGGTCATCGAGACGACGTACGTGCCCGCGGGCAGCGCCTCGTAGGGGCTGACCTGACCGTAGGTGACGTCGTCGAGGTCCATGACGACCTGACCGCCCTTGATCGAGGTGAGGGTGACGTCGACCGACTTGGTGTCGGGCGACAGGTGGCCGACGCGGACCCAGCCGTCGCCCTCGGCGGCCTGGGCGGGCGAGACGCCCACCACCGAGGCGGCCACGGCGGCGGTCGCGGCGACGCCCAGGGCGAGAGCGGCGGTGAGTCGGCGGCGGGAGGAGGCGGGGGTTCGGATGGTGCTGATGGCGGGTGCCATGAGGTGGTTCCTTTCCGGTCGGGATCCGGCTCGAGGAGGAGCCGGCGGGAGGAGGGGCGGCGCGCGTCGGATCGACCACGCGCCGCCGTGCGGCTCAGCCGAGCAGGCCGCTCGGTGGGAGGGCGGACCAGGTGGCGATCAGGCCGTCATCGGTCGGGTCGGCACCGACGGGCGCGTAGGTCGATCCGAGTCCGTCGACGACGGCGGCCAGATCGTCGACCGACCGACCGTCGGCGGGGCTGATCTCCAGCTGGCGGAAGAGCCCCTCCGACTCGCCCGGCAGCGCACCGGGGTCGGCGACGTCGATCGGACCGGTCGCGGCGAGCTGACCCAGGACGATCATCGCCCTCGGGTCGACCCGGCCGTCGGTGAGCGTCTGGCGGAACACGTCGGACACCTGCAGCGACGGGTTCTGGGCGAGTTCGCGACCGACCTGCGATCGGGCCGCGGCGTCGGCGTCGGCGTCGGTCGCGGCCTGGGCGGCCCCGTCGGTGTCGATGCGACGCACGTCGACCTCCTGGTCGCCGCTGCCGAACGACGCGACGACTGTCGAGTTGTCGAGGGCCTGACGGATGCCCTCGGAGGAGCCGCCCGAGGTGCGGACGGACTCGGTCGTGACGATGAAGTCGCTGTCGCGCCAGCCGTTCGGCGACTGCGCCCGGACGGCGCCGTCGGTGTCCAGCTTGTAGAACCAGATGACGTTGTCCCGAGCGAATCCGTCGTCGACGAGATCGACCCACATCGCGTCGTCCACGAGCAGTCGGCTGTCCTTCGGCACGTTGTCCGAGATCCATCCCTGCGCGTCGCGCATCGGGGCGTCGAGGTCCGCGAGGAAGAACCCGCGGAGCTGGGTCGTCCAGAGCGGCACGATGGCGACGGCCGCCACCGCGGTCACGGCGACCCAGACGACGGCGCCGGAGCGGCCGGCCGCCGTGCCGAGCCGGCTCTCGCGTCGGGCGCGGAGCGAGCGCACGGCCGAGTCAGAGACCGCCGCGATCAGCAGCGCCGCGAACGGCAGCATCATGATCACGTAGGGGACGGGCAGATAGCCGCCCGGGCGGAACATGAACGCGATGAGGAAGACCATCATCACGGCGATCGGCCGGACCCTCGTCAGGAAGACGCCGACGACCGAGGCCGCCGCGCCCAGCACGATCACGACCATGTCGAGCTGCCACCACTGCGACACGGTGGCGAAGAAGAGGCTGCCCGTGTCGAGGATCGAGCCGCTCGACTCGCGGGTGCCGAGCTGGAACGTGATCCCCTCGAGCAGACTGACGCGCCCGGCGCCCGGCAGCAGCTCGCCCTTGACCCCGGCGAGCGCGATGTACGAGAGGCCGATCAGCACGAGCAGCGCCGAGGCGATGGACAGTGTGTACCGACGCGTCGAGCGGTCGGCTCCCCGGATCATGACCCAGGCCAGGAACGGCAGGGCCAGCAGGTACGTCTCCTTCGACAGGACGGCGATGCCGAACGACGCGGAGGCCGCCGCGTAGCCGGCCAGCTGGTGCCGCCTGCTCAGGGCGAACAGGAAGGCGGCGAGGAGCCACGGGGTCGCGACGTTGTCGAGGTACACGGTGCGGTGGAACTGCACGGCGAGGGGGGAGACGGCGAACACGAGGGCGGCGACCGAGGCGGCCACGCGGCTCAGCCCGATCCTGCGGGCCAGCGCCCAGAGCAGGGCGACCGCGACGACGGTGAAGAACACCATGGCCTCGCGGCCCGCCAGGACGGCGATGCTGTAGCGCGAGAACGCGCCGGTCAGGGCCGTGTACGCCGAGATCTGCAGCCAGCCCACGGGCGGGTGGTCGTACCAGTAGGTGTAATGGGCGAGTTCGCCGAGGTTCTGCACGGCCCAGGCCTGGGCGACGTAGGTGCCCTCGTCGTCGATCCGCTGCGGCGAGCCGGCCATGTTGAGGCTCTGCACGACGGCGGCGACGGCGAGGACGGGCAGGAGCCAGAGCAGGGAGGCGCCGTGACGTCGGAGCCACGACACCCGGGGGGCGCGATCCGCTTCGGCCGGACGCGGCCGGATCGGTGCGTCCGGTGCGACGGTCGTGTCGGCTGGTCGGTCGAGGATGCTGGTCATCGGTCACCACCTCCGGTCAGGGCGAGGTCGTCGGTCGAGCGGCCGGCCGCGTCGGTCGTCGGGGTCGGGGCGGCGTGCCCGAGCGGGGCGGGCACGGCGGCAGGTCGGTGGGCGCCCGTGTGCTCCGTCTTCTCCCAGGCGTTCAGCTTTCGGACCTGTCGCCAGACGGACCGGACGGCGGCCAGGGCCAGGAAGATCTGGTAAGGCAGCAGACCCCAGACGAGTCGGAAGTAGTCGCGCGCCCGGACCTTCTGCCCGTAGGTGCGACCGAATTCGCGGAGACCCGTGAACTCGACGGCCAGCAGCACGAGTGTCGGCGCCAGGGGGATGAACGAGACCAGCGCGATCGCCGTCGGGACCTTGACCGTGAGGATCAGCGCGATCGAGATCGGGATCATCAGCCCGGTGGCCGCCTGGATGAAGGGCATGGTGAGCAGGTAGCGGGCCATCAGACGCTGACGGAGTCGGGGGAGCTTCTTCCATTCGCCCTTGCCGTAGACCTGCATGAAGCCCTGGTTCCAGCGGGTGCGCTGCTTGAGCAGAGACACGAAGGTGCCGGGGGTCTCCTCGCGGGTGACGACCTCGGGGCTGTAGGCCACGACGACCTTCGCACCGGCGCTCGAGAGTCGGACCCCGAGCTCGCAGTCCTCGGCGAGGCACTCGGCGTCCCAGCCCTCCGACCAGTCGAGCCACTCCTTGCGCACGAAGACCGTGTTGCCGCCGAGGGGGATGAACTTCTCCTTGGCGTGGAAGTGCAGACGCGACCGGAACCAGAAGTAGTACTCGAGCACGTTGCGGAGACTCCACCAGCTGCTCTGGAAGTTCATCAGCTGCACGCCGCCCTGCACCACATCGGCGTCGGTCTCGGTGAAACGCGAGTCGACGAGCGTCAGGAGGCGCGGGTGGACCTCGTCCTCGGCGTCGAACACTCCGACGATCTCGCCCCGCGACGACTGCAGCGCGAGGTTGAGGGCCTTCGGCTTGTTCTTCGGCACGCTCGAGTCGACGATCACGCGGATCAGCTCGGGGTGGCGCGCGGCGGCCTCGCGGGCGACGCGCTCGGTGCCGGGATCGTCGTGACCGACGATCGCGATGATCTCGAAGTCCGGGTGGTCCTGCAGGGCGAGTCGGTCGAGGGTCTGGCCCATGACCTCCTCCTCGTGCCGACCCGGCACCAGCAAGGTGAAGGAGTGAGCGGCGTCGAGAGGGTCCTCGCTGAACTGGCTGCCCTCGAGGTTGTCCTTCGAGCGCCACGCGTGCAGCATCCACCAGAGCGTCGAGACGGCCACCGCGGTGAGCAGCAGCGAGATGACGACGAGCGACGAGTAGCCGATCCACTCGAGGGCGGACCAGTCGGGGAGCTGGAAGCCGGCGAGTCCTTCGCCGGCCGTCGCCGCGCCTCCTCGGTTGGGGACGAACGTCTCGGGCGAGGCCGGCGCCTGCGGGGTCAGCAGCGGGGCGGGCTCACCGGCTGCCAGCAGGTCGGCATTGTGCGTCGGGTCAGTCGACACGGGTCACTCTCCTGTCAAAAGAGGTCGGGTTGGTCGTGGGTGTCGTCGAGCAGCGTGATGCTCAGCAGGTCGCGCGATTCGGGGTCGGCGCCGGGGCGGCAGTCGGCGGCGCCCCTCGTCCGAGGGTTCTCACCTCGGGTATGGCACCGGTTCGGGGGGTGCTCGAAAATCGGTTTGGTCGGATCCCCCGGCTGCCGGGGAATTGCCAGCTTCCCGTCATCTCCCGTTAACGTCCCCCGGTCGGGGGGCAGCCCGTCGGCCACCCGAGGCGCGTAGTTTGACGACATGGACTTCAGATACCTAGGAAACAGCGGCCTCAAGATCTCCGAGATCACGTACGGCAACTGGCTGACCCACGCCTCGCAGGTCGAGAACGACGTCGCCGCCCAGTGCGTCCGTGCCGCGCTCGACGCCGGCATCTCGACCTTCGACACCGCCGACGCGTACGCGAACACGGCGGCGGAGCAGGTCCTCGGCGACGCGCTCAAGGGCGAGCGTCGCGAGTCGCTCGAGATCTTCACGAAGGTGTACTGGCCGACCGGGCCCCGAGGTCACAACGACGTCGGGCTGAGCCGCAAGCACATCCTCGAGTCGATCGACGGGTCGCTCCGTCGTCTCGGCACCGACTACGTCGACCTCTACCAGGCGCACCGCTACGACGCCGACACCCCGCTCGAAGAGACCATGCAGGCGTTCGCCGACGTCGTCCGCCAGGGCAAGGCGCTCTACATCGGGGTCAGCGAGTGGAACGCGGACCAGATCCGTGCCGGGCACGAGCTGGCCGTCAAGTACGGCGTGCAGCTCATCTCGAACCAGCCGCAGTACTCGATGCTCTGGCGCGTCATCGAGCAGGAGGTCGTGCCCACCAGCAAGCAGCACGGTCTCGGCCAGATCGTCTGGTCGCCGGTCGCGCAGGGCGTGCTCACCGGCAAGTACAAGCCGGGCGCCGAGCTGCCCGCCGGCAGCCGCGCCACGGACGACAAGGGAGGCGCGAGCTCGATCAAGAGGTTCCTCACCGACGAGGTGCTCACCGGAGTCGCGAAGCTCGAGCCGATCGCCGCCGATCTGGGCCTCTCGATGGCCCAGCTCGCCATCGCCTGGGTGCTGCAGAACGACAACGTCGCGTCGGCCATCATCGGCGCCTCGCGACCCGAGCAGGTCGGCGACAACGTCAAGGCCGCGGGCGTGAAGCTGCCCGCCGAGGTCATGACCGCGATCGACGAGGCGCTCGGCGACCTGGCCGAGACCGACCCGTCGAAGACCGTCTCGCCCGACGAGCGACCCGCCTGAGACCCGGCGCGGAGAAATCCGGCGTCACGGGAATTCGTCAGGGGTGGATGCACTTGCATATACTCGTACCGACCTTCGGTGACACGTCACCGAAACCCCAGACGTCATCGCACCACTAGACATCGTCACATCACCGGACACCGTCACATCAGTCACCCAGACCAACAGGAGAACACCATGGCAATCACCACCGAGACGATCCCCGCCGGCACCTGGAACCTCGACCCCACGCACAGCGAGGTCTCCTTCAGCGTCCGTCACCTCGCCATCAGCAAGGTCAAGGGCAGCTTCGAGTCGTTCGACGCGACCCTCGTCACCGCCGAGGACCACACCGCGAGCAAGGTCACGGCCTCGATCGACGTCGCGTCGGTCAACACGAACCAGAAGGACCGCGACGGTCACCTGCAGACCGGCGACTTCTTCCTGGCCGAAGAGCACCCCAAGATGACCTTCGTCTCGAACAGCATCGAGGAGAAGAGCGGCGACGAGTTCCTCGTGCACGGCGACCTGACCCTCCGTGGCGTCACCAAGCCCGTCACCCTGAAGAGCGAGTTCGGCGGCCTCGTCGTCGACGGCTACGGCCAGACGAAGCTCGGCTTCTCGGCGACCACCAAGATCGACCGCACCGCCTTCGGCGTCACCTGGAACGCGGCCCTCGAGGCCGGCGGCTTCACGCTCGGCAACGACGTGACCGTCACGCTCGAGATCCAGTTCGTGCTCCCCGCGTAAGCAGCAGCACCTCTCGAGGGCCCGCATCCGCCTGTCGGATGCGGGCCCTTCGTGCGCGACCCGCGCCTCCTCGGCTCCGGCGGGCCCGCGACCCGCGCCTCCGGGGCTTCGGCGGGTTCCCGTCATCCGCGGCGGGTCAGCGCTGACCCGCCCCCGATGACGGGAACCCGCCGCACCGACCCGCGGAACAATGCGCGGCCCCGTACGGTTGGCCCTGGCAGTCAGCCCCGCACCACCCGAGAGGACTCCCATGACCGTCGACTGGATCACCCTGCAGAAGACCGCGCACGACGAGTTCGCCCGCCGGGTCGAGGCCGTGGCCGACTGGGACGCCCCCACTCCCGACACCGAGTGGAAGGTCCGCGACCTCGTCCGGCACGTGACCCGCGAGCAGCAGTGGGTGCCCCTCCTGCTCGAGGGCGGCGACCCCGCCGAGGCCGAGAACTCCATCGAGCCGCTCGGCGACGACCTCGTCGAGGCCTGGCACCGCTGGTCGAACGCCGCGACGGCGGCCTGGCGCGACGCCGATCCGCACGCCGAGGTCCGACTGAGCGCCGACGTCGTCCCCGTGCACGAGTACCTGGCCGAGCAGGTCGCCGACGTCACCATCCACAGCTGGGATCTCGCTCGTGCGGTCGGCGCCGACGAAGAGCTGGACGACGCCCTGGTCGAGGCCGTCTGGGGCGTCTTCGAGCCGCAGAAGGACGCTCTCGAGGCCTCGGGGCTGTTCGCGTCGCCCGTGCCGGTCGGCGACGACGCCCCGCTCCGCATCCGCCTGCTCGCGTTGACGGGCCGCGACGCCCGCTGACACGCCCGACGCATTCGCGCCTCCCGGGGGTTCATCACCCGACCCTGGCAAGCTCGGGGCATGACCGATCCGATCGACCGCCCGTGGCTGCACAGCTACGCTCCTGACGTCCCCGCCGACATCGAGCCCGTCACGGGCAGCCTCGTCGACCTGATCGACGACGCCGTGGCCGCGCACCGCACGCGTCCGGCCCTCGAGTTCTTCGGGCGCGAGACGTCGTACCGCGATCTGGGCGACCAGATCGCGCGCGCGGCCGAGGGGCTCAGGAGGCTCGGCGTGCGTCGAGGAGACCGCGTCGCCCTGATCGTCCCCAACAGCCCGCAGCACGTGGTCGCGTTCTACGCCGTGCTGCGCCTCGGCGCCGTCGTCGTCGAGCACAACCCGCTCTACACCGACCGCGAGCTGCGCCACCTCTTCGAGGACCACGGCGCGACCGTGGCGGTCGCATGGGACAAGCTGGTCGACCGCCTCCGCGCCCTGCCCTCCGACCTCGGCCTGACGACCATCGTGTCGGTCGACGTGACCAAGGGCATGCCGCTCGGCACCCGGTTGGCGCTCAAGCTGCCGGTGCCCGCCGCCAGGTCGTCGCGGGCGGCGCTGACGGACGGCGCGACGGGCGACTCGACGTTCGACGACCTGCTGTCGAACCGCCCGATCAAGAAGAAGCACCCCCGGCCCGAGGTCGACGACGTCGCCCTGCTGCAGTACACCAGCGGCACGACCGGGTCGCCGAAGGGCGCGATCCTCACGCACCGCAACCTCCGCAGCAACGCCGAGCAGGGGCGCGCGTGGGTGCCGGGGCTGGTCGAGGGCGCCGAGACGGTCTACGGCGTGCTGCCGTTCTTCCACGCCTACGGGCTGACGCTGTGCCTCACCTTCGCGATGAGTCTCGGCGCGCGGCTGGTGCTGTTCCCGAAGTTCGACGTCGACCTCGTGCTCAAGGCGGCGAAGAAGCACCCGCCGACATTCCTGCCGGCGGTGCCGCCGATCTATCAGCGACTCGCCGACGGCGCCCGCGAGAAGCGCGTCGACCTGTCGTCGGCCCGCTTCGCCATCTCGGGTGCCATGAATCTGCCGACCTCCGTCGTGACCGCCTGGGAGGGGGTGACGGGCGGCATGCTCGTCGAGGGCTTCGGTCTCACCGAGACCTCGCCCGTCGCGCTCGGAAACCCCATCGGCCCGACCCGCCGCGTCGGCACCGTCGGGGTGCCGTTCCCGTCGACGGAGGCGATCGTCGTCGACCGGGACTCCCCCGATCCGACCCGACCCGTGCCTCCCGGGGCAGCGGGCGAACTGCTGCTGCGTGGTCCGCAGGTGTTCCGCGGCTACTGGAACCGGCCCGACGAGACCGCCGAGGCGTTCCTCGAGGGCGGCTGGTTCCGCACCGGCGACATCGTCAGCATGAGCGCCGACGGCTACGTGACCATCGTCGACCGCATCAAGGAGCTCATCGTCACGGGCGGCTTCAACGTCGCCCCGTCCGAGGTGGAGGAGGCCGTGCTCGGTGCCGACGGCATCGCCGAGGCCGCCGTGGTGGGGGTCCCGCGCGCCGAGGGCGGCGAGGACGTCGTCGCGGCCGTGGTCCTGGCCGCGGGCGCGACCCTCGACGAGGCCGCCGTGCGCGATCACTGCCGCGGGCGCCTTGCCGCCTACAAGGTGCCGCGCCGGGTCGTCGTGGTCGACGAGCTGCCCAAGTCGCTGATCGGCAAGGTGCTGCGTCGGCAGGTCCGCGACAGCCTCATCGCCGCGGGCTAGACGGGACGTCCCGGCACGACTAGAGCCAGCGGGCCCGGTCGAACGGCCAGAACACCACGAAGGCCCGGCCGACGACGTTCTCCTCCGGGACGAACCCCGCGTAGGGCCCGCTCTGGTGCGCCCGCGAGTCGGCGGAGTCCTCGCGGTTGTCGCCGAGGACCCACAGCGCCCCCTCGGGCACGGTGACGTCGAAGGGCGTCAGCGACGCCGGGTCGCCCGAGGGCACCGTGATGTACGGCTCGTCGATCGGCTCGCCGTTGACGAGCACGCGCCCCTCGGCGTCGCAGCACGAGACGGTGTCGCCCGGCAGACCGATGACGCGCTTGACGAGGTCCTGACCCGGCTCCCCCGGCAGCCAGCCGCCCGGATCCTCGAAGACGACGATGTCGCCGTGGTGCAGCGGCATCGCGTTCGAGGCGAGCACGTTGACGACCAGCCGGTCGCCGATCATCAGCGTGTTCTCCATCGACGCGGACGGGATGTAGAACGACCGCACCAGATACGTGCGGACGCCCCACGAGACGAGCAGGGCGATCAGCACGATCACGACGACGTCGCGCAGGAGGCGGAACGGTCGATGGGGACGAGGAGGCGCGGTGTCGGTCACGACGACATCCTCTCAGTCGCCTGCTGGGGTCAGACCGATGCCCACCCGAGTCGTTCGAGTCGCGCCAGCGCGTGCTTCTCAGCCGGCGGCCGCGGGCCCATGACGGCGCCCACTCCCCGCAGCACGGCCGCGGCGGGGCCGGCGGTCGGCAGCTCGACGGGACCGACGTGCGGCGGACGCAGATCGAGCAGCTCCTGGAATCGGGGTTGCAGCGTCGCGACCGCGCCGTTGAACAGCAGGGGGTAGCCGGCCCGGAGGACGGGGAACAGCGGCGGACGCCGGATGAACCGCACGACGTCGTCGGTGCGGGAGGTCCGCTCGAGGACCCCCCGGCGATCGAAGTCCATCAGCTGGTGCTGCATCTCGGCAACGGTCAGCGGCGGATTCGGCACACCCATCAGCTCGCCGGCGACGGCCCACTCGCGGACGTAGGCATCGGGGCCTCCGGGCACCTCGCGCCCGCCCCACCGATGGAAGGCGGCCAGGAACGAGTCGGCGAAGGCCATGTGCACCCAGCTGAGCAGCTCGGGGTCGTTGGCCGCGTAACCGTGCGAGACGCCGTGACGGTCGTCGTACTGCCCGACGACTTTCGTATGCAGCCGCGAGACCCAGTTCGACGCCTGGGTCGCGGCGTCCCGACTGCCGTAGGTGACCGTGTAGATCCAGCGGATCGTCCCGGCGAGCCGCCCCAGGGGGTCCTCCTTGAAGCGCGAGTGGTCGTGCACTCCGGCGAGCGCACCGGGGTGGAGGGCCTGGACGAGCAGCGCCCTCACGCCGGCGGCGATGGTCGCCTTGGCCCCGTGCACGGCCCAGACGGCCGACCCCGGCTCGAAGAACCCCTCGTCGTCGCCCTTCTCGAGGTCGATCATCCACTGCGGCGTGCCCGTCGCCTGCCCGTTGAAGGTCTGCTGCAGACGGGCGCGCAGCGGGGAGACGAGGTCGGTCATGGCCCGATCATGCGCTCTCGGACCTGAGGACTCCCGTGAACGGACACCGCGCCTCCCGCAGCTCTCGAGAGACGCAGGAGGCGCGGCGGGCGTCGGCGACGGAGGGTCAGCCGCCGTGCGCCTCGACCGAGACGGACTGCCACTCGTTCCACGTCGCGAGACGCGACTCGTAGTCCTTGGTGGCGATGCCGAGCGGCGCCTTGCCGAAGAAGATGCGGAGGGGCGGCTGCTCGGCGTCGACGACTTTGAGGATCGCGCCGCGGGTGGCCTTCGGGTCGCCCGGGTCGGCGGCCGACGGGCGCTTCGAGGCGGCCTCGCGCACCTCGGCGTACTCCTCGAGCCCGTCGCTGCGCGACGCGGACGGGCCCGACCAGTCGGTGCTGAACCCGCCGGGCTCGACCAGGGTGACGTGGATGCCGAAGCCCGCCACCTCCTGCGCCAGCGACTGGCTGATGCCCTCGAGCGCCCACTTCGACGCGTGGTAGATGCCGACCGTCGGGAACGCGCTGATGCCGCCGATGCTGGACACCTGCACGATGTGGCCCGACCCCTGCTCGCGCATGATCGGCAGAGCAGCCTGCGTCACCCACAGGGCGCCGAACAGATTCGTCTCGAGCTGCCCCCTGGCCTCGGTCTCGCTGATCTCCTCGACCATGCCGAAGTGGCCGTAGCCGGCGTTGTTCACGACGACGTCGAGACGACCGAACGTCTCGGCGGCCACCTGCACGGCGGCGATGTCGGCCGCGCGGTCGGTGACGTCGAGCTGAAGCGGCAGGAAGGCGTCGCCGTACTGCTCGACGAGACCGGCGACGTCGTCGAGGTTCCGCGCGGTGCCGGCGACGCGATCGCCTCGTTCGAGTGCGGCCTCGGCCCACTCGCGGCCGAAGCCCTTGGATGCTCCGGTGATGAACCAGACCTTGCTCACGGTGTTCCTCTCGTCGGGGTGCGGGTCCCCCCGATCCAACGCCCGCCCGTCTGGAAGACGTCCAGGTGCCTCTTCCCCGCGTCGCTGCACGACGCGCACGATCGAACGGCCTCGTTCGCCCTAGAGTGAGAGGGTGACCATCGAGACCCCGCGTCCCTGGCTTGACTCGTACGCCCCCGGCGTCCCGCACGAGATCGAGCCCGTCACGGGCTCTCTCCTCGACCTGGTGGACGGCAGCGCGAAGCGCTACCCGAAGGCGGTGGCGCTCGAGTACTTCGGGGCCACGACCTCGTACACCGAGCTCGTCGAGCAGATCGCGCGTGCGGCCGAGGGCCTGCGGAAGCTCGGAGTGGGCCACGGCGACACCGTGGCCCTCGTGCTGCCGAACGGCCCGCAGCACGTCGTCGCGTTCTACGCCGTCCTGCGTCTCGGCGCCGTGGTCGTCGAGCACAACCCGCTCTACACGCCGCGCGAGCTGCGTCACCAGTTCGAAGACCACGGCGCCAAGATCGCCATCGCCTGGAACAAGGTCGTCGACACGATCCAGGCGTTCCCCGACGACGTCGCGGTCGACCACGTCGTCTCGGTCGACGTGACGAAGGCGATGCCGTTCGGCACCCGGCTGGCCCTCCGTCTGCCGATCGCCAAGGCACGCGAGTCCCGCGAGCGCCTCTTCGCGCCGGTCCGTGGCACGACCCCGTGGGAGGACGTCGTCGGCTCGCGCCCGATCCGCTCCAAGCACCCCCGCCCCGAGACCGACGACCTCGCGGTCATCCAGTACACGAGCGGCACCACCGGCACGCCGAAGGGCGCGCAGCTGACGCACCGCAACCTGCTCTCGAACGCGGCGCAGTCACGGGCCTGGGTGCCGACCATCGAGCAGGGCGCGTGCACCGTCTACGCCGTCCTGCCGATGTTCCACGCCTACGGCCTGACGCTCTGCCTGACCTTCGCGATGAGCATGGGGGCGCGCCTCGTGCTGTTCCCCGCCTTCGACCCGGCGCTCGTCCTCAAGGTCATGAAGAAGCGACCGCCGACCTTCCTGCCGGCCGTCCCGCCGATCTACACGCGCCTCCGCAAGGCGGCCGACGACGCCGGCGTCTCGCTGCGCGGCGTCGAGGTCGCGATCTCGGGCGCCATGCCCCTGTCCGCCGAGGTCGTCGAGCCGTGGGAGGCCGAGTCCGGCGGCTGGCTGGTCGAGGGCTACGGGCTCTCCGAGTGCTCGCCCGTGCTGATGGCCAATCCCGTCGGGCCGACCCGCCGCGCCGGCACCGTGGGGCTCCCGCTGCCGAGCACGGAGGTGCGGGTCGTCGACCCCGACCAGCCGACGGTCGACGTCGCCCCCGGCGAGTCAGGCGAGCTGATCGTGCGCGGCCCCCAGGTGTTCACCGGCTACTACCGCAAGCCGCAGGCCACGAGCGAGGTCTTCGTCGACGGCGACTGGTTCCGCACCGGAGACATCGTCACCGTCGACGACGACGGCTTCGTGCGCGTCGTCGACCGCATCAAGGAGCTCATCATCACCGGTGGGTTCAACGTCGCGCCCTCCGAGGTCGAAGAGGTCCTGACGCGCTTCGAAGGCGTCGTCGACGCGGCCGTGGTCGGCATGCCGAGCCCCGGCGGCGAGCAGGTCGCCGCGGCGATCGTCGTCTCCCCCGGTGCCGAGGTCGACGTCGCCGAGCTGCGTGCCTTCGCCCGCAAGCACCTCACGCCCTACAAGGTGCCGCGACGCATCGTCGTCGTCGACGCCCTGCCGGCCTCGCTGATCGGCAAGGTGCTGCGCCGCAAGGTGCGCGACGAGCTGCTCGGTCACTGACCGCGAGCGCCCCGGGCATCCTCGCCTGGGGCATCCTGAGCTCCGGCCCGGGGGCATCCCGCGCTCGGGGCCCCGGGCACCCGGGGGCGGCGAGACCCGATCTAGTCGGCCTTGCCGTCCCGTCGCCCCTCGGCCAGCCAGGCCAGCCGCTGCAGCGTCTCGCGATTGCGGTGCTTGAGCATGACGTTCTGCAGCGGTCTCGGCACGAGGGTCCCCGGGCCGGACACCGCGTCCTCCGTCATGGTGACGTGCGAACCGCCCGAGATGGGCTTGACCGCGAACCCGACCCGCGCCTCCCCCAGGGGCCAGCCGCGCGCGATCATGACGACGCGACGGGGCGGGTCCCACTCGACGATGCTCGTCGAGTCGTCGATCACCGCGGGCCAGACGCCGACCGAATGGCTGATCTTCGAGCCGGCCTCCGGCCACGCGGGCTCCACATCGCGCACTCGCGACGCCCCGACGACCCAGCTCGGGTACGACCAGCCGTCGCGCAGGATCGCGAAGACGTCCTCGGGCGATGCGTCCATGAATCGCTCCTCGATGCTCATGCCGGCTCCCCCCGGTCGGGTCCCAGATGGGGCAGGTCGGTGATGCCGAACTCGTGCCGGAGGGCGCTGCGGGCGGCGTAGGCGCCGCCCATCCCGTGCACGCTCGGCCCGGGCGGCACCGACGACGACGCGAGGTACACGCCGGCGACGGGGGTCCGCCACGGCTCGGTCGACAGCACCGGGCGCACGACGAGCTGCTTGAGGCTCGGCGCACCCGAGGCGATGTCGCCGCCGATGTAGTTCGGATCGTGGGCCTCGAGCTCGTCGGCGCTGTACGAGTGCGACGCGAGCACCACGTCGCGGAAGCCCGGGGCGAAGCGCTCGATCTGCGCCGTGATGACCTCGGTCATGTCGCGGGTGCTGCCCGACGGCACGTGCGCGTACGTCCAGAGCGAGTGCTGCCCGCTCGGAGCGCGCGTGTCGTCGACGACGCTCGGCTGCACGACGAGCACGAACGGGTCGTCGGAGTGCCGCCCCCTGGCCACGTCGTGCTCGGCGCGGGCCACGTCGGCCCGATCGCCGCCGAGGTGCACCGTCGGGGACCCCCGCAGGGCGTCGACCGCCCAGGGCACCGGGCCGCTGAGCGCGAAGTCGACCTTCGACGCTCCCCCGCCGTAGCGGAACCGCTCGAGGCGACGACGATAGCCGTCGGGGAGGCGCGCGCCGGCCATCGAGATCAGCTGCCGGGGCGTCACGTCCAGCAGTGCGACGTCGCTGTCGAGCTGCCCGAGGTCGGTGATCTCCGTGTCGGTCTCGATCACCCCGCCGTGCGCCACGAGGTCGGCCGCGAGCGCATCGGCGATCGACTGGCTGCCGCCGCGAGGCAGAGCCCAGCCCCGCCCATGCCCGTGCACGGCGAGGGTCAGACCGGCGGCGGAGGCGGACAGGCTCGGCATCGGACGGATGGCGTGGGCCATGACGCCGGCGAGCAGGGCCGTCGCCTCGCGCGTCTTCAGCCCGGCGTCCCACCAGGGGCCGCCCTGGGCGAGGATGCGCAGGCCGAACTCCACCACCGTGCCGGGGTGCCTGGGCACCTGCAGGATGGGCGACAGCGTGAACTGCGAGATCTCGTCCTCGAGGTCGACGAGGCGGCCGAACATGCGGCGCCAGGTCGGCCCGTCCACCCCGAGACCGGCGACCGTCCGCTCGAGGTCGCGGTACGCCACACCCGCGGTGCCTCCGTCGACGGGATGCGCGTACGAGATCTCGGGCACGATCATCTCGACGCGCTGCTCGAGCCCCCACCGCCGGAAGAACCCCGAGGCCATGGCCATCGGGTGCACGGCGGAGCAGATGTCGTGGCGGAAGCCGGGCAGGGTCAGCTCGGCCGTGCGCGTGCCGCCGCCGATGGTCGACGCCCGCTCCACGAGCTGCACCTTGAGCCCCGCCCGAGCGAGCACCACCGCCGCGGCCAGCCCGTTGGGACCCGCCCCGACGACCGATGCGTCGTAGGGCCGGCTCATCGGCGACGCCCCGACACCGCCCGGACGGTCGCGAATCCGGCACCGAGGGCGGCCGCGACCGCGAGACCGCGACCGATGACGCGGTGCTCGGTGTACCAGACCTGGGGGCTCGTCGAATGGGCCTGATCGCTGAAGATGCCTCGCGCCCCGTGGTCGCCGGCCGTGGGCTCGTAGAGGTTGTCGGGCAGCATCGGCTCCTTCTTCTGGGGCGCCTGCTGACCCGAGTAGCCGGTCTTGGCCAGGAACACGTCCATCACGCCCGCGGCGAGGCGGTTGCCCATGACCGTCCCCAGCGTCGGCTCGCCGATCCACGACCGGCGACGCGGCTTCTCGGCGACGGCGGCGATGGCCCGGGCCCCGACCTCGGGTTCGAAGATCGGCGCGACGGGCATCGGGTGGTCGGGCAGATCCGTGCGGACCCAGTTGAACTGGATGGTGTTCAGCGCCGGCATGTCGACCGTCGAGATGCGGACCGCGCTCTTGTTGTGCAGCAGCTCGGTGGTCACCGACTCCGTGAAGCCCTGGACGGCGTGCTTCGCGGCGCAGTATGCGGCCTGCAGGGGGATGCCGCGGTGCGCCAGCGCCGAGCCGACCTGGATCACGTGACCGCTGTCGCGCGGCACCATCCGCGAGAGGGCCGCACGGGTTCCGTTGACGAAGCCGAAGTAGTTGACGGCCGTCGCCCGCTCGAAGTCGTCGGGGTCGGTGTCCAGGAACTCGCCGAACACCCCGACCATGGCGTCGTTCACCCAGAGGTCGATGGGCCCGAGCTCCGATTCGACGCGATCGGCGGCGGCCTCGACCTGCGCACGGTCGGCGACGTCCGTCGGGATGCCGAGAGCGCGACGCCCGGCGGCCTCGACGTCGGCGACGGCCCCGTCGAGTCCGTCCTGACCACGGGCGAGCACCGCGACGTCCCAGCCGCGGGCGGCGAGCTCTCGGACGGTGGCACGGCCGAGTCCGGCGGTTCCTCCGGTGACGACGGCGATCCTGCTGGTGCTCATGCTTCTCCTCGACTCATCCTCGCGTTCGCGGGTCTCCGACGGTAGTCGTTCACGACCGAGGAGGCGCGACTCGCGTGAGTCGCGCCTCCTCGGTCGTCACCTCGACGCAGCGCCGCACGGTGCTAGATGTCGAAGCCGCCGAAGTCGCCGCCCCCGAAGTCGCCCCCGCCGAATCCACCGCCACCGAAGTCGCCACCCCCGAAGTCGCCCCCGCCGTCGCCCGCGCCGGTGTCGGCGCCCGCGGTCTCCGTGCCCGTGTCGCCCGGGTCGGAGCCGGTGTCGGAGCCATCGCCCTGGTCGCCCTCGCCGCCGTCGGCCGTGGCGCCGCCGTCGGGCAGGAACGCACCGACCAGCGCCGAGCCGATCACGAAGCCGGCCACCGTGCCGAGCAGCGAGCCGCCGATCATCGAGCCCATGCCGGGCCCGCGGCGACCCTGGGCGTTCTGCCCCTCAGAGGGGCTGCCGCCGCCGAGCGTGCGCTCGAGGGTGCCCGGCTGGCGGAGCTCGGACCGGGTGGCGGCCTGCGCCAGCGACGCCGGGTCGTCGCCGCGCGGGCGCTCGCTCTCGGACGCCTGCGCGCTGAGCTCGTCGAAGACCAGGCGACGCTGCTCGGGCGTGAGCTTCTCGAAGGCCTCGGCGTGCACCTGCTCGATGGTCTCGGGCGGGGCCGTCCGCAGCAGGTAGCGGTAGCGCTCGACGGCGATCTCGTCGTCGGTCCGTGCAGCCTGCGGTGCGGACGACCGGGGCGCGGGCGCCTGCCCGTACGGCTGCTGGCCGGAGGGCGCCTGGTCATACGACTGCTGGGCGGAGGGCTGCTGTTCGTACGACTGCTGGCCGTAGGGCTGCTGGTCGTACGACTGCTGGCCGTAGGGCTGCTGGTCGTACGACTGCTGGCCGTAGGGCCGGGTGTCCGCCCTGGGGCCGGGCTTGGCCTGGTCGTCGTCGCGGCCGAGGAGTCTGTCGAGGAATCCCATCGGAGCGGTTCCCTTCCGTTCGTGGTGTGCGGTGCGGAGGCACCTGCCGAACACGACAGTACGGTCGCCCGCCGCCGCCTGCCTGTGCGCAGCGTGCGGATCAGCCGCGAACGTCGCCGTCGGCGTCTCGGTGATCGCCGGGCTCGCGGGTGTCGCGGGCGTCGGCGGACCCGCCGCGACGTCGGCGCCGCAGCAGCGCCCGCACCACGAGCCAGACGATCACGCCGGCGATCGCGCCGTAGACGATGTAGTCGAGGTACTTCGCGTACTCGTCGATCAGCTCGTACTGGGTTCCGAGGGCGGCGCCCAGGGAGATCAGGAGGGTGTTCCAGATGCCGCTGCCGACGATGGTGAAGAGCGAGAACGTGACGAGGGGCATGCGGTCGGCGCCGGCCGGCAGCGAGATGAGACTGCGGACTCCGGGGATGAAGCGCCCGAAGAAGACGGCCGAGCGACCGTGCCGGTGGAACCAGCCCGCCGCCTTGTCGAAGTCCTCGCGGTCGACGAGCGGCAGCTTCGAGAGCCACCGGATGCTCCGTTCGAGACCCAGCTTCGCACCGAGGAGGTACAGCACGAGTGCGCCGACGTACGCTCCGAGCGTCGTGACGACGATCAGGAGGCCGATGTTCATGTCGCCGCTGCCGGCCAGTGCACCGGCCAACGGCAGGATCAGCTCGCTCGGGATCGGCGGGAAGATCGTCTCGATGAAGGTCAGCAGACCGACGCCCCACTCGCCCAGCGCGTCGATCACGCGCGACGCGATGCCGACGATGCCCCCGCTCTCGGTCAACGACCCGGGGGCGGATGCGGCGGTCAGGAGTGCGGTCGGCGCGGCTGAGGAGGTCATGTGTCCCTGGGTCGGTTCGGGTCCCGCTCGGGACGGGCTCGGATCGGCTCCTCGAGTATGCCGGGTCAGGCTGTGGACGACCCCTGCGCGGGTCAGACGGGTCGGCCGGCGCCTCGTCGGCGGGTCGCGAGCAGCCCGATCAGTCGCCAGCCCACCAGGAACACCCCGAGCACGATCGCCGTGACGACCACGAAGCTCGGCTCGACGCCCTGTCCGCTCGCGACACGCAGCAGCACTCCCACGACGACCGTCGCCACCCAGACGACGAGCCCCGCCCTGGGGCCGCGCATCGACCAGCCCACCCCGAGCACCGTCGCCCAGCCGACGGCGAGACCGACGACGAACGGCCAGAGGGTCGTCGCGACGCCCGTGGGGTCGAGGGCCTCGGCATGACTGCTGCGGCCGATGAGGACGAACGCTGCGATGAGCAGGAGATCGACGACGGCGACCCACCAGAGCCCTGTGGAGCGCCTCGAGCGCCCGCTGCGTGAGATGCCGGTCATGTCTGCCTTTCGAGCGGGAGCGGGTTCAGGAGGGCTGCTCGAGCGTCTGCGACAGCTCCGACAGCAGGTCGTCGATCTGCGGTTCGACGAGACGCTCGACGGCGTCGCCGATGCGCTCCCGCTGAGCGACGAGGGCGAAGCAGAGGCTCGTGCCGACCGACTGCGCGTGGTCGTCGGCCAGCGCGAGCTCCCGGCGCAGCGCCTCCTTGGCCTCGTCGGAGTACTCGACGGGGTCGACCGTGCGGGACCCGGCAGGAGGCGCGTCCTCCTCTGCGAGACCGGCCAGCGTGAACAGGAACGGCTGAGCGGGGTCCGGTTCGGGGTCGACGTCGAGCCCCTCGAACTCGGGGTCGAGACCGACGTCGGGGCGGTAGCCGACATCGACGACGCCGTCGGCCTCGCGACGCAGCTCCCGGTCGACGAGCGGCAGGTTGCGGGCCGTGTAGATCTCGACCTCGTCGTCGACGATGTGACGCAGCCGGTTCAGCAGCGCGTGCTGGACGGCGTGCGGCACGTCGCGGTCGAAACCGGCGGCGACGGCGACGGGCGACCCGAAGCAGAGTCGGCACACGCGGGTGCGCCCGCGGGCCGTGCCGATGCGCCAGCGGGGCAGCCAGCGCAGCCAGGCGTCGACGGCGCTCTGCACGCGCCCCTCGATCGATTCCGCCATGCCCCGAATCTACGGGCATCGGGCGGTGATGACCGTGTACCCCCGGGCGATTCACCGGGTCCGGGCCCGGGTGCCGTCAGTCGACGGTGACGAAGTCGATCAGTCGCTCGACGGGGCCGAGCAGAGCGGGTTCGAGGTCGGCGAAGGTCCGCACCCGCCCGAGGATCCGCTGCCAGGCGGCGGCGATGTCGGCCTGGTCGTCGTGCGGCCAGCCGAGCGCGTCGCAGATGCCGTGCTTCCATTCGATCGAACGGGGCACCGCGGGCCACTCGGCGAGACCGACGCGCGCGGGCCTGACCGCCTGCCACACGTCGACGAACGGGTGCCCGACGACGAGCACGCCCGCCCCCGACGGCCCCGCCATGACGGAGTCGGCGATCCGGCTCTCCTTCGAGCCGGCGACGAGGTGGTCGACCAGCACGCCCACCCGCCGGGTGGGCGACGGACGGAACTCCGCGAGCACCTCGGCCAGGTGGTCGACGCCCTCGAGGTACTCGACGACGACGCCCTCGATCCGCAGGTCGGCGCCCCACACCTTCTCGACCAGTTCGGCGTCGTGACGTCCTTCGACGAAGATCCGGCTCTCGCGGGCGACCCGGGCACGGGCCCCGTCGACGGCGAACGATCCCGACGCGGTGCGTGCCCGGCCGGCCGGCGCCGCCCGCGGCACCCGCAGCGCCACGGGCGCGCCGTCGATCAGGAACGATCCCGACAGCGGGAACGCCCGCACGCGGCCCTTCCAGTCCTCCAGCTCGACCAGGCCCGCCGAGACCCGCACGACGGCCCCGGTGAAGCCGCTCGCGGAGTCCTCGACGACCAGATCGCGGACGGCGTCGGTCGGCGTCGCGACCGGCCGCTTCGAGCGCTTCCAGTCGCCGCTCAGCACGTCGTCTCCGTATCGGTCGTCAGTCACGGGGCGATGGACCTCTCTGCGGTGGTTCGGGTCGGGTTCGGGGTTGCGGTCTCGGTGATGGCTGGTAGGGGCGAGGCGGGCTCTTCGACGCCGCGGCCTCGTCGGACCGGCGACGCTCGCCGGGCCGCGGCGAGGTGCGACCCACGGGGGACGCGGTCTTCCCCCCGACCGCGCGGGGCTGGGCCGCGCGGGCCTGAGCCGGACGGGGCTGAGCCGCGCGGGCCTGAGCAGGACGGGGCTGAGCCGCGCGGGCCGGAGCGTCTCGAGTCGGCGCGTCACGAGAGGGCCCGTCTCGAGGGGGCGACCGGCGTGAGGCTCCCTGCGCCGCGCCTCCGGCGGCGCGTGCGGGAGTCGACCGCGCGGCCGTCGTTCCCGTCTGCGCCGATCGCCGCGGCGGAGCGAATCCGCCGGTGAGCACCCAGCTGAGCCAGACGAGCATCCCCACGACGTAGACGACGGACACCGCGAGCGGGATCCACCATGCGGCGACGGCACCACCGGACTGGCCGACGAGTGCCACGACGATCAGCGCGGCGACGAACCAGAGCCCGGCCGCCGTGCCTCGGGCGAGGTGGCTGGCGAGTCGACGCCGCAGCTCACGGCGTCGGGTCACGTGCTTCCAGTAGGAGGCGCGGGGCACGAGCAGGTGCCGTGCGGGCGTCCAGGCGAGCGCGGCGGCCGAGACCAGATACGCGATCAGGATCACGACGGCGACCGCGACGGCGACCAGGAGGAGGTCCGACCTGCTCGCGAACGCCGCCCCGGCACCGTCCGTCGTGCGGATGACGACGACGCGCAGGGGCAGCCACGTCGCCGCGACAGCGACGACGACGGCGAGACCCATGACCGCCACCCCGACCGGGGCGGCGGGTCGGATCCACCGGGGCACGCTCATCGGTCGCCGTCGCGCTCGTGCCGACGCGCAGGCACCTGCTCGATCACGGCGGCTCCCCCGTCGACGGCGATGCTCGTGCCGCCGGTCGTCAGGCCTGAGCGCGCTCGAGCACCAGCTCGCGCACGCGGGCCGCGTCGGCCTGGCCCTTCATGGCCTTCATCACCGCGCCGATGACGGCGCCGGCAGCCTGCACCTTGCCGTCGCGGATCTTCGCGAGGACGTCGGGCTGACCGGCCAGGGCCTCGTCGATCGCCGCGATGAGCGCGCCGTCGTCGGAGACGACCTTGAGCCCGCGCTTCTCGACGACCTCGCCGGGTGCGCCCTCGCCCGCCACGACGCCTTCGAGCACCTGACGCGCGAGGCGATCGGTCAGATCGCCCGACTCGACGAGCGCGATGAGCTCGCTGACGTGCAGCGGGGACACGAGGGTCGACGGTTCGACGCCCCGGGCGTTCGCCAGACGGGCGATCTCGCCCGTCCACCACTTGCGGGCCGCCTGCGGGGAGGCGCCGGCCTGGACGGTCTCGACGAGTTCGGTCAGCATGCCCGAGTTCACGACGTCCTGGAACTCGAGGTCGGCGAAGCCCCATTCGGCCTTCAGCCGGCGACGGAGGGCCACCGGGGCCTCGGGCAGGGCGAGCCGGAGCTCTTCGATCAGCTCGCGGGGAGGCACGACGGGCAGCAGGTCGGGCTCGGGGAAGTAGCGGTAGTCGTCGGCGTCGCTCTTCGGACGACCCGCCGACGTGCGACCGGTGTCTTCGTGCCAGTGGCGGGTCTCCTGGGTGATGGTGCCGCCCGAGGCGAGGATGGCGGCCTGCCGCTGGATCTCGTAGCGCACCGCGCGCTCGACCGAACGGAACGAGTTGACGTTCTTCGTCTCGGTGCGGGTGCCGAGCTTCTCCTGGCCGTGGGGGCGCAGCGAGACGTTCGCGTCGCAGCGCAGGTTGCCGCGCTCCATGCGCGCCTCGCTGACACCGAGCGAGCGCACGATGTCTCGGATGGTCGACACGTACGCGGCGCCGAGCTCGGGGCCCAGCGCGCCCGCGCCGATGATGGGCTTGGTCACGATCTCGACGAGCGGGATGCCGGCGCGGTTGTAGTCGACCAGCGAGTACTCGGCGCCCTGGATGCGCCCGGTCGAACCGCCGACGTGCGTCAGCTTGCCGGCGTCCTCCTCCATGTGGGCCCGCTCGATCGGGATCCGGAAGACGGTGCCGTCGGGCAGCTCGACCTCGACCTCGCCTTCGTAGGCGATCGGCTCGTCGAACTGGCTGACCTGGTAGTTCTTGGGGTTGTCGGGGTAGAAGTAGTTCTTCCGGGCGAAGCGCGAGCTCTCGGCGATCGAGCAGCCCAGGGCGAGCCCGAGGCTGATCGAGTAGCGGACGGCCTGCTCGTTGACGACGGGCAGCGAGCCCGGCAGGCCGAGGTCGACCGGGGTCACATTGGTGTTCGGGGCACCGCCGAAGAAGTTCGGGGCGTCCGAGAACATCTTCGTCTTCGTGGCGAGCTCGACGTGCACCTCGAAGCCGAGCACGACCTCGAACCTCTGCAGCGCCTCGTCGTAGTCCATCAGGTCTGCCTTGGCCATCAGATGACTCCCTCGGTGGCGGCGTGCTGTTCGGTGCTGCTGAGATCGGGTGCCTGCGAGATGAGGGTGCGTCCCCAGCTCTGCTCGAGCAGCTGCTCGAGTGCGGCGCCGTAGGTGTAGAGGCGGGCGTCCTCGCGGGCCGGAGCCATGAACTGCAGCCCGACGGGCAGACCGTCTTCGGCGGCGAGCCCCATCGGGATCGTGATGCCGGGGATGCCTGCGAGGTTCGCCGGGATCGTCGTGATGTCGTTCAGGTACATCGCCAGCGGGTCGTCGATCTTCGAGCCGAGCGGGAACGCCGTGGTCGGGGCGGACGGCGACACGAGCACGTCGACCTCGGCGAACGCCTTCGCGAAGTCGCGCTGCACGAGGGTCCGGACCTTCTGGGCGCTGCCGTAGTAGGCGTCGTAGTACCCCGCGCTCAGCGCGTAGGTGCCGAGGATGATGCGGCGCTTCACCTCGGGGCCGAAGCCGGCCTCGCGGGTCGCGGCCATGACGTCCTCGACGGTGCCGCCGCCCTCGGGCACCACGCGCATGCCGAAGCGGACGGAGTCGAACTTGGCGAGGTTGCTCGAGGCCTCGGCCGGCAGGATGAGGTAGTAGGCGCTGATCGCGTATTCGAAGCTCGGCGCCGAGATCTCGACGATCTCCGCACCCGCCGCCGTGAGCAGATCGAGGGCCTCGGTGAAGCGCGTCTTGACCCCGCCCTGGAACCCCTCGCCGTTCAGCTCCTTGACGACGCCGATGCGGACGCCCTTCAGGGCGCCGCCGGCGAGACCGGCGCGAGCGGCGTCGGTGAACGACGGCCATTCGTCACGGAGCGAGGTGGAGTCGCGCGGGTCGTGGCCCTTGATGACGTCGTGCAGCAGGGCGGAGTCGAGCACGGTGCGGCTGACCGGACCGACCTGATCGAGCGAGCTGGCGAGAGCGATGGCGCCGTACCGGCTGACGGAGCCGTAGGTGGGCTTGACGCCCACGGTGCCGGTGACGGCGCCCGGCTGACGGATGGAGCCGCCGGTGTCGCTGCCGAGAGCGAGGGGCGCCTCGAAGGCGGCGACCGCCGCGGCCGAGCCGCCGCCCGAGCCACCGGGGATGCGGTCGAGCGACCACGGGTTGTGCGTCGGACCGTACGCCGAGAACTCGGTCGACGAGCCCATCGCGAACTCGTCCATGTTCGTCTTGCCGAGCGGCACGAGATCCGCGGCGCGGAGCTTCTTGACGACCGTGGCGTCGTAGGGCGGCACCCAGCCCTCGAGGATGCGGCTGCCCGAGGTCGACGGCATGTCGATGGTGCAGAGGACGTCCTTGACGGCGATCGGCACACCGGCCAGCGGCCCGAGGGGCTCGCCGGCGGCGCGACGGCGGTCGACGTCGGCGGCCGTGGCCAGGGCGGCGTCGCTGACGTGCAGGAAGGCGTGGACGTCGCCGTCGACCGCGGCGATGCGGTCGAGGTGCGCCTGCGTGGCCTCCACGGACGAGACCTCGCCGGAGCCGAGCTTGACGGAGAGGTCGGCCGCGCTGAGGCGGATGAGGCTTGCGGTGTCGGTCATCTCTACTGCTCTTCTCCGAGGATGGCGCTCACTCTGAAGCGCGAGCCGTCGTGGTCGGGGGCGCCGGACAGCGCCTGCTCGGCCGTGAGCGTCTCGCCCACGACATCGGGGCGGAAGACGTTCTCGAGCGGGATGGGGTGGCTCGTCGCGGGGACGTCGTCGGTGGCGACCTCGGCCACCTTCGCGACGTTGTCGACGATCTGCCCGAGCTCTCGGGTCATCGTGTCGATCTCGTCGGCGGTGAGGGCGATTCGGGCGAGACCGGCGAGGTGCTCGACCTGCTCGCGCGTGATGTCAGACATGGTGCTCCGTCACAGGGATCGTGTGGGGGTACTGCGCTTGGGGGTCGCCGTCGATTCTACGGGGAGGCTCCGACCGAGGAGGCGCGGTGCGAGTCGACCCGCGCCTCCTGCGCCTTCTCAGTCGCGGGCGTAGAGATCCTGCGGGCGCACGAGCGTGATGTCGGGGAGCACCGGGCCTCCGGTGCCCGGGGTGCGTTCGTCGGAGTCGACGAGGTCGCCGCGACCGAGTCCGATCAGGGCGATGCTGCGGAGCGACTCGGTGCCGGGGCGCAGGTAGTCGTTGTGCCCGAGCGCCGCGGCGAGGGCCTCTCCGGTCACGCCGTCGAGGCCTCCCCCGGTGTGCAGCATCACCGCGCCGAAGCCCGGCGACCCGGGGTCGGCGCCGAAGACGCCGCTGCCGGCCACCGGGTCGAAGCTGCCCGCCGCCGCGTAGACGTCGCTGCCGTGCACGGCGAGCTGGGTCGACGTCTCGACGACGCTCCCGGGCGAGCCGAGCAGCACGAGCGAGTCGACGATGGTCCGCCCGGACGACAGCGCGAGGGTCGCGGTCGTCGAACCGTACGAGTGCGCGACCACGGTGACCCTCGCGGGGTGCGCCGAGCGTGCGGCGTCGAGCCCGGCGAGCGAGTCCACCAGGTGCCCGGCGCCGACCCGGGCGAGGTCGAGCGAGTACACGTTGGTCAGATCGGGCGTGCGGTAGCCCATCCACGCGACGACGGCGGTCGAGGGGGCGTCGGCGGCCGCCCGTCCGGATGGCAGGCCCGCCCAGCTCGACTGCTCGTCGTAGAGCCCACCGGCCGTGATCGACCAGTCGACGACCTGACCGGTCACCCCGTAGAGCATCCCCGGCACCAGGATGCTGACGTCGTCGGCCGCGTCGAGATCCCCGATCGACACGGCGACCCGACCCGGCATGACGGTGTCGAGCAGGACGAGCTGCCGGTCGGCCGCTCCGCTGGTGCGATCGGCGAGGGCCTCGCCGACGGCGGCGAGCATCGCGGCGCGGGCGACGTCGTCAGGGCCGGCCTCGCCGCTCGCGAGACGGTCGTCCACGGCCGCCACGGCCTCGCTCAGGAAGACCCGGTTCGCTCCGTCGCGCACGCCGTAGGGCACCCCCTCGAGGTTGCCCACGAGACCGGGTGCCAGCGCGATGAGCTCGTTCCGTCGCGACGGGTCGAGGGCTCCCCACCAGTCGCCGACGACGTCGGCTTCGACGTCGGCGGTCACCGCGGCCGACAGTGCGCTGACGTCGTCTCCCGCGGAGTCCAGGTGCGAAGCGAACGACCGCACGGACTCCGAGGAGGCGCGGGTCAGCTCACCGAGGCAACCCGCCCCGTCGACGCCCTCGGTCGTCTCTCCACCGCACGCCAGGGCGACCGCGTCGGCGGACTCCCCCGCCTCGGGTCCCGCCCAGGCCGGAACCCGTGCTGGCACGGTCGCACTCGCGGAGACGAGAGCGGTCTCGACCTCGGCGTGAGCCGTCGACACGGCCTCGGACGGCACGACCGATGTCGCCGGTGCATCGATCGCTCCGAGGAGGTGGATCGATGCGGAAAGGATTGCTGTAGCGAGGAACAGCACGTCGGGTCTTCCCCCTCGAGGCACACCTGTACCCCGAACCCCCTACAGCCCGAAGACGATGTGCGCTCATATCGTAGGGGGAGCCGATGACGCCCCACCAGATGCGCTACGCCTCGATGTCGGTATCGTCCCCCGTTTCGGGCTCGGCCAGCCCCGTCGGGCCCTCCTTAAGGAGGACATGGAACTGCGCTGCGTCGATGATGCGGACGCCGAGGGCCTCCGCCTTCGTCAGCTTCGAACCGGCCCCGGGCCCGGCGGCGACGAAGTCGGTCTTCTTGCTGACGCTGTTGCCCGCCTTGCCGCCGGCGGCGAGGATGGCCTCCTGGGCTCCCTCTCGACTGAACCCCTCGAGACTCCCGGTGGCGACGACCGTCAGCCCGGAGAGCACCCCGCCGGCCGTCTCGGCAGCCCCCGGCCCCGGATGCCCGGGCGTGGCGAACTGCACACCAGCGGCGGCCCACCGGTCGATGATCTCGACGTGCCAGTCGACGGAGAACCAGTCGATCAGGGCGTCGGCGATGATGCCGCCGACGCCGTCGACGGCCGCCAGCTCGTCGCGGTCGGCGGATCGGATGGCGTCGAGCGAGCCGAAGTGGTTCGCGAGAGCTCGTGCGGCCACCGGACCGACGTGGCGGATGCTGAGACCCACGAGGATGCGCCAGAGCGGGCTCGTCTTCGCCTTGTCGAGGTTGCCGAGCATCTCGAGGGCGCTCTTGGACGGGACGGACGTCTCGTCGCCCGAGAACCCGTCGGCGTCGGGGTCGAACGGGCCGTCCCGCTTCGTCCGCCGACGCCGGAACGGCGTCACCAGCTTGGGAGCCCCGTCGGCCTCGAGCTTCTGCATGCCGGTCTCGGAATCGCGGACGACGACCCTCACCGGGAAGATGTCGGCCATCGTGAGGTCGAACAGCCCCGCCTCGGTGCGGAGCGGCGGCTCGGCGGGCTCCACGGGCTGGGTCAGCGCCGCGGCGGCGACCTCGCCGAGCCCCTCGACGTCGAGCGACCCCCGCGACGCGATGTGCTCGACCCGACCGCGCACCTGCGCGGGGCAGCTCTGGGCATTGGGGCAGCGGAGGTCGATGTCGCCCTCTTTGGCGGGTCGGAGCGGTGTGCCGCACTCGGGGCAGTCGGTCGGCATGACGAACTCGCGCTCCGTGCCGTCCCGAAGCTCGATGACCGGCCCCAGCACCTCGGGGATGACGTCGCCGGCCTTGCGCAGCACGACGGTGTCGCCGATCAGCACGCCCTTGGCCTTGACGACCTGCTGGTTGTGCAGTGTCGCCTGCCGCACCTCGCTGCCGGCCACCTCGACCTTCTCCATGACGGCGAACGGCGTCGCCCGACCGGTGCGCCCCACGCTGACGACGATGTCGAGCAGAGTCGTGTTGACCTCTTCGGGCGGGTACTTGAACGCGGTGGCCCACCGTGGCGCACGACTCGTCGAGCCCAGCTCTTCGTGCAGCGCCAGGTCGTCGACCTTGATCACGATGCCGTCGATCTGGTGCTCGACCGACGCGCGCCTCACTCCGTAGTCGTGGATGAACGCCTGCACGTCGGCGACCGTGTCGAACACCCGATGGTGCGTCGAGATGGGCAGACCCCAGCCACCCAGCAGCTCGTAGACCTCCGACTGCGAACGCACCTCGGTGGCGCGTTCGAGGTCGCCGACCGGCCACGCGCCGATGCCGTGCACCAGCATCCGCAGGCGACGGAGGCGGGCGTGCATCAGCTCGCGCTTCTCGGGGCTCTTGCCCTCCTCCTTCTGACGGAGCGACCCGGCGGCCGCGTTGCGGGGATTGGCAAAGACCCGCTCGCCTGCCTCGCGCTGCTGCGCGTTCAACTCGTCGAACTGGCTGACGGGGAAGAAGATCTCGCCGCGCACCTCGACCAGGGGCGGGTGACCCGTGCCCGACAGGCGCTCGGGGATCGAGCCCATCACGAGCACGTTGCCCGTGACGTCCTCGCCGACGACGCCGTCGCCGCGGGTGGCGGCGGTGACGAGCACGCCGTTCTCGTAGCGGAGGTTGATGGCGAGACCGTCGATCTTCAGCTCGGTCAGGAACCGGACGCGCTCGGACCCCGAGTCGCGCTGCACCTTCGCGGCCCACTCGGCCAGCTCGTCGTCGCTGAAGACGTTGTCGAGGCTGAGCATGCGCTCGGCGTGCTCGACCGGGGCGAACTGCGTGGTCTCGGCCCGGCCGCCGACGGTCTGCGTGGGGCTGTCGTCTTTCTGGAGCTCGGGGTGCGCCCGCTCGATCGCGTCGAGCCTCCGCACCAGGGCGTCGTACTCGGAGTCCGACACCGTCGAGGCGTTCGACTCGTAGTACTGGTCGCGGAGATCGAGGATCCGTGCGGTGAGGCCCTCGGCCTCGTCACGTGCCTCGGCGAGGTCGGCGGGAACGGCGTCGCTGTCGCTCATGGCCCGGTGCTCAGGCGACGACGGCCGGGACCGGCACGGCGCTGACCGTGCGGTCGATGGTGCACTGGCCGAGCACCCGGGTGCCGACGTAGACGACGGCGGTCTGCCCGGGGGCGACTCCGTTGAGGGGTTCGCGAGGTGTGATCACGAGTTCAGTCTTACCCTCGACCACCGACACCCGCGCGACTGCGGGCACGGGGTCGGCGTGCGCGCGGATCTGCACATCGCAGTCGAACGCGGTGGTCGGGTCGACCGGCGGCAGACCGGCCCAGGTGAACGAGCCGCCTGCGATCTCCGCGATGTCGAGGGCCTCCTTCGGCCCGACCACGACGGTGTTGTCGACCGGACGCACCTCGAGCACGAACCGGGGCTTGCCGTCGTCCGCCGGGAACCCGATGTTGAGCCCCTTGCGCTGACCGACGGTGAAGGCGTGCGCGCCCTCGTGGCTGCCGATGACGGTACCGCTGCGGTCGAGGATCTCGCCCGTCTCGGCCCCGACCCGGTCGGCCAGCCAGCCGCGGGTGTCGCCGTCGGGGATGAAGCAGATGTCGTGGCTGTCGGGCTTCGTGGCGACGCTGAAGCCGCGCTCGGCGGCCTCGGCGCGCACCTCGGCCTTCGACGGCGTCGCCCCGAGCGGGAACATCGAGTGCGCCAGCTGCTCGGTCGTCAGCACCCCGAGCACGTACGACTGGTCTTTGGCCCACGCGGAGGCGCGGTGCAGCTCGCGATTGCCCTGGTCGTCGGTGAGGATGGTCGCGTAGTGCCCCGTGCAGACCGCGTCGAAGCCGAGGGCGAGCGCCTTCTCGAGCAGGGCGGCGAACTTGATGCGCTCGTTGCAGCGCATGCAGGGGTTCGGGGTGCGGCCCGCCGTGTACTCGGCGACGAAGTCGTCGACGACGTCGAGCTTGAACCGCTCGCTGAAGTCCCAGACGTAGTAGGGGATGCCGATCTTGTTGGCCGCCCGCTGCGCGTCCATGCTGTCTTCGATGGTGCAGCAGCCGCGGCTGCCCGTCCGCAGGGTGCCCGGCATCCGACTGAGCGCCAGGTGGACCCCCACGACGTCGTGACCGGCCTCGACGGCCCTCGCTGCGGCGACCGCCGAGTCGACGCCGCCACTCATCGCTGCAAGAACCTTCATCCGACAAGTGTACGCAGCGGACGGGCCCCCGCCGGGGCGGAGCTAGTCTGGCCGACGACATGACCGACTCCGCACCCGACTTCAGCATGCGGTCGGTGGCTCTGGCCGCCTTCCTCCCCGCGGCCCTGTTCGCGATCGGCGAGGGCGCCATCATCCCGATCATCCCCGTCGTCGCGAGCGGACTCGGCGCCTCCCTGCCGTTCGCCGCGTTCGTCGCCGCGCTCATCCTCGTGGGCGAGCTGATCGGCGACATCCCGAGCGGCTGGCTGGTCTCGCGGGTCGGCGAGCGCAGCAGCATGATCGGCGCCTCCCTGGTCAGCATCGGCGGGCTGGTGACCTGCCTCCTCGCCCCGAACGAGGTCGTCCTGGCGATCGGCGTGCTGGTGATCGGTCTGGCGACCGCGGTGTTCGCCCTGGCTCGGCACGCGTTCATGACGAGCTTCGTGCCCGTCGCCATCCGCGCCCGCGCCCTGTCGAGCCTCGGCGGCGTCTTCCGGCTGGGCTACTTCGTGGGGCCGTTCCTCTCGGCGGGGGTGATCGAGCTCACCGGCAGCGTGCAGTCCGCGTTCGTGGTGCACATCGTCGGCTGCCTCGGGGCGGCCGTGTCGCTGCTCGTCCTGCGCGATCCGGCGGCCGCGTTCGGCGAGCGCCCCGCCGCGCGTCGGGCCTCCGACGAGCCCGATCTCGTCGCCCTCGAGCGCCAGGGGCTCTTCGCGACGCTCTGGCGACACCGCGGGGTGCTGGTCAAGCTCGGCAGCGGTGCCGCTCTGATCGGGGCCATGCGCTCCGGCAGGCAGGTCATGCTCCCCCTGTGGGCCGTCAGCATCGGACTCGGGGCGTCCGAGACGGCGATCATCATCGGCGTCGCGGGCGCGGCGGACTTCGCGCTCTTCTACACGAGCGGTCAGATCATGGACCGTTTCGGCCGCCTCTGGAGCGCCGTGCCCTGCATGGTGGGCCTGGGGGTCTCCTACCTGGCCCTCTCGCTGACCCACGACCTCGACGCCCGGGTGGGGTGGTTCGTCGCCGTCGCGGTCTTCATGTCGCTCGCCAACGGGGTGGGCAGCGGCATCCTCATGACCCTGGGTGCCGATCTCGCCGACGAGCGCGACCCCGCGCCGTTCCTCGGCGCCTGGCGCTTCACGGGCGACGCGGGCAGCGCCGGTGCGCCCCTGCTGATCTCGGCCGTGACGGCCCTCGT
The DNA here is from genome assembly GCF_014842255.1 of Frigoribacterium sp. CFBP 13712. Classification (GTDB taxonomy): domain Bacteria; phylum Actinomycetota; class Actinomycetes; order Actinomycetales; family Microbacteriaceae; genus Frigoribacterium. The sequence goes on along the minus strand of NZ_JACYVH010000002.1, from coordinate 304,270 downwards.
CTCGATCTCGGTGGCCAGCGGCGTGATGGGCGTGCTCGGGCTGATCGGCGCGGCGATCCTGGTGCGCTACGTGCCCCGGTACTCGCCGCACGTGCCCCGGTCGCAGCGGTAGCGCCTCCTGCCCGTCCGGTGCCGGCAGGCGATCGCGTTCCCGTCGAGCGGCTCGCTACACTGACCCTGCCGCGGGAGTGGTGGAATTGGCAGACACGCAGGATTTAGGTTCCTGTGCTTTCGAGCGTGAGGGTTCAAGTCCCTTCTCCCGCACTCGACCCGACCGGAGAACAACCCGATGCTGCCCCTCGTCTCCATCCCCTGGCTCGACCCCGAGTACCTCCTCTCGGCGTTCGGCCCGTGGGCCGTGCTCGGCGTCTGCGTCCTGGTCTTCGCCGAGACCGGACTGCTCATCGGGTTCCTGTTCCCGGGCGACACCCTGCTGATCATCACGGGCATCCTGGCGGCCACGAACCCGGGCGCCCTCGGCATGCCGATCTGGCTGATCGCCGTCTTCATCAGCATCGCCGCCTTCGCGGGGGGCGAGCTCGGCTATCTGATCGGACACAAGGTCGGGCCCCGCATCTTCGAGCGGAAGGAGAGCGGTCTCTTCAGCGTCGCGAACGTGAACCGCACCAACGCCTTCTTCGAACGGTTCGGCCCGATGGCCGTCATCATCGCGAGGTTCGTGCCGGTCGTCCGCACCTTCGCGCCCATCATGGCGGGCGTCGGCCACATGAGCTACCGCCGCTACTCGCTCTTCAACGCGATCGGGGCGGTCGTCTGGGGAATGGGCATCACCCTGCTGGGCTTCGGCATCGGGCACATCCCCCCGATCGCGGACTTCGTCAGCTCGTACATCGATCTGATCCTGCTCGGCGCGGTGCTGGCCACCGTCGTCCCGATCGCGATCCACTACCTCCACGGCGTGCACCAGGCCAAGAAGACCGGGCCGACCGGCGGATCCGACGACGTCGACCTGTCCGGCGCGTCCGAGGTCTCGGGCACGCCTCACCAGGGCTGACGCCGAGGAGGCGCGGGTCGACTCAGTCCGCCAGCGCCGCCACGTAGGGCGCGATCGCCCGGAACGCCCGCGCACGGTGACTGACCGCGTTCTTCTCGTCGGTCGTGAGCTCCGCTGCGCTCCGGGTCTCGCCGTCGGGGCGGAAGACCGGATCGTAGCCGTGTCCGTTCGAGCCGACCCGCGCCTCCAGCAGGGTCCCCCGCCACTCCCCCGACTCGACGTGCTCGGACGCCTCCTCGCCGGGTACGACGAGCGCGGCCGCGCACGAGAACCAGACGGAGCGGTCGTCGTGGGCCGAGACCTCGCGGAGCAGCTTGTCGATGTTGTCGTCGGCGTCTCGGGTGCCGGCGTAGCGCGCCGAGTGGATGCCCGGCGCGCCGTCGAGGGCGGCGGCCGAGATGCCGCTGTCGTCGGCGAGCGCGGGGAGCCCGGTGTGCTCGGCGGCCGCCCGCGCCTTGATCAGCGCGTTGGCCACGAAGCTGTCGCCGTCTTCGACGGGCTCCGGTCCGTCGTAGGCGACCAGTTCGACGCCCGGCGCCGTCTCGGCCAGCAGCAGTCGGAGCTCGGCCACCTTGCCCTGGTTGTGCGTGGCGATGACGACCTTCGTCACTTGCCGAGCACCTCGAGCTGGATGCGCGTGAGATCGGCGGCGCCCGCGACGGCGAGGTCGAGCAGCTCGCCCAGCTCGCGACGGTCGAAGGGCGCGCCCTCGGCCGTGCCCTGCACCTCGACGAAGAGACCGCTGCCCGTGACCACGACGTTCATGTCGGTCTCGGCGCGGACGTCCTCGACGTAGGCGAGATCGAGCATCGGCTCGCCGTCGATGATGCCGACGGACACGGCCGAGACGCTGTCGGTCAGGGGCGAGGCCTTCTGCGCGATGAACTTCTTCTCGCGACCCCATTCGATGGCCTGCGCGAGGGCCACGTAGGCGCCCGTGATCGCCGCGGTGCGGGTGCCACCGTCGGCCTGCAGCACGTCGCAGTCGAGCACGATCGTGTTCTCGCCGAGAGCCTTCGTGTCGACGACCGCACGCAGGCTGCGACCGATCAGACGGGAGATCTCGTGGGTGCGACCGCCGATCTTGCCCTTGACGCTCTCGCGGTCGTTGCGCGAGTTGGTGGCCCGCGGCAGCATCGAGTACTCGGCGGTCACCCAGCCCTTGCCCTTGCCCGTGAGCCACCGGGGGACGCCGTTCGTGAACGACGCGGTGCAGAGCACCTTCGTGTCACCGAACGAGACCAGCGCACTGCCCTCGGCCTGCGAGCTCCAGCCCTTCTCGATGGTGACGGTGCGGAGGTCGTCGACCCGTCGACCGTCGGCGCGGACGGTCGTGCTGGCGCTGGCGCTGGTGCTGGTGGTCGTGTCGTCGCTCATGCTGTTCTCCTCGGGCCGGTGCTCGGCCCCTGCTCGGTCGTGCGGGAAGGTCGTGGGGGGAGGTCGATCGCGCCGGTCTCGAGATGGCCGACCCGGGAAATCTCGGGCCCCAGGAAGCGCTTGGCCAGACGGAGGAACGACCCCTGGTCGTCGCCGGTCGCCTCGAACTCGTAGCGGGGCACGCTGCCCGCCGGGGCCTCGAGGTCATGGTCGACGAGGGTGCGGTAGACGTCGGCGGCCGTCTCGTCGGCGCTCGAGACCAGATGGACGTCAGGCCCCATCACGTACTGGATGGCCGCGGACATCAGGGGGTAGTGGGTGCAGCCGAGCACGAGGGTGTCGACCCGGGCGTCGCGGAGCGGGGCGAGGTACTGCTCGGCGACGGCCCGCAGCTCGGCGCTCGACGTGTCGCCCGCCTCGACGAACTCGACGAACCGGGGGCACGCCCGGGTGAAGAGCTCGAGGTCGGCCGCCGCCGCGAAGGCGTCCTCGTAAGCGCGCGAGTTGATGGTCCCCTCGGTGCCGATCACGCCGATGCGTCTCGCCCTGGTCTGCTTGACCGCCGACCGGACGGCGGGCTGGATGACCTCGACGACCGGGATGCCCCGGCCGATCGTGTAGCGCTCGCGAGCGTCTCGGAGGACGGCTGCCGACGCGGTGTTGCACGCGATGACCAGCAGCTTGACGCCCTGCTCGACGAGGTCGTCCATGACGGCGAGGGCGTACTCGCGCACCGTCGCGATCGGCTTCGGCCCGTAGGGCGAGTGGACGGTGTCGCCGACGTAGAGGATGGACTCGCGGGGCAGCTGGTCGATGATGGCCCGGGACACCGTCAGCCCCCCGACCCCGCTGTCGAAGACTCCGATGGGTGCGTCCGTCACGGTCGCCCAGCCTACCCGGCTCGTGCGGTCCGCCCGGCTCGCGCGGCCTAGGCTGAGTCCGTGACCAGTGCACTGCTGACCGACCGGTACGAGCTGACGATGGTCGAGGCCGCGCTCCGCGCCGGCACCGCCCACCGCGACAGCGTCTTCGAGGTGTTCGCCCGTCGCCTCCCCGAGGGGCGCCGCTACGGCGTCGTGGCCGGGACGGGCAGGTTCCTCGACGAGCTGACCCGCTTCCGATTCGGCGACGCCGAGCTGTCCTGGCTCCGCGACGAGCGCATCGTCGACGGCGCCACGATCGACTGGCTCGCCGACTACCGGTTCTCGGGCGACGTGCACGGCTACGCCGAGGGCGAGGTCTATCTGCCCGGCTCGCCGATCCTGGTGGTCGAATCGACCTTCGCCGAGGGGGTCCTGCTCGAGACGCTCGCGCTCAGCGTCTTCAACTACGACTCGGCGGTGGCCGGCGCCGCAGCGCGGATGGTGGCCGCAGCCGACGGTCGCCCCCTCGCCGAGATGGGCTCGCGACGCACCGGCGAGCGGAGCGCCGTGGCCGCCGCCCGAGCCGCCTACATCGCGGGCTTCGACGCCACGAGCAACCTCGAGGCCGGTCGCACCTGGGGCGTCCCCACCATGGGGACGGCCGCGCACGCCTTCACCCTGCTGCACGACAGCGAGGAGGAGGCCTTCCGAGCGCAGGTCGCCACCCTCGGCTCGGGCACGACTCTGCTCGTCGACACCTACGACATCGAGAAGGCGGTCCGCACGGCCGTCGAGGTCGCGGGCACGGGCCTCGGCGCCGTGCGCATCGACAGCGGCGACCTGCCCTCGCTCGTGGCGCAGGTGCGTCGTCAGCTCGACGGCCTCGGGGCCACCGGCACCCGCATCACGGTCACCAACGACCTCGACGAGTACACGATCGCCGCCCTGCGCGCCGCGCCCGTCGACAGCTACGGAGTCGGCACGTCGGTGGTCTCCGGGTCCGGGCATCCGGCCGCGGGGATGGTCTACAAGCTCGTCGCCCGCCGGGGCGGCGACGGCGCGTGGCTCTCCGTCGCGAAGAAGTCGGCGGACAAGGCGAGCGTCGGCGGCCGGAAGGCTCCCGTGCGGGTGCTGTCCGGCGGCGTCGCCACCACCGAGCTCGTCCGCGTGGGCGACCACGAGACCGCCGACGGTGAACGCGCCCTGCTCGTCCCGCTGGTCACGGGCGGCGTCGTCGACGAGCGCTTCATGGGGCACGCCGGTGTCCAGCGAGCACGCGAGCACAGGCGCACCGCGGTCGCCGAGCTGCCTGCCGGCGCATTCCGCCTCGGTCGCGGCGAACCCGTCATCCCGACCGTCTACGCCTGATCGGGCGAGGGGTGCCCGGGCGCCACGATCAGGTGGTGCGCGGTTCTACTCTTTCGTCATCTTCTCGTAGATGTCGCGGCACGTCGGGCAGACCGGGAACTTCTCCGGGTCGCGACCCGGGGTCCACTTCTTGCCGCAGAGCGCCTTGACGGGCTTGCCGCTCAAGGCGGACTCCATGATCTTGTCCTTCTTGACGTAGTGCGAGAAGCGCTCGTGATCGCCCGGGTCGATGTTCTCCTCGTTGAGGAGCTTCTCGAGCTCGCGATCGAGGACATCGAGGCCACCGCCGGTTTCCGTGTTGCTCATGCCGACCATGGTACGACGCCGGGCCGTACCCGCGTCGAGGGGCTGTCCCTCGGATCGCGCCGTCAGCTGCGGAGAGCGGAGGCCAGCAGCTCGGGCGCGCGCCTCGTGAACACGCGGGAGCCGACGACGACCCCGACGATCAGCACGACCAGACCCACCGCGATACCGGACACCATCGACCACGGACCCGCCGACGTGTCGCCGCCGAAGAGGTCGAGGGCCGCGAAGCAGAGCGCGGGGACGGCCGAGACGAGCGCCCCGCCGATCATCAGCGTCTGGGCGAGCACCGACGACGAGCCGCTCGACTGGGGCTGCTGGAACGGATCGTCGTGCGGACGCACGGTCGCGTAGGGCATGGCCGCCGACATGACGCTGGAGAGGCCGAGTCCGCTGAGCAGCAGGGCGGACCCGATCCCGATCTCCGACCAGAGGGCGCGCCAGTCGCCGAAGGCCCAGACCGCGACGGCGGAGCCGATGACGACGAGAGGGATGCCGATGAGGAGGGGCGGCGCGAGTCGACCGATCCGGTCGGACGACCCCTTCGTGTCGGCGGCCACGTGCAGCCACAGCGCCGTGCTGTCGTAGGCGACGTCGTTGTGCGGCAGGAACCCGACGATCAGGCACATCAGCGGCACCGGGACGAGCGCCAGCCAGTTCCAGCTCACGCCCGCGATGCCCAGCGGGATCACGAGCAGAGGGATGATCGGGATGACGACGAGGGACATCCGGTAACGCGCGTCGCGCATCCAGTACGTCAGGCTCCGGGCGGCCACCGCGCCGATCGGCGTGGCCGGCACGAACTCGAACCATCCGAGACCGCTCGTGTCGTCGTCGAGCTCGGGTTCGGGCCGATCGACGAACGCTCGGGCGACGAGCGCGCGCCAGGCCCACCAGAGCCCCACCAGCGAGGCCGCCGCGATGAGCGCATCGAGCACGACCCGTGCCGTGTCGCCCTCGGCGGCGTGCCCGGGCAGCGCGAGGGCCGCTCCGAACGGCGTCCAGGCGAGGATCCCGGCCAGCACGCCGGTGGGCGCGGAGCCCGTCCAGGAGGCGCGGACCAGATCGACGATCAACGGCACGACGAGCAGAGCCACGAGGACTCCCCCGCCCAGGAGGAACTGCCGCGACCGGCGCGAGGTGAGCACGACGGTGTTGAGAGTGGACGAGACCAGCGATAGCAGGAAGGCCGTCGCACCCGCGGCGACGGCGGCCACCACGGCGACGGACGCCGACGCCCCGGTGCCCTCCCAGGCACGGACGTACCCGGGCGACAGCACGACGAGCGCGAAGGCGGGGAGCCCGATGAGGGCACCGAGTGCCAGCCCTGCGGCGGCGGCCGGCTCAGGCGTGCCGACGAGCGCGAGCCGGCGCGGATCCGCCCAGGGCGGGCGCACCCGTGCGAACGGCACCACGAAGTAACCCAGCAGGAGCAGCGAGCCCCCACCGACGACGAGGGCCCGGACGTCGTCGAGCGACGAACCGCGGAGCCCGCCGGCCAGAGCCGAGAGCGCGGAGGACGAGAGGAGGACGACGAGGACCGAGACGACGGCGGCGAGCAGCGCACGCGGACCGAAGCGCACCGTGTTGGCGATCGTCTGGAGCCTCAGTCGGAGAAGCTCTGCAACCATTCCATGCCCTCCGTGACGGCCCGACCGCCTGCCAGTTCGACGAACGTCTGCTCGAGTGAGCGCCCGGCACGGACCTCGTCGACCGTCCCGCTGGCCAGCACGTGACCGTCGACGATGACGGCGACGCTGTCGCAGATGCGCTCGACGAGATCCATGCTGTGGCTCGACAGGACGACGGTGCCCCCGCCCGCCACGTAGCGCTGCAGCACGTCGGTCACGGTCTGCGCCGACACCGGGTCGACCGACTCGAAGGGCTCGTCCAGGACGAGCACCCGCGGCGAATGGATGATGGCGGCCGCGATGGCGAGCTTCTTCGTCATGCCGACCGAGTAGTCGCTGACGAGCCGTCCGAGTGCGTCCTGCAGGCCGAAGGCCGTTGCGAGGTCCGATGTGCGCTTGCGCGCCGTCGATCCGTCGAGCCCCCGCAGAGTCGCCGAGTAGTAGAGGAGCTGAGCCCCCGTCAGACGGTCGAAGAGTCGGAGCCTGTCGGGCAGCACGCCGAGGGCGCGCTTCGCTGCGGCCGGATCGGACCAGACGTCGCTGCCGAGCACGCTGACGCTGCCCTCGTCGGGGCGCAGCAGACCGGTGACGATCGACAGGGTCGTGGTCTTGCCGGCACCGTTCGGGCCGACGATGCCGTAGAACGAGCCCGCTCTCACCTCGAGATCGATGCCGTCGACGGCGGTCGTGGCGCCGTAGCGCTTCACGAGACCCGAGATGGACAGGACGACCGGCGCCTCGACGGCCTCCGAGGAGGCGCGGGTCGCCTCGTCGACGACGGGAGCCTCCTGCGCATCGGTCCCGTCGACGGCGACGACCTTCTCGACGTCGGACTCGGACCCGGTCGCCTCGTCTCGGGTGCCGACGACGGGCTCGGGCCCGGTCGCCTCGTCTCGAGTGCCGACGACTGCGTCGGCGTCAGCCCGCACCGCGGTCGTCTCGTCGCCTTCGGAGGACTCCACGGTCTCGTCGGACTCGACGGCCTCCACGGTGTCCGTGGCCTCCACGGTGTCCGTGGCCTCGTCGGTGTCGGTGTCCTGGTCGGTGTCGGTGGCCTTGTCGGCCTCCAGGGTCTCGTCCGTCTCGGCGACGAGCTCAGCCTCATCACCGGCGACGTCGTCGTCCGCGACGGTGGTCGCGTCCTCCTGCGCCTGAACGGCTGCAGCCTCGCGTGCGGCGAGCTCCTCGGCGGCCGCGCGGGCGGCCGCCTCGGCGGCCCGTGCGCGGGCGTTCGCGGCCCGGGTCGCGGCCGCCTTCTTCGCGGCGGCGGAGCGATCGGCCGCAGAGCGTGGCGTCGCGGGGCGACGCGGAGCACGACCACCTGATCGGACGGTCGGCGTCGGCGCCACCGCTTCGTCGCCCCCGCGGCCGGTCTCGATGCCGTCGCCGTCCATGTCGTCCCCCTGAATCGCAGTCCCCGTCGTGGTGTCCGTCCGGCCGTCGTCCGAGTCGCCCGAACGGGGCGAGTCGTCGGCGCGCTCGTCGCCCTGTTCGTCGTCCGTCGTCACAGCCATCGGTCAACCGTACCAACGCGCGTGGACCGGCACGGCCTACCGGGGCGCATCACGAATGGGAAACGAAGAGGGTGCGGACACTACCGCCAGAAGCGCCCCCCGCGATAGACTCCCCAGGCACAACGACGTGTCCAGATCGAGACCCCGCGGTGAACACCGCTCGAACACGAGACGGACCCGAGCCAGAGACGGCCGGGATCCTCCGCCGGGTCACCCAGAGAGTCGGCTCGCCCGACCTCGCCCCTGTGAGGAGACAAGACGTGAGCAGAACCGACTCGACAGCACCCCAGCAGGTCGTCATCCTGGCCGCCGGCCTCGGAAGCCGCCTCGGCCGTTCGCTGCCCAAGGCGCTCACGGAACTCAACGACGGCCGCACCATCATGCGTCAGCAGTTCGACAACATCCACGAGGCCTTCGGCCCCGAAGCACGGATCACCGTCGTCGTCGGCTACAAGTTCGAGCACATCGTCGAGGCGTTCCCCTCGGCCGCGTTCGTCTACAACGAGCAGTACGACCAGACCAACACGTCCAAGAGCCTGCTGCGCGCCCTCCGGGCCAGCGCCTCCGGCGGTGTCCTCTGGATGAACGGCGACGTCGTCTTCGACCCCGAGGCGCTCCGCCGCGCCGCACGCCAGGTCCGCGCCGATCAGTCGTTCGTCACCGTCAACACCTCGAAGGTCTCCGACGAGGAGGTCAAGTACACGACCGACGCCGAGGGCTTCATCGCCCAGCTCTCCAAGCAGGTCGTCGGCGGTCTCGGCGAGGCAGTCGGGATCAACTACGTCTCCCGCGCCGACAAGGCCGTCCTGATGCGTCAGCTGAACAAGGTCGACAACCAGGACTACTTCGAGCGTGGCATCGAACTGGCGATCGAGCAGGACGGGCTACTCTTTGAGCCCGTGGACATCTCCGACCTCTACGCCGTCGAGGTCGACTTCGCCGAAGACCTGGAGCGCGCGAACCTCTTCGTCTGATCGACGCAGGTCTGAGGTCGGTGTCCTGATCGACGAAGGACACCCGTGAGCCAAGCCATGATCGAACGTCCGCCGCGCAGCGCCTTCACGCGGTACCGGCAGACGTTGTGGCTCTTGACCACCCGCGACCTCCGTGTCCGCTACTCCACCTCGGCTCTCGGTTACATCTGGTCGATCCTCGATCCGCTGGTCATGGCCGGCATCTACTTCTTCGTCTTCACGGTCGTCTTCGAGCGCGACGTCGGAGAAGACCCCTACATCGTCTTCCTGCTCAGCGGACTCCTGGCCTGGATGTGGTTCAACGGAGCGGTCTCCGACAGCACGAGGGCGTTCATCCGCGAGTCCAAGCTCGTCCGATCGACCAAGATCCCTCGCACCATCTGGGTGAACAGGCTCGTCGCCTCCAAGGGCATCGAGTTCCTCCTGAGCCTGCCGGTCCTCGCGCTGTTCGCCATCGTGGCCAAGGCCGAGCTGCACTGGCAGGTGGTCTACTTCCCCCTGGCCATCGTGATGCAGGCGATCCTGGTCACCGGTGTCGGCCTCATCGTCGCCCCGCTCGTGGTCTTCTTCCGCGATCTCGAGAGGGCCACGAAACTCGCACTCCGGTTCCTCTTCTACGCCTCGCCGATCATCTACGGGACTCAGAACCTCCCCGAGAGCCTCCACCTCCTCGCGGCCTTCAACCCGCTGAGCGGCATATTCGGCTTGTACCGCGCGGCGTTCTTCCCCGACCAGCTGGACCTGCTCGAGGTGCTCGTCGGGGCCGGCATGAGCATCCTCATCCTCGGCATCGGCCTGGTCGTCTTCCGGGCGAGCGAGCGCGCAGTCCTGAAGGAGATCTGACATGCCCGCCCCCAGCGCGACTCGACAGCCCGGCGATCCCGTCATCCGCGTCGAGGGAGTCGGAATACGATTCCGGCGCAACCGCCGCGGTCGTCGCTCCTTCAAGGACCTGTTCGCCGACAGCAGCCGCCGCTCCCGTCCCGGCGAGTTCTGGGCTCTGAGAGACGTCTCCTTCGACGTGCACGCCGGCGAGGCCATCGGTGTCGTGGGCCGGAACGGCCAAGGCAAGTCGACCCTCCTGAAGCTGGTCGCCGAAGTCATCCTGCCCGACACGGGGACGGTCGCGGTCGAGGGCGGGGTCGCACCCCTGATCGAGATCACCGGAGGCTTCGTCGCCGACCTGACGGTGCGCGACAACGTCTACCTGACGGCCGGGCTGCACGGCATGACACGTGCGGAGATCGACGCGCGGTTCGACGAGATCATCGACTTCGCCGAGATCGCCGCCTTCGTCGACACGCCCTACAAGCACCTGTCGAGCGGCATGAAGGTACGCATCGCCTTCGCGGTCATCTCCCGACTCGAGGAGCCCGTCATCCTCGTCGACGAGGTGCTCGCCGTCGGAGACAAGGCCTTCCGCGAGAAGTGCTACCGCCGCATCGAGGAGATGCTGGCCGCCGGGCGGACGCTCTTCCTCGTCTCGCACAACGAGCGCGACCTCACGCGGTTCTGCACCCGCGGGCTGTATCTCGACAAGGGCGCACTGGTCTTCGACGGCCCACTCGCCGAAGCACTGTCCCGCTACAACTCGGATCATCCTCCCCGGCCCGCGGCGTAAGGTCGAGCGATGCGCCCGAAGCACGATCCCTCGTCCCCCGTGACCCCCGTCGTCCCCGTCGTCCCCGCCCAGGGGACGGAGGTCGAGTCGGGTCGTGACGAATCCGGCGAGGTGTTCGCCGAGTCGCCGTGGCTCCAGCGCCTCGATCGTCTCCTGGCCATCCAGCGACCCGTCGTCGTACGGCACGTCCGGACACTGCGTCGTCGTCACAAGAAGGCGACCCCCGAGAAGCTCATCCGGATCCTCGAGCGCGAGTACCTGACCGCCGTCACGACCGGTGGCGCCGCGGTGGGCGCGAGCGCCGTCATCCCGGGTGTCGGTTGGGGCGTCTCGTTGGCGTTGTCGGGTGTCGAGACCGCGGGGTTCCTCGAAGCCAGCGCCCTCTTCGCCCAGTCGGTCACCGAGGTGCACGGCATCGCCATCACCGATCCCGACCGAGCCCGTGCCCTCGTCATGGCGATGATGATGGGGGCTCCCGGGGCGAGCCTGGTCCGTCAGTTCGCCGGCGAGGCCCTCGGGACGGCGCCGGCGCGATCCGCCTTCTGGGGCGAGCTCGTCACGCAGAAGCTGCCCAAGGCCGCCATCAGCGGTCTCACCGACTCGGTCCGCAAGTCGTTCGTCCGTCGGTTCGCCGCATCGCAGACCGCCACGGTGATCGGGCGGGCCGTCCCGTTCGGCATCGGCGCCGTGGTGGGCGGCACGGGCAACCACCTCCTCGGACGGAAGGTCGTGATGAGCGCGCGCGACGCCTTCGGCCCCGCACCGCAGTTCTTCGCAGCAGACCTCGACGCCTGAGACCCCCGGGGCCGTCCGCTCCCGTCATCTCGCCGCTGGCCCATCGCGACCCTCCACAGGAGGACGCCGTCCACAGGCTGGAGGGGCTGACGTCGGTCGCGCTCCTTACCGTGGGGCCATGACCAGTACAGCCACCGCCTACGCAGTCCCCTTCCACGTCGATCGGTCGAAGGCCCCCAGGGTCCATCGTCTGGTCAATGTGGCGGACGAGCCCGTCCTCGGCATCAGGGTCACCCTCCTCGGGTGCGGGTTGCTCGTCCCCGTCGCCACGAACAGGCTCGACCCCGGCGACGCCCTGTCGGTCAGCGTCATCGCCTCCGAGCTCACGCAGAACTCCATCGCGGTGGTCCGCTGGTTCCGGCCGACGCGAGAGGAGTTCCTCTGGCGGTTCAGCTTCTGATCGCCGACCCCGGGTTCAGCTCGTCCGCCGCGCGGTGCGCTCCTTCACGTAGTCGGCAGCCGTGAAGGTCTCGAGCACGGGCGGGAGGTGCTCCGCGGTCATCCCGGTGACCAGCACCGAAGGGTCGACACCGACCACGACGGCCAGTCTCACGATCGTGTGGAGCACGGGGTTGCCGATCCCGCGCTCGATCTTGCCGTAGTTCGAGACGTTCATTCCCGCCAGGTGCGCCAACTCGTCCTGAGTGAGCCCCAGCCTCTGGCGTTCCTCCCGGACTCGGTCTCCGAAGATGCGGGCGGCGGTCGACGTCGGCTCAGGCATACCTCATGGATACGCGATGCAGCGATCTCTATCCAGATGCTGAATACATCACGCATTCATCCACAGGCGCCTGGTGCCTGGCGACTCGTTCCCGTGATCAGGAGTCGATGTCGCCGTCAGAGTCGTCCTGCGCGGGGCGGACGGAGTCGGCGTCGACGGGATGCGTCGCCGCGTACTCGTCCCGCAGCGCGACGAGGCGGGCGACCGCGGCCTCGAATCGCTGCGTCGCCATGCCGGGCGTCGTGTCACCGAAGTGATGCGTGACCCAGTGGTCCAGCCTGCCCCGCGCCTCCGGATCCGCCTGCACGCGATCGACGAGCTCGGCGACATCGCCGGCACCGGCCGCCGTGAGCCATTCCGCATCGCCGAGATACCCTCGCTCGTCGACGTCCGCCTCGGGCGACACGGGGCGCGTCACGACGAGGGGCTTGCCGGTCGCCAGCCGGTCGTACACCATGGCCGAGATGTCGGTGATGGCGACGTCGGCCACGACGAGCTGCCAGCCGAGCTCGGACCCCGAATCGTAGACGTGCTGCGCCGATGGATCGGCGAGGTTCGCGGCGGCGATCGCCTTCACGATGGTCTCGTGCGCCCGCCGGTAGTCGCGGTCGACCACTCCGCTCCGAGGGTGCGGTCGGTAGACGATCCGATGACGGCCGGTCGAGATCAGCGCCGACACGAGGGCCACGCCGTGCGATGCGATCGAGCCGTAAGCGGCCGACGACCGATCGCCCTCCCAGGTCGGGGCGTACAGCACGACGGTCTTGCCGTCGGCCTCGAACGGCACGACACCGGCCACGTGGTCGGCCTGGGGGCGGCCGATCGGCACGGCGCGCTTCTCGAGGTCGTAGTCCCAGAGTTTGGCGGAGAGCCGGTCGAGTGCGGCGTCGCCGGCGACGAAGGCGTAGTCGTAGGCCTTGAACTGGTTCGTCGTCATGTACATCTTGTCGCTCTCGCCGTGATTCACGAAGACGTGCCACATGCGGCCGTAGCGCATCATCTGGAAGTTCTTCGCGTTCTGGTTCACGTAGAGCGTGAGCGCGAGGGGCTGGGAGGCGACGAACGTCTCGAGGTCGGCGACCTGACGGGCGTAGACCACGGGCACCGGCGACTCGGCGAGCAGCTCGACCGTGGCACCGGGAGACCGCGCCACGATGGCGACGGGATAGCGCTCGTTCAGACGCGCCAGGGGGCCGTACCACTGGCGGATCTGGTACATGTTCACGGACGTGTCGGCGAAGTAGACGGCCACCCGCACCGTGCCGTCGAGCGGGGCCCGCCCTGCTGCGTCGGTCCGGTCGAGTGCTCGGCGGCTGCGACGGGACTTCGCGAGTCGACCGACGAGACTCCAGGCGAGCGTGAGGTCACGGGTCAATGCCACAGGGTCGATCTCCGTTCGAGGGGCGACGGCGGAACGCCTCCGCCATCGTTCCAGGCTAGATGACCGGCGGTCGACCAGCCCTCGTCATGCGCCCGACCGTTACCCAACCGATGGACCGACGGCCGCCGGGGCGGCTGCGCCATCCCTCGGCCCAGCCGGCGAACCACGGCCTCAGCTTCGACGGCGTCCGTCCCCAGCGCAGCAGCTGGACGGCCGTCCACGACGCCACGTAGACGGGGACGAGGGGCCACGGCAGGTTGCGCTTGGCGAGCCAGACCCGGTTGCGGGCGTTCAGACGGTAGTACTCGCCATGACGGGTCGGGTCGATGGCGGGGTGATGGGCAACGAGACCACCCTCGTAGTGCGCTCGGCGCCCCTGGGCCCAGACCCTCCAGGCGAGCTCGATGCCCTCGTGCGCGTAGAAGTAGGGCTCTCCCCATCCGTCGCAGGCGTCGAAGACGTCGCGGGGCAGGAGCGTCGCGCCCTCCCAGACCGAGAAGACGTCGCCCGAGGTGCGGGGATCGCCCTTCCGCAGTCGCGGGATCCACCGGCGGGGGTTGGCCGCCCCCTGGGCGTCCATCACCCGGGGCTGCAGCAGGCCGATGCCCCGATCACTTTCGAGGATCGCGACCGCGTCGGCCAGGAAGCGGGTCGACGGCAACGACGCGTCGTCGTCGAGGAAGAACACGTACTCGCCGGTCACGACATCGGCGCCGCGGTTCCGACCCGCGGGGATGCCCACGTTGTCGCCCAGCTCGAGGGTGCGCACGCCCGACGGGACATCGCCGGGGCCGCTCCCGTTGCCGACGCAGACGATGTCGAGCTCGACGCCCTCCTGAGCGAGCAGACTCGCCAGACCCGCCTCGAGCTCGGCCGGGCGCCTCCCCTGCGTGAGGCTGACGACCCCGATGCGCGGCAGCCCGGACCCGGTCAGGAGCGCACCCGCTTCGACGCCATGATCGCGACGAAGTGCCCGACGAGGGCGAGCAGAGCCAGCGGCACGAGCACCGAGAGGAGCACACGGTCGGCGATCGGCTGGCCGACGACCAATCCGACGAGTGACACCGCGAAGGCGAGGATGGTCAGCTCGACGGAGTGGTACAGACGATGGAACGGCAGGAAGCGGGCGGCGCCGCGCAGGCGCGAGAGGAGGCGGCTGCTGGGCGCGCTCACCCCACCCCGTTTGTCTTCGAGTCGGGTCAGGCCGGCGTGGGCCCGTGCGACGTGCACCATGTCGTTCAGCGCCTTGTTCAGCACGATGACGAGGGCCAGAGCGAAGCCGAGCGTGGTCCACAGGTAGTCGCCGGGAGCGTCGAAGGGGTACCCGGCCGCGCGGATGCCGAGGGCGACGGGGATGAGGGCCTCGGTGGAGTAATGGCCCACCTTGTCGAGGAACACACCCGCGGGCGAGCTGGTCCGCCGCCAGCGGGCGACCTCGCCGTCGCTGCAGTCGATCAGCATCTGCAGCTGCCCGAGCACGAGCGCCAGAGCGGCGCCCCCGACCCCGGGGACGAGGAGGGCGGCGGCGGTGGCCCACCCGGTGAGGATCATGAGCCCGGTGACGCCGTTCGCCGTGACGCTCGTCTTGAGCAGCATCCAGGTGAGGTACGGCGACAGGTCGCGGAGGTAGAGCGACGCCGTCCAGTGCTCGGCGTTCGCCCTGCTGCGGACCTCGGGCGGCTGGGCGACCCGACGCAGTTCGGCGATCGACGAGGGTCTCGTGGGCGGGGCGGTCATCGGATCGCCTATCTTCCGGTGTGTGCGGTGATGTTCTTCGTCAGGCTCGAGAAACCGAAGACGAATCCGAAGCCCCAGCCGAAGTGGATGGAAGGCAAGACTACGAGAAACCACAACCTGGTCCGCACGCTCTCGCCTCGCGCCGCCAGCAGGGCGGCGGCGACGACGAACAGCAGGTAGACGCCGGGTGCCGCGAGGCCGAGGGATGCCCAGGCGAGAGGACTGCCCACGACCGCGGCCGCGAGACCCACGAGACCGAGCAGCAGACCGAGCAGCACGCTGATCACCATCACCGGCGGCACCAGATAGCGGACGGTGTTGGCCTTGGGGAACCGGCGCGCCAGTTCGCCGCGCCAGAGACCGGTGGCGACGAACTGGCGGACGAGCTTCCGGATGCTCGGACGCGGTCGGTAGGTGACCACGAGGTCGGGGGTGAACCAGACGGTGCCGCCGGTCACGCGCAACCTGCGGTTGAGCTCCCAGTCCTGACCGCGCTTGATGCCCTCGTCGAAGAGCCCCACCTCGATCAGGCGCGAGCGCAGGAACACCCCGAGGTACGCGGTCTCGGTCGGCCCCTCGACTCCCCCGACATGGTGGGGCGTGCCTCCGAGCCCGACGCGGCTGCCGTACGCCCGCGCCACCGCCTTCTCGAAGGGGGTGCGCCCCTCGGCCTTCATGATCCCGCCCACGTTGTCGGCGCCGCTGCGCTGCAGGGCCGCGACGGCGAGACGGGTGTAGTCGGTCGGCAGCACCGAATGCGCGTCGACGCGGACGGTCACCGGATGGACGGAGGCACGGATCGCCACGTTCAGACCGGCCGGCGTCGAGCCGACCGGGTTGGCCAGACTGCGGATGCGGGGGTCGGCCGCCGACATCTCGGCCACGACGTCGTTCGTCCGGTCGACGCTCGGCCCGAGGGCCAGGAGGATCTCGAAGGGGCCCTGGTAGTCCTGCGCGACGAGACTCTCGACGGCGGAGCGGATGTCGCGCTCCTCGTTCAGCACGGGCATGACGTACGAGACACCCGGCAGAGGAGTCTCGAGCGGTGTCATGTCGGTCGGGCCTCGGGTTCTCGCGGCGCACGGGGCGCGGTGGGTCGTGTCGGATGCCCCGACGATCGACAGCGAGCCTATCAACAGCGATGGGCGGGCCGCGGCGACACTCGCCACGACCCGCCCTCAGGAGGAGACCCCCTGCTGCTAGGTGGTGAGAGTGTCGAGGGACACCTTCGCGGTGCCCTCCTGCCCGTCTCGGACGTAGGTCAGCTCGGCGTCGCTGCCCCCTGCCAGGAATCGCACCTGCGCGGTCAGATCGGTGCGGTCGCTGATCGGGACGCCGTTGAACTCGGTCACGACGTCGCCTTGACGGAGCCCGGCAGACTGGGCCGCGCCTCCTTGGCTGATCTGGACGATGAGGGCCCCGACCTGCGTGGCGGCCGAGTCGCTCGTCGCGTCGTCGACGCTGGCGCCGAGCAGACCGTGCGAGGCGGAACCGGAGTCGCGGATCTCACCCGCCACGCGCTTCACGAGATTCGACGGGATCGAGAATCCGACGCCGATGCTGCCGGAGGACTCGCCAGAGCTCGCGATGGCGACGTTCAGCCCGATCAGTTCGCCGTCGGAGTCGAGGAGCGCACCGCCCGAGTTGCCGGGGTTGATCGAGGCGTCCGTCTGGATGACCGGCAGCGAGATGACGCTGCTGGCCGGAGCCTGCTGCGCACCGTCGCCGTTGTTGAACGAGAACGGGCCCTGGCCGTTGTTGTCGTTCGAGTCGCCCTGGTCGGACCCGTCGGACGGAGCCGCGGACGACTGCACCGTGATGCTGCGGTTGAGCGTCGAGACGATGCCGTCGGTGACCGTGTTCGAGAGCCCGAGGGGCGCACCGATCGCGACGGCGGTGTCGCCGACGTTGAGCTTCGAGGAGTCCGCGAACTCGATGGGGGTCAGACCGGTCGCGTCGACCTTCAGGACGGCGAGGTCGACGACGGGATCGAGCCCGACGACCTCGGCCGGCAGGATGCTGCCGTCGCTCATCGTCACGCTGACGGAGCCGGACGCGCTCGCCCCGTCGAGGGTGACGACGTGCGTGTTGGTCACGATGTACCCGTCGTCGGAGAGGATGACCCCCGAACCCGTTCCGCCGGAGGAGCCCGACGCGACGTTGATCGTCACGACCGACTTCGTGGCCTTCGCCGCGACGGCCGTCACCACGGTGGCGTCGTCGTAGTCGTTGACGGTCAGATCCCGAGAGGGTCCGGCCGCGGTCGACGTGCCCGCGCCTCCATCGGCCACGGATCCGCCGATCACCCCGCCCAGGGCACCGCCCGCGACGAGTCCGACGGCCAGCGTCGCCGCCAGCACGCCGACCCCGCGGTTCCGCTTCGTCTTCTGCGCGGGTGCCGGCGCCTGCCAGGTGCTCGTGTCGTAGGGGTTCTGCGCGGCGTACGCACCGTGGTGCCCGTACTGCTGCGTGGGGGTGCCGTCGGCACCGGCCTGCGCGTAGCCGCCCTGCGCGTAGCCGGCCTGACCGGCGTAGCCGTGCTGATTCCCGTCGTTCTGCTGGGCCCCGTAGGCCTGCTGGGCCCCGTAGGCCTGGGGTGATCCGTGACCCTGCTGGCCCGGAGTGGGCTGCTGGGCACCGTAGGGCGATTGACCACCGTAGGGCGACTGACCGCCGTAGGACTGCTCAGGGTAGCCGGGCGCCGAGTAGCTGCCGGGCGCGGCGTAGCTGCCCGGTGCCGAGTAGCTGCCGGGCGCCGAGTAGCTGCCGGGCGCCGAGTAGCCGCCAGGTGCCGGGTCTCCGTCGGGGGCTGCGCCGCCGTCGGGGAGCCGAGGGGCCCCGTACGTCACCTCGTCACCGCCGGCGGTCGAGCCGTCGCGGCCCGTCGAGTCGTCTCGGGCCGCCTCGCCGTCGTGGGGTCCACGCGTCGTGTCGTCGGCGTCGTCTGCGCCCCGGGGGTTCTCGTTCATCAGCGGATGCTCCTTTCAAGCGTCATCAGCCTGGTCCGTCCACCTGTGCAGAGCATTCGGCGAACCTGTGCGCGGGCTGCACGCCCGATAAGCGACGCCTGGATCCGACTCCCGGTCGCCGCCCCGTCATGCAGCACGCCGAGGGCTACGGTGAGGGACCATGACCTCACCGACACCGTGGCAGCGGACGGCCCGCGGCGCCATGCTCCTCGACGATGCGGGCCGACTGTCGCCCACGATCTTCGCCGAGATGTCCGCACTGGCCGCGTCCACCGGCGCCGTCAACCTCGGACAGGGCTTCCCCGACGAGGACCCTCCGGAGGCGGTGCTCACCGCCGCGAGGGACGCCCTGGCGGGTGGACTGAACCAGTACCCGCCGGGCCGCGGCATGCCGACCCTGCTCGAGGCGGTGGCCGAGCACCAGTCGCGCTTCTACGGAATCGACCTCGACCCGGAGCGCGAGATCCTCGTGACCGCCGGCGCGACCGAGGCGCTGGCCGCGACGGTGCTCGCCCTCGTCGACGCGGGCGACGAGGTCGTCACCCTCGAGCCGTTCTACGACGCCTACGGCGCGGTGATCGGACTCGCCGGCGGCAGGCACCGCACGGTCCCGCTGCGGGGTCCCGACTTCCGGGTCGACCCCCTCGAACTGCGGGCGGCGTTCTCGCCGCGGACCCGCCTCGTGATCGTCAACGACCCCCACAACCCCACCGGCACCCTGCTCGACGACCAGACGCGTCGGGCCGTGGTCGCCCTCGCCCACGAGTTCGACGCGATCATCGTGACCGACGAGGTGTACGAGCACCTCGTCTTCGACGATGTCCCTCACGTGCCCATCTCGACCCTCCCCGGTGCGGCCGAACGCACGCTCACGATCTCGAGCGGCGGCAAGACCTTCAACGCGACGGGATGGAAGATCGGCTGGTTGTCCGGGCCCGCCGAACTCGTCTCCCAGGTGATGAGCGTCAAGCAGTTCCTGACCTTCGTCAACGGCTCCGTCTTCCAGCCCGCGATCGCCGCCGGGCTGCGACTCCCCCGCGACCACTTCGACCGGCTCGCCGGCGATCTGCAGCACAAGCGCGACCTCCTCGCCGGCGGACTCTCGACGGCGGGCTTCGAGGTCTCCCCCTCGCAGGGCTCGTACTTCGTCGTCGCCGACGCCGCCCCGCTGGGCTTCGACGACGCAGCGTCGTTCTGCCGGGCGCTGCCCGGCATCGCGGGCGTGGTCGGCGTGCCGGTCAGCGCCTTCTGCCACCCCGCCCTGGCGGACGAGTACTCGTCACTCGTCCGCTTCGCGTTCTGCAAGCGAGCCGAGGTCATCGACGAGGCCACCCGCCGCCTCGCCGCGCTCCGCCTCTGACGACAGCTCGCCCCGCACTCCTCGGGTGATCATGTGCACCGCCAGGGCGGCACCGGCCCGCTCGGCCCAGAGCTCGGGATGGGCGATGGACTCCTCCGCGCCTCCTGCGAGCTCGGACAGGGCGATGGCGGCCGACTGATCGGCGACGCCGTCGGCGATCGAGCCCGCCACGACGAGCACCGGGACGTCGGCCCGCCCCGCGATCGATGCGACGACCGAGACCACCTTGCCCTCGGCGGTCTGCTCGTCGAGGCGCCCCTCGCCCGTGACGACGACATCGGCGCGGGTCATGAGCGACGGGAGGTCCACGAGGTCAGCCACGACCTCGGCTCCCGGGACGAGCGCGGCCCCCCAGACCAGCAGACCGAAGCCCGTCCCGCCCGCCGCCCCGGCCCCCGGGGTCTCGGGATCGACGTCGACGAGCTGGGCGAAGCGACGCAGCCCCTCGTCGAGTGCGAGCACGTCGTCGCCCGTGGCGCCCTTCTGCGGCCCGTACACGGCGGCGGCGCCCCGTGGCCCGACGAGCGGGTTGCGGACGTCCGCGAGCACCGTGACCCCTCGGGGCGGCAGCGCTCGGAGCCCGCTCAGATCGATGCGGACCGCGGCCGTGAGCCCGTGGGCGCCGTCGGGCACGGCGTCTCCGACGGAGTCGAGGAGGCGCGCCCCCAGTTCGACGAGCAGCCCCGCGCCGCCGTCGGTGGAAGCGCTGCCCCCGAGACCGATGACCACTCTCGTGGCCCCCGCGTCCAGTGCCGCGACGATGACCCGCCCGAGCCCGCGCGTATGCGCGTCGTAGGGACGAGGCGCCTCCAGGAGGACGAGCCCGCTGGCCGCCGCCAGCTCGACGACCGCCGTACCGTCGGGCAGCAGGAGCCAGGGCGCCCGCACGATCCGGTCGTCAGGGCCGGGCACATCGGTCTCACGGCGGACGGACCCGGGGACGGCCGCCTCGAAGGCATCGAGCGTTCCCTCGCCCCCATCGGCCAGAGGCGCCTCGATGAGCACGTCGTCCGGGCGGACCCGGAGCCAGCCCCGCGCCACGGCGGAGGCGATGACGGCTGCGCCGGCCGACCCCTTGAACGAATCGGGAGCGACGACGACTCGGAGGTTCGGCATGAGGTCAGAATGACATGCGCAGTGACGAGTGCGGAACCTCGAGAGACGAGACACGCATGGCGGGAAACGAGAAAAGCCCTGGTCGATGACCAGGGCTTTTCTTTCTTCTGTTGCGGGGGCAGGATTTGAACCTACGACCTCTGGGTTATGAGCCCAGCGAGCTACCGAACTGCTCCACCCCGCGGCACAAGAAGAAACACTAGCACGCGTTTCGCAGTCCGTCCAATCGCGACCGGTCCAGGCCTCCGGGAGACGACGAGACCCCCTCCGGAAGCACCGGAGGGGGTCTCATCGATCGATGGTGCGAGTGCTATTCGCCGCTCGCTGCGACCGCGTCCTCGAGGGCGGTCTGCAGACGGGCGTCCGCCTCCGCCGCCGCGACGAGGTCGTTGTCGGCGTACGCCGCGGCCCGGTCGTCGAGAGCGGACTGCGCGTCGGCCAGAGCCTGGTCGAGCGCCGGGTTGTCCGTTCCCGAGCCGGCGTCAGGAGCCGTGGTCGGAGCCGGGGTCTCGGTGTCGCCGCCCGTGTCACCACCATCGGTCGCGCCGTCGTCGGTCGCACCGTCGTCGGCCGCCGGGTCGGTCGTCGGCACGCCGTTGTCACCGGCTGTCGCACCGGAGTTCCCGCCGAACAGCTCGTCCAAGGCGCCGTCGAGGGTGTCCTCGAAGGCGATCTGGTCACCGAACGAGACCAGGATCCGCTGCAGCACGGGGTACGAGGTCTCCGACGTCGACTTCACGTAGATCGGCTGAACGTACAGGAGACCGCCGCCCACGGGGAGCGTGAGCAGGTTGCCTCGGACGACGCTCGTGTCACCGCGGGTGAGCAGAGCCAGCTGGTTCGCCACGGCGGTGTCCGTGTTGAAGTTGTTCTGCACCTGCCCCGGGCCGGGGAGGGTGTCCGTTCGCGGGAGGGTCAGCAGGGTCAGATCGCCGTAGCTGTCGGCGACCTCCCCCGGTGTCGACCCCGCATCGGCGTTCGCCGCGAGATACCCGGTCAGGACGTTCCGGGCGTTCTCACCCGACTGCTGGGGGATGTACGTCGAGTAGATCGAGAAGGCCGGATCTTGATCGGGCAGCTGCAGCGTCAGGTAGTACGGCGGCTGCAGGGGCGGCGTCGTCGCGGTGCTCGTCGGCTCGTTCGGCGTGACCCACGCGTCGTCGCTCGAGTAGAACGAGTCGGAGTCGGTGACGTGATACGTGCCGAGGATGGCGCGCTGCACCTTGAACATGTCCTGCGGGTAGCGGACGTGCTGCATCAGATCGACGGACATGTCGGCCAGCGGCGTCAGCGTCGAGGGGAAGATCTTCTGCCAGGTCTGGAGCATCGGGTCTTCGGTGTCCCAGGCGTAGAGGTTCACCGATCCGTCGTAGGCGTCGACCGTGGCCTTCACCGAGTTGCGGATGTAGTTGATCTCGTTCGAGGCGTACGTCGGGCGCTCGGTGTAGGTGTCGGCGATCGCGTCGCTGAGCGCCTGAGGCTTCGAGTACGGGTAGTCGCGCGTCGTCGTGTAGCCGTCGACGATCCACACGACCTTGCCGTCGACCACGGCCGGGTAGGGCGCGCTGTCGATGGTCAGGTACGGGGCGACCTTCTGGACGCGCTCGGACGGGTCGCGGTCGTAGAGGATCTGCGATTCGTTGTTCACGGCGTCCGACAGGAAGATCTGCTCGGACTGGAACTTGATCGCGTAGATCAGCTTCTTGAAGGGGTTGTCGAGCTTCGGCCCGCCGTCACCGTCGAAGGTGGTCGTCTGGTTCGTCCCGTTGTCGTTGCTGCCCGACGGGTAATCGAGCTCGATGTCGTTGTCCCCGTTGCCGCCGACGATGGAGTACGCCGGCGACTGCTGACCGAAGTAGATCCGCGGCTCGTACTCGTCGGCGTCGCCGAGCGCACCCGTCACGGGAATGCCCGACTCGAGGAACACGGGCTGACCGTCGGCGGAGCGCTGGTTGCCGTAGGCGGCGACCACGCCGTAACCGTGCGTGTAGACGAAGGTCGTGTTGTAGGGCGTCGCCGATGCGCCGAGCTGATCGGTGTTCAGCTCGCGGACCGCGATGACGGTGTCTTGCGTGTTGCCGTCGATCGTGTACCGGTCGACCGACAGCTGCTCGGGGAAGCTGTAGTACTGGCGGTACTGCTGGAGCTGCGCGAAAGCGTCGGTGACGAGAGCGGGGTCGATGATGCGGATGTTGGCGGTCGTCACCGCATCGCCGGCGAGTGCACCGGCCTCGGCGTCGGACTGGGCGTCGTAAGTCTCTTCTTCGACATCGGCCACCCCGTAGGCCTCGCGGGTCGCGTCGATGTTGTTCTCGATGAACGGCGCCTCGACCGTGCGCTCGCTAGGCTCGACCTGGAAGCGCTGGACGATCCAGGGGTAGATGCCGCCCACGATGATGCTCGCGATGATCAATGCCGCGGTGCCGATGACCGGCAGACGCCAGCGGCCGATGATGGCCGTCACGATGAAGAGCACGGCCACAATCGCCGCGGCGAGCGCGAGGATCTGCTTGCCGGGGATGCCGGCGGCGTCATCGGCGTAGGTGACACCGGTGAGGAGCTTGTTGGCGCCCTGCGTGAGGGTCGCGTACTGGTCGAGCCAGAGGCTCACGCCCTGGAGGAGCAGGTAGACGGCTGCGGTGATGGCGAGCTGGATGCGCGCGACCTTCGAGATGCGGACCTCGCGCCCCGTGAAGCGCAGCGCGCCGTAGAGGTAGCTCGTCGCGACGGCGGCGAGACCGGAGATCAGGACGACCGCCGACGCGAACCCGGCCGCGCCCTGGTAGAAGGGCAGCGAGAAGACGTAGAAGCCGACGTCGAGGCCGAACTTCGGGTCCGTCGTACCGAAGGGCGTGCGGTTGAGCCACTGGAGCGCGACCTGCCAGCTGGTCGACGACGCGATGCCGGCGAACAGCCCGAGGACGATCGGCACGCCGATCACGACGACTCGACGCAGCGGCTCGATGACCTGCTGGTAGCGGTCGAGCTGGGAGTTGAGCTTGGCGTACACCGGCCGGAAGCGGAACGCGATCTCGATGCTGACGTAGACCGGGATGGCCATGGCCAGGAACCCGATGAAGAACATCACCGCCGAGGCGATCCACTGGGTGGTCAGCACGTTCGCGAACCCGAGCTGGTCGAACCACATGTAGTCGGTCAGCAGGGACGAGAAGATGAAGAACGCGATGACCAGAGCGGCGAGGATCGCCACCGTGACCAGGACGGGCAATCGGGGCGAACGGCGTGCGGATCGCGACGATGCTGGTGACGTCAAGTGTGTGCTCCTGGCTCAGGGGTACGTGGAGGGGCCATCCTACGGGCCGCACCTGACCGTTCAACCCTCGACCGCCGACCTATGACCCGGCTGGGTGGCCGCCCTCAGCCCGCCGTGCAGGTCGGAAGCGACGCCGTGTCGCCGTCGTCCGCCACGGTCTCGAGCACCGTCACGGCGTCGTCGAGCGTCGTCACCGAGTACACGTCGAGCCCGTCGGGCACGTTGCCCACGACCTCGTCGCAGTTGTCGGCCGGTGCGAGGAACACGCTCGCCCCGGCGTCCCGGGCGCCGTAGAGCTTCTGACGGATCCCGCCGATCGGGCCCACCTGGCCCGAGGCGGTGATCGTGCCCGTCCCCGCGACCTGCTCGCCGCCGTTCAGCTCGCCGGGGGTCGTCTTGTCGATGATGCCGAGTGCGAACATCATGCCGGCGCTCGGACCGCCCACCTGGTCGAGCTTCAGCGACACGTCGAAGGGGAAGTCGTAGTCGACGCTGACGCCGACCCCGAGCAGGGCCGTGCGCTGCACCTCCTGAGGGGTCACCTCCGTCGTGATCGACGTGCCGGACCTCTCGACGACGACCGTGGCGGCCTCGTCCACGCCGTTCTCGGCCACGAGCCGCCGGAGCGTGTCGACGTCGCCGTCCGCCTCGAGGCTGGTGCCGTTGACGCTGATGACGACGTCGCCCTCTTCCAGCACGCCCTCGGCCGGGCCGCCGGCGGAGACCTGGCTGATCGTGACCCTGCTGGGCACCGTGTAGCCGTCGTGGATCATGGCCGCGGCGATGGCGGACTTCTGCGAGTTCTGCATGTCGACCGTGTTCTGCTCGTCGACCTGCTCGTTCGTCACCCCCGAGGGGTAGATCGCCTCGACCGGGACGACGGCCCGGCTCGGGTCGAACCAGGCGGACACGACCTCGACCCAGCTGGGCCGGACCGACTCGTTGCCCTGGACGCTCACGGTGAGGAGGTCGAGCGTGCCGGCGGTGGGGTAGGTCTCGGCGCCCGTCACGGTGATCAGCGGCTGGTCGGCGCCTTCGTACTCGGCGCTGCCGAGGGTGTCGAACACCGGGCCCGGCTGCTCGATGAGATAGGGCGACGGCAGGAACGTGAGCACCAGACCGGAGACGAGAGCCACCCCCAGCAGCGACCAGCCGACCCGGCCGGGACGGCGCCGGGACAGGGAGGCGCGGGTCGGGGGTGAGAAGAAGGCCACGACGGTCCTTTCGATGTTCGCCACGGGCGGAGCGGGGAGCCCGGGGCGGGCGCCGAATTCGAGGTTGTTCCGATGGCCAGCAGTTAGCGTAGTTCGTATGACCGATGATTCGCAGCGCGGGCCGGAGGACGAGTTCCGCGAGATGCTGCGCCAGTTCCTGTCCGGTGATTCCGAGATCGACCCGGCCCAGCTCGCCGGTGTGGCGGGCCTGCCCGACGACCCGGCGTTCATGGCCCGGCTGATGAGCCAGCTGCAGAACGCCGTCGACAGCAGCGGTGACGGGATCGACTGGAAGGTCGCCACCGAGCAGGCCGTCGCCGCCGGCAGTCGATCGGCCGTCGAGACGCCCGCCGCCGACCGGGCCGCTCTCGAGCAGGCGTTCCACGTCGCCGCCCTGTGGCTCGACGACGTCACGTTCGTCTCCGAGCTGACGGTGGCGCCGCGACTGGTGACCCGGGCCGAGTGGTCGCGTCTCACCATGCCGGTGTGGAGTCAGCTCGCCGAGCCGGTCGCATCGTCCATCGCCGACTCGCTGACGGGCGTGCTGAGAGATCAGGCCCCGGAGGAGATGCAGTCGCTGCTGGCCGGTGCCAGCCAGGTGATGCGCAGCGTCGGCGGCACGCTCTTCGCCATGCAGCTCGGTCAGGTGGTGGGTCAGCTCTCGCTCGAGGTCGTCTCGGGCGGCGACGTCGGCATCCCGCTGCTCGACGACCAGCAGGCCGCGATCCTGCCGCAGAACGTCGCCGCGTTCGGCGAGGGCCTCGACATCGAGACCGACCAGATCCAGATCTACCTCGCCGTCCGCGAGCTGGCGCACGCCCGCCTGTTCCGCCACGCCCGGTGGCTGCGCCTCCACCTCATCTCGTCGATCCGCGAATTCGCCCAGGGCATCAGCATCGACACCGAGCGCCTCGAGGCGCTGGCCGTCGACTTCGACCCGTCCAGCCCTGACGAGCTCCGGGACGCGATGGCCAGCGGCGCTCTGATCCCGCCGAAGTCCGACGAGCAGCTCGCCGCGCTCGCCCGCCTCGAGACGATGCTCGCCTTGATCGAGGGCTGGGTCGACGTCGTCACGGCCGAGGCCACGGCACGACTGCCGAGATCGGGCGCCATCGCCGAGACGGTCCGTCGTCGTCGCGCGGCCGGTGGCCCCGCCGAGTCCGCGTTCTCGACCCTCGTTGGTCTCGAGCTGCGCCCGAGGCGACTGCGCGAGGCCGCGGCCATGTGGTCGGCGATCACCGAGGCCGTGGGTGCCGAACGCCGCGACTCGCTGTGGTCGCACCCCGACATCGTGCCCTCCAGCGAGGACATCGACGACCCGCAGGGTCTGATCGCTCGACTGACCGACGCCGAGCCGGCTCTGGACGACGTCGACCGCGCGATCGCGGAGCTCCTCGACGACACGTCCGGCGATCGGCCGCACGAGGGGGGCGACGGCGCCGCCGGAGAACCCGGGTCCTCCCCCGAGCGCTGAATCGGACGAGGGGCCGGGGCGCCTGTGGACAACCGCGTCGACCACCGTGTCGGCGACCATGATCGTCGGATGTCCCGCCCTCTCCGCTTCCCCCCGCACACCGCCGTCGTCTGGCGGGACCCCTCGACTCTGCAGATCGGCGTGGAACGCGCGTACGTCGTCCTCCATGACGTGACGGCGTTCGACGAGACCTTCGTCTGGGCTGTGGCGCACGGACTGGGTGACGGCGGCGTCGACGCGATCCTGGCCCAGACAGGGGGCGACCGACTCGACGCCGCACGCCTCGTGGCACGGCTCGAGCCCGCCCTCGACCGCCGACCGACGCAGGCTCCGCCCGCCTTCGCCGTGCTCCTCGCCGGCAGCGGACCCTTGGCCGACGACATCGGGAGGCTGCTGCAGTCGGAGGGCCTGCCGGTGCACACCGCGGTCCACACCGTCGGTGCGGTGCGACTCGACCCTCGGAGCCCACCCGCCGTCGGCGTGCTGGTGGGCGGCCCGGCCCCCGACCCCGTGACGGCGTCGGACTGGATGCGGGGCGATCTCCCCCATCTCCTCGTCCGGACGGGCGACCGCTCCGTGCGCATCGGCCCTCTCGTCGTGCCGGGGCTGACCGCCTGCGCTCGATGCCTCCACCTCACGGCCGGCGACGCCGATTCGGCCTGGCCCGCGATAGCGGGTCAGCTCAGCACACGACCCGTGGCTCGACCCAGACCACTCGTCCTCCGGGAGGCGGCGGCCGCGGCCGCGCGACGACTCCTCGACTCGGAGCCGCTCGTGGCGGGCGGCCGCCGGGCCGATGCCGGCTCCGCCGGCGCCGTCCTGCGCATCGACCTCGAGACGGGTCGGATCACGACGATGTCGACTCGGCCGCATTCCGACTGCGGATGCGCAGTTCTTCCAGGAACCTGCTCGGCTGACGCGCGCCTCCTCGGCCCTGCCCGGTCTGACTCCACGACAGACGGAGGCGTTCGCGGGCGCGGGTGACCCCGACGTAGAGCAGGCGGCGCTCCTCGTCGACGGCCTCGGGGTTCTGGGCGTAGCTGATCGGCACGAGCCCCTCGCTGAGACCGACGAGGTAGACGCTCCGCCACTCGAGGCCCTTCGCGGAGTGCAGGGTCGCGAGGGTGACCGAGGGCATGGTCGGCTCGTGCTGGCCCGCCTGCCGCGCCAGGAGCTCGTCGACGAATGCGCGGAGGGTCGTGTCGGCGGGCGAGGCCTCGGCCAGGCCCATCAGGGCGTTCAAGGACTCCCACCGATCGCGGATGGCGCCGCGCTGCTCGGGGGCCTCCTGAGTCCAACCGAGCGACCGGAGGACGTCGCTGACGGTCTTGAAGAGCGGCTCGCCCACGATGCTGACGGCGGCGCCCTTCAGCATCATCAGCGCCTCCTTGACCTCGCGGAGCTCGAAGAACCTCGTCGCGCCGTGGATCCGGGTCGAGACGCCGACGTCGGCGAGTGCCCGCTCGATCGCCGCGGCCTGGACGTTGACCCGGTACAGCACCGCGATCTCCTCCGGAGCGACACCCGATCGGATCTCGTCGGCGATCGTCTGCGCGACGCCGCGGGCCTCGGCGGAGTCGCTCGGGTACTCGACGACCGGGGGGACGGGCCCGGTGGTCTCGACGGCGGGATGCAGGTGCAGCGCACCGGGTCGCCCTCGCATCAGCTGGTTGGCGGTGTCGACGATCTGACGCGACGAGCGGTAGTTCTGCTCGAGGCGGACCACGGTGGCGTCGTCGTAGCGCGAGCCGAAGCCGAGCAGGTAGTCGGCCGACGCGCCCGCGAACGAGTAGATCGTCTGACTGGCGTCGCCCACCACGCACAGGTCGTTGCGGTCGCCGAGCCAGAGCTCGAGGAGCTCCTGCTGCAGCGGCGAGACGTCCTGGTACTCGTCGACCACGAAGAACCGGTACTGCTCTCGGACCTGCTGCGCGACGCGCGCCTCGAGCTGGAGCATGCCGACCGTGGCGAGCAGGACGTCCTCGAAGTCGAGCTGCCACCGTTCGTCTTTGATGTCCTCGTAGGCCGCGTGCAGGTCGAGTGCGCGTTCGGGGCTCACGTTCTGCGGCAGCGACCGCTGGGGCAGCGCCTGAGCGTACGACTCGAGCGTGAGACGGGAGACCTTGCGCCATTCGATCTCGCCCGCCATGTCGCGGAGCGACGCCGTGTCGAGCTTCAGCCCCAGCCGCTCGGCCGCGTGCGCGATCAGCTTGCCCTTGCCGTCGATCAGGCGCGGCATCTGACCGCCCATCGTCTGCGGCCAGAAGTACGACAGCTGCGACAGCGCCGACGCGTGGAAGGTGCGCGCCGACACTCCCCCGGCGCCCAGCGCCCGGAGACGACCGCGGAGCTCGGCGGCGGCCCGCGAGGTGAAGGTCAGCGCCATGAC
Organism: Frigoribacterium sp. CFBP 13712; assembly: GCF_014842255.1. Lineage (GTDB taxonomy): Bacteria > Actinomycetota > Actinomycetes > Actinomycetales > Microbacteriaceae > Frigoribacterium. The sequence continues at coordinate 275,174 of NZ_JACYVH010000002.1, read as the reverse complement.
GCGGTTCGGCGCGTAGACCCCGGTCGCGACGCCGTAGGCGATCCGGTGCGTGATCGCACGGGTCTTGCCCGTTCCGGCGCCCGCGAGCAGGCAGACCGGACCGAGCAGCCGACGGGCCGCCTCCCGCTGCTGCTCGTCGAGCCCGGCGATGAGTTCGGCGGCCTCGGTCACTGGTCGATCTCGCCGCCGAACCAGTCCTCGATGATGGCGCGGGCGATCGATGTGCGGCCGGGCAGGATGACCTCGCCGAGACTCGCGGCGAGCTCGGCGCGACTGAACCAGCGCAGCTCGAGGATCTCCGCGCCGTCGGGTTCGAGGACGCCGGGGTCGTCGACGTCGACCCGGGCGCGGAACCCCAGCATCAGACTGGCCGGGAACGGCCAGGGCTGCGATCCGAGGTACACGGGGTCGACGACCTTCACGCCGGACTCCTCGAAGATCTCGCGCTGCACGGCCTGCTCGAGCGACTCGCCGGGCTCGACGAAGCCCGCGAGCAGCGAGTAGCGGTTGTTCTCCCAGAGGGCGTTCGACCCGAGCAGGAGGCGGTCGTCGGCGTCCGTGACGGCCACGATGATCGCGGGGTCCGTCCGGGGGAACACCTCGTGGCCGTTCTCGGGGTCGCGACGGACCCACCCGGCCTTGTCGCTCACGAGCTCGCGACCGCTGCGCGGCGAGAAGCGGTGCGAGTCGTGCCAGTTGGCCACGGCGACCGCCTCGACCGCCAGACCCGCGTCGCGGGCGCTCAGCGCGCTGCCGAAGGCCCGGAGGCTGCCCCATGACGCCTCGTCGGACTCCAGCGCACGCGCCTGGTCGTCGCTGAGCAGCGCCGCCACGAGCGGGGTGCCGACGGGTTCGGCCGCGTCGGCCGCCTGCGACAGCCCGAGGTAGACGTAGTCGTCGGCCATGGGGACGTCACTGGCCGGGAGCAGAGCGAGGCGGTCTTCGGAGGCCATGAGCGTGCGCCCGCGCCAGAGGGGCAGGACCCGGGTGTCTTCCGAGGCCAGGAGGTCGGACACGGCGCCGGCGCGATCACGCGTCAGGTAGTCGCGATCGACCTGGTGCCGGGCGAGCGGGAGGCGGTCCGTCAGAGGCGAGGACATCGAACGACCAATCATCACGGTTTGACAGCGTGGCGAACGACGGGGCACCACACCGGGCGGCCTACCCTGAGGGCATGGCCAGATCTCATCTCACTCTAGCCGCGTTGGCCACGGCGGCAGTCGCCGACCTGGACGTCTCCGCGGCCGCCCCGTACGGCTCCCCGACCGGCGGCGACTACGACTCGGCGCTGCTGAACGGGCGCCTGGGCGAGCACTGGATCATCCGCGTGCCCCGCTCGCAGCGGGCCGAGGCCCGCCAGTCGGCCGACCTCGTCGCCCTGCGCGCCCTGAGCGCCGGCGTCCGCGGTCGCCTGCCCTTCGGCGTCCCCCAGTACCGCGGTCAGGCGCCCCTCGGTCGCACCCGGGGCATCGTCTACGACTTCATCGCCGGCGAGCACGTCCCCGCCTCCCGGGTCACCCCCGATTCGGGTCTGCCCGCGGTCGTCGGCCGGGGCATCGCGGCCATCCACTCCCTGCCGACCAGCTTCGTCACGGACGCGGGTCTGACCAGCCACACGCCGTTCGAGGCGATGCGGTCGACGGCGTCGCTGGTCGACCGGGCGGCCTCGACGCGCCTCCTGCCGGCCGCCCTGCTCGAACGGTGGGAGGCGGCGATCCAGGATCACCTGCTCTGGCAGTTCCAGCCCACGGTCGTCAACGGCGCACTCGACGCCGGGTCGATCCTGGTCTCGGGCGGCGACGTCACCGGCGTCCTCGGCTGGCACGAGCTGCACGTCGGCGACCCCGCACGCGATCTCGCCTGGTTGCTCGGCACGCCGTCGTCGGTGGACGAGGCGTTCGACGCCTACAACGCCGAGCGCGGCTCGAGCGACCACCAGCTGCGCCACCGGGCGACCCTCTATCACGAGCTCGAACTCGCGAAGTGGCTGCTGCACGGCACGAGCACGAAGAGCACCGAGGTGGTCGACGACGCCGTCGAGCTGATGGGCGGCCTGGTCGACTCGCTGCAACTCGACCGGAGCGGCGCGATCGGCGCCGGTCAGACGGCAGCCCTCGACATCGACGGCGTCGAGAAGCTGCTGTCGACCACGGAACGGCGTCACGGCTGAGGGCTGACTCCTCTCTCGACGCGACCCCAGAGGTCGAGCAGCTCGGCCCGGTCGGCGATGTGCTCCGGCCGGAGGACCCGGTCGTCGGCCACGAAGTAGAACGCCGCGTCGATCTGCTCGGTGGGGATGCCCCGGTACGCGGCGTAGGCCTCGCGGTAGAGGGCCAGCTGCAGCTGCTTGAGCTCGAGGTCGTCGGCGTCGACCGGTGAACGCCCGGTCTTCCAGTCGACGACCTCGAAGCGGTCGCCGCGCGCGAAGACGGCGTCGATCTTGCAGATGACCGTGCGGCCGGCGAGCGGCAGGTGCACCTCGAGCTCGACGTCGACGGGCTCGAGGGCCGCCCAGTCGGAGCGCTCGAAGGTCGCCTGCAGTTCGGCCAGCCGACGCGCGTCGTCCGGGTCGACCACACCCCGCGTCCCGCCGACCTGCTCGTCGTCCAGGTCGGTCTCGACGGCGAATGCGTCGAGCACCTCGACCCGCCCCGTGGGCCGGTACCGGGACTCGACCCACTCGTGGAACAGGGTGCCGAGACGCGTGGCCCGGTAGGGGCGCTCGGGCAGGGGCCGCCGCAGCGCTGCTGCCACCGAGGCCGGGTCGTCGACGTAGTCCTTGAAGCGGGACGCCGGGATCCGCTGCGGCAGATCGAGCAGACCCGCCCCCGCTCGTGCGGCGTCGCGCTCGAGCAGGAGGAGGTCGATGTCGGCGGCCCAGAGGAGGGGCGCGCGGTCCGCATCGGTCTGCTGCTCGCCCGCCCGCCGATCTGTCGGTTCGACCGTCTCGACCGTCTCGACCGTCTCGGCATGAGCCCGTCGTGCCGCGATGAGCCGACCGACCCGACCGGCGGCCTCTTCGACCGCTGCGCGGCGCGCCCCCAGGGGATCCCCCGGCCAGGGCAGCTCGCGGGTGGCCTCGGCCAATGGATTCTCGTCGTCCTCCGGCGCCTCGGGAACACTCTCGGAATCGACGAGACCCGCGGCCGCGAGGTCGGTCAGGTACCGACTCGGCTTCCGGGGTTTGACGGTCGACGACCAGAACGAGCCGCTCAGGAGGAGCTCGTCTTTGGCCCGGGTGAACGCGACGTAGGCCAGTCGGCGCTCTTCGCCCTCGTGACGCGCGACGAGTTCGGTCTTGAACTCGCTCAGCCGGCGGTCGAAGTCCTTCTGGTCGTCGACCCCGCGCCACCCGAGCTCGGGGAGTTCGGCCGCGTCGCCGCGGAACTCGTACGGCAGCTCTCCGAAGCCGAGCCAGCCCACGCCCGCACGCGACGTGCCGGGGAACTCGCCCTCGACGAGGCGCGGCACTCCGACGACGTCCCATTCGAGGCCCTTGGAACCATGCACGGTCAGAAGCTGCACGGTGCCGCGTTCGCCCGCCTCCGTTCGCGGGCCCATGTCGTCGCGGCGCTCTGCCGCCGTCAGCCAGGCGAGGAAGCCTCCGAGCGAGGCGCCGTCGTCGGTGGCGACGTAGCCCGAGAGCTCGTCGTCGAACGCCTGAAGCCAGGCACCGCCCGACCCTGCACCCGTGGCCGCGGCCACCTCGACGTCGAGGAGCATCTCCTGCTGCACGACCGTGACGAGGTCGACGAGATCGAGACCCGTCCGACCGCGGAGGAACGCCAGCTGGGCGCCGAGACGGCGCAGCCTGTCGAGACCCGCGGGGCTGAACGCCTCGAGCTGCCGGTGCGCGAGAGGCGCGGTCGCGACGAAGTCGAGGGCGTCGACGATGGAGCCGTGCTCACCGACCGCGACCGACGCACGGAACCCGGCGGTGACCTCGTCGGAGAGCGCCTGCTGGGCGTGGTCGTGCGAGAAGAGCCACGACGACACCCCCCGGAGCGCGGCGATGTCGTGGACGCCCACCCGCCATCGGGCACCCGCCATCAGGCGGATGAGCTCGGACCCCGCCGCAGGGTCGTGCAGAACCCGCAGGCACGCCACGAGGTCGACGACTTCGGGCCGCTGCAGCAGACCGCCGACTCCCAGCACGTGGTACGGCACGCCCCGGGCGGCCAGCGCCTCGACGAAGACCGGCATCGTCTTCTTCGACCGGAACAGCAATGCGGCGGTGCGTCGTGCCGGTCGCCCGTCGACCACGGTCGGGATCGCGAGCCGGCCGGCGAACCACTCGGCGACCCGGGCGGCCTCCTCGGGCAGGGTCTGCTCGTAGGCGACCTCGACCGCACCGCGCGGGGCCGACGGACGGGGCCGCAGCGTCCCCACGAGGTCGTCGCCGGAGGTCGCCAGGTCGGCCACCACCCGGTTGGCCGCGTCGAGGACGGTCGAGGCGTTCCGCCAGCTCGTCGACAGGCTGTAGCGGGTGCCCTCGGCCGCGTCGAAGTCGACGGGGAACCGCCCGAGGTTCGCGGCGCTCGCCCCCCGGAACCCGTAGATCGACTGATGCGGGTCGCCGACCGCCATCACCCCCGTGCCCCGGAAGAGCCTCGAGAGCAGGCGCGTCTGCACGACGCTGGTGTCTTGATACTCGTCGAGCAGCACGACCCGGAACCGGTCGCGCAGCTCCGAGACGACATCGGGTGCCGTCTCGCAGACCTCGAGAGCGAGGGCCACCTGGTCGGAGTACTCGACGAATCCCCGTCGGGCCTTCTCGTCGGCGAAGGCGTCGGCGAGCTCGAGCAGGGGCGGGAGCGCCGACACGGCCCCGACGGCATCGGTGACGGACTTGTAGGCGCTGCCCTTCGTCGAGGGCAGACCGGCGAGGTCGAGGAACCGCTCGGCGAGGGCGGCGACCGGCTCCGCCGACGTGACGTTCTCGCTGAGCGCGTGACTGAGTCGCAGCACGGCCTCCGTGAGGGAGTCGACGCTGCGACCGAGACCCGCCAGCCGGTCGTCTCTGCTCGCGACGACGAGTGATCTGGCGAGCTGCCAGGCCGAGGCGTCGCCGAGCACCTGCGACTCGCTCTCCCGGCCGACGCGGAGGGCGTTGTCGCGGAAGATCCCGTTCGCGAAGGCGTTGTAGGTCGAGACCGTGGGCAGGTCGAACGGATCGAGAGCATCGCCGAGGAGCCCGGCCGCGTCGAGCTGCGAGATCCGCCGCTCGATCCGCTCGCCCAGCTCGCCGGCGGCCTTCCGGGTGAAGGTGAGCCCGAGCACCTCGGACACGCGGACGTGCCCGTTCGCCAGCAGCCAGACGACCCGGTTGGCCATGGTCTCGGTCTTGCCGCTGCCGGCTCCCGCGACGACCAGCGCGGGCGTCAGCGGCGCCTCGATGACGGCCTGCTGCTCGGGCGTCGGCGGGGGCAGTTCGAGCATGTGCGCCAGTTCGAGTGCGGACATCGGCGCCGCAGCCGAGGAGGCGCTGGTCGTCAGGCTCATCCGCTGACCTCTCCGACGATGTGGATGGTGCACGAGCCGCCGTGGCGCCCGGTGCAGTGGTCGTCGAGTCGCGCCAGGAAGACCGGCCCCACCATCTGCTCTGCGGCCGTACGCACCCGATCGCGGAACAGCTGGAGGGTCTCGTCGTCGAAGGGGGCCTGCGACGGCTCGCGATAGAGCTTGCCGCGGACGCCGGACGACACGATGACGAGCTTCGCACCGCCGGGCGGTGTGCCGTCCGGGACCGCCTCGATCGCCCCGTCGGCCAGTGCCACCTGGTAACTGCCCAGCTGCGGGTGCTCGGCCACCGCGGCAGCCGAGGTGGGGGCCGATCGACCGGTCTTGAGGTCGACGATGACCGCGGCCCCGTCGCGGGTCCGCTCGACGCGGTCGATCGCACCCCGGAGTCTCGCCGCCCCGATGTCGAGCTCGAAGGTCGACTCCGCGCCGATCAGCTCGGCGCCGCTCGCCTCGAAGTCGCGGAGGTACGACGCGAGACTCTCGGTCATCGTGCGCGCACGTCTCTTCTCGGCCTCGTCGATCCATGGCGCCTCGAACTGCAGCTCGCTCCAGCGGGCCTCGACCGCCGCCCAGAGCGATTCGACGTCGCTGTCGACGGCGTGCTCCATGACGTCGTGCAGCACCGTGCCGAGACCCATGGCGGAGTTCGGGGCCGACCCTCCGAAGCGGTCGACGAACCAATGCAGAGGGCACTCCTCGAAGGCGCCGAGCTGCGACGGCGATACGGGGACGCGTACCTCGGGGTCGTCGAGATCGGCGAGCGGGGCCGTGGTGGTCGCGGCCGCCAGTCCGTACCACTGGGCCGGGTCGGCACCGGCCACCTCCGCCTCCGCCAGTCGGGCGAGACCGACGGCGGCGGCCTCGGCCCGGGCGCCCCTGGGCGAGTCGACGAGGGCGTGCCGCAGATGCCCGACGAGCCCCCGGAGCGACAGCGGATGCCCGGCGGGTGCCGTGGGGGTGCCGTCGGGCAGCAGCCGGTGGAAGACCGATGGCCCCTCGTCGTCGTTCTCGGTGCTCGAGAGCACGACCTGACGGGTCGCCCGGGACACGGTGAGCGCGAACATGCGGAGTTCGTCGGAGAGGACCGCCGCCCGATCGTCGACGGCCGACGTCGGCGCCGACTCGCCGCGCGACGCGTCGACGAGATCGTCGGGCCCGAGCAGTGCCCCGCGGAGTCGGAGGTTGGGCCACACCCCGTCTTGCAGGCGGGCGGCCACGACGACGTCGACCTCGAGACCGACGGCGCCCGACGGAGAGCAGACCAGCACGGACTCGACGGAGGTCTGGGGCGACAGGGTGTCGTCAGGGACCTCCGCGTCGAGCAGCGAGTCGAGGAATCCGATCGCGTCGGCCTCCGGGGTCCGCTCGACGAACCGCTTGGCCGCTGTGAAGAGCGCCACGACGCCGTCGAGATGGCGGTCGGCCTCGGCGGACACGATGCCGCGCCCCGCGGACTGCGCCGACCACTGGGCCGCGAGGCCGCTGCGCTCCCACAGGCCCCAGAACACCTCCTCGATGCTGGCGCCGCCTGCCGCGGCCCGCCGCGCCGCGTCGAGGCTGGCGGCGAAGCGACCGGCGCGCGCGGCGAAGCGAGAGTCGATCGTCACGAAGCGCCCCGGCCCGTCGAGAGCCTCGACGAGCAGCGCATCGGCGGAGCGCGTGCCGCCGGCGGACAGCTCGTCGGCACGGAGCGCCAATCGGAGGCGGCGCACCGCGAGCGCGTCGAGCCCGGCCAACGGCCCGGTCAGGAGGTCGGTGGCGATCTCCGGGGTGAGCCGGTCTCGACCCACGGCGACGGACGCGGCCGCGATGAGGTGGCGGGCGGCGTGCTCGTCGCGGACGGCGCGACCGGCGATGGAGGTGCGGGTCGGCACCTCGGCTGCCTGCAGGCCCCGGGCGACGGAGGCGACCTGGCCACCGCTCCGCACGATCACCATCATCCGCGACCAGGGCACGCCCCTCACCAGGTGGTGCTCGCGCAGCAGACGCGCGACCGACGAGATCTCGTGGGCTGGGCTGTCGGCCCGCACGGTCACGATCGGCGGGACGTCGCCGACGGGGTCGCCGACGCCGGCGGCTCTCTCGGAACCCGCCACCGCGGCGTGCTGGCGCCCCGCACCCGCCGTGCCGATGCGCCCGGTCACCCGGGACACGAGGTCGCGGAGCACGGGGTCGTGCCGGTGGGCCGTCGACAGGAAGATGGTCTCGACGACCTCGACGCCGAGCCGTGGGCCGAGCCGACCCAGGATGTCGGGGCTGCCGCCACGGAAGGCGTTCGTCGACAGATCGGGGTCGCCGAACGCGATGACGGCGACGCCCCGTCGGACGAGTGCCCGGAGGAGCGAGACGGTGGACTCGGTCGCCTCATGGGCGTCTTCGACGAGCACCAGCTCGAGCCCCTCGACCACGGGCGCGGTCTCGCCGCGGTCGAGGGCGGCCACCGCGTAGGCGACGAGCTCGGCGGAGTCGAGATGCCGACCGGAGAGACCGTCGACCACCCGGTGGTACTCGTCGAGCAGGTCCGCCACCGACGCCCACTCGGGCCGAGGGCGGCGAGACGCCAGGGTACGGAGGTCGTCGGGCGACAGGCCCTGCTCGGTGGCGCGCATGAACATCTCGCGGAGCTCGGTCCGGAAGCCGCGCAGCCGCCGGACCTGCGGGCCGAGGTGCTCGGGCCACCGCGGGCCGGTGCCGTCGGCCTCGTGCCCTTCGAGCAGCTCGCGGACGATGGAGTCCTGATCGCCGCCGGTGAGCAGCGTGGGCGGCTCGGCGCCGGCGAGGAGCGCCGAGTGGCCGACCACGTCGAATGCCAGCGACGAGATCGTCCGTGCCATCGGCCCCGGTGTCGGGACGCCGAGTCGAGCGGCGATGACGTCGCGGAGGCGCGTGGCCGTCGATCGCGCCGGTGTCAGCACCAGCACCGACCGGGGACCGTGCCCGCGGCCCTCGACCCGATCGACGAGCGCCTCGATCAGCGTGGTGGTCTTGCCCGTGCCGGGGGCCCCGATGACCGCGGCGGACACGCCGTCGGGCAGACCGACGACGCGGGCCTGGGACTCGTCGAGGCGCAGCGGCGAGGAGGCGCGGCGCTTCTCGTCGGGGAGGCGGAAGCCGGTGGTCACCATGTCGTCGACGCTACTGGCTGCCGCCGACACTCGGGTCGAGCGCTTGCGCCGACAGTGAACGCGCCGCCGACGGCCGACGCCGTCGGATATCGTGACCTCGTGGACATCAGAATCGGCATCACCAACAGCCCCCGTGAGATCAGCTTCGAGACGTCGCAGAGCGCGGCCGAGGTCGAGAAGGTCGTCGCCGACGCTCTCGACGGCGGCAAGTCGTACGTGACGCTCGCCGACGCGAAGGGCAAGACCTACCTCGTCCCGACGGCGTCGCTCGCCTACGTCGAGGTCGGCTCGGAGGAGAGCCGCCGGGTCGGCTTCGTCGGCTGACGATGGAGCTCCTCTTCGTCGTGCTCGGCGGGGTCATCGTCGGCCTCCTCGCGCACTTCGTCCTCCCCGGGCGCGACACGCGCGGCGTCGCACTGGCTCCGGCCGTGGGCGCCGCCGTCGCGGCCGTCGTCTGGGAGGGCCTGACCTGGCTCGGCTGGTCCGCCGACGGCGGATGGATCTGGGTCGTGTCGCTCGTGGCCCCCGCCGTGGTCTCGGCGGTCGTCTGCCGGGTGACCACCCGCTCGCGGCGGGCGCACGACGACGCTCTCGTGGCGCGCCTCGTCGGCTGACCCCGCCGACGCACGGCGGCCCGAGGCTGTCAGCGGGCCGTCAGCCGAACAGGCCGTCAGGCCGTCAGGCCCAGGGCGTCCATCCGGCGCGTGTGAGCTGCGATGAGCTCCGTGAAGACGGGTTCGAGACGCTCGTCGTCCGCTGATTCGTGCGACGCCGAGATCGCGGCCCGAGCCACGAGCAGGGTGTCGCCGACCAGACGACGACCCCAGAGCGCCAGACGGGATGCCAGTCGCGGGTCGGTCTCGATCGACGCCGACAGGACATCCGCCACGGTCTCCGCGTCGTCGCCGGCCTCGAGCACGGCGACGATGCGATCCCGCTGATCGTTCGAGAGACCCGCTGCGAGACGGACGAACACGTCGTCGAGCAGACCGGCGCAGACGTAGTGCGCCAGCATGGTCTCGAACCACGTCGACCCCGTCGTGCGACGGCGGAACTCGTCGATGGCCGCGACGTGGGGCTCCATCGAGCCGGCGGGGTCGCTGCCGATGCGCTCGATCTCGGCGACGAGACCGCGGTGTCGGTCGAGCGTCGCCCCGGCGACGCGGGCGGTGACGGCCTGAGCGCCGACCGACGGTGCCGAGCCGGCGGCACGGCCGAGGGCCTCGGAGAGCGCGAGCTGCAGGTAGGCGGCCTGCCCGAGGTAGACCTCGAGATCGGGGGTGAATGCGCCGAGCTCGACCCGGTTGACGGGGAGCTGCTTCGCAGAGGGTCGGGGCCACTGCAGCGTGGGAACCACGCGCTTCGACCCTCGGCCCATCCATGACACCACGCCGACAGCTTACGGGGTCCGGAGGCCCGCTCGGAGCGACGGGCTAAACTCGCTGCATCCGCCTATATGAGACAGGGCAACAACAGTGACTTTCACAGACCTCTCGATCGACCAGGACATGGTCGACGCACTGGCCGCGAAGGGGATCGTCGAACCGTTCCCCATCCAGACCCAGACGATCCCGCTCGCACTCGCCGGCCAGGACATCATCGGCCAGGCCAAGACCGGCACCGGCAAGACCCTCGGCTTCGGCCTCCCGATCGCCCAGCGCATCGGACTCGACCCCACCCCCGGCGTCAAGGTGCTCGTCGTCGTCCCCACCCGCGAGCTGTGCGTCCAGGTCGCCGAAGACCTCGAGGTCGCCACCTCGAACCGCTCGACGAAGGTCGTCAGCATCTACGGCGGCAAGGCCTACGAGGGCCAGGTCGAGCAGCTGAAGGCCGGGGCGCAGATCGTGGTCGGCACCCCCGGGCGCCTCCTCGACCTGGCCGGCCAGCGCCTCCTCGATCTCAAGGGCGTCCAGGAGGTCGTCCTCGACGAGGCCGACAAGATGCTCGACCTCGGGTTCCTGAGCGACATCGAGAAGATCTTCCAGCAGGTCCCCGAGACGCGGCACACGATGCTGTTCTCGGCCACCATGCCCGGCCCGATCGTGGCGCTGGCCCGCCGGTTCATGAACCGCCCGATCCACATCCGCGCGACGGACCCCGACGAGGGCCTGACGCAGGCGAACATCAAGCACGTCGTCTACCGCGCGCACTCGCTCGACAAGGACGAGGTCATCGCGCGCATCCTGCAGTCCGAGGGCCGCGGCAAGACCGTCGTCTTCACCCGCACCAAGCGTGCGGCCGCCAAGCTCGTCGAAGAGCTCAACGACCGCGGCTTCAACGCCGCCGCCGTGCACGGCGACCTGAACCAGGAGCAGCGCGAGCGGGCCATGGCCGCCTTCAAGGCGGGCAAGAAGGACATCCTCATCGCGACCGACGTCGCGGCCCGCGGCATCGACGTCAACGACGTCACGCATGTGATCAACCACACCGTGCCCGACGACCACGACACCTACCTGCACCGCGCCGGTCGCACCGGCCGCGCCGGCAAGACGGGCATCGCCGTCACGTTCGTCGACTGGGACGACCTGCACAAGTGGGCGCTCATCAACCGCGCACTCGACATGGGGCAGCCCGAGCCCGTCGAGACCTACTCGTCGAGCCCCCACCTGTTCACCGACCTCGACATCCCCGCCGGCACCAAGGGCCGCCTGCGCAGCGCACCCAAGGCCGCCGTCGAGGGCGGGGCCTCCGCCCCCCGCGAACGCAACCCCGGGTCGCGAGGCCGTTCGCGTGGTCGTGACGACGATGCCGGTCGCTCGTCGGGGCGTCAGGGCTCGGGTCGCGGGGCCTCAACTCCGCCCACGAGCGCGTCGGTCGGATCCGCCTCGTCCGAGAACTCCGGCGAGGGCGGCGAGCCCCGCCGTCGCAGTCGCCGCCGTCGTCCCAGCGGCGACGCACCCGCCCAGGGCTGAGCCCCACGGCCGACGCCGCACCCGACACGACCCCCTCGCCCACCCGGGCCAGGGGGTCGTCTCACGTGACGCCCCTCGACCCCCACCCACCAGCCCCACCGCTGTGCAAATCGCGACCAGAAGGCCGCGGGCCCTTTCAGCGACCCGGCGAACGGCGTGTCGCGGCCGATCGGTCGGGTTCGGCACGCCCAGCTCCCGCAGCCCGGTCGGGTCCGGCACGCCCAGCTCCCGCAGCCCGCTCGGGTCCGGCACACCGGACTCCCGCAGCCCGGTCGGGTTCGGCACGTCACCAGACCAGACCCGACCCGCGCCTCCTCAGCCGACGATCGGCGTCCAGCCCGTGGCCGCCGCGACGATCCGTTCGAACTGCCGGGGGTCGGTGCTGTTCTCGCCCAGCCGGTTCGGCTTGCCCTCACCGTGGTAGTCGCTCGAGCCGGTGACGATCAGGTCGTGCTGCGCGGCCAGCTCGCGGAGACGAGCGGCGCCGGCGGGGGTGTTCTCGCGATGGTCGATCTCGACGCCCATCAGGCCCGCGTCGACGAGCGCCGCGAAGCCCTTCTCCGAGACGTTGGGCTCGCGACCGTGCGTCGCCGGGTGCGCGATCACGGGGACGCCGCCCGCATCGCGGATCAACCGCACCCCGACGAGCGGGCTGGGGGCCTCGTGCGGCTCGTAGTAGCCGGAGCGCCAGTGCAGGATGCCGGCGAACGCAGCGCTGCGATCGGGGGCGAAGCCCCGGGCGACGAGGGCGTCGGCGATGTGCGGACGGCCGAGCGTGGCACCGTTCGTCGACTGGTCGAGGACGTCCTGCCAGCTGATGTCGTAGTCGGCCGAGATCCTCTCGACGATCCGCTCGGCCCGGTGCAGGCGGCTGTCGCGGAGTCGAGCGGTCTCGGCGACGAGGGCCGGGTCGGTCGGGTCGAAGAGGTAGCCCAGCATGTGCACGCTGTTCAGCCCGAACCGCGTGCTCAGTTCCATGCCGGGGACGAGCGTGACGCCCGTGCCGGCGACCGCCCGCGTCGCCTCGGCCCAGCCGGCCGTCGAGTCGTGGTCGGTGAGGGCGATGGTGCCGAGCCCCGCCGCCGATGCAGCCCGCACGAGCTCTGCGGGGGTCTCCGTCCCGTCGGAGACGCTGCTGTGGGTGTGCAGGTCGATCGGTCGTGACGGCATCCCCTCATCGTAGGCGTCGTCGCCTATGCTCGGTCGGGCCATGATCCGTCGTCTCGTCGCCCTCGTCCTCGTGCTCGCCGCCGCTGCAGCGCTGCTGCTCGCCATCTGGCCTCAGGCCCTCGACCTGCAGAGGAGCTGGCCGGCGACGCAGGTCGTGTCGTTCCGCATCGTGGCGGCGGGCGTCGCCCTCGTCGCGGCCGTCGTCCTGCTCGTGGTCGGGCTCTTCGCCCGTCGCATCCGCTCGGTGACCGCCTCCATCGCCGTGCTCGCGCTCGTCGCCGGCGCCGTCTCGACCGGTGTGCTCGCCTCGCGCGGCATCGGTCGCGACGACTTCACCGACGCGCTCGAATCCGACGTGACCGTCCTGTCGTGGAACACCCTCGGCGGTGCGCCCGGCGCCGACGCGATCGCCGCTCTGGCCGTCGAGGTCGGCGCCGACGTGGTCGCCCTGCCCGAGACCGACGCCGAGACCGCGAAGGCCGTCGCCGACGCCATGAACGCGGCGGGTCTCCCGATGGCCGGCTTCACCTCCAGCTACGACGACGTGGCGACCGCGAAGCCGACGTCTCTGCTCGTGTCGACCGCCCTGGGCGAGTACACCGTCGCCACGGCCGACGACGGCACGTCGATCACCACGACGCCCGGCATGCCCAGCATCGTCGCGACCCCGGTCGACGAGGCCTCGCCCGTCATCGTCGCGGCCCACCCCGTCGCCCCGCTCCGCGACACGATGGACACGTGGCGCGACGGGCTCGACGTGCTCGCCGACGCGTGCGCCTCGGGCAACGTGATCATGGCCGGCGACTTCAACGCGACCGTCGACCACATGAGCGGGCTGGGCCGTGAAGGAGGCGCGCTCGGCACGTGCCGCGACGCTGCGGTGGGCACGGCGAACGGTGGCGTCGGCACCTGGCCGACCGATCTCAGCCCGCTGCTCGGCACCCCGATCGACCACGTGATGGCCACCCGACACTGGCTCGCCACCGGGTTCCGGGTGGTGACCGACCTCGATGAGGCCGGCAGCGACCACCGCCCGGTCGTCGCGCAGCTCAGCCGCACCGGGGCCTGAGCACCCGGCGGGACGTCGCGCAGGCCGATCCGGATCGCGAGAGAATGGGTGCCATGGCTGAACAGAAGGCACCCCGCGCGACCACGAACCGCTCTACGACCCCCGGCTCCGACACCTTCAAGGACTACATCTCGTCGAACTGGGCCGAGAGGCCGAGCGATCTCCCCGAGCCGCGTGAGCAGGCGCCGTTCGCGGCCGCTCGCCGCGAGGCCCTGTCGGCGAAGCACCCCGGCAAGCGTCTCGTCGTGCCCGCCGGGCGCGCCAAGGTCCGCTCCAACGACTGCGACTACCCGTTCCGCGCGCACTCCGGCTTCTCGCACCTGACCGGGTGGGGTTCCGACACCGTGCCCGGGTCGGTGCTCGTGCTCGAACCCGTCGACGGTGGTCACGACGCGACGCTGTACTTCCGGGCCAGCGCGGGTCGCGACTCCGACGAGTTCTACGCGAACCCCGAGATCGGCGAGTTCTGGATCGGGCCTCGCCCGTCGCTCTCGCAGGTCGGTGCCGACCTCGGACTCGCGACCCGCGACCTGGCCGAGTTCGACGCCGTGCTCAGCGTCGTCGACGGCGACACGCTGCTGCTGCGCGAGGCCGACCCCGAGCTGACGGGCCGTGTCGACGAGATCGACGCCGCCCGGCGCTCCGACTCCCCCGCCGCCGCCGAGGCCGAACCCTCGGCAGCCGACGACATCCGCGACCTCGCACGCGACCTCAGCGAGCTGCGACTGGTCAAGGACGCCTACGAGATCGCCCAGATGCGCGAAGCCGTCGAGGTCACGGGTCGCGGGTTCACGGACGTCGTGAGCGACTTCGACGAGATCCTCGCGCATCCTCGGGGCGAGCGTCTGGTCGAGGGCACCTTCAACCGAAGGGCACGCGCTGACGGCAACACGGTCGGCTACGACACCATCGCGGCATCGGGCGATCACGCCTGCGTCCTGCACTGGACCCGCAACGACGGGGCCGTCCGTGACGGCGACCTCATCCTCATCGACGCCGGCATCGAGCTCGACAGCCTCTACACGGCCGACATCACACGCACCCTGCCGGTGTCGGGTCGCTTCACCGACGTGCAGCGCCTGGTCTACGAGGCCGTGCTCGAGGCGGCCGACGCGGCCTTCGCGATCGTTCGCCCCGGCATCCGGTTCCGTGAGATCCACGCCGAGGCCATGCGGGTCATCGCCGAGCGCACCGCCGAGTGGGGGTTCCTGCCCGTCAGCGCGGCCGAGTCGCTCGAGCCCGACCACCAGTACCACCGCCGGTACATGGTGCACGGCACCAGCCACCACCTGGGCATCGACGTGCACGACTGCGCGGCCGCGCGCCGCGACCTGTACCTCGAGGGGGTGCTCGAGCCGGGCATGGTGTTCACCATCGAACCCGGGCTCTACTTCCAGCCCGACGACCTGAGCGTGCCCGAGGAGTTCCGCGGCATCGGAGTCCGCATCGAGGACGACATCGTCGTCACGGCCGACGGCGCCGAGAACCTCTCGGTGGGCATCCCCCGCACCGTCGCCGAGGTCGAGGCCTGGGTCGCCCGAGGCTGACCCGTCCGACGAGGGGCCCGCGCGATCCGCATCAGCGGTCGCCCGGGCCCTTCGTCGTGTGAGCGGCTCGTCGCGTGAGCGGCTCGTCGCGTGAGCGGCTCGTCGCGTGAGCGGCTCGTCGTACGGCCGGCCGGTCGTCCGACCGGGACTACGACCGCGGCGTCGAGCGCCCGTCCGCCGGGCCGTCCGCCGGGCCGCCGGTCTCGCCGCCGCCGTCGGGGCCCTCGTCGCCTCCCTCGTCCGAACCGGATCGACGTCGACTCGTCGCGATGACGACGACGACCGCGACCAGGGCGAGGACGACGATCCCGACGCCGAGTCCGATCGCCAGGCCGAGCCCGTCGCCGTCGTCGGCCGCATCGGGCGACTGGTCCGTCGCCTCGGCGGCGGAACCCGTCTCAGGAACGACGGTCGCGTCGGCACTCGCCGCCGGGTCGGTCGTGGCCGCCGCATCCGGTTCGTCGCCGTCGGGCCCGCTGACGGCCGGGTCGTCGGTCGGGTCGCTCGTCGACGGGTCGCAGACGGGCCGCTCGGCGGCGCCCGCGGAGGCTTCGACCCCCGCCGGCGGCTGGTAGCTGAACGACCGCGAGTCCGACACCGTGTGCCCGTCGGCCGAGACCGCCTGGTAGGTCATCGTGTACTCGCCTGCGGCGCCGAGTGCGACGCCGGTGCTGAGGACGGGCCCGGCGGTCGTCGAGCAGCCGTCCTCGAAGTGCCGTCCGGAGGCGTCGGTCACCTCGAGCACGTTGGAGGAGCCCGTCCCCGAGAGATCGAGCACGACGTCGCTGAAGGTGACCGACGCCTCCCCGAGCTCCGTGGTGACCACGGCCCCCTGCTCCGGGCTGCTCGAGAGCACGTAGTCGTGCGCCGAGGCCCCCGTCGCCGGCACGAGCACGGCCAGTCCGGCGAGACCGACGAGACCGACGAGGCCGGCGAGGCCGCCGACGCCGCCGAATGCGCCGGCACCGCCGGCGAGACGGGAGCGCCCTGTGGCGAGGACGCTGCGCGAGCGGCCCGTCACGAGGTCGACCCGCCCGAGCTGCGCCCGCCCCGGCCGCCCGCTGCGGGGCGACGCGTCAGCGCGACGACGCTGACGACGAGGGCGACGGCCCCGAACGCGAGCCCGCCGATGCCGAAGGCGACGCCCGCGGTCGACGACGCGTCGGAGTCGCCGGACGCGCTGACGGCCGCGTCGTCGGACGAGGCGTCGGACGAGGCGTCGGCCCCCTCGCCGACCGCGTGGCTGTCGGAGTGCCCCTCGTCGGGCGGCGTGTCGTTCACATACAGGGTCGGTGCCGGGTGCTCGGGCTCCTCACCGGAGGCGGGCGCGGGCTCGTCCCAGTCGACGACGCTGCCGTCGCTGTACTCCTGGTGCGACGGGAGCAGGATCGAGCCGGTGTCGGGCACGGCCCCGGCGGAGATCACGAACTGCTGGAACTGCCCGGGGGCGATCTGAGCACCCTCGTCGGCCGTCCACGTCACCGTCACCGGAGCCGTCGTGACGGTCGCCCCGTCGATGTCGACCGGCTCGGGCAGAGCACCCGTGGCGACCTCGGTCGACCACCCGGGGACGGGCTCGTACGAGACGGAGGTGAAGGGGGTGTCGGTGGGCAGGTCGACGACGAACCGGACGGTGCCCGCGTCGGCGGACTCGTTCGGCACCTTGAAGGTGAGCGTCGAGTACGAACCGGCTTCGGCCTGTCCGGGCTCGACGTGGACGTGGGCGGAGGCGGCGAGCGGCGCCGCGAGGGAGAGGAGCGCGGCGGCGCCCAGCACGCCGCCGGCCCGGAGGGCGAGAGTGGTCTTCTTCACGAGTGGTGGTCCCTTGTTCTCGGCTGCGCGGAGCACGGCCGGTGTCTGATGATCGGCGTCGGCCGAGGGCACGGCGCCGTCCCGTCGCCGGGTTCGGCGACGGTCGGAGTCAGACGGGACGAGGCGGACCCCGGTGCGGACTCGCGGTGAGGAAGCGCGGGGGCCGGCCCCGTCGGAGAGGCGGGACGACGGCGTTCAGGAGGCGCGCCTCCGGAACGGGGACGACCCCGTCTCCGAGGACCCGCCCGGCGGCGACGGCCCGACGCGAGGCCGCCCGCAGCGCCGTCCGCATCGCCCGGTGACCGCGGACCATGGCCGCCACCGTGACGACGGCGGCCAGCGCATGCGCGAGCCACATCGCCGACGTGCTCATCGCGGCCTCGGGCGCCGCCGTCGCACCCGCTGCCGCGCGGACGGTCAGGATCAGGGGCGAGTGGTGCCCGCCCGACGCGCCGAGCCCCGTGGTCGCGGTCGAGCCGAGGGAGAAGAGGATGTGGAACGCGAACTGGCTGAGCACCACGGATGCGGCGAGGCGGGGCGTGGAGACGCGCCGACCGGCGAGCGCCACGCAGACCGGCAGCGCGAAGGCGAGAGCGAGGCCGACCCCGAGGAGGCCCGGCTCGGCACCGCCGCCGGCCACGTGCGAGAAGGCGGCGACGACGACGGAGAGACCGGCGGTCAGCCAGCCGCGGTGGAACCGCATCCGTCGTGCGTCCATCAGCGCTTCTGGTCGGGGCGTGCGAGGACCTCGTGGGCGCGCGACGACACCTCGGGGTCGACGACGATCTGGTAGCTCGTGGCGAGCACCTGGTGGGTCGAGGTGAAGTCGCGACGACGACGGCTGATGGCGAAGCTCGCGATGCCGTAGAGCATGCCGAAGCCTGCGCCGATCAGGGCGGCGGCGACGACGGTGGTGATCGTCACGGTCGTCGGCGAGAAGACGAGCATCACGAGACCGAAGAAGACCCCCAGCCACAGACCGGTCACCGCGCCGGCCAGGGCCGCCCGGCCGTAGGTCAGCCGGCCGGTGACCCGCTCGACCGTGGTGAGGTCGTTGCCGATGATGGCGAGCTGCTTGATCGGGAAGTCGGCGTGCGACAGGCGCTCGACGACGGCCTGCGCCTCGGGGTAGCTGGCGTACGTGCCTAGGACGTCGCCCCGCGGGACCGTGGGCACCGGACGGGTGCGTCGGCCCAGGGGGCTCTGATTCGTCATGGCCCCATTAAACACGGGGCGCCTGTCTCGACGGACTAAATTGGTCGTGTGAGCGCCAACAGAGTCTTCATCGCCCGTCTCGCCGGGTGCTCCGTCTTCGACCCCGCCGGCGACAAGGTCGGCAAGGTCCGCGACGTCCTGGTCGTCTACCGTCGCGACGAGCCCCCTCGGGTGGTCGGACTGATCGTCGAGGTGCCCGGCAAACGCCGCGTCTTCGTCGGCATCGGCCGGGTCACGAGCATCGGCTCGGGTCAGATCATCACGAACGGACTCATCACCCTGCGCCGCTTCGAGCAGCGCGGCGGCGAGACCCGGGTCATCGCCGAGATGCTCGGTCGCAAGGTGACCCTGCGTCGCGACGGCGGCCGGGCCACCATCGAGGACGTCGCGATGGACGAGGTATCCGAGGGCGACTGGGAGATCGGCCAGCTGTTCCTCCGCAAGCCGAAGTCGACGCCGTCGCCGTTCGGCAAGGGGCCCACGACCTTCGCCTCCTGGCAGGACGTCCGAGAGGAGAACGCCGACGGCGAGGCGCAGAGCGCCGAGCACCTGATCGCCGCGTACTCCGACCTGGTGCCCGCCGACCTCGCGAACACCCTGCTCGAGCTCACCCCCGAGCGCCGGCACGAGGTCGCGGCCGAGCTCTCCGACGACCGCCTCGCCGACGTGCTCGAAGAGCTGCCCGAGACCGAGCAGATCGACATCTTCGGTCAGCTCGACGACCACCGCGCGGCGGGCGTGCTCGACCAGATGCAGCCCGACGACGCGGCCGACCTCATCGCGCAGCTCAGCGAAGAGCGCAAAGAGCAGCTGCTGGGCCTGATGGAGCCCGACGAGGCCGACGACGTGCGGATGCTGCTGAGCTACGACGCCGACACGGCGGGCGGTCTGATGACCACCGAGCCGGTCATCGTCTCCGCCGACGCCACCGTCGCCGAGGGGCTCGCCCTGATCCGTCGGCACGAGCTCGCGCCGGCCCTCGGCGCCGCGGTGTGCGTCACGCTGCCGCCCTACGAGCCGCCCACCGGCAGGTTCCTCGGCATGGTGCACTTCCAGCGGATGCTGCGCTACCCGCCGAACGAACGGCTCGGCACGCTGCTCGACCAGCAGCTCGAACCCGTGCGCGTCGATGCCACGGCCCTCGAGGTCACGCGGGTCATGGCGACCTACAACCTCGTCTCGGTGCCGGTCGTCGACGCCGCCCACCGCCTGGTCGGGGTGGTGACCATCGACGACGTCCTCGACCATGTGCTCCCCGACGACTGGCGCAGCCAGGATCCGGGTCAGCCCCTGAACCGCAACCGGCCGCGCCCGCGGCGCGCACCCGTCAACACGCCCGCGAGGAGGACCCCCGGTGGCACGCGATAACCGCAGCACGGTCCGGCTCGATGCGCCGAAGGGGCTCCGCACCCGGGTGCTCCCGGGTCGGCGCGGTCCGGGTCGCGACCGGTTCGGTCGCGCGACCGAGTCCGTCGCGCGCGGGATGGGCACGCCGTACTTCCTGATCGCGCTGACGCTGTTCTGCGTCGCGTGGATGATCTTCAACACCATCGCCCCCGAGGCCTGGCGCTTCGACAGCGCCGCCATCGGCTTCACGGCCCTGACGCTCATCCTCTCGCTGCAGGCCTCGTACGCGGCGCCGCTCATCCTGCTGGCACAGAACCGTCAGGACGACCGCGACCGGGTGCAGTTCGAACAGGACCGTCAGCGCGCCGAGCGCAACCTCGCCGACACCGAGTACCTGGCCCGCGAGGTCGTCGCGCTCCGCATCGCCATGCGCGACATGGCGAGCAAGGACTTCATCCGCGCCGAGCTCCGTTCGATGCTCGACGAGCTCGACCGACGCGACGCTGACGAGTCCGACACGACCCGCGCCTCCTCGGCCCCGGCTCGTCGCGAGCAGCGGCACGACACGAGACACGACGGGCACCGTGGCTGACGACGACACGACGTCCGGTCCGCTGGTCGAGGGCGTCCGACGCGCGCTGGGTCGCGTGCTCGACCCCGAGATCCGCAAACCCGTCACCGAGCTCGACATGATCGGAGACATCTCCGTCGACCGAGGAGGCGCGGCGAGGGTGACCGTGAAGCTCACCATCGTCGGCTGCCCCGCCGCCGACACCATCGAACGCGACGTGCGCGCCGCCACCGCGTCCGTGGCCGGCGTCACGGCGGTCGACGTCGATGTGACGGTCATGACCCGCGACGAGCGGCGCGCCCTCACCGAGAAGCTGCGCGCCGGCCGGGCCGCGAGGGGCATGCAGTTCGGGCCCGAGACGCTCACCCGCGTCTACGCCGTGACCAGCGGCAAGGGCGGGGTCGGCAAGTCGACGGTCACCGCGAACCTCGCGGTGTCGCTGGCCGCCCGGGGGCTCGCCGTCGGCATCGTCGACGCCGACGTCTACGGCTTCAGCATCCCCGGCCTTCTGGGTCTCGTCGGTGACGACGGAGCATCGGTCAAGCCGACGCAGGTCGACGACATGATCCTGCCGCCCGTCGCCCATGGGGTGAAGGTGATCTCGATCGGCATGTTCGTCGACGACGCGTCGACCGCCGTGGCGTGGCGCGGGCCCATGCTGCACCGGACGATCCAGCAGTTCCTCACCGACGTCTACTTCGGCGATCTCGACGTGCTGCTGCTCGACCTGCCTCCGGGCACCGGCGACGTCGCCATCTCGGTCGGGCAGCTGCTGCCCCACGCCGAGGTGCTCGTCGTGACGACACCGCAGCCCGCGGCGGCCGACGTGGCCGAGCGCAGCGGTGTGGTCGCGCGCCAGACCGGCCAGCGCCTCCTCGGCGTCGTCGAGAACATGGCCGGTCTCCCCCAGGCCGATGGTTCCGTGCTCGAGCTGTTCGGCTCGGGCGGCGGCGCCGAGACGGCCCGCCGGCTGTCGACCGGGCAGGACGAGCCGGTGACCGTCCTCGCGAGCGTGCCGCTGAGTCTGGCACTGCGCGAGGGCGGCGACGCGGGCACGCCCGTCGTGCTCGCCGCCCCCTCCGACCCCGCGGCACGGGCCATCGAGGCCCTCGCCGACCGGCTCGCGGTGCGCGAACGCGGACTCGCCGGGCGGAAGCTCGGCCTCAGCGTCGGCTGAGCCGCCCTCGCCCCGGGCGACCCCGGGCATGCGAGAGGGGCGCCTCGCGATGCGAGACGCCCCTCGGCGGTGGCCGTCGCGAGTGGCGACGGCGGCGGACCTAGCTCCAGCGGGTGTAGGTCTTGGTGGGGATCGCGTGGAAGCCGTCGCGAGCGACGGAGACGATCGACCCGGTGATGCCGACGACGGCGGCGATGGCGAGGACGATGATTCCGGTCAACATGGTGTTTCTCTTTCTTGGCGCGATGCGTCGCGCGGTCTGGTGGTGCGGACACGACGCGGTTCGACGTCGTGCGTGATGGGTGGAGCCGCCGTGCATCCGACGGACACCCGAGCCTCGGGACCAGGTCGACCGAGGGGCCGGAGCGCATGGGGTCGCTCCGAGGACTCCTCTATTCTGCGCCTTGCAAAGACGTAGAACAATCTCACGTTGCTACCGGAACACCGTAGATTGTCTACATGGACGTCAAGAGACTCGAACTGCTCCGGGAGCTGGCAGAGCGGGGCAGCATCGCCGCCGTGGCGCGGGCCACGCACCGCACCCCGTCAGCGGTGTCGCAGCAGCTGAAGATCCTCGAGAAGGAGGCCGGCGTGGCGCTCACCGAGCGCATCGGGCGCGGCGTCGTCCTGACCGGCTCGGGGCGCGTGCTGGCCCAGACCGCCACCGACGTCGCCGTCGCGCTCGAGCGGGCCCAGGCGGTCTGGGCCGACTTCATCGCGACCCCCCAAGGAGAGGTCACCCTCGCGACCTTCCCCACGGGAGGCCAGATGCTGCTGCCCGGCCTGCTGCGGACCGTCGCCGAGACGCCGGGTCTCGTCGTCGTGGCCACGGACCACGACCCGTCCATCCGCGAGTTCGCCGACCTGGCGGGCGACCACGACGTCGTCGTCGCCCACGCGTCCGAGAGCCGCTCCTGGCGGGGGCGCGGCCTCGTCAACGTCCCCCTGCTCACCGAGCCGCTCGACATCGCCCTCCCCGCCGACCACCGCCTGGCGGGCCGGGCCTCGCTCTCCCCCTCCGATCTGGAGGGCGAGAGCTGGATCGGGGTGCCGAGCGGCTTCCCGTTCGAGTGGGTCTACACCGAGATCGAGCGCGTCACCGGCAGCCCCGTGCGCATCTCGCAGCGCTTCAGCGACACGAAGGTCACCGAGTCGCTGGTGGGTGCGGGTCTCGGCATCGCCGTCCTGCCCCGATTCACCGCGAAGGAGGCGCGGGACGACATGGTCCTGCTGCCTCTCGAGAACATCCGGGCCGTCCGCTACGTCTCGGCGCTGATGCGCCGCGACCGGGCCGAGAGGCCGAGCGTCCGTCGCGTGGTCGACGCGCTCCGCGCCGAGGCGACACGGGTCGCCGGCCTGCACGGGGGTGTCTGAGCGCAGGCGCCGAGACGAGCGGCCTAGGTGGCCTCGGAGTCGTAGGGCGCGACCTCGCCGGCGGCGAGCGGCACGGAGCGCGGCGCCGGGCCGCGGGAGGGCAGACCCGCAGCGACCGCCCCGGCCGTCGCCATGGCTGCGGGGGTCACGGACGTGGCGCCCCCGCTCGGCGGATCGAGGAGCGCATCGCGGATGATGCGGCGGGGGTCGTACTGCCGAGGGTCGAGCTTCTGCCACTCGACCTCGTCGAATTCGGGGCCCATCTCGCTGCGCATGCGCTCTTTGGCGCCGTTGGCCATGTTCTTGACCGACTTGACGAGCTGAGCGAGCTTCGACGCGTAGACGGGCAGACGATCGGGCCCGAGCAGGAAGACGGCCAGCACACCCACGATGAGCAGCTTGTCGAACGTCAGACCGGAGAGGGACACGCAAGCAGACTAACCGGTGCCGCCGGGGGCCACCCCCTAGAGTTGGCCTTTCGAGGAGTGGGTGTGTCGCAAATAGAGTCAAGCTGGAAATTCGCCGAAGAGCTCGTCACCGAGAGCGGTCCGCTCGCAGAGGCTCGTCAGCACTCGCTCGAGGTCGGGGTCGAACCGATCTCCCCCGCCGTCGGCGCGCAGCTCGCGGTCGTCGCGGCAGCATCGGGTGCGAAGAACATCATCGAGATCGGAACCGGCGTCGGCGTCAGCGGTCTGTGGCTGCTGCACGGCGCACCCCGGGCGACCCTCACGTCGATCGACCGCGAGGTCGACCACCAGCAGGCCGCCCGCGACGCGTACCTCGGCGCCGGCGTGCCGGTGAACAGGTTCCGTCTCATCACCGGCCGCGCCTCCGAGGTGCTGCCGCGGATGAACGAGAACTCGTACGACATCGTCTTCGTCGACGCCGACCCTGGCTCCGTCATCGAGTACGTCGAGCACGGTCTGCGCCTCGCCCGCCCGGGCGGACTCGTGCTGGTCGCCCACGCGCTCTGGCACGGCTCGGTCGCGAACCCCGCCCGCCGGGACGCCACGACGACGCAGTTCCGCACGCTGCTGACCGAGGTCTCGACCTCCCCTGCGGTGATCAGCTCGCTGTCGACGGCCGGCGACGGACTCCTGCAGCTCGTCAAGCTCTGAACGACGGAGCAGCCCCGCCGATCGGTGATCGGCGGGGCTGCTCGCGATGGTGCTGGGAAGGTGGCCGACTAAGCGCCGACGACGCTCGCGAGGGCGTCGTGGAGCTCTTTGGCTTCGTCGTCGTTGACCGACACCACGAGGCGTCCCCCACCCTCGAGCGGAACACGCACGATGATGAGACGACCCTCCTTCACGGCTTCCATAGGTCCGTCGCCGGTCCTCGGCTTCATGGCTGCCATCAGATAGTCCCCTTTCGCAAAGATGCTCGTCCTATTATCCGTGATTTGTACGCCCGCACCTAAACGCGCTTCCGTCGTCGGCCGATCACGGCGGCGTCCAGTCGTAGCCGTCGACCCACCAGCTGTAGTACAGCCAGGCGAACTGCCCGGCGACGAAGACCAGCAGCAGCCCCACGCGCCAGACGCGCGAACGGGGCACCGCGAGGATGCCCAGCAGCGGGAAGAGCGGCATCAGCAGTCGCCAGGTGCTCGACTGCGGGAAGAACACGGCGAGCAGATAGAGCGCGTAGGCGACTCCCCAGAGGCGCAGGTCGACTCCGATCCGGCGCCCCCAAGGCCCCAGCAGGAGGACGGCGAGACCCAGCACGGCGAGCACGAACACCGCCCCGACGGGGAACCAGCCGCTCATCCGCGACCAGAAGGCGGCCCCCTCGAACCAGGCGGAGAAGGGCACCAGCGGCCCGTACCCCACGTAGGGCGCCCGCCATGCCAGCTCGGTGGCCGTGTAGGCGTCCGGCCGCCCCGTGACGACGCCCGCCACGATCAGCCAGCCGACGCCGAGCACCGCGGTGGTCACCGCCGACACCGAGACGGCGATCATCTCGCGGCGCGGGAACGGGTCGCGGGCGCGCGTGGACCATCGGTGGACGGCGTGCAGTCCGATCGCGAGGGCGAGAGCGAGGGCGCCCGGTCGCGTGAACGACAGCGCGGCCACGAGGGGCAGCATCGGCAGATACTGACGACGCACCAGCAGGAGGAGGCAGGCGGAGAGCAGCAGCAGGAACATCGACTCGGCGTAGGCCACCTGCAGCAGCGGCGAGAGGGGCGAGAAGCAGAACAGCGCGACCGTGAAGAGCGCCGTGCCCTCGGGCAGCACATGCCGCATCAGTCGGTGCAGCAGCAGGGCCGTGCCGGCGGCGCAGAGGACCGAGACGAACACGGCGAGCGGTGCGAACGGCACCCCGGTCAGCTCGGTCAGGGCACGGACCGTGAACGGGTACACCGGCATGAAGGCCCACGCGCTCTCGCCGACGTTTCCGGTCGAGGTGATCGGCAGGGTCGTCGGGTAGCCGACCGCCGAGATGATGTAGTACCAGTGGCCGTCCCAGATGGTGGCGAAGCTCGCGTAGTCCGGGCTCGGCAGCGTCCACGCGTTGGGCCCCTGCACCCGCGCGAAGCCGAGCAGGAGAGCGGTGCTGACGACGCGGGAGGCGACGAACACGACGAGCACCCGCGCCCACCAGGGGGTGAGACGGTAGCGGACGACCAGCGCGCGACGAGCTCGGCGACGACCCGCGCCTCCTTCGCCCGCCGAGGAGGCGCGGGTCGCGTCTCCGACGGTCAGGCCGTCAGCCACGCCCGCAGTCCGCGTTCGTTGTCGACGATCTGCTCGAGCGGCACCCGCTCGTCGTCGTGGTGGGCGAGGAGCGGGTCGCCGGGGCCGTAGTTCACGGCGGGCACGCCGAGGGCGGAGAAGCGCGCGACGTCCGTCCAGCCGTACTTCGGCTTCGCCTCACCGCCGACCGCGGCCAGGAACTGCGCGGCCAACGGGGCGTCGAGCCCGGGTCGAGCCCCTTCGGC
Organism: Frigoribacterium sp. CFBP 13712; assembly: GCF_014842255.1. Classification (GTDB taxonomy): domain Bacteria; phylum Actinomycetota; class Actinomycetes; order Actinomycetales; family Microbacteriaceae; genus Frigoribacterium. Next base: position 249,394 of record NZ_JACYVH010000002.1, on the reverse strand, counting down.
GAGGTCGACGACCACGACGTCGAAGCCGGCGAACAGCTCGCGCACATGGGCGACGGCCTCGTCGCCGGAGCGGCTGGGGGCGAAGCGGTAGTTGACGGTGACGACGCACTCGTCGGGGATGACGTTGCCGGCGACACCGCCCGCGATGCCGACGGCGTTCAGCCCCTCGCGGTAGACGAGGCCGTCGACCTCGACCTCGCGGGCCTCGTAGGCGGCGAGCAGGTCGAGGATGGGGGCGGCGCGGTGGATGGCGTTGTCGCCGATCCACGAGCGGGCGCTGTGCGACCGGCGACCCGTGGTGCGGATCTCCGCCCGGAGGTTGCCGTTGCAGCCGCCCTCGATCTCGCTGCGCGTGGGCTCGCCGAGGATGGCGAAGTCGGCCTGGAGCAGCTCTGGGCGGGTGCGGACGAGGCGGCCCAGGCCGTTGAGGGAGTCGGAGACCTCCTCGTGGTCGTACCAGACCCAGGTCACGTCGACGTTGGGCTCGGTCAGCTCGACGGCCAGCCGCAGGTGCACGGCGCAGCCGGCCTTCATGTCGACGGTGCCGCGACCCCAGAGGAACTCGACGCCGTCTTCGGTCTCGTAGCGGGTCGGCAGGTTGTCGTTCAGGGGCACGGTGTCGATGTGCCCCGCCACCACGACGCGCTGCGGCCGGCCCAGGCTCGTGCGGGCGACGATCGCGTCGCCGTCGCGCACCACCTCGAGATGATCGTGCCCCGCCAGGGTCTCGGCGATCGCGTCGGCGATGCGACCCTCGTCGCCGGAGACGGACTCGATGTCGCAGAGCTGGCGGGTGACGTCGACGGCGGACACGCTGAGGTCGATCTTCGGCATGGCCCCGAGTGTACGGGGGCCGACGGAGCGCCTGCTGCGGTCGTCGCACCCCGTGACCGCACGGAGTCGGGCCGATACGGTTGTCGTCATGACTTCCGACGACACCGCCGCCACCCACGCCTACGGTGACGGGCTGGCGACCGTCTCCGCCGACGGCACGACGCTCGACACCTGGTTCCCCTCCCCCTCGCTCGGCCGCCTCCCGGCCGACCGCGACCCCGCACTCGTCCCGGCCGAGATCGCCGACGCCGCCGGGCCCGACGCCCGCCGCGCCGTCGATCTCGTGCCGGTGACCGTCGAGATCGAGCTGAGCGCGCCTCCTGCGTCCACCTCCGACGCGTACCTGCGCCTGCACCTGCTCAGCCACCTGCTGGTGAAGCCGAACACGGTCAACCTCGACGGCGTCTTCGGGCACCTGCCGATCGTCACGTGGACGAACGCCGGCCCGGTGCACCCCGACGACTTCGCCCGCCTCCGCCCCGCCCTGCAGCGCGCCGGCATCGCGACCACCGGCATCGACAAGTTCCCCCGCATGCTCGACTACGTCTCGCCCGAGCGGGTCCGCATCGCCGACGCCTCGCGCGTCCGCCTCGGCGCGTACCTCGCCCCCGGCACGACCGTCATGCACGAGGGCTTCGTCAACTTCAACGCCGGCACCCTCGGCACGTCGATGGTCGAGGGCCGCATCTCGCAGGGCGTCGTCGTCGGCGACGGATCCGACATCGGCGGGGGCGCCTCCATCATGGGCACCCTGTCAGGAGGAGGCGCGCAGCGCGTCACGATCGGCGAGCGGGCGCTGCTCGGCGCGAACAGCGGCATCGGCATCTCGATCGGCGACGACACCGTGGTCGAGGCGGGTCTCTACGTCACCGCCGGCACCAAGGTGGTCGTCGTCGGCGGCACGACGTCGTCGGACGGCTCGACCCAGACCGTCAAGGCCGTCGAGCTCTCGGGGCGGCCCGGTCTGCTGTTCCGCCGCAACTCGCTGACGGGCGCCGTCGAGGTGCTGCCGCGCAAGGGCCACGGCATCACGCTGAACTCGCAGCTGCACGCCTAGCGGCTGCGGCCGCTGCTACGGCGGTCGCTACCGCTGTGGCTGCGGCTGCGGCTGCTGTCGCTGTCGCTGCTGCTGCTGCTGCGGCTGCGGCTGCTGACAGCACGACGCCCCGGCTTCGGCGCGACACCCACGAGATGCGGGTGCGGCGCCGACGCCGGGGCGTCGTGTTGGCAGCGACCGATGCGCGGTCAGCGCTGGGGCCAGTCGCGCTGGGTCTCGCCCAGGTACAGCTGCTGCGGGCGGCCGATCTTGGTCGTGGCGTCGGCGTTCATCTCGCGCCAGTGGGCGATCCAGCCCGGCAGACGCCCGATCGCGAAGAGCACCGTGAACATGCGGGGCGGGAACCCCATGGCCTTGTAGATGACGCCGGTGTAGAAGTCGACGTTCGGGTAGAGCCTGCGCTCGGCGAAGTAGTCGTCGGCGAGGGCGATGCCCTCCAGCTCCATCGCGATGTCGAGCAGGTCGTCTTTGACGCCGAGGGCGGCGAGGACCTCGTTCGCGCTCTCTTTGACGAGCTTTGCGCGCGGGTCGTAGTTCTTGTAGACCCGGTGGCCGAAGCCCATGAGCTTGACGCCCTCTTCTTTGTTCTTCACCCGCTCGACGAAGCGCTCGACGCCCTGGCCGCTGGCCTTGATGTCGGCCAGCATCGACAGCACGGCCTCGTTCGCCCCGCCGTGCAGGGGGCCGTAGAGGGCGCTGATGCCGGCCGAGATCGACGAGAACATGTTGGCCTGCGTCGAGCCGACGAGTCGCACGGTCGACGTCGACGCGTTCTGCTCGTGGTCTTCGTGCAGGATGAGGAGGCGCTCGAGCGCCTTCGAGAGGACGGGGTTCACCTCGTACGGCTCGGCCATCGTGCCGAAGTTCAGCTTGAGGAAGTTGTCGACGAAGCTGAGCGAGTTGTCGGGGTAGAGGAACGCCTGACCGAGGCTCTTCTTGTGCGCGTACGCGGCGATCACCGGCAGCTTCGCCAGCAGACGGATCGTCTGCAGCTCGACCTGCTCGGGGTCGGAGGTGCTCATCGAGCCCTCGTAGAACGTGCCGAGGGCGCCGACCGCGCTCGAGAGCACGGACATCGGGTGAGCCGAATGCGGCAGTGCGTCGAAGAACCGACGGAGGTCTTCGTGCAGCAGCGTGTGGCGGCGGATGCGGGCGTCGAAGCCCGCCAGCTCGTCGGGGGTGGGCAGTTCGCCGTAGATGAGCAGCCAGGCGGTCTCGAGGTAGGTCGAGTTCGCGGCGATCTGCTCGATCGGATAGCCCCGGTAGCGCAGGATGCCCTGATCACCGTCGATGTAGGTGATCTTGCTGCGGGCGGTCGAGGTGTTCACGAACCCGTTGTCGAGGGTGGTGAAACCGGTCTGCTTGGTGAACGTCGAGATGTCGATCGACGAGGCACCTTCGGTGCTCGGGACGATCGGGAACTCGGCTGTTCCCCCCGGGAACTGCAGCGTGGCCTTCTGGGCGTCGTTGGCAGTGTCAGTCACTCCGCCAGCCTAGCGGTCAGTGCTCGAGGCGCTCCACGGCGGCGGCGATGCGCTCGTCGGTCGTCGTCAGGGCCACGCGGACGTGCCGCCCGCCCTCGGCGCCGTAGAACGAGCCGGGCGCCACGAGGATGCCCCGCTCGGCCAGCCAGGCGGCGCTCTGCCAGGCGTCTTCGTCGCGGGTGACCCAGAGGTAGAGACCGGCCTCGCTGTGATCGATGCGGAAACCGGCGCCCTCGAGGGCCGGCGCCAGGGCTGCGCGTCGCGCGCGGTAGAGCGCCTTCTGCTCGGCCACGTGCGCCTCGTCTCCGAGCGCCACGCGCATGGCCTCCTGGACGGGAGCCGGCGGCATGAGACCCGCGTGCTTGCGGACGGCGAGCAGCTGGGCGATGACGGCGGGGTCGCCGGCCACGAAGCCCGCCCGGTACCCCGCCAGGTTCGACTGCTTGCTGAGCGAGTAGACGCTGACGACCCCGTCGAGCCGGTCGCCGACCACACGGGGGTCGAGGATGCACGGCGTGGGTCGCGTGGCCCACTCGCCCTCCCAGCCGAGCTCGGCGTAGCACTCGTCGCCGGCGATCACGGCGCCGAGTTCGCGGGCACGGGCCACCGCGGCGGCGAGCCGCTCGACGTCGAGCACGGAGCCGTCGGGGTTGCCGGGGCTGTTGAGCCAGACGAGACGGGTCGACTCGGGCCATGACGCCGGATCGTCGGAGGCGACGGCGTCGGCGCCCACGAGCGCGGCGCCGAGCGCGTAGGTCGGGTAGGCGTTCGCCGGATGCACGATCGTGTCGCCCGGGCCCAGGCCGAGCCAGAGGGCCATGCCGGCGATCAGCTCTTTCGACCCGATCGTCGGGAGCACGGCGTCGGTGTCGAGACCCGTGACGCCGCGTCGCCGGGCGTACCACTCGACGATCGCCTCACGCAGGGCGGGTGTGCCCGCGACCTGCGGATAGGAGTGCGCGTCGGTGGCGGCCGTCAGAGCGTCGCGGACGACGACCGGGGTCGGATCGACCGGCGACCCGACCGAGAGGTCGACGATCGAACCGGGGTGCGCCCGTGCCGTCGTCGCGAGCTCGGAGAGGGAGTCCCACGGGAAGTCGGGGAGATCGAGCGCCACGACGGACTCGTCAGCCCTGGGGCGGGAGGACGGCGATGACGGGGTGGTCTTTCGCGATGACGCCGACCTTGGCCGCGCCGCCGGGCGAGCCGATCTCGTCGAAGAACTCGACGTTGGCCTTGTAGTAGTCGGCCCACTTGTCGGGGAGGTCGTCTTCGTAGTAGATGGCCTCGACGGGGCAGACGGGCTCGCACGCACCGCAGTCGACGCATTCGTCGGGGTGGATGTAGAGCGAACGCTCGCCCTCGTAGATGCAGTCGACGGGGCATTCGTCGATGCAGGCTCGGTCTTTGACATCCACACAGGGAAGTGCGATCACATACGTCACGTCTCGGGTGTTCCCTTCGCGTCGGGCAAGGCGTTCATCTTATCGCGGCCTCGCTGCACGTTGGCTCCCCCGTCGAGGAAGGGCCACGCGAGCACGACCGTGGCGATCAGCACCGGGCCGAACGTCCAGAGGTAGCCGGCGGGATTCGCGGGGACGAGCGCCGAACCGCCGGCACCGGGCTGGGACAGCAGCGCGGTGACCCCGAGCAGTCCGAGCGCGACGGCCGCCACGACGGTGCGCGACCGGAAGACCTGGCGGAAGCCGACGAGGAGGGCGAGCGCCATGATCAGCGAGAGCACGAGACCGGTGGGCACCACCGCGCCGCCGATCGACGTCGTGCCCTGATGCGCGACCGTGCCGATCGCCCCGAAGACGGCGCCCGCCGCGACGGACAGCAGGTAGGTGCCGATCTTGCCTCCGAGACTCATGTCGCTCAACTCGGAGGTGTTCGCCGGGAGCGGCGCGAGCTCGTCGGGGTCCGCCACGAAGCGGAACGACTCGGTCGACGCCAGGCGGTCGACCCGACCGTGCGGGTAGCGGATGCCCGCTCCGCCGCCGGGCAGGTCGACGACCTCGAGCTGCGTGCGGTACCCACGGAGCGCGGCCACGACCCGGGGTGCCACGGGTCGGACGTCCATCGTCACGACCGAGGGGTCGTCGCGCAGGGCCTCGGCCTCGACGCCGGTCGCCTCGTCGGCGCCCGCGACGATGGCGAAGTAGGGCACACCCGCCAGGCGGGCGGCTCGGACGGCGGCCCGATTCGCACGGACGTGGTCGGGGTGGTGGTAGCCGCCGTCGTCGTCGTACGAGACGACGACCGTGGGCCGGACGGCGTCGACGACGGCGGAGAGATCGGACACGATCTCACCGAACTCGGCCGCGCAGAACGCGGCCGGGTGGAGGTCGTCGGTCGGACCGGCGACGCCGTCGGAGCGCCACACCATGCCGCTGTCGCGGTAGACGCGGGGCTCGAGACCGGGCGTCCGCGCGCCGACGTCGCCGAGGAACCGGTGGTCGCGCACGCCGAGCTCGCGGAGCGCCGCGGCGATCTCGCCCTCTCGGTGGACCGCCAGCGCGGCCTCGTCGTCGCGCAGTCGTGCGAGGTCGTCGGGGATCACCTCTCCGAGCTCTCCGCGCGTGCAGGACACGACGGTGACGCTCGCACCCGCGTCGACCAGGGTCGCGAGGGTGCCCCCCGTCGTGATCGTCTCGTCGTCGGGGTGGGCGTGCACGACGAGCACCCGTTCGACCCGGGGGGCCGCTGAGCCGGTTCCGTCGCCACCAGGCGTGCCGAAGTAAGTCATCACTGGACAGGATAGGCCGCCCCGCACTATGGTCGGTCCTCGTCAGCCGACCCTTAGCAAGGTTAGCCTAACCAAACCACCCCGTGCGGTCGAGTCCCGACCGCCCCAGGCGCCGCCGATGCCGCCCGTACGCCGCCGACCCGAAGGCCCCATCAGTGCTCGCCAACTACCTCATCGGACTCCGAGAGGGCCTCGAGGCCTCGCTCGTCGTCGGCATCCTCGTCGCCTACGTCGTCAAGGTCGATCGCCGGGACGTCCTCCCCCGGCTGTGGCTCGGCGTCACGGCCGCCGTCGTGCTGTCGCTCGGCGTCGGCGCCGTCCTCACCTTCGGCGCCTACGGCCTGACCTTCCAGGCGCAGGAGATCATCGGCGGCGGGCTCTCGCTCGTCGCCGTCGGCTTCGTCACCTGGATGGTCTTCTGGATGGCCCGCACGGCGCGGAGCATGAAGCACGAGCTGCAGTCGGGTCTCGACCGGGCGCTCGAGGGCGGCGCCTGGGCGATCGTCGCACTCGGCTTCCTGTCGGTCGGTCGCGAGGGCATCGAGACGGCCCTCTTCGTCTGGGCCGCGGTGCAGTCGACCGGCGGGGGGCCCGTGCCCCTGCTCGGCGCCCTGCTCGGGATCCTCAGCGCGGTCGCGATCGGCGTCGCCATCCACCGCGGTGTGATGACCATCGACCTCCGGCGGTTCTTCACCGTGACCGGGTACTTCCTGGTGGTGGTCGCGGCCGGGGTGCTCGCCTACGGGATCGGAGACCTGCAGGAGGCCGGCGTGCTGCCGGGCCGCACCTCCACGGCCTTCGACGTCAGTTCGGCCGTGCCGCCGACGAGCCCCCAGGGCGTGCTGCTGCAGGGTCTCGTGAACTTCACCCCGACCCCGAGCTGGCTGCAGCTCGGCGGCTGGCTCGTCTACCTCGCCGTCGTCGTCCCGCTCGTCGCACGCGCCACGAGGAGGCGCGGGCCGACCCGTCCCGCCGCCTCCGGATCCGAGTCCACCACTCTCACCCCCCGCACCGCAGGAGCCCACGAATGACCGCTCGCCCCGCCCGCCTCGTCCACCCTCTCGGCCTCGCCTCCGGCCTCGCCGTGGTCGTGCTGGCCCTCACCGGCTGCGTCGCGAACACGCCGGCCGGCTCGTCCGCGGCCACCGCCGTGACCGTCGACGGGTCCGACGACGGCTGCGTGCTGTCGACGACCTCGGTGCCGAGCGGCCCCGTCACGTTCACGATGACGAACACGGGAAGCGACAACAGCGAGTTCGAGCTGCTCGCCGACGACGGCCTGCGGATCATCAGCGAGAAGGAGAACATCGGGCCGGGGACGTCCGGCTCGATGACCGTGTCGGTGCCCGCGGGCGACTACTACACCGCGTGCGTCCCGGGTCTCGTCGGGGAGGGCGTCCGCGCGACGTTCACCGTCACCGACTCGGGCAGCGCCGTCGAGCCGACCGGCTCGGAGAAGGAGCGCATCGACGCGGCGGCCGCCGCCTACGTCGGCTACGTGAAGGACCAGACCGGGCAGCTCGTCGCGGCGACGGACGAGTTCCTGGCCGCGTACACCTCCGGTGACGACGACCGGGCGCGCGCTCTCTACCCGACCGCCCGGGCGCACTACGAGCGCATCGAGCCGATCGCCGAGTCGTTCGGCGACCTGGACCCGAAGATCGACTTCCGAGAGGCCGACGTCGAGCCCGGCACCGAGTGGACCGGCTGGCACCGCATCGAGAAGGACCTCTGGCAGCCGTCGGCCGACGCGAACGGCGGCGCGGCGTACGTCGCCCTGACACCCGCCGAGCGCCAGCGCTTCGCCGACCTGCTGACCGGCGACACCGCCGACCTCTACGACGAGGTGACGGCCGACGACTTCTCGGTCGGCATCGACACGATCGCGAACGGGGCGGTCGGCCTGATGGACGAGGTCGCCACCGGCAAGATCACCGGCGAGGAGGAGATCTGGTCGCACACCGACCTCTACGACTTCCAGGGCAACCTCGAGGGGGCCCGTGTCGCCTTCGACGGCGTCCGCGACATCGTCGACGAGGAGGACCCGGAGCTCGCGACCTCGATCGACGACGAGATGACCTCGGTCGAGACCCTGCTCGCCGGCTACGGGAGCCTCGACTCGGGCTACCCGGCCTACACCGAGCTGACCGACGCCGACAAGAAGAAGCTGTCGGACGCCGTCAACGCGCTCAGCGAGCCGCTCAGCCGGCTGACCGCGGCCCTGGTCTCCTGACGGTGGCCCGCAGCGTGGGCGGGACTGACGGCGCCCGAGAGACGGGCGGCGCCGCCGAGCGACCGGGGCTGTCGCGACGGGGCCTGCTCGGACTCGTCGGCACGGGCGTCGGCGCCGGCGTGCTCGGTCTCGGCGTCGGGATCGGAGCCGACCGCGCGGTCGTCGCGCACACCGCGGGCGGCTCGGGCGCGGCGGCGACGTACCCGTTCTTCGGACCGCATCAGTCGGGCGTCACCACCGCCGCGCAGGACCGCCTGCACTTCGCAGCGTTCGACGTCTCGGACGGCACCACGCGCGCCGAGCTGGTCGAGCTGCTGAAGGACTGGAGCTACGCCGCGTCGAGACTGACCGCCGGGTTGGACGTGAGTCCGACGGGGGCGACGGGCGGGTCGCTCGCCGCGCCTCCTGACGACACCGGCGAGGCCCTCGGCCTGCCAGCGGCCGGGCTCACCGTGACCATCGGCTTCGGCCCGACGCTCTTCAGCACCGCCACGGGCGTCGACCGCTTCGGGCTGGCCTCGCGACGCCCTGCCGCGCTGATCGACCTGCCGCACTTCTCGGGCGATCAGCTGATCGAGGCGGCCAGCAGCGGCGACCTCTGCGTGCAGGCGTGCAGCGACGACCCCCAGGTGGCCGTGCACGCGATCCGCAACCTGTCGCGGATCGCCTTCGGCCGCGCCTCCCTCCGCTGGTCGCAGCTCGGCTTCGGCCGCACCTCGTCGACGACCCGCGGGCAGACCACTCCGCGCAACCTGTTCGGCTTCAAGGACGGCACCGCGAACGTCAAGGCCGAGGACACCGGGGCCGTCGCCGACGGCGTCTGGGCGACCGAGGGCGACGGCGCCGCCTGGATGGCGGGCGGGTCGTACCTCGTCGCCCGGAAGATCCGGATGACGATCGAGACCTGGGACCGCGCCTCCCTCGCCGAGCAGCAGACCGTCGTCGGCCGTGACAAGGGCGAGGGGGCCCCGCTGTCGGGCGGATCGGAGTTCACCGCACCCGACTTCGCCGCCGCGGCCTCGACCGGCGGGCCGGCCATCGCGCCCGACTCGCACGTCGCGCTCGCCCACCCGCAGAACAACGACGGGGCCACCCTGCTGCGGCGCGGCTACAACTTCGTCGACGGCAACGACGAGCTCGGACGCCTCGACGCGGGGCTGTTCTTCATCTGCTTCAACCGCGACAGCCGGAGGCAGTTCGTGCCGATCCAGCAGTCGCTCGCCCGCAGCGATCGCATGAACGAGTACGTCAAGCACGTCGGCTCGGCGATCTTCGCGGTGCCGCCGGGCGCGTCGGAGAACGGCTGGGTCGGCGAGACGCTCTTCGCCTGACGCCGCCGGGTCGGGGCGGCCGGCGCGGCGCGGACGCCCGCGAGTGCGGAGGTCAGACGGGGGTGACGACGTAGGTCGCCGTCGAGACCCCGTCGGTGTCGGTCGACACGGTGAGCACGACGCGGTACGCCGGGCCCGTGAATGTGCCGAAGCCGCTGTCCGCGTCGGAGTCCACCCCGCTGGCCGTGTAGCCGGCCTGCTCGAGCTGCTGCTGCGCGACGGTGAAGCGGTCGGCGCCCGAGACGGTGATCTGAGCCACCCAGCCGGATCCCTCGGGCCCGGCGCCGCCCCCGCGCACGGTGCCCTCGACGAGCGGGACCTCGGCGGGGAACGACTCGGGGAGCGTGCCGTCCGTCGTGATGCCGGCTCCGCCGAGCGCCTCGCCCGCGGCGTCTTCGACGGCCTGCTGCACGGTGCCGGTGAGGCCCTCGACGCTGCTGTCGATCGCGCCGCCGACGATGTTGTCGATCGGCGAGCCCGAACCGCACGCGGTGAGGCCGGCGCCGAGACCGACGACGATGGTCAGAGCGGCGACGGGGCGGATGAGGGACTTCGAACGGATCGGCACCCGGAGAGGGTAGCGGCCGTCTCTGGGCGTGGGCGTGGAACGTGCGGGGCACGCAGCGAGGGGCGGCGAAGCGCAGCGGGGTGGATACGCGAGAGGCGGCCCGCACTGCTGCGGGCCGCCTCTCGGTCTGGCGGTGATTCGGTGGTGCTACGCGTTCTGCTTCTTGAGACGAGCGGTGCTGCGCTGGCGAGCCGACGCGTCGAGCTCGACCTTGCGGATGCGGATGGCGTCGGGGGTGACCTCGACGCACTCGTCGTCACCGGCGAACTCGAGCGACTCCTCGAGCGAGAGGACGCGCGAGGGCGTCATCGACTCGAAGTTGTCGGCCGTCGACTGACGCATGTTGGTCAGCTTCTTCTCTTTGGTGATGTTGACGTCCATGTCGTCGGCGCGCGAGTTCTCGCCCACGACCATGCCCTCGTAGACCTCTTCGGTCGGCTGCACGAAGAAGGTCATGCGCTCTTGCAGGTTCTGGATCGCGAACGGCGTGACGACACCCGAGCGGTCGGCGATGATCGAGCCGTTGGTACGGGTCGAGATCTCGCCGGCCCAGGGGCCGTAGCCGTGGCTGATGCCGTTGGCGATGCCGGTGCCGCGCGTGTCGGTGAGGAACTGCGTGCGGAAGCCGATCAGGCCACGCGACGGGACGATGAACTCCATGCGGACCCAGCCCGAACCGTGGTTCGCCATGTTCTCCATGCGGCCCTTGCGGGCGGCCATCAGCTGGGTGATCGCACCGAGGTACTCGTCGGGCACGTCGACGGTCATGTGCTCGAACGGCTCCTGGAGCTTGCCGTTCTCGTCGCGACGGGTGACCACCTGCGGCTTGCCGACGGTGAGCTCGAAGCCCTCGCGTCGCATCTGCTCGACGAGGATGGCGAGTGCGAGCTCGCCTCGACCCTGGACCTCCCACGCGTCGGGGCGTCCGATGTCGACGACCTTGAGGCTGACGTTACCGATCAGCTCTCGGTCGAGACGGTCTTTGACCATGCGCGCGGTCAGCTTGTGACCCTTGACCTTGCCGATCAGCGGCGACGTGTTCGTGCCGATGGTCATCGAGATCGCGGGGTCGTCGACCGTGATGGTCGGCAGCGGCCGGACGTCGTCGGGATCGGAGAGGGTCTCGCCGATGGTGATGGTGTCGAAGCCGGCGACGGCGACGATGTCGCCGGGGCCCGCGGACTCGGCGGGGTAGCGCTGCAGGGCCTTGGTGATGAGCAGCTCGGTGATGCGGGCGTTGACCGTGGTGCCGTCTTGCTTGACCCAGGCGACGGTCTGGCCCTTCTTCAGGGTGCCGTGGAACACGCGGAGGAGCGCGAGACGACCGAGGAACGGCGACGCGTCGAGGTTGGTCACGTGCGCCTGCAGGGGGTGCTCGTCGTCGTAGGTCGGCGCCGGCACGTGCGTGAGGATGGCGTCGAACAGCGGCTCGAGGTCGGCGTTGTCGGGCAGCGAGCCGTCGGCCGGCTTGTTGATCGACGCTGCGCCGTTACGACCCGAGGCGTAGACCACGGGCACGTTGAGGATCGCGTCGAGGTCGAGGTCTTCGACCTCTTCGCTCAGGTCGCTGGCGAGACCGAGGAGGAGGTCCTGCGACTCGGCCACGACCTCGTCGATGCGGGCGTCGGGGCGGTCGGTCTTGTTGACCAGCAGGATGACGGGGAGCTTGGCCGCGAGGGCCTTGCGGAGCACGAAGCGGGTCTGGGGCAGGGGCCCCTCGGACGCGTCGACGAGCAGCACGACGCCGTCGACCATCGAGAGGCCGCGCTCGACCTCACCGCCGAAGTCGGCGTGGCCGGGGGTGTCGATCACATTGATGGTGATCGGGCCGTCGGCCGCGTGAGCACCGTTGTAGAGCACCGCGGTGTTCTTCGCGAGGATCGTGATGCCCTTCTCGCGCTCGAGCTCGTTCGAGTCCATCATTCGGTCTTCGGTGTCGAAGTGGGCGTCGAACGAGTTGGTCTGCTTGAGCATGGCGTCGACGAGAGTCGTCTTGCCGTGGTCGACGTGGGCCACGATCGCCACGTTGCGCAGGTCGCTGCGGATGGCAGTCGCCATGGATGAATTCCTTACGAGAAGCGGAGGGGGAGATGCACGGGACAGAGCCCGGCGACGACAGTCTACGGCACGTGGTAAAGGGCCCCTCCCCCGCCCCTGTCGGAACGGTGGAGAGGCCCCTGACGAGGAGGCGCGGGTCGACTACCGGCCGAACTCGAAGTTCGCGCCGGGGATCGCCTCGAGCAGCTCGCGGGTGTACTGCTGCGCCGGGTTCGCGAAGATCTCGTCGGTGGTGCCGGCCTCGACGATGCGTCCCTTCTGCATGACGCAGACGTTGTCCGCGATGAGGCGGACCACGGCCAGGTCGTGGGTGATGAAGAGGTAGGTGAGCCCCAGCTCCGTCTGCAGGTCGGTGAGCAGGTCGAGCACCTGGCCCTGCACCAGCACGTCGAGCGCGGAGACGGCCTCGTCGAGCACGATCACGTCGGGCTTGAGCGCGAGCGCCCGGGCGACGGCGATGCGCTGACGCTGACCGCCCGAGAGCTCGCCCGGGTAGCGGTTGACCATCGAGACGGGCAGCGACACCTGATCGAGCAGCTCGTGCACACGCTGCTGGCGGCTCTTGCGGTCGCCGATGCCGTGGGTGACGAGCGGTTCGGCGATCGTGTTGCCGACGCTGTACATCGGGTCGAGCGAGCCGTAGGGGTCTTGGAAGACGGGCTGCACCCGACGACGGAAGTCGAAGAGCTCCTTGCCCTTCAGGGCCCCGACGCTCTTCCCGTCGATGGCGACGGTGCCCGAGGTGATGGACTCGAGCTGGAGGACCAGCTTGGCCACGGTGGACTTGCCCGAGCCGGACTCGCCCACCAGCGCCATCGTCGTGCCGCGCGGGATCGAGAACGAGACGTCGTCGACGGCCCGCAGCTCGGTCGTCTTGAAGCCGCCCTGACGGATCTTGTACAGCTTGGTGAGGTTCTCGACCTGGATGTACGACGCGTTCCGCTTGCCGAGCTCTTCGCGCTGGTGCGCGCGCTTCATCAGCTCGGCGTCGTCGGCGCCCTCGTCGGAGATCTCGACGTCGTTGGTGTGCGTCGGCGCGATGCTCGACTGGATGCGCTGGCTGGCGAGGCTCGGAGCCGCGGCCACGAGACGCTGCGTGTACGGGTGCTGCGGGTTCGCCAGGATCTCCTTCGACGGCCCCGACTCGACGACCTGGCCCTTGTACATGACGACGAGCTTCTCGGCGCGTTCGGCCGCGAGACCGAGGTCGTGCGTGATGAAGAGCACCGAGGTGCCGTAGTCGCGCGTCAGGGTCTCGAGGTGGTCGAGGATCCGCCGCTGCACGGTGACGTCGAGCGCGGACGTCGGCTCGTCGGCGATCAGCAGCTTCGGGCGCGACGAGAGGCCGATCCCGATCAGCACACGCTGGCGCATGCCGCCCGAGAACTGGTGAGGGAACTGCTTCAGACGCTGGTCGGCGTCGCCGAGCCCCGCCTCCTTCAGCACCTCGATCGCGCGATCGCGCACCGCCTGCTTGCCGGTGGCCACGCCGTTGGCGCGGATGGCCTCCTCGACCTGGAAGCCGATGCTCCAGACCGGGTTGAGGTTCGACATCGGGTCCTGCGGCACGTAGCCGATGTCGCGACCGCGGATGGCCTGCATCTCGGCGGGCGTCGCCTTCGTGAGGTCCTTGCCCTCGAAGAGGATCTGCCCCCCGGTGACCTCGCCGGCGCCCGGCAGCAGGTCGATGATCGACGTGGCCGTGGTCGACTTGCCCGAGCCGGACTCGCCCACGATCGCGAGACGTTCGCCCGGCATCATCGTGAAGTCCACGCCGCGGACGGCGTCGACGTAGCCCGACTGGGTCTTGAACCCGATCTTCAGGCCCTTGATCTCGAGCAGAGGGGTCGCCGAGGAGGCGGTGCTCGCCGACTCGGGACGGGTGGAGGTGGAGGTCATCGACGGGCCCTCGCCTTCGGGTCGAGGGCGTCGCGCACGACGTCGCCCATCATGAGGAACGACAGCACGGTCACCGAGAGGGCGGCCGCCGGCCAGATCAGGGGCATCGGGGCGACCCGCAGGGAGGCGCGGGCGGCGTTGATGTCGTTGCCCCACGACATCACGGTGCCGGGCAGGCCGATGCCGAGGAACGACAGGGTGGCCTCGGCGACGATGAACGTGCCGAGCGAGACCGTCGCCACGACGATCACGGGAGTGATCGCGTTGGGGATGACGTGCCTGACCAGGATGCGGAAGCGCGAGACGCCGAGCGCGGCGGAGGCCATGACGTAGTCGCTGCTCTTGGCGCCGAGCACCGAGCCGCGCATGATGCGGGCGATCTGCGGCCAGGCGAAGAGCGACAGCACGAGGGCGACCGTCAGCGGGGTGCGCGACGGCAGGACCGACATGAGCACGATGGCGCCGAGCACGGTGGGGATGGCGAAGAAGATGTCGCCGAGACGCGAGACGAGCGCGTCGAGCCAGCCGCCGTAGTAGCCGGCGAGCGAGCCGATGACGATGCCCACCAGGGTCACGAGGACCGTGGCCAGCAGGCCCACGGTCAACGAGGCCCGGGTGCCGTAGACGACACGGGCGTAGACGTCGAGCCCCTGCAGCGTGAAGCCCATCGGGTGCCCGGACTCGGCCGGTCCGTTGCTGTCGGGGAGGCTGGCGCCGGAGGTCGGCGAGGTGCTCGTGAAGAGCTGCGGGAACAGCGCCACGACGATCACGAACAGGATCAGCACCGCGGAGATCCAGAACAGGGGGCGCGTCTTCATGGCGTCCCACGCGTCGTTCCAGCTGGAGCGGGGCTTCTCGGTCTCGTCGACGGCGTCGACGGCCTTCAGCGGGGTCTCGTCGAGCGGGGCGACGTAGTGGTCGGGCGACAGGCCCGGTGTCGTGTTACTTGGCATAGCGGATCCTCGGGTCGAGAACGGCGTAGAGCAGGTCGACGAGCAGGTTGGCCAGCATGAAGATGATGACCATCACCGCGACGAACGACACGACGGTCGGCCCCTCGCCGAGCTGGATGGCCCGGTAGACGGTGCCACCGACGCCCTGGATGTTGAAGATTCCCTCGGTGACGATCGCACCGACCATCAGCGATCCGATGTCGACGCCGAGGTAGGTGATGACGGGCACGAGCGAGTTGCGGAGGATGTGCACCCCGACGACCCGTCGACGGGTGAGGCCCTTCGCCGTCGCCGTGCGCACGAAGTCTGCGCTCATGTTCTCGGCGACGGAGGCGCGGGTGAGTCGGACGATGTACGCGAACGACACCGAGGCGAGCACGATCGCGGGCAGCACCAGCTCGCTCCACGGAGCCTGCGAGCTGACGGTGGTCCGGAAGAGGGCCAGCTGGATGCCGAAGACGTACTGCAGGACGAAACCGATGACGAACGTCGGCACGGAGATGAGCAGCAGCGAGACCACGAGGGCGCTGTTGTCGAAGATCTTGCCCTTGCGGAGGCCGGCGTAGAGGCCGACGACGATCCCGGCGATCGATTCGAACAGGAGAGCGAGCATGGCGAGACGGAACGTGATCGGGAACGCCCGGACGAGCTCGTCGATGACGGGGCGACCGGAGAACGTCGTGCCCAGGTCACCCGTGAACAGACCGCCGATGTAGAGCAGGTACTGCACGATGAACGGCTTGTCGAGGTTGTACTGCGCCCGGATGGCCTCGATGACGGCGGGGCTCGGCTGCTTCTCGCCGAACAGGGCGGCGATCGGGTCGCCCGGGAGGGCGAACACCATGAAGTAGATGAGGAAGGTCGCCCCGAAGAAGACGGGAATCAGCTGGAGGAGGCGCCGGCCGGTGTACCAGAGCATCAGGCCGCCTCGATTTTCTGCGCGTGCATGGATGTCGCAATCATGGAGAGAGAGTGGTGGACGCCCACCGAGGGGCCCGGAGCAGGATAACCCGCCCGGACCCCTCGGCAGTTCTGAACGAGGCCGGAGCCTCTATCGGATGCGTTCCTTACTGCTTGGTGACCTCGTAGAACAGCGGGACGGAGTTCCAGCCGAACTGGACGTTCTCGACCGTGTCGGCCCACACGCCGGTCACGTTCGAGTACCACAGCGGGATGACGGGGAGGTCGGTGAGCAGGACCTCCTGCGCCTCCTGGAACTTCGCGTTGGCGTCGTCGACGGAGGTCGAGGCGGCGCCCTCGCTCAGGAGACCGTCGAACTCGTCGCTCGTGTAACGGCCGTAGTTCGAACCGGCACCGGTCTGGTACAGCGGCGCGAGGAAGTTGAACAGCGACGGGTAGTCGGCCTGCCATCCGGAACGGAAGGCGCCGGTCATGGCGTCGTTGTCCTCCTGGTCGAGGAGCTCGGCGAACGTGGGCTTCGGCTCTCCGGCCGCCTTGATGCCCAGCGTGTCGGCGATGCTGTTCGTCGCGGCGTCGACCCAGTTCTGGTGTCCGCCGTCGGAGTTGTAGGCGATGGTGAAGGTGGTGTCGCCGTAGGGGGCGATCTCTTCGGCCTGAGCCCAGAGCTCCTTGGCGCGGTCGGCGTCGTAGTCGAGCACGTCCGAGCCGTCGAGGTCTTCGGAGTAGCCGTCGATGACGGGCGACGTGAAGTCCTTGGCGGGGGTGCGGGTGCCCTGGAAGATGACGTCGGTGATGTCGCCGCGGTTGATCGCGAGCGAGATCGCCGCACGACGCAGCTTGCCCTCTTCGGTCGTGCCGTCGAAGTGCTCGAGGTACTGCGGGATGGTGATCGACTGGAAGATCGCGGCCGGCTGGTTCGCGAAGCGCTCCGGGAAGTCGCTCTCGTACGAGGCGAACTGGGTGTCCGGCACCTGGTCGAGGATGTCGAGGTTGCCCGAGAGCACGTCGGAGTACGCGGCGTCCTGCGTCGTGTAGAACGTGATGGTGAGGCCGCCGTTGACGGGCGTGCGCGGACCGTCGTAGTCCTCGTTGGTGACGAGCTTGATGTCCTGGTTGTGGGTCCAGGCGTCGGCGCTCTCGAGCTTGTAGGGGCCGTTGCCGACGGGGCTCTCGCCGAAGGCGTCGACGTCGTCGTAGAACGACTCGGGCAGCGGCGAGAACGCCGAGTAGCCGAGACGCAGGGGCCAGTCGGCCTCGGGGGCGTTCAGCATGACCGTGAACTCGGTGTCGCTGACGACCTCGAGCGAGAGGTCGCTGTCGGCCTCGGCGTCGTAGCCCTCGATGTTGTCGAAGAAGTACGAGGCGCTCTGCGCGTTGCTGATCTGCGCGGCCCAGTTCCAGGCCTTCGTGAAGGACTCGGAGGTGACGGGGGTGCCGTCGGTGAAGGTCTGGCCCTCCTTGAGCTTGACGGTCCAGAGCTGGTTGTCGTCGGACTCGATGGACTCGGCGACGTCCATCTCGGTGGCGCCCTCGGCGTCGTACGAGACGAGGCCGGCGAAGATCGAGTCGATGATCTTCCCGCCACCGGTCTCGGTGGTGTTCGACGGGACCAGCGGGTTCTGCGGCTCGCTGCCGTTCGTGGTGATGATGGCGTCGGCGTTGCCCGAGGGAGCGGCGTCGCCCGAGTCACCGCCGTTCGAGCAGCCGGTGAGGACGAGTGCTGCCGCCCCCACGACGGCGACGGACCCGAGGCCCATGCGCGTCTTCTTCAATGTTCCTCCTGATGCAAGAAAGGACGCAGCACGACTCCCCATGAGTCGTGCCACGTTGGATGAAGACGACCCTAGGCACCTCTTTCAGGCTTCTCCAAACCTCAGGGCGAACGGTTACACGACGGAAACCAATTCGATGGATCGTTGCGCCGACACACGGATCGTTGCGTCAAGCCCCTCATCTGCGCAGGTTTCCGTTGCGAGAAATCAGACACGTGGCAGGTATTATCCGGCCATGCCTCTCGAACCGGCGGTCGACCTGCCCAGCCGCTCGCGCCTCCGGGTCGAGATCGCGATCGTGCTCGGGCTGTCGCTCGGCGCCTCCGCCGTGTACTCGCTCGTGTCGATCGTCAACCGCCTCACCCAGCCCACGAGCCTGTCGCAGCAGACCGCGACCCTCAACTCGTCGCTCAGCGATCGCGCCGTGTTCGACCTCGTCTACCAGGTGCTCGCCGTGGTCGTCGACCTCGTGCCCGTCGCGCTGGTCGCCTACCTGCTCTGGCAGGGCCGCCGCCCTCACCTGGCGCGCCTCGGCGTCGACTTCTCGCGCAGCGGACGCGATGTGCTCGGCGGCCTGGGGCTCGCCCTCGCGATCGGGATCCCCGGCATCGGCCTGTACCTGGTCGGCAAGGCTCTCGACCTGACGGTGACGGTCGTGCCCACGGACCTCGGCGAGCACTGGTGGACCGTCCCGGTGCTGGTGCTCTCCGCGCTCCGGGCGGGACTCACGGAGGAGGTCATCGTCGTGGCCTACCTCTTCGCGCGCCTGACCGATCTCCGCTGGCGTCCGTGGACGATCATCGTCGCGGCCGCCCTGCTGCGCGGCACGTACCACCTCTATCAGGGGTTCGGCGCGTTCGTCGGCAACGTGGTGATGGGCCTGGTGTTCGGATGGCTGTACGCCCGGTTCGGGCGCATCCTGCCGCTCGTGGTGGCACACGTCGTGATGGACTCGGCGGTCTTCATCGGCTACCCGTGGGCGGCGGCGACGTTCCCCGCGTTCTTCGGACTTCCCTCCTGACGGCCGACGCCCGGGTCCGAGCGGCGAGCGCGGACCCGGGCGCAGGTCGGTCGGATCAGGCGAAGGCCTCGACCGGCGGGCAGGCGCAGAACAGGTTGCGATCGCCCCACGCCTGGTCGATGCGACGGACCGGCGGCCAGTACTTCGCGCGCTTGAGCGAGTCGACCGGGTAGACGGCCTCGTCGCGGCTGTAACCGGCCGTCCACTCGCCCGAGATGACGGACTCGGCCGTGTGGGGGGCGGCCCGCAGCGGGCTGTCCTCGACGGCGTGCCGACCCGACGAGATCTCGTCGGCCTCGTGCTTGATCGCGATCATGGCGTCGACGAACCGGTCGATCTCGGCGAGGTCCTCGCTCTCGGTGGGTTCGACCATCAGCGTGCCCGCCACGGGGAACGACATCGTCGGCGAGTGGAACCCGTAGTCGACGAGTCGCTTGGCGACGTCGTCGACGGTCACGCCGGTCGCGTCGCGGAGCGGGCGGAGGTCGAGGATGCACTCGTGCGCGACGAGCCCGCCCTCACCCGAGTACAGCACCGGGTAGTGCTCACGCAGTCGCACGGCGACGTAGTTCGCCGCGAGCACCGCCGCGCCGGTGGCCTGCACGAGCCCCTCGTCGCCCATCATGCGGATGTAGGCCCAGCTGATCGGCAGGATGCTCGGCGAACCGTACGGGGCGCTCGACACCGGGACGCCGGCATGGGCCGGTCGCTCCCCCGGCGCCGCCGCGGCCGCCCCGGTGCGTCGGTCGGCCTGCTGCGCCATCGGGTGGCCGGGCAGGAACGGCGCGAGGTGCGCCTTGGCCGCGACCGGTCCGACACCGGGCCCGCCGCCGCCGTGCGGGATGCAGAACGTCTTGTGCAGGTTCAGGTGCGAGACGTCGCCGCCGAACTCGCCGAACTTGGCGAACCCGAGCAGGGCGTTGAGGTTCGCGCCGTCGACGTAGACCTGGCCGCCCGCCTCGTGGACGGCGTCGGTGATGTCGCGGATGTCGTGCTCGTACACGCCGTGGGTCGACGGGTAGGTGATCATCAGCGCCGCGAGATCGTCGGCGTGGGCCGCGACCTGCTTCCGCAGATCGTCGAGGTCGACGTTGCCCCGGTCGTCGCAGGCGACGACGACGACCCTCATGCCGGCGAGCACCGCACTCGCCGCATTGGTGCCGTGGGCGCTCTGCGGGATGAGGCACACCGTGCGCGCGGCGTCGCCGTTCGCGAGGTGGTACCCGCGGATCGCCAGCAGACCCGCGAGCTCGCCCTGGCTGCCCGCGTTGGGCTGCAGCGACACCGTGTCGTAACCGGTCAGATCGGCCAGCCAGCCCTCGAGCTGACCGACGAGGTCGAGGTAGCCCTCGACGTCCTCCGCCGGCGCGAACGGGTGCACCGAGGCGAACTCGGGCCAGGTCACGGCCGCCATCTCGGTGGCCGCGTTGAGCTTCATGGTGCAGCTGCCGAGCGGGATCATTCCGCGGTCGAGGGCGTAGTCCTTGTCGGCGAGGTGCTTGAGGTACCGCATCATGCTGGTCTCGCTGCGGTGGGTGCGGAAGACCGGGTGGGTGAGGTAGTCGCTCGTCCGCAGCAGCGCCTCCGGGAGTCCGGACGGGCCGTCGCCGCCCTTTCCGGGGGGCATCTCGACGCCCAGCACCTCGGCGACCGCGACGACGTCGTCGCGCGTGGTCGTCTCGTCGAACGACAGCCGGATGCAGTCGGCGTCGACGGCGTGCACGAGGTAGCCGCGCCCGCGGGCCGCGGCCACGAGCTCGGCGGACCGGCCCGGCACGAAGACCTGCAGCGTGTCGAAGAACGTGTCGTTCTCGAGCTCGAGATCGGAGGCGGCGATGGCCTCGGCGAGGTCGGCCGCGTGAGCGTGCACCCGCGACGCGATGTGCCGCAGCCCCCAGGGGCCGTGGTAGACGGCGTACATCGAGGCCATCACGGCCAGCAGCACCTGGGCGGTGCAGATGTTCGACGTGGCCTTCTCGCGACGGATGTGCTGCTCTCGGGTCTGCAGGCTCAGCCGGTAGGCCGGCCGCCCGTCGACGTCTTGCGACACCCCGACCAGGCGCCCGGGCAGCTGCCGCTCGAGACCGGTGCGGACCGCCATGTAGCCCGCGTGCGGACCACCGAAGCCCATGGGCACGCCGAAGCGCTGACTCGTCCCGACGGCGACGTCGGCCCCGAACTCGCCGGGAGGGGTGAGGAGGGTGAGCGCGAGCAGATCGGCCGCGACGACGACGAGACCGCCGTGGGCGTGACTGGCCTCGCTGATCGCCGCGAGGTCGTGGACGGCGCCGGTCGCCGCGGGGTACTGCACGAACAGCCCGAACGACTCGGGCACCTCGGCCGCATCGGCGCCCGTCAGATCGAGCTCGACCAGCTCGATGCCGACGGCCGCGGCACGACCGGCGAGCAGCGCCTTGGTCTGCGGGAACGCGTCGGCATCGACGACGAACACGTCGCTCTTCGCCTTCGAGGCGCGGCGGGCGAGCAGCATGCCCTCGACCACGGCCGTGCCCTCGTCGAGCATGGAGGCGTTGGCGGTGGTCAGACCGGTGAGCTCGGAGACCATCGTCTGGAAGTTGATCAGCGCCTCGAGCCGCCCCTGCGAGATCTCGGGCTGGTAGGGCGTGTAGGCCGTGTACCAGCTCGGGTTCTCGAGGACGTTGCGCTGGATCACCGCGGGTGTGACGGTGTCGTAGTAACCGAGCCCCAGGAGCGTGCGGGAGGGGCGGTTGCGGTCGGCGAGTCGTCTCAGCTCGGCCAGCGCCTCCGTCTCGCCCACCGGTGCGGGCAGCGTGCCGCCCGCGTCGGCCGACGTGTGGATGCTGTCGGGGACGGCGGCCCGGACGAGCCGTTCGACGCTGTCGTGCCCGACGACGGCGAGCATCGCGGCCTGATCGGACGGCGTCGTGCCGATGTGGCGGTCGACGAATCCGCCGGCCGCACGACCGGCCCAGTCTCCGAACACCGACCCGGAGGTCGTCCCGCCGGTCATTCGGCCGTGAGGGCGACGTACTCGTCGCGCGAGAGGAGGCCGACGCGGTCGGTCGACGCCAGGGTGATCTTGATGAGCCAGCCGTCGCCGAACGGGTCGCTGTTGACCAGATCGGGGCTGTCGACGACGGCGTCGTTGATCTCGAGCACCGTGCCGAGCGCGGGGGCGAAGAGCTCGCCCACGGACTTCGTCGACTCGATCTCGCCGACGACGGTGCCGGACTCGACCTCGGTGCCCGCGGACGGCAGGTCGACGTAGACGACGTCGCCGAGCTTCTCGGCCGCGTAGTCGGTGATGCCCACGGTGGCGGTGTCGCCGTCGATGAGCAGCCATTCGTGCTCGGCGGTGTAGTGCAGCGAGGTGAGGTCGGTCATGCCGAGGCCTTTCGAGAGGGGGATGAGGTGCGGGGCGCGCGGGCCGTCGGCCCGCGAAAGGGTCAGGAGCGCTTGTAGAACGGCAGGGGCACGACGGTCGCCGGGATCGGCGTCCCCCGCACGTCGACGGCGAGGGCCGGGCCGCGGTCGACCACGTCGGGATCGACGAAGGCCATGGCGACGGGGTGCCCCAGGGTCGGCGAGAGCGCGCCGCTCGTGATCTCGCCCACGACGGTGCCGTCGTCGGTGACCACGGGGTAGCCTGCGCGGGCCGCGCGACGACCCGGCAGGGTCAGACCCACCAGCACACGGGCGCCGGGCGCCGGGTCGACACCGGAGCGGCCCACGAAGTCCTTCGAGGTGTCGACCACGCGGCCGAGACCCGCCTGGGCGGGGCGCACGTCGCGACCGAGCTCGTGGCCGTAGAGCGGCATGCCCGCCTCGAGTCGCAGCGTGTCGCGGCTGGCGAGACCGGCGGGGACGACGCCCCGGGGTGCTCCCGCCTCGGCGAGCGCCGTCCAGAGGTCGGCGGCGGACTCGGGCGCGAGGTAGAGCTCGAAGCCGTCTTCGCCGGTGTAGCCGGTGCGGGCGATCAGGACGGGGGCGTCGTCGAAGGTGCCCTGCAGCACCCGGTAGTACCGGAGCGTCGAGAGCGGCGCGTCGGGCTGGAGACGGTCGCCGCTGATGAGCGCGTCGAGGACGCCCTCCGCCTCGGGACCCTGGATCGCGACGAGAGCGGTGTCGTCGCTCTCGTCGTCGACCGTTACGTCGAAGCCGGAGGCGCGGGTCGCGAGCGCGCCGAACGCGGCCTCCCGGTTGCCCGCGTTGGCCACGACGAGGTAGTCGTGCTCGTCGAGCCGGTAGACGACGAGATCGTCGACGATCCCGCCGTCGTCGGCGAGGAGCAGCGAGTACTTGGCCCGACCGACGGCGATCGTCGAGAGGGTGCCCGCCAGCGCCTGGTCGAGGAACACGCCGGCGTCGTGTCCGACCACGGCGATCTCGGCCATGTGCGAGAGGTCGAAGAGACCCGCCGCGGTGCGGACGGCGTGGTGCTCGGCGAGATCCGAGCTGTAGCGCACGGGCATCTGCCACCCGGCGAAGTCGGTGAACGAGGCGCCCGCGGCGACGTGGATCTCGTGGAGCGGGCTGAAGCGCTCGTCGTCGACGTCGGCCGGGTCGGCGTCGACGAGGTCGGCGTCCGCCAGCTCGGCGTCGACGAGGTCGGCGTCGGTGGGGCCCGGGGCGGCGGGCAGGTTCGAGGCTGCGTCGGACATCTGACTCCTGAGGACGGCCCGGCCTCGAGCTGTCTCGACCGGGAGCATGCCGTGCAGCGCCTGCACGACGGGGGTGGGCCCCGCCCGACCGGAGTCGTGCGGGGCTCCCCCTCTGTCATGGGCCTGAGAGCTTCGCCGACGCGGGTCGACTTTCACCGTGGGCGAGGAGTCGCCGAGAGGCGCTCCTGCTTTTCAGAGTGGCCAGTCCGTCGCGGTACGCGTACCTGAGAGATTGGCGGGGAGCTTGCTCCTTCGGTGCCCGGTCGGCGCATGTGATGCGCACCGGGGCTCTCCCGCGACGTGTTCGTGGCCCGATGTTCGGTTGTGGCGCTCAGCCTACAGCCGGCGTGTGACGAGCAGGTTTCGGGGTCGAGACGCTCAGGCGCCGGCGGGCCGATCGGTCGCCGCGGTCTCGTCGGCCTGGTGCGCGGCCACGAGCTCGCGGACGTCGTCGGCGAGCTGCGCGACGCCCTCGGGCAGCATCTCGAAGCCCTCGGGGTTGCCGGGGTTCACGACCAGTCCCGTCTGCGGCGGGATGGCCTGGACGAGCTCGGCGGCGTGGATCGTCGCGGAGTGCGCCGCCACCTCTCTCACCTGGTCGCCGATCATGTCGGCGTGCGTGAAGGCGGCGAGCATGGGCGTGCCCTCGCGATCGAAGAGCACGGGCTGCAGCTCGTTCAGCGACTCCTCCGCCTGGACGGCGGTGGGGACGACGATCTCGGCGTTCACGAACTCGGCGAGCACGGAGTTCATGTCGCCCTCGCCCGCCTGGCCCTTGGCGATGGCCTGCTCGAGTGCGGTCGGTTCACGGTTCTCTGAAGCGGTCATCGGTCCACCTTGCCCGAAGAACCTCCGTAACGACTCCGTGACGGTATCCTGACCCTCGAAGCCTGCCACCGTGGCGGCCCGTCATCCCTCGAGGAGCGCTCGTGCCCCGTATGGCCGCCCCCCTGCTCGTCAGCAGCATCGCTCTCGTCCTCGCCCTCGCCGGGTGCGCCACCCCGACGTCCGAGCCCGGCGCCGCCGAGACCTCCGGGCTCGCCACGACGGGGGCCGACGCGTCGAGCACGCCGATCCCGACGACCACTCCCCCCGCCCCGGCCACGGCGCCGACGCGAGAGGCCCCGCCGGCCTGGGACGCCTGCGTCGACGCCGTCGCGGCCGAGTACCCCGACGTCCCGTTCCTCGACGACGTGTGGAGCTACGAGGACGACGACGTCCGCGACTCGGCCACCGGCGCGGTCGTCGAGGTGCGCTACGGCCACACCGCCGACGGGCGCATCGAGGCCGCCTTCAGCTGCGAGGTGTCGGGCACCCCGGAGTCCCCCGTCGTCGAGGGCGTCTACCCGGTCGACATCTGACCCGCTGACGGCATCGTCCGACCGCCGGCGGCATCCGACTGCGGTCGCACGCCCACGACGACCGTCGTCTCGTGCTCGACGTCGTACTCGCTGTGCGCGTCGAGACCGCCTGCGGTCAGGAGGTCCACGGCGGCGGCGGCCTGAGCCGCGCTCGTCTCGATCAGCAGCGACCCCGCGGGGCGGAGCCAGACCCGCGCCTCCTGGGCGATCCGGCGGTGCAGATCGAGACCGTCGCGTCCGCCGTCGAGTGCGGTGACCCGCTCGTGGAGGCGCGCCTCGGGCGGCAGGGTCGGGAGCGCTCCGGTCGGCACGTACGGCGCATTGGCCGTCAGGACGTCGACGGCACCTCGGAGCCGGGCGGGCACGGCGTCGAAGAGATCGCCGACGACCACGTCGCAGCCCGGCGGGAGGTTCGCGCGGGCGCATCCGACGGCCACCGGATCGAGGTCGGACGCGACGAGCGAGAGACCGGGATGGTCGCGCAGGAGGACGGCGGCCACGGCCCCCACCCCGCAGCAGAGGTCGAGCGCGACGGCCGGTCGCCCCCGGGGCACCAGGGCCGACGCCCGGCGGGCCAGCGCGGTCGTCCGCCGGCGGGGCACGAAGACACCGGGCGCGACGGCGAGCCGCAGGCCGTCGAACTCGGCCCAACCGACGACCTGTTCGAGGGGTTCGCCGGCGACGCGTCGGCGCACGAGCCCCTCGAGGGTGCCGGGGTCGACCGGGCGGGCTCGGTCGGCGGGGTCGGCACGGTCGGCGGGGTCGGCGGGGTCGGCTCGGTCGGCAGGGTCGGCGGCCGCCTCGGTCAGCAGCGCCGCCTCCTCCTCGGCGAAGACGCAGCCGGCGTCCCGGAGGCGCGCCACCAGCAGGCGCATCGCCTCGGCCTCGGTCATGGCCCCAGGCTACGACCGTGCGACCGCGTGGCCCGTGTCACGGCGGTGTCGGGGGCGCCGCGTAGGGTGGCGGGACCGAGGCACCCAGGCACTGAGGAGACCATGAAGCCGCTGACCGAGTCCGACATCCGCGAGTCGTTCGTCAACGCCCAGCCCGGCGACCTGGACCGCCTGCCGATCCCGGGGCTGCACGAGATGCTGTGGTCCGAACGGGAGTTCCTGGGGTGGCGCGACCCGCAGGCCCATCACCGCGGCTACATCGTCCACTGGATGGCCGACCGCCCCGTCGGGCTCGTCGTCCGTTCGTCGACCTCGTCGCTGCGCCCCGGCATCGCCGCGATGTGCTCGCTCTGCCACTCGCCGCAGCCGGCGACGCAGGTGCGGCTCTTCACCGCTCCGAAGGCCGGCGAGGCGGGCCTGAACGGCAGCACGCTCGGCACCTACATCTGCGAGGACCTCGCCTGCTCGCTGCTCATCCGCATCGCACCGCCGCACCTGAACCCGCCCGAGCAGATCGAGCGTCGCGCCGCCGGGCTGAGCGACCGCGTGCAGGGCTTCACCGCCACTGTGATGAAGACCGCCTGAGGCGGCGCCTCCGGCCGTCCCGCCCTCATCCCCGACCCATCCCCCACGAAAGCGAGCAGTCATGTCCGTCGTCAAGATCAACGCCATCCACGTCCCCGAGGGGTCCGGCTCCGAGCTCGAGTCGCGTTTCGCCGCGCGCAAGCACTCGGTCGACGGCGCCGAGGGCTTCGAGGGCTTCCAGCTGCTGCGCCCGGTCAAGGGCGACGACCGCTACTTCGTCGTGACCACCTGGCGCAGCGAAGACGACTTCCTGGCCTGGGCGGCGAACGGCGCCAAGGCCGCGCACGCTCGCCCCGAGGGGTCGGGCGACGCCCCGCGGGGTCCCGTCGCGACCGGTGCCGACCTGCTCGAGTTCGAGGTCGTCGAGCTGTAAGGGAGTTGGGCGACACCGGTGTCGGCAGCGGGCGAGCCGGACGTCGGCACGACCGTCGACGCCCGCCTCGGCCTCGTCCCCGGATGGCCTGTCTCGACGTCGAACCACCGGTGTCGCGTCTGCCAGTCATCTCCAGGGTTCACGCGTAGCCTGCCGCCCAGTCGTCGACCCGCCCGCGGTCCGATGCGAGAGGCCCGATCGTCATGAAGAAGTCAGCACGCTGGATCCCCGCCGCCGCGATCCCCGTGGCCGTCATCGCCGCCGGCATCGTCGTCCCTTCGATGGCGGCCAGCGCCGACGTCGATCTGCCCGACAAGACCCCTCAGCAGGTGCTGGCACTCGCGGCGGGCAGCTCGGGCGTGGCCTTCTCGGGCACGGTCGAGCAGACGTCCGACCTCGGGCTGCCCGACATCCCCTCGTCCCTGCAGGGCGGCTCGTCGACCGGCGAGTCGACCTCGGATGCGCTCGAGATGCTGACCGGCAGCCACACCGCCCAGGTCTTCGTCGACGGTGAGGCGCGACAGCGCGTGCAGGTGGTCGACGACCTCTCCGAGCGCGACGTCATCCGGGATGGCCGCGACCTGTGGTCGTACGACTCGACCTCGAAAGACGCCACGCACACCACGCTGCCCGACGCGTCGTCCCGCGACCTGCCCGACACCCTGGCCGACGGCACGGCCGTGCCGCAGACACCGTCCGAGCTCGCCGACGCCGTCCTCGACGCCGTGGGCGACACCACGACGGTCACCAGCTCCGACGACGTGTCCGTCGCCGGTCGCGACGCGTACCGGGTCGTCCTGACCCCCGACGACGCCGACACGCTCGTCGCCCGGGCGACCCTCACCGTCGACGCCGAGACGGGTGTGCCGCTGGCCGTGACCGTCGACGCGCGGGGGCAGGACGACCCGGCCATCTCGGTGGCCCTGACCTCCGTGTCGTTCGAGACCCCCGCCTCCTCGGTCTTCGAGTTCACTCCCCCGGCAGACGCGACCGTGACCGAGGTCGCCGCGCCCGCCGAGGGCCGGGAGGCGCACGGCGGCGAGCACGCCGAGCCCGTGGTGATCGGCTCGGGCTGGTCGACCGTGGTGGGTCTCGACGGCGCGACGTCGGTCGCCGGGTCCGCCCCCGCCGACGGATCGGCCTCGGGCGGCGACCAGGGCGACCGGTCGGCCCTGCTCGACCAGGTGATGACCCGGGTCGACGGCGGCCGGGTGCTGCAGACCTCCCTCGTCTCGATCTACCTCGGCGATGACGGGCGCGTCTTCGTGGGCGCCGTCGACGCCGAGACCCTGCGGGCGGCGGTCGCGTCGGCACCCGCCGAGTGACGCCGCTCGCGTGACCCCCGCACCCCCACCGGCCGCATCGGCGGCGCCGCTGGCCATCGAGACGTCGTCGCTGACGAAGTCGTTCGGTCGGCAGCAGGCCGTCGCCGACGTCGATCTCGCCGTGCCGGCGGGCAGCGTCTACGGTTTCCTGGGGCCGAACGGCTCGGGCAAGACCAGCACGATCCGGATGCTCCTCGGGCTGACGTCGGCGACGAGCGGCGACATCAGGGTGCTCGGCGGTGCGATGCCCGACCGTGCCCGCGACGTGCTGCCCCGGGTGGGCGCCCTGGTCGAGGGACCGGCCTTCTATCCGTTCCTCTCGGGGCGGGCGAACCTGCACCGGCTCGACTCGGCCGACCGCACGGCGCCCGCGGCGACCCGCACCGCCCGGGTCGACGCAGCGCTCGATCGGGTGGGCCTCGGGCACGCCGCGTCGAAGAAGGCGCACGCGTACTCGCTCGGCATGAAGCAGCGCCTCGGCATCGCCAACGCCCTGCTCATGCCCCGTGATCTGCTGGTGCTCGACGAGCCGAGCAACGGGCTCGACCCGCAGGGCACCCGCGAGGTCCGCACCCTGATCCGCTCGCTGGCCGACGAGGGGACGACCGTCTTCGTGTCGAGCCACCTGCTGGCCGAGGTCGAGCAGATGTGCACCCACATCGGGGTCATGAGCGCGGGTCGGCTGCTCACCCAGGGCACCCTCGACGATCTCCGCGCGCTCGGCACGCACCGGGTGAGGCTGCTCACCCCCGATCCCGACGATGCGCGCGTCGTGCTCCGTCGACTCGGACTCGCCCCGGAGGCGCGGGTGCGGCCGACCGATCGGCCCGAGTCGACGGCCGCCGAGCTGATCGAGGCCGACCTCGTCGGCGACGGGCCGTCGCCGGAGGCCGTCGTGGCAGCGCTCGTCGCCGCCGACGTGCGGGTGCGCGGCTTCGAGGTCACGGGCGCCAGCCTGGAGGAGCGCTTCGTCGATCTGACCGGGGAGGGCTTCGATGTCGCCGGCTGAACCCGTGCCCGCCCCGCCGGCGGACGGCCTCCGCCGCCGCGGGACGGGGCTGTCCCTGCTCCGCAGCGAGGTCGTCGTGCTCTTCGGACGGGTGCGGACGATCGCCCTGCTCGGCGCCCTGGCGCTCATCCCCGTCCTCCTGGCGATCGCCGTGCGGGTGACGACCGACGACGCGTCCGGCGGCTCCTCCGGAGGCCCGGCGTTCCTCGGCGACATCACGCGCAACGGCCTCTTCGTGTCGTTGACCGCCCTGACCGTGGCGATCCCGCTGTTCCTCCCCCTGACCGTCGGCGTCGTCGCGGGCGACACGATCGCGGGCGAGGCGGGTCTCGGCACCCTGCGGTACCTGCTGGTCTCGCCGGTGGGCCGGGTGCGCCTCCTGCTCGTCAAGTTCGCCGGAGCCGCGCTCTTCTGCCTGGCCGGCACCCTCGTGCTCGTGGTGTTCGGGGCCATCGCGGGCGCCGCGCTGTTCCCGGTCGGACCGGTGACCCTGCTCTCGGGCCAGACGATCGGCTACGGCGACTACGCGCTGCGGATGCTGATGATGGCGCTGTACGTCACCCTCTCGCTGCTCGGGCTGAGCGCCGTCGGGCTCTTCATCTCGACGCTCACCAGCGTGCCGGTGGGTGCCATGGCCGCCACCATCGTGCTCTCGACGGTGGCGCAGATCGTCGACGCGCTGCCGCAGCTGGACTTCCTCGACCCGTGGCTGTTCACGCACTACTGGCTGGGCTTCGCGGACCTCCTGCGCGACCCGGTGTCGTGGGCGAACTTCGCCGACAACGCCCTGCTGCAGGGCGGCTACATCCTCGTCTTCGGCGCCCTGGCCTTCGGCAGGTTCACCACGAAGGACATCCTGAGCTGAACCGACCCGGGGGCGCTGAGGTCAGACGCCGAGGGCTCCGGTCGGCAGCAGCGCGTGAACTCCCCACGTCTGATTCGCGACCTGGGTCACCCGCAGGTCGACGACGGCGCTCGAGAGGGCCAGGGCGGTCGCCCGGTCGACGTCGAGCAGGGTCGCCAGCCACGTGACCATGGCATCGAGGGCATCACCGGTGGCGACGTCGAGATCGGCGTCGAAGCCGAACGTGATGCGCCCCGCGGGGGTCTCGGCGTGGATCGACGGGACGGGGCGGTCGTCGACGAGGTCGAGCCGCACCTCCGTCGTCATCGGGCACTCGATCGCCGTGCCCCCGACCTCGCCGTCGCCCTGGGCGGCGTGCCCGTCGCCGAGGTAGACGAGGGCGTCGGCGACCTGCACGGGCAGGTAGAGCGTCGAACCCGCGACGAGCTCACGGCAGTCGATGTTGCCGCCGGCCGCGGCCCGAGGCGGGGTCGTCGAGTGCTCCCCCGGCTCCGCCGGTGCGACGCCGGTCACCCCGAGGAACGGCGCTAGAGGCACCTGCCAGCCCCGGCTCTCGACCGCGACGCCCGCGTCGGCGTCGATCTCCCAGAGCAGCCACGACGGAGCCGCGTCGGCGAGACCGAGCCGGGCGGTGACGGGCGTCTCGCGACCGCCGGCGACCGTCCAGCCCCAGTCGCCGGGCAGCACGGCGTCGATGTGCACGGCGAGCGTCTGGCCGGGCCGCGCGCCGCGGACGGCGATCGGACCCGTGAGAGCGTGCCCCCGCGCCTCGGCGAAGAGCCGCGGTCGCGCCTCGCCCGGAACGGTCTGCCGTTCGAGGTGCCCCGACGCGTCGAGCGACCCGACCACCACCGTGTCTCCGGCGTCGACGGCGAGGACGGGACGGTGGTCGCGCGAGTAGACGTCGTTCGTGGTCTCGGACGTCGGGTCGAGCCGATGCCGGGTCACGACGCGCCCCCGTCGGTCGGCACGCCGCCCGCGCCCACGGCGTCCACGCCCGCGACGCCTGCGCCCGCGACGCCCACGCCCGCCACGCCCTCGCCTGCGCCCGCGGCGGCCGGCGTGTCGACGACGGGCGTGTTCGAGGCCGCGGCCGACGCGACGACCGGCGGCGTGGCCCGCAGCTCGTCCACGACCGACGCCGGCACGGTGCGACTGAGGTACCCGATGCGCGATTCGCGCACGTGCCACCCCATCCGCTCGGCCGCCCGGTCGGGGTCGCCGGCGTCGATGGCCGACAGGATGACGCGGTGGTCGGGCCAGAGCCTCTTGCCCCGCGAGAACGTGTCGAGGGCGTAGAGCCACTCGATCTTGCGCGACAGCTGACGCAGCAGGGTGGCGAGCGTGCTGCTGCCGCTCAGCTCGGCCACGCCGAAGTGGAACCGCTCGTTGAGCCCGACCAGCCGGTCGAGATCGTCGTCGGCGACCGCCTGGTCGCCGTCGGCCAGGATGCGCTCGAGCGACCGGCGGGTGCGCCACCAGTCCTCCGGCGGCGCATCGACGGTGAACAGCGCCCGCGCCCGCGTGGCGGCCCGGCGGGCGGTGGCGATCTCGAGCGCCTCGCGCACGGCGAAGAGGTCGTCGGCCTCGTCGACGGGGATCTCCGCGACCCGCGACCCGACGTTGGGCGTCGACTCGACGAAGCCCTCGGCCTCGAGACCCCGGAGGGCCTCGCGCACCGGTACCCGCGAGACCCCGTGACGATCGGCCAGCGAGGCCTCGGTGATGCGGGTGCCCGGCTGCAGCGCCCCGGTCACGATCTCGCGTCGCACGGCGTCGAGCAGACTCACCGGCGGCGACGAGGGCTCGACCGTCGCATCGTGGCCCGGAGCCGAGGAGGCGCGGCTCGTCTCGTCAGGACGATCGGGTCGGTCAGACGGCCAGGCTGGCACCGGGTATCGCTCCTAGCAGTTCGTGGGTGTACTCGTCGCGGGGCGAGAGGAACACGTCGTCGACGCTGCCGCGCTCGACGATGCCGCCCCGGCGCATCACCACCACACTATGGGCGATCTGCCGCACGACGGCGAGGTCGTGCGTGATGAACAGGTAGCTGAGCCCCAGCCGGGTCTGCAGATCGGCGAGCAGATCGAGGATCTGCTCCTGCACGAGCACGTCGAGAGCCGAGACGGCCTCGTCGCAGATCAGCAGCTCGGGCTCGAGCGCGAGGGCCCGGGCGATCGCGACCCGCTGACGCTGACCGCCGGACAGCTCGTTGGGTCGGCTCTGGGCGACCGACCTCGGCAGGGCGACCTGGTCGAGCAGCTCGGCCACGCGCCTCCTGCGGGTCGACCGGTCGCCGACCCCGAAGATACGGAGCGGCTCGTCGATCAGCCGCTCGACCGGGTAGGTGGGGTCGAGCGAGCCGTACGGGTCCTGGAAGACGGGCTGCACCCGGCGTCGCAGGGCGCGACGGGCCGCCCCGCGACTGGCGGTGATGCTCTCGCCGTCGACGAGGGCCGTCCCGCTGGTCGCGGGCTCGATGCCGAGCACCATGCGGGCCAGCGTCGTCTTGCCCGACCCCGACTCGCCGACCACGGCGGTGGTCGTGCCTCGCGGCACCGCGAACGAGATGCCGTCGACGGCCCGCACGGTCTCGCCGCGGCGACCGCGCAGGCGGTACTCCTTGACCAGGTCCGTGACGGTGAGGATGTCGTCAGCTGCGGTCGGCGCGTCGTCTCCGATGGGCTCGTCCGCCCTGAGCGCGGCGGCCGCGGCGACCGTCGGGGCGGCCGCGACCAGACGCTTCGTGTACTCGTGCTGCGGGTCGAGCAGGATCTGCCGCGGCGTCCCGGTCTCGACGACGCGGCCCTCGAGCATGACGACGATGCGGTCGGTGCGATCGGCCGCGACCCCGAGGTCGTGCGTGATGAACAGCAGCGACGTGCCGTGGGCGTCGACGAGCGTCTGCAGGTGGTCGAGGATGGTGCGCTGCACCGTGACGTCGAGGGCCGAGGTCGGCTCGTCGGCGATCAGCAGCTCGGGGCGACGGGCGAGCGCGACGGCGATCAGCACGCGCTGCCGCATCCCACCCGAGAACTCGTGCGGGTACTGACCCGACCGGCGGGCCGCGTCGGGGATGCCGGCCTCGGTCATCAGCTCGACGACGCGATCGGCCACGGCCGCCCGCCCCCGGGCCCCGCCCGCCCGCAGCCCGTCGGCGATCTGGGCCCCGACGGTCATCGAGGGGTTCAGGTTGGTCGAGGGATCCTGCGGCACGAGACCGATCCGGGCGCCGCGCACCGACCGCATCCGCGCCTCCCCGGCCGTCGTCAGCTCGTCGTCGCCCAGGCGGATCGTGCCGCCCGTGATCCGCCCTGCACCCGGCAGCAGGCGCAGCACGGCCGCGACGACGGTCGACTTGCCCGAGCCCGACTGCCCGACGATGGCGACGCGCTCACCGCGGGCCACGTCGAGGTCGACGCCGTGCACGACGGGCCGGTCGCCGAACGACACCTGCAGATCGCGGACCCTCAGGAGGGGCGCGCCGGCGGACGCGTCGGTGGTCGTCGTCGAGACGGTGCGGTCAGCGTCCTGCGGCATAGGCCTGTGCTCCTCGGGGGTTGGCGGCGGCGGACAGCACGCCCGTCGCGGGGTCTCGGGTGACGCTCGACAGGCGGCCGAGCGACCAGTCGCCGGCCCGGGTGACGCGGTGTCCGCGCGACTCGAGGTCGGCGATCACGTCGTCGCCGAGGCGGTCCTCGACGACCACGCCGCCCGGGGTCCAGGTGCGCGGCCAGAACGAGCCGGGGAACGACGTGGTGTGCAGAGCGGGGGCGTCGATGGCCTGCTGGGGCGTGTACCCGCCGACGATCGTGCGCAGCAGGTAGAGCAGCTGCCACTGGTCCTGCTGGTCGCCGCCGGGTGAGCCGAGCGCGACGACCGGCCGACCGTCGCGCAGCACGAGGGTCGGGGTGAGGGTGGTGCGCGGTCGGCGACCGGGCTCGAGCGTCGACGCGGTGCCCTCGTCGAGCCAGGCCATCTGCAGACGGCTGCCGAGGCAGAAGCCGAGGGCGGGGATCGTCGGAGACGACTGCAGCCAGCCGCCCGACGGCGTCGCCGAGACGATGTTGCCCCACCGGTCGACGACGTCGATGTGGCAGGTGTCGCCGCGGGTCGCCCCCGTGGCGTCGACGACGGGCTCGGCGGAGGCCGCGGCGACGGGGTCGTCGTCCGCGGGCGTCTCGGCGAACGACCCGACGGTGGGCTCGCCGACGCCGGCGACGGCCCCGGCCGCCTCGTCGTCGGTCCGGAGCGGTGCGAGCGGCCGAGCGCCCGCGACGAGGTCGCCCGGTCGCAGCTCGAGCGACGCCCGCGCGCCGATGAGCGCACGCCGCGCCTCCGCGTACTCCGACGAGAGCAGGGCGTCGAGGGGCACGTCGTGGTCGCCGTAGTAGGCCTCGCGATCGGCCATGGCGAGCTTCTGCGCCTCGACGATCGTGTGCGCGCCGTCGGCGGTCGACGGGTCGAGCAGCTCGTCGGGCAGCGGGTCGAGCAGTGCGAGCACCTGCAGCAGCGCCGGGCCCTGGCCCCAGGCGCCGGTCTTGGCGACGGTGTGCCCGCGGAACTCCACGGTCGCCGCCGGCTCGAACCCGGCGCGGAACGCCGAGAGGTCCGAGGCGCGGATCACCCCGGCGTGATCGGTGCCCGACGAGTGACGGTGCGGGCGGCGGACGAACTCGTCGATCGAGCGGGCGACGAGCCCCTCGGCCCACTCCGTCCGGGCCGCCTCGATGCGGTCCGCGCGATCGCGGCGGGCGTCGTCGGCGACCGGCGCCGCGCCTCCTCGGCTCGTGTCGACCGCCGCGTCGGCGGGCCCGCCGGCGGTGATCAGCCCCTCGAGGACTGCGGCGTAGGCCGGGTTCGTGACGAGGTCGCCGGGCTCGGGCGGGCGCCCGTCGACGAGCCAGCGGTCGGCCGAGGTGGGCCAGTGCTCGGTGAAGAGCTCGCCGACCGCGCCGATCGTCTCGGTGACGCGGGCGGTGATCGGGTGACCGTCGCGGGCGTAGCCGATGGCGTAGGCGAGCACGTCGCCGAGCTCCCAGGTGCCGTGGTCGCGCAGCAGCAGCAGCCACGCGTCGACCGCACCGGGCACGGCCGCGGCGAGCGCCCCCGCTCCCGGCACGAGGTCGAGGCCCTCGGCGCGGTAGTGCTCGACGGTGGCCGCGGCCGGCGCGGGCCCCTGACCCATCAGCACGGTCGGGGCGCCCGGGGCGTCGGCGGTGGCGAAGACGGCCGTCAGGTCGCCGCCCGGTCCGTTGAGGTGGGGTTCGACGACGTGCAGCACGAAGGCGCCGGCGACGGCGGCGTCGAACGCGTTGCCGCCGCGTTCGAGCACGGCCTGGGCCGAGGCGGTCGCGAGCCAGTGGGTGCTGGCCGTCATGCCGAAGGTGCCGACCAGATCGGGGCGGGTGGTGAACGCCGGAGGCGCGGTGTAGGTCACTGGGGTCAGTTCCGTTCGCTGGAGGTCGGGTCGAGCGCATCGCGCAGCGCGTCGCCGAAGAGGTTGAAGCCGAGGCAGATCGCGGCGATCGCGAGACCGGGCACCACGGCGGCGGTGGGCGCCCGCCCGAGGTACTGCTGCGCGTCGCTGAGCATGATGCCCAGACTGGCCGTCGGCGGCTGGATGCCGAGTCCGAGGAACGACAGCAGCGCCTCGCCGATGACCGCGACCGGCATGATGACCGTGGCCTGCACGATGATCGCCGAGACGCAGTTCGGCAGCACGTGGGTGAAGATCACCCGGAGGCCGGTGGCGTCCATGGTGCGGGCGCCGAGCACGAAGTCGGTCGACGCGATGCGCATCGTCTCGCCGCGCACCACGCGGATCATCGTCGGGATCTGCGCGATGCCGAGGGCGACGACCGCGTTGCCGAGACTCGGTCCGCTGATCGCGGCGAGCGCCACCGCGATGATCAGGAACGGGAACGCGAGCATGACATCGGTCAGGCGCCCGATGACGCCGTCGAGCCAGCGCCAGTAGCCGGCGAGCAGCCCGAGGGGCGTGCCGACGACCACGGCGAGCAGCACGCTGAGGACGCCGACGACGAGCGAGACCCGGATGCCGTAGAGCATGCGCGAGAGGATGTCGCGGCCGAGGTCGTCGGTGCCGAGCAGGTAGCCGACCGTGCCGGGCTG
The DNA here is from genome assembly GCF_014842255.1 of Frigoribacterium sp. CFBP 13712. Taxonomy (GTDB): domain Bacteria; phylum Actinomycetota; class Actinomycetes; order Actinomycetales; family Microbacteriaceae; genus Frigoribacterium. The sequence continues at coordinate 213,325 of NZ_JACYVH010000002.1, read as the reverse complement.
CTGGAACGGCGCGGCGAAGTTGACCTCGGTGGGGCCGTGCGGGGCGATCAGCGGCGCGAGGACGCCGAGGAGGAGCACCACGAGCAGCATGACGCCGCCGGCGACGCCGAGACGGTTGCGTCTCAGCTGGCCCCAGACGCGGCCTCGGGCGGAGCCCAGCTCGGCCTGGATCGGGATGACGGTCATCAGGAGGCTCCTCCGACTCGGATGCGCGGGTTCAGGACGCTGTACAGCACGTCGACGACGAGGTTGATCACGATGTAGCCGAGGGTGATGACGAGCACGACGGCCTGGACGACGGGGTAGTCGCGGGTGAAGACCGAGTCGAGGGTGAGCTTGCCGAAGCCCGGCAGCGCGAAGATGCGCTCGGTGACGACAGCCCCCGAGATGAGACCGCCGAGCTGCAGCCCGACGATGGTGACGACCACGATCATCGAGTTGCGGAGGCCGTAGCGCATCAGCACGCGCCCCCGGCCGAGGCCCTTGGCGCGGGCGGTGCGGACGTAGTCGGTCTTCATCGTCTCGATCATCGAGGCCCGGGTCTGCCGCATGATCACCGCGGCGAGCGACGTGCCGAGGATGAGGGCCGGCAGGGTCAGATGGACGAGGGCCTGGAACGGATCGACCGACACGGGCACGTAGCCGGAGGCGGGGAACAGCCCCAGCCCGACCGCGAGCCAGAGGATGGCGAGGATGCCGAGCCAGAAGTTCGGCACGCTGAGACCGACCAGGGCGGCCGCGTTGGCCATCCACTCGGGCCAGCGGCCGCGGTACCGCTCGGCGATCACGCCGAGCGCCACCCCGACGATCACGGCGACGACGATCGCGTAGAGCGCGAGCCAGAGCGTGACCGGCAGGGTCGCGGCGATCAGCTCGGTCACCGGCGTGCCGGTGCGGGTCGACTCGCCGAAGTCACCGGTGAGGAAGTTGCCGACGAATCGGAGGTACTGGACCACGAGCGAGTCGTCGAGTCCGAGGTCGGTGCGGATGGCCGCGACGCGCTCGGGCGACGCCTCCTCACCCGCCAGGGCGAGGGCCGGGTCGCCCGGCAGCTGCCGGACGCCGACGAACACGACGATCGAGGCGAGCACCAGGGTCAGCACGGACTGCCACAGGCGGGTGAGGAGGTAGCGGGCCATCGGGTCAGTCCGCCTCGACGAAGGCGGCGTTGCTGAGGCGGACCACGCCGTCGGCGAAGGTGGAGACGCCGGCGATCTCGTTCGACAGCGCGGTCAGGCTGCGGACCCGGTAGAGGTAGATGATCGGGTCGTCCTCCTGCACCTGGGCGACGGCCTGACCGTAGAGGTCGGCGCGCTCGTCGACGTCGTTGGTCGCGGCGGCACGGGTCAGCAGGTCGTCGACCTCCTCCGAGCTGTAGCCGCTGTAGTTGTTGCCGCCACCCGTCGACAGGAAGTTGTACGTGTTGCCGTGCGGGTCGACGCGGCCCGACCAGCCGAGTTGCAGCGCCTCGAAGTCGCCTCGGGTCTGCACGTCGAGCAGGGTCGAGTACTCGACCGGCGTGATCGTCAGCTCGAAGCCACCCTCGGCCACCTGGGCCTGCAGCGCCTGGGCGAACCGCACGGTGTCGGCGTTGTTGCTCACCTGCATGTCGATCGCGTACGGCGTCTCGACGCCGGCGTCCTCCAGCATCTGACGCGCGGCCTCCGGGTCGTACTCGGGGCAGGCGTCGCTGGCGTCGGTGGCGAACGGGCTGTCGGGCGAGATCGGCGAGCAGGCGGGGTCGTAGAGACCGCCGAAGATCGACGAGACGAGCGACTCGCGGTCGATCGACATCGACAGGGCCTGCCGCACCGTCGCGTCGGAGGCGAGCGGGGTGTCGATCCGCGCGGGGTCGGTGCCGACGCCGTCCTGGTTGCCGATGTTGACCGTCAGCCCCTGGTAGCCCAGCGAGCCGACCTCGAGCACGGTGAGCGCGTCGTCCGCCTTGAGCGACTCGACGTCCTGGGTCGACATCGAGTCGGCGACCTGCACATCGCCCGACTGCAGGTTCGCCGCGCGGATGCTCGCGTCGGTGATGATGCGGTAGGTGATGGAGTCGAAGTGGACGTTCTCGGCGTCGTAGTAGAGCGGGTCGCGCTCGACCGTGATCGAGGTCTGCGGCACCCGGTCGGCGAACTTGAACGGACCGACGCAGACCGGGGCGTCGCCGAAGTCGTCGCCCTGCGCCTCGAGGGCCGTGGGCGACATGATCATGCCGGCGCGGTCGGCCAGCGCGGCCGTCAGGGGCGCGAAGGGCTCCGAGTACTCGATCTCGACCTCGTCGTCGCCAGCGGCCGTGATGCCCGTGATCGGCCCGAGCTCGCTGCGGCGCGACGAGTCCTCCTTGTCGAGGGCGCGCTGCAGCGTCGTCACGACGGCGTCGGCGTCGAGGGGCGTGCCGTCGGCGAAGACGGCGTCGGTGCGGACGGGGAAGCTCACCGTCAGTCCGTCGTCGGAGACCGTGGGCAGCTCGGTGGCGAGCATCGGCACGATCTGTCCCTCGGCGTCGATGTCGTAGAGCTTCTGGCACATCGTCTCCATGACGTACCGGGTGTAGAGGGACGACGAGGTCGTCGGGTCGAGCCGGTCGGGCTCGGCCGAGAGGGCCATCACGAGGTCGCCGCCCTCGACGATCGTCTGGTCGCCGATGGCCGCGGTCGAGACGTCGTCGCGGGTCTCGTCGGAGGTGTCGGTGGTCTGGACGGCCTGGCAGCCGGTCACGGCGAGGGCCAGACCGAGGGCGGCCGCGGGCAGCGCGAGCACCCGGCGGCGGGAGTACGGGGAGCGGGACATGCGTGATCCAATGCTCGTGGTCGGGGCGAAGTGGATTGAATACAATCAGCCCCGATGACGCCCCTTCGTATACATCTTGTTACGACCGTGTAAAACGTCGCGGACCCGAGGAGGCGCGGGTCGACACCTCGAGACCCGCCAAACTGGGATCGATAACAGGCCCACAACCCGTCGCATCCGCTTGCATTAAAGGCGCGTGGTCTTCCCCGAACCAGACAGGTCGTGCTAGAACTGGGAGCGCACACAGTCATGTGCGCTCATCGTCAAGGAGGACGACCGATGTCTCGATCCCATCGACCCACCCATCCGCTCCCGATCTCGCGGAGGCGGCTCGGCGTCGCCACCGGGGCGTTCGTGCTGACGGCGGCGCTCTGCGGAGGGCTCGCGCCGGCCGTCCCGGCATCGGCGGCATCGGCGGACGACTCGACCCGCGCCTCCCGGGTCGCGGTCGCGAACCCCGGCTTCGAGTCCGGCCTGTCGGGCTGGGTCTCGAAGGGGAAGGGCACGGCCGCGCTCGAGACCGGCGGCCACGACTCCCCCACGCGCCTGACCCACCACCTGCCCTCGGCCGGTCAGGCGACGACGACCCAGAAGGTCAAGAAGGTCGCCCCCGGCTGGTGGACGTTCTCGGCCTGGGTGAAGAGCGGTGGCACGGCCGGGTCGAGCACGCTCTCGCTGACAGGCTGCGGCCAGGGCTCGAGCAAGGACGCCGCGGGCACGACGGTCGTCCCCTCGACCGAGTCCGACGACGGCTGGCTGCACCTCTCGGTGTCAGCCGAGGTCACCCACAGCCAGTGCACGCTGACCCTCACGACGGCGGGCGACGCCGGCTCGTGGGCGAGCATCGACGACGTCACGTTCACGCCGGGCCGGGTCACGCGGGAGATCCGCGGAGCCGACCTGTCGGGTCTGCCCCGCAACGAGGACAAGGGCGCGGTCTACCTCGACGCGCAGGGCCGACCGACCGACGCCGTCGAGCAGATCTCGGCGGCCGGGGCCAACATGGCGCGGCTGAAGGTCTGGGTCGACCCGACCGACGGCTACAACGACCAGGACGACGTGGTCGCCATGGCGAAGCGCATCGAGGCCTCGGGCATGGAGCTGCTCGTCGACTTCCACTACTCGGACCGCTGGACGGATCCGGGTGCGCAGACGATGCCGAAGGCCTGGGTCGGGCTGTCCGCACCCGAGGTCGCGACGCGGATCCACGACCACACGCGCAGCGTGCTCGACGCGCTGGCGGCCGAGGGCATCACGGCCGACGCCGTGCAGGTCGGCAACGAGATCAACCCCGGCATGGTGTGGCCGCTCGGCCAGACCTGGGACGTCGACCCGAGCGACGGGGTGAGCGGGGCCCAGTGGGACAACCTCGCGATGTTCCTCTCCGCAGGGTCCGCCGCCGTGCGCGAGGTGTCGCCCGACACCGACGTCGTGCTGCACCTCACGAACATCAACAACGGCATCGACGGGCTGACCTGGTGGTTCGACCAGGCCACCGCGCGCGGCGTCGACTTCGACGTGATCGGCCTGTCGTACTACTCGTACTGGCACGGCAGCCTCAGCGACCTGCAGCAGGCCGTGACGGTGCTGACCGAGCGGTATGACCGCGACGCCCTCGTCGTCGAGACCTCGTACCCGTGGACCCTCGCCGACGACCCCGACCACACCTGGGAGAACGTCGTCGCGCAGGCCTCGATGCTGACCGCCGGCTACCCCGCGACCCCCGCCGGTCAGGCCGCGAACTTCCGTGCCGTGCAGGACGTCGTGGCATCCGCCCCCGGCGGGCGCGGCACCGGCGTCGTCGCGTGGGAGCCCGCGTGGACGGCCGTCGACGGCGCCGGCTGGGACCCGGACGACCCGACCTCCGGCAACGCCTGGGAGAACCAGGCCATGTGGGACTTCGACGGACGCCCGCTGCCGGCCCTCGACGAGTACGCCGCCGACTGACGTCGGCCGCCGACGGCCCCGAGGAGGCGCGGTGCGCGATCGCGTGCACCGCGCCTCCTCGGTCGCTCCCGGCGGCGACCCTCTCGGGCGGTCGTCGTCCGCTTCGCGAGAGCCCGGGTCGCCCGCCCCGTGGCTGACAGCGTCCCCGGCGTGCGTGGGGCATGATCGAGAGACCCTGAGACTCGATTGGACCAGTTGTGACCACCAGCGACGAAGTCGACCTGATCATCGACGCGTGGGCGCGGGTGCGACCCGACATCGACTTCGCCCCGCTCGACGTGTTCTCGCGGCTGCGGCGCATCTCGCGGCGACTCGACCGTCTGCGCGCCGAGGCGTTCCGGCACGCCGACCTCGAGATCTGGGAGTTCGACGTGCTGTCCACGCTGCGACGAGCGGGCGATCCGTTCCAGCTGTCGCCGAAGGACCTCGTCGCGGCGACGATGGTCACGAGCGGCACGATGACGAACCGGCTCGACCGCCTGATGGAGCGAGAGCTCGTCGAGCGGCACTCCGACCCGCGCGACGGCCGCGCCGCGCTGATCCGCATCACACCCGCCGGCGTCGAGCGCGTCGACGCGGCGATGAGCCTGCTGGTCCAGGTCGAGCGGGCCCCGCTGGACTCCCTCTCGGCGCATCAGCAGGCCGAGCTCGCCGAGCTGCTGCGCGTGCTCGGGGCCGAGTTCGCCTGAGGCGCTCAGGCGCGTCTCCCGGGTGCGCGGCGCTTCGGCACCGCGTTGCGTGCATCGCATCGCACCGCGTCACGCCGAGGTGCGATGCTCACGGCGCGGTGCGGCGTGGCGCCGTGCGGCCAGGTCAGTCGCGGGCGGGCGTGAACGCCGAGCTGGGGAGGTCCTTCTCGCCGTCGACGATGGCACGGACGATGCGCGCGGCGACGTCGTCGGGGTCGAGCGCCGCGCCGAAGGCGGGCGCGGTGCCCTCGACGGCGCGGGTCGCGAGCCCTGTGTCGGTGTGACCGGGTCGCGCATCGAGCACGCGGACGCCCCGGCGGCGGTACTCGCGGGAGGCGGCGGAGACGAACGCCGCCAGCCCCGACTTCGAGGCGGAGTACGCGGCCATGCCGGCCGTCGGCGACTCGCTGACCACGCCGCTGATCGTGACGACGAAGGGCTCGCGCCCGGCGGCGGCCGACTCGGCGAGCGCCTGCGACGCGTCGCGCAGCGCTCGAATCGGGCCGAGCATGTTGGTCTCCACGAGCTCGGCGAGCGTGTCGTCGGACACCTCGTCGGCCGGCCCGAAGGCGACGACGCCGGCTGCGACGACGACGCCGTCGAGACGACCGTGCGCCTGGAGCGCGGCGGCGACCAGCGACGCGGCGCCCTGCTCGGTGCGGAGATCGGCGAGGTAGGCGTCCGGGCCCGACAGCGAGTCGGGGCGGCGTGCGGCGCGAACCACGCGCGCTCCCTCGTCCTCCAGCATGGCGGCGATCCGCGAGCCGAGCCCGCCGGAGGCGCCGAGGACGAGCACGACGGCGTCGTTCAGATCGGTCATGGCCGGAGCCTACGCCGGGGTGACACCATGGAGGCGCGGGTCATCACCCGCCCTGCCGTCGCCGCCGAGAGGAGTCCCGTGACGAACGATCCGACGCGGATGCGCGACCAGCCCGCGCTCCGCACCTCGACCGGCACCGAGTGGCTCGTGATCGGGCTCGTGCTCGCCGGCATCAGCGTCGCCGTCCTGCTCTTCCAGGATCATGCGACGTCCGACGTGGTGGCCGCCGTCGTCGTCGCGCTCTACGTGGCCATGCTGGTCGTCCGCGTCACCGTGAGGCCGCGGCGCCCGCGCGTCACCGCGCTCGCCGTGCTGCTCGCGCTCATCCCTGTCGTCACCATCGCCGAGCTGCTGGCCCTGATCGTGCTCTGAGCCGGTCTCTCCCGGTGCTGCGGCGGGTTCCCGTCCTCCGCGGCGGGTCAGCGCCGGCCCGCCGTCGATGACGGGAACCCGCCGAAGCAGTAGCGAAGGCTCGAGCGGCACGCCGGGCGGCTCAGCGCTGACCCGCCGCCAGTGACGGGAACCCGCCGAAGCAGCAGCGGAGGCCCGAGCGGCACGCCGGGCGGGTACGTAGCATCGGGGGATGACCCCCGCAGCGCATCACGAGAACCAAATCATCGCCGTCCTGCAGGGCGGACCCTTCGACGGTCAGGAGCACGAGATCGACGTGGTCGACGGATCGATCCAGGACACCCTCTCGCTGCCGCAGACCGACACCGAGGTGCTGGCGAACTACAGCCGGGAGGACTCCCGGGTCGACGACGACGGTGTGCAGCGCATCGACTTCCGGTTCATCGAGGACACCTACAGCTGAGCCGAGCCCGCCGCGGGTCGCGTGGCCCTCAGACGGCGCTGAGCGCGAGCTCTCCGCGGCTCGCACCCTCGGCGCCGAAGACGAGTCGGCGGTTCGCGACCTTCTCGCTGAAGAACCGGTCGTGACTGACGACGACCACCGCCCCCGGGAAGTGGACGAGGGCGCGCTCCATCACCTGTGTGCTCGCCATGTCGAGGTGGTTGGTCGGCTCGTCGAGCAGCAGCACGGACGCCCCCGACAGCAGGCACTGCGCCATCGCCACGCGGGCCCGCTGGCCGCCTGACAGCGCGCCGATGCGCTGCTGCAGGTCGGCGTCCGAGAACTGGAACATCGCGAGGAACCGACCCACCGACTTCTTGGTGGCTCGCAGGGCGAGGCTGTCGGGCATCGCGTTCACCGAGTGGGTGACCGTGTCGGCGTCGTCGAGGTCGGCGAGCACCTGGTTGTACGAGACGACCTTCGCGCCGCCGGCCCAGTCGATGCGCCCGTGGTCGGCCTTCTCCTCGCCGGTCAGCACGCGCAGCAGCGTGCTCTTCCCGCTGCCGTTCGCGCCCACGACGACGAGCCGATGCCCGCGGCGGATCTCGAGATCGAGATCGTCGAACAGGACCTTGTCTCCGTAGGACTTCCCGAGACCGTCGATGCGGCAGAGGACGTCCTTGACGTGCAGACCGCCGTAGATCTCGGTGATGATCTGGTCGACAGGGCGCGGGGTGCGCTGCTTCTTGATCTTCGCCAGGTCTTTCGTGAGCCCGCCCGCGCCTCCGGACTTGGCGTTCTTCGCCGCCTTCGCGGCCTCGCGGCGGTCGCTGATGCCCTCCGACTCGAATGCGAGCAGCTCGGACTCGTGCGCGAACTGCTGCTCGAGGTTCTTCAAGCGGAACTGCTTCTGCACGACGTACTCGCCGAAGTCGCCGGGGTACTCGTGCAGGTGGAAGTTCTCGACCTCGACGATGCGGGTGACCACCTGGTCGAGGAACCGCCGATCGTGCGACACGACGATCGCGGCCCCGCGGAAGTCGCGGAACCACTGCTCGAGCCACTCGACCCCCGCGACGTCGAGGAAGTTCGTGGGCTCGTCGAGCAGCAGCACGTCGGGCTGCTGCAGCAGGATCTTGGCCAGGGCCGCCCGGTTGCGCCAGCCGCCGCTCAACGAGTCGATCGGCGTGGTGCGGTGCGCCGGGTCGAAGCCGAGCACCGTGAGCGCGGTGTCGATGCGCCGGGGGTACTCCCACCCGTCGAGGCGGTCCATCTCGGCGAAGAGCTCGGACTGCCGATCGACCAGCCGGGTCAGCTCGTCACCCTGCGCAGGGTCCATCGCGGCGACGGCGATGGCCGAGTCGATGTCGGCCAGCTCGGTCTCCATCGCGCGGATGTCGTCGAAGAGCCCCTCGAGCACCTCGGTGACCGTCGCGGTGCCGTCGAGCTCGCTGAACTGCGAGAAGTAGCCGAGCCTGGTGCCGTCGTCGACGACGACGGTGCCCTCGTCGGGCTGCACCTGATCGAGCACGAGCTTCAGCAGCGTCGACTTGCCCGACCCGTTGCGCCCGATCAGACCCACCCGGTCGCCCGTCTCGAGACGGAAGAACGCCTCGCGCAGCACGGGTCGGTTCTCGAAGCGGACGGTGACGTCGTTCAGACGGATCAAGCTCATGCCCACCAGTCTCGCAGCCGCCGTCGGAACACCCGCGCCCCGACCGGTGTTGACCCCTCTGGAGTCACGCCCACCTCACCTGTGGAGGGACGGCTCCGAACAGGAGGCATGATGTCGAACGACTACCGGAAAGACCCCGACGCCCTCGCCCGGCTCACCCCGACGCAGCGTCGCGTCACGCAGGACGGCGGCACCGAGCCCGCGTTCCGCAACGAGTTCTGGGACTCCACCGACGCGGGCATCTACGTCGATCTCGTCTCGGGCGAACCCCTCTTCGCCTCGGTCGACAAGTTCGACAGCCGGAGCGGCTGGCCGAGCTTCACCCGCCCGATCGACGCCGAGAACGTCGTCGAGAAGCGCGAGGGGATGTTCTTCCTGCGGCGCACCGAGGTACGGTCGGCAGCGGGCGACAGCCACCTCGGTCACGTCTTCGCCGACGGCCCCACGGCGACCGGCGGCCTCCGCTACTGCATCAACTCGGCGGCTCTCCGCTTCGTCCCATACAGCTCTCTCGAAACCGAAGGATACGGTGCCTACATGACGCTCTTCTCCCCCGAATCCACTCCCGCGCCCAGCGGCACCACCGAGACGGCGATCCTCGCCGGCGGCTGCTTCTGGGGCGCCCAGCAGCTGCTCCGCCGTCGGCCCGGCATCGTGTCGACCCGCGTCGGCTACTCGGGCGGCAGCGTGAAGAACGCGACGTACCGCAACCACGCCGGTCACGCCGAGGCCGTCGAGATCGTCTTCGACCCGGGTCTGACCTCGTACCGCGAGATCCTCGAGTTCTTCTTCCAGATCCACGACCCGTCGACGAAGGACCGTCAGGGCAACGACGTGGGCGACAGCTACCGTTCGGCGATCTTCTTCACGACCGACGAGCAGCGCGCCACGGCCCTCGACACCATCGCCGACGTCGACGCCTCGGGCATCTGGCCCGGCAAGGTCGTCACCGAGGTCGCCCCGGCCGGCGACTTCTGGGAGGCCGAGGAAGAGCACCAGGACTACCTCGAGAAGGACCCGTTCGGCTACACCTGCCACTTCATCCGTCCGGGCTGGGTGCTGCCGAAGCGCGACCAGGCGGTCGCCGCGGGCTGACCCGTGACCTGCAGGAGGCGCGGTGCCGGTCGATCCGGCACCGCGCCTCCTGCCTGTCCGCCCGCTCTCAGCCCCAGATGCGCGTGACGATCGAGCCCATCAGATCGTCGGTCGGCACGTTCGCCTGGACGACCGTGACGACGACGCCGTCACGGACCAGCACGGTGTCGCTCATCTCGACGCCGTACATCTCGTCCTCCGTCGTGTACTGGCAGAACGACCCGCCGTAGCCGTCGGAGCAGTCGTAGGCGACGCCGTCGAGCCAGAACACCGTGCTGGGCTCGCGGAACTCCGCCAACCACGCCGGGTAGGCCTCGGCGGTCGCGGCGTCGACGACCGACACGGTGACGCGCAGACCGGTGATGTCGGCCCGAGGGTCGCGCCATCCGCAGCGGAGCACGCCGGCGGCGTCGACCTTCTCGCGGAGATCGGCATCGGCAGCCGGCGTCGTGGGGGTCACCTGACCCATCGGGCCCTGGTACTGCACCGGGTCGTTCAGGGGCGCGTCGCCCATCGTGGCGGCGTAGGTCTCGGCGTCGACCACGTCGGTGCAGTCGGTCGGGATCGAAGCGGATGCCGGCTCGACCGCATCGGTCGGAGCCGGGCTCGCAGGGGGCGTGGCGGTCGGCGCCGTCGCGACCTCCGTCGCGACCGGCGACGGCGACGACGACGTCGTCGCGTCCATCGACGGGTCGGGGTCGACGGGCGACGAGGTGCAGCCCGCCAGCAGTGCCGCGCCTGCAGTGGCGACCGCCAGGCCCGTCAGGATGCGCTTCATGTTCTACCTCCGTGGTGCCGCAGACCGGCGGTGTCGGGACGACCCCCGGCCGCTGCCCCGAGACTATTGGCGGAGCAGGTCGTCGCTCCTCGCCCGTCAGGATGACACGTGTCGTCCTGAAGGCTCGACGTCGGAGCCCGATGGCACGGCCCCGTCGTGGCCGCGCCCGGTCTCCACCGCGCAGGATGGTCGCATGCTCCCCGCCTTCGACGCCGTCCTGCTCGCCGGCGGGCGCGCCTCCCGCGTGGGCGGGGTCGACAAGACGGCGTTCACGACCCGGGGCGTGACCCTGCTGTCGGAGGCCGTGGAGGCCGCGTCGGGTGCGGCGACCCTGGTGGTCGTCGGCGCCCGCGACGGGGCCGCCCTCCCCGCCGACGCGATATCGACCCGCGAGGATCCACCGTGGTCGGGCCCGGTGGCCGCCCTCGCCGCCGGGCTCGCCGCCGTCGACGATCCGTCGCCGTCGACCCTCGTGCTGGCCTGCGATCTGCCCCGCGCCTCCGCCGCCGTCCGCGCCCTCCGAGAGGGGCGGAGCGGGGCGGACGACACCGGCGACGGCCTGATCGCCCTCGACGGCGACGGACGTCGGCAGCCGCTGCTCGCGCTCTACCGCACGGCCGCGCTGCACGATCGGCTCGACGCGCTCCTCGCCGACGGGCCGCTGGCCGGGCTCTCGATGCGACGACTGCTCGACGGACTCGACCTCGACGAGGTCGCGCTCGACGACGCGCTCTGCGCCGACGTCGACACGCCCGCCGACGCCGAGCGGCTGGGCGTGCGACCCGCGTCGACCCCGATGTCACCGGCTGCTGGTTGAGTGTGCACATGACCGACACCCCCTCCGAACTCGACGACTGGGCCGCTCGACTGACGACCGCCCTGGGTCTGCCCGCCGACACCGTGATCGACGTCGCGACCGTGCTCGATCTGGCCCGAGACGCCGCGCACAACGTGGCCCGACCGGCCGCACCCCTCACCACGTACCTGGTCGGCTACGCCGCGGGTCTGGCCGGCGGCACCGAAGCCGACGTCGCGCGGGCCGTGGCGATCGCCACCGAGCTCGCGACCGGGGCGACCGCGGGCGACCCGAACCCGGGCGATCCGACCGCGTGACGCTCGTCCGCGCCGACTGGCAGGCCGCTCGCACCGCCGCGCACGAGGCCGGTCTCTCCCTCCGCGGTGACGCCGAGCGGGTCGGTCTCGATCAGGCGGTCGACCGCACCCTCGCCGAAGACATCCGTGCGCTGGCGTCCGTGCCCGGCTTCGACGCCTCCGCGATGGACGGCTGGGCGGTCCGCGGCGGTGGGCCCTGGCGGCTCGGTCCGCCGATCGTCGCGGGGCCGGTCGATCCCGTCGAGCCTGGTCTCGACACCGGCACCGCCCGGCCGATCACGACGGGCGCCGTCATCCCCGTCGGCACCGACCGCGTGCTGCGCTCGGAGTCCGGGCTGATCGTCGACGGCCTGCTCACGGCCGTCGGCGAACCGGCGGCTCCTCCGCAGCACATCCGCCGCGCCGGCGAAGAGGCCCGACCCGGCGACCTGCTCTTCGTCGGCGGCACCCGTCTCACCCCCCCGCGCGTGGCGGTGGCGGCCGTCTCCGGGCTCGACGACGTCGCCGTCGTCGCGAGACCCCTGGTGGCCGTCGCCGTGCTCGGCGACGAGATCGTGCCGTCGGGTGTGCCGCGACCGGGCAGCGTGCGCGACGTCTTCTCGGTGCCGGTGCCGCGCCTCCTGCAGTCCCTCGGGGCGGGCGAGGTGTCGAGCGAGCGGGTCGCCGACGATCTCGAGGCCACGATCGCAGCCCTCGACCGCCCCGACGCCGCTCTCGTCGTCACGACGGGCGGCACGGCGCACAGCAGCACCGACCACGTCCGGGCGGCGCTCGACCGTCTCGGCGCCGAGCTGGTCGTCGACGGGATGGCGATGCGCCCCGGGCAGCCGCTGCTCGTCGCTCGGCGCGGCAGCACACTCCACCTCTGCCTGCCCGGCAATCCGATGGCCGCGTTCGTCGGGCTCGTCGTGGTCGGGGCGCCTCTGATCGGGGGGCTGCTCGGGCGGCGACCCGCGCCTCCTCGGCAGGTGACCCTCGCCGTCGACGTGCCGCACCCGCGCTCGGGCGTGCTCGTGCAGGCGTACCGCGACACGGTCGACGGCGCGCTGCCGACCGTGCGGCAGTCGTCGGCCATGCTGCGCGGTCTGGCCGACGCCGACGGTCTGCTGATCGTGCCCGAGGGCGGCGCCCGGGCCGGCGAGACCGTGCCGGCGCTGGCGCTCCCATGGTGATCTGCGGCGAACGGGGGTAGACCTGACCCATGGCACGAATAACGTCACGGAAACCCGTGACCCGGCTGACCGTCGACGACGACGGGTCGACCGGAGTCCGGCGCACGATCGACACCCTCGCCGTCGAAGAGCCCCTCGAGATCCGCGTGGGCGGGCGCTCGCTCGCCATCACCATGCGGACGCCTGGCCACGACTTCGATCTCGCGGCCGGCTTCATGGTCTCCGAGGGCGTCATCTCGACCGGTGACGAGTTCGCCGCCGCGAGGTACTGCGCCGGCGCGACGGCCGAGGGGCTCAACACCTACAACGTGCTCGACGTCGCACTCGCCCCCGGGGTGCCCGCCCCCGATCCGAGCCTCGAGCGAGCTTTCTACACGACGAGCTCGTGCGGTCTCTGCGGCAAGGCCTCCATCGACGCGGTGCGCACCAAGTCGCAGCACTCGGTGCTGCACGATCCGCTCGTGCTCGACCCGGCCCTGCTGGCGACGTTCCCCGATCGGCTTCGCGAGGGCCAAGACGTCTTCGACAAGACCGGCGGGCTGCATGCCGCCGCCCTCTTCGACGGCGCGACGGGCGAGCTGCTCGTGCTGCGTGAAGACGTCGGTCGGCACAACGCCGTCGACAAGGTCGTCGGCTGGGCCGTGAAGGAGGGGCGGCTCCCCCTGAGCGGCACCGTTCTGATGGCCTCGGGTCGCGCCTCCTTCGAGCTCACCCAGAAGGCGTCGATGGCCGGCATCCCGATGCTCGCCGCCGTGTCCGCGCCGTCGTCGCTCGCCGTCGACCTGGCGACCGAGCTCGGCGTGACCATCGTGGGGTTCCTCCGCGGCCGCTCGATGGTCGTGTACTCGCGACCCGACCGGCTGGGGGCTCCCGACGAGACGGCGCGCGCCTCCTCCGGCGACGCGACCAGCGCCTCCTCGACCTCCCCCGGCGACGCGACCCGCGCCTCCTCGACCTCCCCTTCGGGCGCGACCCGCGCCTCCTCCCCCGTGCCCCTGACGATCGGATCGAGACCGTGACCGAGAAGCCCCCCGTCGACGACGTGAACGACGACGACATCGAGGTCGGCCCCCCGCGCGAGTGGGCGGCCGGCGTGCCCGGCGTGCTGCACTCGATGGAGCCCGCCATCAAGCAGCTCGGTCTCGCCCGCACCGTGAAGCTGATGACCTCGCTGAACCAGAAGGACGGCTTCGACTGCATGAGCTGCGCCTGGCCCGACCCGAACCACCGCAAGGTCGCGGAGTTCTGCGAGAACGGCGCCAAGGCGGTCACCTGGGAGGCCAACCCGGTGCTCGTGCCCGACTCGTTCTGGGCCGAGCACTCGATCGACGACCTGCTCGAGAAGTCCGAGTACTGGCTCGGCATGCAGGGCCGCCTGACGACGCCGGTGCACAAGCCCGTCGGCAGCGACCACTACGAGCCGGTCAGCTGGGAGCGCGCGTTCGAGATCATCGGCGACAGGCTGAACTCGCTCGACAGCCCCGACGAGGCGTCGTTCTACACCTCGGGTCGCACCTCGAACGAGGCGGCGTTCGAGTACCAGCTGTTCGTGCGGGCCTTCGGCACCAACAACCTGCCCGACTGCTCGAACATGTGCCACGAGTCGACGGGTGCGGCCATGGGCGAGACCGTCGGCGTCGGCAAGTCGACGATCGCCTACGACGACTTCGAGCAGGCCGACCTCATCATCGTGCTGGGGCAGAACCCCGGCACCAACCACCCCCGCATGCTCACGGCGCTCGAAGACGCGAAAGGCAACGGCGCGGCGATCGTGGCCGTGAACCCGCTGCCCGAGGCCGGTCTCCGCAGGTACAAGAACCCGCAGCTGCCGCGCGGCATCGTGGGTCGCGGCACGAACATCGCCGACCAGTTCGTGCAGATCAGACTGGGCGGCGACATGGCCCTGCTGCAGGCGGTCGCGAAGCGCGTCCTCGCCGCGGAGGACGCCGCGCCCGGCACCGTGCTCGACCACGCGTTCCTGGGCGAGCACACCGTGGGGCTCGACGCCTTCCGCGAGCACATCGCCAAGGTCGACGACGACGAGGTGCTGCTCGCCACGGGCATCACGAGCGCCGAGATCGACGAGCTCGCCGAGCGCTACATCTCGGCCGAACGCGTGATCATCACCTGGGCGATGGGCATCACGCAGCACCGCAAGGCCGTCGACACCATCAAGGAGATCATCAACCTGCTGCTGCTGCGCGGCAACATCGGCCGACCCGGCGCCGGGGCCTCGCCGATCCGCGGGCACAGCAACGTGCAGGGCGACCGCACGATGGGCATCTGGGAGCAGATGTCCGACCAGTTCCTCGACGCGCTGCAGCGGGAGTTCCGCTTCGACCCGCCGCGGGAGCACGGCGTCGACGCGCTCAAGGGCATCAAGGCCATGCAGGAGGGGCGGATCAAGTTCTGGATGGGCATGGGCGGCAACCTCGTGGCCGCGATCTCGGACACCCAGCTGGCCGAGGCCGCCATGCGCGGCACGGAGATGACCGTCCAGGTGTCGACCAAGCTGAACCGGTCGCACGCCGTCGTGGGCGCCGAGGCGCTCATCCTGCCGACCCTCGGTCGCACGGAGATCGACGTGCAGAAGTCGGGTCCGCAGTTCGTCTCCGTCGAAGACACCGTCTGCTCGGTGCACGGCAGCCACGGCCAGGTCCCGCCGGTCGCACCCGACCTGCTGTCGGAGGTCGCGATCGTCAGCAGACTCGCCCGGGCGACCCTCCGTGATCGCGCCGATCTCGAGATCGACTGGCAGGCGTTCGAAGACGACTACGACACGCTGCGCGACCACATCAGCCGGGTCGTACCGGGCTTCGAGCGGTACAGCGAGCGGGTGCGCAGCCGCGACGGCTTCGTGCTGCCCAACGGGCCCCGCGACTCGCGGACGTTCGACACAGCGGCGGGCAAGGCGATGATCACGGTCAACGAGCTCGAGCACGTCGAGCGGCCGGCGGGGCGCCTCCTGCTGCAGACCCTGCGGTCGCACGACCAGTACAACACCACGATCTACAGCCTGAACGACCGCTACCGCGGCATCAAGAAGGGGCGCGAGGTCGTCTTCATCAACCCCGACGACCTCGCCGAGCTGGGCCTCGTCGACGGCCAGCGGGTCGACGTGTTCACCGAGTGGACGGACGACGTCGAGCGGGTGCTGCGCGACTACCGGGTCGTGGCGTATCCGACGGCGCGGGGCTGCGCGGCCGCGTACTTCCCCGAGGCGAACGTGCTCGTCCCGCTCGACAGCGCGTCGATCGGCAGCAACACGCCGGTGTCGAAGGCCGTGCTGGTGCGCGTGGTGCCGGCGGCGGTGCCCGCGACGGTCTAGCAGCGGCGGGCGGCGGCGCGAACGGCCTCGACGGCGGCTGCGACCCCGCCGCTCCAGGGGGCGCCGTGACCGGGCAGCACCCAGGTCGCGCGGGTCTCGACGAGCGCCGAGAGCGAGTCGAGGGCCTGCTCCGGCTCGTCCGTGAACGGCGCCGGTGCAGGCCCGACCGCACCGGTCAGCACGTGCCGCGTCGTCAGGGCGTCGCCCACGAACACGGCGTCGACGCCGGGCACGAACACGGCGATGCTGCCCTCGGAGTGCCCGGGCATCGGGATGATCTGCGGCGACCCCGGCAGATCGAGGGTCTCGCCGCCCTGCAGCTCGACGACCTCGGTGAGCCAGGTCGTCTTCGCGCCGCCCTTGCGCAGCGTGTAGGCGACGAACCCGAGCAGGGCGCCGAGTCGCATCTGCTGCTTGGCGTTCTTGGGCTTGGCGCCGCCCTTCGCTCGGGCGGCGTCGCCGGCGTGGATGAAGACGGGCACGCCGTGCTCGCGACGCAGGCGCTCGGCGAAGCCGATGTGATCGCCGTCGCCGTGCGTGAGGATCAGCCCCTTCACGTCCGCGAGCGAGCGGCCGATCAGAGCCAGCTCGGCGACGAGTTCGGCGTGGAGACCGGGCAGCCCGGCGTCGATGACGGTGACACCGGCGGGGGTGACGACGAAGTAGGCGGCGACCACGTCGTTGCCGATGCGGTGGAGGGAGGGGGTGAGTTCCATGATGGCTACTGTAATTAGCCTTCATGGCTACTGTCAATAGCTATACTCGACGGATGCCGTCTCCTGAGCGCACCTCCCTCGAAGCCATCGTCGCCGCCGCCCGCGAGCTGCTCGAGACCGACGGCCCCGCCGGTCTCACGATGGCCGCCGTCGCGGCACGCGTCGGCGTGCGCGCCCCCTCGCTCTACAAGCGCGTGGACAGCAGGGAGGCGCTGGTCCAGCTGGTCGCGGAGGCCACCCTCTCCGATCTGGCCGTCCACCTCGACGAGGCTGCGAGCGCCCGACAGGTGCTCGACGGCTTCCGCTCGTTCGCGCACGAGCGACCGGCCGCGTTCCAGCTCGTCATGACCCCGGGCCCCGGCATGCCGCGAGCGCGAGCGGAGTTCGGGGCCGAGGCCAGCCGGGCGACCCTCCGGGTCGGCGCGGAGCTCGCCGGCGCCGAGAACGCTCTCGCAGCGGCCCGCACGCTCACGGCCTGGGTGGCCGGCTTCGTCGTGATGGAGCTGAACGGCGGGTTCCAGCTCGGTGGCGACGTCGACGACGCGTGGGAGTTCGGGACGGAACGGGTCGTCGCGGCCCTCGCCGCGCCTCCTCGGTCCTGATCTCATACTGCCCGCCGCCGCCGCTTGCCGCCGGCCGCAAGCGCGCCGCCCGAGTCAGGCGTCGACGGGCAGGTGCGGGTACTCGGGCGACCGGCCCTGGAAGGTGAGGATCGCATCGTTCTCGACCCGCCCCTCCTCGATCTCGATGGCACGGCGGATCGTGTCGGACTCGCGCCACGAGGCGGGGCCCTCCATCACGGTGCGGAGGAACGGCATGAGCGCCTCGCTGATCTCCCATGTGGTCGAGTTCCACAGCAGTGACGGGCTGTGGTCGACGGCGTAGTAGTTCGTCGTCTCGCCGACGGTGATCATCGGCTCGGCGAAGGTCGTCGCGCGGGCCCACTCGAAGCCCATGCCCTCGTCGACCGAGACGTCGACGATGAGACTGCCGGGGCGGAACGTCGCGAGGTCGCTCGTCCGCAGGTAGGTCAGGGGCGAGTTGGGGTCTTGAAGGGTGCAGTTCACGACGATGTCGTTCGCGGCCAGGAACGGGGCGAGGGCGACCGGGCCGTCGGGCGTGTTGACCGTGCTGGCGCCGGGGGTCTCGGGGTCGTGCTCGAACTGGTGGATGTCGACCGAGGGGATGGGCGAGCCGACGGCCGCGATGTTGCGGTTGGTCAGCACGCGCACGTCGTGGATGCCGTGGGCGTTCAGAGCGGTGACGGCCCCGCGGGCGGTGGCGCCGAAGCCGATCACGACGGCGGTCAGGCGGCGGCCGTAGTCGCCGGTCGAGCCGCAGAGCTGGAGCCCGTGCAGCACCGAGCAGTAGCCGGCGAGCTCGTTGTTCTTGTGGAAGACGTGCAGGGCGTAGCCGCCGTCGGGCTGCCAGTGGTTCATGGCCTCCCACGCGATGAGGGTGAGGCGCTTGTCGATGGCGAGCTGGGTGATCTCGCGGTCCTGCACGCAGTGCGGCCAGCCCCAGAGCGTCTGCCCGTCACGCAGCTCGGCGAGGTCGTCGGCCTGGGGCTTCGGCAGCAGGACGACGTCGCTCTCGGCGATGATCCGCTCGCGGTCGGCGAGGGCCACGAGCGGCTCGAGGTCGGAGTCGGGGATGCCGAAGCGCAGGCCGTAGCCACGCTCGAGGGTCATGCTGGCGCGCAGATCGGCGTCGATCCGCTCGAGGTGCGCGGGGTGGATCGGGAGGCGCCGCTCGTCGGGTTTGCGGGAGGTCGCGAGGACGCCGAGGCGCAGCAGTGCGGGGGCGGGCGTGATTCGGCTCATGCCTGACCTTAGACGAGGCAGGCTCACGCCCGGGACCGGTGGTGCCGGCTGACGCGGGTCAGGGCAATCAGCCTCGTAGGACGTCTCCGCTCGACGAGACACTGCCGTACGGCCAATTGACCCACGAGTCGGTCTCGTGGGTCCGGAAGAGTCGGTGACAGGTGGTCATGCACTCCTGGAAATCGCGCCGACCGTCTCGCGTCACGCCCAGGCGCTCTCGCAAGGCTCGGAGTCCCACGACGTGCTCAGGAGCACCACCCACCGGCAGTACATCGAACTCGCGGTGACCCCACCGGAAGACGGACCACCCGCTAGGCCTGGCCGTCATCCTGAAGAACCGGAGGTAGTTGTAGTCACTGGAGTCGGTCACGGTGTGAACAGTTCGCCGGTGCTGACGGTGATGCCCGTCGGGTACTCGACCCACAGGTCGCTACCCTCGCGGAACAGCTGCGCGGCCGTCATGTCGCACTCCTGGAAGTCGCGACGCGAGGTGGGCGACGCGCCCAGCGCCTCCCTCACCTGCGACAACGGCACGCGTCGGATGACACCCGGCGACGACATGACCTCGTACTCCGACTCCCCGCGCGTGAAGACCAGCCGTCGGGCCGGCGAGGCCACCTGGCGGAAGTACGGACGTCGATCGATCACCATGGCTCCATTCCATCGATCTCCTGCACCGCTGTCCGGTCGACGCCTGAGACGGCACTCCCCCATTCTGGGGCGCGCCGAGCCCCCATCGAGCGCCCCGTGATCTCCGAACAACCCTCAGGTCCGACGGATTCGTGACGTTTCCGTCTCGCGGAACGTCTCAATGACGTACCCGGGCGTCCACCACGCGCCTCGGCACCGGACCGCATCGGACCAGGAGGATTAATGACGAGCGCCTACGCACCCCCGCAGGAGGGCGACACCCGCCCGATCGCCGTGCAGGTCGACCCGGCCTTCCGCCGCTCCGAAGAGGGAACCGACGATCTCCTCGACGCCTGCGCGCGCCTCCAGGATCTGTACCGCGGTCGTCACTTCCGCGCCCGCCGCTCCGACGAGCCGTTCGTGTTCCGTTACGCCAGCGCCGGCGACGAGCGCATGAGCCTCCGCACCGCCACCTTCACCGGGCATCTGCAAGGCGACGTCCCCTACTCGAAGGACTACGTCGTGTCGTGGCTGCGCTCGGGCACGGCCACGATCGAGCACCACGGCGGGCAGTTGACGAGTCTCGGCGGGCAGCCGTTCCTGATCCCGTCCGAGACGTCGTTCTCGTTCATGATGACGCCGCACCGAAACAACATGGTGCACGCCGACGCGACGTTCCTCGAAGACCTGGCGACCGAGCGTCACGGCGGCCCCTCGCAGCGCATCGTCTTCGACCACACCGCGGCCCCCACGCCGGAGGCGCTGGTCGCCTGGCGAGCCGCCATCAGCGCCACCACGCCCGCCATCGTCACCGAGAAGGCGTCGCCGTTGCTCCGCCACGAGGCGCAGGTCACGTTGGTGCGCGCGATGCTCGACCTCTTCCCCTGGCAGGCGGTCGACGTGCCGAGCAGCCTGCGGACCGAGCGGACGGCGCGCCTCCGCGTCGCGGTCGAGTACGTGCACGCGTCCGCCGATCAGCCCATCACGCCGGCTGACATCGCGCGGGCCGCCGGCATGCACACGCGCACGCTGCAGCAGGCGATGAACGACCACCTGGGTGCGAGCCCGATGAACTACCTGCGGCAGGTGCGTCTCGACAAGGCGCACGACGAGCTGGTCGCCTCGTCGCGCGACGAGGCCCTCGTCTCGGAGATCGCCCGCCGCTGGGGCTTCGGCAACCTCGGCCGCTTCTCCGCCGCGTACGTCAAGCGCTTCGGCGAGTACCCCCGCGACACCCTGCTGCGCTGATGCTCATAACGATAGACCTAACAATACTTTGGAATAGACATTCACGTTCCTCATGCAAAGAAGGCATCTAATTTCGAGAATATGGCCTAAGTAGTCAATGAGCAAACCGCTATGGCTACAAATGAGCCGAGAGGAAGGCGATTCTAGTGAAGGATGGCTCGATCTCGTATCTAGATCTGCTCTACGAAACCCTGGCTGTTGGTTTATGACAATGCATTCCGACAGATATGTTTTTTGCTTGCACGCCAAGTGCTGAGCGCGAACTAAGTGCCAGTATTTGAATTAATTAACTTATGAGAAACATTTCACCATGGCCATAAGAGTGCACGCATTAAAGCTGGTTGGCGCCCTGGCGATCAGCCAATCCCGCATTCTTGGGCTAAATTTCCGAGTCGTGCCCGCGTGTTGATTAGTTCAATCTACTATAGGCAGCCTCGTAATAAGCTAGCATATCTTTCCATCCAAGACCAGCCGAGGGTGACTCTAGTCTTTCTCGCGCATAATCCATACCGCTAAGCAGGAAAACTTCAGTTGGCTTACGGAGTTCCGGGTACTCATTAGCATTCGAAACAATTATCTCAACGGCAGTCCTTTGTTCAGCGACCGCCAGATGACGCCGTCCATCCGCCGGCGTACCGTGCGCAATCGCGACGAGAGTCATCATGAACTCCGAATTCTCACGGACCCTCTGACGCACCAAGTCCTTACTTCGACTGGCAGTTTCACGATCTAGGTGACGAAGATTCATCCTTTGACTGAGAAGCGAAATAACCCCGGCGACCGCAGCCGATAGAACCGTACTTGCAAGAAGGACCGGAAGAGCAGGCAAGATGTCCACACCGCAATTATGACAGCATGAAACCGATTACGTGTGCCGTTTTCGATCAGGCGTTGATAAAGATCGCGCTCGCTGGTTAAACACAGCTCGGCAAGCCGGGCCTCGCAATCCGCGCGTCTTATGTACGCCCGCCATCGGCACCCTGGAGTCCTGGAGTAACATCAATCTAAGTTATAGCTGTGACCGTGTCAGACGCTAGATAAAAGTCAGCAATGATTAATGTTCATGAAGGGCTGCGTAGTCCGCCGCACGGTCAGAACGTGATTTCATCGTTGTGTCTCCTTTTACCGCCAGGTCGTCGCGAGCTGCAATGTAGAAGAGATCTCGGGCATGACTAGCCTTAATGTAACGGCGCTCATATTCATTTGCAACCGGCATCGTCTGCGCGAGTAGATAATCCTCGATTTGTTGCTGTGCATACTTCCACAGTCGCGCGCTCTCGGCGACCGACTTGCTTCCGATTAGCAATATATCCTCGAGTTCAGCAGACCGAAGCGGGCTGATTTCGGCGAGGGCTACTCGCCCTTGGTCACGGGTCAGCGGAGCCCTGCTCTTCGCGACTCCAAGCTCGGCGCCCATCTGCCGACAAACTCTAACTTCCTTTTTGACTTCGCGAGCGTAGGCCACATACGTGGATCTGCGTGCGTCGAGAAGGCGTCGCGTCTCGGATCGCCTCCATTCCATATTGGCCAAAGCGAACGATCCCCACACTGTGAGGCAAGCGACCAAGAGGCCGCCGACGAACGCAAACACATAACCGAGCACGTCGAGAGCTGGACTTGAGGTAGAAAACACGAGCATAAGTAGAATCTACGGGTAAACCTCACGTGCACGCTGTCTCGCGTTCGTGCCTATCGCAAACTCAACGACGCAAGTCTGGTGTCATCTACCAATCATGCTCCGGGGACCCACTTGACCATGTCCACCAGAAGCGCGTACCGACACTCAGCTTCCGCTCTAACGGCTTCGACCACCCCGGGGCCTTGTGCCCGATCGAGGATCGCACCCGGCTCCGGAGCCTTCGAACAAGCCGTTTCGCGCGCGCCCGCCACCCCCGCGCCCGCCCCGCCCCGCCCTGAGGCTGCTGGAACCGTAGACAACAAAATGGGCAGCGCCGTCCCGCTGTTCACCCCTGGGGTGGGGAGAGGGGGAGGCTAATGGCCTGCGCCTAGCCAGCGTCGACATGGCGTGTCTGCTTTACGTCGTTCGCAACTGCTTCAAGTGCCGCCGCGAAGCTGAGCCTGTCGAAGTCCGCGGCCGTGAGGTCCTCCGGGTAGCGGGCGTTATGACGTCGGGAGAAGTTGAGCGGATCGATGTGCGTGAAGAGGAACAGTGGTTGTCCGTCGAAGACGGATCAATGCCACCCAGACGACTTGATCGCCTACTGATGGAAGAAAACCACGACTAAAGCGGGCATCGAGGGAATCACGCTCTGCGATCTGCGCCACTAGTTCGCGTCTGGGCTGATCGCATCAGGCTGCTCTGTCGCAACGGTGCAGCGAGCCTTGGGCACTCGTCCCCGTCAATCACGCTGAACACGTACACCCACCTCTGGCTGAGGGCGGAGGATCACACGAGGAACGCAGCTGGTGCCCTGATGCGGGCCACGATTCCTACTCTTGCGGACTCCCTGCAGGCCAGAGGGGCTTAAACCGCACCGGCTGGGGGTGTCAGTTGTTGAAGCGGAACTCCACCACGTCGCCGTCCTGCATGACGTACTCCTTGCCCTCGATGCGGGCCTTGCCGGCCGAGCGCGCCTCCGCGATGGAGCCGGTCTCGACGAGGTCGTCGTACGAGATGACCTCGGCCTTAATGAAGCCCTTCTCGAAGTCGGTGTGGATGACACCGGCGGCCTGCGGGGCCTTCCAGCCCTTGCCGATCGTCCAGGCGCGGGTCTCCTTCGGGCCGGCCGTCAGGTAGGTCTGCAGCCCCAGCGTCTCGAACCCGATGCGGGCGAGCTGGTCGAGACCCGATTCGTCTTGTCCGAGCGACGCGAGCAGCTCGGCCGCGTCGTCGTCGTCCAGGCCGATCAGCTCGGACTCGACCTGCGCGTCGAGGAAGATCGCCTCGGCCGGCGACACGAGCGCCTGCAGCTCGGCCTTGCGGGCGTCGTCGGTCAGCACGGCCTCGTCGACGTTGAAGACGTAGATGAAGGGCTTGGCGGTGAGCAGCCCCAACTCGCGGATCGGCTCGAGATCGATGCTCGTCGACGACAGGGCCTCGCCTCGCTGCAGGGCGTCGCGGGCGGCCACGGCGGTCTCGTGCACGATCGGCTCGACGCGCTTGAGGCGGAGCTCCTTCTCGTAGCGCACGAGCGCCTTCTCGACGGTCTCGAGGTCGGCCAGGATCAGCTCGGTGTTGATCGTGCCCATGTCGCTCTCGGGGTCGACCTTGCCGTCGACGTGCACGACGTCGGGGTCGTCGAAGCCGCGCACGACCTCGGCGATGGCGTCGGCCTCGCGGATGTTCGCCAGGAACTTGTTGCCGAGCCCCTCGCCCTCGCTCGCGCCCTTGACGATGCCGGCGATGTCGACGAACGACACCGGCGCGGGCAGGATCTTCTCGCTGCCGAAGACGCCGGCGAGCACCTGGAGGCGCGGGTCGGGCAGGTTGACGATGCCGACGTTCGGCTCGATGGTCGCGAACGGGTAGTTCGCCGCCAGCACCTGGTTCTTGGTCAGGGCGTTGAACAGGGTGGACTTGCCGACATTGGGCAGTCCGACGATCGCGATAGTGAGAGCCACGAGGGTCAAGCGTACCGGGCATGCCGTGCCACCGGGGCGGAGCGGACCCGAGGAGGCGCGGGTCGCCTTCCCACCGGTCCTGTGGAGGGACTGTCGGAGGCGCGTGAGACCATGACCCAATGCCCATCGACTTCACCGCGATCGACTTCGAGACCGCGAACTCGAGCAGCGCCAGCGCCTGCTCCGTCGGCCTCGTCAAGGTCCGCGACGGCGTCGTCGTCGACAAGGCGGGCTGGTTGATCCAGCCGCCCGCGGGGCACGACGAGTTCTCCGAGTGGAACACGCGCATCCACGGGATCGTCGCCTCCGACGTCGTCGGCGCGTTCGGCTGGGCCGAGCAGTTCGACCTGATCGCCGACTTCGCCGGCGACGACGTCTTCGTCGCTCACAACGCCGGCTTCGACATGGGCGTCATCAAGGCCGCCTGCGCCGCGACCGGGCTCACTCCCCCGGCGTGGTCCTATCTCTGCAGCCTCCAGGTCGCGCGCAAGACGTACACGCTCGACTCGTACCGCCTCCCCCTCGCGGCCGCGGCCGCCGGGTTCACCGGCTTCTCGCACCACGACGCCCTGGCCGACGCCGAGGCCTGCGCGGCGATCGTCACGCACGCATCGGCGTTCCACGGCGCCGACGATCTCGTCGAGCTCGCGTCGCTCGCCACCGTCAAGATGAAGGTCTTGAAGCCGACCCCACTGCCCGAGCCCGAGGGCGCCGAGCCGACCAGACGGCGACTCAAGGTCTTCTTCAGCTGACCCTCTGAGCCACTACCCACCGAGTCAGGCTCGCCAGCGAGCGATGTCGGTGGCCGCTGCCACACTGCTCGACATGGTCTCCTCGCTCGTCGCCTTCCTCCTCGCTCTCGTCGCCCTCGTCGTCGGGGCCCTCGTCGGCGCTCTGGCCGGCCGCTCCCGCAGCACCGCGACCGCCGCGCAGCTGGCCGCCGACGCCGCAGCGGCGCGGGCGACCGCCGAGTCGTACCAAGAGCGGCTCCACGAGCAAGACCAGCAGTACCGTCGGCAGATCGCGGGGCAGGAGGCACGGCTCGCCGAATTCCAAGACCGTCTCCGAGACATCCGCATCACCGAGGCCGAGCGCACCCGCTCCGAGGGGCACGTTCTGACCGCCCTCAGCCCGGTCGCGCAGAGTCTCGCCGCCGTGCAGCAGAAGGTCGCCGAGCTCGAAGAGCAGCGCACCCATCAGTACGGTGCGCTCAGCGAGCAGCTGCGCAGCGCGGCGGAGTCGGAAGAGCGCCTGCGGAGCACCGCCGAGAGTCTCGCGTCGGCGCTCAAGTCGAACAGCACCCGAGGGGTCTGGGGCGAGACCCAGCTGCGCAACGTGGTGCAGGCCGCCGGCCTGGTCGAGCGCGTCGACTTCGACGTCCAGACGAGCATCCACTCCGACGCGGGCACGGGACGCCCCGACATGGTGGTGCACCTGCCGGGGGGCAAGAACATCGCCGTCGACGCCAAGGTGCCATTCACCTCGTACCTCGAGGCCAGTGCCATCCCCGCGACGGCCGGCGGCGAAGAAGGGGCCCGACGCGAGGCCCTGCTCAACCAGCACGTCAAGGCGCTGCGCGCCCACGTCGACGCCCTCGCCTCGAAGAGCTACTGGTCGGGGCTCGAGTCGTCACCCGAGCTGGTCATCGCATTCATCCCGAGCGAGTCCCTCGTCGCCTCAGCGCTCGAAGCCGACCCCTCGATCATGGACTACGCGTTCCAGAAGCGGGTCGCACTGGCGTCCCCCGTCACCCTCTGGTCGGTGCTGAAGACCATCGCCTTCAGCTGGCAGCAGGACGTCGTCACCGCCGAGGCCAAGACGCTCTTCGACCTCAGCAGAGAGCTGTACGGCCGACTCTCGACGATGGCCGGTCACGTCGACAAGCTCGGCAGATCGCTCCGCGGGTCGGTGTCCGACTACAACCGCTTCGTCGGCTCCCTCGAACGCACCGTCCTGCCGTCAGCCCGTCGCCTCAGCATGCTCGACGAGACGAAGGTGCTCGCCGCACCGACGCCCATCGAAGAGACCCCGCGCGACCTGACGGCCGCCGAACTGACGTCCGCCCTCGACGCCGATCGAGAACGACACGGCGCGAGGGCGGACGACGAATAGCCTCAGGGGCTAGGCGGTCTCTCCGTACCACTTCGAGACGAGGTGGTCGGCCTCGACGCGGCGGATCGTGCCCGAGTGCGAGCGCAGCACGATGCTCGAGGTGCGGATCATGCCCTGCTTGCGCGTGACACCGGCGACCAGCGCGCCGTCGGTGACACCGGTGGCGACGAAGTAGGCGTTGTCGCCGGTCACGAGGTCGTCCTGGTCGAGCACGCGGTCGAGGTCGTGACCGGCGTCGATGGCCTTCTGGCGCTCGGCGTCGTCCTTCGGGGCGAGACGCGTGAGGATGAGACCGCCGAGGGCCTTCACGGCGCAGGCCGTGATGATGCCCTCGGGGGTGCCGCCGACGCCGACGCACATGTCGATGCGCGAGTCGGGGCGGGCGGCGTTGATGCCGCCGGCGACGTCGCCGTCGAGCAGCAGACGGGTCGACGCGCCGACGGCGCGGATCTGGGCGATCAGGTCGGCGTGACGGGGGCGGTCGAGCACCGCGATCTGCATGTCCTCGACGGCGATGCCCTTGGCCGAGGCGAGCGCCACGATGTTCTCGCCGATCGGACGATCGAGATCGATGATGCCTACGCCCTCGGGTCCGGTGACGATCTTGTCCATGTAGAAGACGGCGCTGGGGTCGAACATGCTGCCGCGGTCGCTGACCGCGATGACCGACAGGGCGTTCATGCGACCGGCGGCGGTGAGGCTCGTGCCGTCGATGGGGTCGACGGCGATGTCGCAGGCGGGGCCGAAGCCGTTACCGACGTGCTCGCCGTTGAAGAGCATCGGGGCTTCGTCCTTCTCGCCCTCGCCGATGACGACGACGCCGTCGAAGGCGACGGTGCCGAGGAACTTCCGCATCGCGTCGACGGCGGCCTTGTCGGCGGCGTTCTTGTCGCCCTTGCCGATGAAGGGGGCGGAACGGATCGCGGCCGCTTCGGTCGCCCGGACCAGCTCCATTCCGAGGTTTCGATCGGGGTGCGAGTACAGGGTTCCGGAGGGTGAGTCAGCCATTCCTGAAGCATAGTCCGGCGTCGTCGACGTTCGACAACGTGCGATATGTTTGCAGATCGCATCCAGAACTCGTGTTCCACCGAAAGGCGCCCATGAAGCTCACCTCCCGTCGATCCGCGAGGGTGCTGACCGCCGCCGTAGCCGCGATCGTCGTCGTCCTCGGCGACCCGTCCATCGCCACCGCCGCGTCCACGCCGAACTCCAACGACGTCGAGATCGCCGTCCGCGTGACGAGCGACGGTCTCGGCCGATTCACGGCGGACGACCGCCCCGGGGGCGACAGCGGCCCCGCGAACGGCATCGTGCGCACGGGTGACGCGGTGGTCTACGGCGTGACCGTGGGCACGACCGAGGGCACGGCGTCGGGTGGCGAGTTCTCCCTCACCGCGCCTCCCGGGCTCGGCTGGTCGCGGCTGCCCGACGACTGCGCCCGCGAGGGGTCCGCCATCGAGGGCGACGTCCTCCGCTGCCGACTGGGCACGCTGACGAGCGGCGCCCGCACGGTGAGCGTGGCCGCCTCGGTCGCCGTCGCCCTCCCTCACGCGACGTCTCTGACGGTCACCGCAGAGGCCCGCGCCGATGCCAACGATCCCGTCCGCGCCGTCGCCCCCTCGCTCGTCGTATCGGCGGCGCCCCGCTACGACGTATCCATGAACCGCGCCCTGCCCACGCTCGCCGAGGCCGTGGGTCCCGACGGCGTCACTCCCGGCTTCCGCCTCGTCTACCCGCTCCTCGTCCACTGGAACGGTCTCGTCGAGGGCGGCGGGCTCCTCGGGGTCGAGCCCCTCGGCGAGCGCATGACCCTCGTCGACGACGTCTCGCGCATGTACGGCGGCGACGCCAGCCCGGCGGTGCTCTCCCCCCTCGACGGCGCTCCGGCCTGCGGCCCGAACACGGGCCAGGTCGAGTCGATGCCGGGCGGCGTCGGCGGCGGGTCGACCAACGTCGTCGACTCGGGCACGATCGTCTGCAGCCAGGCGGCACCGGGCGAACCGGTGTCGATCTCGATCACCGGGGCCGACACCTCGATATCGTCGCTCCCTACCAAGAACGTGCTCGGCAGCGACATCCTCGGAGGCGCGCTGCCGTACGTCGTGTCGGCCTACGTCTCCCTGTGGGTCCCCGAGCTCACCGAGCAGGGGACGTTCCGGGCGACGAACACCTACCGGGACTTCGTCGCCGACTCCGTGAGCGGTCGAGCCAACTACGACGGGGAGGGCGAGCCCGTCGCGAACAACTCCGTGGCCCGCGACGTCAGCAAGGGCTCAGGTGCCGGCGGCTCGCTGCGCTATCTCGGCATCGACGTCGAGACGGGTGCCTCGTTCAACCTCTCCGGCAAGAACAACCTCCCCTACGTCACGCCGGCACAGCCGGTCATGAGCATGCTCGGAGTCCGCAACTCCGGCACGGCTCCGTGGCAGGAGGCCGTCTCGTGCATCGTCTTCGACAACTCGGTGCAGACGCTGCGCGAGCAGCGCGCCGGCGTCTGGGCGACGTCGACGCTCCCCGCGGTGACGGGCCGACCCGAGTTCGCGGCCTTCGACGGCTCGGACCCCACCACGGCTCGCGACGCGACCTGCGGCGACGACGATCTGGAGTGGCACGCCGATCCGCGATCCGTGCCGGGCGGCGCCGAGTCCGTCGGTGCGGTGCGCTGGACGTACGACCACCCGGGCACCGCCTCCATCAGCTTCGGCGCTCATCTCCGCATCGAGCCGCGCCTCGACGACGAGACGCGCCCGCGCACCTTCGCCGCCATCCGCACATCCCCGACCGCCGGGTGGACGAACGACCGGAGCGACGCCGAGGCCGCCAACGGAGGGTGGGCCGACTTCCTCACGGTGACGAGCAACATGGCCCGCATCCGGAGCGCCGTCGTCGACCCCGGTCACGACGCCGACAGCACACCTGACGAGACGACCTACGTCACCGCCGGCGGGACGACGACCTACGCCCTGTACCCGAGCCTGACGAACGCCTCCCGCGACCGGGTCGACGAGGCCGTCACGGTCAGGGCCCATCTGCCGGCCGGCACGTCGTTCGTGCCGGGGAGCGCCTCCCCGACCCCCGAGGTCGATCGCATCGAGATCGACGGGGTAGTCCGCCAGCGCCTCACCTGGTCGATCGCCCCGGTCACGGTCAACGACACGATCGACCCGCTGACCTTCGACGTCCGCTTCGACAGCGTCCCCGTGGGCGGCGAGGCCCGGCTGGAGGCGGTGGTGGCGTCGACCCGTGACGTCTCGGCGCTCTGGGCCCGAGTCGCCCACCGCACGGTGACCGTCCTCGAGGGCGGCGGCTTCGACGCGGAGGAGACCGTCGACCGGCCCGTCCGCGTGGTCGGCGACGATGCGACCTTCACCCTGTCGTATGTCAACACGGGCACGACCATCCTGCCGAACAGCTCGTTGATCACGATCCTCCCCCACGACGCCGACGGGCGAGGCACCACCGGCGAGCGGGCCGAGCTGGGCGGGCCGCTCTCCTCCGCCGCTCCGACGGATGTGATCCGGTACACGACGACCCCCTCCGACGAGCTCTCGCACGACCCCGTCCACCCGTCCAACCTGGACGGCGGTGAGACGACCTGGTGCCTGGCGGATGACTTCGGGATCGACGACTGCCCGGCCTCGTTCGCGGCGGTCACGGGCGTCCGGGTAGAGAGGAGCGAGCCCATCGCCGCCGGCGCGGAGGTGCATCACGACCTGGTCGTCGACGGCGCATCCGCCGGTCTCGAGACCTGGGCCTCGACCTTCGGCCTCAGGGTCGGCGGCATCGACTGGACCTCGACGTCGACGGTGGCCTCGACACGCGCCGTGGCCGGATCGATCGGCAGCAGGGTCTGGATCGACTCGGATGCCGACGGGGTCCGCGCCGATGACGAACCCGCGGTCGCCGGGCACGCTGTGTCCCTGCGCGGGACGGACGACCGGGGCGACGACGTGACGGCCGAGACCGAGACCGACGCCGAGGGCCGCTACGAGTTCACCGCTCTGCGCCCGGGCGACTACGTCGTCGACTTCGGGGCTGCGCCCCATGGCTGGACACTCCAGCACGTGGGCGACGACGAGTTCGACTCGGACGTCGACGAGCGGGGAGCGGCCGAGACCCGACTCGACGAGATCGTCGTCGACGGCAGTCTGACCGGAGTGACCCGACACGATCGGGTCGATGCGGGGATGCTCCCGGCGCCGGTGAACGGCGGCGACGGGACTCCCCTGCCGCCCGACCGGGGTTCCGCTTCCGGCACCGGTCCCGGCCCCGGCCCCGGTGACTACACGGCGTCACGGACGCCCGGCGACACGGACGCCCCGAGGCTGGCCTTCACGGGTGCGGACGCCGCGGGCCCGGCCCTCGTCGGCGCGGCTCTGGCCCTCGCGGGGCTCGTTCTGCTCGCCCTTCGTCGCCGACGCCCGTCGAGGCACGACCCCCGGTGAGGCCTCCGGGCGTCACCCGATCGTCGCTGACTAGGGTGGTGGCTGCAGCCACCACCCGCAATCGAAGGAGATGCAATGCCCGTCGCAACCCCTGAGCAGTACGCCGAGATGCTCGACAAGGCCAAGACCAAGGGCTTCGCCTACCCGGCCGTGAACGTCTCGTCGTCGCAGACGATCAACTCCGTTCTGCAGGGTCTCACCGAGGCGGGCAGCGACGGCATCATCCAGGTCACGACCGGCGGTGCCGACTACTTCGCCGGGCACACCGTCAAGAACCGCGCGGCCGGGGCGATCGCCTTCGCGAAGTTCGCGACCGAGGTCGCGAAGAACTACCCGATCACCGTGGCCCTCCACACCGACCACTGCCCGAAGGACGCCCTCGACGGCTTCGTGCTGCCGCTCATCGCAGCCAGCGAGGAGGAGGTGCGAGCGGGTCGCAACCCGCTCTTCCAGTCGCACATGTGGGACGGCTCCGCGGTGCCCCTCGACGAGAACATCTCCATCGCCGAAGACATGCTGAAGCGCACCCGGGCGATCAACGCAATCCTCGAGGTCGAGATCGGCGTCGTCGGCGGCGAAGAGGACGGCGTCGAGCACGAGGGCACGAACGACGCCCTCTACACGACGGTCGGCGACGTCACCCGGGTCGTCGAGGCCCTGGGCCTCGGCGAGAACGGCCGGTACATCGCCGCCCTGACCTTCGGCAACGTGCACGGGGTCTACAAGCCGGGCAACGTGAAGCTGCGTCCCGAGCTGCTCGGCGAGATCCAGCAGGGCATCCGCGAGCGCTTCGACACGGCCGAGAAGCCCCTCGAGCTCGTGTTCCACGGCGGATCCGGCTCGTCCGACGCCGAGATCCGCGAGGCCGTCTCGAACGGCGTCGTCAAGATGAACCTCGACACCGACACGCAGTACGCCTTCAGCCGCTCGATCGCCGACACGGTGCTGAAGAACTACGACGGCTTCATCAAGGCCGACGGCGAGGTCGGCAACAAGAAGCAGTACGACCCCCGCGCCTGGGGCAAGGTCGCCGAGTCCGCCATGGCGGCCCGAGTCGTCGAGGCGACCAGGCAGCTCGGCTCGTTCGGTCAGTCGGGGAGCTGACCCGCGCCTCCTCGGCGCTCCTCGCCGTAGACGACGAACGGGCCCGCAGCATGCGCTGCGGGCCCGTTCTCGTCGTGTCAGAGCGTTAGAGCGAGGGGCCCGAACCGTCGAGGATCGACTGGACGAAGGCCGCGTCGCCGAACAGGACGCCGAGCACGAGGACCATCTGCACGATCGACATCAGCACGCCGGCCGACAACGGCACCCAAAAGGTCACCTTGCGGGCGGCGAGTCGACGGATGCTCCACATGAGGGTGATCGCGAAGACCGCCACGGTCAGCACGGCGATGATCACGCCGGAGCGCTGCAGGGCCTCCTGGCCGGTGAAGGCGTCGGTCGAGTAGCCCGCGCCGCTGAGGGCGGAGAGCAGCGTCGACGAGAACGTCGAGGCCATCACCACGTTCGAGATGACGCTGTACAGACCGATGCCCAGCAGGACTAACGTGGCGACCCGGTCGAAGCGGCGGGCTCCCGAGAGATCACCGGCACCGGGACGAGGAGGCGCGCCCCACGCACCGGGGGTCGTCGCGTCTCGAGGTCCCGCCTGCGGAGTGGGCGCGGGGCCGCCGCCCTGGCCCGGGGGCGGGGTCTGCGTCTCGACCGGGGCGACTGGGTTGACCCACCCCTCCGGTGCGTACTCGCCGTACCGCGGGCGGGGACGCTCGTCGCGCTGCGCCACGGGCTGCTGCTGACGATCGTCGGTCATCGGGTCCGACCGCCGAGGCCGCGCGCGTCGACCTGACCGCTCGCGTCCTTACGGAGCTCCTTCGGCAGCGAGAACATGAGGTCCTCCTCGGCCGTGACGACCTCCGCGACGTCGAGGTAGCCGGCGTCGGCGAGATCGTCGAGCACCTCCTTGACGAGGATCTCGGGAACCGAGGCGCCCGAGGTGACGCCGACGGTCTCGACGCCGTCGAGCCACTCCTGGCGGATCTCGGACGAGAAGTCGACGCGGTAGGCGGCCTTGGCCCCGTGCTCGAGGGCGACCTCGACCAGACGGACGCTGTTCGAGCTGTTGGCCGACCCGACCACGATCACGAGATCGGCCTCGGGCGCGACCTTCTTGATCGCGACCTGGCGGTTCTGCGTGGCGTAGCAGATGTCATCGCTCGGAGGGTTCTGGATGGTCGGGAACCGCTCGCGCAGGCGGCGCACGGTCTCCATGGTCTCGTCGACGCTCAGCGTGGTCTGCGAGAGCCACACGAGGTTCTCGGGGTCGTCGATGACGAGGTCGTCGACCTCCTCCGGGTTCTGCACGAGGGTGGTGCGATCGAGCGCATGACCCATCGTGCCCTCGACCTCTTCGTGTCCGGCGTGACCGATGAGGATGATGTGCCGACCCTGGCTGCCGAAGCGCACGGCCTCGCGGTGCACCTTCGTGACGAGCGGGCAGGTGGCGTCGATGGCCTGCAGCTGGCGATCGGCCGCGCCCTGCACGACGGCCGGCGAGACCCCGTGCGCGCTGAAGACGATGTGCGACCCCTCGGGGACCTCGTCGACCTCGTCGACGAAGATCGCGCCCTGGCTCTCGAGCGTCGACACGACGTGGACGTTGTGCACGATCTGCTTGCGCACGTAGACGGGCGAACCGTAGTGCTCCAGCGCCTTCTCGACGGCGATCACCGCTCGGTCCACGCCCGCGCAGTAGCCGCGTGGGGCCGCGAGCAGCACACGCTTGTGTCCAGTGACAGGGGTATCCCTTAGCCTGTTACGCACCGCAGGAACACGCGGTGTCGGCAGGTCGATGGCAAGGGCGCCGTTGGTGATATGGCTCACCAGTCGATTGTAGGTGCGACGACTGGTCGCGTACTGAGAGCGGCGGGTCGAGTCGTGTTGATGCGGCCGATGCCGACCCTGCCCACCCTCACCGAGCATCCTCGACATCGGTCGACGACAGGAGACGAATGACGATCGTGCCCCCGCCGCCCACGGCGGACGCCCCCTGGCCAGTCGGCCTGCTCGCGACCAAGCTGCGCGACTGGATCGAACGACTGGGCACGGCCTGGGTCGAGGGCGAGATCACGCAGTGGAACGTGTCGGGGGGCAACGTCTACGGCAAGCTCCGAGACCTCGAACAAGACGCCACGGTGTCGTTCTCGATCTGGTCGAGCGTCAAGTCGCGGGTGCCCGCCGATCTCAAGCAGGGCGACCGGGTCGTCGCCGCCGTCAAGCCCAACTACTGGGTCAAGGGCGGCTCGCTGACCATGCAGGTGTTCGACATGCGGCACGTCGGGCTCGGCGACCTCCTCGAGCGACTCGAGCGACTCCGGGTCAAGCTCACGGGCGAAGGGCTGTTCGCGCCCGAGCGCAAGAGACGTCTGCCGTTCCTGCCCCAGTGCATCGGGCTCGTCACCGGCAGAGACAGCGACGCCGAGAAGGACGTGCTCCGCAACGCGCAGCTGCGGTGGCCGTCCGTCGAGTTCCGGGTGGTGCATGCCGCGGTGCAGGGCGACCGGATGGTCTCCGAGGTGACCGCGGCCGTGCAGCGGCTCGACGCCGATCCCGAGGTCGACGTCATCATCGTGGCCCGAGGCGGGGGCGACTTCCAGAACCTCCTGGGCTTCAGCGACGAGACGCTCATCAGGGCGGTCGCCGGCTGCACGACCCCCGTCGTCAGCGCCATCGGTCACGAGGCCGACCGTCCGCTGCTCGACGAGGTGGCCGATCTGCGCGCCTCGACGCCCACCGACGCCGCCAAACGGGTCGTGCCCGACGTCACCGAAGAGCTCTCTCGGGTGCAGCAGGCCCGCGCTCGCATCGGGCAGCGGCTGACGGCGCTCGTCGCCACCGAGGTCGACCGGCTCGAGCAGATCCGCAGCCGTCCGGTGCTCGCGTCGCCGCAGACCCTCGTCGACGTCCGAGCCGACGAGATCGTCCGGGCCGTCGCTCGGGGCCGGGAGCTCGTCGTCCGGGGCGTCGAGCGGGGCGAGACCCGGGTCGCCGAGCTGACCGCGGGTCTCCGGGCGCTGTCCCCGCAGGGCACGCTCCGCCGCGGGTACGCGATCGTGCAGGTGCCGGGCGGGGCCGTCCTGCACGACCCCTCCGATGCGCCTCGCGACACCGAGCTGCTGCTCACGCTCTCCGGCGGCGGTCTGACGGCGGTCTCGACCGGCGAGTCGAGCGGACCGATCGACGATCATCCCTCCCCAGGAGGCACGGAGCAGTCACGCGCATCGGGCGCCGGTCGCTCTCACCCCGCCTCGCAAACCCCTCGTTAGGATCGACATCGTGGACAACGCCCCCTCCGACGCCTCGAACGCGAACAGCTCGTCGCCCGACGTCTCGTCGGCCGACGGCACCGCGGTCGCTCTCCCGGCCGACATCGCCTCCCTGAGCTACGAGCAGGCGCGCGACGAGCTCGTCTCGGTCGTGTCCGAGCTCGAGCAGGGTGCGTCCACGCTCGAGCGCTCCCTCGCCCTCTGGGAGCGCGGCGAGGCGCTGGCCCGCCGCTGCGAAGAATGGCTGATGGGTGCTCGCGAGCGCCTCGAGGCCGCCAGACGACAGGCACCCGCGTCGTGAGCACCCCGAGACGTGGCCGCGGTCGACGCGATCAGGGCCCGCGGATCGTCGCCGAGCTGGGCCGACCCGAGACACCGGCCGAGACGGCCGCGCGCAAGGCCGAGAACACCCGCAAGCACTACGCGAACCAGACGGCGATCAATCTGACGCTGTCGATCGTCGCGTCGCTCGGCATCGTCCTGTTCCTCATCCTGGTCGTCGTGCGCCCCGACGGGACCGTCAACCGACAGGACATCGACTACGCCACCGTGGCCTCCCAGGCTCAGGCCAGTGTCGACGTGCCGCTCGCCGCCCCCGTCCTGCCCGACTCCTGGAGTTCGAACCGCGCCGACATCGACACCTCCACACCCGACGACGTCGATGTCTGGTACATCGGCTTCATCACCCCGGGCGAGCAGTTCATCGCTCTCGAGCAGGGCATCGACGCCAACGACACCTGGCTCGCAGCAGCCGTCGACAATCGCGCCGCGACCTCCGCCCGCGAGATCGACGGGGTCGACTGGACGGTCTACGACCGACGCGACGACGACGACGCCGGCAACTACGCTTATTCGTTGACGACGACCGTCGGCCGCAGCTCGTACGTGCTGCACGGAACGGCCGACGACGCCGACTTCGAGGCCCTGGCGACGGCGCTGGCCGCCGACATCGCCGACACCGCCGACGAGACGGACGACTGAACATGACATCGCAGCCCATCACCCAGACTCCCCCGCAGACCCCCGGCGACTCGTGGCGTCGCATGACCGACGGCAACGAGCGCTTCGTGGCCGGGACCCCCGACCACCCGCACCAGGACAGCGACCACAGGTCGAGCCTGGCCGGTGGCCAGAAGCCCGTCGCCGCCCTCTTCGGCTGCGCCGACTCGCGACTGGCCGCCGAGATCATCTTCGACGTCGGTCTCGGCGACCTGTTCGTCGTCCGCAACGCGGGTCAGGTCGTCGGCGACACCGTCATCGCGTCGCTCGAGTACGCCGTCTCCGTGCTGAACGTCCCCCTGATCGTCGTCCTCGGGCACGACAGCTGCGGCGCCGTGGCCACTGCCATCGACTCGCTGACGTCGGAGGCGCCTCCCGGGTCGAGGTTCCTCGGCGGGCTCATCGACATGATCGTCCCCTCCGTCCGGCGGGCCACGATCGATCTCGAACCCGGGGCCGCCCTCGATCCCCGCAGCGTGGGCAAGCTGCACATCGAGGCGTCCGTCCAGTCGCTCGTCGGCTCGTCCGCCCTCATCGCCACCGCCATCGCCGAGGGCCGACTCGCCGTCGTCGGGGCCAACTACGCACTCGCCAACGGCCGCGTCGACCCGTCGGTCGTCGTGGGCCGTCTCTGAGAACCATCCCGGGGCGGCCGCCCCGGGTCGCCAGCGCCCCCTGAGGGCCGAAGAAGGGACCACGACGACGTGACCACATCCGAGTACCGCATCGAGCACGACACGATGGGCGAGGTGCGGGTGCCCGCATCGGCCCTCTACCGGGCTCAGACCCAGCGTGCGGTCGAGAACTTCCCGATCTCGGGCACCGGTCTCGAGCCGGCGCAGATCGTCGCTCTCGCCCGCATCAAGAGGGCCGCCGCGCTGGTCAACGGCGAGATGGGCATCGTCGCCCCCGCCGTCTCCGCGGCGATCGTCTCCGCCGCCGACGAGGTCATCGGCGGTCGGCACCACGACCAGTTCCCCGTCGACGTCTACCAGACCGGCAGCGGGACATCGTCGAACATGAACATGAACGAGGTGCTCGCGACGCTCGCCGGCACGGTCGACGGCACCGCGGTCCACCCCAACGACCACGTGAACGCATCGCAGTCGTCGAACGACGTGTTCCCGACTTCTGTGCACGTGGCCGTCACCGGTGCGCTGCTGCACGACCTCGTCCCGGCGCTGACCCACCTCGCCGAGGCGCTCGAGCGCAAGGCCTCCGCCTGGTCCGACGTGGTCAAGGCGGGGCGCACCCACCTGATGGACGCCACGCCCGTCACCCTCGGGCAGGAGTTCGGCGGGTACGCACGACAGATCCGCCTCGCGATCGAGCGGGTCGAGGCCACGCTGCCCCGCGTGGCGGAGGTCCCCCTCGGCGGCACCGCCACGGGCACGGGCATCAACACGCCGATCGGGTTCCCCCAGCGCGTGATCGCGGCCCTCGCGGCAGACAGCGGGCTCCCCGTCACCGAGGCGCTCGACCACTTCGAGGCCCAGGGTGCGCGCGACGCCCTCGTCGAGGCCTCGGGAGCCCTGCGGGTGCTCGCCGTCAGCCTGACGAAGATCAACAACGACATCCGCTGGATGGGCTCCGGCCCCAACGCCGGGCTGGGCGAGCTGCACATCCCCGACCTGCAGCCCGGGTCGTCGATCATGCCGGGCAAGGTGAACCCCGTCATCCCCGAGGCCGTGCTCATGGTCTCCGCCCGAGTGATCGGCAACGACGCCACCATCGCCTGGGCGGGTGCGTCGGGTGCGTTCGAACTCAACGTCGCCATCCCGGTCATGGGTACAGCGCTGCTCGAGTCCATCCGTCTGCTCTCGAACGCCGGTCGAGCTCTCGCCGACAAGACGATCGACGGGCTCGAGGCCAACGTCGAGCACGCGCGGGCCCTCGCCGAATCGTCGCCCTCGATCGTCACGCCGCTCAACCGCGTCATCGGCTACGAGGCTGCGGCCAAGGTCGCCAAGCACGCCGTCGCCCAGAAGATGACGGTGCGCGAGGCCGTCGTCGACCTCGGTTTCGTCGAGCGCGGCGAGGTCACCGAAGACCAGCTCGACAAGGCTCTCGACGTCTTGAGCATGACCCACCCGGGCTGATCCGATCGCCCCTGCAGGAGGCGCGGTGCCGGTCTGACCGGCGCCGCGCCTCCCCGGCTGGTCCGGCCACGGGCCTGGCCCCGCCTCCGCGTCGCGGCCTCCCGTCCGTCGCGGTCGGGTTCCTGTCGTGCAGCCGTTCACAGCAGCGGACCGCCGAACACCGACAGAGCCCAGAACGAAGCCAGCAGGCACGGACCGAACGGGACTCCACGGCTCCGGCTCCCCCTGGCACGCAGCGCGGTCGCGGCGACGACGATCAGGCCGATTACTCCTGCGCCGGCGACGAGCGCCCCCACGGCGATGCCTCCCCACGGAGCGACGATGCCGACGAGCGCCGCACCGAGCTTGACGTCGCCCATGCCGAACGCGCCACCCACGGCGAGCGCGAACGCGACGGCGAACCAGAGTGCGGCCCAGCCGAAGGGGATCGACGCCGAGAGCAGACCGGAGTCGACCCCTCGCAGGGTGCTGCCGACGACGAAGGCGGTTGCGAGCAACCCCACCAGAGGATTCGGTAGACGCCGGACGGCCAGATCGTGACGCACCAGGGCGGGGGTCACCGCCGCCACCGCCAGGAAAGAGATCTGCGCACCGACGTCGGGGG
Source organism: Frigoribacterium sp. CFBP 13712 (assembly GCF_014842255.1). GTDB lineage: Bacteria > Actinomycetota > Actinomycetes > Actinomycetales > Microbacteriaceae > Frigoribacterium. Next base: position 174,542 of record NZ_JACYVH010000002.1, on the reverse strand, counting down.
CCACCGTGACCGCGAGTCCGCCGAGCAGCACGACGGCCCCGAGTTCGAGCACGCGATCGGCGGGCGGCATCGGCGTCGGCGTCGGCGTCGGCGTCGTCTCGAGGATCGACATCACGACCGAGTCGCCCGAGACGACCGGGGTGGGGAGTCTGCCCGCACGACACCAGCGGTTGAGGCCGACCGTGGCCGGTGAGGTCGAGGAGCCCTCGACGCGCCGACACGCCAGGGCTCGGCACCGAGGCAGGCCTGATGGTGCGAGTCGCGGCATCGCCTCGACGCCGTGCTCACGGCACGCGAACGTCGGATGATCGCGTGGACCGCCTCGACGAGCAGGCCCCGCTCGTCTCGGACCATGCCGTACCCGCAGCGGAGCGCGACCCTCCCCGCGATCGTCACGGTGATGTCCTTGTGCCGGTCGGCGTCGAACGTGTCGGCGTGGAAGGCCCGGCCGTCGAGTTCGAGAGCCACCACCTCGTCGACGACGATGTCGATGCGTCGGGCGTCGCGCGGACCCACGGGGACCTGCACGCGGACGTCATGCCCGAGTGAGACGAAGGTGGCTCTGATCAGGCTCTCGATGAAGCTCTCGCTCCGCCGATCCGCCCAGTCGACGATCGAGGCGCGATTCTCCGGCAGATGAGCGAACGCCTCCGCCAACTCGACCCGCGTGAACCGCCCGCTGGCGAGCGCCCAGTCGAGCAGGGCGACCGCCTCGTCGAGCGGGAGGCCGAGGACGGCCGTGACCAGCGCCTCCTCGAGGGGCACCGCCCACGGTGGCGTCGGCCGATCGCGAACAGGGCCGGACGGGAGCACGCGCGGACGCCAGAGGACCGTCGCCCCGTGACGCGCTCGGAGCCGAGAGGCATTCGCCGAGACGGCCACCGTGACGGGCGGCGTCGTCCACAACCACGCACCGTGCAGGGCCAGGAGAGAGGCGCCCGTGAGGCGGCCGCCGATGCGCACCGCCTCGTGCCGGGGGTCGCCGGGAGGGAAGACCGTGTACCAGCCGCGCCGGGCCCGATGCAGCGACCCGAACCGGACACTGGCCGTGAGCAGACGATCGGTGGCGCCGTGCGCCACGAGCTGCCGTTTGTGCGCGACACCACCCAGGTCGGTGACGAGTGCTGCGAGTTGCTCCATGCCGGCAGACTGCTCGATGGCCGGGCCCGGCACCTGGCCAAGGAGAGGCCCCTGGGGACGGATCGGGCCGACGAGCATATGGGGTGGGATCACGCGCAGCGCCTCGGGTCGACCCCGCGCCGCCCCGCGCCGCGCTGTCGCGCCCGCACCCGGTCGGCAACTCAGGCGCACCCGCCCGTTCCCATGCCGATCAGACACGATCGTGCGGCTGAACCTGAGTTGCCGACCGCGCAGCAGTGCCGGAGGCGGCAGGGACGGAGGCGGCAGTGCCGGAGGCGGCGGGGCCGGAGGCGGCGGGGCCGGAGGCGGCGGGGCCGGAGGCGGCGGGGCCTAGGCCAGGTCGGTGGACTCGAGCATCCGGGTGACCAGCGCGGCGATGGCCGACCGCTCCGACCGCATCAGTGTGACGTGGCCGAACAGCGGGTGCCCCTTGAGCGTCTCGATGACCGAGGCCACGCCGTCGTGCCGCCCCACGCGGAGGTTGTCGCGCTGCGCGACGTCGTGGGTGAGGACGACGCGCGAGTTCTGGCCGATGCGCGACAGCACGGTGAGCAGCACGTTCCGCTCCAGCGACTGAGCCTCGTCGACGATGACGAACGCGTCGTGCAGCGAGCGCCCGCGGATGTGGGTCAGGGGCAGCACCTCGAGCAGCCCCCGCTCGACGACCTCGTCGAGCACGTTCTGCGAGACGAGGGCGCCCAAGGTGTCGAAGACCGCCTGCCCCCAGGGGTTCATCTTCTCGCCGGCATCGCCCGGCAGGTAGCCGAGGTCCTGGCCGCCGACCGCGTACAGCGGCCGGAACACCATGATCTTGCGGTGCTGCTGCTTCTCGAGCACGGCTTCGAGCCCGGCGCAGAGCGCGAGGGCCGACTTGCCCGTGCCCGCGCTGCCCCCGAGCGACACGATGCCGACCTCGGGGTCGAGCAGCAGATCGATGGCGAGACGCTGCTCGGCCGAGCGCCCGTTCAGCCCGAACACGTCGCGGTCGCCGCGGACGAGCCGCGCCTCGCCCTGCGACACCACGCGCGCCAGGGCCGAGCCCCGGTCGGAGTGCACGACCACGCCCGTGTTCACGGGGACGTCGGCCAGCGCCCGCGAGCTCAGCCTCTCGGTCTCGTAGAACGCGGCCATCTGCTCGCTCGAGACGTCGATGTCGGTCTGCCCGGTGTAGCCGCTATCGACGACCTGCTCGGCGCGGTACTCCTCCGCCGCGAGGCCGATCGAGGCCGCCTTGACCCGCAGCGGGAGGTCCTTCGAGACCACGGTCACGGCGAGTCCGTCGTTGGCGAGGTTCGAGGCGACGGCGAGGATGCGCGAGTCGTTGTCGTTCAGCTGCAGGCCCGACGGCAGCACCGACATGTTCGAGTGGTTGAGCTCGACGCGGAACGACCCCCCGTCACCGACCTCGACGGGGAAGTCGAGTCGCTCGTGCTTCAGCCGCAGGTCATCGAGCAGCCGCAGCGCCTGGCGCGCGAAGTAGCCCAGCTCGGGGTCGTGACGCTTGCCCTCGAGCTCGCTGATCACGACGACGGGCAGCACCACGTCGTGTTCGGCGAAGCGGAGGAGAGCCTGGGGATCCGACAGGAGCACCGACGTGTCGAGCACGTAGGTGCGTTGCGCGACCGAGCCGGATCGCGCCTCCCCGGTGCTCGTCGAGGGGCGGGGCTGTTCGGTCTGGGGGTTGTTGAGCGCGGTCACGACCACTCCATCTCCGAGCGCTGATGCGCTCGGTACCTTCGGCGGAGACGGCCGCGGAGCAGTTGCGAGGCGAACTTTCGTGGCCGACTCGATCGGACCCTGTGCCCGATGGGTCGAACCTACGTCGTCGCCCGACGACCGGCCGAACACGACCCGCCGTGTCGTGTGACGAACACGTGAACAGCTCGCGAGCGCACGGAGACGCCGTAGGGCAGGAGGCGCGGGTCGACCGAGGAGGCGCGGGTCGACCGAGGAGGCGCGGGTCAGTAGTAGACGGTCGTCCCGAACGAGGTCAACGCGCCCCGCAGCAGGTCGAACGAGTCGTCGTCGGTCGACAGGTGCACGCTGAGCCGCACGGTGGTGTCGCGCACGGTGGCCGTGACCCCGTGGTTCAGCAGCGCCGCCGTGAGCGTGGTCATCTGCTCGGGAGAGGGTTCGAGCACGACGATGCCGGCGCGCTCGGCCTCGTCTCGGGGCGAGACGACGGGCAGCGCGAACTCGTCGGCGATGTCGATCAGCCGCGAGGCCCGGTCGGCGATCTCTCGCGAGATCGCGGCGACGCCGACCGAGGCGATGCCCTCGAGGGCGGTGGAGAACCGCGCCTGCGCGATCGGGTCGGGGTTCGTGATCTGGAACGCCGCCGCACCCGGCAGGGTCGGCAGCGTCTCGTGGTACGAGCCGCCGAGGCGCAGCTCGGTGCCCGCCACCCCGCTGAAGACCGGGGTCAGCGTGGCGGAAGCCCGCTCGCTGAGCGCCAGGAACCCCGTGCCCCAGCCGGCGCGCACCCACTTCTGGCCACCCGAGGCGATCACGTCGGCCACGCCGTACGGAGCGTCGACGACGCCGAACCCCTGGATGGCGTCGACGATCAGCAGCCGGTCGCCGATCACCTGGCGGATGCCCTCGAGGTCGACGAGGTAGCCGGTGCGGTAGTCGACGAGGCTGACGGCGACCGCCGTCACGCGGTCGGTGAGGTGGCGCTGCACGACGGAAGGGGTCACGACGTCGTGGTCGAGGTCCATCCAGACGGGCTCGAGAACGCGCATCGCCGCGGCGGCCCGCGTGGCGGCGACCGGCCCGCTCGGATAGTCGCGCGGGGACATCAGGACCTGCCCCGTCAGGCCGAAGAGGGTGTGGACGAGACCCGAGCTCGTATCCGGCTGGAAGACCACCTGATCGGCCGGGAACCCGACGACGGCCGAGACGGCCCGCCGGACCCGCCCGGCCTGCTCGGTCAGCGCGACCTCCGAGCCGAATCGGGCACGAGCCTGGACGTCGACGAGAGCGCGCTCCTCTTCGACGACGGGCCGTGAGATCGGGCCCCACTTGGCGAAGTCGAAGTACCCGGGTTCGTCGGTGTACCCCGAGATCAGTTCATCGATGGTGGTCACGCTGGTCTCCTCGGGCGGTGTCGCTGGCTGTCAACCGTATCGCCGACCGCCGACCGCCGATCGCCGACCGCCGACGTCGGCCGTCGCGGCGGTCGATCGAGGTGCGGGGTCAGCTGCCGTAGCGACGGTGCCGCAGGGCGAAGTCGCGCACGGCCCGGAGGAAGTCGACCTCGCGGAGGTCGGGGTAGAAGGCCTCGACGAAGTAGAACTCGCTGTGCGCGCTCTGCCAGAGCATGAAGTCGCTCAGTCGCTGCTCGCCCGACGTGCGGATGACGAGGTCGGGGTCGGGCTGACCGCCCGTGTAGAGGTGCTCGGCGATCAGCTCGGGTGTCAGCACCTCGGCGAGCGCGTCGAGGGTGCCCCCCATGGCGTCGTGCTGGCGGACGATGCTGCGCATCGCGTCGGCGATCTCTCGCCGCCCGCCGTACCCGACCGCGAGGTTGACGTGCAGCCCCTTCTTGCCGGCCGTGCGCTCGGCGGCGCCGGTCAACGAGTCGCGGAGCCCCTGCGGCAGGTCGTCGCTGGCGCCCACGTGCTGCACGCGCCAGTCGCGCTGCTGCGAGAGCTCGTCGGCGACGTCGCCGATGATGCCGAACAGCTCGGTGAGCTCGTCGGAGGCGCGGTTGCCGAGGTTGTCGGCCGAGAGCAGGTACAGGGTGACGACGCGGATGCCCAGATCGTCGCACCAGGTGAGGAACTCGCTGATCTTGGCGGCGCCGGCGCGGTGGCCGTGGGCGGCGGTCTCGAGCATGCGCTGCTTGGCCCAGCGCCGGTTGCCGTCGACGATCATGGCGACGTGGTGGGGCAGATCGGCTCCGTCGAGCTCGCGTCGCAGCCGGCTCTGGTAGAGCTCGTAGAGCACACCGCGGGCCAGCGGCGACCTCCGACGACTCTTCACACCGCTACGGTAGCCCACCGGTGGGCCCCCGCTCGCCGAGTCGATTCCCAGGCCCGCGCCTCCTGCCCTCCCCTACGCTCGGATCATGACCCGACCCGTGAGCGACGGCGTCGGCGGTGCCGACATCCCGAACCTGCCTCTGCTCGACGACAGCCTCGAATACGCCTCGATCGAACGCAAGCCGTCGTGGCGCGGCTGGATCCACGCCGCGACCTTCCCGATCGCCATCGCCACGGGCGTCATCCTCGTGGTGGTCTCCGACGGGACGTCCGCGACCTGGGCCTCCGCGGTCTTCATGACGACGTCGCTCCTGCTGTTCGGCATCTCCGCGACCTATCACCGGTTCCCGTGGAGCCCGGGGGCCAAGAGGTTCTTGAAGCGACTCGACCACGCGAACATCTTCCTGCTGATCGCGGGCACGTACACCCCGATCGCGGTCATCGCGCTGCCTCCCGCGACGTCGACCCTGCTGCTCACCCTCGTCTGGACGGGTGCGGGTCTCGGGATCCTCTTCCGGATCTTCTTCCTGGGGGCGCCCCGCTGGCTGTACGTGCCGCTGTACATCCTGCTGGGGGTCGGCGCCCTCGGCTTCACCGGCGACCTGCTGGCGGCGAGCGTCCCGATGACCGTGCTCGTCTTGACCGGCGGCCTGATGTACATCGTCGGCGCCGTGTTCTACGCCCTCAAGCGGCCCAACCCCGCACCGGGGCGCTTCGGGTTCCACGAGCTGTTCCACGCGCTGACGGTGCTCGCCTACCTCTGCCACTGGACGGGCATCCTGGTGCTCGCTCTGAACCCGCCGACCTTCTAGGCCGACCATCGAGCACCGGTCGCGCCACCGGCCTCTCTCGAGCCGAGGAGGCGCGCGCAGGTCGGTCGCGGAGGGTCGGCCCCGCAGACGGATCGCCTCGGGGCAGCTCCGGTCAGTCGCGGACGAAGGGCCCCGCGGACGCGTCGCCGTCGGATGCGTCGTCGACGGCGCGGGTGGTGCCGTCGCCGGAGGCCACGCCGTCGCCCGACGTGACGCCGTCGCCGGAGGCAGCGGTCTCGCCGGAGGCGACCCCGTCGCGCTCCGCCTGGATGCGCTCGCGGACCTCGCCGCGGTAGCGCGTGCGACGGACCCGGCGGGTCATGTCGACGATGATCAGCACCGTCGCGACCGCGACGAATGCGATCGCCACGAAGCCCCAGACGCCCGGGGTCACGTCGACGTCGGGCACGGTCGACGCCGGCAGCGTCGCATCGGGCGTCGACGGCTGGGCGAGGAGGCGCACCGAGGCCGAGAGGGTGGCGTCGCCGAGGGCGCTCATCGGATCGCCCCGATCAGGCCGGTGTCGTCGTCGGTCACACCGGCGAACAGGTCGTTCTCGGGCATGGTCGTCTCGACTCTCGATTCGATGAGCTGGAAGTCCTCCGTGGGCCACGCCGCGACCTGCAGCTCGTGAGGCCAGAAGAAGAACGCGCTGTCGAGGGGCACCTGGCTGGCGTGCGCGCGGAGCGCCTCGTCGCGGACCGGGAAGAAGTCGGACGCCGGAACGTGCGTGGTCGCCAGGTCGGGTCGGGCGCCCATCCACTCGAGCATCTCGGTGAGGCGCTCGATGAGGGGCGACTCGGCGTCGGCCTGCTGCAGGTGAGTCAGCATCGACTTCAGGCGGGCGGTGTTCATGATGCGGTCGTAGTAGACCTTGTCGATCTGCCAGGGTTCGCCCGCGGTCGGGTAGCGATCGGCGTCGGAGGCGGCGCGATACGCGGCCATCGAGATCTCGTGGCTGCGGATGTGGTCGGGGTGCGGGTACCCGCCGTTCTCGTCGTACGTGACGAGCACCTGCGGCCGGAACCGGCGGATGACGGCGACGAGGGGCTCGGTGCTGATCTCGAGCGGGATCGTCGCGAAGCTGTTGACCGCGACGGGCTCACCCTCGGGAGGGAGCCCCGAGTCGGCGTAGCCGAGCCACAGGTGGTCGACGCCGAGGGCCTGCTGCGCCCGCTGCATCTCGAGCACCCGGAGACCGGCGATGTCGCGTTCGGCGTGGTGCCGCGCCTCGATCTGCTCGTTCAGGATCGAGCCCTGCTCTCCGCCGGTGCAGCTGACGACGAGCACCTCGACTCCGAGACTGCGGTAGAGGGCGTACGTCGCCGAGCCCTTGCTCGACTCGTCGTCCGGGTGGGCGTGTACCGCCAGGAGGCGCAGGGTCACATGTTCCTCGCAATTCGTGCAGAGCAGACGTTGCTACCCTCCCCCTAAGGATAATCGGACGGAGATCAGAGTGGCGTCCACGCCCCCCGCACCCCCGTCGACCGAGGCCGATCCGGCCCAGCCCGTCGACGGTCATCTCGACGCGCGCTACGGGCGCACTCCCGCCGCCACGCGTCGACGCCGACTGATCGCGATCGTCGTCGCCGCGGCCTTCGTCGTGGTCTTCGGCGCGTGGGTCGTCTTCGCCGCATTCGACGGCAACGGCTCGAAGCTCGAGACCCGCGACCTCGGCTACACGGTCGGCGGCGACGACAGCATCGACGTGCAGTACACGATCAGCGTCGAGGCCGGCACCCGGGTCAGCTGCGCGGTGCAGGCGCAGAGCGACAAGTTCGCGATCGTCGGCTGGAAGGTCGTCGACCTGCCCCCCGCGCCGCAGTTCACGTCGACCTACACGACCACGCTCGCGACCTCCGAACGGGCCGTCACGGGCTTGATCTACCAGTGCTGGCTTCCCTAGACTGCTCTGAATGACGAGACCGGCCAGTCGGCCGGTCTCCTTTTTTCGGTGGGCGCGCCTCCCGGTCGCCGTGCCGAACGGTCCGATCCTCAGCGCATCGGAAGATCCGCCGTACGAACGGAGAACACCATGACGAACGACAACGCCACCACGTGGCTCACCCCCGACGCCCGTGACCGCCTCGAGGCCGAGCTGGCGACGCTCAGCAACGAAGGCCGCCACGAGATCACCAGCCGCATCGAGGCCGCCCGCGAAGAGGGCGACCTGAAGGAGAACGGCGGCTACCACGCCGCCAAAGACGAGCAGGGCAAGATGGAGGCGCGCATCCGCACGCTGACCAACCTGCTGAAGAACGCCACGGTGGGCGAGTCGACGGCCGCCGCCGGCATCGTCGGGCCGGGCACCGTCGTCACCGCGACGATCGCCGGCGATCCGAGCACGTTCCTCCTCGGCAACCGCGAGATCATCGCCGCCGGCAGCGACCTCTCGGTCTACAGCGAGACCAGCCCGCTCGGCCAGGCCATCAACGGCCTCGCCGTCGGCACGACCACGAGCTACACCGCGCCGAACGGCAAGGAGATCACCGTCGAGATCACCGCCGTCGACACCTACACGCCGTAGCCGACGGCCCGACGTCGCCCTCGATCAGAAGTCGACGTCGGGCGTGTAGCCCGCGTCGCGGAGACGCCGGATGACCTCTTCGACGTGGTCGGGCCCGCGCGTCTCGATGCTCAGCTCGAGTTCGACCTCGCTGATCTGGAGCCCGCGGCCGTGTCGGGTGTGCAGCACCTCGACGACGTTCGCGTTCGCGTCGGCCAGGATCTCGGACACCCGCGCCAGCTGCCCGGGGCGATCGGGCAGGCCGATCCGCATCTTCAGGTACCGTTCGGCGGCGGCGAGGCCTCGTCCGATCACGCGCTCCATCATGAGCGGATCGATGTTGCCGCCGCTCAGCACGATGACCGTCGTGCCGAGATCGCGCACCTGCTCGGTCATGACGGCCGCGACGCCCACCGCGCCGGCCGCCTCGACCACGAGCTTGGCGCGCTCGAGCATGACCAGGATCGCCCGGGCGGTGTCGTCGTCGCCGACGGTGACGACCTCGTCGACCGTCTCGCGGACGATCTCGAAGTTCAGGACCCCCGGTCGCGCCACGGCGATCCCGTCGGCGATGGTGGGCTGCGTCTCGATGTCGGTGCGGACGCCGCGCTTCATCGAGACCGCGTAGGGGGCGGCGTTGACCGCCTGCACCCCGATGATGCGGATCTTCTTACCGGTCTCGGCGCTGGTCTGGGCGAGTGCGCTCGCGATCCCCGAGATGAGCCCGCCGCCGCCGATCGGGACGATGACGGTGTCGACGTCGGGCACCTGCTCGAGGATCTCGAGCCCCACCGTGCCCTGCCCGGCGATCACGTCGGGGTGATCGAAGGGCGGGATGAAGACGGCGCCCGTCGAGTCCGAGAACTCCTGCGCCGCCCTCAGCGCCTGCTCGACGGAGTGCCCGCTCAGCACGACGTCGGCTCCGTAGTCTTTCGTGGCCTGCAGCTTGGGCAGCGCCACGCCCACCGGCATGAAGATGGTCGCGCGGACACCCATCTCACGTGCCGCGAAGGCGACGCCCTGGGCGTGGTTGCCGGCCGACGCCGCGACCACTCCCCGCGCGCGCTCCGCGTCGGTCAGCTGCGTCAGCCGGTTGTACGCGCCGCGGATCTTGTACGAGCCGGTGCGCTGCAGGTTCTCGCACTTGAGGTACACCGGCGAGCCGAGCACCTCGGCGAGGAACCTCGAGCTCTCCATCGGAGTGACGCGGGCGACCTGCGAGACCCGGACCCGCGCCTCCTTCATCTCGGCCAGGGTGGGGCCCGCGAGGGTGAGGTCAGACATCGGCTGCACGGCTTTCTGTGACGACGTCGAGGGAGGCCGGCGGCGACTCGCGCCACGCCCCCCTGGCGACGTAGGTGATCATGACGTTGAGGACGGCGACGACCGGCACGGCGAAGAGGGCTCCCGGGATGCCCGCGAGCAGGGTGCCCGCGGCGACCGCGAAGACCACCGCGAGCGGGTGCACCTTGACGGCGCTGCCCATCACGAAGGGCTGCAGGAGGTGCCCCTCGATCTGCTGCACGAGGATGACGACGGCGAGCATCAGCAGCGCCACCACCCAGCCGTTGTAGACGAGCGCGATCACGACGGCGACGGCTCCCGTGGCCACCGCGCCCACCACGGGGACGAACGACCCCAGGAAGACCGCGATCGCGATCGGGACGACGAGGGGCAGACCGAGGAAGAAGGCGCCCAGCCCGATGCCGACGGCGTCGACGAAGGCGACGAAGATCTGCACCTTGACGAAGTTCGTCAGCGTCAGCCACCCGGCACGCCCGGCGCCGTCGATGGCGCGACGGGACTTCGACGGGAAGATGCGGACCAGCCAGCGCCAGATGTCGGACCCGCCCACCAGGATGAAGATCGTCGCGAAGAGCATCAGGACGAGCCCGGCCGCGATGTGACCCGCCGTCGAACCGACCGAGAGCGCCCCCTGCAGGAGCGGCTGGGAGTCCTGCTGCAGCGCGGCGAGGGCGTCGCTCAGGTAGCCGTTGATCTGCCCCTCGGTGAGATGGAGCGGGGAGGTCAGCAGGAAGTCGCGGAACTGGCCGTAGGAGGCGATGGACCGGTCGCGCAGTTCGGGCGCGCCGTCGATGATCTGGACGACGACGGCGTAGAACAGACCGGCCACGACGACGATCAGACCCACGAGGCTGACGACGACGGCGACCCACTTGGGCCAGCGGTGGCGCTGCAGCCAGCTCGAGAAGGGCACGAGCAGCGCCGAGACGAGGAGGGCGACCATGAAGGGGATGACGATGATGCGCAGCTGGATGACGAGCCAGACGAAGACGGCGATGACGCCGACCACGACGAGGATCCGCCACGACCAGGCACCGGCGATGACCATGCTCCGCGACACGGACGGGTCGGCACCCCGAGCGACCGGGGCGGCGCCAGGGGGAGGGGACTCGGCCGCGCTGCGCGGGGGCCTGCTTCGCCGCATCATGCGCTCAGTGTAAGACCCTCGCCCTGGTGCCGAGCCACCCGTGATATTCCGCGGTCGGCATACGTGCCGGGCCCTGGATGGGGAGGGACGGTGTCGGAGGCCGACGCTACAGTCGTCGGCGTGCCCCCCGATCAGCTCTCACCCGCCCTCGCGCGTCGAGTGGCGCTCGCCGCCCAGGGTCTCGGCTCGGGTTCGACGGCTCCGGCGGGCACACGTCGCCTGAACGCGACGATCGACCGACTCGGGCTGCTGCAGATCGACTCGGTGAACGTCTTCGAGCGCAGCCACTACCTCCCGCTCTTCGCCCGACTCGGGGCTTACGACCGGGCGAACCTCGATCGCCTCACGCTCGAGGGCCCCGGTCGCTACGTCGAGTACTGGGCGCACGAGGCGGCCCTCGTCCCCGTGGCGACCTGGCCCCTCTTCCGGTGGCGGATGGCCGACTACCGGCGCCGCTGGCTGGCCGACGACGACTCGTGGCTGTCGGCCAACCCCCGCCTCGCCCGCTGGCTGCTCGATCTGGTGCGGGAGGGCGGCCCCGTGCCCGCCAGCCTCGTCGAGCACGAGTCGAACGTCCGCACGGGCCCCTGGTGGGGTTGGGGCTCGGTCAAGCAGGGTCTCGAGTCGCTCTTCCGGGTCGGCGAGCTGGTGAGCGCGGGGCGGAGACGCTTCGAACGCGTCTACGCCCTCCCCGAGCAGGTGATCCCACAGGAGCTGCTCGACACGGACATCTCCCGGCACGAGGCGCACAGGCGCCTCCTCGCGCATGCGGCCTCCGCACAGGGCGTCGGAACGACGGCGGATCTCGCCGACTACTTCCGGCTCAAGACGGCCGACGTCGTGCCGGCCCTCCGCGAACTCCACGATGAGGGCGTTCTCTCGGCCGTCGAGGTGCCGGGCTGGGGCCGACCCGCCTGGCTGCACCGAGACGCCCGACTCCCCCGCCGCCTCGAGGCCGACGCGCTCCTGTCGCCCTTCGATCCCGTCGTCTGGACGCGCCCTCGCGCCGAACGCGTCTTCGGATTCCACTACCGCATCGAGATCTACACGCCGCTCGAGAAGCGGGTCCACGGGTACTACGTCCTGCCGGTCCTCCAAGACGACCGCCTCGTCGCCCGGGTCGATCTGAAGAGCGACCGGCAGGCGGGCGTCCTGCGGGTGCAGGCCGCCTGGCGCGAGCGGGATCTCGACGTCGACTGCGATCGCCTGGCGTCGCTCCTCCGGCGCGCGGCGCACTGGCAGGGTCTCGAGTCGGTCGAGGTCATGCCACGCGGCGACCTCGCAGCGGAGCTGGGCCGCCGGTTCGGCTGAGTCGATGCGCGGGCGTCGGCGACCGCGCCTCAGAAGGTGCCGGCGCTCTCGCGGAGACGCGCGACGCGGTCGGCCAGGGGCGGGTGGGTGCTGAAGAGGCGGTCCATCGCGCCCGGCTTCATCGGGTCGCTGATCCACAGATGCGACATCGACGTGTTCTGCGTCGCCATCGGGCGGCCGTACGCGCCGAGCTTCTCGAGGGCTCGAGCGAGACCCTCGGGGTACCGGGTGGTGAGCGCCCCCGTGGCGTCGGCGAGGTACTCCCGCTGACGAGAGACCGCCGCCTGCACACCGGCCGCCGCGATCGGAGCGATGATCATGGCGACCAGTCCGAGCACCAGGAAGACGGGGTTGCCGCCACCCCCTCCGCCGTTGCCGTTGTTCGAATTGCGGTTGCCGCCGGTCAACGCACCGAAGAACGACATGCGCAGCAGGATGTCGGCCAGGAATCCGACGGCGACGACGAGGCCGAAGACCATCATCGACACACGGATGTCGTAGTTCTTGACGTGTCCGAGCTCGTGGGCCATCACGCCCTCCAGCTCGGTGTCGTCCATGATCTCGAGCAGCCCGGTGGTCGCGGCGACGACGGCGTGCTCGGGGTCGCGGCCGGTCGCGAAGGCGTTCGGGGCGGGGTCGACGACGACGTAGACCTGGGGCATCGGCATGCCCATGGTGATGCTGAGGTTCTCGACCGTGCGGAACAGCCGCGGGGCCGTCGTACCGTCGACCCGCTGCGCGTGACTGAGGGACAGCGCCTGACCGCTGGCGGCGAAGTACTGGATCAGAGCGTAGATCGACGCCGCGGCGAGGACGACGAACCCGATCGAGTAGTTGCCGTACAGGGCACCCGCCCCGAAGCCGAGTGCGCCGATGATGACCAGGAAGATCAGGACGATCAGGACGGTGAAGCGTTTGTTGCGCGAGACGGCTGAGTACATGGGCCGATGTCCGTTCGGGGCGCGGCGTCGAGGTGGGGCGGGCTCAGAACTGGACGCGAGGGGGTTCGGCGATCGCCGACGGCTCGGCGACCTCGAAGAAGTCCCGCTCGGTGAAGCCGAGGCGCTTCGCGAAGACCGTGTTCGGGAACACCCGCGTCTTCGTGTTGAATTCTCGGACACCGCCGTTGAAGAACCGCCTCGCGGCCTGGATCTTGTCTTCGGTGTCGACGAGCTCGGACTGCAGCTGCAGGAAGTTCTGACTCGCCTGGAGCTGCGGGTAGGCCTCGGACACGGCGAAGATGCTCTTCAGGGCCGTCTGCATGTGACCTTCGGCCGCCGACGCCTCGGCGGGCGTCTGAGCCCCCAGGGTCTCGGCCCTGGCCTCGGTCACGTTCTGGAACACCTTCGACTCGTGGGTCGCGTAGCCCTTGACCGCCTCGATGATGTTCGGAATCAGATCAGCTCGCCGCTTGAGCTGGACCGTGATGTCGCTCCAGGCCTCGTCGACGCGGACCTTGAGGGTCACGAGGGAGTTGTAGGTCGCCCAGAGGTAGATGCCGGCGATGATCGCGAGCAGGACGATGATGCCGACGGCTACCAGGATGCCGATCGTGGCCGGTTGCATGACGTGTCACTCCTTGGGGTACGACGCGAAAGACGCGAGAGATGTCGGTCGTCTCGGACGGTATTCGGGCCGTCGCAGTCAGATCTTCACTATAAATGCGCCGGATGCCGCCTCGACGTCGTCTGAGCGTCTTCGGAGCGAACTCACGACGAGCGCACCCGACCTCCCCCTCTCAGCGGATTGACTTGCCGCCCGCGAACGTGCTGAATGGTGGGCAGTGCCCGTTTCTCCGACCCCGATCCCGCCGCGTCCCTCGGCTGCCAGCGCCGGACGCCCTCTTCTGCGTGCCGTCGGAGCCCTCCTCATCGCCCTCCCGCTGCTCGCGGGCACCGCCCTGGCCGTCGTGCCCGCCCCGTCGGCGCAGGCGGCCGGTGCGCCGACGTCGACACCCGCGGCGCCCGAGCCCGACCGGCAGTCGGGCGCCCCCTCGCCCGGCCTCGGCGCCCCCACGGAGCCGGCCCCCGGCCCGACCGCGCCGGCCGATCCCCCCGCACCGACCATCGACGACGTCGGCGGACGCACGGTGAACACCTTCGCGATCGGGGGCATGGCCGCCTCGGGTTCGTCGGTGAGGGTCCTCGACCCCGAGGTCCCCTCCCGCTCGCTCTGCGAGACGACCGTGCCTTCCTCCGCCGCCGCCCCGTCGGGTCGGTGGTCGTGCACCGTGACCGTCGCGAACGGTGCCGACATCGTCCTGACGGCTCGGGACACGACCCATGCCGATCTGCCCGACGTGAGCAGCGCCTCCTTCGCGGTCCTCGGGGCTCCCACCGTTCGCGGCGGCCTGCTGCTCGGTGCCAAGGTGACCGGTTCCGCCGAACCGGGCGCGGTGGTCACGGTGACGACGGCCGCAGGGGCGAGCGCATCCGGCACGGCCGACACCGCGGGCGAGTGGAGCGCCGTGCTCGACGCCGGGTCCTTCCCGTCCGGTCGATACTCGCTGACCGCGACGCAGCGGAGCGACGCCATCCCGATCCCCCGATCCGGTGCGTCGGCCGCGGTCGTCGCCACGATCGACCGCGAGGCGCCCGGAGCCCCGGTCATCACCTCTCCGGGCTCGGGAAGCCGTGTCGACGCCCAGCCCGTGGTCATCAGGGGCTCGGGCGAGAGCGGTGCCACGGTGACGGTCTACGTCGACGGCTCGCCCGTGTGCCAGGCGACCATCGCCGGCGCATCCTGGAGCTGCGACTCGACGGGCTCCGCCCTCCCCGACGGCTCGCGGACCATCACGGCGGCTCAGGTCGATGCGGCGGGCAACTACGGTCCCGTGTCGCGGAGCGTGACCGTCGTCGTCGGCGCGAGAGGCCCGACGGACGTGCCCAGCGCCTCCCCCGGGGCTCCCGGCGTCACCCCCACCCCCTCGCGCAGCCCCGACGGCACCACGGCGACGCCGGCACCCGTCCCGGCCGACGACGACCCCTCCGCGACGCCGGTGCCCGGCTCCGTCACGCCAGGAGACGGCGGCGGGGGCGGGGCGGCGGTGCCTCCAGGAGGCGCGGCGGGCGACCCCGGGCC
Source organism: Frigoribacterium sp. CFBP 13712 (assembly GCF_014842255.1). Taxonomy (GTDB): domain Bacteria; phylum Actinomycetota; class Actinomycetes; order Actinomycetales; family Microbacteriaceae; genus Frigoribacterium. The sequence continues at coordinate 159,254 of NZ_JACYVH010000002.1, read as the reverse complement.
GGTCCAGAACCCGACGACGGGCACCTGGGCGACCGCGACCTCGTTCGGTCGCGATCTGCCGGGCCTCACCCAGACCCTGGGCGGCCCCGTGTGGCCGTCGGCGCTCGCTCTGGGTCTGCTGTTCCTGGTCGTGGTCGCCGGGCCGATCCGGGTGGTCGCACGGACCCTCGGCGCACGCGTGCATCGCCCCGCTCCTCGACTGACGGGCCGCAACAGGGCCGCCGAGCCGCCGACCTCGTTCAGTGGAGGGAGCATCGACCCTCGGGTCAGCGTCGGGGTCGCCCTCGCCGTCGGCAGCGTCGCCATCGCCGTCGCGGCCGGGGTGGACGGCCAGGTGCAGTACGCGCGTCTCCTGCTCGGTGTCGTGGTCGGCGTCCTGGCCCTGAACGCTCTCGCCGTGGTCCTCCCCGCGGTGCTGGTCGGTCGTCGGGCCGGCCTCGGCGTGAGCATCCGCATGTCGCCGGCCCTCCTCACGGCGGCCCTCGTCGCCTGCGCCGTCACCCGCGTGCTGTCGCTCGACCCGCCCCTCGTCCTCGGGGTGCTCGTGACGGGCGCTGTCGTCGCACGGACGGCCGCGTCGACGGTCGAACAGCCCGCGCCCGCACGGGAGCCGTCGACGGCGGCGCGGGGCATGGTCGCCGTGGCTCAGATCGGCGCCCTGCTCGTCGTCTCGTTCGCCGCCTGGGCGGCCCATGGCTGGGGAGGCTTCGGCGACGGGTTCCTCTCGCAACTGCTGCTGGAGATCGCGACGACGATGTGCCTCGCCGGGATCGGATCGCTCGTGCTGTCGATCCTCCCGTTGGGCACGCTGCCCGGGCACGCCCTGTGGGCGTGGTCGAAGGTCGCCTACAGCGGCGTCGCGATGATCGGGGCGACGACTGCCGCACTCGTCCTCGTCGGCGCCCCCGTCGCACCCGGCGTCTGGACGACGGTCGCCGTCGCCACCTTCGCGGCATTCGCGCTCGCCTCGGTGATCATGCTCCGGCGCCGCCGCCGACCCCTCCGAGTGCCCCCACAGGGACTCGAACCCTGACTGAGGCGATTTTAAGTCGCCTGCCTCTGCCGATTGGGCTATGGGGGCCCGGTTCTCAGACTACAAAGCCCTGACGGACGACGACGCCCGCCTCGCGGGGATCCGCGGGCGGGCGCCGTCTGAGTCGTCGGGCTGGGCTCACTACTTGGCGCTGGTCTCGACCGTCTCGGTCTCGGCGGCGGCGCCCTTCTCGGCGGCGCCCTTCTCGTCGGCGGGGTTCGCGTAGGCCGGACCGGGCTCGCCGGCGGGCGTCCCGACCTCGGGCGCCGGCGCGGCGGCAGGGGCCGATTCGGCTGCCGGCTTGGGGCGCGAGGCGAACTCCTCGAAGGCGGCGCGCGGACGCTCGCGGTTGTCGAGCGAGACGATGTCGCGACCGAGCCAGAGGTTGTTCCACCAACCGCCCACGACGCGGAACTTGCGCTCGAACGAGGGCATCGCCATGCCGTGGTAGCCACGGTGGGCGATCCAGGCCGGGAACCCCTTGACGGCGATCTTGCCGCTCTGGAACACGCCGACGTTGAGCCCGAGACCTGCGACGGCGCCGAGGTTGTCGTGCCGGTAGTCGGTGACGGACTCGCCGCGCAGCGAGGCGACGAGGTTCTTGGCGAGCTGCTTGCCCATCCGGACGGCGTGCTGGGCGTTCGGGACGCAGAAGCCGCCGACGCCCTTGCCGGTCAGGTCGGGGGTCGCCGCGACGTCGCCGCACGCCCAGGCGTCGGGGACGATCGTCTCGCCGTCGACGATGCGCAGGTCGGGCTTGACGGTGATGCGGCCACGCTGCTCGAGCGGGAAGTCGGTGTTGCGGACCATCGGGTTCGCCATGACCCCGGCGGTCCAGACGATGAGGTCGGATTCGAACGACTCGCCCGTCGACAGCTCGAGCTTGCCGCCCACCGCGGACTGCAGCTGCGTGTCGAGGTGGACCGTGGCCTGCCGCTCGGCGAGGTTCTTGAGCACCCAGTGGCTGGTCTCGAGCGACACCTCGGGCATGATGCGCCCCATGGCCTCGATGAGGTGGAAGTGCGTGTCGTCGACGGTGAGACCGGGGTAGCTCTTGATCAGGTCGCTCGCGAAGCTGCGGAGCTCGGCGAACACCTCGATGCCCGCGAAGCCGCCGCCCACCACGACGACCGTCAGCAGGCGGTCGCGCTCGGGCCCGGCCGGGAGGTTCGCAGCCTTCGCGAAGTTGGTGAGGAGCTTGTCGCGGATCGCCGCGGCCTCCTCGATGGTCTTGAGACCGATGGCCTCGTCGGCCACGCCCGGGATCGGGAACGTGCGGGAGACGGCGCCGGCCGTCATGACGACCTGGTCGTACTCCATCGTCCACTCGTCGCCCACCTCGGGCGTGATCGTGGCGGTCTTCGTCGCGTGGTCGACGCGGGTGACCTTCGCCGTGACGACGTTCGTCTTCTTCATGTGACGTCGCAGGGCGACGACGGCGTGACGCGGCTCGATCGAGCCGGCAGCCACCTCGGGCAGGAACGGCTGGTAGGTCATGTAGGGCAGCGGGTCGACGATCGTGACCTCGGCCTCACCCTTGCGCAGCCACTTCTCGAGCTTCCAGGCGGTGTAGAAACCGGCGTAGCCGCCGCCGACGATCAGGATTTTGGGCACGGGGGATGATCTCCTTGAGGTGGGGTTGTCCGTAAAGACCTTACTCCTGGTGGCGTCGCCTCCTGAACTGGCGGAGAGCGCCGAGCGCGACGCCGAGCAGGGCCGCCCCGAACAGCCCGAAGACGATCAGCGGGATGCCCGTCGAGCGCATCGACTCGATCGTCGGGATGAGCGCCTGGAGGCGGTCGTCGCGGTCGACGCTCGGGGTGGGGACGGGAGCCGGTGCCGCCTCGGCCGTCGACGACGGGGTGGCGACGGGGACCTCGGCCCGCCGGTGCAGTCGGATCCACTCGGCGAGATCGCCCATGGGATTCGCCTCGACCGGGGCCACCTGATCGCCGACGGCGGCCGAGGCGTCGACGAGTCCGTAGCCGTAGAGCGGATCGGGGGTGGTCGTGCCGCGCGAGTCGGCCGTGGAGATCACCCGGTTGATGACGTCGTCGGCATCGAGCTCGGGGTGCGCACCCCGCACGAGCGCGACGACGCCCGCGACGATGGGGGTCGCGCCGCTCGTGCCGCTCCAGCTGTAGTGGACGTCGCCCGGTCCGACCCCGACGAGCTTCTCGCTCGGCGCCGCGACGCCGATGGTGATGCCCTGACTCGAGGCGTCGAAGCTCGCCTGACCCGACCGGTCGACGCCGGCGACGGTGAGCACCCCCGGCATGGTGGCCGGCGCCCCGACCTCGGTCGTGCCGCTGCCCCTGTTGCCCGCCGCGGCCACGACGACGACGTCGTGCTGCATCGCGTAGAGGAACGCGTCGTCCCAGCTCGTCGGCCAGTCGAGGGTGTTGCGCGTGAGGGACATGTTGATCACGTCGGCCCCGTTGTCGACCGCCCATCGGACGGCCTCGGCGATCTGCGTGTCGGAGTCGACGGCATCCGACCCGAAGCCGACCGAGACGGACAGCAGATCGGCCTCGGGAGCGACGCCGATGACGCCGTCACCGGACGCCGTCCCCCGACCCGCGAGGATCGAGCCGACGAGGGTTCCGTGCGTCGGGTCGTCCGTGCCGACGGGCGTCTGGCCGTCCGCCGAGCCCTGACCCGAGACGTCGGTGCCTCCGACGACCGCGCCCTCGAGCTCGGCGACCGACGAGTCGACGCCGGTGTCGATCACGGCTACGGTCACCCCCGCGCCGCGACTCGACTGCCAGGCCTGCTCGATGCCGTAGTCGGCGAGCCAGTACTGGTCGTCGCGGATGGCGTCGGCTCGCGCCGCGCCCCCCGGGGCGACCACGACGACGGCCGCCAGGGCCAGCGCCGCGATCGTCGCCGAGGTCGTCCGCAGCGTCAGCTCGGGCACGGGTCAGACATCCCCGCCGGAGGCGCGCTCGGCCGAGTCGCCGTCGGCCAGGTAGTCGGGGCACCGGCACACGTCGGGGCTCCACGTCGCTCGGTCGAGCGCGAGATCGCCGAGCGGGTTGACCCCGGGGCCGGCGGCGAGGGAGTGACCCACCACGGCGTGCAGGCACTTGATGCGCTCGGGCATGCCGCCCGCGGTGACGTGAGCGATCTCGCCGACGTGCTCGATGCTCTCGCGGTCGGCGAGGTAGGCCTCGTGGGCCGACCGGTAGCGTGCGGCGAGATCGGCGTCTGCGGCCAGCAGGTCGGTGAACTCGGCCATCACGCCGTTCGCCTCGAGGGTCGAGACGGCCGCCGTCGCGCCCGGGTGGCACAGGTAGTAGAGGGTCGGGAACGGCGTGCCGTCGCCGAGTCGCGGCTTCGTCGCGACGACGGTGGGGTTGCCGCAGGCGCACCGGGCGGCGATGCCGATGACGTCGCGCGCCGGGCGCCCGAGCTGCGCGGTGACGATCCGCACGTCGAGTTCGGTCACGGGGTCGAACGGAGGGGTGGTCACGGGGTGCCGCCTGTCGGGGTCGAGGTGGGGAGCTCGCTGCCGTCGATGTCGGGGGCGATCAGCTCGGTTGCCGGCTCGTCGCTGAGACCGGCGTCGATCACCGACGAGGTCATGGCGGCGATCCAGTCGACCTGGGGGGTCTGCAGCTCGTCGCTGATGGGTGCCTGCGGCCGTTCGGCGTCGGTCGTCGCGTCGCCCATCACCAGGTAGCTGTACTCGCCCGGGTACACGTAGAGCAGGCGGTCGCGCGCCTGAGCCTCGATGTACGCGGGATCGCTCCACCGCGCGACATCGCCCTGGAGATCCGTCACGTCGGCCTTCTGCCGCTCGACCTCGTCTTGGATGGCCGCGATCTGCTGCTGCTGCTGGACGAGGGTGCGGAGGGACGGCGCGAGGATCACGACGAACAGGACCAGGATGACGAGCATCAGGAGACTGAAGCCCGAGAAGCGGATGTTGCGGAGCCAGCCGCTCGTGGCCGACTCCGTCTCGGGCAGGATGACGGGCAGACGCCTGCTCTTCGACTCTCGGGACATGACTCCGAGGGTAGACGACCGCCCTGTCGAGTCGGTCACGGAACGCCGAGAGGCCCGCCCCGCCGAAGCGGGACGGGCCCCTCGGAGCCGTGCCTAGCCGCGGAAGCGGGGGAAGGCCGAGCGACCGGCGTAGACCGCCGCGTCGCCGAGCTCCTCTTCGATGCGGAGCAGCTGGTTGTACTTCGCGACGCGCTCGGAGCGGGCCGGGGCCCCCGTCTTGATCTGACCGGCGTCGGTGGCGACCGCGAGGTCGGCGATCGTGGTGTCTTCGGTCTCACCCGAGCGGTGCGACAGCACGGTCGTGTAGCCGCTGCGCTGTGCGAGCGCGACGGCGTCGAGGGACTCCGTCAGCGTGCCGATCTGGTTGACCTTGACGAGGATCGAGTTGCCGGCGCCGGCCTCGATGCCCTTCGCGAGGCGCTCGGGGTTCGTGACGAACAGGTCGTCGCCGACGATCTGCGTCTTCGAGCCGATCTCGCGCGTGAGGTGCGCCCAGCCCTCCCAGTCGTCTTCGTCGAGGGGGTCCTCGATGGTGACGAGCGGGTACGAGGCGACCAGGTCGGCGTAGTAGCCGGAGAGGAACGCGGAGTCGCGCTTCTCGCCCTCGAAGGTGTACGAGCCGTCGGCGTAGAACTCGCTCGAGGCGACGTCGAGACCGAGCGCGATGTCCTCACCGGGCGTGAAGCCGGCCTTGGTGATCGCGTCGACGAGCAGGTCGAGCGCGGCCCGGTTGCTGTCGAGGTTCGGCGCGAAGCCGCCCTCGTCGCCGAGACCGGTCGAGAGGCCCTTGGCCTTGAGCTCGCTCTTGAGGGCGTGGTACGTCTCGGCGCCCCATCGGAGCGCCTCGGCGAAGGTCGAAGCGCCGATCGGCAGGATCATGAACTCCTGGATGTCGACGTTGCTGTCGGCGTGCGAACCGCCGTTGATGACGTTGAGCATCGGCACGGGGAGCGTGTGCGCGTTCGGCCCGCCGAGGTAGCGGAAGAGCGGCAGATCGGCCGAGTCGGCGGCCGCACGGGCCACTGCCAGCGAGACGCCGAGGATGGCGTTCGCGCCGAGGCGCTTCTTGTTGTCGGTGCCGTCGAGCTCGATCATCGCCGCGTCGATCAGGCGCTGGTCGGTGGCGTCGAAGCCCTCGACGGCCGGGCCGATCTCGTCGATGACCGCCGAGACGGCCTTGAGCACGCCCTTGCCGAGGTAGCGGCTCGCGTCGCCGTCGCGCAGTTCGTAGGCCTCGAAGGCCCCGGTCGATGCGCCCGAGGGGACGGCGGCCCGAGAGACCGTCCCGTCGTCGAGCAGGACCTCGACCTCGACGGTCGGGTTGCCCCGCGAGTCGAGGATTTCGCGGGCGCCTACGGCGTCGATTGCTGCCACGGAGAACTCCTTAGTAGTCGTTGTGTTCGCAGGACCGAGGTCCGCGCCAATCCTAGCGAGGCACCGCGCCGCAGCGGACGGCCCGCTGTCAGCCGAGCGTCTTGATCTGCAGGTCGTCGACGCCTTCTCCGCCCCGCACGACGGCGAAGCGCGTGTAGCCGGACTCGGCGAGGGTGTCGAGCTGGCGCGTGAGGTTCTTGACGCGCCGATCGAGACGGACCCGCGCCTCCCCCCGTTCGAGCAGCGCCGCCCGCAGGGCCGTGAGCTCGGCCGCGGGCACGCCCGCGTCGTGCACGAGGGCGAGACCGTCGTGATCGGGGTCGCCCTGGTCGACGAGGTCGACGATGCGCTCGAACCCCAACGAGAAGCCGGCGGCGGGGACGTCCGCGCCGAGGAACCGCCCGATCATGCCGTCGTAGCGGCCGCCGCCACCGAGCGAGTAGCCGAACTCGGGGTGCGCGACCTCGAAGATGGTGCCCGTGTAATAGCCCATGCCGCGCACGAGCGTCGGGTCGAAGACGAGACGCGCGCCGGGGAGGGCCTCGCGGAGCGCCACCAGATCGGCGGCGGCGGCGACGTCGAGCCAGGCAGGAGGCTCGGTGCCGGTGATCGTCGACCAGTCGGCCGTCGAGAGCTCGCGCAGCGCATCCTCCAGCCCGCCGTGCTCGACCCCGATCTCGTGGAGACGCGCGACGACGCCCTCGACGCCGATCTTGTCGAGCTTGTCGAGCTCGATCAGCGCCTGCTCCGTCAGGTGGGCGGGCGCACCCCAGTGCGAGAGGACCCCGAGCAGCACCCGGCGGTCGTTGATGCGGATCGACGTGCCCTCGAGGCCGAGCGCCGAGAGGACGGCCGTGGTCGCCGAGATGAGCTCGATCTCGGCGAGCGGGCCGGCCTCGCCGAGGATGTCGATGTCGCACTGGACGAACTGCCGGTAGCGACCCTTCTGCGGACGTTCGGCCCGCCAGACGGGCGCCACCTGCACGGATCGGAAGACCGCCGGCAGCTCGGCGCGGTGCGAGGCGTAGAACCGGGCCAGCGGCACGGTGAGGTCGAATCGGAGCCCCAGGTCGGCGAGCGCCAGCGCGGAGTCGGCCGACTTGAGGTCGTCGACGTCGAGACCGCGCTTCAGCACGGCGAAGACCTGCTTCTCGTTGTCGCCGCCGAGACCCGAGTAGAGGAAGTCGGTCGACTCGACCACGGGCGTCTCGATCTCGTCGAAGCCGTACGAGCGGTATACGTCGCGGATGGTGCTGAGCACGCGCTCCCGGCGACGCTTCTCGGCGGGGAGGAAGTCTCTCATCCCGCGGGGCGGGCTCACGTGTGACGGCATGGGGACATCTTCTCAGAGCCGAGGGCGCGACGAGCCCGCCCCGACCCGACTTGCGCTCCATGTGAGATTCCACGTACAGTATGAGCACCAAGCGGCGTGAATCGGGTTGCATGCCGCCGGGTCACGGCGCCCTACCTTCCCTGCGGTGAGGGCGCCCGAACGGGCCAGGTGCTGAGCACCTGGCCCGTTCTTCGTCTGACGGCGTCGCGACACCTGCTCGGAGACGACCCGCCGAGCGGCGAGTCAGCCGCGGGACGCCGCCCCGGCACTCTCGACGAGCGCGTCGACCCGGTGCACGAACACCGCACCGGGCTCGTCGGCGCCACCGGCGACGACGGCGTCGTAGAGCAGCCCCTCGACCTCGGCGACGAAGGCCCGCGCCTGCACGGTGGCGTCCTCCGACGAGGTGCCCTGGGCGACGAGCCACGTCGACACGGCCTCGCGCCAACGGGCGCCCGCCTGCCGAGCGACACCCGGCTCGTCGCCGGCGACGACCTCGAGCAGCGCCGACTCCATCTCGAGACGCTGGAGGTCGAGACCCCGTTCGCTCGACGCCTCGTCCCAGTACGAGACGAGGTGCCCGCGGAACGCGGCCGCGTCGAGCGACGCGGCGTCGGCGGGGAGGAGGTGATCGTGGCGGCCGACGACCGCTCGGACGATCTCGGCGATCAGCTCGGCACGGTTGCCGAAGTGATAGACGAAGACGTAGGTGCTGACACCGAGAGCCTCGGCGAGGGTGCGGAACGAGACGGTCGCGATGCTCCGCGACCGGAGGTGGTCGATGATCTGGCCGAGCAGCTCGGGCTTGCGTGTCGGATCGGGCTTGCGAGGCATGAATGCCACTCCTTCGTGCGGACGTGTCGGGACGCCCTGCGCGGCCCCGACCGTCGTCTGGCGACCATAACAGACGTGTGCCGACGCCGCACAGGAACCAACCGGTCGGTCGATGGCAGGACATCGAGCGGACAGCCTGGTCTGCGTTCGTGTGTTTCGTCGGATGACCCTTGACATTTTACTGCACGATGCTCTACATTATCTCTATCGCTGCAAGGCCCATGGAGTCTGATCCCTCTCTGGCGTGCCGGCAGCGACGACGTGACACACCAGCCAGACGACTTCCTTCTTCGCGATCGGGGTCGCTCGTGGGGGGTTCACGTGAGGGCGCCCCGCCTATTCGGGTTGGTGGGGCGCCCTACCCTCGGTCTCGACCGCTCGCAGCCGTGCCTCACGCTCTCGTACGGCACGTCGGAGTGCGCGTTCTGCGTCGATGCCCCGACTCGTCGCGACGTCGACCATCCGCGCCAGTTCACGACCGAGCAGGAGCTCGTCGTCCACCGCAACGCCCTCGGTCGGGTCGTCGACCGGGGGCCTGCCGGTCGAGCCTCCGTCCGACCTGGACCCGGCGGCCTCCTCCCCCGGTTCGCACGCCCTCGGCGGCTCGTCGGCGGGCAGACCCGCAGCCCGACGTCGGCCGTCGATCTTCTGAGCCCGGGCCAAGGCCGGCAGACCGCCGGGCACGCCGTCGAAGGCACTCGTCCGCTCGGACTTCTCGTGCGCCTTCGCGGCGGACCAGAGCCGGACGATGTCGTCGACGTCGCGGGCCTCGTCGTCTCCGAAGACGTGCGGATGACGACGCACGGTCTTCGCCGTGACGTCGCGCACGACGTCGGCCAGGTCGAACGCCCCCTGACGCTCAGCCAGAGCGGAGTGCAGGACGACCTGGTACAGCACGTCGCCGAGCTCCTCCCGGCGATCAGCCGTCGTCCCCTCCTCGATCGCCTCGACGAGCTCGGCGGTCTCCTCGACCAGGTAGGTCACGAGACTCCCGTGCGTCTGCCCGCGGTTCCAGTCGCAGCCGCCGTCGTCGGACAGCAGGGCGGCGACCACGCGGACCAGCTCGGCGATCTCGGTCCCGGTGGTGTCGTCGTGGGTCACCCGCGCCTCCTCGGCCTGCTCCGTCGCGTCGTCAGCCGGCGGTCGCCGCGGTGTCCGTGGCGGGACGCGGCGTCTCCGCACCGAAGATCGCCGTCATCAGCTGCTCGACCCAGGTGATCAGCTCGCCGTCGGGCAGGGCCTCGCCGTGAGGACGGGGCAGCGGCACGCTGACCGACTTCGTCTGACCGAACCAGCGCGAGCCCGGGTACATGCGCTGCAACCGCACCTGCATGCTGTCGGGCAGATCGAGACCGGCGACACGGAGGTTGGCGCCCATGACGACGACCTCGCTGAGACCGATCTTCTGCGCGGCACGGCGCAGCCTCGACACCTCGATGAGTGCGAGGACCGACGCCGGCGGCGTGCCGTACCGGTCGGTGAGCTCGTCGAGGACCGAGTCGATCTGATCGTCGGTCGAGGTCGGCGAGCTGGCCGTCGACAGCTTCTGGTAGGCCTCGAGACGAAGTCGCTCGCTCTCGACGTACTCGTCGGGGATGTGCGCGTCGACGGGGAGCTCGAGTCGCAGCTCGGTCTGCCCCTCGGCCACGTCGCCGCGGAACGCCCCCACGGCCTCGCCGATCATGCGGAGGTACAGGTCGAAGCCGACCCCGGCGATGTGCCCCGACTGCTCACCGCCGAGGAGGTTGCCCGCGCCGCGGATCTCGAGGTCTTTCAACGCGACCTGCATGCCCGCGCCCAGCTCGTTGTTCGCCGCGATCGTCTCGAGGCGGTCTTGAGCGGTCTCGCTGAGCGGTCGCTCGGCGTCGTACAGGAAGTACGCGTACCCGCGCTCACGGCCCCGGCCGACGCGCCCGCGCAGCTGATGCAGCTGACTGAGCCCGTACTTGTCCGCGCGATCGATGATCAGCGTGTTCGCGTTCGCGATGTCGAGACCGGTCTCGATGATGGTGGTCGAGACGAGCACGTCGAACTTGCGCTCCCAGAAGTCGACCATGACCTGCTCGAGCGACGACTCGGCCATCTGTCCGTGCGCGACCGCCACCCGCGCCTCCGGAACCAGCTCGGCGATCTGCGCCGCGACGCGGTTGATGCTCGACACCCGGTTGTGCACGAAGAACACCTGCCCCTCGCGCAGCAGCTCGCGCCGGATCGCCGCCGCCTTCTGCCGATCGCTCTCGGGACCGACGAAGGTCAGGATGGGGTGGCGGTCTTCGGGAGGCGTCGTCAGGGTGGACATCTCGCGGATGCCCGTGACCGCCATCTCGAGCGAGCGCGGGATGGGCGTGGCCGACATCGCCAGGATGTCGACGTTGGTCTTGAGCTTCTTCAAGGCGTCCTTGTGCTCGACGCCGAAACGCTGCTCTTCGTCGATGATCACGAGACCCACGTCTTTGTACGCGATGCCCTCGCTCAGGAGGCGATGCGTGCCGATCACCATGTCGACCGTGCCGTCGCCGAGGCCCTTGATCGTCTCGCGGGACTCCTTCGCGGTCTGGAACCTGGAGAGACTGCGGAGGTGCACGGGGAACCCGGCGAAGCGGTCGGAGAACGTGTCGAAGTGCTGCTTGACGAGCAGAGTGGTCGGCACGAGCATGACGACCTGCTTGCCGTCCTGGATCGCCTTGAACGCGGCGCGAACGGCGACCTCGGTCTTGCCGTAGCCGACGTCGCCCGAGAGGAGGCGGTCCATCGGGATCGGGCGCTCCATGTCGGCCTTGATCTCGTCGATGGTCGTCAGCTGGTCGGCGGTCTCCGCGAACGGGAAGGCCTCCTCGAGCTCGCGCTGCCACGGGGTGTCGGGCGGGAACGAGTGGCCCTTGCTGGACATCCGCGCCGAGTACAGCTTGACCAGCTCGACGGCGATGTCACGGACGGCGCGACGCGCCTTGCTCTTGGCCGAGGCCCAGTCGCTGCCGCCCATCTTGCTGAGCGACGGCGCCTCGCCGCCGACGTAGCGGCTGAGCAGATCGAGCTGGTCGGTGGGCACGTAGAGCTTGTCGCCGGGGTACCCGCGCTTCGAGGGCGCGTACTCGAGCACGAGGTACTCGCGGCTGTTCTTGACGGCGTTCTTGCCGCCGGTGCTGACGACACGGCTGGTGAGCTCGATGAACTTGCCGATGCCGTGCGTCTGGTGCACGACGACGTCGCCGGGCTTGAGCTGCAGCGGATCGACCACGTTCTTGCGTCGACTGGCGAGCTTCGTCACCTGTCGCGAGTCGTAGTTCGCCGATCGACCGTAGAAGTCGCTCTCGCCCAGCACGGCGAGCTTCGCGTCGGGGATCTCGAAGCCGGCCTCGACACCACCGGCGACGAGGTGCGCGACCCCCGCCTCGAGCGACTCGGGCAGCGACTCATGCAGCCGCGCGGCGACCCCTCGCTCGGCGAGCACGTCGCGCGCCCGCTCGACGAGGCCCACGCCGCGCGAGGTCACGACGATGCTCCAGCCGTCGGCGAGGCGCGACACGACATGGTCGAGGGCGCCCTCGGCATGACCGCTGAAGCTCGGCACCGCGTCGGCCGCGAGACGGACGTAGTCGCCCGCCGACGCGATCGCCTCCTCGTCGGTGAGGACCTCGCCGCTGTCGAAGGTGCTCAGGGAGAACCACGTGCGGTCGCCCGCGGAGTCGCGGAGATCGCGCAGGGAGATGAAGTCGCCCGCGTCGAGGTCGATCGGTGCCTCGGCGCCGGCGGTCGCGGCGCTCCATGCTGCCGAGAGGAACTCGCGGTTCGTCTCGGCCAGACTGCGGGCCCTCGACACGACGCGCTCGGGAGACAGCACGGCGATGGCGGCCCCCTCCGGGAGGTAGTGGGTCAGCGGCACGAGACCGTGCACGAGGGCCGGAGCGAGGGACTCCATGCCCTCGACGGGGATGCCCTCGCCGATCTTCGCCAGCATCTGCGCGAGGCTCGGGAACTCGTGCTGCATCTCGCGGGCACGCTGACGCACCTGCTCGGTGAGGAGCATCTCGCGGCTCGGCGGGAGGTCGACCGTCGTGACCTCGCCGTCGAGGCTCCGCTGGTCGGCGACGGAGAAGCGCCGCACCTGGTCGACCTCGTCGCCGAAGAAGTCGACACGGACGGGGTGCTCGGCCGTCGGCGGGAACACGTCGAGGATGCCGCCGCGCACCGCGAACTCGCCCCGCCGGGTGACCATGTCGACCCGCGCGTAGGCGAGGTCGACGAGTCGCAGGGCGATGGCCGACAGGTCGTGCCCGCGATCGCCGACGGTGAGCACCACCGGCTCGATCGACGCGAGATTGTCGGCCAGGGGCTGCAGGGCCGCCCGCACACCGGCCACGACGACGATCGGCTTCGTCGCCTCAGGCTGGGAAGCCGCCTGCTCGGACCACGCGGCGAGTCGCCGCAGAGCGTGGATGCGCTTCCCGACCGTCTCGGCGCTCGGGCTGAGCCGCTCATGCGGAAGGGTCTCCCACGCGGGGAACTCGATGATCTCGGCCTCGGGCAGGAAGCTCGTCAGCGACCCCCGGGCGGCCTCGGATTCACGCCCCGTCGCCGTGACGACGAGCAGAGCCTGAGGGCCCTCGCGCCGCGAGAGCAGACCCGCCAGCAGAGGGACGCGCAACCCGTCGACGACGGAGAAGTCCGTGCTCTTGCCGTGCCGGTCGAGGGCAGCCGAAAAGGTGGAGGCGCGCGAAAGCGCCGGAATCAAGCCCGCGAGTATCACGCGATAGATGGTACCCGTGCCGACCTGGAGCGGGACGCGAGCGTCAGTCTCTGGCGGTGTGGAACTTGAGCTGCGCCGCGATGAGCCCGTCGGCGGCGATCATCTCGACCGCGTCGGCGGCGTCGGCGAGGAGGATCGGGAGGTTCTGACGCTCGGAGGCACCGAAGTCTTTCAGGACGAAGTCGGCGGCGGGTTGCCGCCCGGGCGGGCGGCCGATGCCGACCCGCACCCGGGTGAACTCGTTCGAACCGGTCGCCGCGATGATGTCGCGCAGACCGTTGTGCCCGCCGTGACCACCGCCGTGCTTCAGCTTGAGGGTGTCGAAGTCGATGTCGAGCTCGTCATGGACGACGATCAACCGCGACACGTCGAGGTCGTAGAACCGGAGCAGCGCCTGCACGGGGCCGCCCGAGACGTTCATGAACGTGTCGGGCTTGGCGAGCACGAAGCGCGGGCCGCCCGGCACGAGGCGACCCTCGGCGACGGTCGCGTTGGTGCGGTGGCGCTTGAAGCCGACGGATAGACGGTGGGCCAGCTCGGCCAGCACCATCTGCCCGACGTTGTGCCTGTTGCCGGCGTAGCCGGGCCCGGGGTTCCCGAGCCCGACCACGAGCCACTGATCGTCTGATGCCATCGTCCGTCGATCGTCTCTTCAGTGGTTCTGCGCCGGCAGGGGGTGTTACTCGGAGCGCTCTTCGTCTTCGATCGAGTCGACGTCGCCCTCGGCGGGGGCGGCCTCGCCGTCCTCGTCGGAGACCGCGTCGGTCGTGAGGTCGAGCTGGGGCACCGAGATGGCGAGCACGAGGGTCTCGGGCTCGCTGACCAGGTTCGCGCCCGAGGGCAGCTTCAGGTCGGCCGCGGTGATCTGCGCACCCTCTTCGAGGCCCTCGATCGACACGACGACGTTCTGCGGGATGTGCGTGGCCTCGACCTCGAGCTCGACGGCGTTGAGCTCGAGCACGTGGATGGTGCCGGGGTACGACTCGCCCTCGACGTGCACGGGCACCTCTACGGTGACCTTCTCGCCGCGACGCACGACGATGAGGTCGATGTGCTCGATGGTCTGCTTGACCGGGTCGCGCTGGATGTCCTTGACGAGGGCGAGCTGCTCGGTACCCTCGATGTCGAGCGTGATGACGGCGTTCGCACGACGCGTGATCAGCATGGTCTCGTGACCGGGGAGGGTGACGTGCTGGGGGTCGGTGCCGTGACCGTAGATGACCGCGGGGATCTGGTCGTTCGCACGGATCTTGCGAGCCGCGCCCTTGCCGAAGCTGGTGCGGACGAGAGCGGACAGGTTGTTGGCGTCAGCCATGTGTGTCTCCTTCTGAGGCCGCCGCGGGGGCGGACCGGATGTGTGGTCGGTTTCAACTCGAACGCGTATCGCGTGAGGAAAGACCCCGCAGCCGTGAGGTGACGGGCCCCGAAGGACCCGCTCGTCCGAGACTGAGCGCCTGCCTACCGCGTCGATAACGGATGCATGCGCATCCCTCGCCGAAGTTCAGCTTCCGAGGTTACACGGGGCCCGCGCGTGTCGCCAACCCGCGCCTCCTCGGCTCGTGGCCCCCGGGCTGTGCCGCGGCGACGCTCGGGAACCTGTCGGAGGGCCGGTCGGCGGGCCGGGAGGCGACTGCCGGGACGGGTACGGACAGTACCCGTCACACGCTCGGGACGGGGGCATAGTCTGCGGCTACCCACCCCATCGAGAGGAAGTCACCGTGACCGAACAGGGAACAGAAACGTCGACCACCCCGCAGGCGAACATCGGAGTCGTCGGGCTCGCCGTGATGGGCTCGAACCTCGCCCGCAACCTCGCGAGCCGCGAGGGCAACACCGTCGCCGTGTACAACCGCTCCCCCGAACGCACCGACACGCTGATGAGCGAGCACGGCGACGCCGGGTTCATCGCGTCGAAGACCATCGAGGACTTCGCAGCCTCGCTGCAGAAGCCGCGCACCGCGATCATCATGGTCCAGGCCGGACGCGGCACCGACGCCGTCATCGACCAGCTCGCCGACCTGTTCGAGGAGGGCGACATCATCGTCGACGGCGGCAACGCGAACTTCCTCGACACCCGCCGCCGGGAGTCCGCACTGCGCGACCGCGGCCTGAACTTCGTCGGCGCCGGGATCTCGGGCGGCGAGGAAGGCGCGCTCAAGGGGCCGTCGATCATGCCCGGCGGATCGAAGGAGGCGTACGCGACCCTCGGCCCGATCCTCTCGTCGATCGCCGCCGTCGCCGAGGGCGAGCCGTGCGTCACGCACGTCGGGTCGGACGGCGCCGGACACTTCGTCAAGATGATCCACAACGGCATCGAGTACGCCGACATGCAGCTCATCGCCGAGTCGTACGACCTGCTGCGCCGCGTGGGCGGACACGAGCCCGCCGCCATCGCCGCCGTCTTCGACGAGTGGAACAAGGGGGAGCTCGAGTCGTACCTGATCGAGATCACCGCCGAGGTGCTGCGCCAGGTCGACGCCAAGACGGGCGGGCCGCTCGTCGACCAGATCGTCGACGCCGCCGGGTCGAAGGGCACCGGCGTCTGGACGGTGCAGAACAGCGTCGGACTCGGCGTGCCCGTCGGCGGCATCGCCGAAGCCGTCTTCGCGCGCGCCGTGTCGTCGAAGCCCGACCAGCGCGCCGCCGTGCAGGCGACCCTGCAGGGCCGGCCCGAGGTGCAGGAAGCCGGCGACGGCTTCGAGGACGACGTGCAGAAGGCGCTCTACGCGTCGAAGATCGTGGCCTACGCCCAGGGGTTCGACGCGATCATCGCCGGCGCCCTCGAATACGGCTGGGACATCGACAAGGGCGCCATCGCCAAGATCTGGCGCGGCGGCTGCATCATCCGCGCGCAGTTCCTGAACCGCATCGTCGACGCCTACGAGAAGGACGCCACCATCGCGACCCTCCTCGAGGACGACTACTTCGCCGCCGCCGTCCGCGACGGGGAGGACGCCTGGCGCCGCATCGTCGCGAAGGCCGCCCTCTCGGGCATCCCCGTGCCCGGGTTCGCCTCGGCGCTGTCGTACTACGACTCGCTCGCGTCCACCCGACTGCCGGCGTCGCTCATCCAGGGGCAGCGCGACTTCTTCGGCGCCCACACCTACAAGCGGGTCGACGAGGAGGGCGTGTTCCACACGCTGTGGTCGGGCGACCGGTCGGAGATCGAGACGGAGCCGTCGACCCACTGACCTCTCCGGTGATCATGGCGTGATCCGGGTGCTCGGGGATCGGGCCTGACGGGCGTGTTCGTCGCGACCGGACTGCTTCGGCGGGCCGGTCGGACGGACACGCCCGTTCGCGTCGCTGGGGCGGACGGATCCAGTAGCGGGGGCCGGCTCAGCCTCCGCCGGGTCTGTGCGTCGCCGAGACGGCCGTCGCGTCGGCAACTCAGGCGCAGCGGGGCTGCTCTGGGCGTTCTGCACGGAGACACCGCTCTGCGCCTGAGTTGCCGACGCGAGAGCGGGCCGGGCGATCAGTGGAAGCCGGTTCGGACGCACGCGGGCAGCCACCAGGATTCTCTGCCGCGCACCGGTCGGCAACTCAGGCGCAGCGGGGCTGCTCTGGGCGTTCTGTACGGGAACACCGCTCTGCGCCTGAGTTGCCGACGCGAGCCGGCATGGGGGGGGGGGGGGGGGGGAGCAGGCGCGACCGCAGGTCAGGGGCGTGCGGGGACGGCTGCTGCGAGGACCAGCGGGTCTGCGCAGCCGCGGGCGAACCCCTCGATGCGTCGATCGATGTCCCGCTGCAGGATGACGGCGCCGACGCGCTCGGCCAGCGGCGCGAGCCACTTCGGCCGGCAGGTGAAGTTGTAGCGCCAGATCGCGAGCGTGCTGCCGGGGTCGCCCTCGACCGCGCTGAACCGCCACCCGCCGCCCATGCGCTCGAAGAACCACGAGCCCTTCGTCATCTTCATCCCGACGTTGGTGGGCGGCGCGTACGAGACGTACTCGCTCTCCATCCGGAACCCGAACCGCTGCACCGTGAGGGTGCGGACGCCCTTGGCGGGCCCGGTCGCGCCGCCGAGGAGGTGCTGGTGGCGGATGAACGGATCCCAGCGCTTCCGTGCCTCACCCTGCGTCTGCGACACCGCGAAGGCGACCTCGGGGCTCACCGGGACGACCACACGGGATTCGACGACAGGCATGGCCACATCCTGTCACGATGCCTGGCTGACTCGAGAGGGACGCAGAAGGGGGCGCCCTCCACCGGATCCGGTGGTCGGGCGCCCCCTCAGGCGGACGGTCGGAGCCTAAGCCGCGCCGTCGAACATGCTGGTCACGGAGCCGTTGTCGAAGACCTCGTGGATCGCCCGGGCGATCAAGGGCGCGATCGGGAGGATCTCGAGCTTGTCGAACTTCTGGTGCTCGGTGAGCGGCAGGGTGTCGGTGACGACGACGGAGTCGATGAACTCGCTGTTGAGGATCTCGGGTGCCGGGTCGCTAAACACGGCGTGCGTCGCGGCGACGACGACGCCGATGGCGCCGGCGGCCTTGAGAGCCTCGGCGGCCTTCACGATCGTGCGACCCGTGTCGATCAGGTCGTCGACGAGCAGGCAGACGCGGCCGGCGACCTCGCCGACGATCTCGTGCACGGTGACCTGGTTCGGCACGAGCGGGTCGCGACGCTTATGGATGATTGCCAGGGGGGCGTCGAGCTTCTCGCTCCAGATGTCGGCGACGCGCACGCGACCCATGTCGGGCGAGACGACGGTCAGCGTCGTGTTGTCGAGCTTGGCGCGGAAGTGCTCGAGCAGCACCGGCATGGCGAAGAGGTGGTCGACGGGGCCGTCGAAGAACCCCTGGATCTGCGGGGCGTGCAGGTCGACGCTCATGATGCGGTGCGCACCGGCGGCCTTGAAGAGGTCGGCGACGAGGCGGGCCGAGATCGGCTCGCGCCCGCGGCCCTTCTTGTCTTGGCGCGCGTACGGGTAGAACGGCGCCACCACGGTGATGCGCTTGGCCGAGGCGCGCTTGAGGGCGTCGACCATAATCAGCTGTTCCATCAGCCACTCGTTGATCGGCGCCGAGTGCGACTGGATCACGAACGCGTCGGAGCCGCGCACGCTCTCGTCGAACCGCGCGTACAGCTCGCCGTTGGCGAAGGTGCGGGCGTCGGTCGGGATCAACTCGGAGCCCAGCTCGGACGCGATCTGATCGGCGAGTGCGGGGTGCGCACGCCCCGAGATCAGAACGAGTCGATTCTCGCCGGTGATCTTGATTCCGGACACGTCACTCGCTCTCCGGCCCCGAGGGGCCAACCCGACCGGGGTTCAGTCGGTCGTTCGTTCGGCGCGAGCGGCGGCCTCGGCAGCCGCCGAGCCGGGGCGGTTCGCCTCGACCCATCCGCTCGCATTGCGCTGTGGAGCGATGCTCAGCGCCAGGGCACCTGCCGGTACGTCTTTGCGGACGACCGTTCCCGCACCTGAGTACGCTCCGTCGCCAATCCTAACGGGGGCGACGAACACGTTGTGCGACCCGGTCCGCACATGGGACCCCACCTGGGTGCGGTGCTTGTTCACGCCGTCGTAGTTGGCCGTGATCGTGCCGGCCCCGATGTTCGAGTCGCGGCCGACCTCGGTATCGCCGATGTAGCTGAGGTGCGGCACCTTCGAGCCCTCGCCGATCTCGACGTTCTTGGTCTCGACGAAGGTGCCGATCTTGCCGCCGGCTCCGAGCACGCTGCCAGGTCGCAGATACGCGAACGGACCGACGGAGGCGCGGGCGCCGATCACGGCGAGGGTCGCGTCGGTGCGCTTCACGATCGCACCCTCGCCCACCTCGGTGTCGACGAGCGTGGTGTCGGGGCCCACGACGGCGCCGGCCGCGATGTACGTCGCGCCACGCAGCTGGGTGCCGGGCAGCAGCTCGACGTCGGGGCTCAGCGAGACGTCGCGGTCGATCCAGGTGGTCTGCGGGTCGACGATCGAGACGCCTTCACGCTGCCAGTGCTCGACGATGCGGTCGTTCAGGCGACGGGCCGCGGCGGCGAGCTGCACGCGGTCGTTGATGCCCTCGAGACGCCAGGTCTCGTCGACTGCGCGAGCGGCGACGATCTCGCCGGCGGCCGTCAGCAGACCGACCATGTCGGTCACGTACTTCTCGTTCTGGGCGTTCGCCGATCCGATGCGGGGCAGGTGGGTGCGCAGCGCCGAGACGGTGAAGACGTAGGTGCCCGAGTTGATCTCGCGCACGTCCCGCTCGTCGGCCGTGGCGTCTTTGTGCTCGACGATGCGGTCGACGTCGCCGGAGGCGCGGCGGACGACGCGCCCGTAGCCCGTGGCGTCGGGCAGCACGGCCGACAGCAGCGTCGCCGACGCGGACGCCTCGCGGTGCTGGTCGAGCAGCGCCTCGAGGGTCGCGTGGTCGAGGAACGGCACATCGGCGCTGACCACCACGACGTCGCCGTCGAACTCGGCCGGCAGGGCCTCGACTGCCTGCTCGACCGCCCGCCCGGTGCCGGGGACGTCGTCTTGATCGACGATGAGGGCCGCGGGCGAGGTGTCGAGCACGCTCGCGACGACGACGTCGCGCTCGTGCCGCACGACCGCGACGAGGTGCTCGGGGTTCAACGCGCCGGCCGACTCGAGCACGTGCTGGATGAGCGGCATGCCCGCCAGGCGGTGGAGCACCTTGGGCGTCGACGACTTCATGCGCGTGCCCTGCCCTGCTGCGAGGACGACGACGGCGAGACTGCGTTCAGACATGGTGCTCCTTGGTGAGGTGGTGCGTGATCTGCGGCGATCCTCCCACGGGTGACCGAGGAGGCGCGAAAGGGCAGGCGGGATCGGTGCGGCGAAGCGGATGATCGGCCCTGGGGAGGACTCAGCGGGAGCGCACCACGGAGAAGGCGCTGGAGACCGTCACGGCGTCTTCGGCGAGCGCGACGACCAGGTCGGGCAGTCCCGTCCGATCGACGACGCTCTTGCGGGCGAGGTAGAACAGCCAGCTCCCTGCGAGCGCCCCGACGGCGCCGACGACCGCGCCCGCGAGGCGAGGCCCGCCGTGATCGGGATCGGCGACGGCGAGTCCGACCACCGCCCCGGCGACGGCCCGCCCGAAGAGCGGCCCCGGCGCGACGCGGCTCGGTGTGGCGGGGAGCTTGTCGCCGACCAGCTCGCCGGCGCCCGCCGCGATGAGCGCCGCGCGACCCGGCCACGATCGGAACAGGCGCCAGCTCTGCCAGGCGCCCCGTGCCTCCTCGGCTCCCTGGTTCAGGGCGAGCACGGCGAGCGGGGTCGCCGAACGGGAGCCGCTGAGGAGGCCGAGCAGGGCGGCACGGGCGAGGGGCGGGAGGGTGCTGGTGGTCGACATCGCGGGGTCCTCGTCGTCGGGGGCGGTGCCGGCACGACCGGCGGGTGAGATCGCAGGCTATCGACGGGAGACCGTCGGTGCCCGGTGCGCGCGGCTACTCGCCGTCGTTCTGCATCTGCACGGCGTCGCCCTCGGCGCAGGCCGACAGCCCGCTGAGGCTGTACATGCGGACGTCGGCGAGGAAGTCGAGCGAGTCGGCTGCAGACCCGACACCGCGTACCCCGAGGATGGGGTCGCTCCCACCGCTCTCGTAGCGCTCCGTCGTCAGGCCCCGATCTCTCCAGAGGCGCTCCACGGCGACCACATCGGCCTCGGGATCCGAACCGCCGGGCCGGAGCGTCGTGATGTACGAGTATGGGGCGCCGTCGCGACCGTCAGATATCGTGCAGCCCTCGACGGCGGGGCCGCTGTAGATGTCCCACTCGCCGCCGATCGCCGCGGTGGTGTCGTCGACGACGGTGACGACGGCGCGCTTCGCATCGCCTGTCGCGAACGTCGCCTCACCAGGGGCGGAGCAACCGGTCAGAACACCAGCCCCGATCAGGATGACCGTGGTCGCGGTGCCGGCGGGACGGACACGCATCAGCCGAGGCTGGACACGTCGTCGACGGCCGAGCAGCTCATTCACCGTCGCGCTGCATCTCGTCGGCGTCCCCATCGACGCAGCTCGAGAGGCTGTCGATGCTGTACCGCCGCGGATCGGCCAGGAAGTCGACGGTCGCGACCGACCCACCTGAGCCGCGGATGCCCGGGACGGGGTCCGATCCCCCGCTCTGATACCGCTCCGTCGTCAGACCTCTCTCGGTCCACAGCCTCTCGAGGGAGGAAATGTCCTGCTCGGGGTCGCCGCCGGGCTGGTCGATGGCGACCAGGTACCCGTACGCCGCGCCCGCGCCGCCGCCGTCCCGGTCGCAGCTCTCGACGGCGGGGCCGCTCGAGACACGCCACTCGCCGCCGAGCGCCGAACTCGACTCGTCGACGAACGCGACGACCGCTCCCCTTGCGTCGTCCACGTCCTGCGGCACCATGTTCCTCCCGTCGTCAGCGCTGCAGCCGGCGAGCGAGAGCGTCGCCGTCATGATCAGGGCTGCAGGGATCGACGACCACGGGTGTCGTCGACTCGGATGACGCTGGTGCATGATCTCGTCTCGGATGGACCCGGTGCGCGCGGCTACTCGCCCTGCTCCTTGAGCTCGACCGGGTCGCCGTCCGCGCAGGGGGACAGGGCGTCGACGCTGTAGCCGCGCTCGTCGGCGAGGAAGTCGATGGACGTCGTCGGACCGCCGGAACCCCGGATACCGAGGATGGGATCGTCGCCGCCGCTCTGATAGCGCTCGGTCGTGATGCCCTGGTCGTTCCAGAGCTTCTCGACGGCGTCGATGTGAGCGGTCGGATCACCCGGAGCGGCGGCCTGCGTCGTGATGTACGAGTACGCGGCGCCGTCTCCCCCGGACTCCTGCGTGCACGCCCGCACGGCGGGGCCGCTGTAGACCTCCCACTCGCCCCCGATCGCCACGGTCGTGTCGTCGACGACGGTGACCACCGCCTCCTTCGCCTGGTCCGTATCCATGATCGTTCCTCCTGTATCTGCGGCTGCGCATCCTGAGACCAGGAGCATCGTCGTGAGGACGATCGACGAGCCCAAGGCCCGACGGCTTCTTCGTGCGGGGTCCGGCATGAGGCGGTGCCCTCTCTTCTCGGTGGCCGTCGGCGTCTGGGCCGACGTCACGGTTCTCGGTTCGCGAGCGCGGGTCACCCGGTGACCCTGTCGCCTTGACCCGTGGTGGCGTAGGCCACGTTTCGGAGGGATTCCGTCCCCTTGTCGAGATAACCCGTGTGGTCGTCCGTGTGGACAGCGTGATTGTCGACGGCGACGAGAGGGCCCGAACCGTCGGCGCCGAACGTCGTCGCACCGAAACCCGCGTCCGTCGGATCCTGGTGGTGGTCGAAGCTGCGGTCACGACCGAACTGCGCCCACTGGTCGCCGGCACCGCCGATGAAGGGTGTGGCGTTCTCCGCCTGGCCGGCGAAGACCTCGCCGGCGTTGATCTTCTCAGCCGCGTCAACGGCATCGGGCAGTCCCGCCGAGGCGATCGTGGTGAAGGTGTCGACTTCGACGCCCTGCTTCGTCAGCGCGAAGGCGGCGGTCGTCGTGCCGTACGAATGCGCCAGCACGTTCGTGGTCGGTCCGTCGTCCCCTCGAACCGCATTCATGCCCTCGATGGACGCGGCCAGCCTGTCGCCCCCGTCTCGGGCCGCACCCGTACCGAGCACGCCGATGTCCAAGTCGAACACACCGGGCTGCGGAGGCGAGTCGTAGCCCATCCAGGCGATCACGGCGCGGTCCTCGTCGCCGTGGACGCGGCCCTGCTCGTCGTAGACGCTCTGTGAGGCATCGGTCCAGTCGGTCATCTTTCGAGTGCTCGACCCCATGCCGGGAACCGCCCACGTGACGTTCGTGGCGGTGTCGAGATCTCCGATGGCGACGGCGGCGAGAGGAGGCTCGTCGGAGGTGAGCGAGATGAGGGTCCGTGCCCCGAGCTCCTCACCCTGCACCAGAGACGCCTTGATGTTCTCGAGGGCGATGATGTTGCGGGCGTTCTGAGCTCGGTCGGGGGCGTTCTGGTAGGCGGGCAGACCCATGTTGTCGAAGAAGTCGTTCGCCTCGGCGATGCGCTGGTCGAGGACCGCGACGTTGGCGGTGCTCCGAACCCAGTAGGGGATGCCCTCGAGGTTGCCGAGCTCGCTGAGGGCCGAGGTCGGCAGGGCGGCCAGCTCTCGCCGGTCGGCGGCCGTGTAGCCCATCGTGGCCCACAGCTCCGCGACCTCGGACGGCGTCAGCGAGTCGTCGAACAGCTTGGTGAACGGTGCCGGCACGGCGTCCGCCACCGCCAGGTCGAGCGTCGCGTCCGAGAGCTCGCCCGTTCCGCCGGCCCGCTCGAACGCGTCGGCGATGCTGTCGAGCCAGGCGGCATCGGCCGCGTTCTCTTCGAGCAGCCGGCGGATCCCGTCGAAGACGGTGACCGTTCCGATCTCGGCCCACGCGCAGGCGCTGACGAAGGCCACCCACGCGTTCTCGACGCCCGTGACGGAGTCGGACGCGCCGGTGTCGAGGCCGCGGGTCGTCGTGGCGAAGCCATGGAGGGCCGCTGGATCGGCCGAGCTGCGACCGTCACCCGTGCCGAGACCGGTCCGCGGACGCCCCTGCGCCGAGAAGGTCGCGTCGATCGGCACGGGCTTGATGGCCACCTCGGACGGTTTCGGATCGAACAACGCCGGGGCTCCGGACCCCGGCGTCAGCAGCCAGGGCACGACCAGCTCGTCGGACTCGGCGGCGGCCTTGGCCTCGGCGATCCGGGTGTCCTCCCGCTGCTGCCACGCGTCGAGATCGGCCAGTCGCTTCTTCTCTGCGGCCGCCTGCTCCGCCACGGCGCGGACCTGCGATGCGAGATCTTCGAGCGCCGTCGCCGCCTTGGGCCGGTCCGCCGCCTCGGCGATCGCCGACTCGGTGAATCGTGCCGCGTACGCGCCCTTGAAGTCTTCGGCGGCCTCGTCCGCAGCCGTACGTCGAGAGCCTGCCTGCCCCCGCAGCGTGTCGGCTGCTCCGTCGGCGGCCTTCGCCAAGCGCTCAGCCGTATCGGCGTCGAATTCGATGGTCGTCATGTCATCCCCCCGATGAGCGCGCGACTGCGCACGGAAAGAGACTAGTCAGTCTTGGTTCGCGGGAACACCCCTGGCTCCGCCACCAGGATTCGAACCTGGACCTAACAGCTCCAAAGGCTGTCGTGCTGCCGTTACACCATGGCGGACCGCGCTCATGCGCCCGCTCATTCTGCCAGACGGCGCGCACGGCACCGGTCGACATAATGGTCGGATGCCCGAGCATGACGAGGTCGACCGGATCGTCGAGGCGTGGCGCCACGAGCGACCCGACCTCGACTTCGCGCCGCTCCACGTGCTCTCGCGCGTCGCCCGCCTCTCGAAGCACCTCGACCGCGCCCGCCGCGAGGCCTTCCAGGCCAGCGACCTCGAGTCGTGGGAGTTCGACGTGCTCTCGGCCCTCCGCCGCGCCGGGGCCCCGTACCAGCTGAGCCCGAAGACGCTCCTCCAGCAGACGCTCGTCTCGAGCGGTGCGATGACCAACCGCATCCACCGCCTGGTCGACCGCGGTCTCGTCGAACGCCGCACCGACCCGAACGACGGCCGAGGCATCCTCGTCACGATGACCACAGCCGGCCGCAGCGCCGTCGACGCCGCGATCGAGCGCCTCCTCGCCGAGGAGGACGCCCTGCTGAGCGACCTCGACGCCGACGACCGCAGCCGCCTCACCGACCTGCTGCGCACCCTCAGCCTGACCCTGGGCGGGTAGCCGCCCGTCGAGGGGTCACGACACGCCGTCAGGAGCCGAGGAGGCGCGGCGTGTCATGACTCATCGACCGGGCTTCTCGAGGGCCGGGCCCCAGGCCCGGGCCCGAGGGCCCCAGCTCTCAGGCCAGCAGCTCGCTCAGCTCGAGCCAGCGCACCTCGAGCTCGGCCGTCTTGTGGTCGAGCGCCGTGAGCTTGGCCTGCAGCGCCGCCAGGCCGTCGAAGTCGGACTGGTCGAACGTCGAGAACTGCGCGAGCAGCGACTCGCGCTCGGTCGCGGCCTTCGCCATCTTGCGGTCGATCGACCCGAGCTCCTTCTCGGCGTTGCGCTTCTCGGCGCCCGAGAGACCCGAGGCGGCGGCGGAGGCTGCGACGGATGCCGAGGCCCCCTGGACGGCCGTCGGTCGGTCGGTCGCGCCTCCTTGGCTGTCCGTCGCCTGCTTGCGCAGCTGCAGGTACTGGTCGACACCGCCCGGCAGGTGCCGGAAGCGCCCGTCGAGCACCGCGTACTGCTGATCGGTGACCCGCTCGAGCAGGTACCGGTCGTGCGATACGACCAGCAGGGTGCCCGGCCAGCCGTCGAGGAGGTCCTCCATCGCGGCGAGCATGTCGGTGTCGAGGTCGTTGGTGGGCTCGTCGAGGATGAGCACGTTCGGCTCGTTCAGCAGGATGAGCAGGAACTGCAGGCGGCGCTTCTGACCGCCCGACAGGTCTTTGATCGGGGTCTGCAGCTGAGCGCTCGTGAAGCCGAGGCGCTCGAGCAGCTGACCCGGCGTCATCTCCTTGCCGGCGGTGACGTACGAGGTGCGCTGCCGGCCGATGACGTCGTTCACGCGCTCGTGGGCGACCTCGTGCAGATCGGCGAGCTGCTGGTCGAGGATCGCGAACTTGACGGTCTTGCCCTGCTTCACCCGACCCTCGGTGGGGGCGATGACGCCGGTGACGACCTTGAGCAGCGTCGACTTGCCGGCGCCGTTGACCCCGAGCACGCCGGTTCGCTCGCCGGGCGCGATGCGCCACTCGACGCCCTGCAGCACCCGCTTGTCGCCGAACGAGACGCCGACCTCGACGAGGTCGACGACGTCTTTGCCGAGCCGCGCGGTCGCCATCTGCGACAGCTGCACGGCGTCGCGCACGGGCGGCTCGTCGGCGATCAGCTCGTTGGCGGCGTCGATGCGGAACTTCGGCTTGGTCGAGCGGGCGGGGGCGCCGCGGCGCAGCCAGGCGAGCTCTTTGCGCATCAGGTTCTGGCGCTTCGACTCGGACGCCGAGGCCATGCGGTCGCGCTCGACGCGCTGCAGCACGTAGGCCGCGTAGCCGCCCTCGAAGGGCTCGACGATGCCGTCGTGGACCTCCCAGGTGTCGGTCGAGACCTCGTCGAGGAACCACCGGTCGTGGGTCACGACGACGAGCGCGCCCGAGTTCGCCGACCAGCGGCGCTTGAGGTGCTGCGCCAGCCAGGCGACGCCCTCGACGTCGAGGTGGTTGGTGGGCTCGTCGAGGAAGAGGACGTCCCAGTCGCCGACCAGCAGGGTCGCCAGGGCCACGCGGCGGCGCTGACCACCGGAGAGGTCCTCGACCGCGGCCTCCCACGGGATGTCGGTGGCGAGACCCGAGATGACGTCGCGGATGCGCGCGTCGCCGGCCCACTCGTGCTCGTCACGGTCGCCCACGATGAGACTTCCGACCGTGGCGCCCGTGGGCAGCACGTCGCGCTGGTCGAGCATGCCGATGGTGAGACCGCGACGCGTCGTCACGCGACCGTCGTCGGGCTGCAGGCGACCGGCCAGCACCGACATGAGGGTCGACTTGCCGTCGCCGTTGCGGCCGACGACGCCGATGCGGGAGCCCTCGTCGATGCCGAGAGTCACCCCGTCGAGGACGACCTTGGTCGGGAATTCGAGACGGAGGTTTTCTGCGCCGAGTAGATGTGCCACCCGAGAAGCGTAGTCGGCCCAGCCGGACGCTCCGACGGGCACGGGCGGGCGGCGGTCAGCCGAGCGACGCGGTCCACTCGTCGGAGCCGTCGGCGAACTCCTGCCGCTTCCAGATCGGGGTGCGCGCCTTGACCTCGTCGACGAGGGCCGCGCAGGCCGCGAACGCCTCGGCTCGATGGGCCGACGAGACCGCGCAGGCCAGCGCCACGTCGCCGATCGAGA
This sequence comes from Frigoribacterium sp. CFBP 13712, assembly GCF_014842255.1. Classification (GTDB taxonomy): domain Bacteria; phylum Actinomycetota; class Actinomycetes; order Actinomycetales; family Microbacteriaceae; genus Frigoribacterium. Next base: position 132,088 of record NZ_JACYVH010000002.1, on the reverse strand, counting down.
GGTCGCCGTAGCGGTGCTCGACGGCCACCCGCACCTCGGGGTGCGCGGTCGCGATCGAGAGGGCGACCTCGCGGATCACCTCGGTCGCGTTCGGATGCGCCTCGTAGTGCAACGCGGTCACCCCGCGCCCGTCGTCGTGATCGCGGACGACGCCCTCGAAGGTCACGACGGCCCCGGAGGCACGGCTCGCCACGAGCGCGGAGCAGCCGGCGACCGAGAGGGCCTCGTCGACGACGCGGGCGAGCAGCACGCGATCACCGGCCGATGCGGGGGCGGGGCCGGCGGCGTCGGCCGCCGCGGCGTCAGTCATGCGACCCTCCATCCAGCTGGTCGACCACGTGGTCGACGATGTCGCCGAGCATCTCGAGCCCGTCGCGGACTCCCCCGCGCGACCCCGGCAGGTTGACGACGAACGTGCGACCGGCGACACCCGCGACGCCCCGCGAGAGCACGGCGGTGGGGGTCGCCGCGACGCCGCGACGACGCAGCTCCTCGGCGACGCCCGGCAGCTCTCTGTCGAGCAGCGGCCGGGTCTGCTCGGGGGTGGCGTCGGTCGGCGAGACGCCGGTGCCGCCGGTCGTGACGATCACGTCCGGCGAGGTCGCGAGCGCCTCGGCGAGCGCGCGACCCACGGCCTCGCCGTCGGCGACGACGACCGGGGCGGGCACGTCGTAGCGACGCGCCTCGAACCACTCTCGGATGACGGGGCCGGTGAGGTCGTCGGCCCGTCCCGCCGCGGCACGGGTCGAGGCGACGATGACGACGGCCCGGCGGACGGGGAGGGTGGTCATCGCGCCCAGTCCCCCGATTTGCCGCCCTGCTTCGCCAGCACCTTGACGTCGTGGATCTCGGCGAGCGGGTCGACGGCCTTGATCATGTCGTAGAGGGTCAGGGCGGCGATGGAGGCGGCGGTCAGCGCCTCCATCTCCACACCCGTCTTGCCGTGGGTCTTGACCCGTGCGAGCACCACGACGTCGGTGTCGCCGGGTTCGAAGTCGACGGTCACCGACCCGATGGGCAGCGGGTGGCAGAGCGGGATGAGAGACGAGGTCCGCTTGGCCGCCATGATGCCGGCGATGCGGGCCGTGCCGAGCGCCTCGCCCTTCGGCAGGGTGCCCTCGACGAGGCGGGCGACGACGTCGCCGCGGGTGGTCAGCCGCGCCTGGGCGGTCGCCACGCGGGTCGTCTCGCTCTTGCCGGTGACATCGACCATGTGCGCCGTCCCGTCGTCACGGACGTGGGTGAGCCCGGGAGGCGCGGTGTCGGCGGGCGGTTCGCGATCAGTCATCGAGCGCCCACACTACGACCTCGTCGCCCTCCTCGACCCGGTCGACGCCGACGGGCACGTGCACCAGCACAGTGGCCGCCGCGTGGTTCGACAGGAGGTGCGAGCCGGGGCCGCCGACGAGGGCCACGCGACCGTCGACGTCGAGGCGGCCGCGGCGGAGCTGGTGCTTGCCGACGGGAGAGTCGGCGGACTCGGCCATGGGCGCGGCCCGCTGCGCACGCGGCCTCCCGACACCGGTCGCGGTCTGCAGCAGAGGGCGGAGGAACACCTCGAACGAGACGAGGGCGCTGACCGGGTTGCCCGGGAAGCAGACGATCGGCAGGGCCCGGTGGCCGACGGTGAGCGTGCCGTGACCCTGCGGGCCGCCGGGCTGCATGGCCACGGAGCCGAAGACGACGCCCGAGGCCTCGAAGGCGTCGCGCACCACCTCGTAGGCACCGGCGCTGACGCCGCCGGTCGTGAGCACGAGATCGACGTCGGCGCCGTGCCGGGCGACGACCGCCAGCAGGGTGGCCGCGTCGTCGGTCACGCGCTCGGTCACGACGTCGACGCCGACCTCGGCCAGGGCCGCGGCGAGCGCCGTGCCGTTCGCGTCGTGGATCGCACCGGGGCCGAGGTCGGCGCCGGGTGCCGCGAGCTCTTCGCCCGTCGAGACCAGCAGGAGGCGCGGGCGGCGTCGGACGACGACCTCGCGCACGCCCGCCGCGGCCAGCACCCCCCAGCGGGCCGGGGTGAGGATCGTGCCGGCGCCGAGCAGCACGCTGCCGGCCCGCACGTCGGAGCCCGCGTCGCGGACGAACGTGCCGGAGGCGACGGGCCCCGTGATCGAGACGCGGCTGTCGGCGCCCTCGGCGGGGAACAGCGGTGGATCGACCTGCTCGACGGGCACCACCGCGTCGGCGCCGTCGGGCACCGCCGCACCGGTCATGATCGGCGCCGCCGTGCCGGGTCGGAGCGCCGGACCGACGCGACCCGCGGGGATGCGGTCGACGACGACGAGCGACGTCGCCCGGTCGTCGGTCAGATCGGGTGACGAGACGGCGAAGCCGTCCATCTGGGAGTTGGCGAACGGAGGCAGGTCGATCGGTGCGACGACGTCGACGGCGACCTCGCGCCTCCGGTACCGGTCGGGCTGGGCCGCGACGAGCGCCGGATCGACCCGCAGACCCTCGTGCGGCCGTGCCGCCAGGGCGGCCTCGACCAGCTCGGCCACGTCGTTCTGGTGCTGTTCGATCGTGCGCACGCGGATCCTCTCGGCTGTCGCCAGTAGCGTAGCGGGGGTGACCGACACCACCCCCGCCTCCTCGTCCCCGCCCCGCGTCGACGTCGCCGTCATCGGCGGCTCCGGCCTCTACTCCCTCTTCGCGCCGGGCACGGCGACCAGCCATGTCGTCGCGACGCCGTACGGCCCGACCTCGAGCGAGGTCTCGATCGGCGAGCTCGGCGGCAAGCGCGTCGCGTTCCTGACCCGTCACGGCAAGGGGCACTCCGTGCCGCCGCACCGCATCGACTTCCGGGCGAACGTCTGGGCGCTCGCGTCGCTGGGCGCCAAGGCCGTCGTGTCGTCGTCGGCCGTCGGCGGGGTCAGCCCGGAGTACCCGCCGGGCACGATGGTCGTGACCGACCAGTTCATCGACCGCACCTGGGGCCGCCCCGACACGTTCTACGACGTCGAGGGCTCGGTGCAGCACCTGATGGCCGCCGACCCGTTCGACCCGGTGCTGCGGGCGGCCGCCGTGTCGGCGCTCGAGCAGCAGGGCGAGCCGTTCGCCGCGACGGGCACCTGCGTCGTCATCCAGGGCCCGCGGTTCTCGACCCGGGCCGAGTCGCTCTGGTTCCGAGCCGCCGGCGCGCACACGATCAACATGACGATGTACCCCGAGGTGCCGTTGACCCTCGAGCTCGGCATGGGCGCCGTCAACATCTCGTTCGTCACCGACAGCGACGCCGGCATCTCGCCGGAGGAGGGTGACGACGACGACGCCGTCAGCCACCAGCTCGTCATGGAGCGCCTCGCCGCCGCCCAGCCGCGCATCGTCGCTGCCATCGAGTCGATCGTCGCCGGGCTGCCGAGCGACTACGAGCCGCGCGAGCTGATTCCCGCCGAGGCGGTCGCCGCCGTGCTCGCCCGCCCCGTGCAGTCGCGCCGGGCCGCGCTATGACCGACGCTCGCGGCGCCTCGACCGACCCGGGCCCCCTCGGGCGGCTGCTCGTGACGGGCGGCGCCGGGTTCATCGGCTCGGCCGTCGTCGCCCAGGCCCTCGATCGCGGCTGGACGGTGCGCGTGCTCGACTCGCTGCGCTCGGACGTGCACGGCGGCGAGCCCGAGTTCGACCCGCGGGTCGAGTTCGTGCTCGGCGACGTGCGCGACGCCGACGTGGTCGACCGGGCGCTCGAGGGCGTCGACGCGGTCTGCCACCAGGCGGCCAAGGTCGGGCTCGGCGTCGACTTCCAGGACGCCCCCGACTACGTCTCGTCGAACGAGCTCGGCACCGCCGTCGTCCTGGCCGCCCTCGATCGTGCGGGGATCGACCGACTCGTCGTCGCCTCGTCGATGGTCGTCTACGGCGAGGGCAGCTACCGCACCTCGGCCGGCGCCACCGAGCGCCCGGCGCCTCGTCGCATCGCCGACCTCGACGCCGGCGTCTTCGACCCGCGCGACGACGCCGGCGACCTGCTCGAGCCGCAGCTCATCGCGGAGGACGCCCCGCTCGACCCGCGCAACGTCTACGCCATCACGAAGCTGACGCAGGAGCACCTGGCGACCTCGTGGGCGCGGAGCACCGGGGGCCGCGCGGCGGCCCTGCGCTACCACAACGTCTACGGGCCGGGGATGCCGCAGAACACCCCCTATGCCGGTGTCGCGTCGCTGTTCCGCTCGGCGCTGCAGCGCGGCGAGGCCCCCCGCGTGTTCGAGGACGGCGCCCAGCGCCGCGACTTCGTGCACGTCCGCGACATCGCGTCGGCCAACCTCGCGGCGCTCGACTGGACGGCCGAGCAGGAGCCCGAGACGTTCAGGGCGTTCAACGTCGGCAGCGGCGTCGTGCACACCATCGGCGAGATGGCCTCGGCGCTCGCCCGCGAGGCCGGCGGGCCCGAGCCCGTCGTCACCGGCGAGTACCGCGCCGGCGACGTGCGGCACGTGACGGCGTCGTCGGCCCGGCTGCGCGACGAACTGCGTTGGGAGCCCGCCGTCAGCTTCGACGAGGGCATGCGGGAGTTCGCCACCGCACCCCTGCGCGCCGCGGTCACGAACTAGACCGGAGGGCAGGAGGCGCGGGTCGGGTCGACGGCGACGGCCCGCCCCGCGCTCGGTCGCCTCGACCTGCTCGCCCCTGCATCACGCCGACCAGGGGTCGATGATCTCGAGCCCGACCCCCTCGAAGTCGCGGACGTTGCGAGTCGCGAGGCTCGCACCGGTCGCGAGCGCCGTCGCCGCGATCATGGCGTCCGCCGTCGCGACCGGGCGACCGAGACGCGTCCGGAGACGCACGACCCCCGCGTATTCGAGGGCGGTCGCTGCGCCGAAGGCGAGGACGCGACCCGCGAACTGCGTCTGGAGAGCATCGACGACCCCTCTCTCGACGACATCACGCCGAGCGCCAGGAGTCAAGCAGAGGACACCGGCGAGCATCTCGGCTGCGGAGACCACGCTCAGGAAGAGGTCGCCTGCTCGCTGCTCGGCGTACCAGGACAGGACTTCGGGAGCCGGTCGGACTCGTGAGAGCTCGGAGACGACGTGGGTGTCGACGACGATCACTCGAAGTCGACGATCTTCGCTGGAATCTGCTCACGACGGTTGCGTTCGAGGATCTCGATGAAGTCGTCGTCGAGGAGCGCATCGTTCTCAGCGAGCCGGCGGCGGAGAGCGACGACCCAGTTCTCCGCAACGCCGGGAGCGCCAGGGGCGCCAGGGGTGCCGTCGAACTCGAGCACGACCTCGGCCGTCGGGAACTCGGCGTCGGCGACGTACCGCCCCAGCACCCAGCGCACCTCGGCCTCCATCGACCGCCCGTGTCTCGCGCTCAGCGCCTTGAGCCCCGAGACCACATCGGGATCGAGCCCGCGAACAGTCACCGTCGACATGGTGATCACCTCCTGGCGGGGATGCTAGCAGAATGACAGCGGATCGGCCGATGTACAGGATGCGGCCCTCTCATCACCTTCATGGCATGTCAGCCGTACAGTCGGGATGATGAGCACCTCACCCGTCGACGTCCCGCTGGTCGACGTCGTGCTGCCCTGTCTCGACGAGGAGGGCGCGCTGCCCTGGGTCCTGGGGCGCATCCCCGACCGTTGGCACGCGATCGTCGTCGACAACGGCTCCACCGACGGGTCGGCGCGCGTCGCCGCCGAGCACGGGGCCACGGTCGTGCAGGAGGCGCGGCGCGGCTTCGGCAGCGCCGCCCACGCCGGTCTCGTCGCGGCCACCGCCCCCTACGTCGCCTTCTGCGACGCCGACGCCTCGATGGACCCCGCCGACCTCGTCGCGCTCGCCGAGCCGGTGATGTCGGGCGACGCCGACCTCGTGCTCGGTCGGCGTCGCCCGACCACCCGCGGGGCGTGGCCGGTGCACGCCCGCATCGCCAATCTCGCCCTGGCGCGGCTGATGCGGCGTGCCAGCGGCGTCGCCCTGCACGACCTCGGCCCCATGCGGGTCGCCCGACGCGACGAGCTCCTCGCCCTCGACCTGAAGGACCGACGGAGCGGCTACCCGCTCGAGATGGTGCTCCGCGCCTCCGAGTCCGGCTGGCGGATCCGCGAACAGGACACCCCCTACTCGCCCCGGGTCGGGCGGAGCAAGGTGACGGGCACCATCAGGGGCACGAGCGTCGCCGTCAGAGACATGTCCCGACTGCTGCGGGAGGCGGGTCGATGACCACCATCGTCGTGATCGCCAAGGAGACGATCCCCGGTCGCGTCAAGACGCGCCTCCACCCGCCCCTGAGCCTCGAGCAGGCCGCCGACGTCGCCGCGGCCGCCATCCAGGACACCCTCGCCGTCGCCTCGGCACTGCCCGCCACCCGACGGGTGCTGCTCTTCGACGGCAACCGAACACCGCCCGGCTCCGAACAGTTCGATGTGATCCCTCAGATCGGTGGCGACCTCGACGCACGGCTCGGAGCCCTCTTCGACGAGGTCGACGGCCCGACCGTGCTGATCGGCATGGACACGCCGCAGGTGACCGTCGAGACGCTGACCCCCGTCTTCGCCGACTGGACGGACGACGTCGACGCCTGGTTCGGCCCGGCCAACGACGGCGGCTTCTGGGCCCTCGGTCTCGCCCGACCCACCGGCGACCTGCTGCGCGGCGTCCCGATGTCGCGCGACGACACCGGCGCCCACCAGCTGCGGCGACTCGCCGAGGCGGGGCTGCGCGTGCGGACCCTCCCCGAGCTCGTCGACGTCGACACGATCGACGACGCCCGCCTCGTCGCCGCCACCGCGCCGCGCAGCCGCTTCGCCGCGGCCCTCCGTCTCGCCGACCCGGGTGGTGCCCCGACGGGCCCGACCCGCGCCTCCTCGGCTTCGACCTCCCCCTCATCCACCGCCGCTGCTCAGACCCCGTCGCCGGCCCGCTCGACTCCCGAGGAGCCCCTCTCGTGACACTCACCGCAGACACGAACACCCACCCCGTCGCGACCTTCGGCTCGGGCGGGGCCGAGCCCTACGCCCGCGCTCTGCGCCGCGAGGGGCGCCTGCAGCTCGTCCGGGCCGACGCGCCCGTCGCACCCGGTTCACCCGCCCCGTCGACGGGCGCCGCCGACGTCTACGGACCGTTCGACGTCGCCCGCTGGAGCTCCGCCGCCGACGCTGCCGATCTCTCGACGCTCGCCGGTGCGCGCTCGGTGCTCGACATCGGCTGCGGGCCGGCCCGCATGGTCCGCGCGGCCGTCGGCCTCGGCATCGAGGCCCTCGGCATCGACGTGTCCGAGACGGCCGTCGCCATGGCGGTCGACGCCGGGCTGCCCGTCGCGGCCGGCTCCGTCTTCGACCCGCTCGACGGCGAGGGCGGCTGGCACGTCGCTCTGCTGCTCGACGGCAACATCGGCATCGGCGGCGACCCGACGGCCCTCCTGACCCGCTGCTCGGAGGTCATCGCCTCGAACGGATCGGTCGTGGTCGAGACGGCGCACGACGACTCCGCCGACGAGTTCTACGACGCCCACGTCGTCGACGACCGCGGTCTCACGAGTGCGACGTTCCCCTGGGCCGAGGTGGGTCGGGCGGCCCTGCCCGGTCACGCCCGCCGCGCCGGCCTCGAGGTCGCTCAGACCTGGTCGGTCGACTCGCGGACCTTCTGCCGCCTGGTCCGCACCAGGTAGATCGCCACGGCGAGGGCCGTCACGACCGCGATCACGACCCACATCGCACCCAGACGCGAGGCGTAGTCGAACGGCAGCACGGTGTCGTTCTTCGGCCCCTTCGCCTTCGCGACGATCTCGGGGACGACGATCATCGACAGGACGACGCCGACCACGACGGCGCTCTGCACCAGGGCGATCACCGCGGCCGGCACGCGGCGACCCGTCCGCCGGACGGCGAGACCGACGCCGACGACGACGGGCGCGATGATCGCGTCGTGCACGATCACCGAGCCGATCAGCCAGACGAGCAGCCCCGAGTAGCGCGTCGGGCTGACGGTCTCGGTCAGCACGTAGCCGCCGAGTCCGATCAGGGCGATCCCGACGACGATCAGCACGCCCCTGGTGACGCGGACGCCGCGGCCCGCGATGGGGGCGGCCCGGCCCGTCCTGGTGGTCTTCACGGTGGTCATCACAGCACCTCGATCGTGGTCAGCCATTTGGTCTGCAGCACACCCGGTCTGCCGGGGGCGATCACCCGGGCGGGGTACCCGTGGTCGATGCTCAGCCGCTCGCCGTTGAGCTCGAGCGCGATCAGCGTCGCGGGGTCGGTGGCGTACTCGGAACCCATCAGCATCACGCGGTAGCCGCCGCGCTCTTCGAGACTCGTGAAGCGGAGACGCCGGTCGGCGGGCGCACCCACCGTCGCCATGAGGTCGACGAGGCGGACCCCGCGCCACCGGCCGGTCTGACTCCAGCCCTCGACGCACGAGATGGGCAGGTCGCCCTCGTCCTGCGTCATGGCCGTCAGGTCGTCGGCGCTGAACGAGCGCGACCGGTCGCCGTTCGAGACCGTCAGGGCCCAGTCGGGCGCCATCGCGCTCTCGAGCACCCGCGCCGCCGCGGCCGTCCGGTTGATCGGCAGGTCGTTCGGGCCGATGCCGCGCTGCCGGGGGGCGAACGCGTTGAAGGGCTCGAAGGCGGTGAACGACTGACCGGCGGTGAGCACCACCGCTCCGCCCGTCGCGACGCCGACGGCGCCGAAGAAGCCGCGTCGCGACACCCGCGCGCGGTGCGGATCGCGGTCGCCCTCGTGCGCGGTGTCGATCCAGTGCACGATCCGACCGACGAGCCCGCGGGGCCGAGGAGGCGCGGTGCCGGTCGACGAGGCGACCCGCGCCTCCTCGGCCTCCCGCCGTCGCGTCAGCTCGCGCGTGGCCGTGAACTCGGCCCGAGCCGGGTCGAGGGCGCCGGCGGGCTCGACGAAGGCGCCGTCGGCGTCGTAGCTGTCGCGGGCCCGCCAGTAGCGGGTGATGAGCGGAAGCTTGACCGCGATGTGGATCGCCAGCGACCCGATGATCACGAACGACAGCGCGAAGTGCACCTGCCTGAACGGGAACGGCCACGGGTAGTACTGGAACGTGTTCAGCAGACCGGTGACCAGCTGCAGCACCGACGTCGCGATGAACAGGGCGATGGAGGCGCGCTCGAGCACCTGCACCGGGTGCCGCACCGGCGGGTACTGGAACAGCTGGGGGAACACCGCGTGCAGCTTGCCGAGCAGCAGCGGGATGCAGGCGATGCCCGCCGTGATGTGCACGCCCTGGCTGACCTGGTAGAGCCAGACCGGGCGGGTCGGGAAGCGCATCCACTCCGCGGGCTCCTGCAGGAAGTGGCTGTAGAGACCGGTCAGCAGGCAGACCAGGAAGGCGATGCCGAGCAGTCGCCCGAGCACCGTCGCCGTCCGGGCGTTCCGCGTCGGCGACGTCGCCGCGAGGCGGAGGGTGAAGAGAAGACTTCTCATGGGTGCGCCTCGGGGTCTGGCCCGACACATCGGACACCCGGGCGGGCGTCCGACAGACTGGGTCTCGTGCGTACTCTATTCGCGGCGGTGGCCGTCGGCGGTTTGGCCGTCGCCGTGGGTTGGGGGCTGCTGACCCTCGGATTCGTCGCGAAGGAGACGCGAGACGACTTCGTCTACTGGACGACGATCTGCTGGCTGCTCTTCGCCGTCGCCCTCGTGCTGCTGCGTCGCGTGCCCGCGCGGGCCGTCACCGCGCTCGTGCTGATCGGCGCGGCGGTCGTCGGCGGCGCGTCGCTGCTGAGCCCGCCCAACACGAGCACCGACCCCGCGCGCTACGCCTGGGACGGCATCGTGCAGGCGGACGGGGTGTCGCCGTACGAGTACACGCCCGAGGCCGGCGAGCTGCGCGACCTCCGCCCCGAGTGGATCTTCCCGCCCGCCGCCGAGTTCACCCGCGACGACGGCACGATCGGCCTCCGCTGCGGACAGGAGACCCGGCAGATCCACCGCGGCTACGACACGGAGACGGGCGACGTCGTCTGCACGGCCATCAACCGACCCGACGTGCCCACGATCTACCCGCCCACCGCCGAGCTGTACTTCTGGGCCGTGCGGGCGGTCGTGGGGCCCGACGCCGAGTTCGCGCCGCTGCAGGTGCTCGGCCTGGTCATGGTGCTGGCCACCACCGCCGCCCTGCTCGTGGCGCTCCGTCGCCGCGGACTCGACCCCCGGTGGGCCGCCCTCTGGGGCTGGTGCCCGCTCGTGTACAGCGAAGGGGTCACGAACTCGCACGTCGATCTGCTCGGCGGGGTGCTCGTGCTCGCCGCGTCGCTGCTCGTCTCGACGCGGCGTCGATGGCGGGGCGGGATCGCCCTCGGGGCGGCCATCGCCACCAAGCTCATCCCCGTGATCGCGGCGCCGGCGCTGCTCCGCCGCCAGCCGCACAAGGTGATCGTGGGCGCCGTCCTCACCTTCGCGGTGCTCTACGTGCCCTACGTCGTGTCGACCGGCCTGGCCGTTCTCGGCTATCTGCCCGGCTACCTCACGGAGGAGGGCTACGAGGACGGCAGCCGGTTCGCCCTCGTGTCCGCCTGGGTGCCCGACGCCTGGGCCACACCGGTCGTCGCGCTCGTCGTCGGCGTCACCGGTCTGCTCGTCTGGCTCAAGACCGACCCCGACGACCCCTGGCTCGGGCAGCTCGTCATGATCGGGGTCACCCTCGTCGCCGTCAGCCCGCGGTACCCCTGGTACGCCCTGCTGCTCGTGCCGTTCGTGGCCATGACCGGCCGGTGGGAGTGGCTGGCGATCCCGGTGGCGCTGCTCGTGCGGCAGTTCGAACCGGGGCTCGCGCTGCAGCGGTCGTCGCTGGCCACGGCGGTGCTGGTCATCCTGCTCGTGTCGCTCTGGCGCGCCCGGCCGGGGTTCGCCGATCGGCTGCTGGACGGTCTCGCGGACGACGCCCTTCGGGTGCGGAGGCTGCTCCCTGGGCGCGGATCCCGGCGGCGGGGCTTAACCTCGACAGATGACCGTCTCACTCGGACTGCCCACGATGCCCGGTCGGGCTCGTGACACCCTCCCCCCGGTGCCCCGGCCGTCCGCCGAGACGGCGCCCTGGCTGCTCGACCGGTTCGGACGCAGCGCCACCGACCTCCGCGTCTCGCTGACCGACAAGTGCAATCTGCGGTGCACGTACTGCATGCCCGCCGACGGCCTGCCGAACCTGCCCCGCGAACAGGCGCTCGACGCCGACGAGATCGTGCGGCTGGTCGACATCGGGGTGCGCCTCCTCGGGATCCGCCAGGTGCGGTTCACCGGCGGCGAGCCGCTGCTGCGTGCCGACCTGATCGACATCGTGCGGCGCGTGGCCGCCCTCGAGCCACGACCCGAGGTCTCGCTGACCACCAACGCCATCGGTCTCGCCCACCGCGCGCAGGCCCTGGCCGACGCCGGTCTCGACCGCGTCAACGTGTCGCTCGACTCGCTGCACGCCGAGACGTTCATGAAGGTCTCGCGCAGGCCGTTCCTCGACAAGGTGCTGGCCGGTGTCGACGCCGCGGCCGCGGCCGGGCTGACCCCCGTCAAGATCAACGCCGTGCTGCTGCCCGGGGTCAACGACCACGAGGCGCCCGAGCTGCTCGCCTGGTCTCTGCGCGGCGGCCACGAGCTGCGCTTCATCGAGCAGATGCCCCTCGACGCCGACCGCAGCTGGGACCGCGCCTCCTTCGTGACCTCGCGCGACATCCACTCGCTCCTCGCGACCCGGTTCGACCTGCGCCCCGCCGACGTCGAGCGCGACGGCGCCCCGGCCGAGCTGTTCGACGCGGTCGGGCGCGACGCCGACGCCGGACTGCACGGCCGGGTGGGCATCATCGCCTCGGTCAGCGAACCGTTCTGCGCCGACTGCCGCCGCACCCGCATGACGGCCGAGGGCGGGATCCGCAGCTGCCTGTTCAGCGAGGGCGAGACCGGGCTGCGCGATCTGCTGCGCGCCGGCGGCTCGGACGACGACCTGGCCGACGCCTGGCGGGCCGCGATGTGGGCCAAGCCCAAGGGTCACGGCATCGACGACCCCGACTTCGTGCAACCCGCCCGCACCATGAGCGCCATCGGAGGCTGACATGACGACACTGACCGACGACACGGGACGCTCGGGCGACTCGGTTCAGGCTGACGGGTCGACGACCGCGACGCTGCGGTTCTTCGCGGCGGCGCGCGCCGCCGTCGGACGTGACGAGCAGCGCGTCGCGGTGCCGACCGGCGAACGCCCCACCATCGGTCGACTGCTGACCGAGGTGCGCCCCGTCGAGGGGATGTCGGCGGCGGTCTTCCGCGACGTCATGCTGCGCTGCTCGTTCCTGGTCGACGGGATCACCACGCGCGACCGCGAGCAGCTCGTCGTCGACGGTGCCGTGATCGACGTCATGCCGCCCTTCGCCGGAGGCTGACGCCCCTCGGGTCGACGCGGCTCCACCTCTCGACCCCGCCGTCTCAGCCGGCGGTGGCGCCCTGCTGCGCCAGCTGCCAACCCAGCATGCCGCCGTGCAGCACGGTGACGTCGAACCCGTCGCGCGCGAGCAGCTCGGCGGCGGAGCGTGCCCGGGGGCCGCGCGCGCAGTAGACGACCACCGGCAACGAGCGGTCCAGCTCGGGTCGCTGACGGGTGCGCGTGCCGTACCCGGGGGCCTGCACGTCGCCGTCGATGTGGGCGAAGGCGTGCTCGTCGACCTCGCGCACGTCGAGCAGCGTGAAGTCGGCGCCGCCCGCCTCCCTCGCCTGCAGCATCGTCGACAACTCAGGTGCGGCGACCTCTGAGCGGGCGGATCTCCGCTCAGCGGCCTCTGCGCCTGAGTTGCCGACGGCGACAGCGGCGGAGTCGGGGGCGGTGCTCGCCTCCGAAGCGGAGTCGGGAACGGACGCGGGGGCCGAGGAGGCGCGGCGCAGCCCGTTCGCCGTGGCCCGCGCCTCGGCCCGATGCGGCGCCCGTGCCAGCCTGCTCTCGCGCCAGGTCGCGTCGAGCGCGTCGATGGTCACCACGCGCCCGAGCAGGGGCTCGCCCACGCCCGTGAGCAGCTTGACCGCCTCGGTGGCCATGGCCGTGCCGACGGTGCCGCAGAGCGGGCCGAGGACCCCGACGTCGGCGCACGACTCGTCCCAGCCGGCGGCGGGAGGTGCCGGATGCAGGTCGCGGTAGTCGACCGCGCGGCCATCGGGCGCATCGTCCCAGAAGACGCTGAGCTGCCCGTCGAACCGGTTGACGCTGCCCCACACCACGGGCAGCCCGCGCGCGGCGGCCTCGTCGGCGACGACGTAGCAGGTGTCGAACGAGTCGCTGCCGTCGACGACGAGGTCGTAGTCGTCGAGCAGCGCGGCGCTGTCGGCGCCGAGGCGCACGGGGTGCACGACGACGCGCACGTCGGGTGCCGACGAGCGCACCCACTCGGCCGCCGCACGGGCCTTCGGCACCCCCACCTGGTCGGGGCGGAACAGCACCTGACGTTGTAGGTTCGACAGGTCGACGACGTCGTCGTCGACGATTCCCAGCGTTCCGACACCGGAGGCTGCGAGATACTCGATGACCGGTGCGCCGAGTCCCCCGGCTCCCACCACGAGCACCCGCGCTGCCAGCAGTCGGCTCTGCGCATCGAGGCCGAACCCCGGCAGTCGGACGCTCCGCGAGTAGCGGTCCGACACCTCGAGCGAATCGGACGCAGCCGCTCCGGTCGATGAACCAGGCACCGAGACGAGAGGGGGCAGAGACGACATGGCAGACCTCCAGACACGACGTGCGGACCACGCGTCGTCCACTGTAACCTCGGCGCGGCCCACCGCCCCTCGGGGCCTCCTCCACCGCCGCCACACCGACGCGGTGCTGATCGGGCTGCTCGGCGTGATCGTCTCGGGGGCGTTCCTCTGGGTGCCGTCGGTCTGGTACGACGAGGCCGCGACGGTCGTCTCGGCGACCCGCACGTGGGGTCAGCTCTGGGCGATGATCCAGACGGTCGACCTGGTGCACGCCGCCTACTACGCCGCCATGCATCTCTGGTTCGACGTGTTCCCGTACTCCCCCGTCGCGCTGAGGGTGCCGAGCGCGATCGTGACGGGCGTCGCCGCGGGGCTCACCGTGGCCCTCACGCGCATCCTCGTCGACCGGCGCACCTCGATCGTCGCCGGCCTGCTGTTCTGCCTGCTGCCCCGAGTCACCTGGATGGGCGGCGAGGGCCGCTCTTACGCCCTGTCGGCGATGCTCGCGGTAGCGCTGACCCTCGTGCTCGTCGTGGCGGCCCGCCGCACCGCCGAGTCGGGAGCCGCCCGCACGCACCGCTCCGTCGTCGGCTGGTGGGTGGCCTACGCCGTCCTCGCCGTCGTCTCGGCAGCGTTCTTCCTGTACCTGGCGCTGCTCGTGGTCGGGCACGCGGTGACCATGCTGGTGCGGGTGCTCCGCGACCGGCACGACCAGCGCCTCCGGCGGGACCGGGTCGACGAGTGGGCCCGCACCGGGGCGGTCGCCGTCGTGCACGACCCCGAAGGAGGCGCGCGGCCGACCGTGCGCTCGTCGCGTCGCGCCCTGCTCGGCTGGTTCGTCGGCGCGGCCGTCGCGGGGCTCGCCAGCCTGCCGCTGGCCTGGTTCATCGCGTCGCAGAACGACCAGATCAGCTGGATCGAGCGGCCCACGTTCGGCACGCTCCGATCGGTGCTCGTGACGCAGTGGTTCTACCAGAACGAGAGCTTCGCGATCTTCGGTCTGCTCTGCGCGGGCGCGAGCATCGTCGTGCTGTCGCTGCGGCTGGTGCCCGCCGCCCGCGGGTTCGCGGAGGTCGTGCTGCCCTGGATGATCGTGCCGACGGCCGGTCTGGTCGTCGTCTCGCTCGTCGGCAGCCCCCTCTACTCGCCCCGGTACCTGACGTTCGGCACGCCCGCCATCGCGATGACGATGGCCGTCGCGGTCGCCGCGATCCCCTGGAGGCGCGTGATCGCCCTCGTGCTGCTCGTCGCCGTCGGGTTGACCGCGCCCACCTATGTCGAGCAGCGGCAGCCCGAGGCGAAGGACCGCTCCGCCTGGAACCAGGTCGCCGCCCTCGTCGCGAGAGAGCGAGCCGACGAGCCGGCCGGCACCGAGGAGGGGCTCGTCTTCGGGCCCGTGCGACGCCATCCGAAGGCGACGTCGCGCATCATCCAGGACACCTACCCCGACGCGTTCGCCGGCATGTCCGACTTCACCCTCGAGACGCCGGGCGCCGAGACCGACGGCCTGTGGGAGGTCCAGCACCCCCTCGGCGACGTGCTGGACCGCACCGACGACCTCGACGTCGTCTGGCTGATCACGAGCGACCGCCAGGACTGGCGGCCCCGCGTCACCGAGCAGCTGGCGTCGAAGGGGTTCCGACTCGACCAGGAGTGGAACCTGACGCGCACGAACGTGCTGCGCTACGAGCGCTGACGCGGGCGGCGTCTAGTCGGAGACCACCCGGGCGCCGTGCACCGGTCCCGTCGCGCGGACGACCGACAGTCGCGCCGAGGTGAGGGCGAGCTGCAGTTCGAGGGCGCCGTCGAGGTCGGGGGCGAGGAACGCCACGGTCGGGCCCGAGCCCGACACGAGACCCGCCAGCGCCCCGTTGCCCTCGCCGAGCTCGAGCACCTCGGCCAGACCGGGCTCGAGGTGCAGGGCCGGTGCCTGCAGATCGTTGTGCATCGACTCGGCGAGCATGCCGGCGTCGCCCGCCCGGAGCGCCTGCAGCACCCCGGCGTCGACGACGGGGCGGCGGACGGGCGAGATGTCGCCCGAGTGCCGCTTGCGGTGCTCGTCGAGCTCGCGGTAGACCGTCGGCGTCGAGAGCCCGAAGTCGGCGAGGGCGAGCACCCACTGGAAGGTGCCCTTGGCCAGGGCCGGGCTGAGCTCGTCGCCGCGACCCGTGCCGATGGCCGTGCCGCCGGCGAAGGCGAAGGGCACGTCGGCGCCGAGCTCGGCCGCGAGGTGCAGCAGGTCGTCTCGGCCGACGCCGGTGCCCCAGAGCGTGTCGCAGGCGAGGAGCGTCGCGGCCGCGTCGGCCGACCCGCCGCCCATGCCACCGGCGACCGGGACGTTCTTGTCGATGCGCAGATCGACGCCGCCGCGGTAGCCGGTGGTGGCGGCGAGGAGGCGCGCGGCGCGGATCGCGAGGTTGCTGCCGTCGGTCGGCACCCCCGTCACGTCGACCGCGGGGCCGCCCGTGACGGTCACCGAGAAGGTGTCGGCGCGACGCGCCCGGACGTCTTCGTAGAGCGACACTGCCTGGTAGGCGGTGGCGAGTTCGTGGTACCCGTCGTCTTGCAGATCGCCGACGGCGAGGAACACGTTGATCTTGCCGGGGGCCCGCGTGTGGACCACGGTCGGAGCGGCCTCGGTCGTCATGACACCAACCTAGTCAGTTCTGGCGATCGACCATGACGCCGAGCGCCCGGGCCAGACCCTCGCGGACGGGCTGCACGCGTTCGGGCAGCCGAAGACGGGCCTGCGTGACGGCCACCGAGCACTTGCCGCCGGTCGACGGCGACACCGCCACGGTGAGCACGTCGCCGTTCGACAGCGTCCACTCTGCGCTCGGCCGGGTCGCGGAGCGGACGACCGTCGCCTGCACGCCCTCGACGTAGCCCGCGAGCCGATCGACCAGCAGCTCGAGCAGCTCGAGGGGCTCGCCGCGGAGGCTCCGCCCGATCGCGACCGCGTACGAGCCGTCGGGCTGCAGCCCGGGCGACGGCAGCCCGCGCCCCTGCTCGTAGCGGACCGTGATCACCTGCGCCCACCACGGCGCGACCTCGTGGTCGTCGATCAGGAGGCGCGCGATGCGCTCGTGCGACAGTCGCGCCGCATCGGCCCGGTCGAGCAGGGCGAACCAGTCGGCCGCACTGCGCCCCGTGCCCGAGCCGAGTCGCGCGTCGCTGATCTCGACGGACCGGTCGACCCCTGCAGGAGGCGCGGGTCGGCCCGATCGCGCCGGTCGCCCTGGTCGTGCGGACCGCCCCGACGGCGCCGACCGCCCGGGTCGTGCCGGTGGGTCGGTGCGACGCGTCATGGGATCAGTCGGCGGCGACCCGCGACGTGGCCAGCAGCTCGACGTCGCTCGCCCGGGCGATGGCCAGGAAGTCGTCGACGGTGAGCTGCTCGCCGCGGATGGTCGGCGCGATGCCGGCCCGCTCGAGGGTCTCGGTCGCCGCGGCGGACGACCCGTAGAGGGACGACAGCGACTGCCGCATCATCTTGCGGCGCTGCTGGAAGGCCGCGTCGACGAGCGCGAACACCGCGAGGCGCTCGGTCTCGGAGCCACGGGCGGTGCGCCGGTCGAACGCGACCAGGATGCTGTCGACGTTGGGCACGGGCCAGAACACCTGCCGGCTCACCTGCCCCGCTGCCCGGAACTCGCCGTACCAGGCGGCCTTGATGCTCGGCGAGCCGTAGATCTTGGACCCGGGCTCGGCGGCCAGTCGCAGACCGACCTCGGACTGCACCATGACGAGACCGTGCTGCAGGCTGTCGAAGTGCTCGAGGAAGTGCAGCAGCACCGGCACGCTGATGTTGTAGGGCAGGTTCGCGACGAGGTGGGTCGGTGCGACCGGCAGGGTCGTGACCCGCATGGCGTCGTCGACGATGACGGTGAGGTCGGCGGCCGGTTGCAGCATGCCGACGGTCTGCGGCAGCTGGGCGGCGAGACGCTTGTCGATCTCGACCGCGACGACCGAGCTGCCCGCCTCGAGCAGACCGAGGGTGAGCGAGCCGAGACCGGGACCGATCTCGACGACCGACGTGCCGGCCGAGACGCCCGACGCGGTGACGATGCGCCGGACGGTGTTGGCGTCGTGGACGAAGTTCTGACCGAGCTTCTTGGTCGGCTGGATGCCGAGCATCTCGGCGAGATCGCGGATCTCGGCAGGGCCCAGGAGGGTCGCCCGTGCCATCAGGCGTCGACCGTGATCGGTTCGCTGTCCCAGGTGCCGTAGACCAGCTCGGTGTTCGACGAGATCTGCGCGGCGAGCATCGACACGTCGGTGCCGATGGTCTCGGCCATCGAGCGGAGGGTGAACGGCACCAGGTACGGCGCGTTCGGACGACCCCGATAGGGCACCGGGGTGAGATAGGGCGCGTCGGTCTCGACCAGCAGCAGGTGACGCGGCAGCTGGACGAGCGCGTCGCGGAGCGGCTGCGCGTTCGAGAAGGTCACCGTGCCGGAGAACGAGGCGTACCAGCCGTTCTCGGTGAGGATGCTCGCGAGCTCGGTTCCGCCGCTGAAGCAGTGGAAGACCGTGCGCTCGGGGGCGCCCACCTCGAGCAGCAGGTCGACGACGTCGTCGTGCGCGTCGCGGTCGTGGATCTGCAGGGCGAGACCGTGCCGCTTGGCGATCTCGATGTGCGCTCGGAACGAGTCGAGCTGGGCGGCCCGGCCCTCGGGCCCGGTGCGGAAGAAGTCGAGCCCGGTCTCGCCGATGGCACGGACCCGGGGTCGCGCGGCGAGCTCGTCGATGACGGCCAGCGCCTCGTCGAGGCCGCCCTCGGCGGCGAGGCGCGGGGCCTCGTTCGGGTGCAGGGCGACCGCGGCGAGCACGCGCGGTTCGCGGGCCGCGATCTCGGCCGACCATCGTGAGGTCTCGACGTCGGTGCCGACCTGCACGACACCGCGGATGCCGACCGCCGACGCACGGTCGAGGTGCTCCCGGTAGTCGAGGGGGCCGCCGCCGGCCCCGGGCTCGCCCTGGCCGTCGGCGATCTCGAGATGCGTGTGGTTGTCGTACACCGGCACGACGAGCGGATTGGGAGGCGCCGGGTAGCTGAGGTCGCGCTTCTTGCCGCCGGACTCGGTGGAGGCGCGGTGCCGGACGTGCATCGGCGTCGCCTCGCCCGCGGGGGCCGCGTCGCCCGCGGGGTCGGCGCCCTGGCCGCTCACTTCGCGGGCTCCGGCTGCTCGATGCGCGGGAACAGCCCGGCGGCGAGCGGCAGCACCTCGGGTGCGCTCGACCACTCGGGTGCTCGGTCGACGGGCTGGCTGGTCAGCTCGCCCTGGCCGATGCTCTGCCACAGCGTGGTCGTGGCGGTGGGGATGAATGGCGAGAGCAGCACGGTGAGGGTGCCGAGACCGCGCAGCGAGGTGGCCAGCACCGTCGCGAGCCGCTCGCGCTTCGTCTCGTCTTTGGCCAGCGCCCAGGGCTCTTGTTCGGTGATGTAGCCGTTGAGGGTGTCGACGAGCTCCCAGATGGACGAGAGGGCCTCGTTGATCGCGAAGCGGTCGATCGCCGCGTCGGCGGCGGCCGTCACGCGGACCTCGGTCTCGCGGACGACCAGGTCGGCCTCGGTCGGCTCGCCCGCGAGCGGGACCGTGCCGTCGAAGTAGCGCGTGATCATGGCCACGACCCGGGAGGCGAGGTTGCCGAAGCCGTTCGCCAGCTCGGCCTGGTAGCGGGCCGAGATGTCCTCCCAGCTGAAGTTGCCGTCTTGACCGAAGGTGATGGCCCGCATGAAGTAGTAGCGGAACGCGTCGGAGCCGAAGACGTCCGTGATCTGCTGCGGGGCGATGCCCGTCAGCTTCGACTTCGACATCTTCTCGCCGCCGACCAGCAGCCAGCCGTGACCGAAGACGTTCTTGGGGACGGGCAGACCCGCCGCCATGAGCATCGCGGGCCAGATGACGGCATGGAACCGCGCGATGTCCTTGCCGACCAGCTGGACGGCCGGCCAGCGGCGATCGAACTCGTCGTCGTCGACGCCGTAGCCGATCGCGGTGATGTAGTTGAGCAGCGCGTCGAACCAGACGTAGACGACGTGCTTCTCGTCCCACGGGACCTTGACGCCCCAGTCGAAGCTCTGCCGCGAGATCGAGAGGTCGCGGAGACCCTGCTTGACGAACTGCACGATCTCGTTGCGGACCGTGTCGGGCTGGACGAAGTCGGGCTGCTGCTCGTAGAGGTCGAGCAGACGCTGCTCGAAGTCGCTCATGCGGAAGAAGTAGTTGCTCTCTTGGAGCAGCTCGACCGGCTTCGAGTGGATCGCGCAGACCTGCTGACCCTCGAACGGACCGGTGCCGTCGACGAGGTCGCCGGGCTGCTTGTACTCTTCGCAGCCGACGCAGTAGAAGCCCTCGAACTCGCCCTGATAGATGAAGCCGTCGTCGTAGAGCTTCTGCAGGAAGGTCTGGACGCCCTTCTCGTGCCGCGCGTCGGTGGTGCGGATGAAGTCGTCGTTGCGGATGTCGACGGTCTGGAGGAGGGGCTTCCAGGATTCGGTGACGAGCTTGTCGGCCCACTCCTGCGGGGTCACGCCGTTGCTGGTGGCCGTGCGGAGGATCTTCTGGCCGTGCTCGTCCGTGCCCGTCAGCAGCCAGGCGTCGTCACCCCGCTGCCGGTGCCACCGGGCGAGCACGTCGGCTGCGACCTCGGTGTACGCGTGACCGATGTGCGGCACGTCGTTGACGTAGAAGATGGGCGTTGCGATGAAGAAGGAGTCGCCGGCGGGCATGGGGACCATCTTAGGTGCGGGCACCGACGGCGCGACGCGACCCGCGCCTCCTCGGCTCCGGTCGTCGAAGCCGAGGAGGCGCGGGTCGCCCGATCGATCAGGTCGCCTGGTCGGACCCCTCGTCCGTCCCGGCCCGCTCGCCCTCGCGCTCGCCCGGGTACTCGACGACGTCCATGCCGAGCACGTACTTGCCCCGGGCGTGGCCGTCCTCCAGGTCGCGATAGGCGCTCCTCACCTCGTCGATCGGGAAGACGCCGTCGATGGGCACCGTGATCTTCGCCTCGGAGATCAGCCCCAGCAGCTCGGTCAGCACCGCCTGCGTCGTGGCCTGGGCACTGCCCTCGGCCTTCACCCCGTGCCGCTCGACCGCGTCGAAGTCGGCGATCGTGTCGATCCGCTGGGGCGCGACCCCGAGCTCGAGCGCGTACTCGACGTTCCCGTGCCCGTAGCAGTCGATGAACGCGTCGACGCCGTCCGGCGCGGCCGCGCGGATCCGCTCGACGACGCCCTCGCCGTACTCGACGGGGATGACGCCGAGACTGCGGAGGAAGTCGTGGTTCTGCTCGCTCGCCGTGCCGATCACGGTGAGACCGCCGAGCACGGCCAGCTGCGAGACGAGCACGCCGACGCCGCCGGCTGCTGCCGAGACGGCGATCGTGTCGCCCTCGGTGGCCTGCACGGCTCGCAGCGCGGCGAACGCCGTGGGGCCCGTGACGCTGATGCTGCCGGCCGTCTCCCACCCGATGCCGTCCGGCTTCCGCACCAGCTGATCGCTCGGCACGACGACGAACTCGGCGTGCGACGACCTGGTCGCCCAGCCGGCGACCTCGTCGCCCGGCGACCACTCGTCGACGCCCTCGCCGACCTCGTCGACGATGCCGGCGAAGTCGGTCCCCTGCCCCGACGGGAACGCCGCCGGGAACACGTCGTGCAGCAGGCCCGCCCGGATCGCCGCCTCACCGGGGTTCAGCCCGGCGGCCTTCACGGCGACGACGACCTGCCCGGGGCCGGCCTGCGGCTTCGCGATCTCGACGACCCTCAGCTCGTCGATGTCGCCGTAGTTCTCGAACCGGACCGCCTTCATGCCGTACTCCTCGCTCTGCCGCGCACGCCCCGTGCAGACGCGCCGTGCTTCGAGCTTGCACCCCCGCGCGGGGGTCGGGGCCGGTTCGGGCCGCGGGCTCGGTGCGCTCGCNACCCGCCGAGCCGTGTCGATGGACAGGCTCGGGCCCCGTGAGGAGCTCGGCTGGACAGGGCCGCACGGGGGCTGGAGTCCGTTCCTCCACAGCGGCTTCGGCGGGAGAACCGTCCACGGGACCCCACGCCGATGCCCCGCGGCATCGGCGGCGCGCGGCACGGTGCCGTGATGGACCCGGCCACGACAACCCTCCTGACGACCGCACAGCTCACGAGACGCGGTTGCGATCGGAACGCGCAGCACCGCCTCGTCGAGTCCGGTCGTCTCGCCCGGATCGCACCCGCCGTCTTCGTCGAGATGGACGACTGGAACCTCCTCGACGACCGAGGGCGAGCGGTGGTCCGCACCCGGGGAGTCGCGCTCACCCGACCCAGACCTCTGGTGGTGAGTCATCTGACGGCGGCTCTGCTGCACGGCCTCCCGATCGTCGGCGGGCTGCCGCCCCGCGTCGACAGTCTCCGGTCCGACGTGAGCGGCGGCAGATCGGAGGCGTCCATCCGGGCCCATCGTTCGGGTTCCCTTCCCGCGACGGTCGAGATCATGGGCATCCAGGTGACGGCCCTGCCCCGCACACTCATCGACGTCGCTCTCACGAGCCCTCTGGTGGTGGCGGTTCCGATGCTCGATCATTCGCTCCACACGGCGAGCTGCACGCTCGACGAGTTGCGGGACGAGTGGGCACCACGACGAACGCACCCTTCGGCGCGGCGCGCAGGGGCAGGACTCGACCTGGCGACCCCGCTGTCGGAGTCTCCCCTCGAGTCGATTCTCCAAGTCCGGCTCTTCGAAGGCGGCTGGGTGCGACCGAGACAGCAGGTGAGACTGCCCCTCCTCCGTGGCGGAAACGCCTTCGTCGACTGCCTCTTCGACGACCAGCGACTCGTCGTGGAGGCGGACGGCCGGTTCAAGTACGGTCCCGTGGCCGGACTCCTGACCGGAGACGAGCTGTGGAGGGAGAAGCAGCGTGAAGACGATCTCCGAGAGCAGGGTTTCGACTTCCGCCGCCCCACCTGGGACCGGGTCTGGCGACGGGCCGCCTTCGAGTCGATGATGCAGGGCACTCGCGCGCCACGCGTGGATCGAGGTTGACGAGTGCGCGGAGTCGGTGCGGCGGGTTCGTGTCACCAGTGGCGGGTCAGCGCTGACCCGCCACCGATGACGGGAACCCGCCGAACCGTCCCAGGACCGCGCGCGGGCAGGGGGCGAGCGGTCAGGGGGTGGCGGGCGAGCGGGGCCGCCTACGGGCGATCGGGCCCGGGGGCGGCACCGGGCGCGGGGCGCGGCGGGCGGGCGGCGAGCGCGGCCTGGTACAGGTCGCGGCGCGAGAGACCCGTGGCCGCCGCGACGTCGGTGGTGGCCTCTTTCAGGCGGACGCCGTCGGCGACGAGCGCCTGCACCTGCGCCAGCCCGGCCGCGAGGTCGACGACCCGCTCGGGCGCCCCCTCGACGACGATGCAGATCTCGCCGCGCACACCCTCCGCGGCCCAGGAGGCGAGTTCGGCGGCGGTGCCGCGCCGCACCTCCTCGTGCATCTTCGTCAGCTCGCGGCAGACCACGGCGCGACGGTCGGCGCCCATCGCGGTGGCGAGATCGGCGAGCGAGTCGGTGAGACGGTGGGGCGATTCGAAGAAGACCATCGTGCGGCGCTCGTCGGCGAGCGCACCGAGCACCCGCAGGCGGTCGCCCTGCTTGCGGGGCAGGAACCCCTCGAAGCTGAACCGGTCGGTGGGCAGGCCCGAGACGGCGAGCGCGGTGAGCACGGCCGACGGGCCGGGGATCGCCGTGACGGTCACGCCCGCGGCGGCAGCGGCCTCGACGAGGGGGAACCCGGGGTCGCTGATCGCGGGCATGCCGGCGTCGGTCAGCACGACCACGTCGGCGGTGCGGGCCAGCTCGACGACCTCGCCCGCCTTCTCGCGCTCGTTGTGCTCGTGCAGGGCGATCAGCCGCGGGCGGTTCTCGACGCCGAGGGCGCGCATCAGGTGGATCGCCGTGCGGGTGTCCTCCGCAGCGACCACCTCGGCGTTCGACAGCGTCTCGATGAGGCGTCGCGAGGCGTCGCCGAGGTTTCCGATGGGGGTGGCGGCGAGCACGATCACCCGACCATTGTCCCCCGGGAGCCCCGTCGCTCATTACGATGGCCCGATGACGACCCCGCCCGAGCGCGCCTCCGACGCGCTCGTCGAGGCACGGGTCGAGGCGCGGGTCGACGGTCGGGACGCCGAGGAGGCGCGGGTCGACTCCCCGACGCCCGCTCACGCCGCCTCGTCGACGCACCAGGGCCCGCCCGCGATGACCCGCCTCGACGCCTGGTGGGGTCGCCTGCTCTCGACGCCCGCGCGTCGTCGGGCCTGGGCGTGGGGCGGCCCGATCGCCGTCACCCTGCTCGCGGCGGTGCTGCGGCTCTGGCACCTCGGCCGGCCCGGCTCGCTGGTCTTCGACGAGACCTACTACGTCAAAGACGCGTGGACGCTGCACAACCTCGGCTACGAGGCCGCCTGGCCCGCCGACTACGACGCGACGTTCGCCGCGGGCGGCGCCGACGGCTTCACGACCGACCCGTCGTTCGTGGCCCATCCACCGCTCGGCAAATGGCTGATCAGCCTGGGCATGGCGGCGCTCGGCCCGGACGACCCCGCGGGCTGGCGGCTCAGCACGGCCGTCGTCGGGATCCTCGCCGTCGCGCTCGTCGCCGTGATCGGCTCGCTCCTGCTGCGCTCGACCCTCGTCGGCACCCTCGCCGGGTTCCTGCTCGCCATCGACGGGCACGCGATCGTCATGTCGCGGGTGTCGCTGCTCGACAACTTCGTGATGTTCTTCGGCCTGCTGGCGTTCGGAGCGGTGCTGCTCGACCGGCGGTGGACGTCGCGCCGACTCGACGACTGGGTGACGAGGAGGCGCGGCGCCGGTCGCGATCTTGCCTGGGGCCCGGCGATCTGGTCGCGTCCGTGGCTGCTCGCCGCCGGGCTGCTCTGCGGTCTCGCGACCGGGGTCAAGTGGAACGGCCTGTACTTCCTGGCCGTCTTCGCCGTCTACACCGTGGTCGTCGACGTGCTGGCCCGCCGACGTGCGGGGGTCGAGTTCTGGCTGACGGGCACCCTGTGGAAGCAGGCCCCCGTGAGCTTCCTCCTGACGGTGCCGATCGCCCTCGTCGCGTACGTCGCCACCTGGACGGGCTGGTTCGTCACCGGCGGCGGCTACTACCGCAGCTGGGTCGAAGAGGGCGGGCAGCGCTGGACGGGCGCGCTCGCGTGGGTCCCCGACGTGGTGCAGAACTTCTGGCACTACGAGGCCGGCGTCTACGCCTTCAACGTCGGGCTCGCCACCCCGCACTCGTACCAGGCGAACCCGTTCACCTGGCTGCTGATGCTGCGGCCGACGAGCATGTACTACCAGGGGTTCGACCAGGGTCAGGGCGGCTGCGAGGTCGCGCGCTGCGGCGAGGCGATCACCTCGGTGGCGAACCCGGTCATCTGGTACGCGGCCGTGGCGGCCTGTCTCTACCTGGTCTACCGGGTCGTCCGCCATCGCGAGTGGCGCTACGGGGCGATCCTCGTCGGCGTCGCGGCCGGCTACCTGCCCTGGCTGGCCTTCTCCGACCGCACGGTCTTCCAGTTCTACACGATCGCGTTCGAGCCCTACCTCGTGCTCGGGCTCGCCGCGGTTCTCGGCATCGTCCTCGGGCGGCGCACCGATCACATCGACCGCCGGCGCAGCGGCATCGCCGTGACGGCCATCGTGCTCGTGGCCGCCGTGGCGGCGACCGTCTTCTTCTACCCGCTGTGGACGGCGCAGCTGGCCGACTGGGAGTTCATCCGCATCCACTACTGGATCCCCAGCTGGAAGTGACACCGCGCCTCCTCGGCTCAGGAGGCGCGGGTCGGCATGTGTAGTTCTGTTACCTCCCCGGTCGCCCCGTGACGACCAGCGGCTAGCGTTGGCGCATGGCAGATCGTGAGTACGGCTTCCGCACGCGGGCGATCCACGCGGGCAACATCCCCGATGCGGTGACGGGCTCGCGGGCCCTCCCCATCTACCAGTCGAGCGCGTTCGTGTTCGACGACACGGAGGACGCCGCGGCGCGGTTCGCCCTGCAGAAGTACGGCAACATCTACAGCCGTCTCGCGAACCCGACCACGGCCTCGTTCGAAGAGCGCATCGCCAGCCTCGAGGGCGGCCTGGGCGCCGTCGCGACGTCGAGCGGACTCAGCGCGCAGTTCATCACCTTCGCCTCGCTCGCCGGGGCCGGCGACCACATCGTCGCGAGCGCGAACCTCTACGGGGGCTCGATCACCCAGCTCGACGTGACCCTCCGCCGGTTCGGCGTCGAGACGACGTTCGTCCAGTCGAGCGACCCGGCCGACTACGCCGCCGCGATCCGTCCCGAGACGAAGCTCGTGTTCGTCGAGACGGTCGCGAACCCGTCGGGCGAGATCGCCGACCTCGAGGGTCTCGCCGAGGTCGCGCACGCGGCCGGCGTGCCGCTGATCGTCGACTCGACCATCTCGACCCCGTACCTGAACCGCCCCATCGAGTGGGGCGCCGACGTCGTCATCCACTCGGCGACGAAGTTCCTCGGCGGGCACGGCACCACGCTCGGCGGCGTCGTCGTCGAGTCGGGGCGCTTCGCGTGGGACACCGAGCGGTTCCCGTTGTTCGACCAGCCCGTGCCGAGCTACGGCGGGCTGAACTGGTCGGGCAACTTCGGCGAGTACGCGTTCCTGACCCGCCTCCGCGCCGAGCAGCTGCGCGACATCGGCCCCGCCCTCGCACCGCACTCGGCCTGGCTGCTCGCCCAGGGCGTCGAGACCCTGCCGTTCCGGATGCGCGCCCACGTCGAGAACGCCCGTCACGTCGCCGAGTGGCTCGACGCCGACCCGCGCATCGAGCGGGTGCGCTGGGCCGGTCTGCCCGATCACCCGCACCACGACCGGGCGGCGAAGTACCTGCCGGAGGGGCCCGGCTCGGTGTTCACCTTCGAGCTCAAGGGCGGGCGCGCCGCCGGGCGGACCTTCATCGAGTCGGTCGAGCTGGCCAGCCACCTCGCCAACATCGGCGACGCGAAGACCCTCGTCATCCACCCGGGCTCGACCACGCACGCCCAGCTGAGCGAGCAGCAGCTCGTCGATGCGGGGGTGCTGCCGGGGTCGGTGCGCATCAGCGTCGGCATCGAAGACCCGGACGACATCGTCCACGACCTCGACCAGGCGCTCAGCGCCGCGACGAAGGGCGAGTGACCCGCCATGACCTCAGCACCCACCGCCGAGACCGTCACCACGCAGCTGACCAACGGCCTGACCTGCGAGCTGCCGGCGTCGTCGCCTCTGGCGAAGCTCCTGAAGTCGCAGCGGACCTGGGTCGGGCCGGGGGCGCGTGAGCGTCAGGCGATCCTCCGCGGGGCGTCGAGCGTCGCCATCGTCGGGGCGTCGCCGAACCCCGCGCGCTCGAGCTACTTCGTCGGCACCTACCTGCAGCAGTCGAGCGACCTGCGGGTGTACTTCGTCAACCCGAACGCCGACACGATCCTCGGGCAGAAGGCCTACCCCGACCTCGCGTCGCTGCCCGAGGTGCCCGACATCGTCGACGTGTTCCGCAAGGCGAGCGACATCCCCTCGGTCGTCGACGACGTGCTCGCGAGCGGTGCGAAGACGATCTGGGTGCAGCTCGGCATCTACAACGAGGAGGCCGCGCGGTACGCCGAAGAGCAGGGGCTGACGGTCGTCATGGACCGCTGCATCAAGGTCGAGCACGCGCGGTTCCACGGCGGGCTCAACCTCATGGGCTTCGACACCGGCGTCATCTCAGCCAAGAAGACCGGCCGCTGACGCGCCGGGCGGGCGGGCGGCGCGTGACGCCGTGTTGCCCGCCTCCTGCCGGATGTCGGTCGTGGTGGCTACCGTGGGGGCCATGCCTCCCGTGCTGACCTCGCCTCTCGTCTCGACCCAGTGGCTCGCCGACCACCTGGGCGCCGACGACATGGTCGTGGTCGACACCACCGTCCGGCCCGTGGCGGGTGTCGACGGCACCCCGACGGGCCGCTACATAACGGGTCGCGAGGGTCACCGGGCCGGCCACGTGCCCGGTGCCGTGTTCGCCGACCTCATCCGCGACTTCAGCGACGCCGACGCGCATCTGCCGTTCACCCGCCCCGGCCGGTCGCGCTTCGAAGACGCCGCCGGCGCGCTCGGCATCTCGAACGAGACGACCGTGGTCGTCTACGACGACGCGCACAGCGAGTGGGCCTGCCGTCTCTGGTGGCTCTTCCGGGCGTACGGGTACGACGACGTGGCGGTGCTCGACGGCGGCGCCTCCGTCTGGCGCGACGAGCGGCGGCCCGTCGAGCGCGGGCACGTCGAGCCCGAGCCCGCGCTGTTCGAGGCGAGCGAGCGACCCGATCTCTGGGTCGACAAGGCGTTCGTCGAGCGCGTGGTGGCCGGCGACGAGAAGGCGGCGCTCGTCTGCGCGTCACCGGCGGCCGAGTTCGCCGGTGCCGAGGGGCGGCGCCCGAGACTCGGGCACATCCCCACGAGCGTCTCCGTGCCGGTCGACCGCGTCGTCGACGCCGACCGCCAGTTCCGCCCCGAGCGCGTCATCGAAACCGTGTTCGCCCCGGTGGCGAGCGCAGACCGTGTCGTCGTCTACTGCGGGGCCGGCATCGACGCGAGCGCCGACGCCTTCGCTCTGACGCTGATCGGCGAGCGCAACGTCGCCCTGTACGACGGTTCGCTGAACGAGTGGTCGGCCGACGCCGACACCCCGCTCGAGTCGCTCGCCGCCTGACGCGGCCCGCGACCCGGTGCTCGACCGATCGGGCGCACATGTCGCGCGCACCTCCACGGCGTACGGTGCCGCGCATGCACGATGACGAGCACGACACCCAGCCCAACGGCGCCCAGCCCGGCGCCGACCAAGCCAGCGACACGCAGGCCGGCGACTCGAGCAGCGACTCGACCGGCAGCACGTCGCCGGCCGCCGACGGCACGACGGAGAATGACGACCCGACGGCGGACTTCCCGCGCAGCGAGAAGACGACGGCCGAGATGCAGCGGTCGACCACGGCCGACTCCCCCGCCGTCGACGACGACACCGACCTCGACGCGATCAAGAGCCTCCCCGGCGAGGGCGGACCGGACGACGTCGGCGACATCGAGGTCGACCCGGCCGATCTGAATCTCTCGGGCGACTCGATCCCCGGTCACCCCAAGCCCGGCCCGCCGAAGCCGCGCCCGTAGGGAACCCTCCTCAGCGGCAGCAGCAGCGGCAACAGCAGCAGCGGCCGCACCGGCACGGCCCCTGATCACGACGTGCCCGAGACACCGCCGAACACGACGGGTCCCGGGCACGTCGCGTCATGTCAGGCCTGTGCGAGTTCGCGGTCGAGCGATGCGACGTCGGTCACGGGCAGCCGGCAGACGAAGTCGCGGCAGACGTAGGCCGTCGCGAGCGCCGTCTCGGGCCCGGGCGTCGAGCGGCGTCCGGCGAAGAGCTCGAACCCGGCCTCGGCGAAGGCCCGCGCCGAGGAGTCGTCGACGACGGCCACCACGAGCCCGGGTGCGACCTCGC
Organism: Frigoribacterium sp. CFBP 13712; assembly: GCF_014842255.1. Lineage (GTDB taxonomy): Bacteria > Actinomycetota > Actinomycetes > Actinomycetales > Microbacteriaceae > Frigoribacterium. The sequence continues at coordinate 102,952 of NZ_JACYVH010000002.1, read as the reverse complement.
TCCTGACCCGCGCCGCGAGTGCGCGTACCTCCGTGCCAGCACCCGTATCGGCAGCCGCGTCGGGCACCACGACCACGACCTGCGTCGCCCCCGCGGCGAGGTCGGCCAGCAGGCCGAACGTCGTGCCGTACGCCGACGGCGAGTCGACGGCAGCGGCGGCGGCGGGGGCCAGCGCGAGCTCCGCGGCGGTCCGGTAGCGCGCCTCCCCGGTGAGGCGATGCAGGGTCGACGCCGCCGTCGCGAGCGACGCGACACCCGAGGGGTACGCGCCCTCCGACGGGTCGGTCACGAGCGCCGTCCCCTGCGCCTGCAGCACGGGGTCGCCCCCGCCGGGAGCCGCGAACACCGGGCGATCGGCACCCGCCGCACCCGCGCCTCCTCCGCCGCCCCGCCCCGCGTCGAGGCACAGGTCGACGAGCCGTCGCGCCTCGACGGCGTAGCGCGGCTCCCCGGTCGCGAGGGCGAGCTGCAGCAGACCCTCGGCGAGCATCCCGTAGTCCTCGAGGGCGGCCGACGCGCTCGACACCCCGGACGACGTGGAGGCGCGCAGCAGTCGCCCCTCCGCCGTGACGTGCTCGGCGAGCAGCAGGTCGGCCGCTCCGCGTGCGGCGGCGATCCACTCGGGGTGATCGAGTCGCCACCCCGCCTCAGCCAGTGCGGCGACGGCGAGGCCGTTCCAGCCGGTGAGGACCTTGTCGTCGACGGGCGGCGCCTCGTGCCGGGCCCGCCCGGCCGCGTCGAGCAGGTAGTAGCCGCCCTCGACGCGGCGGCCGTCGATCGTGCTCTCGCTGTCCTGCGCCGACCCGAAGCCGCCGCGCGCGGTGCGCAGCCATTCGAGCAGGAACGTCGCGACGCCCTCGGCCGCCTCGCGCGAACCGATGCCCGCCGCGGCACCGGCAGCACCCGCCTCGCGCGACCCGGCGCCGCCCTCGAGCACCGCCGCCCGCGAATACGCCGTCAGCAGCAGCGCGTTGTCGTAGAGCATCCGCTCGTAGTGCGGGTCGGCCCAGTCGTGTCGCGTCGAGTACCGGAAGAACCCGCCCTCGACGGCGTCGCGGAGGGGCGACGCCGCCATGGCCCGCAGCGTGCGCGACGCGAGCCCCGCGGCCGCCGGGTCTCCCCCGGCCCCGAGCGTCAGCAGCGCGAGTTGCAGCGGCGCGGTGGGGAATTTCGGCGCCCCGCCCAGCCCGCCGTGCTCGGTGTCCTCGAACGGGACGAGCCGACCGGCCGCCGACCGCAGGGCCTCCGTCGTGGGGAGTGCGATCGACGCCGGCCCCGCGGTCGGCGAGACGACCCCGTCGACGACCGCAGGAGGCGCGGCTCGGCCGACCAGCGCCTCCTGGACCGCCCGGCCGGTCGCCTCCACCTCGCCGCGCCGATCGCGCCACGCCTCGGTGACCGCGTCGAGCACCTGGCCGAACGCCGGATGCTCGCCGACCGGGGTCGGCGGGTAGTACGTACCCGCGTAGAAGACGCGCCCCTCAGGGGTCGCGAAGGCGGTGAGCGGCCAGCCGAGACTCGGCGTGAAGGCCGACGCGGCGGCGAGGTAGCTCGAGTCGACGTCGGGGTGCTCTTCGCGATCGACCTTGACCGCGACGAACCGGTCGTTCAGCGCCGCGGCCAGCACGGGGTCGGAGAAGCTCTCGCGCGCCATCACATGGCACCAGTGGCAGGTCGAGTAGCCGATCGAGACGAGCACGGGCACGTCGCGACGGGCGGCCTCGGCGAAGGCCTCGGGCCCCCACGGCCGCCAGTCGACGGGGTTCTCGGCGTGCGAGCGGAGGTACGGGCTGACGGCGTCGGCGAGGCGGTTGGTCATGCCGCCCACGGTAGGCGGCGGCGACGTCCCGTGGTTCAGCCGCGGGGCGGCACGTCGCGCAGCTCGACCCCGTCGTAGTGGCTCAGCGGCCTGATCAGCGAGTTCGCCTCGCGCTGCTCGATCACGTGGGCGCTCCAGCCGAGCACCCGTGCGGCGACGAACAGCGGCGTGAACACCGACGTGTCGAAGCCCATCAGGTGGTAGGCCAGCCCCGACGGGTAGTCGACGTTCGGCTTCAGGTTCTTCCGTTCGAGCACTCCGGCGGCGAGCGCCTCGTAGGTCGCGGCGAGGTCGCCGACGCGGTCGTCTCCGGAGGCGCGGGCCCGGTCGACGAGGCCGGCCAGCGCCTCCTCCATGGTCGGCACCCGGCTGTCGCCGTTCTTGTACACCCGGTGACCGAAGCCCATGATCTTCTCGTGCCGGGCGAACGCCCCGTCGAGCCAGGCGCCCGCGCCCGCGGCGCCCCCGGCGTCGGTCACCCGGGCCAGCAGCTCGAGGGCCGCCTCGTTCGCGCCGCCGTGCAGCGGCCCCTTCAGGGCGCCGATGGCGCCGACCACCGACGAGTGCAGATCGGAGAGCGTCGAGGCGATCACCCGCGCCGTGAACGTCGAGGCGTTGAACGAGTGCTCGGCGTAGAGCACCATCGACGTGTCGAAGGCGTCGACGTCGAGCGGGTCGGCCTCGCGTCCGAACACCTGGTGGAGGAAGTCGGCGCTGTAGCCGAGGTCGTCGCGCGGGGCGATCGGGGGCAGATCGTGGCGGCGGCGCTGGTCGTAGGCGATGACGGCGGGCAGCACGGCGAACAGGCGGGTGGCGAGTCGTCGCGTCGCGGCGGCGTCGTACTCGCCCGGCGCGGTGCTCGGCTCGGGCTGGGCCGCGCCGATGGCGCTGACGGCGGTCCGCACGACGTCCATCGGGTGCGCCGACGTCGGGATGAGATCGATCACGTGCAGGAGGCCCGGTGCCAGCGGGCGGGCTGCCCGCAGCTCGGCGTCGAAGGCGGCCCGTTCGGCGGCGGTCGGCAGTTCGCCGTGCAGCAGCAGGTAGGCGACGTCCTCGATGTCGCGCTCGGCGGCGAGCTGCTGCACGGGGTACCCCCGGTAGAGCAGCGAGTTGCTCGCCGCGTCGACCTTCGAGACCGCGGTGCGATCGACGACGACGCCGGCGAGCCCCTTGTGCAGCTCGACGGGCGGGTCGGTCGTGATGGTGTCGGTCATGGTCACTCCTTCGTGATCGGGTGTGCGTGCGAGGCGCGGTCAGCGCTCCACGGTGAAGTCGAAGACGCCCGAGTCGAACGCCGAGTAGCCCCGGTAGTCGATCAGGTCGTAGAGATCGGTGCGGTGCTGCATGGAATCGAGCAGCGCCTCCTGGGTCCCCGCCGAGTCGATCTCGTCGAGCCCGCGGGCCGCCGCGCCCATGGCGAGCCGCAGCAGCGTCACGGGGTAGATGACGATCCGCACGCCGGCGTCGCGCAGCTCGTCGGCCGTGTGCAGGCGTCCCTTGCCGAACTCCGTCATGTTGGCCAGCACGGGCACGTCGACGGCCCGGGCGATCGCCTCGAACTCGTCGAGACCGGTCATCGCCTCGGGGAACACCGCGTCGGCGCCCGCGTCGACGAGCGCCTTCGCCCGGTCGACGGCCGCCGCCAGCCCGTCGATCGCCCGCACGTCGGTGCGCGCCATGATCAGCAGATCGGGGTCGCGTCGCCCGTCGGCCGCGGCACGGATCCGCTTCAGCGCGGTGTCGAGGTCGACCACCGCCTTGCCGTCGAGATGACCGCAGCGCTTGGGGTTGACCTGGTCCTCGATGTGCAGACCGGCGACCCCGGCGTCCTCCATCGTCTGCACGGTGCGGGCGACGTTCATCGGCTCGCCGAAACCCGTGTCGGCGTCGACGAGGGTCGGCAGATCGGTCATCCGGGCGATCTGGTGCGCCCGCTGGGCCACCTCGGTCAGGGTCGTGAGGCCGATGTCGGGCAGCCCGAGATCAGCGCTGACGACGGCCCCCGAGACGTAGACGCCCTCGAAGCCCTTCTGCTCGATCAGGCGCGCGCTCAGCGGGTTGAAGGCGCCGGGGAGGCGCAGCAGCTCGTCGGTGTCGTCGAGTCGCGCCCGGAGGCGGCGGCGCTTCTCGGCCGGGGTCAGCGTCGAGTACAGCATCAGAGGGACTCCAGCATCAGATCGGCTCCCGCATCAGAACAGCCCGTCATCAGAACAGCCCGTCGGGCAGGGCCTCGTCGGTCGATCGGAGCGACCCGGGAGGCGCGGCGAGGGTGAGGGCCTGCAGCTCGCCGGCCCGCAGCTCGGGGAGGCGCTGCGCCACGTCGAGGAACCTCTCGATCTCGGCCGGGTCGAGCACCCCGTCGGCGAGGGTGCGGAACTTCCGCACGTAGTCGTCGCGACCGAAGGGCCGGGCGCCGAGCGGGTGGGCGTCCGCGACGGCGATCTCGTCGACGAGACGGCGGCCGTCGACGAACGTGACCTCGAGGCGACCGCCGAAGGCCTTCTCGGCGGGGTCGATCGAGTGGTACCGGCGGGTCCACTCGGCGTCCTCCGCGGTGGTGATGCGACGCCAGAGGGCGACCGTGTCAGGGCGTGCGGCGCGCTCGGGCGCGTAGCTGCGCTCGTGGTGCCACTCGCCGTCCTGGAGGGCGACGGCGACGATGTACGGGATCGAGTGGTCGAGCGTCTCGCGGCTGGCGGTCGGGTCGTACTTCTGCGGATCGCCCGCGCCCGAGCCGATCACGACGTGCGTGTGGTGACTGGTGTGCAGCACGATCGACTCGACGGCGGCGGGGTCGCGCAGCTCGGGGTGCTCGCGACCGAGTCGGCGGGCGAGGTCGATCCAGGCCTGCGCCTGGTACTCGGCGCTGTGCTCCTTCGTGTAGCTGTCGAGGATGGCGCGCTTCGACTCGCCGGGGCCGGGCAGCGGCACCCGGTAGTGCGCGTCGGGGCCGTCGAGCAGCCAGGCGATGACGCCGTCCTCGCCCTCGTAGATCGGGCTGGGGCTCGTCTGCCCGCGCAGCGCCCGGTCGACGGCCACGACGGCCTGCTTGCCGGCGAATGCCGGGGCGTAGGCCTTCCAGGTCGAGATGAGGCCCTTGCGCGACTGACGCGTCGCCGTGGTGGTGTGCAGGGCCTGCGCGATCGCCTGAGCCGTCGTCTCGGCGTCCAGTCCGAGCAGCGCGCCGATGCCGCCCGCGGCGCTCGGGCCGAGGTGCGCGACGTGGTCGATCTTGTGGGCGTGCAGGCTGATCGCCTTGACGAGGTCGATCTGCAGCTCGTAGCCGGCGGCCAGACCGCGCACCAGCTGCTCGCCCGTCGCGCCGACGTGCTGGGCCACGGCGAGCACCGGCGGGATGTTGTCGCCCGGGTGCGAGTACTCGGCGGCGAGGAACGTGTCGTGGAAGTCGAGCTCGCGCACGGCCACGCCGTTCGCCCACGCCGCCCACTCGGGCTGCACGCGGGTCGCCGGGTCGAGGCCGACGACGGTGGCGCCCTCGCGACCGCGATCGGCGGTGCCCGGTCGACCCGCGCCTCCTCGGCCATCGGCGGGGGTCTGCAGACGCGCCGCGGCCTGCGCTCGGGCGGCCGCCACGGGGGCCCGGCCGAGACTGGCAGCCGAGACGGCGGCGTTGTCGATGACCCGGTTGACGACCATGTCGACGACGTCGGCGTCGACGGCCACGGGGTCGAGGGCGACTGCGGCCAGCTTCGCGGCCAGCTCGTCGGCCCGGGCGAGCGGGTCGTCGGAACGGTGGACGTGCACGTCGTTGAGCATCACGCCCTCGACTCTAGGCGCGACGGGCCGCATCGCGCGACGGCCGTCGCCCTCAGGAGGCGCGGGTCGCCCTCAGGAGGCACGGGTCGGCTCACGAGGCGCCGGTCGTCCTCAGGAGGCGCGGGTCGGCTCCGCCACGCCGAACCGCTCGACGAGCGCCCGCTTGAGGATCTTGCCGCTCGGGCCGAGCGGCAGGGAGTCGACGACGTGCACCACGCGCGGGAACTTGTACGCCGCGATCGCGTCGGAGACGAAGGTGACGAGCTCGGCGGGCTCGACCGTGGCGCCCTCGCGCAGCACGACGGCCGCCTCGATCTCCTGACCGTGCATCTCGTGCGGCACGCCGAAGACCGCCGCCATGGTCACGTCGGGGTGCTTGGCCAGCACCTCCTCGACCTGGCGGGGGTACACGTTGTAGCCGTTGCGGATGATCATGTCCTTCGTGCGGTCGACGATCGTGAGGTAGCCGTCGTCGTCCTTGGTGCCGAGGTCGCCGGTGCGGAACCAGCCGTCGACGATCGCCTCGGCGGTGTCCTCGGGCCGGTTCAGGTAGCCGTTCATCAGGTTGTGGCCGCGGATCACCAGCTCGCCGATCTCGCCGTGCGGCAGCAGGGCGATCGAGTCGGTGACGGCGGGGTCGGCGATCTCGACGTCGACACCCCAGATCGGCGTGCCGATGGTGCCGGGCCGCGGGGTGCGGCCGACGTGGTTGAAGGTCGCGACGGGCGACGTCTCGGTCAGCCCGTACCCCTCGTGCAGTGGAGCGCCGAAGACCTGCTCGAAGCGCTCGAGGACGGCCAGGGGCAGCGAGGCGCCGCCCGAGACGGCGTAGCGGAGGCGCGGTCTGCCCTCCGAGCGCGTGGCCGCGTCGAGCAGGGCCATGTACATCGTCGGGACGCCCATGAAGATCGCGCAGTCGTGCTCGACCATGGCGGCGAGGGCCGCGTCGCCGTCGAAGCGCGGCAGCATGACGATCGTCGCGCCCGCGCGCAGCCCGGTGTTCATGGTGCAGGTCTGACCGAAGGTGTGGAACAGCGGGAGCGCGCCGAGCAGCACGTCGCCGCGCCGCATGTCGAAGGTGCTCATCAGGTTCGTGTTGACCTGCTCGATCAGGGCGAAGTGCGACCCCTCGGCGCCCTTCGGCTGACCGGTCGTGCCGCTCGTGTAGAGGATCGTCGCGGTGTCGAACGGGTCGCGGGGCACGTACGTGTCGAGGGGCTCGGCGGCCTCGGCGAGCGCCTCGAGCCGGTCGTGCCCGGTGCCGTGCGGGTCGACGGAGGTGCCCGGGGCGAGCACCGTGACGACGTCGACGCCGGCCAGGGAGGCGCCGGCGGCGCCCTCGGCGAGCAGCGGGGCCGCGCAGACCAGGATCGTCGCGCCGCTGTCGCGCAGCACGTACTCGATCTCGTGCCGTTTGAGCAGCGCGTGGACGGGGACCGCGACGGCGCCGAGGGCGAGCGTCGCGTAGTAGACGCGGGGGAAGTCGGCGACGTTGGGCACGAGCATGGCGACGCGGTCGCCCTCGTGCACGCCCTTGGCGCGGAGTGCGCCCGCGTAGGCGAGGGTCTGCTGCCAGAGCTGGGCGTAGGAGGTGCGCTCGGCTCCCACGATGACGGCGATGTCGTCGGCGAATCGGGTGGCCGATTCGGCCAGGATCGCGGCGACCGACGCGGTCGCGCGAGAGGGGGTGCTCATGTTCGGGTGTTCTCCGTCTCCGTTGACGAGTAATGCTCGCAGGATAGTACGCCGCCTCGCCAGACCCCCACCCGGGGTCCATCGACCCGCGCCTCCTCGGCGGGGGCGCCCCTGTGGAGGACGACCGGCCCCCGGCACCAGGGGAGGGCCCGTGAGCGCTTAAGCTGGAACGCCCATGATCCCCACCATCACGTACCCGCCCGAGCTGCCGGTCAGCCAGAGGCGCGACGACATCGCCGCCGCGATCCGCGACAACCAGGTCGTCATCGTCGCCGGCGCCACCGGCTCGGGCAAGACGACGCAGCTGCCGAAGATCTGCCTCGAGCTCGGCCGCACGAAGATCGGCCACACGCAGCCCCGCCGCATCGCCGCCCGCACGATCAGCGAGCGCATCGCCGAAGAGCTCGGCGACGAGGTCGGCGGTGTCGTCGGCTACCAGGTCCGCTTCACCGACAAGGTCGGCGCCGACACGCAGATCAAGCTGATGACCGACGGCATCCTGCTGAACGAGATCCACTTCGACCGCGACCTCACCCGGTACGACACGATCATCATCGACGAGGCCCACGAGCGCAGCCTCACCATCGACTTCCTCCTCGGGTACCTCAAGCAGCTCCTCCCCCGCCGCCCCGACCTCAAGCTCATCATCACGAGCGCGACCATCGACCCGCAGTCGTTCTCGAAGCACTTCGGCGACGCCCCCATCGTCGAGGTCTCGGGCCGCACCTACCCGGTCGAGGTCCGCTACCGCCCGCTCGTCGCCGACGAGACCACGGGCGACGACGACGGCGACACCGACCCTGACGACGACCGGCAGGAGGCGCGGACCGGCGACCGCAGACAGCGCGCCGACGACAAGGACTACCTGCAGGGCATCAACGAGGGCCTCGACGAGCTCGCCCGCGAGAGCACCGGCGACGTGCTGGTGTTCCTCAGCGGCGAGAACGAGATCCGCGACGCCGAAGAGAGCATCCGCGGCCGCAACCTGCCGCACACCGAGGTGCTGCCGCTCTACGGCCGCCTCAGCGCCGCCGATCAGCACCGCGTCTTCCAGCCCAGCGCCACCGCGGGCACCCGCCGCCGCATCGTCCTCGCCACGAACGTCGCCGAGACCAGCCTCACCGTGCCCGGCATCAAGTACGTGATCGACGCCGGCACCGCCCGCATCAGCCGCTACTCGACCCGCGCCAAGGTGCAGCGCCTCCCGATCGAGGCCATCTCGCAGGCCAGCGCCAACCAGCGCTCCGGTCGCTCGGGCCGCACGAGCAGCGGCATCGCGATCCGCCTCTACAGCGAGACGGACTTCGAGAAGCGCCCCGAGTACACCGAGCCCGAGATCCTCCGCACGAACCTCGCCGCGGTCATCCTGCAGATGATCTCGCTCGACCTCGGCGACATCGCGGCCTTCCCCTTCCTCCAGCCGCCCGACTCCCGCGGCATCAAAGACGGTCTCGACCTCCTCCGCGAGCTCGGCGCCGTCACCCAGGGCGGCAACATCACCCGCATCGGCAAGCAGCTGACCCGGCTGCCGATCGACCCGCGCCTCGCCCGCATGGTCGTCGAGTCGAAGACGCACGGCACGACCCGCGAGGTGCTCGCCATCGTCGCGGCCCTCAGCATCCAGGACCCTCGCGAGCGCCCGCTCGAGAGACGCGCCCAGGCCGACGAGAAGCACGCCCGGTTCCGCGACCCGGCCGGCGACTTCATGACCCTGCTGAACCTCTGGAACCACCTCGAAGACAAGCAGAAAGAGCTCAGCGGCAACGCCTTCAAGCGCCTCTGCCGCGACGAGTTCCTCAACTACCTGCGGATCCGCGAATGGCAAGACGTGTACAGGCAGCTGTCGCGCGCCTCCCGCCCCCTCGGTCTGCACATCGGCGAGCGCAGCACGAACCCCGACGGGGTGCACCGCAGCCTGCTCGCCGGTCTGCTCAGCCAGATCGGCCTGTTCGACCCGCAGAAGAAGGACTACGTCGGGGCGCGGCAGTCGCGTTTCGTGGTGTTCCCGGGCAGCGCGCTCGCGAAGAAGCAGCCCGCGGCGATCATGAGCGCCGAGCTGGTCGAGACGAGCCGCCTGTTCGCGCGGGTCAACGGCGCCATCGACCCCGCGTGGGCCGAGCCGCTCGCCCTCGACCTCGTGAAGCGCAGCTACGGCGAGCCGCACTGGGAGAAGAAGCAGGGCGCCGTCGTCGCCTACGAGCGGGTCACGCTCTACGGCGTGCCGATCGTGCCGAGGAGGCGCGTGCAGTTCTCGCGCATCGACCCGGCCTACGCGCGTGAGCTGTTCATCCGGCACGCTCTCGTCGAGGGCGACTGGGAGTCCCAGCAGGCGTTCGAGCGCAAGAACGAGCTGCTGATCCGCGAGCTGACCGAGGTGGAGGAACGCACCCGCCGCCGCGACATCCTCGTCGACGGCGACGCGGCGTTCGAGTTCTTCCAGCGGCGGATCCCGGCCGACGTGTTCAGCACCCGCGACTTCGAGGGCTGGTGGCGCAGGGCCCAGAAGGACACCCCCGACCTGCTGACCATGACGGCGGCCGACCTGCTCGGCGACGACGAGCCCGACGTCGACGAGCAGGGGTTCCCCAGCACCTGGCAGCAGGGCGACCAGACGCTGACGCTGCGCTACCGGTTCGAGCCCGGCGCCGACGACGACGGCGTGACGGTGGTCGTGCCCCTGCCGCTGCTGCCGCGCCTCCGTCCGGTCGGGTTCGACTGGCAGGTGCCGGGTCTCCGCGACGAGCTGGTGACCTCGCTGATCAAGTCGCTGCCGAAGCAGATCCGGAAGAACGTCGTGCCCGCGGCCGACTGGGCGAAGAAGATCACCGACGAGCTGCCCGACGCTCCCCCAGCCGACACCGCCGAGCCGTTCACGGCGACCCTCGCGGCGGTCATCAAGAGGCTCACCTACACCCCCGTCGCGGTCGACGACTTCGACCTCGACCGCGTGCCCGCGCACCTCCGGGTGTCGTACGCCGTGGTCGACGACCGCGGTCGCGAGGTCGGCAGCGACAAAGACCTGGGCGCCCTGCAGCACCGACTGCGCGACGCCACCCGCGACAGCGTCGCGCGCGTCACGCAAGGCGGCGGTCGCGACGCCCGCGGTCGCGGAGGCCGAGGAGGCGCGGGGCGGGTCGCCGACGCCGGCCAGCGCCCCGCGAACTCCCTCGAGCGCACCGGCATCACCTCGTGGGACTTCGACGAGCTGCCCGCCGTGGTCGACACCCGGCACGGCGACACGGTGATCCGCGCGTACCCGGCGCTGGTCGACCACGGCGACTCGGTCTCGATCACGCTGATGGCGACGCCGGTCGACCAGGCGCAGGCGACGCCGAAGGGCGTGCGGCGTCTGCTGATGCTCGCGACCCCGTCGCCGATCGCCTACGTGCAGCAGCACCTGACGAGCCCCGAGAAGCTGATCCTCGCGACGAGTCCGTACCAGAACACGGCGGCGCTCTTCGCGGACTGCCTCGTCGCGGTCGTCGACGACGTCCTGTTCCGGGTGAAGCCCGACGGCATGGTGATGACGAAGAAGGAGTTCCTCTCGGCCCGCGACCGCGTCTCGAGCGCCGTGATGGACCAGATGTTCCAGACCGTCTCGCTGGTGGCGCGCACCCTGACGGCCGCCCGCGACGCCGACAAGGCCCTCAAGGGCGCGACGTCGATGAACCTCCTCGCGGCGCTGACCGACATGCGCCAGCAGCGCGATCGGCTCGTCCACCCCGGCTTCGTCTCGGCGACCGGGCTGCAGCAGCTGCAGCGCGTGCCGGTGTACCTCGTCGGCATCACCCGGCGCACGACGAAGCTGCTCGAGAACCCGCAGCGCGACCGCGTCTGGCTGAGCGAGGTGCAGCAGGCGACCGAGCGGTACGAGACCGCGGGCGGGACGTTCCCTCTGCCCGACACCGCGCCTCCTGCACTCGCCCGCGCGCGGTGGATGCTCGAGGAGTTCCGCCTCAGCCTGTTCACTCAAGACCTGCGGCCGAGCGAGAGCGTCTCGCTGCAGCGCATCGTGAAGGTGCTCGCCTCCGCCTGAGCAGCTCCGACGCCGAGACCCCGCTCATCCGCTGAGACCCCGCCGCGCGCGCCGGGGTCTCAGCGCGTTCCCGGGGTCTCGTGGCCGCGACTAGCCTTGGCGCATGCGCGCGACGGTGAAGGACGTGGCGGCACTCGCCGGGGTGTCGCCGAAGACCGTCTCGAACGTCATCAACGGCGTCGTGTTCGTGCGACCCGAGACCCGCGAGCGCGTCGAGCAGGCGCTGGCCGAGCTCGACTACGTGCCGAACCTCAGCGCCCGGGGGCTCCGCAACGGACGAACCGGGTCGATCGCCCTGGCGTTCCCCGACCTGACCACGCCGTACAGCGCCGAGATGTCGCACTGGTTCGTCGAGGTCGCGCACGAGCGCGGCTGGGCGGTGCAGCTCGAGCAGACCGGCACGCGCCCCGAACGCGAGGGCGAGCTGCTGCTGCGCGGCAAGGAGCACCTCGTCGACGGTCTCGTGCTCAACCCGACCAGCCTCGACGAGAGCGCCATCGTCGGCACCGAGAGCCTGCCCCCGCTCGTCGTGATCGGCGAGGTCGAGCAGACCCTCGTCGACCAGGTGCGCGTCGACAGCGTCGCCGCGGCCCGCGACATGACCGAGCACCTGATCGGGCTCGGCCATCGCCGCATCGCCGTGCTCGGCAGCTCGGGTCGCGACTTCGACACGGCGACGGCGCGCGCCCGCACCCAGGGCTGGTCCGAGGCCATGGCCGCCGCCGGCCTCGCGGTCGACGAGGGCCTGCGCTGGTCGTGCGACGCGTGGTCGCCCGCCGCCGCCTCCGCCGCCGTGACCGAGGCCCTCGCCCGGCACGACGCGCCCGACGCGCTCTTCTGCTTCACCGACTCGCTGGCCATCGGCGCCGTGCACGCGCTCTGGTCGGCGGGCCTCCGCGTGCCGGGCGACGTGTCGGTCGCCGGGTTCGACGACATCGCCGACGGCCGCTTCGTGCTGCCGCCGCTCACCACCGTGGCCCTCGACAAGCGGCTGTTCGCCGAACGCACCCTCGAGCTGCTGGCCGCCCGCATCGCCGAGCGCGACCGGCCGACCGAGCTCGTGATCATCCCGCACACGATCGTCGCGAGGGCGAGCACGGCTGCACGCCGCTGACCGGCGGGTCGACCGCCCGGGCCGCCCGCGCCTCCTGTCATTCCGTTCGTCGTCGGGATAGACGACGGCCGTTCTCCAGCGGCCCCCTCACGAGGAGGCGCGGCGAGGCCTACCGTCGGACCTCCCCTGCCGAGATCGAGAGGCTCCACCATGTCTGCAGACCAGTACGCATTCGAAGACCCCACCAAGAAGTTCGCCGACATCACCCCGAAGGCCCAGTACCTCGAGGGCGCCGGCACCGACGAGGAGCTCAGCTCGCCCGCCGACCACGGCGAGGAGACCTACCGCGGCTCGGGCCGCCTCGAGGGCCGCAAGGCTCTCGTCACCGGCGGCGACTCGGGCATCGGCGCGGCCGTCGCCATCGCCTACGCCCGCGAAGGCGCCGACGTCGCCATCAGCTACCTCGCCGAAGAGGAGGAGGACGCCCAGCGGATCGTCGCCCTCATCGAGGCCGCCGGCCGCAAGGCCGTCGCCCTGCCCGGCGACATCAAGAGCCGCGAGGTGTGCCTCGACATCGTGCAGAAGACCGTCGACGCGCTCGGCGGCCTCGACATCCTCGTGAACAACGCCGGCAAGCAGCAGCACGTCGAGGACTTCGCCGACCTCGACGACCAGAACTTCGACGACACCTACAAGACCAACGTGTACGCCATGTTCTGGATCACCAAGGCCGCGCTGCCGCACCTCGCCCCCGGCTCGACGATCATCAACACGACGTCGATCCAGGCGTACCAGCCGGCCCCGATGCTCGTCGACTACGCCTCGACGAAGGCCGCGATCAACACCTTCTCGAAGGGTCTCGCCATGCAGCTCGCGCCGAAGGGCATCCGCGTCAACGCGGTCGCGCCCGGCCCGATCTGGACCCCGCTGCAGCCCGCGGGCGGTCAGCCGTCCGACGCGCTGCCCGACGTCGGCAGCCAGACGGCCCTCGGCCGCTGGGGCCAGCCGGCCGAGCTCGCCCCCGCCTACGTGTTCCTCGCGTCGGGCGAGTCGAGCTACGTCGTCGGCGAGACGCTGCACGTCGACGGCGGCATGCCCACGCCGTAGGCGTCACGTCCGCCGAGGAGGCGCGGGTCGGGTCGCACCCGGCCCGCGCCTCCTCGCGTCCCACCCCACGGGCCACTCCGCGACGACGCCGGAGAAAGCCCTTGCGTTTGCATTACAACGATGTAATGCTGTCGGCAGTCGACGACTCACAAAGGAGTGAACCCGATGACCCCACGTTCCACGACGCCCGGCACACCGAGCGAGACATCCGCGCCCCGCAGCCTCAGCCGCCGCAATCTGCTGGTCGGCGGTGCGGCCCTGCTGGGCGGCGCCTTCGCCGTCGGCGGTCTCGCCGGCTGCTCGACCGGGGTGACGGCCGGCTCCGGCGGTGTCGCGAGCCTCAGCTTCTGGCATCTGCTGAGCGGGGGCGACGGCATCAAGATGTCCGCCCTCGTCGACGAGGCCAACGCCCAGAACCCCGAGTTCAAGGCCACCCAGACGGTGCTCGCCTGGGGCACGCCGTACTACACGAAGCTCGCCATGGCCTCGGCCGGCGGCCGCGCCCCCGACGTCGCGATCATGCACGCATCCCGCGTGCCCGGCTACGCCCCCGGCGGACTGCTCGACCCGTGGGACGTCGAGAAGCTCGCCTCGTACGGCGTGCGCGAGCAGGACTTCGCCCCCGCCGTCTGGAAGGCCGGCTTCAGCGGCGACGAGCTCTTCTCGGTCGCCCTCGACTCGCACCCGTTCATCCTCCTGTACAACACCGAGATCGCCGAGAAGGCCGGGGCCCTCGGCAGCGACGGGCGCCTGGTCGAGATCACGAGCCCCGAGCAGTTCCTCGAGGTCGCCAACGCCATGCAGGCGGTCACCGGCAAGCACGGCGCCTCGTGGGGCTACCTCAATGACGGCGCCCAGCTGTGGCGCATGTTCTACACGTTCTACAAGCAGCAGGGCGCCGACATGGTGCTCACCGAGGGCGGAACGGTCGAGTACGACGAGGCGGCCGCCGTCACCGCTCTCGAGTTCATGCAGAAGATGACCGACGGCACGGCGATGGCCACCGCGAGCGACATCCAGTCGGGCATCGCCGAGTTCGTCAGCGGCGACAGCGGCATGCTCTTCACCGGCGTGTGGGAGGTGCCCAGCGCCCAGAAGGCCGGCATCCCGTTCGACGCGAGCATCATCCCGACCCTGTTCGGCACGCCCGCCGTCTACGCCGACTCGCACTCGTTCGTGCTGCCCCGACAGGGCGAGGTCGACGAGGTGAAGCGAGAGGACGTCTACAAGATGGTCTCGACCATCCTGAAGGACTCCATCTCGTGGGCCGAGGCCGGTCACATCCCGGCGTACGGACCGGTCGTCGACAGCGCGGCCTACGCCGAGCTGCAGCCGCAGGCCAACTACGCCGAGGCGGCCGAGTACCTCAACTACGACCCGCCCGCCTGGTTCAGCGGCTCGGGGTCCGACTTCCAGACGTACTTCCTCGACACGGTGCAGTCCGTGATCCTGTCGAAGAACGACGCCGCCGCGGGCATGCGCGCGTTCGTCGCCCGCGTGAACACGCAGCTCTCGCGACCGGCACCGGTGTGACCGGGCCCACCCGCTCCTCCTCGGCCCAGGCCCTCCAGGAGGCGCGGCTCCAGCGGTCGTCGCACCCGGCACCGCAGCACCCCACGACGCACGACGACGAAGGAGTCGACCTGTGACCAGCACGACGGTCAAGGCCCCCGCGGCCGCGCCGGGCACGACGCGATCGGCGGCACCCGCACGGGTGCGGACCGGCTCGCGCCTGAAGCCCGGGGCCCACAAAGACAACCGGATCGGCTGGGGGTTCGCGGCGCCGTTCGCGATCCTCTTCGGGCTGTTCCTGGTCTGGCCCGTCATCCACGGGCTGTACCTCAGCTTCACCGGGCAGAGCCTCACGGGCTCGGGCGGCGAGCTGATCGGCGTCGCCAACTACGCCGAGGCCTTCGCCGACGGCGACATGTGGCGCTCGATGGCGAACACTCTGTGGTTCACCGTGCTGAGCACGATCCCGCTCGTCGTCGTCGCCCTGCTGCTGGCACTGCTCGTCAACACGGGCCTGCCCGGTCAGTGGCTCTGGCGGCTGAGCTTCTTCCTGCCGTATCTGCTGGCGTCGACCGTCGTCTCGCTTTTCTGGATCCAGCTCTACAGCCCCACGCTGGGGCCGATCAACAACGTGCTCGCGACGCTCGGGCTGCCGCAGCCTGCCTGGCTGCAAGACCCCAGCACGGCCATGATCGCGGTCGTCGCGACCACCGTGTGGTGGACGGTCGGCTTCAACTTCCTGCTGTATCTGGCCGCGCTGCAGAACATCCCCGACCAGCAGTACGAGGCCGCATCGCTCGACGGCGCCGGTCGGTGGCGCTCGCTGCTGTCGATCACCATCCCCCAGCTCGGCCCGACCACCGGTCTGATCGTCATCCTGCAGATCCTCGCCTCGCTGAAGGTCTTCGACCAGATCTACCAGATGACCACCGGCGGCCCGGCGGGCAGCACCCGCTCGGCCGTGCAGTACATCTTCGACACCGGGTTCACCGGCTACCGGTTCGGCTACTCGTCGGCCATCTCGTACATCTTCTTCGCCCTGATCATCGTCATCTCGGTCGCGCAGTTCGCCATCGCCGCGCAGCGCCGGAAAGGAGCCCAGCGATGACCGCCCCCGCCGTCGCCCCGGGCAGCGGACTCCGCGCCCCCACCGCCGACCGGGCCCCGCGTCCGCACAAGCCGGGTCAGCGCCGGTTCGGCCCGCTCGCCGTCGCCAGCGTGATCGTCCTGATCGTGCTCGCCGTGCTCTGGCTGCTGCCGTTCCTCTGGTCGCTGTCGACCTCGTTCAAGAGCGAGGCCGACGCCGCAGCGACACCGCAGACCTGGCTGCCGGCCGGGGGCTTCACCCTCGACGCCTACCGCGCGGTGCTGACCGAGGGCAACATCCCCGTCTGGCTCTTCAACAGCCTGCTGACGTCGATCGTCATCACCGTGATCGTCGTCGCGACCTCGGCGCTCGTGGCCTACGCGTTCTCGCGTCTCGACTTCGCCGGCAAGAAGTGGCTCTACGTCGCGACCATCGCGTCGATCATCATCCCGCCGCAGGTGCTGATCGTGCCGCTGTTCTACCAGATGCTCGCCTTCAACATGGTCGACACGTACTGGGGCGTGATCCTGCCGCAGGCCATCGCGCCGGCCATGGTCTTCGTGCTCAAGAAGTTCTTCGACCAGGTGCCCATCGAGCTCGAAGACGCGGCCCGCGTCGACGGCGCCGGCCGGATCCGGGTGTTCTTCACCATCCTGCTGCCGCTGTCGCGGCCCATCCTCGGCGCCGTGTCGATCTTCGTGTTCATCGGCGCGTGGAACAACTTCCTCTGGCCGTTCATCGTCACGAACGACTCCGCCCTGCTCACGCTGCCGGTCGGGCTGCAGACCATCGAGAGCGCCTACGGCATCCAGTACGCCCAGAACATGGCGTCGGCGATCCTGGCCGCGCTGCCGCTCATCCTGGTGTTCCTGTTCTTCCAGCGGCAGATCATCAAGGGCATCTCGACCACCGGCTTCGGGGGGCAGTGACCACCCGACCCGCGCCTCCCCCATCCCTCTCCGACCACGACACCGCACACACGTCATCGCACGCCACGACCTCCTGAGGAGTCCCATGTCCACCGCCCGCATCACCGTCGACCGCGAGTTCACGATCGGCGAGGTCCCCCGCCGCATCTTCGGCTCGTTCGTCGAGCACATGGGCCGCTGCGTCTACACCGGCATCTACGAGCCCGGTCACGCCACCGCCGACGAGAGCGGCTTCCGCCACGACGTCCTCGAGCTGACCAAGGAGCTCGGCGCCACCGTGATCCGCTACCCCGGCGGCAACTTCGTCTCCGGCTACAACTGGGAGGACGGCGTCGGCCCGGTCGACCAGCGCCCCCGCCGACTCGACGGCGCGTGGCACACCGTCGAGACGAACGCCTTCGGCCTGCACGAGTTCGTCGAGTGGTCGAAGCTGGCCGGCACCGAGGTCATGGAGGCCGTGAACCTCGGCACCCGCGGCGTCGACGCCGCCCGCGAGCTCGTCGAGTACGCGAACCACCCCGGCGGCACCGCCCTCAGCGACCGCCGCATCGCCAACGGGGCGAAGGATCCGTTCGACATCAAGCTCTGGTGCCTCGGCAACGAGCTGGACGGCCCGTGGCAGATCGGCCACAAGACGGCCACCGAGTACGGGCGCCTGGCGCAGGAGGCCGCCAAGGCGATGAAGTTCGTCGACCCGACCATCGAGCTCGTCGCCGTCGGCAGCTCGGGTCGCGGCATGCCCACCTTCGGCGCCTGGGAGCACGAGGTGCTGACCCACGCCTACGACGAGGTCGAGTACGTCTCGATGCACGCCTACTACCAGGAGCACGACGGCGACGCGAAGAGCTTCCTCGCGACCGCGGTCGACATGGACGCCTTCATCGAGGAGGTCGTCTCGACCATCGACGGCGTCAAGGCGGCCGGCAAGCACAGCAAGCAGGTCGACATCTCGTTCGACGAGTGGAACGTCTGGTACCAGACCGGCCTCGACACCGACGACCAGCCGCACAACGTCTCGAAGGGCTGGGTCGAGCACCCTCGCCTGATCGAAGACCAGTACAACGTCACCGACGCCGTCGTGGTCGGCACGTTCCTCAACTCGCTGCTGCGCCACGGCGACCGGGTGAAGATCGCGAACCAGGCGCAGCTGGTGAACGTCATCGCGCCGATCCGCAGCGAGCAGGGCGGGCCGGCCTGGCGTCAGACGATCTTCTGGCCGTTCGCCCGCATGGCGGCGCTCGCGTCGGGTCAGATCCTCCGCACGCTCGTCACGAGCGACAAGGTCGACACGGCGAAGTACGGCGACGCCGACCTGGTCGACGTCAGCTCGACCTACGACGAGGAGACCGGGCGCGTCGCGTTCTTCCTCGCGAACCGCGGTCTGGACGAGGCGGCGGACGTCGAGCTCGCCCTGCGCGGGTTCTCGGGCGCACGCGTCACGCGCGCCGAGCTGCTCACGGTGCCCGAGGGCGGCGACCGCTTCACCTCGAACACCGAGCAGGCGCAGGACGCCGTCGGCCTGGTGCCGCTCGAGGGCGTCACCGTCGACGGGGGCTCGGCGCGGCTGACCCTGCCCGCCCTGTCGTGGGCCGTCGTCGAGTTCGAGGTCGGCAAGGCGTAATCCCCGCGGTCGTCACCGAGGAGGCGCGGCGCCGGTCCGACCGGCACCGCGCCTCCTGCGCTTCGCGAGACCCCACGGAATCGACGAGACCCCCGTGCGCGCACGGGGGTCTCTGCGTTCTCGTGGGGTCTCGGCGATTCAGCCGCGGGGGCGGAACAGCCGCGAGATGCTGTCGCGCACCGACTCCTCGATGGTGTCGGTGAAGCCGTTCGCCATGCCGAGCGCGTCGGCGGGGGCGGAGGCCGCCGTCATCGACGCCACGAGACGCTCACCGTGGTACGCCCGCGCCGCCTTGACCGACGCGAAGCCCAGCCCCAGCGTCGCGGCCGCCTCGGCGAGCAGCTCGGTGCGCTGTTCGTCGGTACGGGTCAACGCGTCGGCGAGGGCCGTCACCGACGGGTCGTCGAGCCCGTCGGCCACCCACTGCTGCGCGCGGAGGGGCAGCGCCCCGGGGGCCAGCATGCCGAGCAGACGCTTCGCCTCGTCGTCTCGGAGCTCGGCGCGGGCGACCCCCGCGTCACGGGGCGTGGGCGAATCGGTCATGCTGCGACGATACCGGTCGGCCGGGCGCCGCCCGCGTCTCAGCTGTACAGCCGGGTCGGCGTCGCCGCGGCTCCCTCGAGCTCGGGCGCGACGTCGTCGTCCCGCTCGCCGAGCAGCTCGCGTTCGATGCGCTGCTTCTCTGAGATGCTCGACCGGATCAGGGGCAGCCCGCGCGCGATGGCGTTGCGGATCCGCTCCTGCAGCAGCGGGGCGGTGACGCGCCGGTCGGTGAAGTCGCTCGCGTGGGCGTAGACGCCGAGCGGCAGGGTCAGCGCCTGGAAGAACCCGAACAGCGGTCGCAGCGAGTGCTCGAGGATCAGCGCGTGCCGCTCGCTGCCGCCGGTCGCGGCCAGCAGCACGGGCACGTCGACGAGGGCGTACTGCTCGACGAAGTCGAAGAGGTGCTTGAACAGACCGGTGAAGGAGGCGCGGTAGACGGGCGAGGCGGCGATCAGCAGGTCGGCGGACTCGATGGCGCGGAGCTCGCGCTCGACGCGTTCGTCGAGCTGGTCGCGGGTGAGGGCGCCGGCGAAGAGCGGCCCGAGCTCGCTCACCCGGATGACGTGGCGCTCGATCGGCAGCACCTCGGCGAGCTCGTCGAGGATGGCGTCGACCAGGGCGTCGGTCTTGGACGGCGTGCTGAGGGTGCCCGACACGGCGACCACGCGGAGCGGCTGCGGACGGGCCAGCGAAGGGGCCAGGGGAGGCGTCGGTGGAGGCGTCATCCGATACATGCTCCCCCTCCATGCGGCGTAACAGTCGCACTGTGACGCAATGAGTCGTGCGACAGTGAGCCGGTGACGCATCAACCACTCGAGCACGGGTTCGACCCGGCCAATCCCGATTCCGATCTCGCCGCGTCGTTCGGCCTCGCCGCCGACGTGTACGAGCGCGGCCGACCGTCGTACCCGACGGAGGCCGTCGAGTGGCTCCTCCCGAGCGGCGCCTGTCACGTCGTCGACCTCGGTGCGGGCACCGGCAAGCTGACCCGCGTGCTGCTCGGCCGGGTGCCGGCGGTCACCGCCGTCGAGCCGTCGGAGGGCATGCGGCAGCAGCTCGAACGGGTCGTGCCCGCGGCGACGTCGGTCGCCGGGTCGGCCGAGTCGATGCCGCTCGACGACGACTCGGTCGACGCCGTGTTCGTGGCGCAGGCCTGGCACTGGGTCGACCCGGCACGGGCCGTGCCCGAGGTCGCCCGGGTGCTCCGCCCCGGCGGGACGCTCGCGCTGATCTGGAACATCCGCGACGAGAGCGTGCCCTGGGTGGCCGAGCTCAGCCGCGTGATGCGGCAGCCGCGCGAGCGTGACATGCAGTCGGACGCCCCACCCGTGGGTGCGCCGTTCGGCCCGATCGAGCGGCACGACGTCGCGTGGGTGCACGAGATGGAGCGCGCCGACTTCCTCGACATGATCGCCTCGCGCAGCTACGTCATCACGCTGTCGCCCGGCGAGCGCGCCGAGCTGCTCGCCCGGGTCGAGCATCTGCTCGACACCCACCCCGACACCCGGGGGCTCGCCCTCGTGCGGGTGCCGTACGTCGCCCGCTGCAGCCGCGCGGTGCTGCCCGGCTGACCGGCCGGCACCGCGCCTCCTCGGCTCCGAACCCGCCCGCCACCGGTCGGCGGGCACGACGACGCGAGCGGGACACCGCTGCCTGCGGTGCCTCGCTCGCGTCGCGATGCCGCTGATGATCAGCCGGTGACCACCGCGATCTCGTTCGGGACCTCGGGCAGCTCGGTCGTGGCGAGCACCTCGCCGGTGGCGACGTCGACCGCGTGGATCGACGACGCGGCCGTGTCGGTCACGTAGGCGGTGCCGCCCTGCACGATGAGCGCCGGGTGGGCGTCCTGCCACTCGGCCGGGCCCTCCCACGGGTCGATCACCGGGTACGAGGCGGTCTCGGCCCCCGTGGTCTCGTCGAGCACGTGCAGTGCGCCGTCGGTGCCGAGCACGACGATCTCGTCGTCGGGGCCGCGGGCGACGTCGCGCCAGGTGTACTCGACGCCGTCGGGCAGGTCGACGACCGTCGCGGTCTTCGCCTCGGTGTCGGTCAGCACGAGTCGGTGCAGCTCGTAGCCCTCGGCGTCGGGGTCGTCGTTGTAGTCGCCGACCGCGATGGGCGACGTGTCGGTGACGTACGCGTTGCCGGTGCGGCCGTAGGCGTCGGGGGCGTCGATCTTGGTGAACGCCCCGTCGTCGTAGACCAGCACGCCGTCGGTGCAGCCGAAGACGACGCGCTCGTCGGCCGCGGTGCCCTCGCCGTGGACGGACGGGCAGTCCTCGCTGCGGGCGATCTCGGTGCGGTCGGCGTCGAGCGCCCGCACGCCGGTGCGCTCGTCGGGGGTGCCGATCGTGGTCAGCAGGGTGCCGTCGGCGAGCTCGATCGAGACGCCGTGGTGCGCCTCCGGCGAGGAGATCGTCTCGGTCTCGGGCAGACCGCCGCTCGTGTCGAGCAGATCGGCGGAGTCGAAGACCGTGGTGTCGCCCGTGCCGTCGGCGAAGAGGATCGTCCGGCCCTCGTGCCGCACGACGTGCCCGGGGGTGTCGCCCTCGAAGACGAGGTCGGTCAGCTCGGGGTCGGCGACGCGGTGCGCGCCGTCGGCGGTGGTCCAGGCGCCGGTGTCGAGCACCTGCCAACCGCCCGCAGTCGAGACCAGCACGTGGCGACCGTCTCCGGCCGGGTTCAGCCGGTTGAAGCCCGCGAGGTCGATGTCGGCCTCGGTCTCGAGGGTCGCGCCGTCGAGCACGTAGAGGCCGCCGTCGTAGGTGAGGGCGATGCGCGGCTGGGCCGAGTCGACCTCGGCGCCCGCGGTCGTCGACGGGTCGTCCGCCG
This sequence comes from Frigoribacterium sp. CFBP 13712, assembly GCF_014842255.1. GTDB lineage: Bacteria > Actinomycetota > Actinomycetes > Actinomycetales > Microbacteriaceae > Frigoribacterium. Next base: position 80,937 of record NZ_JACYVH010000002.1, on the reverse strand, counting down.
CCGGGCCGGAGCCCGACGAGCAGGCGGTGAGCAGCAGCGCCGACGAGGCGACGGCGGCGAGGGCGAAGGAGGCGCGGCGCACGCGGCGCGGTCCCCTGCGGTCGAGGAGGTGATTCATGTGTTCCTTTCGGTGGGGGCCGGTCGCCCGGACGCCAGGCGTCACGGCGACAGGCCGGTGGCGATGCGCTCCGTGTTCGTGCGCATCATCTGGAGGTAGGTCTCGGCGCCCTCGCCGGGTTCGCTGAGCGACTCGGTGAAGAGGTCGACGACGGCGACGTCGACCCCCGCCTCGTCGGCCAGCACCCGGGCGAGGCGGTCGGGCTGCGACGAGTCGGCGAAGATCGCGCGCACACCGGTGCGGTCGATCGCCGTCACGAGGTCGTCGAGGTCGGAGGCGCTCGGCGCGGCGAGGGTCGTCCCGCTCGGCACGACCGCTCCGATCACGTCGAAGTCGTAGCGCTCGGCGAGGTAGCCGAAGACGTGGTGATTCGTCACGAGGGCGCGCTGGCCCTCGGGGATGCCCTCGAACGCGGTGGTCATCTCGGCGTCGAGGGTCTCGAGCTCGGTCGTGTAGCGGTCGGCGGCGGCCTCGAGAGCGGTGACGTCGACGTCGTCGCCGAGCTCGGCCTCGAGGGCCTCGGTCACCCCCGCGACGACGTCGACCATGCGGGTCGGATCCGTCCAGAAGTGCGGGTCGTCGAGCCCCTCGGCGTCGCCGTCGGCGTACACCAGCGGATCGATCAGGTCGCCGGCCTCGACGGTCGGCACGCCGTCGGCGGCAGCTGCGTCGACGTGCTGCTGCAGACCCTCCTCGAGACCCAGCCCGTTGCTGACGACGAGGTCGGCCGTGCGGATGCGGGCGGCCTCCTGCGCCGAGATCTCGAACGAGTGCGGGTCGGCGTTCGGGCGCATCAACGTCATCACCTCGACCTGGTCGCCGACGAGCTCGCCCACGACGTCGCCGAGGATGTTCGTCGTCACCACCACGAGCGGGCGATCGGCGGCCGGCGTCGCGCAGCCGGCGAGCAGGCCGATCGCGAGCATCGTCGCGGTGGCTGCGGCGGTCGTGCGGGCGACCCTCCTGGCGGTGGCGGTCGCGGCGGTGGCGCGCGCGGTCGTCCGAGCCGCCCTCATCGGCCGGTCTCCGCGGCGAAGGACGGCGCGTCGACGTGGTCGAAGGTGCGCGACACCCGGCCGCCGTCGGCGTAGTCGATCTCGAAGACGGCGCCCTCGAGCGGGCCGTTCAGGTAGGCGCGGCTGGCGTCGACCGAGAGCGAGACGCCGGCCAGGGCGGTGTCGTCTGCGACGGTGGAGGGCAGCAGGGGGTCCGTGGTCGCGACGACCCCGTCGTCGCGGGTGAGCACGACGACGCGCCCCAAGGCGTCGAGCCCGACGACGTGGCCGTCGGAGTCGTCGACGGCCGACACGCGTACGAGCGGCGCGGGGGTCTCGACGAGCGACCAGCTGCGCTCGCGGGTGTCGAGCAGCCAGGCGCCCCGGTCGCCCGCGACCGCCGCGACGGTCGGTCGGCCGCGACGTCCGTCGAAGGCGACGGCGCGCTCGTCGGCCGCGACGGCCTCGGGGTACGGGATGCGCTCGAACACGACCGGAGCGGAGGCCGCGGCGTCTGCGGCGTCCGCATCGGCGTCGGCCTCGCCCGACCCCTCGCCGGTAGCCCCCTCGCCGTCGCCGGCATCGGCCGCGGCCTCGCCCGTCGTGGCGAGCAGGGCCCCGTCGGCGCAGCCGATCACGACGCCCACCCGGGTCTCGATGCTGCCGCGCGGGTCCACGCACTCGGCCTCGGCCCCGTCGACGGGTCGCCCCTCGCGGTCGAGCACCGCGACGACGTCCGGCCCGAGATCGGCCACGGTGCTCGACAGCAGCGAGTCGCCGAACGGCACGAGCACGCCCTCGCCGCCGAGGGCACCGGTGCCGGCGCCGTCGAAGCGGGCCACCTCGTCGATCTCGCCGGCGCCCAGCGCCTCGGTGTCGAGCACGATCTGCTCCCCCGAGGCCGGGAACCGCACGGTGGTGAGATCCGCGCCCGGAACGACCCGCGCCTCCTCGGCTGCCCCTGCCGTCGCCTCGATCGAGCCGACCTGTCGCGCCTCGGCGCGGTAGTAGTGCGAGTGGTCGCCGTGGTCGACGGTCCAGACCCCGGTGTCGACGACGTCGACCGTTCCGGAGGCGCGGGTCGCGAACACGAACCGTCCGTCGGTCGAGAGACCGTCGGCCGGCTCCAGCTCGGCCACGGTCTCGTCGTCGCCGGTGAGCAGGTCGAGCAGGTCGACGCGGCCCTCGGGGTCGATCGTGGCGAGTCGGAGCTGCGGTTCGCTGCCCTCGCTCGCTCCCTCGACGTAGCCGTGCGGGGTCGAGGCGTCGGTCGGCGCGGCGTCGTCGGAGCCGGTGTCGGAGCCGGACGACGAGCCGGGGGCGCTGCAGGCCGTGAGGACGACGAGCGTCGCGGCGGTCGCGGCGACGAGCGCGAGCGGACGGGTTCGGCGAAGGGGGCGCCGGGTCGGGTCAGACGAGGGGTCGTTCGGGTGCACGGAGGCCTTTCGGACGGGTCGGCGTGCCGACGGGGGCGGAGGTCGGCGTGCCGACGGGGGCGGAGGTCGAGGGGCCGACGGGGGCGGAGGGTGCCTCGCCGGGAGGAGGGGTCGCTCCCGGGCGGACCGCGACGGCGGAGACGAGGCGGCGGACGACGGCCGAGAGCGGCACGAGCGCGACGGCCACGCCGGCGATCGAGGCCCCGGCGGCCGTCCCGGCGTGCCAGGAGACGAGCAGCCCGACGAGGGCCGCGAGCGATCCGAACGCGGTCGCGAGCAGCATGGTCGAGGGCACCCGGCGCACCCAGTGCCCGGCGGCGACGGCCGGGGCGAGCAGCAGGGCGACGACGAGCAGCGACCCGACGGCCCCGTACGACGCCACGACGGCGATCGTCACGAGCCCGACCAGCGCCACCCGGGCGAGGCGGGGTCGGAGACCGAGGGTCGAGGCGAGGCGCTCGTCGAACGCGAGGGCCACGAAGGGGCGGTGCAGCACGGCGGCCACCAGCACGACGAGCACCAGGGCGCCGGTCATCAGCAGCAGGTCGCTCGTCGAGATGGCGAGCACGTCGCCGAAGAGGATGGAGGTGACGTCGGTGGCGAAGGTCCGCGAGCGCGACACGATGACGACGCCGAGCGAGAGCATGCCCACGAAGAGCAGCCCGATCGCGGTGTCGGCCCCGATCTTCGCCCGCCGCTCGACGACGCCCACGCCGACGCTCATCACGAGGGCGCTGACGGCCGCGCCGACGACGACGGGCAGGCCGAGCAGCGCGGCGAGCGCGACGCCCGGCAGCATGCCGTGGGCCATCGCCTCGCCGAGGAACGCCATGCCGCGCAGCACGACCCAGGTGCCGACGACGCCGCAGATGGCGGCGACGAGCACGCCGCCGAGCAGGGCTCGGAGCACGAAGGAGGCGCTGAGGGGATCGGTCAACCAGGTCACGATCGACGACTGTACATGAAAACGATTATCACTATGGATAGGCTGGGGATCATGAGCACGCCGCCCACCGCCCCTCCGCCGTCGCCCCTGGCCGTCCGCGGGCTGACCGCCGCTCACGACGATCGGCGCGTCGCACTGCACGCGGTCGACCTCGAGCTGCCGCGCGCCGCCGTCACCGCGCTCGTGGGGCACAACGGCTCGGGCAAGTCGACCCTGCTGGCCGTGCTGGCGGGCACGCACCTCCCGACGAGCGGCTCGGTGGACCTGCCGGGTGTGTCGTCGATCGCCTGGGTGGTGCAGCGCAGCGCGGCGCCCGACCGGCTGCCGGTCACGGTGCGCGACGTCGTCGGCATGGGCCGATGGCGCTCGCTCGGGGCCTGGCGCCGCCCGACCCGAACCGACCGCGCGCTCGTCGACGGAGCCCTCGAGCGGCTCGGCCTCGGCCCGCTCGCCGCGCGCCCCTTCGGCGAGCTCTCGGGCGGGCAGCGGCAGCGCACCCTGCTGGCGCAGGCGCTCGCGCAGCAGGCCGACCTCGTGCTGCTCGACGAGCCGGAGGCGGGGCTCGACGCCGACGCGCAGGGCATCGTCGCCGAGGTGGTCGCCGCCGAGGTCGCCCGCGGGGCCACCGTCGTGCACGCGACCCACCACGAGTCGTCGGCGGGTCGGGCCGACCGGGTCGTGCACCTCCGCGACGGGCGGGTGATGCGCGTCGCCGATCGCTGAGGAGCGGAGCGGGCCGGGTCTGCGGTGCCGGCACCGCACCTCCTGGGCTCCCCGCACGCGACGAGCGGGCGGAACGGGCGACTCCGGCCGAGGCGGGCCGCCGGCCACGACCGCTTCGGTCGGACACGCCCGCTTCGCCGGGCGGCAGCATAAAGTCGACCCATGACCCAGGAGGCGCGGTTCGTCACGGTCGATCACGCCTGGTCGGGTGCGTGGTCGGGTCGCTCGGTGGTGCGCGTCTCGGGCGACATCGACCTGCTCGGTCCGCCCCGCGCTGTGCACGACGGCCTGCCGCATCTGCCCGGCACCCTGCTCGCGCCCTTCACGGACTCGCACGTGCACCTCGGGCTGATCGATCCCCTCGCCCTCGCGGCCGGCGGCATCGCCCGGGTCGACGACCTCGGCTGGGATCCGGACACCGCGTCGCTCTGGCCCGAGCACGGGCGCCTCGACCCCCGCTGGCCCGAGGTGCGCGTCGCCGGCGGGCTGCTCTGCCCGCCCGCCGGCTACCCGAGCCGCGCCGGGTGGGCGCCCGACACCGCGGCCGTGGTCGTGACCGACGCCGCGAGCGCGAGACGCGAGGTCGAGCGGATGCGCGACCTCGGGGCGTCGTTCGTCAAGATCAGCCTCAACTCCGACGTCGGGCCGGTGTTCGACGACGTCACGCTGCGGGCGATCGTCGACGCCGCCAACGAGCATCTGCTCGTGCCGGTCGCTCACGTGCAGGGGGTCGGGCAGGCCCGACGCGCCCTCGCGGCCGGAGTGGCCCGCTTCGCGCACACCCCCTTCAGCGAGCGTCTCGACGACGAGCTCGTCGAACGCCTCGCCGCGCGCACCAGCTGGATCAGCACCCTCGACATCCACGGACACGGCCGAGGAGGCGCGGCGCACGACATCGCCGTCGAGAACCTCTCGAGGTTCCGGGCCGCCGGCGGTCACGTGCTCTACGGCACCGACCTCGGCAACGGCGATCTGCCCGTCGGGGTCAACGCGCGCGAGCTGCGGGCCCTGCAGCGGGCCGGGCTCGGCCTCGGTCTGCTGCTGCACGCGCTGACGGCGGGCGCTCAGCTCGGCGGAGCGGGCGAGAGCGGTCGCGGCACCTCGCGAGCCACCTGGATCCCGACGCCGCCGCCCCGACCCGACGACCCCGGCGCCGCCGCCGACTGGCTGGCCACCGCCACCGTGATCACCCCCGACACCCTGCTGGAGAAGACCTCGTGACCCGCGCCTCCTCGACCCCCGGCCCTGCCACCGCTCCCCCGACGCCCGAGCTGCCGTCCGAGCAGCTCGACGCCGCCGACCCGCTCGCGCGGTTCGTCGACCGGTTCGCGCCGGACGGCGACGTCGTCTCGTACCTCGACGGCAACTCGCTCGGGCGGCCGCTGCGGGTCACGCCCGAGAGGATCGCGTCGTTCGTGCGGCACGACTGGGGCAGCCGGCTGATCCGCTCATGGGACGAGCAGTGGATGGCGCGACCCACCGAGCTCGGCGACCGCATCGGGGCGGCGGCGCTCGGAGCCGCCGCCGGGCAGACGGTCGTGGGCGACTCGACGACGGTGCTGCTCTACAAGGCGATCCGGGCGATGCTGGCGGCGAGGCCCGATCGGCACGAGATCGTGATCGACGACGACCAGTTCCCGACCGACCGCTTCGTCGTCGAGGGCATCGCCCGCGAGCGGGGGGCCACCGTGCGGTGGGTGCACGTCGACCCGGCTCTCGGCGTCACGGTCGATCTGCTGGCCGACGTGGTCGGGCAGGACACCGCCGTCGTGCTCGTCAACCACGTGTCGTACCGTTCGGGCTACCTGGTCGACATGCCCGCCATCACGCGATTCGTGCACGACGTGGGCGCGCTGGTGCTGTTCGACCTGTGCCATTCGGTCGGCGTGGTGCCGATGCGGCTCGACGAATGGGGCGTCGACGTGGCCGTCGGCTGCACGTACAAGTACCTGAACGGCGGGCCCGGAGCGCCGGCGTTCCTCTACGCGCGGAGCGATCTGCTGCCGTCGCTCGAGCAGCCGATCCAGGGGTGGATGGGAGCGGCCGACGTGTTCGCGATGGCCGACGGCTACACGCCGGCGTCGGGCATCCGGCGGTTCATCAGCGGCACCCCGCCGATCGTCGGCATGCTGCCGCTCGGCGACATGCTCGAGCTGGTCGAGGAGGCGGGCATCGACGCGATCCGCGCCAAGTCGCTCGCGCTGACGGACTACGCTTTCGAGCTGGTCGACGCGTGGCTGGTGCCGCTCGGGGTCGAGGTCGCGACGCCGCGCTCAGCCGAGTCGCGGGGCGGTCACGTGACGGTGCGGCACCCGGCGTTCCGTGCCGTCGTGGCTGCGCTCTGGGAGGAGGGAGTCGTGCCCGACTTCCGCAACCCGGACGGGCTGCGCATCGGACTCTCCCCGCTCTCGACGACGTTCGCCGAGGTGCGGCTCGGCGTCGCGGCGATCCGCACCGCGCTGCTCGCCGGCGCCTGACACCTGACGCCTGACGCCGCGCCGCGCTCTTCGTCACCTGACGCCGCGCTGCCCGCCGCTACGCACCTCGCCGAAGAACCGCGTTCGCGAAGATGAACCGCCGTATATCGCGGTTCATCTTCGCGAACGCGCTTCACGGCGTCGCAGACGGTGCTGCGGTGCGGCCGCACCGCGGTTCATCTTCGCGAACGCGGTTCATGGCGTAGCGGACGGGGCGGAGGTGCGGCCGGTGCGGCCGGTGCGGCCGCGCAACCACGCCAGCACCGGGCGACGCGCGACCAGGCCGGCAGCCGCCAGCACGGCGGCGAGCACGACCGGACTCCAACCCGCCGTCGAGACGAGCGCCGAGGTGAACACCTGCCCGGCCATGTCGACCATCTCGAACGGGTAGCTCGCGTACACGCGGGTGCCCGCGGCGCTCGAGACCGCGGTGATCGCCGCCGGTCCGATCCAGAGAGCGAGCAGTGACACCGCAGCTCCGACCGCCCGGCCGAGCGTGGACGCCCCCGCCCAGACGACGGCGGCCGCCACGAGCACGGCGGGCGACCAGCGGAGGACCGCCTCCGCTACGGGCACGGCTTCGGTGATGAGCGAGAACGGCGGGTAGACGAGCGCGTGACCCCATTCGACGACGGCCACGGCGCCGACGCTGAGACCGACGATCGCCGCCCCGCGCGGGGCCCGCGCGATGAGAAGCAGCACGACGACTCCGATGGCGATCCCGATGGCCGAGGCGGCGATGACCGCGGCGAGGTAGACGACCGACGCGAGGCTGTCGGGCAGCCCCGCTCTGACGGTCGTCGTGCTCTGGATGAGCGCGACGAGCTGAGCGCCGACCGCGCCGACGAGGAGCGCGATCACGGTGCCCCGTCGATGACGGACCCCGGTCGCGCGGACCACGAGACCGGCCACGGCGGACCCGGTCACGAGCAGTGCCGCCTGGAGCGTGAGGGCGTACTGGCTGAAGGGCAGCAACGACACCGGCATGGCATCGGGTGCGGCCGTCACGCCGTCGGGGGCGACGACGGGAGTCGTCCAGAGGTTCTGCAGAGGGAGGCGTGCCCCGGTCAGCAGCCAGGGCAGCAGCCCGAAGGCGACCGCTGCCACCCCGAGGCCGGCGCAGATCATGATGAGGCGCAGATCGATCGGTGCTCGTTCCCCCGTGGTCATGCTCAGACCCTATCGGGGACGTCTCCCGGCACCGAGACGACGACGGCGGGCGACCACGGAAGATCCGTGATCGCCCGCCGTACGAGCGGGGCGGGGCTCGGAGCGAGCCGCGCCTCCTGCGGGGGGGGGTTAGAAGTCCCAGTCCTCGTCTTCGGTGGTGACGGCCTTGCCGATCACGTACGACGAGCCCGACCCCGAGAAGAAGTCGTGGTTCTCGTCGGCGTTCGGCGACAGCGCCGACAGGATCGCCGGGTTCACGTCCGTCGTCTCTTTCGGGAACATGGCCTCGTAGCCGAGGTTCATCAGCGCCTTGTTGGCGTTGTAGTGCAGGAACTTCTTGACGTCCTCGGTCAGGCCGACCGAGTCGTAGAGGTCTTGCGTGTACTGGATCTCGTTCTCGTAGAGCTCGAAGAGCAGGTTGAACGTGTAGTCCTTGATCTCCTGCTTGCGCTCTTCGGAGGCGCCTTCGAGCCCCTTCTGGAACTTGTAGCCGATGTAGTACCCGTGCACGGCCTCGTCACGGATGATGAGGCGGATCAGGTCGGCCGTGTTGGTGAGCTTCGCCCGCGACGACCAGTACATCGGCAGGTAGAAACCGCTGTAGAACAGGAACGACTCGAGCAGCGTCGAGGCGACCTTGCGCTTCAGCGGGTCGTCGCCCGTGTAGTAGTCGAGGACGATCTGAGCCTTCTTCTGCAGGTTCGGGTTCTCGACCGACCAGCGGAAGGCGTCGTCGATCTCGGGAGTCGACGCGAGGGTCGAGAAGATCGACGAGTAGCTCTTGGCGTGCACCGACTCCATGAACGCGATGTTCGTGTAGACGGCCTCTTCGTGGGGGGTGATCGCGTCGGGGATGAGGCTGATCGCGCCGACGGTGCCCTGGATGGTGTCGAGCAGGGTCAGACCCGTGAACACGCGCATGGTGAGCTGCTGCTCTTCGGGCGTGAGGGTGTTCCACGACTGGACGTCGTTCGACAGCGGGATCTTCTCGGGCAGCCAGAAGTTGTTGACCAGGCGGTTCCAGACGTCGACGTCTTTCTCGTCGTGGATGCGGTTCCAGTTGATCGCGCTGACCGACTTGATCAGCGGGATCGACTTGCCGGTCGCGTGGACCGGGTCGGTGATGGTCATGACATGCCTTTCGAAGACAGGATCGGGAGTTCAGGAGGCGCGGGTCGGGTTTCGTTCCCGACCCGCGCCGTCGACCGGAGGCTGTGCGCCGCCGTGGGGCGACGCGGCGACCGGCTCTAGAGCATGCAGCTGACGCAGCCGTCGACCTCGGTGCCCTCGAGCGCGAGCTGACGGAGGCGGATGTAGTAGATCGTCTTGATGCCCTTGCGCCATGCGTAGATCTGCGCCTTGTTGATGTCGCGCGTCGACGCGGTGTCCTTGAAGAACAGCGTGAGCGAGAGACCCTGGTCGACGTGCTGCGTGGCCGCGGCGTACGTGTCGATGATCTTCTCGGGGCCGATCTCGTAGGCGTCGGTGTAGTACTCGAGGTTCTCGTTGGTCATGAACGGAGCCGGGTAGTACACGCGACCGAGCTTGCCCTCCTTGCGGATCTCGATCTTCGACGCGATCGGGTGGATCGACGACGTCGAGTGGTTGATGTACGAGATCGAGCCGGTCGGGGGCACCGCCTGCAGGTTCTGGTTGTACAGACCGTGCGCCATGACGCTGGCCTTCAGCTCACGCCAGTCGTCTTGCGTGGGGATGGCGACCTGGGCGTCGGCGAACAGCGACGCACCGCGAGCGGTCGAGGGGGCCCAGACCTGCTCGGTGTACTTGTCGAAGAACTCGCCCGACGCGTAGGTGCTGTCGGCGAAGCCGCCGAAGGTGACACCGCGTTCGATCGCGATGGTGTTCGAGGCCCGCAGGGCGTGGAACAGCACCGTGTAGAAGTAGATGTTCGTGAAGTCGATCGCTTCTTCGCTGCCGTAGTGCACGTGCTCACGGGCGAGGTAGCCGTGCAGGTTCATCTGGCCGAGGCCGATGGCGTGCGACTGGTCGTTACCGACCTCGATCGAGCGGACCGAGGCGATGTGGCTCATGTCGCTGACCGCGCTGAGACCGCGGATGGCCGTCTCGACGGTCTTGCCGAGGTCGGGGGCGTCCATCGACAGCGCGATGTTCATCGAGCCGAGGTTGCACGAGATGTCTTTTCCGATCTCGTTGTAGCTCAGGTCTTCGTTGAACGTCGTGGGCGTGTTGACCTGCAGGATCTCCGAGCACAGGTTCGACATGTTGATGCGGCCCTTGATCGGGTTCGCCTTGTTGACCGTGTCTTCGAACACGATGTACGGGTAGCCCGACTCGAACTGGATCTCGGCGATCGTCTGGAAGAAGTCGCGCGCCTTGATCTTCGTCTTCTTGATGCGCGAGTCGGCGACCATCTCGCGGTACTTCTCGCTGATCGCGACGTCGCCGAAGGGGACCCCGTAGACCTTCTCGACGTCGTACGGCGAGAAGAGGTACATGTCTTCGTTGTTCTTCGCGAGCTCGAACGTGATGTCGGGCACGACGACGCCGAGCGACAGCGTCTTGATGCGGATCTTCTCGTCGGCGTTCTCGCGCTTCGTGTCGAGGAACCGCATGATGTCGGGGTGGTGGGCGCTCAGGTAGACCGCACCGGCACCCTGACGGGCGCCGAGCTGGTTGGCGTAGCTGAAGCTGTCTTCGAGCAGCTTCATGACGGGGATGATGCCCGACGACTGGTTCTCGATCTGCTTGATCGGCGCGCCGGCCTCGCGGATGTTCGAGAGCGAGAGGGCGACACCGCCACCGCGCTTCGACAGCTGCAGCGACGAGTTGATGCCGCGCGAGATCGACTCCATGTTGTCTTCGATGCGCAGCAGGAAGCAGCTGACGAGCTCGCCGCGCTGGGCCTTGGCCGTGTTGAGGAACGTCGGCGTCGCGGGCTGGAATCGACCCGCGATGATCTCCTCGACGAGGTCGACGGCGAGCTTCTCGTCGCCCTGGGCGAGACCGAGGGCGGTCATGACCACGCGGTCTTCGAAGCGCTCGAGGTAGCGCTTCCCGTCGAACGTCTTCAGCGTGTACGACGTGTAGTACTTGAACGCGCCGAGGAACGTCTGGAACCGGAACTTCTTCGAGTACGCGAGGTCGTTGAGCTTCTCGACGAACGAGAAGTCGTACTGCTCGATGGTCGCGGCCTCGTAGTACTCGTTCTCGACCAGGTAGTCGAGACGCTCGCGCAGGTTGTGGAAGAAGACCGTGTTCTGGTTGACGTGCTGCAGGAAGTACTGCTTCGCCGCCTCACGGTCTTTGTCGAACTGGATCTCGCCCGACGGACCGTAGAGGTTGAGCATCGCGTTGAGGGCGTGGTAGTCCATCCCGGTGGTGCCCGCCAGGCCCTGCCCGGGCGCGGCGATCAGTTCGAGATCATCGACTGCTGAATCCAAAATTCTTCCAATCCTGTGTGTACGGCGTTGACGTCGTCTGGTGTTCCGAAGACCTCGAAACGGTAGAGAAGGGGAACCTCGCACTTGGCGGCGACGATGTCGCCGGCCAGGCAGTAGCCCTCTCCGAAGTTGGTGTTGCCCGCCGCGATCACGCCTCGGATGAGGCGCCGGTTGCCCTCGTCGTTGAGGAACCGGATGACCTGCTTCGGGACGGCGCCCCGCCCTTCGCCGCCACCGTAGGTGGGCAGGACGAGGACGTAGGGGTCGGTGGCGTGGAGTGCCGGCTCGGACGGGAAGAGCGGGATCCGCTCCGCCGGCACACCCAGCTTCTCGACGAACCGCCGGGTGTTGCCCGAGACGCTGGAGAAGTAGACGAGGTTCGTCATGGCCGAGGCCCTCCTGCGTGGTCGGTGGGTGGGCACGGGCTCCGTCGTGACGACGTCGACCCGGCGCACCCGGGTGGGTCAGGAGATGCGGGCGGCCAGGCCGGCGATCTTGTCGGGGCGGAATCCGCTCCAGTGGTCGTCGTCGGCGATGACCACGGGGGCCTGCAGGTAGCCGAGGGCCTTGACGGTCTCGAGCGCGGCGTCGTCGGCCGTGACGTCGAGGATGTCGTACTCGATGCCCTTGTTGTCGAGGGCGCGGTACGTGGCCGTGCACTGGACGCAGGACGGCTTGGTGTAGACGGTGATGGCCATGGGATCCCCTGTGTTCTGGCCGGCTTTCGAGGCCGGGTCTGGTGGTTCGCGGGCCACGGTGCGTAGTGCCCGTGGCGACTCTTCGATACTACATCTAGTGGCCGACACTGGCACGCGCAACTAGATGCGGTGTTACACGGGTGTAACTCTCACACGGCTGACTTTCCACAGGGTCTCCCACAAGTTGCCAACAGTTCTGCGGGTGTTGTCCCCGTTTCCGGTGAGTTCTCCACATCCTTCTCCCCACCTCCGACATTCGAAACGGGCTGTCCCCACTTCGGGCCGACGGCGTGTCGCGACGACCCCGTCCGCTCGTAGACTTGTCCCCTCGTGAGCACCTATTCGACCCTGCTGAAGACGCCCGGCGTCTCGCGCATCATCGCGGCCCAGCTGACCGCGCGCTTCCCGTTCGGCATGCTGTCGCTCGCGTTCCTGCTGCACGTCGAGCACGTGCACCACTCGTACGCCGCCGCCGGCCTCGTCCTGGCCGCGACGAGCATCGGCCAGGCCATCTCGGGCCCGCTCACGAGTCGCTGGATGGGCCGCTGGGCCATGCGCCCCGTGCTGACCCTCACGCTGATCGTCTGCTTCGCGTCGATGATCACCTTCACCCTGGTCGACTTCTCCGTGCCGGCGTTCATGGCGCTCGGGTTCGTGACCGGCCTCAGCGTGCCGCCGGTGCAGCCGGCCGTCCGCACCATCTACCCCAAGATGGTCACCTCGAACCAGCTCACCCCGCTCTTCTCGCTCGACGCCTCGGCACAGGAGATCATCTGGGTGGCGGGTCCGGTCATCACGACCTTCGTCGGCACCCAGGTCGGCACGCAAGAGGCCATCTGGCTCGCCGCCGCGTTCCTCGTCGGCGGGGGCATCTGGTTCATCGCCTCGCCCGAGGTCGGCCGGGTCCGCATCCCCCGCAGCAAGCGGGCCTTCGGCAAGGTGCTGGCCCGCCCCACCGTGCTGCTCGCCACCGTCGCCGGGTTCCTGCTCATCGGGGCCTGCGCCGCCGTCGAGGCCGGTGTCGTCGCCCTCTTCGGCGAGGGCAGCGCCGACTCGGGCATCGCACTGGCGATCTTCGCCGCCGGCTCGCTGGTCGGCGGGCTCGCACTCGGGCACGTGCCGGTCGGCCCCTGGGCCCTCGCCCGTCGACTCGGCATCGTCTTCGTCGGCATGACCCTCGCCGTCTTCATGACCGGGCTGTGGCCGCTCAGCGTCACCCTGCTGATCGCCGGCGTGGGCATCGCGCCCGCCCTGGCCGTCATGTTCGCCATCGTCTCGTCGAGCGTCAAGTTCAGCGACACCGCCGAGGCCTACGGCTGGGCCGGCACCGGCCAGCTGATCGGCTCGGCGCTCGGCTCGGCCATCGCCGGTTTCTACATCGACCGCATCGGCGGGCAGGGCGGCCTGATCGTCGCCGCCGTCTTCGCCCTGGTCGGCATGCTCGTCGGCATCGCGTTCCACAGGTCGCTTCCCGATCTGCGCGGTCGCGACGCCAGCCCGCTGCCCGACACCGAGCCGGTGGCGATCCAGCCCAGCTGACCCGCGCCTCCTCGGGCTGGCAGGATCGATGCATGCCCGACATCCAGATCCCCCGCGTCGCACTGAACGACGGCACGACCATCCCCCAGCTCGGACTCGGCGTCTACAAGGTCGCCGACGACGAGGCCGAGAGGGTCGTCCGCATCGCCCTCGACGAGGGCTACCGGCACATCGACACCGCGACCCTCTACGGCAACGAGGCGGGCGTCGGGCGGGCGATGCGCGCCTCCGGCCTCGATCGCGACGACGTCTATCTGACGACCAAGGTCTGGAACACCGAGCACGGCTACGACGAGACCCTGCGCGCGTTCGACGAAAGCCTCCGCCTGCTCGAGACCGACCACGTCGATCTCTACCTCATCCACTGGCCCGCGGCGAGCCGCGACCGGTACGTCGAGACCTATCGGGCCCTCGAGACCATCCGCTCCGAGGGGCGGGCACGGTCGATCGGCGTCAGCAACTTCCAGGTGCCGCACCTCGAGCGGCTGCTCGGCGAGACCGACGTCGTGCCGGTCGTGAACCAGGTCGAGGCGCACCCGTGGCTGCCCCAGCGCGAGCTGCGGGCCTTCGGCGACGCGCACGGCATCGTCACCGAGGCGTGGTCGCCGCTCGCCCGCGGGCGGATCCTCGACGACGAGGTGCTGCTCGGCATCGCCGATCGGCTGGGTGTGAGCGTCGCGCAGGTCGTGATCCGCTGGCACCTGCAGCAGGGACTCGTGGTGATCCCCAAGTCGGCCACCGCGTCGCGCATCCGCTCGAACCTCGACGTGTTCGGCTTCGAGCTCGACGACGCCGACCTCAAAGCGATCGCCGCCCTCGAGTCGGGGCAGCGCACCGGGTCGCACCCCGACGACGTCGGCTGACCCGCGCCTCCCTNCCCGCCGCCGATGACGGGAACCCGCCGCAGTACCCCAGGAGGTGCGGGCCAGCCCCCGAGGAGGCGCGGCGCAGGAGGCGCGGGCCGGGTCCGTTAGCGTGGTCAGGCACGCCGTCGACGCAAGGAGCACCCCGCATGACCATCACCGCCGCAGCAGACGGTTCAGCCCTCGGCAACCCCGGGCCGGCCGGTTGGGCCTGGTACGTGGACGACGAGCGCTGGGCCGCGGGCGGCTGGCCGCGCGCGACGAACAACCAGGGCGAGCTGACCGCCGTGCTCGAGCTGCTGCGGGCGACCGCCGGCACCGACGACGATCTGCACATCCTCTGCGACAGCCAGTACACGATCAAGGCCTGCACCGAGTGGATGCCGGGCTGGAAGCGCAAGGGCTGGCGCAAGGCCGACGGCAAGCCGGTGCTGAACGTCGAGATCCTGAAGGAGCTGGACGAGGCCCTGGCCGGGCGGACGGTCCGGTTCGAGTGGGTGCGGGGCCACATGGGCCACGAGATGAACGAGGCCGCCGACGTGCGCGCCCGCGGTGCGGCGACGGCGTTCCAGAACCGCACGGCCGTTCCGAGCGGCCCGGGCTGGCCGGGTGCCCCCGTGTCGACGACCGACCCGATCGCGGCGCCGGCGACCCCGCCCGCGCCTCCTGCGACCCTGTTCTGAGGCAGTCCCGCCCGGCGGGCTACATCGAGGGGTGCGTGCTCGACAGGCCGCCGTCGACGACGAACTGCCCGCCGGTCGAGAAGGCCGAGTCGTCTGACGCGAGGTGCAGAGCGAGCCCGGCGACCTCTTCGGGCCGGGCGAGGCGCCCGCGGGGGCTCATCGTCTTGAAGGCGTCGAGCAGGCCGGGCTGCGCCTCGACCTGCCGACGGAACATCGCGGTGTCCGTCGGGCCGGGGTGCAGCGAGTTGATGCGGATGTCCCAGCCCTCCTGAGCGGCGTGGGCCGCGCTCGAGCGGGTCAGGCCGACGAGAGCGTGCTTGCTCGCGGTGTAGGCGGCATCGTCGCCGAACCCGAGGAACGACGTCGCGGGGGCGAGGTTGATGATCGATCCGCCCTCGCCGTCGGGGTTCGACCGCATCTGCTCGATGGCGAATCGCGTGCCGAGCATGACGCCGGTGACGTTGACGGCGAAGACCCGGTTCCAGCTCTCGAGCTGGGTCACGTCGATCGACTGACCGGACACGATGCCGGCGTTGTTGACGAGCACGTCGAGGCGGCCGTGCCGCTCGGCGACGTGGTCCATGACGCGCTTCCAGTCGCCGCCGTTCGCGACGTCGTGCCGGAGGAACTCCGCGCCGGCCTCGGCCGCCACGGCCGACCCGTCGACGATGTCGGTGGCGACGACGTGAGCACCCTCGTCGGCGAATCGACGCACGATGGCCTCACCGATTCCGGATGCGGCCCCCGTGACGATCGCGACTTTTCCGGACAGGCGAGACATGGGTCCTCCTCGTGGAGCGGAGCACGGTGGTGCTGCGGTCATCGGCGGCCCCCGGGTCGGGGAGCACGGTGACGACGTTACTCCTCGACGACCATGCCCCTGGTGCGTTCGGAGGCCGGCCCGACCACGGTCACGGTGACCACGGCCTCGCCGCGTTCGTCGCTCGAGGCCAGGTCGACGACGGCGGAGATGCCGAAGTCGTGGTCGCCCTCGGGGTCGGCGAAGATCTGGCGCACCCGCCACACCGTCGGCAGCTGCTCGACGACCAGCATGTGCGGCCCCCGGGCGGCCGCATCGGTTCCCATCGAGTCGTACTCGTCGTAGTAGCGGTCGAGCGCCTCTCCCCACCGGTCGACGTCCCAGCCCGATGCGGCGTCGATCCGACCGAGCGCCTCTGCGTCGTCGCGCGCGGCGAGCTGGACGCGTCGGAACATCTCGTTGCGGACCGCGATGCGGAAGGCCCGTTCGTTCGCGCTGAAGCGGCGGAGGACCGGGGGGACGATGTCGTCGTGGGCGTCGGCCTCGCGGGGGTTCAGCATCTCCTCCCACTCGTCGAGGAGGCTCGAGTCGACCTGGCGCACCAGCTCGCCCAGCCACTCGATCAGGTCGGCGAGCTCGTCGGTCTTCGCTTCGTCGGGCACCGTCTGCCTCAGCGCCCGGAAGGCGTCGGACAGGTAGCGCAGCACCAGCCCCTCCGACCGGGCGAGGCCGTAGAAGTTGACGAAGTCGCCGAAGGTCATCGCGCGCTCGTAGAGATCGCGGACCACCGACTTCGGGCTGAGCTCGAAGTCGCCGATCCACGGCTGCGACGCCTTGTAGGTCTCGAACAGGGCGGTCAGCAGCTCGTCGAGCGGCTTGGGATGGGTGACCTGCTCGAGCAGCTCCATCCGCTGGTCGTACTCGATGCCCTCGGACTTCATGGCGGCGACGGCCTCGCCCCGCGCCTTGAACTGCTGCTGCGAGAGGATCGGCCTCGGGTCGTCGAGCGTCGACTCGACGACGGACACGACGTCGAGCGCGTAGCTGGGCGATTCACGGTCGAGCACGTCGAAGGTCGCGAGTGCGAAGGGCGACAGGGGCTGGTTCAGCGCGAAGTTGGCCTGCAGATCGACGGTGAGTCGGATGACGGGGTCGCCACCGTCGATCGACGGCTCTTGCACGACGACCTCGGCCGTCCGCAGCGTGCGGTAGATCGAGATGGCCTGACGCGCCATCGCGTACTGCCGCGAGCGCGGTTCGTGGTTGTCGAAGACGAGCGACCGCACGTTCTCGAACACGTCGCCACCGCGGCCGATGACGTTCAGCAGCATGGCGTGGGTGATCTGCATGTGCGAGGTCAGGGCCTCGGGCTCGGCGGCGATCAGCTTCTGGAAGCTCGGCTCGCCCCACGACACGAAGCCGTCCGGTGCTTTCTTGCGGACGATCTTGCGCTTCTTCTTGGGGTCGTCGCCCGCCTTCTCGATGGCCTTGAGGTTGTCGATCTCGTACTCGGGCGCCTGCAGCACCACCGAGCCCGACGTGTCGTAACCCGCACGACCGGCACGCCCGGCGATCTGGTGGAACTCCCTGGCCGACAGCTGCCGCATGCGCGTGCCGTCGAACTTCGTGAGGGCGGTCAGCAGCACGGTGCGGATGGGCACGTTGATGCCGACGCCGAGGGTGTCGGTGCCGCAGATGACCCGCAGCAGGCCGCGCTGGGCGAGCTGCTCGACGAGACGGCGGTACTTGGGCAGCATGCCGGCGTGATGCACGCCGATGCCCGAGCGGACGAGGCGCCCGAGCGTCTTGCCGAAGCCCGTGCTGAACCGGAACCCGCCGATCAGCTCCGCGATCTCGTCGCGCTGCTCTCGGGTGGCGACCTTGATGCTCGAGAGGGCCTGCGCCCGCTCGAGGGCCGCCGCCTGCGAGAAGTGCACGACGTACACCGGCGCCTCGCCCGTGGCGAGCAGGTCCTCGACCGTCTCCTGCACGGGCGTCTGCGCGTACGTGTAGTGCAGGGGCACCGGCCGCTCGACCCCGGTGACCCGGGCGACGGGGCGACCGGTGCGCCTCGAGAGGTCGTCGGTGATGCGGGTGACGTCGCCCAACGTGGCCGACATGAGCAGGAACTGCACGCGGGGAAGCAGCAGCAGGGGCACCTGCCAGGCCCACCCCCGCGACTGGTCGCCGTAGAAGTGGAACTCGTCCATCACGACCTGGTCGACCTCGGAGTCGGCGCCGTGGCGCAGCACGAGGTTCGCCAGGATCTCGGCCGTGCAGCAGATGATGGGCGCGTCGGAGTTGACCGACGAGTCGCCGGTGACCATGCCGACGTTCTCGGGTCCGAACAGCTCGACGAGCGCGAAGAACTTCTCGCTGACCAGGGCCTTGATCGGTGCCGTGTAATAGCTGCGCTGCCCCTTGCTGAGCGCCACGAAGTGGGCCCCGGCGGCCACGAGCGACTTGCCGGTGCCGGTCGGTGTGCTGAGGATGACCGACGCCCCCGAGACGAGCTCGATCATGGCCTCGTCCTGTGCGGGGTAGAGCGGCAGCCCCCGACCCTCGGCCCACCCCGCGAAGTCGGCGTACGCGGCGTCCGCATCGTAGGAGGCGGTGCCCGGGTGGGCGGGGAGGAGGGCGGCCAGAGGAGCGGCGGGAGCGGACGACATGATGTGTCGATCTTGCCTCATCGACCCCGGCCGCCGCCGAGCCGGAGGAGCCCCTCCACCGGTGGGACGCGGCAGCACCACCGGTGGAGGAGCGGGCACGGGCGCCGGGGCGCCCCTGTGCACTTCGCCCCATCTCACCCCTGATCCGCTCGTGAGATGAGGATCACTCGATACTGTCACGGGAACGGGCCGGAGACAAGGCACGCCCCCGTCGACGAGTCGAGACTCGGACGGGGGCGTGCGGGCCGCACCCCGAACGAGGACCGGACGTGATCGGATCAGGAGATCACGATCGGCCGCGTCGGACGTGTGACGGGTGCGAGCGTCTCGGTAACCAGCCGAGGACGCACTACAAGATAACCGGTCATGACGGTCGCGCGGCAGCGAGACCGGGTGATTGTCAGCGGGTCATCCCTCCCCACCCGCCGGCACCCTGCACATCGACCACCGAGCGACCCCGGTGTCGGTGGCGGCTGATAGAACGGAATCCCAACCACAGGCAGGAAGACCCGACGATGACGTCCACTCCCCCCAGCAACTCCGCCGGCAGCAGCTCCGACCAGGGCGGGTCGCGCCCCGGCAGCCGACAGCGCGTCGCCGTCACCGGCGGCAGCGGCAAGCTCGGCCGCGCCGTCGTCCGCGATCTCGCGGAGAACGGCTACGAGGTCGTGCTGCTCGACCGCGTGCCGAGCCCCGAACCCGTCGACGGCGTCGTCTACGTGAAGGTCGATCTGACCGACTACGGCCAGGTCGCTCAGGCTCTGACCAGCGTCGACGACCGCTACGACCAGATCGACGCCGTCGTGCACCTCGGCGCCATCCCGGCACCCGGGCTCGTGCCGAACGCGGCGCTGTTCACCAACAACGTCACCTCGAGCTACAACGTCTTCGCCGCCGCCCGGGCCGCGAAGATCCGCAACGTCGTCTGGGCCTCGAGCGAGACGCTGCTCGGCATCCCCTTCGACATCGACCCGCCCTACCTCCCCGTCGACGAGGAGTACCCGGTGCGCCCCGAGTCGTCGTACTCGCTCGGAAAGGCCGTCGAAGAGGAGATGGCCCGGCACTTCACCCGCTGGGATCGCCAGCTCAAGCTGATCGGTCTGCGCTTCTCGAACGTGATGGATGACACCGACTACGAGGCGTTCCCGTTCGACGAGTCCCCCGAAGAGCGCACGTTCAACCTCTTCTCGTACATCGACGCCCGCGACGGCGCCCAGGCCGTCCGCAAGGCCCTGCAGTCCGATCTGGTCGGCTTCGAGGCCTTCATCATCGCGAACGCGGACACCGTGATGAACACTCCCACCGCCGTGCTCGCCGACCGGTTCTACCCCCAGGTCGAGCGCCGCGCGGCGATCGAGGGCACCGAGCCCCTGCTCAGCTCCGACAAGGCGCGCGATCTCCTCGGGTTCGTGCCCGAGTACTCGTGGCGCACCTGGGGCGACCGGGTCGGCAGGTAGCCGGCCGCCGCTCACCCGACGGGCGACTCAGAGTCGCAGCATACCCACGGTGACCAGCTCGCGGAGGCGCGGCGCCAGCTCCTGACGGAGCCGCGCCTCCTCGACATCGAGCAGCTGTGCCAGGGCACCGGCGATCGCCGCTGCGGACAGCTCTCCGTCCGAAGCCCCGACCAGCGCCGAGAGCGCTGTTCCCGACTCGATGCTCCGGGCGAAGCCGCCGCCCTGCCTGAGGGTGATGACGGTGGGGTCGTCGTTGCCGGGCCAGTAGTGCCGCTCTTCGGTGACGTCGCCGGCGACCCGCGGGTGCGTCGCCAGCAGTGCGTCGTCATCCAGACCCCGCAGGGTGTCGAGCGAGTCGAGCGTCGCCAGGAGGTGCGCCCCGAGCCCGACCTCGTTCGCCCCCATCGCCCCGAGGAGGCGCTCGATGCGGACCACGGGCGCAGTCGCCTCATCGACCGGTCGCCGCAGCGTCACGTAGCCGAACCCGACCTGCTCGATGCGCCGCGTCTCGAAGTCGCCGAGCCAGGCCTCGTAGAGCCGCTCGAAGTCATCGGTGCCGGGGCGGGTGCCGCCGTCTCGGATCCAGGTCTCGGCGTAGGCGGCTGGGTCCTGCAGCTCGCGTTCGACCACCCACACGTCGAGGGGCACGAGACCGCGCGCCGCCCAGTCGGAGACGGAGTACGCGCCCTTCTTCGCCGGTGAGCCGCCTGCGCCGGCGGACTCCCAGTTGCCGAGCAGCTGAGCGATGCCGCCCGGGGCCAGATGCCGCCCGACCTCGCCGACGACGGACGCCACGAGGTCGTCGCCCTCCATGCCGCCGTCCCGGTACTCGTACTCGGGCACCCCCTCGAGGCGCGGCGTGATGACGAAGGGCGGGTTCGAGACCACGTGGTCGAAGGTCTCGCCGGCGACGGGCTCGAAGAGGCTGCCCAGACGGAACTCGATGCCGTCGATCAGGTTCAGCGCGGCGTTGAACGCCGCGAAGTCGAGGGCACGGCGCGAGATGTCGGTGGCGACCACGTGCCGCGCGTGCCGAGCGACGTGCATCGCCTGGATGCCGCAGCCGGTGCCGAGGTCGAGCGCGCGATCGACGTCGCGCGGAACGATCAGCCCGGCCAGCGTGGCCGAGGCGCCGCCCACGCCGAGCACGTGGTCTTCGCGCAGGGCGCCGCCGAGGGCGAGCTCGCCGAGGTCGGAGGCGATCCACCACGCGGCCTCGCCGACCCCGTCGACGAACGAGTAGGGGCGGAGATCGACCCGCGCCCGGACGGTCGGGGCGGTCGTCTGCGTGGCCGGCGCCGACGCGGTGGTCGGTGCCGACGCGGTGTCGAGCTCGATCAGCCCGAGGGACTCGGCCCCGTCGACGCCGAGGGTGGGCAGAGCGCGCTCGACGTCGGCCCGGGGCTGCGGATAACCGAGGATGAACAGCAGAGCGAGGGTCGCCGCCGTGCGGATGCCGTCGTTCGACTCGACGCTGCGGCGGAGTGCGCGCCGGGCCGCGACCCGCTCACCCCGGAACAGCGCGGCACCGGCCGTCGGCCCCCACGCGTCTGGGCCGCTGAGGCGATCGACGGTGAACCCGGACGACGACAGGTCGGAGCGGAGACGGGCGAGCAGAGCAGGATCGGTCGAGACGAGAGGCACGCCCCCATCTTTCCGCACCTGTCCTGGTGCCGTCCGCGGCGGTCGCGGCCCGCGCCTCCTCGGCTCCACCCTGGCCTCGGGGCCGAACCCGACCGCGTCGGGCGTCTTCTTCGGGCCGAACCCGACCGCGTCGGGCGACTTCACCGGGCCGAACCCGACCGTTCCGCTCTCGATGCCGTCCATAACGTGGCGTCGTGCGGGGTTCAACCCCGGTGTGGTCGCGATTTGCACACCCGGCGGGGCGGGGCGGACGACGCCCGGACGTGCGAGAGGCCCCCGTCGCCGGGGGCCTCTGGGCGACTCGTGGAGCCGCGTGCATTCCGTGGAGCTAAGGGGATTCGAACCCCTGACCTTCTCATTGCGAACGAGACGCGCTACCAACTGCGCCATAGCCCCGGAAACTGCTCTGCAACGATAGCATCCCCGCAGCGGCGCTTCGACCCCGACCGCTCAGACGGCGCGGCGACGCGCGAGAGCCTCGTCGAGCCGGAAGCTGGGCTCGCCGAGGTCGCCGACGATGCCCATCCGGGCGAAGCGGCTGTCGACCGCAGGAGGCGCGGGCTCGGCAGCAGGGGCGGCCTGCGCCGCCGGGGCGGTCGCCTCCTCCGTCGCCGCCGGGCGCTCGCGCTCCGGGCGCTTCGCGGGGGCGTTCAGGGCGGCCTCGGCTCGCGCCGCCTGACGGAGCGCGTCGAGCTGCGCCTCGCGGAGGGCCTGCACCGAACGGGCCGCCTCGGCCTGGAGATCGGGCTCGATGTCGGTGCGGGCCGACGCGGCCGCGCGTGGCGACATGCTCGTGCCCGCGACGGCGCGCTGACGCCCGCGGCGGAGGTAGAGCGGCGTGGGGACGGGGACGGGGGTCCACTGTCGTGACGCCGTCTGCCGACCCTCGCGCGCCTCCTCGGTGACCGTCGCCTCGTCGGCGGTGTCGGCGAAGTCGCGGAACGGCTGCGACACCCGCGGCTCGGCGACGACCTGACGACGCGACCGTGCCCGCGAGACGGCGGCGAGCTGGGAGAGCATCGTGACCGCGACGGCCCCGAAGACGAGACCTGCGACCCCGAGCAGCCACGCCGCCTGCAGATTCAGCACGGCGACCGCGATGGCCACGACGCTGAGCACGAGCGTGGCGGTCGAGACCAGTCGCGACCGACGCAGACGGCGTGCCGCGAGGGCGGGGTCGCGGTCGGCGGCGGACAGCTTCGGACCGGCGGCGGCCAGCTCGCGGGTGATCGCACGCTGCCTCGCGGCCTCGTGCGCCCGGCGCAGGGCCTCGCGCCGCGCCTCCTCGTCCCGGAGGATCCGCTGCGCGTCGGCGACGGACTTCGCGTTCGCCTCGACGCGGACCTCCTCGGGCAGCTCGGCGGTCTGCGCGAGGATGCGGAGGGTCTGCTGCAGACGGATGGCGTTGCGTTCGGTGGCCAGGTACTCCTGACGTTTGTGCCAGGTGGGCACGAGATACGCGACCCAGAGCACGGCGACCAGCGCCAGCACGGCGCCGCCACCCCAGGACTCGATGTTCATGGTGATAAAGGTATGAGTGCCGAGGGGGCCACGACGCGCAGTCGGCAGGTGTGTCTGCCCGATCGGGCGACGGATCCGCTGTGAGAGGGAGAGCGGAGCCACCGTGCCGGCCGGATGGCCAGCTCAGATCGGGAGGGCGCGCTCCGCCTCGACGAGGGCCTCGGCCGGGATGCTGCCCTGGCCCGCGGGCACCTCGCCCGCCATCCAGCGCGCGAGGACTCCCCCGGGCACCTCCTCGGCGACCAGCGCGAAGCAGAAGTGGTCGCGCCACATGCCGTTGATGTGGATGTACCGCCGACGCAGGCCCTCGTAACGGAAGCCGAGCTTCTCGACGACGCGCAGCGACGGGGCGTTCTCGGGCCGGATGCAGACCTCCATCCGGTGGAGCCCGAGCACACGGAAGCAGTAGTCGGTGGCGAGGGCCACGGCCGTCGGCGTCGCGTCGTGCCCCGCGGCGGCCCGGGTCACCCAGTAGCCGATGGTGGCCGAGCCGAGCGAGCCGTAGGTGATGCCGCTGACGTTGAGCTGACCGACGAAGCGACCGTCGAGCTCGATGGCGAACGGCAGACCCAGACCGGCGCGGGCGTTCGTCTGCAGCGAGCGGATGCTGCCGCGGACGTCGTGGCTCGTGAAGCCGGACGGGTTCGTGGCCTCCCATTGGCGGAGCCACGCCCGGTTCTCGGTCAGCGCCGCATCGAGGTCACGGGTGTCGCGGAGGCGGAGGGGCCGGATGCCGATCCGCCCCTCCGCCAACGTGGGGATGTTCGCCACGGTCGTGTCCGCCTACTCCAGCCCGGCGGCGAAGTCTTTGATCCACGGACGCAGCTCGGCGCCGAGATCGTCGCGATCGCTGGCGAGCTGCACGATGGCCTTGATGTAGTCGAGCTTGTCGCCGGTGTCGTAGCGACGCCCGCGGAAGACGACGCCGTAGACGCCGCCCGTCCACTCCTCGGCGCTGGCCATCTTCATCAGCGCGTCGGTCAGCTGGATCTCGCCGCCCTTGCCCGGCTCCTGCTTCTCGAGCACGTCGAAGACCTCGGGCCGGATGACGTAGCGGCCGATGATCGCGAGGTTGGAGGGGGCCTCGCCCTGCGCGGGCTTCTCGACGAGGCCGGTGATCTTGACGACGTCGTCGACGTCGGTCGGCTCGACGGTGGCGATGCCGTAGAGGTGGGTCATCGAGGGGTCGACCTCGAGCAGCGCGACGACGGTCGCGTTCTTCTCGCCCTGCACCTCGATCATGCGGGTGAGCAGCGGGTCGCGGGCGTCGATGATGTCGTCGCCGAGCAGCACGGCGAACGGCTCTCGACCGACGTGCATCTTGGCGCGGAGGACCGCGTGGCCGAGACCGAGCGGGTCGCCCTGACGCACGTAGTGCATGTCGGCGAGGTCGGTCGACTGGTTGACCTTGGCGAGCTTGTCGTGGTCGCCCTTCTTCCGCAGCGTCTCTTCGAGCTCGCTCACGTGGTCGAAGTGGTTCTCGAGGGCGTTCTTGTTACGCCCGGTGATCATCAGCACGTCGGTGAGGCCCGCGGTGACGGCCTCCTCGACGACGTACTGGATCGCCGGCTTGTCGACGACCGGCAGCATCTCCTTCGGCATGGCTTTGGTCGCGGGGAGGAACCGAGTCCCGAGACCCGCTGCGGGAATGACTGCTTTGGTTATAGAGAAGCCCATGCGGGTCAGCGTACCGATCCGAGGCCATCTGCGGGCGTGTCGGTCGTTCCCCCTACGATTGGGCGCATGACGGACGAGGTCGGCAACGAGAAACGCGCCCTACGAGCCGAGCTGCGCCAGCGGCGACGCAACCGCAGCGAGCTCGACCGCGCCGAGGCGAGCGAGGGCATCACCCGGCGGCTGATCGACCTCGCTACGCGACTCGAGGTCCGCTCGATCTCGGCCTACCTGTCGACGACCGACGAGCCCGACACCCGCCCCTTCGTCAACTGGGCCTACGCCAACGGCATCCGCGTGCTGTTCCCGATCTCGCGCGAAGACGGCCTGCTCGACTGGGCGGTGGGCGACGGCGAGAGCGAGAGGCGCGGCCTCTTCGACCTGCCCGAACCGGTCGGCGAGGTGCTCAGCCCGATGGCCATCAACGACGTCGACCTGATCGTCGTGCCCGCGGCGCTCATCGACCACGGTGGCATGCGGATGGGCTGGGGTCGGGGCTACTTCGACAAGACCCTCGGCTCGATGGAGAAACGCCCGCCGGTCTATGCTGTGGTGTTCGATCCCGAGTACGTCGACAGCGTGCCGCGCGAACGCCACGACCAGCCCGTCGACGGGGTCGTGACACCCTCCGGTGTCCACGAGTTCTGACCCGGCCCGCTCCCCCTCTCGAGGACCACAGTGCCCACGTATTCCTACCGCTGCACCGAGTGCGACAACGCCTTCGACATCGTCCAGTCGTTCACCGACGACACGCTGACGGTCTGCCCCGTCTGCGAGGGCCGGCTCCGCAAGGTGTTCAGCCCCGTCGGCGTCACCTTCAACGGCTCGGGCTTCTACCGCACCGACTCCCGCGGGTCGAAGGGGTCGAGCTCGGGGTCGGGGTCGAGCGACAAGGGGTCGGGCTCGGGGTCGAGCTCGGGGTCCGGCTCGGGCTCTGGGTCGAGCGGCGGATCGTCCGACAAGAAGAGCTCAGGAGGCGCGGCGACGTCCTCGACGTCGTCCTCCGGTGGCAGCGGCTCGAGTTCGTCGGGCGGCGGCTCGGGTTCGTCGAGCAGCAGCGGCGGCAAGTCCTCGTCCTGATCGGTCGTCGGCACGGTCGGCGTGGTTGAGTGCTCCCTGAGAGCACGTACCCCGACCCACCGATCCGAAGGAGCACGCCCGTGAAGGGTTTCAAAGAGTTCATCCTGCGCGGCAACGTGATCGACCTGGCCGTCGCCGTGGTCATCGGCGCCGCGTTCACCGCCATCGTCACGTCGCTGGTGACCAACATCTTCAACCCGTTGATCGGTGCGGCGTTCAACGCGCAGTCGCTGGACGACAGCTTGATCCTCACGATCCCGACGGTCGGCGGCGAGGAGGCGCGGCTGCTGTTCGGTGCCGTCCTCGGCTCGGCGATCCAGTTCGTGATCATCGCGGCCGTCGTCTACTTCTGCCTCGTGCTGCCGGTGAACCACCTCCTGAAGCGCACCTTCGCCCGGCAGGCCGCCGAAGAGACCCCCGCCGACGTGCCGCCCACCGACGTCGAGCTGCTCAGCGAGATCCGCGATCTGCTGCGGGCGCAGAACGCCGCAGCCGTCGCCGGTTCGGGGTCGCACGCCGCGCCTCCTGCGGAGGGTGTCGACCGCTCGGGCACGAACGGCCCGCTGGGCAGCCGCTGAGCTGCAGCGCATGTCGCCGACCACGGCCCGCCACGATCATGTGGCGGGCCGTGGTCGTTCTGCGCTGAACGGAGTGACCCGGAACGGCCCCTCGGCCGCGCTCAAGCCTCGGTTTGAGGCACTTCGTTCGGCGGCGCGGCGGCGCAGCCGCGGAGCGGGGCCAGCCAGCCCCACGATGTGACCCGGAACGGCCTCTCCGCCACGCCCAAGGCCCGGTTTGAGGCACTTCGATGGGCGGCGCGGCAGCGGAGCTCAGCCGCGCCGAACGACGTGACCCGAAGGGACCCCTCCGCCACGCCCAAGGCCCGGTTTGAGGCACTTCGATGGGCGGCGCGGCGGCGGCGCGCAGCGCAGCCGCAAAGCGGGGCCAGTCAGCTGAACTAAGTGACCCGAAGGGGCCCCTCCGCCACGCCCAAGGCCCGGTTTGAGGCACTTCGTTGGGAGGCGTGGCAGCGTGGAGCCGCCGCGCCAAACGAAGTGACCCGAAGGGGCCCCTCCGCCGCGCTCAAGCCTAGGTTTGAGGCACTTCGTTCGGCGGCGCGGCGGCGGCGCGCAGCGCAGCCGCGGAGCGGGGCCAGCCAGCTGAACTAAGTGACCCGAAGGGGCACCTCCGCCACGCGAGAGGCCCGGTTTGAGGCACTTCGTTGGGCGGCGCGGCAGCGCAGAGCAAGCGCGCCGAACGATGTGACCGGAAGGGGCCCCTCCGCCGCGGTTAAGGCACGGTTTGGGGCACCTCGTTCAGCGGCGCGGCAGCGCAGCGGCGCGGCAGCGCAGCGGTGAGGCAGCGCCGCAGGCTCAGCCCCAGTGGGGCGGCACGTCGGCGCGCAGCTGCGCGTCGTTCTCGGCCGACGCATGCCGAGGAGGCTCGGGTGCCGGAGTCGGATCGCTGCCGGGAACCGGGTCGGTCGAGACCCGACGCCCTCCGCGACGCCGCACCACGAGAGGGGTCGGGGCGACCGCCTCGACGACCGGAGGTGTGTCGTCGTCGGGCGCCGCGCCTCCTCGGGTCACCCTCGGTTGACGTGCTGACTGGCCGGCACGCTCGGGATCTCGGTCGTGCGCGAACCCTCGATGCCGAGCACCTCGGCCACGCGCGACGCCACCGCGTCGGGGTCGGTGAAGAGCTGGAACGCGTGCACCCGCACGTAGTGCCAGCCGAGGCGGCGCAGCGTCTCGGGGCGCGCCCGCAGCGACTCGCGGAGACTCGTGCGCGAGAGGGTCGTGTCGGTCTCGATGGTGACGCAGACCCCGTCGTGCGCCGCCACGAGCCCGAGCTTGCCCCGGTGACCCAGCGCGACGGGGATGCCCTTCGCCTCGAGCCTGCGGGCCAGATCGACCAGCATCGGGTCGCTGTCGTCGGGGACGTGCTCCGCCGTCGTGCGCACCTGCACCTCGGTGAGGATCTCGGAGAGCGCGACGGTTCCGTGGCCCATGCGCCCGCCGTCGATGTCGCGCGGCTGGAAGCACGTCACGATCACCATCGAGCGGCGTGCACGGGTCATCGCGACCGCGAGCAGACGCTCGCCGCCGGGCTGCCCGAGCGGACCGAAGTCGCTCAGCACGCGGCCGTGAGGGGTGCGTCCGTAGCCGATCGAGAAGATCACGTGGTCACGGCTCTGCGCGACGCTCTGCTCGAGGGTCGCGACCATGAACGGCTCGGCGCGGTCGCCGACGACGAACTCGGTCAGGTCTTTATGACCCGAGACCGCGGTGAGCACGGCCTGCTGCACCCGCACGGCGTGCTTGGCGCTGGCGGTGATCACCATCAGCGACTCGCGGGGGCGGGTGCGGGCGTGCTCGACGACGAGCGACACGACGCGGTCGACCTCGGCGTCGACGCTCTCGACGGCTCCGGACTCGGGGTCGGGCACGGCCGTGCCGCCCGAGACGTAGTCGAGCGCGATGCTGCCGTGCCCGAGGAAGCTCCCCGCCCAGGGCAGCGACTCGATCCGCCCGCCGTAGAAGCGGCGGTTGACCAGCTCGGCGAGGTCTTCGCCGCCGGCGCGGTAGCTGCGGGTCAGCGACAGCGTGGGCAGCAGCGCCGACAGTCGGGCGAGCGCGCTGTCGGAGTGGAGGGCCTCGAGGGTGGCGTCGTCGTGCGACGGCGGGCGCTTGCCCGGCGTGACGGCGATGTCGAACTCGGACGGCGTCTGCGTGACGGGGTCGCCGAACGCGACCGTCTGCTTGCCGCGACGGATGGCGCCGACGTTCTCAGCGATCGTGGTCGCCCCCGCGTCGACGAGGATCACGGTGTCGAACGGGACGGTGTCGGCGATGGTGTGCACCTCGTACGGCGACGCCAGCCAGACCGGTGCGATCGATCGCGACAGATGCGGGGCGGCGTCGTGCAGGAGGCGCGCGGTCACGTGCTCCTGACGCAGGAGGCGCTTGAGCGCGGCCGCCTCGTCGGGCCAGTCGACGAGACCGATCGTCCAGTTCTCGGCCAGCAGCCACCCGAGGAGCTGCGCGCTGCCGGCGGCGTGCGCCTCGTCGACGAGCCGGAAGTCGGCCTCGAGCCGGTCGAGCATCGCCGTGTTGGCGCCGAGCAGCGCCCGGTCCGCCTCGAGCAGCGACTCGAGCGCCGAACGCCACCAGGCGAGCTCGAGCTCGGCGGCGACCTGCTGCTCGGGCACGTGCCGGTTCGCGAGGTCGGTGAGCAGCGGGGTCAGCTCGAGGTCGCGGAGCGTCGTCATCAGCTCGGTGCGCTCCTGGAGGTTCTGCAGCACGTCGCTCTCAGCGGCGAGGGCCTCGAGGCGCTGCTGCAGCTCGACGACGCCGATCTCGGTGAGCCGTTCGTCGCCGGTCAGCCCCAGCGGACGATCGAGACGGTCCAGGTCTTGAGAGACCTGCTGGTGCAGCACGTGGGTGTCGGCGATGCCGGTCGGCACCTCGGGCGGGATGCCCGCGGCGACGTAGCGCTGCCATTCGTAGCGCTGCTGCTGGATGCGCTGCAGGGCGCCGTGCAGGTCGGCGATGTGGACGCCCGGGCGGACGTACTCTCGCGCGAGCTTCTTCAGACGGCGGCGGTTCGCGCTCGACATGTCGGGCGCCTCGCGCTTCGGCGCGGTCGCCGCGACGAGCTCGGCGACCGACCGGTCGAACACCACGGGCAGGAACTTGTCGAGGGTGTCGCGGATGTCGGTCAGGAGGCGCAGGTAGACACCCAGCTCGGCGATCGACTCGAACGGTCGCATGCGGGTGCTGCCGATGACGTCGCCGGCACGCTCGAGGAGGCGCGGCAGGTCTCTGTGGTTCAGGTTCTTGGCCAGCTGATGGGCGTCGCCCGCGCCGAACGACTCGGAGAACTGCGAGCCGTACCAGGGCGAGTCGCCCGGGCCGTAGCGGAACTCGCCGAGGTTGGCGGCGTTGACCATCGTCTCGGCGACCCGCGAGCGGCCGTCGACCATGGCCTCGATGCTGCGCCTGCTGAGTCGCGCGGTCGTGGCGGGCGGCGCGGGCAGGAGCGCGAGGCGAGAGAGCTCGGTGAGGCAGTCGAGCACGGAGACCTCGAGGCGGGGATCGCGCTTGCTGAGGGCGCCGCGGTAGTCGACGAGCACCTTGCGGAGGCGCACCAGCGCGTCGTCCACCTCGCCCATCTGCGGCCGGGCGGCCTTCTCGTTGCGACCGATGGCGCGCACGACGTCGCGGCGCAGGGTCTTGGGAGCCACGGCGACCCCGGGCAGACCCACCTCGGTGAGGCGGTCGCCGATGCCGTTCAGGGTCGCGCGTCGGGCGCTGACGACCAGCACCCGCTTGTTCTGCGACACCAGCCGACCCAGGGCGTTGACGATGGTCTGCGTGCCGCCCGTGCCGGGCAGCGTCTTCACGACGACGGAGTTGCCGGCCGCGATCTGGGCGACCACGTTCTCCTGTTCGGGGTCGGCGTCGAGCAGCAGGGTGTCGGTCTCGGGGCTGCGCTCGTCCTGCGGGGTCGCCGACGCCGACCGGTGGCCCTCGGCGACCTGGCGGAGGGCCATCGCGTTGCCGGTGAGCGCGTCGAGCACGGGGTGGCCGAGCTCGCGGGTGTCGAGTGCCATCTCGGTGCCGACCTCGGCGAAGGTCGAGACGATGAGACGGGGCTGCACGGTGAACCACTCGAGGTGCGCCGTCAGACCGCGCAGCCGGTCGATGACGGGGTTCGGGGTGAACGAGCCCTCGCGGCTCGCGAGGGCGACGAACGACTCGGCGTCGAGCGCGATGTCGAACTGCTCGTGCAGGGCGTCGACCAGTGCCGGGTTCAGGAACGGCTTGCCGAGCAGCTTGACCTCGAAGTCGCGCCCGTGCCGGCGGATGGCGAGCGGGCGGAGCAGCACGGGCGCGCGGTAGTCGTGGCCGGCGTGCGACCAGGCGGCGACGCCGATGGCCAGATGCACGGCGTCGATGCCACGGACCGTCGCGAGCTCGAGACCCTTCGCGGCGATCTCGCCGGCGGCGAGGCGTGCGGTGCGGAGAGCCAGATCGTCGCGGATCAGGCTCGACAGCAGAGTGGTCTTGCCGGTGATGAACTGCGCGAGACCGCCGGGGTGGGTCGTGCTCAGCTCGATGCGTGCACGCTGCTCGTCGCCGAAGTGCAGCAGGGTCGACCGGCCGCCGACCTCGCCCAGCTGCTGACGCCAGACCGCCCAGACGGGTTCGGCCGCGTTGCCGACCGTCAGACCCGGATCACCGAAGCTCACGGTGTGCGGTGAGCCTGCGCCACCGGGCGCGCTCGTCGGGACGCCCACGGAACTCGTTCCGTCGTCGTCGTTGTCATGCTGTCTGTCGGCGCGCCACACACCTCATACCTTAAGGCGTCGATGCCGGGATCTTCGGGAGGACCGGCGGTTACCGCCGACCTGCACCATCGTTTCTCTACGTTCTATGTGACATGACGGCGCCTGTCATGTCACTGCGCGTGGTTGGGTTATGGTCATCACAGTCGATTGTGAATGAGCCAGTCGACCCGGAGCGAACCACGGGAGACCACCTTGCCCTTCGAGAAGAAGTACAGCACGGCCATTCGCGAGCAGTCGCTCGCCCATGTCCTGGAACGGCGCCTGGCAGAGCCCGGCAACCGCGCGGTGATCCGCGAGACCGCCGCGCAGTTCGGCATCGGCGAGCAGTCGCTGCGCGGCTGGATCCGGGCGCACGAGCGAGCCAACGCCCCCGCGACGGCGGGTGCCGACGCGAGAGCGGCCGGAGACGACGCCGAGACGGGCGGAGTGCGAGCGGGCGGGGCGCCGGCCGGCGCAGCACCGGCCGACCAGACGCAGGCGGGCGGGGCGCAGGTGGGCGACGGGCCGGCCGGGTCGGGCTCGGGCGACGCCGCGTTCGACGACACCCCCGCCGGGCGCATCGCCGCACTCGAGGCCGAGGTCGCACGACTCCGCCGCGACCGGGAGGCACTGAAGACGGCGATGGCCGTCGTGCTCGTCGACTGATCGCCGGGCGGAGACCGACGACACGGCCACCGGGTCTCGACGGGGGGATCGAGAGCGGGCGGCCGTGTCGCGGCGCACCCAGTATGCGATCTGAAATGTCATACGTCAAGCCCGCCGATGTCATCTGGTCTCGTCCGGCGTCGTGGTCGTAGTGTGTCCTTCACCGACAGCGCGTCGCACGTTCCGATTTGGGGGCCACCATGGCTGGAAGATTCATCGTCACCCGTGACGCGGAGGGTCAGTTCCGGTTCGCTCTGACCACGGCGACCGGTGAGGTCGTCGCAACGTCCGACGCGTACCGCCAGAAGGGCTCCGCGATGAACGCCATCGACTCGATGCGCCTCCTCGCCGCCGACGCCATCGTCGACGACCGAACCGAGTCGGCCGAGCCGACCCGGGCCGACTAGGCGTCGCGTGACCCAGCACGTCGTCCTCGCCGGCGCCTCCGGGTTCATCGGAAAGCACCTGGCCGACGCCTTCCGGGCCGAGGGCGCCCGCGTCAGCCTCATCGGCCGCCGCGGGCCGGACGCCCGGTGGGGCGACACCGCCGCGATCACCGAACTGCTCGACGGCGCCGACCTGCTGGTCAACCTCGCCGGCAAGAGCGTCAACTGCCGCTACTCGCCGGCGAACCGCGCGGAGATCCTGCGCTCCCGGGTCGCGACCACCCGCGAACTGGGCGAAGCGATCGCCGCCTGCGCCGCGCCTCCTCGGCTCTGGCTCAACTCGTCGACCTCGACGATCTACCGCCACGCCGACGACCGCCCCATGTCCGAAGCCGAGGGCGAGATCGGCTCCGGCTTCTCGGTCGACGTCGCGACCGCGTGGGAGGACGCCCTGTTCGCCCCCGACCTGCCGAACACCCGCCGCGTGGCCCTGCGCATCTCGATCGTCCTCGGCGACGGCGGCGCCCTGACCCCTCTCGTCAACCTCGCCCGAGCGGGGCTCGGCGGCCCCCAGCTCGACGGGCGCTGGCCGGCGACCCGCTCACGGCTCTGGGCCGGCACGTACCACCGGCGCGCGACGCCCGGCGGCCGGCAGAAGTTCAGCTGGATCCACATCGACGACATGATCGGATCGCTCCGCTGGCTGCGCGACCACGACGAGATCGAGGGCGTCGTCAACATCGCGTCGCCGAACCCGGTCGACAACCGCACCATGATGGACGTCGTCCGCCGCGCCGTCGGCATGCCGATCGGGCTGCCCGCCTTCCGCTGGATGCTCGAGATCGGCATGGCGGTGTTCCGCACCGAGAGCGAGCTCGTGCTCAAGAGCCGCTGGATCGAGCCGCGGCGTCTGGTCGACGGCGGGTACGTCTTCGAGCATCCGCACATCGAGGAGGCGGTCGGCACGATCGTCGCGGAGCGTCGCCGGCGCCGGTAGTCGCGCCTCGGACGCTGCCGTCGTCGTCGTCGTCGCAGGCGTCGTCGTCGCAGGCGTCGTCGTCGCAGGCGTCGTCGTCGCAGGCGTCGTCGTCGTCGTCCCATGAACCTCGTTCGCGAAGATGAACCGCGTTATATCGCGGTTCATCTTCGCGAACGAGGTTCTTCGGACCGGCGGCCGGCCAGGCGGCGGCCAGGCGGCGGGCGGCCAGGCGGCGCCCAGCGGACCGCCGCCCGACGCCCAACGGCCGCCTCAGCGCAGGCCGAGGGTCGCGAGCGCGCTGGCGTGCCGTGCGAGACCCGCATCGACGGCGTCGGGATGCTCCGCGTACCAGGCGAGATGGGTGGCGCGGACCTCGTCGGTCGAGACGGACGCTCCGTCGACGACCCAGTGGTCGGTCGGCGAGGCGTCGAGGCCGAACGCCTCGACCACGGCCGCCTCCCGCGGCGCGTGCACGCGATCGAGCAGCGGCCGACCCGGATCGACGACGTGCTCGGGCAGACCGAGTGCGGCGCGCACCCGCGTCGCGGCCGCACTCCAGACCGGGTTGCCGGGGTGGTTCAGCGTGCGCATCTGATCGAACGAGGGGCGCTCGAACAGGTCGGACAGCACCACGGTCTCGTTCGCGGCCTCGCGGCGGCGCAGCTGGTCGAGCGACTCGTCGGCGATGGTGTGGACGGTTCTCGTGTCGAGGCGGGCGGCGACTCCGGCTGCCGGCACCGCGCCTCCTTCGCGTCGGATCGCCGCTTCGACCAGCACCCGCAGGTCGTGGTACTCGACGACGGGCGGCACCAGCGACGTGTCGCTCGGCGGGCGGACGATCGCGTGGGTCGGGTAGAGCCCGGCGACGCGGATCACCGGCACGCGCAGCACGCGCCCTCCGGCGGGCAGCAGCGCGGCCAGCTGAGCCGTGCCGAGCGGCATGCCGTGGTAGTCGGTGCGGACGGGCTGCGACACTAGCACCGCCGCCCGCGACAGCCAGTACCGCAGATACGGCAGGTCGCTCGCCGTGAGCTCGTGCACCGCCGGGATGCGGATCGTCGCGAGGCCCGGCCCCTCGAGCATCTGCCGCAGACTCTCGGCCTGGCAGTTGCCGACCACGATCGCGACGTCGTCGGCCGGGCCCTCCGCCAGCGAGTAGAAGACGCCGTAGTGATGCGCGCGGGGGTCCGCGTCGACCGGAGGCGCAGGAGGCGCGGCAGAGGGAGAGGAGTCGGTCACGGTCCCAGCATGGCCCGGTGCGGCGCCGGGTGCGTCGCGGTCGGGCCCGGACGTCGGATGCCCGGCACCCGCTGCGGCGCCCGGTGCGCCGCGGTCGGGCCCGGACGTCGGGCACCCGGCACCCGGTGCGGCACCGGGTGCGTCGAGGTCAGCGACCGTAGCTCAGCCGACGGAGCAGCCGCTCGGCCGGCCCCGGCGTCGACGTGCGCTCGAGCACCACGGCGACGACCACGGTGGCCAGCCACACGCCGACGGCGACGAGCGCCACGCGCAGCGTCCCCGCCTCGACGCCGAGCCCCAGCGCCCACGGCTTCAGCAGCACGACGAAGAGCACCGATTGCAGCAGATAGCAGGTGAGCGATCGACGGCCCACCGCGACGAGGGCCGACAGCACGAAGCCCGGCTGCGCTCCAGGCCCCACGACGGACCCCGCGGCGGGCCCGGCGGCGCGCCCGGCCGCGGGCCCCGCCGCCCCGGCACCCGAGGAGGCGCGCTCGGCACGCCGCGCCGCCCACCAGCCGACGAGCCCGAAGAACGCCAGAGCGCCTGCGATGCCCGTCGTGCCGTGCAGCATGCCGAGCAGGTAGAGCAGCCCCTCGCCGGGCTGCCAGGCGCCGATGGCGGCGAGCACGAGCGGCAGAGCCCCCACGATGCTGATCGGGAACCCGACGAGCGTCAGTCGGCGCAGCAGCACGACGTGCTGCTCGGGCTGCTCGAGCACGCGACGGCGGCCGAGCAGGGTGCCGATCGCGGCGAGCGGCAGCAGCATCGCGACGGTGAACGGCGCGGTGAAGACGAGCCCCGCGAGGGCGATCACCCGCCAGAGGAGGTCGCCGAGCACGGTGCGCTGATCGAAGGGGAGCCAGGAGGTGTCGCCGGCAC
This sequence comes from Frigoribacterium sp. CFBP 13712, assembly GCF_014842255.1. Taxonomy (GTDB): domain Bacteria; phylum Actinomycetota; class Actinomycetes; order Actinomycetales; family Microbacteriaceae; genus Frigoribacterium. The sequence goes on along the minus strand of NZ_JACYVH010000002.1, from coordinate 45,578 downwards.
CGCCGCCGAGACCGTCGACCCCGGCCATGACGACGAAGACGACGAGAGTCGACCAGCCCACGACCCGGAAGACCTTGTCGCTCGCGGCGAACATCGCCGCGAGCACCAGACCGAGGGCGCCGTAGCTGAGCAGGATGTCGCCCTCGAAGAGCAGCACGATGTGCAGCGCGCCGAACACGATCAGCCAGAGGCTGCGCCGCAGCAGCAGCGACCGCGCTCGGCCCCGATCGACGCCCCGCTCGGCCTGTCGGCGGATCAGCACGGTGAATCCGTACGCGAAGAGCAGGGTGAACAGCGGGAAGGCCCGGTTGTCGACGAAGGTGCCGACCAGCACGTCGGCCACGTGGTCGCCCGTCGAGCCGTCGACGGGTCGGGCCAGCGGACCCATCGTGCGGCCGACGATGTAGTAGACCGAGTTCGCGAGCGCGATGCCGAGCAGCGCGACGCCCCTCAGCAGATCGGGTGCGACGAAGCGTTCGGACGCGGCCACCGGCCCGCTGTACGCGACGGGCGGCGGCTTCGGCGACAGGTCGGTGCTCATGCGATCAGCCTGGCCGACAGCACACCGGCGACGCCACCGCCGGGAGAGGGAGATGGGGACGACGCGTAGGCCGCGCGGCCTGGGGAGGACCGGTCAGAGCTTGGCCGCGAGCTCCGGGTCGGTCGGCTCGACGAGGTGCGTGCCGTCGGGGAACACGACGACGGGGATGTTCGTGCGACCGCTCACGGCGTAGGCGCGATCGGCGCCGTCGGCGACGGCCTCGAGGTCGACGTAGTCGTACTCGACCCCGCGCGAGTCGAGCAGCGCCTTCGAGCGACGGCAGTCGCGGCACCATTCGGCGCCGAACATGAGGATGCGGTCGGGGGCACTGTCAGACATGAGCGTGATTCTAAGCCTCGGTTCCGAGGGCATGCTGGGACACCGGCGGAGACACCCGTCCGCGGCCTCCGTCACGCGGCAGCCGGCGGGTCGGGCCGAGGAGGCGCGGGTAACGTCCCCGACACACGTCGCTGCTAGACACGCCCCATGCTCGAGATCACCGGCGCCACCCGCATCGTCGTCGACGACCAGACCGAGACCACAGGCAGCCTCTTCGTCGAGGGAGGGGTGATCGTCGACGGCTCGTCGGGCGAGGTCACCGAGACCCTCGACGCGAGCGGCTGCGTCGTCACTCCCGGCCTCGTCAACGCGCATCACCATCTGCTGCAGAGCGGGTTCCGCACCCTGCCGGGCACCCGCGGCGTCCCGATGGCCGACTGGCTGCCCGCGATGGCCGGGGCCTACGGCGCCGCCGGCATCGATCCGTCGCTCGTCGCCGCGACCGCGGCCGTCGGCGTCGCCGAGGGTCTGCTCAGCGGGGTGACGACCGTGGCCGACCACCACCTGAACTGGCCGGTGCCGGCGGTCTCCGCCGCCGACACGGTGGCCGTCGCCCGGGCCGTCGCCGAGGCCGCGCGAGCGCTCGGGGGGCGACTCGTGTTCGTGCGCGGCTCGGCGCGCGACGATCCGCAGACGGCGGCCGGCTCGGCGGAGGCGATCGTGCGCGGCCTGCTGACCCGCGCCTCCGGAAGCATCCCGACCGGGGGCGTCTCGGACGACGGCATGCTCCAGGTCGCCGTCGGACCGGCCGGCGTGCACAGCGACGGCCGCGAGACGTTCGAGCTGCTGGGCGAGGTCGCCGCCCGCCACGGGCTCAGGAGGCGCACCCAGGCGAACGAGCAGGTCGACGTCGTCATCGCCCTCGAGCGCTACGGACGACGCCCGCTCGACCTGCTCGACGAATGGGGCTGGCTCGCGGACGACGTCACGATCGCCCACCTCTGCGCCGTCGAACCGGGCGAGATCGCCCGTCTGGCCGCCGCGGGGGTCAGCGCGACGCACGCCCCGGGGTGCGACCTGCCGATGGGCTGGGGCATCGCCCCGGTCGCCGCCCTGCTGGCCGCCGGGGTGCCCGTCGGCCTCGGCACGAGCGGGGGCGGCAGCAACGACGCCGGGCATCTGCTCGCCGACGCACGGCTCGCGATGCAGGTCGCACCGCTCGTGGGGCCTCCGATCGCGGCGCGCACGATGCTGGGCCTGGCGACGGCGGGCTCGGCGGCAGGGCTCGGACGACCCGAGCTGGGGCACCTGCGACCGGGCGCCGCGGCCGACCTCTGCCTGTGGGACGTCACCGGGGTGGCCGACGCGGGGGTCGCCGACCCCGTCGCCGGGCTGCTCTGGGCGGCGCCGGGGCGCCGACCGCGCGACGTCTACGTGGCGGGGAGGCGCGTGGTCGAGGGCGGGCGGCTCGTCGCCGCCGACGAGCGCGACCTCGTCGCCGCGCTGGCGACGCGCCTCGCCCGCTGACGCGCAGGACGCGGAGCCGCACGCACCGCACCGCCCCGCACGCACCGACGCGCCGAGGAACCGCGTTCGCGAAGATGAACCGCGATATATCGCGGTTGATCTTCGCGAACGCGGTTTTTGGCCGAGGCTGGGGGCGGGCGAGGCGGCGCGCCGCTACAGGTCGAGCACGAGGCGGGCGCAGGCGGCGCGCGAGACGCAGACGAACATGCGGTCGCCGGCGGCCTGCTCGTCGGGTGTGAGGATCGAGTCGCGGTGGTCGACCTCCCCCTCGAGCACGGTGGTCTCGCAGGTTCCGCAGGTGCCCTCGCGGCAGCTCGACAGCACGAGCACGCCGGCCTCCTCCACCACGTCGAGCACCGAGCGGTCGGGCGGCACCGTGACGGTCAGCCCCGACTCCGCCAGCTCGACCTCGAACGACTCGTGCCGCACCGGCTCGCCGACGGCCTTGGCCTCGAAGCGCTCGACGACGACCTGCCGCCCGGCCCCCGCGGTCTCGACCGCCTCGACGAGCCGCTCGGGCCCGCAGCAGTACGTCGTCGTGAACGGGGCCATCGAGGCGAACAGACCGTCGACGTCGAGCCGGTCGCCCTCGTCGGCGGCGTGCAGCCGCAGCCGGTCGCCGTGCAGCGCGACGAGCTCGTCGATCAGCGCCATCGTCGAGCGCGACCGCCCGGCGTAGTGCAGCACGTAGTCGACCCCGGCCGCCGCCGCGGCCCGCGCCATCGCCGACACCGGGGTGATGCCGATGCCGCCGGCGACGAACACGTACGACGTGCCGCGACGGGGCTCGAACTCGAAGTGGTTGCGGGGGCCCGCGAGGCGGACCGTGTCGCCGACGGCCACATTCTCGTGCAGCCAGGCCGAGCCTCCTCGTCCGTCGGTCTCGCGCAGCACGCCGATGCGCCACCCGTCGACGTCCGGTTCGCCGCAGAGCGAGTACTGCCGCACCTCGCCCGTCGGCAGGGCCACGTCGATGTGGGCGCCGGGCTGCCAGCGGGGCAGGGGCGAGCCGTCGAGCGCGGCGAACTCGAACAGGTCGACGGCGTCGGCCGCGGAGGTGCGGGCGGTGACGACCGCGTCGAGCGCGGTCTCGGGAAGTCGGGTCGGGGCGGTCACACGGGCTCCGGTCTCTGCTTGACGACGAACAGCGTGTAGCCGTCGTCGCCGACGGCGCTCCAGCGGTGGCGGGTGCCGCCGCCGTAGTACAGCGAGTCGCCCGCGGCCAGAACCCGCGCACCCTCGGCGTCGAGGTCGACCCGCAGCCGCCCGGCGACCACGTGCACGAACTCGTCTTCGGCGTGCACGAAGAAGTCGCCGGGATCGAGGTTCGCCCCCGACATCTCCATCACCCGGAACGGCCGGTCGGACGGGGTCAGGAGGCGCGCGGCGGCCTGTCCGTAGCGCCCGGTCGACCCGTCGGCGGCACCCACGAAGCCCACGACCGGCCCGTCGGCGGCGCGTCGGTCGTCGACCGCGGCGAGGATCTCGACCTGGCTCGACCCGAGCGCCCGGGCGATGCGCTCGAGCGACACCATGCTCGGCCTCGCGAGCCCGCGCTCGAGCTGGCTGAGGAACGGGTGCGACAGCTGAGCCTCGGCGGCGAGCTGCACGAGGGTCAGCCCGCGAGCGCGGCGGAGGGCGCGGATCCGACCGCCGACCGCCAGGGCCTGCTGATCGACGGGGGCGTCGAGGGACGTGACGGGGGCCTCCTGGTTCGGGTGGTCTGACGAGGTCTACCACGGGGTCCGGTGCTCGATCCGAGCAATTTACACGGCGAAACGGTCGCGTCATCTGTCGGAAACGAGCACTCCTTAGATTGACGCATGTTGACGCCATCAACATTCTGCCCCGTCGACCACCTGATCGCCAGCCCGACCCGAGAGGCCCTCCGTGACCCGACTCCCCCGCCAGCTCGCCCTGCTGCGGAACGCCACCCTGCCGAGCGGCGACGTGGTCGACGTGCTCATCGAGGGCGACACCGTGGAGGCGGTGGTCGCGGCGGGCACGGTGCCCGCGGCCCCCGAGTCGGAGACCCTCGACCTCGCCGGCCACGTGCTGCTCACGGCGCCCGCCGAGCCGCACGCGCACCTCGACAAGGCCCTCTCGTTCGACGCGATCCGCCCGCCGATGGGCGACCTCGAGCTCGCGATCGCCTCGTGGCGCGTCTACGCGGCCACCATGACGGTCGACGACATCGCCGATCGCGCCCGACGCCAGCTGCTCGCGATGCTCGCCCAGGGCACCACGGCCGTGCGCACCCACGTCGACGTGCTGCTCGGCGACGGGCCGACCCGCGGGGCCGAAGCGCTCGTGCGGGTGCGCGACGAGCTCCGCGGGCTGATGGACGTCGAGATCGTCGCCCTCGCCTCGCAGGACTCCCCCGACTCCGACGTCGAGGCCGTGCTCGATCTCGGGGTGGACCTCGTAGGAGGCGCGCCCCACCTGGCGAGGGATCCCCATGGGGATCTCCACCGCCTCCTCGACATCGCCGAGCGCCGCGGAGTCGGCGTCGACCTGCACACCGACGAGAGCCTCGACGGGGCCGTCACCCTCGACGAGTTCGCCCGACGGGTCGTCGGCTGGACGACGAGCGTCTCGGCCGGGCACTGCAGCCGGCTCGGGTCGATGCCCGTCGCGCAGCGCGACGACATCGTCGCCGCCGTGCTGGCGGCCGACATCGGCATCATCGCGAACCCGATCACGAACCTGTACCTGCAGGGCTGGGACCACCCCGTCGCGACGCCCCGGGGGCTCACCGCGCTGCGGCCGCTGCTCGACGCGGGCGTCCGACTCGCGGCCGGGGCCGACAACGTGCGCGACCCGTTCAACCCGCTCGGCCGCAGCGACGCCCTCGAGACGGCCATGCTGCTCGTCACCGCCGGCCACCTGACGATCGACGAGGCCTACGCCGCCGTCAGCGACTCGGCCCGATCGGTCATGGCGCTGCCCCCGGCGGGAGTCACGGCCGGGGCGCGGGCCGAGCTGCTCGCCGTCCGCGCGACGTCGCTGGCCGACGTCGTCGCGAACGCCCCGGCCGACCGGTACGTCGTGCACGCCGGTCGCCTCGTCGCCGAGAGCCGCGTCACCCGCGAGGTCGCCGACCCCGCGGCGGCGCTCGCGACGGCGTCCACCACGACGTCGGCGAGCGCGACGTCGCCCGCCGCGACGTCGGCGGCACCCCCGACGTCTCCCTCCTCGCCCCGCCCGACCCTCGCAGAGACCCGGTGACCCGATCATGACCATCGCCAGCCCTCCCGTCGCCCCGCCGACGTCGACCCGGGTCGACACGCTGCTCGACTTCCGCGACGTCGCCATGCGGTTCGCCAACGGCACCGTCGCCCTGCAGGACGTCGACCTCACCGTCGACCGGGGCGAGTTCGTCACCGTCGTCGGCCCGTCGGGCTGCGGCAAGTCCACGCTGCTCCGCATCGCGTCGGGTCTGGAGCAGGCGTCGCACGGCAGCGCCGAGGTCGACACCGACCGCATCGGCTACGTCTTCCAGGACGCCACGCTGCTGCCCTGGCGGAGCGTCCGCGACAACGTCGAGCTGCTCGCCGAGCTGAACGGGGCGCCCAAGACGACGCGTCGGGCGGCCGCGCAGGAGTCGATCGACCTCGTCGGCCTCTCGGGGTTCGAGTCGAACCTGCCGAAGGAGCTCTCGGGCGGCATGAGGATGCGCGCGTCGCTGGCCCGCTCGCTCACCCTCGACCCCGAGCTGTTCCTCTTCGACGAGCCGTTCGGCGCCCTCGACGAGATCACACGCGAGCGTCTGAACGACGAGCTGCTGCGGCTGTTCGTCGAGAAGCGCTTCGCGGGCCTGTTCATCACCCACTCGGTGTCGGAGGCCGTCTACCTCTCGACGAGGGTCGTCGTGATGTCGGGCCGCCCCGGTCGCATCGTCGGCGAGTTCGACGTGCCGTTCCCGATGCCCCGCGACCCCGAGATCCGCTTCACCGCCGAGTTCGCCGAACTGGTCGGCGAGGTCAGCCACGCACTCCGAGAAGGGCACAACTGATGGCCGTCGACACCCGCGTCTCGCGCACCGAGCCCGCCGCCACGACGGCCACCCGCCTCTCGGGGCCGAAGCCGCCGCGTCGCCAGGCGTCGCCCCGGGCGACGCGCGTCCGCGACATCGTGCTGCCGATCGTCGTCTTCTTCGCGCTGATCGGCGTCGGCTACGGGGTCGCCGCGTACTACGACCAGGTGCGCGGTCTGCCGTTCCTGGTGCCGTACCCGCACCTGGTCGTCGAGGCGCTGCTCTTCGACGGCGACTTCCGACCCGACCTGCTCGAGGCGCTCGGCAACACGACCCTGATCGCCGTCATCGGCCTCGCGATCGCCATCGTGATCGGCATGGCCTGGGCCGTGCTGATGGTGCAGGCCAGCTGGATCGAGAGCGCGCTGTTCCCCTACGCGGTCGTGCTGCAGTGCATCCCGATCCTCGCGCTCGTGCCCCTGATCGGCTCGCTCTTCGGCTACGAGATGCCGTCGCGGATCATCGTCACGGTCATGTTCGCGCTGTTCCCCATGGTGTCGAACACGCTGTTCGGCCTGCAGTCGGTCGACAAGGGCCAGCGCGAGCTCTTCCAGCTGCAGGGCGCCTCGCGTCTCACCCTGCTGACCAAGCTGAGGTTCCCCGCCGCGCTGCCGTCGATCTTCATCGGACTCCGCAACTCGGCCGGGCTCTCGGTGATCGGCGCCATCGTCGCCGACCAGTTCTTCCAGCGCGGCGACGGCGGCCTCGGCGTGCTCATCTCGGTGATGAACCAGCGCCTCAACGGCGCCGAGATGTTCGCCGCCATCGTCGTCGCCAGCGTGCTCGGCGTGGTCGTGTTCGTCGCCTTCGGCTGGCTCCGCCGCGTCGCGATCGGGCGCTGGTACAGCGCGAACTGACCCGCGCCTCCTCGGCTCCTCCCCTCTTCCTCCCTCCGCACCTCCCGCACACAGCCCCGCACCATCCCCTGCTCCACCCCCGACAGGAGACCCCATGCCCCGCACCTCCCGCACCCTCACCGCGCTCGGCCTCGTCGTCGTCACCGCCGCCGCGCTCTCCGCCTGCTCGAGCGGCTCGAGCGACGACGCCGCCCCGCAGGCCGCCGCCGGCTCGGCCGTCGACCTCTCGGGCGTCTGCCCGGCGACCGTGGTGATCCAGACCGACTGGAACCCCGAGGCCGAGCACGGCCACGCGTACCAGCTGCTCGGCGACGACTACACCGTCGACGCCGACCAGAAGTCGGTCTCGAGCGATCTCGTGATCGGCGGCGAGCCCACCGGCGTCAAGGTCGAGATCCGCGCCGGCGGCCCCGCCATCGGCTTCAACACCGTGCCGTCGCAGATGTACCAGGACGACGAGATCACGATGGGCTACGTCACCACCGACGTCGCCGTGCAGAACTCGGCCGACCTGCCCACCACCGCCGTCTTCGCCGAGAACGACATCTCGCCGCAGATGATCATGTGGGACCCGGAGACCTACCCCGACGTGTCGACCATCGAGGAGCTCGGCACCGAGCTCGAGGCCGACGGCGGGGTCGTCCGCTACTTCGGCGGCGCCGCGTACATGGACTACCTGGTCGGCAACGGGATCCTCCCCGAGTCGGTCGCCGACGGCAGCTACGACGGCACCCCGGCGAAGTTCGTCGTCGCGCAGGGCAAGGACGCGCAGCAGGGCTTCGCGACGGCCGAGCCGTTCGTCTACGAGAACCAGGTCTCGGCCTGGGGCAAGCCGCTCGACTACCAGCTGATCAACGACACCGGCTACCCCATCTACCCCGAGGCGATGTCGGTGCGCACCGGCGACCTCGAGGAGCTCAGCCCCTGCCTCGAGAAGCTCGTGCCCGTGCTGCAGCAGGCCGACGTCGACTACTTCGCCTCGCCCGACGCGACGAACGAGAAGATCGTCGACCTGGTCGACCAGTACGACACCGGCTGGGTCTACGACGAGGACGTCGCCGCGTACGCCGTCGACAAGATGAAGGAGCTGAAGATCGCGACCGACGGCGACAACGGCTACGTCGGCGACATGGACGAGGAGCGCATGCAGACGGTCATCGACCTCGACACCGAGATCTTCGAGAAGCAGGGCTCGACGCTGAAGGAGGGCCTGGTGCCGTCCGACCTGTACACGAACGAGTTCCTGGACGACTCGATCAGCCTCGGCTTCTGATCACCCGGGGGCCCGGTGCGAGCCGGGCCCCCTCCCCTCCTTCTTCAGACAGGACGCACCATGAACGACATCCGTCCCCCGGCAGCCCAGGAGGCGCTGGTCGCCCTCGAGAGCGAGCTCCGCATTCTGCTCGGCGAGCGCGGAGTCTCGGTCGAGCTCGCCGCCCGCGAGAAGGCGTCGCTCGACGGCTCGCGGCTCTCGCCCGTGATCAGCGAGCAGCTGCCGCTCGGTCTCGCCGACCTGGTCGCCTACCCGGCGAGCGCCGAGCAGATCGCCGAGGTCGTCGCCGCGGCGGTGCGTCACGGCGTGCCCGTCACCCCGCGAGGCAAGGGCACCGGCAACTACGGCCAGGCGATCCCGATGTCGGGCGGGCTCGTGCTCGACATGACGCGCGCCAAGGCGATCGTCGAGGTCGGCGACGGCGTCATCACCGCCGAGGCGGGTGCGACGATGGTCGCCCTCGAACAGGCCGCGAACAAGACGGGTCAGCAGATCCTGATGTACCCGTCGACCGCGCAGTCGTCGCTCGGCGGGTTCCTGTCGGGCGGCTCGGGCGGCACCGGGTCGATCAAGCACGGGTCGAACAGCTCGGGCTTCGTCACGGCGCTCGACGTCGTGCACGCCTCCCCCGAGGCGCGACTCGTGCACGTCGAGGGCGACGACGCCCAGCCCTACGTCCACAACTACGGCACGGCCGGCATCATCGCGCGCGCCACCGTCCGGCTCGAGCCGTTGCAGGACTGGCGCGGCTTCTTCGCCAGCTTCGACACGTTCGAGCAGGCTCTGAGCCTGATCCGCCCGTTCGCCGACCTCGAGCCCACGCCGCGGCTGGTCAGCGCAGATCTGCCGACCCTGGCCGACGCCCTGCCCGCCGACCCCGGCATCCCGGCCGGGCGGGTGAGCCTCCGCGCCATCCTCGACGTCGCCACGGTCGAGCTCGCCACGCGGATGGTCGAGGAGGCGGGGGGCCGCGTCGAGGACGTCCGCGAGGGCGCGCAGACCTCGATGAAGATCAGCATGATGTCGTACAACCACCCGATCGAGTGGCTGCAGAAGGCCTACCCCGACCGGTACTTCCATGTCGAGGTCTCGGGTGACGCCCTGGTCGACCGCATCGACGAGGTGCACGCCGTCTACGAGGGCGGGATGCTGCACATCGAGTCGCAGCACGGACGCCCGATCGGCATGCTGGCCGGCGTCTACACGACCGCCGCCGACGTCTACGCGGGCTTCGCGAAGCTCAAGGCGCTCGGTGTCGGGTATCACAACCCGCACCAGTGGTTCGTCGACTTCGAGCCGGCGCGCACCCGCGAGCTGGCGGCGTCCACCGACCCCGAGGGGCTGCTCAACCCGGGCAAGCTCGTCGACCCCGCGACCGTCGGCGGCCCCGACACCGGCGTGAAGGGCGGGCACGCCGTGCCCACCGGACGCCTCGGCATCGACACGGGGGTGAAGGTCTCGTGAGCCGCCTCGACGACGTCACCCGCGCCTCCTCGGCGCCCGGGCGGCGCTCGCGCGACCTGATCGAGCTGAGCGGGCCGGCCGCGGCGGCCGCGCTGACCGAGGACAGCATCATCGTGCTGCCGACGGGCGCGATCGAGCACCACGGGCCGCACCTGCCGCTCGCCACCGACTGGCTGATGGCCGACATGATCGGCCGAGCCGTGGTCGAGGAGGCGGCGGCCGGCGGGCAGGACGTCTGGCTGCTGCCGTCGCTCGCCTACACGAAGTCGGACGAGCACCACTGGGCGCCGGGCACGATGTGGCTGACCGCCGAGACGCTGCTGCAGACCGTGGTCGACATCGGCCGGTCCGTCGCCGCGACCCCGGCGCGCACCCTCGTCTTCTACAACGGGCACGGCGGCAACATCGCCCTGCTGCAGGTCGCCCTGCGCGAGCTGCGGCGCCGCTTCGGGCTGCGGACGTTCCTGATGGGCACCGGCATGGCACCCGGCGACGGCGTCAACGGGCCCGACGAGCACGGCTTCGGCGTGCACGGCGGGCACAGCGAGACGTCGATGATCCTGCACCTGCGACCCGACCTGGTCGACATGACGCAGGCCGCCCGGTGGATCCCCGACCACATGATCGACCTCGACTACGTGAAGTTCAACGGCGGGCCGGTGCACTTCGGCTGGCTGAGCGACGACTTCGGCCCGGCCGGCGTGGTCGGCGACGCGAGCGGGGCGACCGCCGAGTGGGGCGCCGAGCTCTACGAGACGGCGCTGCGCAAGGGGGTCGCGTCGCTCGCCGAGATCGCGCGGTTCCGCCACCTGCCGGCGCCCGGGCCCGTCGGCTTCGGCGCGTGACCGGCACCGCGAGCCACCCGCTGCCCGCCGAGGCCTGGGAGCTCGCCGCCGAGTGGCTGCCGCCGAACGACGACCCCGAGCGCCCGCAGGTGACCCTCTCGACGGTCGACGTCGACGGCGCACCGGACGCCCGCACCGTGCTGCTGAGCTCGTTCGACCGCGACGGCTTCGCGTTCCACACCGACGCGGCGAGTCGCAAGGTCGAGCAGATCACGGCCAGACCACTGGTGGCGTTGACCGTGCTCTGGCCCGGCTTCACGCGGCAGCTGGTGGTGCGGGGTCGGGCGGAGACCGCCGACGACGCGGCCCTCGCCGGCGCCTACGCGGCCCGCTCGCCCTACCTGCAGCAGCTCGCCTGGCTGAACTCGCACGAGTTCGCAGCCCTCCCCCTCGATGAGCGCCGCCGACGCTGGGACGCCTTCGAGCGCGAGCACGCCGACGGGTTCGAGCAGCCGGCGGGCTGGACGGGCTTCGTCGTCCGCCCGACCCGGCTCACCTTCTGGGTCAGCGCGCCCGACACAGCGAGCCGGCGCCGGGAGTGGTCGCTCGGGCCCGGCGGCTGGGCGCACGAGTACCGCGCCGGCTGATCCCCCCACAGGGCTCGAGCCCGGCGTCCGACCCGCGCGACGGGCGGATCATGCCGACCCGCGCCTCCTCGGCTGGAAGAATCGGACCACCGTGCCGTGACGAAAGGACCCCCGTGAAGAAGTTCCGTGCCGATCAGGCGCGCATGCACCTGTTCATGATGCTCGCGCTGACGTTCACGACGGGCATCATCGACGCCGTCGGCTACCTCGGTCTCGACCGCGTGTTCACGGCGAACATGACCGGCAACGTGGTCATCCTCGGCATGGCGATCGCGCAGGCCGACGGGCTGCCGATCGTGGGCCCGATCGTCGCGCTCGTCGCGTTCATGATCGGCGCGGCGATCGGCGGGGCGATGCTGCGCTCGGCTCGCGCGGGCTGGTCGGGTCGCAGCACGATCGCGTTCTCGGTGACCGGCACGGTGCTGTTCGGCCTCGGGGTGTCGTGCTTCGTCGTGCTGCCGGTCGAGGGGTCGCCGTGGGCGTTCACCATCACCGGGCTGCTCGGTGCGGCGATGGGTCTGCAGGCCGCGGCGGCGCGCAAGCTCGCAGTCGCCGACGTCACCACCGTCGTCGTCACGTCGACCATCGTGGGTCTCGCATCGGAGTCGAAGCTGGCCGGCGGCACGGGCAAGAACTTCCCGCGGCGGGTGCTCGCGGTGCTGATGATCCTGATCGGCGCGGGGGTCGGGGCCCTGCTGCTGCAGGTGCACATCGGCATCGGCATGGGCGCGGCCGGCGGGCTGACGCTGCTGGTCGCCCTCGCCGGGCACCTGCTGCGGAAGCGCCGCAAGGAGCTCGAGGCGGAGGAGGCGGAGGCCGCTGCGGCTGCCGAGACCGCCGCGGCCGAGACCGCCTCGCCCGGGACCGCCGTCGAGGAGGCGCGGGTCGCCCCGACCGCGGAGGGCACCCGTGCCTGAGCCGCTCGCCTCCGCTCCCTTCGATCTCGTGCTGCGCGCCGAGCGGGTGCTCGTCGACGGCGCTTGGCGGGCTGCCGCGGTGGCCGTGCGCGACGGCGTCGTCGCCGCGATCGGTCCCGTCGATGCGCCCTTCACCACGACCGGCGTCGACGACGACCGTCTGCTGCCGCCCGATCAGGTGCTGCTGCCCGGCATGGTCGACACCCACGTGCACGTCAACGAGCCCGGTCGCACCGAGTGGGAGGGTTTCGCGTCCGCCACCCGCGCCGCCGCGGCCGGCGGCGTGACGACGATCGTCGACATGCCGCTGAACAGCATCCCGCCGACGGTGACGGTCGAGGCGCTCGATCTGAAGCGTGCCGCCGCTGCCGCGCAGTCGGTCGTCGACGTCGGCTTCTGGGGCGGCGTCATCCCGTCGAACCTCGGCACCGGCGATCTGCGAGCGCTGCACGAGGCCGGGGTGTTCGGCTTCAAGGCGTTCCTCTCTCCGTCGGGCGTCGACGAGTTCCCGCACCTGTCGACATCGCAGCTGTTCGAGGCCCTGCGCGAGCTGACGGCCTTCGACGGTCTGCTGATCGTCCACGCAGAGGACCCTGGGCAGCTCGACGCCGCCGCGGCCTCGCTCGAGATCACCGCAGGAGGCGCGGTGTACGACGACTTCGTCCGGTCGCGCCCCGAGGCGGTCGAGCAGACCGCCATCGACCACGTGATCGAGGCGCTGCGCGAGACCGGTGGCCGGGCGCACGTGCTGCACCTGTCGTCAGCGTCGGCGCTGCCGGCGATCCGGGCGGCCAAGGCCGAGGGTCTGCGATTGACGGTCGAGACGTGCCCGCACTACCTGACCTTCGACGCGGGCTCGATCGGCGACGGCGAGACGCAGTACAAGTGCTGCCCGCCGATCCGCGACGAGCACAACCGCGAACTGCTCTGGGAGGCGCTGACCGACGGCACGATCGACATCGTCGCATCCGACCACTCCCCCTCGACGGCGGCGTTGAAGTTCGCCGGCGACGGCTCGTTCGACCTCGCCTGGGGCGGCATCGCCGGCCTCGAGGTGAGCTTCCGGGCGGTGTGGACGGGTGCTCGGGCCCGGGGCATCGCGCTCGAGACGGTGGTCGGCTGGATGTCGTCGGGGACGGCCGCGCTCGTCGGGCTCAGTGCGGTTGCTGCCTCGAAGGGCTCGATCACCGTCGGCGGGGCGGCGGACCTCGTCGCCTTCGCACCCGAGACGCCGTTCACGGTCGACGCGTCGGCGCTGCGGCACCGCAACCCGGTGTCGGCGTTCGACGGCGCGTCGCTGATGGGCGCCGTCGCGGGGACCTGGGTGGCGGGCGCCATCGTGGACTCCGACGCGCCTCCTGCCCGTCTGCTCCGCCGGAGCTGACGCCCGGCGTACCGTCGAGGCATGACCCGCCGACCTCTCACGCACGCCGACCGGGCGCTCCTCCGGGAAGCGACCCTCGCGAACATGAACTGGAACACGACCCGGTTCACCTTCGACGACCTGGACGCCACCGACGAGATCGCGCATTACTACACGGGCTTCCCCGCAGAAGGCGACTTCGGGCTCGTCGACTTCGACGGGGACGTCGCACGGGCCGTCGGCTGGGTCGTCTTCCTGCCGGAGGACGACCCCGGCTACGGATTCGTCGATGCCGACACTCCGGAACTGAGCCTGACGACCTTCCAGGGATTCCGTGGCCAGGGCCTCGGGCGCGACCTGCTCTCGGAGCTGATCGCCCTGGCGTCGGCCCGGGGCCTCCCCGGCATCAGCCTGAGCGTCGAGGACGGCAACGGCGCACGACGTCTGTACGAGCGGGCGGGATTCCGGGTCGTCGGGCGGAACGGCGACTCGGACACGATGCTGCTGAGCCTCGTCTGACCCTGAAGGCGTCGGCGACGACCGTCGTGTCGAGCTGACGATCGACCAGGAGGCGCGGGCCCGGAGAACCCGGACCGCGCCTCCTGCAGGTCCGGTCAGCTCCGGCCACCGCGACATCGTCGCCGCGCGCGATACGGTGCGGGGATGCTTCCCGCCCCCTCCACGCGGCTCCGATTCCGCGAGATGACCCGAGCCGACCTCGACGACATGGCTGATCTGCTCGGAGACCCGAGGGTCATGGAGTTCTACCCGGCACCGAAGAGTCGCGACGATGCGGCGCGATGGATCGCCTGGAACGAGGACAACTACGCCGCGCACGGCTTCGGTCTCTGGATCGTCGAGACGCATGCAGGGCTGTTCGTCGGCGACTGCGGGCTGACCTGGCAGGACGTCAACGGCGTCCCGATGCTCGAAGTCGGCTACCACGTGCGCGCGACGCTTCAAGGACGGGGCTACGCGACGGAGGCGGCAGCCGCCTGCCGGGACTTCGCCCGTGTCGAGCTCGACGCCACCGAACTCGTCGCGATCATCCATCCCGACAACACCGCCTCCGAGAGGGTCGCGCAGAAGATCGGGATGACTCGACGAGAGGACGACCACGGCGGACCCGTCGCCGTGCGCAGGGTGCTCGGCATGACGCTGTGAACGCGTCTCGGCGGCGATCCCGGGACCGTCCGCGCCGCAGCAGGACGACCGGACGGACGGGCCGATCCGGAGGTCAGACGCGCACGTGGTGCAGCGGGTCGAGCGCCGAGTCGAGTGCCGCCTCGAGCGGCCAGGACGAGCGCAGCGGCTGACTCATCACGAGACCGCCCTGCACCGCGGCGAGGATCACCATGGCGATGCGGTCGGGGTCGGCGTCCGCGTCGACGTCACCCGTCGACTGCATCTTGCGGACTCCCGCGGCGAGCAGGTCGCGCCACGCGCCCATGCTCTCGGCGATGACCCGTTCGAGCTCGGGGTCGGTCATGGCCGCCTGCGTCGCGAGTGATCCGATCGGACACGCCCATCGACCGAGGCCGAGGTAGTAGTCGACGAGGGCCTGCCGCCAGGCGATCCACGACTGCCACGAGCCGAGGTCGTCGATGTGCGGCTGCTGCGCTTCGAGCAGCTGGGCGCCCTCCCACGCCGCGACCTCGCGCACCAGCTCGGCTTTGCCGCCGGGGAAGTAGTGGAACAGCTGACTCTTGCTCGTCAGCGTCGCGGCCCGGACGGTGTCGAGGGTCGTCCCGCCGATGCCCGATGCGAGGATCTGCTCCCCCGTCGCCTCGATGATCCGTTGCCGGGTCGCCCTGCCGCGCTCGGTGAGCTTCGTCTCGTCCACTCGGCGATCCTACTCTCTTGGACCATTCAGTCCATTCGTGTGCTAGTAATGGACCATGAAGTCCAATGAAGAAGAACTGCAGACCCTGGCCGTCGATTCCCGCCTCGCCGGCAGGACCGCCCTGGTCACCGGCTCGACCAGCGGCATCGGCGAGGCGATCGCCCGCGTGCTCGCCGCCTCCGGAGCCGAGGTCGTCGTGAACGGGCGCGATGCCGACCGCGCCGACGCCGTCGTGCGCGTCATCACCGATGCGGGCGGGCGCGCCCACGCCGTCGTCGGCGACCTCGGCGGAAGCGCGTCGGAGGTGCGCCGCATCGCCGCAGAAGCCGAGTCCGCTCTCGGCGGGCGCGTCGACGTCATCGTCAACAACGCCGGCATCTACCCCGCGGGCCCCACCGCCGACCTCGCCGACGCCGATCTCGACGCCGTGCTGGCGGTCAACGTCCGTGCGCCGCACATCCTCGTCGCCGCCCTCGCCCCCGCGATGGTCGCGCGCGGCGGAGGTGCGATCGTCAACATCGGCTCGTGGATGTCTCGCGTCGGGGTCCCCTTCGGCGCCGCCTACACCGCCTCGAAGGCCGCCCTCGAGCAGATGACCCGCACCTGGTCGGCCGAGTTCGGACCCTCCGGCGTGGGCGTCACGACCGTGGCCCCCGGCGCGACGAGCACACCCGGCAACGCCGAGAGCGCCGACGTCCTCGCGGCGATGACGGCGGGCACCGTCGCGGGCCGACCCGTCCGCCCCGTCGACGTCGCCTTCGCGGTGCGCTGGCTCGTCTCGGACGAGGCGGTGTTCGTGCACGGCAGCACCGTCGACGTCGACGGCGGCATCACCGCGACTCGACTCGCATGACCGTCGACCCGGCCGACCCGGACACCCCGAGGTTCGGGGAGTCCTCGACCGCCCACGATGTGATCGAGGGGATCGATCTGCATGGGCGGAACGCCCTGGTCACCGGCGCCAGCTCGGGCATCGGCGTCGAGACGGTGCGGGCTCTCGCCGAGGCCGGTGCCACGGTCGTCCTCGCGGTCCGTGATGTCGAGGCCGGCCGGAGCACGGCCGACGAGATCAGGGCACGGAACCCCGCAGCGGACCTCCGCGTGCTGGAGCTCGATCTCGCCGACCTCGACTCCGTGAAGCGGTTGTCCGGGGCCTGGTCGGGGCCTCTGCACCTGCTGGTGGCCAACGCCGGCGTCATGCACGTCCCCGAGCGGCGCACCGCCAGGGGGCACGAATGGCACTTCGGCGTCAACCACCTCGGGCACTTCGCCCTGGCGACGGGTCTTCACGGGCCGCTGGCCAGCGCCGACGGAGCGCGCATCGTCTCCTTGTCGTCGAGCGGCCACGGTGCGAGCGGGATCCGCTTCGACGACATGCACTTCCGCCGCACCCCGTACGACTCGGGGCTGGCCTACGGGCAGTCCAAGACGGCGAACGTGCTCTTCGGCATCGAGGCCACGCGCAGGTGGCGCGACGACGGCATAACGGCCGCGGCGGTGATGCCCGGGGGGATCTGGACCGGGCTGCAACGCCACTGGGACCCCGCGGTTCTGGCCGAGATGAAGGTCCGCTACTCCGACGGCGTCAAGACGGTCGAGCAGGGCGCCGCGACGTCGGTGTTCGTCGCCACTCGAGCGGAGCTCGGTGTCGGCGCCCCGGCGTACTGGGAGGACTGCGGCCCGGCGGACGTCGTCGACGACATCGTCGACGGGATCCACGGCGTCGTGCGTCACGCCCTCGACCCCGACGCGGCCCGGCGCCTCTGGTCGGAGTCCGAGGCTCTGATCGGCTAGAGGTCGGTGGCGGCGGGTGTCAGTCGTCGGAGGATCGGTCGACGATCGTGTCGGCGTGCTCGACGATCCAGTCCATGAGGGGGACGAGTCGCGCGGCCAGTTCGGCGCCGCTCTCGGTGAGCGAGTAGTCCACCCGGGGCGGGATCGTGGGCTGGGCGACCCGGTTCACGATCCCGTCGTGCTCCAGCGTCCGCAAGGTGGAGGCGAGCATCTTCTCGCTGATCCCCTCGATCGTGCGCCGCAGTTCGCCCCACCGCATGCCGCCCTGCTCGAGCGCCAGGAGCACGAGCACTCCCCACCGGCTCGTGACATGTGTGAGCACGACTCGCGAAGGACACGCCGCAGGGAAGCGCGCCGGGGCGTCCCGACCGTGCGCGGGCGGTGCAGGCGCTTCCACGATTCCGACATCCATGTAAGCAACTTACAAAAAAGTGCGTACCTCCGCTGGGGAGAGTTCTCTGCGATGCTGCGATCCCGATCGCTCACCATCGAAGGAGTACTCGTGCCCACCATCTCCACCGCCCGTCGTGCCCGCCTCACCCGCGGCACGGCCGTCCTCGCCGGAGTCGCCCTCCTCTCCGGGCTCGTCGTCGCGACGCCGGCAGCCGCTGCTCCCGGGGCCCAGCCGAAGGCGACCGTGACGGTCGCCGCAGACAGACAGGACACCCGCACCGAACAGCGCAACGCCTGCGTCGTCCGGATGCTCCTCACTAAGACCTTCAGCGACCCCGACAGCAGGTCGTCCCAGCAGCTCGCGGCTCGGTTCGTCTCGCCGAGCGCGGTCGCCCGGGGAGCAGCGACCGCCGCGGGGCCCGAAGGACTCCTGGCCCACTTCGCGGCGGACCGCACCCGCGTCCCCGGTGCCCAGGCGGTGATCAAGCGGGTCGCCGCCGACGGCGACCTCGTCGCGGTGCACTGGCAGATCACGTCGGACCCCCGCGACGAACGGAGCGATGACGCCGCCGTCGATCTGTTCCGCCTCCAGCACGGCCGGATCGTCGAGCACTGGTCGCTCGAGCAGCCCGTTCCGACCGGCACACCGGCGAGCGGGAACACGAACACCATGTTCAGCGATCTGTACCGACCGGCACGTCCGACCGCCGCACCGTCGGAACGTCAGGAGGAACGCAACCGCATCCTCGCGGTGTCGGCGTACGACACGCTGTTCCGCGACCAGGACGCCTCGATCCTCGACCGGGCCTTCGACCCCGCGTACCTGCAGCACAACCCGGTCGCTCCGAACGGGACGGCAGCGCTGAAGCAACTGTTCGGCAGCGGTGCGCAGTTCCCGGCGCAGCAGTCCGTCATCTCGCTCTCCGACGGCGACATCGTCTGGACCTTCTCCCAGGCGGTCGGCGCGAAGCCCGGCGACCCGCTGCTCGCAGCCGACCTGTTCCGCGTCGACGGCGGACTCATCCGCGAGCACTGGGATGTGGTCCCCACCAACTAGCGGCCGGAGGGCCGCCACCCCGAGCAGCGAAGTCGTCGTCGGCGGGGTCGCAGGCGGCGGGATCGCCTTTCGGGGCGGCACCGGGCGGCACCCGGCATCGCCCCGCTCGACGGAGCCGCCCCGCTCGACGGAGCCGCTCCGCTCGACGGCGTCAGCGTGACGTCGCGGCCAGGGCCGTGTTCAGCTCGAGCACGTTCACGGTGGGCTCGCCGAGGTAGCCGAGGTCGCGGCCCCGGGTGTGCTCCGCCACCAGGGCCTCGACGTCCGCCAAGGGCAGATCGCGCGCCGCGGCGACGCGTTCGATCTGGATTTGCGCGTACTCCGGGCTGATGTGCGGGTCGAGCCCGGACGAGGAGGCGGTGAGCGCGTCGACGGGGACGTCCTCCGGGGCGACGCCGTCGCTCGCGGCGATCGCGGCACGGCGTTCGTCGATCGCGGCGATGAGGTCCTCGTTCTCGGGTCCGTAGTTGCTGCCGCTCGAGGCGGAGGCGTCGTAGCCGTCGCCCGCTGCGGAGGGCCGTGACTGGAACCACTCCGGCAGGGCGGCCCCGTCGGCGTCGGTGAACGACTGCCCGATCAGGGACGAGCCGACGGTCTCGCCGTCGAGCGCGACGGCGGATCCGTCGGCCTTGCCGCCGAGGGCGAGCTGTCCGACGCCGGTGATGACGGCCGTGTAGGCCACGCCGAGCACGAGGGTGAAGACGAGCATCGCGCGGAGGGCGACGCCGTGCTGGCGGAGGAGGGTGCGTGTGTTCATGGTCTCTTTCCCGGTTCCGGTCGCCGGCTAGAAGCCGGGGATGACGCTGACGACGAGGTCGATGAGCTTGATGCCGACGAACGGGGCGACGACGCCGCCGAGTCCGTAGACGAGGAGGTTGCGCGACAGGATCGACGAGGCCGACGCTGCGCGGTACTTCACGCCCCGCAGGGCGAGCGGGATGAGCACGACGATGACCAGCGCGTTGAAGACGATCGCCGACAGGATCGCGGAGGCCGGCGAGCTGAGCTGCATGAGGTTGAGCAGCCCGAGCCCGGGGAACACCCCGGCGAACATGGCCGGGATGATCGCGAAGTACTTCGCGATGTCGTTGGCGATCGAGAACGTGGTGAGGGCGCCGCGGGTGATGAGCAGCTGCTTGCCGATCCGGACGATGTCGATCAGCTTCGTCGGGTCGCTGTCGAGGTCGACCATGTTGCCGGCCTCCTTGGCGGCCGACGTGCCGGTGTTCATGGCGACGCCGACGTCGGCCTGGGCCAGCGCGGGGGCGTCGTTGGTGCCGTCGCCGGTCATGGCGACGAGCGCGCCTCCTTCCTGCTCCCGGCGGATCAGCGCGAGCTTGTCCTCGGGGGTGGCCTCGGCGAGGTAGTCGTCGACACCGGCCTCGGCCGCGATCGCCTTGGCCGTGAGCGGGTTGTCGCCCGTGATCATCACGGTGCGGATGCCCATGGACCGCAGCTCGGCGAAGCGCTCGCGCAGGCCGGTCTTGACGACGTCCTTCAGGTAGACCACGCCCAGCACACGGGCATCGGCCGTGGTCGTCTTCATCGCGACCACCAGCGGTGTGCCGCCGGCGTTCGAGATCTCGTCGATTCGGGCCTGGAGCTCGTCGTGCTCGCTCGAGGCGAGGCGGCGATCCTCCTCGACCCACGAGATGATCGAGTTGCCGGCGCCCTTGCGGATCCGGGTGCCGTCGGGCAGATCGAGCCCCGACATCCGGGTCTGCGCGGTGAACGGCACGATCTCGCCCTCCTGACCGCCGGCGTCGAGCCAGCCCGTCGTCAGGGCGAGGTCGACGATCGACTTGCCCTCGGGCGTCGGGTCGGCGAGGGAGGACCGCGCCGCGGCGTCGACGAGCTCGGCCCGCGCGATGCCGTCGAGGGGCGTGAACTCGGCGGCCTGCCGGTTGCCGTAGGTGATGGTGCCGGTCTTGTCGAGCAGCAGCGTCGTCACGTCGCCTGCCGCCTCGACCGCGCGCCCCGACATGGCGAGCACGTTGCGCTGCACGAGGCGGTCCATGCCGGCGATGCCGATCGCGCTCAGCAGCGCGCCGATCGTCGTCGGGATGAGGCAGACCAGCAGGGCGATCAGCACCGGGATGCTGACGGAGGCGTCGCTGTACCCGGCGATCGGGTTCAGCGTCAGGGTCACGACGACGAAGACGATCGAGAGGCTCGCGAGCAGGATGTTCAGCGCGATCTCGTTGGGCGTCTTCTGTCGGGAGGCGCCCTCGACGAGGCGGATCATCCGGTCGACGAAGGTCTCGCCCGGCTTGCTCGTGATGCGCACGACGACCCGGTCGGACAGCACGCGGGTGCCGCCGGTGACGGCGCTGCGGTCGCCGCCCGACTCGCGGATCACCGGGGCGGACTCGCCCGTGATCGCCGACTCGTCGACGCTGGCGATGCCCCAGACGATGTCGCCGTCGCCCGGGATCAGCTCGCCGGCGGTCACGACGACCGTGTCGCCGAGCGTGAGGTCGGCGGATGACACGGACTCCGAGGAGGCGCGCTCGGCACCGGCGTCGGACGTCGCGTCGTACGAGAGGACGCGCTGGGCGGTGGTGCTGGTGCGAGTCGCCTTGAGGGTCTCGGCCTGCGCCTTGCCGCGCCCCTCGGCGACGGACTCGGCGAGGTTGGCGAAGACGACGGTCAGCCAGAGCCAGATCGCGATGGCCCAGGTGAAGGAGCCGGGGACGGGCGACCCGCCGGAGGACTGCGGACCGGTGAACAGACCCGCGATCGCGAGGATCGTCGTGTAGGCGGCGCCCACCTCGACGATGAACATGACCGGGTTGTGCCACATCTCGCGGGGGTCCAGCTTGCGCAGGGCGCCGGGCAGCGCCGCGACGAGCTGGGCGGCGCTGAAGGCGCCGCCGCGGTCCGTCGGAGCAGCCTCCTGGTCGTGATCGACGGTGGCGGGTGTGTCGGTGATGGTGGACATGGTTACTGCAGCCCTTCAGCGAGCGGTCCCAGTGCGAGGACGGGGAAGTAGGTCAGCGCGGTGATGATCACGGAGACGCCGGTGAGCAGGCCCACGAACTGCGGGCGGTGGGTGGGGAGGGTCCCGGCGGTCGCGGGGATCCTGTCCTGCGCGGCGAACGAGCCGGCGAGGGCGAGCACGAGCACGATCGGCAGGAACCGGCCGAGCAGCATGGCGACGCCGAGGGTCGTGTTGAACCAGGGGGTGTTCGCGGTGAGGCCGGCGAAGGCCGAGCCGTTGTTGTTCGCGGCCGAGGTGAAGGCGTAGAGGACCTCGCTGAAGCCGTGCAGGCCGGGGTTCCAGATCGACGTGCCCTCGACGTCGGCGCGGACCGCGGGGATCGCGAAGCTCAGCGCGGTGAAGGCGAGCACGATGGTCGGCGTGACGAGGATGTACAGGCTGGCGAGCTTGATCTCGCGCGGCCCGATCTTCTTGCCGAGGTACTCCGGCGTGCGGCCGACGAGCAGACCCGCGATGAACACCGTGATGACGGCGAGCACGAGCATCCCGTAGAGACCCGATCCGACGCCGCCGGGGGCGATCTCGCCGAGCATCATGTTGATCATCGGCATCATGCCGCCGAGAGCGGTGTACGAGTCGTGCATCGAGTTGACGGCACCGGTCGAGGTGAGGGTCGAGGTGGAACCGAAGAGGGTCGACCCCCAGATGCCGAACCGCGCCTCCTTCCCCTCCATCGCGCCGCCGGCGAGCTGGGTCGCGGTGCCGGCACCGCGGAGCTCGAACCAGGTCATGGCGCTGAGCGAGACGGCGAAGATCGTCATCATGACCGCCGCGATCGCGACGCCCTGCTTCGTCGAGCCGACCATGCGGCCGAAGGTGCGCGGCAGCGAGAACGGGATGACGAGCATCATCAGGATCTCGAACACGCTCGTCCAGGGCGCGGGGTTCTCGAAGGGGTGCGAGCTGTTGGCGTTGAAGAAGCCGCCGCCGTTCGTGCCGAGCATCTTGATCGCCTCCTGCGAGGCGACCGGCCCGCCGGGGATCGTCGCGGTCCCCCCGGTCAGGGTCGTGACGTCGGTGAACCCGGCGAAGTTCTGGACGACCCCGCCCGCGACGAGCACGACGGCCGCGACGACGGCCAGGGGAAGCAGGAGGCGGACGAGCGTGCGGGTCAGGTCGACCCAGAAGTTGCCGAGCGTGCCGCTCTTCGCGCGGGCGAGCCCGCGGATGACGGCCACGGCGACCACGATGCCGACGGCCGCCGAGACGAAGTTCTGGACGGCGAGACCGCCGAGCTGGACCGCGTACCCGAGGGTCGTGTCGGGCGAGTACGACTGCCAGTTGGTGTTCGTGACGAAGGAGGCGGCGGTGTTGAAGGACAGCCCCTCGGGCACGGCGGGGAAGCCGAGCGAGTACGGCAGGAACGCCTGGAGGCGCTGGATCGCGTAGACGAAGAGCACGCCGACCAGCGAGAAGGCGAGGACACCGCGCAGGTAGGCGGGCCACGTCTGCTCGGAGGCGGAGTCGACGCCGATCAGGCGGTAGAAGCCGCGTTCGACGCGAGAGTCCTTCGCGGTGGTGAAGAGGCGGGCCATGTAGTCGCCGAGGGGGCGGTACACGACGACCAGGACGACGACGACGGTCAGGATCTGGAGGATGCCGAAGAGGGTGTCCATCAGAACCGCTCGGGCTTCACGAGCGCGTACACGAGGTAGGCGAGCGCGGCGACGGCCAGTACGGCCGCACCGATGCTGAAGACGATCACAGCTTCTCGACCCCCTTCGCCACGAGGGACACCACTGCGAACACAGCGATGACGGCGAGCACGTACACGATGTCGAGCACTACGACTCCAAGAGAAGGATCGACGGGCCACCAGGACCCGGTGCCCGTCGTGGGCACAGCGAGTCAGTAGACACCGGGATGCGGCCGTCTCGGACGGCCCTTACGGGTTCCTCACGCGAAAACAGGTGTTCCTCACGGAGACCACACGGCCGGACAGCGTCGCGGTCTCGTAAGAAAGTACTTGCAACGTTGGAAAGTACTTTCTATGATGAGAACACGAACACCCACCCAGAGAGGATCAGCACCATGACGAACAGCACATCCCTCCCCACACCCGACGAGGCCCGCCGCCTCCTCGCCGACGCCGATGCGACCGGCCGTCAGGCGACCTCGACCGCCAGCTGGCCCGCTGTCGCCGTGCTGCTGGCCCTCGGGTCGACCCTGTCGCTCGGCACCCTCGCCATGGGTCTCACCTCCGGCACGAACTACCTGATCGCGATGCTCGCTCTCGTCGTCTGGATCGCGGTGATCATCGCGTTCCAGCTCGCGTTCCTCCGCTCGCACAAGAACGGGTTCGGGCGACGATGGGGCCTCTACATGGGCGTCATCTTCGCGGTCTACCTCGTCGCGATGCTCGTCGTCTCGACCTCCCAGGGCGAGGCGCTGCTGGCCTCGAGCCTGCTCGCCCTCGCGCTGCTCGCACTCTCCGTGGGTGCGGCGACGTACGAGGCGAAGGCGGCTCGGCGATGAGCGAGCAGCACCCGCGCCTCCGGCTGTCGGACACCCTGCACCAGCCCGTGCGCTTCTCGATGACAGCGGCCCTCGCGGCAGCGGACCAGCTCGACTTCGCCGACCTCCGCGATGCCGTGCAGGTCAGCGACTCGACGCTCAGCAAGCAGGTCAGCGTGCTCGAGGCGGCCGGCTACGTGCAGGTCAAGAAGGGGTTCGTCGGCAAGCGACCACGGACCTCCCTCAAGCTCACGGCCGAGGGCCGCACGGCGTGGGCGGCCCACCTGGCGACGCTGCGCGAGATCGCCGCCGGCTGAGCCCGCGGTAGCCTCGCGACATGACCTTCGTGAACGTGGGCACCCTCGGGGCCGCACCCGGAAAGCGCGATGAACTCGTCGCCCTCCTCACCGAGCACAACGAGAGCCTCACGGGCGCCGGATGCCGGGCCTACGAGGTCGGGGTGGACGACGATCAGCCCGACACCGTCTTCGTCGTCGAGCTCTGGGACTCGGCGGAGGCGCACCGCGCCTCCCTCGCCCTCCCCCAGGTGCAGGACGCGATCGCCAGAGCCCGCCCCCTGCTCGACGGCACCTTCGGCGGTCACCGCTTCACCGTCGTGGGATCGCCCCTCAGCGACTAGATCGGCGTACGCTCCCCGCTCGGCCGTCGGGCGGGGCGCGGGCGCGGGCGCCGGCTGCCGACTCTAGAGAGCCCGCGCCATCGTGAGCTCGCTCCGGAACCTGCCGTGACGCCGAATCCGTTCTTCGCCTTGCTAGCGTCGACGGATGGCCGGCATCACGTACCCCACGCCGCTCCGGGCGGGAGGACGCATCGAAGTGCCCGCTCCTTCGATGGGGGTCCCCGACGAACTCCACGAGCGTCTCCGTGCAGCGGTGGCCTCGCTGACCGACCGCGGTCTCGATGTGCACGTCCGGGATCACGCCACCATCGGCGGACTCGTTCCCGCATCCGCTGGCGATCGCATCGTGGATCTCCACGACTCTTTCCGCTCCGGCGACACGGTGCTGCCTCCCTGGGGAGGTGAACTGGCCGTCGAGCTGCTCGACGGCATCGACTGGGCGGCCCTCGCGTCGACCCGGACCTGGTTCGTCGGCTGGTCGGACATCTCCACCCTGCTCCTGCCGTTGACCACCCTCACCGGGCTGGCGACGATGCACGGTGCGAACCTCATGGACGAGCCATGGGAGTTGCCGACGGAATTCCACCGCTGGACGGACGTCGCGAGCATGCCGGCCGGGAGCTCGTTCGAGCAACGCAGCGCACCGCGTCGCCGCTCACGCCCCTGGGCCGCCTGGAGCGAAGAGCCCCTCGATCGAGACCGCGCGTACGAGACCCCGACCAGATGGCGCACGCTCGACGGTGAGGATGACGTCAGCATGAGCGGGCGACTCATCGGCGGATGCCTCGAGACCGTGTCGCTCCTGGCGGGTACACCCTACGGAGACGTGCCCCGTTTCGCCCTCGAACACGCCCCAGAAGGAACCCTCGTCTACCTGGAGGCCGCGGGCTCCGACTCGGTCGCCGTACTGCGCATGCTCCGATCCCTTCGGCTGGCCGGATGGTTCGACGCCGCCGAGGGCGTCTTGATCGGGCGCACGAACGGCCCGGACAGCTCGGAACTGACTCAGGAAGATGCCGTGCGACGAGCTCTGGGAGACGTCGACATCCCCGTCATCCTCGATTTCGACACCGGCCATCAGCCCCCGCAGATGCCGCTGGTCAACGGCGCTCTCGCCGACGTCGCCCTCGTCGACGGGCAGGGCAGCATCACGCAGCACCTGACAGCCTGAGGCGTCGGTCGACGATCACCTACCTGTCGGCCGGAGACGACCCCTTCCGATCATGCACCGGCGGCACTCTTCGGAGTCGATCTTGTGCATCCTCAGCAAACGGAGATAGTCTCCTTATGTATGCGGAGAAGGTCTCCGGTCAGAGCAGAGGATCTCCATGGTCGGTGACGTGAGCACGAGGGCCCGCGAGCCCAGAGCTGATGCACGACGCAACCGGGATCTCATCCTGGGGACGGCCGAGAGGCACTTCGCCGAGCACGGAGTCGGCGGCTCACTGGACGCGATCGCGAAGCAGGCAGGTGTCGGCGCGGGCACGCTCTACCGTCATTTCCCGACTCGCGAGGCACTGCTGGCCGCTTTGCTGGCCGGCCGCGACGACGAGCTGATAGCTCGACGCGAGCGCCTGCGATCAGAGTCCGTCAGCACCGCCGAGGCGCTCGACGGCTGGCTCGAAGCCGTCGTCATGTGGGCTGGGGCGTTCGAGGGCCTCCCTGAACCTCTGCGGGAGGCGACCACGACGAGTGCATCACCCCTCGCCACGACCTGCGAGGGGTTCGTGACGACCACGGCGGAGTTCCTCGAGGCGGCCCAACGAGATGGTCTGGCGCGCAGCGACATCCGCCCACGTGACCTGTTCCTCGCCGCACTGGCGACGAGCTGGGTGCAGGGTGCCGCTCTCGCCGACCATGCCTCGGCTGCGGCGCTCTCCGCTCTGACACGGACGGGATGGGCGGCACCGGAACCTCCTCGGCCCGCGCGACCCCGCGACTGACAGCACGTTCGCCTGCCCATCATCAGCACCGACCACGACACGAAGGAGATAGACATGAAGCGCATCGGAATCATCGGCAGCGGAGCCATCGGAAGCGGCATCGCCCGGTTGGCCGTCGCCGCCGGCTACGAGGTGCTGATCGCGAACTCACGAGGCCCGGAGTCGCTGCGTGGCCTGATCGACGAACTAGGTACCCAGGCGCAGGCCGGCGACAGCCGCGAAGCCATCGAGTTCGGCGAGGTGCCGGTCCTGGCCGTGCCACTCGGCGCGTATGAGGTGCTCCCTGGCGAGGCGTTCTCCGGCAGGACCGTCCTCTCGACGGGCAACTACTACCCGCACCGGGACGGCCGGATCGCGCGCCTCGATTCGCTCGAGGTCAACACCGCCGAGTTGGAGCGCGAGCTGCTGCCCGGGGCCGTCGTGACCAAGGCCTTCAACAACATCCTGTTCCACCACATCCCCGCCCTGGCCCGCTCCACTCCCCGCACCGCCCTCGCGGTCTACGGCGACGAGGATCATGCCAAGAAGCGGGTCTCGGCGATCGTCGACGACCTGGGCTTCGAGCCGGTCGACGGGGGGACGCTGGCCGAATCGTGGCGAGCAGAGCCCGAGTCGGGGGCGTACACGCCCATCTACGCCGCCGACCTCGACGGGTTCATTGCGGACTATCTGTCCGATCCCGGGGCCCCCGTCACCGCGGACCGCCTCCGTGAGCTGCTGGCCGCGTCGACGCGGCCGGACGTCGCCGCACGTCAGTTCTGACTCGGACTGATTCCGTGGCGGATCGGTGTCCGTGCAGCAGCGGTCACCCCTCGACGGGAGCGATGGCCACGGCGTAGACGGTCGGGTCACCGGAGAGGCCGAGACTGACACGCGGTGCATCCGGGGTGCTGTCGTATTCGAAGCTGATCGTCTCGTCCGAGCATGTCGCATCCGGGGAGCCGGGAGCCGCGGGGTCCTCGGGTTCCTGCAGGCGGACCGTGATCGTCCCGCTACCCAGGCACGCCACATCGACCGCGTATCGACCAGCGGGCTCCTCGGGTGCGGACACGGTCAGCTGAGACGAGGTGCCGTCGCTGAGCCAGCCGCTCTGATTCACCAACCGCTCTGCTGCACCGGGCGCGGGGAGTGCGCCGGCCGCCCAGTCGGAGATGTCTTCACGAGGTAGCGGCAACTCGTCCAGATCCTCTTCCGCCCCGTCTGCGTCAGCCTCGGAACCGCCTGCAGACGCAGAAGCAGATGCGGAGCTCGTCGGCGGGGAGCTCGCCCCTCTGTCGTCGTCGCTCGTCGTGCACGCGGTCGTGAGCCCCGCCGCGACGGCCGTCACGGCAGCCGCTGCCGCTCGGAGAGACAGGACGGTGAGCCGGCTCCTGCGGGACGGACGCGATGCGGACATGCGGTTCCTCTCGACGGTGAGCGCCACACGGTACCCGGTGCGACCGAGCACCGTACAGCCCTGTCCGTCGGGAACCGGGCGGACGATCGACCGCCGATGCGCTCCGCGCGCGACTCAGTCCCGGGCCCGGCGGGCGTCGTCATCCGAGGTCGAGGCAGAATGCCATGACCGCCTGCTGCACAGGGAGGAGCGGCGCCTTGAACGCGTGACCGACGAAGGCCGCGTGCGACACGGCGTCGGCGCTCACCTCCCGGCCGCGTACGAACGGCGGGCACGGAGCGAAGCGGACCCCTGCCGGCGCGAGGTCGAGAAGGGCCCCAGTGACCCGATAGGACTCGAGGAGCTCGGCGTGAGACCCGGGACCGTCGGTGAGGACGACGTCCGCTGATCTGATGGCCGCTTCCAGGTCATCCGTCCAGAGAGCGCCCGGGGTCGCGAGCTCAGCCGGGCAGCACTGGATGAGATCCAACTGCAGCACCCTCGCGGCCTCCTGCCATGCCCTGGCGATGTTGCCGTCGGCGCCGACGAAGAGGAAGCGGAGCTCTGAGATGTCGCCCCTGCGGCGCAGGGAGTACAGGTCGGAGAGCACCTCGCATGGGTGGTTGACGTCGGTCATCGCGTTCACGACGGGCAGCGCGTGAGCCACCGCCAGGCCCTCGATGACGGAGAGGTCGGGGTGCCGAGCCACGGTGATGTCGACCCAGGCGTCCAGATACCGGGCGACATCGGCCAGAGACTCCGGCTTGTCGAGCGTGGTGTCGGGGAGAACGATCGGCTGGAGCCCCATCAGCGACGCCCCGCGCTCGAACGTGGCTCTCGTCCGCAGACTGCTCGGCGGAAAGAACATGACCGCCGCCCCCTCCTTGACCGGCCCACGGCCCTCGCTGTACGCATCCGCCAGAGCGAACACCTGGAGGACGTCTGCCGCAGACCACTCGTCGAGCTTGGTGAGAGAACGCATGCAACCACCGTAGAGACCGCCCGGTCATCGGCTGACGTCGGCGCCGACCACTCCGGACGGCACCGGGCGCACCTGGCCTCGAGTCCAGAGTGGAACCGTCGGAGGCGCCAGGCCGTCGGATGCGTCAGACCGTCGCAGGTCAGAAATCCTGTCCGCTGTCTCCGGGTGCGCCGCTGCCGGAACGCTGCAGATGGATGCGACGAGCGAGTCTGATGAGGGGTCGGATCATCAGCTGGATGCTGCCGAGCAGAAAAAGCCACGTACCCGTGATGGTGGTGGACTCGGAGAAGAAGAGGATGCTGCCCACCACGAACCAGGCCGCGACCATGATGTCGTTGACGATGCTCACGACTTCGTACTTGTGTCGGATCACGATCTCCTCCGGTCCGATGGAGAAGCTCACGGTCCGGCCGTCGGAGTCTGAGTCGGGTGCCATCGTTCCATGGAACCACCAGCCCCCGGCCACGGTCGTGGTGCGAAGGTACGGAGATCAGGGTCTCTGTGCTTTCAGGCGGGGCCGCCACGCAGGGGTGCGCGAAGCCGGCCCCGCCCTCGACATCGACAGACGGCCGACGCGACGAGGATCAGAATCGCCGCGGTAGCCGGTCGAGGGCGGATGGCCGATCCCGAAATCGGGCCATTCCTGGCGCGTAACCAGCGCGCTTACCGAGATCTATTACAACGCATGCACTTTGCGCTGTCGACCCTGGCGTGCGCCCGTCTCGCATTTCGGCCAGACCTCGATGATCGTCGGATCTGCGGCGACTGACTCCTGATCGACGACGCACGGGAGAATGGTGGACATGACCCACCCGATCCAGGCGACGCTGACCGAGCGTCTGACGCTCTCCCGCCCGACCGATCGAGATCTGCCGGAACTCCACGCCCTGCACGCCGACCCGGAGGTCTGGAGGCACCTCCCGTCCGCACGCCACACCGAGCCGTCCCAGACACGCGAACTGGTCGATCGGTACCTGGCTGGATGGGAGGTCAACGGCGTCGATGTATGGGTCGCGCGGGACACGGCGACGGGCGCGCTGGTCGGCATGGGCGGCCCCAGCCTCCGCGGGGGCCTCGCCTGGAACATCTACTACCGGCTGGCTCCATCGGCGTGGGGCCGGGGCTACGCGCAGGAGATCGTCGCAGCGGCTCGACAGGCGGTGTCCGCGACGGGGCGCGACCTGCCGCTGGTCGCGTCCCTCCTCGAGCACAACGAGGGATCGCGTCGTGCGGCCCAGCGGGCGGGCCTCGAGCTCGTGTGGCGCGGCCCGGACGAGGGGAACCCCGACCCGGATGCGGTACGGCTCCTCTTCGCCGACCGCCCCCTCAGCGACGACGCGCTCCGCCTCTTCGCCTCCTAGATGAGGGCCGGCGGACTGCCACCAGGGACCAGCCGAGTCGGACACACCGTCGTCGCACCCTCCCGGTGATCGATCGTCTACCGGGCGACCCGTCGACGCCCCGCCGAAGACTGGAACCTGATCAGGTAGCCGTCTGGATCCTGGACCAGGAACTGCTGCACGCCGGCCTCCTCCTCCCCGACGCGGTACCACTTCGTCTCCAGCTGCATGAAGAGCTCGACACCGGCGTCGTGGAGCCTGGTGGCCAAGGCGCCACTGTCGAGAACCGTGACCTGGAAGTTCGCTCCGCGACCCAAGGGGCGCTGCAGAGGGCCCGTGACCCAGTTCCTGCCGACTCCGATCTGCTCGAGCATGATGTGCGCCGAGCCGAGGACGATGTACGCGAACAGCTCGTCCGGTCGCGCATAGCTGATGGTGAAACCGCAGAGGTCGCACCAGAAGGCGATGCTTCGATCAAGATCGGTGACGAGCAGCTCCGGGACGAGCGCGGGTTCCATGGCATCAGTCACCCGCACATCGTCGCACCCGGATCCCACCACTCACGCCCGCCCTTTGCGTGATCGTCCACCGGACACACCGTTCACACTGCCTCAGAGGTCAGCGGAAGTCGCCGATCTGCCTCTCGACCGGAACCGTGCCCTCGACGACGACGTCGCCGGTGTGGGCCGTCGTGACCGTCTCGATCAGGACGATCTCGACCTCTTCGTCCGCGATCGGGTTGTGCTGCACCCCTCGCGGGACGACGTGGAACTGCCCCGGGCCGAGTACGACCTCCTCGTCGTCAGGCAGTTGGATCCGGAGGCGGCCCGAGACGACGAGGAACATCTCGTCCTCGGCATCGTGGGCGTGCCAGACCAGCTCACCGAGCAGCTTGGCGACCTTCACGTACTGGTCGTTCACCTGCCCGACGACCCGCGGCGTCCAATGATCCCGAACCTCACGAAGCTCAGCAGCGACGTCGGTCCCGTGCAGATAGGTCATGAGACCATCGTGGTTCCTGGGTGGCATGACCTGCAGGTCGCATCCGACAACGAATGAGGCTCCGCATTGGAGGACCTGGATGGTACCCAGAGCACGCGCGTTTCCTCGACCGCGTCGGCGGCGCCACGTCCTGCTCGCGGCCGCCGGGGTCGCCCTCGTCATGCTCGTCGTCTCCGCGCTCCTTGTCACGGGAACGCTCTGGCCCACCCGCACGGCGGCCCTCCGGTACCCGGTGCAGGGCGTCGATGTGTCCGCCTACCAGGGCACGATCGACTGGGATGTCCTGGCGGAGGAGGACATCGACTTCGCGTGGATCAAAGCCACGGAGGGCTCGAGCTACCAGGACCCCCGATTCGACGACAACTGGGCCGATGCACACGACACCGACCTGCTCGTCGGCGCCTACCACTTCCTCAGCGTCGACAGCCCGGGAACCGATCAAGCAGCCAACGTCATCGCCACCGTCTCCCGGAACGGGGGCGACCTTCCCGTCGTGGTCGACGTCGAGTGCTACGCGGAGTACTGCGACGCCCCTCCCCCGGCAGACGCGGTCCGGGAGGTGCTCGACCCGCTCCTGCTCGCCATCGAACGGCACTACGGCCGACCGGCCGTGCTGTACGCCACCCGCGACTGGTACGAGCGGTACCTCGCCGGGAGCTACCCCGACAACCCCATCTGGTTCCGCTCCGTCGCCACCTCGCCGCATCTCTCCGACGACCGCGACTGGACCTTCTGGCAGTGGTCCGCGCGCGAGCGACTCGACGGATACGACGGTGATGAGCAGTTCATCGACATGAACGCCTTCCGAGGCGACCGAAGGGAACTGGAGTCGCTGCTGCTGCCCTGACAGAGCGGCGGGGCGACCAGCCGCGTCCGCTTGACTGGGGTGCGTGAACACCCTCATCGTCACCGCGCACCCCGATCAGACCTCCCTCACCGCCGGCATCGCCCGGCAGATCCTCGAGGCACTGCAACCCGGCGAGGGCGCAGTCGCCGACCTCGCCGCTGAGGGCTTCGACCCACGCTTCGGTCTCGCCGATCGGGCCTGCTACCGCGGCGACGGGGGGACCCCCGCCGACGTCGTCCGCGAGCAGCTTCGACTCGATGCCGCCGACCACCTCGTCCTGGTGTTCCCCGTCTACTGGTGGTCGATGCCGGCGCTGTTGAAGGGCTGGATCGATCGCGTGTTCATCAACGGTTGGGCCTTCAGCATCGACGAGAGCGGCACACGGCGCAATCTCGGCAGGCTCACCGTCCACCTCGTCGCCGTCGCGGGCGACGCCGCCGGCACGTACGAGCGGCACGGCTACGAGCAGGCGCTCCGCACGCAGATCGAGCACGGGATCGTGGACTACGTCGGAGCTCGGCGCGGTTCCGTGGCCTTCGTGCACGAGTCGGAACACGACGACGCGGACGCGCGCCAAGCCCTCGTCGAGGACGCCGTCCGAGAGACCGTTCGCGCCGTCCAGAGGTAGGGGCCGAGGGCTCAGCGCCAACCGTGCCCTCGTGGCACGCCCGATGCACGATTCGGCCATCGGGCGACTGGGCGCAGGAGACGTCGATCCTCTAGCGGACGCGCTTCGCATGCTCCGCGATGACCTCGTAGAGCTGCTTGTGCAGATCCAGGGAGCCGTGCCAGTCGTCGGCGAGGAGCAAGCTGTGATCGGCACCCTCCATCGTCTGGACGACTGCATCTGTCTTGAGGCGCATCGCAGGTGACCACAGTGGATCCCGACTGCCTCCGACGGCGAGATGGGCCGCCGATGCCCGAACCAACGCGTCGAAGATCACCGCCTCGGTCAGGACCGGCGTGAGCCACACGCCCGGAACAGCGTGTGCCACTGCCCACGGCAGGCCGAGGGTGCCGAACGACTTGGCGACGACGAGATCGACACGGCCACCCGCTGCATCGCCGGCCTGCTGCAACTCACGCTCGACGTCAGCCTGTGATTCGTCCGCCGCCTGTGGATTCACGTCCCATTCGACCGCCCGAACACGCCACCCCTGTTCACAGAGCAGGACAGCAGACCAGTAGAGCAACGGCGCTTTAGCGGTGTACCCCGTGCCGGGAAGGATCACGGCCACCGGAGCGGTCTCCTGCTGGGCCGACCCCGGCCAGGTGAACGAGCTCATGCCTCGAGACTAAGAGCCAGCTGGCGACAGCGGGGACGGCTCGGTGCACGATCCCCTTCGGTACGTGCCCACGAGGACTACAGGGGTAGCTCAGTTCTGCTCGATGTCTGTGAGGGTGCGCTGCAGAGCGTGGATCGTCTCTCCGAGCACACCGGAAGCCAGGAGCCCCGGACCGAGAGGGCCGGACGAGTCCTCCCCGAGAAGCGGCAGGGTGCGGAGTGCGGTCCGGACCGAGCGGCTCATGTGCTGCACTTGCCACTGGACCTCGGTCTCACCTCCGCTCGGCGATGCCAGCTCGGCCGCTTTCGCCGCATAGGCGGCTGCGCCGAGAGCGTGAGCGCCCATGTGCGCTACGCCAGCTGCCTGCCCCGCGGACCACGCAGCGGCCTTCCCCGCCGGCGACCTGGCTGACTGCGCGGCCCGCCCCGCGACGAAGCGGCGCCGTATCTCTCGCGCTGCATCCAGTTCACCTCGCGAGAACGCACGCGCTCGAGCGATCCCGTCCCGTGGTCGGTCGTCATTCGGAGCCTCGGCCTCGAAGAGAGGCAAGACCCTCTCAGCGCAGTCAGCAGCCCATGCTGCGACGAGACGACGGTCACCTTCGGACAGCGACTGAGGAGAGAGCATGCCAGCACTCTCGCAGACGGCCCGGCCGACGATCGTCCGGAGCGGTCCTTCGGGTGGCCTCCTCGGCTCCGTTAGACCCCGTCCCCGCCTTCTACTCGTGCTCGAGGCGGCCGGATTCGTGCACGTCAAGAAGGGGTTCGTCGGCAAGAGACCCCGGACCTCGCTCAAGCTCACGGCCGAGGGCCGCACGGCGTGGGCGGCCCACCTGGCGACGCTCCGCGAGATCGCCGCCGGCTGAGTTTCGATAGCGTCGAGACATGACCTTCGTGAACGTGGGCACTCTCGGGGCCGCACCCGGGAAGCGCGACGAACTCGTCGAGCTCTGGGACTCGGCGGAGGCGCACCGGGCCTCCCTCGCCCTCTCCCAGGTGCAGGACGCCATCGCCAGAGCCCGTCCCCTGCTCGACGGCACCTTCGGGGGTCACCGCTTCACCGTCGTGGGATCGCCTCTCCGCGACTAGATCGGCGTCAGCGGCGACCCGGTGCGATACGGGTCTCGTGGCCGAGGAGGCGCGGGCCCGGTCAGTCCTCGACGGGAGTAGACGGTCGGGGCACCGGAGAGGCCGAGACTGACACGCGGTGCGTCCGGGCTGCTGTCGTATTCGAAGCTGATCGTCTCGTCCGTGCATGTCGCATCCGGGGAGCCGGGAGCCGCGGGGTCCTCGGGTTCCTGGAGGCGGACCGTGATCGTCCCGCTGCCCAGGCACGCCACATCGACCGCGTATCGCCCAGCGGGCTCCTCGGGTGCGGACACGGTCAGCTGAGACGAGGTGCCGTCGCTGAGCCAGCCGCTCTGATTCACCAGCCGCTCTGCTGCACCGGGTGCCGGGAGCGCGTTGGCCGCCCAGTCGGAGATGTCTTCGCGAGGCAGCTCGCCCAGATCCTCTTCCGACGCGTCCGCGGGAACCTCGGAACCGCCTGCAGACACAGAAGCAGAAGCAGTGCTCGTCGGCGAGGAGCTCGCCCCTGCGTCGATGTCGCTCGTAGTGCACGCGGCCAAGAGCCCCGCCACGACGGCCGCCACGGCAGCCGCGGATGCTATCCGGAACGTGAGGCCCACGGGATCGCGGCCGTTCATCGTGACCCCCGCCGCGGCGGGGTGGCACTACCGTGCACCCGCCCGGGCCCCCAGAGGTTCAGCACGACATCGACGACCGTGCCGACGGCCGCTGCAGCTCGGAGAGACAGGACCGTGAGCCGGCTCCTGCGGGACGGACGCGACGAAGACATGCGGTTTCCTCTCGACGGTCAGGACCACACGGTACCCGGCGTGTTCGAGAGCCGTACAGCTCTGTCCGATGCTTCGCGTCCGCAGTGCATTCCCTATCGGGCCCCCTCGGATGCTGCGATCGAGGACGCGACGAGCTCACCGATCAGGAGCCCGCGGCGCCGGTGGTCGTCGATCAGAAGCGTCTACATCCCCGCTGCCCTCGCCCCGTCGGCGTCCTTCATCGGGTCGTCGCCGACGAAGAGGCACGCCGCCGGCTCGACCCCCAGTTCAGAGGTGAAAACCGCGAAGGCCCTCGCCTCGGGCTTCGCGAAGCCGCTGCGCTCCGACGTGCAGACGACGTCGAAGGCGTCGAATAGACCCGTCCGCCGGAGCTTCGCCATCTGCTGAACCTCCGTCCCGTTCGTCAGCAATCCGATGCGGTGACCGGACGCGCAAAGGCTCCGAAGGAGCGGCAGCGCATCGGGAAATGCCCGCCAAGCCGACTCGTACGCCCGCAGGTATCCGCTGAACAGCTCGTCGATCTCGATGTCGCTGTGAGGGACGTCGACCCGGGCGGCGGGAGGACCGAACGCAACCGCAAGCCGCTCACGCGGCTTGAAAAACCCAAGCAAGACGAGTCAACTCAATGGACAGCAGTCCCAACCGGTGGCGTAGCCACTTGAACAGAGCCCAGAGGTTGCTACGAGGGAGCGCAGCGACCTAGCTGCCGAAGGCATCACGGCAAAACAACGGCCCGCCAGGGCCACGCAGGGCCGCGAAGCTGCTTCCATTTGAGAGCGCTACGACTCTTTTGGACCCCGCAGCGGGTCGCAACCTTTCCTCGAAGGCCTTGTCCTGAGATGGGCCGGTACATTGACGCAGCCGATTTGATTCCAGCAAGCTCTACGTATGACAGGCTTCGAGATTCATTTCATGTTCCGCGAGTTGCTAGCGGCTATCGACAGCAATCCGTCGTTGACGGACTGGATAGGTGCGACGGCGACTGCTCTGACGTTCGTCGCTGCTGTTGTAGCCCTGCTCTTCGCGCGCCAGCAAGTCGGAGAGGCTAAGACCGCCCGCAAGCAGACTTCTGATCTCGAAGTCGCTAGATCACAGCCGTATGTCGTCATGTACACGGAGCCCAGCGCAGCGGCGCAGGTTCTTATTGACCTCGTTATCAAGAACTTCGGACAGACGGCCGCAACAAACATCCACATCGATCTCAGTCCTTGGCCCAGACGAACACGGGGTGGCGGGCAGGACCAGGAGGAAGACGTGGCTGTGCCCCTGGTCATCCCTGTGTTGGCTCCTGGCCAAGAGTGGCGAACTTTGTGGGACAACGGCCTGGCGCGCAGAGAGACCGGCCTTGCAGATAGGCACGAAGGTGTGGTGACCTACGAGGGCGTCAGACGTGCCGACGGGTCGAGCACTGGACTGTCAACGCCCATTGTTCTTGACTGGGCGATCTATAAGACTCGCCGCTGGGTTGAGGTTCGGTCGGTTCACGATGCCGCCAAGGCCCTCCGCGAGATACAACGAACCGTGTCCAAGTGGAGTGAGGGCATGCAGGGACCGCTCAGCGTGGTGACACGTGATGGCGACGCGAGAGACGCACGAGACACTGCAGATTTCGACGAGCGCATGGCAGAGATAGACGCCAGAGACGCGGATCATGCTGATCTCCTCGATATGGAGTCGTCTGCTAAGACCACAATGAGAGTTAGGGACTCGTCTAGGGCTCCTGATGACAACGAAAATTTGTAGCGCGGTGTTCGACTTCCCCACCGAGACTCAGCGAACTAAGGCGACGCCTCTGCGGACGGCCCGTGCGACTCCTCTAACAGACAAGACATTCATTTTGACTTTTTGGCTTGATGACTTAGTGAGCTAATGACTTAATGGCATAATGGCTTAATGGCTTAATGGCTCTCACGCCAGCCGACCAGGTATGGTCGATTCACTTAAACGCCGCCCGCACAGTCGCGCTTGAACAGGCCAGCAGCAGACGCGTAGTCTTCCGCGTGCCGCCTGGAGTAATCATCCGAGACCAAGTCACCGCGAGTTTTTCTGTCGGTCCAGTAATGCCCAATGAGCCGAAAGCTCGGACGGCCTATGACTTGAACAACGCCCGACCCGTGGTGAATTGGACTGCGATCGCGGACTGAGAAGCCTGGGTCGTTGGTGTAGATGTAGTGAAGAACCCATGAATCGTCCTCGCGCACGGAGCGAGCCAGCGAAGAGCGCGACCGCGATTCATCTGAAATAAGAGTGATCGTGGCACTTGAGAAGCTTTGACGAACAACTAAGTAGACCTTCTTGGGTTCGATTCCTTGACCCGTCACCGGGTCAACCCATGAGGACGTGAGGATGCATCGCCATGTTCCATTGACGTTCGTAGGAACGGTCGCGATGAGTTGTGCAGGGCGTGTTTTCCAAGCCCATTTTTCCCAGACCGTGAAGGCCAGGGTTGCTACAAAAACTGCTAGCGAGAAAAAGCGTAGAAAAGTAGCTTCTGGATTTCCCGTACTTATCCAGGACGCAATAGTAAATACTAGCGAAACGACAATCGCAACTATTCTAATGGCGAGCGGATTAGGCATCGAAATCCATGTAGTCCCATGCTTCGCCGACAAATTTTAGCACGCTGCCCCGCGTCCATTTCTGACTGATGTCGAATAAGTATTTTGCCTCATTAGGTTCAACAAAACGATCATTCTGGACAGTCGGCTCGGGCTCGATCAGGTAATTGTATGCGTGTGCCAAGACTCCCTGCATGACCCCCCGCCACGAACTCCTTGCGAAAACTCCGTTAGGAACATTATAGACAAGACATTCTAAAAGATACGAGGGGACATTGTCACAGACGCCCTCCGCAGCCATTTTGTTTTCTAACCGTTTTAGTATCCGAACAGACTTCTTATAAAAGTGGTTTGTGCGTGCGTTTTTAGCTCGCCCGTGCATGAGCTGCAGTTTTGGAAAATTCTCGATTTGCTTTCCCGCGGTAGTGAACAATTTTGTCCCCTCGCGGTAAGTCCCGTCTTCGAAGTAGTACTGATACGTAAAACACGGCACAACGTCGGCATCCACTCGCGCTGTACTCGTACCAACTGTCCACGCCGCTTTCCCCTCAGTGACAGCGGATGCACCAAATTTCGCGCGAAGCGCCTGCCCTACTTCAAACCGAAGCTTCTGAGGTGTCCAATCCCCGTCGTACGATCCACTTGGCGGATGCCCTCCGGCAGCTGGGTCATGCTCCTGCCAATAGATGCACTCCTGGCATTCGACAACTATGTCGACGTCGCTATCACTGCGAACATTCGTGTCGTTGGCGTACGAACCCTTTGCGTAGATATCGAACGCCATGTTGGAAAAGGCTTCATGTTCGTCAACTGCGGCGCGAATCATTCGCTCGGTGCGATCCTGTTTCTCTTTCTCGGTCGTACTTGAGGGTCCTGTCCACCCCTGCAGCGTTGCCTCTGAAATCACTAGCACCCCTCACGTTTTCACTCAGTATGGCAACAACCAATGACAACGAGGCCTCCGGGTTCGTCTCTACAGACGATCGGTCACCGATCGACGGCGCGCGTGAACCTGTCCCCGCGGCCACTCGGCTCGGCACGTCTCGATAGACCAGTCCGGAACCGATCTCGATGAAGGATCCCCTATTGGGACTCCAATCCGTCCCCTTGCAAGAGCGGGAACCAGTGCCGGGCCGGGAGCGGACTCTCCGGATCTTCGAGTCTGAGCCAGCTGCCCGGGATGCGCGGTTCTGCTTCCACAGCCCATACCCCGAAATAAGCAGTTGGCTGTGGCCACGGGTAGTCAGCATCCGCAGCACCCACGACTTGTCGGACCGCTCCGAGGAAGCGAGCGTCATGTTCGCGACCCGTAACCTGAATGGCCAGGTCAGTCACGGTCCCGGTACCGTCCAGGTCACCGAGGGCGACGGGACGAGTGGGCAGGTCGAGCTTGCCGGAATCATCGCGCGGGATACAAAAGACTCGGTCGTTCTGTCGCAGCAGGAGACGCACCAGGCACATAGGGACTCGCGGTCGTCCGCCGAGCACGACCTGCGCGCGCCCACCCGGTGTCAGCCAGGGTGCGTCGACCCGTTCGGCGAGCACGGTCTCCTGTTCTCCACGCACTCCTCAAGCGTAGAGGCAACAGAGGTCGTCGCTGCCCTGGAACAGATCTGACAGGTTTGCTCAAGGATCGGTTACCGGGCATCGCGCTCGACGGCTATACCGAATGGCGACCCGTATCGTGTGCGGATGCGGCCACGTGCGAGACGACTGTTCGGCGCAGCCCTCTTGCTCGTCTCAATACCAGTGGGATTCGTCTCCATCGCGCTCGGGCTCACGTTTGACGGGCGGGACCCACTCACAATCCAATGCTTGCGTGGGCCCTACCCCGACGAGGGAGGCCCTTATTACGAGGCAACTCGTGCCGTAGGGGAAGTTTCACTCTTACCGCTGGGCGTCGACTGCACTTATGACGTAGACGGCGACGACGTGGCTGCGCAGACGAATCACCACTACGACTATCCGGCGACAGCCGGCCTCATCGTGGGCGCCCTGGCCTTCGGCAGTGGTGTCCTGCTCGTCATCGTTCGTGACTGATTCGATTCTGCCTGCCGACCGATTCTCGATTGGGAAGCCTCGTTAGGGCATGCGGCGCACACCCTGCCAGTAGCCGAGCCACCCCGCCAGGACAAGCAGACCAACGACGAAGACGACAGCGCCTCCGAGGCTCACGGTCGAAAAGACGTGCACTGCCTCGAAAGCTGACTGTCGCATCCGACACGGGTTCGTAAGCGAACCCGCTGAAGGAAACGAATTTCGCCGCCGCAATGACGAAGACAACGACGCCCACGATCACTGCGGCCAAGCCTGCACCTAGAACCAGGCGGGGAGTCAGGACGAGACGACTCATCATGCCTGGACCATATCGCGCAAGTTCGCACCGAGACACTCGAAACCGCGTTCGGCGTCCGACAGGATCATGGGCGCCGACCGCTGGCCGATCCCCCATGGGGCGCCCCACGGGGCGACTTCCTCAGCAGCCTCGAGGCTCTGCGCTCGCCCGCTGCAGACTCCCGTCTGGAACTGCGCAGCGATGGCCTGGTCGTAGCCTTCCCGAATCGTAAGGAAGATCATTCTCGTCATGGCCGAGTACATGGTCGGCGAATCGCCGCTCTGGCACCGTAAATCTGCCAATGCGGGCAAACTCGGGCTGCAAAAAACACTGCCGATAACGACTGCAGGATTACAGGAGCAAACGCAGGGCTGCGGCGTACTCATGGGCTGGATCGCTC
Organism: Frigoribacterium sp. CFBP 13712; assembly: GCF_014842255.1. Taxonomy (GTDB): domain Bacteria; phylum Actinomycetota; class Actinomycetes; order Actinomycetales; family Microbacteriaceae; genus Frigoribacterium. Next base: position 4,781 of record NZ_JACYVH010000002.1, on the reverse strand, counting down.
TCCTGGCCAAAACGCGCGATCCTGAAGCGAGTGGGCAGCTCAGACTATGTAGGCGCCCCCCCTCATTACCGGCTACCGTCTACGCATGGACGCCTCCAAATTGTTGCTCATCGAAGTTTTTCCCCGAAAGAAACGGACGTACTTTTACACGTTCGAACCATCCGACCATTTTGTGAAGCCGTGGTGGGGACGCGAACTCTTCATCAGCGAGGTGGATCATTGGGTCTCCATCCAGCGAGCTGGTGACGAAGTTGCTCGGTGTAAGTTTTCTCTCTTCCCAGGCCCACGATCTAATCCTCTTCTGGGCGAGATGCCCGACGGACAACTCGACATCCTTGCGTTCGAAGTCGCGGTGCATGAGCGCGGTCGAGGACTTGGCCGCGAAGCGCTCCGGCTGATCCGGTCGAAGTATCCAGCACCACGACTGACGGCTCTGAACGATGACGAACACTCGCGGGGCTTTTGGGACCGGCTCGGCTGGGTACGTCACGAGTCCCAAAATTTTTTCATGCGATCCGAGCGCGTTACCTACTCGCAAATTTGACAGGCCCGGTCGAAATGCGGCTAGGACACGTTCTGGGGCAGGCATGATTTCGGCACCCTGTGCCGGTACAGCGTGCCCGGCTTCCTATGAAGAAAACCTCCGACGGACCAGATTCGATCATCTACGAGTCTCCCCACTAGGGCATCCCCTACTGCGATGGCCAGAGTGCGCAGACATCAGGTGCGATTGCCCATGTCCATTTCTTGCCGAGGCGGTGCTCCGAAGTCGCCTCCGACTCACGGCGAGAGACGTCGGCGGTATGCGCTAAATTCCGGCCTATGAGTCCAATGATCCTTGCCTCCTCTGCCGCACCTGACCCAGCACTACTTCCAACGTGGATCGGAGCCATCGCTACGGCGGCTGCGGTCATTGTGGCCATCGTCGCGATCTCCCTGACCTACCGACAGGTGCGACTCACTGCCATACAACTCAGAGATGCCTCAGTTCAAGCGGCCCAAGACAGCGAAGACCGAACACGCCCCTACGTCACCATGAACATTGTTCCGAGCATTGCGCGTCAAGGCGCTCTTGACCTGATAGTTACGAATACGGGCGCAACTGCTGCCACCAACGTTCGCTTCGAGCTCCTCGGCGATGGGTTCGGTCTTTCGGATGACGACACACATGTTGGTCCAGGCCTCCGCGATTTCTTCAGCACACCATTCGAACTCGCACCCGGCGCGAAGTTGCGCCTTTTCTGGCACCTACCCGAAAGCCGAGCAGAACGAAGCGACAAGCCAGGTGCAATGGGCGCACCAGTTACCGGCGAACTGCAAGCTACCTACAGTCGTGACGTGGATGGTCAGCCAGGATCTCGCGAATATGTCACGAAGCACCGTTATGACTTCACCTTCTGGCCGAAGATTACCCCTCAGGCCTGGACCGGAAAACACAATGAGGGCAGCTCCTCTAACCCGCTAACGCACCTAAAGAATATTGATTTTGGGGTAAGAGCCATTGCACATCACGTGGGCGAATCAACCCGGTGAGAGTCTAAAGTTCTCGACTCAGGAGTAGTACGCACGGCCACGTTCCCAACTCCTACTAATCAAACCTGTTTCATGCGCCAATCGCTAATCGCCTATCGGAACAGCTCCGGGTCGCATGCCGCGCTAGGCAAAGCCGAAACTGCCCTAATCGTTCTGAGGCAGCACAGTGCCCGCATTGGAGCAGACGCATGGATACTCGCCGCGATTCCCCGAAGCCCGCCACGACCACCCCCATGCGAGCTGGCGTGGCCGACGCGACTCGTGCGTGGCTCAACCCGCTCACCGCGCGCGGGGCCGGAGCGGCGGGCGCCCGGTCGGACTCTGGTGCGCCTCCTGCAGGTCCACCCCGCCGCCCCTGAGGAGGAGCGCGGCCGTGAGCCCGCCGCCCCGCGCGTCGGCCAGGCTGATCGACCCGCCGTCGTGCTCGACCAGCTCGCGGGCGATCGCGAGCCCGAGACCCGAGCCGCCGGGTGCCGTGCTCCAGAAGCGGTCGAAGGCCCGGGCGCGGTCGTCCGCCGTCATGCCGCCGCCCTGGTCGCTCACCTCGACGACGACCCCGTCCGACGTCGGCGCCGCCCGGAGCGTCACCGTCGCACCCGCCGGACTCGCCCGCACCGCGTTGTCGATCAGGTTGTCGAGCGCCTGCTCGAGATGACCCGGGGTCGCGAGCACCGGCAACTCGCCGCCCGGCAGATCGATGACGATCGCCACCCCGACGTCCTCCGCCGCCGACGACCAGATGTCCGCCCGCTCGTCGAGGACGCCGCGGATGTCGACCCGCACCGGCGTGGCCGTCGACGCCTGACTCCGCGCCAGCTCGAGCAGGTCGGAGACGAGGCGGCTGAGACGACCCGACTCGCTGAGGGCGCGATCGACGGCCGCCTTGTCGCCCGGGTCGTCGAGACGGTCGTGGAGGTTCTCGAGACCCAGGCGCAGAGCGGTGAGCGGCGTCCGCAGCTGATGCGACGCGTCGGCGGTGAAGGCGCGCTGCGCGGTGAGCAGCACCTCGATGCGCCGCGTGCCGTCGTTCAACGTGCCCGCCAGACGCCGCACCTCGGAGGTGCTCATCTCGTCGAGATCCACCCGGGCGCTCACGTCGCCGCGCGAGATGCTATCGGCCATGGCGTCGAGCAGCCTGAGCGGCCGCAGCAGCGACGTCGCGACGACGGCGCTCGCGATCACCGACAGGACGAGCACGATCACACCGGCCCCGAGTCGGAAGAGCCACACGCCCTGCACCTGCGCGTCGACGGGCGCGGACGGCACGGTCACCCGCACGGCGCCGTCCACCCGGCCGTCGTCGGTCACCGCGGGGACGGTCACCTGCAGACCGCGCTCGCCCAGCACGGAGTCGTCGAGCGAACGCACGCTCTCCTCCCCCGACAGGGCCGCGTCGAAGTCACCGTCGTCGGCCCCCGCGACCTCGCGACCGAGGGCCGGTCGCCGGTCGACGCCGATCAGCTCGACGCGGCCGTCGGTCTGATCCTCGACCTCCTCGCGCAGCCGGACCAGTGCGAGTCGGGCACCGCGGGCCGTCGCGTCGTCCGCCTCCGTCGCCGTCGAGAGGAGGACCGCGATCGTGCGCGCCTCCCTCAGGGCCACCTCGCGCTGACCGTCGCGCAGCAGGTCGTTCAGCTGGATGCCGACCGGCACCGTGAACGTGACGAGCGCGAGGCCGACGATCACCAGGTACGAGGCGATGAGCCTACGACGCATCGGCGTGCTCCACCCGGAACCCCACCCCGCGCACGGTCGTGATCGCGACCGCCGCGCCGAGCTTCTGCCGCAGCGCCGAGACGTGGACGTCGAGCGTGCGGGTGGACCCGAACCAGTGGGTGTCCCAGACCTCGTCGATCAGCGCCTCCCGGGTGACGACCGATCCGACCCGGCGGGCCAGGGCGACGAGCAGATCGAACTCCTTCGGGGCGAGTGCGATCTCGGCGTCGCCCTGGGTCACGCGGCGGGCCGCGACGTCGATCGTGACCGTGCCGAGCCGGACGGGAGGAGGCGCGGGCTCCGTTCCCTCGCCCGTCGCGTCGGTCGCGTGCCGGCGGGTCACGGCGCGGATCCGCGCGACGATCTCGCGGACCCCGAACGGCTTCGCGACGTAGTCGTCGGCCCCGACCTCGAGCCCCGCGACCGTGTCGACCTCGTCGCCGCGGGCGGTGACGACGATGATCGGCACGTTCGACCGGGCGCGCAGACGGCGGCACACGTCGAGGCCGTCCATGTCGGGCAGACCGAGGTCGAGGAGGACCACGCCGGGAGCGTCGGCGGCCAGCGCCTCCCGCCCGGTCGTCACCCAGTCGACCTCGTAGCCGTAGCGCGCGAGACCCTCGCGCAGGGACCCGGCGATCGCGGGATCGTCTTCGACGAGGAGAACGTGCACACCGGATCGTCTCAGTCGTGGCTGGACAGGAAACGAACGGACGCCGGAGGTGCGCCGAGGGTCGACACGATCGCCTACTGCTTCACCGGCTCCTTCGAGGAGTGGTGCTCGACGATCTTCCACTCGCCGTCGGTCTCGGCGTACACGAACGTGAACCGCGCGGGCACGACGTCGCCGGTCGCCCCCATCGTGAACGTGTAGAGACCGGAGTGCGAGACGTACCCGTCGCCCAGGTCGCGGACGACGCCCTCGGTGATCTCACCCGACGGCTCGTTGAGCAGGAAGCCCTCGAAGTACTCGAGCCGCTCCTCCTCGGTGTCGTGGATGCCGGGCGAGACGGTCGGCAGCAGGACCGCGTCGTCGGCGTAGTGCTCGGCGACCTGCTCGGGGTCGCCCGTGGCGAGCGAGGCGTTCCAGTCGTCGAACAGGGCCTGCACCTCGGCGTCGCTCGGGGCGGCGGCCGGCGAGGGGACGTCGGAGGCGGCGTCCGAGGCGGCGTCGGCCGTCGCGGCCGTGCAGCCCGTGATGCCGAGCAGGGCCACGGCGGAGAGGGCGACGACGGGGACGGTGAAGCGGCTACGGCGGGTCATGTGCGGATTCCTTCGCGTGAGGGCCGGGGGTCCGGCCGGTGATCTGCTGTGGGATCAGCCTCGCGAGACACGCGTCAGCAGCCCGTCAGGAGAACGTCAACGCCCGGCCAGCATCGTGTCGGACGGCCGGGGGCCGCGCCCGCGATCATCCCGCTCGGGCCTCCCTTCATCACGGAAAGGTAACGAAGCAGATGGGTTCCAATCCTTTCGGGGGAGGGTGGCGAATCCTTTTCATCCCCACCGGGAATCACAGAAAAGGACCTGATCAT
>NZ_JACYVH010000001.1 GCF_014842255.1 Frigoribacterium sp. CFBP 13712 | reverse complement strand
CCAGCGAGCGCGCCGACATCGAAAACGGCAGCCAGACGATCCGCTTCAACACCGCGGAGTAGTCGCACAGAGAGACGAGGAGGCGCGGGTCGACTGGACCCGCGCCTCCTCGGCTTCCCGGGCGCAGCCGGTCAGGCGAACAGCTTGCCGACCTCGGTCACGAGCTGCTGCACCCCGAGCACCACGAACAGCACGGCGCAGATCGTCATCATCGTGTTGCTCAGCCAGCGGCTGCGCCACTCGGCGGGAGTCCGCGACGAGTTCAGCAGCCAGAGCAGCGTGATCGCGAGGAACGGCATGAACAGGGCGCCCAGCACGCCGTAGAGCACGATCAGGCCGATCGGCCGGTCGAGGAACAGGATCGCCATCGGCGGCACCGTCAGCCAGATCACGAACGCGCGGTAGTAGGTTCCGCCGATGCGGCGACGCGGATCGTCGGCGTCGAGACCGCGCAGGGTGCCCACGAAGTCGGCGAACATCAGCGAGACGCCGTTCCACACCCCGAGGATCGACGAGAACGACGTCGCGAAGAACCCGATCAGGAAGAACCACGTCATGAACGTGCCATACCGCTCGCCGAGCACGGCCGCGAGCTGCACGAGCCCGCCCTCGCCGTCGGCCAGGGCGATGTCGGCCGAGTGCAGCAGCTCGGCGCCGACGACCAGCATCGAGAACACGAAGACCCCGCTGACGACATACGCGACCCCGTTGTCGAGGCGCATGACGCGCATCCACCCGGGGCTGTTCCAGCCCTTCTCGCGCAGCCAGTAGCCGTACGCGGCGAGGGTGATCGTGCCGCCGACGCCACCGGTGACGCTGAGGGCCACGACGAGCCCGCCCTCGGGGATGGTCGGCACGAGACCGGTGAGGATGTCGCCGAGGTTGGGCAGGGTCACGATCGCCGACCCGACCACCGTGACGAACATCACGCCCACGAAGAACGCGATGACCTTCTCGAAGAACGAGTACCGGCCGAACCACACCATCACTCCGCCGAGCACCCCGGCCCCGATGGCGAAGACCTTCAGATCGACGGCGGGGAACAGCGCCTGCAGGGGCAGGGCCGACGAGCTCATCGCGGCCGCACCGTAGACGAACCCCCAGACGACGATGTAGACGCCGAAGTAGACGCTCGTCCACCGGCCGAGCGACCGCCAGCCCTCGAAGATCGTGCGGCCCGTCGCGAGCGACCAGCGACCGGCCCCCTCGACCAGCGCGATCTTGATCACGACGCCGATCACGACCGTCCAGGCCAGCGCGTAGCCGAACCGCGACCCGGCGACCAGGGTGGCGACGAGGTCGCCCGCTCCGATGCCGGTGGCCGCGACGACGAGGCCGGGTCCGATGATGCGCCACCGCTTGGCGGAGACGGGGGTGGTCAGGTCGTCGGTGCGCGGGATGTCCGGGCTGGCGGCCATGGGGTTCCTCTCGGATCGTTCGTCATCGAACGTCGAGCAGTGCCTCCGGTCCGGGCGTCGCTGCTCGACCTGGGCGACACGCGTCGCGCGTCGTCCACCCCAGTCAAGCGGGTGCGCGTGTCTCGCGCCACCCGGGCGCGACGGCGTCGAGCGCTTCAGGAGGCGCTGGTCGCCACCGACAGATCGACCAGACGGGCGAACGCGGCCGCGTCGAGCGCCTCGCGGTCGGTCGGCGCCAGCACCCACGACAGCGTGACGAGATCGCCCTGCGCCACCTGGCAGGCGTGACCGCGGGCGGGGGCGCCGCCGAACGACGCGGCGTAGCCGAAGCAGACGGCGGCGGACTCGTCGGCCTCGGCGAGCGGCTCGTCGAACGGGGTCAGCGTGAAGCTGCTCTCCGTGCCGCTGACGCCCGCGGTCGTCGTCGCGGGGCAGCCGGCCAGCTCGTCGCGGAGGGCCGCGATGTACGCAGCCGCGTCGTCACGCGAGACGACGCCGGTCGTGAACTGCTGACGCTCGCGGGTGAACACCGCCGAGGCGGACGGCAGGGTCTCGGCCGCCGTGAAGCTCCGGAAGTCCATCGCGCAGATCCCGAGGTCGCCGTCACCCGCGCCCGATGCCGCGTCGGAGCCCGCCGCAGGGTCGGGGGCCGAGGTGCCGTCCACCGAGGTCGCCTGCTCGAGCCGCCACGCGCCTCCCTCGTCGTCGGTGGCGGCGGAGACCTCGTCGGCACCGGGCAGGAGCCCCTCGAGCTCGGCGGCCGCGACCGTGCCGCGGGGCCCCTCGGGGGCGGAGCAGCCGGCCAGCCCGACGGCGACCGCGACGACCGCCACGAGCCCGAGCGACGAACGGAAGGAGGTGCGGGTCGACTGCACAGAAGCCTCTCGGTGGTCCGACCACCGTTCTACCATGCGGCCCGTGACAGGATCGTCCGAGACCCCGCACCCGATCGGACGGAGACCCCCATGACCGAGCTCTTCTTCACCATCCTCATCAGCGCCATGACCGTCGCCGGTCTCGGCCTGGTCGCGGCCGCGTTCATCGCGATGGGCCGCTCGAGCTGACCCGCGCCTCCTCGACTCGGAGACTTCACGAGTGTCGGCGGTGATGGGTATCGTTCTGGCATGAGAGCACTCCAGGCCGAGATCGTCGCCGAGCTGTCCGTCCGTCCCGTGATCGACCCGGCCACCGAGGTCGAGGCACGTGTCGCGTTCCTGCGCGACTACCTCGCGAAGACCGGCGCGGCCGGCTTCGTCCTCGCCGTCAGCGGCGGCCAAGACTCGACGCTCGCCGGGCGCCTCTGCCAGCTCGCGGTCGAGGCCGTCCGGGCCGATGGGGGCTCCGCCGAGCTCGTCACCGTGCGCATGCCTTACAAGGTGCAGGCCGACGAGGCCGACGCGCAGCTCGCGCTGCAGTTCATCGCCGGGTCCGAGGGCGTCACCGTCAACATCCAGCACGGTGTCGACGGCATCGCCCGCGACCACGCCGACGCCACAGGCGTGGCGCTCAGCGACTTCACCAAGGGCAACGTCAAGGCCCGCACCCGCATGGTCGCGCAGTACGCCCTGGCAGGCGAACGCAGGCTGCTCGTGGTCGGCACCGACCACGCGGCCGAGGCGCTGACCGGGTTCTTCACCAAGTACGGCGACGGCGGGGTCGACCTCGTGCCGCTCACCGGTCTCAGCAAGCGCCAGGGCAAGGCGCTGCTGGCTCACCTCGGCGCCCCCGCCCGTCTCTACGAGAAGGCGCCCACGGCCGATCTGCTCGACGAGACCCCCGGTCAGACCGACGAGGCCAACCTCGGGCTGACCTACGACGACATCGACACCTACCTCGAGGGCGGCGACATCGCCGACGACGTCGCCGAGCTGATCGAGGCGCGCTACCTCACGACCGAGCACAAGCGCCGGGTGCCCGCCTCGCCGTTCGACACCTGGTGGCGCCGCTGAGCCTCAGCCGGAGACGCTGAGCCTCAGCCGAAGACGCCGAGGTGATCGAGCAGGATGTTCAGCCCGATCAGTATCAGGATGATCCCGCCGGCGATCTCGGCGGGCTTGCCGAAGCGCGAGCCGACCCGCCGTCCGACGACGACGCCGACGAACGCCAGGACGGTCGTCGTCACGCCGATGACGGCGATGGCCCCGCCGATCGACACCGGCAGGAAGGCCAGGGTCACGCCGACGGCCAGGGCATCGATGCTGGTCGCCAGGGCGAGCACCAGCAGCTCACGGAGCGGCAGCCGGTCAGTGTCCTCGTCGACGTCGTCCTTCGTCGAGAACGCCTCGTGGAGCATCTTGCCGCCGATCAGCGCGAGGAGACCGAAGGCGATCCAGTGATCGATGTCGGCGATGTACGACGCGAACGCCGATCCGAGCAGCCAGCCGATCAACGGCATGAGCGCCTGGAACGCGCCGAACGTGAGGGCGATGACGACGGCGTTCCGGGCCGAGAACCTCCGCATGTGCAGCCCCTTGCCGAGGGCCACGGCGAAGGCGTCGGCGGAGACGCCGACGGCGATGAGGAGGAGGGTCCAGAACGACACGAGGGTGACGACCTTTCAGCGGGCGCGCGCGAGCGCGATCACGCAGCACGGCGCGATGAGACGAGGAGGCGCGGCTGCGGTGCCGACGAACCCCCCGATCCTGCCATGCCCCAGAGGGTCGGAGCGCCGAAAAAGCCCTGATCAGAGATGTTCGGGAGTCCGAATTCGCGGCTTCACCCCACCGAGAGGCGGCCTGCCGCGAGGCGAACCTCAGTCGGTGCCGTCGATGCCGCCCAGTCGCTCGAGCACGCCGGTGAGGATGGTGCCCGCCGGGTCGGGCAGCACGTGGTGGTTCAGGTAGATGCCCTCGAGCCACGCGAGGACCTCGTCGGCCGGCCAGCCGATGGCCTCCCAGTCGATGCCGGGCAGCGCCCTGGTGACGGGCTGCTCGGTGCCCGGCGTGAGCCAGGCCTCGGCGATGGCCCTGTCGGGGCTCGCGTTCGGGTCGGCCGCCCAGAGCAGGGCGATCGGGTGCTCGCGTTCACCGTCGACGGAGCCGTCTCGAGCTCCGAACACCGACTCGTCGACGTGGTCGTGCTCGACGTGCCCGGCCCCGAGCCAGGGGAGGGTGAGTAGCTCGCCCTCGATGTCGACCTCGATCAGATCGAGCTTGGCGGGCTCTTCGACCTCGCAGACCCAGAGGTCGAGACCGACGTCGTGCCAGGCGGCGGCGTCGTCGACGTCGTCGAGCAGCTCGGGCAGCAGGCGGTGGAAATCCTGCAGCAGCTGGGTCGACCACTGGACGAGCATCGTGGTGTCGGCGGTGTTCCACGGGCTGATGTCGGTGTCGTCGCCGGCGGCGTCGTGATAGTGGAACGCGAGGTTCGAACCGTCGGATTCGAGATGGATCTGCCCGGTGCCGAAGCCGACGTAGAGAGTGCTCTGCCCCGTCTCGTCGTCGAACTCGCCGTAGAGGTTCGGCTTGCCCAGCAGTGTGGGTACCGGCAGCGCGGCGGCGGGTCGGTTGCCCAGGGCGAACACGGCCCGGAACCGGGTCGTCGGGAGCCGGAGGCTCATGTCTGTCACGGCGAAGGTGTCCAATCGGTCGGAGCAAGCGTAGTCGGCCCGGCCCTCGCCGATCACCCGGTCGGACGCGCGGGCCGCGCAGCGCCGGAGTGCTATTCGACGGGTCGTGCGCCCGGCAGCTCGTGCAGCGCCTCGGCCGCCAGCTCGGCCTTGATGGGGTCGCGATCGATGGTCGCCTGACGCAGCAGACGGAACGCCGCCGGCATCTCGGACCAGTTCAGCACTTCGACGATGTTCGGCACCCGCAGCTTGTAGGCGAGCCCGTCCGTGACGTCGCGGCTGACCTTCTGCAGCGACGCGTTGCCGCACTGCTCGACGTAGAGGGCGAACAGGGCGACGGCGTGCGCGTTGAGGGCGGGGCCGTCTTCGTTCTCGAGGTCGACGAGGCAGCCGTCGATGGCGGTGACGATCTGCTTCAGCACGGTGGCCGACAGGCGGGGGACGGCGAGTCGGACCGCGCCGCCGTAGAGCACGCCCAGGGTCTGGATCGACTCGACGGCCTCGTCGGCGTTCGGGGTCGCGACGCGGGTGTAGCGGTTGGGGGCCATCTCGACCAGGCCGGCGCGGACCAGATCGCCGAGCGCCTCGCGGATCGGCGTACGCGAGACCTGCAGCCAGGCGATCAGCTCTTCGTCGTGGAGTCTCTCGCCGGGCTCGAGCGTGCCGTCGACGATCGCGTCACGGATGCGCGCGCGGACCGTGTCGCGCAGCAGCTGCCGTTCGGCGGCCGGGGGCGTGCTGGGGATCGGCATGCGGACTCCATTCATCACGGGTGTGTGGGAACGACTCTAGACGAGTCCTCCGACACCGGATGCCGAGAACCCACCCGCCGCAGGGCTGCGGGGGTGGGTTCTCGGGGGAGTGCGGGTCGCGGTCGGTCCGGCTCAGGGGGCCCGACGCTCACCGGTCACGAGGCGGCGGGGGTGCCCGTCGCGCTCGGGACGTGCTGCGAGCCGACCTCGACGCCGTGCGACGTGCGGAGCACCTCGAGCGTGTCGGCGATCTCGGCCTCGTGGCGGTCGGCGTCCCAGCCGAGGGCCTCGCCCAGCACGTCGGCGATCTCGGTCAGCAGCTCGATCGTGACACCGCCCACGAACGCGAGGTTCGTGCGGCGCAGGACGACGTCGGCCAGGTGCACGGCGTCTTCGTGCTGAGCGAAGTACGCGATCTCGGCGCGGGTCAGCTCGGGGTGGCTGGCCAGCGACTCCGACGGCTGGTCGAGCAGCACGTCGATCACCGAGGAGGCGCGGGTGCCGTAGCGGGTCAGCAGCCGGTCGACCTGCGCGCGGTCGAGACCGTCGGCGTGGGCGGCGATCCAGGTGGTGCGCGCGGAGTCGGTGGTGGGGAAGCCCTTGCCGCCGCCGATCTCCATGCCGGTCGTGTCGACCGTGCGCGTGACGCCCAGGCGGTTCGTGGCCTCGGTCGACAGGTGCGCCGACAGGGCGCGGAACGTCGTCCACTTGCCGCCGACGAGGCTCAGCACCGTCGAGGAGGGGAGCCCCTGGATGGGGGTCTCGACGATCCGGTAGTCGCGCGAGACGAAGCCGGGCGCGGTGTCCTCGTGACGCGGCAGCGGACGGATGCCCGAGTAGCGGTAGACGATGTGCTCGCGGGTCACGTCGATCTGCGGGAACACGTGCTTGACGAGATCGAAGAAGTAGTCGACCTCCTCCTCGGTGCAGACGGCCGGCTGCGACGGGTCGGCGTCGATGTCGGTCGTGCCGATCAGCACGCGGCCCTTGAGCGGGTAGATGAGCACGATGCGGCCGTCGTTGTTCTCGAAGAAGATCTCGCGACCGCGGGTCGCCTCGAGCAGCTCGGCGTTGTCGACGACGATGTGCGAGCCCTTGGTGCCGCCCATGTAGGCGGACTCCCCGCCGAACGCCGCGTTGGTGAGGTCGGTCCAGGGGCCGGAGGCGTTGATCACCACGTCGGCCTTCACGACGAACTCGGCGCCGCTCACGACGTCGCGCAGCAGGACTCCGCCGTCGCGCGATCCGATCGCCTCGACGTAGTTGGCGCTGCGCGCGTGGTCGCCGGCGGCGAGGCCGTCCTTCAGCACGTCGAGGGCGAGTCGCTCGGGCTCGTGCACGGACGCGTCGTAGTAGGTGCCGGTGTACTTGACGCCCTTGTTGAGCGCGGGCATGTCGTTCAGCGCGGCCTTGCCGGTGCGGAACTGGTGACGGGGCACCGAGCCGCCGTCGCGCGAGAAGGAGTCGTACAGGGTCATGCCGACCTTGATGAGGAGCGCGCCGCGCTCCTTCGTCGAGCGCTGCTTGTGCGTGAGCATGCGCAGCGGGGCGTTCAGGATGCCCGAGAACGTCGAGAAGATCGGCATCGTCGTCTGCAGGGGCTTGACGTAGTGCGGCGCGATCTTCAGCAGGCCGTTGCGCTCCTCGACGCTCTCGCGGACGAGTCGGAACTCGCCGTTCTCGAGGTAGCGGATGCCGCCGTGGATCATGTGCGACGACGCGGCGGAGGCGCCCGAGGCGTAGTCGTTGCGCTCGACGAGCACGACGTCGACGCCCTGCAGGGCGAGGTCGCGGAACGTGGCGATGCCGTTGATGCCGCCGCCGACGACCAGGACCTTGGCGGTGGGGCGGTCCATGATCCGGGCGACGTTGGGCCGTGCGGGTTCAGTCTTCTTTGACGCAGTCACAGGGAGCTTCTTTCGCGTTGCGTGTGTCCGACGGGGTCGGCCGGCGGCTCGCGCCGGTATCGTCTATCGTCGACCCGTGTTCCCATGGGTGCAACGTATCTGCACAAACGTGCACGGAGGCCGTCGTGACTGATCTGCTCTCGCCCGACAAGACGCAGGACGCCCTGCGGGCGGCGCACCTGTACTACATGCAGGACCTCACCATGGAGGCGATCGCCCATGAGCTGGGGACGTCCCGCTCGTCGGTCTCGCGCCTCCTGAAATCGGCCCGCGACACCGGTCTGGTCGACATCCAGATCAAGTCGCCGCTCGACCAGGCGACCGTCGTCGGCGAGGCCGTGCAGCACCGCTTCGGCGTGGTCGCCCACGTCGTGCCGGTGCCCGACCAGGCCAGCGACGTCGACCGTCTCGACCGCGTCGCCCTGTCCGCTGCACGGACTCTCACGCCGTACGTCGACTCGAACATGGTGATCGGCGTCGCCTGGGGCTCGACGCTCAGCGCCATCAGCCGCTACCTCGTGCCGAAGGCGACCCACAACTCGCTGATCGTGCAGCTGAACGGCGCGGCCAACACGCGCACCACGGGCATCGAGTACGCGAGCGAGATCCTCCGCCGGTTCGGGCACGCCTACGGCGCCGTCATCCAGCAGTTCCCGGTGCCGGCGTTCTTCGACGACCCCGCGACGAAGCGCGCGCTCTGGCGCGAGCGCAGCACCCGCCGCGTGCTCGAGCTGCACGAACGGATGGACCTCGTCGTCTTCGGCGTCGGCGCGCGGGGCGCCCTCGTGCCGAGCCACGTCTACTCGGGCGCCTACCTCGAGGACAGCGACCAGTCGAGCCTCGAGCACGACCGGGTCGTGGGCGACGTGGCGACGGTGTTCTTCCGGGAGGACGGCTCGTCGGTCGACATCGCGCTGAACGCGCGGGGCAGCGGGCCGGACCTCGCGACCATCCGCCGGGTGCCGAGACGGGTCTGCGTCGTCGCCGGCACAGCCAAGGTGGCGGCCGTCCGCGGGACGCTCGCCGCAGGCCTGGTGACCGACCTGATCATCGACGAGGGCACTGCGCGGGCGCTGCTGGCCAGCTGACCGGGCCGAGGAGGCGCGGGTCGACGACGTCGGGCAGCGCGCGTGATCCCGGGGGACACCTCGCAGAGCGGCGGCTCAGCCTCGGGGCGTAGACGGGACGGGTCATCGATCGGCCCGCCGCAGCGGGCCTGAAGGAGGAGCCCCATGGCCAGCACGGATCTCACCGGACGTCGCGTACTCGCGATCGTCACCAACTACGGCGTCGAGCAGGACGAGCTCGTCGTCCCGACGCGCGCGCTCCGCGACGCGGGCGCCACGGTCGTGGTCGCCGCCCAGTCGACCGCGCCCGTCGAGACGCTCGTCGGCGACAAAGACCCGGGCGAGGCGGTCCGGCCCGACACGACCATCGAGGAGGTCGACGCCTCCGAGTTCGACCTGCTGCTCGTGCCCGGCGGCACCATCAACGCCGACACGCTCCGGCAGGACGCGGGGGCGGTCTCGATCGCCTCGTCGTTCGCGGCCTCGGGCCGGCCCATCGCCGCGATCTGCCACGGCCCGTGGCTGCTCGTCGAAGCCGGTCTGGTCGAGGGCAAGGAGCTGACGTCGTTCCCGTCGCTCACGACGGACATCCGCAACGCCGGAGGGTCGTGGACGGACGCCTCGGTGATCACCGACGTCGAGAAGGGCTTCACCCTCGTCACGTCGCGGACCCCGGACGACCTCGACGACTTCGTCCGCGAGCTGACGACGGCCGCGGCGTCGGAGCGACCCGCCGACAGCTGAGCCCGGTCGGCCGACGTCTCGCCCCGCGGCCGTCCCGTCGACCTCCCGCCCCGAACCGGTCCGCCGGCCCGGGGCGGGAGGTCTTTAATGAGGGAGGTCGACTCTGCTCGACTCGACGCCAGTCCGCACGACGAGAGGGAGTCCCGCCATGAAGTGGGGGAAGACGCGCAGCGAGACGGCGACGTCGACGCCGGCACCGGTCGACCAGGGCGCGCTCGATCGTGCCGTGGGCGAGGCCCTGCTCATCGCCCGGGCCGCCGCCGTCGTGACGGTGGCGAACCGCATCGTCGTGCACGCGCTCCGCGACGGCGAGACCTTCGACCACGACGAGACGGCCGCCGCCGTCCGCCGCACCCTGCACCGCCTCGCCGAAGAGCAGCGGGCGCAGAACACCCGCATCGCCGGCGAACGGTCGAAGGCCCTGCGGGCCCGTGGTCGCTCGCGTCACCAGCACGACTACCGACCGGGCGACGACGGCACGCTCTGGTTCCGTGAGAACGCCTACGTCGGCGTGGCCGACCGCCTCGACGAGCTCCGCGACGACGCCGACTACGTCGACGGCATCGTGGCGTCCGCCGTCGAACGCGCCTGGGGCGACGTCGGGTCGGCCGTCGTGACCCGCGTCAGGGCGCGGCAGGTCGTCGTCGACGACGACTACCGCGACGACAGGGCCTCGCGCCTCGCGGGGCTCGGCGACGACCTCGCCGCTCTGGGCGACCGGCGGTCTGCGCCCCCGACTGGGGGTTGAGTCGTCTGCGCTGGGCGCGGATAGTCGTTAGCTACGAATGCAGGGTCACCGCCCTGCCGCGAGGAGACCGACCCGGTCGCTCCGGGTGTCGGAGGAGCAGAGAATGACGAGCATCCTCGCCCGTGCGCTCCGACCGTTCTTCCGCGGTCGGTACCGGGTGGTCGACGACCTCACGACCCGCCCTCGGCCCGACGACTCTCCGCACGTGCACGCACCGGGCGTCGACCCCGACCGGGTGCTCGTCTTCGGCAACGGCCCGGCCGTCGGCTGGGGTGTCCGCTGCCACGACCTCGCCATCCCCGGGCATCTGGCCCGGAGCCTGTCGGCGTTGACCGGTCGCGGCGTCGACGTCGACGCGTTCGCCGACGCCGACATGACGGTCGCGACCGCCGCCGACCACCTGCCGGACCGCGAGCTCTGCGGCTACGACGTCGTGGTCGTCGTGCTGGGGATGAGCGACGCCCTGAGACTGCTGCCGCCGGAGAAGTGGCGTCGGGGGATGTCCCGACTGCTCGACGCGGTGGATCACGCGACCGGTCCCTCCACCGGGGTGATCGTGACGGGCATCCAGCCGCCGAGCACCGTCCCCCGCTTCGGCGCCGCGCCCGGCGGTGTCGTCGACCGGCACGCGCGGCTCCTGAACGAGACGACCCGGGCCCTCTGCGCGGAGCGACCCGCCGTGCGCGTCATGCCGGCCCCCGAGATGCCCGGCGGAAGCGACGACCGTTCAGGCGACACCGCTCGGTATCAGGCGTGGGGTGCAGCCCTCGCCGAGGTCGCGGCGCCGATCGTGGACATCGGCGTGGCCGACGGACAGGGGGCCCGTGCCTCCCGTCATGCACCGCAGAGCGTCGATCGCCGCGTCGAGGCGATCCGATCGCTGGGGCTGCTCGACACGCCCGCCGAGAAGAGATTCGACGACATCGTCGAGCGGGCTCGGACCCTGCTCGGGGCGCAGGGCGCCGCCTTCTCGCTGATCACCGAGGACCGGCACTGGAACAAGGCCGTCTCGGGGTCGTCACTCACCGAGATGCCCGTCGTCGACTCGTTCTGCGCCCACACGATCCGCAGCGGGCGACCCCTTGTCGTGCCCGACGCGTGGCGCGACGACCGCTTCGTGTCGCACCCCTCCGTCCGGTTCTACGCCGGGCATCCGATCGAGACCGACGACGGGGTCCGCATCGGAGCGCTGTGCGTGGTCGACGCCGAGCCCCGGGGCGTCGAAGGCGTCGATCTGGTGCTGCTGCGCGAGCTGGCTCTCGCCGTGCAACGCGAACTGCGCGTCAGCGCCCTTGACGCTTCTTGAACGGCTTGGGCTGACCCTTGACCGCGGGGGTCCGACCCTTGCCCTTGCTCGCCTTCGCCTTGCCGCCGCCGGGGGGAGCAGGCGGCGGCGGCGGGGTCGAGGGGCTGGCCAGCTCCTCTTCGGCGACGACGATCGCCGCCTGCCCCGCCTTCGTCAGGCGGTAGGGCGACGCGTCGCGGTCGAACAGCTTCTGACCGAACTCGAGCTCGAGCGCCTCGATCGACGACTCGAGCTTCTGCCGCGAGATGCCGAGCTTGTCGGCCGCGACCGGGAAGTGCAGCACCTCGGCGGCCACGAGGAAGTGCCTCAGGTGACTGGTCTTCACGCGGTGGCGACCGAACCGGCACCGGTCGAGGCACCGGCGTCCGCTCGGACCCCGAGGCCGTCGAGGGCCTTCTGGAAGATCGTCAGCCCGCTCATGCCGGGCAGGTTCGAGATGTTCTGGTCGAGCTTCGCGGCGGCCTTGCGACCGTCGACGCCGCTCATCAGCTGACCGAAGACGAACTTGACGTCGTCGAGCTCCATGATCGACGAGCCGACGGGAGCCCAGACCTTCGACAGCAGGAACCGGGTCAGCTTCTGAGCCTTCTTGCTCTTGAGCAGGCGCTCTCGGGCCTGCGAGACGTAGAAGGCCACGTGCCGCGCCTCCTGCTTGGCGATGCGACGCAGCAGCTCGGCGAGCACCGGGTCCTGTTCGAGCTCGGCCATGCGCTTGTAGGCCGCGACGGCGGAGTACTCGTTCGCGGCGCCCCACGACATGTGCACGGCGACGAAGTCGGAGCCGACGAACTTGCCGAGCAGACCCTGCTTGACGGGGTCGAGGCGGTCGCGCCAGCCGAGCTTCAGACGGTTGGCGCGCAGCTGGTCGTAGTCGACCTTGACGCCGTGCACCTCGAGGATGGCGGCGAGGGCCTCGCCGTGCCAGAACTCCTCGCGGTTCCACATCGTCATGAAGGTCGAGACGTCGTCCTCCTTGTGCGAGGGGGTAGTCAGCAGATCACGCGTGTAGCAGACCGTGTGGTACTCGACGTCGGCCATGTACCGGAGCGTGCGCAGCGAGTCGGCCGACAGCGGGTTCTGCTTGAAGTGGTCGAGGTCGAGGTCGTCCCACGTGATCCGCTCGCTCGTCGCGGCGAATTTGTCGATGTCGAATGCCATGCCGTGTTCAGGAGGCGCGGGCGTCAGGCCCTGCCTCCATCTCCTTTCGCTGAGTTGCCGCCACGATTCCAATCGCGGATGCTCCATCTTCTTCGGAGCGCTTCGCGTGCGAGATTGGCGTCGGGATTCACAGCGGACGGGTTGCCGAGGAGCTCGAGCCAGACGAGGTCGGCGTGAGAGTCACCGTATCCGTACGAGCCTGCGAGGTCGATTCCGAGTTCGCTCGCGTACTGCGAGAGCCAGGCCGCCCGGGCCTCGTCGACGAGCGGCGGCTGGGCGAGGTAACCCGTGTAGACGCCGTCGCGCGAGTGCATCGTGCTCGCGACGACCTCGTCGAAGAGCGAGGCGAGCGGCGCCGCGAGGCTGCCGATCGAACCCGTGACCAGCACCGTGCGGTGACCGGCGGCGCGGTGCTCGGCGATGCGGGCCAGGGCGTCGGGCAGGGTGTGCCGGCGGACGGTCTCGGCGTAGCCGGTCGACGACACGACGTTCTGCAGACGGGAGACGGGCATGCCGCTGTACCGCCGGAGGAACGAGCGGATGAACTCGCCGCGGTCGCGGGCGTCGGCCCGGAGGTACGCGGGCAGGCCGGTCAGCAGACTCGCGACCTCGCCCGGCCAGGCCGCCTTGCGGAACCCGTTCGAGCGCACCCACAGGTACTGCTCGACGATGTTCGAGTCGAGCACGGTGCCCTCGAGGTCGAAGACGGCGACGACGTCGTCGCGGCGGGGGAGCGCCTTCGTGTCGGCGACCGCCCCGGTGGCGGCGGGGCGCACCGAGAAGGCTCGCGTCATCGCCGTGATCGACGGGAAGTGCACCGTCTGGAAGTAGTCCTCCCAGTCGATGTCGGTGACGTCGAAGCCGATGCTCTCGGGCGACCCCGCGGGCAGACCGGCGTGCAGGGCGCGGGTGCGGCGGTCGTCGAAGATGATCTCGGACTGCACGTAGTGCCGGTAGAGATCGGTCAGGCTCTGCAGCGACTCGAGGTCGGCGCGGCGCGTCTGCACGGCCGTCAGGGCCGTGCGCGTGCGGGCGTTCGACGGCAGCCGCGTCAGCACCTTCTCGCGCAGGTCGTTCGTCCGCTGCTTCATGCGGATGGCGCCCTCGACCTTGCGCACCCCCGGGAAGTTCCAGGTCGGGACCGGGATCGAGGTGTGCTCGTCGCGCGGCAGCGGGTTCGCGGTGAAGAACGTGTTGAGGTTCTCGAACATCCGCAGGATCGGGAACGGGTTGCTGTTGCCCGACGCGACGTGGAAGTACTGGGCGTCGCCCGCGGGTGCGTCGCCGGCCGCCGACTCGACCGGCACCGAGGAGGCGCGGGTCGGGTTCGCCGCGACCGTCAGGATCACGTTGACGACGAAGTCGACCGGCACGATGTCCAGCACGCTGTCGGGCACCCCCGGGAACTCGGGCAGCAGCCCGCGGGCGTACGACATGATCAGCGGGTCGGCGACCTTGAAGCCGTCGATCCAGCCGGGGAACGGGTGCCGGAGGGCGCTCTCGACGATGGCCGGCCGCACGACCGACAGACGGTGGCCCTTCTCGGCCCAGAGCTCCTCGGCGGCGCGCTCGGCGAAGGCCTTGGTCAGCGTGTAGACGTCCGTCCAGCCGAGGGTCTCGGCCCGGGTGCGGCCGTAGTCGACGAGACGGGCGGCGACCCAGGCGACCCGCGCCTCCTCGGCTGCGGTCGACACGGCCTGCGGGCCGGTCTTGCCGTGACCGATGCGACCCTCGGCGAGGAACCGGCGCAGCGTCTCGGGCTGACGCGAGGCCGCCTCGACCCGGGCGCGGGCGTCGCGGGCGGCGGCGTACTCGGCACGCCAGTCGACGTCGTGGGTGAGCGCGGCCTCGGGGAACACGCCCTTGCGGATGCCACCGACGTACGCGGTCGAGACGTGCACGACGTGCGGGTCGCCACCTGCACGGCCGAGCGCCTCGTAGAGACCGACGGCTCCGCCGACGTTCGTGTCGAAGGCCTGGTCGATCGGCGGGTCGAACGAGACGGTCGACGCGCTGTGGATGACGACGTCGAGGTCGGCGGGCAGCTCGGGCAGCGAGCCCAGTCCGCTCTCGATGACGCGCAGGCGCTCGGTCAGCGCGCGCTCGACCTCGGCCGGCCCGACGCGGTCGCGCCACGTCGCGAACACCGGCTTCTTCAGCAGGTGCCGCAGTCGACCGAGCGCCGGGGTGCCCGCCTTGGGCCTGATCAGCAGTGTGACGGTGGTGTCGGGGTGCGTCGAGAGCAGTCGCTCGAGGATCGCCTGGCCGACGAAGCCGGTGCCGCCGGTGAGCAGCACATGGGCGGAACCCAGGCTCGCCTCGGTCGAGCCGGGGACGGACGGGGGCAGTGCGGTGGTCATGCGGTGAGCTTTCGTGTGACGGCGGAACCGATCGTGGAGTCGAGGCCGGGCAGTGCTGCGACCCGCTCGCCGACGGCGTCGGCCCTGAGGTGCCCCTCGGCCCCGCCGTAGACGAGCGCGTCGAAGAGGGTCCGTTCGGAGTCGGCCCGCTCGATCGCGCCGATCGGCAGCACCGCGGTGGACAGGGAGGCGCGGGTCTGCTTGACCGCGCGGGGCGAGTCGTCGAGACGCCATCGCGACTCGATGCCGAAGAAGCGCTCGTGCCGCGCCTTGATGGCGCGGATGCGGTCGACGACGGCCGTCAGAGCCGGGTCGGAGGCGCGCTCGACCAGGACGTCGTAGGCGTCGGACATGACCCACTCGTCGACGAGGCCGGTGGTCATGTGCACGGCGACGATCGGAACTCCCTTGCCCATGGCCTCGATGGCGCGCGTGATCGGGCCGCGGCGCTCGACGGCCTCGGACGGGCTGTGCCGGCGGGGGCCCTCGTCGACCTCCTTGAGGCGGGGCTGCCCGTGCGACTCGAGCACAGCGTCGATCGCGTCGGCGATCCAGAACTTCTCGAAGGCCCAGGTGACCAGGAAGGCCGTGACGCGGGCGTCCTTGTGGGTCGCGGTGACGAGCAGGTTGCGCAGGTGCTCCATCGTGGCGCTCTCGAGTCGCCCGACGTGGCGCAGCAGGCGGAGGGTGTCGTCGCCGAGGGGCGCCGTGGCGAACGAGTCGAGCTCGAGCTCGCCGCGGAAGGCGCCCTGGGCCGTGAGGGTGAACTCGCGGATGTCGAAGTCGGTGGTGTCGTAGGGGTCACTCGGGGTGGACAAGGCCTGCGATCCTCTCGTGACGCTCTCGTGTGGTGGTTCGGGCACGATGCACGTCGCGAGCCCTACAGACCGTATCGTAAGCGGCATGGCAACAGCGCTCGTCACCGGGGGCACGTCCGGCATCGGAGCCGAATTCGCCCGCCAACTCGCCCGTCGCGGCTGGGACCTCGTCCTCGTCGCGAGAGACCTCCCACGACTCGACGCCACGGCGACCGAGCTGCGGGCGCTCGGTCGTCGCGTGGAGGTCCTCGCGGCCGACCTCGGCGACCGCGCCGACGTCGACCGGGTCGCCGCCCGACTCGAGGACGAGGCGGCCCCGATCGACCTCCTGGTCAACAACGCCGGCTTCGGCGTGCACACGCCGCTGTCGTCCACGGACGTCGCCGCGCACGACGCCGCGTTCGAGGTGATGTGCCGGGCCGTGCTGGTGCTGTCGGGCGCCGGTGCCCGAGCCATGCGCGGTCGCGGACGCGGTCGCATCGTGATCGTCTCGAGCACGGCCGGGTTCATGACCATGGGCGGGTACAGCGCCATCAAGGCATGGGCGACTTCGTTCGGCGAGAGCCTCTCGGTCGAGCTGCAGGGCACCGGCGTCGGCGTCACGACGCTGCTGCCCGGCTGGGTCCGCACGGAGTTCCATCAGCGCGCCGGCATCCGGTCGTCGTCGATACCCAACGCGTTGTGGCTCAGCGCCGAACACCTCGTGACCGCGTGTCTGCGCGACGTCGACAAAGGCAAGGTGGTCTCCATGCCCACGGTTCGGTACCGGGCGCTCTTCTGGTTGGTGCGGCACGCTCCGCGGAGCGCCGTGCGCGCGGCGTCGGCGAAGATCTCGTCCAGTCGTCGGAAGCCCGTCGAGCCGTGAGCCCCCGCGACCGGCGCGATCGCCCGCGCGACGACGAGCCGCAGCAGAACGCCCCGCGGGAGGACGCCCCGCGGCAGGACGCCCCGCGTCCGGAGCGCCCGCGTCTCGACGCCGTCGCCCAGCGGGCGGACGCCGTCGCGCAGCGCGCCGGCGACGTGGCCAGCGACGCGCGCGACCGCTTCAGCTCCCGACGGCACGCCATGGCGCGCTACGTCGCGCAGCGGATGGTCCTGAAGCCGACCATCTGGTCGATCACCGATGTCACCGTCATCGACCGCGACCGCCTCGACGGGCTCTCGGGCGGCTTCGTCGTCGTCGCGAACCACTCCAGTCACCTCGACGCGCCGCTCATCCTCGGCGCGCTGCCCCGCCGCCTCGCCCGCTACCTCGCGACCGGCGCCGCGGCCGACTACTTCTTCGACGTGCCCTGGCGGCGCCAGCTGACCGAGCTCTTCTTCAACGCGTTCCCGGTGCAGCGGGGCTCGGGGACCCCCGCCTCCGCGGCGGACGCGACCCGCGCCTCCTCGGCCGGTGCCTCCGCCGGGTCGACGCCGCAGAGCTCCGCCCGCCGCCGGGCCGCCGCCCGAGCCGCTGCCCGCGGTCGGTCGGGCCAGCCGACCGTCAGCGCCAAGTCGCTGCTGCAGCGGGGCTACCCCGTGCTTGTGTTCCCCGAGGGCACGCGCTCGAAAGACGGCACGGTCGGGCACTTCAAGCCCGGTGCCGCGGCGCTCGCGGTCGCCTGCGACGTGCCGGTCGTGCCGCTCGCGCTGATCGGGGCGCACATCGCGCACCCGCGAGGCGCGAACTGGCCGCGACCCGGCCGGCTACCCGTGGGCGTCGCGTTCGGCGACCCCATGCTGCCCGCCGAGGGCGAAGGCGCGGCGGCCTTCTCGCTGCGCGTCCGCGCCGAGGTCCTGCGTCTCCGCGACGCCAACACGGCCCGTATCCTGGGGCCTGACAACCCGTCCGAAGGAGCACACCGGTGACCGACGTCCAGCAGCAGAAGAGCGACACCGTCGTAGACGTGAAGCACATGAAGTGGTGGGGCTGGGGCGTCGAGGGCGTCGCCTTCCACCACCACGACAAGCCGGGCTTCGCCCCCTTCGTCAAGAAGATCGTCGGCGTCGAGCTGTCGCAGGGCCACGACACCGGGCTCGACTTCGCCGACCTCGTGGTGCCCGCGTCGATCGCCGCGCCCGAGGTGGTCGAGTCGCTCGAGCAGATCGTCGGCCCCGGCGCCGTGGCCCGTGACGACCACGACCGCGTCGTGCACACCTACGGCAAGAGCATCCGCGACCTGATCCGCATCCGCGCGGGGATCCTCGAGCGGGTGCCCGACGTCGTCGTCTACCCGGCCGACGAGGCCGAGGTGCAGAGCATCGTCGACCTCGCCGTCGCCTCCGACCTCGTGCTCATCCCGTTCGGCGGCGGCAGCAACATCGTCGGCAGCCTCGAGCCGCTGCCGGCCGAGACCCGCACGGTCATCTCGCTCGACATGGGGCGCCTCGACAAGGTGCTCGACATCGACGAAGACAGCGGACTCGCGCGCATCCAGGCCGGCGGCCAGGGCCCCGACCTCGAAGAGCAGCTGAACGCCCGCGGCTGGACCCTCGGGCACTTCCCCGACAGCTTCACCCACTCGACCATGGGCGGCTGGGTCGCCACCCGCTCGTCCGGCATGCAGAGCGACAAGTACGGCGACATCGCCGACATCACCAAGGGCCTGCGCGTCGTCCGCCCCGGCGGCATCCTGTCGATCCGCGCCGTGCCGAGCGCGTCGACCGGGCCGTCGCTGCGCGAGATGATCATCGGGTCGGAGGGGCGTCTCGGCGTCATCACCGAGGTCACCGCGCAGGTGCACCGCCTGCCCGAGAAGCGCGAGATCCTCGCGTACCTGTTCCCGTCGTGGCACGACGGCCTCGCGGCGATGCAGGCGATCGCCGAGAGCGACGCGCACCCCTCGGTCACCCGCGTCAGCGACGCGCACGAGACGGCGTTCTCGTTCGCCACCTCGAAGGCGAGCACGGGCATCTCGAAGATGGTCAACGACGCGCTGCCGAAGGTGCTGAAGGCCAAGGGCTGGGACGTCGACGCGATGTGCCTGTCGTTCATCGGCTACGAGGGCAGCCCCGAGCACGTCGCCCAGACCCAGAAGACGGTCGCGAAGATCGTCAAGGCCAACCGCGGCATGAGCGTCGGCAAGGGCCCCGGCAAGCTGTACGACCAGAAGAAGTTCGACACGCCCTACCTGCGCGACTTCTTCATGGACCACGGCGGCGCTGCGGACGTCAGCGAGACCGCCGCACCCTGGTCGAAGCTCCGCGACGTGTCGTCGCGCGTGTACGCCGCCGCCAACCAGGCCTTCGACCAGATCGGCAAGCAGGGCTGGATCATGGGCCACCTGTCGCACTCGTACCACTCGGGGGCGTGCCTGTACTTCACGTTCGCCTTCGAGCACGGCTCCGACGCCGAGGCCGAGTACGACGTCGTCAAGCACGCCATCCAGCAGGCGTTCATCGACACCGGCGCGACGGTGTCGCACCACCACGGCGTGGGCCTCGAGCACCAGCCGTGGATGTCTCAGGACGTCTCGCCCGAGGGCGTCGCCGTCATGCAGGGGCTGTTCGACTCGGCCGACCCGGGGCGGGTGTTCAACCCCGGCAAGGTGACCGGCGCCTAGCCGCCGCCGCGCTCGACGCCAGGAGGTGGACACGACGCCAGGTTTAAAGCCGGCGTCGTATCCACCTTTTGGCGGGGTGGTGCTAACAGATCTCGTGGACGTGTCCTCCCCAGCTGATCCGGGTGGGGTGCTCGTCCCCGAGGAGGCGCGGTGCGCGTGTCAACCGGACGGCGCCCGGGCAGGCTGGCCGGGTGACCGACCCCCTGCCTCCGCTGATCTTCGCCGCGACACACGGCTCGCAGAGTCGCGAGGCCGCGGCCCTGCGTCGTGACGCGCGACGCGGACACCTCGAGACCCTGCACCCCGGGGTGTTCGTCGAGTCCGCGGCGTGGCACGCGCTCGATCCGCGTGCACGGCATCGCTTGACCGTCCACGCCGTCATGTCGCGACTAGCTCCGGGCGCGATCGCCTCGCACTCGTCGGCCGCCGTCTTGCACGGGCTGCCCAGTGCCACGTGGCCACGAGGCCCCGTCCACGTCATCGACCCGCGGCGGACCCGGACTCAGGTGAGCGAGCGAGTGGTCCGCCATGCGGGGCCCGTCGCCCCCGGCGACGTCGTCGAGATCGACGGGCTCCTCGTCACCTCCGAGCACCGGACCGCCATCGACGTCGCACGCCGCGCCTCCTTCGCCGACGCCGTCCTCTGCGTCGACGCGCTCCTGCGACGAGAGGCGCTCCGAGCGGGGGCCTTCTCGCCGGGGCCTGCAGCGTGGCCTCCGAACCGAGAGCAGCGACGGGAGCGGGTCGAGGCGGCCGCCGATCTCACCCGAGGCGTCCTGCTCGAGAGGATCGAGGCGTCTCGTGGCACCCGCGGTCTCGTCGCAGCCCGGAGGGTGGTCGAGTTCGCGACCCCCTGGGCCGAGAACGGGGGCGAGTCCCTCTGTCGACTGGCGCTCTTGACGGTCGGCGCGCCCGAGCCGCTCATGCAGGTCGAGTTCTACGACGGTCAGGGCCTCGCGGGCAGGTGCGATTTCGTGCTGGGCGACGTCGCGCTCGAGTTCGACGGCAACGTGAAGTACGACGACGAGGCCATGCGGGGCGGAAGGGCTCCGTCGGCCGTGATCCGAGCCGAGAAGATGCGGGAGCGCCGGGTGCTCCGCACGGGCGGGGTGAGGGCCATCGGGCGGTGCGACTCGGACGACGTCGCCCTCCTCGCTCCGCTCGCCTCGACGCTGCGCGATCTCGGCGTGCCGCTGCGTCCTCGCCATAACGCCAGGATGTGGGCACGACGCCAGAAGTAAAGATGGCGTCGTGTCCATCACGTGGCGTCATGGTGGGGCGGTGGCGCAGGGGGCCGACCTAGGATGAGGGTTCGATCCGCACGCACAGACATCGCTCACGGAAGAGGCTCGCATGCCCGGAATCCACGCCGACATCACGTCCGCATTCGGCGACACGCCGCTCGTCAAGATCAACCGTCTCGCCGACGAGGGCGGTGCCGAGATCCTCGCGAAGCTCGAGTTCTACAACCCGGGCGCCAGCGTCAAGGACCGGCTCGGCGTCGCCATCGTCGATGCGGCCGAGAAGTCGGGAGCGTTGAAGCCCGGCGGCACGATCGTCGAGGGCTCGAGCGGCAACACCGGCATCTCGCTCGCCCTCGTCGGCGCGGCTCGCGGCTACAAGGTGATCGTCACGATGCCCGAGACGATGAGCGTCGAGCGCCGCACCGTCATGAAGGCCTACGGCGCGGAGATCGTGCTGACCCCCGGGCCCGAGGGGATGCGCGGCGCCGTCGAGCGCGCCAAGCAGATCGTCGACGAGACCGAGAACGCCATCTGGGCCCAGCAGTTCGAGACCGAGGCGAACGCCGAGATCCACCGCACGACGACCGCGCCCGAGATCCTCCGCGACACCGACGGGCGCATCGACTTCTTCGTCGCCGGCGTCGGCACGGGCGGCACCATCACCGGCGTCGGCCGCGTGCTGCACGAGCAGGTGCCCGGCGTGAAGGTCGTGGCCGTCGAGCCCGCCGACTCGCCGCTGCTCAGCCAGGGCAAGGCCGGCCCGCACAAGATCCAGGGCATCGGCGCGAACTTCGTGCCCGAGGTGCTCGACCGCGCGCAGATCGACGAGGTGTTCCCCGTCGAGCTCGACGACGCCCTGCGCGTCGCCCGCGACCTCGCGACCCACGAGGGCATCCTCTCGGGCATCTCGTCGGGCGCGATCATGCACGCCGCCCTCGAGATCGCGAAGCGCCCCGAGAACGCCGGCAAGCGCATCGTCGCGATCGTCTGCGACACCGGTGAGCGGTACCTGTCGACGGTGCTCTTCCAGGACCTCGCAGGCGCCTAGCATGCACCTGGTCGCCCGCCTGCGGGAGGACCTCGACACCGTCCGGCGACGCGACCCCGCGGCTCGGGGGCGGCTCGAGACCGCCCTCGTCTACTCGGGGCTGCACGCGGTGTGGGCGCATCGCGTGACCTCGCGGCTGTGGCGTGCGGAAGGTGCGCCGCGCCTCCTCGGTGCACGGTTCGCTGCCCGCGTGCTGTCGCAGCTCGCCCGGACCGCGACCGGGGTCGAGATCCACCCCGGTGCGCTGGTCGGTCGGCGGCTGTTCATCGACCACGGCATGGGAGTCGTGATCGGCGAGACCGCGGTGGTCGGCGACGACTGCACGCTGTTCCACGGCGTGACCCTGGGGGGCAAGGGCCGAGGAGGCGCGCTCGGTCGCCGGCACCCCACCCTCGGTCGGGGCGTGATGGTCGGTGCCGGGGCCGCCGTGCTCGGTGGCGTCACGGTGGGCGACGACAGCATCGTCGGCGCCAACGCTGTCGTCACGCGCGACGTGCCGGCCGGCTCGATCGCGGTCGGGGTGCCGGCCGTCGCGCGCGCCCGGGTCTGAGCCCGGGCCGCGCGCCTGGCCCTGCCCCGCCCGCGCTCGGTGATGAGTCACGACACGCCGCGGGCCCGGGGGCGGCGCGGCGTGTCTCGACTCACGGACGCGGGGGAGCGGGGAGCGGGCTCAGCGGCGGGGCTCCCAGCGGAACATGCGCACGGCGGCCGCGACGGCCACGGCGGCCCAGAGCAGCGTCGGGGCGAGCAGCACCGGCAGCAGCCCGAGGTCGCCGCCGTTCCAGGCGAGGACGATGAGCTCCATCAGTCCACCGCCCGGCAGGATCCGCTTGAGCCAGAGCAGGTCGTCGGCGCCGGTGATCGTCCACCAGATGGCGACGCCGAGGGTGATGAGGTAGATCGGCATGGTCGTGTACTGGGCGTGCTCGGGCGACGTGCTGAAGCCGGCCGTGGCGAGGGCGAACGCGGCGAACATCACCTCGGCGACGAGCACGGCGACGACGAGCAGACCGAGGTGGGCCGGGGGCTCTTGAACGGCCAGCACCCCGAGCACGATGACGAGCTGCGCGAGGCTGACGGCCACGATCGGCAGGACGAGTCCGCCGATGATGCCCGAGTCCGAGACGGAGCCGCTGCGCAGCCGCTTGAGGTGGAGCGACTGCCGCCGGGCGGCGAGGGTCGTCGTCGCCGTGACGTAGACGCCGAGTCCGAGCATGCCGATGATCTGCACGCCGGCCAGCATGCCCCCGGTGCCGTACGAGCCGAACGCGAAGGTCAGCGCCCCGAAGGCGAGGGGCAGGAGCAGCGCGCAGAGCGCGACGGTGCGGTTGCGGACGAGCATCCGCAGCTCGGCGACGGCGATGGCGACCGGGCCCGAGCGACGCGACGGCGTCGCCGGGGACTCGGACGGACGGGCGGTGGTGGCGGTGGTCATGAGGGGTCCTTTCGGGAGGGTCGGTCGGAGGGGGCCTAGGAGGCGCGGCTCAGCTCGCGGAACACCTCGTCGAGTCCCGACTGGTGCACCGTCAGCCGCTCCAGACGCCGATCGGCCTCGGCCGCCCAGGTCATCAGCCGGGTGAGATCGCGCTGCGGCGAGTCGGTCTCGACGACGACGAGGTCGTTCTCGGTGCGGGCGACCCGCAGGGGGAGCTCGTCGAGCGGGCCGGGGGCGACGAAGCGGATGCTGGTCGTGCTGCCGGCGGTGAGATCGGCCACGGTGCCCTCGCGGCGTATCGTGCCCGCGTGCATGAGTCCGATGCGGTCGGCGTTGTCGGCGGCCTCCTCGAGGTAGTGCGTGGTAAGCACGAAGGTGACCCCCGCCTCCCGCAGCTCGGTGACGACGTCCCAGAGGGCGTCGCGGGCCGCCGGGTCGAGCCCCGTCGTCGGCTCGTCGAGGAAGACCAGCTCGGGGGTGCCCCAGACGGCGGCCGCGAAGTCGACGCGACGGCGCTCGCCCCCCGAGAGCTGGGCGACGCGCGACCGCGCCTTGTGGTCGATGCCGACGAGACCCAGCACGCGGTCGACGTCGTCGTCGCGGCCCGAGATCGCCCCCGTGAGCAGCACGCTCTCGCGGACCGTGAGCTCGGGGGCCAGGCCGCTGTCCTGCAGCATCATGCCGAGGCGGCGTCGGGTACGGGAGCGGTCGGTCGGGTCGCCTCCGAGCACCTCGACGGTGCCGCCGTCGGCCGCCCGGTGGCCCTCGAGCACCTCGAGGGTGGTCGTCTTGCCGGCGCCGTTCGTGCCGAGCAGGGCGTAGAGCTCGCCGCGCCGCACCGTGAGGTCGACGCCGCCGACGGCCGTGAAGTCGCCGTACGTGCAGGTCAGACCGCTGGTCGAGATCACGACGTCCGACCCGTCACGGGGGTCGTGCGTCACGGCGGGCCGGGGCGTGGTGTCGGTGGAGTTCGTCATGACCTCGACGATGCCGGGAGGGGCGGGCGCCCGGTAGTGCCGACCTGCCACCCTCTCGGCGTGACATCCGTCACGTCGGGGCATGACATCGCGTGCTGACGGGTGTCGGGGGCTGTCGCTACCGTGGACGCATGCCCCGCCGCACCCCCGACCGCCTGCCCGCGCTGACGCGGATGCGGCGGTACGTCACCGGGTCGTTCGTGGCGCTGGTCGCGTTCATGACCGTCTTCTACGTCGCGGCGCTGACGACCGAGGGGGCGCCGGCCTGGCTGGTCGTCGCCGTCGTCGCGGTCTCGGTCGCGGTGGCGGCGCACTCCGTCTTCTGGGAGCGCGGGGCGCCGTGGTGGCTCGCGACCCTGTCTCTCGCGTCGTCCGCCGCGCTCTGGTGGGCCGCCCACCTCGCCGAGCAGAACCTGACGCTCCTGCTGTTCTTCGGCGTCTCGGTCGGTCTCGTGACCACGACCCCGCCCTTCACCTCGTGGCGGTGGCTGGCCGCCGCCGTGGGCGTCGCGGTGGCGCCGCTGCTCGTCGCGGGCCCCGGCGCGCGACCCGTCGTCCTGCCGGTCTCGATCGCGGTCGTCGTCGTGACGATGGCGGCGATCTACCTCGTCTACCGCCTGAACCGGTACGGATTCGACCTGTACCTCGAGATCGAGGCCGCCCGCGAGACGACGGCCGAACTGGCCGTCGTGCGAGAGCGCTACCGCTTCTCGGTGGACCTGCACGACATCCAGGGTCAGGCCCTGCACGTCAGCCGCCTCCAGCTGCAGCTCGCCGACAAGACGCTCGACCGCGACCCGGCCGAGGCGCGGCGCCACCTCCGCGAGGCCGAGCAGCTGATCGTGCAGACCATCGCCGAGACCCGGCGCCTCGCCTACGGCCAGCGCACCCTGACCCTCGCCGGCGAGCTCGCCAACTCGACCGAGCTGATCCGGGCGGCGAGCATCGACCTGGTCGTCGACGGCGCCCCGCCCGTCGGGCACCCCGCCGACGACCTCTTCGGGCACGCCGTCCGCGAGGCGACGACGAACCTGCTGCGCCACGCCCAGGCCGAGCACGTGACCATCCGACTGCGAGACGACACCGTCGTGGTCGAGAACGACGGCGCCGGCGAGGCGCCGCGTCTGCTCAGCGGACTCGCCCGCCTCGGCGAGCGCTTCGCGGAGATCGGGGGCTCGGTGACCACGAGCCACCACGACGGGGTGTTCCGACTCGAGGCGAGGGCGGCGTCGGCGGGAGCGGGCGGTCTCGCGGGGGCGACCCGCGCCTCCTTCGCCCCCGGGCCCGGCGTCGCCACCGGGGGGCGCGCATGATCCGGGTGCTGCTCGCCGACGACGAGACGCTGCTGCGGCGGTCGATCGCCGCGCTGCTCGACCTCGGCGACGGCATCGAGGTCGTCGCGCAGGCCGGCGACGGGGCCGAGGCCGTGCGTCTCGCCGGCGAGCACGAGCCCGACGTCGTGCTGCTCGACCTCGAGATGCCGGGTATGGACGGCATCGACGCCGCGACGGAGATCCTCGCCCGTCGCCCCGAGCAGGCGGTCGTGCTGCTGACCCGGCACGCGCGACCCGGTGTGCTGCGGCGGGCGCTGAGCGCCGGCGTGCGCGGGTTCGTGCCGAAGTCGATCGACCCCGACGAGCTCGAGCGGGTCATCGTGCAGGTGCACGGCGGGCGCCGGTACATCGACGCCGACATCTCGGCCGCCGCCATGATGGACGACTGCCCGCTCACCGAGCGCGAGCTCGACACCCTGCGGCTGACGGCGGAGGGGCTGTCGGTGCGCGAGATGAGCGCCCGCCTGCACCTCGCGTCGGGGACGGTGCGGAACTACCTGTCGGCGGCGATGCAGAAGACCGGCAGCTCGTCGCGGCACGGGGCCGCCCGGGTGGCACGCGAGCGCAGCTGGCTGTAGCCGCCGGTAGCGGATCCGGGCGCGGGCGCGGTAGCGGTAGCGGGCGACTCGTCGCGGCGGTCGGCGGCGGGCGCGGTACCGGGCGCGGTACCGGGCGGGCGGGGGGACGCTCGGCCGCGCGGGGTCAGGAGGCGGGGTCGTCGACGTCGGCGTGACCGACGCGCTCGCCGGCCGTCGACATGTGCCGTCGCATCGCGGCCTCGGCGGCGGAGGGGTCGCGGGCCGCGATGGCCTCGAACACGTCGAGGTGCTCGAGGTAGGCAGCCTCGGCCTGAGCCCGGTCGCGGAGCCCCCGTTCGACCCAGAGCCGCAGCAGCGACCGCGTGCTCTGCAGCAGATCGCGCAGCACGACGTTGTCGGCGCTGATGGCGATCTGCAGGTGGAACCGGATGTCGGCCTGCAGGAACGTGTCGAGGTCGTCGCGGCTGTCGCGCATCGTGTCGACGAAGCCGCGCAGCTTCTCGACGTCGGCGTCGTCGACCCGGGTCGCCGCGAGTGTCGCCGCCTGGGTCTCGAGGCCGCTGCGCACCTCGATCAGCTCTCGGGTGCGCGCGGCGTTCAGCATCATGCCCCAGCTGAGCGTGGTCGGCAGCAGCTCGGAGGTGTTGTCGCGCAGGTACGTGCCCGAGCCGGGGCGGACGGTCACGATGCCGAGGATCTCGAGCGCCGCGAGGGCCTCACGCACCGCCGACCGGCCGACGCCGATGCGCTCGGCGAGCTGGCGTTCGGGAGGGAGGCGCGAACCGGGCACGAGCTCGCCCGCCGTCAGCAGGCCGATCAGCTGTTTCACGACCTCGGAGACCGCCGTTCCCCGGGGCACGAGTTCGAGCTCGAGCCGGAGCGAGGTCGGGTCGTCGTCGGGATAGGCGGGCACGGCGCAATCCTACCGACCGCTATGCCACGTGTCGTGGACAGTGATTGGTCAACCGGTTGACAAGTCGAGCGGAAAACGGCACGATGTTCGAGTACGCGAAGCGGGCCTCCCAGGGCCAGGCGGCGTCCATCCAACAGAGTCGTTAGATAAAAGGAGTCGATGTGGACACCCCCACCCGCTCGGCGGAGCCGCAGAGCGCCGTCGAGAAGTCCGCCATCCGCAAGGTCGCCATCCGGCTGGTGCCGTTCGTCGCGTTGATGTTCTTCATCAACTACCTCGACCGCACGGCCATCGGCTTCGCCGCCCCCAACGGCATGGAGTCCGACCTCGCCCTCTCGGCCGCTCAGTTCGGCTTCGCCTCGGGCGTGTTCTTCATCGGCTACATCCTGCTCGAGGTGCCCAGCAACCTCGCTCTGCACCGCTTCGGCGCCCGCCGCTGGCTCGCCCGCATCATGGTCTCGTGGGGCATCGTGTCGCTGCTCTTCACCTGGGTGCAGAACTACGAGCAGCTCGTCGTGCTGCGGTTCCTGCTCGGTGTGATGGAGGCCGGGTTCTTCCCCGGCGCGATCCTGTTCCTCAGCCTGTGGGTGCCCGCTCGACACCGCGGCAAGATCCTCGCGCTGTTCTACCTGGCGCAGCCCCTCACCTCGGTGATCGGCGCCCCGCTGGCCGGCTGGCTGATCAGCCACGACGGCATCCTCGGTCTCGAGGGCTGGCGCTTCATGTTCCTCGGCGTCTCCATCCCCGCGATCGTCATCGGCGTCATCGCCTGGTTCTACCTGAAGGACAAGCCCGCCGACGCGAAGTGGCTGACCCGCGACGAGCAGGTCTGGCTGACGGAGGCGCTGAAGAAGGAGTCGGCCGGCAAGACCGGGTCGACCGCAGCCGGCAAGCACCCCAGCATCCTGAAGGTGTTCGGCAACGGTCGCGTCTGGATGCTCGCGTTCATCTACTTCGGCTTCGTGTACGGCCTCTACGCCCTCGCGTTCTTCCTGCCGACGATCATCGGCGGGTTCCAAGAGCAGTTCGGCACCGAGTTCAGCGTCACCGAGCGCGGCTTCATCACCGCCATCCCGTACGTGCCCGCCGCGATCGCCCTGTACTTCTGGTCGCGTGACGCCTCGCGCCGTGGGCTCCGCACCTGGCACATCGTCGTCCCGGCCATCGTCGGCGGTCTGAGCATCCCCGTCGCGCTGTTCACCGGTTCGCCGGCCGCCACGATCGCGGTCATCGCGGTCACCGCCATGGCGATCTTCGCGGCGCTGCCGAACTTCTGGACGCTCCCGACGCAGTTCCTCACCGGAGCGGCCGCCGCCGCGGGCATCGCGCTGATCAACACGATCGGCAACCTCGCCGGGTTCAGCGCCCCGTACATCACGGGCGCCGTCACGGATGCGACCGGCAACTACGAGGTGCCGATGTTCATCGTCGGATTCTTCCTGCTGCTGTCGGCGGTGCTGATGACCGTGCTGAGCCGGCTGAAGAAGCCCGCCGGCGCCGAGACGTCCGACGACGCCGAGCTCGCCGAGGCCCCGCGATGACCCGCCTCTTCAACGAGCCGAGCGACTTCGCCGACGAGATGATCGACGGCTTCGTCGCGGCCAACCAGCGCTGGGTGCGCCGGGTGCACGGCGGCGTGGTGCGCGCGACGCGCAGCGCGCCGGGCCGGGTCGCCCTGGTGGTCGGGGGCGGCTCGGGTCACTACCCGGCCTTCGGCGGACTCGTCGGTCAGGGGCTGGCGCACGGCGCGGCCCTCGGCAACCTCTTCGCCTCGCCGTCGTGGCAGCAGGTCCGCTCGGTGGCGCGCTCGGCGCACACCGGCGGCGGCGTGCTGCTCAGCTACGGCAACTACGCGGGCGACGTGCTGAACTTCGATCAGGCGCAGGCCAAGCTCGTCGCCGAGGGGATCGAGACCCGTTCCGTCGCCGTCACCGACGACATCTCGAGCGCCTCGCTCGCCGAGAAGCACCGGCGTCGCGGCATCGCCGGCGATCTGACGGTCTTCAAGACCGCCGCCGCGGCCTCCGACGCCGGCTACCCGCTCGACGAGGTCGTGCGGGTCGCCGAGAAGGCGAACGAGCGCACCCGCAGCTTCGGGGTGGCCTTCTCGGGCTGCTCGCTGCCGGGCGCCGCCGAACCGCTCTTCACCGTCCCCGAGGGTCGCATGGCCGTCGGCATGGGGATCCACGGCGAGCCCGGCATCGGCGAGACCGACGTGCCCACCGCGAACGAGCTGGCCGAGCTGCTCGTGACCTCGCTGCTGGCCGAACTGCCCGAGGGCGTCGAGGAGGCGCGGGGCCAGCGGGTCGCGGTCCTCCTGAACGGCCTCGGCTCGGTCAAGTACGAAGAGCTCTTCGTGGTCTACGCCCGGGTCGACCAGCTGCTGCGCGACGCCGGCCTGGTCGTCGTCGAGCCGGAGGTCGGCGAGCTCGTCACCAGCTTCGACATGGCCGGCGTCTCGCTGACCCTGTTCTGGCTGGACGACGAGCTCGAGGGCTTCTGGGCCGCGCCGGCCGACGCACCCGCCTACAAGAAGGGCTCGATCGAGGCGGCCGACCGCATCGACCCGGTCGAGCTCGAGGCCCTCGCGGCCGAATCGATCCCGCCGGCCTCGGCCGAGTCGCAGGCCGCCGCCCGGGTCGTCCACGCCGCCCTCGTCGCCGTCAAGACGGCGATCGACGACAACGCCGACGAGCTCGGTCGCATCGACGCCGTGGCCGGCGACGGCGATCACGGCATCGGCATGCAGCGCGGCGTCACCGCGGCCGTCGCGGCCGCCGACGTCGCCCTCGCCGGGGGTGCGGGCGCGGGCACGCTGCTCGATCTCGCCGGCGACGCGTGGTCGGACCGAGCCGGCGGCACCTCGGGCGCCCTCTGGGGTTCGGCGCTGGCCAGCCTCGGAGCCGCCCTCACCGACGACGCCGCGCCCACCCGGCACTCCGTCGTCACCGGTGTCGCGGCCGCGACCGACGCCATCCTCGAGTTCGGTGCGACGGTCGGCGACAAGACCATGGTCGACGTGCTCGTGCCGTTCTCCGCCGCCCTCCGCACGGCCGTCGACGCGGGCGGCGACCTGCCGACCGCCTGGGCCGCCGCCGCCGAGACGGCCGTCGAGGCCGCCGCCGCCACGGCCGACCTGCTGCCGAAGATGGGCCGCGCCCGGCCGCACGCCGAGAAGAGCCTCGGCACGCCCGACGCGGGTGCGACATCGCTCGGTCTCATCACCCGCACCGTCGCGCAGGTGCTCGACGAGCACGCCTCCGCGCACCGCGCCTCCTGAACTCCCGCTCGCTCCTCCGCTCTCTCGAAAGGCATCACCATGGTTGACCAGCTGCGCATCGTCGTCGGATCGGACGACGCCGGATTCGACTACAAGGAGATCCTGAAAGCGGATCTCGCCGCGAACCCCGGTGTCGCGAGCGTCGTCGACGTCGGGGTCGACGCCGACGGTGGCACCGCCTACCCGCATGTGGCCGTCGACGCGGCGCGCATGGTGGCCGCGGGCGAGGCCGACCGGGCCATCCTGATCTGCGGCACCGGCCTCGGCGTCGCGATCGCGGCGAACAAGGTGCCGGGCATCCGCGCCGTCACGGCGCACGACTCGTTCTCCGTCGAGCGCAGCGTGCTGTCGAACGACGCGCAGGTGCTCTGCATGGGTCAGCGCGTCGTCGGCGTCGAGCTGATGCGCCGCCTGGCGAAGGAGTGGCTGACCTACCGCTTCGACACGAGCAGCGCCTCGGCCGACAAGGTGCGGTCCATCTGCGAGTACGACGGCTCGGCGGAGACCGTGGGGCTCGACGGCCGGTCATGAGCACCGCGCGCGCGACCCCCCGGTTCACCATCGGGGTGAGTCTCAAGATGTACTTCACGCACACGCGTACCATCGAGTGGTCGACGGCGGTCGGCGAGCTGGCGAAGCGTCACCCCGCGGTGCGCTCCGGTCTCGTCGAGCTGTTCGTCGTTCCGTCGTTCCCGGCCCTGGTGCCGGTGCGCGACGCCCTCGACGGGGCTCCTGTGCGGCTGGGTGCACAGGATCTCGCGTCGGCGGACTCCGGTGCCTTCACCGGCGAGGTCAGCGGGGTCGAGCTCGCCGAGATCGGCTGCACGCTGGCCGAGA
Source organism: Frigoribacterium sp. CFBP 13712 (assembly GCF_014842255.1). GTDB lineage: Bacteria > Actinomycetota > Actinomycetes > Actinomycetales > Microbacteriaceae > Frigoribacterium. Next base: position 737,175 of record NZ_JACYVH010000001.1, on the reverse strand, counting down.
TCGGTCACGCCGAACGCCGCCGCCTCTTCTTCGAGGACGACGCCGTCATCTCCGCCAAGACGGCCGCCGCCCTGCGCAACGGCATCACCCCGCTGCTCTGCGTCGGCGAGATCGAGCAGGCGCCGGCCGCCGTCGCCGCGCTCGAGGTGACGCAGCAGATCGACGCCGCCCTCGCCGCCTCGGCCGCCGCCGGTCTGACCGGCCCGCTGCTCGTCGCCTACGAACCCGTCTGGGCCATCGGCGCCCCCGAGCCCGCCGCTGCCGAGCACATCGTCGCCGTGGTGCGGGCGATCGACGCGCATCTCGAGTCGCTGCCCGCCCGCACCGGCAGCCGCGTGGTCTACGGCGGCAGCGCCGGGCCCGGGCTGCTGACGACGCTGGGCGGCGAGGTCGACGGGCTGTTCCTCGGACGGTTCGCGCACGACGTCTCGGCCGTCGAGAGCATCCTCGACGAGGCGCTGGCCCTCGACGAGGCGCTGGCACTCGGCGAGGGGGCGCCCGCATGATCGGCCTCAGCACCTACGCCTACTTCTGGCGCGGCTCCGAGCGCGTGCCCGAGCCGATGACGCTCGACGACATGCTCCGCGACACGGCCGCGCAGGGCGTCCGGCTGTTCCAGATCTGCGACCACGCGCCGCTCGCCGACTACGACGACGACCGGCTCGCCGCCTTGCGCGCCCTTGCCGACGAGCTCGATCTGACGCTCGAGCTCGGCACGCGGGGGACGGACCCGGCCGTGCTGCGGACGTATCTGCGCCTCGCGGTCGCGCTCCGCGCCTCCCTCGTCCGGAGCATGTGGACGGCCGGCGACGACCGGCCCGACGCGATCGAGACCGACCGGCGCCTCCGCGAGGTGCTGCCGGAGTTCGAGGAGGCGCGGGTCACCCTCGCCCTCGAGACCTACGAGCAGGTGACCTCGACGGAGCTCGTGGCCGTCGTGCGCAGCATCGGCAGCGACCGGCTCGGCATCGTGCTCGACCCCGCGAACACCGTCGCGAACCTCGAGCACCCCGCCGACGTGACCGCCCGCTGCGCGCCGTTCGTCAAGAACTGGCACATCAAGGACTTCGAGTTCTCGCGCGAGGACGGCTGGGTCGGCTTCGCCCTCACCAGCACCACCCTCGGAGCCGGGCGACTCGACTACGACGGCATGCTCGCCCTGCTCGAGCCCGAGGCCCGCGGCATCAACCAGGTCGTCGAGCACTGGCTGCCCTGGCGGAGCGACCCCGAGACCACCACCCGCCTCGAGGCGGAGTGGACGACCCTGACCATCGACCACCTCAGGAAGAAGAACAGCAATGACTGACACCCTCAGCACGCAGACCGTGACCCAGGCCGCCGACCAGGGGACCCCCGACGTCACCGTGGCCGTGATCGGCGCCGGCGGCAAGATGGGCCAGCGCGTCTCGAACAACCTCGAGAAGAGCGGTTACACCGTCTTCTACAGCGAGGCGTCGCCCGCCGGGCAGGAGCTGATCCGCGGCCTCGGGCGCGAGGTGACCTCGACCGACGACGCGATCGCCGACGCCGACGTCGTCATCCTCGCGGTGCCCGACGTCGTGCTCGGCAAGGTGTCCGAGAGCGTCGTGCCGGCGATGAAGTCGGGCTCGATCATCCTCACCCTCGACCCGGCCGCCGCCTACGCCGGCCTGCTCGAGGAGCGCACCGACATCCACTACGCGGTGGCGCACCCGTGCCACCCGTCGGTGTTCCTGGAGCGTCGCACCGACGCCGAGTACGCCGACACGTTCGGCGGCATCGCCGCCCCGCAGGAGGTCGTCGCCGCCCTCGAGGGCGAGCCGGCCGACGCCGTCCGTCAGCTCGCGACCGACGTCATCACGACGATCTACGCACCCGTCATCCAGGTGCACTGGGTCACCGTCAAGCAGCTGGCGATCCTCGAGCCGACGCTCGTCGAGACCATCGCGTGCATGATCGGCGAACTGCTGCAGGAGGCGCTGGAGACGACGGTCGACCAGGCCGGCGTCCCCGCCGAGGCCGCCCGGGCCATGCTCTGGGGTCACACCGGCATCGCGCTGACCAACGCGCTGCGCGGCTCGAACCCGTTCTCGGACGCCTGCCACATCGCCATGGACTACGGCCGCGAGTCGATCGTCAAGGACGACTGGAAGAAGATCTTCGACGACGACCAGCTCGACCACGTCATCGCGCGCATGCTGAAGATCGACGCCGTCAAGCGCTAGCGAGGCGTCGACCGGCGTCGATGAGTCACGACACGCCGCGTCCTCGGGAAGAGGCGCGGCGTGTCGTGACTCATCGACGCGCGGGTGCGGGCGCGGGAGCGCCGGCGGCTAGCCGGCGTCGGGCGCGCTGGGCGCCCCGCGGTGCTGGTCGACCCGGCGCGGCAGCGCGAACACCAGCGCGAACGCGAGCACCGCGAACGCCGCGCTCACGCCCATGGCCGCGGCCGCCGCGTCCGTGAAGCCCGTGGCGCGACCCGCCGCCGTGGCCAGCTCGCGGCCGCCGGGCAGCGACCCGAACAGCACGCTGCCGATGATGGCGATGCCGACGGCCGAGCCGATCCGCTGGATCGCCGAGATGACGGCGCTGGCCGAGCCGGCGTCGCGGGGGTCGACGGTGGCGACGATGAACTGCACGTTCGGGGCGATGAAGAACCCGTTGCCGAGCCCCGCGACGAGCAGCGGCACGAGCAGCAGCCAGTTGGTGAGGTCGGCGGCGTCGGTGAGCATCAGGATGATCCACATCGAGCCGAGCCCGATCGCGACCAGGGCGGTGCCGAGCACGAGCACGTTGCGACCGAGGCGCTGGGCGATCCGGTTGCTCTGCGACGAGCTGATGATGCTGCCCACCGCGAACGGGATGGCCACGGCGCCCGAGGCGAGCGCGCTGTGCCCGAGGCCCGACTGCCAGAGCAGCGAGATCGTGAAGAAGATGCTGGTGAACGCGGCGAAGTAGACCAGGGCGAGGACGACGCCGCCGGTGAACGAGGGGTGCGAGAACAGCGTCGGGGGCACGAGCGGGGTGCGACCGGAGCGGGTGTAGCGCACCTCCCACAGTCCGAAGGCGGCGAGCAGGACGAGGCCGGCGGCGATCGTGAGGTACGTCCAGAGCGGCCAGCCTTCGTCCTGCCCCTGGATGAGCGGCACGAGCAGGGCGACGAACGCGGCCGAGACGAGCACGAGGCCGACGACGTCGAGGCCCTTGTCGGGGCGGGGCACGGACTCGTCGCGCTTCGGCAGCAGGATGGCCGCCGCGATCAGCGTGATGACACCGAACGGCAGGTTGACGAAGAACACGAGTCGCCAGCCGTTCTCGTCGCCGAAGGCCTGGATGATCAGCCCGCCGATGATGGGCCCGAGGGCCGACGAGACGCCGATGACGGCGCCCATGATCGCGAACGCCTTGCCCCGCGAGCGACCGGGGAACAGCAGCTGGATGAACGCCGTCACCGCGGGCACGAAGATGCCGCCGGCCAGACCCTGCACCACGCGGAACACCACGAGCTGGACATCGCTCGTCGCGATGCCGCAGGCGAGGCTGGCGAGCGTGAAGAGCAGCACGCCCGTGAAGTACACCCACTTGTGCCCGATGCGGTCGCCGATGCGGCCGGCAGGGATGAGCGTGAGGCCGAAGGCGAGGGCGTAGCCCGAGATGATCCACGACAGGGTCGCCTCCGACGCGTCGAGCGTCGTGCGGATGGTCGGCAGCGCGACGTTGACGATCGTCGTGTCGAGCAGCGCGATGAACATGCCCAGCAGGAGGGCCACCAGGGCCAGCCAGGACTGCCGGGGGATGGCGGGCGCGGGGGCGGTCGCCCGGGCGGTGGCGTCGGTCATGAGGGGCCTTTCGTGCGGCGCGGGGCCGGACAGGAGCAGAAGGAGGAGAGGAGGCGCGAACGTGCGGCAGGGGAGTCGCCGAGACCGGACGGCCAGAAGCATCGATGGTACCCGAGCCCGCCGAGAATAGTTCATGGTCTGCATCTTCTCGGTGGACACGACCCCGGAGTCGCGGCGTATCGTCCCGGACATGAGCACACCAGAAGAGACCACCGCCCCCGACGGATCGACCGACATCACGGACGAGCAGGCGAAGCGCACCGAAGGGCTGCCCGACGGCTCGAAGCCCGGCCTCGTCGACGACTCCGAGGAGAGCGACGACAGCGAGATCTCCGACGGGTCCGCGAACTAGCGACACCCGCACCACCGGCCCCGCTCGGGCCTCGACCGCAGACCGCTGCGGCCGGCGACCGGGCGGGGTCGTGTCGTGCCCGGCGGCCCCCGACCGCGGCGGCCCCCGGCGCCGGCGGCCCCCAGCCGCGGCGGCCCCCGGTGCCGGCGGCCCCCGGTGCCGGCGGCCCCCAGCCGCGGCGGCACGCCAGGATGGTCGCATGGCTCTCTCCTCACGCGCCCGCTCCGTCCGTCGTTCGGCGACGGCGACCGGGCCGACGGGCGCGACGCACCCCGCGCCTCCTGACCCCGCCCGTCGCACGGGGGCGTTCCGCTTCGGTCTGATCGCCACGCTCGGCGGCGGACTCGGCGTCGGCATCATCGTCTCGCTGATGGCGCTGTCGACGATCCTCGTGTACATCGGGCTCGCGTTCTTCCTCGCGCTGGCGTTCGAACCGGTGGTCCGCCGACTCGTCCGCGCGGGCGCCCCGCGCTGGGTCGGGGTGGTCGTCGCCGTCGTGCTCGTGATCGGGGTCGTCGTCGGCATCGTCGCCGCCGTGGTCCCGGCCCTGGTCGAGCAGATCGGCTACGTGATCCGCGAGACCCCAGCCACCCTGCAGCAGCTGTCGCGCGAGCCGTGGGTGCAGCAGGCCGTCGAGACCGTCGGCTTCGACTTCGACATCGACGACGCGGTGGGCGCGGTGTCGTCGTACCTGCTCGACCCCGATCAGCTGCTCGCGCTCGGCGGCGGCATCCTGGCCGTCGGTCAGGGCATCACCTCGGCGATCACGGCGGTCATCGTCGTCGCGATCCTGACGCTGTACTTCGCGATCACCCTGCCGCAGATGCTCCGCTCGCTCAGCCGGGCCGTGCCCCGCAGCCACCGCGAGCGCGTGATGGACATCTCGGACGAGATCTTCCTGTCGGTCGGCCGCTACGTCGCCGGTCAGGTCGTGCTCGCCGCGGTCAACGCCGTGTTCGTGTTCATCGTGCTCTCGATCGCCGGCGGCCCCGTGCCCGTGCTCTTCGCGACCCTGGCGTTCCTCGGGGCGCTGATCCCCGTGGTCGGCACGGTCGTCGCGTACGCCGTCATCGTGGCGGCGACGATCACCGTCTCGCCCGTCACCGCGCTCGTGGTCGGCGTCGTGCTGCTCGTCTACGCGCAGATCGAGGCGTACGTGCTGACCCCGCGGGTAATGTCGAAGGCGGTGGCGGTGCCCGGTGCCCTCGTGATCGTCGCGGCGTTCGGCGGCGGGGCCCTCGGCGGCGTGCTCGGGGCCCTCGTCGCCATCCCGATCGCGACGGCGGGCGTGCTCGTCTTCGAGCGGGTCGTCGTACCGCGGCAGCAGCGCGTCTGACCCCGGGGCCGAGGAGGCGCGGGTCGGCCTGGTCAGGCGCCGACGGCTGCGCGGGTCAGCGCCTTCTCGGCCAGGCCGTGCACGATCTCGCTGAGCCGGGGCGCGGGCGAGGCCAGGAGCGCCGACGCCTGCTCGGGCTCGAGACCCGCGAAGACGTCGCCGATGGTGACCCCGTGCGCGGGGCGCGAGACGACCTCGATCGGATCGCCCGCCCGGATCGGGCCGGCCTTGACGATGGACAGGTACGCGCCGGGGCGTCCCTCCGCCTGGAACCGCTTGACCCAGCCGCTCTCGCCGAGCCGGCGGGCGAAGGTCGCGCACGGCGTGCGGGGCATGGTCACCTGCAGCACGAGCGTCTCGCCCACGGCCCAGCGCTCGCCGATGACGGCGCCGGTGACGTCGAGCCCGTCGACCCGCAGGTTCTCGCCGAAGAGCCCGGGAGTCACCTCGTAGCCGAGGATCCCCGCGAAGTGCTCGGCGTCGGAGTCGGCGTACGCGTAGACGGCCTTGTCGGGGCCGCCGTGGTGGGCGCGACTCGCCTGGACGTCGCCGCGGACGCCGAGCCGCTTGACCTCGACCGGGCCGTCGACGGGTCGCTTGTCGATGGCCGTGACGCCCACCGAGCCCGAGTCGTCGAGGAGGGCGTGGACGCGGCAGACGGCGGTCAGCGAGGGCATGACGCCATGCTGCCGCACGGGGCGGCCCGGCGACAAGCGCCGCGAGACCATCCGCCTTCGACCCTCAGAGCAGCAGAACGCCCCGGACGACCGCGGCCGCGCTGCCGACCGCGGCGAGCACGAGCACGAGGATGCGCCCCACGCGGGCCGACACGTGCCGACTCAGGCGGTGGCCGGCTACGGCGCCGATCAGGAGGGCGGCGAAGGCGCCGACCCAGACTCCCCAGGGTTCCGACGGCACGCCCTTCGACAGCACCGACGCGAGGTTGACCGAGAGGAGGAACACCTGCCCCGTGCCCACGAAGACGTCGCGCGACCACCGCTCGCTCGTCGCGTGCACCGTCAGCGCTGGGCCGCCGACCCCGGCCGTGACGTTCATGAAGCCGCCGAGCGCGCCCGCCGCCACCGCGCCTCCCGGGCCGGGCAGCAGCCGCACTGTCGACGAGAACGCCATGACGAGCACGCCGACCAGGGCGAGCACTCCGACGGCGACGGTCAGGGGCCCGGTCGGGGCGGTGCGGACGACCCACGCCCCGATCGGGACGGCGACGAGAGCCGGTGCGACGAGCAGCAGGGCACGCCGCCACCGCACGGTGCGCCACGTCTGGGCCAGCAGCACCGCGGCGAGGGCGGCGGCGAGCACGTTGCCGACGGTGACGCCGGCCTCGGGGCCCAGCACGATGACGAGCAGGGGCGCGGCGGTGAGGGCGAAGCCGATCCCCGAGATGCGCTGGGTCAGCGCCCCCAGCATGATCGCGGCGGCGGCCAGGCCGAGGGTCAACGGGGTCACCGTTCCACGCTAGCCCCCGGGGGAGCCGCGTCCGGCGTGCCGACGGCGGGCGCGGGTGCCGCCTGGGGCACGGGGCCGATGTCGGACGCGGCCTCGGCCACGGCGTCCTCAGGTCGGCCCTCGCGATCCGAGCGCACGAAGGCGATCCCCGCGAGGATCGCCGCGCCGCCGAGCCCCTGCAGGAGGGTGAGCGACTCGCCCAGCAGGATCCATGCCCACAGCGCGGCGGCGGCGACCTCGAGCAGGCCGACGAACGACGCCAGTCGCGACCCCAGCATCGTGGTCGCGGTGATGCTCGCCGCGTACGAGATCGCGGTGGCGACGACGCCGACGGCGAGCATCGGGACCCACCACGCGGTCGTGGCGCCGAAGAGCTCGACCGGTGCCGTCGACGCCGTGTAGGGGACCAGGCCGGCCAGCCCGACGATCGCGAGCACGACGACCCCGAGCAGCAGCCCGGCGCAGGCCAGCGCCACGGGAGGGAGCCCCTCGGCCGGTCGGGCCGCGATGGCGAAGTAGGCGGCGCAGCAGACCATCGCGACGGCCGCCGAGGCGAGGCCGATGGGATCGAGACGACCGCCGCCGCTCGGCGACACGACGAGCAGGAGTCCTCCGGCGGCGACGGCGGCGCCGATCAGGACGACCGCGGCCGGTCGGCGACGGGTCACGACCCAGGCGACCGCGACGAGGAGGAGCGGTGCCATGTACTCGATCAGGATCGCGGTGCCGACGGGGATGCGCCGGACGGCTGCGAAGTAGAAGACCTGCGTGCCGACCACGCCGACGACGGCCATGCCGAGGATGCGCCACCGGGCCGTCCAGAGGGTGCGCCTGCGACCGCGCAGGGCGCGGAGGGCGAAGGGGACCAGCACGAGACCGCCGACGAGGGCGCGAACGGTGACGGCCGCGGCGGGGCTCCAGTCGCCCTCGAGGAGGGGCTTGACGAGGGCGCCCGAGACGCCGAACGAGGTGGCGGCGACGAGGGCGACGAGCAGGCCCCGCGTGGTCGGGTGATGCGACATGGGACGCCTTCTGGTCAGGGGCTGGAGGAGGTGGTGGTCCTGACGCTAGGGTGTCTGCGGATAAGGAGTCAACTTGCATTTCGCCCCTGACACGACCGACGTCCTCGCCTTCGACGTCGTGCTGCTCAACACGTCCGCCTCGGCGTCGAGGTCGGGTGCCGACGAGCTCGCGACGATCGAGCAGCTCGGCGGGCTGCTGGCCGAGAGCGGCTTCTCGGGGCGCATCGACCACGACGAGCGCGAGCTGCGCGAGGTGCACGAGGCCCGGGCCGAGCTGCGACGACTGTGGTCGCTCGATCGCGAGACCATGGTCGGCGAGGTCAACGCCCTGCTCGCCGCCGCCGACGCGACACCGCGCCTCGTGCGGCACGACGACTTCGACTGGCACGTGCACGCGACGGCCGACGACGCTCCGCTCGCCGTGCGCATCCGCGTGGAGGCGGCGCTGGCCCTCGTCGACGTCATCCGCTCCGACGAGGTCGGGCGCCTCCGGGCGTGCGAGGCGCCCGACTGCGACGGCGTGCTGGTCGACCTGTCGCGCAACGGCTCGAAGCGGTTCTGCAGCGTCCGATGCGGCAACCGCATGAACATGGTGGCGTTCCGGGCCCGTCAGTCGACGGACGGCGCCTAGCCGCGCCTCCTCGGCTCCCGTCGACCCGGTCGGGTCCGCTCGGCCCGACCCGCCCTGACGGAGCCGGGACTACTTCAGGGGGTCGTTGCCCCAGTTCATCAGCGACCAGCGCCAGGGCGTGTCGGTGACGTCGCCGTCGGGGCGCTGCTTCGAGTGGCGGGCGACGTAGCCGACGACCTTGCGCATGTGGGCGTAGTCGTCGTCGGTGCAGTCGGCCTGCTTCTTCTTCAGGATGCCGACGATGCGCCGACCGCTCGCGTGACCGGTCGACTCATGGCCGTCGGTCTTCTGGCCGACCTCCTTCGACTCGTCGGTGTCGAGCCAGCGCTCGAGCTCGGAGGCGGTCATGTTGACGGCGTCGCCGAACTCGTCGCGCGTGGCCTTGTCGTCGTGGTCGGTCATGCGCCCATGCTGCTCCCGCGGGGCGCCCGGGGGTTCAGGCGCGGAGGTGCGCCGGCAGCGTCATGATCTCGGCGCCGGTCTCGGTGATCGCGATCGTGTGCTCGGTGTGCGGCTGCCGGTCGCGCTGCGGAGCGTCCAGCCGTCGGGGTCGGTGACCAGCTCGTCGGTGTCGGCCATGATCCACGGCTCGAGGGCGAGCAGCAGACCGGGGCGGAGCTTGTAGCCGCGGCCGGCGCGACCGGTGTTCGCCACGTGAGGGTCCTGATGCATCGTCGAGCCGATGCCGTGGCCGCCGAACTCGACGTTGATCGGGTAGCCGTCGGCGCTGAGCACCGCGCCGATCGCCGCCGACAGATCGCCGAGGCGAGCACCGGGGCCGGCCGCCGCGATGCCGGCCGCGAGGGCGCGGCGCGTCGAGTCGATCAGGGCGTCGCTCTCGGGCTGGGGGGAGTCGCCCACCACGAAGCTGACGGCCGCATCGGCCGCGATGCCGTCGAGCACGACCGCGAGGTCGAGGGTCAGCAGGTCTCCGTCGGCCAGCGCGTAGTCGTGGGGGAGCCCGTGCAGCACCGCGTCGTTCACCGCGGTGCAGATGTAGTGCCCGAAGGGACCCCGCCCGAACGACGGCGCGTAGTCGACGTAGCACGACGTGGCCCCGGCCTCGAGGATCATCTCGCGCGCCCACCGGTCGATCTCGAGCAGGTTCGTGCCGACCCGGGCGCGCCCCGACAGCTCGTGCAGGATGTCGCCGACCAGCGCACCGGTGCGCCGGGCTCGGCGGAGTTCGTCGGGGGTGAGGATCTCGATCACGCGGGGGGCCTTTCGGGGTGCGGTGGTCTGGGGGTGCGGGGGTGTGGGGCGTGGGGTGCGGGCGGGCGTGCGGCTGGCGATAACTATACCGGCCATGTCGTACCGGTACTACTATCGGCTGCATGGTCCGACTCCCTCTCAGCCCCGCCGAGGTCGAGCGCGGTCGCCGACTCGGTGCGACGCTGCGCCGCGCCCGCGGCGAGCGCTCGATGCTCGAGACGGCGATCGCCGCGGGCGTCTCGCCCGAGACCCTGCGGAAGGTCGAGACCGGGCGCATCGCGACCCCGTCGTTCGCGACCGTCGCGGCGATCGCGGGTGTGCTCGGGCTGTCGCTCGACGTCGTCTGGGCCCAGGCCTGCTCGCCCGGCCGACTCGACGAGCCGGCGCTGACGGCCTCCTGAGCCGCGCCTCCTCGGCTGGGCTGTCGTGTGCGGATCGCGACCTCGGCGGTGGCAGGCGTGTGCGGATCGCGACCTGGTCAGTGCGGGTGTCGTGTGCGAATCGCGACCTGGTCAGTGGGCGTCGTGTGCGAATCGCGACGTCGTCGGCGGGTGGCGTGTGCAGATCACGACCTGGCCGGGCGGTGCCTGTGCCGAACCCGACCTGGCCAGAGGGATCCCGCGGGCCGAACCCGACCTGTGCGCGTTCACACACCTTGTGAAACACCCGTTCTGGCCCCGTGAGGCCGGATCTGGTCGCGATTCGCACACCGGGGAGGGGTGGGGGTCGTGCCGAGGAGGCGCGGGGCGGGAACTGAGGAGGCGCGGGGGGGCGGGGGTCGTGCCCAGGAGGCGCGGGTCGGGAACTGAGGAGGCGGGGGCGGGGCGGGAACCGAGCAGGCGCGGCGCGGGGCTCGGTAGGTTGACGTATGACCGATCTCGCCGTGACCATCCTGCCCGCCGCCGCCCCTGAGGCCGCCGCCTGGGGAGCGGCCCCGGCCCGGCGCGCGCTCGCCGAGACCGGCGCCCGCGAGGTCGAGCTCGGCGACGAGACCCGCATGATCGTCGTCGCCGGCCGCGTCGACCAGGCCGAGCTGCGCCGCGCCGTCGACGAGCACCCCGGGGTCGCCGTCGTGCAGCTGCCGAGCGCCGGGGTCGACGCGTACGTCGAGACCATGCGCGCCACCCGCCGCGACGGGCTCGTCTTCACCAGTGCGAAGGGCGCCTACAGCGCGCCCGTCGCCGAGCACGCGCTCGCGCTCACACTGGCCACGCTGCGGTCGCTGCAGATCCGGGCCCGCGCCTCGTCGTGGGAGCAGACGCAGCGCGGCATCTCGCTGAACGGCGGTCACGTGCTGATCATCGGGGCGGGCGGCATCGGCACCGAGCTGCTCCGGCTGCTGCAGCCGTTCGACGTCGAGGTGTCGATGGTCGTCCGCACCGCCCGCGAGGTCGAGGGCGCCGCACGCACCGTCACCACCGATCGCCTCGACGAGGTGCTGCCCGACGCCGACGTCGTGGTCGTCGCCGCGGCGCTCACGGAGGGCACGACCAGCCTGATCGGCGCCGAGCGGCTCGCCGCCATGAAAGACACCGCCGTGCTCGTCAACATCGCGCGCGGGCCCCTCGTCGACACCGACGCGCTCGTCGCGGCGCTCGCCGAGGGCACCATCGGCGGTGCCGGGCTCGATGTGGTCGACCCCGAGCCGCTGCCCGACGGTCACCCGCTCTGGAACGAGCCGCGCGCCCTGATCACCCCGCATCAGGCGAACACCGACGACATGACCGAGCCGCTCTTCCAGGAGCGCGTCCGCGCGAACATCGAGGCGCTCGCCGCGGCGAAGGAGCCCGTCGGAGTCGTCGACGTCGACGCCGGGTACTGACTCCGAGGAGGCGCGGTGCCGTCCCCGAGGACGCGGCCCCGTAGGAGGCGCGGGTCGGCACTCGCGAAGACGGCGCGGCCCCGGCGACGACGGCGTACCGTCGCCCGCATGAGTCGTCGTGCGTCTGCAGCCCGTTTCGAGGGTCGGATCGCCGGCATCGGCACCGCCTCGGGCACGCGTGTCGTGATCGGCATGTGGGAACGTTCGCCGCTTGGCCGCTTCACGGACGTGATGATCGAGGACGTCACCGGCCACCGCCTCCTTCTGGCTCCCTCGCAGGCCGTCGCCGACTACGTCTCGTCGACCTACACGTTCGACGAGGTGCGCGTCGTGCCGGTCGAGACGCGGCGCGTCGACGGCGGCATCGCGGTGACCGCCGGCGATCTCGCCGTGCGGCTGACCGTCGGCGCGGTGTCGCCGCTCGGCATGCTGATGCGCATCGTGCCGCGTCGGGTCGCGACCGCGCCGCTGTGGCTCCGGCTGATCGATCCGGTCGCGCGGGTGCTCGTCCGGGGTGCGCGGACGGCCGGCTCGGCGGGCGGCGGCAAGCGCGAGTACTACGGCGTGACGCTCGTCCGCGACGTCTCGGCGGCCGTGACCACGCGGGCGGGCGACGATCTGGGGCCGTTGGCGCCGCTCAGCCCGCCGGTGCGCTTCGGTTTCGGCTCGGCCCCCGCGCGCCCCAGCCTGGTCGACGTCGTCACGACGATCCTCTGACCCGACGATCCGCTGACCCGCAGCTCAGCGGGGTCGCACGGGAGTCAGGGCACCCGCGGGTGAGACCGGGTGAGCGGGCCGCCACGCGGCGCTCGCGCACCCCGGACGCGGCATTGTCCGACGCTCGACCATGAGATAGCTTCAGTCTTCGACGCTCGACCAGGCTCGCTTACCCCTCGGCCCGGTCGACGACGCCGACGCGCCCCGAAGCGTCCGGCAGGCTGCGTCCAGGACCCGAACCTGACAGGACACCACCCATGCGGTCAGCCCCGCCCGAGAGACCCGACGACCCCGCCGAGACCCGGCTGCCCCCGACCTCGCCCCGGCACGCCGCCGAACCCGATCCGCGCCCGTCGGCTGCGTCACCGGTGGCCGGAATGCCGGTCTTCGACCCGCCGCCGGTCGCCGACCCGACCCCGAGCATCGGGTCGCCGGGCCCGGACGCCGCCCCCGCCGCCCCGGACCAGTCGCGGCTCTTCGGGCGCGGTCTGCTGTACGTGATCATCTGGTCGCTGCAGCTGGTCGTCGGCACGGTGGTCTCGCCGGTGCTGGCCCACCTGCTCGGCGTCACCGACTTCGGCGCCTTCTCGACCGCGCAGGCGATCTTCCAGGTGCTCAGCGTGCTGGCGCTGCTCGGTCTCGACCAGGCTCTCGTGCTGCAGCACGCGGAGGACGGCGATGCCCGAAATGCCCGAGGGCTCGTCGCCGTCGGCCTCGTCATCTCGTTCGTCGCCACCGCGGCGGCCGTTCTCACCGTGCCGTTCTGGGCCGGAGCGCTCGGCTTCGGCAGCGAGCACGACCTGCTCCTGGTCGTCCTGCTGTGGGCTGCCCCGTCGGCGGCCGTCCAGGTGATGCTCGCCCTGCTGCTCGCCGAAGACCGCTTCCGGGCGTTCGCCACGACGAGCATCGTGTCGGCCGTAGGAGGCCAGGCGATCGGCTTGACCCTGCTGCTGGCCCTCGGCGGCGGCGCGCTCACCTACGCGTGGGGCAGCGTCATCAGCCAGACCCTGGCCATGGTGATCGGGCTCTGCTTCACCCGACCGCTGATCGGCGGTCTGGTGAACGGGCCGGTCGCGAAGCGCGCCCTCTCGTTCGGCGTGCCGCTCGCCCTGGCGAGCCTGGCGTACTTCGTCCTGAACGCCGGCGACCGCATCGTGCTGCAGCGGCTGATGGGCCCCGACGCGGTCGGTCAGTACCAGGTCGCGTACGTGGTCGGCTCGTCGGTGATCCTGCTGCTCTCGTTCACCAACAGCGCGTGGGCGCCGCACTTCGCGAAGATGCGCGACGAGACGGCCCGGTTCGCGCTCGCGATGACGGCGCGCAACGAGATCTACCGTCTGCTGAACCCGATCATCGTCGCCCTGACTCTCGTGACCCCCTTCGCGATGCCGATCCTCGTGCCGGCGAGCTTCGACCCGTCGAGTCTCACCATCGTCGTCTTCGTCGTGGCGCTGACGGCCTACCCGGCGACCGCGGGCGGCGCGAGCGGCCGCCTGCTGACCATCGAGCGGCGGGCCAAGACCCTCGGCGTCATCACCGGCGTCGCGGCGGCGGCCAACGTCGGCCTGAACCTCCTGCTGGTGCCGCCGCTCGGCATCCTCGGCGCGGCCGTCGCGACCGTCATCGCCTACTCCGTCCTCGCGGGCCTGCAGCTCGTCGTCCTGCCGAAGCGCGTCGCGTGGCACGGCGCCCCGGTCGGACTCCTGCTCACCGTGCTGGCGAGCGTGGTCGTCGCCGCGGCGACCATCGCGCTGCCGCAGACCCTCGAGTGGAACATCGGGCGCTGCATCGTCGCGCTGGCCTGCCTGCCGTGGTTCCTCCGCCGTCTCGCCGCCGCCCGCCGCCCCCCGGAGGTCGTCGCCGAGGACGCCGCCGAGGCCCCCGCACCCGAGGCCCCCGCACCCGAAGCTCCCGCCCTCGACGACCCAGCACTCGACGACCCCGTCGCCGCCATGCCCGCGCACCGATCACGCCACGACCAGGAGACCTCATGACCCGCCGCCCCCAGGTCGTCGAACCGGCCCCGCGCCGGGTCGTCGTCCTCGACCTCGCCGAGCCGCTCCCCGACCTGGTGGCCGACGACCGGTACGACTCGGCCATGGTGTTCGGCACCTGGCGGGGTCTCCCCGTCGGCGTGGCCGACGTCATGCTCACCGACGACCCGGCCGCGGCGCGCACGGCCCTGACGCCGCTCACCGATCTGCGCGACGACTCGGTCCGCTACGAGGCGTCGCGCCCGCCGCGCCTCCCGGACGACCGCCTCCCCGCCGTCACCGTCGTCGTGTCGACGATCGTCGGTCGGCGGGAGGACCTCGAGCTCATGCTCGACGGCTTCGCGGACGTCGACTACCCCGACGTCGAGTTCCTGATCGTCGACAACCGGCCCGTGCTCCCGTCCGACGACGTCCTGCCCGGGCTCGTGGCGGGTCGCGACCGGGTCCGTGCGATCCACGAGCCCCGCAAGGGCATCTCGGCCGGGCGGAACGCCGGCGTCGCCGCGGCCCGGGGCGACATCATCGTCTTCACCGACGACGACGTGCGGGTCGAGCCGAACTGGCTGCGCGAGCTCGCCCAGCGCTTCGTCGACGACCCCCGGGTCGACGCCGTCACCGGTCTGATCCTCCCCGCCGAGCTCGACACCCCGGCCCAGATCTGGTTCGAGCGCTACTACGGCGGCTTCAGCGGCGAGCGGACCTGGCGACCGCTCGTGCTCGACGCGGAACGCCCGGCGTCGCGCCTGGTGCGCGGGGCGCGGATCACGGTCGTCGACGACGGCGAGGTGGTGCGCCGCTTCGCGGTCTACGGCGTCGGCGCGTACGGCGCCGGGGCCAACATGTCGTTCCGGCGGAGCGCGCTCGAGCGGATCGGCGGCTTCGACCTGGCCCTCGGCACGGGCACGCCCGCCCGCGGCGGCGAGGACCTCGCCGCGTTCATCGGGGTCCTCTGGACGGGCGGCCGCATCGCCTACGAACCGGCCGCGATCGTGCACCACCGTCACCGTCGCGGCACCGACGAGCTGCTCAAGCAGCTGCGGGGCAACGGGCTGGGCTTCACCGCCATGCTCACCTCGCTCGTGCTCGGCGACCGCCGTCACATCGCGGGGCTGGCCTGGCAGCTGCCCCTCGCCGTGCGGTCGATGGCGGCGCAGAGTCTCTCCCGCATCGGAGGAGGCGCGTCCGACGCCGCCGAGAGCCGCCCCGCCGGACTCGAAGACGAGTACCCCCGGTCGCTCGTGCTGAACGAGCTGCGGGACTACCCCAAGGGGCCGCTCGCCTACCTGCGGAGCCGGCGACTCGCACGTGCGATCGCCGTGCGCCCGGCCGATGCGCCGGTGGCCGTGCGATCGTGACCGCGCCTCCTCGGCTCCGCCCGGATCCGGCGGGACCGCGAGCCGGGTCGTCGACGCCCCTGAGGGTGCTGACGACCGCCGAGCGGCTGCGACCGGTCGGCGGCGTCGAGCTCTGCATGCTGCAGGACACCGTGGGCCTCGTGGGTCGCGGTCACCGCGTCGACGTGCTGTTCCACCACGACGGCGTGCAGCGTGCCGAGTACGCGTCCGTCGGGGTCGAGCCGATCGGGCCGTACCCGTTCGACGTCGACCGGTCGAGCGTGCTCCGCGATCTGCGGCGCTTCGCACCGTCGATCGCACGGGCGCGGAGCCTCGCCTCCGACGTGCTGTGGCTGAACCGCCCCGAGCAGATCGTCTGGGCGCAGCTCGCGGCGCGCTGGGCCGGGCTGCCGATCGTCTGCCACCTGCACCACGCGCCGAACTTCCACCGCACCCGGCTGGTGATGACGGGGGTCGCGCACTTCGTCGCCGTCTCCGAGTTCATGAAGACCCTCTGGGTCGCCGCCGGGATCTCGCCCGAGCGCATCACCGTGGTGCACAACGCCGTCTCCGCCGACGAGTACCCCCGAGGAGGCGCGGCGGAGCTCGAGAGCGCCCGTCTCGACCTCGGACTGGGCATCGCCCCCGGAGCCCGCGTGGTGCTGAGCTACGGGAGACTGTCGGTCGAGAAGGGCGTGCTGACGCTCGTCGAGGCCTGGCGCGGGCTCGCCCTCGACCCCGAGCGCGCGGTGCTCGTGCTGGCGGGGCCGGCACCGGTCGAACCCGAGGTGCTCGAGGCTCTGGCCGGTCTGCCCGAGGGGTCGTACCGTCTGCTCGACGCCCGGCGCGACGTCGTCCCGCTGCTGCACGCCGCCGACCTCGTGGTCATGGCCTCGCATCTGCCCGAGGCCTTCGGTCGCGTGCTGATCGAGGCCATGTCGACGGGGCGACCGGCCGTCGGCACCGACGTCGGGGCGGTCTCCGAGGTGCTCTCGGGCGAGTTCGCCGGCCTGCTCGTGCGCCCGGCCGATCCGCTCGACCTCGCCGCCCGCATCGCGTCGGTGCTCGACTGGCGGCACGACGACCCCGGTCTGGGCGAGCGCTGCCGTGACCGGGTCGCCGAGGGGTTCCCCCACGAGCAGCACATCGACGCCCTCGAGGCCGTGCTGACGGCGCACGCCCGCCGTCGGGGCCCGGGGCGGCGGGCCCGTCGTCGAGCGGGCGGGCGCAGCCGGGGAGCCGCTCAGCCGTCGTAGCGGTAGATCGTGGCCCAGTCGATGTGGACGGCGCCCTGCGCGCCGTCCGGCGGGGCGCTCTTGAGGGTCTCGATCTGCATCACCCAGTGCATCTTGGCCGTGGGGATGTCGCTGCGGGTGGTGCCGATGGTGACTCCGTCGATCTGGAAGGCGATCTCGTCGGGGCCCCATTCGATCGTGTAGGTGTGCCATTCGCTGAACGGCACGGCCGTGCGGCGGTCGAACGAGTTCTCGGACGGGTCGCCGAGCTTGTGGTTGTAGGCCCTGACCTCCTTGTCGAGGTGACCCTCGGGGAAGTCGATCTCGCCGTCGTCCCAGTCGTTCTCGTCGCTCCAGAGCAGGAACGCCGCGCTGTAGCCCTCGACGGGGTCGGCGCGCAGGCGCACGCTGTAGCGGCCGTGGGTCTGCCCGCCCCATTCGCCGTCGACCAGCGGCACGACGGCCGACGACGTGACCTCGTCGCCGAGGGCCGAGACGCCGAGCGACAGCATGCCGTCGGCGACGGAGATCGCGCCGGCCCGGTACGTGCCGTTGTCGTTGGTGTCGGTGAAGCCGTCGTACGGCAGCCACGAGTCCGCGTACGGCCCGGGGAACGACCCACGGGCGACCGGGGTGTCGAAGTCGTCGACGAAGATCTGCCTCCACCCCGGCAGGTCGCCGACGGGTGCGGCCTCGCCGCTCGGGGACGCCGTGTCGGCGGTGGACGCCGAACCGGGGGCGTCGGCCGACATGTCAAGGTGCGGGGCGGATGGCACCCCGCCCGCCGGAGGCGCGGTGCCCGTGTCGGAAGGGTCGGCGGGGGAGTACGACGTCGGCGCGTCGCTCGGCACGGGGGCCACCGGGGCGGACGCCCCGTCGGTGCTCCACGGGGTGACGGCGCCGGAGTCCTCGCCGAGGACGATCATCGGCAGCCCGACCAGCGCCACGACCGAGAGGACGACCACCGTGGTGACGGCGACGCGCGTCCGCCGTCGTCGAGAGGACGCTCGGGTTCTCTCGGTGGTAGGCACGTCGTCGGTTCCTTCGGGTAGCGATCGTCGCCGAGGCGGGCGCGGGTGAACCCGACGCGTCGGAACGATCGAACGATCATCGCCCGCGACGTCGCGCGGGTCAAGGCGACCCCCGTCGAACGAGGCACCCCCCGATCGAGGGGCACCCGCCGGGAGGTCGACGCGTAGTCCACTGTTCACCCTGTCGATGTACGGCCCCTGCGTATCGCGGGGAGCAGAGCGCAAGTTACTCTGAACGGACCCGCCACGCCCGACACCCGAGGGCGAGGCGGCAACCCGAATCACGCCGACCCGAACCCGGCGCTCTTCCACCCCGCCGACGAGGCGACCCCCACCCAGGGTCAGACGGCTCCGTCGGTCGAGCGCGCCACCCGTGATGGTCGGCGGCTACCCACTGGAGATCACTCGTGACCCGAGCTGACTCTGCCCCCGCGAGTGCGCGCCCCGACAGCGCCGATCCCGACCTCGCGAGCCGCAGTCACCCGACCCTCGTCCCGACCCGCGACGCCTACGCGGTGATGTCGCCAGGCCGGCGGCTCGCCGCGGCCGGCCTCGTCTGGCTGACCCTCATCGTCATCGGGATCGGCTTCGCCACGCCGGCGACGGCGCTCCGCGAGCTGGCGGTGCCGGTCTTCCTGCTGCTCGAGCTCGGCATCGCCCCCGTGCTGCTGGCCGCTCCGATGCGGTCGTCGCGGTTCACGCTGATCGCCGTGGTGACGAGCCTGTCGGCGACGGTGCTGATCGGCACCGCCATGGCCCGGACGCACGTCTGGCAGCCGGCCGGGACGATGACCACGGTCGTCATGGCGACGATCGTGCTGCTCGCGACGGCGACCGTCCGCGAGATCATGGCGATCGGCCTCGACCGCGCGGCGAGACTCGACGGCCTCGTCGAGACGGTCACCGACTCCGTCGACATCGAGGAGGCGCGGCCCGGCATCGCGGACCGCCTGCCCTGGGTGCCCCTCGCCACGGCCGTCGCCCTGGTGCTCGTCGTCGGATCGTCGCTGCTCGTGCGGGGCGACCCCACCCCCGGCGGACTCTTCTCGCTCGAGGGCCCGGGCTGGTTCGCGGGTCTGGCCCTGCTCGTGGCGGCGACCGTCTTCGCCCTCGTCACGCACCGGAGCCCCGCTCTGCCGCTGCTCGCGCTCAGCGGCGTGGTCGTCCTGTCGCAGGCCATCGTCTACGGCACCCCGACGATGGTCAGCGCCGCCCGCCACGTCGGCGTGATCGAGTCGATCCGGGCCGACGGCGGAGTCACCCTGGGGCGCGACATCTTCCAGTCGTGGGCGGGTCTGTTCTCGGGCGTCGCGTGGGTGGCCGACGTCGCCGGCATCCGCGACGTGATGGTCGTGGCGACCTGGTGGCCGGTGATGATCACCCCCATGATCGCCCTCGCGGCCACCGTGCTGGCGCGCCGGTTCCTCGCCGACGACGGCCGCGCCTGGCTCGCCGGGGGTCTCTTCGCCCTCACGCTGACCCTCAACACCATCTACTTCTCGCCGCAGTCGCTCGGCATCGTCCTCTCGCTGTGCATCGCGGCCCTGGCGCTCGGCGCCGGTCGCCCCGCGCGCGAGACGTCGTTCGCCCTCACGAGCCGACCCGCCGCACCCGGCGAGCTCGTCGCCTCGGGCGACCCGGCCCACTCGGCCCGGCCCCGCGCCTCCGGAGTCCTCGGCCGGTGGTCGCTCGCGGCCATCCTCGTGCTCGGCTCGACGCTCGCGGTCACGCACCAGATCTCGCCGTACCTGACCACGGCGGCGCTCGGCGTCTTCGTGGTCTTCCGACTCGTGCGACCGTGGTGGACCCCTCTCCTGGTGCTGGCGCCCGCCGTCGTCTGGGCCCTGGCCAACCGGTCGGTGCTCGGCACCTTCCTGGTCCCGGCCGCCGCCGGCAACGTGATCGACAACGCGGCACCGCCGGTGCACGACGGCGCAACCCTCGGCAAGCCGCTGGTCAACACGCTCGCGTTCGGTCTGCCGGCCGTCGTGCTCGTGATCATCGGGCTCGCCGCCCTGGCGTCGTTCGTGCTGCATCGCAAGAGCCGCCAGCAGTGGGCGCTCGTGCTCGCCGCAGCCAGCCCGGTGAGCCTGATCATCGCCACCAACTACGGCGCTGAGGGCATCTTCCGGGTGACGCTCTTCGCCGCCCCCTGGCTGTGCATCCTCGCGGTCATGCTGCCCTGGCCCCGCCGCCTCCCTCGCCGTCTCGGCACGACCGCCCTCGCCGTGGCGCTCGTCGTCGTCGTCGCCGTCAACGTGTTCGGCAACACGGCCCTCGACTGGAACCGGGTCGCCAGCGTCGACACCACCCGCGCCACCCTCGCCTTCGAGGACGAGGCCGAGTTCGGCGCCGCCCTGCTCGTGCCGGGCAACGGCAACGCGACCCCGGGCGCACGGACGGCCAAGTACGACGAGGTGCAGTACGTGCCCCGCGAGTCGCTGGGCGGCTACGCCGACACGGGCCCCGACTACGACGCCGTCGCGGACGAGCGCGAGCTCACCAGCCAGTTCGCCCTCGGCTGGCAGGCATCGGAGTACTACGTGCTGGTGTCGGACGTGCTGGGCGCCTACGACGAGCGCTACGGGTTCCAGACCTACGCCGACTACCAGGAGCTCGGGCGGGCCTTCGCCGACGACGACCGCTGGCAGGTCGTCTACTCGAGCCCAACCGCCGTGCTCTACCGTCTCGCCGACCCCGAGGCCGTCCGTGGCTAGTCGGCGCGGCGTGGTGCGCCGTCCGTCGTCGCCTCCCGTCGCCGGGGTCGTCGTCGCGCTGACGCTGGCCGGCGCCCTCCTCGCCGCCGCACCGGCCGTCGCCGCCGACACCGGGCACGCCCCGCATCCGCTCACCCCGACCGGCTGCGGCGCAGGCACCACGCTGAACGTCGTCGCGCACCAGGACGACGACCTGCTGTTCCAGAGCTCGACGCTCGTGGCCGATCTGCAGGCCGGGCGCTGCGTGACGACGGTGTTCGTCACGGCCGGCGACGGCGGGCACGTCGAGCAGTACTGGCGCGAGCGCGAGCTCGGGCCGCGAGCCGCCTACGCCGAGATCCTCCACGTCGACGACGCGTGGACGACGTCGAACGTCGACGTCGACGGCCGCGCCGTCGCCGTCGCCCGCCTCGATGCCGACCCGCGCGTGCAGCTCGTCTCGCTGCGACTGCCCGACGGGGGCACCGACGGCGCCGGGTTCCCGAGCACGGACGACACCAGCCTCACCGCGCTCTACACGGGAGCGATCGACTCCCTCACGACCGTCGACGGGTCGTCGTCGTACACCCTCGCCTCGCTGCGATCCACGCTGCTGGCTCTGATGACCGCGGTCCAGCCGACGAACGTGAACACGCTCGATCACCTCGGCACCATGCACGACGGCGATCACCCCGACCACCACGTCGTCGGCTATCTGACCGACGCCGCCCAGCGGCTCTACGCGACACCGCACGGGTTCGCCGGGTATCAGGGCTACGGCATCCGCGATCGCCCCTCGAACCTGACCATGCCGCAGGTGCTCGACAAGGCCGACGTCTTCTTCCGCTACGCCGAGCACGACCCGGCGACCTGCGGCGGGTGGGACGCCTGCTGGAACCGGTCCGAGCGCGAGTGGTTCAGCCGCCAGTACACGGTCGGCACCGTGACCACCACGCCGCCCACGCCGGTCGTCACCGTGCCGGTCGACCCGCATGCGCCGCTCTCGGCGTACGACGTCACCTCCGGGGCGACGGTCACCGCGAGCTCCGAGAACACCGCCGACTCCCAGACCGCCGTCAAGGCGATCGACGGCGTGGCCGACGGGTATCCGGGCGACCACCGGGCCGAATGGGCCACCGCGGGCGGTCGAGACGGCAGCCGGCTGACCCTGACCTGGCCGTCCGCTCGCAGCATCGACCAGGTCGTGCTGCACGACCGGCCGAACACGAGCGACCGCATCACCGGGGCGACCCTCTCGTTCTCGGACGGGTCGACGGTGGCGGTGCCGGCGCTCGCCGACGACGGGACGGCGAGCACGGTGACGTTCCCGGCCCGCACCTCCTCGTCCGTGGTGCTGACGGTCACCTCGGTGTCGAGCACGACCCGCAACGTCGGGCTGGCCGAGATCGTGGTGCGCTCGGCGACGGCGGCGCCGGTCGTCACCCCGCCCGTGGTGACCGACGTGACGACCGGGGCCGTCGCCACCGCCAGCTGGGACGACGCGGCGGGCGGGCAGACCGCCGCCAAGGCGATCGACGGCGTGGCGGGCGGTTATCCCGACGCCCCTCAGAACGAATGGGTCGCGCCCTGGGGGCGCGTCGGGGTGACGTTGACGCTCCGCTGGGCGACGCCGGTGACGATGGACACGATCGTGCTGCACGATCGCCCGAACCTCGCCGACGACGTGACGGGCGGCACGCTCACCTTCTCGGACGGCAGCACGGTCGCCGTGCCGGCCCTCGATGCCGCAGGAGGCGCGACGACGGTCCGATTCGCCTCGCGCGCCTCGACGTCGGTCGCCTTCACGACCACGTCGGTCAGCGCGAGCACGCGGAACGTCGGACTCGCCGAGCTGCGGGTGCAGCAGACCAGCTGAACGGACCGACGGGGTCGACGCCGCCTCGTGGCGACGTCGACCCCGTCGGATCAAACGGTGGATGCCGGTCAGCGGCGCCCGAGGCGGCGCTCGCCGGTCGAGCCGACGGAGTAGGCGAGGCCGTAGTGCTCGAACACGGCGGGCTCGCGCGACGCCTCGAGCTCGCCGTCGGTCTCGATCGAGGGAGCGTCCTTGACGATCTTCTTGTCGAACTGCACCTTGAGGTGCTTCGGGGCGACGACCGCACCCTGCAGCGGCACGAACAGCAGCTTCTTGCCGACGATCCCGGCCTGCACGGTGGCGAACGTGGCCAGCTCGGTCGAGGTGTCGAAGTAGATGCTCTCGAGCGTGCCGACCTTGTCGCCGTTCGGGTCGACGACGGGCATGCCGATCCAGTCGCGCAGGTTCTCGGCTTCGAACATGGAGTCCCTCTCTGTCGACGGGGGTCAGGGCCGCCGCGACGACTCCGACGCTAGTCGCCCCCGCCCGCGGCAGCCTCTGAGAAAGACGGTCTCGGGCCTTGCGGCCGGGGGAGGGGGATATGTCACACTGGACGGAGCGCCCTCGTCGTGGAGTGGCAACATCCCATCCCCACCCGTCAGCAACGATCGCGGCGAGTGCGCATCGCCCCCGCGACCCGTGCCTCAGCACGCCTCGTGTCGGCGTCCTCCCGGCGAGTCCTCTCGTCGTGCGCGCTCTCCGCCCGAACGGAGGCACGCCCGTGACCGACACACTCGCCCGTCCATCCACCGGTCGGAGCCAGACCGAGCAGCCGCACACCCTCACCGCCTCGGCGGTCGTCGGCATTGCCGTGCTGGGGCTGTCGACCTTCTTCGCGATCACCACCGAGCTGATGCCCGTCGGGCTGCTCTCGACCATGAGCGCCGATCTGGGCGTGGCCGAGTCGCGCATGGGCGTCGTCGTCACGGTGTACGCGCTCGCCGTCGCCGTGCTCGCGCTGCCCCTCACGTGGGCGACGGCGCGGGTGCCCCGCAAGGCCGTGCTCGTCGCGACCCTCGTCGGGTACACGGTGTCGAACCTGATGGTGGCGTTCGCTCCGAGCTTCGAGTTCCTCTGCGCCGGGCGCATCGTCGGCGGCGTCGCCCACGCGCTCTTCTTCTCGGTCGCGTCGGCCTACGCGACCCGCATCGTGCCTCCTCGGCTGGCGGGGCGCGCGATCGCGTTCGTCTACTCGGGCAGCTCGCTCGGCTTCGTGATCGGCGTGCCCGTCGCGACGACCGTCGGCGACCAGGTCGGCTGGCGTCTCGCCGTCACCGGCGTGGCGGTGGCCTCGGCGCTGCTCGCCGTCGTCGCGCTCGTCTTCCTGCCGTCGGTGCGCGGCGAGTCTTATCCGCACATCGGGTCGGTCGCGTCGTGGGCCCGCAGCGGTCTGCTGGCCGTGGTCGTCGCCGATCTGCTGCTCTTCGCGGGTCACTACGTGGTCTACACCTACATCGGGCCCTACCTGGTGGACGCGGGGCTCGGCACGGGCTCGACGGGCACGGCGCTGCTCGTGCTCGGGGCGACCGGCGTCGTCGGCCTGCTCGTCGCCGGGGCGTTCGTCGACCGGGCGCCGCGGCAGACGCTGCTCGTCGCGGTCGGGGTCATGACGCTCGCCCTCGGCGCGTTGCCGTTCGTGCACGGCTCGCTGATCGGCACCTTCGTCGTCGCGGGCGTCTGGGTGGCGGCGAACGGCACGACGGGCACCCTGTTCATGGCCGCGGCGATCCGCACCGGCGGCGTGAGCCCCGACATCGCGGGGGCGCTGATCAACGCGGGGTCGAACGTCGGCATCGCGGCCGGAGCGGCGCTCGGGGCCCGGGCCTTCGAGATGACCGGGCTCGCGGCGCTGCCCTACACAGCGGCCGTCATCGTCGGCGGGAGCTTCGTCGTCGTGCTGCTGGCCCGGCGCGGGTTCCCGACGATCGGGCACTCGCAGGTGTCGCTGTCGACGTCGAACCTGCGCACGATCACGTCGTCGGTCGCGGTGGTCACGGGCTCGGTGCGGACCATCCCGTCGCGCACCGGCTCCGTCCCGACGCTCGGCGGTCACTCCCGCCCCGACGCCTGACCCGCGCGTCACCCGAGGAGGCGCGGCACGGCATCGACCCGGCCGCCGCGTGTCACCCGAGGTCATCGCGCAGCGCCGCCACCGTCCGATCGGGCAGGATCGTCGCATGACCGAGTCCTCCGCGCCGAAGCAGCTCATCCTCAACCTCTTCGAGATGAACTGCGTCGGGCACATCACGCACGGTCTCTGGCGTCTGCCGCACAACCACCGCAGCGAGTACAAGGACATGGCCTACTGGCTCGAGCTGGCGCGGCTGGCCGAGAGCGGCGGCTTCGACGCGATCTTCATCGCCGACGTGCTCGGGGCCTACGACGTCTACGGCGACAGCCCGGCGCCCGCCCTGCTCGAGGGCATCCAGGCGCCCAACAACGATCCGATGCTCGTCGTCCCGGCGATGGCGGCGGTGACCGAGCATCTCGGCTTCGGCATCACGTTCTCGACCAGCTACGAGCCGCCGTTCGCGTTCGCGCGGCGCATGTCGACGCTCGACCACCTGACGAAGGGTCGGGTGGGGTGGAACGTCGTCACGTCGTATCTGCCGAACGCCGCCCGCAACTTCGGCCTCGACGCCGAGATCCCGAAGGCCGAGCGCTACGCCCGGGCGGCCGAGTACCTCGATGTGCTCTACAAGCTGTGGGAGGGGTCGTGGGAGGACGATGCGGTGGTCGCCGACCCCGGAGCCGACGGCCTCGAGCCCGGTTCGGGCGTCTACACCGACCCCGCCAAGGTGCATGCCATCGATCACGAGGGTGAGCACTTCCGGGTGGCCGGGCCGCATCTGAGCGAGCCGTCGCCGCAGCGGACCCCGGTGCTCTTCCTCGCCACAGCGTCGCCGAACGGCGTCGAGCAGGCGGCCCGCAACGCGGAGGTCGTCTTCACTGGCGGCCCCGCGGTCAAGGCGGTGGGTGCGGCCACGCGGGCGGCGGCCGTCGAGGCGGGCCGTGCGGCCGACGACGTGCGGTTCATCGTGCAGGCGGGTGTCATCACGGGGCGCACCGACGCCGAGGTCGCCGAGAAGCTCGCTCTCTACCGGTCGTCCGCCAGCGCGCAGGGGCGGCTCGTGCACCGCAGCGTCCCGTTCGACGCGCTGTCCCACCCGAGCGACCGGACGGTGCGCGAGGCCCTCGAGATCGAAGGTCGTCTCGATCACCCGGGTGCCGCCTCCCTGCCGCTCGACATCACCGTCGGCCAGCTGATCGACGGTGTCGACGAGGCGTGGGGCGGCACCTTCTTCGTGGCCGGCACGCCGACCGTCGTGGTCGACGAGATCGAGCGCTGGCTCGACGAGGAGGGCATCGACGGCATCAACCTCCGCCAGTACCACTCGTTCGACACGCTGCGCGACTTCGTCGAGCTGATCGTGCCCGAGCTCCGCCGCCGCGGGCGCGTCCGCGAGGCGTACGTGCCGGGGGAGACCCTGCGCGAGCGGCTCACGGGAGGCGGCCCGCGCCTCCCCGAGACGCACCCGGCGGCCGCCTACCGGCGCTGAGGAGGTCGCATCGGTCGACAGGTCACGAGACGCGTTCCCGTTCGATCTCGAGGGGGTCGCGGCTCTCGTCTATGCGAAGGGCGCGTCGAGCCCGAACTCCTGACGCAGAGCAGCCTTAGCTGCGTGCCAGCCGCTCATGCCGTGTACTCCTGGTCCTGGCGGAGTCGATGCGGAGCAGTGGTAGATGGCAGCCGAAGGCACGCGCCAGGGTTCCGTTCCGAGACGCCGGAGAAGGTCGAATGTCCCGCCACTGCCACCGGTGATGTTGCCTCCCCTGAGGTTCGGATTCCGCACGGAGAGGCGTGAAGCTGATGTGGACGACATACGGACCACCTGTTCTCGGAGACCGGGGGCTTGTTCATCGAGAGCGTCCAGGATGGACTGAGCGGGGTCCGTCGTATCGTCTAGAGGTGTGTGCACGTAGGCGGACAGGGGCTCGAGCTCGTCGACGCGGCGGCTGGGGTCCGATGCTGCTGGTTGCGAGACGAGCATGAAGGGCCGGAGTGCGTGGGAGCCCCTCAGGGTGCGACGTATGGCTGCGTCCGTCCCGTTCCGGTCGGCTCCGATGTGCACCGTTCCCGCGTTGCCGAGTTCCGGGTTCTTCCAGCGAGGCTTTCCTTCGAGGACCAGGTCGACCCGGCCGACGCCGAGCATGCGCTGCTTTCTCATGGCTGCCCGTCGCCAGCCGCTGGGCAACTGCTCCTGGTAGACGTCGACCAGTGTGGATGTCGGGGTGTCCCACAGCACGGCCGTCGCTGACGGTAGGTCATCGAGGGCGCGGACGAGATGGCTGGTGACCACTCGGCCTCCATGGGCCACGAGATCGTCATGGAGGGCGGTGGCGATCGATTGGGAGCCACCGAGCGCCACGGGCCAGCCTTGACCATGGGCGCAGGCTGCGAGGACGAGGCCGGCAGCGAGACTCGCTGGATCCCGAAGGGAGGTCCCCGTGTGGGCCGCGACGCCGGCGAGCAATGCCGCGGCCGCACCGCGCACGGGGCGGTTCCCGAAGAACTGAGACGCGGAGAGGGCCGACAGGCCGATCTGGATCGCGGTCTGCGGGGTGCGAAGGGGGCTCGTCACATGTCCGAGAACTATCTGCACGAGGTTGTCGAGGTCATCGACCAGGGGCCCGAGTAGTCGCTCGTAGGCGGTTCCCGTTCCGTCGTGGGCGTTGAGTTTCGCCGCGGTCGTCGAGAGGTCGCGGTGGGCTGTCACTTGTTCGCTGGCCGTAGCGTGCGCGAACGGGACATCTGACGAGCGCATAGCGACACGTCGGGTGAGGCCCCATCGCCGGAAGAAGGGTGATGTCAGAGCCAGAGGGTGAGCTGATGCGTAGTCGTCGTGGATGATTCCGTCCATGACGGAGGGGGAGGACCGGAGCCCGCCGCCGATGCGCTCTTCACCTTCGACGACGAGCACACTCAGGCCGGCGTGAGCCATGGTCACCGCTGCAGCGAGGCCGTTGGGTCCGGAACCCACCACGAGGACATCACAGTCCGTCATCTCGTCCTCCCGGGAGCGAGAACACTGTTGCCGGACCTGGTGTCGGACGTGCCTCGGGGGATTGCCGACGGAGAATTCGACGGCTGTGTGACTTGAGCGCCGCGAGGGTGTCCCGGAGCTCTTTGTCCCTCAGGAAGAACAGATCTGTGACGATCATGAAGAGGGAGAAGTACGGCAGACCCATGAGGAGGCCGATCGCCAGGTGCATGCCCAGAACAAGCGGGAGAAGGACCCTCTTCAGTCGCTGGTCCAGAAGCGAAACCGGAAGGAACACCTGCACGAAGACGGCTGCGTACGTGGCGATGACGACCACGGCCGGCCATTGATAGATCAGTCGGGTCAGTTCTGGCCACGTGTTGTAGTCGGCTGTTCTCATGACGTAGTAGAGGGCGGTGCCCTCCTGCCACATCCTTCCCTGCACTTTGAACAGCCCAGAGGTCACGTAGAGGACGCAGACCTGGACCACGCAGGCGACCAGGGCGACGTTGTTCGCCACGATCGCATACGGCTCGACAGCCTGACGAAGCCGGCCGGGAGGGCGCTGCCCGCGATATGCCCGCCAGGACCAGAACGTGTCCGTCCTGGCGATGATCATGTAGAGCAGGACGATGCGCATGATGTTGTCGCCGCCGTTGGTGACGACCGGGTTCCTGACATGTAGCGACCACAACAGCACGAAGAACACGACGGCGACCACACGGGTATGCCAACCGAGTGCGAACAGGATGGCCGCGACGACCGTGCCGAAGTACAGGATGTCTGCCCAGACAGCGCTCGACGACAACGCATAGAGGGAAGGTTGTCCTGCTTGCAGGGAGCCCGCGACGAATGCTTCCCAGTCGTAAGCGGCTTGGGTTCCCCACAAGCGAGAGCGAACAGGGAGGTTCACGAGCAGCATGAGAGCGGTCGTGAGGCCGTAACCGACGCGGACCGCGCTGAGGACCGCCTGCCCGTGACGCCGAGTGGTGAAGGACGTCGTGACAGCGGTGACCGTCGAGCTGCCGATCATGAGTCAGCTCCGACGGTCGCGACGCTGGACCAGGGCAGGTCGCTGTAGACGACTTCGCCGATGCCGGGATCGGCTCGCTCGGACCAGCGCGGGAACGTGTGAGTCACGAGACGGATCTTCACCTCGGTCGGTTCCTGACCCATTTGTTCAGACCACGAGCGGGCCGCGGTCGACATGAGCGAGTCGAGGGTGAAGTCGTAGGCGCCCCGCAGGTCTTCAGGTGCTGCGGCGAGAACGTCCTGGGGGAGGGCTGCTGCGAATGGCTCCGCCTCCGGGAACTGATCCGCCACGGAGGGATGATCGATGACCTCCTGTCGCGCGGCGACGAAATTATGTGCGCTGCCGGTGACCACGTAGTGGAGGTGATCCGGCAGCGGATTGTGAAGCTTCCGCTCGAGAAGGGGTGTCGAGATGTCGACCCACGCCTCTTCGTCGGCTACGTCCGGCCCTCGAGCCTGGACGAGGAGCCCCATGTCCGTGTTGACGGGGTCCGGCGCGAAGAGTTCCCAGTTCTGATTGAAGAAGGGGTTGATCCACGCGTTCGTCACTGGCGCCAACTGTTGCGATAAGGGGCTGATCGGCCCCACATGCATGATCGTCAGTCCGAAGTGGGCGACCAGGCCGACGATAGCGATCCCTGCTGCGATACGTGGCCCCCGGCCCCGCGGTGTTTCGGCTCGATCCACGATCGATTCCCCCTGATATACGGCCTAGAACAGTTGATGGACAGGGGGCCCGGACCGTCACCGGCCCGGGCCCGCTGCTCAGTCGAAGATCGTCGGGTCCTGAACGGACTGCTCGACCGACCAGATCCCCGTGATCTTCTTCGCGACCCAGTCGCCGACGGCCGCACCAGCTGCCGTCGCGGCACCACTGACGAAGGCCGTTCCGACGATGGCCGGGATCGCCTGCGGGCTGACCTGGCCCTCTTCCCCGCTGGCGGCGGCGGTTGCGAAGGCCTGGCTGGCCACGATCGAGCTCGACGGCGCTGCCGACTCCGCGGTCGTTGCAGCCGACGCGCTGACGGCGGTCCCGGTGAGCGCCATGCTCAGAGCGGCTGCGACAGCGATCTTGGTTCGAATCGACTTCATTGGATTCCCCTTTTCTGATGGACGGTCCCCCGCCGGCGTTCTTCAGAACGTTGTTCGTAAATCTAGACTTAAGTCGGACGGAGATCAACAACCTGTTTCAGATGGCTGAACCCATAAGCATCCACTGGATCGCCAAGAGATGAAATTCCAAACTTACGCGTCAGATTGAGGGCGCTGATTCGTCTGGTACGTTTTGGCGACTGAACGAACGGAGGCCGGCATGCGCGATGACGACCGCGACGAGATCGCTGCGCTGAACGGAAAACTCGATGCCGTCCTCGACATGCTCGAGCGCGTTCCAGGTCTGTCGAGGGCTCCTTCGGCTCGCACGGCCGCTAAGTTCTGGGCGCTCGAGGGGCTGAGGAGTCGGCTCGACGATGACGAGGGCGAGGTCATGCTCGTCGGTGCGGTGGCCCTGCCGGGCGGAGGTACCTACGACTGGCAGCAGAGTGCGTCAGTGGCCGATCTCGTCGCGGGTGTGTGGGCGAACTCGGCGGAGGATCTCAGTGCCCTCGGGCACCCGGTGAGGTTGGCCATTCTCCAGGCCGTAGCGGTCGGCCAAGGGGCGACTGCGCAGCTTGCTGACATGCCGGAGGTGGGGACGACTGGGCAGCTTCATCATCACATTCGACTTCTGCTCTCGGCGGGGTGGCTCCAGAGTTCAGGCCGGGGGCATTACGCGATACCCGCCTCGCGAGTCGTTCCTCTGCTCGCTTGCCTCGCGGCGGTGACACGGTGACTAGACAGCACGACGTGCCGGTGAAAGCGCCATCTGCGCTGACTCGTACGGTGGCATCGCTTCGTCAGCCCATCACGACATCGGCGATCTTCCTCGCCGTCGTAGTGGGCCTGGGAAATCTTCTACCGCTGAGCGAGGATCTCGCCCGCTGGCGCAGCCTTCTGGCGTTGGTCGTTCTCCTGCTGGTCCTGGGGATGGTTGCGACTCACTTCGCGGGAAGGCCACGCCCAAGGGCGCCCGTCGTCGTTCGTGCGCCGTTGACGGGGGAGTGGAGGGCGGTCTCCTCGCCCGCGACGAAAGTGCCGAGCCATGGGACGCATCTCTTCGCCCAGACGTGGGCGATCGACCTCGTGGACGCGCGCGACTCTGTGGATATGTCTCTTCTCGGTCGCCCCCGACTGCCTGAGGATTTCGCTGGCTTCGCGATGCCCGTCCGGGCCGGTGTCATCGGTCAGGTCGTCAGCGTGCACGACAAGGCACGAGACCATCGCAGCCGTGACTCATGGGCATCTCTTCCGTTACTTCTCGTGGAGAACCTCGTCCGAGGCCTGATCGGTCATCGTGGCACATTCGGGAACTTCGTCACGATCGAAGCCTCTGACGGTCGCTACATTGCCTACGCGCATCTCCGGAGAGAATCGATCCGCGTGCGTCCAGGAGATGACGTGTCGCCGGATACGTTGATCGGCGAATGCGGGAATTCAGGAGCGAGTTCGCAACCTCACGTCCACATTCAGGCGATGGACTGCAGTTCGCTCCGGACAGCCGTTGGTGTCCCCATAGCATTCGAGACGAAGACATTCACCGGAGTGCCCGCGCGAGGTGAGGTCATGTGATGCGCTCACGCTCGGCACGGGCTCAGTTCTCCTTGGAGCGGTTCATAACCGATCACTAGCCCGCTAGGACGGCGATTCACGATTCGTCGCGGAAATCGGAGATCGTGCGCTGCACGAGGCGCGGTTCATCGAAGACGACGTGGCAGCCGTCGCTCTGGGGTGACTGGGCCTCGAATCCGATCTCGAGCGGCTTGTGGCCATCGGGGAGGGAGAACGCTCGGATCAGCATCCACCGTTCGCCATCCGGTGATGCGTGGAAGGCGAAGACCGCGCCCTTGCGGGATACGCGCAGGTGCACGTGATCAGCGTCGACCGTGAAGGCGTTGGCGTCGTCGGACACGCGATCGTTGACGACGCTGACGATCATGCCCTGCCCGCGCGGCGAGAACTCGAAGCAGAGCTTCGCCCATGTCTCACGGTCGTAGCGCAGGAAGAGTACGCCGGCATCGAACGTGCCCGCGAAGCGGACGCAGACGCGCGCGCTGAGCTGGAAGTCGCCAGCGGGAGCATCGGTCAAAAGCGTCGCGGCGTTGTGCAGTGTCGAGGACGTGACCTGGTCGCCCTCGTCTCCGCCCGGGTCGGTGAAGATGTCGGTGCCGGGAATGCTGGACACGCTGACGCTGCCCGAGGCGGTATCCACCGACCAGCGGTCGTCGGGGAATGGGCGGAACGAGGTCTCGATGCCGGGGATCTGAATCGTCATGCGGTCAGGCTAGTGAAAACCGTGTGGTCACTCGTTTTCCAGCACTGTGTTCACGCCCCCGATGACGGGAACCACGCTCGTTCATCGAGCGCTCGAGCCCTGCAGCCGTCCGCGATGCCGAGGAATCCGAGAACAGACCGCCTACCGGCTCTGACGGAGCGTACGGCGGGCTTCTGTGCAGATCGCGACCAGTCCGGGTGCTGCCCGCGTGCCGAACCCGACCGCCTGCGCTGCTGCGCGCGTAAGGCCACGTTCTACCTCAAAGCTCTCCCGTATGAGGCGTACGAAGCGTCTATCGATACCGAGGATCAGGGCTGAGTCGCCGCCCGACAGGGGATCGGCTACCGGTTCGCTGACGTGCTCAGTCCTGTGGCGCCTCTGGCGCAGAGAGGGACGGTGGAGTGGCTGCGAAGGCCATGAAGGCCACGAAGGCACCAGCCACGTTGGGTACGAACCCGAAGAACGCCCACCAGGTGACGTCCTCGGGGAACTGCAAGTCGAGAGCGAGCGTCGCGACACAGAGCGCGGCAAGGCCGCCCCAGAAAACCATCGCGTACCGGCTCAGGTGGTGCATGGAGCGTCGGCCGCCACGAGGTATCCAGCGTGCGATCACGAGGGCCACACCCGTCAACAGGCTTGGACCGAGCACGAGCAACCAGAACACTCAACCCACGATATGCAACGGGCAGTGTGGTGGCATCCCTCGTAAGTAGTGGAACTCACTCCGTGTTCTCAACCTGATCATCGTCGGAGCCTTGGGCGTTGTCTGGCTGCGTCTATACCGCTGAAGACCTCGACCATCGTCGGTGTCGCAATAAGCGATCGGTGGCCGGGCTTAGGTCAGTTCGGTCACGAAGCCGATCTTGTTTCCGTCCAGATCTCGTAGCTCGAAGAACTCGACAACAGCCTCGT
This sequence comes from Frigoribacterium sp. CFBP 13712, assembly GCF_014842255.1. Lineage (GTDB taxonomy): Bacteria > Actinomycetota > Actinomycetes > Actinomycetales > Microbacteriaceae > Frigoribacterium. The sequence goes on along the minus strand of NZ_JACYVH010000001.1, from coordinate 704,276 downwards.
AGCGCTGTAATTCGCTCACGTCGTGTCCGAGCTTTGCGAGGCGCTCGCGCTCGGCACCAGCGTCCGGGACGCTGAGGTTGACCATGATTCCGTCACGACCGGCATCTTCAGGGCGGTGAGTGAGTTGCAGCCAGAATGGCCCCAGGTCGAACTCCACGAGACCCTCCATGGGCTCGAGATCAGGATCGTCCAACTGGAACGTCGATGTGTACCAGGCTGTCGCTCGATCGAGATCTCGCACCGGAATGCCGACGGTGACGCCAGTGGCTCGCATGGCCCCACGGTAACGAGTGAGACTCGCTGAGGGGCAGATCTGGAGGTAAGAGGCTGTCCCGATGGGGGAGCAGGCTTGGGTCGCTAGCGTGACCGCATGATGGTCACGCTGATCACTTTGTCGTCCGATGACTGGAGAGTCTGGCGTTCCTTGAGGCTTGCGGCGCTGGCCGAGGCCCCGGAGGCTTTCGGCTCTCGGTCGGCTGACTGGGTCGACGCTGATGAGGGTCGTTGGCGTGAGCGTCTCTCCATTCCGGGGGCGATCGACCTTGTAGCCCTTGATGAAGGAACGGGCTGTCCTATCGGCATGGTGACCGGAACGCCGTCAGCACGGCCCGGTGCTGGTGCAGAACTCATTTCCCTGTGGGTGGATCCCGCAGCGCGAGGAAGAGGAGTCGCGACCTTGCTCATCGATGCCGTTGCGACTTGGGCAGCAGCCGCGGGGGCATCGCGCCTCGAGTTGTCGGTCATGGCCGAGAACGAGTCGGCCCGGCGCACCTATGAGAGGAACGGATTCGCTGTCGCAGCCGGCTCCGAGGTTGAGTTGAAGATGACACGGGCTCTCTGACGTCGTCAGTCGGCCGGCACGCCCGTTCCCTGTCCGATAGGGGATGGGCGGTTTCAAGGGGTCGTTGCAACGGGCGGTTGTTTCGGGTCCGAGAGTAGCTCCTCGAATGCCTCTGCCGGGGTTCGGTAGCCGAGGGTTTTGCGGGGCCTGCCGTTGAGTTCCGTGGCTCGAGCGTCGTCGCGTTGACGCTCCGTCAGCTCCGGACGCCGGATCACCTGCTCGGACGCGTCAACGCCACCATGCGATGGCTCTCGTACGGTGTCATCGCCATCGGCGCCGCGGCCGGAGGCGTCGTCGGAGACGCCCTCGGCACCCGCACCGGCATCGCCCTGGGGTGCGCCGGCACCCTCCTCACGGTCGTCTGGGTGTTCGCGTCGCCACTCCGGCAGGTAGGCGACCCGCGCCTCCTCGCCACCCACGACACCCACGACAGCCGCGACCTCGCAAAGTGACCTGGTCAATCTGTCCTGGCACGAAGCCCCAGCACTCGTCGACCGGTGAAACGAAGTGGTGTGCAGCCACGTGCGGCAACAGGACGAGAGGTGCACGCATGCGAGCTGCCCTGCTGCTGAACGGCGTGCCCGGTGGGGGATCCTCGGGAGGAACGGGCCTGAGGGTCGTTCGGCGGGGAGGTATGTTCTCGGCATGACCGAGCGTTCACAGGACGGCCGTTTGATCGTGCGGGTCTTTCCCGACTACGCCGGGACCGTTCTCTGGTCCGGCGGGGCGGTCGACTACGCAGAGGCCCACCTGTCGCAGGAACTTGAGGACGATCTACACGCGTGGGAGTCGTTCCACCGATCGCGCCTCGATCCAGACCGCGCGACCCACGCGTCGCAAGACGAGTACGACTTCGCCGTCACCGGTCGCGCCCTCGCTGGGCGGCTGTCCGACGAGCTCGGGCGCGGCGTCGAAGTCCACCTCATCGTCGAGGGACGTCAGGTCTTCCGGTCAGCGGAGGCGCCCATCAACCCCCGGGCAGCCAAGGCCTTCCACGCCCGGGCTGAGCGGCAGGTTGCGCAGGCTCGCGCCCTCATCGAGAAGGTCGGTGGCGGCCGTTGGTATGCCTACAACCCCGCTTCGGGGAGCCGCTTCTACCCCGCTCCAACGTGTTCAGACGACAACGCCCTGGGCCCGCTGGCGGTGGACAGCCCTGCTACTCGCGAGGGTCCATTTCTCGGCGGTGACACATGACCCCACCAAGAGGCTCATAGTGCTCCTTGGCGTGTGTGAGCAGCCCATCGGTGAGCGAACAGTCAGAGCACTGAGGGGCACCCCCCACGACACTGGATAGGTGACACACATCGTTCAGGCCAAGATTGTCGACGCAGAAGCGATCGGCCTGTTTCAGACCCGATGCTGGGAGCAGACATACAGAGGCATCGCCCCTGACGAGTTCCTCGACGCGACGACCCATCAGACTCGTGCCACTCGCTGGGTAGAACGGATCGCTAACGGTTCTCGTCGGGTGTTAATGGCCCTGTCTGACGATGGCGTCCTGCTCGGCGTTGCCAGCACCACACGTTGGGACCGGGCCGTGGATGGCCTGCCGGCGCTGGAACTGTCGACTATCTATGTCGATGAGCGAGCTCACGGCACTGGTGTTGCTGCCCGATTGCTTCGGGCGGCGCTTGGAGATGAGGATGCGCACCTGCTCGTGTTCTCGTTCAATGAGCGAGCGCAGAGTTTCTACTCGAAGCACGGGTTTCACCCCGCCGGGGACAGTCAGACCGACCTCGGAACGGGACTCGAGGAACAACGATGGGTCCGCCAAGCGCTTCCGCGAGCTTCGTCCCGATAGACGATGGGCCTCCGAGACGCTCTGCTACTCCCCTCGCGACTCCCGCACGCTGTGCACCCGATAGCTGGCGCCGTAGATGAGCGCCAGAGCGCCGATCAAGACGGGTGCCGCGATCAGGTCGACTTGACCCCACCACGTAACGTTCCCGCGCGCGAGCACGATCACAGCAAGCAAGAGTGTGAACACGGCCAGGACTCCCCAGAGAAGCGCCGCTCTGGCGCATCGGCTCGCGGGTCCGGGCTGCAGCCAGAGACTCTCAGTGTTCCGTATTGATTGATGGTTGCGCGCCAAGGCGCTCTCGTGCCCGATATCCGATCCTCAGGCGGGCGAGGTGCGGGGATTCGGCCCCGGTTGCGCAGTGACGAGGAGCGGCCCGCTATTGAAGGCCATGCCGGTAAGCGCTGTCCGAGCGGGCGGAGCTGCCGGCCCTTGGCTTGTGACGGACGTCCCAGCCCACCGCCTTTGGGAGGACATGCTTCGCACCGCTGCACAGCAACTGCGCCCATACAACGAAAGAGATGCACCGCGTCAGGCCGACAGCAGCCGCGACAAGAGCGACCCGTAGGATCTGGTGCATGGTGCGCAACGGCAGCCCAGGCTGGGTCGAATCGTTCTTTCGTGCACATCCATGGGTGGCAGCCGTTGTCAGTGCCGGGTTCCTCGTGCTCATCGTTTGGGGCGGGGGGTCCGTCGGGTGGGACCCGTGGGCTCCGTTGGGTCGGGGTCTGAAGCGTTGGCCGCTGTGGCTGTTGGTCTTGGTCGGGGTGCCCTTCTTTACATCGGGCGTCATCGTCGGGGTTGTTCTCCAGTGGCGTCTGCTGAGGCAAGAGTTTGAGGTCCCTTCCGAACCGAGTCTCCAGCTCAAGCAGCTTCGACGCGACGGCCCGGGTTGGCTCAGTCGCCCCTCGGACATCGACGATCCGTCATCAGTCGCTGCGCCGAGACAAGCGGGCGACGACGCACCATCGCCATGATGTTGACCTGTCGATGGTCCCGATAGCCGATCGGCTACTCAAACACTGCGTTCACCTCTCTGACCAGCTGATCGAAAGTGCGCTCGTAGATGAGGTGATGTTGATAGGTACGGACGAGGTACCGGCCCTCGTTGCTGCGCATGTGGAGAGAGACGTTGCTCTCACTTCCGCTTCCGCTCACACGCCAAGTCAGTCGCATCGGAAGCCTGGCCTGGCCCCGTCTGCTAGCGCCCCACATTCGATAAGCAAATCGCGAGCCCAGGTCCAGGGCGCCTTCTGCGCTTGCCTCTCGTGGTGCCCGGCTTTTCTCGGCAAGCCACCCAGCCAGAACTTGGCTCGCTTCGTCGACGGTTTTGGGTGTATCGAGTTCAAGCGAACGAGTTTCGGCTAGATCAATCACTTGACCGTTCTACAGCGTCGTTTGTTCTGGCGTTGCTTGCCAGACCGCGATTCGTGGCGGCCTCGAGCGCTAAATCTAGAACTTGGGGGGGCGCTTTAGCGCCCGATAGGGGATCGGCTAGCGGACCGCCTCGTCGCCTGGAGAGCCCAAGGTCGTAGCGGTGTTCGCGGTCGCATCACCTGTCCTCCCTCGATCTGCACGGGCCTGCCGACGCTCTCTCGCCTCAGCATCCTGGCGCTTCTGGGTAGGACTCGTTCTGGCAGTCCCGAGGATGGCCATCCCGAGCAGGGCCAGCACGATGATGAGGGCCACTGGGGCGATGACGATCGAGAGCACGACGCCTCCGAGAAGTAGTGATGTTTGAAGTTAGCGAACTTCGACCGCGTGGTCGAGGCCGAAGGGCGGGGTCCGATGGGGGATCGACCACCGGCCACATCCATCAGCCTGTTGGACGGCGGGCAACTCTCGGGGCATCCTGGTGCGCGAAATGGCGCGCTATGGTCCAGGCATGACGCGTCGTACCGGCCTGATCTCCCGCCTCGTTCTGGTTGCCGGTTTGGCCGCATTGGTTGTGGGCGTCGTCGTCCTTGCCATCGCCTCGGCGCAGCCAATGTCCTTCGGGTGGTTCGCCTATGCGCCCCTGTCAGACACGACGTTCACCGCCGACGGCGTGCACTTGTTCTCGACCGCGAGCCTCGTGGGCGCGGTCATTGTCATCGTCAGCTTGCTCGTGCTGGCAGCGTGGCTCGGCTACCGACAGGGTGTGCGCCGCAAGCCTTGACGAGCCGTCCCGATAGGGGATCCGATCCCTGACGGGGAACCTGGGCGAACCCAGGAACCCCGCCATTCACAGCGGGGTCTGAGCTGCCCTCGCAACGTAGCCGTGTGTCGGCCCAGCGCCTGGTGCCCGGTGAAGGATCGGGCTACGGACGATCGTCTGCGTCTTTGATGCCTGCTGCCACGGCACGTCGAATCACCCAGTAGACCGCGTAAAGAATCGCGCTCGTGACTGCAACGAAGAGGGCGACGCTAGACAACGGGTCCGTGACCTAACCGTACGAGGCGTCGTGGGCCGTAGTTCGGGAGTTGATCTCACGAGCTGTTCCGATAGACGATCGGTCATTGCGGCGCGCACGGCCGTGGTGTTGGTCTAGAAGATGGCTTGGGGGTTCACCGGCACGCCGGTGAGGCCGTGGAGGCGGGGCGGGGCGATGCTGAGCAGGAAAGCGTGTCGGCCGAGCTCGGCGCAGGTCGCGGCGAGGTCGTCCGTGGCGACGCTGTCGACCAGGGGCATGCCCAGCCGGGCCAGCCCGACCATGTGCATCGGCATGGGCATCTCCGGGTCGCTCGGCGGGAACGAGTCGCTGACGTCGCCGGCGTAGAGCGAGACGCCACGGTGGTTCACCCACGCCACCGCGTCGACGGTCATGCCCGGTGCCTGGGTCTCGGCGTCCCAGCTGAAGCCCCAGCCGCTGCGGACCACCACGGCGTCACCGGGCAGCACCTTGACCCCCGCCCGTGCTTCGGCTGCATCGAGGTCCGCCGAGGTGATGGGGTGCGCGGACGGCAGCCGCCCCTCCGGTGCCAGGTCGAGCAGGACTCCCCGCGTCGTGATCCCGGCGGCGAAGGCGGTCGTGGAGCCGTGCACGACGCCTCCGGCCGTGACGGCTTCTTCGAGTGGCCGGCCCGGGTACACGGTGCCGTCGACGGGCATGTGGGCGAAAGCGTCGATGTGCGTCATCGCCGGGTGGTGCGGCGTCACGACGAGGACCTCGGACATCCCCATGGGCGGCGTGCCCGTGTAGAGCAGCGCCTGCTGCACGGGGTGCGACGGCGGTGCGGGGGTAGCGAACGGCCCGCCGAGCATCGAGGCGGGTTCGACCGGGTACGCGAGCGACACGCTCCGGCCGATCCGCACCTCCTCAGCGGCGCGGGCCCTGGCGGCGTCGTCGATCAAGTTCAGCGTGCCGAGCTCGTCATAGGCGCCCCAGCGGCCTCGGTCGTCGGGGAGTGCGGGTGTCGTCATGGTGCCTGTCCTGTCGTGTCGGTTCGGTGTGGCGCGGGTGGGTGGTGCACACTGCGAGGAGGTCCTGAGAAGCAGGTTCCTGCACCGTAGCGCAAAAAGCAGGTTCCTGTTTTTCGGAGATCGTCGACGAGGAGGCACGCATGGGTGACGATGGAGGTCGCGGGCTCGAGTCCGTGCTGGGCTGGAACGCGGTAAAGGTCGCGCGCATCATCGGCTCCCAGATCACCGCGGGGATGGCGGAGCACGACGTGAGCCTCGTGCAGTTCGGCGTGCTGTCGTGCCTGGCGGACGGTGCTGAGCTCACGTCGGCGGAGATCGCTCGGGCCGTCTTCGTTCGCCCGCAGAGCATGTCGGACGTGCTCGACGGGATGGAACGTCGCGGTCTCGTCCGCCGGGTGGGCATCCGCGCCCGCGGCCGGAGGAACCCCGCCGCGAGCACGCCAGCCGGCCAGGCCGTGCTCGACGCGGTGCAGCAGGTGGCCCTGGCGACGAACGACCTCAGCATGTTCGGGCTGGACGCGTCGCGGAGCGCACAGCTCAACGCACTGCTGCTCGCTGTCATCGAGGGCGCGGAGAAAACACCGGGCATCGTCGACGCTTACTGATACACGCCCAATAGGGGATCGGTCTGCGACACAGCATCGAATGCCTGGGCCCAGGCGGCGGGCACTCCGCGGCTGAGTCCGAGTTGTTCGGCTACGTCGTTGTAGATGCCGAGCAGCTCCGTCATGGGCACAGCCTGCTTGCTGGCATCGCTCACGTCCTTGCCCTCGGCCGTGAAGGGGTAGGGGTAGAGGGATAGGCCCTGCTTCGGGCTCAGATCGGCGAGGTCGTCCTGCCACCCCGGCCAGCGGAGTGACTCGTAGAAGCTCTCGGTCGCTCCGGCGAGCATCCTGGTCACGAAGTCGGCGTGGCCCAGCTCGAGGTCCTCCCAGCTCAACGAGTCGACCGAGAAGTGATAGACGGAGCCGTCACCTCTGCCCAGGGCTCCACCGTCGAGGGCGAAGGCGCCACCAAGGACGTCGTGAGCGACGACGAGCAGCCCGGGGGTGCCGGCACTTGCCTCGTCGAGACCGGGAAGACCGTCCTTTCCCGAGCTGCCTCCGAGTAGAGGTAACCATCCGTCGTCGACGAGGACGCCGGAAGTGTTGCGAGCGAGCGCACCAAGGTAGGAGCTCGTTCCGAGTGCCAGCGCCGTCCCGGTCGCAGAGTCTTCGTGCGGCGGGCAGACGACGACGTTCACGGGCGAGGCTGCGATGAGTTCCGTCAACTCCAGCCAGGCATCATCTCGAGGGTTGACCATGCCTCGATCCTGGCCGACGTCATGGCTAGCTGTGAACCTTCGGCGCGAGTGTGCGTCCGATAGGGGATCGGCTACCGGGGTGAGCTCGTAGGGTCGTGGCATGGATCAGGGCGAAGTCGTCGAGCATGTCGCAATCAGAGCCGGGTCGGCGGGCCGCCCCATTGTGGTCGGTATCTCGGGCTTCTGCGGGTCAGGCAAGTCCACGCTCGCGCGCCGCATTGTCGAGGCCCTGCCTGGCGCCGTGAGGATGCGCGGTGACGACTTTCTCGATCCTGCACGCTCTCACCTCCGCTCTGCGGACTGGGACGGAGTGGAGCGGCAACGTCTTGTTTCGAGTGTCTTGGAGCCCTTCCGTGGTCAGCAGCCGGGCGAGTTCCGACGGTATGGCTGGGCGGTAGGGGCCCTCGGTGCTCCGGAGCCGGTTCCTCGCGCCGAGATTCTCGTCGTCGATCTCATCGGCCTTTTCCACCCTGAGGCCCTGCCTTCCCTAGACGTCACGGTCTGGTGCGATGTCGAGCTCGACGTCGCCGTCAGCCGCGGCATGGCCCGCGACAGGGAGCTAGGTCGACGTCACGAGGCGCTGTGGACCGACGTCTGGACTCCGAACGAGCGCGACTTCGCCCAGAGATTCATGCCGCGAGAGCACGCAGAGACGCTGTACGCATCGTCTTATTAGGGGGTCGGTCAACGCTGAAGCGTGGTGGGACTTGTCGTCTGATGGCCCTTCTGGCTCGAACCCGCGGTCGAAAACCTTGTCTGCCCGGTACCAGACCATGATGCCCGCGATGGCAAGGGCGGCGGGAAGAGAGCGTGCGAGCCAAGCCAACCACGCAACGCCCGACGCGATCGCGCCAGCAAGAACTGGGGCAAGGAGCATCACTAGGCCGGCGACGACAAGAACGATAGCTACGCGACGGCGTCTGCGGGCTGCGTGAGATTGCACGTGCGCATTGTGACACCGCTGCCGTGCGGGTGGTGCCCTTCAGGGGATCGGGCTACGGGCGATCCTCTGCGTCTCTCATTCCTGCTGCCACGGCACGTCGAATTACCCAGTAAAGCGCGTAGAGAATCGCGCTTGTGATTGCAACGAAGAGGGCGGCGCTAGACAACGGGTCCATGACCCAACCGTACGAGGCGTCGTGGGCCGTAGTTCGGGAGTCGATCTGACGAGCTGTCCCGATAGACGATCGGTCGGCGGGCGCGTTAATCGGTGAAGAAGGTGATTGAGCCGCCGTTGATCGAAGAGACGGTGAGAACAGCCTTCTCGTAGTTCTCGTCCATCAGGAACGCGGTCGTCGCGACAGCACCGGGGCTGAGTTCGATTGGCCACTCTTCCTCGAGTGCGTAACCGTCGATCTTGCCGCTCACGGGTCGGGGGCCGAAGGGGAGTGACCAGTCGGGTCCGCCAGCACCGTCGATCACCATGTCGTCGTCAGCTTCAAACAGCAGGGGCGTGTCGCTCGTGTTCTCGACCTTGAGTCCGGCGCTGAGGTACCCGTCGAATTGGTCCAAGATCTCGGCGGTTGCTGTCATGCCCTGAGGGGGCGCCCGCGTGTCGATGTCGCTTGTAGAGCATCCGGACACGGTTGCCGTGGCGACGATGACGAAGGCGGCGCAGAAGCCATGGGCACGCCGACTGGCTGAGGTGTTCACGCTGGCATGCTTCCAGAGGTCGCCAAGGGATCACGGCGCTGCGCGTCATCACTCACGAGGACTTGTCCGTAGAACACCCACCAGCGACGCGAGGTGTCCGTAAGGGGTTCGGCGGCCGGTACATCGGCGCCAGGCCTGGGCAGACGCACTAGCGTCTGAGCATGTGCGCTGACTCGCTGTCGATCACCGTCACATCGATGTCCTCCGTGGAGGGGCTGTGGTGCGCGCTTACGGACGAGCGCGACTCCTGGTGGCCTGAGCTTGTGCTGACTCCCGAGGTCGGCTCGGCCGTGCGCGAGACCCGGACCGAGGGCGGCCGCGAGCACGTCGCTGACGGTCGCGTGACGGAAGCAGTACCGCCGAGTCGGCTGGCCTTCGTGTGGCAGCAGCCGGAATGGCCGGCGCCGCTCACGGTCCGCTTCGACATCCGTAGTGACGGCGAGCTGAGCACGGTCACGCTGACGGAACGAGGTTTTGGGCAGCTCCCGGATGGCGACGGACTTCGAGCCGCACACGAGGAGGGATGGAACTTCCATCTCGCAAACCTGCTCAGGGCGGCGTCCCGATAGACGATCGTCTGCCGGGCTTAGAGCGTTCGCTGCCCTCGACGTCCCTGCCGTGCTGGCGGCTCTCATCAACAGCAACACTGCCGAGTAGGTCTCACAGGCGTCGTCCGAGCGCGGCGTCGACGTGTCGCCAGTGGTCACGACCGAGCCGGTCGTCGACGTGCCTCGGGTCCCGACACAGGCTGTCGATCGCACCGCGATCGACAGCCCGCACATGCCCCCTGAGTGGAGAGAGCGCATGGCCGAGCGCTACGACTGCCTCCGGGCCCCCTCGAGGAGCGCGGCGCGACGATCGCGGCTGCGCAGCCCGAGTGGGCGAAGCAGCTGGGCGGGGTGCCGGCAGAACCCGCCCGTCGTGAGGAGTGGACCCAGCTCGCGGCCGAGATCGACGTGTTCCGCCAGCAGTACCACGTCGACCTGCAGGCGCAGCAGCGGGCCCGGGCCGCGAAGTTGCAGGAGCAGCTGCGCCGTTCCGGCGTCAAGGTCGCCCCGACCCGCGACGGCGACCGCACGGCGACCGACCGTCAGAACGAGCGGGTTCGAGACCAGGGTGGCCGCGAGCGTTAGGTCAACGCGGCCGACGGTTCTGGACTAACTGAGCCCGTTGATTGCCGACGGGATGAATCTGATGATGGACATCAGCGTGAGGCCGTAGCCCAAAATCAGGCCCACCCAGGCCAGCACGGCACCACGGGTCTTCGAGCGCTTGATGTCCTGCAGGGCCAGATGTCCGAGTCCGACACCAAAGGCTGTGACGAGCGTCGGCGCACCAAACGCCCAAAGCAAAACCAGCGCCAAAATGCCGACTGCTAGTGGGGCCATTGCTTGGCGGCTCACGCGCTCCGGGGTTTCCTGGGTCACATCACTCACCTCTCCGATTGGCAACACATGTTGTCGAAACTTGCAGTTTACCAATAGCTGATTCAGTACTGACGCTGCTCCAGCACCGTCCCGGTAGCCGATCGTCATCCGGTCGCAGACTCTTTGAGATCGCGGATGGGCGTTACTATCGCGTCGAGGGGGAGCCGTGAGAGGGAGACGAGCAGGTCTGCTCATGCTGGCGATGGGTCTGACCCTGACTGGCTGCGCGTCCGAGGCAGTCGATCCCTCGCTCGCCGAGCGCGTGCGGCCCGAGGCGGCAGCCCTGGCGGACGATGCTCTGGCGTGGCCCGGTTCGGTATCCGCGCCTCGTGTCACTGTCGCCCGGGAGGACACCTGTACGGTCGCCGAGCCGTCGGACTGGTTCGTCGACGCGACTGGGACTCGGTGCGCACAGCAGGGCCGAGTCGTCTATGCGCTTCTCGGCGCTGCCACTCCTGAGCAGGCGCTCGAGCAAGCTGCTGCTGCCCTCGAAGACTCGAACATCTCCCCGGTGGACCCGTTCGCGGGTTCGTCTGACCTTGACTCGCTTGCTGATCCCACCTTCAGCGTTCTGACCACGCATCCCGCCTCGAAAGCGTATGGAACGGACGAGACGACGATCGTCGTCGCGACCGCCGACGGTCTCTTAGAGCGTGGCTACCACCACCCGACGGATGTCGTCGTCTCGTCCACGGCTGGGTCGGAAGGGGATGAACTGGCCACGGCGATCAGCGCCACGGGGGCTGCGTACGTGCTGGCGATCGAGTACAGCCGCGAGTACTTCGACACCAGATCCGGAGGAGTGAACAGGGCGCCTCGCATCGATCAGTCTCCCTGCTTCGGCACGAGCGGCGACTGCCCCGGTGGGTGAGGCCCGGTCGCATCAGGTGAGCGACGGCCGTTCATCCCCTGCACCGGAAACAAGCATGAGAACGCCCGACGCGGCCCGGCGCCGACAGAGATCAAGACGAGGTCGAGGAGAACGGTTCTTGCCGGCAGCCAACGGTCCAGGCTATGTCCGGGTCTCGGTCCGTCGCGGTTTGAGTCGGTCCGGTGCGTCCGTGGCGGGCGTCCACTCGCAGGTGAACGCACCGCGGTATCCGAAGAGGAATCCGAAGACGCGGTTCCGCACCTCCATGTCGACATGGAAAGCCTGGTCGTCGTCCGACCACCACTCGTGCAAAGTCGCCCGACCGCTGAGCAGCATCGGGAACGTGAACGCGACAGGCCCCTCATAGAAGCGCTGCGCATCGGATGTGAGAACGAGACCGCCTCTGTCGTCGACGGTGAGGTCGAGGTCGACCGCGAGGTGCTGGTGCGACCCCAGGTAGTCGAGCACCCGGCCCTCGACCAGCACCATCGTGGCGTCGAACCGCGCGGTCCGGCCCGGCTTGGTCGTGTAGGTGCGGACGAAGGTGACCGTCTCGCGTCCGTTGCGGTCGCGGTAGGGGTAGTTCTCGATGGTGAAAGGCACATCCCGGCCGACATCTGGCACCAGGATGTTCCGCAGCCGACCGATCTGCAAGAACGGTACCGTCCACCAGGGGCCGCGCCGGATGGAGGACATGACGCCGCGGCCGATGCACGCTTCGGCAGAATCGAGACCCACACCGAACCGCCGACGCATCATCGGGTGCAGTCGCTGGAAGTCCGCGCCAAGCGCCTTCTCGAACACCGACGTCATCGGTCGCCTCTCGGGTCAGGGAGCGCCATCAGCGTGGCAGGCGCATCCCGCAGGTGGTCGCTTCGACGGGACATTCCAGCAGGTGCCCGGAGCGTCCTGGAGGCGCGAGGCCGATCCTGACGCCAGATCTGCAGCACCGAGGCGAGTGGCCAGGCCTCCGGTTCTGCTCCTCCCTCGAGCCAGATCCGCAGACGATCGAAGCTCCATGCGGTCGCCCAGCCGAGGAGCGGCCGCACGATGAGGTCGATCAGGCCCCATCCGCCGTCGTAGTCATAACCGGTGATGAACCGCGTGCGCCCATCGCCGGTCGGGATGTACCGCCAGTATCCACGTCCCGTGCGGATCGGCGAGAGCCAGTCGGTCGTGCTGAAGCGCAGTGCCGAGGTTCGGGACCCGTCGGGTCGTCGGCTCTCCCCGATGCTCACCCCGGTCCCGTGCACGTCGTGCAGGGGAGAACGGCGGACGTAAGTGAACCGCACTGCGTCGTCGTCGACCCTGCGATCCGGGACGATCTCCGAGAATCGAACGTCCCACCGCACGTGCTGTGTCGGGTCCTGTGTTGCCGCCCACACCTCTTCGACGTCGGCGGCGATCACGGTCTCGACGTAGATGCCCCGGTTCCCCACTCTCAGAGAGTAGTGACACGCGCCGCCAATGGCGATGGCGTGCACGTTCCGTGGCTCGTGGACGTCAGCCATCTTCCCGCTGCAACCCTGTCCGCATGACACTTCGTCGGATCAATCGCCCTGTGTGCAGGTGCCCGATAGGGGGTCGCTATCCGGCCGTGGCCGGTGCAGGCGCGTCGAGGGCGAGCTTGACGCCGACGGCGCCGAGGAGGGTTCCGGTGGCCCATCGCTGCCATCGCATCCAGCTCGGTCGGCGGCGGAGGAAGACCGCGATGGACCCGGCGGCGACGATGATGCCGGCGTTGACGGCGAGGCTGACCGCGATCTGGACGGCCCCGAGCTGGAAGCCCTGGCCGACGACGCTGCCGGCGTTCTGGTCGACGAACTGGGGGATGAGGGCGAGGTACATGATCGCCGCCTTGGGGTTCAGCAGATTCGTCACGAGTCCCATTCGGAACAGCTTCGCGGCGGAGTCGCGGGGCAGGTCGCGGGTGTCGAAGACGGAGGCGCCACCGGGGCGGAGGGTCTTGTAGGCCAGCCAGAGCAGGTAGGCGGCACCGGCGATCTTCAGGGCCGTGTAAAGCCACGGGACGACGACGAACACTGCGGCGAGGCCGACGTTGGCCATGGTCATGTAGACGACGAACCCGCCCGCGGTACCGGCGAGCGAGACCAGACCCGCGCGCCGCCCCTGGCTGATGCTGCGCGAGACGAGGTACATCATGTTCGGGCCCGGAGTGAGCACCATGCCCAGGGCGACGAGGGCCATGGCGGAGGCAGCGGTCAGCGAGATCATGCCGGTGTCTTTCTCGAGGGTGCGGAGGCGGCGTCATCGGCACCCGTCGTGCTCCTAGCTTGGTGCACGCTCGACAACATCTCATGACGTGCCGCAAGGAGGTGGGCCGCGGGTATGGACATTTCTCCCTGAACCGGACACGTACAGGGTGAACCCACCTTGGAGGAGCTATGACCCACACCCCCGATCACCTCGACGTGCTCCTCGCCGACAGTGCACCCGCGGAGACGAGCGTCTCCCCAGCACTGCGCCACGACCTAGCACTCATGGCCATCGAGGCCCGATCTGCCCCGCGGCCTCGGCGTCGGCCGCTCCGAGTCGTCGCGACCGCGGGCATCGCAGCTCTGCTCGTCAGCGGAGCGGGCACGGCTGTCGCAGCCTCGGTGTTCGACTGGGCGCCGTGGGCCCAGGACCCTGATCTCGCCTATCCCTTCGTCCTGCCGAGTGGTCGCGCCTGCGAGGCGCGGGTCGCCGTCTACGACATCGAGAGCGTCGACAGCGACGGTGCCGTCACACGGTTCGACCCGGCGAACGACAGCGATTTCGCCCGCCACCTCCGAGACTCCGACCTCATCGACCAGGCCGATGTCGATGCATCCATCACGGAAGTGCGCCAGCGCGACACGAGCATCTCCTACGTCGCCGTTCTCCCGGGCGGGTACCTCGAGGACGTCCACGCCACAGCGTCCGGCCCCACCGAGGACGACGTCTACGCCGCGGCCGTGTCGAACGCCGTCCGCGACGTGCTCAACGCCGAGGCAGCCATGTTCGAGGGCGGCCACGACTACACCGCAGACGAGTCGATCCTCTGCGAGACGGTCACCCCGTGATCGGCGACCGCAAGCGCGCCCTGCGGTCGGCTCTGGAGGCCAGCTCGGTCGACCTGCTGTCCTACCTGCGCCGGCGCACGGATTCTGACGACGCGCCGGACCTGCTGGGCGAGACATTCGTCGTCGCCTGGCGCCGCCTCGATGACCTGCCCGAGGAGCCCATGGGGGCTCGGATGTGGCTCTTCGGCATCGCCCGCGGCGTTCTGCTCAACCACGCGCGAGGCGTGCACCGGCGGTGGGCGCTCGCTGATCGCCTCCGCGGGCACGCCGCCCTCACGTCGACCACAGCACCACCAGCAGATGAGCACCTCGAAGTCAGGGACGCGATCTCACGTCTCGAACCGGACATGGCGGAGCTGATCCGTCTCGTGCACTGGGATGGTTTCAGGATCACCGACGCAGCCCAGGTCATGGGCATCCCGGCATCGACCGCACGGAGCCGATATCAGCGCGCCAAGGAACTGCTACGCCTCGCCCTCGATCCCGCGGTCGCTCCATGAGGTCGAGCCCTCGAGCCCTCGATGAGCTCGGCAACGGCCAGTCGGCACGTCGTGAGGGGACCGGTACCGTGAGCGCATGACGGCGAGTTCCCTGCGATGAGGCTGCCCCGATGGAGCCAGCGGTCTCGCCCGACCACTCCGACCGGTCCAGCCACGATCTCCTACCCGGAGCTGCCCACGCCTGCCGCGGCCGCCGCGTTCGCCCAGTGCGAGAGCCGCCTCATCTATGAGGCCTGGTTCGCAGAGGCGAGGGCCCGAGACCTGAACGGACTCGGCGCAGCTTCGCCGAGCTTCGTCGTCCCGTGGCTCGTCTCGCCCACGCGGGCCTCGAGCGGAGTCGCGGAGGACACGAAGGGGAGGGGGCCTTCGCGTGGCGACATGCAGGAGGTCATCGACTGGCTCGTCCTCGCTGGTGCGCTGCGTCCGTTGCCAGAGTCCCAGCGTGCCGAACTCGTCCGAGCGGGCGAAGCTCAGCGTGTGGCACGCGATCCCGAGGGCCGCTTCCGTTCCCTCGAGCCCGAACACGCGGCAGCGTTCGAGGCCTTCCGCCGAGAGGAGGACCGTGATTCGTGGGAGGTCATCCCGGACGTGATGGTCGAGGTCTACCCGGAGCTGCGGACCACGAAGACCAAGACCGCCTGGGGGGATCTGCCAGGCCCCGAGCGCCCCTGAGGCGCCGGTGACCCGAGCGTGCGCCGCGTGAGCGCGCGGCGCGCAAGCGTCACTCCCCGTCGCCCTGCATCTCCGACGCGTCGCCGTCGGCGCACTCGGACACGGCGGAGATGCTGTAGCTGCGACTCGCTACCGCGGCAGCGTCGGCTCGGCGTCGTCGATGACGGTGCCGTCACGCATCGTCAAGCTGTACGTCAGAGAGGGGGCTGGCCCGCCGTTGCCCTCAGTCTCGTCGCCGAACGCGCGACCTGGCCACCAGGCGACGAAGCGCCCGTCGTCGACCGTGGCCTGCACGGTCTGGCCGTCGGCATCGACGATCGTCACCGCGGCGACGTCGGACCCGACGTCGCCGACGTTGAACGACACCGTCGGCCGGGCCCAGAGGCCGAACAGCCCGCCGCCGCCGAATTGACTGATGGATCCGTCGGTGAACTGACCACCGATCGGTACGGCGCCCTGTCCGCCGCTGCTTCCCCACGTCAGCGACTCGGCGTGATCGCTTCCGGTCGGAAGGTGCATCAGGCAGCTCGTCGTCGCGGGGACTTCAGTGTTCATCTCGCCATCGATGACGACGCCGACCCATTCTCCGCGACGCTCCGCGAGCAGAGGCCGGGCCGACTTCAAGCCGCCGTCCGATTGGAGGCAGGCGGTGACCGCGATCGTGCGCTCGGCCTCGGTGAGGGTGCTCGGCACGGGGGTCCACGACGCGTAGGCGGGGTCGGGCCGCGTGACTGTCGGCACGATCACGAGAGCGCCGATCGCGATGACGGCCACGGCCGAAAGGGCCAGCCATCGGGTCTTCGGAGTCGGTCCGAGCGGGGAGACGCGCGGGGGAGCAGCGGGCGTGCCCGAGGGGTTCGCGGCGAGGATCTGCTCGAGCCGTGCCTCGGCCCGCCGGCGGGATGCCTCGTCGGGGGTCCGCCGCGGCGCGGCGTCCAGGGTTCGCAGGGTGCGGAAGAGGGTGTCGTCGTGCATGGTCAGGACTCCGTCGCAGTCGTGGTTCGGAAGATCGCCGAGGAGGCGGGGGTGTCGATCAGACGTCGGAGGGCGCCGCGGGCACGGTGCAGTCTGATCCGGTAGGCGGCCGCCGAGATGCCCAGCACCCGGCCGGCCTCCGCCGAGGAAAGGTCGTCCCAGATCGCGAGGGACAGCGCCTCCTGCTGGTCGGGGAGGAGTCGCGGCCATGCCGCCTGCAGATCGAGTCGGAGCGAGACTTCACGGTCGACTGCTTCGGTGTCGGTGTCGTCACGCTCGGCCGCCAGGCGGATCGGCAGCGCGTCGCGCCGGGCGGCCCAGCGTCGATCGCTCAGGAGGCAGTTGCGTGCGGTGGTGAACAGCCACGCACGAGCGGCTCCGTGCTCGACGGGGATGTCGTCGAGTCGACGCCACGCCACCAGGAAGGCCTCGTGGGCGACGTCGTCGGCGACTTCCGGTCCGGCCCGTCGGTGGACGAAACGCACGACGTCAGCGTGGGTCGTCTCGTAGAGGTCGCGGAACCGACTCGCACGGAGCGTGTCGTCTGAAGGGGGTCTCATACCTATGACATGTCTGACAGGAGGCGGGTGTTACCGGCAGCTTGGCAGGAACGAGTGTCAGAGGGAGGCCTTCGTCGATGTGCGCTTCGAAGGCTCGATGAGGCGCCGGGCCTTGCTGACTCGAGCTAGTCGGTCCAGGCCGCAGCAAGACCACGATCGACGACACGCCTCCAACCGTCGGGCGCTGCAGGATCGCGGCTCGCCGTCCCGGCCATCCAGAGCACGGCCATGAGGTCGTCGGGGGTGAAGTCTTCCGACAGCGCGCCCGCGGTGTGGGCGTTCTCGACCAGTTCCTTCCCGAGTGCCGTCGATCGCTCGCAGGCGGTGATGAGTGCGGTGGCGTCCGGGTATCGCCGGAGCATGGCGTCGTTCATGACGGGGTCGCTGAGCTGCAGGTCGATCATCTCCGAGATGAACGTCTCCAGCTGTCCGCGCGGGGACTGCTGGCTCAGAGTCCTCTCGGTCAGGACCATCAGCTTCTCGCCCGCGACGGCAGGCACGACTGCATCGATCAGTGCCTCCCTCGAGCCCACCCGGTTGTAGAGCGTCCCGATGCTCACACCGGCCTCACGGGCGATGTCCTCCAGCGGCGCGGACAGCCCGCGGCTCGAGAACACCGCGAGGGCAGCCGTGTGCAGCTTCTCGAGGTTCGCCTGCGCGTCACGGCGAAGGCCCGGGGTCTTTTTCACGGCAACTCCACTGGATATTGAGGGTGGTCTCAACATAAGCTGGCGCTTGATTGAGGACGACCTCAACTTATCTCACCAGCACGACGCCCCGACGACCGACGGGCCACGGAAGGAAGCACCATGCCTCTCATCACCATCATCGGAGCGGGCCCCGGCCTGGGCCTCGAGATCGCTCGCGCCTTCGGGCGGAAGGGCTTCGACGTCGCCCTCGTCGCCCGCGACCAGGCCAAGCTCGACACCCTCGCGAAGACCCTCGAGAGTGAAGGCGTCCGTGCCCAGGGGTTCACCGCCGACGTCAGCCGCCCCGAGACGATCACGAGCGCCCTCACCGAGATCAAGGGCACCCTCGGCCCGATCGACGTCCTCGAGTTCTCACCCGCCGACCCGAGCCTGGCGCCCGTCGACGTCCTCGACGTCACGATGGAGAACCTGCAGCCGCAGATCGACTTCTACCTCGGCGGAGCCCTCGCCTCCGTCGGATGGGTGCTGCCCGACATGATCGAGGCCGGGAACGGAACGGTCCTGGTCACCACCGGGGGCGGGTCGATCAGTCCGATGCCCTTCCTCGGCAACGTCAACATCGCCGCCGCGGGTCTTCGGAACTGGACTCTGAACCTCCACGACTCACTCGCCGAGAAGGGCGTCTACGTCGCCCACGTCGGGATCACCGCCCTCATCGGAGCCGGCCACCCCGACGCCGAGCCCGACATGATCGCCCAGGCCTACGTGAAGCTGTACGACGAGCGTCAGGCTGCCGAGCTGCACCACGTCGCGTACGACGGTTGACGCGTCCGACAGCCCCGGGTGCTGCGCGCGTGCCGAATCCGACCGCCTGCGGCGGTGCGCGATCAGCCGGCGAGGCCCCGGTACCGGGCGGGGATCGGCGGGACGCGCAACCAGGAGGCGCGGCGCACGCCGTCGGGCGACGTCCAGTCGACGAAGACCGTACCGAGCGAGACCAGGGCGGCGAGCGACTCGGGCGACGCGATGCCCACCGACGATCCCCGGCGCAGGCGCGCGGTGCCCACGGTCGAGTCGTCGGGCAGGCGGACCTCCACGAGCCGGGGGTCGTCTCCGCCGATCGACCGCAGCACGAGGCAGCTGCCGGCGGCCACCGAGCGGTCGTCCGAGGCCTGCGGCGCGTCGAGGTAGGTGAGGTAGAAGCGGGGGGACCTCCGGAGGCGCGGGGCGCGTTCCGAACGGATCCTCCCGAGGGTCCGCGGGGCCCGGTGGACGACGTCGGACGGCTGATCCGTGCCGGATGCGGCGGTGTCCATCGTGATCGTCCCCTGGTCGTCTCGGTCGCCGGCGATCCCTCGCGTGGCGTCCCGTTCCAGACAACCCGCTCACGGCCGATCGGACCATGCCCGCCCTCTCCCCAGTGAGGGGGGTCGCGCCTCCCCAGTCCGGGGGGTCCGCCGCGTGTCGTCCCCGGGTCGCTTCGCTCGCGGGGCACGCATGTGAGCGCTCACTCCGTGGGGGCGTCGAGGTCTAGAGTGAACGGGCAACCGAGCCGAAGGAGTCCCGATGCACAACTGGGCCGCCAACGTCGAGTACTCGACGACAGACCTGCGCCGTCCCACCACCGTCGACGAGGTGAGCGACGTCGTCACCTCCTCCCGCAGGGTGAAGGCCCTCGGCTCGCGGCATTCGTTCAACCGGGTCGCCGACACCGACGGCACGCTCGTGTCGCTCGACCGGCTCGACGTGCCGATCGAGCTCGACGCCGAGGCGGGCACCGTCCGCGTCGGGGCCGGTACGACCCACGCCGTCCTGGCCGCCGAGCTGCAGCGGCACGGTCGCGCGCTGCCGAACCTCGCCTCGCTGCCGCACATCTCGGTCGCCGGTGCCGTACAGACCGGCACGCACGGCTCGGGGGTCGGCAACCCGGCCCTGTCCGCCTCCGTCGCCGCCGTCGAGATCGTCCGGGCCGACGGCTCGCTCGAGGTCGTCCGACGTGGCGACGACGCCTTCGAGGCCTCCGTCGTCGGTCTCGGCGCTCTCGGTGTCGTCACGGCCCTCGTGCTCGACACGGTGCCGACCTTCGACGTCGTGCAGACCGTCCACTCCGCGCTGCCCTGGCGGACGGCTCTCGACCGCTTCGACGACGTGGTCGGCAACGCCTACAGCGTCAGCCTCTTCACGCGCTACACGGGCGACTCCGTCGACCAGGTGTGGTCGAAGTCCCGCGTCGGCGACCCGGTCGGCCTCGATCTCGCCGACCTCGGCGCCGTTCCCGCCGAGGTCGCCGTGCACATGCTGCCCGACACCGCGGCCGACGCCGTCACGCCTCAGCTCGGGGTGCCCGGCCCCTGGCTCGACCGCCTGCCGCACTTCCGCGCCGACTTCACCCCGAGCGCGGGGGAGGAGATCCAGAGCGAGTACCTGGTGCCCGCAGAGCACGCCGTGGCCGCGGTCGAGGCCCTGCGCGCCATCGGTCACCGCTTCGCCGACGTCCTGTTCGTCAGCGAGATCCGCACCATCGCGGCGGACGACGCCTGGCTGAGCCCGAGCGGCGGTCGCGCCAGCGTCGCGTTCCACTTCACCTGGCGGCGACTCGCCGACGAGGTCCTCGCTGTGCTGCCCTTCGTCGAGGAGGCGCTGGCCCCGTTCGACGCGCGCCCGCACTGGGGCAAGGTGGCTACGCTCGACCGCGCGACGCTGCGTGAGCGCTACCCGCGACTCGACGACTTCGCCGCGCACGCCCGTGCCGTCGACCCCGACGGCCGGTTCCGCAACGAGCACCTGTCTCGCACCGTCTTGGAAGAGGCCCCCCTTGACTGACCCGACCCGCACCTCCTCGTCCGCCTCGCTCGCGGGGTCGGCCTCGACCCTGCCCGTCAGCGGTTCGGCGAGCACCATCGAGCACGGGCCCTACCGGGCGGAGATCGCCGGGGTCGGGGCGACGCTGCGCGTGCTGACGCACGAGGGGCGCGACCTCGTGGTGCCCTTCGGCGTCGACGAGGTCAGGCCGCTCTACCGCGGCGCGCTGCTCGCACCGTGGCCCAACCGCGTGGTCGACGGCACGTACGACGACGAGGGCGTCGAGCGGCAGCTGCCGATCACCGAGGCCGAGCGCGGTCACGCCCTGCACGGGCTGGTCCAGTGGGCCGAGTGGGCGGTCGAGCACCACACCCCCGACCGCGTCGTCCTGGCCACGCAGCTCGCGCCGAGCGACGGCTACCCGTACCGCCTCGACCTCCGGGTCGAGTACCTGCTCGACGACGACGGGCTGCGCACCACGGTGCTCGCGCTCAACGCCGGGACGGGTCGCGCCCCCTACGGCGTCGCCCCGCACCCCTACCTCGTGGCCGGAGACGGACGCGTCGACGACTGGACCCTCACCCTCGCCGCCGACAGCTACCTCGAGGTGACCGACGACCGCCTGGTGCCGCTCGGCGTGCACGGGGTCTCCGAGCGCGACGGGTTCGACTTCCGTGAGGGGCGTCAGATCGGCGACCTCTTCGTCGACCACGCCTTCACCGACGTCGCGGCCGCGCCCGGCGGACTGCAGGAGGCGCGGGTCACCGCCGCAGACGGCCGCGGCGTCCGCATGAGCTGGGGCCCCGAGCTGCCGTGGGTGCAGGTGCACACGGGCGACCGGCCCGAACCCGAGAACCACCGCCGCGGGCTCGCCGTCGAGCCGATGACCTGCCCGCCCGACGCGTTCACGAGCGGCATCGACCTCGTCCGTCTCGGCCCGGGCGAGTCGCACGAGGCGGGCTGGCGCATCGCGGCCGTCGTCTGACCCGTCGGGTCATCCGCACGGGATCGTCAGGAACCCTCGCCGGTCGTCTGGTTACCATCGAGTGTGAGCAGACGACCCGGACGATACGACGAGACGGCGCCCCACGAGGGCGGCGACGCCGCCGCGACGGACGGGCGCACGCCCCCCAGGCATGCGAGGGCCCGTCGCCGACGAGTGGTGGTGCTGCCCGCCGTCGCGGGCGTGATGGCGGCGCTGCTGCTCCTCACCGGCGGGTACGCCGCCTACAGCTACAACCGCTTCGTGGGCGGGGTCACGACCGTCGACGCCATCCCCTCTCCGGGCGGCGGCGGGAGCGACGACAGCGACGACGTCGACGGCGTGGCCCAGAACATCCTCCTGGTCGGCGACGACCACCGGCCCGACAACGCCACCCCCGAAGAGCTCGCCCTGCTCAGCACGGACTCCGACGGCGGGGCGACCAACACCGACACGATGATCGTGCTGCACATCCCGGCCGATGGCGCGAGCGCCACCATGATCTCGATGCCCCGCGACTCGTACGTCGACATCCCCGGCTACGGCAAGAACAAGCTGAACGCCGCGTTCTCCCTCGGCAAGCAGAGCGGCGGCAGCGATGCGGCCGGCGCCCAGCTGCTCATCCAGACCGTGCAGAACCTCACCGGCCTCACGATGGACCACTACGTGCGGGTGTCGCTGATCGGCTTCTACCGCGTGGTCGACGCCCTCGGGCCGGTCGACGTGTGCCTCAACCAGGCGGCGGTCGACAGCTTCTCGGGGGTGAACCTGCCCGCCGGCGTCTCCACGCTCGACGCCAAGCAGGCGCTGTCGTTCGTGCGGCAGCGGCACGGGCTGCCCGGCGGCGACCTCGACCGGCAGGTGCGCCAGCAGTACTTCCTCAGCGTCGAGGCCCGCAAGATCCTCTCGGCCGGCACCCTCCTGAACCCCGCCAAGCTCGGTTCCGTGCTCGACGCCGTCAGCTCGTCGATGGAGACCGACGCGGGGCTGAACTTCCTGCAGCTCGCCAACCAGGTCAGAGACCTCCGCCCCGAGAACGTCCGCTCGGCCACCATCCCGATCCTCGGCACGCCCACGGTCTACGTCGGCGGCAGCGCGCTGTCGGTCGTCGAGGTCGACGAGGGCGCCATGCCCGCGTTCATCCAGGGTCTCGTCGGTCCGCCCCAGGCGTACACCGACGCGACGGCGGCGGCTCCGGCCGACGTGTCGGTCAGCGTGGCCAACGCCAGCGGCGTGACCGGCGCCGCCACCGTGGCCACCGACGCGCTCGCCGCGGCGGGCTTCGTCACGGCGGCACCGGCCTCGGCCGAGTCGACGGCGGCCACGGTCGTCAACTACCCCGCCGGGCAGGAGGCCCAGGCGAAGGCCGTCGCGGCGTACCTGCCGGGTGCCGTCGCCGTGGCCTCCAGTCAGGTGACGAGCGTCACGGTCGTGCTGGGCACCGACGGCGTCACCGTGCAGGCCCCCGCAGTCGCTCCCGCTCCCGAGACTCCCGCCGAGACCGCGGCCCCCGACGCCCCCGAGACCGAGACCCCCGAGACCACCGCCCCCGAGCCCGCCCCCAGCCCGTCCCCCGTGGGCACCAGCTACGCGGCCGGCGCCTGCATCAACTGACTCCGGGCGCCGCTCCGGCTAGGCGGGCATCTGCGCGACGGCGTCGATCTGCCACGTCGTCGCCGAGACCGAGCCGGCCGACAGCCGGTTCAACGCCCCCTCGAGCGCACGTCGCGTGCGGCGTGCCGAGAGCTCGTCTCGCACCACCATGTCGAACCGCAGCATCTCGGTCGACTCGGTGAGCAGCACGGTGCCCGCGTCGGCGAGCTGCACGAGGTACTGACCCTCGCCGACCCTGGCCGCGACATGCTCGGACAGCAGCCGCCGCGACAGCCAGAACAGGCCCGCGGGGTCGTGCGCGGTGTGGACGGTGACCGTCGCGGTGATCATGGGCACACTGTGCCGTGCCTTCCGCTCAGCGACGTGAACGGCATGTGGCGAGCGTGTTAACCGCGCCGGGGGACAGCCGACTTGACACGCGCCTGCGCAGCGCGCATCATTGGCGAGCGCTCGGATGTGAGCGCTCACATTGGAAGCAGTCCCTGACGAAGAGGTCACCTGTGTACACCTGCATCACCACCCGACACGAGAGTCGCCGACCGCTTTCGGCGACCGTCTCATCCCCGCCTCCCTCCCGCGGCACGTCCTCGCGCCTCCTCGGCTGACGTCGGCCGCCTCCCGCGCGGCCATCGCATCCTCCCCGCCCCGGATCCCGGGGCGGCAGCGACCCGAGGCGCCCGTCACCTCGTCTCGCCACCCGCACCCTCCTGCCCGTGTGACCGGTCACTCAGACCCGTCCGCAGAGTCACCCACCCCCTCCCACCGTCATCGACGACGTCGTCGAGATGACACGGACACCGAAGGAATCACACAGTGAAGAACAAGAAGCTCCTCTCCGGCATCGTCGCCGTCGGACTCGTCGCATCGCTGGCCGCCTGCTCGGGCGGCGGCCGCGGCGCCGACGCCGGCAGCGGCGACAGCGGCGGCGACAACTCGGGCGCCCTCGTCGGCGTCGCGATGCCCACCAAGGTCTCCGAGCGCTGGATCAAGGACGGCGACGCCGTCAAGAGCGCCCTGGAGGACAAGGGCTACAAGGTCGACCTCGAGTACGCCGACAACAAGATCCCCCAGCAGGTCCAGCAGGTCAGCAACATGATCACCAAGGGCGCCAAGGTGCTCATCGTCGCCTCGATCGACGGCGGCTCGCTGAGCGACCAGCTCGACTCGGCCGCCAAGGCCGGCATCAAGGTCATCTCGTACGACCGCCTCCTGACGGGCAACGAGAACGTCGACTACTACGTGTCGTTCGACAACTACAAGGTGGGCGTCGACCAGGCGACCAGCCTGCTGACCGGTCTCGGCCTCGCCGACGCCGACGGCGCCAAGATCGACGGCGCCGAGAAGAAGACCATCGAGGTCTTCGCCGGCAGCCCCGACGACAACAACGCGACCTTCTTCTTCAACGGCGCGATGGACACCCTGAAGCCCTACATCGAAGACGGCTCGCTGACCATCGGCTCCGGCCAGGACCAGTTCACGCAGGCCGCCACGCAGCAGTGGGACCCCGCGACCGCCAAGGCCCGCATGCAGAACCTGATCGCCTCGACCTACTCGGGCGGAACCAAGCTCGAC
This sequence comes from Frigoribacterium sp. CFBP 13712, assembly GCF_014842255.1. Lineage (GTDB taxonomy): Bacteria > Actinomycetota > Actinomycetes > Actinomycetales > Microbacteriaceae > Frigoribacterium. Next base: position 679,588 of record NZ_JACYVH010000001.1, on the reverse strand, counting down.
GGCGTGCTGTCGCCCTACGACGGCATCTCGATCGGCATCATCTCGGCGCTGCAGGGTGCCGGCTACTCCGACGCCGACCTCCCCGTCGTCACCGGTCAGGACGCCGAGGCCGCCTCGGTCAAGTCGATCATCGCCGGTCAGCAGTACTCGACCATCTACAAGGACACCCGTCAGCTCGCCGACCAGTCCGTGATCATGGCCGACGACCTCCTCAAGGGCGACACCCCCGAGACGAACGACGACAAGACGTACGACAACGGCGAGAAGGTCGTCCCGACGTTCCTCTTCCAGCCGACCATCGTCACCGAGGACAACTACAAGGAGGTCCTCGTCGACAGCGGCTACTTCACCGAGGCCGACCTGAAGTAGGTCCCTCCCGAGAACGCAGGAGGCGCGGCGCACCCGCACCGCGCCTCCTGCGCTCCATCGCTCCACCTCACCCCAGGCACGAAAGAAGGAACACGTGGCGAACACGATCCTCGAGATGCGCGACATCACGAAGACGTTCCCCGGCGTCAAGGCACTGCAGAACGTCACGCTGGAGGTCGAGCGCGGCCAGGTCCACGCGATCTGCGGCGAGAACGGCGCCGGCAAGTCGACGCTGATGAAGGTGCTGTCGGGGGTCTACCCGTCAGGGTCCTTCGACGGTCAGATCATGCTCGACGGCCAGCCCGTCGACTTCAAGAACATCAACGACTCCGAGGCCGCGGGCGTCGTCATCATCCACCAGGAGCTGGCGCTCAGCCCCTTCCTGTCGATCGCCGAGAACATCTTCCTCGGCAACGAGCAGTCCAAGGGCGGCTTCATCGACTGGAACAAGACAAACCTCGACGCGGCCGGTCTGCTGGCCCGCGTGGGTCTCCGCGACAACCCGGTCACCAAGGTGACGGACATCGGCGTCGGCAAGCAGCAGCTGGTCGAGATCGCCAAGGCGCTGTCGAAGAAGGTCAAGCTGCTCATCCTCGACGAGCCGACCGCGGCGCTGAACGACGACGACTCGGCCCACCTGCTCGACCTCATCAAGAGCCTGCAGGGCCAGGGCATCACCTCGATCATCATCAGTCACAAGCTGAACGAGATCAAGGAGATCGCCGACAAGGTCACGATCATCCGCGACGGCAAGACCATCGAGACCCTCGACATGCACGCCGGTGAGGTCTCCGAAGACCGCATCATCAAGGGCATGGTCGGCCGCGACCTCGAGAGCCGCTACCCGTCGCACGAGTCGACCATCGGCGACGAGCTGCTGCGCATCGAGGACTGGACCGTCCACCACCCGCTCGATTCGAGCCGCGAGATCATCCACCAGGCCAACCTGAACGTGCGCGCCGGCGAGATCGTCGGGATCGCGGGCCTGATGGGCGCGGGTCGCACCGAGCTCGCGATGAGCGTCTTCGGCCACAGCTACGGCACCGGCATCTCGGGCACCGTCTACAAGCGCGGCGAGCCGATCAAGATCAACACGGTGAGCAAGGCCATCGCGGCCGGTCTCGCCTACGCCACCGAAGACCGCAAGAAGTACGGTCTCAACCTGATCGACGACATCACGCGCAACGTCTCGGGCTCGGCCCTCGGCAAACTCGCGAACTGGGGTTTCGTCAACCGGTCCGAAGAGAGCACGGTCGCCGAGCGCTACCGCAAGAGCATGAACATCAAGGCGCCGAACGTGGCGGCCGTGACGGGCAAGCTCTCGGGCGGCAACCAGCAGAAGGTCGTGCTGTCGAAGTGGATGTACGCCGACCCCGACGTGCTCATCCTCGACGAACCCACGCGCGGCATCGACGTCGGCGCGAAGTACGAGATCTACACGATCATCAACCAGCTCGCGGACGCCGGCAAGGGAGTGATCGTCATCTCGAGCGAGCTGCCCGAGCTGCTCGGCATCTGCGACCGCATCTACACCCTCTCGGAGGGGCGCATCACGGCCGACGTGCCGATCGCCGAGGCGACCCCCGAGTTCCTCCTGAAGTACATGACCCTCGAACGAGAGAGCCCCGTCAATGAGCGCGCCTAGCCCCACCCAGGCCACCGACCCGAAGCCCACCGGCGGGTCGCCGTCGTCCCGTCAGCCGCAGTCCGGCTCCGGTGGCAACCCGATCGTCGGTGCGTTCTCGTACCTCGGCGGCCAGCTGCGCCAGATCGGCCTCTTCATCGCGCTGATCGTCATCGTGCTGTTCTTCCAGATCACGACCAACGGCATCACCCTGGCGCCGATCAACGTCTCGAACCTGATCGTCCAGAACAGCTACATCCTGATCCTCGCAATCGGCATGGTGATGGTCATCATCGCCGGTCACATCGACCTCTCGGTGGGGTCGATCGTGGCCTTCACCGGTGCCATGGCCGGCGTCATGATCACGCAGTGGGGTCTGCCCTGGCCCGTCGCCGTGGTGCTCTGCCTCGTGCTCGGCGGCCTGGTCGGCGCCTGGCAGGGGTTCTGGATCGCCTACTTCGGCATACCGGCGTTCATCGTCACCCTGGCGGGCATGCTCGCCTTCCGCGGTGCCGCCCAGATCGCCCTGCAGACGCAGCAGATCTCGCCGTTCCCCCAGGGGTTCCGCGACATCGGCTCCGGGTTCCTCCCGACGTTCGGCACGACCGGCTACGAGCCGCTCACCCTGGTGCTCGGCGCCATCGCGGCGGTGGCGCTGATCGGCACGGGCCTCCGCGGTCGTGCCACGCGTCGCAAGTACCAGCTCGAGGACGAGCCGTTCCTGTGGTTCGTCACGAAGCTCGTCTTCACGGTCGCGCTCGTCATGTACATCGGGTTCCTGCTCGCCAGCTACTCGGGCACCCCGATCGTCCTCGTGGTCCTCGCCGTCCTCGTCGTCGTCTACTCGACGGTCATGAAGAACTCGGTCTTCGGCCGCCACGTCTACGCCATCGGCGGCAACCTGCACGCGGCCGAGCTGTCGGGCATCAAGACCAAGCGCGTCACGTTCCTGCTGTTCGTCAACATGGGCGTCATCTCGGCTCTGGCCGGCCTGGTCTTCACCGGTCAGCTGAACCTGGCCAGCGGCAACGCCGGCAACGGCTTCGAGCTCGACGCGATCGCCGCCGTCTTCATCGGCGGTGCGGCGGTCACCGGCGGCATCGGCACCGTCACCGGCGCCATCGTCGGCGGTCTGATCATCGGCATCCTGAACAACGGCATGTCGATCCTCGGTGTCGGCACGGAGTACCAGTCGCTCATCAAGGGCCTGGTGCTGCTCGCCGCCGTCGCGTTCGACGTCTTCAACAAGCGTCGCGCCGCCTCGGCCACCAAGTAGCGAGAGCGACCCCCTCAGGAGGCGCGGTTCCCGATCACGGGAGCCGCGCCTCCTCGTCGTCCGGGCCCGTCCGACCCGCGAAACGAACAGACCTAGGATCATCACGTGGCAACCCTCTTCGACGTCGCGGCAGCAGCCGGCGTCTCGCACCAGACCGTCTCGAGGGTCGTCAACGGCGACCCGTCGGTGCGACCGGCCACGAAGGCGAAGGTCGACGCCGCCGTCGACGAGCTGAACTACCGGCCGAGTCTGGCCGCGCGGGCCCTCGCCAGCCGCAAGACGACCTCGATCGGCCTGATCAGCACCGGGTTCCCGTACTACGGCCCGTCGAGCACCATGCACGGCTTCAACGGCGCGGCACGCCGCGCGGGCTACCAGGTGTCGATGGCGACCCTCGACGTCGCCGACCGCAAGGGCATGCAGCAGGCCCTCGACGCGCTGCTCGGTCAGAACGTCGCCGCCCTCGTGCTGATCGCCCCCGACCCCGAGGTGCTGCGGGTGCTCCGCCGGGCCGAGGTGTCGGTGCCGCTCGTCACCGCCGACAGCGAGGCCGAGGCCGGCCACCACACGGTGTCGCTCGACCAGGTGGCGGGCGCGGAGTCGGCGGTCGAGCACCTCGCCGCGCTCGGCCACACCCGCATCGCGCACGTCGCCGGCCCCGAGGGCTGGATGGACGGCCGCGACCGCGAACGCGGCTGGCGAGGCGCCTGCACCCGGCTCGGACTCGACCCGTCGGTGCTGCTGCGCGGCGACTGGACCCCCGCCTCGGGGCACCGCGTCGGCCGCGAGCTCGTCGACCGCGTCGCCGCCGGCGAGGTGACGGCCGTGTTCTGCGGCAACGACCAGATGGCGCTCGGCCTCGTGCACGCCTTCGCCGAGGCCGGGGTGTCGGTACCCGGCGACGTGAGCATCGTCGGCTTCGACGACATCCCCGAGGCCGCGCACTTCCTGCCGTCGCTGACGACCGTGCGGCAGGACTTCGAGGCCCTCGGGCGTCTCATCATGACGACGGTCGAGGCGGTGCTGGCCGGCGACTCCACCCCGGTGGCGTCCCTCCCGACCGAGCTCGTCGTCCGGGGGTCGACGGCCGCGCCCCCGACCTCGGGCATACGCCGCGCCTCCTCGGTGTTGCCCCCCTCATGAGCATTCCCCTCTCGATCCTCGACCTCGCCCCCGTCGCCCCCGGAGAGACGGTGCGCGACAGCTTCGCGGCCTCCGTCGCGCTCGCACAGCAGGCCGAGGCGAGCGGCTACCGGCGGGTCTGGTACGCCGAGCACCACAACATGGCGTCGATCGCGTCGAGCGCCACGTCGGTGCTGATCGCGCACATCGCCAGCCAGACGAAGACCATCCGGCTCGGGTCGGGCGGCGTCATGCTGCCGAACCACTCGCCTCTGACCATCGCCGAGCAGTTCGGCACGCTCGAGACCCTGCACCCGGGTCGTATCGACCTCGGGCTCGGGCGGGCCCCGGGCAGCGACCAGGCGACGTTCCGGGCGCTGCGCCGCGACCCGGCGTCGTCCGAGCGGTTCCCCCAGGACATCCTCGAGCTCCAGGCGTTCCTCGCCGGCGAGTCGCGCATCGCCGGCGTGCAGGCGGTGCCCGGCGGCGGCACCAACGTGCCGCTGTACATCCTCGGCTCGTCGCTGTTCGGGGCGAAGCTCGCCGCCGCGCTCGGTCTGCCCTACGCGTTCGCCTCGCACTTCGCGCCGAACGACCTGATCGACGCCGTGACCGCCTACCGTCGCGAGTTCCAGCCGTCCGAGCAGCTGGCCGAGCCCTATGTGATCGCGGCCGTGAACGCCGTGGTCGCCGACGACTCCGACGACGCCGACGCGCAGTTCGCCGTCGTCAAGCGTCAGCGCCTGCTGATGCTGCTGCGTCAGAGCGGTCAGATCGACGTCGCCCGCGAGTTCGACGATGCCGAGCTCGATCACCTGCTGCGCACCCCGGTGGGGCAGCACGTGCTGTCGATGACGACCTACACCGCGGTCGGCACCCCCTCCGAGGCGCGCGAGTACATGGAGCAGTTCGCCCGCACCGCGCAGGCCGACGAGCTGATCGTGGCCCACGCCGGGTCGTCGAAGGAGGCGCGGCTCCGGTCGGTCGCGCTGCTCGCCGACGCGATGCGGCTCACCCCCGCCGCGTAGGCCGCGCGCCTCGCGGCGCTGCACCGGGCTCCGTCGGCGGGTGCATAGGCGGGCGCGGGCGCGGCTAGGGTCGAGCGCATGAGTCTGCCCGAGCTCTCGGCGCTCGGCGTCGACGCGGTCGCCGCCGAGGTGTACGAGGTCGTCCTCGCCGAGTCCGACGGCGTCGGCGTCGACGCCCTCGGGGCCGGGCTGCCGCACCTCGAGCAGGCGGCGGTCGAGGCCGGTCTCCAGCGGCTCCGGGCGCTGGGGCTCGTGCACGAGAGCGCGCCGGGCGTCACCGCGTCGGCGCGCTGGGCGGCGGTCGACCCCCGGGTCTCGGTGCCGGCCCTCGTCGCGAGGCGGGCCGATGCGCTCGCCTCGGCCCGCGCCTCCACGGGCGTCCTGGCCGAGCTGTTCGACGAGACGCGTCGCCGGGCCGACCCGTCGGCGGTCACCCGCACGCTGGTCGGCGCGGCCGCCATCGGCGACCGGTACACGCGACTCGAGCTGACCGCGACCCGGTCGTTCGTCGCGTTCGACCGGCCGCCCTACGTCGTCGTCGGCAACGAGGGCACCGAGCGCACCGCACTCGCACGGGGCGTCCGCTGGCGGGCCGTCTACACGATGGACAGCTTCGCGGCCGACGGACGCTGGCAGGGCGTCCACCGCCTGGGCGGTCACGGCGAGGAGGCGCGGCTGACCGACTCGCTCCCCGTCAAGCTCGCCGTCGCCGACGAGCGGATCGCCCTCGTCTCGCTCGGTCACGACCCCGCCGCCCCGGAGGCGCTGGTCACCGAGTCGCCGGCTCTCGTCGCGGCCCTCGTCGAGCTGTTCGAGCAGCGCTGGCGTGCCGCGGTGCCCGTGCCCGTCGACCGGTCCGCCACCGCGGGCGCCGGGGGAGGGGGCTCGGGGTCGCCCGACTGGTCGCTGATCGCCGCCCGGGTCGCCGACGAGAGCCGCCCGACGGATGCCGCCGCGTCGCCGCGCCGCGGGCCGAGTCTCGAAGAGCGCGACCTGATCGCCCTGATGGCCGCCGGCGCCACCGACGAGGTCGTCGCCCAGCGGCTCGGTCTCTCGGTGCGCACCGTGCGGCGCCGCGTGCATGACCTGTTCGGCGAACTCGGGGTGACCAACAGGTTCCATGCGGGGGTCGAGGCCGCACGTCGGGGCTGGCTCTGACGTCGGCCACGTGGCGGACACGGTGTCCCCCGAACGGGTCACGGCAGGTTAACAATGCGGCCTCGCGCGGCCAGTGGCAGCTTTCGGCCACCACCCTCGCTTGAGGGTCAGATGAATTCTCAGGTAACTCTTACTCGACGACTTCGCCATGGGGGCGACAGCGTCGGAAGGCACCCGTGATCACTCCATCCGGCCCTCGTCGGCCGAAAGCCCCTCTCGCCGCGCTGCTCGCCTCCGGGCTCTTCGCGACCGCACTCGTCGCCGGGGGAGTCGTCGCGCTCCCCGCGACGTCGGCCCTCGCCGCCGAGGGTCCGGCCGTCGTCGGCGACACGTCGTTCTCGGCGGGCAAGTACATCGTGACCCTCCGCGAGCCCGCGGCGGCCACCTACGAGGGAGGCACGGCGGGGCTCCCCGCGACGGCCACCCCCGAGGGCACCCGGCTCGACGCGCGCGCCGCTCCGGTGCAGAAGTACAGCGACCACCTCGAGGAGACCCAGGCGGACGTCGCCGCGGCGGTCGGAGCCTCGGTCGACGCCCACTACTCGGTCACGACGAACGCGTTCGCCGCCGACCTCACGGCCGACCAGGCCCGGTCGCTCGCGAGCGACCCGTCGGTCGCCGCCGTCTCGAAGAACGAGCTGCTGAAGCTGCAGGCCACGCCCTCGACCGAGTTCCTCGGTCTCGGCGACGCCCAGGGCGCGGGCGGCGTCTGGGACTCCCTCGGCGGCCGGGACGCCGCCGGCGACGGGGTCGTCGTCGGCATCATCGACTCCGGCATCGCCGCGGGCAACGCCTCGTTCGCGGGCGACCCGCTCGGCGCGGCCAGCGCCACCGAGCCGCACCTCGAGGGCTCGTCGACGGTCTTCCCGCGCGGCGACGGCGGGACCTTCCGGGGCGTCTGCCAGACCGGCGTGCAGTTCACCACGGCCGACTGCAACACGAAGCTGATCGGCGCGCGCTACTTCGTCGACGGCTTCGGCGTCGGCAACATCGGCACCGAGGAGCAGGGCGAGTACCTCTCGCCCCGCGACGGCAACGGCCACGGCTCGCACACGGCGAGCACCGCGGCCGGCAACGCCGACGTCGAGGCCCAGGTCGCCGGTCGCGACTTCGGCACGATCTCGGGTGTCGCCCCCGCAGCGAAGATCGCCGCCTACAAGGTCTGCTGGGACGGCCCCGACCGCGTCTCGACCGAAGACGACGGCTGCGCCACCCTCGACCTGATCGCCGCCATCGAGGCGGCGGTCACCGACGGCGTCGACGTCATCAACTACTCGATCGGCGGGGGCGGCGCGACCAGCACCTACTCGGCGACCGATCAGGCGTTCCTCGGCGCGGCCTCCGCCGGCGTCTTCGTCGCCGCCTCGGCCGGCAACGACGGCCCGTCCGAGACGACGGCCGACAACGCCGCGCCGTGGATCACCACGGTGGCCGCGAGCACCATCCCGAGCTACTCCGCCACCGCCCGCACGGGCGACGGCACCTCGTACCTGGGCGGATCGATCACCGTGCCCGTCGGCGACGAGGGCCTGACCGGCACGCTCGTCGATTCGCAGGCGGTGAAGCTGGCCTCGGCGTCGACCGCCGACGCCCTGCTCTGCACGCCGGGCACGCTCGACGCCGCGCTCGTGCCCGACGACGCCGTGGTCCTCTGCGACCGCGGAGTGGTCGGCCGCACCGACAAGAGCGCCGAGGTCGACCGGGTCGGCGGCATCGGGATGCTGCTGGTCAACAAGACCCCGAGCTCCGTCGACCTCGACGAGCACGTCATCCCGACGGTCCACGTCGACGCCGAGGGCTACACCGCGCTGCACGCCTACGCGGCCACCGCGGGCGCCACGGTGACGCTGCTCGACGGCAACCCCGAGGGTCTGCCCGAGCCCGCGACGCCCCAGATCGCCGGCTTCTCGTCGCGCGGTCCGGTGACGGCCGACGGCGGCAACCTGCTCAAGCCCGACATCTCGGCGCCCGGCGTCGCGATCCTCGCCGACGGGGCTAACGCCGCGGGCGAGGCGGGCTCGTACGAGTTCCTGTCGGGCACGTCGATGTCGTCGCCGCACATCGCCGGTCTCGCCGCGCTCTACCTCTCGGCGACCGCGCACCCCGACTGGTCGCCCGACGAGGTCAAGTCGGCCATGATGACCACCGCGTACGACCTCGTCGGACCCGACGGTCAGCCGAGTCGCGACGTCTTCGCCCAGGGTGCGGGTCACGTCGACCCGACGAGGTTCCTCGAGCCGGGTCTGCTCTACGAGAACGGCCCCGAGCAGTGGCAGGCCTACGTCGACTCGATCGACACGGTCGAGGGCACCGACTCGTCGATGAACCTCCCCTCGATCAGCGTCGGCTCGCTGGCGGGCACCGCGACGGTCACCCGCACGGTGACGGCGACCGAGGCGGGCAGCTACAGCGTCGCCCCGGTCGAGATGCCCGGCGTCTCGGTCGAGGTGTCGCCCGCGACGCTGGACTTCGCCGCGGCCGGCGAGAGGAAGGAGTACACGGTCGAGTTCACCCGCACGACGGCGCCGCTCGACGAGTTCGCCACCGGCTACCTGACCTGGAGCGACGGCACGCACGACGTGCGGAGCCCCCTGGCCGTCCGCCCCGTGCAGCTCGACGTCGCGTCCGAGCTGGCCGGCGAGGGCGCGACGGGCGAGGCCTCGCTCGACGTCACGGCCGGCGACGCGCTGTCGCTGCCGCTGGCTGCGGAGGGGCTCGCCAAGGGCGCCGTCGCGACCGGCTCGGGCACCGCGGGCGGCGATCCCGCCCTCGTGCCGCTGACGATCGCCGAGGGCACGACGCACGGCCGGTTCGTGCTCGACTCCGCCGATGACACCGCCGACCTCGACCTGCTGCTCTACTCGGCCGATGCGGCGGGCGAGCCCGACACGCTGGTCGACTACGCGGCGACGGGATCGGCCGACGAGCAGCTCGACGTCGAGGCGCCCGAGGCGGGCTCCTACGTGCTGATGATCGACTTCTACTCGGGGGCCGGCGATCTCGGCTACTCGCTGACGTCGTATCTGCTCGATCCGGCCCAGGCCGTCGGCGACTTCTCCGTCGACCCCGCGTCGATCGAGGCGGCGCTCGGCGAGACCACCACGGTCACGACGTCGTGGTCCGGTCTCGACTACGACGCCAGCTACCTGGGTCGGGTCTCGTACGGCGACACGGGCACCGTCACCTACGTGACCGTCGCCTCGGGCGCCGAGCCCGAGGAGCCGCCCACCGAGCCCGGCACGCCCGGCGGCGGATGGAACCTCGGGGCGATCATCGACTGGATCTGGAACGCCATCGGCGATCTGATCCACCACTGGTGGCCGCGCTGGCGCTGAGTCTGAGGCAGCCCGCGCCGAGAACCGGTCGCGGACGGTGACCAGGAGGCGGTCCGCACCTTCCGAGAGGAGGTGCGGACCGCCTCCTGCCGTCCCCGGAGCGAATATCGTGCCGAATCTGCACGTCGTCGAAACATCGGTGGGCTAGGTTCGGTCCCCGTGAAAGAAGAAGACGGCAACTCGATGCGCGTGATCAGCTACAACCTCCGCGAGCACACGGCGAAGGGCGAGATCGAAAGCCTGGCGCGCGACCACCGAGCCGACGTGCTCTGCCTGCAGGAGGCCGACACGAACGACATCCCCGACCGGCTGGGCGACCTCGTGCTGGCGACGTCGACGCGCAACAACCGGCTCGGACTCGCGGCGTACTACCGCCCCGACCGCTTCGAGCTGCTCGGCTCGCAGGTGTACGCCCTGAAGAAGTCGATGCACGACCGGGTCATGTCGCCCGCCCACGAGCGGTTGCTGGCGATGCACCTCGCCGACCGCGTGTCGAAGACCGACGTGCTGGTCGGGTCGTTCCACGCCGCTCCGCTGACCGCCACGAACGGGCTGCGCCGCAAGCAGGTCTCGTCGGCGCACGAACTCATGCGGGCGCTGGCGCCGCGGGCGCCCATGCTGATGGTGGGCGACTTCAACTACCCGTGGTTCCACCAGGGGCTGCGCAAGCGGATCGAGCGCGACGGCTTCATCCTGACCCGCAGCGACACGCCGACCTACCTCGGCTACCGGTACGTCAAGGGCCACTTCGACTTCGCGACGAGCATCGGCCTCACCATCGACGACATCGTCACGCTGCCGGCCGGCATCTCCGACCACCGGCCGATCCTGGTGCGGGCGCAGGGTCTCGCGACCGCCTGAGTCGCGGACGACCCTCCGAGTCGCAGGCGGCCGTCCGAGTCGCGGGCGGCCGTCCGAGTCGCGGACGACGCAGAACCGCCCGATCGGCTGAGCCGGTCGGGCGGTGCGTGCGTGTCGGCCGCCGCGGGGCGGGCCGGGTGCCGGGGTCGCCGGCTGCGGGGTCAGGCGGCGAGCAGCAGTGCCGCCGTGTCGACCGAGTAGGCCTGCACGATGGTGCGGCTCGGCTCGCGGCGCCAGCTGCGACCGGGGATGACCCAGCCCTCGGTGCCGGAGACCGTGACGGTGGCGCCGACGCGGACGGCGTCGGTCACGACGTCGCTCCAGGCGCGGACGGCGAACTCGGCGCCGCGGGCGTCGACGACGACGAACTCGACGAGGCGGGCGGTGGTCAGGGTCGGGACGGTCGTGACCGTGCCCGTGATGGTGGTGATGGTGCTCTTCATGTTCGGTTCTTTCGATGTGCTCTACGGCACGCAGCGTCTCGGCTTGCGTGGGCCGTCGTGATGCGACGGCGGTGCGGACGGTGTCCGGTCGGGCCCGTGTCACGACGATCGGAGGAGTGAGCACCCGTGAGGGGTGGCTCCGATGGTGTCGTCGGGCTGTTCGGATCAGGAGGACGGTGTGGACTCGGCCAGAGCTGTTCCGGGAACGATCAGAGAGGATCCGTTCCAAGCGACTCATGACAGTAACACACCCGGGGTACAGGCACCAGGGGCTTTCTTGGAAGCATCGAGCCGCCCCGGTGGTTGGCTTATGACATGACCACGATCCCCACCATCACCTTGAACAACGGAATCCAGATCCCCCAGCTCGGGTTCGGCGTCTACCAGGTCGACCCGGCCGAGACGAAGGACGCGACGCTCACCGCCTTCGAGGTCGGCTACCGCCACATCGACACCGCCGAGATGTACGGCAACGAGGCCGGCGTCGGCGAGGCCATCGCCGAGAGCGGTCTCGACCGCAGCGACATCTTCGTCACCTCGAAGCTCAACAACGGCTTCCACAAGCGCGACGACGCGCTGAAGGCGTTCGACGGCACGCTCGACGCCCTCAAGCAGGACTACGTCGACCTGTTCCTCATCCACTGGCCCCTGCCCGGCATTGACGTCGACTACATCGAGACCTGGAAGGCCCTGGAGGAGATCTACGCCAGCGGCCGCGCCAAGTCGATCGGCGTCTCGAACTTCCAGCAGCCGCACCTCGAGCGCGTCCTCGCCGAGGGCTCGGTCGTGCCGGTCGTCAACCAGATCGAGGTGCACCCCTACCTCACGCAGGACGCGCTCCGCGAGTTCGGCGTCTCGAAGGGCATCCACACCGAGGCCTGGTCGCCCATCGCCCAGGGCGGCGTCCTGAAGGACGAGACCATCACCGAGATCGCCGAGCGCGTCGGCAAGTCCACCGCGCAGGTCACGCTGCGCTGGCACATCCAGCGTGGCGACATCGTGTTCCCGAAGTCGGTCACCCGCTCGCGCGTCGAAGAGAACTTCGACCTGTTCGACTTCGAGCTGACCGACGCCGACGTCACGGCCATCACGGCCCTGAACAAGGACGAGCGCACGGGCCCGAACCCCGACGAGTTCAACTACATCCCGTAAGCAGCCCCTGCTGGGCCCGGCCGGGCCGCCGCGCATCTCGCGCGGCGGCCCGGCCTCTGTCATGGGGCGCTAGTACGCTCGGTCCTTTCGAGACGACGGCCTGGGAGTGTGTGACGACGTGCGACGACTCGTGGGCGTGCTCCGGCTGGCCGCCGCCGCCGCGGGGCTCGCGGCCCTCGTCTCGTACTTCGTCTACGTGCTCGGGTTCAGCACCTTCAGCACCATCAACTACTTCAGCTACTTCACGCAGCAGAGCAACATCGCCAACGTCGTGGTGCTGACCGTCTCGGGTGTGCTGATGCTCAGAGGGGTGCCAGAGCCGCGGTGGTTCGCCTCGCTGCACGCGCTCGTGACGACGTACGTCATCGTGTCGGGCCTGGTCTACGGCGTGATCGTCATCGAGTCGGCCAGTCACAACTACACGATCGGCGTGCCCTGGTCGAGTCAGGTGCTGCACTTCTACCTGTCCACCTTCGTGCTGATCGACTGGGTCTTCGCTCCCGGGCGGACGCGCGTGCGCTGGCGCCTCGTGCTCGCCGCGCTGCCGTTCCCGATCGTCTGGGGGCTCTTCACGATCTGGCGCGGTGCGCGGGTCGGCTGGTACCCGTACTTCTTCCTCGACCCCGCGCAGGTGCGCTGGCCCGACGAGTTCGTGCTCTACAACGGCATCGCCATCGGCACCATCATCGGTGTGACGGTGGGGCTCGTCGCACTCAGCCGACTTCGTCCGCGGAACCGGCCCGCGGTGCCGGGCGCGCCTCCTCGGATCCCGTCGATCAGGGTCGGGGCCGGTCTCTCGCCGGAGGCGCGGCGCAGGCCGGTCGGTGGCCGCCGGTCGGTCGCGACTCAGCTGCCGGGGGTCGCCTCGCCGGATGCAGGGGTCTCGTCGGGTGCCGGGGTCTCGTCGGGCGCGCCGGTCTCGCCGGGTGCGGGCGAGGCCGACACGAGGTCGAGGTAGGGCGCCAGCGATGCGAGGGCGGCGGTGACCGCCTCGTCGTCGTCGAGTGCGGCCGTGGCCCGCCCGGCGTCGCCGCCGGTCAGCGAGACGAGGACGGGCTCGCCGGTCGCCGGCAGCAGGTTGACGAACAGGCGGTCGCTCGCCGTGTCGTCGAGCACGGCCCAGACGGTCGCCTCGGTCGACCAGAAGGCCTGGTCGAAGCGCAGCCAGAGGACCTCCTGGTCGCCCATGCCGAGCGACTCGATCGCCGACGCGTAGGCCGCGGGCAGGGCGGGCTCGAACTCGACGGCGCCCTGCTTGAGCACACCCAGCGGCAGGGTCGAGACGACCCGGTCGGCCGACAGCGATTCTCCGGTGGCGAGCCGGAGCCCCACCCCCTGGTCGCCGTACTGGATGCGGGCGACGGTGCTGCCGCGCAGCACGTCGAGGCCGTCGAGCAGACCCGTGACGAACGTCTCGAGGCCACCGGTGACCAGGGTCGCGTCGAGAGGCAGCAGATCGTCGCCGACCTGCGTCATCGCGAGCTCGCCGGCCTCGGCGCCGTACCGGGCTGGCACGATGCGGTCGAGGAGGAACGCGACACGATCGGCGTCGGAGACCCCGGTCGCATCGGGCGTGGTCGAGACCCGGTCGGCACCGGACTCGGCGAAGACCTGACGGGCGGAGCGACCTGCGCCCGTGCTGCTGCCGCCGCCTGTTCCACCGCCGGTCGCGCCGCTGTCGGGGCCGTCGGTGCTCTCGGCCCAGGACACGGCGGTGCTCAGGGCCGTCGCGACGGCCTGCGTCAGATCGGTGGGCGTTCCGTCGGCGGTGCGGGCCTCGAGCTGGGCGGTGCCCGTGCTCGTGCCGCTGCCTGTGCCCGGGTTCGTGCCGGTGCTGGTCTCGCGGAGGCGCACGGTGTCGACCCCCGCGAGGGCGAGCGCGCCGACGAGCGCCGGAGCCGCCTCGCCGAACAGGGTCGACACGCCGAGCTCGACGGCGAAGGGCCAGTCGTCGTCGGTGACCGTGTGGATGCGGCCGCCGATCCGGTCGCGGGCCTCGACGACCACGACGTCGAAGCCCCGGTCGGCCAGGGCGCGGGCGGCGGTGGCCCCGGCGATGCCGGCGCCGATCACGATGACGCGCTCGCCCTCGGAGGCGACCGTCGCGATCTCGTCGGCGACGTCGAAGCCCGAGGCCCTCGCGCCGTAGACGGTGCCGGCGTGACGGGAGGCGACGGCCTCACCGGCGAAGAACAGGCGGTCGTCGAGCGACCCGGCGAGCGTCAGACGGTCGGTGATCGTCGACCCGGTGGCGAGGTAGCTCGACGACCCGCCGGACAGCGCGTCGTCGGCCCACGAGCTCCGGAGGAACCCGGCCGCGGCCAGACCGGCGGGCACCGTCGGATCGACGGTCGGCGTCGGGGCGCCGCTCGTGGGCGCGGGGGAGGGCGCGTCGGGGGTGCAGGCGGCGAGCACGAGCACCGCGGCGCCCGAGAGCGAGCCCGTCAGGAACGCGCGACGACTGATGCCCATGGTCCCGTCATTCTCGCAGCCCGGCACGCTGTCCGCGCACCCCGTGCCGCGTGCCGGCACCGCGCCTCCTCGGCGGGCGTTCCTGTCTGCCGGCGTCGCGCCTCCTCGGCTGCTCTCGCCGCGCCTCCTCGGCCCCGGTCAGGCGTCGACGGCCTCGAGATAGGTGCGGAGCAGGTCGGTGACCTGATCGACGGGGAGAAGCGACGACGCGTGATCCTGGCCGACGAGCGAGTAGAAGGCGGCGGCCGGCATGCGGCGTGCGGCCTCCTGCGACTCGCGGTGCCGGTCGACGTCGCGGGTGCCGGCGAGCAGGAGGGTGGGCACGGTCACCGAGTCGAGCTGGTCGACGGTCAGGCCGCCGCCGGTCTCGGCCGCGGTGAAGAAGGCGGCCAGCGCCTCGGGGTCGTCCTGCATGAAGGCGAGACGGGTCTCGGGGTCGATCGGACGGCCGATGGTCTCGCCCCACCGGTCGACGAAGCGGGCCATGCCGCCGGTGGTGAGCGCCTCGTGCCAGTCGGGGGCGAACGTGGCGCCGATGTTGCCGTTCATGGGGGCCCAGCTGCCGCCGATCGTCGTCAGCGTGCGCAGCAGCCGCGGAGTGTGGGCCGCGATCGAGAGGCCGATCCGGGCGCCGAACGAGTAGCCGACGTAGTGCGCCGGCTCGAGCCCGGTCGCGGTGAGCACGGCCTCGACGTCGCCGCGGTGGAGGTCCATCGTGTACGACGCGGGATCATGCGGCTTGCCGCTCTTGCCGTGACCCCGCATGTCGAGCGCGACCACCGTGAAGTCGCGCTGCAGATCGCGCAGATAGCCGAGCCCGCGCCAGGTGCCGCGCGAGAGGCCGGAGCCGTGCACCAGCACCAGGGGAGGGCCGTCGCCGTCCACCTCGTAGGCGATCTCGGTTCCGTCGACGGGGTTGTTCGCCTGAGCACGCATCCGTCCAGTCTGGCAGCAGGGCGGGTGTCGGCGCCTCGCGTGCGGCGAGTCGGCGCCTCGCGTGCGGCGAGGGGCAGAGTGGAGGCATGACCGATGCCTGGACCGCCGCCCAGATCCGTGCCGCCGAGAAGCCGCTGCTCGAGGCCGGGGAGCCGCTCATGCAGCGGGCCGCCGACGGACTCGCGGGGGTCGTGTCCGGGCTGCTGCGCGCCTCCTCGGCCCCGCGGATCCTGCTGCTCGTCGGCAGCGGCGACAACGGCGGGGACGCCCTCTACGCCGGCGCATCGCTGGCGCAGGAGTTCGTGCCCGGGGGCGTGGTGACCGTGGTGCCCACGGGATCGCGACTGCACGAGGCGGGGCTCGATGCCGCCCTGGTCGCCGGCGCGACGGTCGACGCGCTGGGCCCCTGGACGGACCCCGCGGCGGCGCCCGGACTGCTGCGCGAGTACGACGTGGTGCTCGACGGGATGGTGGGCACGGGCGCCAGCGGCGGGTTGCGAGGGGACGCACGGCGCGTGGTGGCGGCGCTGGGCGGGGGTGCGGGGTCCGGCGGGGAGGGGGCTGGTGCGGGGTCTGCGGGACCGGGGGCTGGTGGGCCGGTGCCCTCGGGGCCGGTGCTGGGGCGTCCGCTGGTGGTCGCGGTCGACCTCCCCAGCGGCCTCCATCCCGACGACGGATCGGCCGAGCTGGTGCTGCCGGCGGACGTGACCGTCACCTTCGGCGGACGCAAGGCGGGGCTCCTTCGCGGCAGCGGGCCGATGCTCGCTGGCCGCGTAGTCCTGATCGACATCGGTCTCCGCCTCGGAGCCCCCGAGCTCTCCACCCCCTAGCCCCCGGCGCCCCCGCCCGCTCCCGCCCCGCCCCGCGCCCCTGCCCGCGCCGCGCCCCCGCCCCCGCTGGCAACTCCTGCCTCCAGTCGCCTGCACGGGCCGGAACAGGCCGTGCCCCCGTGACGTGCTGCAGCGAGCAGGAGTTTCCGACGCCGGCCTCTGGGTCTCGACCCGGGCGGCGGTACCGATGCGCACCTGAACGGTGCGTCCGACACCCGCACTCCGCTCCGGCGGCTGGTCGGCAACTCCTGGCTGCGGTCGTCTCGGCCGGTGCGTTCGCCGGGCGGCTGCCCTCGTGTGCGCAGGAGGCAGGAGTTGCCAGCGTCGGGTCTCGTCATCCCCAGGTGAAGGCCGTGCGTGGTCGATCCCTCGTCCCCAGACGGGCCGATTCCCCGTCTCTCCACAGTGCGGAGGTCTTCGGCACGGAGCCGGGCGGGTCTTGGGCACGCTGTGTCGGCATGACCACGATCGCCGAACTCGTCATCTCCGCCGGGGGCCTCCTGCACAAGCGCGACCTGGTGGCTCACGGAGCCACCGACCGGCACCTCACGGCCGCCGTCCGCTCTCGAGGAGTGACACGGCCCCGAAGGGGCTGGTACTCCACCTGGGACCGAACCGATCCGCGATACGTGGCCGTCAGCATCGGCGGGCGACTGACCGGGGCCGCGGCTCTCCACGCGCTGGGTGCCTGGGCGTGGACGCGCCCGCCGATCACCGTGTCCGTGCCCGAGACGGCTTCGCGCCTCCGGCGGCGTCGCGGCATCCGGGTCGTCTGGGACCCGCTCGATCTCAGCGAGAGGGGCACCGCCTGGTCGGTCGACCCCCGTGACGCTCTCGCCAGGGCCGTCGTCGAGGCACGATCACTCGAAGACGCCGTGATCCTCGTGGACTGGGCCCGGCAGGCCGGTGTGGTTCTCGATGACGACGATGCCGCGGAGGTCCTGTCTCGGAAACACGCCGACGCAGCGGGCCTCGTCGCGTGGAGCGAGGGAGGCGCGGAGAGCATTCTCGAGAGCGCCGCCGGCACTCGCCTCAGGTGCGCCGGGCACCATGTGCGCCGTCAGGTGCCCGTCGGACGTTCGCGGAGGATCATCGACATGGTCGTCGACGGGATCATCGGGTTCGAGACGGACGGGCGGCAGCACCACGAGGAGAGGTTCCACGAGGACCGCCTCAAGGACGCCGCGATCGCGCGCGAGGGCCGCATCCCGTTCCGGGCGGGCACGCTGATGGTGCGCGACACGTGGGAGGAGACGGCAGCGGCGATCGATGCTCTGATCTCAACCGCGGGAGGGCCGAGACCCGTCGCACACGTCGGCAACTCCTGCCTGCCGCGAGTCCTCGGGCCGCGGGGGCGCAGACACTGGCGGCTCGCCGTTCCGCGGCGCCGCAGGGAGCAGGAGTTGCCGACGGGGTGAGCGGCGCCGGCAGAGGCGGAGGCGCCGACGGACGAGCGGCGCGGGGGAGGCGGAGGCGCCGACGGGGTGAGCGGGGCTGGGGGAGGCGGAGGCGGCGACGGGGTGAGCGGGGCTGGGGGAGGCGGAGGCGGCGACGGGGTGAGCGGCGCTGGGGGAGGCGGGGCGTCACAGACAGGGCGCGCCACGCCCGGGGCGCCCGGGCGGGCGCTCCGCCAGGGGCCCGGCGCCCCGTGAGCGAGGCCACGGGGCGCCAGGGGCGGGGCTAGTGCGCGACGGGCGGGGCGTCCTGTGCGGGGCGGCGGACGAAGAACGCTCCGACGACGGCGAACACCGAGATGATCGCTCCGACGAGGAACGCCGCCCGCACGCCAGCGCCGGTCGCGGCGACGTCGACCACGCCACCGCGCGCGGCGGCCGTCGTCGCGAGGGTCATGACCGTGATGAACACCGCCGTCCCGGCTGCGCCGGCCAGCTGCTGCACCGTGCCGACGATCGCACTGCCGTGCGAGTACAGGTTCGACGGCAACGAGCCGAGCCCCGACGTGAAGAGCGGGGTGAACATCAACGCGAGTCCGATGCTGAGGGCGACGTGCGCGCCGAGGATCATCGGGATCGGGGTCGCCTCCGAGACGGTCGACATGAACCACAGCACGGCGCTGACCAGGATGGTGCCGGGCACCAGCAGGACGGTGGGGCCGTGCTTGTCGAACAGGCGACCGACCACGGGCGACAGCAGCCCCTGCACGAGCCCGCCGGGCAGCAGCAGCAGACCGGTCGACAGCGGGTCGAGGCCGTGCACGTTCTGGAGGTAGATCGGCAGCACGATCAACGTGCCGAACAGGGCGATCATGCCGATGCCGAGCACGGTCGCCGAGATGGTGAAGGTGCGCGACGAGAAGGTGCGCAGGTCGAGCAGGGCGCGGTCGTGGCGCTGCAGCGAACGCTGACGCAGCACGAAGACGACGAGCGCGGCGGCGCCCACGGCGAGCGGCACCCACGCCGGCACGGCCGCCTCGGCGCCCTCGCCGATCGAGCTGAGCCCGAACACGATGCCGCCGAAGGCGAAGGCCGACAGGATCACCGACAGCACGTCGAGCGGCACCTTCTTCGGTGTGGTCACGTTCTTCACGCGGGCCGCTCCGAGCGCCAGCGCGGCGAGCGCGATGGGCAGCACGAGGATGAACATGAAGCGCCACTCGAGCACGCTGAGGATGACGCCCGAGATGGTCGGTCCGATCGCCGGAGCGACCGAGATGACGATCGAGATGTTGCCCATCGTGCGCCCGCGGGTCGCCGGCGGCACGAGGGTGAGCACCGTCGTCATGAGCAGCGGCATCATGATGGCCGTGCCCGAGGCCTGGACGACGCGGCCGAGCAGCAGCACGCCGAACCCGGGTGCGACGGCCGAGATGGCGGTGCCGAGGCTGAACAGGCTCATGGCCGTGATGAACACGGGTCGGGTGTTGAACCGCTGCAGGAGGAACCCGGTGATCGGGATGACGACCGCCATCGTCAGCATGAAGCCGGTGGTCAGCCACTGGCCGGCCGTGACCGTGATGTCGAGGTCGCGGGTGAGGCTCGGCAGGGCCACGCCCATGATCGTCTCGTTCAGGATGACGACGAACGCCGAGACGAGCAGGAGGCCGATGACGAGCTTGTTGCGCGCCGCCGTCCCGTCGTCGTCGAGGGGCTCGGTGGTCGTCGCCGGGGATGTCGCGCTGGTCAAATGGGGCTCCTCGAGGGTGACGGCGGGTGTGCCTGTGCGTCCGAACGCACGAGACGGTCCGGTTCTTCCCGATCCGTGAGGATGGGTCGAACCGGACCGTCCAGAGCGCCGAGGAGGCGCGGTGCGGGTGGGTCAGACGTCGCGGCGCTTGACGAGGGCGAGCCCGGCCGCGAACAGCGCCACGACCCAGCCGACGAGCACGAGCAGCGCCTGCCAGGGCTCGAGGCGGATCGCTCCGTCGACGGCGGGAGCGGTCAGCATAGAGCTGCCGTCGACCACGTACTCGTAGATCCGCGAGGCGGCGGTCGGCGGGATGAACTCGTTGAGCGAGTACACCCAGGTGCCCGAGACGAGGCCCATGGCGATCGAGAACAGGATCGGCACCACGAAGACGACTCCGATGGCCGCAGCGATGGCGCCCGTGCTGTTGCGGATGATCATGCCGAGACCGAACGCGATCATGGCCATGAACGCGACCGAGGCGGCCGCGCCGAGCATCGAGAGCCAGTACTTCCCGTCGGCGAGGTCGAGCTCGATGTCGACGCCGCGCAGCAGGGGCACGGCGAGCAGCGACGTGATGGCGAGGCTGATGGCCGAGACGACGAAGGTGCCGATGGCCACGATGATGAGCTTCGCGATGAGCGCCGGGGTGCGGCGGGGCACGGCGGCGAAGGTCGAGCGGATCATGCCGGTGCCGAACTCGCCTGTGATGATCAGCGCGCCGAGCACGGCGGCGACCAGCTGCGCGAAGGCGACGCCGATGGTGGTGACCGACGCCGCGAGCGACTGCTGCTGCTCGGGCGTGGACTCCATGCCCTCGAAGCCGGAGGCGACGGCGCTGAACAGCGTCCCGAATCCGATGATCAGCACGGCGATGATGGCGAAGCACCACACGGTGGAGCGGAGGCTCCGGAGCTTGATCCACTCGGAGCGCAGGACGCCCCCGAAGGTGACCCCGCCCCCGGCCGAGCGCTGGCGGGACTGTCTGGTGGGAGCGCTGGTGCTCATCGCTGGGCCCCTTCGGTGGTGGGGGACGCGGCCGTGGTGGGCGCGCCTCCGGCGTGGTAGTCGACCGAGTCTTGCGTCAGGGTCATGTAGGCGTCTTCGAGCGAGCGGACCAGCGGGGTCAGCTCGTGGAGGACGATGCCGGACGAGGCGGCGAGTTCGCCGACGCGCTCGGCGGTGATGCCGCGCAGCTCGACGAGGCCGGGCTCGACGGGGGTGACGGCGACGTCGTGCGTCTGCGCGAGTCGGACGAGGTCGTCGGCCCGCGGGCTGCGGACGCGCACGGCTTCGCCCGAGGCCTGGGCGATGACGTCGCTGACGGGGGAGTCGGCGAGCACGCGGCCCCGGCCGAGGACGATGAGGTGGTCGGCGGTCTGCGCCATCTCGCTCATCAGGTGCGACGAGAGGAACACGGTGCGCCCTTCGCCCGCGAGGTGCCGCGCCAGGGTGCGCACCCAGACGACGCCCTCGGGGTCGAGGCCGTTGACGGGCTCGTCGAGGATGACCGTGGCCGGGTCGCCGAGCAGGGCCGCCGCGATGCCGAGGCGCTGCCCCATGCCGAGCGAGAAGCCGCCGACGCGCTTCTTCGCCACCGATTCGAGACCGGTCAGGGCGATGACCTCCTTGACGCGGGATCTGCCGATGCCGTGGGTCGCCGCCATGGCGAGCAGGTGGTCCGCCGCCGAGCGGCCGCTGTGCACGGCCTTGGCGTCGAGCAGCACGCCGACCTCGTGCAGGGGTGCGGTGTGGTCGGCGTAGCGACGGCCGTTGACCGTCACCGAGCCGGCCGTCGGCCGGTCGAGCCCGACGATCATGCGCATCGTGGTCGATTTGCCGGCGCCGTTCGGTCCGAGGAACCCGGTCACGAGACCGGGCCTGACGGTGAACGACACGTCGTCGAGGGCGAGCTTGGCGCCGTACCTCTTGGTCAAGCCATGGGCTTCGATCATCGGTGGGATGTCTCCTCTGTCGCAGGTCGTGGGGCCGCCAGCGGCGGCCTCGTCCAGAGGTCAGCCTAGGAGCCGGCCCTCACGGGCGATATCCCTCGGGCGGACGAGATCGGGCGGGGCGGGAGTCCTCCGAAGGGACGAGGAGGCGCGGTGTCCGGAGGCGCGGACGCTACAGTCCTCCGGTGACCACCGCCTCCCTCCTCGCCTCCGCCCTGCCCGCCGCCTCGGGCGGATTCCTGCTCTTCGACCCCGAGTCGCTGCTGCCCGCGCTCGGGCCGTGGGCCCTCGCCGGGATCTCGATCATGATCTTCATCGAGTCGGGGGTGCTGTTCCCGTTCCTGCCCGGCGACTCGCTGCTCTTCACCGCCGGGCTGCTGCACGAGGCCCTGGGCCTTCAGGTCTGGACGATCGCGCTCTGCGCCTTCGTCGCGGCGTTCCTCGGCGACCAGGTCGGGTACCTCCTCGGCAACCGCTTCGGCCGGCGCTGGTTCACGCCCGACGCGCGGATCCTCAAGACGGCGCACCTCGAGAAGGCCGAGGCGTTCTTCGCCAAGTACGGCGGCGTCTCGTTGATCCTCGGCCGGTTCGTCCCGATCGTCCGCACCTACGTGCCCCTCGCGGCGGGCACGGCGGGCTACCGCTACCCGAAGTTCCTCCTCTTCAACGTCGTCGGCGCCTTCGTGTGGGCCGTCGGCATGGTGGTGCTCGGCTCGCTGCTCGGCGGCATCCCGCTGATCCGCGACCACGTGGACGTGTGGGCGATCGTGCTCGTACTGCTCTCGGTGACACCCGTCCTGATCGCCGGGCTGCGGAGCGTGCTGCGGGGCCGCCGCGAGCGCGCCGCGGCCGACGCGGTGGCCGGCGCCACCTCCACCGACCGCCGCTGAGGAGTGTCGGAGGCCCCCTCTAGGGTGGTCGGCATGCGCCTCCTCCTCATCCGCCACGGTCAGACCCCCGACAACGTCGTCGGCCGACTCGGCACCGCCGCACCCGGCCCGGGTCTCACCGACCTCGGTCGACGGCAGGCCGCAGCGGTGCCCGCGGCGCTCGCCGACGAGTCCATCGGCGCCCTCTACGTGAGCACGCTGCGACGCACGCACGAGACGGCGGCACCCCTCGCCGCAGCGCTCGGCCTCGAGCCGATCGAGGTCGCCGGCTTCCGTGAGGTGATCGCCGGCGAGCTCGAGGCGCGCAGCGATCACGACGCGGTGTCGAACTACCTGGGCGCCGTCGTGTCGTGGGTGTCCGGCGATCTCGACCGTCGGCTGCCCGGCTCCGAAGACGGCCACGAGTTCTTCGCCCGCTTCGACGCCGCCGTGGCGGGCGCCGTCGCCTCGGGTCACGAGACGGTCGCGGTGGTCAGCCACGGTGCCGCGATCCGCGGCTGGTGCGGCTCCCGATCGCACGGGTCCGCCGAGTTCGTGGCGCAGCATCCGCTCGAGAACACCGGTGTCGTCGTGCTCGAGGGCGATCCGGCGTCGGGCTGGCGGCTCGTCGCCTGGCAGGGCGCCCCGGTCGGCGGCCCCGAGCTCGACGACGATACCGACGCCGACCCGACCGGCGAGGGCTTCTAGCCGAGCAGTCGGTCCACGTAGGGGCTGCGGAACGTGCCACCCGGGTCGACGTCGTGCATCAGCTCGACGAACGAGCCGAACCGCGGATACCGCGAGACGATCGACGCGGGCGGGAGAGACGTCAGCTTGCCCCAGTGCGGGCGCGGTGCGAAGGGACGCAGCGCCTCCTCGACCCGCTCGACGAGGGCCGCCACCTCGACGGGGTGCTTCCGCCACGTGAACGCGATGGCGAGGCTGTCGACGGGGGTGGGGCTCAACCACAGGTCGTCGCCGGCGACCGTGCGGGTCTCGCAGGTGTGCAGGTGCGGGCGGAGGTCGTCTCCGAGCAGCTGGACGGCCCGCAGCGCCACCGCACCGTCGCCGAGTGCGACGAAGTGCTCGCTCTGCAGCTCGGACCCGTTCGACGGCGTGGCATCGAGGCGGAAGTGGGGCAGCCGGTCGAGCCACGCGCCGACGCTGCCGTCCATCGGCGTCTGCGAGCCGCCCGTCACCTCGGTGTGCTCGTCGACCGGAGCCCGGGAGGCGCCGAAGAGCCGCCGGGGCACCGTCACGTCGTGCGCATCGGCCGGCACCCGGGACTTCACGAGCACCTCGCGGATGCGGTCGTCGAACTCATGGAAGAACGAGACGCTCGCCCCGGCCGACATGACCTCGACGAGGTGGTCGTCGACGCTCGACCAGGGCAGCCCCACGAAGGTGTCCTGCCGCATGCGGTACGACGGCTCGACGTCGAGGGTGATGCGGACCACGACCCCCAGCGCCCCCAGCGCGACGACGCTGCCGGCGAACTCCGCGTCGCCGCGCCGCACCGAGCGGATCGCACCGTCGGGGCCCACGATCTCGAGGGCGGCGACCGAGCCGGCGAGGCTCTGCAGCCGACGACCCGAGCCGTGCGTGCCGGTCGAGACGGCGCCGCCGACCGAGATGTGCGGCAACGACCCCATGTTCGCGAGGGCGAGACCCTCGGCCTCGAGCGCCTGCGCCACGGCGCCGTACGTGGCGCCCGCGCCCACGGTCGCCGACCGGCGGTCGGCGGACACGACGAGGTCGAGGGGGAGGGCCGTGGTCGACACGAGCACCCCGGTGCCGTCGGCGACGTCGCTGAACGAGTGGCGGGTGCCGAGGGCGCGGATCCGCGTCGAGCCGGCCACCGCCTCCTGCAGCTCGGCGACGGACTCGGGCCTGACGATGCGCGAGGCGGAGTACGTGAGGGTGCCTGACCAGTTCCGCGTCGTCGCCATGGCCGCAGTCTGCCCGCCCGATCCGAGTCGCGCCCGTGCGGCCTAGGCTCGGACCGTGACCGACCCCGCACCGACCGGCATCGACGACGTCTACGCCGAGCTCGAGCTGGTCTCGCGCCGGGCCGTGGCCCGGGCGCGTCGTCGCAGCTCGCCGCTGACCTTCGTCGAGCACTCGCTGCTCGACGTCATCGCGGCCGAGCCGGGTCGTCGGGCCATCGACCTCGCGGCCGAGTTCTCGCTCAACCGGTCGACGGTGTCGCGGCAGCTCGCGAACCTCGCCGAGCTCGGGCTCATCCAGGGCGACGACGACCGCGAGCCGCGACGAGGGCGCGCGCTGTCGGTCACGCAGGCCGGGCTCTCGCTCCTCGCCCGATCGATCGAGGCCAATCGCGAGGCTCTCGCCGCCCGCCTCGAGGGGTGGGAGGCCGCGGACGTCGCGGCCCTCGCCGAGTCGCTCGGACGCCTCAACTCGGCCTACCGCGACGACGAGCCGAGCGGCCGCCCGACGGTCTGACCCGGCCCGCGCCTCCTGCCCTCCCAGGTGCCGCTGCGGGGACACCGCGGGGTACATCTCGGCGAACGGGTGTGACTCGTGTGACTCGTGTGAACGCATGAGACACCCCGATTGGGGACAGGCCGCCCTGCGTCAACATTCATCCCAGGCTTTACCCTTCGGTGGTCTGGCACTTAGGCTGAGCGGGTTCCCCGGACTTCGTGCGGTCGCTTCCTGCCTCCCCGTACCGGTGTCGACTTCGAGATTGGTTCCACCTCCGTGACTTCCCCCGCGTCCGCCTCCCACCTCCGGAGCCTGCCCGCCGCCGTCCTGACGGTGCTGCTCGCCCTGGCGTTCGTGGTCAGCGGGACGGTGATGGGCGCCTCGCCGGCGAAGGCCGCGACGTACCCGAGCTGGGACGACGTCCGAGCCGCGGTCGCGAACGAGAACACCAAGGCCGCTCAGATCCGGGAGCTCCAGTCGCTGCTCGGCCAGCTGCAGAGCGACGCCGCGAACGCCCAGGCCGAGGCCGAGGCGAAGGGCGCCGAGTTCGAAGCGGCCCAGAGCGACGCCGACGAGGCCGCATCGAAGCTGGCTGAGCTTCAGAAGCAGGTCGACGAGCAGAACAGGGTCGCCGACCAGAGCGAGCAGCGGGCCGGTCAGGTCTCGGCTCAGCTCGCCCGCACCGGCGGCGGCGACGTCTCGACCCAGCTGGTCGGCGACTCGGCCGGTGCCGGCGATCTGCTCTACCGCCTCGGCGCGATGAGCAAGATCACCGAGCAGGCCGACGGAATCCGCGAGCAGGCGGTCACCGACCGCAACGTCGCCGCGTCGCTGAGCGATCAGGCCGCCGTCGCCGAGAAGGCGCTGGTCGGTCTGCGGAACGACGCCGAGAGCTCCATGCAGGAGGCGCAGGCCGCGTCGGACGCCGCCCTCGCCGCCGTCACCGCGCAGCAGGAGAACGAGGCGACCCTGCAGGCCCAGCTCGCCGTGCTGCAAGACACCACCGCCAAGACCCAGCAGGACTACGAGGCCGGCGTCGAGGCCGAGCGCCAGCGTCTGGCCGCCGAGAAGAAGGCCCGCGAAGAGGAGGCCGCCCGGGTCGCCGCCGAGCTGCAGCGTCAGCAGCAGCAGGCTGCCGCCGCAGCGGCCGAGGCCGCTCGAGCCGCTCAGGCCGCAGCAGCCGCCCGCCCGAGCGCCCCGACCCCGTCGGCCCCGGCGCCGAGCCGACCCTCGACCCCGGCCCCCTCGATCGGTGGCGGTGGCGGTGGCGGCGGTGGCGGCTGGGTCCGCCCGAGCGGCGGCTACATGTCGAGCCCCTACGGCTATCGCATCAACCCGGTCACCGGCGTCTACAAGCTGCACGACGGCGTCGACCTGGCACCGGGCTGCTCGACCCCGATCTACGCCGCGTCGTCGGGCACCGTGAGCTACGCCGGCTACTACGGCGGGTACGGCAACTACGTCCGCATCAGCCACGGCGGCGGCGTCAGCACCGCCTACGGACACATCGTCAACGGCGGCATCCGAGTCGCGAACGGCCAGTCGGTCGCCGCCGGTCAGCTGATCGCCCTCGTCGGCTCCACCGGCAACTCGACCGGTTGCCACCTGCACTTCGAGACGCGCATCAACGGCGGCTCGACCGACCCGGTGCCGTTCATGTCGGCACGAGGCGTCAGCCTCCGCTAGTCGCCGCTCGCGGGCTCGACCCGCGCCTCCTCGCGGACTCGAACCGCGCCTCCTCGGCGGCACGGAGGAGGCGCGAGAAGGAGGAGAATCGTCGGGTGACGAACGCACCCCGTACCGAGCTCCCTCCCCTCCACCTCGAACGCGTCGACTACGACGACCCCCGCGCCTGCGAGCTCCGCGCCCGCATGGACGCCGAGATGACGGCCGTCTACTCGGTCGGCCGCGACCCCCACGAGCCCGCCGAGAAGGCCGCGGCCCGTGACGCCGCACTGACGGTCCACCCCGAGAACGTCCGAGCGACCGTGCTGGTCGTGGCCGACGACGGAGAGGCCGTCGGGCACGCCGTTCTCTATGACCGCGACGGCGAATGGGAGGTCAAGAGGGTCATCGTCGACGGCGCCCGTCGTGGCCGGGGCATCGGTCGGCTCATCATGGCCGAGCTCGACTCGATCGGCCGCGCCGCCGGGGCTCGACGGCTCATCCTGCAGACGGGCGACCGTCAGCCCGACGCCGTCGCGCTCTACGAGAAGGTCGGCTGGACTCCGATCCCGACCTACGAGCCATACATCACGACCATCCCGACGTCGATCTGCTTCGAGCGGGTGCTCGCCTGAGCGCCGACCGCCTCACGGGTGCTGCGTCGCGGTCGTCGGTCGCTTAAGGTGGGTGCCGTGATCACGCGACGAGACGCCGCCCTGCAACTCGACATCCCGCTCGAGATGGCCAAGCGGCACGGCATCCCCGCCCGGTTGACCGTCGATGAGCTGGTCGAGCTCGAGAAGTCGCCGCCAGCCTGGCTCGTGCAGTCGCGTGCCAACCGCACCGGCAAGCCGGTCTGGGTCGACCTCGCCTGCGTCGTCTGCGGGTTCCACGAGGCCGCCCGGCCCAAGAAGTGGTGGCCCGACTACACCTGGCTCAGCTGCGACGACCACGGCGTCGACGAGCTCCCCGACCCTCAGCCCGGGCTCGCCCGTCGCGAGGTCGCCGGCGTCGGCAGCCGGTTCGTCGCGATCGTCGACGAGCGCCCGTAGCGACGGGGCCGACGGGATCGACGGGGTCGGGTCCGTCGCCGGGTCGCCGGGCCGCTGTCAGCCCGAGTACGTCACCGATGCGGGCGCGTCGAGACCCGCCAGCAGGTGCACGTAGGCCTGCCGCACGTCGTCGGCGAGCAGCTGCCGGTGGATGTGCTGATCGTGCCAGTGCCGGAGGTCGTCGGGTGAGACGTCGTCGACATGGTCGGCGACGAGATAGCTGAACGCGTAGGGCTCGCCGTCGTCGTCGAGGGTGCGGCGATAGCCGAGTCGCTCGCCGTCGACGGCGTCGACGAAGACCTCCCACCCCGGGTCGGCCCCGTCGGGCAGTGCGACGTCGACCCGCGGGTGCGCCGAACGGGCGTCGGGCACGGCGACCCGCGTGCCGAGGACGGCTCCGACCACCGGCCCGTCGGGGACCCCTGCAGGAGGCGCGCTCCGGTCGCTGCCGGACGCCACGTCGGTCACGGCCCGCTCCACGGCCGCCTCGAGCGCGCCGTCGAGCAGCTGCAGGCGCGCAGCGGCGCTGCGCAGCCAGCTCTCGAGTGCCGCCCTCTCGTCGGCGGAGAACGGTGCGTCGTCGAACGAGTGCACCGAGAAGTCCGCCGCGGCGACGGTCCACTCCCAGCTCAGCAGCACGCGGGTCAGCGCGGCGGGGTGCGGCAGCACGGCGAGGGTGCCCCGTCGCAGCCCCGGCGCCCAGTGCAGCTCGGGTTCGGGCAGCAGCCGCCGGACCTCCCCTGCCGCGGCCGCCGACGATTCGGGGACGACGAAGTCGATGCGGACCTCACGCCACGGGCTGGCGAGACTCGGCGCGACGTCGTCGTCTCTCCGCACGGTGACCGCCTGCGACATGTCGTCGGGCAGGGGCGGGCGCGGGGTCGAGTCGGTCACGGCGCGAGATTCTGGCACGGCACCTTGCGCGCCCGCCGAGAGCCCGTGCTCCGAGAGCCCGTGCCGCGAGGGCTCGCGCCCGCCGCCGAGGAGGCGCGGCGCGGGTCAGTCGGCCAGGATCGCGTAGAGCGCGCGCCGGGTCTCGTCCAGCTTCGCGGTGGCGGCGACGCGCTGCGCCTCGCTGCCGTCGTGGTGGAACTGCTTCACGACGCCCATCAGCTTCATCAGGCTGGTCTGGAACTCGCGGTCGGAGTCGCTGGCGTCGTCGGCCGTCGCGGCCCACGCCTTCTCGATCTCGGCGGAGTGCTCGGCGACGTGGGCGCGGCCGGCGTCGGTGAGGCTGAAGACGCTCTTCGACGCGGCCTCGTCGGAGACGATCAGCTCTTCGTCGACGAGCTGCTGCAGCGTCGGGTAGACGGACCCGGGGCTCGGCTTCCAGGCGCCGTCGGTGCGCTCGGCGATCGACTTGATCAGGCCGTAGCCGTTCGACGGGGCGTCGGCGAGCAGCGACAGGATGGCGAGGCGCACGTCGCCGCGGCGGGCACGGCCACGCCCGCCGCGACCCGGGCCGAAGCCGGGGCCGCCGAACCCGGGGCCGCCGAACCCGGGGCCGCCGGGGCCGAAGCCGCCGAAGCCCTGGCCGGGGCGGAAGCCGCGCCCGAAGGGCCGACCGAAGCGACCCCGACCGCCGGAGCCGTGGCCGAACGGGTCGGAGCCGGACGTCGCGCCGCGCTCGTCGGAGTCATGGTGGTGGCGACGAGGGTCGCCGTCGTTCTCGAAGATGGTGTCGGTACCCATGGGGTACTCCTCTCGGGGATGTGGTCTGCTCGTGACAACGTGTCGCGATGCGTCAAAGATATGTCGCCGACTATCGTCTGTCAAGCGTCCGGACAGACAGAAGGAGGCGCGCCCGGGTGGGTGCGCCTCCTTCTGTCTGTGGATCGGCGGGTCAGCTCGAGGGCAGCACGCCGAACGCCGAGGCGAGCTTCTCGATCTTCTGCGCGCGGCCCAGGCGGGGCAGGTCGCTGCCGTCGCGGATGACGCGGCCGCGGCTCTCGAAGTCGGCCAGGAAGTCCTGCGCCCAGGCGACGTCCGACGGCGTGGGGCTGATGACCTCGTTGATGACGGGCAGCTGCTCGACGTCGAGGCAGAGCTTGCCGGTCATGCCGAGGGCGACGGCGACCGACGACTGCTCGCGCAGCACCGGGTGGCTGCTGCCGACGGTCGGACCGTCGATCGGGCCGGGCAGACCGCCGATGCGGCTGGCGACCACGAGGCGCGATCGGGGGTAGGCCATCGCCAGGTCGTCAGCGCTGGTGCCGGTGTCGCGGCGGTAGTCGCCGCTGCCGAACGCGAGGCGGTAGGCGCCGCGGGCCTTCGCGATCGCGGGGCTCTCCTCGATGCCGAGGGCGGACTCGACGAGCGCCAGCACGGGGAGCGAGCCGCCGAGCCGGTCGAAGGTCTCGGTGACGTCCTCCGGGGCCTCGGTCTTCGCGAGCATCACGCCCTGCAGACCCGGGAGTCCGAGCAGCGCGTCGACGTCGTCCGACCAGAACTCGGTGGAGTGGTCGTTGATGCGGACCCAGGCCCTGCCGCCGTCGCGCAGCCACGACACCACGTCGGCCCGGGCGGCGGGCTTGCGGGCCGGGTCGACGGCGTCCTCGATGTCGAGCACGATCTGGTCGGCGCGCGAGGCGGCCGCGGAGTCGAAGCGGTCGGGCGCCGTGCCCGGCACCAGCAGCCAGGAACGGGCGATGTCGGGGTTCGGCCGGCGGCGCGCCGCACGGTCGGACGACCCGGGGGTCTGCGTGGGGATGGCCCCCGTCGGAGTGCTGTCGGCGGTGTCGGTCATGACGTCCTCGTCTTCGGTTCGCTCGTCGGTCGGCACCACGCTACCGGTCGCCCCGGTGCGGAGTCCTCCCTCGGTCGGGCGGGCCTCCCGGCCTCGGGAGCCCGCGGGGCGTACCGTTCAGGAGGATCACAGGGCCCGGACCACGGGCTACGACGTACGAGGAGCCTGACATGACGGACGCACGCACTCCCGGGAGCGACCGCCCCGACCACGACCGAGACGCCGACGAGACGACACCGCGCGAGCCCGCGGTCGCCCCGGAGGACCGCCGAGACGAGTCGGACGGCGCCTACGACGACCGCGGGGCGTCCGCACCGGCCGACGCGCCCGCCGTCGACTTCGGCGCCCCGGCGTTCCCGGCGACCGCCCCCGCCGACGCCTCGGAGGCCGGCGCGCCCGTGCCCTCGAACGACCCGTTCGCCGCGCCGGTGGCCGCCGACCGCGACGGCAGTGACGTCCGCGACCGCGACGGTGACGTCCGCGATGGCGACCGTGACGGCAGCGCCCGCGACGGCGAGACCGAGGTCATCGAGCCCGTCCCCGCCGACGCACGCGACGACGACGGCACCCGCGACACCCGCGACGCCGACGCGCCGACCGCGGCCGTGCCGCCGATGGTCGCCCCCACGGCTCCGCCCGCACGCGCCTGGTCCGCCACGAGCGGTGACGACAACCAGCGCCGCACGCTGCACGACGACGAGGCCCTCCGTGCCGCCGAGGCCTCGCGCGGCGACGCGAGCGACCGTGACCGCGACCGCACCGCGGGCGACGACCGCACCGACCGCACCGACCGCGACGGAGACGCCCCCACCGTGGTCGCGCCGATCGCGTCCGACCCGACCCGCGCCTCCTCGGCTGCGGAGCACGGCTCGCGTTCGCGCGACGACGCCCCCACCGTCGCCGGCCCGACTCAGGGCTCCGCCTCGTACCCGGCTCAGCCCGGCACGGGCTCGTACCCGCTCGTCGCCGACGGCGGGATCAACCACGTGGCCGTCCGTCGCGATCTGCTCACGCAGCAGAAGGAGGAGTTCAGCGGCATCCGCTTCGGCGCCGGTCTGCTCGGCTGGTTCGCCGCCACGGGCTTCGGCTTCGTCATCATGGCGATCTACGGAGGCATCGTCGGCGCCTGGGTCGCCGCATCGGCCGACGGCTCGTCGAACGCCTTCACCGGCATGCAGCGGTTCGCCACCGACAACGGCGACGTGCTGTCGATCGTGACCGCCGTCGTCGTGCTCGCCGTCGTGTTCTTCGGCTACCTGATCGGCGGGTTCACCGCCTCGCGTGTCGCCCGCTTCTCGGGCTTCAAGCAGGGTCTGGCCACCTGGCTCTGGGGTGTCGTCGTGGGGCTGATCCTCGCGGTCGTCGCCTACGTGTCGCTCGGCGCGGACTTCTCGTCGCTGGGCGGCGCGACCGCAGCGGACGGCGCGACGGACGCCTCGGCCATGTCGATCGAGTCGATCGTGTTCATCGGCCTCGTCGTGGTGCTGAGCTTCGTCGGCGCCGTGCTCGGCGGCCTGCTCGGGCAGCGCTGGCACCGCAAGGTCGACCGTTTCATCCCGTCCGACCAGGTGTGATTAGCTCGACCCGACCGAACGAAGGAACCACCATGCGCCTCACCTCACGCCCGTCACTCGTCCGCACCGTCCTCGGTGTCGCCGTCGCCGGCGGCCTCGCCCTCTCGCTGACGGCGTGCTACTCGACGTCGGACTCCGAGAGCAACAACACGGCCCCGATCCACCGCGAGAACCCCGAGCTGCCCGAATCGGAGGCCACCCCGCTGGCCGTCGTGCCCGATCTGAGCGGCGGCGTCGACACGCAGGTCGCCGTCGACGAGAGCTTCACCAGCGCGCTCACGCTGCTCGGTCTCACGCCGGCCCCCGTCGGCGACGCGACCTTCGCCGACGGCGCGTTCTCGTTCCCGATCACGGGCGGCAACGTCTCGTACTACGACCCCGAGGGCGAGGTGCGGCCGTACGTGCAGGGCGACATCCAGCACGACGGCTCGGGCATCAGCCTCAGCTCGGGCGACACGGTCGTCGAGCTGACGAACTTCGACATCGACCCCGGTGCCTCGAAGCTCTACGGCGACGTCTCGGTCAACGGCGAGCCGGCCGCCGGGCACGCCTACCTCTTCAACCTCTGGGGCGGCACGCTCGAGCCGCTACGCACCGAGGGCACCGACGCCGTCCTCGAGGGCACGACGGTCCACGTCAGCT
The DNA here is from genome assembly GCF_014842255.1 of Frigoribacterium sp. CFBP 13712. Taxonomy (GTDB): domain Bacteria; phylum Actinomycetota; class Actinomycetes; order Actinomycetales; family Microbacteriaceae; genus Frigoribacterium. Next base: position 646,893 of record NZ_JACYVH010000001.1, on the reverse strand, counting down.
CCGAGGCGGCCGAGCTGCTGAACACCACGTTCGAGACGGACCTGGTGCCCGACGAGCTGCTCGTCGGCGTCGCGACGATCACCGTCGCCACGCAGTAGGTCCTCACCGCACGGACGCACGAGTGATGCCCGGGTCTCGACCCGGGCATTTCTCTGTGCCGAGAGTGAAAGTTCGGGTCACCGAACTTTGTGTAGGGTCGTCGTATGGCGACAGATGACGCACGACCGACGGACACCGAGGAGGCGCGGGTCGACGACCGCCGCGCCCCCGCCCACCCGAGACCCCGCGGTGTACTGCTCGGCCCGGCCTTCATCGCCGCGATCGCGTACGTCGACCCCGGCAACGTCGCGGCCAACCTGACGGCGGGTGCCCAGTACGGCTACCTGCTGCTCTGGGTGCTCGTCGCGGCGAACGCGATGGCCGTGCTCGTGCAGTACCTGTCGGCGAAGCTCGGCATCGTCACCGGGCAGTCGCTGCCCGAGGTGATGGGTCGGCGCCTGCCGCGCAAGCGCCGCCTGGCCTACTGGGGCCAGGCCGAGCTGGTGGCCGCGGCGACCGACGTCGCCGAGGTGATCGGCGGGGCCCTCGCGCTGCAGCTGCTCTTCGGGGTGCCGCTGGTGCTCGGGGGCGTCATCACCGGCGTCGTGTCGCTCGGCATCCTGATGCTGACGCGCTACCGCGGCGGTCACGTCTTCCAGACGATCATCATCGGTCTGCTGGCCGTGCTGACGATCGGCTTCTGCGCGGGTCTGCTCTTCGCGCCGCCGTCGGCCGGCGGCATGCTCGCGGGCATCGTGCCCCGCTTCGACGACGCGCAGTCGGTGCTGCTGGCGGCGTCGATGCTCGGCGCGACGGTCATGCCCCACGCCGTGTACCTGCACTCGGCGCTGGTCCGCGACCACCACGGGGACGTCGCCGTGGGCGCCGACCGTCGGCGGGTGCTGAAGGCCACCCGGTGGGACGTCGTGCTCGCCCTCCTCGTCGCCGGAGGGGTGAACATCGCGATGCTCGTGCTCGCGGCCTCGACGTTGCAGGGGCGGACCGGCACCGACACCATCCCGGGCGCCCATGCGGCGATCACCGAGGCGCTCGGCCCGCTGGTCGGGGTGCTGTTCGGAGTCGGGCTGCTCGCCTCGGGGCTCGCCTCGACGTCGGTCGGGTCGATGGCGGGCGCCGAGATCATGCGCGGTCTGCTGAAGATCCGCATCCCGCTGTTCGTGCGGCGGGTCGTCACGCTGGTGCCGGCGCTCGTCCTGCTCGCGACCGGGATCAGCCCGACGTGGCTGCTGGTGCTGAGTCAGGTCGTGCTGAGCTTCGGCATCGCGTTCGCGCTGGTGCCGCTCGTCCGGGCGACCAGCGACGCGTCGCTGATGGGCGAGAGCCGCAACGTGCTGGGCATCCGCATCGCGGCGTGGATCGCGGTCGGCGTGGTCGTCGCGCTCAACCTCGCGCTCATCTGGCTGACGGTGACCGGGGCCTGAGCCGCGGACGCCGCGGGCCGGGGAGGCGCGGGTCGGGGAGTCGAGACACGCCGCGCGTCGCGTGGGGGCGCGGCGTGTCGTGACTCATCGAGCAAGAGGGGCCGTGGGTCGAGCGGCCGCGGGGGCTCAGGCGGGGTCGATGTGGGGGCCGTCGTCGGGTGCGACCCCGGCCGCCGCCTTCTCGGCCTGGCGCCGATCGAAGGCGGCCTGCATCGACTCGGCGTGGTCGGTCTTGGCCGCGGCCAGGGCCTCGTCGTCGCCTTTCAGCGTCGCGACGGTCGCCCGCAGCCGCGCCCCGACGGCCTTGGCGAAGTCGCTCGGGCTGGGGCTGAAGTCGTCGCTCTCGTCGCCGTCGCTCGCATCGTCGTAGTGGTGCAGCTGCTCGCCCTCGTCGGTGTCGATGGGCTGCTGAGCGTGCTCGACGCAGAGCTTCGCGACCTCCTCGGCGTGGGCGTGCATGACCGAATGCGCCGCGCCGGGCATCTCCCAGAGTCGTGACGACGGCAGCAGCTCGCCCACTCGTCGCACCCAGTCGCGGGGGGCCACGGCGTCGAACTCGCCGCGGATCACGAGGGTGTCGGCCCGCACGTCGGGCAGGTGGTCCTCGATCGGGTACGTCATCATCTTCGGCAGGATCCGCGAGAACCACCGCACCCCGCAGAGCACGTAGGCGCTGACGGCCAGGAACTTCACGCGCCCCGGCTCGTGCCAGGCGGCCCGCGCGAACCGCAGCGCCTGGGTCACGACGCGGCGTTCGGCGGGGTTGATCACCGGGCCGATCAGCACGAGGGTCGAGAGGTCGGGGCGTCGGGCGGCCAGGTCGGTGACGATCTGGGTGCCCATCGAGTGGCCGACCAGCACGGGGTCGTCGAGCCCGAGGCCGTCGATCGCGGCGCCGACCAGGTCGGCGTACTCGCGGATCGTCAGGGCGTGCCCCGGGTGCGCCACGCCGGCGAAGCCGGGCAGATCGAGCGCGTGCACGGGGCCGAACTCGTTCAGGTTCGGCGCGAGACGCTCGAAGTAGTCGGACGACACCCCGATGCCGGGCACCAGCACGAAGGGCCGCTCGCCCGACTGGCCGATGGTGTTGACGCGCACGTACAGGTCGCCGCTGCGGATCCGTTCGACCCTGACGGTCGTATCGACCCCCGACGCACGGGCGGCGTCGCGTGCGGCGGCGCGCCTGGGGGAGCCGGCATGGCGGCGTCGGGCGGTCATCGACACAGTGTGGCACGAGCCCGGCGGCTCAGGCGCGGGCGACGACCGGGTCGAGGGCGCGCAGGTTGCGGCGCAGGATGAGCGACAGGGCCAGGGCTCCGAGCGGGCCGGCCGCGCGCATCCACCAGGCGGCGGGGCGCCAGACGACGCGGATGTCGAGGGTGACCGTGCCGTCGGGGTGCCGTCGCACGACGTAGCTCTCGAAGCCGCGCTGCGGGTGGCCGACGAGCGCGGCGTGGACGAATCCGATCTCGGCGGGCGAGTCGACGACGTCGATCACGCGGCAGGCCACCGCGGGGCGGAGGGGGCCGAGGGTCACCGCCCACATGCTCGAGGCCCCCGGCGCGACCCGCGCGGGCACGTCGAGCGGCACGAAGCCCGAGCCGCGGTGCACCTCGAAGCGCAGCACGGCGTCGCCGGCGGTTCGGAACACGGCGTCGCCGCGGCCGATCACCCGCGATCGACGCGTGACCCGGAACCCGTGAGGCGGCGGGGCGTCGAAGCCGATCGGGCCGTCGACGGTCAGGGCCTCGCCGAATCCGCGAGCCGCGTATGACGTCATGGGTCGAGCCTGCCACGACGAGTCGCGTCGACGGGGCAGGATCGACGCGTGACCGCTCCCTCGTATCTCGTGCTGCACGGCTGGCAGAACCACCGGCCTGCGGATCACTGGCAGCATCGGCTGGCCGACGAGCTGACCGCGCGCGGCCTCGTGGTCCGCTACCCGCAGCTGCCCGACGCCGACGATCCCGACCTCGCGGTCTGGGAGGAGAGCGTGCGCGCCGAGCTCGCCGCCCTGCCCGAGGGCCCGGTCACCGTGATCTGCCACAGCCTCGCGTCGGTGCTCTGGCTGCGTCTGCAGACCGGCGACGCGCCTCCTCGGGTGGATCGCGTCGCGCTGGTGTCGCCGCCGTCGCCCGAGCTCGTGGCGGGCCAGAGCATCCGCGCGTTCGTCGCCGGCGAGGCCTTCGACGGGCGGCTCCTGCCCGCGGGTGCCGCCGAAGCGGTGGTGGTGGCGGGCGACGACGACGAGTGGCTGCCGCTCGGTCTGCAGGACACGTGGGAGGCGCGGGTCGACGCCCCGCTCCACCTCGTGCCCCGAGGCGGTCACCTCACCCCCGACTCGGGGTTCGGGCCCTGGCCCGAGATGCTCGCCTGGGCGCTCGGCACCCCGGCCGCGGACGCGTTCGCCTGAGCCGACCGTCGGGGGTCCGCCGACGCGAGCGCCCTCGGGGGCCTAGGCGACGGGGGCGAGGAACGCCGCGGCGGCGCGCGACAGGTACCCGGGGTCGTCGGCGCCGCACAGCTCGCGGGCCGAGTGCATGCCGAGCAACGGCACCCCGACGTCGATGGTGCGGATGCCCAGCCGCGTCGCCGTGATGGGCCCGATCGTCGAGCCGCAGGGCACGGCGTTGCTCGACACGAACTCCTGGAACGGCACCCCGGCCTGCTCGCACGCCCTCGACCACTCGGCGGCCCCGAGCCCGTCGGTCGCATATCGCTGGTTGGCGTTGATCTTCAGCAGCGGACCGCCGTTCACGATCGGCTGGTTGGCGGGGTCGTGGCGCTCGGGGTAGTTCGGGTGCACGGCGTGACCGGCGTCGGCGCTGAGGCACCACGACGCCGCGAGGGCGCGCCGGTGATCCGTGGCGGTCGCTCCGAGGCCGTCCGAGACGCGGGCCAGCACATCCTCGAGCATCGGACCCGCGGCGCCCGAGGGCGTCGCCGAACCGACCTCCTCGTGGTCGAAGGCGGCGAACACGGCGACGTGATCGAGTTCAGCACCCGCGCCTCCTGCGCTCGCCGCGGTCTCGATCAGGGCGACGAGCCCGGCGTGGGTCGACGTGAGGTTGTCCATGCGGCCGGCCGCGAAGAGCTCGCCGTCGAGACCGAGACGTGCAGGAGGCGCGGTGTCGGCCACGACCACGTCGTACCCGGTCACGTCGGCGGGCGCCAGACCCGCCAACGCCGCCAGGTGGCCGAGCACGTCGGCCTCGTCGAGCGGGCCGGCCCCGACGACGGGGTTCAGGTGGCGCTGGGGGTCGAGCTTCAGACCCTCGGCGTTGACACCGCGATCGAGGTGCACGGCCAGCTGCGGGAACCTCAGCAGCGGGCCGGTCCGCACGAGGCGCGTCTCGCCGGTGCGGGTGACGAGGCGCCCCGCGAACTCGAGGTCGCGGTCGAGCCACGAGTTGAACAGCGGCCCGCCGTAGACCTCGACGCCGGCCTGCAGCCAGCCGCGCGTGCCGGTCGTCGGCTTCGGCTTGAGCTTGAATCCGGGGGAGTCGGTGTGCGCGCCGACCACGCGGAACGGCGTGGTCGCGCCCGCTCCGGTCGGCTCGATCCAGGCGACGACGGCGCCGTCGCGCACGATGTAGCGGGCACCCGGGCCGGTCGGCCAGGCGTCGGTCTCGACGAGTCGGGTGAAGCCGGCCTCGTCGAGACGCCGGGCGGCCTCGGCCGCGGCGTGGAACGACGAGGGGGAGGCGGTGATGAAGCGGGCGAGATCGTCGAGGTGAGGGCGTGAAGAAGTCATCGAAACCAGCATGCACCACCTGGTCGCCCGCGAGACCCCACGAAGTCGTGGAGACCCCGGTGCGCGCGCCGGGGTCTCGGTGACTCCGTGGTGTCTCGCCGCGGGGTCAGCGGCCGCCGCTGCCGCCGCGGTTCGCGCCGATGTCACCGCGGTGGGCACCGGCCTCGGGGTCGTCGGAGCGCACATCCGCGGCGAGGGCGGCGTCCTGCTCGCCCGAGAGCCCGGCCGGGCTCGCCGCGACGTAGTCCTCCTCGCCCGAGAGCGTGCCGCCGAGGGGCTGCGCGACGTCGCCGTCGGGGGTCGCCTCGTCGCCGGTCGCGGGCGCCCCCTGAGTGTCGGTCTCGGTGTCGGCGGTGCCGTCGCGGTCGCTCGCGTCGGGGCTGCCGTCGCCTTGGCTGGCGCGGTAGGTCTCGACGGCGGCCGCCTCGAGGGTCGCCTGATCCACGGCGGCGCGCTCGTCGTCGGGTCGTGCGGCGTTCGGGCCGTCGGTGCGGTCGGTGCTCTCGCTCATGGGGGTCCTCTCGTGCTGGGTGCGGTCGACGCTAGGCGCTCGCCGTCGACGGCGCCCCGACGCCCAGTTGTGTTAGGTAAGGCTTACCTACTATGGTCGTCCCCGTTCCAGCCGGTCCCGACCCGGCTCCCCCTCTCGTCAGACGATCGAAGGCTCTCCCCGTGGTTCTCCCTCGCCCCTCCTCCCCGTCGATCTCCCCGTCCGGGCGGTCCCCGATGCTCATCCGCCTCGCGTCCGCATCGGTCGCCGTCGCCCTCTCGGTCGCGTTGTCCGCCTGCACGACCGGTGTCGGCTCGGCCGCCGACGGCTCCGAGGCCGACGCGTCCTCGTCGTCGTCCGCCCGGACGGTCGCGCACGCCCGCGGCGAGACGGCCGTCCCGGCCGCGCCGCAGCGCGTGGTCGTGCTCGAACCCGTCGCCCTCGACACCACCATCGCGCTCGGCATCGTGCCGGTCGGTGCCGCGGTGCTCAACGAAGCGGCCGGTGTGCCGGCCTACCTGGGCGACGAGGCGGCGTCGATCGAGACGGTCGGCACCGTCACCGAGCCCGACGTCGAGAAGATCGCCTCGCTCGCCCCCGATCTCGTGATCGGCACCGAGTCGCGCCACTCGGCGCTCTACGACCAGCTCAGCGCGGTCGCGCCGACGGTCTTCCTGGCCTCGCAGGCCGACCCCTGGAAGGACAACGTGGCTCTCGTCGGCGAGGCGCTCGGCCGGGCCGACGAGGCGACGGCGCTGCTGGCCGACTACCAGGCACGCTGCGACGAGATCGCCTCCGAGTTCGACGTCTCGGGCACGGCGCAGCTGATCAGGCCCCGCGACGGCCTGCTGACCCTCTACGGCCCCGAGTCGTTCGCCGGCAGCACCCTCGAGTGCGTGGGCTTCGAGACTCCCGAGCGCGACTGGGAGGACTCGATCTCGGTGGACCTCTCACCCGAGAAGGTGCTCGACGCGACGGCCGACCAGGTCTTCGTCACGACCACCGACGTCTCCGACGAGTCGACGACGCCCGAGGCGATCAGCGACAACGCCTCGGCGTTCCCCGAGCTGCACCTCGTCGACCAGTCGTACTGGATCACCGGGGTCGGTCCGCTCGGCGGTCTGGCCGTGCTCGACGACATCGAGGGCGTCCTGAGCCGCACCCGGTGACGCGCCTCCCCGACGATCGCCGCCTGGCTGGGCGCCGCCTGGCTGAGCGCCGCCTGGCTGAGCGCCGCCTGGCTGAGCAACCGCAGGCGAGGCGGATGAGGGTCGGCGTCGGGATCGCCGTCGCCGTCGTCGCGCTGCTGGTCGCCGCCCTGCTGTCGCTCGCGCTCGGCGCCAACGCGCTGAGCCCGCGGCTCGTGCTCGACACCCTCGCCGGGGGCGGCACCGACGAGTCCCGCTTCGTCGTGATCGAGCAGCGGCTGCCGCGCACGCTGGTCGGTGCGGTGGTCGGCGTCGGGCTGGGCGGAGCCGGGGCCCTGATGCAGGCGCTGACCCGGAACCCGCTGGCCGACCCGGGCATCCTCGGTGTCAATGCGGGCGCCGCGGCCGCGGTGGCCGTCGCCGTCGTCTTCTTCGGCGTCGTCGAGATCGGTCAGTACGTCTGGTTCGCCTTCGGCGGGGCGCTCGTGCTGACCGCCGTGGTCTCCGTGCTCGGGTCGGCGGGCCGGGGCCGCGCCGACCCCGTCCGGCTGACGCTCGCCGGTCTCGCGGTCGGGGCGGTGCTCTCGGGCGTCACCACGGGGCTGACGTTGACGAACCCGGATGCGTTCGAGCGCCTCCTCGGCTGGTCGGCCGGGAGTCTCGTCGGTCGCGGTCTCGACGGGCTCGCCTCGGTCGCGCCCCTCGTCGCCCTCGGCGCGATGCTCGCCCTCGTCGTCGCGCCCGCCCTGAATGCGGTCGCGCTCGGCGACGACACCGCGGTGAGTCAGGGGGTGCACCTCGCGCGCACGCGCCTCCTCTCGCTCGCCGCCATCACCCTGCTCGCCGGCACGGCCACGGCGCTCGCCGGCCCGATCTCGTTCGTCGGCCTGATGATCCCGCACGTGGTGCGCTGGGGGATCGGCGTCGACCACCGCCGCATCGTCGTCGGCTCGATGCTGGTCGCGCCCGTGCTCGTGCTCGTGTCGGACGTCGTCGGACGGGTGCTCGTGTCGCCGTCCGAGATGCCGGTCGGGATCGTCACCGCGTTCGTCGGAGCGCCCGTGCTCGTCGTGCTGGTGCGGCGCCGACGCGGGGCCACGGCGCTGTGAGCGGGACGTCGCGGCGCGAGCGGGCGGTCGGCGCGGCCGGTGGGGCCGGTGCGCCTGGTGCGGCTGGTGCCGATCGTCCAGCCAGCGGGCGGCCCGGCCCCGGACGGCATCGTGTCGTGGCGGTCTCGGTCTCGCTCATCGCCGCCGCGCTCGCCCTGGCCGTCGTCGGGTCGATGTCGGGCGACTTCGCCGTCTCTCTGCCCGACGTGCTCGGCATCGTCACCGGGTCGACAGAGGGTCTGCCTCGCACGATCGTGCTCGAGTGGCGGCTGCCGCGCATCGCGGCCGCCGCGGTGGTGGGGATCGCGCTCGGGGTCGCCGGCGGGCTGTTCCAGACCGTGACCCGGAATCCCCTCGCGAGCCCCGACATCATGGGTCTGTCGAACGGCGCGTTCGTCGGGATGCTCGGCGCGCTGATCGTCGTCGGGCCGTCGTGGGAGTCGCGAACCCTCGGAGCTCTGATCGGCGGTCTCGTGACGGCCCTGCTGATCGCCCTGCTCTCGAGCGGGACGTCGGCCGGCGGGTTCCGGTTCATCGTGGTGGGCATCGCGGTGTCGTCGATGGCGGCGTCGCTCGGCACCTGGCTGCTGCTGCAGGTCGAGCTCGACACGGCGCTGTTCGCGTCGGCGTGGGGTGCCGGCACGCTGGCGGGTGTCGAGGCGACGGGGGTCGGGGCGGCGGGCGTGCTCGTGGTGCTCCTCCTGCTCGTTGTGCCGGTGCTGGCTCCGGGGCTCCGGCAGCTGGGCATCGGAGACGACCTCGCCGCGGTGACGGGGGTGCGGGTCGAACGGCTGCGCGCCTCCTCGCTGGTGATCGGCGTCGCGCTGGTCTGCGTGGCCACGACCGTCTCCGGTCCGGTCGCGTTCGTCGCCCTGGCCGCCCCGCAGATCGCGAGGCGTCTCACGCGCACGGCGCACGTGCCGCTGGTCGCGTCGGCGCTGACCGGTGCCGTCGTCCTGCTCGGCTCGGACCTGATCGCGCAGCACGTGCTGCCGGTCACGGTGCCGGTCGGCGTCGTGACGGTCGTCGTCGGCGGCTGCTACCTCGTCTGGCTGCTGTCGCGGGAGCTCAGGAGGCGCGGGTGAGCCTCGCGGGGATCTGACCGGGGGGGCTGACCAGAGACCATCGACACAGGGCTGGCGCGAATCCGATAGGATATGCGATAGTTCCTGAAGCGGGTGGTTCGCACCCGGGTGGACCCGATCACTGGAGATCAAGACGATGAAGTCACGTACCCCCCTCGTCGCCGGCCTTGCCGCGGCGTCCCTGCTCTGCCTCACCGCCTGCGGTTCCGCTGCGGGAGGCAGCACCGCCGACGGCGCCCCCACGGGCAACGTCACGATGCTCGTCCCGATGGGCGCCGGTGGCGGCAGCGACCTCTCGGGTCGCGCGATCGCCTCGGGCCTCGAAGGCGGCACCGGCCTGAACGTCAGCGTCGAGAACCGCGAAGGCGGTTCGGGCGCCATCGGTTACTCGTACTTCCTCGGACAGGAGGGCCGCAACGATCTGCTGCTCGCGGCCGAGACGGCGATGCTCGCGCTGCCCGTCACCCAGGACGTCCAGTTCACCTACGAGGACTTCACGCCGATCATGAAGGTAGGCGACGACTTCACTCTGATCGTCGTCCCGGCCGACAGCGAGTACGACACCTGCACCGACGTCGTGGATGCGGCCGCCGACGAGCGCGTCGTCGCCGCGGTGTCGGGATCGACGTCGCTCGACGAGATCGTCTTCACCCTCATCGAGCAGGAGGAGGACGTCGAGTTCGACCGCGTGCCGTTCGAGTCCGGCAGCGAGGTGCTCACGGGTCTGCTCGGCGGCCAGGTGGACGTCGCGTCGCTCAACCCGGCGGAGGTCATCGCCCAGCTCGAGGCCGGCGACCTCAAGGCGCTGTGCGCCGTCGCCGAAGACCGTTACGAGTACGAGGCGCTCGCCGACATCCCCACGGCCGCCGAGCAGGGCATCGACGTGTCGTTCGCGCAGTTCCGCGGCTTCATCGCCCCGGGTGGCATCAGCGCCGAGACCGAGCAGTTCTGGATCGACGCGGGAGAGGCGTACGCCGACAGCGACGCGTACACCGAGTACGTCGAGAGCAACTACCTGCAGCCGAACGCCCAGTACGGCGACGAGTTCGGCACCTACCTCGGCGAGAACACGGCCGACCTCGAGAAGGTGTTCGCCGAGTGACGGCCGTCCACCGCGGCGGACTCGCCGCCAGCGCCGTCCTCGCGGCGATCGGCTCCGCCGCCCTCGTCGGGGGTCTCGGGTACGGCGTGACGGTCGAGGGAGGCGAGATCGGCCCGGGCTTCCTGCCCGCCATGGCCGGCGGCCTGGTCGCCGTGTTCGCCGTCCTCGATCTGGTGGGGCGCCTCCGTCGACGTCCCGACCGGCCCTCCCAGGCCGAGCTCATCCTCGACACGCGCTCCCGGCCCGACGACGGCATCGTCCTCGGCGACCCGCTCGACCCGGGTGCTCCCACGACCAGCACCCAGTGGATCCACTCGCCCCTGGCGACGGACGACGACGACGGAGTCGACATCCTCGGCCGCACCCAGCGTCAGCGCAACCGCATGCTGGCGGTCGTGCTCGGCCTCGTCGTCGTCACGCTCGCCATGGTGCAGGTGGTCGGCTTCCTCCTCGCCTTCGTGCTGCTGCTCTTCGTGGTCGCCGTCTTCGTGGAGCACCGCCGAGTCCTCCCGTCCGCCCTCGTGGCGGTCGCCGCGGGCGTCGTGACCTACGCCATCTTCGTCGCCCTGCTGCGCGTGCCGCTGCCGCAGGGTCTGCTCGGCCTGATCTGAAGGACGACCATGCTCGACAACCTCGCACTCGGCTTCTCGACGGCCTTCACGCCCGAGAACCTCCTCTGGTGCTTCATCGGCGTGCTGCTCGGAACGATCATCGGGCTGATGCCCGGTCTCGGCTCGACCACCGGCGTCGCGATCCTCATCCCCCTGACCCTCACCCTCGAACCCGTCACGGCGCTCATCATGCTGGCGGGCATCTACTACGGCGCCCAGTACGGCGGCACGATCACGTCGGTGCTGATCTCGACGCCCGGCGAGGCCGCGAGCGTGGTCACCACGCTCGACGGCTATCAGATGGCCAAGAACGGCAAGGCCGGATCGGCCCTCGCGATCAGCGCCATCGGCTCGTTCGTCGCGGCGATCATCTCGCTCGCGCTGCTCATGTGGCTCGCCCCTCCGCTCGCGGACCTGGCCCTCAACTTCGGACCGGTGCAGAACCTCGCGATCATGATCCTCGGTCTCGTCATCGTCGTCAGCTTCGCCGGGGGCTCGTTGTCCCGTGGGCTCATGATGGCGGCGGCGGGTCTGCTCATCTCCACCGTCGGGGTCGCGACCGGCTTCAGCGACGCGCGCTTCACCTTCGGCAGCATCAACCTGCTGAGCGGCATCCCCTTCATCGAGGTGATGATCGGTCTCTTCGCCGTCGGAGAGGTGCTGCACCAGATCCGACGCGGGGCCGACGCCCCAATCCGCACCCGGTTCCGCGACATGGTCATCAGCCGCGGCGAACTGAAGCGCAGCGCCGGTCCGATCCTCCGCGGCAGCGGCATCGGCTTCGTGCTGGGAATCCTGCCCGGCGCCGGCTCGACCCTCGCCTCGTTCATGGCGTACGGCATCGAGAAGCGCGTGTCGCCCCGCAAGGCGATGTTCGGCAAGGGCGCCATCGAGGGCGTCGCCGCCCCCGAGAGCGCCAACAACGCCGCGGCCAACGCGAACTTCGTGCCGACCCTCGCACTCGGAATCCCCGGAGGCGGCACGACGGCGGTCCTGCTGGGCGCCTTCACCGTGTACGGGCTCCAGCCCGGACCCCGCCTGTTCGAGACGCAGCCCACGCTGATCTGGGGTCTTCTCGTGTCGTTCTTCATCGGCAACGTGATGCTGCTCGTGCTGAACCTGCCGCTCGCGCCGGTGTTCGCCCAGATGCTGCGCATCCCCTACGGCTACCTCTATCCGATCATCCTGCTGACCAGCTTCGTCGGCGCCTACTCGGTCAGCAACAACATGTTCAGCGTCGTGCTCGTCCTGATCTTCGGGGTGGTCGGCTGGATCATGAAGGAGCTCGACCTGCCCATGGCGCCGCTCGTGCTGGGCCTCGTGCTCGGCCCGCTGTTCGAGAAGGCGCTCGTGCAGACCTCCGCCATCGGCCAGGGCAGCTTCCTCGTCCTGCTCCAGAGCCCGATCAGCGTCGGCATCCTCCTCTTCGCCGCCGCCCTGATGGTCGGCCCGAAGATCGCCGGGCGCTTCGCGGTCCGCCGCAGCCCCCGTGTCGCAGCGACCGACGACGCCGAGACGCGCGATCACGCCCGGGAAGAGGCCGGACGATGAGCCCCTCGCGCGACGACTGGCCCATCGCGGCCGCGATGCTGCAGTTCCCGGCGGTCGACCGCGACGGCACGAGCACCCTCGACGCCGCGCCGGAGGCCTGGCGGGCCTCGTTCGAGGAGATCCGCGAGACGGGCTTCGACCTCGTCGAGATCAACGACAACTGGCTGCGGGTCGGCGATCTGTCCGGCCGGCGTCTCGACGAGCTGGCGGGTGCCGGCCGGGATGCCGGCGTCGACCTCACGAGCGTCTGCGTGGTGCGGTCGAGCGTCATCGACCCCGAGGTCGGTCTCGAGAACCTCGCCTACAGCCACCGCACCCTCGAGGCCGCGGCCCGTCTGGGGGCGGGGGTCGTCTCCGTCGGCTTCCACCGGCCGCTCACGAGCGAGCAGCGGGATCGGCTGTGGTTCTGGACGGCGCAGGGCGAGATCGACGCGCCGGACGACCCCGAGAACTGGCAGCTCGCCGTGGCGCGGATCACGGAGCTCGGGCGGCACGCCGCTCAACTGGGCCTGGACCTGACGCTCGAGATGTACGAGGACACCTATCTCGGCACCGCTGCCAGCTCGGTGCGTCTCGTCACCGAGGTCGGACTGGACAACGTCGGTCTCAATCCCGACGTGGGCAACCTCGTCCGTCTGCATCGGCCGATCGACGACTGGCGCGAGACCCTGGCCGCCACCCTGCCGCACGCCAACTACTGGCACGTCAAGAACTACCACCGTGACGAGGACCCGGCGACGGGCGCCTACACGGCCCTGCCCGCCCCGCTCGAGCTCGGCCTCATCAACTACCGGCACGCCGTGCGCGACGCCGTCGAGGCGGGCTTCCGCGGCACCTTCGTCTGCGAGCACTACGGCGGCGACGGGCTCTCCGTCGCCGCCCTGAACCGGGACTACCTCCGCCGCGTGCTGCCCAGCGCCGAGCGGATGGCCGTCCTCGACGGGCGGGAGGCGCTGGTCGCCTCCGCCGTCACCGACCCGAGAGAGGAGATGGTGTCGTGACCATCCTCGACTACGACGCGACCACCTTCGCCGACGAGGCCCTGGACGGCTTCGCGGCGGCCCATGACTCCCTGCGCCGTGTGGAGGGCGGCGTCGTGCGGCGCACACCCCTCGCGGACGGCCAGGTCGCCGTCGTGGTGGGCGGCGGCTCCGGCCACTACCCGGCCTTCGCCGGCCTCGTCGGTCCGGGCCTCGCCGCCGGTGTCGCCTACGGCAACATCTTCGCCTCGCCGTCCGCCGGTCAGGTGTGCCGTGTGGCCCGGGCCGCTCAGCGCGGCGGCGGGGTCGTGCTGTCGTTCGGCAACTACGCCGGCGACGTCCTGAACTTCGGCCAGGCCGCCGAGCGCCTCCGGGCCGAGGGAGTCGACGTCCGCGTGGTCGCGGTCACCGACGACATCGCCAGCGGCAGCCGCGACGAGATCGCCAAGCGTCGAGGCATCGCGGGCGACCTCACGGTCTTCAAGGTGCTCGGCTCCGCGTCCGAGGCCGGTCTCGACCTCGACCGCGTCGAGGAGCTCGGGCGACGGGCGAACGACCGCACGCGCTCGTTCGGCGTCGCGTTCTCCGGATGCACCCTGCCCGGCGCGACGGAGCCGCTCTTCACGGTGCCCGAGGGTCGGATGTCCATCGGCCTCGGCATCCACGGCGAACCGGGCATCGGCGAGGCCGACCTGCCGTCGGCCCGCGGACTGGCCGAACTGCTCGTCGGATCGCTGCTCGCCGAGGCCCCGGAAGGCGCCGGAGACCGGATCGTCGTCCTGCTCAACGGACTCGGCACCTACAAGTACGAGGAGCTCTTCGTGCTCTACGGCCACGTCCGGCGCCTGCTCGACGAGGCCGGCGTCACCGTCGTGCAGCCCGAGGTGGGCGAGCTCGTCACGAGCCTCGACATGTCGGGCGTCTCGGCGACCTTCTTCTGGGTCGACGACGAACTCGAGCAGCTCTGGGGGAGCCCGGCCTCGAGCCCCGCCTTCCGGAAGGGAGCCGTGGAGGCGCGGGTCGACGACGCAGGGGGCGGCCCCGGTCTCGAGGCGCCCCCGTCGGTCGCCCCGGCCGACGACGATCGTCATGTGGGCGCCGGTCGGCCCCTGCTCGAGGGATTCGAGCACGTCGCCGAGATGGTCGTCGCCTCGGAGGAGGAGTTCGGCCGTCTCGACGCGGTGGCCGGCGACGGCGACCACGGCATCGGCATGGCTCGCGGCATCACCGCCGGACTGGCGTCGGCCCGCGCCGCCGTCGAGCGCGGCGCCGGCGTCTCGACCGTGTTCGCCGAGGCCGGAGAGGGCTGGGCCGAGCACGCGGGCGGCACCTCCGGTGCGCTGTGGGGCGTCTGCCTGACCAGCGCCGGCGCCGCTCTGGCCGCCGAACCCGACCTCCGCGACCCGCAGGCGTCGGCCCGGGCCGCTGCGGCGGGGCTCGAGGCCATCCAGCGTCTCGGCGGGGCCGAGGTCGGCGACAAGACCCTGGTCGACGCGTTCGTCCCCCTGGTCGACGCGCTCGGTCGCGCGGCCGACGAGGGGCTCGACCTGCCCGAGGCGTGGGCGCGGGCCGCAGCGGCGGCGAGCGAGGCCGCGGACGCGACCGCGCGCCTCCGGCCCCGACTCGGCCGTGCGCGACCGCTCGCCGAGAAGAGCCTCGGTCACCCCGACGCGGGCGCGGTGTCGTTCGCGCGCATCGCCGGCGTCGCCGCCCGCGAGGTCGAGGCGCAGAGCGGCGCGATCACAGTCGACACGGCCGGAGACACCCCGACCGCGAACCCCATCCACCAGGAGGCCTGAACCGTGAACGAACCGCTGAGGATCGTCGTCGGCTGCGACGACGCCGGCTACGAGTACAAGGAGCGCCTGCGGGCCGACCTCGAGGGCGACGACCGCGTCGCGAGCGTGGTCGACGTCGGCGTCGGGCCCGACGGGCACACGGCCTACCCGCATGTCGCGATCGAGGCGGCCCGCATGGTCGCCGACGGCCGGGCCGACCGGGCGCTGCTGGTCTGCGGCACAGGGCTCGGGGTGGCCATCGCCGCGAACAAGGTGCCCGGCATCCGTGCCGTGACCGCCCACGACGGCTTCTCGGTCGAACGGGCCGTGCTCTCGAACGATGCGCAGGTGCTCTGCTTCGGCCAGCGCGTCGTCGGCATCGAGCTCGCCCGGCGCCTCGCGTCGGAGTGGCTCGACCACCGCTTCGACCCCACCAGCGCATCGGCCGCCAAGGTCGACGTCATCAGCACCTACGAGGCATCCCCGGAAGGATCCCCAGCATGACCGTCAGCAGACCCGCCCCCGCCCTCGCCGATCCCGCCGACGGATCGGTACGCCGCCCCCGCATCGCCCTCACCCTGGGTGATCCCGCGGGCGTCGGCCCCGAACTCGCGGCCCGCCTGCTCTCCGACCCCGCGAACCTCGAGGCGGCCGACATCGTGGTGCTCGCCGACCGCGCCGAGCTCGACGCCGCCGCGGCGGTCATCGGAGTCACGATCCCGCTCAGCGACGAGCCGCGCCCCGGTTTCGCCACCCTCCTCGACGACGGGTCGGCGCCCGCCGAGCCCATCCCGCCGCGTCAGGTCAGCAAGGAGGCTGGGGAGCGCGCCCTGCATCAGCTGCGGCGCGCCATCGACCTGGCCAACGCCGGCAAGGTCGGCGCAATCGTGTTCACACCCCTCAACAAGACGAGCCTGCACCTCGGAGGCATGACCGAGGAGGACGAACTGCGCTGGTTCGCGAAGGAGCTGCACTGCGACGGCGTCACGAGCGAGATCAACATCATCCCGGGCCTGTGGACCGCCAGGGTGACGTCGCACATCGGCATCCGCGACGTCGCCGACCGCATCACGACGCAGGGCGTGGTCGACGCCGTCCGTCTGCTCGACGAGCTGCTGCGCGACTCCGGCGTCGAACGCCCCCGACTGGGCGTCTGCGGTCTCAACCCGCACAACGGCGAGAACGGCATCTTCGGCCGCGAGGAGATCGACGTCATCGCCCCGGGCGTCGCCGAGGCGGCGGCGGGCGGCATCGACGTCGTCGGCCCGTTCCCCTCCGACACGATCTTCGTCGGCGCGCGGGAGCGCTACGACGGCATCGTGACGATGTACCACGACCAGGGTCAGATCGCCATAAAGCTGCTGGGCTTCGACGGCGGGGTGACGGTGCAGGGCGGCCTGCCCGTGGTCATCGCGACCCCGGCGCACGGCACCGCCTTCGACATCGCCGGGACCGGCGTCGCGAGCGTCACCTCGAGTCAGCGCGCCCTCGACGTGGCCATCGCGGTGGCCGGTCGCCGGATCCTCCGTCAGCCCTGACCGTGCTCGTCGGCATCAGCACGAAGGCCTATCTGTCCCGTGCCCGCACCCTCGACTGGCTGGCGGCGGTCGCGGACCTCGCTCAGGGGCACGCTGCCGTGCGGAGCAGCGCGGTCGAGCTCGTCGTGGCCCCCTCGACGCCGCTCCTGGAGGCGGCCGTGCGGCTGCTCGACGGCACCGGCGTGGAGGTCATGGCGCAGGACGTCAGTCGATTCGCCGGAGGCGCGGTGACGGGTGAGGACGTCGCCTCGCTCCTCGCGGACATCGGCGTCGCCTACGTCGAGGTCGGTCACGCGGAACGTCGCGGGCTCCTCGGCGAGACCGACGCCGTCATCCGGGCGAAGATCGACCGGTGCCGCGAAGTCGGCCTCGTGCCCTGGCTCTGCGTGGGGGAGGAGGCGCGGATCGGCCCCGCAGAGGCCGCGGCGTCGTGCCTGGCGCAGGTCGGTGCGGCCGCCGCCGAGCCGCTGGTCGTCGCCCACGAGCCCGTGTGGGCGATCGGCGCACCCGAGCCGGCTCCGGTCGAGCACATCGTCGGCGTGGCCCGCGCTCTGCGCGCCGGGCTGCCCCCGACCACGCGCCTCGTCTACGGCGGCAGTGCGGGGCCGGGACTGCTGACACGGACAGCACCCGCGGTGGACGGTCTGTTCCTGGGGCGACGAGCCCACGACGTCGCGGCGGTGGCGAGTGTCCTCGATGAGGCGACCCGCGCCTCCGGCCGGGCTTCGGACGCCTCGTCGACACGAGGTCGATGACACCGCCTATAGGAAAGACGACACGCCCCGACGTGTGGAACACTGGTCGGATGCCACCCAGTGACGGCCCGCGCCGACCCCAGCGTGTCTCGTTGTCGGACGGCGTCTACGACGAACTGCTGCGCCGACTGTTCGACGACACCCTGCCGCCGGGCACGCCGCTCAACATCGACGCTCTGGCTCGCGACCTCGACGTGTCGCAGACGCCGATCCGCGAGGCGCTGGCGCGCCTGGAGTCGACCGGTCTCGTCACCCGGGCGGCATTGCGCGGCTATCGCGCGGCGCCCCTGCTGACGGGGGCCGAACTCGACGACCTCATGCACGCCCGGGGCGTCATCGAGCCTGCGGTCGCGCGGCTCGCGGCTCCTCGGCGCACCGACGCCTTCATCGACGCGCTCGCCGAGACCCTCACCCGGCTCGCCGAGGCGCCGAAGGGCCCGACCTTCGCGGAGTACCACGCGTACTGGGAGGCCGACGAGACCTTCCACGAGCTCATCGCGCAGCAGGCCGCCAACCCGTTCCTGCACCGGGCGTTCGACTCGCTGGGTGGTCAGGCGCAACGGTTCCGCATGTTCGGCGGGCTGGGCGTCAGCGACGCCGACCACGCCATCCGCGAGCACCGGGCCGTGCTCGAGGCCCTCGACTCGGGGGATGCCGACGCGGCCGAGGCGGCCATGCGGGCGCATGTCGCGGCAGTACGCGGCCGGGCCGCGGCCGAGGCCTGACGACGGCTCCCCGCGCATCGTCGGGTCGCGAGTCGACGGTGAACCGACCCGGCTGACCGGCCCGCCCCGCTGTTGCACCGCGCCGCCGCGTGGGTTACGTTGTCCGGCTGGCCGAAGCGGAGGATGCACATGGCGACGAACAGCGGGAACCCGCGCCGACCGGATGTCACGACTCTCGAGCTCGTCGGCGGCCCGCAGCCGCTCCATGTGACGCTCGAGCCGTACGACCCTCGATGGGCCGCCGACTTCGTCGCGCACCGCGATCGGATCCTCGAGGCGCTGGCGGGGCAGGAGATCGAGGTGGACCACATCGGATCGACCTCGGTGCCCGGCCTGGCGGCCAAGCCGATCATCGATCTCGTGGTGGTCGTGGCCGACATCACGGCGGAGGAGGACTACCTCGAGCCCCTGCTCGCCGCCGGGTACGAGCTGCGGGTGCGCGAGCCGGGGCACCGACTCGTGCGGACGCCAGCTCGCGACGTGCACGTGCACGTCTACCGACGCGGGGATCCGGCGGTCGACGACTACCGCCTCCTGCGCGATCGTCTCCGCTCCGACGCCGCCGACCGCGCTCTGTACGAGTCCGTGAAGCAGGGCCTCATGACTCGCAGCTGGGGCGACTCGAACGACTACGCCGACGCGAAGGACGAGGTCATCGCCGCGATCAAGACCCGGGCTCGAGCCGCCCGCGACGCGCCCCGGTAGCCGGCTGAGGCCGGCGCGCAGGCGGGCATGCGCGCGGCTGCGGGATGCTCAGGCCGAGTTCTGGCCGCCGGCCGACCACGACATGCCGCCGGCCTCGCCGCGGGGGCCGGCCTGCTGCCGCTCGGCGTCGGCGTGGGCGCGCACGCCGGCCCCGGGGTCCGCCTCGTCGAGACGGGCGGCGACCGCGCGGTCACGGCGCTCGCGGACGACGATGGCGATGGTGGCGGCGACGATGCCGACGACCACCAGGGCGATGACGACGATTGCGGTGTTCATGTGACCAGTCCCCTCGATCGGTCCTGTCACCCTAGCGAGCAGGGCCACCCGCCACCAGGGCCACCAGCGTCCACCCCCGCCCCCGAGGAGGCGCGGTGCGGCGCTCAGAAGCGGCGCAGCGTGGTGCGCGGGTACTCGCCGAACCGAGCGGCGTAC
This sequence comes from Frigoribacterium sp. CFBP 13712, assembly GCF_014842255.1. Taxonomy (GTDB): domain Bacteria; phylum Actinomycetota; class Actinomycetes; order Actinomycetales; family Microbacteriaceae; genus Frigoribacterium. The sequence continues at coordinate 627,649 of NZ_JACYVH010000001.1, read as the reverse complement.
GCGGCCGCGAATCGGCCGAGGTTGCCGAACCCCCAGCGCCGTGCGACGTCCGACACGCGGGCGGTGCCCGGCGGCGACGTGAGCAGCTCGGCGTGCGCGCGGTCGAGTCGCACCTGCCGCAGGTAGTTCGTCGGCGACGATTCGAAGTGCTCGTTCATCGCCAGCTGCAGGGCCCGCGGGCTGAGCCCCGCCGCTCGCCCGATGTCGGCCGGCGTGATGGCCTGACCGGCGTGGGCGTGGATGTACTCCGCGGCGAGGCGCACCTTGACGCCGCGCTCGGTGCGGACGCTCGCGGGCAGGTCGAGCGGCCGCCACGGGAACAGCTCGAGCATGGCCCGCACGATGCTGAGCTGCGACTCGAGGCGCAGCAGCGGCTCGGTGGCCGCGTCGACGATGTTCGGGGTGGCCGCGGCGGTGACCGACCGCCACCGTCGGAGGGCGGCGGCGGAGGGGGCCGTCGTGTGGTCGAAGACGATGCGCTGCGGTGGTCCGCCGTGCAGATCGGCGGCGGTCTCCTCGAGGAAGTCCCGGCCCACGCGCACGAGCTGACTGTGCCGGGGGGTCAGCGAGAACGAGTACGGATCTTCGGCGGGCACCAGGAAGGGATCGGCGCCGTGGCTCGTGAAGGTCCGCCCACCATGGTCGATGGTGGCGCTGCCGCGACGGAACCACATGAGCGCGTACTGCTCGGGATACGGCACGGTGCCCTGCAGATAGGCGGTGAAGCGCGTCGTCTGGAGCCCCAGCCGCGAATCGCCGACGGTGACGTAGTGATACGAGAACGGCTCGTCGGCCAGCCACGCCCGGAAGTCGCGGCCGCCGTGGCGCGACGAACGCACCCGCACCGCCTCGGCCAGGTCCGTGCCGGACTCCTCGTGACGAGAGAAGGTCGAGAGAGGGGCGGGGGGAGTCGTTGGCATCTGTGTCCGGGAGGCGCGGGGCGAGCTGTGAACGAGGCGAGCCGCCTGAGGCGAGGCCGGCGGGGAGGGTCGCGCCTCCGCTCCCTGCCCGTGCAAGCTCGGTCGGAGGTGCGACCCGCCGAGCCATCGAGATGGTCGGCACCCTTCGAAAATACGTCCCCGGAGGGGCGGTGACAAATCAAGAAAACCCCGGTCAGTGGTCGATTTTGCCTAGTCGCTCTAACTACGCCCTCTGACCGGCTGTTTCGGCGATCCCGGTCGATCGCGCGTTCGTCGGTGCGATGGCCGAAAAGCGACGACCTCCGCAGGAGGTGCTCGACCGACGACGCTCAGCGCGAGAGCAGGTCGTCGTCCCACGAGACGGCGACCCAGCCCCGGTCGGGCGACCCCTCGAGGGCGACCACGCCGGTGTTGCGGAGCCCGTGGGTGCGGCTGAACTCGGCGTCGAGATTGTCGGCGGTGTTCGCCGCCCAGACGCAGATCGCGGCCTCGTGCGAGACGATCACCGCGGTGGACGCCGGGTCGGTGGTCGAGACCACGGAGGCGACGGCGGCGTCGTAGCGGGCCACGAACTCGCTGCCGCTCTCGCCGCCGGGGATGCGCGCGTCGCGGTCCGTCCACCACTTCTGCATGGTGCCCATGTACCCGGGCAGGGCGTCGGCGTACGAGAGACCCTCGAGGTCGCCCGCGTCGATCTCGAGCAGGCCGTCGAGCTCGTGGTGCGGCACGCCCAGCGCTGCCGCGGCGACGGCGGCGGTCTCGGCGGCGCGGAGGGCCCGTGACGAGTGCACGGCGGCGATCGGCTCGCCGTCGAGTCGACCCGCCAGGGCTCGAGCCTGATCGACGCCGACCGGCGACAGGGGAGGGCCGGGCGGCCGCGAGCCGATCGTCTGGGCGACGTTGTCGGCGGTCTCGCCGTGGCGGATGAGGAGGAGTCGCATCGGTGCTCTCGGTCGGCTCGGGGGTGGTCGACACGTCGACACCGGTCGGGTCTCCAGGATGTCCGAGATCCCCGCGGCTGTCATGTCGCCCGGCCCACGTCTTCCGACTGAGTGGCGCTGCTCACTGGTCACATGAAAAGAGATGAGGGGCACGGTCGTGGCGATGCCGCCGTCCGTGCCCCTCGTGCCGATGTTGTCGCAGTTGAGCTTCACGGGCAGGGATGCGAGCAACACCGGCCAGAGAAGACGAAAGAAACGCCTTCGACCCGTGTGACGCTACGCGCCGCGGCGGTGACCGGCTCCCAGGTTCGGCGTGCGGTGCGCTGGGCGGCTACGTCGCCGTCGCCGTCGCCGGCGTCTGCGCCGTCGCCGCGGGTGCGGTGGGCAGCACGGCGGCCCAGAGGTGGAAGAGCGCGTAGGCCCGCCACGGCGACCAGGCGGCACCGGCGGTCTCGGCCTGTCGCGTGGTCAGGCCGCCGAGCACGCGCCGCAGCACGAGGTCGCCTGCGGGCCAGGCGTCGCGGTCGCCGAGGGCGCGGACGGCCAGGTAGTCGACGGTCCACGGGCCGATGCCGGGGAGGGCCAGCAGCCGGCGCCGCACCTCGGTCGCATCGTCGCCCGGTGCGATGACGAGACCGTCGGCGACGGCCACGGCGAGGGCCTGAACGGTGCGCGCTCGACTGTTCGTGATGCCGGCGGCCGATCGCAGCTCGTCGACGTCGGCGGCGGCCAGGACGTCGGCCCGGGGGAACCTCGTCAGCCCGGTGCCCTCGACGGGTTCGCCGTACGCCGAGACGAGTCGCCCGCTGAAGGTGCGGGCGGCCGCCAACGACACCTGCTGGCCCAGCACGGTGACGACGGCGGTCTCGAAGCCGTCGGGGTTGCCGGTGATGCGGATGCCGGGTCGTGCCGTCACCAGCGGGCCGAGCACGGGGTCGCTCGAGAACGCGTCGTGCACGGCGGCGATGTCGGCGTCGAGGTCGAGCCATCGGCGGACGACCGTCTCGAGCTGGGCGAGCACCCTCTCGTCGTCGGTCGCCACGTCGACCGAGACGCCGTCGGCCGTGAAGGTCAGATCGACCCGGTAGGAGGCGCGGGAGGCCCCGTCGCCCGCCTCGACCAGCCGCGAATGCGAGGCCGCGCCGATGTCGGTGGCCTCGGCCCCGGGGATGCTGTGGGCCGCGAGCAGACCCACGGCGTGCCGGTGGTCGTACTCGCCGACCGCCCGCACGTCGAGACGCGTCACGAGTCGTGGCCCGGAGCCGAGGCTGCCTGCCGGGCGCCCGGCCGCGGGGCGTCGACCCAGACCCCCGACGTGCCGCGTCGGTGGCTGCCCACGAGGTGCGTGTCGACGAGCCCGACGGCCTCCATCAGCGCGTGCATGGTGGTCGGCCCGACGAACGTGAACCCGCGCTTCTTGAGGGCCTTCGACAGCGCCACGGACTCGGGCGACGTCGTGGGCACCTCGGCCATGGTCTGCGGCGACGGGGTCTCGGCCGGTCGGAACGACCAGACGAAGTCGACCAGGCCCTCGTCGGCGCGCAGTCCGACCACGGCTCGCGCGTTCTGGATGGTCGCGTCGATCTTCAGCCGGTTGCGGACGATGCCGGCGTCGCCCATCAGCCGAGCACGATCGGCGTCGTCGAAGAGCGCCACGGCGTCGGGGTCGAAGTCGGCGAACGCTGAGCGGAACGCCGGGCGCTTGCGCAGGATGGTCGCCCACGAGAGGCCCGACTGGAACGCCTCGAGACTCAGTCGCTCGAAGAGCCCGCGTTCGTCGCGGACGGGCATGCCCCACTCGTTGTCGTAGTACTCGCGCATCAGAGGGTCGGTCGAGGCCCAGACGGGTCGTGCGAGCCCGTCGTCGCCGATCACGACCGAGGGATCGTCGGCGGGGCTCACGACGTGGCCTCGAGCGCGAGGAGGGTCTGCTTGGCGGCCATCCCCCCACGGTAGTTCCCGGGGGCGCCGTCGCTCCGCACGACCCGATGGCACGGGACGACGACGGGCAGCGGGTTCGTCGCGCAGGCGGTGCCCACGGCGCGGACGGCCTTGGGGCTGCCCGATGCCCGAGCGACCGACGCGTACGACTCGGTCGCCCCGTAGCCGATCTCGGGCAGATGCTCGAGCACGGTGCGCTGGAACCCCCTCGACAGCCGGCGGTCGAGCGGCAGATCGAACGACCGGCGCTCGCCGCGGAAGTACTCGTCGAGCTGACCCGCCGCCGTGTCGAGGGCGTCGGGCGCCTCGATGATCCGCGGGCTGATGACCGCGGCCAGCCGGTCGAGCACGGTGTCGAGCCCTTCGACGTCGAAGGCGATCCGCACGATGCCGACGGTCGTCGTGCAGACCAGGAGCCGGCCGACGGGGGAGTCGACCGTGCGGTACGCCACGTCGACGGCGTCGGCGTCCATCGCCGAGCGGACGAACCGGGCGTGCAGGGCGGCGAGACGGTCGTCTCTCGGAGCGAAGCCCCCGAGCCGCTGCCGCAGCACGGCATCGAGCTCGGCTGCGGCAGACCGCGAGGCCTCGCCTTCGGGGATGCTCGCGGCGGTTTCTGGTGTGTCGGTCATGAGGCCCCTGACGGTGCTCGCGGGTCGGGTGGGCTGAGGAGGGTTCGGAGCCGGGCGATGCCGTCGGCCGAGGCGCGGCGGGCGGCGGCCGGGGTGATGCCGGTGAGCTCCGCCGCCTCGGCGTGCGAGAGCCCGACGAGGTGGTGGTGGACGACGGCCCGGCGTTGACCGGGAGGCAGACGGTCGAGGGCGCGGATCAACTCGTCGCGCCGGGCCAGCGCCTCGTCCGCCGGAGGCGCGGGTCGCCGCTCGGGCACGACCTCGACCGGCTGCGGACGACGTGTCGTGGCCCGCGCGATGTCGATCGCCTTGCGGTGCGCGATGGTCACCAGCCACGCCTCGACGTTGGCCGTCTCGGGCAGCGAGGGGTAGGCGACGAGGGCTGCGACGAACGTCTCGGACCAGGCGTCGTCGGTGTCGTGCTCGTCGAGCACCGCACGGCAGACGCGCCACACGGTGGCCCCGTGCATCTCGACGACGCGGGCGAACGGCAGCACGTCAGAACAGGCGGCCCGAGGAGGCGCTCTCGGGCTCTTCGAGATCGAGCAGCCGCCGCTTGCGGTCGAGACCCCCGGCGTAGCCGACGAGGGCACCGGCGGCGCCGACGACCCGGTGGCACGGCACGACGATGCTGAGCGGGTTCAGCCCGTTGGCCGCCCCGACGGCCCGGGCGAGGCCGACGTCGCCGAGCTCTCGCGCCAGCTGGCCGTAGCTGCGCGTCTCGCCGTAGGGGATGTCGCGCAGCAGGGCCCAGACCCGTCGGCGGAACTCGTTGCCGCGCGGCGCCAGCGGGAGGTCGAATCGACGACGCTCGCCCGCGAAGTACTCGCCGAGCTGGTGCTCGACCTCGTCGAAGTCGACGACCCCGACGCCCGTCGGCGACGCCCGCCCGAAACCGGCCGGGTCGGGGAGGTTGCGGTGCTCGGCGAAGTACAGCCCGGCGAGGCCGTCTTCGGAGGCCACGAGCGTGAGATCGCCCAGCGGGCTCGGCACGGTCGTATGGACGGTCGGCGGCAGGTCTGTCTCGGTCGTCACGGTCGGCTCCTCACCCTCGGCGATGCTACTCACCCTGTAGACGGTGCTCGAGCCCCGTATGTGAGGTGCCGGTCGGAGATCGTCGCCGCGGTCCGTGCGCGACCCGCGCCGCAGTCCGAGCGCGACCCCGGCGTCGCGCGAGCCGAGGCGTCGCGCGAGCCGAGTCGTCCCCGTCAGCGCCGGGTGGTGAACTCCGTCTCGCCGATCGGACCGAGCTCCCGTACCTCGACGGAGTCGACCGTCGCCCCCTGCGGGCCCTGCTCCAGCCATTCGAGCATCAAGGCGACGCGGTCGGGTCGCCCCTCGATCTCCACCTCGACGTCTCCGTCGGGCAGGTTGCGGACGAAACCGCCCACGTCGAGGCGATCGGCCTCGCCCTCGGTCGAGAAACGGAACCCCACACCCTGCACGAGGCCGTGCACGAGTGCCCGGCGTCTGATCACGTCGTCCATCGCTCGACCGTACCCGCGCCTCCTCGGCCTCGCCCCGCGCGTGGACGTCTCACCCCGCCACGATGTGCACATCACGCCACGAGAAAACGTGGCGGGATGTTCATTTCGTGGCGGGGTGGCGGCTCACCCAGGGACGTCGGTCGCCGTGCTACTCGTCGACGGTCGACATGTCGGCGTAGCGGGCGCCCTTCGGCGCGGCGACGTCGTCGAGCTGGTGCAGCTGCTCCTCCGAGAGGACGATCTCGTCGGCGGCGACGTTCTCGTCGAGGTACGCGCGGCGCTTCGTGCCCGGGATCGGCACGATCCCCTCGCCCTTCGCGAGCAGCCAGGCCAGCGCGACCTGTCCGGGCTTCGCGCCGACGGCACGCGCGACCTCGTCGACCTGCTGCACGATCCGCACGTTCGCCTCGAGGTTGTCGCCCGAGAAGCGGGGGGCGAAGCGTCGGAAGTCGTCGGGCGCGAGCTCGTCGACCGACCGGATCGTGCCCGTCAGGAACCCGCGGCCGAGCGGCGAGTAGGGCACGAAGCCGATGCCGAGCTCACGGACGGTGGGGATGATCTCGGCCTCGGGCTCACGGCTCCACAGCGACCACTCGGTCTGCAGGGCGGTGATCGGGTGCGTCGCGTGGGCACGGCGGATCGTCTCGGGCGCCGCCTCGGACAGCCCGAGGAACCTCACCTTGCCCGCGGTGACGAGCTCGCCCATGGCCCCGACGGTCTCCTCGATCGGCACCTGCGGGTCGACGCGGTGCTGGTAGTAGAGGTCGATGTGGTCGATGCCGAGGCGCTTGAGCGATCCGTCGACCGACCTGCGCACGTACTCGGGGCGACCGTCGACCGTCCGCTCGAGCCGCGCCTCCTTGTCCGTCACGTTGCCGAACTTCGTGGCGACGACGGCCTGGTCGCGCCGGCCTTTGAGCGCCCGCCCGAGCAGCTGCTCGTTCGTGTGCGGACCGTACATGTCGGCCGTGTCGAGCAGCGTGACGCCGACGTCGAGCGCGCGGTGGATGACGCGCACCGACTCGTCGTCGTCCGTGCTGTTGCCGGTGTAGAAAGCGGACATGCCCATCAGGCCGAGGCCCAGGCGTCCTACGTCGAGGCCGCCGTCGACCTGGCCGAGTGTCGTGTTCTTCATGACGTCGAGACTGCACCCCCGAACCGACCGGCCGCACAGGCTCGCCGACGCCGACGCCGACGCCGACCGCACCGAATGCCGCGGGTTCCTTGACCGCCGCTCGTGCCGGGGCCATGCTGACCCCACGACCGGCGGCACCGGGCCTCCGGGACGATGGGAACCAGGTGCGTCATGCCCACGATGATCTTCGTCAACATCGCCGTCGACGACCTCGAGGCCTCGAAGGCCTTCTACGAGGCGCTCGGCTGGTCGATCAACCCCGCCTTCACCGACGCGAACGCGGCCTGCATCGTCATCAGCGACACCATCTACGTCATGATCCTCGTCAAGCCGTTCTTCCAGCAGTTCACGAGCAAGCAGATCGTCGACGCGACCGTCGGCAACGAGATGCAGCTCTCCGTCAGCGCTGAGAGCAAGGACGAGGTCGACGAGATGCTCGCCAAGGCGCTCGCCGCCGGCGGCACCGCGTCGGGCAGCCAGGACTTCGGCTTCATGTACAGCAAGTCGTTCGACGATCTCGACGGCCACCACTGGGACGTCATGTGGATGGACGAGGCCGCTGCGGCCGTGGGCGGGCCGACCCTCACCGACGAGGAGCTGCGGGCGGGCATCTCCACGACCTGAGCCGAGGAGGCGCGGTGCCGGTCGACCCGGCACCGCGCCTCCCGAGGTCACTCCCGTTCCGCGGCTCCGGCGCGACGCCGGACGGCCGCCCCCGCGGCCAGCACGAGACCGAGCGCGATCAGGCCGCTCGCGAGACCGATCGGCAGAGCGGGATCGGAGCCGGTGAAGGCGAGTCCGCCATCCGCGACGGGGACGAGGGGCACGGCGCCGACGCCCGGCACGACGACGAGCGTGCCGAGGGAGATGTCGTCCGTTCCGGTCGTGAAGGAGGTGACCGGGGTGCCGTCGACGACCAGCCGGTAGGTGGTGTCGGGGGCCAGACCGGTCAGGACGAAGGCGCCGGCGTCGTCGGTGATGGCCGCCGCGACGGGGTCGGAGGGGTCGGCGGAGTCGGCGGGCAGCACCTCGACCCGGGCGTCGGAGACGGGGGCGTCCTCGACGTCGAGCACCGTCCCGCTAACCGACACGACCTCGGGGAGGGGTGCGGGTGCCGGTGTCGGCTCGGGGCTCGGGACCGGCGTCGGCTCCGGTGTCGGGCCGGGTGTCGGCTCCGGGCTCGGCTCCGGTGTCGGGCCGGGCGTGGGTTCCGGGCTCGGCTCGGGGTCGACGGGTGCGGCGGGCTGTTCGAGTTCGAGGGGCGGGTTCGGGGCCCCGGCTGCGGGGGTGGTGAACTCGATGGGTCGGTCGGTGTCGCCGTCGACGATGATCGTGTAGTCGGTCTCGGGGGTGAGGTCGGGTGCTTCGAAGGTGCCGGTGTCGTCGGTGGTGGTCTCGATCGCGACGTCCTGGGTGTCGGTGTCGATGATGGTGATCGGGGTGTCGGTGACGGGGTCGCCGGTGTCGTCGGTGATGGTGCCGACGATGTCGACGGTGTCCGGTTCGGGGTCGACGGGTGCGGCGGGCTGTTCGAGTTCGAGGGGCGGGTTGGGGTCGCCGGCTGCGGGGGTGGTGAATTCGATGGGTCGGTCGGTGTCGCCGTCGACGATGATCGTGTAGTCGGTCTCGGGGGTGAGGTCGGGTGCTTCGAAGGTGCCGGTGTCGTCGGTGGTGGTCTCGATCGCGACGTCCTGGGTGTCGGTGTCGATGATGGTGATCGGGGTGTCGGTGACGGGGTCGCCGGTGTCGTCGGTGATGGTGCCGACGATGTCGACCGTGTCCGGTTCGGGGTCGACGGGTGCCGTCGTGGCCGAGAAGGCGAAGTCGAGGTCGGCACGGTCGCCCGCGACCAGCGAGAAGTCCTGCGTCGTCGCACCCGTCGATCCGTCGGGCGGAGTGATCGTGACGGTGTAGCCGGGTGCCGCGGTCAGGGCGGGGAAGGCGTAGCGCCCGTCGGCGTCGGTCGTCGTGGTCGCGACGACGCGTCCGGTGGCGTCCGCGACCGTCACCGCGCCTCCTTCGTACGGCGTCGTCGTGCCGTCGACGGTGCTCTGCGCGACACCGGATGCGGCGAACGTCTTCGTCGCGAACCAGGTCTGGTAGATCGGTCGCCCCGAGCGCTGCTGGTACGTGATGGTCAGACTCGACAGTGCGACGGTCGGGCTGAACCAGCCGGTGGCGCCCTCGGTGTCCGCGGCTGCGGCGTTGCCGGTCAGGGTCGCGGTGGCCGGATCCCAGCTCGGCACGTCGCCGGTGCCGCCGCCGGCGCACGAGGGGCTGCCGGCGAGTCCGCACGAGTTGTAGACGCCCTGGAACCCCAGGGCGTCAGAACCGACGGGCGCTCCCTCGGCGTCCAGCGCGGTGATCGTCGCCTGGTCGGCGTCGACGTCGCCCAGCACGAACGACCAGCCGGCCGTGGGGGTGGCCGAGGCGAAGGTGTACGTGGTGACCGAGGCGGCCTGCGGGGTGGGGGAGTCGCGCATGGGTCGGAGGTTCAGGTACGTGGTGCCGCGACTGGTGCCGTACTCGAGGCCGGGCGGGGTGTTCGGACCCTGCCAGCCGCTCGCACCGCTCGGGACGGTCGCCGACGAGGCGTTCGTGGTGAACGACGTCGCGGGGAACCCGCCGTCGAGCGTCATGGTGCCGACCGAGCCGGTGCCGGACGCCAGGCGCTCGACCGTGAAGTCCCCCCAGTCGCCGCCTTGCGCCGCGGAGGCGGTGGTCACCCCGCCGAGCGCCGTCGCGACCGCGACGAGGACGGCGACGCCTGCGGCGGCTATGCGGCGTACCGTGCCGCGGAGGGGTGATCCCGAGCCGAGGAGGCGCGGTTCGGCTGGTGCGGACTTCTCGCGGCTCAAGGCTGCTCCCGTCGGGAGCGACCCCCGGCCGCCCCAGTCTGCGACGCGTCCTCATACGCGCCGCGAAACCGACGTTAGTTCAATTCCTGCCGGAGCGCGCGCCCCCGGCCGATGGACGACGACGCGGCACCGTCGACCGCACCCGCGAGGGTGAGGCGCACGGTGCCGCTCGTCGTCAGGCGTCGTCCTGGGGTGCTACGAGCGCTTCTTCACCTTCGAGACCGCGTCCTCCGCGTGGCTGGCGACGTCGCGCTTGCCCTTCTTGTCGGCGCGCTTCTCCTTGAGGGAGCGGACCGCCGTCTTCGCGCTGTCCTTCTTCGCTGATTTCTCTGCCATGGTGTCGCCTCCGTACCTGGACCTCGATGGCCCGGTCGCTGGAGCCTAGGCGTGCGGGCGGCCGCGGGTCGCACCGGCAGGCGGGTTGGCAGCTTCGTGACCTCGCCGTGTCGGCGGCTGCCGCTACCGTGGTCCCCGCCGACCACCCCGCCCGAGCACCCCGCCCGATCCCCGAGAGACCGACATGAGCGACGACCTCACCGCCCCCGCGACCGCGCGTCCGCCCGGTGCGGCCCTCACCCGCAGCGAGCGTCTCGACGACCTCCCCTTCACCTCGAAGCACCGACGTCTGCTGGCTGGCTCCGGCATCGGCTGGGCCCTCGACGCGCTCGACGTCGGGCTGCTCTCGTTCGTCATCGCGCAGCTCGCCGTGGTGTGGAGCGACCAGGCCGGGCAGCTCGCCTGGGTCGCCTCGGCCGGGTTCGCCGGCATGGCGATCGGCGCGGCCGTCGGCGGCTCCCTCGCCGACCGCCTCGGCCGCAAGACGGTCTTCGCCCTGACCCTGCTGCTCTACGGGCTGGCCACCGGCCTGTCGGCGCTGTCGTGGTCGGTCGGCGTGCTGCTCGTGCTGCGCTTCGTCGTCGGGCTCGGTCTGGGCTCCGAGCTGCCCGTCGCCTCGACGCTCGTCAGCGAGTTCTCGCCGCGACGCATCCGCGGCAGGGTCGTCGTGCTGCTCGAGGCGTTCTGGGCGGTCGGCTCGATCGGCGCCGCCCTCGTGGGGTACCTGGTCATCCCGACCAGCGACGACGGCTGGCGCTGGGCGCTGCTGATCGGGGCCGCGCCCGCCCTCTACGCGGTCTTCGTGCGGCTCCGCATGCCCGAGTCGGTGCGTTTCCTCGAATCGAAGGGCCGGCATGCCGAGGCCGAGCGCACCGTCCGCGGCTTCGAGGAGGCCGCGGGGGTGCCGGCACCCGCTCAGCCGGCCACCGAGCCGCCCGCGGCCGTCAGCAGGCCGACCCGCGCCTCCTGGTCACAGCTCTTCGGGGCGGGCATGGCGCGTCGCACGGTCGCGATCTGGGTCGTCTGGTTCATGACGAACTTCTCGTACTACGGCGCCTTCGTCTGGCTGCCGACCCTGCTCGTCGCCGCCGGGTTCCCCCTCGTGCGGTCGTTCGAGTACGTGCTGATCATCACGCTCGCGCAGCTGCCGGGCTACGCCGTCTCGGCCTGGCTGATCGAGAGGTGGGGGCGCCGAGGCACCCTCGCGTCGTTCCTGCTGGGGTCTGCGGTGGCCGCCGGGTTTTTCGGCTTCGGAGCGGTCAGCGGCAGCGTCGCGCAGATCCTGATCTCGGGCATGCTCCTGTCGTTCTTCAACCTCGGCGCGTGGGGCGCGCTCTACGCCGTGACCCCCGAGCTCTACCCGACGGCCCTGCGCGGCACGGGCGCCGGGTGGGCCGCGGGCGTGGGGCGCATCGCGTCGATCGTCGCGCCGCTCTCGGTGCCGCCCGTGCTCGCCCTCGGGGGTCCGCCCACGCTCTTCGTGCTGTTCGGTGCGGTGTTCGTGGTCGGCGCGCTGGCCGCGACGCAGCTGCCCGAGCTGCGCGGAACCCGGTTGGCCGAATGAGCGCCCGACGGCGGCCCGCCCGGTCGCGGCGGCCGCTCGGGCGTCGCCGCCCGCTGACGCGGCGGAGGGCTCTCGGACTCCTCGTGGTGCTGCTGGCCGGGGTCGTCCTCGTGGCGTTCCCGCGCCTCCTCGGCGACGGGGCGGGCGTCGATCCGGCGGGTGGATCCGCCGGTGGCCCAGGAGGCGCGGGTCGAGAGGCCGTCCCGACCAGCGTCCCGTCCGGTGCGGCCGAGGCCGTCGTCGAGCGCGTGGTCGACGGCGACACCGTGGTCGTCCGGGTGCGGGGCGAGCGTGAGCGGATCAGGCTGATCGGCGTCGACACCCCGGAGACCGTCAAGCCCGACGCGCCCGTCGACTGCTTCGGGCCCGAGGCGAGCGCCGAGACGACCGAGCGGCTGCCCGAGGGGGCCACGATCTGGCTCGAGTCGGACGCCTCGCAGGGCGACGCCGACCGGTACGACCGGCTGCTGCGCTACGTCTGGTCGCCCGACGGCACGATGCTCAACGAGCACCTCATCGCCGACGGCTTCGGACGCGAAGACACCTACGACGACCCGTACCGCTACCGAGACCGGTTCGTGGCGGCCGAGGCCCGTGCCGAACGCGACCGCACCGGGCTCTGGGGCGCCTGCCGCTGACGTGCGTGCGTGCGCGCACTTGCGTGTGTGCGTGCGTGCGCGCACTTGCGTGAGCGAGTGCGTGCGTGCACGTGCGTGAGCGAGTGCGTGCGGCCCCCCGGGTTCGGCGGGTCCCCGTCATCCGCGGCGGGTCAGCGCTGACCCGCCCCCGATGACACCGACCCGCCGATACCCGGGTCGCCGACCCGGCGCAGTCCGGGCCACCAGAACCGATCGCCCAGCAGGAAGACCAGGGCCGGCACGAGCACGGTCCGCACCACGAGCGTGTCGAGCAGCACGCCGATGCAGACGATCACGCCCACCTGCGTCAGCGCCACCACGGGCAGCACCCCGAGCACGGCGAAGACGGCCGCGAGCAGGATGCCCGCGCTGGTGATCACGGCCCCCGTCGAGGCGAGGGCGCGCACCATGCCCTCGCGGGTGCCGTGCACCAGCGCCTCCTCGCGGGCCCGTGTCGTCAGGAAGATGTTGTAGTCGACCCCGAGCGCCACCAGGAACAGGAACGCGTACAACGTCACGGCGGTGTCGAGCGCCGGGAACCCCAGCACGTTCTGGAACAGCCACGTCGACGCCCCGAGGCTCGCGAAGAACGTCGCCAGCACCGACGCGATCAGCAGCACGGGCGCGACGAGCGAGCGCAGCAGCAGCGCGAGGATGACGAACACGATCGCGAGGATGATCGGCGCGATCAGGTCGATGTCGGCCTGCGCGGCGACCTTCGTGTCGAATGCGGTCGCGTCGCTGCCGCCGACCAGCGCCTCCGACATGGCCTTGTCGCCTGCGCCGGCCCCGTCGCCCGCGCCAGCACCGTCGCCCGCGCCCGCGCCCGCGCCGTCGCCGTCGGCGTCGGCGTACGCCGTCCGCAGCCGGTCGATCGTCGCGAAGGCCTCGTCGCTCTCGGGCTCGGCCGTCAGCTGCAGATCGATGCGGGTCAGCCCGTCCGACGATTCTCCGGTGGTCGCGGACTCGACGCCCGCGGTGTCGGCGGCCAGCGCCGTGGCGGCGTCGGCCGAGTCCGTCGGCACGAGCACGACCGTCTGGCTGGTCAGCCCGGCCGAGAACGACTCGTCGACGATCACCTGCGCCGACACGGACTCGGGGTCGCCGAGCAGCTGGTCGGTCTGCGACAGTCCGACGGCGTAGCCGCCGAGCCCGAGGCAGAGCACGCCGATGCCCGCCACGGCCGACACGGCCACGACGGCCGGACGACGTGAGACGCCGCGACCGAGTCGATCCCAGAAGCCGCGGCGCGGGGCCGCGTGGTGGGTCGCGCCTCCTGCAGTCGTCTGCGGGTGGTCGACGGCCTCCGAGGAGGCGCGGGGCACGAAGGGCCAGAAGAGCCCGCGACCGCAGACCACCAGTGCCGCCGGCAGCGCCACGAGGGCGAAGACGATGGCGATGACGACGCCGACCGCGCAGGCGAAGCCGAGGGCGCGGTTGCCCGACAGCGACGCGAGCAGAAGGGTCAGCAGGCTCAGGGCGACCGTGCCGCCGCTCGCGGCGATCGCGGGCCCGGCGCTCGTGACGGCGGTGCGCATGGCGCGGTGCCGGTCGGGTTCGCGCAGCAGCTCCTCGCGGTAGCGGGCGACGAGCAGCAGGGCGTAGTTCGTGCCGGCGCCGAAGACGAGCACCGAGAGGATCCCCGAGATCGACGCGTCGATGGTGATGCCCAGGGGCTCGGCCAGGGCGGCGGCGACACGACCGGCGAGCGCGTCGGCGGCGCCGACGACGGCGAGGGGGACGATCCAGAGCACGGGGCTGCGGTAGGTGACGATCAGCAGCAGGGCGACCACGATCACGGTGACGAGCAGCAGCCGGAAGTCGGCGCCGGCGAACGCGTTCGCGATGTCGTCCTGGAACCCGATCGGACCGGTCAGCGATGCCTCGAGGCCGGCGGGGAGTTCGGCGCCGGCCGCGTCGCGGAGCGCCGTCGCCGTACCCGCGACGTCGGCGTCGGCTTCGTCGGCGTCGAGCGGCACGGCGATCAGGGCGGCCGTCCCGTCGTCGCTGATCTGGGGCCGGACGGCCTGCGGGGCGGTCGACAGCTCGGCGAGGGCGGAGGCGCGGGCCGAGATCGCGGCGAGCGCCCGGTCGTCGAGGGTGTCGCCCCCGTCGCTGAAGACGAGGATGCCGACGGTCGTGTCCGAGCTCGGGAACCGGTCGAGCAGGGCGGTCACCTCGGCGGACTGGCTGGAGGCGGGCACGCCCGAAGGAGGCGCGGCGTCGCCCTCGCTCGACGGCAGGAAGGCGAAGAGGAGGGCCACGGCCACCGCGGTGGCGACCAGGACGGCCCAGGCGGTCCGACGGCCGCTGACGAATCGGGCGAGTGTGCGCACGGAGAATCCTTCGGTCACTGAATGTCTTAGCGGCTAAGACTATTGCAGATCACAGGGGCGTGCGCCACAATCGAGACGCAGGAGGTCCGATGCCCGACCCGACCCACCCCACGACGTCCCCCGTGCCCGCCGGGCGGGCAGCGCGCGACGACGCCGCGCAGCCCTTGCCGCCCGACGGGCCCCGCCCGGCCGACCGGCAGGGGCGGCCCGACCGCTCGCCGCTGGCCGACGACATCGTCACCCACATGCAGCGCCTCACGACCGAGTCGCAGAAGGTGGCGCAGGCCTTCGCGACCCAGCACGGTCTCGGGCACATCGACCTCGAGGCGCTGCTGCACGTCATGCAGGCCGAGCGCGGCGGCGACCCCGTCACGGCGGGGCGGCTCGGCGAGCTGCTCGGCGTCACGTCGGGCGCCGCCACCGGGGTCATCGACCGACTCGAACGCGTCGGTCATGTGCAGCGCAGCCGCGACGACGCCGATCGTCGCCGCGTGCTCGTCCGCTACTCCGACCGCGCGCGTGCCGTGGCGGGCGCCTTCTTCGGGCCGCTCGGCGTCATGAGCGACCGCGTCATGTCCGAGTTCGACGAGGGGGAGCTCGAGACGGTCCGCCGGTTCCTCGACGGGATGTCGGGGGCGATGGCCGAGCGTGCGCGCGAGGTGGGCGGCGGCGCGCAGCCGACCCGCGCCTCCTCGGCTGGTGTCGCCGGCAGCGGGTAACGTCGTCCGGGAACTCGGAAGGCAGGTGGCACGTGACCGACCACGTCTCGGCGCTCGACCTCTTCTCGATCGGCATCGGCCCGTCGAGCTCGCACACCGTGGGGCCCATGCGGGCAGCCCGGCAGTTCCTGCTGGCCGTCGAGGCCGACGGGCGTCTGACCGACGTCGCACGGGTCGAGGCCGTGCTCTACGGCTCGCTCGCCGCGACCGGTCTCGGGCACGGCACCCCGTCGGCGGTGCTGGCCGGTCTCGCGGGCATGGACCCCGAGTCGTGCGACCCCGACGTGGTCACCGGCATGCAGGCCTCGGTCGAGCACGGCGGCGGTCTGCGGCTGCTGGGTCGTCACCAGATCGCGTTCGCCCCCAACGACCTCCGCATGGCGCCGCTCACGCGCATGCCCCGTCACCCCAACGCCCTGAGCGTCGAGGCCTTCGACGTCGAGGGCTCGAGCATCGCCCGCGAGGTCTACTTCTCGGTCGGCGGCGGCTTCGTCGTCCGCGACGGCGATGACGAGCACGCGGTGCCGACGGCCGAGGCGCCCTTCGCCTTCGTCGACGCCGACGACCTCCTCCGGCTCTGCGACGCCGAGGGGGCGTCGATCGCCGAGCTGGCCTGGCGCAACGAGGTCGCGCTGCACGGTGCCGAGGCGGCCTCGGCCGGTCTCGACGCGCGGTGGGCCGCGATGCGGGCCTGCGTCGACGCCGGTCTCGAGGCGACGGGGGTGCTCCCGGGCTGGATGAAGGTGCCGCGGCGTGCCCGGCAGTTCGCGTCGATGCTCCGTCAGCACGAAGAGCGGGCGACGAGCTACGCCCTCGGCGGCTCCGCGATCGACCAGGGCCGCGCCTCCTCGCTGCTGGCCTCCGATCTGCCCGCTCAGTGGCTGCAGGCCTACGCGATGGCCGTGAACGAAGAGAACGCCGGCGGCGGGCGCGTCGTCACGGCGCCGACCAACGGGGCGGCCGGCATCATCCCGGCGGTGGCGTACTACGCGATGCGGTTCCACGGGGCGACCGATCATGAGCTCGCGCGCACCTACCTCCTGACCGCGGCTGCGATCGGGTCGCTCTACAAGCGCAACGCCTCGATCTCGGGTGCCGAGGCCGGCTGCCAGGGCGAGGTCGGGTCGGCGTCGTCGATGGCTGCCGGTGCGTTGACGGCGCTGCTCGGCGGCACCCCGCGCCAGATCGAGAACGCCGCCGAGATCGCGATGGAGCATCACCTCGGCCTCACCTGCGACCCCGTCGGCGGGTTCGTGCAGGTGCCGTGCATCGAGCGCAACGCGATCGCCGCCGGCACGGCCGTGGCGGCGACCCGCATGGCGCTGCTCGGCGACGGCAGTCACGTCGTCAGCCTCGACACCGTGATCGAGACGATGCGCCAGACCGGTCGCGACATGAAAGACAGCTACAAGGAGACGAGCCGGGCGGGTCTCGCGGTCAACGTCATCGAGTGCTGAGTTCGTGCCGAGTCGCGTCCCGCACGCCGTCATCGAGTAATGAGTTCGTGCTGAGTCGCGTCCCGCACGCCCATGAACCGCGTTCGCGACGATGAACCGCGATATATCGCGGTTCGACTTCGCGAACGCGGTTCTTCGTCGCCAGTCGCCGAGCTGAGACGACCCACGCCGAGCCGTCTCACGCCGACCCGTCCCACGCCGAGCCGTCCAGCCGAGGAGGCGCGGGTGATGTCGGCGGCCGCCGCTAGCCTCGTCGCATGACACCGCCTCGCCGCTCCGCCGCCCGTTCCGTCGCGTCGGTCGAGTACGGCACCGACGCCCCGCGCCTCGACCCGGTCGACCCGCGCGGCCTCGTCGACGTCGGCTCGGACGGCTCTGACCAGCCCGGCACCGACCACCCCAGCACCGATCTACCCGGGCCGCACGACTCGCGCGAGCTCGAGCGCTACGTCGGCGCCGACCTGACCGACCGAGACCTCGAGGGCACGTCGTTCAGCGAGTGCGTCTTCGAGTCGCCCCGCCTCGGCGCCGCCCGGCTGCGCGGGGCGCGCTTCGTCGAGTCGGTGCTCAGCGACTCCTTCGCCCCCGAGCTCGCGGCGTCGCGCAGCACCTGGCACGACGTGCGGGTCGAGCGACCGCGATGGGGGTCGGCCGAGCTGTTCGACGCCGACCTGCGGTCGGTCCGCATCGTCGGCGGCAAGATCGACTACCTCAATCTGCGCGGCGCGCGCCTGACCGACGTCGTCATCGAGGGGTGCAGCATCGGCGAACTCGACCTCGGCGGGGTCACGGCGCTGCGGGTCGCGCTCGTCGACTGCCGGGTCGGCACGCTCGACGTCACCCGCGCCTCCTTGGCTCATACCGACCTGCGCACGACGTCGTTCTCGCGCATCGACGGTCTCGCCGGTCTCAGCGGCGCCACGATCGACGACGATCAGCTGTCGATGCTCGCCCCCGTCCTCGCCGCGCATCTGGGGCTCGTCGTCGACTGACCGGGGGGCGGCGTATTGCCCTGTGCTACGCCCACGTCGAACACCCGGGGTCGCCGGGGGCCCCCGGTGCTATCGTCGCAGGCAGAGCAACGCGCTCCGGGGTCAGTGCAAATCTGAACCGGCGGTCACAGTCCGCGACCCGAGGCACCTCGTCACCGAGGCGCCGAGGTTGAACCGGTGCAATCCCGGTACCGACGGTCATAGTCCGGATGAGAGGCAGCGCGGGCCCGACCACTCGTCAGCGAGCGGTGGGCCGTTGCGACCCTGCGTCGCGTCCCCGGAGTTCACCACGACCGGAGGACGACATGACCCGCACCACCGCAACCGCCGCACGATGCGCAGCGACGACGCTCGACCGCCCGTCCGGGGCTCAGCCCCTCGCCGGGTCCGCCGCGATCGTGCGCGGGGCGGTGCGCTGACGTGTTCACCGGTCTGGTCGAAGAGCTCGGCAGCGTCGTCCGCATCGACGATCAGGGCGACAGCGTGAGGTTGACGGTGCGCGGCCCGCTCGCGGTCGCCGACGCCGACCACGGCGACAGCATCTCGGTCAGCGGGGTGTGCCTCACCGTGGTCGAGCACGACGACGAGACGTTCACCGCCGACGTCATGCGGCAGACCCTCGTCATGAGCACGATCGGGTCGTTCGGCCCCGGCGATGCGGTCAACCTCGAGCGGGCGGCCCGGGTCGGCGACCGCCTCGGCGGGCACATCGTGCAGGGCCACATCGACGGCACCGCGAGGGTCGTCGAGATCGAAGACGGCGAGGCCTGGCGTCGCGTGCGCTTCGACCTCGCCGACGATCTCGCACCGCTCCTGGTCGACAAGGGGTCCGTCACGCTCGACGGGGTCAGCCTCACGGTCAGCGCCATCAGCGAGCCGGGGGCCCCGAGCGGGTGGTTCGAGGTCAGCCTCATCCCCGAGACGCTCGCCGTGACGACGCTCGGCGCCAAGACCGTCGGCGACGCCGTCAACGTCGAGACCGACGTGCTGGCCCGGCACGTCCGCCGCATGCTCCGGCTCGACGCGCTCGCAGCGCCGGTCACGCCGGTCACGCCTCCCGCACCTTCCGAGTCCGCCGCACCCGCCGCACCCGCTCCTGCCGCGTCCGCCGCGCCCGACCACCTCACCGCTACCGACCCGACCGCCGGCGAGGAGCGACCGTGACCGGGCTGCCGACCGCGACGACCGAGGAGGCGCGGGTCGGCTCGACCACACCCCTCGCGTCGATCGAGACCGCGCTCGAGCACCTGCGGCGCGGTCGACCCGTCATCGTGGTCGACGACGAGTCGCGTGAGAACGAGGGCGACGTCGTCCTCTCGGCCGAGCTCGCCTCGCAGGAGTGGCTGGCCTGGACGGTGCGCGTCTCGTCGGGCTTCGTCTGCGCCCCGATGACGAACGCCGAGGCCGACCTGCTCGACCTGCCCCCGATGGTCGCCCGCAACGAGGACGACCGCGGCACGGCCTACACGGTCAGCGTCGACGCGGCGACCGGCGTGACCACCGGGATCAGCGCCTCCGACCGGGCCACGACCCTGCGCGTCCTCGCGTCGGCGTCGAGCGTGCGCGACGACCTGCACCGCCCCGGTCACGTCATCCCGCTGCGGGCACGCGACGGGGGAGTGCGCGAGCGCGACGGCCACACCGAGGCGTCGGTCGATCTGATGAAGGCGGCGGGGCTGCGCCCGGTGGCCGCCATCAGCGAGATCGTGGCCGACGACGGCGAGATGATGCGCCTCCCCGGCCTGCTCGAGCTCGGAACCCGCGAGGGCGTCCCCGTCATCACCATCGCCGAGCTGATCCTGTGGCTCGGCGACCGCGACCTCTCGGCTCCCGACTCGACCGACACCACCGACATCACCGGCACCACCGACACTCTCACCGAAGGAGACCGCGCATGAGCGGCGAAGGCTCACCCACCGAACTCGAGGTCGACGGGACGGGCGTGCGCGTCACGATCGTCGCCGGCACCTGGCACCAGACGATCAGCGACGGCCTGCTGGCCGGGGCGCTCGCCGCGGCCGAGCGACTGGGCGCCACGGCCACCGTGCTGCGCGTGCCGGGCAGCTTCGAGCTGCCGGTCGTCGCGAAGGCGGCCCTCGAGTCCGGGGCCGACGCGGTCGTGGCGCTCGGCGTCATCATCCGCGGGGGCACGCCGCACTTCGAGTACGTGTCGGACGCCGCGACCTCCGGGCTCCTGCGGGTCAGCCTCGACACGGGCAAGCCCGTCGGCTTCGGGGTGCTCACCCTCGACGACGAGCAGCAGGGGCTCGATCGCGCCGGTCTGCCCGGCTCGAAGGAGGACAAGGGCGCCGAGGCCGCCCACGCCGCCATCGCCACCGCCGTGCAGCTGCGAGCCCTGGCCGCGCCCCGGCCCTGACGGCCGAGGGCTGGGCCCCGGGCCCTGACCCCCGAGGGTCAGGCCCCGAGGGTCAGGCCCCGAGGGCCACGCCCTCGTGGACTAGGCGAGCACCTCGTCGAAGAAGGCGCGCATCTGCGCCCACGAGCGTCGATCGGCCACGGCCTGGTACTGCGCCCCGTGCTCGGGCGAGTCGACCTCGGGCACGGCGAACGCGTGCATGGCGCCGCTGTAGGTCACGATCTGCCAGTCGGGTGCGCCCGCGTTCCGCAGCTCGTCCTCGAACGCGACGACGGCCTCGTCGGGGACGACCGGGTCGGCCGAGCCCGTCATCACGAGGATCGGCGCGTTGACCGCACCGGGCAGCGCGGGTGCACCGGTCGACAGGCCGCCGTGGAACGCCGCGACCCCGGCCACGGGCGCCCCGGCCCGGGCGAGTTCGAGCGCGGCCGATCCGCCGAAGCAGTAGCCCATCACGGCGATGCGCTCGGGGTCCACGCCGGGTTCTGCGCGTAGCCGTTCGAGGCTGGCGAGGAGGCGTGAGCGGAGGGCCGGCACGTCGCCGTACCAGCGGCCCGCCTCGGCGGCGGCGCCGTCGGGCCCGGGGCGGACGCCCTGGCCGTAGACGTCTCCGGCGAGGGCGACGTAGCCGAGTCGGGCGAGCATCTGCGCGCGCACCTTGACGTGGTCGACGACACCGAACCAGTCGTGCAGCACGAGCACTGCGGGGCGCAGCTCCGACTCCGAGGAGGCGCGGGGCGGCGTCGCGAGGAACCCTTCGAGATCGGTCGCTCCGTCCCGGTACACGACGTCGCCCGATTCGACGCCTCCCGGGTCGGGCACCGTCGCAAGCAGTCGTTCGAGATCAGGGGAGAGGGGGGTCAGGGGTGCTTCGCTGTCGGTCACGCCGTCACGGTACTCCGGCCCGCTCGACCGTCGCCGCGCCTCCTCGGCACACAGCCGGCTGATCCCCGACGCGCCCGCCCGGTTCCTCCTCGGCACGGCAGCGGCAGCGGCTCGCAGGGGCCGCGCGTCGCGTCAGCCGACGAGCCGGGTGACCGCCTGCCGCACGACCTCGCAGCGGCGTTCGTGCGGCCCGGTGTGCAGATTCGACGCGTCGGGGGTGACGAACCAGGCGAGCACGAGGCCGAAGACCATCGTCAGCAGCTCGTCGGCATCCCACTCGGAGGGGATCGCGCCGGCCTGCTGAGCCTCACGGACCGCCCGTCGACGGTCTTCGAGCTGATCGTGGTCGACGACGCCGGGGCTGGGCAGCGACACCCCCTCGATCTGCCCCCAGAGCAGCAGGCGGGCGTCGTCGGGGTGGGTGGCGAGGTGGTCGTAGAGGCGGGAGGCCCAGCGGGGCAGATCGTGGGCGTCGAAGGGGATGGCGGCGAGCCAGCGATCGATGCTCTCGCCGAGTGTCGCGTCGAACAGCTCGCGCTTGGTGGCGAAGTGCGCGTAGAGCCGTTCTTTGCTGGCCTCGGCCTCGCGGGCGATGGTGTCGATGCGGGCCCCGGCGAGACCTCGGGCGGCGAACTCCGACCGCGCGGCCTCGAGCAGGCGCTCTCGCGGAGGTGTGGGGCGACGGGGCATCCCCAGATCATATGGCCGTCGTGCGCTGTCCTGCGCACGCCCCGGAGCGGCCGAGGAGGCGCGGTGTCAGCGGCCGCCGCCGGTCGCGTCGGCCGAGCGGGCCATCGGCACGTGCGGGATCTCGTCTTCGATGAACTCGGCGCCGTCGAGCACGAACCCGAACCGCGCGTACCAGTCGGCGAGGTGCGCCTGGGCGTCGAGCCGCACGAGTCGCCCCGCGCACCGGTCGAGCGCCAGGCCCATCAGCTGGGCGGCCAGCCCGCGACCTCGCGCCGTCGCAGCGGTGGCGACCCGCCCGATGCGACGGTCGTCGCCGTCGTGCAGCAGGCGGAGGGTGGCCGCCACCCGGCCGTCGACCTCGGCCCAGAGCATCGTGGCGTCGGGCTCGAGGTCGCGCCCGTCGAGCTCGGGGTAGGCGCACCGCTGTTCGACGACGAAGACGTCGACGCGCAGCTTCAGCAGCTCGTAGAGGGTGACGGGCGGCATGTCGGCGAGGGGCGCGGTGTGGAGGGTGACGTTCACGGGATCAGGGTATCGGCGGCCCCCGACACCGCGAGCGCGACATCCTCTTCTCCCGGTGACGCGCCTCTTGTACCCCCGCCTCGTACCCCGATCCCCTGGGCGCGTGTGTCGTTCCGGCGGCGGATGGTGCCAGCGGGTGAAGCTGACGGGGGTAGACGGGTGATTCTCCCCCCTGGGCCTCACGTCCCGGCCCGTGGCGTGATGGTGTTGTACGTCGTCCGGACCGACCCACCCGGCCCGACCGATCAGACCCGACCCGACCCGACCCGACCCGACCCGACCCATCCGACTCCGACCGACCGACCCCCGCGCGAACGCGATCGCGCCCCGTGGAAGACGCATGTCCCCCGACCACTCCGACCCCCTCACCCCGTCCGACCCGGTGGCGCCGTCCGACCCGGCCGCCCCCGCCGTCGACCCGACCGATCCGATCGATGTCCTCGACGCGGGCGATCTGGCGAGATCCGCTGGTGAGCCACGCACGAGGGTGGTGGTCTTCGGCGACGTGCTCGACGACGTCATCGTCACCGCCGCGACGCCGGCGGCGACGGGCACGGACACGGAGGCGCTGATCCGGCACCGCGCGGGTGGCGCCGCGGCGAACACGGCGGCGTGGCTCGGTTCGCTCGGCGGCGAGGTCGACTTCGTCGGGAGGGTCGGGGTCTCCGACCGGCACCGGCACGCGCAGCTGCTGGCGGACGCCGGCGTGCTGCCCCGGCTGAGCTACGACGCCCACGACTCGACCGGCACGGTCGTCATCACCGTCGAGGGCGAGGTGTCGTCGATGTTCACCGACCGGGGGGCGAGCGCCGCACTCGATCCCGACGACGTCCCCGACGAACTGCTCGAGTCCGCGGCCGTGCTGCACGTCACCGGCTACTCGGTGGTCCACTCGCGCACTCCAGTACCGCTCCGCCGCCTCATGACCAGAGCGCGCGAGGCCGGCGCGGCGGTCTCCGTCGACCCGGGCAGCAGCGGCTTCATCGGCCGATTCGGCGTCGCGGCGTTCCTCGACGCGATCGACGGAGCCGACCTGTTCTTCGCGAGCCCGGCCGAGGGTCGCCTGCTGACCGGTCTCGACGACGAGCACGGGATCGCCACGGCCCTCGCCGAGCGCTTCGGCGTGGTCTGCCTCGTGCAGGACGACGGAGGCGCGGTGCTGGCCCGACACGGACGCTCGGTCGTCGACGTGCCCTCGGTGACGACCCGCGTGGTCGACCCCGTGGGCGTGGGCGACGCCTTCGCCGCCGGGTTCATCGACTCGTGGCGGACGACTCGCAAGCCGGGCGTCGCAGCCCGTCGGGGCGCTCGCGCCGCGGCCCGGGCCTTCGCCGTCGCCGGAGGCCGCCCGCCCGCCTGACGCCGACGGCGTCGGTGCGCGGCCCCGCCCGGGCGTCGGTGCGCGGCCCCGCCCCGGCCTCGGTGCGCGGCTCCGCCCGGCCTCAGTGCGCCGTCTCGGCCCGGACGGTGAGGGTCTGCACCCGGGGCGGGGCCTCGGGTGTGAGACGGATCTCGAAGCGCAGCAGACCCCGTGCTCCGGCCCGTCGCCAGACCAGGTGCGAGGGCGCCTTCGACTCGTCGTCAGGGAGGGGCTCCGCCGAGGTCGGCGCGAGGCCGCCGACCGACTCGACGGCCTCGCCCCAGGTGCGTCGGCGTCGCTCGAGGGGTATGTCGAGCTCGATGTTCTCGGCGAGCCAGTCGCCCGGTTCGCCGCCGCCGAGCACCAGCTCCTCGACCGCGTCGCGGGCGGCGAGGGTCTCGGGCCACGGCCGCACGCGGCTGTCGACCCCGGTGCCCTGCGCGGCCGTCTCGGCGAGCAGGCCGTCGAGCGCGAGCGTGATCGGCACCGACACCTGGGCGTAGGTCGCGTTCTCGAATCCGACGGCACCGACGCCGGTGGCGGGGTGCCAGCGCATGTGCGCGGAGAATCCGGGGTAGCCGCCGGAGTGCGAGACGATCGTGCCGTGGTCGGGGTGCTGCTCGACGAAGAGGCCGAGGCCGTAGCCGCCCGGGTGCGCGCCCAGCCCCGGGACGAAGCGCTGCAGCTGCTGCATCTCGCGTCGGGAGGCGCGCGACAGGATGCCGTCGAGGTCGCCCTGGCCGTCGGGGTGGAACGCCGAGCCGAGCCAGCGGGCCCAACGAACGAGATCGTCGGTGGTGCTGAACAGACCGCCGATCGGCGAGAAGGCGCCGGGGCCCGAGAACGGCAGGGGCTCCCAGCCGTCGCCGACGCGTCGGTGTCCGATCGCCAGACCGCCGGCGGCGGGCACGTCGGTCGTGAAGCCGGTGGAGTCGAGACCGAGCGGCGCCAGGACGTCCTGCTCGACGACCTCGCGGTACGGGCGACCCGAGGCCTCGGCGACGACACGGCCCAGCAGGGCGTATCCGAGGTTCGAGTAGGCGAACGCGGTGCCGGGGACGCTGTCGAAGCTCAGCCCGCGACGCAGCAGCGCGTCGAGGCCCTCGTCGGTCAGCGACTCCTGTCGGTCGCCCCACGGGTCGTCGGTCGGGAACCCGGCCGACATCGTCGCGAGCATCCTCAGCGTGGGCACGGGCGAGTCGGCGGTCGGCAGGGCGACGTCGGCGAAGGCCGGCACCCAGTCGGTCACGGGTGCGTCGAGGTCGAGGGCCCCGGTGTCGCGGAGCGCCAGCAGCACCGTCGCCGTGAAGCTCTTCGTGCACGAGGCGATGCGGTACGCGGTGTCCGGCCCGGGCGCGGCACCGTCCGCGCCGTCACCGCCGAGCGTCCCGGAGGCGCCCCGGTGGGTCACCCCGTGCCGGTCGAAGGTCGCCCAGACCGCGCTCGGCGCCTTCCGCTCCGCCCGCCGGGCGGCGAACACCGCATCGATCCCGGAGGCGCGGGTCGGCTCGGTCACGACTGCTCACCCTCGGACGACGTGCGACGCATCGTCTCGTACGCGTCCAGAGCGGCACGTCGCGAGACCTTGAGATCGACGAGCGGCTCGGGGTAGTCCTCGTCGTCGATCTCGGGCACCCACTGCCGGATGTAGTCGCGGTGCTTGTCGAACTTCGTCGCCTGCAGCTCGGGGTTGAACACCCGGAAGTACGGTGCCGCATCCGCGCCCGAACCGGCGGTCCACTGCCAGTTGGCGGGGTTGTTGGCCTCGTCCGCGTCGACGAGGGTGTCCCAGAACCAGGCCTCGCCGACGCGCCAGTCGACGAGCATGTTCTTGATCAGGAAGCTCGCGGTGACCATGCGCACCCGGTTGTGCATCCAGCCGGTCGTCCAGAGCTGGCGCATGCCGGCGTCGACCAGGGGGATGCCCGTGCGGCCCTGACGCCAGGAGTCGATCTCGCTCTCGGGCACGTCGGCCCACGGGAAGCGGTCGAACTCGGGTCGGTAGCTGACCGTCGCCAGATCGGGCGAGGTGAACAGGATCGTGTGGTTGAACTCGCGCCAGACGACCTCGCGGAGGAATGACTGGGCGCGCTCGCGCGATGCGTCGGGCAGCGCCCCGCGCATCCGGTGCCAGATCTGGAACGGGCTGATCTCGCCGAACCGGAGGCGCGGCGACAGTCGACTCGTCGCCTCCTGCGCCGGGAAGTCGCGGTCCCCGTAGTCGGCCAGCGCGCCGGTCGCGAACGCCTCGAGCGTGTCGTGGGCTGCGGCCTCGCCAGGGGTCCAGGTGTCTCGGAGACCCGCGGCCCAGTCGGGTCGGGTCGGGAGGAGGCCCCAGTCGTCGAGCGGGTCGCTCGCGACGTCGGCGGGCGAGGTCAGGGCGTCGGGCTCGTCGAGGGGGTGACGCGGCTCGGGTCGGTCGAGGCAGGCGCGGTAGAACGGCGTGAAGACCTTGAAGGGCTGCCCCTGCCCGGTCTGGATCGTCCAGGGCTCGAAGAGGAGGTTGGCCTGGAAGCTGTCGGCGACGAGACCGCGGTCGCGCAGCGAGGTCTTCAGCCCGGCGTCGGCGTCGCGCGCAGCCTTGCCGTAGCGGCGGTTCCAGTAGACGGCCCCGGCCGACACGTCGTCCACCAGGCGCGGGATCTCGACCGCCGCGGCGCCCCGACGGAGGGTCAGACTCGAGCCCTTGGCTCGCAGATCGGCGTCGAGGGCGGTGAGGCTGTGGTGCAGCCACCATCGTGAGGCGCCGCCGAGGGGTCGGATGCCCTCGGTGTCGTCGTCGAGCAGGTAGAGCACCACCACGGGCTCGCCCCGGTCGACGGCGGCGTTCAGCGCCGGGTTGTCGGCGAGGCGGAGGTCGTCGCGCAGCCAGACGATGGAAGGGGTGCTCATGCGGGGTGCTCCTGATCGGCGCGGGTGGCCGAGCCGTCGCCGAGTCGGAGCCTCGTGCACAGGTCGGTGAGGGTGACGAGCTCGTCGTGGTCGAGGCTGCCGCCGACGCGGCGACGGATGGTCGCGGCGTGGCTGATCGCCGTGCGCCGGTAGAGCTCGTAGCCGGAGTCGGTGAGGGCGACGATGATGCCGCGAGCGTCGCCCGGGTCGCTGAGCTTCTCGACGATGCCCCGGGCGGTGAGCCGGTCGACCAGTCGACTGATGCTCGGCTGGGTGAGCAGGAGGTGCCGGGTCAGATCGCGGATGCGGGCGCGCCGCTCGGGCTGACTCGACAGGTTGAACAGCACGTCGTACTCGTTGAACGAGATCTCCTGCGTCGGGAAGCAGTCGGTGAGTTCGCGCATCACGCTCACCTGCGCCCGGAAGAGCGCCTCCCAGGCGCCGACGGCCACGGATGTCTCGCTCATCTCTACCTCGCGTTCGTTTCCGTCGANGCGATCTCATTCCACCTCGGCCGCCACAGCAAACGGCCTCGGTTCGATCAACCTATAACGAATCGGTAACGGCGGTCTAGCCCTGAAGCCAAGGATCAGCTGGGAACACGACCCATCGCCGGTCGACCGGGCACGAGGCGCCGCCGGGTCGACTCAGAAGACGTCGGGCGACGGTGTCGAGGCGTGGCGGATCGACACGTCGGCGTGGCGGTCGAAGCGGTAGCCGGCCCCGCGGACGGTGCGGACGATGTCCTCGAAGGCGCCGAGCTTCGAGCGGAGGCGGCGGACGTGCACGTCGATGGTGCGCTCGTTCGGCACCTCGTCGTCGCCGTCGGCCCAGAGGCTCGAGATCAGCTCGGCGCGCTCGATGGTGCGGCCCTCGCGCAGCACGAGGTACTGCAGCAGCTCGAACTCCTTGTAGGTCAGCGGTGCGACGTCGCCGTCGAGCAGCAGGCGCTTGCGCGAGATGTCGACGACCACGCCGCCGCGGGCACCGGGCTCGTCGTCCTCCTCGACCTCCTGACGACGTGCGGCGAGCGCCGACGGGTCGTGCAGCGCCAGGCGCACGACGTCGACGTCGCGTCCGCCCGATCCGGTCGGTGCGAGGGCGACCGCGGCGTGGGTCTCGGCCGAGGGGGCGATCGAGGCCACGAGCGCCTTCAGCTGCGAGACGATGTCGCCGAGGTCTGTGCCGTCGGCGGCGGCCTTCAGCTCGTCGATGCCGACGTAGAGCACGAAGCCGCGTGCCTCCTGGCCCTCGGGCAGTGCCCGTGCTCGCCGCGCAGCGGGAGGTGCGACGGCCGCCGGGGCCGTCGCCTCGACGGAGTCGTCCACCGGCGGGACGGCGTTCAGGTGCCGGGCGGGGGCGATGGTGCGGGCGGAGGGGGCGGCGACGGGGCGGTCGAGGGTGAGGGACATGGGTACGCGGATCCTTGCGTGCGGGTGAGCGGTACCTCGGCGACGGTGACGCCATCGTTCGTCGCGGGTATCGCTCGGTTCGTGTCGGTGTCCGCTGCCGGTCAGGCGGTCGGCGGACGGTCGATGTCGTGACATCGGGGGGATGCGCGTCGGAGTGGTGACGCGGATGCATCCGGGAGTCGACGGCTCAGCAGCGGGGTGGGGCTGCGAGCTCAGCGTGCTGCGGAGGCAGCGACGGCGACTCGGCGAGGTGTGGCCGGATCAGGCACACATTCGACACAGGACGGCGTGCATCGGCATCATCATGCCGGTGCTCCCGGGGGCCTCAACGGAGGTCGGGATGAACACGCTGTCAGTCATGGGTTGATTGTGTTACAGCGTGCGTCGCGCTGTCAAGCACCATGCGGCGGGCGGCCTGGCGGGCCCGGGGGCCGCAGCCGGCGCGACGACGACGAACCGCGCCTCCGGAGGTCGGAGACGCGGTTCGGAAGCCCGCAGGAGGCGCGGGTCGGGAGGTCGGTTCAGGCCAGGCCGTAGAGGCGGTCGCCCGCGTCGCCCAGCCCGGGCACGATGTAGCCCTGCTCGTTGAGCCGCTCGTCGACGGCGCCGAGCACGACGTGCACGTCGCGGCCGGCCATGGCCTTCTCGACGGCGGCGAGGCCCTCGGGTGCGGCGAGGATGCAGACGGCCGTGACGTCGACGGCGCCGCGATCGAGCAGGTAGTCGATCGCCGCGATCAGCGAGCCGCCCGTGGCGAGCATCGGGTCGAGCACGAAGCACTGGCGGTTCGAGAGGTCGTCGGGCAGGCGCTCGGCGTACGTGGTCGGCTCGAGCGTCTCCTCGTCGCGCACCATGCCGAGGAACCCCACCTCGGCCGTCGGCACCAGCTTGGTCATGCCCTCGAGCATGCCGAGACCGGCGCGGAGGATCGGCACGACGAGCGGCCGGGGCTGGCTGATCTCGAGACCGGTCGTCGGGCCGACGGGGGTGACGATGTCGACGGGCGAGGTGCGCACGTCGCGCGTGGCCTCGTACGCCAGCAGGGTGACGAGCTCTTCGGTCAGGGCCCGGAAGGTCGGTGCCGGCGTGCGCTTGTCGCGGAGCACGGTCAGCTTGTGGGTGATCAGGGGATGGTCCGCTACGTGCACTCGCATAGGCTCAACGGTAGCGGAGTCGACCGGCCCGCACCCGCCCGCCGAGAGGTCGCCGCCGCGTGATCGCGCATCCCCCCGAGTTCGACGTCTGGATGGGCCTGGCGCTCGCCGAGGCCGACGCCTGCCGCGTGTCGGATGACGTGCCCGTCGGTGCGGTCGTCGTCGACGCGTCGGGGGCCGTGATCGGCACCGGTCGCAACGAGCGCGAACTGCGCCAGGACCCGACGGCCCACGCCGAGGTGCTCGCCCTCCGCGACGCAGCACGCGCCACCGGCGACTGGCAGCTGACCGGCGTCACCCTCGTGGTCACGCTCGAGCCGTGCCCGATGTGCGCCGGGGCGATCCTCGCGGCGCGGGTGCCGCGCGTCGTCTTCGGCGCCTGGGACGACAAGGCGGGTGCGACCGGCAGCGTCTACGACATCGCGCGCGATCGTCGGCTGCCGCACCGCTCGGAGGTCGTCGCGGGCGTGCGCGAACCCGAGTGCCGGGCCCGCCTCGACGACTTCTTCGCCGCGCGCCGCTGAGTCCGTCTCGCCGGGGGAGCCGAGGAGGCGCGGTGTCAGTCGGCCGCGCGGATCACGATCGCGTCGGTGGGCGGGTCGACCCGACCGGGGCGCACCCACACGTCGGGCTCGATGTAGATCACCCGGGCGATCGGCACCGCGGCGCGGATGCGGGTCTCGACGGCGTTGATGGCGCTCGAGACGTCGGCGAGCACGGTGCGACCGGGCATCGACACCTTGACGCCGACCAGCAGCTCGTCGGGGCCGAGGTAGAGCGTCTTCATGTGGATGATCGACTCGACGTCGGACCCGTCGGTGATCGCGGCGCGGATCTTCGCGACGTCGTCGGCCGAGGCCCCCTCGCCGACCAGCAGGCTCTTGGTCTCGATGCCGAGGATGACCGCGACCGCGACCAGCAGCACGCCGATCGCGAGCGTGCCGATGGCGTCGAAGACGCCGTCGCCGGTGATCCAGGTGAGCACCACGCCGATCATGGCGAACGAGAGACCGAGGAGCGCCGCGGCGTCCTCGAGCAGCACGACGGGCAGCTCGGGCGCCTTCGCGCGGCGGACGAACGACACCCAGCTCTGCTGGCCCTTGCTCGGGCGCGACTCGCGCACGGCGGTGCGGAGCGAGAAGCCCTCGAGGGCCAACGAGACGGCGAGCACGAGCACGGGCAGCCACGGCACCTCGAGCGGGTGCGGTTCGCGCAGCTTCTCCACGCCCTCGTAGAGCGAGAAGA
The DNA here is from genome assembly GCF_014842255.1 of Frigoribacterium sp. CFBP 13712. GTDB lineage: Bacteria > Actinomycetota > Actinomycetes > Actinomycetales > Microbacteriaceae > Frigoribacterium. The sequence goes on along the minus strand of NZ_JACYVH010000001.1, from coordinate 597,156 downwards.
CCCCGCCGACGCTGAACAGGATGATGGAGACGACGAAGGCGTAGACGTAGCGCTCCCGCCCGTAGCCGAAGGGGTGCTCGGCGTCGGCGGCCTTCTTGGCCTTGCGCCCGCCGAGCAGCAGGAGCACCTGGTTGCCCGAGTCGGCGAGCGAGTGCACGCCCTCGGCGAGCATCGACGACGAGCCCGAGAAGGCCCAGGCGATGAACTTCGTGACCGCGATGCCCAGGTTGGCGCCGAGCGCCGCGATGATCGCCTTGTTGCCGCCGGATGTGCTCATGTCGTGATCCCCTCGAGTCGCCAGGGTCGATCTTAGGATGGCCTGATGGTCACCATGCTCCCCACCACAGCGATTCTCGGCGCCGGCTCGATGGGAGGCGCGATCCTCTCCGGTCTGCTGCGACCCGGTGTCGTCGTCGACGGCGGCATCCGGGTCACCAACCGGTCGGAGGCGAAGGCGGTCGCGCTGCGGCACGGCGCCGTCACCTCGCTCGCCACCGAGAGCGATCCGCGCGCGAACGCGTCGGCGGTCGTCGGGGCGAATCTCGTGCTCATCGGTGTCAAGCCGCACATGGTGGTCGACCTCCTGTCCGAGATCGGTTCGGCGCTCGACCCCGGGGCGGTCGTCGTCAGCCTGGCGGCCGGCGTCACGACCGAGACGATGGAGGCGGCCCTGCCGCCGACCGTCTCGGTGCTGCGCTCGATGCCGAACACCCCCTCCGTCGTCGGGCTCGGGGTCACCGGGCTGAGCGCCGGTTCGCGGTCCACCGACGACGACCTCGCGCTGGCCCGGACGCTCTTCGAGGTCGTGGGCGAGGTGGTGGTGGTCGACGAAGACCGCATCGACGCGCTCAGCACGATCTCCGGGTCGGGGCCGGCCTACGTCTTCCTCCTGATCGAGAAGCTCCAGCAGGCGGCGATCGGGCTCGGCTTCACTCCGGCCCAGGCGGCCACGATGGTCCAGGGCACGTTCCGCGGGGCGAGCGAGCTGCTCGCCGCGAGCGACGTCGGGCCGGCCCCCGACGCGCCGGCCGAGCTGCGCCGCCGGGTGACCAGCCCGGGCGGCACGACCGAGCGGGCTGTGGCCGTGCTCGACGCGGGCGGGCTCGCCGACCTGTTCGACCGGGCGACGGCGGCGGCGCTCGAACGCAACCGCGAGATCGCGGCCGGTCGCTGACCCGGCCGACCCGCGCCTCCTCGGCTGCGGTCTCCGCGAGGTCGCAGCGACCGCGGCACCCGGGCCCTGGCGGGGTCAGCCCTCGAGCGCCGCGAACCTCTCGATGGCGGTGCTGTCGCCCGACACGATGATCAGGTCGTGGTTGCTGATGACGGTCTCGGGGGTCGCCTCGCTGAAGGCGCCGCCGGGGCTCTTGACGCCGACGATGGTGACGCCGTACTTCTTGCGGATGTTCGAGGCCGCGAGGGTCGAGCCGCGCACCGGCTTGGGCGGGTACATCTTGACGATCGCGAAGGCGTCGTCGAACTCGATGTAGTCGAGCATGCGACCCGAGACGAGGTGCGCGACGCGCTCGCCGGCCTCGCGCTCGGGGTAGATCACGTGGTTGGCGCCGATCCGGGCGAGGATCTTGCCGTGCGACTGGCTGATCGCCTTCGCCCAGATCTGCGGCACCTTGAGGTCGACGAGGTTCGCGGTGATGAGCACGCTCGCCTCGATCGACGAGCCGACGGCGACGACGGCGATGCTGAAGTCCTGGGCGCCGATCTGCTTCAGCGCGTCGATGCTGCGCGCGTCGGCCTGGACGGCGTGCGTCACCCGGTCGGCCCACTTCTGCACGAGACCGGCGCTGGTGTCGACGGCGAGCACGTCGCGGTCCTGCCGTTCGAGCTGACCCGCGGTCGCTGCACCGAAACGGCCCAGGCCGATGACGAGGACGGGGGCGTCGTGCTTGATCTTGTCAACCAACGATCGGTCGCTCCTCGGGTCGGGTGAACAGCTGGCGCCGTTGGCTGGCGGCCAGGGCGACGGAGAGTGTCACTGTACCAACGCGGCCCATCCACATCGTGACCGCGAGGATGTACTTGCACGAGTCGGGCAGGTCGGCGGTCAGACCGGTCGACAGCCCCGACGTCGCGAAGGCGGAGATCACCTCGAACAGCACGTGCTCGAGCGGCTCCTTCGTGATGTGCATGATCAGGATGCTCGCGACCGCGACGATCGTGGCGCCCCAGAGCACGACGCTGACCGACAGTCGCAGCACGTCGCTCGGGATGCGCCGCCCGAAGGCCTCCATCGAGCGGTTGCCCCGCGCCTCGGCGAACGCCGCCAGGAAGAGCACGGCGAGGGTCGTGACCTTGATGCCGCCGGCCGTCGAGGCCGAGCCGCCGCCGATGAACATCAGCATGTCGGTCACCAGCAGCGACGAGCCGTTCAGATCCGAGATGTCGATGGTCGAGAAGCCGCCCGATCTCGTCATCTGACTCAGGAAGAGCGACTGGAAGATCGTCGGGAACGCCGCGATGCCGCCGAACGTGTCGGGGTTGTCGAACTCGAGCACGATGAACAGCAGGGCGCCGGCGAACAGCAGGATGAAGCTGGTGACGAGCGTCAGCTTCACGTGCACCGACCAGCGGCGGGGGTGCCAGGGGTTGCGGGCCAGGGCGTAGATGACGGGGAACCCGATGCTGCCGAGGAAGACGCCGATCATGATCAGGGTCAGGAACCAGTAGTCGTGGGCGAACGGCGCGAGCCCCTCGGCGTTCGGTGAGAATCCCGTGTTCGTGAAGGCCATGGCCGAGTAGTAGAAGCTGTCGAGAACCGCCTCGCCGATCGGGATGCCGTCGATCACGAGACGCGGCAGCAGCAGCACCGCGATCACCGCCTGGATGACGGCCGAGCTGAGCGCGACCGTGGCGAGCAGCCCGCCGACCTCGCCGAGGCGCACGGCCTGCCCCTCGGGCACCGGGCCGGCGTGCACGCGCAGCGGATTGCTGTCGGAGGCGGCCATCAGCCGGGCGCGCAACCCCAGCTTCCGAGACACCACCAGGCCCATGATCGAGGCGAGCGTCAGCACGCCGATGGCGCCGATCTGCACGCCGACGAAGATCACCACGTGGCCGAAGACCGACCAGTGCGTCGCCATGTCGACCGTCGCGAGACCGGTCACGCAGATGACGGAGACCGCCGTGAACAGCGAGTCGACGAGGGGTGTGGACCGCCCGTCGGCCGCCGCGACGGGCAGCGAGAAGATCGCCGTGAACAGCAGGATCAGACCCGTGAAGATCATGATCGCGAAGCGCGCGGGGGAGTGGCGACCGATGTCGTCGACGTAGTCGGTGATGCGTCGGACCGGCCCGCGGGACGCGACCCGGAGGGGTCCCTGCCGGATGGTGCGCGGGATGCGCCGGGAGGCGGGGGAGGGGCGCGTCACCCGTGCATGGTACTCCGGGCCGGTCGTCGTTACTGTGGCTGCATGCCTGACCTCTTCGCCGTGATCGCCGACGGGACCCGCCGAGACCTGCTGGCCGTGCTGCTCGAGGCCCGCGTCTCGGGCGAGTCGGCCACCGGCGACGTGTCGGTCGGCGAGCTCGTCTCGCGCCTCGGCATCAGCCAGCCGACCGTGTCGAAGCATCTGCGGGTGCTCCGTGACGCCGGGCTCGTGCATGTGCGCGAGGGCGGGCAGCATCGCTTCTACGGCATCGACACCGCACCGCTCGAGACCGTCGAAGACTGGCTCATCCCGTTCCTCGGCGTCGAGGTGGAGATCGACACGGCCGCGGGCGGGGCCTTCGCGGCGTGGGCGGGGGCCAGCGTGCCGGCCCCGTTCCGTCGGGCGGCCGAGAGCATCCCCGACGCAGGCGACGTGGGCAGCTCGCTCGGCCGTGCGGTCGCCGATGCGCAGCACCGCGCCTCCTCGGCCCTGCACGACGCGTCGAGCGCGCTCGACGAGCGCGTGATCGAGCCCGTCCGCAAGCGACTGGGTCGCGGCGGCGTCTGAGCGTTGCACGAGGTCACGTGCGCCCCTAGAGTGACCATCAGGCACACGAGTCACATGCGTGCGCCTGCACCCACTCGGGGAGTCCGGGTCGGACACGAGGGGGAGACATGGCGGACGGCCTGTCGGACGTGAGGTTTCTCACCGTCGCCGAAGTGGCGGACATGATGCGCGTGTCGCGGATGACCGTCTATCGCATGGTGCATTCGGGAGAGCTGCCGGCCATCCGGTTCGGGCGCTCGTTCCGTGTGCCCGAGTCGGCGGTGGCGGCCGTGCTGCGCACGGGCATCGCCGACGTCGGCTGACTCGACTTCGACTTTCGGCAGTCGCCCTAGTAGACTGCCCCGAGGTATTTTTCCGCGGTTCTGATTCGGACCCGGTCGGTCCAATCCAGAAATCAGTGAGGTCTCTATGGGTTCTGTCATCAAGAAGCGTCGTAAGCGCATGGCGAAGAAGAAGCACCGCAAGCTGCTTCGCAAGACTCGTCACCAGCGACGCAACAAGAAGTAGTCGCAACATCGTCGATGCCCCTGCAGGCCCTGTGCCGGCGGGGGCATCGTCGTACCCGCCGGCGGGTCGTCGACGGGTTCCCCGCTTGCTAACGTGGCAGACGTGAGCGCACCGACCATCACCCTCCTGACCAAGCCCGGCTGCCACCTCTGCGACGAGGCCCGCACGGCGCTCGACGGGGTCCTCGCCGAGACCGAGTTCGCCGGTGCGGGCCTCGGCTACGACGAGAAGAGCATCCTCGACGACGTGGCACTCGAGGCCGAGTACGCCGAGGAGATCCCCGTCGTGCTGATCGACGAGCGGGTCCACACCATCTGGCGCATCGAGCCCGAGCGGCTCCGCGCCGCCCTGCGCCGGTCCACCGCCGGCTGAGCCGGCCCACCGACGAGAAAGGACGACCCTCCGCCGAACGTGGCGGAGGGTCGTCCCTTCGATGCTCTCGGGCGTCGTGCCCGGGGCCCGCGCCTACGGGGTCAGGCGGCTGGGGCCACGGAAGAGGTAGGTGACCTCGCGGAGGTTCGGCTGGTGCAGCATGAGCATCAGCACGCGGGCCAGGCCCATGCCGAATCCGCCGTGCGACGGGGCGCCGTAGCGGAAGAAGTCGAGGTAGCCGCCGAGCTCCTCCGGCTTCATGCCCTTCTCGCGGATCTGGGCCTCGAGCACGTCGACGCGGTGCTCGCGCTGGGCGCCGGTCGTGATCTCGGTGCCGTTGTAGATGAGGTCGTAGCTCTTCGTGAGCTGCGGGTCGTCGTCGTGACGCATGTGGTAGAACGGCCGGATCGACGCGTCGTAGTCCGTGAGGAACACGAAGTCGTGGTCGAACGTCTCCTTGACGTAGGCGGCGATCTGACGCTCGCCCTCGGGGTCCATGTCGGCGTCGGCACGGGGCACGACGTAGCCGCGGTCGGCGACGATGCGCTTCGCCTCGGCGAGGGGGATCCGCGGGAACGGCGTCGTCGGCACGGTCAGGTCGACGTCGAAGAGCTCCTTGATCTCGGAGCCGTGCTTGTCGACGACCGCGGTGAAGGCGGCGACGAGCAGCTCCTCCTGCATCGTCATGACGTCCTCGTGGCTGTCGACGTAGCTGATCTCGGCGTCGACGCTCGTGTACTCCGTCGCGTGACGCGAGGTGAACGACGGGTCGGCACGGAAGACGGGTGCGATCTCGAAGATCTTGCCGAAGCCGGCGCTCTGCGCCATCTGCTTGAAGAACTGGGGGCTCTGCGCCAGGAACGCGCTGCCCTCGAAGTACTCGACCTTGAACAGCTCGGCGTTCGACTCGCTCGCCGAGGCCATGATCTTCGGGGTGTGGATCTCGATGTAGCCGCGCTCGACCCAGTAGGTGCGCATGGCGTGCTCGAAGGTCGTCTGCACGCGGAAGATGAGGGCATTGCGGGGGACGCGGAGGTCGAGGAACCTCCAGTCCATGCGCTTGTCGATGCCGCTGTCGGGGGCGATCGGCGTCTCGGGGTCGGCGGCGCTGTCGACGACGAGGGTGGCGATCTTGACCTCGATGCCGCCGAGCTTGACGCGCTCGTCGTGCTTGAGCTCACCCGTCACCGTGACGAAGCTGCCCTGCGCCAGACCCGAGATGGCGTCGGCGATCTCGTCGACCTCGCCGTTCGCGGCGAGCACGTCGGCGGCGGTGCGCGGGCGGACCAGCTGGACGGCGCCCGACTCGTCGCGGAGCACGACGAACTGCACCTTCTTCTGGTCGCGGACGGTATCGACCCAGCCCGCCACCGTCACGGTGCCGTCGGGGAGGGGCGAGAGGTCGCTGATGAGGGTGCGTTCGATCACGAGGCTCGACTTTACAGGGCGGTCGGATCTTTGCGGTTCCCGTGAGGGAGGTGTGCGCGGGGCCTCGACCTACACTGGAGGGCATGCCCGCCCAGCACATCCACCTCGTCCGGCACGGTGAGGTGCACAACCCCGAGCACGTGCTCTACGGCCGTCTCGACGGCTTCGGCCTCAGTGATCTCGGGCACCGGATGGCCGCCTCCTCGGCCGACATGCTGCAGCAGCAGGGTGCGCCGGTCGTCGCCGTCACCGCGAGCCCCCTCCAGCGCACCCGCGAGTCGGCCGCGCCCTGGGCCGAGCGCTTCGGTCTCACGGTCGCCGTCGACGATCGTCTCGTCGAGCCGGCCAACAAGTACGAGGGTCGTCGGTCCGACTTCACGATCCGCAAGCAGCTCGCCGTCCCCGCCGAGTGGCCGTGGATCGTCAACCCGCTGAAGCCGAGCTGGGGCGAGGCCTACGTCAGCATCGCGTCGCGCATGCTCGCGGCCGTCGAAGACGCCTGGGCCTCGGTCGACACCGGCGACGTCGTGCTCGTCAGCCACCAGCTGCCGATCTGGATGGTGCACCGCAGCGTCACCGGCGCCCGTCTGTTCCACGACCCCCGGCGCCGTCGGTGCTCGTTGTCGAGCGTCACGACCCTCGAACGTCGCGGCGACGCCTTCGTCGAGGTGGGCTATCAGGATCCCGCGCGAGACTTGCTCGATTCCGCCGTCGATCTTGGAGCAGTGTGACCACCCGTAAGACCTCCACCACCCGTCGGGCGACCACGATCTCGCGGGTGCTCGCCGGCGCCGCCGTCGTGGCTCTCGCCCTGACGGGCTGCACCTCCCAGAACGACGACCTCGCGGCCGACTTCGGCGACGGCACCACCGAGAACTACATCTCGGGCAGCGGCACCGTGACCGAGATCGCCCCCGAAGACCGCGGCGACCCCGTCGAGTTCACCAGCGAGACCGACACGGGCGAGACGCTGTCCCGATCCGACTACGACGGCGACGTCGTCGTCCTCAACTTCTGGTACGCGGGCTGCCCGCCCTGCCGCGCCGAGGCCCCCGACCTCGAGCAGGTCAACGACGACTACGCCGACCAGGGCGTGCAGTTCATCGGCGTGAACGTCCGAGACCAGGCGGCGACCTCGCAGGCCTTCGCCCGCACCTTCGACGTCGGCTACCCGTCGGTCGTCGACACGAACGACGGGGCCGTGCAGCTGGCCCTCGCCGGCACGATCGCACCGAACTCCGTGCCGACCACGATCGTCCTCGACCAGCAGGGCCGGATCGCCGCGCGCATCCTCGGGGGTCTCGACGGTCCGAGCATCCTCGACACCCTGGTGTCCGACACCCTCGCCGAGCAGTCCTAGGTGTACCAGGGCAATCCCTTCTTCGAGGCGGTGGTGAGCGGGCAGCTCGCCGTCGCGCTCCCGGTCGCCCTCCTGGCCGGTCTCATCTCGTTCCTCTCGCCGTGCGTGCTGCCGCTCGTGCCGGGCTACCTCGGCTACGTCGGCGGGCTGACGGGTCGATCGGTCCCCGCGGCCCGTGGCGACGCGGCGCCGACGCCCGACGCCGTGTCCGCAGCCGCCCGCCGCGATCGCCGTCGCGTCGTGCTCGGGGTGCTCCTGTTCGTCGCCGGCTTCACGGTCGTCTTCGTCGGGGCCAACCTCGCGTTCGCGGCCGCCGGCTTCTGGCTGATCCAGTGGCGCGACCTCATCGTGCGGCTGATGGGCCTGGTGGTGATCGTGCTGGGTCTCGTCTTCATCGGGCAGTTCGGCTTCTTCCAGCGCACGCTGAAGCTGCCGGTCACGCCCGCCACGGGTCTGGCCGGGGCCCCGCTGCTCGGCATCGTCTTCGGCATCGGCTGGACACCCTGCATCGGTCCGACCCTGGCCGCCATCACGGCCATGTCGCTCGACTCCGCGTCGCTCGGGCAGTCCGTGCTGCTCGGCCTCTTCTACTGCATCGGACTCGGCGTGCCGTTCCTGCTCGTCGCCCTCGGCTTCGGCTGGGCGTCGCGGTCGATCTCGTTCGTCAAGCGGCACATGCGCGCCGTCAACATCGTCGGAGGTTCCATCCTGATCGTCATCGGCCTGCTCATGGTGTCGGGCCTCTGGTCCGATCTGATGTCCCGTCTCGGGTCGGTGATCGCGAGCTATGGCACGATCGTCTGACCGCGAGCCGCTGACGCCGGCCGACGAGACCGACGCCTCCGCCGATCCGCTGCGGCCGAGCGATCACGTCGATTCGGTCCGGGCTCCGTCCGAGGGCAGGGGCGGCGACGGGGTGACGCAGCCGCGACTCGGCCCGATCGGCTACCTCCGCTTCTTCTGGCGGCAGCTGACCAGCATGAAGACGGCGCTGTTCCTCCTCATGCTGCTGGCGGTCGCCGCGATCCCCGGTTCGCTCGTGCCCCAGCGCACCTCCGACCCGAACGGGGTCGTGCAGTACCGCACCGACAACCCCGATCTGTTCCCGATCCTCGACAAGCTGGGCGTCTTCGACACCTACTCGTCGCCGTGGTTCTCGGCGGTCTACCTGCTGCTGTTCATCTCGCTGATCGGCTGCATCATCCCGCGGACGAAGCACCACTTCGAAGCCCTCCGCGCCCGTCCGCCCAAGACCCCGGCCCGGCTGTCGCGTCTCGCCGGCTACCGGACGGTCACGATCGATCAGAGCGGAGGAGGCGCGGGTCGGCCCTCCGTCACCCCCGCCGCCGCCGTCGAGGCGGCCCGTGCGCAGCTGAAGCGCGCCGGCTACCGCACCGAGGTCTTCGCCGACTCGGTCAGCGCCGAGCGCGGCTATCTGCGCGAGACCGGCAACCTGGTCTTCCACGCGGCGCTGGTCGGCGTGCTGCTGACCGTCGGCGTCGGGGGAGGATTCGGCTACGCCGGTCAGCGCGTCGTCGTCGAGGGTCAGACCTTCACGAACGTGCTCGGTTCGTACGACTCGTTCAACCCGGGTCGGTGGTTCGACGACTCGCAGCTCGACCCGTTCAGCATCACCCTCGACCGGTTCACGACCGACTACGAGGAGCAGAACCGCGACGCCCTCGGGCAGGCCCTCGACTACACCGCCGATGTCACGACCCGCACGCAAGACGGTGACGACGACGAGAAGCGTCAGATCAAGGTCAACAGCCCGCTCGCCATCGGCGGCTCGAACGTGTACCTGCTCGGCAACGGCTACGCGGTCGACGTGACGGTGCGCGACGGCGACGGCGACGTCGCCTTCCGAGACACCGTCCCGTTCCTGCCGCAGAACACGAACCTCATGTCGCAGGGCGTCATCAAGGTGCCCGACTCGTCGCCCGAACAGCTCGGCATGATCGGCTTCTTCTACCCGTCGGCGGTCGACACCGAGTCGGGCATGCTGGCCTCGAACTACCCCGACACGCTCAACCCGGTGCTCAGCCTCAACGTCTACACGGGCGACCTCGGGCTCGACGACGGGGTGCCGCGATCGGTCTACGCCCTCGACACCGTGGGGCTGACCGAGGTGGCGGGTGCCGACGCCGACACGAGCGCCATCCGCGTCACCCCCGGCGAGACCGCCGATCTGCCGAACGGGCTGGGCACCGTGACCTTCGACGGCGTCAAGCGCTTCGCGTCGTTCGACGTGCATCACGACCCGTCGCAGCTGTGGGTGCTGCTCTTCGCCGGCCTCAGCTTCGCGGGTCTGCTCACGGCGCTGTTCGTGCCCCGACGCCGCGTCTGGGTCAAGGCCCGAGACACCGGGTCCGGTCTCGTGCTCGAGTACGCCGGTCTCGCCCGCGGCGAGGATCCGACCCTCGAGAGGGCCGTGGGCGACATCACCCGAACGCATCTGACCGGGCTGGGCGTGCCCGCCGAGGCGGCGAAGGCGGTGGCCTCGGGTGAGACAACCGCTTCGACGTCGAGAGACGACGAGTCGTCGCCCGCACCCGACGGACGTAAGCTCTCCTCGTGACCGCCGACCTCGCCTACTACTCGCTCGTCGCCGTCTACTCGGCGATGGCCATCTACACGATCTCGTTCGTGGCCTACGCGCTCGACCTGGCGAAGCGCTCCGGCGACGCCCAGCTCGCGGCGAAAGAGGCGTCGCGTCTCGACGGCGGTCGCGCGCCGGTGGCCTCGGCCTCGACCGCACGCGGTTCGTCGACCGTGGTGCTCGACCGCCCGGCCACGACCGTCGGCGGTGACACGACCGACTCGTCGGGTCGTCGCCGCCCGTCGCGCTTCGAACGCGTCGCCACGTCGCTGATGGTCCTCGGCCTCGTCGTCCACGTCGCCTCGGTGATCATGCGAGGCGTCGCCGCCGAGCGGGTGCCGTGGGCGAACATGTTCGAGTTCTCGCTGACCGGCACGGCGATCATCGTGGGCGTCTATCTGCTGGTCAAGCAGTTCGTCGACATCTCGTTCCTCGGCGCGTACGTGATGGGTCTGAACCTGATCCTGCTCGCCATCGGCACGGTCAACTACTACGTCGCCGTCGTGCCGCTGCAGCCCGCACTGCAGTCCGCCTGGCTCGTCATCCACGTGCTCGTCGCGATCCTCGGCACCGGGTTCTTCGCCATCGCGGCCGGCCTGTCGATCGCCCAGCTGATCCAGACGCGTCGCGAGCAGGCGAAGCTCGCCGGTCTCGGCTTCATGCAGACGCTGCCCGGCGCCGATCGTCTCGAAGACCTCGCGTACCGCGTGGCGCTCGTCGGCTTCGTCCTCTGGACCTTCACCCTCATCGCCGGCGCCGTATGGGCCGAGCGCGCGTGGGGCCGGTACTGGGGCTGGGACACCAAAGAGGTCTGGACCTTCATCATCTGGGTGCTCTACGCCGGTTACATCCATGCGCGGGCGACGCGCGGCTGGCGCGGTTCGCGGTCGTCGTGGCTGTCGATCATCGGCTTCGCGGCCGTCATGTTCAACTTCTCCGTGGTCAACGTCTTCTTCAAGGGTCTGCACGCCTACTCCGGCCTCTGACCCGCGCCGCGTCTGATCCGCGCCGCCGCCGACCCGCGCTGCGTGTGTCGATCGGGGTCGGGCGGGTTCCCGTCATCCCTGGCGGGTCAGCGCTGACCCGCCCCAAGTGACGGGAACCCGCCGCGGTACGTTTCTGCCACTGCCACTGCCACTGCCACTGCCACTGCCACTGCCACTGCCGCTGCCGCTGTGTGCCGCCGCCCTCAGCCGGCGAGCACGGCGTAGGAGGCGCGGAGCCGCTCCAGCCAGAACTCCCGTCGGTCGTCGCTCGCCGCGTGCCGCCGCAGCAGGTCGACGTCGACGTCGACGCGGCGCACCTCGATCGCTCCGTCCACCGGCAGCAGCGGCGCTCGCGTCACGTCGGCCGCCAGCAGCGCGGCCGTTCCCAGTCCGCAGTCGTGCCGCAGCTCGGGCATCGCGGCGGCGAGGTGGGCGCCCATGCTCAGCCCCACCGAGGTGTCCAGGGCGCTCGACACGACGACCGGCAGCCCGGCGGCGACGAAGATGTCGAGCGCGGCCGTGATCCCGCCGAGGGGCTGCGCCTTGATCACGAGCAGGTCGGCGGCCCCGGCCCGGGCGACGGCGAGCGGGTCGGCGGCCTTGCGCACGCTCTCGTCGGCGGCGACGGGCACGCCGAGCCCGGCGGTGCGACGCCGCAGCTCCGCGAGCTCGGGCACCGTGGCGCACGGCTGTTCGACGTACTCCAGGGCGTACGGGGCCAGGGCGACCAGCGCCTCCTCGGCCTGCGCGACCGTCCATGCGCCGTTCGCGTCGATGCGCACGCGACCGCTGTCTCCGATGTACTCGCGGGCGGCGGCGACGCGGGCGACGTCGTCGCGCAGCGTCTCGCCGGGGTCGGCGACCTTCACCTTGACGGTGCGGCAGCCGGGGTAGCGGTCGAGCACCGTCCGCACCTCGCCGGGAGCGACGGTCGGCAGCGTCGCGTTGACGGCCACCGAGGAGGCGCGGGTCGTGTGCTCGACGCCCCACCCGAAGTCGATGGTCGCCGCCAGCCAGGCGCTCGCCTCGGCGGGGCCGTACTCGACGAACGGGCTGAACTCGGTCCAGCCGTTCGGGCCCTCGACGACGAGGGCCTCGCGGGCGTCCAGGCCTCGGAACCTCGTGCGGAGCGGCAGCTGCACGACGTGCGCGTCGTCGAGCAGATCGGCGAGCGGGGGGAGGCGCGGCGCGGCGCGCGGGGCGGGGCTGCTGTTCGACACGGGGCCAGTCTCGCACCGCGGGCTCGACCCCGGGCGGCCCCTGGCGCACCGGGGGTTCGGTAGCATCGTGGGCCATGGCCGCAGCAGAGAACGACCCGAACGACCCCACCACCCGCCCGGCCGCACAGGAGGGCCTCGACATCCTGGCCGACGACGCCTCGGGCGTCGAGGTCGGCGATCGTCCTGCGGCATCTCGGCGTCTCGGCGTCGTGACGTTCGTGCTGGCGCTCGCTCTGCTGGCCCTCGACGGCATCGCGGTGGCGCTGCTGGCCGGAGACCTGGTCACCCCGGCCGCGACGATCGCGCTCGTGACGATGCTGGCGTCGATCGTCGTCGGGGTCGTCGCGCTCGTCGCGGTCGTCCTCCGCCGCGGTCGCTGGTTCGCCGTGGCGGCGGTTCTTCTCAGCGTGCTGGCGAACCCGTTCGTGCTCGTCTTCCTGCTCGCCCGGGTGCTCCCCGCCTTCTGACCCGCGCCGCGGTCACCCGCACCCGGTCACCCGCACCCCGGCGTCGGCGGCCGGTCGTAGGCTGGGGCGCATGAGCGACGCCGTCTCCGACCTGTTCGACCCCACCGAGTGGCGAGAGGTCGACGGGTTCGACGGCCTCACCGACATCACGTACCACCACAGCGTCGACGGGCGGGTGGCGAGGGTCGCGTTCGACCGGCCCGAGGTCCGCAACGCCTTCCGTCCGCACACCGTCGACGAGCTCTACCGGGCGCTCGATCACGCTCGGATGAACAGCCGCATCGGCGTCGTCCTGCTGACCGGCAACGGGCCGAGCGCGAAAGACGGCGGGTGGGCGTTCTGCAGCGGCGGCGATCAGCGCATCCGCGGTCGCGACGGCTACAAGACCGAGGGCGATCAGGCGAACGTGGCCGACCCGGCGTCGGCGGGTCGCCTGCACATCCTCGAGGTCCAGCGCCTCATCCGCTTCATGCCGAAGGTCGTCGTCGCCGTCGTGCCGGGCTGGGCGGCCGGCGGCGGTCACTCGCTGCACGTCGTCTGCGATCTGACGATCGCCAGCCGCGAGCACGGCAGGTTCAAGCAGACCGACGCCGACGTCGGCTCGTTCGACGCCGGCTACGGCAGCGCCTACTTCGCGAAGCAGATCGGTCAGAAGTTCGCCCGTGAGGTGTTCTTCCTGGCCGAGGAGTACAGCGCCGACCGCGCGTACGAGATGGGCGCGGTCAACCGCGTCGTCCCGCACGCCGACCTCGAGCGCGAGGCCCTCGCGATGGCGCGCACCATCCTCACCAAGTCGCCGACGGCGATCCGCATGCTCAAGTTCGCGTTCAACGCCACCGACGACGGCATCGTCGGGCAGCAGGTCTTCGCGGGGGAGGCCACGCGCCTGGCGTACGGCACCGACGAGGCCGTCGAGGGTCGCGACTCGTTCCTCGAGAAGCGCGAGCCCGACTGGTCGCCGTTCCCCTGGCAGTACTGATGCCCGTCGTCGACGCCGGGCTCGCGGGTCGGGCGTCGCGAGGCCGGCTCCGCGAGCCGAGGAGGCGCGGCGCATGACCCGCCCCCTCCGCCCGATCGACGCCCGTGACCAGGGCGCCGTGCTCGAGGCCCTCCGGGTCGCCCTGGCAGGTGGCCCGGCCGTCGCGCCCCGCACCGACGACCGGGTGCCCGACGACCTCCCCGCGACCGTCCCGGTGGCCGTCGCGCTCGTCGTCGAGACGAGCGGGTCGACCGGTCACGCGAAGCGCGTCGCCCTCTCCGCCGACGCCCTCCTGGCCGGGGCCGCCGCCGCCGACCAGGCGCTGTCCGGTCCGGGTCAGTGGCTGCTCGCCCTGCCCGCCCACTACATCGCCGGTCTGAACGTGCTCGTGCGGTCGATCACCGCCGGCACCGAGCCGGTGCTGCTCGGGCCGGGCGGCTTCGATCCGCGCGCCTTCGTCCGGGCGGCCCGGCGACTCGACCACCCGGTGCGCTACGTCTCGCTCGTGCCCGCCCAGCTCGCGGCCCTGCTCGACGCCGCCGAAGCGGAGCGGGGGTCCGAGGCCGCAGAGGCCGGGTCCGCACCCGACGACGCCGGTGTCGCCGGGGCCCTGCGCGGGTTCGCGGCGGTCCTGGTCGGGGGGCAGGCGACGCCGGCGTCCCTGATCGCCCGAGCGCGCCTCCTCGGCGTCCCGATCGTCCGCACCTACGGGGCGAGCGAGACCTCGGGGGGCTGCGTCTACGACGGGGTGCCCGTCGGTCGCACCCGGGTCGAGATCGTCGACGGGCAGATCGAGCTGAGCGGGCCGTCGCTGTTCGACGAGTACCTGGCCGACCCCGAGCGGACGGAGGCGGCGCTCACGACGCGCGACGGCCTCCGCTGGTACCGCACGGGCGACCACGGCACGGTGTCCGACGAGGGCGTGCTGACCGTGACGGGACGCCTCGACGACGTCATCGTCTCCGGCGGCGAGAAGGTCTCGCTCGGGGTGGTCGAGCGCGTCGTGCGCGAACGACCCGGACTCGACGCCGCCGTCGTCGTGCGCTCCCCGCACCCCCGGTGGGGCGAGGTGCCCGTCGTCGTGACCACGGGCGCGGCGCCCGATCTGCTCGAGCTGCGGCGGGCGGTCGTCGAGCGTGCAGGGCGGGCGGCCGCGCCCGATCGCGTCGTCGTGCTGGCCGCGCTGCCGCTCCTCTCGAGCGGCAAGCCCGATCGTCGCGCCCTCGAGCGCGCGGTCGGGGGCGACCGGCCGAACTAGAATCGAGCCGTGGCGAAGACGAAGAGCAAGAAGGCACGACCCGGCGGACGACCCGGCGGGCGACCCGGTCGGCAGCCCGCGCGGCGGGTGACCGCCCGCGACTGGATCGGCGGCGCTCGTCTGCGCACCCTGCCCCTGGCCGTGGCGCCGGTCGCGCTCGGCACCGGCGTCGCCGAGGCCAACGGGTCGAGCGACCTCCTCCTCGCCGTGCTGTGCCTGGTCGTCGCCGTCCTCCTGCAGATCGGCGTCAACTTCGCCAACGACTACTCCGACGGCATCCGGGGCACCGACGCCTTCCGGGTCGGGCCGTCGCGGCTCACGGCCTCGGGGGCCGTCCGTCCCCGCAGCGTCCTCCGGGTCGCGCTCGGCTCGTTCGCCGTCGCCGCCGCGGCCGGTGTCGCCGTCGTGATTCTCTCGGGTCACTGGTGGCTGCTCGCCGTGGGGGCCGCCGCCGTCGTCGCCGCATGGTTCTACACCGGCGGCAAGCGCCCCTACGGCTACAACGCCCTCGGCGAGGTCTTCGTCTTCGTGTTCTTCGGCCTCGTCGCGACCGTCGGCACGACGTACGTCCAGCTCGACCGGTTCCCGGCCGACGCCTGGATCGCGGGCGTCGCATCGGGGCTCTTCGCCTGCGCGGTGCTGATGGTCAACAACATCCGCGACATCCCCCAAGACGCCGCCGCGGGCAAGCGCACCCTGGCGGTCGTGGTCGGCGACCCGGTCGCGCGGGCGCTCTACGCGCTCTTCCTGCTGCTGCCGTTCTTGATCCTGGCGTACTTCGGGTTCCTGTACTTCGATGCGCCGTACGTCTACTTCACGCTGATCGCGGCCATCCCCGCGGCCATCATCGGCGTCACCGGTCGCACGCCGCGCGAGCTCATCCTCGCCCTGCAGCTGTCGTCGCTGACGGCGCTGCTGTGGGCGTTGGCGCTGTCGGCGGTCCTGTACTTCTAGGCTGCGGCCCGACTGCGCTCCGCTCGACGCTCAGACGTCGTCGCGGTCGGAGCGGCGGATCTCCTCGTCCTCGGCGATGTCGTCGCCGTGACGCGTCTCGGGCTTCGATCGACGCTCGGCGAGGTCGAGGGCGACACGACGTCGGAGCGGTGCGAAGAAGATGTACGAGACGCAGAGCCCGACGATCGCCGCGACGATCGTCGCGATGTAGGGGTCGATGCGGATCACGAGCAGGACGGCCAGCGCCACTGCGAAGATCCCGAGACGGATGAACGTGTACTTGACCCAGGGTTTCACCCGGCGATTCTACGGCGGCGAGACCGTGCCCCAGCCGGGTGGATCACAGGTCGGCCACGGAAGGGCCCACGGTCAGGATCCGCACCGGGACGCCGCCTATAGTCGAGGAATGGTGAGGTTGTACGTCGTTGGCATCGTGATCGCCGCTGCCTTCATCATCTACGCCCTGGTCGACTGCCTCTTCGCGGACGCCTCCAGGTTCCGTGCTCTGAACAAGCCCCTCTGGGCGTTGATCATCGTCGTCCTGCCCGTGATCGGCGCCATCCTCTGGTTCCTCCTCGGCAAGAACCGCAAGAACCGGCAGCCCGAACGGCGCCGGTTCGTCGCTCCCGACGACGACCCCGAGTTCTCCGGTCGCTCGGCCTCCAACATCAGCGATCTCGACCGCGAGACCACCGACGAGCGCATCCGTCGCCTCGAGCAGGAGCTCTCCGAGCTCGACGAAGACGGCAAGACGGGCACAGCGTAAGCCGGCCATGTCCAGCGACCGCGACGATCAGTCGAGCGGCAGCCCCGCGACGGATTACGCCGTCGAGCTGCTGTCCGCCCTCGTCGACGTCGGCGTCCGCGATGTCGTCCTCAGCCCCGGCTCCCGTTCGCAGGCGCTGGCGCTGGCCGCCGCCGAGCTCGAGCGCTCGGGGCGGATCCACCTCAGGGTCCGCATCGACGAGCGATCGGGGGCGTTCCTCGCCCTCGGGCTGGCCGTCGAGACCGGCGCACCCGTCGTCGTGATCACGACCTCGGGCACCGCCGTCGCCAACCTGCACCCGGCCGTCCTCGAGGCCCATCACTCCGGGGTGCCCCTGGTGCTGCTGACCGCCGACCGACCGACCGAGCTGCGGGGCATCGGCGCCAACCAGACCACCCACCAACCCGGTCTCTTCGGTCGCGCGGTCGCGTTCGTCCGCGACGTCGAGGCCCCCGTCGAGGGGCCGGTCGACGTCGACGCCGTCCGCGCCCTCGCGCACGACGCCGTCTCCGCCGCCCTCGGCCACCGGCAGGCGGCCGGGGGTTCGCCGTACGGCGATCTGCCCGCCCCCGGGCCGGTGCAGCTGAACATCGCCTTCCGAGAGCCCCTGTCGGCGCCCGTCGTGCGGATCCCCGACGCCCGCCCCGATGCGGTGACCCGCGCCTCCCCGGTGTCCCGTCTCGCCCTCGAGGTCGACAGGGTCCCGGCGACGATCGTCGTGGCCGGTCACGCGGCGACGGACGAGGCCGAGCGAGTCGCCCGTGCCCTCGGTGCGCCGCTCGTGGCCGAGGTCTCGAGCGGCGCGCACTTCGGCCCCAACCTGGCGCTGGGCTATCGGGCGCTGCTCGGCGAGCACGCGTTCGGCGGCGCGGTGCGACGCGTGATCGTCTTCGGTCACCCCACCCTCACCCGGCAGATCCCGGCACTCATCCAGCGGTCCGACGTCGAGGTGATCGTCGTCCGCGGCTCGTCGCCCGAGGCCTACGACCCGGGCCGCGACGCCCGCGTCGTCGACGCCGTCGATGTCCCCGAGGGCGCCGCGGCAGTCGAGCCACGGCGGCACGGCCGACACCAGGCCGACGCGGCGGCGGTCGACGACGCCGCGGCCCTGGCGACGGCCACCGCCACGGTGACGGCCACGGGTGCCGCCGCCGACGGCCCGTCGCCCGAAGACCGCCCGCATCGCGCCTGGGTCGGTCGCTGGGTCCAGGCCGGACGACTCGTGGTCGGCGACGACGAGTCCGCGCCCGACCTCGAGTCGGCCACGAGCGACGAACCCGCCGAGCGGGCCGCGTTCCTCCGCGGCGAGGTGGCGCTGCTGCGTCGTGAGGTCTCCCGTCGCGCCCTGGCCGAGACCCTGTGGCGCGTCACCTGGCCCCACGACCGACTCGTGCTCGGTGCGTCCCGCCTGATCCGGGAGGTCGACGAGGTCGTGCCCGGCAAGCGCATCCCCGTGCACGCCAACCGGGGTCTCGCGGGCATCGACGGCACGATCGCCACCGCCACCGGCATCGCCTACGCGAGTCAGCTCGACGAGTCGCGCCCGGGGGTCACGCGGGTGCTGCTCGGCGATCTCACCCTGCTCCACGACGTCGGTTCGATGCTCTTCGGCGACGGCGAGGTGAGACCCCGCCTGCAGGTGATCGTCGGCAACGACGGCGGGGGGACGATCTTCGACGGGCTCGAGGTGGCGGCCACGGCCCCCGCCGACGCGATGACCCGTGTGCAGTTCACCCCGCACAGCGTCGAGCTGTCGGCCCTGGCCGCGGCCTACGGGTGGCAGTACTCACGCGCGGGCACCCGGGCCGAGCTCGACCGTGACCTCGCCCGACGCTGGGACGGCCCTGTGCTGATCGAGGTCCCGCTCGTCCGCTGACCCGCCGACGGCGGCTCGATGTCCGGCCTCCGGGCGGCCGGCTCACGGCCTCCCGCGGTCTTGGTCCCCGCTTCACGCCCGAGTCGTAGGCTCGACCCATGGCCAAGACCTGGACGACCCCGCCCGCCGTGTCCCTCCGAGCCGACGACGCCGTCGACCTGGCGGCGATCGATCCGTCGTCGACGCCCGGGTTCGCGGGAGACAAGCAGTACGCCGCGCAGTCGCTCGAGTCCGGTCGTGACACTCTCGGCGACCTGCAGGAGAGATTCTTCGCCTCCAGCCGCCATGGCGGCGACAAGGGTTCCGTGCTGCTCGTGCTGCAGGGCATGGACACCGCGGGGAAGGGCGGCATCGTCCGTCACGTGGTCGGAGCCGTCGATCCTCAGGGCGTCGCGCACCACGCCTTCAAGACCCCGACGGAGGAGGAGCTCGCGCACGACTTCCTGTGGCGCGTGCGCCGCGAGCTGCCGGGCCCGGGCATGATCGGCGTCTTCGACCGGTCGCACTACGAGGACGTCCTGATCGGCAAGGTGCGCCGCCTCGCCTCGCCGGAGGAGGTCGAGGGTCGTTACGACGACATCGTCGAGTTCGAGCGCGAGCTGGCCGAGGCCGGCACGACCGTCGTCAAGGTGATGCTGCACATCTCGTCCGACGAGCAGAAGTCGAGGCTGCGCGAACGACTCGACCGCCCCGAGAAGAACTGGAAGTACAACCCCGGCGACCTCGACGAGCGCCTGCTCTGGAACGACTACCAGGAGGCCTACCAGACCGCGATCAGGCGGACGTCGACCGACTCGGCTCCGTGGTACGTCATCCCCGCCGACCGGAAGTGGTACGCCCGGGTGGCCGTGCAGCGCCTCCTGATCGACGCCCTGGCGGCACGCCGCCCGGAGTGGCCGAGCGCCGAGTTCGACGTCGAGCTCGAGAAGACCCGCCTCTCGTCCACCTAGGCGCCGGAGGCCCCGCGGGTCGCCCGCTCGCGGCCGTCTCAGCTCGGGGTCGTCTCAGCGCGGGGTCGCCTCAGCGCGGGGCCGCCCGCAGCGACGCCCCCGTGCCGCGCGGCAGGCGGAGACCCTCGACGATGCTGACCAGAGCCAGAGCCGCCAGCACGATCAGGGCGATGCGGTAGCCGGTCGGGTCGCCGACGCCGGTCGTCCCCAGCACGCCGTCGGCGATGCGGACCACCAGAGCTGTCAGAGCGACCCCGAGTCCGACGGCGAGCTGGCCGGTGATCGACGACAGCGCGTTCGCCGCACCGAGGCGCTCGGGCGGCACGTCGGCGAACTGCAGCGTGTTGTAGGCGGTGAAGCCGACCGAGCGGAACACCCCGCTCGCGAGCAGCACCAGGGCGATGACCACGGGCGACGTCTCGGCCGTCACGAGGGCCGCCCCCACGAACGTCGCAGCGAGGCCGACGGTCGAGACGGTGACGATCGGGATGACCGCGAAACGCCGCAGCAGCGGCGTCGTGAACGGCTTGACGCCGAGGTTGCCGACGAAGACCCAGGTGAGCATCAGACCGGCCTCGGCGGGCGACCACCAGAAGCCGTCCTGCAGCAGCAGGGGCACGACGAAGGGCACCCCGTTGACGACGGCGCGGTAGACCGAGCCGCTGAGGTTCGTCACCCGGAACGACGGGATGCGGAACGCCGTCAGATCGAGCAGGGGGTGCGCCACCCGACGGAACCAGCGGCCGGCGGCGAGCACCAGCAGCACCGCGAGCACGAGCAGCCCCGCGCCCGTGACGGCGGTCGGGGCGCCGCCGAGCAGCTCGAAGGCCACCACCCCCGACACGACCGCGGCGACGACGAGGCCGAGCCCGACGACGTCGAGACGGGCGCGCGGGGCACGAGGCACGGCCGGGATCACGCGCCACGCGGCGACCAGCAGCGCCGCCCCGACGGGCACGTTCACGAGGAACACCCACTGCCAGCCGAGGTGCTCGGTGAGCAGGCCGCCGACGAGCGGCGCGATGACCGGTGCCACCAGGGCGGGCCAGGTGAGGTACGCGATGGCGCGGATCAGCTCCGACTTCTCGGTGCTGCGCAGCACGATCAGGCGCCCGATCGGCACCATCATGCTGCCGGCGAGACCCTGGACGGCACGCGAGGCCGTCAGCGAGACGAGGTCGCCGCTGAGCGCGCAGGCGAGCGAGGCGACCGTGAACAGCACGATCGCGGCCAGGAACACCCGACGTGCGCCCCACCGCTCGGCGAGCCAGGCCCCGAGCGGGATGAACGCCGCCACCGCGACGAGATAGCTCGTCACCGCGATCCCCACCTCGGCGGGCACGACCTCGAAGTCGCGGGCGATGGAGGCGGTCGCCGTCGACAGGATCGTGGCGTCGAGGTTCTCCATGAAGAACGCCGCGGCCACCACCAGCGCCACCGGTCGCGACCACGACCCGGGTGCGGACTCCGCGTCGAGCCGGCCGGGCCCCGCGGGATCCCGAGGAGGCGCGGGTGGCGTCACTGCGCGAACGCCCCGACCACGGGCTGGAACTTCATGCGGGTCTCGGCGACCTCGCGATCCGGCACGGAGTCGGCGACGATGCCGGCCCCGGCGAAGGCCCGGACGGTGCCGTCGGGGGAGACCTGGGCGCAGCGGAGAGCGATGGCCCACTCGCCGTCGCCGTCGGCGCCGACCCAGCCGACCGGGCCGGCGTAGCGACCGCGGTCGAACGGTTCGAGCTCTCGGATCAGAGCCAGCGCCTCCTGGGTGGGGGTGCCGGCGACGGCGGCCGTGGGGTGGAGGGACGCGATCAGGTCGAGAGAGCTCGACCCGTCGGTGAGGCGGCCTCGCACGTCGCTCGCGAGGTGCCACAGATTCGGGAGCTTGAGGGTGAACGGCTGCTCGGCCGTGACGATGCCGTCGGCATGCCGACCCAGCGAGAGCAGGAGACTGCGGAGCGCGTACGAGTGCTCGTCCAGGTCCTTCGGCGAGGTCGCCAGAGCGTGGGCCGCGCGCTCGTCGCTGGCCGCGTCGACGCCCCGGGCAGCGCTGCCGGCCAGCACGCGCGCCGTCACCTCGCCTCGCTCGGTGCGGACGAGCGTCTCGGGGCTCGCGCCGATCAGCCCGTCGACCGCGAAGGTGTAGCAGTCGGGGTAGGCCGTCAGCAGGGTCGCCGCGACGAGGCGCAGATCGGCCTCGGCGGGGATCCGCCCGACGAGGTCGCGGGCCAGCACGACCTTGCTGACGTCGCGGTGCTCGATCGCCTCGACGGCGCGGGCGACGGCGTCGGCGTAACCCGCGGCCGACAGGTCGCCGTCGGTCAGTCGCAGTCGGACGGAGGCGCCCACCGGCATGGCCGCGGGCGTCGCGGCACCGTCGACCCTCGTGATCCAGGCGACGCCGTCGCGACGACCCAGCACGATCCGAGGCACGATCAGGACGCTCGTGTCGGTCGACTCGTCGTCGAAGGCGAACGAGCCGAAGGCGATCAGACCACTGCCGGCGACGCCGACCTCGTCAACGACGGTGGCCCGGGCGGCGACCTCGCGCCAGGCGTCGGCCGCGTCGGTCATGCGGGTCGGACCGGTGAACTCGAGCCGGAGGGCCTCGCCGATGCCGGCCATCCCGGCACCGCCCCGGACGAAGATCAGGGGGTCGCGTCGATCGACGACGTCGAGGAGGGGGCTGATGTGGTCGATCCGCGTGCTGCGCACGGACAACGACGGGGCTCGGAACGACGGGAGGTCCACCGCGACAGACTACTCGCGGAGCGTGCTTCACACTCGGGCTATGCACCGGAGGTGCCGGTAGGATCGCTCCTCGTGACCAAGGCCGACATGAACAAGCAACCCGCAGAGGTCGCGTCGATGTTCGACGGCGTCGCCGCGAACTACGACCGCACCAACGACGTGCTGTCGGCCGGCAACGCCGTCCTCTGGCGCGTGGCCACCGTGAAGGCCATCGGGGCGGGCCCCGCCGACAGGGTCCTCGACATAGCAGCGGGCACGGGCACCAGCTCCGCGGCCATCGCCAAGCGCGGTGCCGAGGTCGTCGCCCTCGACTTCAGCCACGGCATGGTCGAGGTGGGGCGGAAGCGCCACCCCGAGATCGAGTTCATCGAGGGCGACGCCGAGAAGCTGCCCTTCGACGATGCCACGTTCGACGCCGTCACCATCTCGTTCGGCCTCCGCAACGTCAACCGCCCCCAGGTGGCGCTCGCCGAGATGAACCGGGTCCTCAAGCCCGGCGGTCGTCTCGTCGTCTGCGAGTTCTCGACACCGCCCTTCGGTCTGCTGCGCGCCGCCTACCGCGCCTACCTCCGCTTCGGCATGCCGTTCATCGCGCGCTTCGCCAGCAGCAACGGCCCGGCCTACACCTACCTCGCCGATTCGATCGCCCAGTGGCCCGACCAGCAGGTGCTCAGCCAGTGGCTGCGCGGTGCGGGATTCAGCCGCGTCGCCTACCGCAACCTGTCGTTCGGCATCGTCGCGCTGCACCGCGGTCGCAAGCCGTCCGCTCCGTCGACCCGCGCCTCCTCGAAGAAGCGGGCGACCTCGTGAGCGCGGGTGGGCCGACGACCCACCGCAACAGCCTCGGCACCTCGCTCGGGCTCGGCGAGAAGCTCTTCGCGACACCGGCCGAGCGGCGCTTCGTCGCGGCCGTCGACAGCGGGCTCGAGCTCGTCGAAGAGGGCCTGCTCCGCGAGATCGCCTTCGCCGACGAGATCGCCGACGCGACCACCCGCTACCTGCTCGCCGCGGGCGGCAAGCGGGTGCGTCCGACCCTGACCCTCCTCATCGCCCAGCTGGGCGACGGCGCGACGCCGGGCATCGTCGCCTCGGCCCAGGCCACCGAGATCACTCATCTCGCGTCGCTGTACCACGACGACGTCATGGACGAGGCGCAGATGCGCCGCGGGGTGCCGAGCGCGCAGGCCGTATGGGGCAACAACGTCGCCATCCTCAGCGGAGACCTGCTCTTCGCCCGGGCCAGCACCATCGTCTCCGGTCTCGGCCAGGAGGCGATCCTGCTGCAGGCCGAGACGTTCGAGCGGCTCTGCCTCGGTCAGCTGCACGAGACGATCGGGCCGCGCGAAGGCGACGATCCGATCGCCCACTACATCGACGTGCTCGCCGACAAGACCGGCTCGCTCATCTCGACGGCGGCCCGCGCCGGCGTCATGTTCAGCGGCGCACCGCGCGAGTACCTCGCGCCCGTCGCCGAGTTCGGCGAGAAGATCGGCATCGCCTTCCAGCTGATCGACGACGTCATCGACCTCTCCGACCAGCCCGCCGAGACGGGCAAGAAGGCCGGCACCGACCTGCGCGCCGGTGTCGTCACGCTCCCCGTGCTCTATCTGCGCGAGCTCGCCCGCACCGACCTCGAGGCCTCGGCGCTGCTCTCCGAGATCGACCGCATCGTCGAGGCGACCCACGGCGACGTCGACGGGGCCGAGATCGACGAGTCCGCGCGCAACGCCGCCGAGACCACCCTCGACGACGAGTTCGCCGACGTGGTCCGGCGTCTGCGCGAGCACGACGTCACCGAGCGCACCCGCCTCGAGGCCCACCGGTGGGCGCGCGAGGCGCTCGACGCCCTCGCCCCGCTGCCCTCCGGCCCGGTGAAGAAGGCCCTGACCCGCTTCGCCGATCGAGTGGTCGAGCGGTCCGCCTGACCGGCACCGCCCCTCCTCGTCCCCGAATCACGCATCACCGTCAACCCGCTCGCATCGCCGAGCCCCTCAGCGAGAGAGAGAACACCGTGACCACCTTGCGACTGGCCATCGTCGGAGCCGGACCAGCCGGCATCTACGCAGCCGACATCCTGCTCAAGGCGCCCAAGGGCTTCGACGTCCAGATCGACCTGTTCGAGCAGCTGCCCGCGCCCTACGGCCTCGTCCGGTACGGGGTCGCACCCGACCACCCGCGCATCAAGGGCATCGTCAACGCCCTGCGCGACGTGCTCGACAGCGGCGACATCCGCGTCTTCGGCAACGTGCGCTACGGCGTCGACATCACCCTCGACGACCTGAAGAAGCACTACAACGCCGTCGTCTTCTCGACCGGTGCGATCCGCGACGCCGATCTCGACGTGCCCGGCATCGAGCTCGAGGGCAGCTACGGCGCCGCCGACTTCGTCAGCTGGTTCGACGGTCACCCCGACGTGCCCCGCACCTGGCCGCTCGACGCCTCCTCCGTCGCGGTCGTGGGCGTCGGCAACGTCGCGCTCGACGTCTCGCGCATCCTCGCGAAGCACGCCGACGACCTCCTGCCGACGGAGATCCCCGACAACGTCTACGAGGTGCTCAAGGCCTCGCCCGTCACCGACGTGCACGTCTTCGGGCGGCGCGGCCCTGCGCAGGTCAAGTTCACGCCGCTCGAGCTGCGCGAGCTCGGCGAGCTCCGCGACGTCGACATGATCGTCTACGACGAGGACTTCGACCACGACGAGGCGTCGAAGACGGCCATCGCGACCAACAAGCAGGTCTTCGTGATGGACAAGGTGCTGAACCAGTGGCGTCAGCGCGAGGTCGGCGAGGCCTCGCGTCGTCTGCACCTGCACTTCTACGCCAAGCCCGTCGAGATCGTCGGCGACGAGCAGGGGCGCGTCTCGGCGTTCCGCTACGAGCGGACCCGGCCCGACGGCCAGGGTGGCGTCGAGGGCACCGGCGAGGTGCGCGACGTCCCCGTGCAGGCGGTCTACCGGGCCGTGGGCTACTTCGGCTCGCCGCTCGACGGCATCCCGTTCGACGAGCGCCGCGGCGTCATCCCGAACCATGAGGGCCAGGTGATGGACGACGACAACCAGATCGTCCCCGGCGTCTACGCCACCGGCTGGATCAAGCGCGGCCCCGTCGGCCTCATCGGTCACACGAAGAGCGACGCGATGGAGACCGTCTCGCACGTCATCAACGACCAGGCCAGCTGGTGGCAGCCCGCCGAGACCGACCCCGAGGCCGTCCCCGCGCTGCTCGCCGAGCGCGGCGTCGCCTACACCGACCTCGAGGGCTGGCACCGCCTCGACGAGCACGAGCAGGCGCTCGGGGCCGCCCACGAGCACGAGCGGGTCCGCGTCAAGGTCGTCCCCCGCGACGAGATGGTGCGCGTCTCGCGCGCCGAGGCCGGGCAGACCGCCTGACCCCCGCCTCCTGAGTCCGGACGTCCGGGCCGCCCTGCGACCGTGCTGGCCGTGGGCGGCCCGTGGTGCGTCCGGCGGGACCACCGTCGGAGGGTGTCGCTAGGCTGTCCGGCATGGCAGATAGTTCTTTCGACGTGGTCAGCAAGGTCGACAAGATGGAGGTCGACAACGCCCTCCATCAGGCGCAGAAGGAGATCGAGCAGCGCTACGACTTCAAGGGCGTGGGCGCGTCCGTCGATTACAGCGGCGAGAAGCTGCTGCTGAAGGCGAACACCGAAGAGCGGGTCAAGGCCGTGCTCGACGTGCTCGAGTCGAAGTTCATCAAGCGCAGCATCAGCCTCAAGCACCTCGACGCGGGCGAGCCGTTCGCCAGCGGCAAGGAGTACCGCATCGAGGCCGCGCTCAAAGAGGGCATCGAGCAGGACCAGGCGAAGAAGATCGGCAAGATCATCCGCGACGAGGCGCCGAAGAGCGTCAAGAGCCAGATCCAGGGCGACGAGCTGCGCGTGCAGTCGAAGAGCCGCGACGATCTGCAGGCCACCATGGCTCTGCTGAAGAAGGCCGACCTCGAGGTCGATCTGCAGTTCGTCAACTTCAGGTAGTCGATGGAGATACCCACGTGGGTGGCCCCCACCCTCGCCGTGATCGGCATCGTCGTCGACATCGCCATCCGCGTCTTCGCGATCGTCTACGTGCCGATCAACCGGAGGCCGCAGACGGCCACCGCGTGGCTCCTCGCGATCTTCCTGATCCCGTACGTCGGGTTCGTCCTCTTCCTCCTCATCGGCAGCAGGCGTCTGCCGCGGCGTCGCCGTGAGAAGCAGGCGGAGATCAACAAGTACATCGTCGAGACCACCGAGGGCATCGAGCGGGTCAAGCGAGACCACCCCTGGCCCGCCTGGCTCGACACCATCGTCGAGCTGAACCGCACGCTCGGCGCGATGCCCCTCGTCGGCGGCAACACGGCCGAGCTGCACTCCGACTACCAGGCCTCGATCGACGCGATGGTGGCCGCCGTCGACGACGCCCAGCGCTGGGTGCACGCCGAGTTCTACATCACGAGTCTGGACGCGACGACCGAGCCGTTCTTCGTCGCCCTCGAGAACGCTCGGCGTCGCGGTGTCACCGTGCGGCTGCTGATGGATCACATCGCCAGTCGCGGGTACCCGGGCTACCGCAAGACGCGTCGACGCCTCGACCGCATCGGGGTCGAGTGGCGACTGATGCTGCCCGTGCAGCCGTTCAAGGGCAGGTACCAGCGGCCCGATCTCCGCAACCACCGCAAGCTGCTCGTGATCGACGGCACGGTCGCCTTCACCGGCTCGCAGAACATGATCGAGCGCGGCTACCAGCGGCGGAAGAACCGCCGTCGCGGCCTCACCTGGAAAGACTTCATGGTGCGGTTCGACGGGCCGATCGTCGCCGGCATCAACGCCCTCTTCGTCACCGACTGGTACAGCGAGACCGACGAGCTGCTGCTGCGTGAGACCGACCCGGTGCACGTCGCCGACTCGGTCGAGACGATCGACTGCCAGGTCGTGCCGAGCGGCCCCGGCTTCGAGGGCGAGAACAACCTGCGGCTGTTCAACTCGCTGCTCTACAGCGCGCAAGACCGCATCATCCTCACGAGCCCGTACTTCGTGCCCGACGAGTCGATGCTCTACGCGGTCACGACGGCTGCGCAGCGCGGGCTCGACGTGCAGCTCTTCGTCAGCGAGATCGGCGACCAGCCGGTCGTCTACCACGCGCAGCGCTCGTACTACGAGGCGCTGCTGCGTGCCGGGGTGCGAATCTTCCTCTACCGCTCGCCGACGGTGCTGCACGCGAAGCACGTCACGATCGACGACGAGGTGGCGGTGGTCGGCTCGAGCAACATGGACATGCGCTCGTTCAGTCTCAACCTCGAGATCTCGGTCATGATCCGAGGGAGGCGCTTCGTGCGCCAGCTGCGCGAGGTCGAGCAGGAGTACCGCGAGGCGAGCCACGAGCTCCTCCTCGACGAATGGCTGGCCCGGCCGTTCCGGTCGAAGGTGCTCGACAACGTCGCCCGTCTCACCTCCGCCGTGCAGTAGCCCACGCCCCCGCGCCGGCGCGGGGGAGCGGCGGGTGGTCCACGGGAGGGTCGAAAGGCTGTATATTTGTCTGGCGCCTCCGGTCGGTGAACACACGGGCTGGGTGTGCATGGCAAGTTACCCAAGCGGCCAAAGGGATCTGACTGTAAATCAGACTGCTCAGCATTCGGGGGTTCGAATCCCTCACTTGCCACACACGGAACACCGAGCAACACCTCGAACGGACTCGATCACTCGAGTCCGTTCGTGTTTCACGACTCGACCCCCCTCAGGAGGCACCGTGCCCGAGAATCCCGAGCGCGACATGCCCGACTCCGAGCGGCCAGGGCTCGGGGAGTCCGGGTTCGACGGTCGGGCCGTGTCCGCGCTCCTCGACGTGGCCCGCTCGGTCGCCACCGACGCCGCGGCGCTCGCCGCCCGACGCCGCTCCGAGGGTGTCGAGGTCGCCGCGACGAAGAGCAGCCTCGTCGACGTGGTCACGCACACCGACCGCGAGGTCGAGGAGTTCATCCGTGCGCGGCTCGCGCGCGAGCGCCCGGGTGACGGGTTCTTCGGCGAGGAGGGCGAGCCCGACGACTCCCGCACCGGGCTGACCTGGGTGGTGGACCCGATCGACGGCACGGTGAACTTCCTCTACGGGATCCCGCAGTGGGCGGTCAGCGTCGCGGTCGTCGAGCACGGCCCCGATCCGAGCTCGTGGCGTGCCCTCGCCGCCTGCGTCGTGAATCCGCTCGCCGGTGAGACCTTCGAGGCGTCGAGTGGAGGAGGCGCGTGGTCGTCGGGTCGTCGCCTCACGGTCTCGACCCCCGCCTCCTTGTCCCAGTCGCTCGTGGGGACCGGCTTCTCGTACGACGCCGACAGGCGGGTCGAGCAGGCCGCCGTGCTCGGCCGGTTCATCGGGAGCGTCCGCGACATCCGTCGCATGGGGGCGGCATCGCTCGATCTCTGCGCGGTCGCCGACGGACGTCTCGACGCCTACGCCGAACGAGGATTGAAGCCGTGGGATCACGCGGCGGGCGCGCTCGTCGCGGCCGAGGCGGGGGCCGTCGTGGGCGGCGAGGGCGACGCCCCGGCCGATGAGCGGCTGACGGTCGCGGCGGCGCCCAGCATCTCCGACGCGTTCCGCGACGCCCTCGCCGACGCCGGTTTCTGATCGTCGGACACCGGGCGCGGCTAGCCATTCGTTCACCGTTCGGCTACCCTGGACTGGTTCGTTACTTTTCCGTGACATGTTCTACGGGGTAGCGGCCGAGAAGAAGAGGGAGCACCCGCCTCTCCGTCCCGACAACCCCGAGGATCCATCAGACGTGTCGAAATACCAGAACATCTCCGAGCCCGCCGGCGACGGAACCCCGTCGCTTCGAGCAGAGAACGATCTTCTGGTCACCGTCTCGGACGCCCCGACGGCGAGCATCACCATCCCGACCTTCGCGACGCGCCGTGAGCTCCGCGAGGCCGAGCGTGCCGCCGCGGCCCTCGCCGCACCGACCATCGCCGACGAGTCCGAGACGGCCCGCCTCGCATCGTCCGCGGCCGCCGTCGGCGTCGAACGGGGCACCGCCGCTGCAACCGGCATCTCGTCGCCCGTCGTCGCAGCGCCTGACGTCGCACCCGTCGTTCTCGAGGGCGAGTCGGCGTCCATCGTCACGAACGACGCCGCCACCGTCCCGGCCCCCGACTCGCGTCGGGCCCGTCGCGCTGCCGAGGCCGCAGCCGCCGCCTCGGCTCGCAAGCGCTCGCCTCGCACCGTCTCGTCCACCGCAGCGACTCCCGCCGTCGGCGCGGCAGCCACCGGGCGTCGCACCGGCCCCGCCCGCAGCTCCGGCAGCGCAGCAGGTCGCAGCGGCGCCGCCCGCAGCACCGCAGCGCGCAGCACGTCCTCGAGCCGCGCCTCCTCGGCCCGCACCTCGGCAGCATCCGCGACCACCGCCTCCCGCGGCTCGTCGTTCTCGCGCACCTCGCAGCGCGTGACCGTCGTCGGCGCCATGCTGTTCGCGAGCGCGATGCTCGTGGCGACCTCGGTGCCGGCCAACGCCTTCTTCGTCGACACCCCCGAGCTGACCGCGGCCAAGAAGGCCGCAGGTGCTCAGAGCTTCGTCGCCGCCGGCGCCGCCCCCGAGGCCAGCGTCTCGCGCGACGGCTACTCGGTCAGCACGATCGTGGTCAACGAGTACGCCTCGACCAGCTCGAGCACGTTCACGAACGATGTCGCCGGCACCGTCCAGTGGCCCTTCCAGACCGGTGTGCCGATCAGCAGCGGCTTCGGCGCGCGTCAGGTCAGCAACTGCAGCTTCTGCTCCACCTTCCACCAGGGTCTCGACTTCATCCCGGGTGCGGGCTCGCCGATCCAGGCGATCGCCGACGGCACCGTCAGCGCCGTCACCGGTCCGTCGGGCGCCTTCGGCAACCACGTCGAGATCGAGCACGTGGTCGACGGCCAGAAGGTCACGTCGACGTACTCGCACATGCAGTCCGGCTCGGTCGAGGTCTCGGTCGGAGACACGGTCACCGTCGGTCAGATCATCGGCGCCGTCGGCAGCACCGGCAACAGCACCGGCGCCCACCTGCACTTCGAGATCCACCTCAACGGCGTGCCCGTCGACCCGTACCCCTGGCTGACCGCCAACACGAACTGATCCGACCGGCACGAGCCGAAGCAGGTCGGTAGGTCGGCACGAGCCGACCCAGGCCGGTCGAGCGGCGCGGCGAGGAACGGCACCACGAGAAGACCCCCGGGCAGTCCGCCCGGGGGTCTCGTCGTTCAGCGCGTCAGGTTCACACGTCGGTCTCGCGCAGCCACACCGCGGCGTTCGGCGGCAGGGCCGGTCCGTCGAGGCTCATCGTCGACAGCAGCACGTCGCCGAGGGGCAGCTCGACGGCCACCTCGCCCAGGTTGGCGAGAACCGTCACGCCCGCGCTGCGGAACGCCACGACCTCGTCGGAGTAGTCGTCGAGCCAGACGAGGTCCGACGTGCCGAGGCCGATCTCCGAGCGCAGCCGGAGCGCCAGGCGGTACAGCTCGAGGGTCGAGCCCGTCACGCCGGTCTGCTCGTCGCGGGCGTAGGTCGACCAGTCGCTCGGCTGGGGCAACCAGGAGGCGCCGGTCGAGTTGAACCCGAAGGCCGGCGCCGCGGACTCCCAGGGCAGCGGCACGCGGCATCCGTCTCGCCCGTATCGTTCTCCGCCCGTGCGGAACCAGGTCGGATCCTGTCGGCTCTCGTCGGGGAGGTCGATGGCCTCGGGGAGGCCCAGCTCCTCACCCTGGTAGAGGTACGCGCTGCCCGGCAGGGCCAGCATGACGGCCGTCGCGGCCCGGGCCCTGGCGAGACCGAGCTCGGGGATCGGGAGCCCGGCGCTGCGCGGGCCGATGCCGTGGCCCTGGGGGTTCTCGGCGGTGAGGGCGAGGCGACTCGCGTGCCGGACGACGTCGTGGTTGCTCAGCACCCAGGTGCTCGGGGCCCCCACGCTCGAGAACACCTCGATCGAGGAGTCGACGACGCGCCGGATCTCGCTCGCCGACCAGCCGGTCTCGAGATACGAGAAGTTGAAGGCCTGGTGCATCTCGTCGGGGCGGACCCACTCGGCCAGTCGCGAGAGAGGCTCGACCCAGGCCTCGGCCACGAGCACGCGATCGCCCTCGTACTCGTCGAGCACCTTCCGCCACGAGCGGTAGATCTCGTGCACGCCGTCCTGACCCCAGTAGGGCGGGGGATCGGACTCGCCCTGACCGCCGCCCATGCTGCCCGAGTCGGCGGGGGGCGTGTAGTCGGGCAGGCCCTCGGCCTTGATCATGCCGTGGGCGACATCGACCCGGAATCCGTCGACGCCGCGGTCGAGCCAGAAGCGCAGCACGTCGACGAACTGCTCGCGCACCCAGGGGTCGGTCCAGTCGAGGTCGGGTTGCGACGAGTCGAAGAGGTGGAGGTACCACTGACCGGCCGTGCCGTCGGCCTCGGTGATCCGCGTCCAGGCCGGCCCGCCGAAGATCGACTCCCAGTTGTTCGGGGGGAGCTCGCCGTCGACGCCGCGGCCGTCGCGGAACAGGTAGTGCCCTCGCTCGACCGAGCCCGGCTCGGCCGCCAGCGCCGCCTGGAACCAGGCGTGCTCGGACGAGGTGTGGTTGGGCACGACGTCGACGATCACCCGGAGGCCGAGGTCGGTGGCGCGTGCGCGCAGGGCGTCGAAGTCGGCGAGCGTGCCGAACAGGGGGTCGACGTCGCGGTAGTCGGCCACGTCGTAACCGGCGTCGCGCTGGGGCGACCGGTAGAACGGCGACAGCCAGACGGCGTCGACCCCGAGGTCGGCGAGGTCGCCGAGTCGCGAGGTGATGCCGGGCAGATCGCCGACGCCGTCGCCGTCGGAGTCGGCGAACGATCGGGGGTAGACCTGGTAGATGACGGCGGAGCGCCACCATTCGCCGCCCTTCTCGGACGAGGCGGCGGGGGCCTCGTCGAGTGCGGTCGGCGTGTCGGTCTCGGAGTCTGCGGGGGCGTCGAGTGTGTCGCCCGTGGGCTCTGCTGAGGACATGAGGCCACGATACGGCAGGGCCTCCACCCGCCATCCGCTAGCGTGCAATCACCACCCGACCACGATTGGCGCCGACCGTGACCCCTCAGAGTGTCCCTCCGACCGTCGAGCCGTCGCCCGCGGCCTCGCAGCCCGACGAGACGCCCTTCCCGCTCGCCCTCGGTACGAACGTCTTCGGCTGGACGGTGGGCGCACCCACCGCGTTCGAGGTCCTCGACGTGTTCGTCGGAGACGGCGGACGCATCATCGACACGGCCGACGTCTACTCCGCCTGGCTGCCCGGCAACGTCGGCGGCGAGTCCGAGACGATCATCGGGCGGTGGATCGCCCGACCCGGCAACCGCGAGCGGGTCGTGCTGAGCACCAAGTGCGGCCAGCATCCCGAGGCTCCGGGTCTGACGCGCACGAGCATCCGGATGGCCGTCGACGCCTCGCTCCGTCGTCTGCGCACCGACTACATCGACTACTACTTCACCCACTTCGACGACGACGAGACCCCCCTCGACGAGACCGTCGGCGCCCTCAGCGAGCTCGTCGACGAGGGCAAGATCCGCCACCCCGCCGCGTCGAACTACACCGGCGCGCGCCTCCGCCAGGCGCTCGCGATCGCCGATCGGGACGGCCTGCATCCGTTCGCGGCGGTCCAGGCCGCCTACAACCTCGTCCGCCGGGCGGACTACGAGAGCGACGTCCAGCCGCTCGTCGACCACTTCGGTCTCGCCGTCCTCCCGCACTCCTCGTTGGCCAGCGGGTTCCTCACCGGCAAGTACCGCGGCGACGCCGGTCGAGGCGACTCGCCGAGGGGCAATCGCGCGCTCAGCTACGTGACCCCCCAGAACCTCGCCATCGTGGAGGTTCTGGCCGACATCGCCGAGCGGCAGCGGGTCGTGCCCGGCGCCGTCGCCATCGCGTGGCTGGCCACGCGGCAGAACGTCATCGGAGCCCTGGCGAGCGCCCGGACGACGATCCAGCTCGAAGGTCTGCTCGACGCGGCCCACGTGGAGTTCTCCGACCACGACCTCGAGACGCTCGAGGCCGCGTCGACGCCGATCCCCTCGACCTGAGACCGGTTCCCGGGTCAGAGCCCGACGACGACCTTCGCGTCGGAGTCCCATCGCCGCATCGACACGAGACGGCTGGTGGAGACCCGCCCGGCGTCCGTCGCCTCCTCCGCCTCCTCCGCCTCGGAGAGGACCTCGATGGCCCGCGCGAGCTGGTCGGGGGACAGCCGCGAGGCGAGCGTGAGGTGAGGCATCCAGCGACCGGGGGCGGCGTGGTCGACCGGCGCCGCGCCTCCTACGCTCTCGTGCACGTCGCGGTGCAGATCGAGCAGGTCGGCGGTCGGCACGAGGGCCCGGGCGAGCACCAGCCCCCGCGGGGGTCGGCCGAAGACGATCAGGCCGGCGAACGCGACCGGCAGGGGCAGTGCCGATGCGATGCGCCGGAGGCGCGGGTCGGCCCGGTCGTCGAACCCGGCCGCCACCGAGACGGAGACGTGCGGTGCGTTGGTCGCCCCCGAGTGGTGCGCGAGCGAGGGCAGACCGGCGTCGGCCAGCACCTGCCACGAGTCGCGGACGGCGCGGTCGGTCGTCTCGTTGAGGAGCAGTTCGATGCTGTGCACCCTCCGAGTCTGCTCCGTCGCCGCACCCGCAGTCGCACTCGTGCGAGGTGGCATCAGCACCCCTCCGGCTCTGCTAACATTGCCTGGTGCCAATCGGCCGCGAGCAGTTCGCGACCTGGTGGTCACGCCCCGATAGCTCAGTGGTAGAGCACTTCCATGGTAAGGAAGGGGTCGTCAGTTCAAACCTGACTCGGGGCTCCGGCTGTCACCATCCCGTCGCTGAGCGATCCGACGGGGTTCACAGCCTGCGGCGGGGTAGCTCAGTTGGTTAGAGCACACGGCTCATAATCGTGGTGTCGCGGGTTCGAGTCCCGCCCTCGCTACCGCAAGGCCCTCTTCGGAGGGCCTTCTCCCATCATGCGGTGTCGACCCGCCCGGCCTTCACCGGTCGTGTGCCAGCGGCGGCGGCATAGCATGACGTATGTCCGCTCTCGCCGACCCCGTCAGCATCCGCAGCATCGGCACCGCCGTTCCCGACACCGTCATCCGTCAAGACCACATCCGCGACGTCTTCCGCTCGCAACCCGGGTTGAGCCGGCTGGCGACCCGGCTGGTGGGCTCCGTCTTCGACGCCGCCGCCATCGACACGCGGCACACGGTCATCGACGAGCTCGGCGTGGCCGTGCCCGACGCGACCGCGACCGCGACCGCGCCCGACGCGACCGCGACCGCGCCCGACGTGACCGCGACCGGTCCCGACGCGGCCGCGACCGCGACCGACGCGATAGACGCCGAAGGCACCGCGACCCCGCCCGTCTTCCTCGACCCCGAGACCGGCCTGATCCTCGACCCCGGCACCGGGGCCCGCAACGACGTCTACGTCGAGCGCAGCCCGGCCCTCTTCGAGGCGGCCGCGCGCGATGCGCTCGATCGCGCCGACGGGATCACCGCCGCCGACGTCACGCACGTCGTCACGGTCTCGTGCACCGGGTTCTTCGCCCCGGGGCCGGACTACCTGCTCGTCCGGGCGCTCGGGCTCGCGCCGTCGACCCGGCGGCTGCACGTCGGCTTCATGGGCTGCTACGGGGCGTTCCCCGCGATCCGCTCGGCCCGTGACACCTGCCTGGCCGACCCCGACGCCGTCGTGCTGGTCGTCTGCGCCGAGCTCTGCACGCTGCACCTCCGCAGCTCGTCCGACCCCGACGCGATCGTCGCGTCGTCCGTCTTCGCCGACGGAGCCGCCGCCGTGATCGTGACGGCCCGACCCGCACCGGCCGGCAGCCGGGTGCTCGACGTCGAGGCCCTCGAGACGGTGCTGACGCCGGTCGGCGAGGGCGACATGGCCTGGAGCATCGGCGACAGCGGCTTCGACATGGTGCTGAGCAGCTACGTCCCGCACATCGTCGAGGAGCACGTCGACGAGGCCCTCGCCGCACTCTGGGTCGACGGCCTGAGTGCCGCCGACGTCGATCTCTGGGCCGTGCATCCCGGCGGCCGCAGCATCGTCGACCGGGTGCAGAGCCGACTCGGCCTCGACGACGCCCAGATCGCGGCGTCGCGCCGGGTGCTGCGCGACTCGGGCAACATGTCGAGCGCGACGGTGCTCTTCGTGCTGCGCGAAGCCCTCGAGAGCGGAGGAGGCGCGTGGTCGTCCACCGCGCCTCCTCGGCCCCAGAGGATCGTCGCGATGGCGTTCGGACCCGGGCTGACGGTCGAGACGGGTTCGTTCCGCAGCCGGGTCGCGTCGTGAGCCGAGCGGCGGAGGCGGTCCGGAACGACCGGCGCGTCGACTTGAGCCGCCGGGACGTCGGGCTCGTCGAGCTGATGGACGACCCCGCGTGCGACCTCGACCGCCTCGAGCGCACGTACGCGGCGTTCCCGCTCGTCAACGGCGTCGTCGCGGGGTGGGGGCGGGTCTACCGCGAGCTGCTGCGTCCCCTGCTGTCGGCGGAGCGGACGCTGCGGGTGCTCGATGTCGGCTCGGGCGGCGGAGACGTCGCACGGTGGCTGGTCCGACGCGCCCGACGCGACGGTCTGCGGCTGCAGGTCGTGGCGGTCGACCCCGACGAGCGGGCCCACGCATGGGCGTCCCGTCGACCCGAGCCCGGCGTCGAGTACCGCTGCGTGTCGAGCGGCGAGCTCGTGGCTGCGGGCGAGACGTTCGACGTGGTGATCTCCAATCACGTGCTGCATCACCTCGACGACGAGGCTCGCGAGTCCGTGCTCGCCGACAGCGAGCGCCTGGCCGAACGGCTCGTCGTGCACAGCGACATCCGGCGGGCCCGCCTCGCGTACCTGGGCTACTGGCTCGGCAGCCTGGTGCTCGACCGCCGGTCGTTCGTCCGGATCGACGGCCTGCGATCGATCCGGCGGAGCTTCCGGGTCGACGAGCTGCGCGCCGTGGCCCCTCCCGGGTGGCGGGTCGTCGGGCGCGAGCCGTTCCGCCTGTGGCTCCTGCACGAGACGCCCGCCCCGGGCCGAGGAGGCGCGGTGTCGGAGTCGACGGCGGCCGGGGCCCCGCAGGCGGTTCGCCTCCCGGGAGGAGGCCGCGCATGATGCGGATGCACGACGTCGTCGTGGTGGGCGGCGGCTCGGTGGGGGTCTTCGCCGCGCTGCTGCTGGCCCGGCAGGGGGTCGACGTGGCGGTCTGGGAGCGCCGCACCGCGCCTCCTGAGCTGTCTCGGGCGATCGGCATACATCCGCCGTCGCTCCGGGCGTTCGAGGCCGTCGATCTGGCGGACGAGATCGTCGCCGGCGCGGTCCGCATCACCGATGCCGAGGCGCGGGGTTCGGGCCGCACCCTCGGCCGGCTGGGTTTCGGGAAGGCCGACAGCCGGTACCCGTTCGTCGCGGCGAGACCGCAGTCCGAGACCGAGCGGCTGCTGAGGGCCCGGCTCGAATCGGCGGCGCCGGGGTCGCTCCGGCGCGGCGTCGAGCTGCGATCGCTCGAGCAGAGCTCCGAGCACGTCGTGCTGCACGGGGTCGGCCCCGACGGTCCGGTCGAGATCGCGGCTCGATTCGTGCTGGCGGCCGACGGCGCCCGCAGCACCGTCCGGCGCCTCCTGGGCATCTCCGCCCCCGTCGTCGAGCGCGGCGACCACTACGCGATGGCGGACGTCCGAGACGACACGGGCGACGGCGATCGGGCCGTCGTCTCGGTCGAGCGCGCCGGGGTCGTCGAGTCGTTCCCGCTGCCGGGAGGCGTGCGCCGGTTCGTCGTCGCCACGGACGCTCCGGCCGAGAACGTGACGGCCGAGACCGTCGTGCGACTCGTGACGGAGCGGACCGGTCTCCCGCTCGACGCGGCGACCAGCACGATGACCAGCGCGTTCTCGGTGCGGACCCGGCTGGCGACCTCGACCGTGGCCGGGCGCGTCGTCCTGCTCGGCGACGCGGCCCATCAGATCAGCCCGATCGGCGGTCAGGGGATGAACCTCGGCTGGCTCGACGCGCAGGCGGTCGTCCCGGTGGTCCGACAGGCCCTCCGTCGGGCCGGTGGGCGTCGCCTCGACCCTCAGGCGTTCGCCCGATACGAGGAGGCGCGGGGTCGGTCGGCCCGGCGTGCAGCCCGTCAGGCGCAGCTGAACACCGTGCTCGGCCGCCCGTGCGGACCGGTCGCCTCGGCGGTCCGTCAGAACGGGCTCCGTGTCGCCCTCGCTCTGCCGACCGCGAGGCTGCTGGCCGCCACCTACTCGATGCGGTTCGCCTGACCCGGGGATCCGTCGACGTCGGGTCGGCCGTGACTCCGTGGCGCCTGTGTCAGCCGGCGGTGAGAGCCGCGCCGCTCGTGGCGAGCTGGGCGACGAGCACGAGCGCCGCGAGCATGATCAGTCGGAACAGCAGTCGCGACGAGCGCCCTCGCACGACCGCGATCGCACCGACGACGGCCAGGGCGACGACGACCGCGGCCCCGGCCACCGCGAAGATCCCGGACTGCCGCTCGGCCGTGCCGCCGGTCGTGAGCTGACCGACGACCGCGAGACCCGCCGCCGTGCCGAGCGCGCAGAACGCCACGAGCCCCGCGCGGAGCCGACCCAGTCGGTGCGGCAACCCCACGACGCCGGTGCGGGCGTCGTCGCCGAGATCGGGCAGGACGTTCGTGAAGTGGATGGCGACGCCGAACACGGCACCGACGCCGAGGGCCCAGGCGGCAGGCGGTGTCGGCGGCGCCGCGGCGAGTGTGACGACCGCGGGCAGTACGCCGAAGCTGACGACGAAGGGGACGACCGATGCCACGGTGGACTTGAGCCCGGCGTTGTAGGCGAGACCGGAGGCGACCAGGACGGCGTGGGCCACGCCCGTGCCGACGCCGAGGGTGAAGGGCAGCACGAACCCGACGACGGCGCACGCCACGGCGACTGTCGTGACCGCACGAGCGGAGACGAGCCCCTGGGCGATCGGCTTGTCGAGCCGCCCGACGGCACGATCGCGCTCGGCGTCGAGGAGGTCGTTCGACAGCCCGATCGTCAGTTGGCCGGCCAGCACCGCGAGGGCGACGACGGCGAGTCTGACGGGCGGGAGACCGA
The DNA here is from genome assembly GCF_014842255.1 of Frigoribacterium sp. CFBP 13712. Taxonomy (GTDB): domain Bacteria; phylum Actinomycetota; class Actinomycetes; order Actinomycetales; family Microbacteriaceae; genus Frigoribacterium. The sequence continues at coordinate 558,656 of NZ_JACYVH010000001.1, read as the reverse complement.
CGGCGATGCCGAGCACGACGGTCAGCACGGTGACCATCAGGGTCGGCCCGGGGTGCGACGAGCGCCAGACGGCGCCGAGGAGCGTCACCTGCCGGCTCCCGTCGCTGTGGGCAGTAAGCGGACGAGACGGAAAAGCGTGCCCGGACCGTGGAAGGCCCGGGCACGTGATCCGGTGCCCACCGGCCGCGGGAGCGAGCGGATCAGAACCAGCTCCAGACCGAGAGAGGACACCTGCGCCGAGTTACCATCCCAGACGTGGGTCGAGCATACGTCGACCCGGTCGCCGTGAACAGACCCGGACCGCGCCGACTCAGGCGCCGCGCCCCGTCTTCTGCTGCAGACGGTCGATGTGCTCGCTCGCCTCGGCCTTCGTCATGTCGGCGGGCAGCTCTTCTCCGGCCTCGCGGGCGAGGGTGTCGAGGTAGCTCTTCTGCGGGCCGGTGATCGGCTCGTCGCCCGTGACCCACTGCTCGGGGTCTTTCGAGGCGGTGTTCGAGGCGTCGGGGCGCTCGCCGCCCAGGGTCTCGCCGGCGGGGGCGCCGCCGCTCGGGGCCTGACCGCCGAGGGTCTCGCCGCCGGGGGTCGTCGTGGTGCTGTCGGCCGTGGTCTCGTCGCCCTCGGGCGCAGCGGGATCGACGGGGGTGATGTCGGGATCGATGTTGGAGTCGCTCATGACGCGACCGTACGCCGTGCCACCGACACCGGCCCGCTCGCGTACCCCGCTCGCTAGACTCGTCGGCGTGTCTGTGAATCCCGAGTTGTCAGGGCGGGTCTTCCCGCCGGCGCCGCCGTACCTGGTGGGCCGAGAGAAAGTGCGCGAATTCGCCCGGGCCACCGGCTCGACGAGTCCGCTGTCGCTCGACGTCGAGGCCGCCCGCGCCGCCGGTCACGCCGACGTCGTGGCACCGCCCACCTTCGCCGTCGTCGTCCAAGAGGCCACGCTGGCCCAGCTGCTCGCCGAGCCCGACGCGGGCATCGACTTCTCGCGGGTGGTGCACGGCGAGCAGAGCTTCTCGCTCTCCCGGCCGATCGTCGCCGGCGACGAGCTGACGGCGACCCTCACGGTCACCGGCGTGAAGACGCTGGGTGGCAACTCGATGGTCACCGCGTCGTCCGACATGGTCGACGCCGACGGCGCTCACGTCGTCACCGCCGTGTCGACGCTCGTCGTCCGCCCCGAAGACGACGGGTCCGACTCGTGAGCGGGCTCGCGGTCGGCCAGGTCGTCGCCGACAAGAGGTACCTCGTCACCCGCGACACCCTGGTGCGGTACGCCGGGGCGTCGGGTGACTTCAACCCGATCCACTACCGCGACGACGTCGCCGCGTCGGTCGGGCTGCCGGGCGTGCTCGCCCACGGCATGCTCACCATGGGCACCGCCGTCCAACCCGTCGTCGAGTGGCTCGAGGGCTCGGGCGACGACGCCGGGGTGCTCGGCTGGGTCAGCGGGTACCAGGTGCGCTTCACGCGACCCGTCGTCGTCGACCCGGTCGTCGGCGCCGAGATCGCCGTCACCGCGATCATCGCCCGCCTCGACGAGGCGGAGGGCACCGCGCGCGTCGACCTCACCGTGACCTACGCCGACAAGACCGTCCTGGGCAAGGCCCAGGTCGTGGTGACGCTGGCGTGACGACCCTCGCCGAGCTCACCACGATGCAGGTGGGCGGCACGCCCGCTCGCCTGGTCGAGGCCACCACCACCGACGAGCTCCTCGCCGCCGTGCGAGACGCGTCGGCCGACGGCGAGCCGTGGTTCGTGCTCGGCGGTGGGTCGAACACCGTCGCCTCCGACCAGCCGTTCGACGGCACGATCGTCCGTGTCGCGACGCGGGGCGTCGACCGGGTGGCCTCCGACGACGGCCTCGTGCACCTCCGCGTGGCCGCCGGCGAACCGTGGGACGATCTCGTCGCCGCCACCGTCGACCAGGGGCTGTCGGGTCTCGAGGCCCTGAGCGGCATCCCCGGCTCGACCGGGGCGTCGCCGATCCAGAACATCGGCGCCTACGGCCAGGAGGTCGCATCGACCCTGGTCGCCGTCGACTTCCTCGACGACGGATCCGGCGAGTTCGTGCGCATCCCGGCCGCCAATCTCGAGCTCGGCTACCGCACGAGCGTCTTCAAGAAGGGGCGACGCGGTGTCGTCACCGCCGTCGAGTTCGCCCTCGTCGATGAGGGCGGCGTCAGCGAGCAGGTCGCCTACCCGCAGCTCGCCAAGGCCCTCGGGGTCGAGCTCGGCGCCCGGGTGTCCGTCGCCGACGTACGGGCCAGCGTCCTGGCGCTGCGTGCCGCCAAGGGCATGGTGCTCGACGCGACCGACCGCGACACCGCCTCGAGCGGCTCCTTCTTCACGAACCCGATCGTCTCGCGGGCCGTCGCGGCCGAGCTGCCTGCCGACGCTCCGCGATGGCGACTCGAACCCGACGCCGAGCCCCGCGTCGTTCCCCTCGGTGAAGAGCCGGCCGCGCCGCCGCCGGCACGCACGGGGGCGGTCAAGCTCAGCGCCGCCTGGCTGATCGAGAACGCCGGCATCGGTCGCGGCTTCCGCCTCCCGGGCTCCGGAGCCGCCATCTCGTCGAAGCACACGCTGGCGATCACGAACCGGGGCGCGGCGACGGGCGACGAGGTCGTCGAGCTCGCACGGTTCGTCCAGCAGCGGGTGACGGCCGAGTTCGGAGTCGTGCTGCACCCCGAGCCCGTGCTCCTCGGCCTCGCGATCTAGCCCCGCCGGTCGCTCGGCAGGTAGCCCCGCTCGATCGCCAGGGTCACGGCGCGGGTGCGATCGCCGACGCCGAGCTTGCCGAAGACGTGCACCAGGTGCGTCTTGACGGTGGGCTCGCCGATGAACAGCCGTCGGGCGATCTCGGGGTTCGAGCAGCCCGCCGCGACCAGGGTCAGCACCTCGGTCTCGCGGGGGCTGAGCGGGTTGTCGTCTCGGGCGCCCGGGGTGGGCCCTCGGCGGGCCGAACCCACGAGACGCGCGGCCAGCGCCGGCGCCAGGGCGACCTGACCCGCGACGACGGCACGCAGCCCGGCGAGCAGCTCGTCCTCCGGAGACGCCTTCAGCAGATAGCCGCTCGCACCCGCCTCGATCGCCGAGAGCAGGTGGTCGTCGGTCTCGTAGGTGGTCAGCACGACCACGCGCGTGGTCGGTCTCGCCGCCAGCACGGCCTCCGTCGCGGCGACGCCGTCGAGGCCCGGCATGCGGAGGTCCATGACGACCAGATCGGGCTGCAGAGCGGCGGCGAGGGCCACGGCCTCGAGCCCGTCGCTCGCCTGTCCGACGACGTCGAAGTCGTCGGTCGCCCCCAGCAGGGCCGCGACGCCCTGGCGGACGATCGGATGGTCGTCGGCGACCAGCGTCCGGAACACCGTCACGACGGGACCTCCCCGGCGAAGGCGGGCCGAGCGTCGACCGCCGGGGGCGACGCCGGGGCGGCCGCGGCCCCCTCGACCGGCAGCCCGCACGTGATGGTCGTGCCCGAGGGGCTGCTGGCGATCGAGAACGATCCGCCGGCGAGTGCGATGCGCTCGCGCAGACCGGGCAGCCCGAAGCCGGTGGAGGGCGACTCGGGGTCGAAGCCGCGCCCGTCGTCGGCGACGCTCAGCTCCGCCGTGCCGCGCCGGGCGGAGAGCACGACCCGAGCCGTGGGCGACGCACTGTGCTTGCGGATGTTGGCCAGCGCCTCCTGCACGACCCTGATCAGCACGACCTGCAGGTCGCGCGGCAGGTCGACCGCCTCGACCCGCACCGAGACGTCGACGCCGCTCTCGCGGCGGAATCTCTCGGCGACGCGTTCGACGGCTGCGGCGACGTCGTGACCGGTCAGTCCCGAGGAGGCGGTGGCCGCGACGAGCGTGCGCGCCTCGGTGAGCGCCTCCCGCGCCGCCGACTCGATCGTGGTCAGCCGGTCGAGCGCCCCGTCGACATCGCCCTCGGCGAGCGTGCGACGCGTGCGCTGAGTCAGCATGACGACGCCGGTGAGACTCTGCGCGATGGTGTCGTGGATCTCGCGGGCGAGCCGCTCGCGCTCCGTGCTGCCGCCGATGTCGCGGTTGCGCGCCGCCAGCTCGGCCTGGGCCTCGCGCAGCTCGTCGAGCAGGCGGCCGCGCTCGATCCCGACCCGGGCGATGGTGGTGATCCAGAGGCCGAGCGCGATGCTGAAGACGAGCGAGAGGGCCTCGCTGGTCACCACGGTCGCCAGCGTCTCGGGCGACCAGCCGAGACTGATCACGAAGCCGGTCGAGATCGCCAGGCAGAGTGCGACGTTCGCCGTGATCGCCGAACGGATCGTCGGCATGAGGGTCCACAGGGTCGGCATGAGGAACGCCTGCACGGCGGCGAACCCGGGCGTGGTGGCGACGGCCGCTCCGCCGACCGCGACGACGGCCGAGGCCGCGACGACCGCCGATCGCGACAGCAGCCCGTCGTCGCGGCGGATCACCGGGCGGACGACGGCGACCCAGACGACCACGAGCCCCGCCACGACCGCGAGGGACGCCCCCGTCGGCCGGTCCGACGACGAGCCGAGCACGGCCAGGACGACCACGGTGAGACCCAGGCCCGCGTCCCACCACCGCATCGAGATCGCGGTGCCCGCCGGGGCGGCCTGCTCGGCGTCGCTGCGGCCTCTGTCCATGCCCGTCACGCTAGCGCCCGCCACGCCGGCCCGGTCACCCCGGCACCCGTCACGTGTCCTTCCTGATCCAGCGGAAGGTCAGCACCGAGGCCGCGGCGCCGGCCACGAGCCAGACGGCCAGCCAGAGCGCGACCCCCGGGAGGTCCCACGAGCCGCCGGCCTCGGCCGCCGCGAACGTGTCGGGCAGGAACACGCTGCGCATGCCCTGGGCCAGCCATTTCAGCGGGAACACCGACGCCACGCTCTGCAGCCACTCGGGCAGCTGGGTGAAGGGCAGGTACACGCCCGAGATGAACTGCAGCACGAGGGTGATCGGCACGATCACCGCCGTGGCGCTCTTGCCGCTGCGGGGCACCCGCGACAGAGCGATGCCGACGAGCGCCGACGTGGCGATGCCCAGCAGGTACACCCAGGCGAAGGTCGCCCACGACGAGGCGTCGGCGGGCAGCGGCACACCGAACAGCAGGCGGGCGACGAGCACGAGCAGGGCGACCTGCAGCAGGCTCGTGACGAGCACCTGGCCCAGCTTGCCGACGAAGTACGAGGCGACCGGCAGAGGCGTGCCCGCGAGGCGCTTGAGGGTGCCGTCGCCGCGTTCGAGAGCGATGTCGACCGCGAGATTCTGCACGCCCGACAGCAGGATGCCCGCCGCGATCATGCCGGGCAGGTAGAACGCCGCGGCGCCGACCTCGCTGCCGTCGGCCCGGGTGCCGAACGACCCCGACGCGCTGAAGGCCGTCGAGAAGATCGCCAGCATCACGATCGGGAACAGGAACGTGAAGAACACGGTGTCGCCGGCTCGGAAGTAGGCGCGCACCTCGTAGCGCGTGCGGCTCGCGCCGAGCGCGAGGGTCCTCACGACGTCACCCCCGCCGAGGAGGCGCGGTGTCCGTCGGTCGCGCCCCGCGCCTCCTCGACGCCCCCGGCCTCCTGCTCCGCTCGCGCCACCAGGTCGAGATAGACGTCCTCCAACGACGGCCGGATCACCTCGAGCGACCGCGGCTCGCCGCCGTCGGCGTGCAGACGGGCGACCAGAGCGCCCGGCTCGGTCGTGCGGACCTCGTGCCGTCCGTCGGCGTCGAGCCAGCTCACCCGGGGCGTGCGCGCCTCCTCGTCGCCGAGCTCGTCCGGTCGCCCGAGGGCGACCAGCCGGCCGCCGGTCACCACGGCGACCCGGTCGCTCAGCTGGGCCGCCTCGTCGAGGTAGTGGGTCGTCAGGACGATGCTCGTGCCGTCGGAGGACAGCGAGCGGATGAGCTGCCAGAACTGACGCCGGGCCTCGGGGTCGAAACCGGTGGTCGGCTCGTCGAGGAACAGCAGCTCGGGTCGGCCGACGACCCCGAGGGCGACGTCGACGCGTCGACGCTGCCCGCCCGACAGCGAGCGGATGCGGGCGTCGGCCTTGTGCTCCAACCCGACGGCCACGAGCACCTCGTCGACGTCGCGGGGCCGGGGGTAGAAGCCCGCGAAGTGCGCGATCTGCTCGCGGACGGTCGCGGTGCCCTGGTCGCCCGAGCTCTGGAGCACGATGCCGAGCCGGGCCTTCCAGTCGAGCCCCCCGTGGCGCGGGTCGACGCCGAGTACCGAGACGTCGCCGCCGGTGCGGTCCCGGTAGCCCTCGAGGATCTCGATGGTGGTCGATTTGCCGGCGCCGTTCGGGCCGAGCAGCCCGAGGGTCTCGCCCGGTTCGACGTCGAACGAGACGCCCTGCAGGGCCCTGGTCGCGCCGTAGCTCTTCGTGAGGTCGCGCACACGCACGACGGGTTCTGAGGTCATGTCACCAGAGTGCGCCGTCGACGACCGGCGTACCAGGGTGGATCGGACGACGAGGGGTCGTCCGATCGGACGACCCCTCGTCGCTCGGCGCCGTGCTAGGCGAAGAGGCGCTGCAGGCGTCGGACGCCCTCGAGCAGCTCGTCGTCGCCGAGCGCGTACGACAGCCGCAGGTAGCCGCTCGGCCCGAACGCCTCGCCGGGCACCACGGCGACGTCGGCCTGCTCGAGGATGAGGTCCGCGAGCTCGAGCGAGGTGGTGGGCGTGACGCCGTTCCACTCGCGGCCGAGCAGACCGGTGACGTCGGGATAGACGTAGAAGGCGCCCTCGGGGGTCGGGGTGACGACACCCTCGATGGCGTTCAGCTCGCGCACGATCGTCGCGCGACGGGCGTCGAAGGAGGCGCGCATCGCCTCGACCGCGCTCTGCGAGCCGGTCAGTGCGGCGATCGCGGCGCGCTGAGACACGTTCGACACGTTCGAGGTCAGGTGCGACTGCAGATTCGCGGCACCGGCGATCACGTCGGTCGGGCCGATCATCCAGCCCACCCGCCAGCCGGTCATGGCATAGGTCTTCGCGACGCCGTTGACGAGGATCGTCTGGTCGGCCAGCTCGGGGACGGCCTGCGTGATCGAGGTCGCGACGACCCCGTCGTAGGTGAGGTTCTGGTAGATCTCGTCGGTGACGACCCAGACGCCGTGCTCGAGGGCCCAGCGGCCGACGGCCTCGACCTCGGCGGGGGAGTAGACGGCCCCCGTGGGGTTCGACGGCGAGCAGAACAGCAGCACCTTGGTCTGCTCGGTGCGGGCGGCCTCGAGCTGGTCGACGGTCACCTTGTAACCCTGGTCGGCCCCCGCGAAGACCTCGACCGGCACCCCGCCGGCGAGGGCGATGGCCTCGGGGTAGGTCGTCCAGTACGGGGCCGGCAGCAGGACCTCGTCGCCGTCGTCGAGAAGCGCCTGGAACGCCTGGTAGACGGCCTGCTTGCCGCCGTTGGTGACGATCACCTGCGAGGTCGTGACCGTCGTGCCGCTGTCGCGGAGCGTCTTGGCGACGATGGCCTCGCGCAGCTCGGGCAGACCGGCGGCCGCCGAGTACCGGTGGTTGCGGGGGTCGCGAACCGCCGCCGCCGCCGCCTCGACGATGTGGTCGGGGGTGGCGAAGTCGGGCTCGCCCGGGCCGTAGCTGATGATCGGACGCCCTGCGGCGACGAGGGACTTCGCCTTGGCGTCGACCTTCAGGGTCGCGGACTCGGCGATGGAGGCGATGCGGGACGAGAGGCGGCGCGCTGGCGTGGTCACGCCCGCCAGCCTAGCCCGCGGCCTCGGCTTTACACCGGCCCGGGCGGTCGCCTACACTTGTCGAGGCGGTCGATGATCGCCAAGCTTTTGCGCGCCTCACGGCGTCGCTCATCGCCGTTGTTCAGGTGGTGGGGGCTTGGCATCGACACCGAAGGGCGGTGGCTCAATTGGTAGAGCAGCGGTCTCCAAAACCGCAGGTTGCAGGTTCGAGTCCTGTCCGCCCTGCAGCCCGGTCGGGCCGTCGCGACTGATCCAGCAGGTTTCAGCGCGACGGTCCGAATCACGGACACAGGCCTGCGGGCCGAGCTCGGAAGGTACCCACAGTGGCGAGAAAAGACGTTGACGTTCCCAGCGAGGACGTCGTCGACAAGGCGAAGAAAGACACCGCGGCACGTCGCGGTCCCTTCGCCCGGATCGCCCTGTTCATCCGGCAGGTGATCAACGAGCTCAAGAAGGTCGTCACCCCGACCCGCAAAGAGCTGTTCAGCTACACGGGCGTCGTGCTCGTCTTCGTCGTCATCATGATGGCGCTGGTCAGCGGTCTCGACACGGTGTTCGGCATCGTCGTCGGCTACGTCTTCGGCAACGGCCCCACCGGCAGCTGAGTCCGGCGTCGCTCCTGACGCCACACGCGATCCGGCCCCGCCCGACGGCCAGCCGATCCGAACCCCACGAACGGAAGTAGAACCCTTTGCCTGACAACGAGCGCGACGACATCGATCTCGCCACCGCTGCGGAGCAGTCCTCCGAGGTCGAAGAGGCCCAAGAGGGCGGCACGCTGGCCGCCGACGAGGACTCCGTCGAGCCCGCCGAGAGCGAGGCCATCACGGTCGTCGACGACGGCGAGGCCGGCACCGACAGCACCGACGACCTCGATGGTCTGCTCGACACGCTGGCCGAGGCCCGCGACCCCGAGGCCGACGCCATCGTCGACGACGCTCTCGACATCGACGACGCCGCCGAGGCGGAGGCCGCCGTCGAGGCGACCGACGATGAGGCCGAGACCGAGGCCGAAGACGCCGCGGTCGAGTCCGACACCGTGGTCACCGCCGACGCCGACGTCGAGATCGACCCCTCGTCCGACGACGTGGTCGTCGCCGAGGCCGAGCAGTCCGTCCAGGACGCCGACGCGCAGGCCGCGTTCGGCGACGAGGTGCTCGACGGCGACGACGTCGCCACCGACGACGAGGCCGAGCCCGTCGAGGTCGACCCCTATGAGGAGTTCCGCTCCGAGCTGCGCGGCAAGCCCGGCAAGTGGTACGTCATCCACAGCTACGCCGGCTTCGAGCGCCGCGTGAAGCAGAACATCGAGAACCGCATGGTCTCCATGACCATGGAGGACTACATCTACCAGGTCGAGGTCCCCATGGAGGACGTCGTCGAGATCAAGAACGGGCAGCGCAAGCTGGTCACCCGTGTGCGGATCCCCGGCTACGTGCTGGTGCGCATCGATCTCAACGAAGACAGCTGGTCGGTCGTCCGCCACACACCCGGTGTCACCGGCTTCGTGGGCAACGCCCACAACCCGACGCCGCTGCGCTTCGAGGAGGCCTTCAACATGCTGAAGAGCCTCGTGCAGATCGACACGACCCCGGCACCCGTCAAGGGCGGCGCCAAGGGCGGCAAGCAGGCCCAGCGCGTCATCCCCGCCGAGGTCGATTTCGAGATCGGCGAGACGATCACGATCAAAGAGGGGTCGTTCGCCGGTCTTCCCGGTACGATCAACGAGATCAAACCCGAGAGCGGCAAGCTCACGGTGCTCGTCTCGCTCTTCGAGCGTGAGACACCGGTCGAGCTGAGCTTCGACCAGGTCACCAAGCTCTAACACCTCCGTGACGTGGTGCGCCTCCGGGCGGACCACCCCACGCCGACAGATCACCGGAGTCCGCCAGCGGGCCACCGGGAGAGCGGACTGCGACCGCAGCCGGCTCGACACCCACAAGAAGGAAAAGAAGAATGGCACCGAAAAAGAAGGTCACGGGTCTGATCAAGCTTCAGATCAACGCCGGCGCCGCGAACCCCGCCCCGCCCATCGGCCCGGCCCTGGGTCAGCACGGCGTGAACATCATGGAGTTCTGCAAGGCATACAACGCCGCGACCGAGTCGCAGCGCGGCAACGTCGTCCCGGTCGAGATCACCGTGTACGAAGACCGTTCGTTCACGTTCATCCTGAAGACCCCGCCCGCGGCGGAGCTCATCAAGAAGGCGGCCGGCGTCGCCAAGGGATCCGGCACCCCGCACACCGACAAGGTCGGCAAGCTGACCATGGACCAGGTCCGCGAGATCGCCACCACCAAGCAGGCCGACCTGAACGCCAACGACATCGACGCCGCGGCGAAGATCATCGCCGGCACCGCCCGTTCCATGGGCATCACGGTGGACGCGTAAGCACTCGCCCCCGGGCACCCCACCACCCCAGACATCCGTGGGAGAGCCGGCCAGGCTCGTAACCACACTCTCGAAATCAGGAGATTTCCGCATGGCTCAGAAGTCCAAGGCGTACCGCGCCGCTGCCGAGAAGATCGAGGCAGGCAAGTTCTACAGCACCAGCGAGGCCGTCGCCGTCGCTCGCGAGACCGGTTCGAAGAAGTTCGACTCGACCGTCGAGGTCGCGCTCAAGCTCGGCGTCGACCCCCGCAAGGCGGACCAGATGGTCCGTGGCACGGTCATCCTGCCGCACGGCACGGGTAAGACCGCCCGCGTCATCGTCTTCGCGACCGGTGCGGCAGCCGAGGCGGCTCTCGCCGCCGGCGCCGACGAGGTCGGTGGCGACGAGCTCATCGAGAAGGTCGCCGGCGGTTACACGTCGTTCGACTCCGCGGTCTCGACCCCCGAGCTCATGGGCAAGGTCGGTCGTCTCGGTAAGGTCCTCGGCCCGCGCGGTCTGATGCCCAACCCGAAGACCGGCACCGTGACGCCGAACGTGGCCCAGGCCGTGAACGACATCAAGGGCGGAAAGATCGAGTTCCGTGTCGACAAGCACTCCAACGTGCACTTCGTCATCGGCAAGGCCGGCTTCTCGGAAGAGCAGCTGAACACCAACCTCGACGCCGCGCTCGACGAGGTCGTCCGCCTCAAGCCGTCGTCCTCGAAGGGCCGTTACATCACCAAGGGCACGCTGTCGACCACCTTCGGTCCCGGCATCCCCCTCGACATCAACGTCTTCTAGGCTTCAGCCTCGATCACACCGATCGTCACGACAGGCCGTCCCGCTCTCGAGCGGGGCGGCCTTCGTCGTCCCCTGGCACGATGGCCGGGTGACCGTCTCCATCCGCCTCGCCGCCGCTCCCGACGTCCGACCGCTCGCGCACGTCGCAGCCGTCACGTTCCCTCTCGCCTGCCCTCCCGGCACGCCCCTCGTCGAGATCGCCCGGTTCGTCACCACGACCCTCAGCGCCGAGCGGTTCGCCGAGTACCTGGACGACCCCGCGCGGACCCTCCTCGTCGCCGTCGACGAGGAGATCGACGATGTCGTCGGTTACGCGATGCTGATCGAGGGCGAGCCGTCCGACGCCGACGTCGCGTCAGCCGTGACGGCCCGGCCCACGGTCGAGCTGAGCAAGTTCTACGTGATGCCCGACCGGCACGGGCAGGGCGTGGCGGCGCGCATGATGGCCGCGGTCTTCGAGGCCGCCGCCACCGATGGCGCCGAGTCCGTCTGGCTCGGCGTCAACGGCGAGAACGCGCGCGCTCAGGCGTTCTACGCCGGGCGGGGCTTCGAGACCGTGGGTGCGAGGCGCTTCGTCGTGGGCGGTCGCGAGCACGACGACCTCGTGCTCGAGTGCGCCGTCTGACACACGGCCGGCAGCAGGGTCACTCGTCGCCGACGCGCAGCACCAGCTTGCCGCGGGTGTGCCCCTGGGCGAGCCTCCGCTGGGCGTCCGCCGCGTCAGCGAGGTCGTAGACGTCGTCGATGTACACCCGGACGTCGCCCGAGTCGAGGAGGCGCGTGACGACGGCCAGGGTCGCCGCGTCGGGGGTCACCGCGAAGCCCGTCGAGCGGACGCCCGCCTCGGTCGCCAGCTCGGCGACGGCGGGCCAGGTCGACGGCGACGCGTGCACGAGCAGCCCGCCGGGTCGGAGAACCGGGAGCGATCGTCTGGCGACGTCGACGTCGTCGAGGAGGTCGACCACGACGTCGATGTCCCGCACCGTGCGGTCGAACTCCGAGACGGAGTAGTCGACGACCTCGGCCGCTCCGAGTTCGCGGAGCCAGCCCGAGTTCCGACTCGAACCCGTCGCCACGACGTGCGCCCCGAAGTACGAGGCGAACTGCACGGCGAAGTGCCCGACCCCGCCCGCGCCCGCGTGGACGAGGATGCGCTGGCCGTCGTGGGCCTTGGCGAGGTCGACGACGAGGCCCCAGGCGGTCAGGGCCGCGAGCGGCACACCCGCCGCCTCGACATGCGAGAGCGCGGGGGGTTTGCGGGTGACCGACTGCGCGGGCACGCTGACGTAGGGGGCGTAGCTGCCGCCTCCTCGGGGGAACGCGGTCATGCCGTAGACGGCGTCGCCGACCCGGAGGGGATGGGCCGCGTACGGCGTCTCGACGACGACCCCGCTGAAGTCGCGCCCGGGTACGACGGGGAACGCGGTGGGGGCGACGCCGTCCCCGAGACCCTCGCGCGCCTCCTCGTCGCAGCGGTTGACCCCGGCCGCCACGACCTCGATCAGCACCTCGCTGCCGATCCGTCGGGGCCGGGGGACGTCTCGGGCGATGATCCGATCGGCACCGCCCGTCTCGTCGATCACCATCGCGCGCATCGTCGTCGCCATCGTCGTCGTCATCGCTCTCCCTCGGACCCCTGGGCGCGGTGCACGTCAGGTGCACGGCCGGCCTTCGCGGGTCCTCCCCAGTAAAGGGCGACCGTGAGTCGGACGTGTTTCGACGGTGTCACTGCTCGGAGAAGTCTCGACGGGGCGAGCGGAGCAGCAACGCGCGGCCCGGCCGCGGAGTCAGCGCAGCGGGTCGTACGGCGGGGGCTCGTACGCGCGGCGACCGAGCGCGAAGGGGTCGACGGGCGCCTGCCGCGCGAGGGTGTCGAGCACGTGGTCGGCGAGCGTGACGAGGCGGTGGATCTCGTCGTCGTCGCGGTCGACCCAGCGGCTGAGGGGCACCTCGTCGACGGGCACGAAGTCGAGGTGCTGCTCCCAGACGACGAGGGTGCGCTCGGCGCCGAGCACGTACTGCTGCCAGAACACCTGACGCAGGTACGTGCGCGGGATGCTCGTCCACGCCTTCTTGGTCGTCTTGATCTCGCAGAGCTCGACCCGGCCGTCGGGCCGGACGGCGACACCGTCGGGGGTCGCGAGGTGACGGCGCTGGTCGGCGGCGTGGAACAGCTTCGAGCTGGGCTCGATGCCGTGCTCGCGCAGCACCCAGCGGGCGATCTCGGGCTCGCGCGCACGACCGTGATCGGTGTAGGCGTTGCCGCCGAAGCCGTTGCCGTACATCTTGTCGAGCACGACCGCCTGCACGGCCTTCGCGCTCGACAGGCGGGCCACGTCCGTGGCCGTGATGCCCTGGCTGCGGGCCCGGAGCCAGGCGATGCGGTCGGTCGAGTCGGCCAGCACGCGGGTCTCGTGGGCGGGGAGGCGGAGTCGCCGAGGAGGCGCGGGCTCGGTCTCGTCGTCGTCCCACAGGGAGAGCATGGGCTGGACGACGGTCATGCCTCCATTGTCGCTCGTCGAGGCGGCTCGATCGAACCGGCGGAGACCGTGTCGGCCGGAGTCGGCCGGAGTCGGGGCGTGTCGCTCGGAGCGGGCGCCTGCCTCGTGCGGTCAGACCGCGGCGGCGAGCTCGTCGATGGCGGCGGGGGAGAGGGCGTGGTGGATCGCGAGCATGCTCGCCCCGATCATCGCCGCCCGGTCGCCCGATCGGGACTGCACGATGCTGAGGTGCTCGGTGGCGAGGGGCATCGACCGCGTGTACACGATCTCGCGCACCCCGGCGATGAGGTGCTCGCCCGCCTGGGCCACCGAGCCGCCGATGGCGATGACCGACGGGTTGATGACGTTGACGCAGGCGGTCAGGACCTCGCCGAGATCGCGACCGGCCTGCCGGACGGCCTGGATCGCCTCGATGTCGCCGCGACGGACGAGATCGATGACCTCGCGACCGCCGGCCACGTCGCGGCCCGAGGCGCGCAGCGCGCGGGCGATGGCGGGCCCCGAGGCGACGGCCTCGAGGCAGCCCACGTTGCCGCAGTGGCAGGCGATGCCCGCGCCGCGGGGGATCTGCACGTGCCCGATGTCACCGGCGATCCCCTGCGCGCCGCGCTGCAGGCGACCGCCCGAGATGATGCCCGAGCCGATGCCGGTGGCGACCTTGACGAAGAGGAAGTGGTCGGTGTCGGGGAACGCGTGACCGCGCTCGCCGAGGGCCATGATGTTGACGTCGTTGTCGACGAGCACGGGCACGTCGAGGTGACGCCGCATCCAGCCGGGCACGTCGAAGCCGTCCCAGCCGGGCATGATCGGCGGGTTCACGGGGCGGCCCGTGCCGAACTGGACGGGGCCGGGCAGGCCGATGCCCACGCCGATCAGGTCGTCCCGACTGCGGCTGAAGCCCGAGAGGAGCGTGTCGGCCGCGGTGAGGAGGGCCGTCAACCCCGCCACCGGGCCGTCGGCGATGTCGATCTCGGTGCGCAGCACGGCGAGCTCGTCGCCCATCAGATCCGTCAGGGCGACGTTCAGATGCCCCGCCCCGAAGTCGGCGCCGAGCACCACCCTGGCCGACGGGACGAGGGCGACCCGCGACGGCGGGCGACCCCCCGTGGAGACCGCGTCGGCGAAGGGGCCGACGAGACCGAGCTCGATGAGCGCGTCGAGTCGCAGGCCGATCGTCGAGCGGGCCAGCCCCGTCATGGTCGCGAGCTCGGCGCGAGTCCGCGGCCGACCGTCGCGGAGCAGCTGGAAGAGCTCGCTCGCGCCGGCGCTCCCCAGCGCCGACGACCGGGTCGTGTCGGACATGTGAGCAGTAAAGCACAGGCGGAGATGACGATCGAGACAAGCTCGTCGATTCACGACGACTTTTGCTTGCGCGTCGACAGAAGCGGTCCTATGGTGAGTCTCGATCACCGGCGATCGACTCCCGAACGGGGGTGGTTCCGTCGGTGCCGCCACCACTCGAAGAGGAGTCCATCAGGTGACATCACCGATCTCGGTCCAGCTCTACACCGTCAGGGACGCCATCGCGGCGGACCTGCCCGGCACCCTCCAGCGCCTCGCCGACATCGGCTACACGCAGGTCGAGCCGTGGGGGTTCGTCGAACGGGTCGACGAGTACGCGGAAGCCCTCCCGGCCGCCGGCCTCACCGCGCCGAGCGCCCACGCCAAGCTCGTCGGACAGGACCTCCAGCCGATCTTCGAGGCTGCGGTGCGCCTGGGCGTCTCGACGGTCATCGACCCGCACATCGACGAGACGCGCTGGATCACCCGCGAAGACGTCGAGGCCGTCGCTGCCGAGCTGGGCGAGGTCGCCGAGGCGGCGCGTGCGCACGGTCTCACCGTGGGGTATCACAACCACGCGTTCGAGCTCGAGAACCTCATCGACGGCACCCCGGCCCTCGAGGTCTTCGCGGCGGCGCTGCCCGCCGACGTCGTGCTCGAGATCGACACCTACTGGGTGGAGGTCGGGGGCGTGGACGCTGCCGAGCTGCTCGCCCGCCTGGGCGACCGCGTGCGGTTCCTGCACATCAAGGACGGTCCGAAGACGAAGGACGACACCGAGCAGGTCGCCGTCGGCCGGGGCACGATGCCCGTCCGCGACATCCTGCGCGCCGCACCGCAGGCGCTCGCCGTCGTCGAGCTCGACGACCACAACGGCGACGTCTTCACGGCGCTCGAGCAGAGCCACTCGTTCCTGGACGGGGTGCGCGCATGACCGACACGACCACGGCCTCCGCGACCACCGCCTCCTCGGGGGCCCCCTTCGCCGCGGCGAAGACCGGGCCCGTCGGAGTCGGCGTCATCGGCGCCGGCGTCATCAGCGACCAGTACCTCGGCAACCTGACGCGGTTCCCCGATCTGAAGGTGCTGTTCATCGCCGACATCGACGAGGCGCGCGCCGCGGCGCAGGCCGAGAAGTGGGGCGTCCCGGCCAGCGGATCGGTCGACGACCTGCTCGCCGTCGACGACGTCGAGATCGTCGTCAACCTGACCATCCCGGCCGCTCACGTGGAGGTGGCCCTCAAGGCCGTCGCCGCCGGCAAGCACGTCTGGGGCGAGAAGCCCTACGCGCTCGACCGCGAGAGCGGGGCGCGACTGCTCGCCGCGGCGAAGGACGCCGGCGTGCGGGTGGCCGTGGCCCCCGACACGTTCCTCGGCGCCGGGCTCCAGACGGGTCTCCGCGTCGTCCGCCGCGGCGACATCGGCACGCCTCTCACCGGGCTGGCGCTGTTCCAGGTGCCCGGCCCCGAGTCGTGGCACCCGAGCCCCGAGTTCCTGTTCGCCTACGGCGCCGGGCCGATGTTCGACGTCGGGCCGTACTACCTCACGACGCTCGTGCAGGTCTTCGGCCCGGTCGCGAAGGTCACGGCGACGTCGTCGAAGGCGCGCGACACCCGCACGATCGGCTCGGGACCCAAGGCGGGGACGGTGTTCCCCGTCGAGGTGCCGACGCACATCAGCGCGCTGCTCGAGTTCGAGAGCGGCGCGAGCGCGCAGGCGGTCTTCAGCTTCGACTCGAAGCTGGCCCGTGCGGGCTTCGTCGAGATCGCCGGCACCGAGGGCACGGCCGTGTTCCCCGACCCGAACGAGTTCGAGGGCGACACGCTCGTGCACACCGGCGCCGACGAGCCGACGGTCGTGCCGTCGAGCGGATCGACCTTCACCCGCGGCACCGGCGTCGCCGAGCTGGCGCAGGCCATCCGCGGCGGTCGGCGCGAGCGGGTGCCCGGCGAGCTCGCGTTCCACGTGCTCGACGTCATGGTCTCGCTCGCCGAGTCGGCCGATCGCCACGAGGGCGTCGTCGTCGACTCGACCCTCGAACCGACACCCGAGCTGCCGGAGGACTGGGACCCTTCGGTCGCGACCCTCGGCTGAACCGCCACCGACGCCCGGCCCCGGGCGCCCCTCGACGACGAGACCGGCACCCGGGGCCCCGGGCCGCAGCACCCCCGCCCCACCCCACAGACCGCACCACCGACGCACAGCACCAGAGACACAGCACCAGAGACACAGCACCAGAGACACAGCACCACCAGCACCTTCCCTACTCGAAGAAGAGAAATCTCGAAGATGAGACACCAGGAGAAGTCATGACGAACAAGACCCGTTGGATCGCAGCACTGGCCGTAGGAGTCGTGGCCGCAGGGTCGATGACCGCCTGCTCCGCCTCAGGCGGCGACGGCGACAGCAAGACGATCACGTACTGGGCCAGCAACCAGGCCCCCACGGTCGAGAAGGACGCGGAGATCCTCCAGGAGTCCATCGACCGCTACACGGAGGAGACCGGGGTCGAGGTCGAGCTCGAGGTCATCCCGTGGTCCGACCTCTACAACCGCATCCTCACCGCCGTGTCGAGCGGCGAGGGCCCCGACGTGCTGAACATCGGCAACACGTGGGCGGTGTCGCTGCAGTCGAGCGGCGCGTTCGTCCCGTGGGAGGGCGACCCGCTCGAGGCCGTCGGCGGGCAGGACCGCTTCGTGCAGTCCAGCTTCGCGACCGGTGGCGCCGAGGGGCAGGCTCCGACGTCGGTGCCGCTCTACGGTCTCTCGTACTCGCTGTACTACAACACGGCCATGTTCGAGGCGGCCGGCATCACCGACCCGCCCGCCACGTGGGACGAGTTCGTCGAGGACGCCAAGAAGCTGACGATCGACACCGACGGCGACGGCGAGATCGACCAGTGGGGCGTGACCATGGCGGGCTCGAGCATCTCGAACAACTCGCACCAGGCGTTCGTCCGGGGTCTGCAGAACGGCGGGGCCCTCTACGACGACAGCGGCGAGCCCGACTTCGCGAACGACGGCGTCGTCGCGGGCGTCAAGCAGTGGGTCGACCTCATGGCCGTCGACAAGGTCGTCTCGCCCTCCGACGCCGAGAGCGTCAACGGCTCCGACATGGCGGCGACCTTCGCCGACGGTCAGGCCGCGATGTTCTTCGACCAGGCGCCCGACGCGAACCTCGCCGCCCGTGACTTCACGGACTACGCCGCCGCACCGGTGCCGATGGAGAGCGCCGACGCGACAGGCCTGCTCGGCACGCAGAGCCACGTCGCCGGCATCAACGTCAGCGTCTTCGACAACTCGGACAACAAGGATGCGGCGATCGACTTCGTCAAGCACCTCACGAGCGACGAGGAGCAGGTCTACCTGAACCAGTCGTTCAGCTCGCTGCCCGTCGTCACCAGCGCGTACGACGACCCGGCGTTCCAGTCGGAGACCATCAAGCTGAAGCAGGTCACGCTCGCCGACCACGCCCAGCCGATGCCCCTCTTCCCCTCGGAGGGACAGATGGAGACCCTGGTCGGCACCGCCGTCAAGGGACTCCTCGCCACCGCTGCCCAGGGCGGTTCCGTCAGCGAGGACGACGTGAAGTCGGCCCTCGAGGACGCGAACAGCCAGATGAGCTCGGGTCAGTAGCCCGTCCCACCGCTGCAGGTCGGGGCGGCCGGTCGATCGACGACCGGCCGCCCCGGCCGAGGCCCCGAGAGGACCCTCATGACCGTCAACGTCCTGCCCCCCGCGACGTCCGAGAAGGACACGCCGCCCGATCCGCATCAGCTGGCTCCGATCGAGCCCGCGAAACGCAAGAGGCACCGCTCACCCCTGGCGTACCTCCTGGTCACGCCGGCCGCCCTGGCCGAACTGCTCGTCCACATCGTCCCGATGGTGCTCGGCATCTGGATCGCCTTCATCACCCTCAACCAGCTGAGCATCGCGAACTGGGTCAACGCCCCCTTCGTGGGGCTGCAGAACTTCGTCACCGCGCTCGACCCGAGCTCGCCGATCGCCACGCAGCTCTACGGAGCGCTCGGACGGACGCTGCTCTTCACCGTGATCGTCGTCGCGATCGCCTGGAGCATGGGCATGCTCGGAGCGGTGCTGCTGACCAGCTCGTTCAAGGGCCGCGGCGTGCTCCGCACGCTCTTCCTGGTGCCCTACGCGCTGCCCTCGTACGTCGGCACGATCGCCTGGGCGTTCATGTTCAACCAGCGCGACGGCGCCATCAACCGGTTCCTGGTCGACGACCTCGGGATCCTGCAGGACCGCCCCTTCTGGCTGCTCGGCGGCAACTCGTTCTGGGCCATCGTCATCGTCACCGCGTGGCAGTTCTGGCCGTTCGCGTTCCTGATGCTGCTGGCCGCGCTGCAGAACATCCCGGGCGACGTCTACGAGGCCGCCAGCCTCGACGGCGCGAGCCTCTGGAAGCAGTTCACGCAGATCACGCTGCCGATGGTCAAGCCCGCGAACGCGGTGCTGCTGCTGATCATGAGCCTCTGGATCTTCAACCAGTTCAACGTGCCGTACGTGCTCTTCGGCCCGGCGTCGCCCGAGCAGGCGACGTTGATCTCGCCGCTGATCTACCAGCAGTCGTTCAACAACTGGAACTTCGGTCTCGGCGGTGCCATGAGCGTCATGCTCCTGGTGGTCCTGCTGATCGCCTCGGCGTTCTACATCCGCATGGTGCTCCCGAAGGGACAGAACGACAATGATTGAGACCCGCGGCTTCAAGATCTTCCGCTTCTTCGGGCTGGCCTTCCTGTCGCTGGTCGTGGTCATCCCGCTCTACGTGGTGCTCACGACCTCGATCAAGCCGCTCGCCGACGTGCAGGGGCTGTTCACCTGGATCCCCTCGCGGGTGACGCTCGAGCCGTACGTGCAGATCTGGCAGACGGTGCCCCTGGCGACGTACTTCAAGAACAGCCTGATCGTCACGGTGTCGGCGACGATCCTGTCGGTGTCGATGGCCGTGCTGGCCGCCTACGCCCTGGCCCGCATGAGGTTCCGCGGCCAGCGCAGCTTCAGCCTGGTCGTCCTGTCGACGCAGATGTTCCCCGGCATCCTGTTCCTCCTGCCGCTGTTCCTCATCTTCGTGCAGATCCAGCGCACGGTCGGGGTGCAGCTGACGGGCAGCTACCTCGGGCTGATCATCACGTACATGACCTTCTCGCTGCCGTTCTCGATCTGGATGCTGACGGGGTACTTCGCGTCCATCCCGAAAGAGCTGGAGGAGGCCTCGATGATCGACGGCACGGGTCGCCTCGGCGCCCTGTTCCGTGTGATCATCCCGGTCGCGAAGCCCGGCATCATCGCCGTCGCCGTGTACGCCTTCATCACCGCCTGGGGCGAGGTGCTCTTCGCCTCGGTGCTGACCAGCAAGGACACCCGCACCCTGTCGATCGGACTCCGGGCCTACGCGTCGCAGCAGGACGTCTACTGGAACCAGCTCATGGCCGCCTCGGTCGTGGTGTCGCTGCCGGTTCTCATAGGCTTCATGCTCGTGCAGAGACACTTGATCACCGGGCTCTCGTCGGGGGCCGTGAAGTGACCCCTCCGGGCGAGGTCGCGGCGGTCGGTCTCGCCCTCCAGGGGGAGACCGCCGGAGGCGCGGCTCCGGTCGAACCGCTCCGTGTCGGCATCGTGGGCGGGGGCTTCATGGCCCGCGTCCACGCCGGCGCGGCACGGGCGGCCGGTGCCCAAGTGGTCGCCCTCGCCTCGTCCAGCGCCTCGAGCGCCGGCCGCGCGGCCGGCGTTCTCGGCGTGGACACCGCGCACGAGACGGTCGACGACCTCGTGCGCGACCCGCGGGTCGACGTGGTCCACGTCTGCTCGCCGAACGCGACGCACGCCCCGGTGGCGCTCGCCGCGCTCGCGGCGGGCAAGCACGTCATCTGCGAGAAGCCGTTGGCGACCTCGGCCGCCGAGGCGACGGCTCTGGTCGAGGCCGCCGCCGCGGGCGGACTCGTCGGCGCCGTCCCGTTCGTCTACCGCTACCACCCGATGGTGCGCGAGGCCAGGGCCCGGGTCGCGGCGGGCGAGGCCGGTCGGGTGCTCAGCGTGCGGGGCTCGTACCTCCAGGACTGGCTGCTCGACAGCGGCGACGTCGACTGGCGGGTCGACTCGGCGGCCGGCGGGCCGTCGCGTGCGTTCGCCGACATCGGCAGCCACCTGGTCGATCTGCTCGAGTTCGTGATCGGCGATCGGCTGGCGCGGCTGACGTCGACCACCAACCGCGCGCACGACAGCCGGGGCGGCACCCGCGTCGACACGGAGGACGAGGCCGCGGTGGTCTTCGAGACCCTCGGCGGTGCGATAGGGACCCTCTTCGTGTCGCAGGTCGCCCCGGGTCGGAAGAACCGCCTCCTGCTCGACGTGTCGGGCACCGCCGAGAGCCTCGAGTTCTCGCAGGAGGAGCCCGAGACCCTCTGGGTCGGCCGCCGCTCGGGCGCACGCCTGGTGCCGCGCGACGCGTCGATCCTCTCGCCCGACGCCGCACGGCTCTCGACCGTGCCGGCCGGCCACCCGATGGGGTACGTCGACGCCTTCGCGGCGTTCGTCCGCGACGCCCACGACGCCGTCCGCGGCGGCGCGCCCGAGGGGCTGCCCACCTTCGCCGACGGCCTGCGGGCCGCACGGGTCACCGAGGCCGTGCTCGACTCGGCGGCCGGCCGCACCTGGGTCGACGTGCCCTGAGCAGGGCGACCGCACCCGCGCCGAGACCGACGACCGCCCCGAACGAGAAGGACCCATGACCGAGAGCTCCCGCCCCGTCACCCTGTTCACCGGCCAGTGGGCCGACCTGCCCTTCGAGGAGGTCGCCGCGCTCGCGGCCGGCTGGGGGTACGACGGGCTCGAGATCGCCGCATCGGGCGACCACCTCGACCTCGAGCGAGCGGACGTCGACGACGCGTACCTGCGGTCGCGGCTGGAGGTGCTCGACCGTCACGGGCTGAAGGTCTGGGCGATCTCGAACCACCTCACCGGGCAGGCCGTGTGCGACGATCCGATCGACTTCCGACACCAGGCCATCGTCCGCCCCTCGACCTGGGGCGACGGCGACCCCGAGGGCGTGCGGCAGCGCGCCGCCGAAGACATGAAGCGCGCCGCGCGCGTCGCCCGCAAGATGGGGGTCGACACCGTCGTCGGCTTCACCGGCTCGAAGATCTGGCCCTACGTGGCGATGTTCCCCCCGGTGCCCGCCTCGGTGATCGACGCCGGCTACCAGGACTTCGCCGACCGCTGGAACCCCATCCTCGACGTCTTCGACGCCGAGGGGGTCCGGTTCGCGCACGAGGTGCACCCCAGCGAGATCGCCTACGACCACTGGACGAGCGTCCGCACCCTCGAGGCCATCGAGCACCGTCAGGCGTTCGGCTTCAACTGGGACCCTTCGCACATGCTCTGGCAGGGCGTCGACACCGTGGGCTTCATCACCGACTTCGCCGACCGGATCTACCACGTCGACTGCAAGGACACCCGGATCAAGCCGCCGTCGGGTCGATCGGGCGTGCTCGGCTCGCACCTGCCCTGGGGCGACCCCCGGCGCGGCTGGGACTTCGTCTCCACCGGTCACGGCGACATGAACTGGGAGGACGCCTTCCGCGCCCTCGACTCCATCGGCTACGACGGCCCCATCTCGATCGAGTGGGAGGACGCGGGCATGGACCGCCTGCACGGCGCTCCCGAGGCGCTCGCGCACATCCGCTCGCTCCTCTGGAAGCGGCCCACCGCCTCCTTCGACTCCGCCTTCTCGAACCAGTAGCCCGAGAGACCCCGACATGCCCCGCACCCTGCTCCCCGGCCAGCGCTGCCGTGTGCTGATCGTCGACCCCGCGACGGGGGAGACCGAGACCGTCTTCGAGAGCCGCACCCTGCTGGTCGAGGCACCCAACTGGAGCCCGGACGGCCGCTGGCTGGTCGTCAACGGCGACGGTCTGCTCTGGCGCCTGCCGGTCGACGCCCGCGCCGTCGACGAGACCGCGCTCGAGGCCGTGCCGATGGGCGACGTGCCCGAGATCAACAACGACCACGTGATCGCGCCCGACGGGTCGGTCGTCTTCGTCAGCGCCCGTGACGGGCACGTCTACGAGATCCCGTGGGAGGGCGTGCCCGCGGGGGAGTCGGCCCGCCGCGTCACGCGTCCGCACCCCGAGGGGCGCAACCACAAGAACTACCTGCACGGGGTCTCGCCCGACGGCGGCACGCTCAGCGTGATCGTGGGCGCCCTGCCGGCGCCGGTCGCCGACCCCGGAGCCGAGGAGGCGCGGGTCGGCTGGCGCACGAACGTCGCCCTGGTCGCGGTGTCCGACGGCGCGGCCACCCCGGTCACGGACGACGAGCACCCCGACGACGGGGCCGAGTTCGCTCCCGACGGCGCCCGGCTGTGGTTCAACTCGGAGCGCGCCTCCGGGGGAGTCGCCGGTCACGCTCAGCTGTTCCGCACGGGTCTCGACGGCGCGGGGGCGGTGCAGGTGACGCACGACGAGCGGGTGAACTGGTTCCCGCACGTGTCGCCTGACGGCCGGACGCTGCTCTACGTCTCGTTCGAGCCGGGGACGCTCGGTCACCCCGAGAACCGCGACGTCGTGCTGCGCGCCCTCCCCCTCGGCGGCGGCGACGGCCTGCCCGAGCCGGGGGCGACGCCGCACGACGTCCTCGCGCTGTTCGGCGGCCAGGGCACGGTCAACGTGCCCGGCTGGTCGCCCGACTCGTCCCGGTTCGCCTGCGCCGACTACCCCCTCGCCTGAGTGGAGTCACGGCTCGTCCATCGGCGCTGCACAGTCGGCTCATAGGAATCTCCCGATACTGGAGAGCGTGACCACGACGCCCCCCGCCACCGCAGCCGCCCCGAGACTCACCCGGGCCGACGGATCGCCTCTCCGAGTCCTCGTCGTCGACGACGAGAACAGCCTCACCGACCTGCTCTCGATGGCGCTCCGGTACGAGGGCTGGGACGTCAAGGCCGCCTCCGACGGGCAGAGCGCGCTGACGCTCGCCCGCGAGTTCAAGCCCGACGCGATGGTGCTCGACTGGATGCTGCCCGACATCGACGGTCTCCAGGTGCTCGGCCGCCTCCGTCAGGGCGGCGACGACACCCCGATCCTGTTCCTCACCGCGAAGGACGCCGTCGAGGACCGCGTGCAGGGGCTCACCGCCGGGGGCGACGACTACGTCACCAAGCCGTTCTCCCTCGAGGAGGTCGTGGCTCGACTCCGCGGGCTGATCCGTCGTTCGGCGTCCGCCCTCAGTGAGAGCGCCGACTCGCGCATCACGGTGGGCGACCTCGTGCTCGACGAGGAGAGCTACGAGGTGCACCGAGGCGATCGCGAGATCGAGCTGACGGCGACCGAGTTCGAGCTGCTCCGGTTCCTGATGCGGAACCCGCGTCGGGTGCTGAGCAAGGCGCAGATCCTCGACCGGGTCTGGAGCTACGACTTCGGCGGCAAGTCGAGCGTCGTCGAGATCTACATCTCGTACCTCCGCAAGAAGATCGACGCCGGCGAGGAGGCGATGATCCACACCGTGCGCGGCGTGGGTTACGTGATCAAGCCCGTCTCGTGAGTCGGCCCCTGCCCTCTCCGACCGGGTCGCGCCTCCGGAATTCCTGGCGGAGCCTGGGGCGGAGCATGCCCGGTGTCGCCGGCCCCCTCACCCTCCGGCAGCGTCTGATCCTCAGCATCGTGGCGCTCGTCGTGCTGCTGACCGTGGTGATCGGCTCGCTCAGCGTGCTCGTGCTGCGCGTGTCGCTGATGGACCAGCTCGACGGCGAGCTCGCCGGGGCCACCACGCGGGCGGCTTCTCAGGGCGGCGCGTCCGAACCCTCCCTCTCGCCCGACGGCGACGAGCTCAACGGACCGCGTCAGGCTCCCGGCACGGTGACCGCCGTGGTCGTCGACGGAGTGGTGCGGGCCGCCTACCGCATCACCGACGGGGGCGACCTCGAGACCGTCGACCTCGGAGGATCCGGCGACTCGCTGGCCGCCGTCGTCGAGAGCCCCGTCGACGGCGACGGGCGGACGCCGGCGATGACGGTCGACCTCGGCGGCGATCTCGGGTCGTACCGGGTCGAGGCCCTGCGGGGCACCCTGCTGTCGAGCTCGACGCCGGCCTATCTCGTCGTCGGTCTGCCCACCAGCAGCGTCGACCGCACCATCACCGTCATGGTCGTCGCCATCGCCGCCGTGACGATCGTCGGTCTCGCGGTCGCGATCGCCATCGCGTTCGCCGTGGTCCGATCGGCGCTGCGGCCGCTGCAGCGGATGTCCGACACGGCCCTCCGGGTCGCCGAGCTGCCGCTGGACCGCGGCGAGGTGGCGCTCGCCGAGCGCGTCGACGAGCAGGACACCGACACCCGCACCGAGGTCGGTCGCGTCGGCGCGTCGTTGAACCGCATGCTCGGCCACGTCGCCGGAGCGCTGGAGGCGCGGCAGCAGTCCGAGAACAAGGTGCGGCAGTTCGTCGCCGACGCCTCGCACGAGCTCCGCACCCCGCTCGCGTCCGTGCGCGGCTACGCCGAGCTCACCCGTCGCATGAACACCGATCTGCCCGACGACGTCGTCTACGCCATGGGGCGGATCGAGTCCGAGGCGCTGCGGATGACCTCGCTCGTGGAGGACCTCCTGCTGCTGGCCCGACTCGACGAGGGGCGCGACCTCGTGCTCGCCGACGTCGACCTGACCCGCATCGTGCTCGACGCCGTGAACGACGCGCACGTGGCCGGACCGTCGCACGACGTCGACGTCGACGTGCCCGACGAACCCGTGGTCGTCTCGGGCGACGGCATGCGGCTGCACCAGATCGTCGCCAACCTGCTGACGAACGCCCGCACCCACACGCCCGACGGCACCCGCGTGCACGTGACGCTCTCGGTCGAGCCGGGCGCCGCCGTCGTCCGGGTCGCCGACGAGGGCCCGGGCATCGACCCCGGGGTGCTGCCCGTGCTGTTCGAGCGGTTCGCCCGGGCCGACAGCTCGCGGTCGCGCAAAGCCGGCTCGACCGGTCTCGGCCTGGCGATCGTGCAGGCCGTGGTGCAGGCGCACGGCGGTCGGGTCGACGTCGACAGCTCGCCGGCCGGGGCCGCCTTCACCATCCGACTGCCGTTCCCCGCGACGGCCGCCGCTCGGCCCGACGCGAGCTGACGCCGGCGCAGGAGGCGCGACTTGCGTGATCGCGCCTCCTGCGTCTACTCTGTTCACAGCCCAAGACCGCCGGTCGTGTTCGCCTGCTCGCAGACGGATGCCGAAGGTTCTCGAGAGAGAGCGACCAGCGCAGGTGTGTGAAGTCGTTCCTCTTCTCGAAGAGATCCAGCTCCGTGCGCTTGCGCCGGAGCTTTTTTCTTTGTGCTGAACACCTCAGACCCGAGATCAGTCCTCTGATCTCAGACCTGAGGCGTGCAGCGTTCGAGGCCGGGGGGCTACCGGCACACCCACGTTTTAGGAGAGCCATGGCGAACAAGGAAGCATCGGTCGCCGAGCTCACGGAGAACTTCCGTGACTCGACCGCCGTTCTGCTCACCGAGTACCGCGGTCTCACTGTTGCCGAGCTGAAAGAGCTCCGCAAGTCCATCAGTGCAGACGCGACGTACGCCGTGGTGAAGAACACGCTCAGCAAGATCGCGGCGAACAACGCCGGAATCAGCTCGTTCGACGACGAACTCGTCGGACCTTCTGCGATCGCCTTCGTGCACGGAGACCCTGTCGCCGTCGCCAAGAGCCTGCGTGACTTCGCCAAGGCACACCCCGCTCTGATCGTGAAGAACGGTTACTTCGACGGTAACCCGCTCACGGCAGACGAGGTCAAGCAGCTCGCCGATCTCGAATCCCGAGAGGTGCTGCTGGGCAAACTGGCCGGCGCCTTCAAGGCTTCGCTGTTCGGTGCTGCCTACCTGTTCCAGGCACCGCTGTCGCAGGCCGTTCGCACGGTCGAGGCGCTGCGTGCCAAGCAGGAAAGCGACAGCTGAACAGCTGTCGTACCAACCCACACTTTAGAAAACCCATAAGGAGAACACCATGGCGAAGCTCACGCAGGACGAACTGATCGAGGCCTTCAAGGAGCTCACGCTCATCGAGCTCAGCGACTTCGTGAAGAAGTTCGAAGAGGTCTTCGAGGTCACCGCTGCTGCCCCCGTGGCCGCCGCCGGTGCCGCCGGCCCCGCCGCCGCCGCTGAAGAGGTCGAAGAGCAGAGCGCCTTCGACGTCGTGCTCGAGGCTGCTGGCGACAAGAAGATCCAGGTCATCAAGGAGGTCCGTGCGCTCACGAGCCTCGGTCTCGGCGAGGCCAAGGCCGTCGTCGACGGTGCCCCCAGCACCGTCCTCGAGGGTGCTTCGAAGGAAGCCGCCGAGAAGGCCAAGGGCCAGCTCGAGGCTGCCGGCGCCACCGTCACCCTCAAGTAATTCCGCTTCACCGCTTCACCGCTTCACACGAAAGGCGTCACCCTCCGGGGTGGCGCCTTTCGCCGTCGCGCCCCNGTCAGCGCTGACCCGCCGCCGATGACGGCGACCCGCCGAACCGGACCGTGCCCTCGGAAAACGCACGCGAGCACCGAGTGACAGGAACCCGCCGAACCGGATCGTGCCCTCGAAAAGCGCACGCGAGCACCGAGTGACGGCGACCCTCCGAACCGGAACGGGCCGTCAGGAGGCGCGGGCGAGCACCGAGTGCCGGCGACCGTACCCGAGGTACACCGCCGCGCCGACGAGCATCCAGACGCCGAACGCGAGCCAGGTGATCCAGCCGAGCGTCACCATCAGCAGCACGCAGAAGGCGCAGCCGAGCACCGGGACGACGGGGTAGAGCGGCACGCGGAAGGTCCGGTCGAGCTCGGGCCGGTTGCGGCGCAGCCAGATCACCGAGACGTTGACGAGGGCGAAGGCGAACAGGGTGCCGATGCTCGTGGCGTCGGCGAGGGCGCCGAGGGGCACCAGCGCCGCCGCGAGGGCGACCGCGCCGCCGACGATCAGCGTGCCGGCGACGGGCGTCTGCGTGCGGGGCGAGATGCGACCGAGCACCCTCGGCACGAGTCCGTCGCGCGACATCGACACGAAGATGCGGGTCTGGCCGTAGAGCACGGTGAGGACGACGCTCGCGATGGCCAGCACGGCGGCGACGGCGAACACGAACGCGACCCACGGCTGACCGGTGATCTCGGCCACGATCGCGACGAGCGACGCCTCGCCGTCGGTGAAGGTCTCCCACGGGCGGGCGCCGATGGCGGCCACCGCGACGAGGATGTACAGCACGGTGATGATCACGATCGAGGCGATGATCGCCCGCGGGAGGTCCCTCTTCGGGTCGCGCGCCTCCTCGCCGGCCGTCGACGCCGCGTCGAAGCCGATGTACGAGAAGAACAACCGCGACGCCGCGGCCGAGACGCCTGCGGCGCCCATCGGGGCGAGGGGTTCGAAGTTGCCCGCGCTGAAGGCCGTGAAGGCGACCGCCACGAAGAACACCAGCAGCCCGATCTTGACGACCACGAGCACGGTGTTGACCCAGGCCCCCTCGCGGGCGCCCGGCACGAGCACGAGCATCGCGACGATGACGAGCAGGGCCGCGGGCAGGTTGACGACCCCGCCGGCGCCCGGGGGCTCGGCGATCGCGTCGGGGAGTGCGAGGCCGAACACGCCGAGGGCCTCGTTCACGTACTGACCGGCGCCGACCGCCACCGCGGCGACCGACACGGCGTACTCGAGCACGAGGCACCAGCCGCAGACCCAGGCGAGGCCCTCGCCGAGCGTCGCGTAGGCGTAGCTGTAGCTCGACCCCGAGACGGGCACGCTGCCGGCCATCTCGGCGTACGACAGCGCCGACAGCAGGGCCGCGACGCCCGCGAGCACGAAGGCGATCCAGACGGCGGGCCCGGCGAGGGGCACGGCCGTGCCGAGCACGACGAGGATCCCGGTGCCGAGCGTCGCCCCGATGCTGATCGCGGTCAGGTGCCACACGCCGAGCGACCTCCGGAGACGCGTACGACCTGCGGAGTCCGTGGCCGCCGCGGCGCTCGCGTCGCTCTCGGCGGCGAACGCCTCGAGGGGCTTGCGCTGCCGCAGCTGGGCGGCGAGCGAGAGGCGGGCGGAGGGCGAGGCGGTGTCTCTGGGCACCGCGAGAGGCTACCAGGCACCCGCAGCGCCCTCGGCGTCGCATCACGCCCTCCGCGCCCTCCGAGGGGGAAGGTCAGTCGTCGATGTGCAGACCGAGCTCGCGGACCCTCGTCATCGCCTCGCGACGGGACGACGCCTGGAGCTTCCGGTAGATGCTCCGCACATGGCTCTTGACGGTGTTGACCGAGATGAACAGCTGACTGCCGATCTGGCCGAGCGTCTGCCCGGTGGCCAGGTGGCGCACGATCACGAGCTCGCGGTCGCTGAGGGGCTCGTCGAGGCGAGGTGTCGCGTCGACCGACGAGCCGAGGAGGCGCTCCAGGCTCGCCCGGATCGGCTGCGACTGCTCGCGGTGCGAGGCCCGCTCGAGCAGGTGCCGCAGCACGTCGTCCCCGAGGGTCGAGAACATCCACACCGACTCGTTGCGCCCGGCGGCCAGGAGCGACCGGTCGAACGCGATGTCGGCCCGGGCCGTCTCGCCGAGGGCCAGGTGCGCGGCGGCGACGATGGCGTGCACGTGCGGCATCGTGCGGTCGCTGTGGAGGTCGCCGAGCACCAGACAGGGCTCGAGGGCGTCGAGCGCGGCCTCCGGTTCGCCGGCCGCGAGGTGCACGAGCGCGAGCACGCGGGCCGGGCACTGGATGTGTCTCGGGGTCGGGACGAGCGGGGCCGCGAGACGCCGCGCCTCCTGCGGTTGACCGAGGCAGCGCATCGTCTCCGACCGCAGCGACGCGATGGCGGCCGGCAGCGTCGACGTGCCGGTGAAGGCGTCGACCAGCCGGGTGATCCGGGCCAGCAGGTCCAGCACCTCGATGTAGCGGCGCTCGACGAGGCAGGCGTGGGCCTCGGCGAACCAGCCGTGCGCCTCCCAGTCGCTGCCGCGGGTGGCGAGCCGGACGGACTCGACGGGGGCGGCGACGCCGGGCTCACCGCGTTCGAGCGCGAGCTGCAGCCGGGTGATCTGCGCGAGCGCGGCGAAGACGCTCGACATCAGCTCTGTGCCCTCGGCCAGCGCCTCGGCCGCCTCGAGGTGCTCGTCGGCGAGGCGGAAGTCGCCCAGCAGCATCGCGACGTACGCCAGGGCCGAGAGGCACTCGACGCGCGCGGCGAGGCTCAGGTGCTCGACGGCGAGGCCGCCGGCGAGGCCGAGGGCGAACTGGGCCTGGTCGTACTCGCCGTAGTGGACGCGGATCAGTCCGAGCTGCAGCGAGAACGAGGCGCTGAGCGAGATGCGCGTGCTGATGGACTCGGTCGTGTCGTTCTCGATCAGGGTGCGAGCCACCTCGAGGTGCTCGTGGGCGACGACGAGGTTGCCGAGCGACCGCAGCGCGGCGGCGAGATGGATGTGGTAGCCGGCCCGCACCTCCAGCGACATCGTCGGATCGGCGTCGATGGCCTTGGCGACCCCTCGGAACCAGGGCAGCGCGGCGCTGCGCGAGCGCGAGCCGACGGAGCGGTGGCTGGCGGCGAGGGCCAGCAGGATGCGCGGGCGGCCCCGCCACTCGTCTTCGGGCGTCGAACGGATGGCTTCGCGCAGTCGGGCCCCCTGCAGGGGCGCGATGCTCGTCCAGGCGCGTTCGATCGCGTCGAGGGCAGCCCGGTGGTCGGCGGGCTGCATCTCGGCGCTCGGGTAGTCGGCGGCCGTATCGTCAGGCGTGTTCACGGGTCCTAACCTCTGCCGTATCGGGGTTCCTCGGTCGGGTACGAGGACTACGGCGTCGGGATGGTGGTCGTCCATCCGTCGCGCTCATACTAAGGTGACATCTCCGCTCCATCGATCAATTGGTCGTAAGCGCCCTGAAATGGGGGCCGAACGTGTACCCCGATGGTCTTCGGCGTACCGTTGGCGGATGAGCAGGATGGACTCCGTCGCCTCGGGCGGCGGGATGCGCGGCGGCGGGACGCGCCCCGGTCGCGTCTCGAGCGGCGACGCCCGGGCGCAGAAGGCGGCCAACGCCGAGGCCCCCCGGGTGCCGCATCTGCTGCGACGCATCCGCGGGCTGTTCGGGCCGCACAAGCGGGCTCTGGTCGTCACCGTCGTGCTCGTGTTCATCGGGGCCGCGATCAGCGTGCTGCCGCCCTTGCTCACGAAGCAGGCCTTCGACCGCGGGCTGTTCCCGAGCGGTGGCCCGGACGTGCCGGTGCTGCTCGAGCTCGTCGGGGCGATGATCGGACTCTGGGTGCTGTCGGCGGGCATCGGCGTCTGGCAGACCTTCCTGACCGCGACGGTCGGCAACAAGGTGATGGGGGCGCTGCGGATCCGGCTGTTCGGTCACCTGCAGAACATGGAGCTGGCGTTCTTCACCCGCACCAAGACCGGTGTCATCCAGTCGCGGCTGCAGAACGACGTCGGCGGAGTCGCGAACGTCCTCAGCAACACGATCTCGAGCGTGCTCGGCAACACCGTCACCGTCATCGCGGCCTTCGTCTCGATGCTCGTGCTCAGCTGGCAGATGACCGTCGTGACGGTGATCCTGCTCCCTCTGCTGGTGGTCGCCCAGCGCCGGGTCGGCCAGGTGCGGGCGCGCATCGCCACGCAGACGCAGGAGTCGCTGAGCGACATGACCGCCATCACGCAGGAGGCGCTCAGCGTCAGCGGGATCCTGCTGGCGAAGAGCTTCAACCAGCAGAGGGCCGAGATCGAGCGCTACTCGGCCGAGAACCGGACCCAGATCGGTCTGCAGGTGCGCCAGCAGATGAGCGGGCAGTGGTTCTTCGCGGTCGTGCAGATCTTCCTGTCGGTGATCCCCGCGGTCATCTACCTCGTGGCGGCCTGGCTGATCCTCCGCGACGTGCCGGTGACGGCGGGCACGATCGTCGCCTTCACGACGGTGCAGGCGCGGTTGACGTTCCCCCTCATGGGGCTGCTGCGGGTCGCCCTCGACCTGCAGACGTCCGGCGCGCTCTTCGCGCGCATCTTCGAGTACCTCGACCTGCACCCGGCGATCGACGACGACCCCTCGGCGCGCACCGTCGACGAGTCGCGTCTCGGCCGGGTCGAGTTCGACGACGTGTCGTTCTCGTACCCCGACGCCGAGCCCGGCCAGCGGACCCTCGACGGGGTCTCGTTCGACATCGCGCCGGGTCAGTTCGCCGCGTTCGTCGGACCGAGCGGGGCCGGCAAGACGACGGTGTCGTATCTGATCCCGCGGTTCTACGAGGTCTCCGGAGGCGCGGTGCGGTTCGCCGGGACGGACGTCCGCGAGCTGCGCCAGGAGTCCCTCGTCGAGCACATCGGCATCGTCAGCCAGGAGACGTACCTCTTCCACGCGACCATCGCCGACAACCTCCGGTACGCCCGGCCCGACGCCACCGACGAGCAGATCGTCGACGCGGCCCGGCGGGCGAACATCCACGACACCGTGGCGTCGTTCCCCGAGGGCTACGACACGGTCGTCGGCGAGCGCGGCTATCGGCTGTCGGGCGGCGAGAAGCAGCGCATCGCAATCGCCCGGGTGCTCTTGAAGGACCCTGCGGTGCTCGTGCTCGACGAGGCCACCAGCGCGCTCGACACGGTCTCGGAGCGCGTCGTGCAGGAGGCGCTCGACACCGCCGCCCGCGGCCGCACCACGATCGCCATCGCGCATCGGCTCTCGACCGTGCGGGCCGCCGACGTGATCTTCGTCGTCGACGCCGGGCGCGTGGTCGAGCGGGGCACGCACGACGAACTGGTCGCCCTGGGCGGCGTGTACGCGGAGCTCTACGGGCAGCAGGTCACGACCGGCTGAGCTCTGCGGCGGCCCCGTCGCGGAGCGCCCCTCGGCTGGGCGCCGGCCTACTCGCGTTCGGCGAGCATGTCCTCCATCGCGTCGATCTCGCTCTCCTGGCTCTGCACCATGCCGGTGGCGAAGACCCGCACCTGACGGTTCTCACTGCGGGCGAGCACGGCGTCGGCCATCTCGACCCCGCCGCGGTGGTGGGCGATCATCAGGGTCAGGAACATGCGCTCGGCCTCGACGCCGCTGGCCGCCTCGAGCGCGGCGAGCTGCTCGTCGGTGGCGAGCCCCGGCATCGGACCGCCGGGTTCGTGGGTGGCGACCGGCGTGGCCGAGCCGCCCGCGCCTCCGGACGGGGTGTGCTCGTGGTCGCCGTACGAACCGTCGAGGGTCGGCCGCGACATCCAGGTCATGGTCGGTTCGGAGGGGGCCTGCGGCACCCCCCAGAGCTCGAGCCAGGCGAACATCTGCCCGGCCTGCTGCGACTGCGTCAGCGCCATGTCGTAGGCCATCGAGCGGGTCGCCGGGTCGTCGGTGCGGTCGCGGACGATCATGGCCATCCGCACGGCCTGCTCGTGGTGCACCTGCATGTCGCGCGAGAAGCCCGCTTCGACGCTCTCGGTGCCGGGCGTGACCGGGTTCGGCGAGCTGAGCCGACCGACGGCGATGCCGATCAGCAGCACGAGGGCGATGCTGAGGGCCGCGGCGACCACGAACCGGATGCGGCGACCCCGGGAGGCACGGGTCGGGTCGACGACGCCGGCCCCGGTACCGCCACGGTCGGCGTCGGTCACGCGATCTTGCCTGCTCCGTCGACACCGCCGGTGCAGGGGGCGCCGGGCTCGGGGGCGTCGCCGGACTTCCAGTACTTGGTGACGAAGTCGGAGACGGCCTCCTCGTCGTCGGTCACGTTGGCGAACGGCAGCTGCGCGCCCCACGCGGAGACGTACATGGGGGAGTCGAGGCCCTCGTAGGGCGAGACGACGGCGTAGGTGCTGGGGGCGAAGTCGCGGAGCTCCTCGATCTCGGCCTCGCTCACCTGAGCGGGGTCGTAGGTGAACCAGACGGCGCCGTGCTCGAGGTCGTGGACGGCGTTCTCGTTGGGCACCGGCTCGGTGTAGACGCCGCAGTTCAGCCAGATCTGGTTGTGGTCGCCGCCCGCCGGAGGGGTCTGGGCGTAGTCGACCGGGCCGGTGACGTGGTTCGCGGTGAGGTCGGAGAAGGTCTGGGCCCCCTCGACGACGATGTCGCGCGGGTTCTCGCGCGGCTGCCCGCTGGTGACGACGAAGGCGACGACGATGCCGATCACGGCCAGACCGGCGACGGAGCCGGTCACGATGCCGATCAGGCGGTTGCGCTTCGCCCTCTCCTGCTGCTTCTTGAGCGCGGCGACCTTCTCCTGACGCCGCGCGTCGCGCTGCTGCTTGACCGAGGGCTTGTCGTTGTTGCCGTTGGCCATGTGAGGTCCTGTCGTGAGAAGGGGCCGATGTGACATCGGCGTAGCCGTCCCATTCTCGGACACCCGACGCTGAAAGGAAGGTCACAGCGTGCAGTGTCTGCACCGTCCGTGCGTCCGACACCCGTCGCCCGAGACCCGGCGGGTCTCGCCCCGTAACAGTCGCAGGGCGCCTCGATAGACTCGACGCCTGGTCGCCACCGGCGCGACCCGAGCCCGTCACCTCGAATCCGCACCCCACGACGGAGGCGGAGAACCGGAGCCTTCGTGAAGTACGCCGAGACCGTCCTCGACCTGGTGGGCGACACCCCGCTCGTCAAGCTCAACAAGGTGACCGAGGGCATCACGGCGACCGTGCTGGTCAAGGTCGAGTACCTGAACCCCGGCGGCTCGTCGAAGGACCGCATCGCCACCCGCATCATCGACGCCGCCGAGCGCGAGGGTCTGCTGAAGCCCGGCGGCACCATCGTCGAGCCCACGAGCGGGAACACGGGCGTCGGGCTCGCCCTCGTCGCGCAGCAGCGGGGCTACCGCTGCGTCTTCGTGCTGCCCGACAAGGTCGGCGAAGACAAGCGGAACGTGCTCAAGGCCTACGGCGCCGAGATCGTCGTCACCCCGACCGCCGTCGAGCCCACCAGCCCCGAGTCGTACTACAGCGTCTCCGACCGCCTCGCCCGGGAGATCCCCGGGGCCTTCAAGCCGAACCAGTACGCCAACCCGAACGGCCCGCTCAGCCACTACGAGACGACCGGGCCCGAGATCTGGCGCGACACCGACGGGCGCATCACGCACTTCGTCGCCGGCGTCGGCACCGGCGGCACCATCAGCGGCACCGGGCGCTACCTCAAGGAGATCTCAGGAGGCGCGGTGCAGATCGTCGGGGCCGATCCCGAGGGCAGCGTCTACAGCGGCGGCACCGGGCGTCCCTACCTGCTCGAGGGCGTCGGCGAGGACTTCTGGCCGAGCGCGTACGATCCGAGCGTCGTCGACCGCATCATCGCCGCCTCCGACGCACGGTCGTTCGAGCTGACCCGGCGCCTCGCCCGCGAGGAGGGGCTGCTCGTCGGCGGTTCGTCCGGGTTGGCCGTGGCCGCAGCCCTCGACGTCGCCCGCGAGCTCGGACCGGACGACGTCGTCGTCGTGCTGCTGCCCGACAGCGGCCGCGGCTACCTGGGCAAGATCTTCAACGACGCGTGGATGCGCTCGTACGGCTTCTCGGACAGCACCGACGAGCGCACGGTGCGCGACCTGCTCGCGTCGAAGACCGGTTCGCTGCCCGAGCTGGTCCACGCCCACCCGAGCGACACCGTCCACGACGTGATCGGCATCATGACCACCTACGGCGTCTCGCAGATGCCGGTGCTCTCGGCCGAGCCCCCCGTCGTGATCGGCGAGGTGGTGGGCGCGATCGAAGGGAAGTCCCTGCTCGAGGCGCTCTTCGCCGGGGGAGCGACGATGGGCGACGCCCTCGCGCCGTTCGTCGGCGAGCCCCTGCCGCTGATCGGCATCAACGAGTCGGTCACCGCCGCGCGCACCGCCCTCGAGTCGACCGACGCGCTGCTCGTCACCGACGACGGCAAGCCGGTGGGCGTCATCACCCGCCACGACGTGCTCGCCTTCGTCTCCGCCTGATCCAGGCACCTCCGCATCGCAGTCCCCTTCGAAAGGACACCCGCATGACCCACGGCTTCTCCACCCGCGCCATCCACAGCGGTCAGGACTTCGACCCCACCACCGGTGCCGTCGTCCCGCCCATCTACCAGTCGTCGACGTTCGTGCAAGACGGCATCGGCGGGTTCCGGGGCGGGTACGAGTACGCCCGGTCGGCCAACCCGACCCGCGACTCGCTGCAGACCCTGCTCGCCGACCTCGAGGGCGGCAGCCACGCGTTCAGCTTCGCCTCGGGTCTCGCGGCTGAGGACGCGCTGCTGCGGTCCGTCCTGCGCCCCGGTTCGCGCATCGTCATGGGCAACGACGTCTACGGCGGCACCCACCGCCTGGTGAACCGGCTGCACGTGCCGTGGGGTGTCGTGCTCGAGACCGTCGAGATGACCGACCTCGACGCCGTGCGCGCCGCGGTGCGCCCCGGCGAGACCGCCGTGCTCTGGGTCGAGACCCCCAGCAACCCGCTGATGAAGATCAGCGACGTCACGGCGCTCGCCGAGATCGGCCACGCGGCGGGCGCCCTCGTCGTCGTCGACAACACCTTCGCGTCGCCCTACCTGCAGCAGCCCCTGTCGCTCGGGGCCGACGCCGTCGTGCACTCGACGACGAAGTACATCGGCGGTCACTCCGACGTCGTCGGGGGAGCGGTCGTCGTCGACGACGAGGCGCTCGCCGACAAGATCGGTTTCCTGCAGTTCGGCGCGGGCGCGGTGTCGGCTCCGATGGAGGCCTGGCTGACCGTCCGCGGCATCAAGACCCTCGGAGTCCGCGTCGACCGTCACTCGTCGAACGCCGCGACCATCGCGGACGCGCTCGAGGGGCACGCCGCCGTCGACCGCGTCTACTACCCGGGTCTCGCCTCGCACCCCGGGCACGACATCGCGGCACGCCAGATGAGGGCCTTCGGCGGCATGATCTCCGTCTCGCTGGCCGCCGGGCCGTCCGTCGCACGTCGCTTCGCCGAGTCGACCGAGCTCTTCCAGCTGGCGGAGTCCCTCGGCGGCGTCGAGTCGCTGATCGGCTACCCGACCGAGATGACGCACGCGTCGGTGCGCGGCACCGAGCTCGAGGTCCCCGAGACCGTCGTCCGTCTCTCGGTCGGCATCGAGGACGTCGACGACCTGCTCGCCGACGTGCTGCAGGCGCTCGACCGGGCCACGTCCGACTAGTCGACCTGCGCCTCCTCGACTCCGCGCTTCCTCCTCCTCCGTCTCTCCGTCGAAGAGTCGCGACATGCCGCGCCGTTCTCCCGCGCCACGGCGAGTCGTGACTCCTCGACGCGGAGGGGCGGAGAGCGAGGGAGGCGCGGCCTAGGGTGGGGGGATGTCCGACGTCGCACTGAGCACCCGCCCCGAGGGGGTCCTCAGCCGGCGGTATCTGCTGGCGACGCTCGGCATGTGCGCGCTGATCGGAATCGCCGCGTTCGAGTCGCTCGCCGTCACGACGATCATGCCGATCGTCAGCGCCGACCTCGACGGCGAGAGCCTGTACTCGCTCAGCTTCGCGGCACCGCTCGCGACCGGTCTGGTCGGCATGGTGGTCGCCGGCAACTGGGCCGACCGGAGCGGCCCCCGTGTCGTCGTCATCGCGTCGATGCTGCTCTTCGCGGTCGGTCTGCTCGTCGTGGGCGCGGCCCCCGACATGACGGTCTTCCTGTTCGGGCGACTCGTGCAGGGGCTCGGGTCGGGCGCGGTGATCGTCGGCCTCTACGTCATGGTCGCGCGGCTCTACCCGCCGGCTCTGCACCCGTCGATCTTCGCGGGGTTCGCCGCCGCCTGGGTCGTCCCGGCGCTCGTGGGCCCGCTGATCGCCGGTCTCGTCGCCGAGAGCCTCAGCTGGCACTGGGTCTTCGTCGGGGCGGTCGTGCTGGCCGTGCCCGCCTTCGTGATGATCCTGCCGAGCCTCCGACGGGTCCCGCCGCCCGACCGCGCCGACGGCGGGGGCGCCGTGCCCTGGAGTCCGCGACGGATCCTCTGGGCGGCGGGCGCCGCACTCGGGGTCCTGGCGCTGAACCTCGTCGACGAGTTCGAGCCGGCCGTCGCGGTGGCCGTGGTCGTCGCCGCCGTGGCCGCCCTCGCGATCGCCCTGCGTCCGCTGCTGCCACCCGGCACCCTGCGTGCTCGCGCCGGTCTCCCGACCCTGGTGCTCCTCCGCGGTCTCGTCGGGGCGGCGTTCCTCGCCAGCGAGGTCTACATCCCCTACCTCCTCCAGGATCGCTACGGCTTCAGCTCGTCCGCGTCGGGCACCGCTCTGACGGCGGGGGCGCTCGGCTGGGCCCTCGCGAGCTGGAGTCAGGGGCGCCTCGGCGAGCGGGTCCCGCAGCGGACGGGCATCCGCATCGGCATCGTGCTCGTGCTCGGCGGACTCGTGGTCGCCACGCTCACCCCGCTCCTCGGTCTCGCGCCGGGTGCGCTCATCGCCACCTGGACCCTCGCCGGGTTCGGCATGGGCTTCATGTACCCGCGGTTCTCGGTGCTGACGCTGGCGCTGTCGACCGGGTCCGACCGGGGCTTCAACAGCTCCGCCCTGACGATCTCCGACTCGGCGGGCTCGGCCGTGGCGCTCGCCGTGGCCGGCGGCGCTTTCGGCCTGCTCGGCGGGGCGTCGAGCCCGTACGCGTTCGCCGCCTGCTTCGCGATCGGCTCGACCGTGGCGCTGCTGGCGCTGGTGCTCAGCGGGCGCGCGGTGCCTCGACGGACGTGAACCGCGCCTCCTGCCGTCGTCGTCCCGTGGTCGAGACGCGGCCCGCAGAACTGCATAATGGTCTGCAGACAGCGATGTGTACGGTCACACCGCTCGTGACAGAGCGACGGAGCCACGGTGAAGCCTGACATCGACAAGGTGCGTGCTCCCAACATCCGCGACGTCGCCGCTCTGGCCGGCGTCTCGTATCAGACCGTCTCCCGAGTCCTCAACGACAGTCCGAGCATCCGGCCGGCGACACGGCAGCGCGTCCTCGACGTGATCGAACAGGTCGGCTACCGCCCTAACCAGGCGGCCCGGGCCCTCGTGACCAGCCGTTCGCGCGCGATCGGCGTGCTCACCCTGCAGAACGTCCACTTCGGCCCGCAGACGATGGTCAACGCGATCGAGGCGGAGGCGAGGGCGGCCGGCTACCGGCTGAGCATCGCCAGCACGACGCGAGCCGACGACGACGTCCGCGCGAGCCTCGACCTGCTGACCAGTCAGGCGGTCGAGGCGATCATCGTCATCGCTCCGCAGCGCAAGTTCTTCGACGTCATCGACGAGCTCGACCTCGACGTGCCGATCGTCGCCCTCGACTCGACGCAGCGCAACCGGGCGCACAGTCTGTCGGTCGACCAGTTCGCCGGCGCCCGCCTGGCCACCCGGCACCTCATCGACCTCGGTCACCGCCACATCGTCCACGTCGCCGGCCCGCAGGACTGGATCGAGGCGGACGAGCGCATGCAGGGGTTCCTGTTCGAGATGGGCGAGGCGGAGCTCTCGATCGAGCCGCCCATCCTCGGCGACCTGACGGCGGACTTCGGCTACCTCGCCGGCAAGGAGCTGCTGCGCCGCCGCGACTTCACGGCCGTGTTCGCGGCGAACGACCTGATGGCCGTCGGGCTGCTGCACGCCTTCCGCGAGGCGGACGTGGACGTCCCCCGCGAGGTCAGCGTCGTCGGCTTCGACGACGCGCCCACGGCGGCGCACCTGTGGCCCCCGCTCACGACCGTCCGGCAGGACTTCGACCTGATCGGGCGTCGCGCGGTCGAGCTCGTCATCGGCGAACTCGAGGGGCACGAGGTGATCGACCGCACCCTGCTGGCCGCCGAGCTGATCGTCCGCGCCTCGACCGACCGGCCGTGGTTCCTGTGACGCGAGGGGCGCGGGGAGCGTCGTCGCGCCTCCTCGGCGGCCTCTCCGCGGCCCGACCGTCGACCGGCTCGGCACCGCTTCATAACAGATCGGCCACGGCGTTTGACACGGGGCTTTCTCAGGATTAGCTTTGCTCCAGTCGCGGTGTGAACGGTCACATTCAGTCACCGCAACGATCCGGAGCCTCTGGTGCGGATCGCCGCCCGACGCCGAACAGACAGTGCCCGCCACGCCCTCAGGGAGCGGCGGACCGACAGAGAAGTCGAAACGTGGAGGTCAGCGTGCCCGGTGCACACATCACGACGAGCGGAACCCGCGGGGGTGGCGCGCGTGGCTGAGTCCCCGATCATCCTCGAGATGCGCGGCATCACGAAGGAGTTCCCCGGCGTCAAGGCCCTCGACGCCGTGTCGATGCAGGTCCGGGCCGGCGAGGTCCACGCGATCTGCGGCGAGAACGGCGCTGGCAAGTCGACCCTGATGAAGGTCCTCTCGGGCGTCTACCCGTACGGCACCTACACCGGCGACATCGTCTACCAGGGCGACGAGATGCGCTTCCGCGACATCAAGTCGAGCGAGTCGGCCGGCATCGTGATCATCCATCAGGAGCTGGCGCTGATCCCCGAGCTCTCGATCACCGAGAACATCTTCCTCGGCAACGAGCCCACGCGCTTCGGCGCCATCGACTGGTCGACCGCCAAGCTGCGCGCCATCGACCTGCTCGCCCGGGTCGGCCTGAAGGACGAACCTGACACCGCCATCAAGAACCTCGGCGTCGGCAAGCAGCAGCTCGTCGAGATCGCCAAGGCGCTGAACAAGAACGTCAAGCTGCTCATCCTCGACGAGCCGACGGCCGCGCTGAACGAGGCGGACTCCCAGCACCTGCTCGACCTCATCCGCGGGCTCAAGGGCCGCGGCATCGCGTCGATCATGATCAGCCACAAGCTCAACGAGATCGAGGCCATCGCCGACTCGATCACGATCATCCGAGACGGCAAGACGATCGAGACCCTCGACGTCAAGGCCGACGGCGTCAACGAGGACCGCATCATCCGCGGCATGGTCGGCCGCAACCTGGCGAGCCGGTTCCCCGACCGCACCCCCAAGATCGGCGACGTGCTCTTCGAGGTCAAGGACTGGTGGGTGCGTCACCCGCAGACCGCCGAGCGCTTCGTCTGCAAGGGGTCGAACATCACGGTGCGTCGCGGCGAGATCGTCGGTCTCGCCGGGCTGATGGGCGCCGGTCGCACCGAGCTCGCGATGAGCGTCTTCGGACGCTCGTACGGGCAGTTCGTCTCGGGCATGATCGTGAAAGACGGTCGCGAGATCGAGATCAAGAACGTGCGCGACGCGATCGACAACGGGCTCGCCTACGTCTCCGAAGACCGCAAGGTGCTCGGGCTCAACCTGCTCGACGACATCAAGCGCTCGACGGTGTCGGCGAAGCTGTCGAAGATCTCGCGGGGCTCGGTCGTCGACCGGTACCAGGAGCACACGATCGCGGAGGACTACCGCAAGAGCCTCCGCGTGAAGACGCCGACCGTCGACGAGGGCGTCGCGAAGCTCTCGGGCGGCAACCAGCAGAAGGTCGTGCTGGCGAAGTGGATGTTCACCGACCCCGACATCCTCATCCTCGACGAACCGACCCGCGGCATCGACGTGGGCGCGAAGTTCGAGATCTACAACATCATCAACCAGCTCGCGGCCCAGGGTAAGGGCGTCATCGTGATCTCGTCCGAGCTGCCCGAGCTGCTCGGTCTCTCGGATCGGATCTACACGATCTTCGAGGGCACCGTCACGAACGAGATCGACGCGTCCGAGGCCGACGCCGAGACGCTGATGAGAACAATGACGTCCAAGAAGAAGGAGAACGCCGCATGAGTGGCATCAAAGACCTGAAGAAGGTGTTCGGCGGCAACCAGTCGAACGCCCGCCAGTTCGGGATGATCGCGACCCTGGTGGTCGCCATCCTGATCTTCCAGGTCCTCACGGGCGGACTCACCCTCGACCCGCCCAACCTGATCGCCCTGGTCAGCCAGTACTCGTACATCCTGATCCTCGCGATCGGCATGGTCATGGTCATCGTCGCCGGCCACATCGACCTCTCGGTCGGCTCGGTCGCCGCGTTCGTCGGAATCATGGTCGCGACCTCGATGACCACCTGGAACTTCCCGTGGCCCGTCGCCATCGTCTTCGGCCTGGTGGTCGGCGCGGCGATCGGCGCCTGGCAGGGCTTCTGGGTCGCCTACGTCGGGGTGCCCGCGTTCATCGTGACGCTGGCGGGCATGCTGCTCTTCCGCGGTGCGAACCAGTTCGTCGGCAACGCGGTCACGCTGCCCGTCCCCGAGGGCTACACGGTCATCGGCGCCGGTTACCTGCCCGAGTTCGGCCCGAACACCGGGTACAACAACGCGACCCTGCTGCTCGGTCTCGTCCTCGCAGCCGTCGTCGTCTGGCGCGAGTTCCGCCTGCGTCGCAAGCAGCAGGCCATGGGCTCCGACATGGCGCCGATGTGGGTCAGCCTCGTCAAGGTCGCCGTGCTCGTCGCGATCATCCTGTACGCGGCCACGCTCTTCGGCGGCGGCCGGGTCGGAACGTCCTTCCCGATCTCGGGCATCATCCTCGGCGTGCTCGTGCTGGTCTACGGCTTCATCACCCAGAACACGATCTTCGGTCGTCACATCTACGCGGTCGGCGGCAACTCGCACGCCGCCGAGCTGTCGGGCGTCAACGCCCGCCGGGTGAACTTCCTGGTCATGATGAACATGTCGGTGCTCGCCGCCGTGGCGGGCATGATCTACGTCGCCCGTGCCGGGGCCTCCGGCCCGCAGGACGGCCTGAACTGGGAGCTCGACGCCATCGCGTCGGTCTTCATCGGCGGCGCCGCCGTCGCCGGCGGGATCGGCACCGTGACCGGATCGATCGTCGGTGGCTTCGTCATCGCCGTGCTGAACAACGGTCTCCAGCTGCTCGGCGTCGGCTCCGACAAGGTGCAGATGATCAAGGGCCTCGTGCTGCTGATCGCCGTGGCCGTCGACGTCTACAACAAGAGCCAGGGCCGCCCGTCCATCACGGGCTTCCTGACCCGGGGGCTGAACCGCGACAAGAACGGCGTCGCGGCACCGGCCGCCACCCAGTCCGCGGCCGGCACGCAGAACGGCGTCGGACCCTCGACGGACTCCGCGAGCCCCGTCCTCACCCCCAACGGCGACGTGACCGACGTGCAGCGTCCGAACTCGACGACCCCCAACTAGACCCGCTTCCCAGCGCGACCGTCCATCGACGGCCGGTCGCGCCTCCCTCGGACCGCCGCTCGGCGGCCCACCCGCACCACCTCA
The DNA here is from genome assembly GCF_014842255.1 of Frigoribacterium sp. CFBP 13712. Taxonomy (GTDB): domain Bacteria; phylum Actinomycetota; class Actinomycetes; order Actinomycetales; family Microbacteriaceae; genus Frigoribacterium. The sequence continues at coordinate 515,891 of NZ_JACYVH010000001.1, read as the reverse complement.
CTCACGAGAAAGAGACACAGCATGCGCAAAATCGCGCTGGCGACCATGGCGGTCGCCGCAGCAACGACGCTGATCCTGAGCGGCTGCTCGAACTCCGCCCGCACCGACGCCGGTTCCGGCGACGCCGCCTCCGGCTTCGAGCAGGGCTCGATCGTCGGCGTCGCCCTGCCTGCCAAGACCAGTGAGAACTGGGTCCTGGCCGGCGACCTCTTCAACGAGGACCTCGAGGCGGCGGGCTTCGAGCCCGACGTGCAGTACGCAGCGGCCAGCGGCACCGTGGCGAACCAGCAGGAGCAGATCCAGTCGATGGTCACCAAGGGTGCGAAGGTCATCGTCATCGGCGCGGCCGACGGCGGTCAGCTCGGCACGCAGGTCAAGGCGGCGCACGACGCCGGCGCGATCGTGATCGCCTACGACCGTCTGATCCTCAACACCGAAGACGTCGACTACTACGTCGCGTACGACAACTTCAAGGTCGGCGAGCTCCAGGGCCAGGCCCTGCTCGACGGCATGGCCGCCAAGAAGGCCGAGGGCCCGTACAACATCGAGCTGTTCTCCGGCTCGTCCGACGACGCCAACTCGGCCGTGTTCTTCGACGGCGCCATGAGCGTGCTGCAGCCGGCCATCGACGACGGCACCGTCGTCGTCGGCTCGGGTCAGACCGAGATCAAGCAGACCGCGACCGACGGCTGGAAGGCCGAGAACGCCCAGCGCCGCATGGACTCGCTGCTGACCAGCACCTACACCGACACCGAGCTCGACGGCGTGCTGAGCCCGAACGACACCCTCGCCCGCGCCATCATCACCTCGGTGAAGCAGGCCGGCAAGGACGTCCCCGTCGTCACCGGTCAGGACTCCGAGGTCGAGTCCGTCAAGTCGATCATGGCCGGCGAGCAGTACTCGACGATCAACAAGGACACCCGCAACCTGGTCAAGCAGGCCGTCGCCATGGTCACCTCGGTCTCCGAGGGCGACACCGCCGAGACGAACGACGACGAGTCGTACGACAACGGCTCGAAGGTCGTCCCCGCGTACCTCCTGCCCCCGCAGATCGTCACCAAGGACAACGCCGCCGAGGCCTACGCCAACGACCCCACGCTGGGCCCGTTGACCAAGTAGTCGCAGCACCGCACCACCGCACCACCGCACCACCGCACCACCGCACCACCCGAGAGCCGATCGTCCGTCAGGGCGGTCGGCTCTCGCCGTACCCGGACTCGCTATCGTGATCGGATGCACGAGGAGGCGCGGGTCGGCACGGTCACGAGCGTGACGGTCGAGCTGCTGCTCGCGTCGCCCCGCTCCCGCTACGTCGGGCGACCGTCCGACGGACCCGAGCCGGCGACCGGGGTCGAGACGCACGACCGGCTCGAGCTGCGGGCCGGCCTCGGCGTGGTCGGCGACCGCTACTTCGCGAGACCCGCCCATCGGGCGGCGTCGGTGACCGTGTTCGCGGCGGAGTCCCTCGAGACCGTCGCGCGCCTCCTCGGCTCCGGGCCCTTGGACGCCGCGGCGACACGGCGGAACATCGTGCTGCGCGGCGTCGACGTCGATGCGCTGACCGGTCTCACGTTCTCGCTCGACTCGGGGGATGGGCCGGTGCTGCTGCGGGCGAACCGCCCCGCCAACCCCTGCGCATGGATGGACGTCGTGCTGGCGCCGGGGGCGTTCCGGGCCCTGCGCGGTCGGGGCGGCATCCGCTGCGAGCCTCTGACGAGCGGGGCGCTGCGTCTCGGGCCGGCGACGCTCGCCGTGCTGGGGGAAGGCGACGGGGCGGTCAGTGCCACCAGGCCGGGATCATCGACGTGATGGTGTCGAGCAGCGTCCGGCGGCTCGTGCGGCGGCCGCCGAGCCACGCCTCGATGGCGCCGACGAGGGCGTGCGCGAAGAAGCCCGAGGCGATGTGCGGCGCGATGCCGTCGGGCGCCGTGCCCGCGGGCAGTGCCTCGATGTGGGCGAGCGACGTCGTGGCGAAGTGCTCGGCGAGGGTCTGGTGGATCGACGCGTCGAGCCGGTCGGGCAGTGCGAGACGGTACACGTCGCGGTAGCGCACGACGTGGTCGACGACCCTCTCGACGGCGAGCCTCGTCACGGCCTCGGGGTCGGCGCCCGGCCGCGCGCGCAGCTCGGCGTCGTCGCGGCGGATGGCGTCGAGCTCGGGGGTCAGCACGGAGGCGAGAAGACTGCCCGGCGAGGTGGCGTGGCTGTAGAAGGTGGCCCGGTTGATGCCTGCGGCCCGGGTCACGTCGGCGACGGTGATGCCCGAGACGGGCTGGTTCGACGCGAGCTCGACGATCGCCGTGTGCAGCGATCGGGTCGTCTGGACGATTCGGGCGTCGACCATGGGGGCCTCCTGTGGCGCGGTGCGGGGCCCGGCCGCGCCGGACTGACCCGAGCCTAGACCTTGGCGTCCTCCCGGCGGACCCGGTGGCGGGCGCCGTGGCGGCACCGCTCGCGCATCGTCCCGCCCCGGGGTCGTCGCGGTACGCTTGTGAGCGACGGCGTCCGTGGATCGGCATCGACCGTCACCCTCCCGTGATCTCCCGCCCCTGCCGTCGCGCGGTGCGCTCGAAACGATTCGATGCACCGTGGCGCGGCCGGGCACCGGGCTCGCCCGCCCCTCCTCGTCCTCATGTTTCGGAGCCCCGTGACCACCGTCGTCCACCCCGGTGACTCGCTCACCCGCCGTCAGCGCCTCGTCTACGTCATCGTGCTCGGCGCGCTGACCGCCCTCGGTCCGTTCACGATCGACCTGTACCTGCCGGCCTTCCCGCAGCTGCGCGAGGAGTTCGCGGTCGACAGCGGCGTGATCCAGCTGACCCTCACGGCGACCACCATCGGCTTCGGAGTCGGTCAGCTGCTGGTCGGCCCGTGGAGCGACAAGGTCGGTCGCCGCCTGCCCCTGATCGTCGCGACGGCCGTGCACATCCTCGCGAGCATCGGGGTCGCCGCGGCCCCGTCGATCGAGCTGCTCGGGCTGTTCCGCGTGCTGCAGGGCATGGGGGCCGCGGCCGGCGGGGTCGTGGCGATGGCCACCGTCCGCGACCTGTTCGGCGGACTGCCGCTCATCAGGATGCTGTCGCGTCTCGCGCTGGTCAACGGGCTCGCCCCGATCGTCGCCCCCGTGCTCGGATCGCAGCTGCTGCGGTTCACCAGCTGGCGCGGCATCTTCGTGTTCCTCGTGGCGTACGGCGCGTTCGTCATCATCGCCGCGATCTTCCTCATCGTCGAGACGCTGCCGCCGGCCCGCCGGCTCGAGGCCGGGCACACGACGCTGGGGCAGCGGTACAAGGCGCTGTTCAGCGATCGCATCTTCGTGGGGGTGGCCCTGATCGGGGCGATGACGTTCTCGGGGCTGTTCTCGTATCTGTCGGCCTCGTCGTTCCTCTTCCAGAACGTCTACGGGCTCGACCCGCAGCAGTACGGCTATCTCTTCGCGGTCAACTCGCTCGGCATCGTCGCCGGGGTGCAGATCAGCTCGCGGCTCGCCCGCCGCGTCGGGCCGCAGTGGATCCTCGCCTGCTCGACGATCGTGCTGCTGGTGTCGGCCACCGCCATCGTCGTGCTCGACTCGGCGGGGGCCGGGCTCGTCGGGATCCTCGTGCCGCTCTGGTTCTTCATCGCGGCCTGCGGGTTCTCGTTCCCGCAGGTCCAGGTGCTCGGTCTGGCCAACCACGGCAAGGAGGCGGGCACGGCGGCGTCGCTGCTCGGCGCCTTGAACTTCGGCCTGGCCGGTCTCATCTCGCCGGTGGTCGGGTTCCTCGGGATCGGCTCGGCGGTGCCGATGGGCAGCGTGATGATCGCGACGTCGTGCGTCGCCATCGCGAGCCTCTGGCTGCTGGTGCGGCCGCGGACGGTGCCGGCGCTCGGCCACTGACCCCCGCGGTGCGGGTGCCTCCTCGGCCACCGACCCCCGCGGTGCGGGTACCTTCTGGGGATGCGCACCGACCCCCTGGCCCCGAGACCCGCGTCACCGTCCGAAGAACGTGTGGCCCGGCGCGTCCAGCGACGCTGGTGGGTCTTCAGCGCGTTGGGCGCCATCGGCGTCGTGCTGCTGCTCGGAGTCGTCATCACGGCTCGCTCGGGCGCCATCGCGATCGACGAGGAGTTCATGGGCGAGCTCGTCGAGCACCGCCACCCGTTCTGGGACGTCCCCTCGCTCGTCTTCAACGTGATCGGCGCCGGGGTGATCGGCGTCTTCGTCGTGCCCCTGGGCGTCATGGCCGTGCTGCTGCTGCGTCGACGCCCCTGGGCGGCCGTCTACTGGATCGCGGCGTGCGCGCTCAGCGCCGGCGTCGTGCAGATCGTCAAGCACGCCTTCGGTCGGGCGCGGCCGGCCGAGATCATGGTCGTCAGCGACTACGGCTCGTTCCCCTCGGGGCACACCGCGAACGCCGCGACGCTCGCCGTCGTGCTCGGCGTGGTCCTCCGCCGCGTGTGGGTCTGGGTGGCCGGCGTGCTGTACACGATCGCGATGCTGCTGAGCCGCACGTACCTCGGCGCGCACTGGCTGACCGACACCATCGGCGGGCTGCTGATCGGGGCGGGGGTGGCAGTCGTCCTCTGGGCGCCCGTCGCGCACCGGCTGCTCGACGAGCAGGAGCGCGTGCGGGGGCTGGGCTGGGTCTGGCAGCACCGCGCCTGAGCCCGTTCCGGGCGGGTCCGGCCGAGGCGGGCGTGCAGGTGCGACCGCAGTGGACGCACTCGCCCGGACTCCGCGCCTCCGCGTGCCTAGGCTGACGCCATGACGGACGCACTCGAGCAGGCCAGGGCGGAGGCCGCCGCCGCGGTCGCCGCCGCCGAGAAGGCGAAGCAGGACGCGGAGGCGGCGCTCGCGCGGGCGGAACGGCTGGCGGCCGACGCCGAGGCCCGGGCGGCCGAGGAGGCGCGGGTCGAGCCGCCTGCGGACGCGACGGCCGACGGGACGGCCCCGACGACGGCCTCGACCGGGCCCCTGTCCCCGTCGGCGGTCGACGCCGTCCGTGCCGGGTACGCCTTCGACGGCCCCGCGCTCGAGCTCGGCGCCCTGGTGAACGGCGACGCCCTGCCCGACGTGCCCGTGCGCATCCCGCTCGGCATGCTCGCCCGGCACGGACTCGTCGCCGGGGCGACCGGCACCGGCAAGACGAAGACGCTGCAGGTGATGGCCGAGCAGCTCTCGGCCGCGGGCGTGCCGGTCTTCGCCGCCGACGTCAAGGGCGACCTCTCGGGGATCGCGACCCCGGGCGAGCCCTCCGAGAAGCTCTCGGCGCGCACCCGGGGCATCGGTCAGGACTGGTCGCCCGAGGGCACGCCGACCGAGTACTTCGCGCTCGGCGGCATCGGCACGGGCGTCCCCGTCCGTGCCACGGTCAGCGGGTTCGGCTCGCTGCTGCTCGGCAAGGTGCTCGGCCTCAACGACACGCAGGAGTCCAGCCTCGGGCTCGTCTTCCACTACGCCGACCAGGAGGGGCTGCCGCTGCTCGACCTCGCCGATCTGCGGGCGGTGCTCACCTGGTTGACCAGCGACGAGGGCGAGGGAGAGCTCGAGGGCCTCGGCGGTCTGAGCAAGCAGACCGTCGGGGTCATCCTCCGCGAGCTGATCACGTTCGCCGACCGCGGGGCCGACGCGTTCTTCGGCGAGCCCGAGATCGACACGGCGGAGTTCCTGCGGACGACCGCCGACGGCCGAGGCGTGGTGAGCCTGCTCGAGCTGCCCGGGGTGCACGACCGGCCGGCCCTGTTCTCGACCTTCCTGATGTGGCTGCTGGCCGACCTCTACAACGACCTGCCCGAGGTCGGCGACCTCGACGTGCCCAAGCTCGTCTTCTTCTTCGACGAGGCCCACCTGCTCTTCGCCGACGCGTCGAAGGACTTCACGGCGCAGATCGTCCAGACCGTCCGGCTGATCCGGTCGAAGGGCGTCGGCATCGTCTTCGTCACCCAGACCCCGAAGGACGTCCCCGCCGACGTGCTCGCCCAGCTCGGCTCGCGGGTGCAGCACCAGCTGCGCGCGTTCACGCCCGACGACGCGAAGGCCCTCCGCGCCACGGTCTCGACCTACCCGACGAGCGAGTACGACCTCGCCGAGGTGCTGACGACCCTGGCCACCGGGGAGGCGGTGGTCACCGTGATGAACGAGCGCGGGGCACCCAGCCCGGTCGCCTGGACCCGCCTCCGGGCGCCGCGCGGATCGATGTCGCCCACACCGGCCGACACGATGCGGGCGTCGGTGGCGGCCTCGCCGCTGCAGCCGGTCTACGGCGCCGGGATCGACCGCGACTCGGCCCGCGAGATGCTGGCCCGCCGGCTCGAGGCCGCCGCGCTCGACGCCCGCGAACGCACCGACGCCGCGGCTCGTCAGACGACGATCGACGCCCAGCTGAAGGAGGCCGCCGCGCGCGAGCGCTCCGACGCGAAGGCCGCGGCCTCCGCCGAACGGGAGCGGAAGGCGGCCCAGGCCGAGTACGAACGTCAGCAGAAGGAGTTCGAGCGGGCCGAGCGCGCGGCGGCCGGGCGACGGGCGGGGCGCGGATCGGCGACCCGCACCTCCTCGGGGACCCGGTCGTCGTCGCGGGAGGGCGGCGGGGGAGTGCTCGGCGACGTGCTGGGATCGAGCGCCGGGAGGGCCATCGTGCGCGAGGTCGTCAAGGGGATATTCGGCACCCTGCGCCGCCGCTGAGCACAGGTGGCGCGGCGGTGCGTCAGGCGAGAGTGCCGTAGACGAGCACGAGCGCACCCGAGGCCAGCGCGAAGAGGCCGACGATCACCGGCACGGTGAGCCCGGGGCGGCCCTCGTACCAGTAGCGGGCGTGCGGGTACCGCCGGAAGAACTGGCGGAGCGACATCGGCTTGTCGATGAGGGTGGAGGCGACGTCGAGCGCGTCGCGCACGGCGACGATCGCCTCGTCGGGCCAGTAGTGGCCGCGCATGCGGAACAGCCGGACCCCGACGGCGTCGAAGGCCACCAGCTGCAGCACCGTGTCGGTGCTGTTGGGGAGGTAGGTGCTGACCACCACGACCTCGGAGACCCGATCGCGGCGGACCCGCACCGAGCCGGGGAGCCATCCGCGCTTGACGAAGTGCTCGGCGTCGAGGGCGGCGAACGACAGGCGGTAGCGCCGGTAGGCGGCGAGACCGAGGGCGATCACGACGACGCCGAGAGCCACGACCACCGGCCAGAGACCGGACGGCCAGGTGAGCCAGAGGAGGGCGGCCCCGACGGGGACGATCGCCGCGAGGCCCGTGAGCGTGGCGCTGACGGCCACCGAGCGTCGAGGCTCGACGAACAGGGCGTAGTCGTCTCTCGCGACGATCGGCATCAACTCACCCCTCGGTCGACGACGCCGTTCCGTGCGACCGCGAGGGCCTCACAGCGACTTCTGCCCGCCCCCAAGCGGGCGTCGTCGGAATCTCGATCATAGAGGGAGATGCCCGGCCGTACCGACCGATCCGTGCGGATCCGAGCCGATCACCGCCGATCGGCAGGAGGCGGTCAGCGGTCGCGCAGCTTCTCCAGCTCGCGTCGCTCGCGTTTCGTCGGTCGACCGGCGCCGCGATCGCGCACGGCGACCGTGGCGACCTCCTCGCGAGGGGGCGGCGGGGGAGTCAGATCGTCGAGCGCCAGGGCCGCGACCGGCGCGCCGACCCGCTTCACGAGGCACTGGCGCACGACGAGGATGCGCTCGAACCCGCCGAGACGCACTCGCACCTCGTCGCCCGGTCGCACCGTCTGGGCGGCCTTGACGCGTTCGCCGCCCACCCGGACGTGACCGGCGCGGCAGGCCGCCGTCGCCGCGGATCGCGTCTTGACGATGCGGACGGCCCACAGCCACGCGTCGACGCGGCACGAGGCGAGGGAGTCCATGCGTCGATGCTACGTCGGCGCGGGCGTGCGGGCGTGCGGGCGCCCCGGGCGACGGCTCGCGGGCGTCGCAGCCGCCCCGTCGTCACGGAGTCGGGCGCGCATCCGGTAGAGTGATCGAGGTCGCGCGCCGGTATCCGCCGCGCCTCCTGGAGGATTCGCCTAGTGGCCTATGGCGCACGCTTGGAAAGCGTGTTGGGTGCAAGCCCTCAGGGGTTCGAATCCCCTATCCTCCGCCGCACGACCACGAGAGCCCCCGGCATCCGTCTCAGGATGCCGGGGGTTCTCGTCGTCGCCCCGACGAGGAGGCGCGCTACGGTTGTCGCACGAGCGTCACCGATCCGGGGGGAACACCATGACCGACGAGCAGCCGCAGCCGTACCAGCCGAAGCCCTACGAGCCGCAGCCCGACCAGCCGCCGGCCTATCAGGCCCCTCAGCCCGGTGAGCACGAGTCGGCGATGCAGGGTCCGCCGCCGCTCTGGGCCCCCTACTACGACGCCCCGCTCACCGCGGCCGTGTCGCGGTTCTTCCGCAAGTTCTTCGACTACTCGGGTCGGGCCAGTCGCAGCGAGTACTGGTGGTTCGCGCTCGTCCAGGGTGTCGTGTCGTTCGTCCTCATCATGATCACCGGTCTCGTCGCCTCGATCGGCAGCACGGTCGACGCCTCGGGCCAGGCGGTCTCCGACCCGCCGCTGGCGATCTTCGTCCCGCTCGTCATCCTCAACTTCGTGCTGTGGCTGGTGCTGCTCGTCGGCACGCTCTCGCTGACCGCACGGCGGCTGCACGACGTCGGGCTCAGCGGCTTCTTCCAGTTCCTGTACCTCGTGCCGTTCGGCTCGATCGCCGTCTTCGTCATGACGCTGCTCGCGCCGAAGCCCGAGGGTGCCCGGTTCGACAAGCCCCGCGACTGATGCCGCGCCGGAGGCCCTCCGTCGCCCTCGCAGCTCAGGAGGCGCGGGTCAGCTGAGCGCGCGGGTCATGTAGCGCAGATCGAGCCAGCGGCCGAACTTCGTGCCCACCTCGCGCAGCACGCCGGCGTCGACGAAGCCGAGTGAGCGGTGCAGCCCGACCGACGCCTCGTTCTCGGCCTCGATCAGGGCGACCATGACGTGCAGGTCGTCTGCGGTCGCCTCGATGATGAGCGTCTCGAGCAGGCTGCGCCCGATGCCCGACCCCTGATGGCCCGGGCGGACGTACACGCTGTTCTCGCAGGTGTGCCGGTAGCCCTCCTTCGCGTGGAACGGGCCGTAGCTGCCGTAGCCCACGACGAGGTCGCCGTCGACGGCGACGAGCGCGGCGCGGCCCGCCTCGGAGTGGTTCGTCAGCCACTCGCGTCGCCCCTCGAGGGTCGGGGGCTCGTCCGTCCAGATGGCGGTCGAGTTCGCCACGGCGTCCGCGTGGATCTCGAGCACGCCGGGCAGGTCGGATTCGGTCGCAGGTCGTATCTCCATGGCGAGAGCCTAGGGGTGCGGCCGGCGGGCGTTCACCCCCGTTCACCGCGGCCTCCGAGCCGACCGCCCTAGTGTGGTCGTCGTGTCGACTCGCATCTACATCACGTCCGCAGAAGGCCACACCGGCAAGTCCACCATCGCGCTGGGGGTGCTCGACACCCTCAGTCACGAGCTGGGTCGCGTGGGGGTGTTCCGACCGGTCGCGCGGTCGACGGCCGAGCGCGACTACGTGCTCGAACTGCTGCTCGCGCACGACGGGGTCGACCTCGACTACGACGAGTGCGTCGGCGTCACCTACGACGACGTGCACGCCGACCCCGATGCCGCGCTCGCGACCATCGTCAGCCGGTTCGCCGCCGTCGAGCGCCAGTGCGATGCCGTCGTCGTGATCGGCTCCGACTACACCGACGTCGGCAGCCCGACCGAGCTGTCGTTCAACGCCCGGGTGGCCGCGAACCTCGGTGCGCCGGTGCTGCTCGTGCTCGGCGGGCGCAGCTCCGACGGGGGCACCGCTCGCAACGGCGCCGAGATGCGTCAGGTCGCGGAGGTCACGACGGCCGAGCTGCGCAGCGAGCACGCGAGTCTGCTCGGGGTCGTGGCGAACCGCGTCGGGCCCGATCGCCTCGACGAGGTCGTGGCGGGCGTGGGCGAGGCCCTTGCGGGTACGCCGTCCGCCGACGTGCCCGTCTGGGCCCTGCCGGAGGACCGCCTCCTCGTGGCCCCGACCGTCCGCGCCGTCCTCGCCGCGACGGGCGCGACGATGATCCGCGGCGACGAGGCCCTTCTCGACCGTGAGGCGGTCGGCGTCGTCGTGGCCGCCATGTCGATGGAGAACGTGCTGCCGCGGCTCACCGAGGGCGCCATCGTCGTCGTGCCCGGCGACCGGTCCGACGTGCTCGTCGCGACGGTGCTCGCCCACGCCTCCGAGACGTTCCCCTCGCTCGCCGGCATCGTGCTGAACGGCGGATTCGAGATGGCCCCGCAGGTCGACCGGCTCATCGCCGGTCTCGACAGCCCCCTCCCCATCGCCCACAACGACATGGGCACCTACGACACCGCGCTCGCGATCACGCAGACCCGAGGCCGGCTCGCGGCCGACTCGTCGGGCAAGTACGACCTCGCGCTCGCCCTCTTCGAGAAGCACGTCGACGGGGCGCAGCTGCTGCGCCTCCTGCAGGTCAGCCCCTCGGGCGTGGTCACGCCGCTGATGTTCGAGTACCAGCTGCTCGAGCGGGCGCGCGGCGCCGCGAAGCACATCGTCATGCCCGAGGGCGACGACGACCGCATCCTCCGCGCCGCGTCGACGCTGCTGCAGCGGGGTGTGGCGCGGATCACGCTGCTCGGCGACGAGACGGCCATCAGGGCGCGCGGTGCCGAGCTGGGGCTCGACCTCGCCGACGCCCGGGTGCTCGATCCCTTCGACCCGAGCCTGCAGGTGCGCTTCGCCGCCGAGTACGCCAAGCTGCGCGCCCACAAGGGCATCTCCGCCTCGATGGCGATGGACACCGTCACCGACGTCTCGTACTTCGGCACGATGATGGTCAAGCTCGGACTCGCCGACGGGATGGTCTCGGGCGCGAAGCACACCACGGCTCACACGATCCGACCCGCGTTCGAGGTCATCAAGACCCTGCCCGACGTGGGCGTCGTCTCGAGCGTGTTCCTCATGGCGCTCGCCGACCGGGTGCTGGTCTACGGCGACTGCGCCGTCATCCCCGACCCCACGGCGGAGCAGCTGGCCGACATCGCCATCTCGTCGGCGCAGACCGCCGAGCAGTTCGGCATCGAACCGCGGGTCGCGATGCTCAGCTACAGCACCGGCGACAGCGGCTCCGGCGCCGACGTCGAGAAGGTGCGGGCGGCCACGGCGCTCGTGCGCGAACGCCGACCCGACCTGCTGGTCGAGGGGCCCATCCAGTACGACGCGGCCGCCGATCCGACCGTCGCGGCGGCGAAGATGCCCGACTCCGAGGTGGCGGGCCGCGCGACGGTGTTCATCTTCCCCGACCTGAACACCGGCAACAACACCTACAAGGCGGTGCAGCGCAGCGCCGGGGCCGTCGCCATCGGGCCGATCCTGCAGGGCCTCCGCAAGCCGATCAACGACCTCTCCCGCGGCGCGCTGGTCGGCGACATCGTCAACACCGTCGCCATCACGGCCATCCAGGCCGGGACGCAGAGCGCCCAGGCCGCAGCCCCCACCCCCGCATCCACCCCCGAAGGGAACCCCTCGTGAGCGCAGTCCTCGTCGTCAACTCCGGTTCGTCGTCGTTCAAGTACCAGCTGATCGAGCTCGACGGCGAGCGGACCCTCGCGAGCGGTCTCGTCGAGCGGATCGGCGACAGCGTCGGGTCGACGAGGCACCGCAACGAGGTCACGGGCGACGAGACGCGCAACGACTCGCAGCCGATCGCCGACCACGCCGCGGGCTTCGCCGCGATGCTCAGCGCGTTCGAGGCCGACGGGCCGTCGTTCGACGAGTACCCGCCGGTGGTCGTCGGGCACCGCGTCGTCCACGGCGGCGAGGAGTTCGACCGGGCGACCATCGTGACCGACGACGTCGAGAAGGCGATCGATCGGCTCTCCACCCTCGCGCCCCTCCACAACCCCGCCAACCTGCAGGGCATCCGGGCGGCGAAGAAGGCCTTCGCCGACGTACCGCACGTCGCCATCTTCGACACCGCGTTCCACCAGACGCTGGCCCCCGCGGCGTACACCTACGCCATCGACGCCGACCTGGCCAAGCGACACCACGTGCGCCGGTTCGGGTTCCACGGCACGTCGCACAAGTACGTCAGCGAGAAGACGGCCGAGTTCCTCGGGCGGCCCCTCGCCGAGCTGAAGACCATCGTGCTGCACCTCGGCAACGGGGCGTCGGCGGCCGCCATCGACGGCGGGCGCTCGATCGACACGAGCATGGGCATGACCCCGCTCGAGGGTCTCGTGATGGGCACGCGTTCGGGCGACATCGACCCCGCCGCCGTCTTCCACCTGCACCGCGAGGCCGGCCTCGACGTCGCCGAGCTCGACACGCTGCTCAACAAGAGGTCCGGGCTGCTGGGTCTCACCGGCAGCGGCGACATGCGCGACGTGCAAGACAGCGCCTCTCGCGGCGACGCCGTGGCCGAGGCCGCGCTCGCCGTGTACCGCCACCGCCTGCGGCACTACATCGGCGCGTACGTCGCCCAGCTGGGCGGGCTCGACGCGGTGGTCTTCACCGCCGGAGTGGGCGAGAACAACGCTCTGCTGCGCCGACGCACCCTGGCGGGGCTCGAGTTCTTCGGCATCCACGTCGACGACGACCGCAACGAGCTGGCGTCCCGCGAGGCGCGCCTCATCTCGCCCGACGGGTCGGCCGTGAAGGTGCTCGTCGTGCCGACGAACGAGGAGCTCGAGATCGCACGGCAGTCCGCGGCGCTCGTCTGAACCATCTGAGACGCGAGAGGGCCCCGGGAGCGCGAGCTGCGCCTCCGGGGCCCTTCGTGGTCTCCCCGACGACCGAGGAGGCGCGGGTCAGTACTTGATGGTCGCCAGAGCGTCCGAGACGGTCGCGTCACCCGAGACGACCTCGAACTGGGTCTTCACGGCCGTGCCCTCGATCAGCGCCGTGGCGATGATCTCCGCCACGTCGGCACGGGGGATGGTGCCGCGGTCGACGGTGGTGCCCACGGTGACGAGACCGGTGCCGGCGTCGTCGGTGAGACCGCCGGGGCGGACGATCGTCCAGTCGAGGTCGCGACCGCGGAGGTCCGCGTCGGCCTCGCTCTTGGCGCGCATGTACACCTGGTACACGTCGTCGTCGTTCTCGGCGGGCAGTTCGGCGCGGGCCGGGTCGAAGTCGTCGGTGCCGATGGCCGAGACCATGACGTAGCGACCGACTCCGGCCTTCTCGGCGGCGTCGGCCAGCAGCACGGCGCCGTCGCGATCGATGGTGAGCTTGCGCTCGGCACCGCTGCCGCCCCCGCCACCGGCGGCGAACACGACGGCGTCGGCCCCGTCGAGGTGGCCGGCGAGCGTGTCGACGTCGGTCTTCTCCAGATCGAGCACGAGCGCACGGGCGCCGGCTGTCTCGAGGTCGGCGGTGTGGTCTGCGTTGCGGACGATGCCCACGGGGTCGTGCCCGGCGTCGGCGAGTCGGCGTTCGAGGAGCAGGGCAATCTTGCCGTGTCCTCCGGCGATGACGATTCTCATGCCACCAGGCAACACCCCGGGTCGCGGCGGGCACTCAGATGCCGCTAAACTTCTCGAGGCTCCTCACGTGGCGCCATCCAGGCCAACTCCCCCAGGGCAGAAATGCAGCAAGGGTAACCGGGCTCTGGCGGGTGCGTGAGGGGTCTTTTCTCGTCTCGGGGCGCCGTCCGTCGAGGTCCCCCCTGTTCGCGGGGTGCGGATCGGCGGCTCCTCCGCATAGGATGACGGCACGTCGACGCCAACCACGTCGACCACGCGCCGCTCACCACGACGCGATCCGGCCCCTCACCAAGGCCGGTTGTCCCGCCCCTCACCACGGCGGAACGAGATCGATCGACCCGAGAGGACCGCGACCGTGACGTCGCACAGGATCAGAAACGCCTCGTCGACCCCTACCCCGGGCGACCTCGCGCCGACCATCGTCGTCGGCTCACCGTCTCCGCTCTCGGGCGGGTCCGACTCGTCCACCCGTGGGGGAGCGCGCCGCAGCAGGCGGAGAGACAGTCGTCGCCCCGTGGCGCCGCGCATCGCCCTCGGCCTCGTGGTCGTGCTGCTCGTCGGCCACCTGGGTGCGACGCTGCTGTGGTCGTCGGCCGCGAACCCGGTCCGGGCGGCCGTCGGGGAGGAGACCCTGCGCGGGTACATGCTGCCGTTCTTCCAGCAGAGCTGGTCCGTCTTCGCCCCCGATCCGGTCTCGAGCGACATCTCGCTCGACGTCCGCGCCGTCCCGACCGGCGAGAGCGCGGCCACCGAGTGGTTCACGATCACCGATCGCGACATCGCCAACGGGGTGACGCACCACCTCGTGCCGTCGCGCACCTACCTGACCAACTTCTCGCTGGCCCGCGGGTACTTCCGGGCCTATCAGGCGCTCGGCGACGAGGCCGGCCCCGCGGTGGGGCAGACCCTCACCGACGGCGACTGGCGGCAGGAGCTCGTCGACGACCTCGCCGCGACGTCCTCCGCCGGCGACGGCGCCGTCCGGTCGTACGTCGATTACGAGGACGCCCTGAACCGCATCGCATCCGCGGTGGCCACGGCCCAGTGGGGCGAGGTCGACGACGTCCAGGTCCGGGTCCGCATCACTCCCGTCACCCCGTTCGAGCAGCGCGCCGACCCCGCCCCGAACCCCGAGTTCCGTTTCGTGACGGGCGGATGGCGCTCGCCGCTGCCCGACTCGACGCTCGACCAGGGCGCCATCGACGTGCTGTACGGCCCCGGGGGTCGGTCGTGAGCGCCGTGGTGGACGTCGCCCGCGCCTCCTGGGCCCGGCTCGCCGGGCGTCTCGAGTGGTGGTTCCTCGACGGCCGGAAGGCGCTCTACGGCGTCGCCGCAGCGCGGATCGTCACCGGTCTGGGCATCCTCCTCTTCGTGCTCGCGAACGCGAGCACGGCGTCGTACACCTGGGGAGGCGCGTCAGGCTGGTCCGAGCCGCTCAACCGGTCGTCGACCTGGGGGTTCCCGTTCGTGATCTTCGACGCGGCGCAGGTGGGCGGCCCGGCGTTCTGGATCGGCTACGTCGCGCTGGGGCTGTCGGCCCTCGCGCTCCTCCTCGGCTGGCACGCCCGCGTCGCCGCGATCGCGACGCTCTGGCTGTACGCCAGCCTCGCGGCCTCGAACGTGCTCGCCGTCGACCAGACGGACAACGCCGTCCGGCTGTTCCTCTTCTACTTCTGCTTCACCGACCTCTCGCGCGTCTGGTCGCTCGACGCGCGTCGGAGGAGCCGGCAGGAGGCGCGGGGTCGTGCCGCGGTCGCCTCGCGTCCCCGATGGGTCGCCCGGGCCCGTGAGGAGGCGGGCTGGGTGTCGACGCTGCTGCACAACGGGGCTCTCGTGGCCGTTGCGGGTCAGCTCTTCGTCGTCTACGTCGTGGCGGGCTTGTCGAAGGTGCAGGGCGAGCTCTGGCGAGACGGCACGGCGATCTACTACCCGCTGCACGTCGACCGATTCGCGCCGTGGCCGGCTCTCAGCGGTCTGCTGACCGCCAGCGGCGTGCTCGTCGCGTTCGCGACCTGGTTCGCCGTCGCGGTGCAGCTGTTCTTCCCGTTCCTGCTGCTACGGCGCTGGACCAGGGTCGTCGGCCTGCTCGGCGTGACCGGCATGCACATCGGGATCGGCCTCTTCATGGGCCTGCCGTTGTTCTCGCTCGCGATGCTCGCGGCGGACATGATCTTCATCCGGACGGTCACCTTCCAGCGCGCCGCGGTGTTCGTCGCGGAACGCGCCCGGACCGCCCGGGCCAGGATCTCGAGATCGAGGGGAGGGATCGGCGAGCTGCCCGAAGGCGCGCCGAGCGATCGGACGTCGCCCGCCGTCACCTAGCGGCACGACCACGAGACACCACCACCTGCACCACAGCACACCCTCGGCCAACCACCGGGGGAGTCGGATCAGCCGGCGGGCCCGAGGCCCGCCAGAAAGAGGCACCCGTGCGACAACTCACTCACCGCGGCCCCCTGGGCACGCTAGGACTCTGGGGGGCGGCCGTCGCCGTGGGGACGCTCGTCGTCACCGCGACGGTGGTTCCCGCCCAGGCGGCACCACCGGACGTCTCCGAGGCGGAAGGGCTCTTCCTCAGCGGGAGCGGCATCGTCGACGTCGACGAGATCGCCGAGCTCGGGGGCGCCTACTCGTCGTACTCGGGCACGACGTCCGCCCCGGTCGTCGACCCGCTCGACCTGACCGCGCTCCAGACGCTCCGCATCCAGGGCGGCGTGCAGCTGCTCGGCGACAACGGCATCCTCGACCTGGGCGCCGTGTCCCAGTACGGCTCGGCGACACCGAGCGGATCGGTGGCGGCCTCGGGGCTCATCACCGAGGGCGGTCTCGTGCAGGCCGGTGACGGCACGCCGGCCCAGCAGGCGTCCCTCGACCTCACCGGGTTCCTGACCCAGGCCCAGATCGCCGGTCTCGCCGACGAGCTCGCGCTCGAGATCGGCGCGATCTCGTCTCGCGCCGAGGCCACCCGCACGAGCACCGGATACACCGTCGACAGCGAGTACCAGGTCGACGGAGCGACGATCGCCCTGCACAGCCCGGCGGTGGAGGCGCTCACCGGCGATCTGACGACCACCATCGACGACCTGAACGACTCGGCCAACGGCGCGACCGCAGATCTCCCCGACACGATCGAGACGGGTGTCCTCGCACCCGTCCGCGGTGCGCTGTCGGTGCTGGGGAGCACCCTCACCCTGGCCGACACGCAGGCCGCCGTCACGGCGAGCGTCGATCTGCCCGCCGCGACCGCTCCCGTCCTCTCGGCGCCGTTGACCAGCGGACCCGTCACCGTCGACCTGTCGACCGGTGAGGTCACGGTCGACGTCGCCGAGCTGCAGTCGCTGAACGACCTGCCGGCGAACACGGAGCTGCTCACGGGAGCCGCCGTCGAGGCGGAGCTCCAGACGGCGCTGTCGACCATCTTCGACACGACCCTGCCCGACTCGCTGAGCACCGCCATCACCGGGGCGATCGACACGACTCGGGTCCAGGCGGTCGTCACGACGACTCCGACCGTGTCGGTGACCCCGCTGTTCGGGGCCGCCACCACGGCGCCCCTCGCCACGCTCACCATCAGGGTCGACACGACGCTCGGCGCCCTGCTCGGGACGGACCCGACCCGGCCGGTCGCGACGTCGACGCTGACGCCGCTGCCGAACTCGGATCCCGCGGTCGAGCTGCTCCTGGTGCCGCTCCGGGCCCTCCTGAACGGCGTCGTGCTCACAGCCGTCTCCGACGCCGTCGAGGTCGCGCTGCCCGGCATAACGCGGCCGGTGCTCGCGCCCGCGCTCGACGGGACCGCGCTCGACGCGGTGGGGGATGTCCTCTCCGCGGCGACGAGCGGAGTCGGCGACGTCCTCAGTCCCGTGCTCGACGTCGTGAACAGCCTCGTCTCGGTGACGGTGAACTCGCAGACCGGTCCCGGTTTCCGCGACCCGGACGGCACCGACACCGGTGCCTCGACCGTCCGTGCACTGCGTCTGGCGATCCTGCCCGACGGTGCGGGCTCCGGCGCGGTGGTCGACCTGGCCAGCGCCACGGTCAATGCGCAGGCGCTCGACGCCCTGACGATCAACACCCCCGACGCCGGTGACGAGTTCGTCGTCCTCGGCCCGGCCACGCAGACCGCGGTGACGGTGGGCGGTCTGTCCGCACCGGACGCCGTGATCGCCGTGACGATCGGCTCCGCGATCGCTCGGACGACGGCCACCGCCACGGGAACGTGGAGCGTCGTGGTCCCGGGCGTCGCCGTCGGACCGGACCAGACCGTCTCGGCCACCCAGACCGTCGGCACCGGGGCTCCTTCGGCCGCCGTCACCACCGTGATCGACGTGCGGCTCGCCGCACCGGTCGTCATCACGAGCCCCGACGGCTCGGCACCCGTCGTCGTGGCCACGTCCACGAGCACGACGAACGTCACCGTCACCGGGACGGCGGAGCCCGGCGCGACCGTGCGGGTCTCGCTCGGAGCAGGGGCCCCTCAGGCCGCGGTGAACACGGACGGACGGTGGACGACGACCTTCACCGGCGTCGGCGTCGGGACGTACGACATCACGCCCGAGCAGTCGCTCGATGGGACGGTGTTCGTCGAAGGCGAAGCGGTCACGATCGAGGTCGAGACCGCCGACGTCGGCACCGACGTCCTCGGCACCGATGCGACCGGTACCGTCGCGACGGACAGCGCCGGCACGGACGCCGTCGGGACGATCGCCACGGACAGCGCGGGGACCGATGTGATCGGAACCATCGCGACGGACACCGCTGGTGCGGACGTGATCGGCACGGTCGCGACGGACAGCGCGGGGACGGATGTGATCGGCACCATCGCGACGGACAGCGCCGGCACGGACATCGTCGGCACGGTCGCGACGGATTCGGCCGGATCGGACATCGTCGGCACGGCGACCGACTCGATCGGCAGCGACATCGCCGGTACGGCGACGGATTCGACGGGCACCGACGTGCTCGGCACGGATGTCGTGGGCACCGACGTGACGGGCACGGACGTGCTCGGTACGGCGGTCGACACGCTCGGCACGGACTCGGTGGCCACGATCGGCACCGACGTCGTGGCGTCGATCGGCACCGACGTGGTCGGCACGGTCGCGACGGACACCGCCGGCACGGACGTGATCGGCACCATCGCGACGGACAGCGCGGGGACGGATGTCATCGGCACCATCGCGACGGACAGTGCGGGTTCCGACGTGATCGGCACGGTCGCGACGGACAGCGCCGGCACGGACGTCGTCGGCACCATCGCGACGGATTCGGCCGGATCGGACATCGTCGGCACGGCGACCGATTCGATCGGTACGGACATCGCCGGCACGGCGACGGATTCGACGGGCACCGACGTGCTCGGCACCGATGTCGTGGGCACCGACGTGACGGGCACGGACGTGCTCGGGACGGCGGTCGACACGCTCGGCACGGACTCGGTGGCCACGATCGGCACCGACGTGGTGGCCTCGGTCGGCACCGACGTGATCGGCACGGTCGCGACGGACACCGCCGGGACGGATGTGATCGGCACGGTCGCGACGGACACCGCCGGGACGGACGTCGTCGGCACCATCGCGACGGACAGCGCGGGCACGGACGTGGTCGGCACCATCGCGACGGACTCGGCCGGGTCGGACATCGTCGGGACGGCGACCGACTCGATCGGCACCGACGTGATCGGCACCGCCACGGACACGGCGGGGACGGACGTGCTCGGCACCGATGTGCTGGGTACTGATGTCATCGGCACGGACGTGCTCGGTACGGCGGTCGACACGCTCGGCACGGACGCGGTGGCCACGATCGGCACCGACGTGGTCGGCACGGTCGCGACGGACACCGCCGGGACGGACGTGATCGGCACGGTCGCGACGGACAGTGCGGGTTCCGACGTGATCGGCACCATCGCGACGGACAGCGCCGGAACGGACGTCGTCGGCACCATCGCGACGGACAGCGCCGGAACGGACGTCGTCGGCACCATCGCGACGGACAGCGCAGGTACGGACGTCGTCGGCACCATCGCGACGGACTCGGCCGGATCGGACATCGTCGGGACGGCGACCGACTCGATCGGCACCGACGTGATCGGCACCGCCACGGACACGGCGGGGACGGACGTGCTCGGCACCGATGTGCTGGGTACTGACGTCATCGGCACGGACGTGCTCGGTACGGCCGTCGACACGCTCGGCACGGATGTGCTGGCGACCGACGTGACCGGCACGCTCGGCACCGACGTCGTGGCCTCGGTCGGCACCGACGTGGTCGGCACGGTCGCGACGGACACCGCCGGCACGGACGTGGTCGGCACGGTCGCGACGGACAGCGCGGGAACGGACGTCGTCGGCACGGTCGCGACGGACAGTGCGGGAACGGACGTCGTGGGCACGGTCGCGACGGACAGTGCGGGCACCGACGTCATCGGCACCATCGCGACGGACAGCGCCGGCACGGACATCGTCGGCACCATCGCGACGGACTCGGCCGGATCGGACATCGTCGGGACGGCGACCGACTCGATCGGCACCGACGTGATCGGCACCGCCACGGACACGGCGGGGACGGACGTGCTCGGCACCGATGTGCTGGGGACTGACGTCATCGGCACGGACGTGCTCGGTACGGCCGTCGACACGCTCGGCACGGATGTGCTGGCGACCGACGTGACCGGCACGCTCGGCACCGACGTCGTGGCCTCGGTCGGCACCGACGTGGTCGGCACGGTCGCGACGGACACCGCCGGCACGGACGTGGTCGGCACGGTCGCGACGGACAGCGCCGGCACGGACGTCGTCGGCACCATCGCGACCGACAGCGCCGGAACGGATGTGGTCGGCACGGTCGGCACGGACGTGGTGGCCTCGGTCGGCACCGACGTGGTCGGCACGGTCGCGACGGACACCGCGGGCACCGACGTCGTCGGCACGGCGACCGACACGGCCGGCACCGACACCGCCGGTACCGACACGGCCGGCACCGACACCGCCGGTACCGACACCACTGGCACCGACTCCGCCGGCACGGACACCGCCGGCACCGGCACCACGCCCGACGCGCTCTCTGGCGACCACTCCTCCACGGTCCAGATCAAGCGCATCGTCCGCGGCACCGGAGTCGTCCAGACCGTCTACGGCACCGACTTCGTCCCCGGTGAGACGGTGAGCGCGGTCGTCCGATCGACGCCGATCCCCCTCGGTTCGCAGGTCGCCGACGAGAACGGGACGGTCACGTTCCGGTTCGCCGTCGGCGCCGACTTCGAGCTGGGACTGCACCGCGTCGAACTGACCGGCAGCGACTCATCGCTGGTCGAGCCGGAGAACGACAGCACGCAGTTCGTGGTCGTCGACGCGGCCGTCGGAGCGGGTGCGGTCGGAACAGAAGGAGGCGCGGGCATCGTCGTCGGGGCGGGCGGACGCCCGAGCACCGGAGGCAGCACCCTCGCCTACACGGGACTGGACGCCCTGCCCTGGGCGGCCACCGGCACGGGCATCCTCGTGCTCGGCCTCGGGATGCTGCTGGCCTCCCGTCGCCGCAGCAGGATCGGGACGACGATGCGCTAGAGCCGGGGTCGGTGACGACGGGGGACTCACCCACCTCGTCGTCGTCGCCCATCGAGAGAGGGCCTCGTCCGCAGTCGCGGGCGAGGCCCTCTCGCGAGTAGTCCGCTGTCGGTGGCCCCGGCTACTCTGGTCCCGTGGTCACCGCCTTGTATCGCCGTTACCGGCCAGAGAACTTCTCCGAGCTCATCGGGCAGACGCAGGTGACCGATCCTCTGCGCACGGCCCTCCGCACCAACCGCGTCAACCACGCCTATCTCTTCAGCGGTCCCCGCGGGTGCGGCAAGACCACGTCGGCCCGCATCCTCGCCCGCTGCCTCAACTGCGCCGAGGGGCCCACCGACACCCCGTGCGGCGTCTGCCCGTCCTGCGTCGAGCTGGCCCGAGACGGCGGCGGCTCGCTCGACGTCATCGAGATCGACGCGGCCAGTCACAACGGCGTCGACGACGCCCGAGACATCCGAGACCGCGCCATCTTCGCGCCGGCTCGCGACCGCTTCAAGATCTTCATCCTCGACGAGGCCCACATGGTCACGCCGCAGGGCTTCAACGCCCTGCTCAAGGTGGTCGAAGAGCCGCCGGAGCACGTCAAGTTCATCTTCGCGACCACCGAGCCCGACAAGGTCATCGGCACGATCAGGTCGCGCACGCACCACTACCCCTTCCGTCTCGTCCCCCCGGCGCAGATGCTCGACTACGTGCAGCAGCTCAGCGCGACCGAGAAGGTCGACGCCGCACCCGGCGTGCTGCCCCTCGTGGTCCGCGCCGGCGGCGGCTCCGTCCGCGACACCCTGTCGCTGCTCGACCAGCTCATGGCGGGCAGCGAAGACAGCGGTATCGAATACGAACGTGCCGTGGCCCTCCTCGGCTACACGCACGCCTCCCTCCTCGACGAGGTCGTCGAGGCCCTGGGCGCGCACGACGGCGCCGCAGCCTTCGCGGCCGTCGACCGGGTCGTGCAGACCGGGCAAGACCCCCGTCGCTTCGTCGAAGACCTCCTCGAGAGACTGCGCGACCTCATCGTCGTCGGCGCGACGGCCGACGGGGCCTCCGCCGTGCTCCGCGGCATCACCGCAGACGAGCTCGACCGCCTGCTGCATCAGGCCCGGTCCTTCGGCGCCGCCGAGCTCTCCCGCTCCGCCGACGTCGTCAACCGCGCCCTCACCGACATGACGGGGGCGACGTCGCCGCGTCTGCACCTCGAGCTCATGATCGCCCGGGTGCTCGTCCCCGAGGCCGACGAGACCGAACGCGGGGCACTGGCCAGGGTCGAGCGCCTCGAGCGTCGCGTCGGCGTCGAGGGCGTCGAGGCGTCGGTCGCGGGTGCGCCTCCCACCGCTCGCACCTCGTCGCCCGCCGCCGCCGCACGCACCGAGTCCCGTGCGACTCAGCCCTCCGCGGCGGCTCGCACGCCGGCACCCGCGGTCGAGTCGACCCCGGTCGCCGGGCCGGTACCCGGTGCCGTCGCCGCCACGGCTTCGGCCGCCTGGGGTGCCAAGACCCCAGACCCGAGTCCAGACACACAGCCGGCGCAGGCGGCACAGCCCAGGCAGGCAGAACAGACGACACCGTCGGCTCCGGCCGCGCCGACGGCGGCCCACTCGGCAGCGTGGGCACAGACGCCGCCCGTGGTCGACGGCGTCCCCGCCGACCCCGCCGAACGCGCATCGTCGACGGCCCCGGTCACACTGCAGCAGATGCGCGACAGCTGGCCCGAGATCGTCGAGGTCGTCGAGAAGGCCAAGCGCACCGCATGGATGGTCGTCGTCACCGCGACGGTGCAGGCCTACGCCGACGACGTCCTCACCCTGACCTTTCCGAGCGCCAGCGACGTCGAGAACTTCAAGAAGCCGCAAGGCGCGGGCGAAGGCGTCAGCGAGCACCTCCGACGCGCCATCCAGAGCGTCCTCGGCGTGACCGTCAAGTACATCGCGCGGGTCGAGGGTGCGCCGTCACGCCCAGCCCCGGCCCCGGCGCCGACGGAGACCCCGGCGACGTCGAACCCCGTGTCGCCGGCCGACGCACCGGCGCCCTCGGCCGCCGAGCCGTCCGCCGCCGAGCCCCCTGCAGACGAACCCGCGGTCACGGAGCCCCCGGCGCCGAGCCGAGCGCCCGCAGCGCCGGCGCCCGCGGCCGCACGACCGGCAGCCCGTCAGGCCGCCTCGCCCGTCACCGGGTGGGACGTCGCGGCGATCCCGCAGACGGCGCCGCCCGAACCCGACGAGCCCGAGCACATCACCGAAGAACCCGACGGCGGAGCCCCGCGGATCGACGCCGATCCGGCACCCGTCGCGGCACCACCCGCGACCGGTCGTCCGTCGGATGGTCCGACGTCGTCGTCGGCATCGAGCAGGGTCTCGACGTCCGGTGCGGGCGCACCGAGCGAACCGTCACGGTCCGGCGCCTCCGCGCCCGAGCGCCGGGCGGCCGCCGGCGACCCCCGACGGGGCATCCCCGCCAACTCGAGGTACGGCGAGGCCGTCGTCCGTGAGATCCTCAACGCCCAGTTCATCGAAGAAGAGACGATCGCTCCCCGCGTCACGCCTCAGAGAAGCGAGTAGTCGTGTACGAGGGCATCGTCCAAGAGCTCATCGACGAGTTCGGCAGACTGCCGGGCATCGGTCCGAAGTCGGCGCAGCGCATCGCCTTCCACATCCTCCAGAGCGAGAACTTCGACACCACCCGGCTCTCCGAGCTGCTCGTCGACGTCAAGACCAAGGTGCGCTTCTGCGAGATCTGCGGCAACGTCACCGAACAGGAGACCTGCGGCATCTGCCGCGACCCCCGACGCTCGCCGGCCACCATCTGCGTGGTCGAAGAGGCCAAAGACGTCCAGGCGATCGAGAGGACGCGCGAGTTCCGTGGGCTGTACCACGTGCTCGGCGGGGCCATCAGCCCCATCGACGGCATCGGACCGGACGATCTGCGCATCCGGCAGCTCGTCCAGCGTCTCGCCGACGACACCGTCCAGGAGGTCATCATCGCCACCGACCCGAACCTCGAAGGAGAGGCCACCGCCACGTACCTGTCGCGAATGCTCTCGCCGTTCGGTCTCCGGGTGACCCGACTCGCGTCCGGCCTGCCGGTGGGCGGCGACCTCGAGTACGCCGACGAGGTCACCCTCGGCCGGGCCTTCGAAGGGCGCCGGCTCGTCACCGAGTGAGGCCCGATCAGAGTCGTGCGCGACGCGCCCGCACGAAGCTGTACAGACCGAAGGCGATGAGTCCGAACGCCACGGCAGTCAGCACGATCGTCCCGAACGGCAGCTCGGCGAGGGCCTTCAGGGCACCGTCGAGACCGGACGCCTCGTCGGGATCCGCCTGCACGGCAGCCACCCCGAAGAGGACGCCGACGACGACGAGCGCGATCCCCTTGGCGACGTAGCCCACGATGCCGAGGGCGATCGTGACCCGACCCGACGGGCCCGACGGCACGACGAGGTCCTCCCGGAACTTCTGCCGGATCCCCTTCACGACCATGTACCCGCCGATGCCGACCACGATCAGGGCCACCACGACGAGCAGCACGACGCCGCCCGGAGTCGCCAGCAGTCGGGCGCTCAGCGACTCCGTCTGATCCGAGCTGTCGCTCGATCCGCCCCGGGCGAACGTGAACGCCGTGAAGCCGACCGCGAGGTAGGCGACGCCCTTGCCACCCTCCTTGACCCGAGCGGCCCAGTCCTCCTTGTCCGTCCCCCGGACGAGAGCGGCCTCCAGGACCTGGAAGAGACCGAGAGCCCACAGCCCGACGACGATCACCCAGAGCAGGGCCATGCCCGCCGGGCGCGATGCGAGCTCCCCGAGCGCGCCTCCCTGGTCGGCCTCGCCACCGCCCCCGAAGGCGATCCGCAGGGCGATCACCCCGATGAGGATGTGCAGCACGCCGTTCATGCCGAAGCCGACCCTCGCGAGGGTCTTCAGGGGGCGGCTGTTCTGCACCCTGCTGGTGGTCTGGCGGGCTTCTGCTGAGGCGTCGGGCATGCGTCAACCGTAGGGGAGCGGAGGTCGGCCCGCCCGGTCCGTTCCGACCCCGGGTCCACCGTGCGTCACACGCCCGCGGCACCGAATAGAATCGGCGGACGCAGGCGCGACGTCGATGCGACGCGCCGTTCCCTCTTCTGGAGTCACCGTGAGCTTGATCGTGCAGAAATTCGGCGGGTCGTCCGTCGCCGACGCCGAGAGCATCAAGCGCGTCGCGAAACGCATCGTCGAGACCCGCAAGGCCGGCAACGACGTCGTCGTGGCGGTCAGCGCGATGGGCGACACGACCGACGAGCTGCTCGACCTGGCCAACGAGGTCAGCCCGATCCCCGGGGGGCGCGAACTCGACATGCTGCTCACCGCGGGCGAGCGCATCAGCATGGCGCTGCTCGCCATGGCGATCCGCAGCCTCGGCGTCGAGGCGCGCTCGTACACGGGCAGCCAGGCCGGCATGATCACCGACGCCCAGCACGGCAAGGCCCGCATCGTCGACGTGACCCCGAAGCGGATCCGCGACGCCCTCGACGCCGGCTACATCGCCATCGTGGCCGGGTTCCAGGGCTTCAACCGCAGCACGGGCGACATCACCACCCTCGGCCGCGGCGGGTCCGACACCACCGCGGTGGCGCTGGCCGCCGCGCTCGACGCCGACGTCTGCGAGATCTACACCGACGTCGACGGCATCTTCACGGCCGACCCCCGTGTCGTGCCCAAGGCGCGCAAGCTCGACCGGGTCACGAGCGAGGAGATGCTCGAACTCGCCGCGGCGGGGTCGAAGGTGCTCTACATCCGTGCCGTCGAGTACGCCAGGCGCCACGGCGTCACCCTGCACGTCCGCTCGTCGTTCAACAACAACGAGGGAACCCTGGTCGTCAACCCGAAAGAGGGAGAGAACGTGGAAGAGCCCATCATCAGCGGTGTCGCCGGTGACCTCAGCGAGGGCAAGATCACCGTCGTCGGAGTCCCCGACGTGCCCGGCAAGGCGGCGCAGATCTTCCGCACCGTCGCCAAGACCGGTGCGAACATCGACATGATCGTGCAGAACATCTCGGCCGCCTCGACGAGTCGCACCGATATCTCCTTCACGCTCCCGAAGTCCGAGGGCGCCGTCGTGCTCCAGGCGCTCGAGTCCGAGCGCGCCGAGAGCGGCTTCGAGTCGCTGCAGTACGACGATCAGATCGGCAAGCTCGCCCTCGTCGGCGCCGGCATGCGCACCAACGCCGGTGTCTCGGCGCAGCTGTTCACCGCGCTGTTCGAGGCGGGCATCAACATCGAGATGATCTCGACCAGCGAGATCCGCATCTCGGTGGTCACCCGGGCCGACACCCTCAACGACGCCCTCCGCGTCGTGCACACGGCGTTCGGACTCGACGGCGACGTCGAGGCCGTGGTCCACGCCGGCACCGGCCGCTGACGCGACCAGCAGAACACCGAGGAGGCGCGGCGCGGCCCGCACCGCGCCTCCTGCCCCGTGAACACCCACCGCACCACCGAGACACCCCAGGAGAAGACGATGGCTGAAGGTCTGCGCGTCGGCGTGGTCGGCGCGACCGGTCAGGTCGGCAAGGTCATGCGACGACTGCTCGACGAGCGCGACTTCCCGCTCGCCGAGATCCGGTTCTTCGCGACGGCGCGCTCCGCCGGCACCACACTGCCGTTCCGCGGTGCCGACATCGTCGTCGAGGACATCGAGACCGCCGACCCGACCGGTCTCGACATCGCCCTCTTCTCGGCCGGCGCCACCGGCTCGCGGGCGCACGCACCGCGTTTCGCCGCGGCCGGCGCCCTGGTCATCGACAACTCGAGCGCCTGGCGGATGGACCCCGAGGTGCCGCTCGTCGTCAGCGAGGTCAACCCGCACGCGATCGGCCAGGCCGTCAAGGGCATCGTCGCGAACCCGAACTGCACCACCATGGCCGCCATGCCCGTGCTCAAGGTGCTCGACACCGAGGCCGGTCTCGAGCGACTGATCGTCAGCACCTACCAGGCGGTCTCGGGCAGTGGGCTCAAGGGCGCCGACGAGCTCCTCGGTCAGGCGCGGGCCGCTCTCGAGCAGGACGCCGCGGGGCTCGTGCACGACGGCTCGGCCGTGACGATGCCCGCCCCCGAGGTGTACGTCCGACCGATCGCCTTCGACGTGATCCCCCTCGCGGGCAGCATCGTCGACGACGGTCTCGACGAGACCGACGAGGAGAAGAAGCTGCGCAACGAGAGTCGCAAGATCCTCGAGCGACCCGATCTGCGAGTCAGCGGCACCTGCGTGCGCGTGCCCGTCCTGACCGGGCACTCGCTGTCGATCAACGCCGAGTTCTCGTCCGCGCTGACCGCCGCCCGCGCCAAGGAGCTGCTCGCCGACGCGCCCGGGGTCGTGCTGACCGACGTCCCGACGCCGCTCGAGGCGGCCGGCACCGACCCGAGCTACGTCGGGCGGATCCGTCAGGACGAGGGCGTGCCCGGCGACCGCGGGCTGGCGCTCTTCATCAGCAACGACAACCTCCGGAAGGGCGCGGCGCTCAACGCGGTTCAGATCGCCGAGATCGTCGCGGCCGAGCGCACCACCTCCGTCGGAGTCTGACCGGGCGGGTCGCTGTCTCGACATCGAGACACCCCGCCCGGGCGCCCGGCGGGCCCGCGAGGCCCGGGGCCTAGACTGGCGCTCGTGAACGATGCGAAGAAGCCCGTCGACGTAGCCCTCATCGGTGGTGGCGTCATGAGCGCCACCCTCGGCGCCATGATCAAGCAGCTCGAGCCCGACTGGTCCATCCAGATCATCGAGGCACTCGACGACGTCGCCCTCGAATCGAGCAACCCCTGGAACAACGCGGGCACCGGGCACTCCGCCCTGTGCGAGCTGAACTACACGCCCGAGCGGGCCGACGGGTCCATCGAGACCAGCAGCGCCGTCAAGGTCAACGAGCAGTTCCAGGTCTCGCGGCAGTTCTGGTCGTTCCTCGTCGCCGAGGGCGCCCTGCCCGAGCCCGAGGCGTTCATCAACTCGAGTCCGCACATGAGCTTCGTCTGGGGCGAGAAGAACGTCGAGTACCTCCGCAAGCGCTTCGAGGCTCTCCGCGACCACCCGCTGTTCCAGGGGCTCGAGTTCAGCACCGATCGCGAGCGCATCGCCGAATGGGCGCCGCTGCTCGCCTCCGGGCGGCCACTCGGCCAGCCGATCGCGGCGACCCGGATCGCCGCGGGGACGGACGTCGACTTCGGGAGCCTCACGCGCCTCCTCGTCTCCGACCTGCAGTCCTCCGGTGCCCGGCTCCGCCTGGGGCACCGGGTGACCGGTCTGAAGCGCCGCGCCGGCGGCGGGTGGACGATCTCGGTCCGCCCGAAGTCGGGTGCCGCGTTCGAGATCGAGGCGGCGTTCGTCTTCGTCGGAGCCGGCGGGGGAGCCCTCAACCTCCTGCAGAAGTCGGGCATCCGCGAGATCGAGGGGTTCGGCGGGTTCCCGGTCAGCGGGGAGTTCCTGCGCACGGACGACCCGGCGATCGTGGCCAGGCACCAGGCGAAGGTCTACGGCAAGGCCGCCGTGGGCTCGCCGCCGATGTCCGTCCCGCACCTCGACACCCGGGTCGTCGACGGGCAGGCCAGCCTCATGTTCGGCCCGTACGCCGGGTTCAGCCCCAAGTTCCTGAAGAGCGGGTCGTGGTTCGATCTCTTCGCCTCGATCCGGCCGCACAATCTCTACCCGATGATCCGTGCCGGGCTCGCGAACCTCTCGCTGGTGAAGTACCTGGTCGGTCAGCTGGCCGCGAGCAAGAGCACGAAGTTCGAGGCGCTCCGCGAGTTCGTGCCCGACGCCGACCCGAAGGACTGGTACCGCATCACCGCCGGTCAGCGCGTCCAGGTCATCAAGAGGGATGCGAAGAAGGGTGGGGTGCTCCAGTTCGGCACCGAGGTCGTCTCGGCGGCCGACGGCTCGATCGCAGGGCTGCTCGGCGCCTCGCCCGGGGCCTCGACGGCCGTGCCCATCATGCTCGACGTCCTCGAACGCTGCTTCCCGTCGCGGATGTCGGCGTGGCAGCCGACCCTCCGTCGCATGGTGCCCACCTACGGCACGCCGCTCGCGACCGACGAGGCGAAGGCGGCGGCGACCCTGGGCGCCACCGCCGAGGCGTTGAACATCCACGCCTGATCGGGTCGACGGGGTCGGCTTGACTCCTGTTCGAACATGTGTTCGACTGAGCGCATGCGGTGGAGCGGTCAGGGTGTCGACGTCGAGAGAGACGACGCGTCGCCGCCGCTCGTGCGACTGTCGTCGGTCGTCCGTTCGCTCACGACGCCCGAGTTCGACGGCATCACGTTCCACGAGATCCTGGCGAAGAGCGCGCTGAACCGGGTGCCGGGCGGCGATTCGACTCTGCCCTTCGGCTGGACGATCAACCCCTACCGCGGGTGCAGTCACGCCTGCGTCTACTGCTTCGCCCGACCGACGCACGAGTACCTCGATCTCGACGGCGGCGACGACTTCGACCGCCAGATCGTGGTGAAGGTCAACGTCGCCGAGGTGCTGTCCAGAGAGCTCAGGCGGCCGTCGTGGCAGCACGCCCCCGTCGCCCTGGGCACGAACACCGATCCGTACCAGCGAGCCGAGGGTCGGTACCGCCTGATGCCCGGCATCATCGCGGCCCTGGCCGAGTCGGGCACGCCGTTCAGCATCCTGACGAAGGGCACGCTCCTGCGTCGCGACCTCCCGTTGCTGGCCGAGGCGGCGCAGCAGGTGCCCGTCGACATCTCGATGTCCATCGCGATCTACGACGACGAGCTCCAGCAGTCCCTCGAACCCGGCACCCCCACGACGGCCGCGCGCCTCACCACCGTCCGCGCGGCACGCGACCTCGGCCTCGACGTGTCGGTCTTCATGATGCCCGTGCTGCCGCATCTGACCGACGGCGTCGACCATCTGCGCGCAGCTCTGTCGGCGGTCCGCGACTCGGGGGCCACCAGCGTCATGTACAGCGCCCTCCACCTGAAGCCCGGTGTCAAAGAGTGGTTCTTCGCCTGGCTCGGCCGCGAGCATCCCGAGGTGCTCGACCGCTACACCGACCTCTACTCGCGGGGCACCTATGCGCCGACGGGGTACCGCAAGTGGCTGGCCGCACGGCTGCGGCCCCTGCTGGCCGAGTACGGCCTCGAACGCGGGCGCACCGACCCGTCGACCGGGTCGACCCGCTCCCGCGTGCACGACGCCCTGGGCGACCGGGCGGAGGCGATCGCGGGGTCGCGCGCCCTCCTCGCGGCCGAGCTGCCGGGCGGAGCTCGCACCGCGCATCCTCGGCTGTTCTGACATCCGTGCCCGGTCGGGGCACAAAACAGGCGTGTTCCGGGCGATACCCGGGGACACCCCTCGATAACGGGGTACAGAAGAAGTCCATGTTCAGGCATACTTCTTCAGTCAGCCCGTCGACGAGAAGGAGGCCGCATGCTGCTCGGCCTCCCGGCTCACCTGGCTCCGCAGAGCACCGGTCGCGCAGTCGCCCGAGCCTGTTACGTCATGGCCTGCGTGGTGCTCGCCAGCGCGTCGCTCGTGCTCGTCATCAGTCAGGCGACCGGCCCCGGGTACATCCTCTGGCCCGCCCTGGTCGCGATCTGCACCCTCGTCGCGATGAGCGTCGTCCTCCAGCGTCGACGCACGGCGTCGGCCATGGCCGCCTTCCTCGCCATCGGCTCGGCGGCGACGTACTGGTACGCCGTCACGATCCTGGCCCAGATACCGGCCGTGCGGACGTCCGACGCCTTCTCGCTCTCGCTGCCCAAGATCGCCCTCATCCTGGTGGCGGGCAGCGGCCGCCAGCCGCGGCTCGGTCTCGTCTGGGCCACGATCGCGGTCGTCCTCGGCGAGGTGGCGACCCTGGCCGCCACGTGGCAGACGGGTGAGACCTCGCAGTTCGACGTCGCGACGGCCCTGACCTATCTGCTGGTCGTCGTCACCGTCGGCTGGGGTGTGATCGCCCGAGACCGTGCCCGGCGCGCGCAGCCCAGTCTGCACCGGGCCGCTCTCGACCAGCAGCTGCAGGGCATCCGCCACGACATCGAGCAGCAGGCCGCCGCCCTGCTGCACGACACCGTCCTGAGTCATCTCGCGGCCGTCGCCTCCGCCCCTCCCGGGCCGCTCGCTCCGCGGATCGCGAAATCGATGTCCGCCGACATCGAGACGCTCGTCGGGCAGGAGTGGCTGGCCGGTCGGGCGTCCGACGGCATGCCCCGGGACTGGCACCGGAGCGAGCTCGCCCTCGCCGTCGAGTCCGCCCGCGAGGCCGGGCTCGAGATCGGCGTGACCGGCGACGTGACCGCCGTGGCCCGGCTGAGCGTCGATCAGGCGCAGGCCCTCGGGCTCGCCGTCGCGCAGTGCCTGGCGAACGTCGAGAAGCACAGCGGGACGACCCGGGCCGAGGTCGTGGTTTACGGCGACGCGGACGACGTCTCCGTCATGGTGATCGACGACGGTGTCGGCTTCGACGTCGAGGGCACCGGCGCCGACCGTCTCGGGCTCAAGAACTCCGTGCAGGCGCGGATGGAGCGGGTCGGCGGCGAGGTGCAGATCTGGTCGTCCGTGGGCAGTGGCACGAGCGTCGTCATCCGGGTGCCGATAGGCACGTCCGCCGCCACCGGTGCCGTGTCGGCAACCGACGCGCGCGGTCATGCCGGTGACGGCCCGGTCGATGGCGGCCCGGTCGACGGCGCTCCCGGCGCCGGGCGGACCACAGGCGGAGGGGCGGCGTGAGCCGCCGGGAGCGGACGCCGCAGCAGGTCGACCCGCTCGGTGCGCTCAGCGCCGGCCCCCTCACCGTCATCGCGGGGCTGGCCGCCGTCCTCTACGCCGTCGTGGTGACGGTCGTCGTCCGTGCCGACGTCGCCTCGTGGCCCGCAGCCATCGCCGCGCTCGGCGCTCTGGCGGCGGCCGCGACGGTGCTGGTGCTCGGGTCCCGGCCCGCGCGTGCGCCGTTCCGGAGACCTCACGTCGTGGTGATGGTCGTGCTGCTCGCGGCGGTGGTCGTGCTCTCGGTCGTCTCGACGGCGGGCCACAACGAGATGGTCCGAGACGACTGGACGTCCGTCTCGGTCGGCGTGCTGATCCTCGGCCTGGCGCCGTACCGGCCCGGACGCGAGATCGGGATCGCGGGCCTGATCCTGGCGTCGGTGATCGGCGTCGTGGTGGTCGTCGAGAGCCCCTCGTTCGCCGCGGGTCTCCCGGCGGTCCTCTACGTCGTCGTGGCGGTGACGCCCGTGCTCGCGCTCACGTCGGCCGGGGCGACGTTCTCGGCCACCTTCGTGACGCTGGTCGACCACTGGGTCGAGCGCGCCTCCTCGTATCGTCGGGCTGGCACCGCCGATCTGCGGGCCGGCATCGCCCGGTCGGTGCAGCAGGACCGCGTGACCATCCTCAACCGCGACGTCGTGCCGTTCTTCACGGGGTTGATCGAGGCCGGCGAGGTGACCGCTGACGACAGCCGGCGCGCTCGCGCCATCGCCGAGACGCTGCGCGGGACGATGGTGGCCGAAGCGGACCGCAGCTGGCTCGAGCAGCTCCTCACGGCGCCGGCGGTCGCGGTGGGGGGAGTCATCGACGACCCCGAGCACCTGGCCGGCGAGATGGCCGACGACCACCGGACCGCCCTCCGCGCCCTCCTCGTGGCGTTCGCCGACACCGGTGTCGTCGACGCGTCCGATGTGCGCATCGCGGTGCGAGCCGAGGAGGCGCGGGTCGACATCCGTCTGACCGTCGCCACCCGGGCGCCCGACCTCGCCGTCCGCAACCGGCTCGCCCCCTACTTCGCCGTCGTCCGCGTCGTCTACGACGACCTCGTGGTCGATCTGAGCCCTGCCCTCCTGACACTAAGGTTTTCTTATGACCAGCACTGAGTCGAGCGACCGCTCGTCGCACCGCCCCGGCTACTCGCGACCCGCGGCGGCCCCGTCGTGGAACACCGTCGGCCCCGCGGGCGGCGACCCGTCGACGTGGCGGGTCCGCCTCGCGATCCTCGACGACCACGAGGTGCTGCTCGACAGCCTCTCGAGCTGGATCAACGTCAACGCATTCGACTTCGACCTCGTGCTGACGGCGCACACGTGGCTGCAGCTGGTCCACAGCGACAACTTCCCCACCGATCTCGTCTTCCTCGACTTCCAGCTGAAAGAGCCCGTGTCGATCGAGGCCCGGGTGCGCACCTGCCGTGCCGCGGGTGCGAAGGTCATCGTGCTGTCGAGTCTCGACACCCGCGAGTCGCGTGAGCGCGCGCTCGAGGCAGGGGCCTCGGCGTTCCTCTCGAAGTCGTTGCCGATGCGCGAGGTGATGGACGCCGCTCGGCAGGTCATGGGCGTCGCCCGCGACGCCTCGCCGCAGCGCGACTGGCGGCCGCTGCCCGTCGGGGCCACGAACCAGAGTCGACCGAAGCTCAGCGCCGGCGAGTCCGAGGCGTTCCGCCTCTACGTGTCGGGGTTCAGCACGAACGAGGTCGCGCAGCAGATGAACGTCCAGTACGAGACGGCGAAGACCTATCTGCGCCGGGTCCGCGAGAAGTACGCGAAGGCGAACCGACCGGCGAGCAAGAAGTCCGAGCTGATCCGACGCGCCGCCGAAGACGGCTACCTGCAGTAGTGGCGAAGCTCTACTTCCGCTACGGGGCGATGAACAGCGGCAAGAGCACCGCCCTGCTGCAGGCCGCGTACAACTACGAAGAGCGCGGGCAGCGGGTCGTGCTCGCCAAACCGCGCGTCGACACCAAGGGCGACGATCAGATCGTCTCGCGACTCGGGGTCAGCCGCACGGCGGACGTCGCGTTCGCGCCCGGCGACGACGTCCTCGACGTCTTCTGCGCCGAGCGGGCGCGGGTCCGCGAGGCGACCGGCAGCGACATCGCCTGTCTGCTGGTCGACGAGGTCCAGTTCCTGGAGCCGGCTCAGGTCGACGACCTGCTCCGCATCGCCATCCTCGAGGGCGTGCCGGTGCTGGCCTATGGCATCCGGACGGACTTCCGCACGACGGCGTTCCCGGGCAGTCGTCGTCTGCTCGAGGTGGCGCACTCGCTCGAAGAGCTGAAGACCATCTGCCGGTGCGGTCGCAAGGCGGTCTTCAACGCCCGGACGATCGACGGACGCTTCGTCTTCGACGGCGACCAGGTGGCCATCGACGGCCACGAGGTCACCTACGAGTCGCTCTGCGGCGCGTGCTACCTCGCCGAGAGCGGCGGTCGACTGAGCGCCTGAGCGGCTCTGAGCGGCTCAGAGCGGCTCTCAGCGGCGCAGAGGGCGGCGGGTGAGGCGACGCCACCATCGGGCTGCGCCCCAGCGTGTCACCTTGGCCATGGCCTCGGTCACGATGTCGCCGTTCATCTTCGAGACACCCGCCTCGCGTTCACGGAAGACGATGGGCACCTCGGCGATGGGGTGACCGGCGTCGATGGTGCGGAGGGTCATGTCCACCTGGAAGAAGTAGCCCCGTGACTCGACCTCTTCGAGCCGCATGCCGGCCAGCACGGGAGTGCTGTACGCCCGGAATCCCGCCGTGGCGTCGTGGACCCGGATTCCGAGCGCGATGCGCGAGTAGAGGTTGCCGCCGCGGCTCAGGAGCTCGCGACGCAGCGGCCAGTTGACGACCGACCCGCCCTTGATCCATCGTGAGCCGATGACGAGCCCGGGGGCCGGCAGCCGTCGCAGCGCGTCGAGCATCTCCGGCAGGGTCTCGGCGGGGTGGCTTCCGTCGGCGTCGAACTCGACGAGGACGTCGTACCCGCGGGCCATGCCCCAACCGAACGCCTCGATGTAGGCGGCCCCGAGGCCGTCCTTCGACCGACGGTGGAGGACGTGCACGTTGCCGTCGGACGCGGCGATGCCGTCGGCGATGTCGCCCGTCCCGTCGGGGCTGGCATCGTCGGCGATCAGGATGTGCGCAGCGGGCACCGCCTCGCGCAGCTTCGCGACCGCGCGACCGATGTTCTCGGCCTCGTCGTACGTCGGGATGATGACCAGGACGGCGGGAGCGGCCCCGGTTCCGTCGGCGGCGGTCATCGTCGACCTGCCGTCGACACGACCGCCGTAGGCGACGTGGGGGAGATCACGTCCGCCAGCTCGGCGCTCTTCGGGAACACCCACTTGTTCATGGCCCAGTAGCGGAACACCATGGCGATGAGCGTGCCGATGATCGGGCCGCTGATGAAGTCCGCCACCTCCTGCGTGGCGAACGACACGTTGGGGACCTCGAGACCGAGGCCGTAGCGGGAGAGGTAGAGCGGGGCCGAGTTGAGGCCGACGCCGATGACGCTGACGACGACGAACAGCAGCATCTCGTGCGCGGTGTGGCGGTCGCCGCGGTCGTCGAACGACCACTTCTTGTTCATCCAGTACGACACGACGGTCGCGACGATGATGCCCAGTGCGAGGGCCGTCACGGGGTGCTGGGGGATGACGAAGAGCTTCAGGCCGTAGTTGATCACCATGGTGATGACGAACCCGATGCCGCCGACCACGAGGAATCGAAGGGCTGAGGGGTTGGCTCGGGCCAACCGGATCACTGCATTCACCGGATCACCCTAGCGCCCGTCGTCGGCGAGATCGTCGAGCGGCACGGCACGGCACGGCACGTGGCCGGGTCGACGGCCCGCGCCACTGGGGAGACGAGAAGACGCCCGCCTCTCTGTCGTGACAGAGCGGCGGGCGTCTTCGAGGTGGAACTGATCACATCGTCGGGGTAGCGGGATTCGAACCCACGACCTCCTCGTCCCGAACGAGGCGCGCTACCAAGCTGCGCCACACCCCGATATGACTGGCCGCGATGTTCTGCGACCGGAGCAACCTGACCATGGTAGCAAACGAATCGCGTGGGTCATGACCGACGATGCCGTCGACACCGGCGGCCCGCATGTCAGGCCGTGAGGGTGACGACGACAGCCTCCGGACGGCAGTCGAACCGGACGGGGGCGTAGATAGAGGTCCCGAGACCGGCGGAGATCTCGAGGTGAGCCGTCCGTCGTGCGTGGCTCCACGTGCTGAGGCCGCTGACCTTGCTGCGGGGGATGTCGCAATTCGTGACGAGCGCACCGTAGCCGGGCACACGGACCTGGCCGCCGTGGGTGTGCCCGCCGAAGACGACGTCGGCCCCGTTGGTGACGAACGAGTTCAGCACCCGCTGATAGGGCGCATGGGTCAGCGCGATGCTCACCGGCTCGGGCCCGCCGCGGTCGTCCTGCCAGCCGACGTTCTCTCGCAGATCGTCCAGGGCGCCAGGGAGGCGATCGAGACGATCCCACCCTCGGTGCGCGTCGTTGACGCCGAAGAACTCGAGTCTCGACCCACGGACCTCGATCGCTCTGGCCGTGTTGTTGAGGTCGAGCCAGCCGAGACCGGTGAAGAACGACTCCATGCGGGCGATGTCGAGCGGCGTGGGGGTGCGGTGGGCCTTGCTGGGTCCGCCGAAGTACGCGAGGGGGTTCTTCGGTGTGGGGGCGAAGTAGTCGTTCGACCCGTGGACGAAGACGCCCGCGACGTCCCGGAACGGCTCGAGCGTGTACTCGAGGGCCTCGTGGGCGTCCACATGCCCGATGTTGTCGCCTGTGTTGACGATGAGATCGGGCTCGTAGACCGAGAGACCCCGCACCCACTCCTGCTTCTCGGTCTGCCAGGGCGCGAGGTGGAGATCGCTGAGGTGCAGGATCGTGAGACTGCGCGAACCGGCCTCGAGGATGGGCAGCACCTCGTGCCGCACCGTGAACCGGTTGCGTTCGACGAGCGAACCCCAGGCGAAGGCGCCCAGGCCGACGGCCGCGCCCACCATCGCGGTCGCGGCCGTCGTCCGTGCAGGACTCAGTGGACTCATGTGCAGTTCCCGGGGTCCTTGCCCTCGGCATCGCCGTAGAGCTGCAGACGCACCGGGCCGGTCCGGTCGACGGTGGAGCCGGCGGCCGGGTCGGAGGCGACCACCTGGCAGACGTTGTCGGCCGAGCCCTTCACGTACCCGGCCACCGAGACGTTGGCCGCCTCGAAGCCCGTGCCCGCGAGCGCGGACACCGCGTCGTCGAACGAGTCGCCGACCACGTCGGGGACCGTGACCGCGTTGCCGCCGTCGCTCGTGTAGACCGTCACGGAGGTGCCGGACGAGACGCGCGAACCGGCGCTCGGGCTGGTCGTCGTCACGGTGCCCAGGGGCTGTTCGGACTTCTGGCGACCACCGTCGACGTACGAGAGTCCGAGAGCCCGCAGGCTGGTGGCGGCCTCCTCGGCCGTCTTCCCCGTCACGTCGGGGACGCTGAGGGAGGAGGTGCCGCGGACGACCGAGGGATCCGCCACCGGGAACGCGGTGCCTGGGTAGACGGTGTTGTTGACCGTCTGCACGTCACGGAAGAAACCGGCACGCGCGTTGGCGTAGGTCGTCCCGGTCGCAGGCGAGTAGGCCGACCGGAGACTGACCTTGCCCTTGACGTTGCCCATCCACACGGCCGTGGCGAGCTTGCTCGTCGAGCCGATCAACCAGATCTGGTCCTTCTCGGTCGTGGTGCCCGTCTTGCCGATCTCGGGGTAGCCGTCGTAGGGGAGTCCTCCGACGCCGGTGCCGCCGTTCGACCAGAGCTGCGACATGCCCTGGATGGTGGCCGCGGCGATCTCGGGGTCGAGCGCCTGGTTGCACTCCTGCGGCTGACCGCCGATCTTCTGGCCGTCGGCGTCGACGATCTGGTCGACGATGATCGGCTTGCAGTACTTGCCGCCGGCGGCGATGCCGGCGTAGGCGGCCGCCATCGTGAGCGGAGCGATCTCGTTCGTCCCGAGGAACGACGAGGGGTTCTGGTACTGGAGCTCCGTGCCATCGGCACGGTGCACACCGAGCGAGGTGGCCACGTCCCGGATGTCGCGCAGGTCGAGCTTCTGGGCCATCGCGGCGTACGCGGTGTTGATCGACAGCGCGGTGGCGCGCTGTGCGGTCACGTAGCCCGGATTGCGCCCGTCGTCGTTCTTCGGTGCGAACCCCTGCGGGAAGTCCGAGCTGACAGTGCTGAGCGATTCTCCCCCGAAGGTCATGGGGGTGAACGGACGCGGCCTGCCGTTGACCGACTCGCTCAGGCCGTGGCCGTTCTGCAGCCAGTCGATGAGCGTGAACGGCTTGTAGGTCGAACCGGTCTGGAACCCGCCCGAGCCGCCGTACGGCTTGTCGGTGCTGTAGTTGATGGCCGTGACGTTCGGGTCGGTCACCTCGGGGTCCTCGTTGAGGTTGCGGTTCTGGGCCATGACGATGACCCGACCGGTGCCGGCCTCGACCGAGTTGACGGCGCTGCCGAGGATGAGCGCGGACTCGGTCGGAGGTGCGTAGCGGTCGATCTGGGCGCGGGCGCTCGCGGTCAGGTCGAGATTGATGGTCGTGTAGACCTTGTAGCCGCCGGTGCTCCAGTTGGCCTCGCGCTCTTCCGCGTCGGCACCGAGGGAGGGGATGTCCTTGATGCTCTTCTTGACGTAGTCGCAGAACTGCTGCGCACCTGCTGCGGTGACCGCGGTGCAGCCCTGCGACGGGGTGGTCAGCTTGACGTAATCGGCGGGGTTCGCCACGACCGCTGCGTCGTAGGTCTCCTGATCGATGTACTTCTCGCCGAGCATGCTGGCGAGGATGACGTTGCGGCGATCGACGTTGCCCTGGTAGTTGTCGGGCGTGCCGAGGTTGCGCTTCTCGGGGTACTGCACCATGGCGATGAGGCTGGCCGCCTCGGTCGCCGTCAGGTCGGACGCCGCCTTGTTGTAGTAGTGCTGCGAGGCCGCCTGGACGCCGTACGCCTGGTCGCCGAAGTACGCGATGTTCAGGTACGCGAGGAGGATGTCGTCCTTGCTGTACTTCTTCTCGAGCCCGATGGCGAACTTCATCTCCTGCAGCTTGCGGTCGATGCTGACCTCTTTGGCCTCCTTGATGGCCTTGGCCTGCTCGTCGCCGGTGAGACCCTGCGCCTCGGCCAGGCGGATGTTCCGCACCAGCTGCATCGTCAGGGTCGAGCCGCCACCGCTCTCTCCGAGCCCGCCGGCGAGTGAGCCGACTCCGGCTCGGACCAACGACGTCAGGTCGACACCGCCGTGCTCGTAGAAGCGGCGGTCCTCACCGGCGACGACGGCGTTCTTGAGATTGGGGGAGACCTCTTCCCACTTCAGAGCGACGCGGTTCTGCGCGTAGAGCGTCGCGAAGGGGACGTCTTGACCGTTCTGCTTGCCGTACAGCACGTTGCGCTGCTGCAGCTTTCCGATCTCGATGTACTCGGGGATCGACTCGAAGACGCCGATGGAGCTGGATGCGGTCATGCCGGCGACGGCGATGGCGGGTGTCACACCGATGGTGACGAGCAGACCGGCCAGGACGCTGAAGCCGACGAAGCCGAAGAGCGCGCCGACGACGGACGTCGGCTTCGATTTTGGGTCAGACATAAGATCAGGGTAAGTGACAACCCGGAAAACCAAGCTGAACGGAACGACAAATGGTCCTTTGGGAGTACATGACGACGCCGCTGATGGTGCACAACAGCACCGCGATCCTGAACAACTGGGGGAGTGACGGCTGGGAG
The DNA here is from genome assembly GCF_014842255.1 of Frigoribacterium sp. CFBP 13712. Taxonomy (GTDB): domain Bacteria; phylum Actinomycetota; class Actinomycetes; order Actinomycetales; family Microbacteriaceae; genus Frigoribacterium. Next base: position 476,334 of record NZ_JACYVH010000001.1, on the reverse strand, counting down.
CTCGTGCAGGTGACGCAGGGGCCCGAGGGCGGCCCGGTCGCCTGGTTCAAGCGTCAGAAGCAGGACGACTGATGGCCGACGTCGCCGCCCGTCTGGCCGAGTTGGGGCTCGCTCTCCCCGCGGTCGCGACGCCCGCAGGCGCCTACGTCCCCGCCGTGCGCACCGGCTCGTACGTCTACACGGCGGGTCAGCTGCCCTTCGTCGACGGCGCTCTGCCCGCGACGGGCAAGGTCGGTGAGGGCGATGGTCTGGTCGACCCCGCCGCGGCCACGGAGTACGCGGCCACGTCGGCACTGAACGCCCTCGCGGCGGCCGCCTCCGTGCTCGATTCGCTCGACGACGTCGTGCGCGTCGTCAAGGTGACGGGCTTCGTCGCCTCCGACCCGGCGTTCAGCGGTCAGCCCGGTGTGATCAACGGCGCGTCCGAGCTCCTCGGCCGGGTGTTCGGCGACGCGGGCATCCACGCCCGCAGCGCGGTCGGCGTGGCCGTCCTCCCTCTCGACTCGCCCGTCGAGGTCGAGATCGTCCTCGAGGTCCGCCCCCTGGCCTGACCCTGCGGCTCAGCGCATCTCGGCGGTGATGACCCCCATCACCGCCGAGTCCGCGAGCGTCGTGGTGTCGCCGACCTCGCGTCCTTCGGCGACGTCGCGCAGGAGTCGTCGCATGATCTTGCCCGAGCGGGTCTTCGGCAGTTCGTCGACCAGCACGATCGTGCGCGGGCGGGCGATGGCGCCGATGCGGTCGGCGACGTGCGCTCGCAACCGGGCCACCGCCTCCTCGGGGGTCACGCTCCGCCTCTTCTTGTCGCGGAGAACTACGAACGCGACGACGGCCTGACCCGTGGTCTCGTCGGCGGCTCCGACGACGGCGGATTCGGCGACGAGCGGATTCGACACCAGCGCCGACTCGATCTCGGCGGTCGACAGGCGATGCCCCGAGACGTTCATGACATCGTCGACGCGGCCGAGCAGCCAGATGTCGCCGTCGTCGTCGCGTCGGGCGCCGTCTCCGGCGAAGTAGCGGTCGCCGAAGCGGCCCCAGTAGGTCTCGACGTACCGGTCGCGGTCGCCCCAGATGCCGCGGAGCATCGACGGCCAGGGCTCCGTGACCACGAGGAGGCCGCTCTCGCCGTCCGCCACCGGCACGCCCTGGTCGTCGACGACGTCGACGACGATGCCGGGCACGGGGGTCTGGGCGGCGCCGGGCTTCGTCGTCGTCACTCCGGGCAGGGGCGAGATCATCATCGCGCCCGTCTCGGTCTGCCACCAGGTGTCGACGATGGGCGTCGTCCCCGACCCGATCACCTCGCGGTACCAGAGCCACGCCTCGGGGTTGATGGGCTCGCCGACGGATCCGAGGAGGCGCAGCGACGTCAGATCGCGAGCCTGTGGGATCTCGCGCCCCGCCTTCATGAACCCGCGGATGGCCGTGGGCGCCGTGTAGAGGATGGTCACCCCGTACTTCTCGACGAGATCCCACCAGCGCCCGGGGCCGGGGGAGTCGGGTGTGCCCTCGTAGAGCACCTGGGTCGCCCCGTTGGCGAGCGGCCCGTAGACGACGTAGCTGTGCCCGGTGATCCAGCCCACGTCGGCGGTGCACCAGTAGACGTCGGTCTCGGGGCGGAGGTCGAACACGTTCCTGTGCGTGTAGGCGACCTGGGTCAGGTAACCGCCCGACGTGTGGAGGATGCCCTTCGGTCTGCCCGTCGTGCCGCTGGTGTAGAGGATGAACAGCGGATGCTCCGCCTCGAACATCTCGGCGGTGTGCTCCGCTTCGACGCCCTCGAGGGCCTCGTGCCACCAGAGGTCACGCCCCTCCACCCAGTCGACGGCGTTCTCGCCCCGCCTGATCACCAGCACGTTCTCGACCGTCGACCGCCCGCCGAGCGCCAGTGCCGCGTCGACCGCTGGTTTGAGGGGCGAGACGCTGCCCTTCCGCCACCCGCCGTCGGCGGTGATCACCAGCGTGGCCTCGGCGTCGTCGATCCGTGCGCGGAGGCTCTCGGCGCTGAAGCCGCCGAACACGACCGAGTGCACCGCGCCCAACCGGGCGACCGCGAGCATGGCGACCACCGCCTCCGGGATCTGCGGCAGGTAGACGACCACCCGGTCGCCCGGCCCGACGCCCAGCGACGACAGCAGGTTGGCGGCCCGCTTCACGTCGGCCGTCAGCTCGGCGTAGGTGACCGCGCGTGCGTCACCGGGCTCGCCTTCCCAGAGGAGGGCGACGCGCTCACCGTGGCCGGCCTCGACGTGCCGGTCGAGGCAGTTGTAGGCGACGTTCAGCGTGCCGTCGGCGAACCACCGTGCGAACGGGGGATCGGACCAGTCGAGGGTCTCGGTCGGTCGGCGACCCCACGTCACGCACGCGTCGGCCTGCTCGGCCCAGAAGGCCGACCGGTCCGCGTGCGCGCGATCGGCCAGATCGCGGGTGGCGACGGCGTTCGAGGCGAACACCGGGTCGGGGGCGAACGTGGACGCCTCTCTCGGAGGGGTCGGGGTTCCGTCGGCCATGTCGGACCTTTCGCGTCGTTGCGGGAGGCGCGGGCTGACCCGCACAGGAAGCGAGACTACCCCCGGGGTCTTTCCGGGTAGGCCTGTCCGATCACGGAAGATCGACGTGTCGCGCGTGGCGAGGCGGGCCCATCCTGGGGTACAGTTAACGCAGTCGGATTCAGTTCCGACTCGCAATGCGTTGATTCCCCCCAATCGCGTGTTGCGGTGGCGGCGCCGGTTCCCCCCAATCGGCGCCGCCCCTCTTCGTTTAACCCGGAGATCACCCTCCGCGGGTGAGGGCGATCACCCCTCCACATCGTCGGCATGGCGTCGTCGTCCCCAGGCGATGCACCGAACCGTCTGCTCCGGTGGCGTGTCCTCTAGCGTCCGGCTATGACTCCGATCCAGACCTCGACCACCCTCTCGGCCGCCCCTGCCGCCCCCTCGCCGCGTCCCGTCGATCACCCGTCGGTCACCCGCGGAGTCGACCTGGGGCGCTTCGTCCCCGCGGCGTCGCGCGGCCGTCTCGATCATCGGGGTACAACGGGCGTGAACGGGGTACAGAGCCTGCCCGGCTCGTCTCGCGGGGCTCCCTTCGGCCCGTTGCGCGAGATCATCGACGAGCCGGGCGTGACCGACGTCTTCGTGAACGGCGGAGGGGGCACCTGGGTGGATCGCGGCCACGGCCTCCTGCCCGACGGTCGCATCCACCTGTCCGACGACATCGCACGGCATCTCGCGGTACGACTCGTGGCGGCGGGCGGTCGACACGTCGACGAGGCCAGCCCCTGCGTCGACGTGCGCCTCGACGCCGGCATCAGGGTCCATGTCGTCCTGCCGCCCGTGTCGACGGCGGGCACCCTCCTCTCCATCCGCCTGCCGCGCCGGACGCCCCTCACGCTCGACGGGCTCTCCGCGCAGGGGTTCTTCGACGACGTCGACGAGAGCGAGGTCAGGAGGTGCGTGGGCCGGCGCGCGAACATCCTCATCACAGGGGCGGGCGGGGCGGGGAAGACCACTTTCCTGTCGAGTCTCCTCGCCGAAGCGGATCCGACCGATCGGATCGTGACCATCGAGGACGTGGCCGAGCTCCGGATCGATCATCCGCACGTCGTCTCGCTCGAGACGCGTCAGCCCAACCTCGAGGGCGTCGGTGGAGTCGATCTCGCCCGTCTGCTGCGCGAGGCGCTGCGCATGCGCCCGGACCGACTCGTGGTGGGGGAGTGCCGCGGAGTGGAGGTGCGCGATCTGCTGTCGGCCCTGAACACCGGGCACGACGGAGGTGCCGGCACTCTGCACGCGAACGGTCTGGCCGACGTCCCCGCCCGTCTCGAGGCGCTGGGCGCGGTCGCCGGGCTCAGCCCCGCGGCGCTGGCGCGACAGGCCGTCAGCGCGTTCGACGCCGTGTTCCATCTGGAGCGGACCGCCGAGGGTCGGCGTCTCGCCCAGATCGGGCACCTCGTGCTCGATGCGGACGGCGCCTTGACGGCTCGGGCGGGGCTCGCTCGTCGTGCCGCCTGAGCGGCGGCGCCGTCTCGTCACCGTCACCCCCGCCTCGACGGTCGTCGAGCGCGTCGCCGTGCTGCTGTCCGCCGGCGTCGTCCCGGCCTCGGCCTGGCGGCATGTCGCCGAGTCGGAGCCTCCGGGGCCCGTCCGCGAGGTGACGTTCGCCGTCGCGACCGAGGCCGTGACCGGCATGCCGATCTCGGAGGCGCTCGCGGCGGTTCTGGGCGGACGACCCTTCGCACGCGCGCCCGACGGCCCGCGTCACGAGCTCGACTGGAGGCAGGTCGCCTGTGCGTGGTTCGTCGCGGAGCGCAGCGGTGCGCCCCTGGCCGACTGCCTGCGGACGTTCGTGGCGGGCCTTCGCGCAGCCGAGGCGGCGCGGCGCGACGTCGAGGTGGCCTTGAGCGGGCCTCGCTCGACGGGGCGCATCGTGCTGGCGCTGCCGCCGGTGGGTCTGCTGTTCTCCATGGGCATGGGCTTCGACACGGCGGGCGTGCTGGTCGGCACGCCCGTCGGCTGGGGCTGCCTCGCGGTCGGCGCGGGCCTCGTGGCCCTCGCTCGGGCCTGGAACGCACGACTCGTCCGCGGTGCCACGCCCGAGGGGCCCGTCCCCGGTCTGCGCCTGGAACTGCTGGCCGTCGCGGTCTCGGGCGGTGCGTCGTGGGACTCGGGGCTCGCGCTCGTGCGGTCCGCCCTCGAGCTGCTCCCGTCGGCTGATGCGGACGGGTCCGGGGTCGCAGTGGAGGACGACGCCGAGCGCGATTGCCTCGAGGTGCTCGATCTCTCGCGCCGGGCCGGTGCCCCCGCCGGTGAGCTGCTCCGGGCGACCGCCCGTGAACGGCGACTCCGCAGTGCCGCGGACTCCCAGTCGGCCGCCGCACGACTCGGGTCGACCCTCATGCTGCCGCTCGGCCTCTGCGTCCTGCCGGCGTTCCTGGTCGTCGCCGTCGTGCCGCTCGTCGTCTCGCTCGTCTCCTCCACAACGGCGAGCTGGTGAGACCGATCCCCAGCGTCGCCGGTGCCGACGCCGGTCGGTCGCGGCGACGCCGGAGACTCGGACCACGCCACACCGAGTGGTCCTGCAGAGAGTAAGGAACCCCATGACACCGCATCCCGCCCTCGACACCCGGAACACGACCGTCCTCACCGGCCGGGACGGCAGTCGCCGCGCCGGCCCGCTCCGTCGCCTGCTCGCGGCCGACGACGGCGCGGCGACCGCCGAATACGCGATCGTCATCATGGCCGCGGTGGGGTTCGCCGGTCTCCTGGTCGTCATCATGCGTTCGGACGAGGTGCGGGGCACCCTGTCCGATCTCGTCCGGTCCGCCCTGACGGTGGGCTGACATGGCCTGCGTCGCACCGGGGCGCAGCCGGTTCCCGTCCGACGTCGGCAGCGTCACGGCCGAGTTCGCCGTGGTGGTGCCAGCGCTCCTGTCCGTCGTCGGTCTCGCCCTCGTGGGCGCCGGCGCGGGGATGCAGGCCATCCGCCTGTCGGACGCCGCGGCTGTGGTCGCGCGGCAGACGGCCCGAGGCGGCAGCGACGCCGTGCCGGCGACGCTCGCGGCTCTCGCACCGGGCGCGAGCGTCTCCACGTCGTCGGAGGGCGATCTGGTCTGCATCCGGCTCACGCGGGTGGTGGCACTCGGGCCCGTCGAGGGTCTCGAGCTGACCGGTCGGAGCTGCGCCCCGAGGGCCGGCGGATGACCTCGACACCGCACCCGCGCCTCCTGCCCGGCGACGACGGGGGATCGGCGTCCGTCGTCGCCGTGGGACTGCTGCTGATGATCGTCGCGCTGGTGCTCGCCGTGACGGGCACGGCGCGGGTCCTGGTCGAGCGCAGTCGGGTGGCAGGGGCCGCCGACGCCTCGGCCCTGGCGGGCGCCGACGTGGCCTCAGGGTTGACGGCCGGGGTCGTCTGCGATGCCGCGAGCCGGGCGGCCGAGGCCAACCGGGCCGCCCTCGTGGCCTGCGAGACGGACGGATCCATCGTCACCGTCAGGGTGTCGAGCACACTCGGTCTCCTGCCCGTGGCGGCGTCCGCGACGGCGGGTCCGCCACCCGCCGAGGCGGTCGGGTCACCGGCGACGCCGTGAGCGAGTCGCGCGTGCGGTGTGTGTATGGTGTGCCTGTCGGCAGCCACCACGTCACCCTCGCCGGAGGGGACGTCGTCCCCGACGGCCTCGCCGATCGGTCTCGATCGGCCGTCTACGTTCCACAATCCAAGGAGTCCCGTGCCAGGCACGAAGAAACTGGTCATCGTCGAGTCGCCCGCGAAGGCCAAGACGATCGCCCAGTACCTCGGCAGCGGATACGAGGTCCTCGCATCCGTCGGCCACATCCGCGACCTCATCGAGCCGAAGAACCTGCCGCCCGAGCTGAAGAAGGGCTCGCTGGGCAAGTTCTCCGTCGACGTCGAGAACGGCTTCGAGCCCTACTACGTCGTGTCCGACGCCAAGAAGAAGACCGTCTCCGATCTGAAACGCGCCTTGAAGACGGCCGACGAGCTCTACCTCGCGACTGATGAGGACCGCGAGGGCGAGGCCATCGCGTGGCACCTGCTGCAGGAGCTCAAGCCCAAGGTCCCCGTCAAGCGGATGGTCTTCCACGAGATCACGAAGGACGCCATCCAGAAGGCGCAGGAGAACACCCGTGAGCTCGACACGGCGCTCGTCGACGCCCAGGAGACCCGCCGCATCCTCGACCGTCTCTACGGGTTCGAGGTGTCGCCCGTCCTCTGGCGGAAGGTCGGCCCCGGTCTCTCCGCCGGTCGCGTCCAGTCGGCTGCGACACGACTCGTGGTCGATCGCGAACGAGAGCGTCTCGCCTTCGTCTCCGCCACCTACTGGGACCTCACCGCGACCTTCGAGCCCTCGACCGAGTCGGTCCCGTTCTCGTCGAAGCTGGTGCGGATCAACGGCTCACGCGTCGCGAGCGGTCGCGACTACGACGACCGCGGGCAGCTGAAGAACGAGTCCGTCTCACTCGACGAGTCGACCGCGCTCGCCCTCTCACGGGCCCTCGAGTCCGCCGGCGTCACGATCGAGGTCACCTCCGTCGAGTCGAAGCCCTACACGCGTCGTCCGGCAGCGCCGTTCACGACGTCGACCCTGCAGCAGGAGGCGGCGCGGAAACTGCGTTTCTCGGCTCGTCAGACCATGAGCGTCGCGCAGTCGCTCTACGAGAACGGCCACATCACCTACATGCGCACCGACTCGCCGTCGCTCTCGCAGCAGGCGATCGATGCGGCCCGCAACCAGGCGTCGAAGCTCTACGGTGCCGAGACCGTTCCGGCCAAACCCCGCCTCTACACGGGCAAGAGCAAGAACGCCCAGGAGGCGCACGAGGCGATTCGCCCGTCGGGCGACACCTTCCGCACGCCGTCCGAGATGTCGACCACCCTCCGCGGCAACGACTGGAAGCTCTACGACCTCATCTGGAAGCGCACGGTCGCCTCGCAGATGGCCGATGCCAAGGGATCCACGGCGTCCGTCGTCGTGGCGGCCACGACCCCCGATGCGGTCGAGGGGATCACCCCGCGCAGCGGCGCGGGCACCCTGGCGGAGTTCACCGCATCGGGAACCGTCATCACGTTCCGCGGGTTCCTCAACGCGTATGAAGAGGGACGCGACGAGGACCGCCACGGCTCGGCCGAGCCGGCCGACGCCAAGCTCCCGCCCCTGACGGTCGGGCAGAACCTCGCCCTCGACGCGGTCGAGGCCAAGGGCCACGACACGAGCGCTCCTCCCCGCTACACGGAGGCGAGCCTCGTCAAGACGCTCGAAGAGCTGGGCATCGGTCGCCCGTCGACCTACGCCGCGATCATGTCGACCATCGTCGACCGCGGTTACGTGACCCCTCGGGGCACGGCGCTCGTGCCGAACTGGATCGCCTTCTCGGTCGTGAGACTGCTCGAGGACTACTTCGGCGACCTCGTCCAGTACGACTTCACCGCGAGCATGGAAGACGACCTGGACCTGATCGCCGGGGGCGGCGCCGATCGGGTCGACTGGCTCAACGGCTTCTACTTCGGCAACGAGCAGCACCGTGGTCTCCGCAAGGTGGTGGACAACCTCGGCGACATCGACGCACGGGACATCAACTCCATACCGCTCGGCGAGGGGCTCACCCTCCGCATCGGACGGTACGGCCCCTACCTCGAGGCGCCGGGCTCGGACCCCGAGACTCCGCGTCGGGTGAACGTGCCGGAGGACCTCGCTCCCGACGAGTTGACCGCGGCGAAGGCTCGTGAGCTGATCGACGCGCCCGTCATCGGCGATCGCGTGCTCGGCGTCAATCCCGAGAGCGGCAAGGAGGTCATCGCGAAAGACGGCCGTTTCGGCCCCTACTTGACCGAGCGGACTCCCGAGGAGGTCGATGCGGATCCCGCCACCGGCGAGGTCGTCGAGGCCCCCGCGCCCGCTGCGACGGAAGGCACCGGGGCGAAGCCGAAGAAGGCGCCGGCGAAGAAGGCCGCTCCGAAGGAGCGGACCTCGTCGCTGTTCAAGAGCATGGACGTCGACACCGTCGATCTCGAGACCGCCCTCCGGCTTCTCGACCTGCCCCGTGTCGTGGGTGTCGACCCCGAGAGCGGCGAGGAGATCCAGGCGCAGAACGGCCGCTACGGCCCGTACCTGAAGAAGGGCGCCGACACGCGGTCGCTCACCAGCGAGGATCAGATCTTCGACATCGACCTGGCCGGTGCGATCGAGCTCTACGCTCAGCCGAAGTACGGTGCCAAGCGCGCCAGCAGCGCCCTGAAGGAGTTCGAGGCCGATCCGGTCAGCGGCAAGCCCATCAAGGTCAAAGACGGTCGCTTCGGGCCCTATGTCACCGACGGCGAGACCAATGCGACCATCCCCCGCGGTGAGACCGTCGAGGAGGTCGACTTCGAGCGCGCTGTGCAGCTGATCGCCGACAAACGCGCCAAGGGGCCTGCGAAGAAGCCGGCGGCCAAGAAGCCCGCTGCCAAGAAGCCGGCTGCCAAGAAGCCGGCCGCGAAGAAGCCCGCGGCCGCCACCAAGGCGACCACGACCAAGGCCGCCACGACCAAGGCGACCGCGACCAAGGCCGCTGCTGCGAAGAAGCCCTCTGCGGCGAAGCCCGCTGCGGCGAAGCCCGCTGCGGCCGAGAAGCCGGCAGCTGCGAAGAAGCCCGAGTAGTGGCGGGCCTCTTCATCACGCTCGAGGGCGGCGACGGATCGGGGAAGACCACGCAGGCCGGTCTGCTCGAGGCCTGGCTCGTCGAGAGCGGCAGGTCCGTCGTGCGGACGCGCGAGCCCGGGGGGACCGACCTCGGGCTCGAGCTCCGCGAGATCGTCCTGCATCGTCGCGGTCACATCGCCCCGCGTGCCGAGGCCCTGCTGTACGCCGCCGATAGGGCGCACCACGTCGAGACGCTGGTCCGGCCCGCCCTCGACCGGGGCGACGTCGTCTTGCAAGACCGGTACATCGACTCATCGGTGGCCTACCAGGGTGCCGGCCGGGTCCTCGGCGGAGACGAGATCCGATCGCTGTCCGAATGGGCGGTCGACGGGTTGGCCCCCGACCTCACCGTCCTGCTCGACCTCGACGAGGCCGAGGGGCGACGTCGGCTCGACAGCGCCCGCACCGAATACGACCGGCTCGAGTCCGAGAAGTCCGACTTCCACGCGCGCGTCCGTGCCGCGTACCTGGCTGTGGCCGAGTCCGAACCCGAGCGGTTCGTGGTCGTCGACGCGTCTCTGCCGCAGGCGGAGATCGCGTCGCTCATCCGCGACCGAGTCGCCGGCCTCCTGGAGTGACCGTGTCGACACCGTCGTTCTGGGACGGCCTGACCGGTCAGGCCGACGCCATCGAGTCGCTGCGTGCGGCGGCCTCGACCGAACCGGGCAACTCGTCGATGACCCACTCCTGGCTGATCACGGGCCCGCCCGGCTCGGGGCGGTCGAATCTCGCCTACGCGTTCGCTGCGGCGCTCCTGGCCCGCAGCGACGAGGATGCCGAGGCGACCATCCGTCAGGTCGGGGCCCGCTCGCACCCGGACCTCGCGGTGCTGAGCACCGAGCGCATCATCATCACCATCGACGAGGTCCGCACCCTGGTCGCGGCTTCCCAGTTCTCCCCGTCGGTGGGGCGCTACCGGGTGGTCGTCATCGAGGACGCCGACCGCATGACCGAGCGCACGTCGAACCTCCTGCTGAAGGCGCTGGAGGAGCCGCCGCCTCGCACGGTCTGGATCCTCTGCGTGCCCAGCGAGGCCGATCTCATCCCGACCATCCGGTCGAGGGTCCGTGGCGTGCGGTTGCGCGTCCCCTCGGTGGCCGACGTCGCGGCCCTCATCGAGCGTCGCGACGGAGTCGATCACGAGACGGCCGTCGTCGCGGCCCGCGAGGCTCAGAGTCACATCGGCATGGCGCACCGACTCGCCACCAACCCGGAGGCGCGCGACCGTCGCCGACGGACGCTCGAGACCGCGCTCGCCATCCGCTCTGTGTCCGACGCCGTGCAGGCGGCGGCGACGCTGCTCGCGGTGGCCGGCGACGACGCCAAGGCCATCACGACCGAACGCGACGCCGACGAGCGGGCCAGTGCGCTGCGTTCCCTCGGGGTCGAGCCGGGCGGGACGGTGCCTCCGGCGCTCCGCAGTCAGCTGCGGGCGCTCGACGACGACCAGAAGCGCCGTGCCACGCGCAGCCTCCGCGACGGCATCGACCGCATCATGGTCGACCTGCTCTCGCTCTACCGCGACGTCCTGCTCCTGCACCTCGGCGTCGGTGACGACCCCGTCAACCAGAGCATGCGCGGGCGTCTCGACGAGGCGACCCGCGCCTCCTCGCCGGCCAGCACCCTCGCCGTGATGGACGCGATCGCGGTCGCCCGCCGTCGCATCGAGTCGAACGTGTCGCCTGTCCTCGCACTCGAGGCCATGCTCGTCGCCATCAGCAGACACGCGGTCAGGTGAGGCAAGATGGCCGGATGAGCGACCCGACCGCCGCCCCTGGCCTCCGCGAGCGAAAGCGCCTGGCCACGCGGCGGGCGATCCAGGTCGCGGTGCTCGATCTCATCAACGAGCACGGCCTCGACGCCGTCACGGTCGACATGATCAGCCGACGCGCCGACGTGTCGCCCCGCACGTTCTTCAACTACTTCACCTCCAAGGAGGAGGCCGTGGTCGGAGATCCGCCGCAGCTCTCCGACGGGGCCGAGCTCGAGGCGTTCGTCTCCGATCACGACGGGTCGCTCCTCGACGGTCTGGTGCACCTCCTCGACCACGCCGCGACGACGGCGACCGGCGACCGAGAGCTCGTGCAGCGGCGCCGCGCCGTGCTGCGCGCGTACCCCGAGCTGTTCGCACGGCGGATGGCGTCGGTCCGCGTGTTCGAAGAACGGGTGACCGAGGTCGTCGCCCAGCGGCTCGCAGCCGACGCCGGCCTGGCGTCCACCATCGACGGCTCCGACGGGGTCGACGGTGCGGCGGCCGTAGCGAGCCGCGCCCACCTCGTCGCGCTCGTGGTCATCGCCACGCTGCGGCATGCCTGGGCCGAATGGATCGAAGACGACGACGTCGAGCACCTCGGCGACTACCGGTTCAGCCTCCGCGCCCGGATGGACGACAGCTTCGCCGACCTGCGGCGCCTCGTGTCACGCGAACTCTGAGAATCCGGTACAGTATCTATTCGTGCCGACAGGCACTGGTTGTCGGCCATGGCCGGTATCCGCCGCTTTAGCTCAGTCGGTAGAGCGTCTCACTCGTAATGAGAAGGTCTGGGGTTCGATTCCCCAAAGCGGCTCCGCAGAAGCCCCGGTCGTCACCGACCGGGGCTTCCGTCGTCTGAGCCCGTGACGAGCGTCGTCGTCAATGCTCCGCCGGTCGCGTGTTCCGATCGGTCGGGCGAGGCACCGATCCGAGTCCGATCCGCATGAGCCAGCTGTTGACCGCCGGCACCGCCATCACCCGGGTGATCGCTCCCGCGACCGCTGTGGTGGTCGCGGCGAACCCGACGAGCCACCCGTAGAGCGCCGACGACACGGGCAGCCCCAATGCCTCGATGACCAGCGGCAGGACCAGGGCGAAGCTCAGGAAGACGGGTATGCCCACCGCGACGATGGTCCGCAGCACGCGCTGGGTCGTGAACCAGATGGCATGCACGGAGGGCGGCTGCGCCTCGGAGTCGGTCGCCGTCCGCTCGTCGGCCGGGGTCATGATCCGTCCTCCGGCGGCCTCCGAGTCGTGGCCATCCGGAAGACCTTCTGGCGGACGTCGCCCACGGCGACCTTGATCTTGACAACTGCGTCGACGATCACCACCTGGCGGCGTTCGACGCGTCCGACCGCGCTCTTCGTCGTGGTGACCGCGTCCAGGACGGCGGCGAGCTGCTTCTTCTCTTCTGGTGTCATGTCGACCTCCTCGGGATCGATGGGGTTGAGGGAGGCGGGATATCCGCCCGTGAAATGCCAGGATTCGGGCGTCGGTCGGAAGTCCCTTCCCGTATGGCGGATGCCTCGGAGGCGTCCGCGTGCGACGACCCACGCGTGGGCCGCCTCGTCGTCCTCGAGCGCCCGGTTCCGCCCGTCGGGCAGTGTGATGCCGAAGTCGAGGCCGGCGCCCTGCGCCTGGTCGTGCGACGACGTGTAGGGCACCGCCGCGAGCGGGGCCCAGGGGCCGCCGTCGACGAACGCCTCCCATGCGGCCCGCTTGATCTCCTGGTCGCGTCGTGAGCGGAGCCCCTCGTTCACCGACAGGATGCCGCCGTCCGCGAAGACGCCTGCGGACTCGGCGATGAGCGAATTGACCTGCGCTGCGACGGTCTCGTCCGTCACGTACTGGACGACACCCCGGAGCGAGCCGTAGCTCGAGGGGCCGACGGGGTGGAGGGTCACGGCTCCTCCCCGGAGAGGGAGGGGAGGCCCCTGCCGAAGCGGAGGCCTCCCTCGTCGTCGTCCGTCAGGCGCCGACCTTGGTCCGGATCGCTCCGACACCCGACTTCACGGCCTCGAGGTTGCTCGAGACGGTGTACTGGATGTTCGGGGTGGGGGAGTCCGCGTTCAGCGCGAGGCTGATGTTGCGGTAGCGGTCGAAGTCGTTGATCGACACGCTGCCCGAATCGGGGATGCTGTGCAGCGCGAGCACGCGACCCATCTCCGATGTCGTGACCTCGATGCCGTCCGAGAGCGCCAGGCCGACGAGGGCCAGATCGGCGGTCGACACGAGCCGGCTGCGTCCGTTCGAGATGAGGAACTTGCTGCCGGGAGCCCAGCGGCTCGTGGTTCCCTGAGTGATGATGTAGAGCTTGTCCATGTCTTCTTCTTTCGTATCTGTCGGAGGTGCGGTGATGGGCTCGTAGGCCCGGATGTAGTCGAAGTGCCACGGCTCCCGGGAGGGGAAGCCGTTGCCGGTCGGTGACCAGCCGAAGGTGGGCGCGTTGGCGTCCATCCAGGCCTTCTGAGGTGTGCCGTAACTGGCTACGCCGGCGCCGAAGTCGCAGGCGGTCGCCCACCCGTGATTCGACGTTCCGGGTTCTGCTGCGTAGTTGAAGCCCGGCTGACCGTTGAGCCAGCCGTCGTAGAGGTACTTCTGACGCTCGTAGCTCCGGTAGCCCTCGGTGATGACGAGGTCTGCCCCGAACTGAGCCTGGAATGCACTGTTCAGTGCGGTGTACTGCCTGGCGGCGTCGCTTCGCAGATAGCCGGAACCGGTGAGGGTCGCCGGCACGGGTACGAGTGCCGAGGCGGGTATCTGGCCATTCGTGTGGCCTCCCCATTCAGGAATGTGAATCTCCGTTTCTTCTCTTTCTTCGGCTCAGCGGTCGCTGAGCCGCTCCCCGTGTGGGGAAGCAGGTGCTCGGTTGTCGTGGCGAGCGTGCACGGGACTCAGCGGTGGCGGAGTCCGAGTGGTGCCGACCCGACCTGATGGCGGGTGGCGAGCAGTCGTTCGACGACGAAGAGCCGGTCGAGCGGTGCCGAGGGGAAGAGCAGCTTGGTCCGGGCCATGAAGCCGTTGGACGGCGGACCGCCTGCTGCGACCCGGGCGAGGGTCGTCCGGTCGACGCCGATCATCCGGGCCAGCTCGGCGTCGGACTCGATCTGGTGAGTCCTTCGCAGCTCGTGCAGAGCGACGACGTCCAGAACCAGACGGTCGACCCTGGTCGGTGTTGCATGTGCGGATGGTTTGTTCATACGAGGAACACTACGGCGCATCTCCACGTGTGCAACAGCGTCCCGTGGGCGGAACGCGGCGTGTCGCGACAGGATGCCCACAGGACTGCTGCTCCGTATATGGAAATGTGTTGCACGTATGCAGCGAGACCTGTAGCGTCTCCTCGTGATCACCCAGACCTGGTCGGCCTTCCTCACTGCGATCGCCGGCCCCGAAGCCGGAGTACCCAACCAATCCGAGATCGCCCGTGTCGCGGGCGTCTCGACGGCCACCGTGAGTCGATGGGTCTCGGGCGAGGTGCAGCCCAAGGCGGAACAGGTCATCGGAGTGGCACGGGCCTACGGGGTCAGCCCCTTCCTGGCCCTCGTCGCCGCCGGCTACCTCCGGCCAGGCGACATCGAGGGCACGCTGAGCGTTCCGCGAGCCCTGCAGATCACGGACTTCACCGATCTCGAGATCGCCCGCGAGATGCTCCGCAGGGTCAGCTCGGCGGCGGACGCCTCCGCGACCTCCGCGCCCCCGGTCGATCACCCTGCGTGGGCCGTTGTCAGTGGCTCCAGTCAAGATGACATCGAGTCGCTGCCGAGTGCGGCCAAGAGCGACGCCCACGAAGTCGAGGAGGACGACCACACACCGTGACTCAGTACGTACCGCGGGAGCACGCGGCGGATCTGGGGGTCCCGATCATCGAGTACCCGCTTCGAGCGGACTTCGGCAGGTACGTACCCCAGCTCGGCGCCATCCTCATCAAGCCCCGGATGCGAGGCGCGCTCGAGCGGTCCGTCCTCGCGCACGAGCTCGTCCACGCCGAGCGAGACGAGTACGAGACGGGCGTCCCGCTCATCGACCTGCGGATGGAGCGCAATGCCGACAGGGTCGCCTCCCTCCGACTCATCGACGAGGACGAGCTGCTCGATCTGATGAGGTGGTCGTCCGACCCGGGGCGTTGGGCGGTCGAGCTGGCCGTCACGGCCGACCTGCTGGAGGCGCGCATCGCGCAGCTGAGGGTGTCGGAGTCCGACCGGGCGGCTGGTAGACAGGTGTCATGACGATTCGATGGGGAATACTCGGCGCGGGCGGCATCGCCCAGGCCTTCACCTCCGACCTGCTGGGGGCCGGCCTGGCCGTCTCGGCCGTCGGTTCGCGCGACCAGGCCAAGGCGGACGAGTTCGCCGGCCGGTTCGGCATCGACCACGCGCACGGCAGCTACGAAGACCTCGTGGCCGACCCGACCGTCGACGCCGTCTACGTCGCGACTCCGCACGTCTTCCACGCCGAGCAGGCCCTGCTCGCGATCGCCGCCGGCAAGCACGTGCTCGTCGAGAAGGCCTTCACCGTCAACGCCGCCGAGGCGCAGACGGTCCTCGACGCCGCGTCCGCCGCCGGCGTGGTCGCGATGGAGGCGATGTGGACCCGCTACCTCCCGCAGAGCGCGCGACTGCGGGCGATCGTGCGATCCGGCACCATCGGCGAGGTGCGCCTCCTGACGGCCGTGCACCTGCAGTCCCTGCCGACCGACCCGCGCCACCGCCTCAACGACCCGGCGCTCGGCGGCGGCGCGCTGCTCGACCTCGGCGTCTACCCGGTGTCGTTCGCCCACGATCTGCTCGGCGCCCCGACCGACATCGCGACCGTCGGGGTCCTCAGCGACCAGGGCGTCGACGCCCGCCATTCGGTGACCCTCGGCTATGCGAGCGGCGCTTCGGCGCAGCTGTACTCGGCGCTCGACTCGACGGGGCACAACGTCGCCGTCGTGCACGGCACGGCCGGTCGCGTCGAGATCGACGCGACCTGGTACACCCCCGTCGGCTTCACCGTGTACGACAGCGACGACGCCGTCATCGAGCGCTTCGACTCCGACGAGGGGTCCCTCCGCGGCATGCACCACCAGGCCATCGAACTCGAGCGCGTCGTCTCGGCGGGCGAGACCGAGAGCCCCCTGCTCACGGCCGAGGGCATCGTCGACGTCATGCGCACCATGGACGAGATGCGGAAGCAGATCGGGGTCCGCTATCCCGGCGAGTAACAGGCACGGGTAGGAGGCGCGGCGACGGTTTCGTACACTGGCTGCGATGGACGACCACGCACCCCGAGAACGTCCGCGTGACCGACGCGGCGGTCCGCGGAGAACCCTCGCGCGCCTCCTCGACGAGCACCCCCGAGGGGTGCGCGTGACCGCGGTCGTGACCGCGATCGCCCTGCTGGCGGGGGGAGCGGTCGCGGCCGGGGCCATCACGACGCCGGGCGAGCCGACCGTCTCGACCTCGTCGCCGACCGACTCGCCCCGTGCGACACCTGAGCCCACCGCGGACGACACCCCGACGGCGGCACCCGACGTGGCCCCGACGACCCCGACGCCGACCGCGACTCCGACGGCGGCCCCGGTGCGCTCCTGCTCGGTCGCCGCCGCGGCCGCCGACCCCCGCCTCGCGCAGTTCGAGGGCACCGTCGTCGACGCCGCGACCGGCGAGGTGCTGTTCGACCGAGACGGATCGACGCCCGCCCGCACGGGCAGCGTCCTCAAGACCCTGACGAGCGCGGTCGCCCTCGCGGTGCTCGGGCCCGACCATCGTCTGACCACCAGGGTGACGGGCGACGTCGGCAGCGGCGCGATCGCCCTCGTCGGCGGTGGCGACGCCACGCTCAGCGCCGTCCCCTCCGGCGGCAGCGTGTACGCCGGGGCGCCGACGCTCGCCGACCTCGCCGCGCAGGTGAAGACCCGGCTGGGCGACGCCCCCGTCTCGCGGATCACTCTCGACGCCACCTACTGGAGTCAGGCCGACGAGTGGGACCCCTCCTGGAAGCGCTCCGAGCAGACCATCGGCTACCACTCCGAGGTGACGGCGCTGATGGTCGACGGCGACCGGGCCGACCCCGCCGCGCAGACCAGCCCGCGCAGCACCGACCCCGTCGCTCGCGCCGGCGACGCCTTCCGGGCCGCGCTGGTCTCCGCGGGGGTCGCGGGGGCCGACACCGCGGCGATGTCGCAGGGCGCCTCGAGCAGCGCCACCGTGCTGGGCGAGGTCGCGTCGCAGCCCGTCTCCACCCTGATCTCGCAGCTGCTGCCCACCTCCGACAACACGCTCGCCGAGATGCTCGCACGGACCTCGTCGCGGGCGTCGGGCGCCGACGGGTCGTCCGCCTCGCTGACGCCCCTCTACCGTTCGGTGCTGTCGTCGACGTACGGGCTCGACACCTCGACCACGACGATCATCGACGGATCGGGGCTGAGCGAGAACGACGCGGTCCCCTCGACGGTCGTGGCGAGGCTGATGATCGCCGTGGCCGACCGCCGCGACGGCCTCGGCGTCGTCTACGACTCGCTGCCGATCTCGGGGCGCACGGGCACCCTCGCGAGTCGCTTCACCGGCGACAACGCGGTCGCGGCCGGCTCCGTGCACGCGAAGACGGGCTGGATCGACACGGCCTACACGCTGGCGGGCAGCATCGACTCCGCCGACGGCACCCGACTCGCCTTCGCGTTCTACGCGATCGGCGACGTGCGCGACGACGCCCGCGCCGCACTCGACACGCTGACGGCGGCCGTGTACCGCTGCGGCGCCGATCTGTCAGGAGAATGAGCGCATGGTCAGAGCACTCCTCGTCATCGACGTCCAGAACGACTTCACCGAAGGAGGCGCGCTCGGCGTGGCAGGCGGCACCCGCGTCGCCGAGGGGGTCGCCGAGCACCTGGCGCTCGCGGCAGGCGACTACGCCCTCGTGCTGGCCAGCCGCGACTGGCACGAGGCCGAGAGCGACAACGGCGGGCACTTCTCCGAGCAGCCCGACTACGTCGACTCGTGGCCGGTGCACTGCGTCCGCGGCACGACCGGCGCCGACTACCATCCGGCGCTCGACGCGTCGTCGATCGACGTGCATCTCACGAAGGGCACGGGCAGCCCGTCGTATTCGGCGTTCGAGGGCGTGACGGCCGACGGCGAGAGCGCCGCCGAGGTGCTCCGGGCTCGGGGCGTCGACTCGCTCGACGTCGTCGGGCTGGCCACCGACCACTGCGTGCGGGCGTCGGTGCTCGACGCCGTGGCCGCCGGGCTCGCCGTCCGGGTCGTGACCGATCTCGTCGCCGGTGTCGCCCCCGTCTCGAGCGAAGCCGCACTGGCCGAGATGTCGGAGGCGGGCGCGACGCTCGTCACCCGCTCCGATCTCGGGGTCGAGTCGTGAGCGGGGCGCCGATCCGGGTCGGCATCGTCGGTTTCGGGCTCGCCGGGCGGGTGTTCCACGGCGCCCTCCTCGCCGCCGACCCCGACTACGACGTGGCGGCCGTCGTCACGCGAGACGCCGATCGCGCGGCCGACGCTGCGCATCGGCACCCCGCCGCAGCGGTCGTGGCCTCCAGCGCGGACCTCGCGGGCATGGGGCTCGACCTCGTCGTCGTCGCGACCCCGAACGCGACGCACGCCGACGTGGCCGCCGAGGCGCTCCGTGCCGGGTCGGCCGTCGTGGTCGACAAGCCGGTGGCGACCTCCGCCGCCGAGGCTCGCGCGCTGATCGCGCAGGCCGAGAGCTCCGACCGACTGCTCACCGTCTACCAGAACCGCCGATGGGACGGCGACTACCTGACGGCGTCGCGGCTGATCGCCGACGGGGCGCTCGGCGACGTGCACACCTTCGAGTCCCGCTTCGAGCCGTGGAAGACCGCGAACCGCGCGGGCTGGAAGTCCTCCGCCACGGTCGCCGACGGCGGCGGCATCCTCTTCGACCTCGGCCCGCATCTCGTCGACCAGGCGCTGCGGCTCTTCGGCCCGGTCTCCGACGTGCACGCCGAGATCGCGACGCGTCGGCCCACCGCGACGGCCGACGACGACGTCCTGCTGTCGCTGCGCCACGAGAGCGGCGTCCGTTCGCGTCTCTGGATGAGTCACGTCGCCGCGCAGCCCGGCCCGCGCCTCCGGGTGCTCGGATCGGAGGGCGCCTACGTCGTCTCGGGTCTCGACCCGCAGGAGGCGCAGCTCGCGGACGGTCTGTCGCCCGCGGACGACGCCTACGGACTCGTCGACCCGGCACGGCACGGCACGATCGGCATCGGAGACGACGCCCGGGTGGTGCCCACCGAGCGGGGCCGCTACCCGCTGTTCTACGGCCGCCTCGCCGCAGCGCTGCGGGGCGAGGCCGAGGTGCCCGTCGACCCGCGAGACGCGGTCGCAGCGCTCGAGGTCATCGAGGAGGCACGGCGCGGCACCCGCTGACCCTCGAGCCCCAGCGGCCCCAGCGGCCCCGGCTCGCCGCTAGACGAGCAGCTGGTGCTTCGCGAGGTCGCGGTAGAGCGGCGTGCTGACCACCAGCTCGGAGTGCGTGCCGACCCCGACGACCCGCCCGCCGTCGACGACGACGATCTGGTCGCTGTCGACGACGGTCGACAGTCGGTGGGCGATGACGATCAGCGTGCGGTCCTCCGCCACGGCGTCGATCGCGCCACGCAGACGCTGCTCGTTGACGCCGTCGAGGCTCGACGTCGACTCGTCGAGCAGGAGGATGGGCGGGGCGGAGAGCAGGGTGCGGGCGATCGCGAGACGCTGGCGCTCGCCGCCCGAGAGCATGACGCCGTCTTCGCCGACCTGCGCGTCGAGGCCCTCGTCGCCGCGATCGAGCACCGCGGTGAGGTTCACGGCCTCGAGCACCCGTCGGCAGTCGTCGTCGGTGGCGCCCGGCGAGCCGAGGGTCAGGTTGTCGCGGATGGTGCCGGCGAGCACGGGGGCGTCCTGTTCGACGTACCCGATGCGCGAGCGCAGCTCGTCGCGGTCGAGGGCGCGCAGGTCGACCCCGTCGATCCGAACGACTCCCGCCGTCGGGTCGTAGAAGCGCTCGATGAGCGCCAGCATGGTGCTCTTGCCCGCGCCCGACGGCCCGACCAGAGCGGTGCGCCCGCCGGCGGGGACGGAGAAGCTGACCCCGCGGAGCACAGTGAGGTCGTCGTCCGGCACGACGCCGTCGACCCCGCCGGCCGCTGCGTCCGGTGCCGCGGGGTAGCGGAAGTGCACGTCGTCGAAGGTCACGGCGTCGGTGGTCTCGACGCGGGCGACACCGGCGAGGTCGGCGGCCGTGCGGCGGTCATCGTGGTCCTCCGACGGGAGGTCGAGGATCTCCTGGATGCGACCGAGGGCGCCCAGCGCCTGGTTCACGCTGAGGACGGCGCCGAGCGCCTGGCCGAGCGGCATGATCATCAGGAAGAGGAAGAGCACGAACGACACCAGCGACGCGATCTCGATGGCGCCGCTGGCGACACGGAAGCCCCCGACTCCGAGCACGACCAGGAACGAGGCCTGCAGCGCGATCGACGAGATGGGCACGACGAGCGCCGAGATCCGGGCGACCTGCAGCCCCCGCTCGTAGGCCCCGACGGCGTCGAGCTCGACCGCGGCGACCTCGCGCTCGGTGGCCCCCGACGCCCGGATGGTGCGGACCGAGCTGATGGCCCGTTCGACGGCCGCCGTGAGGTCTCCGACCTTCTCCTGCGCCTGTCGGCTCGCGACCCGGATGCGCCCCGAGAGCAGCACGACGACGAGCACCGAGACGGCGACGACCAGCACGGTGAGTCCGAGCAGCACGGGGTCGATCAGGAACATGCCGACCAGGGCGCCGATGAAGGTGAGGCTGCCGCCGATCGCCTCGACGAGGCCCTGCGTCAGGACGGCGCGCAGCAGCGTGGTGTCCGAACCGACCCGCGAGACGAGGTCGCCCGTGCGGCGGGAGTCGAACTCGCTGACCGGCAGTCGCAGCATGCGCCCGACGAGGCGGCGCCGGCTGGAGAGCACGACGCCCTCGCCGGTGCGCTGCAGCAGGTAGTGCTGGAACCCGCTCAGCAGACCGGCCACGACCACGAGGCCCACGAGGGCCCAGACGAGCGAGCCCAGGGCCCCGCCCTGCTCGACGACGGCGATCACCCGTTGTACGAGCAGCGGCTGACCGAGCGAGGCCGCGGCGCCCAGCACGCTGAGCACGATGATCACCGTCATGACCTTCTTGTGCTCGAAGAGGTACGGCAGCAGCTGACGGAACGTGGCACGGGGCCCCTCGGGAGGGCGACGGCGTCCGAGACCGCGGCGCGCCCTCGGGGGGTCGACCCGCGCCTCCTCGGCAGGGGTCGTCGGGGTGCGCGCGCTCGTGTCGGAGCTCATGGTGCCTCTCGTGCCTGGAGGCCGCGCGGCGCGCGGCGGGTGACCGGGGCGGCCGACGGACCGCCTGAGACGACCGTACTTCGTCGGCGGCCCCGGCACCTGTCAGTCGACGGCCTCGTAGTCGACGTCGCGGGTCTCGCGGCTGAGGATCAACGCGACGAGCGTCAGAGCGGCCATCGACGAGAGGTAGAGCCCGACGAGCCAGGTGCTGCCGCCTGCAGCCGTCCAGAGCCACACGGCGATGAACGGGGCCACGGCCGCGCCGAGGATGCTCGCGACGTTGTAGCTGATCGCCGAGCCGGTGTACCGGACGCTGGTCGGGAACAGCTCGGGCAGCACCGCGCCCATGGGGCCGAAGGTGAGCCCCATCAGCACGAAGCCGATGATCAGCAGTGCCTGCGCGCCGAGCACGCCGCCGGCGAACAGCGGGGCGAACAGGAACCCGAACACCAGGATGCCGGCCGTGACGCAGATGAGCATCGCCCGTCGTCCGTACCTCTCGGCGAGCGGCCCGGAGACGAGGGTGAAGACGCCGAAGAAGACGACCCCGAGGATGAGCATCCACAGGAACTGCGTGCGGGGGATGCCGAGACCCGCCGGGTCGCCGGCGGCATCGGCCGTGCCGAAGGTCAGGGTGAAGGTCGTCATCAGGTAGAACAGCGTGTACGTGGCCAGCATGATGAACGTGCCGAGGATCAGCGGGCGCCAGCTCGTCGTGAAGACGCGGGCCAGGGGCAGCTTCGCGACCGAACCCGAGTCGACGACCTTCTGGAACGCCGGGGTCTCGATCAGCTTGAAGCGGACGTAGAGCCCGATGATCACCAGCAGGGCGCTCGCCAGGAACGGCAGCCGCCAGCCCCAGGCCATGAACTGCTCTTCGGTCAGGGTGGTGTTCAGCAGCACGAACAGCAGGTTGGCGATGATGAAGCCGATCGGCGCGCCCAGCTGGGGGAACGTGCCGTAGATCGCCCGTCGGTTCTTCGGGGCGTTCTCGGTCGCCAGCAGCGCCGCGCCGCTCCACTCGCCGCCGAGGCCGAGACCCTGGCAGAAGCGCAGCACGACGAGGCACGCGGGGCCCGCGACGGCCCAGCCGGGCGTCGTGCCGGCGGGGATGCAGCCGATCAGCACCGTCGCGATGCCCATCGTGAGGAGGGAGGCGACGAGGGTGCCCTTGCGGCCGATGCGGTCGCCGAAGTGGCCGAACACGATCGAGCCGACGGGTCGGGCGATGAAGGCGACGCCGAAGACGGCGAACGAGGCGAGGCGCGCGACGGCGGGGTCGTCGTTCGCGAAGAAGACGGTCGGGAAGACGAGGACGGCGGCCGTCGCGTAGACGTAGAAGTCGTAGAACTCGATGGACGTGCCGACGAGGCTCGCGATGATGACGCGCGAGCGCTTGTTGGCAGGAGGTGCGGGCTGCGTCGACGAGGCGACGGCTGATGACGACATGGGGGGACTCCGGAGCGGCGGGGAGGACGATGCCGGCGACGACGGCGGAGCGGGGCCGGGTGGGGCACTCAACGGCTCGGTCGTGGACGTGCGTCGGCCGGGGATCAGCAGGGGCGCACGACGCCGGTGGGGTGTGGCCGCTCGTGACAGCCGTCGTTCAGTTTAGCGCCTTCGTGAGTGGTGCTCAGCCGTCGGTGGGGAGGTGCCCGGGCAGCTGGTGGCCCATGCGGTCGCGTTTCGTGTCGAGGTAGCCCTCGTTGAACGTGCCGACGCCGACCACGAGGGGCACGAGCTCGGAGACGGCGATGCCGTGCTCGACGAGCTGGCGGCTCTTCTCCGGGTTGTTGCTGAGCAGCCGGATCTCGTGGATGCCGAGGTCGCGCAGCACATCCGCCGCCGCGCCGTACTGCCGGGAGTCGGCCGGCAGCCCGAGGGCGAGGTTCGCGTCGAGGGTGTCGAGACCGTCTTCCTGCAGCCGGTAGGCGCGGAGCTTGTCGATCAGACCGATGCCGCGGCCCTCGTGGCCCCGCAGATAGACGACCACGCCGCCGTGCTCGTGGATCGTGTCGAGGGCGGCGTCGAGCTGCGGACCGCACTCGCACTTCAGCGACCCGAAGGCCTCGCCGGTCAGGCACTCGGAGTGCACCCGCACGAGCGCACCGTCGCCGGGAGCACGACCGTCGGGGCCGGTCGCGACGACGGCGACGTGATCGGCCCCCGTGACGAGGTCGCGGTACGCGCGGAAGGCGAACGTGCCGTGCCGGGTCGGCACGGTGGTCTCGACCTCGAAGGTGATCTGGGGCGAGGCGGCGGGCGAGGCGGTCATGGTGTTCTCCGGGGCTGGGCACGGGCGACGATCAGGACGTCGTCGCCGAGGGGGGTCACGCGGGTCGTCACGAGACGGACCTGACCGTCGATGCTCGCCACACCGAGATCGCCGAGGGCCGTGCGCGGTCCGCCGAGGAGCGTCGGGGCGAGGTAGACGAGGTAGTCGTCGACGAGGCCTCGTCGCACGAACTCGCTGGCGACGGTCGGGCCGCCCTCGACGAACACGCTGCGGACGCCGCGCCCGTAGAGGTCGGCGAGCACGGCCTCGAGGTCTCGGCTGCCGGTCTCGACGAGAGCCCTCGGGTGTCTCCGGAGTTCGGCGTCGGCCGGGACGGGCCGGTGGCCGACCACGACGGGCAGCGGCTGGTCGGCGAGCAGCTCGCCGCCGTCGCCGCGCGCGGTGAGCCCGGGGTCGTCGGCCAGGACGGTGCCGGTGCCGACGAGGATGGCGTCGTGCGCGGCCCGCTGCTCGTGCACGTGCTGTCGGGCGGCCGTGCCCGTGATCCACCGGCTGGTGCCGTCGGCCGCGGCGGCGCGTCCGTCGAGACTGGAGGCCCACTTGAGGGTGACGAACGGGCGACCCGCACGGGTCGCCACGAGCCAGGGGCGGATGGTCTCCTCGGCGTCGTCGCGGAGGACGCCCGCCACGACCTCGACCCCGGCCCGCCGGAGGCGCTCGGCACCACCCGAGGACGACTCGCCGGGATCGGAGACGGCGTAGACGACCCTCGACACCCCGGCGCCGATCAGGGCCTCGCTGCAGGGGCCCGTCCGGCCGGTGTGATCGCAGGGCTCGAGACTGACGACGGCCGTGAGGCCGACGGCGGACTCGCCCGGCGCGAGCCTCGAGAGCGCGTCGACCTCGGCGTGCGGTGTCCCGGCGCCGCGGTGCCATCCCTCGGCCGCCACCGTCAGGTCGGGGCGGAGGAGGACGCACCCGACCTGGGGGTTGGGGCCGAGGGACGTGCCACGGAGAGCCAGCTCGAGCGCTCGCCGCATGGCGGCGTCGTACGCGCTCGAGGGGGTGGTCATGGTCTCTCCGGTTCGGTCTCGCCGATCGGTTCGTCGAGGCCACGGATGTCAACCGCAGGGTCGCGCGAGTATTCCGAGGGGGAGACGCCGACGGGCCACCCGGGCTTCACCGACCGGTCGTCGCTCGAACGGAGTCGAGCCGTCCGGCAGAGCGGATGGGAGCCGTCGCGTGCCGGATGCAGACCCGGGGCGTCGCCGGTGTACCGGAACCCCGTCGATCGGGCTACGCCGGCGCTGCCGTCGTTGTCGACGAACCCCTCCCAGTAGAGCTCGTCGACCCCGCCGTGAGCGAACGCCCAGTCGGCCACGAGAGCGACCGCGGCCGTCATGAGACCTCGACCCCGATGGGCGGGTGACGTCCAGAAGCCGATGTCGTCGTCCGCGAAGCGCAGGCTGATCATGCCGACGAGCAGCGACGACCCGGGAGACCGGAGCCCCCAGGTGAACTCGCGCCCGGTCGACCAGCCGTGATCGACGATCCGTCGGAGGAAGAACTCGGCGTCGGACTCGTCGTAGGGCACGGGGACGGTCGTGAACCTCTGCAGCTCGGGGTCGCGGCACGCGTCGACGATGGCGGCGACGTCCGCCCGCTCGGGCACCGCCAGACGCACGGCGTCGGACTCGAGGACGAAGGGCTGCACGATCAGGCCTTGCGGAGGAAGCCGATGCGGTCGTACACCGTGTCGAGGGTGGACTGGGCGAGCTCGTTCGCGCGATCGGCGTTGCCGGCCAGCACGCGGTCGAGCTCGGCGGGGTCGTCGAGCAGCTCGAGCGCGCGCGCCCGGATCGGCGCGAACGTCTCGACGACCACCTCGGCGACGTCCTTCTTGAGGTCGCCGTAGCCGCGGCCGGTGTAGTCGTGCTCGAGATCGGCGATGGCGCGCCCGGTGAACGCCGACTGGATGGTCAGCAGGTTCGACACCCCGGGCTTGGCGCCCCGATCGAAGCGGATCTCGCGCTCCGTGTCGGTGACGGCCGACTTGATCTTCTTCGCCGTGCGCGACGGCTCGTCGAGCATCCAGACCACACCCGACTCGGTGGCCGCCGACTTGCTCATCTTCGATTCGGGGTTCTGCAGGTCGTAGACCCGCGCCGACTCCTTCTGGATGGTGGCCTCGGGCACCACGAACGTCGTGCCGAACCGGGAGTTGAAGCGGGTGGCGAGGTCTCGTGTCAGCTCGACGTGCTGACGCTGGTCGTCGCCGACGGGCACCACCTCGGCGCCGTAGAGCAGGATGTCGGCCGCCATGAGCGTGGGGTAGGCGAACAGGCCGAGCGAGGCCGAGTCGGCGCCCTGCTTGGCCGCCTTGTCTTTGAACTGCGTCATGCGGCTGGCCTCGCCGAAGCCGGTGAGGGTGTTCAGCACCCAGGCGAGCTGCGCGTGCGCCGGCACGTGCGACTGGATGAAGAGCGTCGACAGCGACGGGTCGATGCCCGCTGCGATGTACTGGGCGGCCGTCCGCCGGGTGGACTCGCGGAGCGTCGCGGGATCCTGGGCGACGGTGATGGCGTGCTGGTCGACGACGCAGAAGAGGGCGTCGTGGGTCGACTGCTGCTCGCGCCACTGCAGCAGGGCCCCGACGTAGTTGCCGATGTGCAGCGAATCGGCGGAGGGCTGCATGCCGGAGAAGAGCCGGGGGCGGCCGGCGCCGCGAGGGGGCTCGACCGTCTCGGAGGCGGCGGATGCGGGGGAGGGGGTGGTGCCGGTCATGACGTCCTCAGGGGGTCGGAGAGATCAGATGTCGTAGTCGACGACGACGGGTGCGTGGTCGGACCAGCGCTCGGCGTACGACGGCGCTCGATCGATGGTGTGGTTCTCGGCCTTGGCCGCGAGAGCGGGCGTCGCCAGGTGGTAGTCGATGCGCCAACCGGTGTCGTTGTCGAAGGCCTGGCCGCGCCACGACCACCACGAGTACGGCCCCTCGACCTCGCCCGCGAGCCGGCGCCCGACGTCGACCCAGCCGAGTCCGCTGCCGCCGGTGCCGTCCACCGTCTCGATCTCGGTCCCGGCCTCGCCGAGGAACCGGTCGAAGTACGAGCGCTCGCGCGGGAGGAAGCCGGCCCGCTTGACGTTGCCCTTCCAGTTCTTGATGTCGAGCTCGCGATGACCGACGTTCAGGTCGCCCGTCACGACCGCGAGCCCGTTGTGCGCCGCCAGCTGCGGCAGCCGGGCGGTCATCGCGTCGAGGAATCTCCACTTCTCGTCCTGCTTGGGGGTGTCGACCTCGCCCGAGTGCACGTAGGTGCTGACGACCGTGACGATCGTGCCGGCGACGTCGTAATCGGCCTCGATCCACCGCCCGGCGCTGTCGAAGTCGTCGTCGCCGAGCTCGACGCGGTGCACGGAGGCCGCCCCGCGGGAGGCGATGGCCACACCCGCGCGGCCCTTCGCCGTCGCGGGGTGGTGGACGACGTTCCACTCGGGGCCGAGCAGGCCCTCGAGGTCGTCGGTCGAGGCGCGCACCTCTTGGAGCGTGAGGATGTCGACGTCGCGCTCGGCGAGCCAGTCGCCCATGCCTCTGCGGTACGCGGCCCGGATGCCGTTGACGTTGACGGAGGCGAGGCGGAGACGTGTTCCCATGCGCAGAACACTACCGGCGGCCACCGTCGCCGTCGCCGCGCGGTCGGGAGGGACGGGGCAGGCGGGAGACGAGGCCCCGCACGGCCGCGACGGCACGCCGGGAGCGGGTGGCGACCCGCGCCTCCTGGGCCAGCCGCTCCTCCTCGAGCAGGCGCAGGCGCTCGGCCTCCTGGTGCGGGTCGGCGAGCACCCCGATGTCGTCCATGCCGACCGCGATCCAGGCCGCGGCGAGCAGCAGCACCTGGCAGAGCAGATCGATGACGATCAGCAGACCGATGACCGCCGCGAACGACGCCAGGAGGGGGTTGGCGCCCGTCGCGCGGAGCAGGGTCCCGCCGACGACCGTCAGACCGACGAAGCCCGCGGCGCCGAGGGCGGACCCCACGAGGAGGCGCGGGCCGGGGATGTGCAGACCCGCCAGCACCCGGAACAGCGCGGCGAGCACGAGAGCGTCGAAGACGAAGACGAGCAGGAGCGCCGTGACACGGAGCAGCAGGACGGACGCGGCCGACGTGGTCGACAGATCGAGCAGGTGCAGGGCCCAGCGCACCGCCGTGGTGCTGAGCAGCGAGACCGTGGCCGAGACGACCACGGCGGCGCCGAAGGCGAGGGCGAGGGCCAGGTCGCGCAGCACCAGCCGGAGGAACGGGGTGGCCGGCGACGGCGCACGGAAGATCGTGCGGACGGAGTCGCGCATCCCGCCGAAGAGGGTGATGGCGGAGAAGAGCAGACCCACGAACGCGATCGCGCCGGTCCAGCCGAAGACGGTGGCGTCGAGGAGGGCGTCGGGGTCGACCACGCCCGCCCCCGAGTCGTCCTGGATCAGGCCGGGGACGGCCGAGCGGATGAAGACGACCAGCTGGTCGCGGAGGGCCTCGTCGCCCGAGACGACGAAGCCCGCGACGGAGAAGCCCACCCAGAGGCCCGCGAACAGGGCGAAGAGGGCCTGGTACGTGAGACCGGCGGCGAGCAGCGGGCCCTTCGCTCCGACGTAGCGGCCGACCACCCGCACGGGCCGCGCCGTCGTGACGCGGCCGACCCTCGACCGGGCGTCGGCGTCGTCTCCGGCCACGGGGTCGTCGATCGACCGCTCGTCGTCCGGTCGTCGTCGCATCGCACCAGGGTAGGGGTGCGCGACGCTCGCGTCCGGACCACGCACCCGTGCGCCTCGCGTACGATGGCACGCGACCGCGCGGCACAGGGTCACCGCCCGTGCCCGGCATCCGAACTCACCGAAACGAAGAGGTCTCACAGTGGCACTACAGGGCGTTGGCGTCGGACGCGGAGTGGCCGTCGGCCCGATCCTCCGGATGCCGGATCCGCTGCCCGAGCCGAGCAGCGACAAGCGGACCGCCGAGGCGGACGCCGAGTTCGCCGACGTCACCCGGGCGCTCCGCTCGGTCGCCGCCGATCTGTCGGCACGGGGAGAGAAGGCCGGCGGCGAGGCGAAGGACGTCCTCGACGCCCAGGCGCTCATGGCCGAAGACCCCACGCTCTCCGACGACGTCCAGCAGCGCATCGCCGACGGCGCGACGGGCGAACGGGCCGTATTCGAGGCCTTCGCGGCCTTCCAGGAGATGCTCGTCGGCATGGGCGGCTACATGGCCGAGCGCGCCACCGACCTCGGCGACGTCGCCCAGCGCGTCATCGCATCCCTCCGCGGAGTCGCGGCGCCCGGCGTCCCCGAGAGCGACACCCCCTTCGTGCTCGTCGCGCCCGACCTCGCGCCCGCCGACACCGCCCTCCTCGACCTCGACAAGGTGCTCGCACTGATCACCCGCGACGGCGGACCGACCTCGCACACGGCCATCCTGGCCCGCTCGAAGTCGATCCCCGCCATCGTCGGCGTCACCGGAGCCCTCGACCTCGTCGACGGCACCGTGGTGGTCGCCGACGCGGCCACGGGCGTCGTGACCGTCGACCCCGCAGCCGACGAGATCGCCGCGGCGGAGCAGCGCATCGCCGACCGCCGCGCCGCGGCAGCCGCCCCGCTGACGGACGGCGCCCTCGCCGACGGCCACGCCGTGCCCCTGCTGGCCAACCTCGGCTCGCCCGACGAGGCCGCCGGCGCCGTCGAGCTCGGGGCCGAGGGCGTCGGCCTGTTCCGCACCGAGTTCCTCTTCCTCGGGTCGTCCACCGCCCCGACCGTCGAGAGCCAGACCGCCAGCTACACGGCGCTGCTCGAGGCGTTCCCCGGCAAGAAGGTCGTCGTCCGCGCGCTCGACGCCGGTGCCGACAAGCCGCTGAGCTTCTTGAACGACGCCCACGAGGAGAACCCCGCCCTCGGGCTCCGGGGGCTCCGCGCCCTCCGCGTGAAGGAGCAGATCCTCCGCGATCAGCTCACCGCGCTCGCCGAGGCCCAGGCGGCCACGACGGCCGACCTCTGGGTCATGGCGCCGATGGTGAGCGACGCCGAGGAGACCGAGTACTTCGTCTCCCTCGGTCGCGAGCTCGGACTCAAGACCGTCGGGGTCATGGCCGAGGTGCCCTCGCTCGCGGTGCTGGCCGACCAGGTGCTCCGCACCGCCGACTTCGTCAGCATCGGGACCAACGACCTGACGCAGTACACGCTCGCAGCCGACCGCATGCTCGGCTCGGTCGCGTCGTATCAGGACCCGTGGCACCCCGCCGTGCTCCGCCTGGTCCGGGCTCTCGGCGACGCCGGGGCGACCGCGGGCAAGCCCGTGGGCATCTGCGGCGAGGCGGCGGCCGACCCGCTGCTCGCCGTCGTGCTCGTCGGACTGGGGGCCACGACGCTGTCGATGACCCCGGCCGCCCTGGCCGACGTCCGCCTCGAGCTGTCGAAGTACACGATCGAGCAGGCGAGCGCCCTTGCGGCGGCTGCGATCGATGCGACGACGGCGCCGGGAGCGCGCGAGGCCGCCGAGGCGGTCGCCGCAGGCCTGTAGTCGATCGGGCCGGTCGGGCCGGGGTCCGATCGGCTCACGGCCCGTCCGGCTGCCGTCCGACCCGATCGGCTCACGGCTCGTCCGGTTGCCGTCCGACGGACTGCGCACCGCCCCGCCGCGAACTCACCGGCCGCGTGCCGAGGTCGTCCGCTCAGCTGCCTGCGACGGCGGGTGCCCACGTCGGGCGGTACTTCGCGCTCCGGGGGAAGCGCTCGAGGTCGGCCGCGTAGTCGGCGTCGGTCGGCACCTCGCCGGCCGGACCCGGCTCGAACGGGGACGCCGGGTTGTCGTAGACGCGACGGTCGAGGGTGAAGCGCGCCGTGAACGACCCGTCGCTGGTCAGCGTCAGGGCGAAGGAGAACCATGCGCCCTTCTCGGGGTCGGCCATCACCTCGCGGAGGCGCGAGCCCGCGGCGGCGACGTCGGGGATGCTCAGGCCCTGCTTCGCGCCGCCGGCGGCGTCGAGCGCGTCGACCCACACGCGCGACGTCGAGCCGACCTCGAGCAGGAACAACGTCGCCTCCGCCCAGTCGTGACCGGCGAGCGACTCGGCGAATGTCGCGGCGATGTCGTTCTGCAACTGCTGCTGGCGGGTGACGTCCATGGGTCGCGGCCTCTCGTTCGGGGTCGTGGTCGGCGCCGACGCGGGAGTCGACGACGTCCCGTGAGGAGCTCTCACCAGCTTAGGTGCCCACCGTCGCCGCGAGGCCCCTCGCACGGGGGACTTCCCGTCCGCTGCATGGACGCCGCCTGCGAGTCCGGGTCCGAACGGACCCGACCGGCGCCCGCGGAGCACACTGGATGGGTGGGCACCCCTATTCGACATCCGCTCGTCGACGCCGTCACGGCGCGCGTCGTCCGAGTCGACGGTCGGGGCCGGGTCCTCCGCCTCAGCCCTCCCATGGCCGATCTGCTCCGGCGTCGCAGGCACCGACGGCGGGTCGTGCTCGTATCGAGCGAGCGCTCCCGTCTGACGGTCGGTCTCCGGTCGGCCCTCGTCGAGGCGGGTGCCGCCTGGGTCGTCCACGACGACCGAGGAGATCTGCGGGACGGCCTGACCGGTCGTCCGTACGACGCCGTCGACGACGCCGGCATCCCCGTGGAGGAGCTCGGCGTCGAGAAGGTGGAGTTCCCCGAGATCGGTCCGGCCGTCGACACGAGGGTGCAGCTGACGATCGATCTCACCGTCCTCCACCTCCCCGCCCACGACATGAGCCTGGGAGGCGCGCTCGAGACCATCTCGCAGGCTGTGTCCGGTTCGCTCCCCGTCTCGTGGGGCGTCACCGAGCCCATGCTGTCCGCCTGGGATCGATGGGCTCTCACCCAGCACGCCCGCCATGCCGCGCCGGAGCCCCTCCGCATGCTCGTCGAGGGCCCGCATCTGTCGGCCACCGTCACCGCCCGGGTCACCGAGCACGGGACGGAGGAGACGATGTCGATCACGGTCGACGTCGTCCACCCCGCCGACGGAGAATCCCTCGACGCGGGCATCGACCGGCTGACCGGCGCCCTCGCCGACATCGCCCGGGACAGCCTGCCGACCTTCGCCCTCGTGGTCGCACGGGAGGGCGAGGTGGATCGCTGCGTCTGCGCCGTCACCTACCCGCCGCCCAACCCGGTCGCACTGCTCATCGGAGCGCCGTCCGTCAAGCGTCTCGGGCTCGACCTGACCGCGTTGCCGACCGGCGAGACGGTCCGGGTCGTAGGCCGCCCGAGCCTGCCGGCCTTCGTGGTGCCGCTCGGTGACGCCAGCACGCCCGGGTGGGACGCACTGCATCAGACCCTCGAGGCCGTGGGGCCGGAGCGTCTCGCCACCCTGGTCTCGCCGCCCCTCCTGCAGGCGTGGGAGGAGGACCTCGACGAGTTCGACTTCCTCGACGAGAGCAGGGTGCAGGGCGACGCGAGCGGTTCCGAAGCTGGCGACATGGAGGAGGGGCGTGACGACAGTGCCTCGTGAGATCACCATCCTGAGTCCTCAGGCTCCCGACGGGCTCGATCT
This sequence comes from Frigoribacterium sp. CFBP 13712, assembly GCF_014842255.1. Classification (GTDB taxonomy): domain Bacteria; phylum Actinomycetota; class Actinomycetes; order Actinomycetales; family Microbacteriaceae; genus Frigoribacterium. Next base: position 444,268 of record NZ_JACYVH010000001.1, on the reverse strand, counting down.
CGCGAGCGCCGCGCACGCGGTCGACGAGTCGTACGGGGTCCGCCCCATCGACGGCGCGACCGCCCATCAGGTCTTCGCCCGCGGAGGCCGCGCTCTGCTGACCGTCTACGGCGCCCAGGAGCTGAACACGTCGGGTGAGATCGAGCGCCTGCTGACCGATCCGCCGGAGGTGCGCCTCCCGGTGTTCTGGGTCGATGCCATCGCGCCGCTCGGTGAGGACGGCGAAGCCGGTGTGTCGGTCGCGCTCCGGCTGGCTCTCGCTCTGGACGCCGTCTGCATCGTCGAAGACGACTGAACGGCCCCGCACCGTGCGCCCGCCGACCGACGGCGCTTCTCGGATGCACGAGAGGCGCCGGGCTCGACAGCCCGGCGCCTCTCTTCCGCGTGTCTTCCGCGACTAGGCGCGACCTCGCAGCACGGCCTGCTTGACCTCGGCGATGGCCTGGGTCACCTGGATGCCGCGGGGGCACGCCTCGGTGCAGTTGAAGGTCGTGCGGCACCGCCACACGCCCTCCTTGTCGTTGAGGATGTCGAGGCGGACCTGAGCGCCCTCGTCGCGGGAGTCGAAGATGAACCGGTGCGCGTTCACGATCGCGGCCGGGCCGAAGTACTGCCCGTCCGTCCAGAAGACGGGGCAGCTCGACGTGCAGGCGGCGCAGAGGATGCACTTGGTGGTGTCGTCGAACCGCGCACGCTGGGTGGCGCTCTGGATGCGCTCCTTCTCGGGCTTCGACGAGGCCATCAGGAACGGCTGGATCTCGCGGTACGACTGGAAGAACGGCTCCATGTCGACGACGAGGTCCTTCTCGAGGGGCAGGCCCTTGATGGCCTCGACGTAGATCGGCTGCGTCACGTCGAGGTCTTTGATCAGGGTCTTGCAGGCGAGACGGTTGCGGCCGTTGATCCGCATGGCGTCCGAGCCGCAGATGCCGTGGGCGCACGATCGGCGGAAGGTCAGCGAGCCGTCCTGCTCCCACTTGATCTGGTGCAGGGCGTCGAGCACCCGGTCGGTCGGCAGCACCTCGACGTCGAAGTCCTGCCAGCGCGGCTCGGAGTCGACCTCGGGGTCGAAGCGTCGGATGATGAGCGTGGCGGTGAACGTCGGGATCGCGTCGGCCCCTGCGGGGGAGTTCTCGAGGACTGCGGTGCTCATGTCAGTACTTCCGTTCCATCGGCTGGTAGTTCGTGATCACGACGGGCTTCGTGTCGAGGCGGATGTGGTCGCCGGCGAGCGACGAGTGGGGGTCGCCCGTCAGATAGGCCATGGTGTGCACGAGCCAGTTCTCGTCGTCGCGCGTCGGGTAGTCCTCTCGGAAGTGCCCGCCGCGGCTCTCCTGTCGCGACCGGGCCGAGTAGACGACGACCTCGGCGAGGTCGAGCAGGAACCCGAGCTCGATCGCCTCGAGCAGGTCCGTGTTGAACCGCTTGCCCTTGTCTTGCACGCTGATGTTCTTGAACCGCTCACGCAGATCGGCGATGACGTGGGTCACCTCGTCGAGGGTCTCTTCGGTGCGGAACACCTGGGCGTTGCGGTCCATGCTGTCTTGCAGCTCTTTCCGCAGCGTGGCGATGCGCTCGGTGCCGGTCGCGGCGCGGACGTCGGCGACGAGCCCGCGGACGAAGCCCGCCGGGTCGTCGGGGAGCGGCACGAACGGCGCGTCCTTCACGAACTCGACGGCGTTGTTCCCGGCGCGCTTGCCGAAGACGTTGATGTCGAGCAGGGAGTTGGTGCCGAGTCGGTTCGAGCCGTGGACGCTGACGCAGGCGCATTCGCCCGCGGCGTAGAGACCGGGCACGACGGTGGTGTTGTCGCGCAGCACCTCCGCCTTGACGTTGGTGGGGATGCCGCCCATCGCGTAGTGCGCCGTGGGCAGCACGGGCACGGGCTCGGTGTACGGCTCGACACCGAGGTAGGTGCGGGCGAACTCGGTGATGTCGGGCAGCTTCGCATCGATCACCGCGGGGTCGAGGTGGGTGATGTCGAGGTAGACGTAGTCCTTGTGCGGGCCGCCGCCGCGTCCTTCGCGGATCTCGGTGGCCATGCACCGGGCGACGATGTCGCGCGGTGCGAGGTCTTTGATCGTCGGTGCGTAGCGCTCCATGAAGCGCTCGCCCTCGCTGTTGCGGAGGATGGCGCCCTCGCCTCGGGCCGCCTCGCTGAGCAGGATGCCGAGCCCGGCGAGACCGGTCGGGTGGAACTGGAAGAACTCCATGTCCTCCAGGGGGAGGCCCTTGCGCCAGATGATGCCGACGCCGTCGCCGGTGAGAGTGTGGGCGTTCGACGTCGTCTTGTAGATCTTGCCGAAGCCGCCGGTCGCGAAGATGACGGCCTTGCCCTGGAACACGTGCAGGTCACCCGTCGCCAGCTCGTAGGCGATGACGCCGGCGGGGCGCTCCTCGCCGTCGATCTCGCCCATGATCAGGTCGAGCACGTAGAACTCGTTGAAGAAGTTGATGCCGTGCTTGACGCAGTTCTGGTACAGCGTCTGGAGGATCATGTGACCCGTGCGGTCGGCGGCGTAGCAGGCCCGACGGACGGGATTCTTGCCGTGCTCGGCCGTGTGGCCGCCGAAACGACGCTGGTCGATCTTGCCCTCGGGGGTCCGGTTGAAGGGCAGACCCATGTTCTCGAGGTCGAGGACGGCGTCGATGGCCTCCTTCGCCAGGATCTCCGCGGCGTCCTGGTCGACGAGGTAGTCGCCGCCCTTGACGGTGTCGAAGGTGTGCCACTCCCAGTTGTCGTCCTCGACGTTGGCGAGGGCCGCGGCCATTCCGCCCTGAGCGGCGCCCGTGTGCGACCGCGTCGGGTAGAGCTTCGAGATGACGGCGGTGCTGGCGTTCGGACCCGCCTCGATGGCCGCTCGCATCCCCGCGCCTCCTGCTCCGACGATGACGATGTCGTGCTGGTGGTAGTGGATGCCGTCGACGACGGTGCTCTCAGGAGCGGGAGAAGGTGTGGTCACGGTGCTTTCCGTCGGTATGTGGTGCGGGCGTGGGGCTGAGGAGGCGCGGGTCGGGCCGGTCGCCTACGAGCAGATCGAGGGCAGCAGGTCGGCGGGGGCGCCGGCCGGGCACGGATCGAACGTGTAGATGACGAGGGTGCCGAGGGTCAGCAGCACCACGGCCGAGACGAGCAAGGCGCCGAGCAGCACCTTGCGGACGGCGGGTTTCGACACGTAGTCGTTGACGATCGTCCGCATGCCGTTCGAGCCGTGGATCAGGGCCAGCCAGAGCAGGAGGGTGTCGTAGACCTGCCAGAACGGCGACGCCCACTTGCCGGCGACGAAGGCGAAGTCGATGGCCTTGATGCCGCCCTCCGCCGCCAGCAGGTTGATGAAGAGGTGGCCGAAGATGAGGACGACGAGGACGACGCCGCTCGCCCGCATGTAGATCCAGCCCCACTTCTCGAGGTTGCTGCTGCGCGAGGCGGGTCGGGCCGAGCGGGGGGCCTCGATGGTTTCGGTGGTCATCGTGCTACTCCGAGAAGACGTTCATGAGGTGGCGGGGGGCGAAGCCCGCGAAGAGGACGACGGCCACGCCGATGACGATCCAGAAGAGGAGTCGCTGGTGCTTGGTGCCGGGTCCCCAGAAGTCGATGAGGATGATGCGGAGGCCGTTGAGCGCGTGGAACAGGATCGCCGCCACGAGCGCCGTCTCGCCGAGCCCCATGATCGGGTTCTTGTACGTGCCGATGACGGCGTTGTACGCCTCGGGGCTGATCCGCACGAGGGCCGTGTCGAGGATGTGCACCAGCAGGAAGAAGTAGATGCTGACACCGGTGATGCGGTGAAGGACCCACGACCACATGCCCTCGCGACCACGGTAGAGCGTGCCCGCCAGCCGGTTCTTGCCGCGTGGCGCGCCGATCTCGGGTGCTCCCCGTCGGCCTGCCGGTGGGGGCAGGGTCTCCGTCGACTGCTCGGCCATGAGCGGCCCTCCTCGCGGACTGGGGCGGGTCGGGCTGTCATCGGGAGAGGACAGCCGTGTCCGCCGTGTGTGTTCTCAGAACGCCCTCAGTCTATGTTCGAGGCCCGTCGCGGCGCCGCCAAGGCCCGCCTAACTAGTTCGATGTCGAGACACCGCGATCACGGTCGGGAGCGGCGCGTCGGAGGGCCGCGGGCAGGGGCGTGTGCACCGATCGGCGGGCGTCGGCGTAGTGCTCCAGCAGCTCGTCGCCGAGGCGCTCCCAGGTGCGGCCGACGACAGCGCGCCTCCCCGCCTCGCCGAATCGGGCGCGCAGCTCGGGCTCCTCGACGAGGCGGCGCACGGCTCGGCGGAGCGAGTGGTCGTGTCGGGGGTCGACGAGGTAGCCGTCCACACCGTGCCGCACCAGGTCGAGGGGCCCGCCCGCGGCCGGTGCGACGACCGGCAGTCCGCTGGCGTGCGCCTCCTGCACCGTCTGACCGAAGGTCTCGGTCGTGCCCGTGTGCACGAAGACGTCGAGCGCGGCGTAGGCCGTGGCGAGCTCGGAGCCGTGCAGCGGTCCCGTGAAGACCGGGTCGAGGTGGCGGAGGCGACGGCGCAGCCCGGGGAGGCTCGGGCCTCCGCCGATGACGGCCAGACGCATTCCGTCGACGCCGCGCAGGGCGGCGAGCCGGTCGAGCTCCTTCTCGGCCGCGAGGCGCCCGACGTAGCCGACGACGACCTCGTCGGGGCGGGCCAGCCCGGCCCGGAACGCCGCGGCCTCGGGCGAGTGCCGGTTGTTGGGGTGGTACCGGACCGAGTCGACGCCTCGTCCCCAGGTCGCCAGGCGGCGGACGCCCACGGCCTCGAGGTCTCGCCGGGAGGCGGTCGACGGCACGAGGGTCAGCGTCGCCTGCTCGTGGATCCGTCGGACGAGACGCCAGGCCAAGGAGGCGGCGGTCGCCCCGAGCCCGGAGGTCGAGGCGTACCGCGCCACGTCGGTCTGGAAGACGGCGACGCTGGGGACGCCGAGACGCGCTGCCGCGGAGATGGCCTGGGCCCCGAGGAGGAACGGCGACGCAGCGTGCACCACGTCGGGTGCGAAGGCCGCGATGGCGCCGGCGACGAGGGGGTTGGGCAGCCCCACCGGGAACTGCCGGTAGGCCACCGACGGCACCCGGTGGACGGGGAACCCGGCGTACGAGTCGTGCCCGCGACCGGCGGGGGCGATGATCAGGGCCTCGTGACCCCGGGCGGCGAGATGGTCGAGCACGCGGAGCACGCTGGTCGTGACCCCGTTCACGGTCGGGAGGAAGCTCTCGGTCACGACGACGACTCTCAAACGGTGCTCCTCGGCTCGCGGTGAGCCCAGGCTGACGCCGCGACGTGTCGTCCTCGTCTCGACGCCGTGGCCGACGGATGGCGGCTGCGTGAACGCCCGGGTGAGCGGACGGGTGGCCGCGTCGTCCACCGGCGGCCGACGGCGCGGCCCGGCGCGGTGCCCTCAGTAGGGTGGGGGGATGACGACCCAGAGCAGCCTCGACCGGTTCTACAGCATCATTCCGGCCGGCGGGATCGGCTCACGGCTCTGGCCCCTGAGCCGCGCCGACGCGCCGAAGTTCCTGCACGACCTCACCGGCAGCGGCTCGACCCTGCTGCGCGGCACCTGGGACCGCCTCGCGCCGCTCAACGGCGAGCAGCGCATCATGGTCGTCACCGGCCGGGCGCACCGCGCCGCGGTCGAGCGCCAGCTGCCCGACCTCGAAGACCACAACGTCGTGCTCGAGAGCGAGCCGAAAGACAGCACGGCCGCCATCGGACTCGCGGCCGCCATCCTCCGACGCCGCGAGCCCGACGTGATCGTCGGCTCGTTCGCCGCCGATCACGTGATCGCCGACACCCGCGGCTTCGCGCGCGCCGTCCGCGAGGCCATCGTCGTCGCCGACGACGGGTACATCGCCACGATCGGCATCACGCCGACCGAGCCGGCCATCGGCTTCGGCTACATCCACGTCGGCGGGCCGCTCGCCGTCGAGGGCGCGCCGTCCGCGCGCATGGTCGAGTCGTTCGTCGAGAAGCCCGACCTCGAGACCGCCGAGGCGTACGTCGCCGGGGGCGACTACCTCTGGAACGGGGGCATGTTCATCGCACGCGCCGACCGCCTCCTCGAGCAGCTCGGTCAGACGGATCCCGCTCTGCTCGCCGGCATCGAAGAGCTCGCCGAGGCCTGGGACACCCCGCGGCGCGGCGCCGTCGTCGACGCCGTCTGGCCCGCCCTCGAGAAGATCGCGATCGACTACACGGTGGCCGAGCCCGCCGCGGCGGCCGGGCGGCTGGCGGTCGTGCCCGGCGACTTCGACTGGGACGACGTGGGCGACTTCGCCTCGATCGCCAAGCTGCACTCCGGCGGGCGCAAGAGCGACCTGGCGATCCTGGGCGAGAACGCCCGGGTGCTCGCCGACGCGTCGAGCGGCATCGTCGTCGCCGGCAGCGATCGGCTGATCTCGCTGATCGGCGTGAACGACATCATCGTCGTCGACACCCCCGACGCCCTGCTCGTCACGACGACGGCCAACGCCCAGCGGGTCAAGTCCGTCGTCGACGCCCTGAAGCTCAGCGGTCGCAGCGACGTCCTCTGACCCATCGCGGCGTCGCTTCGTTTCGTCTTCGTTTCGCGCCGGTCCCGCTTGTGTAACGGGACGGCATCACTCCACCGGGACGGCCGTGAGCGCTCGTCGCAATGAGTAACCTGACAGCCATACGTGCCCGGCTCAGCTGCCGGGCTGCATCTTGGAGGACAACTTGACTACAACTGCGCGCAAGGCCGTGCTCAGCGGTATCGCCCTGTTCGGCACCGCGGCGATCCTGGCCGGCTGTGCCTCGGCTCCCGAAGAGTCCGAGGGCGGCTCGTCGAACGGCGCCTCGAGCGACTTCGTCCCCTGCATGGTGTCCGACGCCGGCGGGTTCGACGACAAGTCGTTCAACCAGCTCGGCTTCGAGGGCCTGACCGAAGCCGCGGAGGAGATCGGTGCGACCCCGAAGACCGTCGAGTCCGCCGACGAGACCGTCTACGACGCCAACCTCACCAACCTCGCCTCGCAGGGCTGCAACCTGATCGTCACGGTCGGCTTCGCGCTCTCCGACGCGACCGGCACGGCGGCGGCGGCGAACCCCGACATCGACTACGCGACGATCGACGACGCGGCGAACGACGCCGAGAACGTCCGTCCCATCACCTTCAACACCTCGGAGGCGGCGTTCCTCGCGGGCTACGCGGCGGCCAGCTTCACGAAGACCGGCACCGTCGGCACCTTCGGCGGCATGCAGTTCCCGACCGTCACCATCTTCATGGACGGCTTCGCGGACGGCGTCGAGTACTACAACGAGCAGAAGGACGCCGACGTCAAGACGGTCGGCTGGGACGTCGCGAGCCAGACCGGCACCTTCACGGGCGGGTTCGAGGCCGGCACGGTCGCGAAGCAGAGCGCCCAGACGCTGATCGAGCAGGGCGCCGATGTGATCCTGCCCGTCGGCGGACCGATCTACCAGAGCGCCGCCGAGGCGATCCGCGATTCGGGCGACGAGATCGTGCTGATCGGCGCCGACAGCGACACCTACGAGACGGACAGCGCCAACAGCGACCTGTTCCTGACCTCCGTGCTCAAGGGCATCAAGCAGGCGACCGACGACGTCACCAGCCAGGCCGCCTCCGGCGACTTCACGAACGAGCCCTACGTCGGCACGCTCGAGAACGACGGCGTCGGCATCGCGCCGTTCCACGACTACGAGGACCAGGTCGACTCCGGCCTGCAGGACGAGCTGGACGACATCGAGGCCGGCATCATCGACGGTTCGATCGAGGTCGAGTCGCCTTCCGCCCTCACCGAGTAACGACGCACCACCCGTCATCGATTAGCATCGACTGACCCAGGGCCGGGAGCGACGGTCACCCCGTCGCTCCCGGCCCTCGCAACGCCTCCGGCCGCACGCCGACCCGACGTGCACCGGCGCCCTACCCATCACCCGACCCGAGGTAGACACCTGAGATGAAGCTCGAACTGCGGGGCATCACGAAGCGCTTCGGCGCACTCACCGCCAACGACCACATCAGCCTGACGGTCGAGCCGGGTGAGATCCACTGCCTGCTCGGCGAGAACGGCGCCGGCAAGTCGACTCTGATGAACGTCCTCTACGGCCTGTACCAGGCCGACGAGGGCGACATCCTCCTGGACGACGTCGTCCAGGACTTCGCAGGCCCCGGCGACGCGATGGCCGCGGGCATCGGCATGGTCCACCAGCACTTCATGCTCGTCCCCGTGTTCACCGTGGCCGAGAACGTCATGCTCGGCCACGAGCAGACGAAGGCCGGCGGTCTGCTCGACCTGGCAGCCGCCCGGGCGAAGGTCCGCGAGATCAGCAGCCGCTTCGGCTTCGACGTCGACCCCGACGCCCTCGTCGAGGAGCTGCCCGTCGGCGTGCAGCAGCGGGTCGAGATCATCAAGGCCCTGTCGCGCGACGCCAAGGTGCTCGTCTTCGACGAGCCGACCGCAGTGCTCACCCCGCAGGAGACCGACGAGCTCATGGTCATCATGCGTCAGCTGCGCGACGCGGGCACGGCCATCGTCTTCATCACCCACAAGCTGCGCGAGGTCCGCGAGGTCGCGACCCGCATCACGGTCATCCGTCTCGGCCAGGTCGTCGGCGAGGCCGAACCGAGCGCCTCGAACGCCGAGCTGGCCTCGCTCATGGTCGGTCGCGCCGTCGAGCTGACCGTGCAGAAGTCCCCGGCCGAGCCCGGCGACGCGGCTCTCGTGGTCGAGAACCTCCGTGTCGTCGACCCCATCGGGCAGGTCGTCGTCGACGACGTCTCGTTCGAGGTCCGCCGCGGCGAGATCCTCGCGATCGCCGGCGTGCAGGGCAACGGCCAGACCGAGCTGACCGAGGCCATCCTCGGTCTGCAGCCCCGTGTCGAGGGCCGCGTGTCGCTCGACGGCAACGACATCACGGGGCGCAGCGTCCGCCAGGTGCTCGACGCCGGCGTCGGCTTCGTCCCGGAGGATCGCAACCAGGACGGACTCGTCGGCGAGTTCACCGTCGCCGAGAACCTCATGCTCGACCGCTCGCAGTCCGGTCCGTTCGTGAAGCGCGGCTCGCTGAAGCTCGCGCAGCTCGCCGCCTTCGCGGTCGAGAAGGTGCGCGAGTTCGACATCCGCACCCAGGGCATCGCGACTCCCGCGGGTCGCCTCTCGGGCGGCAACCAGCAGAAGGTCGTCCTGGCACGCGAGCTCAGCCGCGATCTGCGACTGTTCGTCGCCGCGCAGCCCACCCGGGGGATCGACGTCGGTTCGATCGAGTTCGTCCACAAGCGCATCGTCGAGACGCGCGATCGCGGCGTCCCCGTGATCGTCGTCTCGACCGAGCTCGACGAGGTCGCCGCTCTGGCCGACCGCATCGCGGTGATGTACCGCGGAACGATCGTCGGCATCGTGCCGGCGAACACGCCCCGCGAGGTGCTGGGGCTCATGATGGCCGGCGAGATGCCGCACGGAACGGAGCAGGCAGCGTGAGCGACGCCACCACCACGACGTCGGGCACGACGCCCCCGAGCACGCCTGGCGCCACGCCCGGTGCCGGCGCCGAGGGCGGCGACTCGCGCGGGTCGCGCCTCCTGAGGGAGCTCACGACCGGCAACGCCGCGATCTCGGTGCTCGCCGTCGTGCTCGCCCTGATCGTCTCGGGTCTCCTGATCGGCTTCACCGATCAGGACGTCCAGAGCACGATGGGCTACTTCTTCTCGCGCCCGACGGACTTCCTCCAGGCCTTCGGGTCGGCGGTCGGCGGGTCGTACTCGTCGCTGTTCCAGGGTGCGGTGTACAACTTCCGGGTCGACGGCTTCGCCAACGGGATCCGGCCGCTGACCGAGACCCTGAACTACGCCGTGCCCCTGATCGCCGCCGGGCTCGGGGTCGCCGTCGCGTTCCGGGTCGGGCTGTTCAACATCGGCGCCCGCGGTCAGATGCTGATGGCGTCCGCCGCGGCCGGCTGGGTGGGCTTCTCGTTCCACCTCCCGCTCGCTCTGCACCTGCCCCTGGCCCTGGCGGCGGGCATCGCCGCCGGTGCGCTGTGGGGCGGCATCGTCGGTCTCCTCAAGGCCCGCACCGGCGCCCACGAGGTGATCCTGACGATCATGCTGAACTACATCGCCTTCTACCTGCTGGCGTTCATGCTCCGCACGCAGGGTCTGCTCCAGGCCCCCGGCAGCAACAACCCGAAGTCGCCCGCGACCCTCGAGACGGCGATCCTGCCCGATCTGTTCGGTCCGAGCTACGGGCTGAACTGGGGCTTCATCCTGGTGATCGCGATCACCGCCGCCGTCTGGTGGCTGATCAACCGGTCGACGCTCGGCTTCCGGTTCCGGGCGGTGGGCGAGAACCCGCACGCGGCCCGCACCGCCGGCATGAACGTCAAGAACATCTACCTCTACGCGATGCTCATCTCGGGTGCGCTGGCCGGTGTCGCCGGGTCGACGCAGGTGCTCGGCACGCTCACCTCGGGCTTCACGTCGGGCATCGACGCCGGGATCGGCTTCGACGCCATCACCGTCGCGCTCCTCGGTCGTTCGCGCCCCTGGGGCGTCTTCGCGGCCGGCATCCTGTTCGGCGCCCTCAAAGCGGGCGGCTACTCGATGCAGGCGGCCAACGGCGTGCCGATCGACATCGTGCTCGTCGTGCAGTCCCTCATCGTGCTGTTCGTGGCGGCCCCGCCGCTCGTCCGCAGCATCTTCCGTCTGCCGGCCCCGGGCGCCCGTCCCGTGCGCAAGGCCTCGACCAAGGAGGCGGTGGTCACCAAGTGAGCACCCTCAGTCCCGACACCGCGGCACCCGCCGCCGCGTCGCCCGATCTGGCCCGTGCGGTGAGCCGCAGCTACAAGGCCCCCATCGCGTTCGCCATCTTCACGGTGATCGCCTTCGTCCTCTTCGTCGGCTTCGGACGCGACGGTTCGAGCACTTTCCGACTCGCCACGGCGCGCGACTTCTTCGCCCTGCCCGACGCGGTTCTGCCCTCGGCCGCCACGGGTCTCGTGCTCTCGATCGTGCTCGCGCTCCTCACGGCGGCGTCGGTCGCCCTGGTCGTCCGGGCGCAGCGCGTGCCGATCTGGCTGGTCGCCGTCTTCGGCGTGCTCTTCCTGGTCGCCTTCCTCACCTGGACGAGCGCCGGCGCGACGATCCCCGTGCCCGGCCTGCTGCTCGGCGCACTGGCGCTCAGCACCCCGCTCATCTTCGGAGCCCTCGGCGGAGTCATCTCCGAGCGGGTGGGCGTCGTGAACGTCGCCATCGAGGGCCAGCTGCTGGCCGGCGCCTTCGTGTCGGCCCTCGTCGCCTCGGCGACCGGATCGGCGTACGTCGGTCTCGTCGGCGCCATGGTCGCCGGCGTGCTCGTCTCGATGGTGCTGGCCGTCTTCAGCATCCGCTACATCGTCGATCAGGTCATCGTCGGCGTCGTGCTGAACGTCCTGGTGACGGGTCTGACCAGCTTCCTGTACTCGCAGGTGCTGGCGCGCTCCGAGTCGCTGAGCCGCGGCGTGCGGTTCCCGCAGCTGGACATCCCGGTGCTCAGCCAGATCCCGATCGTCGGGCCGGTGTTCTTCCGCCAGACGATCATCGTGTACCTGATGTACATCGCCATCGCGCTGGTGTTCTACGGTCTGTTCCGCACCCGCTGGGGTCTCCGCCTCCGCTCGGTCGGCGAGCACCCGCAGGCCGCCGACACCGTCGGCATCAAGGTCAACGCGACGCGGTTCTGGAACGTCTCGCTGGCAGGGGCCATCGCGGGGCTCGGCGGCGCGTACTTCACGCTCGGCTCGCTGGGCAACTTCCAGAAGGAGATGACGGCGGGCGCCGGCTTCATCGCGCTGGCCGCGGTCATCTTCGGTCGCTGGGATCCGATCCGGGCCACTCTCGCCGCCCTCCTCTTCGGCTTCGCGAGCAATCTGCAGAACGTGCTCGGCGCCATCGGCTCGCCGGTCCCGAGCGAGTTCATGCTGATGCTGCCGTACATCGTGACCATCTTCGCCGTCGCCGGTCTCGTGGGGCAGTCCAGGGGTCCGGCGGCGTCCGGCAAGCCCTACATCAAGTCGTGAGCGTCGTCGAGAGCACCGACTGGGCCGCGCTCCGCGACGCCGCCCGTTCGGCGATGGCCAAGGCGTACGTCCCGTACTCGAAGTTCCCGGTGGGTGCGGCCGCGCTGACCACCGACGGGCGACTCGTGTCGGGGTGCAACGTCGAGAACGCCTCGTACGGCATCACGCTCTGCGCCGAGTGCTCGCTGGTCAGCGATCTGATCATGTCGGGCGGCGGGCGCCTCGTGGCCTTCGCCTGCGTCGACGGGAACGGCGACGTGCTCATGCCGTGCGGCAGATGCCGTCAGCTGCTCTACGAGCACTCCGACGCCTCGATGGTGCTCGACACCGTCTCGGGCTTCAAGACCATCGACGAGGTCATCCCCGACGCGTTCGGGCCCCGCCAGCTCGACGAGTTCAGGGACTCGCGACCGTAACCAGACCGCGCGGGGCGACCCGCGCCTCCTCGGTGCCCTGCTCCTCCCGTCGTTCTGACATCATTCCGGAGGCGCGCCACCGGATCCGGGGAGCCGCCAGCACCGAAGGAGAATCATGGCCAGCATCGTCGAACCGTTCGACACCGTCGACCTCATCCGCGTCAAGCGCGGGTCGGGCGAGCTCAGCACCGCCCAGATCGACTGGCTGATCGACGCGTACACCCGGGGCTACGTCGGCGACGAGCAGATGGCCGCGATGACGATGGCGATCTTCCTGAACGGGATGGAGCGCCGCGAGATCCGCGACATGACCCTCGCCATGATCCGCAGCGGCGAGACCATGGACTTCGCGGGTCTGGGCAAGACCACCGTCGACAAGCACTCGACCGGGGGAGTGGGCGACAAGATCACGCTGCCGCTCGCTCCGCTCGTGGCCTCGTTCGGCGTCGCCGTGCCGCAGCTCTCGGGTCGCGGTCTCGGTCACACGGGTGGCACCCTGGACAAGCTCGAGTCGATCCCCGGCTGGCAGGCGTCGATCTCGAACGACCGGATGCGCGAGATCATGGCCGACAGCGGCGCGGTCGTCTGCGCGGCCGGTTCGGGGCTCGCGCCCGCCGACGGAAAGCTCTACGCCCTGCGCGACATCACGGGCACGGTCGAGGCCATCCCGCTGATCGCGTCGTCGATCATGAGCAAGAAGATCGCCGAGGGCACCGCGGCGCTCGTGCTCGACGTGAAGTTCGGCTCGGGAGCGTTCATCCAGGACATCGACCAGTCGCGTCTGCTCGCCCGCACCATGGTCGACCTCGGGACGGACGCCGGCGTGGCCACGACCGCGCTGCTCACCGACATGAACGTCCCGCTCGGTCTCACCATCGGGAACGCGCTCGAGGTGCGCGAATCGGTCGAGACCCTCGCCGGCGGGGGACCCGCCGACATCCGCGAGCTGACGGTCGCCCTCGCTCGCGAGATGCTCGCGTCGGCGGGTCTCCCCGACGCCGACGTCGAGGCCGCCCTCGACGACGGGCGCGCCATGGACGCCTGGAACCGCATGATCCGAGCACAGGGCGGCGACCCCGACGCCGACCTGCCGACCGCCCGCGAGACCCAGGTCGTGACCGCCGAGCGCTCCGGGTTCCTCACCGAGCAGCACGCCCTGCCGTTCGGCATCGCGGCCTGGCGGCTCGGTGCGGGGCGGGCGCGCAAGCAGGACCCGGTGCAGGCCGCGGCCGGCATCGAGCTGCACGCCAAGCCCGGCGACGCCGTCGTGGCGGGGCAGCCGCTCTTCACCCTGCACACCGACGAGCCGGAGCGGTTCGACCGCGCCCTCGAGGCCGTCCAGGGCGGCTGGGCGATCGGCGACGAGGCGCCGGCTGCGCGCCGCATCGTCGCGGAGCGCATCGCGTAGCAGGCGGCGTCCAGATCCGCGGTCGCGGGCGCGAGTAGATTGAGCCGTATGAGCGCACCGGACAAGGACTACCGCATGCCCGACGGGGGGCCGAGGCTCGCCTCGTTGCCGAAGGTGTCGTTGCACGACCACCTCGACGGCGGCCTCCGCCCCGAGACCGTCGTCGAGCTGGCCGCCGAGGCGGGTCTCGATCTGCCGGTGCAGGGCGGGGCGCAGGCTCTCGGACGCTGGTTCGTCGAGTCGGCGTCGGCCGGCAACCTGCCCGACTACCTCGCCACGTTCGACGTGACCGTCGGGGTCATGCAGACCGCCGCCGCGCTCGAGCGCGTGGCCCGCGAGTTCGTGCTCGACCTCGGGGCCGACGGCGTCGTCCACGCCGAGATCCGCTGGGCGCCCGAGCAGCACCTCCGCGGTGGTCTCTCCCTCGACGACGCCGTCGCCGCCGTCCAGTCGGGGATCGACGATGCGGTCGACGAACTCGCCGACGGCGGGCACGAGCTGTCGGTCGGTCAGATCCTGACCGCCCTGCGGCACGGCGACCGCTCGCTCGAGATCGCCACGCTGGCGGTCCGTCACCGCGAGACGGGGGTCGTCGGCTTCGACATCGCCGGGCCCGAAGAGGGGCACCCGGCCGGGGCGCATCGAGCCGCGTTCGACCTCCTGGCCCGTGAGTTCTTCCCCGTCACCGTGCACGCCGGCGAGGCCGACGGCCTCGACAGCATCCGCGGGGCCCTCCTCGACGGCCGGGCGCTGCGTCTCGGTCACGGGGTCCGCCTCGCAGAGGACATCCGGGTCGTCCGCAACCGCGGCGACCAGACGACCGTCGAGCTGGGGCCGATCGCGGCGTGGGTCCGCGACCGCGAGATCGCGCTCGAGCTGTCGCCGCAGTCGAACCTCCAGACCGGGGCGATCTCGGCCTGGGGCGCCGACCTCGACGACCACCCGTTCGATCTGCTCTACCAGCTGGGCTACCGGGTGACGGTCAACACCGACAACCGCCTCATGAGCGGCACGAGCCTCAGTCGCGAGCTCGCCCTGCTGACGCAGGCGTTCGACTATTCGCTGTCCGACCTGCAGGCGTTCCAGCTGAACGCCGCCGCGGCGTCGTTCCTGCCGTTGGAGGACCGCGACGACCTCGCCGACCGCATCGTGCGCGGCTTCGAGGCGGTCTGACGTGGCGCTCCCACCGCTGCCCGACAGCGCCATCGTCATCGCGACCCGGGTCGACGACTGGCGTGAGGCCGTCCACGTCGCCGGAGCGGCGCTCGTCGCCTCGGGCGCGGCCCTCGAGGGTTACGGCGACGAGATGGAGCGGATGATCGACGAGCACGGCCCGTACGTCGTCATCGCTCCGGGGCTCGCCCTGGCCCACGCGCGACCGGGTGACAGCGTCGTCCGCGACGGCCTCGCCGTCGTCACCCTCGCCGAGCCGGTGCCCTTCGGGCATCCGCACAACGACCCCGTCTCGGTCGTGCTGGGTCTCGCTCTGCCGACCGTCGGCGCTCACCTCGAGTCCGTCGCCGATCTCGCGAACGTCTTCAACGACGAGACGGTGATCCCCGCTCTGGCCGCGGCCACGACCGCGGACGAGATCAGACGCCTGATGGGCGTCCCGGCCTGAGCGCCGGCCCCTACCCCCGCTGCACCGAGACGGAAGCCATGTCATGAAGATCGTCACCATCTGCGGGGCCGGCATCGGCAGCAGCGGAATCCTCAAGGTCAACGCCGAGCGCGTGCTCGCCCGTCTCGACATCGAGGCCGACGTGGTGGCCGCCGACATCGGCTCCATCTCGACGGTCGCCGACGACGCGCAGGTCATCCTGACCTCGGCCGAGTTCGTGGAGGCGATCGGCAGCACGTTCGCCGACGTGATCGTCATCCAGAACCACTTCGACCAGCAGGAGCTCACCGAGAAGCTGCAGAAGTCGCTCGGCTGAGCGACGGGGCTGCGCGCCCCTGACCCTCAGGCCAGGAGCGCGCGCATCCCCGCCTCCAGGTCGGCGACCGCAGCCTCGGCGGCTGCGCGTCGGGAGATCGCATCGCCGTCGGTGCTCGAGGCGTCGATGTAGACCTTGAGCTTCGGCTCGGTGCCGCTCGGGCGCACGATGACCCTCGAGCCGTCGGTCAGCCAGTACCGCAGGATGTCGCCGGCGGGGAACGCGCCGAACCCGTCGCGGAAGTCGTCGACGCGGTCGACGCGTCGTGAGCCGATCGTCGACGGCGGTGACTGCCGGAGGCGCGACGTGAGGGCGCCGATCGTCGCGAGGTCGTCGACGCGGAGGGAGACCTGCGCCGAGGCGTAGGCCCCGAACCGCTCGTCGAACGCGACGAGGTGCTCGGCCAGGCTGGAGCCCGCCGTGTGCAGCTCGGTGGCGAGGGCGAGCAGGTCGACGGCTGCCGAGATGCCGTCCTTGTCGCGCACGACCTCGGGGTCGACGAGGTAGCCGAGCGCCTCCTCGTAGCCGTAGAGGAGCCCGCCGACCCGCGACACCCACTTGAAGCCGGTGAGGGTGTCGACGTAGTCGAGGTCGTAGACCCGGGCGATCTCGCGGAGCGCCGGCGACGAGACGATGCTCGCCGCGAGCGTGCCGTCGGCGTCGGCGCGCCGCGCGCGTTCCGCAGCTCGCCAGCCGAGGATCGCTCCGACCTCGTTGCCGCTCAGTCGACGCCAGCCGCCCTCGGACGGCACGGCGACGGCGAGACGGTCGGCGTCGGGGTCGTTCGCGATGATCAGGTCGGCGCCGACCCGGTCGGCCGTGGCGAAGGAGAGGTCCATCGCGCCGGGCTCCTCCGGGTTGGGGAACGCGACCGTGGGGAACGCCGCGTCGGGGGCGCTCTGCTCGCTGACGGGGATCGGCTCGGCGAACCCGGCGGTCGCGAACACCCGGCGCGCGACCTCCCATCCGACGCCGTGCAGGGCCGTGTAGACCACCCTCGGCTGGCGGCCCGTCGACGAGGTGCCGGCGACGGCGGCAGTCCGTCGGACGTACTCCATGACGAGGTCGTCACCCGCCGCGCTGTAGTCGTCGGATCGGGCGATGTCGGCGACCGACGATCGCGCGGCCTCGTCGATGCGGGCGGCGATCTCGCCGTCGACGGGCGACACGATCTGCGATCCGTCGTCGACGCCGCCGAGGTAGACCTTGTAGCCGTTGTCCTGCGGCGGGTTGTGACTCGCCGTGACCATCACGCCGGCGCTGACGTCGAGCTGACGGACGGCGAAGGCGAGCACGGGGGTGGGGAGCGCCCGCGGGAGGATCGTGGCGCGGACGCCCGCCGCGGCCATGATCTCGGCGGTGTCGCGGGCGAACACGTCGGAGTTCTTGCGCCCGTCGTAGCCGATGACGATCGACGGCTCGCTCTCGCGCCCGGTCAGGAACGCCGCGAAACCGGCGGCGGCCTGGGCGACGAGCACGCGGTTCATGCGCTGCGGACCGGCCCCGAGGGCCCCGCGCAGCCCGGCCGTGCCGAACTGGAGGCGCCCGGTGAAGCGGTCGCCGAGGTCGTCGGCCGCGTCGGCGTCGCCGTCGCGGGCCCGCGTGATCAGGGCGTCGAGCTCGTCGCGGGTCTCGACGTCGGGGTCCTGGTCGCGCCAGGCGACGGCGAGGGCGAGCAGTGCGTCGCCGCCGGTCTGCGCGGTACGGCTCACAGCGCGGCCACGATGCGGGCGAGGAGGTCGCTGATCACGGGCTCGGCCTCGCGGCCGGCCTCGAGCACCTCCTGATGGCTGAGCGGCGTGGTCTGGATGCCCGCCGCGAGGTTGGTGATGAGCGACATGCCGAGGATCTCCATGCCGGCCTGACGGGCCGCGATCGCCTCGAGCGCCGTCGACATGCCGACGATGTGACCGCCGATGGCCTTGGCCATCTGCACCTCTGCGGGGGTCTCGTAGTGCGGCCCGCGGAACTGCGTGTACACGCCCTCGTCGAGCGTGGGGTCGATCGACCGGGCGACGTCGCGCAGCCGCTTCGAGTAGAGATCGGTCAGATCGATGAACGTCGCGCCCTCGAGGGGCGAGTCGGCCGTGAGGTTGATGTGATCGCTGATCAGGACGGGAGTGCCGGGCTTCCAGGTCTCGCGGATGCCGCCGGCGCCGTTCGTGAGGATCATCGTGGTGGCCCCCGTCGCTGCGGCGGTGCGGACGCTGTGCACCACCCGGCGGACGCCGTGGTTCTCGTAGTAGTGCGTGCGGGCGCCGATCACGAGAGCGTGCTTGCCCGACGGCAGCAGGATGCTGCGGATCGAACCCGTGTGACCCACGACCGCGGACGCGCTGAAGCCGGTGATCTCGGTGGCGGGGACCTCGGCGACGGTCTCGCCGATCAGGTCGGCGGCCTTGGCCCAGCCGCTGCCCAGGGTCAGGGCGATGTCGTGGTGGGCGACGCCGGTCTTGTCGGCGATCTCGGCGGCGGCGGTGCGGGCGACCTCGAAGGGGTCTGCGGCGCGGTCGTCGAGCGGGTGCATGGTGGTCTCGGACATGCCCACCACTCTAGAGTCTGCGGCCGTCCCGACCTGCTCGACCCGCGCCTCCTCGGCGCTCCTCCCCGAGTCGGGATGGGCTGCACCGGATCGGGGGGAGGAGGGCGCCGGGGGCGATCAGTCGATGCTGAGCAGCACGTGACCCGACGAGACGGTCTGGCCGACCGTGGCGTCGATGCCCGAGACGACGCCGTCGCGGTGTGCGGCGACGGGCTGCTCCATCTTCATGGCCTCGAGCACGAGCACGAGGTCGCCCTTGACGACCTGCTGACCCTCGGTCACGGCGAGCTTCACGACGGTGGCCTGCATCGGCGACGTGACGGACGAGCCGGTCGCCGTCACGACACCCGAGCGGGAGGCCCCGCGGCGCTTCGGGGCGACCGAAGGAGGCGCGGTGCGGGCACCGAGACCGGCCGGCAGCGAGACCTCGACCCGCTTGCCACCCACCTCGACGACGACGGTCGTGCGCTCGTCGTCGGGTCGGGGGGCCTCGGCCTCGCCGCTCCAGGCGGGGATGGTGTTGTCGAACTCGGTCTCGATCCAGCGGGTGTAGATCGAGAACGGGGCGCCGTCGGCCGGCGCGAAGGCCGGGTCGTCGACGATGGCACGGTGGAACGGGAGGACGGTGGGGAGCCCGGCGACCTCGAACTCGGCCAGGGCCCGGCGCGAACGCTCGAGCGCGACCTCACGCGTGGGGCCGGTGACGATCAGCTTGGCGAGCAGCGAGTCGAACGAGCCGCTGATCTCGTCGCCGGCCTGAACGCCGCTGTCGACGCGCACGCCCGGCCCGCCCGGGGCCTTGAAGACGTGGACCGGGCCGGGGGCGGGCATGAAGCCGCGACCGGCGTCCTCGCCGTTCACCCGGAACTCGAACGAGTGCCCGCGGGCGATGGGGTCGTCGTAGTCGAGCACGCCGCCCTCGGCCAGACGGAACTGCTCGCGGACGAGGTCGATGCCGGTGACCTCCTCGGAGACGGGGTGCTCGACCTGCAGGCGCGTGTTCACCTCGAGGAACGACACCGTGCCGTCCTTGCCGATGAGGAACTCGCAGGTGCCGGCGCCGACGTAGCCCACCTCGCGGAGGATGGCCTTCGAGGACTCGTACAGCGCGGCGGTCTGCTCGTCCGTCAGGAACGGCGCGGGGGCCTCCTCGACGAGCTTCTGGTGCCGACGCTGCAGCGAGCAGTCGCGCGTCGAGACGACGACGACGTTGCCGTGCTCGTCGGCGAGGCACTGGGTCTCGACGTGTCGCGGCTGGTCGAGGTACTTCTCGACGAAGCACTCGCCCCGGCCGAACGCCGCGACGGCCTCGCGGGTCGCCGAGTCGAACATCTCGGGGACCTCGTCGCGGGTCCGGGCGACCTTGAGGCCGCGACCGCCGCCGCCGAAGGCCGCCTTGATGGCGACGGGGAGTCCGTGCTGGTCGACGAACGCGAGCACCTCGTCGGCACCCGAGACGGGGTTGAGCGTGCCGGGGGCGAGGGGTGCGCCCACGCGCTCGGCGATGTGCCTCGCGGAGACCTTGTCGCCGAGCTGCTCGATGGCCTCGGGCGACGGCCCGATCCAGACGAGGCCGGCCGCCTGGACGGCGCGGGCGAAGTCGGCGTTCTCTGCCAGGAAGCCGTAGCCGGGGTGCACGGCGTCGGCGCCCGAACGACGGGCCACCGAGAGGATCTTCTCGATGACGAGGTAGGTCTCGGCGCTCGTCGAGCCGTCGAGCGCGTAGGCCTCGTCGGCGAGGCGGGCGTGCTGGGCGTCGCGATCCTGGTCGGCGTAGACGGCGACGGAGCCGATGCCGCTGTCACGCGCGGCCCGGATCACCCGGACGGCGATCTCTCCACGGTTGGCGATGAGGACCTTGCTGATACGCGGCATAGTCCCTCAGCCTATTGGGCACCTCTCACCGGTCTTTGGCTGACGTGCACAAAAAGGCGCCGGAGGCGCGTGACGAGTCCTACAAGAGACCTGCGGTCGACGAGTTCCAGAGCTCGTGCCACGGCACGCCGAACCCGCGCACCATGGCTCGGAGCTCCGGCAGCGACAGGCCGACGACGGCACTCGGCGTCCCGTCGATGCGGGTGATGAAGGCGGCCGCTCGCCCGTCGATGGTGAAGGCCCCGGCCACCTCGAGGGGCTCGCCCGTGGCGACGTAGGCGGCGAGCTCGTCGGGGTCGAGATCGTCGGCGAAGGTGAGCGTCGCGCTCGCGACCCGACCCGCGCCTCCTTCGGGGTGCTCGCGGCTCCGACGGGGCGCCCCGCCCCGATGGTCGATCAGCCAGTGACCCGACCAGAGGGTGCCGTGACCGATCTCGGCCATCCGCCGCCAGCGCTCGAGGGCGATCTCGGGCTCGTGGGGCTTGCCGTGCACCTCGCCGTCGAACTCGAAGGCGGAGTCGCCGCCGAGGACGAGCCCGTCGAGGGGGAGGCCGTCGCGCCGGGTGTCGAGCACCGCCTCGGCCTTCGCCCTCGCCAGCAGCGCCACCGTCTCGGCCGCGGTCAGCGCCCGACCCGCGGCCGCTTCGGCGACGGCGACCGCCGCCTCCTCGTCGACCCCGGGGCTGATCAGGACGGGTTCGACGCCAGCCGACCGGAGCAGCGACAGACGGGCCGGGGAGGTGCTCGCCAGGAAGAGGGGAACGGTCATGTCGACCAGCCTGTCAGACTCGTCGTATGGGAGACATGCAGGGCCGAGAGGTCGAACTGGACGTGACGGGCATCGCACACGGGGGGATCTCGGTGGCGCGACTGGACGGCCGCGTCGTCTTCGTCTCGGACACGCTGCCGGGCGAGCGGGTCGTGGCGCGCATCACGGAAGACCGCAAGAAGTCGTTCTGGCGTGCCGAGACCGTGTCGGTCGTCGAGGCGAGCGAGCACCGCAGGCCTCACGTCTGGTCGGCCGCCGCGGTCGAGGTCGACCCCTCGGCGCGGGCCGGCGGCGCCGAGTTCGGACACATCGACCTGGCCCATCAGCGCGAGCTCAAGAGGCAGGTTCTCCGCGATGCGCTGACCCGCACCGGCGGTCTCGACGCCGAGCGGTCCGACGTCGAGGTCGCGGCCCTGCCGGGTGACGACGAGCGCGGCGGCACCGGCTGGCGCACGCGCGTGCGACTGCACGTCGACGCCGACGGACGCACGGGGCCGTACGCGGCACGGTCGCACACGGTCGTGCAGGTCGACGACCTCCCGCTCGCGACTCCCGAGCTCGTCGAGGCGGCGCCGCTCGGCGACGTCTTCCCGGGTGAGGCCCACATCGACGTGCTGGCCCCGAGCGTCGGCGGCGCCCGTCTCGTCATCGGCGACCAGTCGCGCACCACGATCTACGAGACGGTCGGCGACCGCGAGTTCCGACTCGACGACCGGGGCTTCTGGCAGGTGCACCGCGAGGCCGCCACGACGCTGACGGAGGCCGTCCAGCAGTCGATCCGACCCGACCTGTTCGACCCGAAGGCCGCGAACCTCGACCTCTACGGCGGCGTCGGCCTGCTCGCCGCGGCCGTCGGCGACGCCTTCGGCGCGGGGACCCGCATCACCAGCGTGGAGAGCGACGAACGCGCCACCGAGCACGCGTCCGAGAACCTCGCCGACTGGCTCGGCGCCTCGGCGGTGACCGGGCGGGTCGAGCGCTGGATCCGCCAGACCGCCGCCCAGGCGGGATCCCTCGACCGTGGTCGCTACGCCGCCTCGACCGTGGTGCTCGACCCGCCGCGGTCGGGCGCCGGTCGAGACGTCGTCACGGAGATCGCCGGGCTCGCACCGGCCCAGATCGTGTACGTCGCGTGCGACCCGGTCGCCCTGGCCCGCGACATCGCCCTGTTCCGCGACCTCGGGTACGACGTCGACGCGCTCGCCGCGTACGACCTCTTCCCCAACACCCACCACGTCGAGACGGTCGCGCGGCTCGTCCGGGCCTGACCCGTCGACGCGGACCCCGAGCCCCGGACCCCGAGCCCCGACCGATATGCCGATACGATGGGGCCCGTGCACGCCCGGGGTTTCCAGGGGCCCGGACGCACGCCGAGCGAAGGAACACCGTGTCTGAGACATCGACTGATCCGAACAAGCCCGCCCCGACGACCGCGCCCGTGCGCGTCGCGATCGTCGACGATCACGAGTCGGTGCGGTTGGGCATCCAGGCGGCGTGCCAGAACGAGGGCTTCGAGGTCGTGCTGACGGCCGCCGGCGTGCAGGAGCTCGTCGAGAACCTCTCGGGCCGTGAGGTCGACGTCGTCGTGCTCGATCTGTCGCTCGGCGACGGCTCGACCGTGACGGAGAACGTCAAGCGCGTCCAGGCGACCGGCTCGGCCGTCCTGGTGCACAGCATCGCCGACCGCGTCGCGTCCGTCCGCGAGGCGCTCGCCGCCGGCGCGGCCGGCGTGATCCCGAAGTCGTCCGCCACGAAGACGGTCATGGCCGCGGTCGCGACGGTGGCCCGCGGCGACGTGCTGAACAACCTCGAGTGGGCGAGCGCGATCGACGCCGACCGCGACTTCGCCAAGGCGCAGCTCGGACGGCGCGAGCGCGAGATCCTGCACCTCTACGCCTCGGGGCTGCCGCTCAAGCTCGCCGCGCAGCAGCTCGGCATCGGGTACTCGACCGCGCGCGAGTACCTCGACCGCATCCGCGTCAAGTACGTCGAGGTGGGTCGTCCCGCTCCGACCAAGGTCGACCTCCTGCGCCGTGCCGTCGAGGACGGAATCCTCCCCGGGCTCGACGCGGACGGCGGGGATGGTCGCTGACCAGGCCTCCGTGGGGCCGACGGCGCCACCGCGTCCGTCACGGAACCCGATCAGTCGGGCGCTCCTCGAGAAGGTCGTGGGCAGGGTCGTCGGGGCCGGCGGCATCGTCTTCGGCGTGCAGACCATCCCGTCGATGGTCGACCAGATCGGGTCCATGCAAGAGGCGTGGGCGTGGTTCATCGGCATCTCGATCTTCGGCGGGTTCGTCGCCGTCGCCGTCGCGAGCATCGTCGTCCGCGGTGCCGAGACCGCTGCGGCCTTCGTCGCCATCTCCTATCTGATCGCGCTGATCACCTGGCCGCTGGCGGTGAACGACCCCAGCGCGGTGCAGACGTCGGTGCCGTGGCTCTGGTACCTCTGCACCGTCGCGACGGCTGCGGCCGCGTACGCGTTCACGGCGTGGATCGCGGTCGGGTACCTGTTCGTCGCCCCGCTGGTCTACGGGCTCATCCGTCTGACCCCCTCAGGAGGCGCGGTGTCGCTGGCGCACGCCGCCCTCGACTCGATCTACGCCGTGCTGCTCGGTGGCGCCGTGCTCATCCTGGTCGTGATCCTGCGGCAGGCGGCCGCCAACGTCGATGCGGCGCAGGCTCTCGCCGTCGCGCGCTACTCGAACGCCATCCGCGAGCACGCCACGGAGCTCGAGCGGGTGCAGGTGGACGCGATCGTGCACGACAGCGTCCTCACGACGTTCATCCAGGCCGCGCGGGCCTACTCGCCCGACGAGCGCGTCCTGGCGACCAACATGGCTCGGAACGCCGTGGCGCACCTCGCCTCCGCTGCGGCCGCGACGCCGTTCGACGAATCGACGACGACCCTCGAGTCCCTGCGTGAGCGGCTCGCCGTCGTGAGCTCCGAGATGGGGGTGTCGGTCGATCTCAAGGCCGGCGACCTCGAGGAGTGCAGCATCCCGTCCGCGGCGGCCGAAGCCCTGTACAGCGCCGCCGTGCAGGCCCTCGTCAACAGCTCGCAGCACGCCGGCCACGGGGTCGAGGTCCGACGATGGGTCGGCATCGACGCGGGTCCGGACGGCGGGGCGCTCATCGAGGTCGGCGACACCGGGCACGGCTTCGATCCCGCCGTCGTCCCCGGGGAGCGCCTCGGCGTCCGGGTCTCCATCGTCGAGCGCCTGCGGAACGCCGGCGGACGTGCCTGCATCGACTCGCGGCCGGGCGACGGCACGGTCGTCCGTCTGCTGTGGCCGAGCGGCGACATCACCCCGCCGATGCCGGGGCGGCTCTCGTGAGGGTCTCCGTGCCGCGGTGGCTCATCGTGCTGCTCGCCGCCGTCTTCTCCTGCTACCACCTCGTGCTGGCCTCGGTCTCGCTCGACCGCTTCGACGATCCCTGGCCCGTCGTGGCCTGCATGGTCGCGTACGCGGCGGCGACCGTCGCGGCGCTCTGGCCGGGCAGGGGGCCGGCGATGCCCGTCTGGATCGCGGCCTTCGCGCTGGCGGTCAGCATCGTCATCCCGTTGCAGATCACGTCGCAGCTCGACTCGGCGGGGAGGAACGGCTACGCCACCTGGTACGTGGCCGCGATCGGCACCTTGATGGTCATCGTCGCCACGCGTCGCCGGCAGGCGTTCGCCTGGCTCGGGGTGGGCTTCATGGCGCTGCACGGTGCTGCCTGGAGCGGAGCCGACACCCTCGCCGATCTCGGCGTGATCGGCAGCGTGACCTGGGTCGCGTTCGCCACCGCCATGTCGTCGTCGTTGACGAGGGCGAGTCGCGAGACGCGCGAGTTCATCCTCGCCGAGCACGAGGCGGCCGACTGGCAGGCGGCGCAAGAGGCCCATGTCAACGAGCGTCAGTACCGTCTGCTGCAGACCGGACGGACGGCCCGTCCGATGCTGCTCGCCATCGTGTCTCAGGACGGCGATCTGAGCGCCGAGCAGCGGCGCGAGTGCTTGAACCTCGAGGGCGCCATCCGAGACGAGATCCGCGGTCGACGTCTGCTCGACGACGACGTGCGGCGCGAGGTGATGGCGGCTCGTCGGCGCGGGGCGGTCGTGAGCCTGCTCGACGAGGGCGGCCTCGATGACGTCGACGGTGCGGATCTGGCGCGCATCCATCGGACTCTGGCCGATGCGCTGCACGGTTCGGTCGCCGATCGCATCGTCATCAGGACGGTGCCGGGCGGGGGCGACCACGCCGTGACCGTGGTCGGGCTCGGATCGCCGGATCCGAGTTCGAGCGCCCTGGGGCGCGGCTTCTCGAGCACGTCGGACGACGACGAGGGCGACGACGACGAGGTCCAGCTCTGGCTGCAGATCCCGAGGACCCTCTCGGCCTGAACGCCCGAAAAGAAGAAGGGCCGGACGATGTCCGGCCCTTCTGGAAGATTTCGGATCAGGGCGGCAACCCGAATGCCGCCCTGACCCGCCCCCGATTGAGAACCCGCTTACCCTAGTTGATTCTCAAACGGTGGTGCGACTCGAAGAGTTACACCTAGCAAGAACAATGATGCCCGTCGTCGCACCGAGTGCAAAGTCGACATTTAGGGGGACAACCAGGGGACGATAACCTCGTCTACCCCTGTTCGGGTGGCCGGAACGGTGCCGATGTGCCGGGTTGTCGACCGGAGCCGCACGATCGCGCGGGGGACAACGGCGCCGAGGAGGCGCGGGTCGGGTCGATCAGCCCGAGAACGAGCGCCAGTGGCCCGGTCCGACGGTCAACGGCCCTCGGGGGCGACGTCTCGACCGCGTCCACGCCGATTCGGGCTGCGGCACGAGGAGGGTGGCCTGCTCCGCGGCCGCCGCGGCCTCGCCGGCCGCCAGGACGGCCGTGATGGCCGCGAGCTCGTCGTCGGTGGGACGCCCCGAGACGATGGTCAGCATGACGGGCAGGGCGGGCGCGGGATCGGCGAGGACCTCCCGCGGGTCTCCGTCGACCGGGAGCGCGGCGTGCCGTCCGCTCACAGGGGGATGTTCCCGTGCTTCTTCGCGGGCTGTGCGGCCCGCTTCGTGCGGAGGGCCCGCAGGGCCTTGATGACGGCGACGCGGGTGGCGGACGGCTCGATGACCCCGTCGAGCTCGCCGCGCTCGGCTGCGAGGAACGGACTCGCGACGTTGTAGGTGTACTCCTTCGCCAGGCGGCTGCGCACGGCCGCGACGTCCTCGCCCGCGGCCTCCGCGGCCTTGATCTCGTTGCGGTAGAGGATGTTCACGGCGCCCTGGCCGCCCATCACGGCGATCTCGGCCGTCGGCCAGGCGAGGTTGATGTCGGCGCCCAGCTGCTTCGAACCCATCACGATGTAGGCCCCGCCGTACGCCTTGCGGGTGATCACGGTCACCAGGGGCACCGTCGCCTCGGCGTAGGCGTAGAGCAGCTTCGCCCCGCGGCGGATCACGCCGGTCCACTCCTGATCGGTGCCCGGCAGGTAGCCGGGGACGTCGACCAGCGTGAGGATGGGGATGCCGAAGGCGTCGCAGAACCGCACGAAGCGGCTGGCCTTCTCGCCGGCCTCGATGTTGAGGGTGCCGGCCATCGCCGAGGGCTGGTTCGCGATGATGCCGACCGAGCGACCCTCGACGCGGCCGAAGCCGATCACGATGTTCGGCGCGAACAGCGGCTGGACCTCGAGGAACTCGCCGTCGTCGACGACGTGCTCGATGACGGTCATCACGTCGTAGGGCTGGTTCGGGCTGTCGGGGATGATCGTGTCGAGCGCACGGTCGTGGTCGGTGGTCTCGAGTTCGACGGCCCGGTCGAAGACCTGCGGTTCGGACAGGTTGTTGTCGGGCAGGTACGACAGCAGCGAGCGCGCGTAGTCGAGCGCGTCGTCCTCGTCGCTGGCGAGGTAGTGCGACACCCCGCTGATCTTGTTGTGCGTCAGCGCGCCGCCGAGCTCCTCGAAGCCGACGTCCTCTCCGGTGACCGTCTTGATGACGTCGGGGCCGGTGACGAACATGTGGCTCGTCTTGTCGACCATGATGACGAAGTCGGTCAACGCGGGGGAGTACACCGCGCCTCCGGCGGCCGGGCCCATGATCAGCGAGATCTGCGGGATGACACCCGACGCGGCCGTGTTCAGACGGAAGATCTCGCCGTACTTGCCGAGGGCGACGACCCCCTCCTGGATGCGGGCGCCGCCCGAGTCGAGGATGCCGAGGATCGGGACGCCGGTCTTCAGAGCGAGCTCCATCACCTTGATGATCTTCTCGCCGGCGACCTCGCCGAGGGACCCGCCGAAGATGGTGAAGTCCTGGCTGTAGACGGCCACCTGACGACCGTGGATCGTGCCGGTGCCGGTCACCACGGCGTCACCGTAGGGGCGCTTCGCCTCCATGCCGAAGGCGTGCGTGCGGTGGCGGACGAACTCGTCGAGCTCGACGAAGGAGCCGGGGTCGAGCAGCTGGTCGATGCGCTCGCGAGCGGTCTTCTTGCCCTTGGCGTGCTGCTTGGCGACGGCCGCCTCGCCGCTGGCCGTCACGGCCTCGTGGTACCTCGCCCGGAGGTCGGCCAGCTTGCCCGCGGTGGTGTGCAGGTCGGGCTCGGTGCCGGCGGTGGTCTCGGGGGAGGGCGTCGTGTCGGAGGTCACCCGCCTCACTCTACTGACCACGTCGTCCGACACCGTTGGAGGTTTCCACGCGTGGGGAGCATCGTCCGTGGTGGGTTCCGTGAACACCCGGGGCCGTCCGGCCTAGGCTGACGCGATGACCTTCCCACTCAGCTCGGCACGGAGCCCGTTCTTCGAGCATGTCGGGACGACGGGTTCCACCAACGCCGACCTGGTCGCCCGAACGGACTCCCGTCACGGCGGCGTGGTGGCCACCCTGCGTCAGACCGCGGGCCGTGGGCGACTCGACCGCTCGTGGTCGGCACCGCCCGACGAGACCCTCGCGGCGAGCGTGCTGCTCGACGCGAAGGGGCTCGACGGGTCGTCCCTCGGCTGGCTGCCGTTGCTGGCCGGGGTGGCGATGCGCGCCTCCCTCGCCTCCCTGGTGGCGCCCGGTCGGGGCGAGGTCGGTCTCAAGTGGCCCAACGACGTGCAGGTGGACGGCCGGAAGATCTGCGGTGTGCTGGCCGAGGCCCGACCGGACGGCGCAGTCGTGATCGGCGTGGGCGTCAACCTCACCGTGCCGGCGGAACGCCTGCCGACTCCGACCTCCACCTCTCTGTCGCTGCACGGGGTCGACGGCGCCGCCTCCGACCTCGCCGATCGGGTGCTGGCCGCGTTCCTCGACGAGACCCTCGGTCTCTTCGGCACCCTCGTCGAGCACGGGGGCGACGCGATGGCGTCCGGACTCCACGCCCGCGCCTCGACGGACTGCTCGACCCTGCGGCGCGACGTCCGCGTCGAGCTGCCCGACGGGACGGATCTGCACGGCGTCGCCGTCGCGATCGACCCGACCGGACGCCTGGTGGTCCGACCCCGCACAGGGGCCGATGCGGCGGTGTCCAGCGGCGACGTCACCCATCTGCGCTATGAATGACCCCATGAGCACCGCCGACCAGCAGGCCCCCGAGGCCGTCGTCGCGCGCCTCCGGCCGCACTCCCGCGTCATGTTCTGGCCGTCGGTCGCGCTCGTCGCGGTGTGCGCCGCGACGGGGTACCTCGGCGGGCGCTTCGACGCCGACTGGCAGAACACGCTGGTCTTCGCCGCCGCCGGGGTGCTCATCGTGCTGGTCTGGCTCGTCCCCCTGCTGGTGTGGCTCGGTCGGCACTACGTCATCACGACGCGTCGGATCATCCTGCGGCGGGGACTGCTCGTCCGGACCCGCCAGGAGCTCCTCCACAGCCGCGGCTACGATTTGACGGTCAGGAAGAACGGCGTGCAGAGTCTGTTCCGCAGCGGCGATGTCCTGATCAACAGCGGTCTCGATCGGCCCGTCGTGCTGTGGGACGTGCCGGGGGCCGACCTCGTGCAGTCCACTCTTCACGACATGATGGAATCGAACACGAACTTCGTCGCACAGCGGCGGCAGCACGACCAATCGGCCCCGGTGGACGGGGCGCCCCTCTGGAACGGCGACTAGACCCGTTCCGACCCTCGAACGACAAAAGGTGTCTCCATGCGTATTTCTGTGATCGGTTGCGGCTACCTCGGCGCCGTGCACGCGGCCTGCATGGCCGAGCTCGGGCACGAGGTCGTCGGCATCGACGTCGACGAGCGCAAGGTCGCCGAGCTGTCGGCGGGGCGCGCCCCCTTCTTCGAGCCGGGCCTCCCCGAGGTCCTCGGCCGGGCGCTCGACTCGGGTCGGCTCCGATTCTCGACGGATCTCGCCGACGCCGCTGGCGCCGAGGTCCACTTCGTCGCCGTCGGCACACCGCAGACGAAGGGCAGCCACGCGGCCGACCTCACCTACGTCGACGCGGCCGTCGAGGGGCTCCTCCCGTACCTGTCCGACGGCGACCTCGTCGTGGGCAAGTCGACCGTCCCGGTCGGGACGGCGAGTCGCCTCTCCGAGCTGGTGCGCGCCTCCTCGGGGGCCGATCTGGCCTGGAACCCCGAGTTCCTCCGCGAGGGCTTCGCCGTCAAAGACACCCTCACCCCCGATCGCTTCGTCTACGGCGTCGCACGAGGCGAGACCGGCGAGCGGGCCGCCGCCCAGCTCGACGCCGTCTACGCGACCGCGCTCGCGGCCGAGACGCCGCGTCTGGTCACCGACTACGCCACGGCCGAGCTCGTCAAGGTCTCGGCCAACGCGTTCCTCGCCACGAAGATCTCGTTCATCAACGCCATGGCCGAGGTCGCCGAGGCGACCGGCGCCGACGTCACCCAGCTCGCCGACGCCATCGGCTACGACGCGCGCATCGGTCGCAAGTTCCTCAACGCCGGCATCGGCTTCGGCGGTGGCTGCCTCCCGAAGGACATCCGGGCGTTCCAGGCCCGAGCCGACGAGCTCGGTCTCGACTCGCTCGCCTTCCTGGCCGACGTCGACGCCATCAACCTCCGTCGTCGCGATCGCGTCGTCGCGCTCGCCGGCGAGCTCGTCGGCGACCTCGCCGGGGCGCGCGTCGCGGTGCTGGGACTGGCCTTCAAGCCGAACAGCGACGACGTCCGCGATTCGCCCGCGCTCGACGTGGCGCGCCGCCTCCGGGCGAGCGGCGCGATCGTCACCGCGTTCGATCCCGAGGCGAACGCCACGGCCGGTCGCGTGGCGCCCGAGCTCGAGTACGCGACGGACGTCGAGTCGGCGCTCCGCGACGCCGACGTCGTCCTCGTCCTCACCGAGTGGACCGAGTTCCGTGAGCTCGACCCGGCCGTCGTCGCCGGACTCGTGTCGCACGCTCGCGTCGTCGACGGCCGCAACACGCTCGACTCCGTCGCCTGGCGTGCGGCCGGCTTCGACTACAGGGGACTCGGCCGCCCCTGAGCCTCGATCCCGGTCCGCGCGGGGTGGAACACCCAGAGCTTGTAGAGCGTGAACCGGAAGACCGAGCCCAGGGCGAGGCCGACGACGTTGCTCGAGACGTTGTCGGCCGCTGCCGATCGGAATCCCAGCACGTAGTGGGACACCCCGAGGCAGGCCAGCCCGATCAGGAGGCCTCCGAGCGCCACGCCGAAGAACTCCACGGCCTCGCGGAGGGCGCGGCTGCGTCGCGTCGTGCGGAACGTCCAGTACCGGTTGCCCAGCCAGACGACGACGATCGCGATGACTCCCGAGGCGACCTTGGCGAGGAGCGGCCCGGCCGCGATGCGCTCCGGGTCGAAGACCGTCGCCCGGAAGACGTTGAACAGACCCAGGTCGACGACGACCCCGAGGGCGCCGACGGTGCCGTAGCGGACGAGCTGCAGGGCGAGCCGGCGCATGCGCCTCCTCGGGGTATCGGCCAAGATGGGGAGGGCTCGACGAGCCCGGAAGATTCTACCGCGCCCCTCTCGGACCGGCCCCGCGCCGGGTCCGGGACGGACGCCCGCATCGAGGAGACACCATGGCCTACCGGATCGGCGTGATCGGAGGCGGGCAGCTGGCCCGCATGATGGTCCCCCCGGCCATCCATCTCGGACTCGACATCCGCGTCCTGGCCGAGACGGAGGGCAGCTCGGCGCGCCTCGCCGCGACGCAGGTGGGTGACTACCACGAGGTCGAGACGGTCCTCGCCTTCGCCCGCGACGTCGATGCGGTGACCTTCGACCACGAGCACGTCCCGCAGGACGTCCTCCGGGCGCTCGTCGACGCCGGCGTCGACGTCCACCCGTCGCCCGAGGCGCTGGCCGTCGCGCAGGACAAGATCGTCATGCGCCGTCGGCTCAGCGAGCTGGGTCTGCCCGTGCCCGACTGGGCGGCCGTGCGCGACGCCGAGGCGCTCGGCCGGTTCCTCGCGGAGCACGGCGGCAGCGCGGTCGTCAAGACTGCCCGCGGCGGCTACGACGGCAAGGGCGTGCGGGTCGTCCGCGAGGCCGACGGTGCTGACGACTGGTTCGCCGACCTGGCCGACGGAGAGGCACTGCTCGTGGAGGAGCTGGTCGACTTCCGCCGCGAGCTCGCTCAGTCGGTGGCCCGCCGCCCGAGCGGTCAGATCGTCGCCTGGCCCCTCGTCGAGAGCGTGCAGAGCGACGGCGTCTGCGCGGAGGTCATCGCGCCGGCGCCGAAGAGCGCGGGTCGTCTGGCGGAGGCCGCGGAGGCCATCGCGCGCACGGTTGCCGAGCGGCTCGGGGTGACGGGCGTGCTGGCCGTCGAGCTGTTCGAGACCGACGACGACCGCCTGCTGATCAACGAGCTGGCGATGCGCCCGCACAACACGGGGCACTGGACGATCGACGGATCGACGACGAGTCAGTTCGAGCAGCACCTCCGTGCCGTCCTCGACCTCCCTCTGGGCGACACGAGACCGCATGACGCCTGGAGCGTCATGGTGAACGTGCTCGGAGGGCCCGAGGCGGGCACCCTGGCCGAGCGGCTCCCCGCGCTCATGGCGGATCACCCGTCGGTCAAGGTGCACGACTACGGCAAGGACCCGCGCCCCGGTCGGAAGGTCGGGCACGTGACGGCGACCGGCGACGACCTCGACGAGGCGACCTACCGGGCGCGCGCCGGTGCGGCGTTCTTCGAGGGCTGACGCTATCCTCTAGCTCGTGTCCGACCCGAACCGCGCCTCCTTCGCCCCCTCCGTCGCGAACGATCCCGGCACGCCGCCGCGGGTCGCGATCGTCATGGGGTCCGACAGCGACTGGCCGACGATGCGGAGCGCGTCCGAGATCCTCTCCGAGTTCGGCATCGCGCACGAGGTCGAGGTCGTCTCGGCGCACCGCACGCCCGACAAGATGATCCGGTTCGGGCGCGAGGCCGCCGGGCGCGGTCTCGGCGTCATCATCGCGGGTGCAGGAGGCGCGGCGCACCTCCCGGGGATGCTCGCCTCGGTCACCACCCTGCCCGTCGTCGGCGTGCCCGTCGCCCTGGCGAAGCTCGACGGTCTCGACTCCCTGCTGTCGATCGTGCAGATGCCGGCCGGCATCCCGGTCGCGACGGTCTCCATCGGCGGGGCGGCCAACGCCGGCCTCCTCGCCGCGCGCATCCTCGGGGTCTCCGACCCGGGCCTCGCCGCCCGGCTGACGGACTACGCGACCAGCCTCGGCGAGCTCGTCGAGGAGAAGAACACGGCCCTGCAGCGGTCGCTGTGAGCACGGCTCTGCCGGTCCGCAACCCCGACCTCGGGTCGGAGCCGTTCATGACCCGGCGGGCCTGGGTGCTGGTCGTGCTGAACGTGCTCGTGCCGGGCTCCGCCCAGGTCCTGGCCGGCAACCGGCGACTGGGTCGGATCGGGCTCGCCTCGACCCTCGTCTTCTGGGCCGTGCTGGTCGTCGTGCTGCTCTCGGCGCTGTTCTTCCGCCGCCCCCTGATCGAGATGGCGACGAGCGTCGTGGCCCTGACCATCGTGCAGGTCTACCTGGTCTACTTCGCGGTGCTGTGGGTCGTGCTGACCCTCGACACCCTCAGACTCCTCCGCATCGTCCGCACGAATCCGACGTCGCGCGGCTTCCTGGCGGGCGTGATGGCCCTGCTGCTCTTCGTCACCGTCGGCCCGGCCGCCTGGGGCGCCTATCTCTCGGGTGTGCAGCACGGGCTGCTCAACGACCTCTTCACCTCTCAGGCCCAGGCGGCCGACCCCGTCGACGGCCGGTACAACATCCTGCTGCTCGGCGGCGATGCGGGGGCCGATCGCACGGGGCTGCGTCCGGACAGCATCTCGGTCGCGAGCATCGACGCCGAGACCGGGGCGGCCACGCTCATCGGGATCCCCCGCAATCTGTACAACTCGCCCTTCTCCGAGGGATCGCCGCTCTGGGGCGTCTACCCGGACGGGTACTCCTGCGGTGACGACTGCCTGATCAGCTACCTCTACACCTACGGTGAAGAGCACCCCGAGCTCTATCCCGATGCCGAACAGAACGGCTCGAACGCCGGGGTCGAGGCTATGCGCGACGCCGTGTCCGGCGTCACCGGTCTGACCCTGCAGTACTACGTGCTGATCGACATGGAGGGCTTCGCGCAGTTGATCGACGCTCTCGGCGGCATCGAGGTCGACAACACCGAGGGTCGTCTCCCGATCAACGGCGGCGTCGACGCGGCCGGTGAGCCCATCAACGTCGACGGGTGGATCGAGCCCGGCCGACAGACCCTCGACGGCTACCACGCCCTCTGGTACGCCCGAGCGCGGCACGGATCGGACGACTACCACCGGATGGTCAGACAGCGTGAGGTGCAGCAGGCCCTGCTGACCCAGTTCCAGCCGACGACCGTCCTGGCGAAGTTCCAGGCGGTCGCGAGCGCGGGCGTGCAGACCGTCGACACCGACATCCCTCGGGGAGCGCTGAGCGCGTTCGTCGAGCTGGCGCTGAAGACGAAGGGGCAGAAGATCGGCGACCTCGAGATCGTGCCTCCGACCTACGACAACGTCTACCCCGACTACACGATCATCCGCGCCGACGTCGCCGCCGCGACCGCGTCCGCCGCGGGCTGACCGGCCTCGCGCTGCTCGCTCGCGGGCGGACGGGCCTCGCGCTGCTCGCTCGTGGCCTGACGGGCCTCCGCCCGTCCGGACTCGACCCCGTCGGCCGAGCCCCGACGGATCGGATCGACGGGTCTAGAGGTCGGCGTGCAGCTGCCAGACCTTGTCCGCCGAGTCCGACCAGCTGAAGGCGTGCGAGCGGTCGATGCCGACCACTCCCAGCCGCGTGCTGAGCTCGACGTCGTTGACGATCTGGTACATGGCCTGAGCGAGGCGCTCGGGGTAGTGCTCGGGGTCGTCTCGCGCCACGACGGCCGCGGCGTCGGCCGCGACCTCGACGAGGGCCGGAGTGTCCGAGATGATCGTCGGGGTGCCCAGGCTCAGGGCTTCGACCACCGGCAGGCCGAAGCCCTCGGCGAGGCTCGGGAAGACGAAGACCGTCGCGCGCTGCAGCAGCACGGCCAACTGCTGGTCGCTGACGAAGCCGAGCGACCGCACCCGGTCCTCCGGCAGGTTCTCGCGGGCGACGATGTCCGCGATGCTGACGTCGCCCCAACCGGCCGGCCCCACGATGAGGAGCGGGATGTCGGGGGCGTCAGGGTGTCCCATGGCCTGGATGAGGGGCTCGATGCCCTTCCGTGGTTCGAGCGTGCCGATGCTGAGGGCGTAGGCCTCGGGCAGACCCAGTTCGTCGGCGACGGCGTTTGCATCGGCGGGCACGGTGAGGTCCCGGCTGACGGCGCCGCCGATTACGCGGAGGCGATCGCCGAAGTCGAAGCGCTCGGAGAGCTCGTCGGCCACCGCATGGGTCGGGACGACGACGGCGTCGGCGAACCGGTGCGCGCGCCGGGCCATCGCCTTGTGCCAGCGGACACCGCGAGGGGTGAGCGTGTGCGGGTGGGTCCACGGGACCGTGTCGTGGATGGTCGCGACGGTCTGCGTCGCGGGCTCGAGCGCACGGTCGTGCCGGAACAGCGGTGCGAGCAGGCTCGTCGAGTGCACCATGCCCCGCCCGGGGAGCCCGGCGAGTCCGGTCTGCCAGGCGAGCGAGAGCTCCCGCCGACCGAGCGGCGCCTTGGCCAGCCCGGAGAGACCGGGGATCAGATCGGTGAGCCGGTCGTACTCCGCCTGCGGGTGGGCCGCCACGACGCCTTCGACGTCGCACCCTCGCGGGGCGTTCGCGATGAGACTGCGCGTGAGCTCTACGGTGTAGCGGCCGATGCCGCCGGGAACGGGTGCGAGGACCTGGTCAACGACCACTCGGAGTGTCGTCATCGGACGAGAAGACCCCCTTCGCGGCGGCGTCGTGGAGTGCTTCGTCCCACGGACGCAGCGAAGCGAGGCCGGCAGCGGTCCACGCGTCGTGGCCGAGGACGCTGAACGCCGGGCGGGGGGCGGGGCGGACGAAGCTCGAGCTGTCGGTCGCCTTCACGCGGTCGGCATCCAGACCGGCGGTCTCGAAGACCGCACGGGCGAAGTCGAACCAGCTCGCGCGACCGCCGTTCGTGCCGTGGTAGACACCGGCCGGTGCGTCGGAGTCGACGAGTCGGACGATCTGCTCGGCGAGGTCGAGAGTCCAGGTCGGCTGACCGATCTGGTCGTCGACGACGCTCACCGTGTCGTGGGTGGATGCCAGACGGAGCATGGTCTTCGCGAAGTTCGGACCGTGCTGCCCGTAGAGCCAGGCCGTCCGGACGATGTAGGTGCCGTCGGGGTTGGCCTCACGGGCCAGGCGCTCGCCCTCGGCCTTGGTGCGGCCGTAGGCACTGACCGGAGCCAGGGGAGTGGACTCCGCGTAGGGCTCCGTGGCGGTGCCGTCGAAGACGTAGTCGGTCGAGACCTGGACGAGTCTCGCCCCCGAGGAGGCGGTGGCCTCGCCGAGCAGACCGGCTGCGGTCCCGTTGACGGCTCGGGCCGCCTCCTCGTCGGTCTCCGCCGCATCGACCGCCGTGTAGGCCGCGGCGTTGATCACGACGTCGTGCCCGGCCACCGCGGAGAAGACCGCGTCGCGGTCCGTGACGTCGAGGTCGGCGCGACCGAGCACGGTCACCTCGCGGCCGAAGAGAGCCTCGAGGAGGTCGGACCCGAGCATGCCGCGGGCGCCGGTGACGAGGTAACGGAGGTTCTGCGGAGTGCTCATCAGAGGGCCGCGCGCTCTTTCAGGGGCTCCCACCACTGACGGTTGTCGCGGTACCACTGCACGACCTCCGCGAGTCCGTCGGCGAACGGGACGCGAGGCTCGTAGCCGAGTTCGTCGCGGATCTTGGAGATGTCGACGGAGTACCGGAGGTCGTGGCCGAGGCGGTCCGCGACGCGGTCGACGTAGGACCAGTCCTTGCCGGTGGACTCGAGCAGCATCTCGGTCAGCTCGCGGTTGGTGAGCTCGGTGCCACCGCCGATGTTGTAGATCTCGCCCGCGCGGCCGTCGACGAGCACCATGGCGATCCCGCGCGTGTGGTCGTCGACGTGCAGCCAGTCGCGGATGTTGTTGCCCTCGCCGTAGAGGGGGACGTGCTTGTCGTCGATGAGGTTCGTGACGAAGAGGGGGATGACCTTCTCGGGGAAGTGGAACGGGCCGTAGTTGTTGCTGCAGCGCGTGATCGAGACGTTGAGGCCGTGGGTGCGGTGGTAGCTGCGGGCCAGGAGGTCGCTGCCCGCCTTCGAGGCGGAGTACGGCGAATTGGGCTCGAGCGGGCGGTCTTCTGCCCACGACCCCTCGGCGATCGAGCCGTACACCTCGTCGGTCGAGACGTGGACGAAGCGCTTCAGGTCGTTGCGCAGGGCGGCGTCGAGGAGCTGCTGGGTGCCCAGGACGTTCGTCTCGACGAAGATCGACGCGTCGCGGACGGAACGGTCGACGTGCGACTCCGCAGCGAAGTGGACGACGGCGTCCACCCCGGGGAAGAGCGTGTCGAGGAGTGCGCCGTCGCGGATGTCGCCCTTGACGAAGGAGTACCGGGGCGAGTCGGCCACGGAGGCGAGATTGGCCTCGTTGCCCGAGTAGGTGAGGGCGTCGAGGACG
This sequence comes from Frigoribacterium sp. CFBP 13712, assembly GCF_014842255.1. Lineage (GTDB taxonomy): Bacteria > Actinomycetota > Actinomycetes > Actinomycetales > Microbacteriaceae > Frigoribacterium. The sequence goes on along the minus strand of NZ_JACYVH010000001.1, from coordinate 407,264 downwards.
ACGACCTCGGCGCCTTCGAGACCCGGGTAGGCGTCTTCGAGAGTGCGGCGGACGAAGTTGGAGCCGATGAAGCCGGCTCCGCCGGTGACGAGGATTTTCACACTGATTCCTTGGTGTTGAGGCGCGGACGTGTCGGTCGATGCTACCGGAGGCCGCTCGTGTCCCCCTTTCTGCCGATGCCCGATAGGGGGGTGGACGATCCACTTCCCGCATGAGAGGTTTGACCAATGGTCTGCTCTCCAGACGACCCCACGCGGTCTGCTTCCTCTCTCGGGCGCCGACGGGTGCTGGCCTACGCCGCGGCCGCGACGACCCTCGGCACGGCGGCCGTGCTCGCCGGCGAGTCGGACCGCGCATCGGCGGCGGTCAGTCTGGGCGAGACCTCCGGCTCCGTCGAGACCGTCGCGGACGCCCAGGCGCTCGCGGCGCTGTCGGCCTGGGGCGGGCACTCGAACGGCAAGATCCCCGCCGGTGCGCTGACCCGGGTCGTCTCCGACGTCGCCGGGTCGGGGTTCCTCCGCGACGACGCCGCCCGGCAGTACCTCAGGATGAGCCTCGCCTTCGCCCAGGCCATCGGCACATCCCTGCTCATCACCGAGGGATACCGCAGCTTCGCGCGTCAGACCGACTACTGGAACAAGTACCAGAACGGAACGGGCAACCTGGCGGCCTACCCCGGCACGTCGAACCACGGCTGGGGGATCGCCTGCGACTTCGGTGCGGGTGTTCAGACGGCCGGGTCCGCGGCGAAGCGGTGGATGGACGCCAACTCGATGTCGTACGGCTGGAAGCCCACGGGCAACGCCTTCTCCCAGCCCGAGCCGTGGCACTTCGACTACGTGGCCACCTACGCGGCGACCACCGGTGGCGGTGCGATGACGCCTGCCGACGCCGGGATGATGATCCTCCGAGCCGTCGAGCCGCTCACCGAGGTCGCGTCGATCTACACCGCCGTCGTCGGCGTCCGGAGCCTCCGGCACGTCCCCGTCATCACCCGGATCAACGCCCTGCGCGTCGCAGGCGTCCCCTACTTCGAGGTCACGCGCAAGGCCTTCTACGAGATCACCAACGGTCTCTCCATACCCCGCAAGGCCATCCGGGTCGACGCCGACTACTGGCGCCCCTGACGGCGGTCCCCTCCCCGGGGACCCGTTCCGCACCGAATCCCCGAGCCCAGAAAGATCACCACATGCTGCTCCTCCGATGCACCGACTCGCTCTCCGGCGTGGGCAGGGGGTACACCTGCGTGGTCGACACCCGTTCGCTCCGGCACATCGCCTCCGCTTCTCAGATGAACAACCTCGTCGCCGTCGGCATCCCCGCCCGCAACCTCAACGCCGTGGCCTTCTACGAAGTGCTGAACGGCCTCGGTATCCCGCGGGCCGCGGTCAAGAAGAACGCCGACTGGACGCGCGGCTGAGTCGAGGGCTCGTCCTCCCCGCCTCGGCGGAGGCCCTTGCTAGGCTCGCCGGGTGCAGATTCGCGAACTGAAGATCCCAGACAGCTACGAGATCACACCGAAGCAGTTCGGTGACGACCGGGGAGTCTTCCTCGAGTGGTACCGGTTCGACCGGTTGTCCGAGGCCGTCGGGCACTCCATCGACCTCCGGCAGGCCAACACCTCGGTCTCGAAGCGGGGTGTGGTCCGCGGCATCCACTTCGCCGATGTGCCGGTCGGTCAGGCCAAGTACGTCACGGCGACCCACGGCGCCGTCCTCGACTTCGTCATAGACATCCGGGTCGGATCGCCGACCTTCGGCGAATGGGACTCCGTCCTCCTCGACGGCGTGGACCGCCGGGCCATCTACCTGGCCGAGGGCCTCGGGCACGCCTTCGTCGCTCTGACGGACGACGCGACGGTCAGCTATCTGGTGACCGACACCTTCAACGCCGCCCGCGAGCACGGCATCAACCCGCTCGACGAGCGCATCGGTCTGGTCTTCCCCGACGAGGCGGGCGAACCCCTCCTGTCGCCGAAGGACACCGACGCTCCTGGTCTCGACGAGGCCGCCGCGCAGGGTCTGCTCCCCACCTACGACGCTATGCGCGAGTTCTACGCCACCCTCGATTCGAAGGAGAACCGGTCATGAAGGGCATCATCCTCGCCGGCGGGTCCGGCACCCGCCTCTGGCCCATCACCAAGGGCATCTCGAAGCAGCTCATGCCCATCTACGACAAGCCGATGGTCTACTACCCCCTGTCGACGCTGATGATGGCGGGCATCAACGAGGTGCTCGTGATCACGACCCCCGAGTACAACGATCAGTTCCGTGCGCTCCTCGGAGACGGTTCGCACCTCGGCATGCGCATCGAGTACGCCGTGCAGCCGTCGCCCGACGGTCTCGCCCAGGCGTTCATCATCGGTGAGGAGTTCATCGGCGACGACAGCGTCGCCCTCGTCCTCGGCGACAACATCTTCCACGGGGTGGGTCTCGGCTCGAGCCTCTCGAAGAACGCCACGGTCGACGGAGCCACCATCTTCGCTTACCACGTGGCCGATCCGACCGCATACGGAGTCGTCGCCTTCGACGACTCGTTCCGTGCGACGTCCATCGAGGAGAAGCCCGTCGCGCCGAAGAGCAACTACGCCGTCCCCGGTCTGTACTTCTACGACAACAGCGTCGTCGCCATCGCGAAGACCATCGAGCCCAGCGCTCGCGGTGAGCTCGAGATCAGCACGGTCAACGAGCGCTACCTCCGTGAGGGGCGCCTCCAGGTGCAGGTCCTCGATCGCGGCACCGCCTGGCTCGACACCGGCACCTTCGGCTCGATGATGCAGGCCTCCGAGTACGTCCGGGTCATCGAAGACCGTCAGGGCCACAAGATCGGCTGCATCGAGGAGATCGCCTGGCGGAACGGCTGGATCTCCGACGACGATCTCCGCGAGCTCGCATCGCCCTTGGCCAAGAGCGGCTACGGGGTCTACCTGAGCAACCTGCTGGGCTGAGCACCGCCGTGGGGTCGATCGTGCGACCGAAGGTCGCCCTGGTCGTCCACGGCGCGGACGGCAGGCACCCCGGGTCGGCGTTCGTTCGTGTGGTCCTGCGGGCACGCTGGGCCGGACGTCTCGGCCTGGCGGACTTCAGCTTCGTCACGCCTGAGGCGCTGGCGGCGGGGCGGCACCTCGACGGGGTCGACGCCGTGATCGTCCAGCGCGACGCCCTGCTGGACAGCGTGCTCGCCACCGCCGCGGTCGGCGAGATCTCCCGACGCGGGATCCGGATGGTGCATGACGTCGACGACGACTTCTGGTCGGACGAGTCCCGAGCGCGCCTCCTCGGTCAGGACTACGCGCCTGCGCGACTGGCGGCCTTCGACATCGCTTCGACGGCGGCCGACATCACGCTGACGAGCACGGCGGTGCTCGCCACGAGGCGGCCGGACTCCACGGGAGCCGTCGTCGTCGTCCGGAACGCACTCGACCCCGAGCTCTGGTTCGGCGGGGTGCCGGCCGACCCGGGCGGGCATCCCCGGGGCGAGTCGGCGGTGACGGCCCTCGACCGGGACGACGTGCGCGGATCGTGGTACCTGTACTCGGGCAGTCACACGCACGGCGACGATCTCGAGCTCCTCCGTCGCGTGCCGTCGGCGCAGCGCCGTCTCGAGGTCGTGGGCGTCACCCCGGAGAGCGCCTCGTGGTACTCGCTCTCGCATCTCGCATCGACCCCGATGCCGTATCCCGAGTACGTGCGTCTTCTCCGTGCGTCCTCCGCACGATGGAGCGTGGGCCTGGCTCCGCTCGTCTCGAACGGTTTCAACCGTGGGAAGAGCGACCTGAAGTTCCTCGAGTACTCGGCGCTCGGCATCCCCACCATCGCATCGCAGGGCACCGCGTACGACGAGGCGGGCCCGCACGGAGCGGTCCTGGTCGGCAACGACCCCGACGAGTGGCGCGAGGCCGCCGATGCTCTGTCCGACGACCCGCACGGACGCCGACGTCACGCCCATCAGTCCCGCAGCCACGTCGAGGAGGAGCGGGTCTTCAGGGCCGACGACGGATGGTGGGAGGCGGTCGTCGGCCTGGGCGGTCGACCGTCGTCGTGAGGCGGCTCGGTCTCGGACCGCCGCTCACGCCTGGACGGGGCGTCCCGTCTTGGGTCGCGCCGAGCGGTTCCGTCGGCGTCGAGGGCTGGTCTTCAGCGACAGGAAGGCGCCCGACGGGCGGACCGTCACACGAGCCGCCTGCTCGCTGTTGTCCGCGCCGAGGGTCAACGGGAGGTCCAGGACACCGGGGACGTCGAGCCGGGCGAAGACGTCGTAGTTGCCGGGACGGGTGATGACGGCCCGGGGCACGGGGACGCCGTCGGCCTGCCCGGGTGACGACTGCACCACGTTCTCGACCAGCGTGCTGCGGTTGAGGAAGACCGTCGAGACGGCCGGGGTCGATTCGTACGCGGCCTCCGGAACGATGAGGAACTTGCCCCGTCGTTCTTGCACCAGCGAGAAACGACCGGTCTCGCCGAGGCGCACCACCGCCCGGGCCGCCTCGACCGAGTGCGCCAGTGCCGCGGTCAGGGAGCCCGCCCAGGGCCAGAAGTCGGCGTGCAGCACGTACGGACGCAGACGGTCCGCGAAGCGACCCGTGATGGCGGCGAGCTCGGCGAACTCCGCGTCGTCCGCCGAATCGACGACGGCGATCAGGTGACGCAGCAGGTGCGCCTCGTAGATGGTCGTGACGAGTCGTTCGGGGGCCGAGCTGCGGACGATCTGCTGTGCCAGGTCGAAGCCTCGCTGGAGGTCGTCCGCCCCGATCCGCCGGCCCTTGAGGTAGGTGCCCCCGGGCACGTCGGGGAGCATCGACGCGAGGTCGGATCGATCGGCCGACAGGAGCTGGTAGATGCGTCGCTGCTTCGGCTCGAGGCCGGCGACGACCTCGGGACGCGCGCCCAGTACGGCGGCGAGCGGGCCGGCGAGCGTCTCGCCCGATGTCGCGCTGCGGGTCAGCGTCCCCTCGGTGAGCGCGCGCATGGTGGGTGTCCACCAGGTGTGGCGGAGGAGGCGATCCAGTTCGGGCTTGGGGACGTCGCCCGCCCGGCCTGCGACCTCGGCGATCTCGGCCGCCAGCTCGACGACGTCCTGCTCGTCGGTGCCGAGTCCGGTGGCGGTGCCGGCTTCGGCTGCTGGGCGGTGAGTGTTCTCGGGTTGCACCTTGTCCTGCCTTCCATCCGCCACGACGGCGACGACGACGATCTTACGGCAAGGGTGCAGGCCGACCTCGGGGGATGCCCCAGTAGGCTCGAACAATGAGAGAAACGCCAGATTCGGGCCTCGGTCACCTCACGAACCGCCTCCGCTCGGTGGCCAGGAACCCCCGATCGGTGCTCGCCGCCGTGGCACGGCGTCTCGATCCGCCGACCGTTCAGGCCCCCTCGCTGGTGGCGACACGGGTGCGTGACATCACTCGCTCAGGGCCCGGTCGACCGGGCGTGACCGTGGTCCTCACCGTCCGGCACGACCAGGGCGCCTTCGTGCCCCACCGCCTCGCCGAGCTCGACGCCGCCCTGCCGCAGATCTCCGCGGAGCACGAGGTGATCGTCGCGGCCTATCAGGGTGCGGGCCTCCCGGCGGCGACCGCTCTGCCGACGGCGGCGCCCGCGCGCGCCTCCCTAGCCGACCTCCACGACGATTGGACCTCGGCCTTCGCCGCCGGTGCGAGCAGGGCCGCCTTCTCGCGTGTGCTCGTGCTCGACGCGGCCGTCGAGATCGACTCGTCGGTCATCGTCCGACTGGTCGGGCTGCATGACGGCGGCGTCACGACCCCCGTCGTGCGGGGGACCGACGACGTCGTCCTGTCGGCCGGGGCGTTCCGTCCGCATCGCTCGCTGGCCCCCGCGGACCTCCTCGAGGGGCATCCCTACGAAGACGCGGAGATCATGGGGGCGGCCGAGGTCTTCGGCGCCGCGCAGCCGGTCTTCGTCACCGACCTCGTCGATCTGCCCGAGCGACTGCCCGAGACATCGGACGAGGTCCTCGCGATCACCGCCCTGACCCGCGACGCGGGGCTGTCCGGCGGCCGAGGCGTGACGTCGACGCCCGTCGGTCGTGTGTACCGGGTGTCCGGTGCCGCGCCCCGCAGGCTCGACGCGCCCGCGGCCGAGCTCGTCGCGGCATGGAGCGACATCCCCGCGGACTCGTCGGCCCTGGGTCAGGCGGGGCTCTCCCTCGATGCCGTCGCGGGCGCCCGGGTGCCGGTCCGTCATCTCGTCAGGCCGGCCCGCCCGGTCGTCGGGGGCGGTCGAGTCGATCCGGCCTTCGACGGCGTCGACGGTCTCCCGCGTCTCCGCTGGTCGATCAAGATCGCGGCCCACCCCGGTGCGCGGGGCGACGACTGGGGAGACCTCTTCTTCGCACGCGACCTCGCCAACGCCCTCCGTCGTCTGGGCCAGCGGGTGGTCATCGATCACCGGCAGGCGCACAGCCGCCCCTGGTCCGAGCACCTGGACGACGTCAGCCTGACGCTCCGCGGGCTGGACGTCACCACGCCCTCGTCGGCCCGGACGAACATCCTCTGGGTCATCAGCCACCCCGAACTCGTCTCACGAGACGAGCTGTCGCTGTTCGATCTGAGGTACTCGGCCGGCGCCGCCTGGGCTGAGAGGACGACCGCATCGACGGGTCTGCCCGTCGAGACGCTGCTGCAGGCCACGGATCCGAACCGGTTCGCGGCCGGGGCGCAGGCATCCGACGTCGCGTCCGACGTCCTGTTCATCGGCAAGACGCGTCTCGTCTTCCGCCCCATCGTGCGAGACGCCCTCCAGGCCGGCGCGGACCTCACCCTCTACGGCGAGGGGTGGGCGGAGTTCGTCGACGCCGACTCGGTGGCGGGGGAGTTCGTCTCGAACGACGACCTGCCGGGTCACTACCGGGGTGCCCGCATCGTGCTGAACGACCACTGGGCCGACATGCGGGACTTCGGCTTCTTCTCGAACCGGCTGTTCGACGCGGCCAGCGCGGGGGCGCGCATCGTGTCGGACGACATCGCCGGCATCACGGACGTCTTCGGTCCGTCCGTGCAGGCGTACTCGAGCCCGGACGACCTCCGCAGACTCCTGAGCGACGATCAGGCATGGGCCCCCGACTCGGAGATCCAGGCGAACGCCCGCCGAATCGGTGCCGAGCACTCCTTCGACGCCCGAGCACGGCGCCTCATGACGGACGTCGTGCGTCACCGATCCTGATCGTCCCGCCGACGGCCCGGCCATCGGGCGGACCCTGAAGGAGGTGCGCGGCACCTCCTTCAGGGCCTACCGACGGCGGAGCCGGTTCAGCTGCTCGGCGGCCTTGACGATGCGGCGGTTGCGGAATCCCTCGAGCTCGCGATCGCGACGGTCGATCTCGGCGACGAGCTGACGGCGCTCTTCGGCCCACATCTCCTCGGCGAGCTCGAGGACCGCGGCACCGTCGGCCTCGACGAGCATGTACGTCTGCGCCAGCTCACGCTGCTCGGCGACGAACTCGGCCTCCATGAGGCTCTCGGGCGCCGTAGCCAGCTCGTGACGAGGGGCGGGGAGGAGCTCGAGTGATCGGGCGAGGGAGTCGTCGAACCGGAAGGGGCCGTGGTCGGCGCCCGGCAGCAGGTCGGCGGGATCAGGTTGGCGGAGCAGGTAGATCGGCAGGAGTCGGTCCTGCTGGAGCCGTGCGTAGTCGCGCATGCCGTGGTGACGAGGGCTCGGCTTCAGTCTCGGGTTGTCGCGGTACGCGCGACCCGCGATCTCGACCTTGTGCTCGAACTGGCGCCACGAGCGCCACGGCAGGTGCAGCACCTCGAGCTCGAGACCGGCCGGCGGCTGGCCGGCCGAGGGGATCGACACGTGGTGGTTGCCCTGCTTGACGATGACACCCGCGTCTCCGACGTGGATCGCGTTCGGGGTCGGCTGGGCGTGGACTCCGCCGAGGCGCAGCTGCTCTTCGGAGCGGCCGTCGCGCCAGACGAGACGGCCGACGCCCGAGCCCGACCACGCCGGAGGGCCGACGAGGTTGACCACCGGAGCGGTGAAGGCCCCGAGCGAGGTCGGCATCTCACGGAAGACGTCGCGCAGCGTCTTCGAGGGGTCGACGGGACGCAGGAACTCGTCGGCGTCGGCGTTGATGACCCAGTCCGCCCCGAACTCCGTGTGGGCGCGGCGTGCCATGTTGGTGACCAGCTGACCCTGCTGCTTCTTCTGGACCGGTTCGTGGAACAGCCGGATGCGCCCCGCGGCCGCGTACTCCTCGAGGATCTCCGTCGTGCCGTCGGCCGACCCGTTGTCGGTGACGAGGATCTCGTCGACGCCCTGGGCGAGGTGGAACTCGAGCATCGTCTCGATGATGTCCGCCTCGTCGCGCACCATCATGGTCAAAGCCAGCGTCACGTCGGCGCTCCCGGTTCTCGTGGTCTTGTCGTCGGCGGTCATCAGGCGACGGGGCCTCTGCGGCTCGAGACGATCTCGATGGCCTTGTCGAGCATCACCGTGACGTCGTCGGCGACCGAGCCCGTCCGGGTCAGCACGGACTGCGTCGCGGGGACCGCTGCGGTCCGGCTGACGTCGCCGTCCGCCACGACGAGGTCGTAGGAGTGCGCTTCGTCGGGGGAGATCCGGACGGGGTCGCCGACCGTCCAGAGGAAGCTCGTCGCGCCGGGCTGCGGCGAGACGGCGACCGAGCCCTGGATGGTCACGGTCGCATCGTCGAGGTAGTCCGAGGTGCGGTAATGCGTGCCGCGCTGGTCGACGACGACCTCCTGTCCGTGCTGCTGCAGGACGCTGCGGATCTCGTCGACGAGCGGGTCGGTGGACTCGACTCCCCAGGTGGTCTCGTCGAACACGCTGTCGACCTTGATGGCCCAGCGGAGGCTCGGACGGCCAGCCGACGGCCCGTCGGGGACCATGCGGGGCGGGCGCACCACGACGGGGTGGCTGGTCCGCAGCAGGCGGAAGGCCTGGGGGGTGCCGGCGGTGGTGTGCAGCGCCTGGAGACCGGCGGCGGTGTAGCGGGGGAGGTCCGATGCGGGATAGCGCCCACGCCACCGCAGGTCGAACAGACCGCGGTTCAGCACGCTGGAGTTCATCCGGCCGACGCTCTTGGACTCGTGGTGGAAGACGGTCGACTCGAGGACCGTCTCGAAGTGGGCGTCGTCGCGGAGCAGGTTGCCGCGCAGGCACAGGTCGACGTCCTCGAGACCGTTCTGGAACTCCGGATCGAACCCGCGCAGCTGGACCACGTCCGACGCGCGCATCATCAGCGCTGCGGCCGTGACGGCGGAGAACCGTCGCACCCCGGCGGCGTACGCGTCGCTGCGCGGGTGGCTCGCCAGGAAGTGCCACGGCATGATCCGCTCGCCGTTGAAGAAGGTGCCGGCGGTCTGCACGGTGCCATCGGGATAGAGGAGGAGCGGCTGCACGCCGACGACATCGGGCGCCTCGCTGAGTCGATCGCGCAGCGCAGCCAACGACCCGGGTGCGACCACGGTGTCGTTGTTGAGGAAGATCGCGAACTCGCCCGAGCTCTGCGCGAAGGCCAGGTTGGAGCCCGTCGAGAAGTTGTGGTTGCGGGGCGAGCGGACGACGCGCACCCGGTCTTCGTCCTCGTAGAGGGCCGTCAGGATCGACGACACGGAGCGACGCGAGCCGTTGTCGACGATGACCACCTCGACGTCGCCGTCGGGCGACGAGTCGAGCACCGCGGCGACCGCGCGGCGGGTCATCGACCAGTCCTCGTAGGTGGGCATGCAGACGGAGATGCGCCCGGCGACCCGCTTCGGGAGTCCGACCTCGAGGGCTTCCCAGTCGATCAGATGCTTGCTGACGACGACCTTCTCCCAGACCCGGGGGTCTGCGGTGGAACGCGGCCTCACCGGTCGCTCGGGGAAGGTGTGTCGGACACCGCGCCCGGCGCGCACGCCGCGGCCCGACGAGAGCAGGCGGATGAGGAGATCGAAGTCCTCCGCGCCTCCCAGGTCGGTGTCCATGCCGCCGATCTCGGCGACGAGCTCGGCCTCGACGACGACGGCGGCCAGAGAGGTGTCGATGCCGCGTTCGCGGAGGGCGACGGGACCGAGGTCGTTGGCACTCCAGGCGACGAGATCGGAGTTGTGCTCGGAGACGCCGGCCGAGAACCAGGCGAACGACGTTCCGCTGCAGCGGGTGACCCCGTCTAGCAGCACACTCGGAGCCCAGCGGGACCCCGCGACCAGGAAGGCGACGGGGCCCGAGGCCACCTGCGCCAGGGCGGCCGCGAGGATGCGGCTCGGGTCGCCGTCGGCGGCCACGAACGTGAAGCGGTCGACGGCGAGACCCGACCCGGCGACGACGTCGCGGGCGGAGTCGACGTCGCCGACGACCACGGCCTTCCAGTCGCCGTGCGTCTGGGCCGCGAGGTCGCTCAGACGCTCGGTCAGGTCGGAGGCCTCGAGGGAGGTCGGGATGACGACCGTCACGGCGCGCGGACCGGCGATGGCCGGATCGGTGGCGGTCGAGCGCTTGGCGCCGACCGGTGCGAGCCAGGCGCGCTCTTCGGCGAAACGGCGCGCGTTCTCGACGACGGCGGCGCGGATCGCGGCGGTGGAGTCGTCGGTCTGGAGCGACCGGAGCTGCGACAGCGGCCCCTCCGCCCCGACGGGGAAGCGGTCGTCGACGGGCCCGCAGGAGGTGCCCGCCGCATCGTCGAGGAGGTACGCGACGCCGAGCTTCTCCGCCGGCGTCGACAGCCCAGCCAGCAGCCATTCGGGCTCGAAGAGGGGGTTGAGAGAGAAGTCCTCACCGCGTGTCCGGCTCATCAGATGACGCGCCGCCGCCTCGTCGGACGAGAACGTCTGCCCCGTCTGGATCTCGTAGTAGCGGCGATCCACGACGCCGGCCCGGGCGATGCGTCTCGCCCAGAGCTCGCGCCGGACGGGGGCCGCCTTGGGCGTCTGAGCGAGACTCCGCAGACCGGCGGTGGCACGGTCTCGAAGAGCGGGTAGGGGGCTCGTGCGTTCGTTGATGATTGCTCCGTCTGTGAATGTCGAGGGCCGCGACGTCGACTCGATCTTACCCAGGGGTCGTCGTGCAGCCCGTCGGGTCAGGGGGCCCCGTGTCTCGCGAGCAGCGCCGCCCGCACACGCAGGCCGACGTGGACCACGAGCCGGAGCGGGGCGGCGAGAGGACCGGGATAGAGGGTGTCGACGAACCGCCCGGCCGAGACGTGATGCGCCTTGACCATGGCCGCCCGCCGACCCGACGTCGAGTGCGCGCCGACGTGGACGATCGAGGCCGACGGGACGAAGCGCCTGAGCCAGCCCGCCCGGTGGAGCCGGAGCGAGAGGTCGACGTCTTCGAAGTACATGAAGTAGCCCTCGTCGAAGCCCGAGACGTCGACGTACGCCTCGCGGCGGACGAGCAGGCACGCGCCGCTCAGCCAGTCGACGTCGCGCGAGCCGCCCTCGACCCCCGCCATCAGGTAGGCGGTGCTCCAGGGGTTGTTCTTCCAGATGCGGGCGAAGAGCGCGTGGCCTGTTCCCGAGACGATCGAGGGGAACCGTCGGGCCGACGGGTAGGGCACGCCCGCCTCGTCGGTGATCGCCGGGCCGAGCGCGCCGATGCGGGCGTCCCGCATGCCCTCCTCGACGAGTGCGTCCACCGAGCCGGGTGCCAGCTCGGTGTCCGGGTTCGCGATCAGGATCCAGTCGACGTCGGCGTCGAGATCCCGGGCAGCGGCGTTGATGGCGCTGCCGTAGCCGACGTTCTCGTCGAGCTCGAGCAACGAGAGGTCGGGGTCGGCGAGGGCCGCGGCGCGGGGGGCGCCGTCGGACGAGCCGTTGTCGACGACGACGACCGTGTACGCCCGCGTCGTGGCCGCGGGCACGGAGGCCAGGAACTTCTCGAGATGCCCGCCCGAGTCGTAGGTGACCGTGACGATGAGGATGCGTCCGTCGGGGCTCATCGGTGTCCTCTCGTCGCCGCACCCGTCCAGGCGCGCTCGTGGGCTTCGGCGCAGGACGCCCAGTCGAAGGTCTCGGCACGCTCTCGGGCACGAGGGCGCAGGTCGTCGCTCGCGGGGGACAGGGCCGTGACGAGTGTAGCGGCGAGCGACGCGTCGTCGACGTCGCTGTACAGGACGCAGTCGCCGCCCACCTCGGGCAGCGACAGGCGCGTCGTGGTCACGACCACCGCGGCGCACGACATCGCCTCGAGCACCGGCAGACCGAAGCCCTCGCCGAGGCTGGGGTAGGCCACGCAGTCGGCGTCGCCGAGGAACGCGGCGAGGGCTTCGAGGGGCAGGTAGCCGAGGAGGCGCACGTCGAGATCGTCCGCCGCGTCGCGTACCGCGTCGTCGACCGTGGCATCCCACCCCGGTGCGCCCGCCAGCAGCAGGGCGGGCGCGCTCAGACCGGCGGCCCGGCGCTCTCGGGCGACCCGTCTCGCCGCGCGGATCAGCGCCGCCGTGTTCTTGCGGGGCTCGAGTGTCCCGAGGAAGGCGATCCAGGTCGCAGGGAGGTCGGGCACGGCGTCTGCCAGGGCCTGGCGGTCGGCGGCGGTGGGGGGATGGAAGATCCCCCCGTCGACTCCGAGAGGAGCGACGACGACACGGCGGAGCGGGCGCCCCAGGGCCTCGCGCACCCCCTCGGCGGTGGCCCGACTGGGTGTCACGACCGTGTCGGCGAGACGCGCCGTCAGTCGTGTCCATGCTCGGAAGAACCGCGCCTTCGACGGGATGTGCCACTCGGGTGAGCTGAAGAACGTCGCGTCGTGCAATGTGACGACGCGGGCCCGACGTGTGGCCAGAGGCATCGTGTAGTGCGGCGAGTGGATGACGTCGGCGCCCAGTCTGTCGGCCAGGCGGGGGAGGCCCGTCTGCTCCCAGACGAAGCGACCGAGGGTCGACGATGTGAGGGCGGGTGCCGCGACGATGCGCGCACCCGGGGCCGCACGGAGCAGCTCGGCCTCCGCACCGGGGCTGACGACGACGATCAGCTCGACGACGCCCCGCGAGGCGACCTCACGGACGAGCGAGACGATGTAGCGGCCGACGCCGCCGAGCGAATCGGGCATCGACGTCGCATCGAGGAGGACCCTCGGTGTGCTGGTCGAGTGCCGAGAGGCGTTCGAGTATGATGACGTGTCGATCTTTCGAGTCTAGACCAGGAGCATCGGCGACGAGTCTCTGTCGCCACCTGGCAGAAAGCTGTTGCATGACGTACTTCCGAGAACTCTGGGCGTCCCGGGAACTCCTGCTGAATCTCACCATGAGAGAGATCACGGGACGATACAAGCGCACTGTTCTCGGACAGCTCTGGTCGCTTCTCAACCCGCTCGCCTCCATGCTCGTCTACACGATCGTCTTCGGCATCATCTTCCGAAGCGACCCGGGCCCCGGTGATCCCAGCGGACTCGACGTCTTCGCGCTCTGGCTGCTCTGCGGGCTGCTGCCCTTCCAGTTCTTCCAGAACGCGGTGAACGGCGGCATGGGCGCCATCTGGGCCAACACGGCTCTCGTGAAGAAGGTCTACTTCCCGCGGACGAACCTCGTGCTCGCCGCCTCGTTCTCGGCGGCGTTCAACTGGTCGATCGAGATGCTGATCCTCGCCGCGGCCGTCCTGGTGGCCGGCGCCTTCGTGCTGCCGTTCCTGCCCCTCGTCGTCGTCTTCATGGTGCTGCTGGTGATCATGTCGACGGGCATCGGGCTCATCCTCGCCGTGGTCAACGTCTACTTCCAGGACATGCAGCACATCATCGGCATCGCGCTCCGACTGCTGATGTACCTGAGCCCCGTCGTCTACCCGGTGAGCTACGTCGCCGACCGGTCCGCCAACTTCGGGCCGATCGTCGGCGACATCACGCTGCTGCAGATCTACGAGCTGAACCCGCTCGAACGCTTCATCAGCGTCTTCCGGCAGCTGCTGTACGACAACCGTCTGCCCGACATGAGCGACACGCTCTGGTGCCTCGCCTGGACCATCGTGTTCGCGGTCGTGGGAATCCTGGTCTTCAAGGCCAACGAGAAGAAGCTGGCGGAAATGCTGTGACCGAACCCGCAGTGGTCGTCGACCACGTCTCGAAGAAGTTCCGCCTGTTCAAAGAGAGCAACCGCTCGCTCAAGTCCGTCGCCATGCGGGGTCGTTCCGTCCATGAGGACTTCTGGGCAGTGCGCGACGTCAGCTTCACCGTCCCCCAGGGGTCGACCTTCGGCTTGATCGGTCGCAACGGCTCGGGCAAGTCCACGCTGCTCAAGACCCTGGCGAAGATCCTCTACCCCGACCGCGGCACGATCTCCTCGACGGGGCGTCTCGCCGCGATGCTCGAGGTCGGCAGCGGCTTCCACCCCGAGCTGTCGGGGCGCGAGAACATCTACCTCAACGGGTCGATCCTCGGGCTGAGCCGCAAGCAGATCTCCGCACGGCTCGACGAGATCATCGATTTCTCCGAGGTGGGCGACTTCATCGACCAGCCGGTCAAGAACTACTCGTCGGGCATGTACGTCCGGCTCGGGTTCTCGATCGCGATCACCGTCCGTCCCGACATCCTCGTCGTCGACGAGGTGCTCGCGGTCGGCGACTCGGCCTTCCAGCGCAAGAGCGCGAAGAAGTTCGAAGAGCTCCGCGACGGTGGTCGCACGGTCATCCTCGTCACCCACTCGATGGCCAACATCCGCAACATGTGCGACCACGTCGCCTGGCTCGACCGCGGCAAGCTCGTCAGGGTCGGCGAGGCCAAGCCCGTCTCCGCCGAGTACGAGGAGTTCATGCGCTCGCAGTGATGCTCCGGCGTCTCCGTCAGCGTGTGATCAGCGCGCGGATCTCGGCGGAGGTCAGCGTCGTCGTACGACGCAGTCGTCGGCGCGTCGCCAGATCGCGGGGGAGCGCCCGTAGCGCGCCGAGCGTGCCTCGAGCGACCGGCCCCAGCGTGCGCCGTCCCGCAGGGTTCGTCGCGAGACGGGCCATCCTCACCAGGGCGGACGCCCAGGCTGCGGAGGCCACCCGGGCCGGAGCGTGGCGGGTGGCGACGACCAGCCGGTTGCGCGTGTTGTAGAACGTGAAGACGGGGCTGTCGAGCCCGCTGCTGAAGGCGTGTCGATGCGTCACGACCGCGTCATGGGCGTAGCCGACGTCGTATCCGTGTCGTCGCAGGCGCCAGCTCAACTCGGTGTCCTCGTAATACAGGAACAGCGTGGGGTCGAAGTTCCCGACCTCGTCGAGAGCACTCCGACGGAGGGCGGCGGCGCCGCCGCAGAAGCCGAACACCTCAGGAGGTGCAGGAGGCGCGTCGTCCCTCTCGAGGTAGCCCCGGTCGCGCCCGTTGCCGGTGGGCCCGACCTCGGAGCCCGTGGAGTTGACGAGCGGCACGCCGCGGTCGTCCTCGCTTCCGGCGAGCACGATGTGCCCGGTCACGGCGCCGCGCCGCGGACCGCCGCGGTCGAGGGCGTCGACGATCCGCTCGATGAAGTCGGGGTCGACCGTGGCGTCGTTGTTCACGAGGACGATCGCCTCGCCGGTCGTGGAGTCGATCCCGAGCGCCACGCCGCCCGCGAAGCCGAGATTGACCTGCGAACGCACGATCGCCGCCGTCGGAGCGACAGCGCGGGCGAGCACCACGGAGTCGTCGACCGAGCCGTTGTCGACGACCGTGATCGTCACGGCGCGGCTCGAGCGGTCGGCCGAGACCAGCAGGGACCGGAGGCAGTCGCCCAGGACGGCCGAGCCGTTCCAGTTCACGACGACGACATCGACGGAGATCATGCGTCGCCTTTCACCGAACTTATGGGTCGCGACCCGACGACGGTCGAGGTTATGATCGCTGCACAACACATGACGTCTGGACCAGCATCCGGCCCGAGAATATCAGAGCGATCAGGCGCTCGGACCTCAGGGGCACTCCCGCGCTGGGTCCGGCGGCGTCGACCGATCAGGGGATACGCCTATGTTCACCGATTCCAGGCGGGCACGACCGCGACGAGCGCTGACCAGGGTCGTGGCGGTCGTCGCGGCGTCGATGCTGCTGGCGACGGTCGCCGTCGTGGCCGACGGGACGACGGCCCCTCGGGCGGAGGCCGCCACGGGCTCGGACTTCAACCCCGGCTTCATCATCAGCGATCAGAACTTCTACGATGCGTCGTCGATGACCGGCGATCAGGTGCAGACCTTCCTCCAGGCACGGGGCAGCGCGTCGTGCACGGGGGCCACCTGTCTGAAGCACGTCAGGGTCGATTCGCAGAACCGTGTGGCCGACAACGTGTGCCGTGCCTACACGGGTGGCAGGTCCGTGCGGTTCGCGGACGTCCTCTCGCGGGTCGCCGCGGCATGCGGCATCAACCCCAAGGTGCTCCTGGTGACCCTCGAGAAGGAGCAGTCGCTCATCACGACGTCGAGGTCGCCGAGCCGGTCGACCCTCGACCGGGCGCTCGGCTACGGCTGCCCCGACACGGCCGCGTGCGACCCCGCCTTCGCGGGTCTCGACCGGCAGATCTACTCGGCTGCGCGTCAGTTCAAGAACTACTCCGTGGCCTCGGACTTCTTCACGTGGTTCCCCGTCGGGGGCACGGTGTCGGTCTCGTACCAGGCCAACGCCCCCTCCTGCGGCAGCTCCCGGGTGACGATCCAGAACAAGGCGACAGCGGCTCTTTACTACTACACGCCCTATCAGCCCAACGCGGCGGCTCTGAAGAACCTGTACGGCACGGGCGACTCGTGCTCCGCCTACGGCAACCGCAACTTCTGGCGACTCTTCAGCGACTGGTTCGGCAGCCCCATCGGCAGGGTCGACCCGCGCGGCGCCCTCGACGCGGCCTCCCTCGACGGGCTCGGGGTGGCTCGAGTGTCCGGCTGGGCGGCCGACCCGGACACCGCTGCGCCGATCTCCGTCCACCTGTACGTCGACGGGCGGGCGACGACGAGCGTCCGCGCCGATCGCAATCGACCGGACATCGCCCGCGCCTACCCCGAGTGGGGTGCCCGACACGGGTACGCCGCCACGCTCACGGGGCTCTCCGCGGGCACCCACCAGGTGTGCGCCTACGGGATCAACGTGTCGGTCGGGAAGAACAGTCTCCTCGGCTGCCGCTCCGTCACGACGCCGACGCAGCCGCGGGGCAGCGTCGACTCGGTGCGCGCGACGGGCCCCGGCACCGTCTCGTTGGCCGGCTGGGCGATCGACCCGAACACGACGGCGCCCATCCGCGTCCACGCCTACGTCGACGGTCGGGCGGTGACGTCGGTCCCGGCGAACGGCGCGCGCGCGGACATCGTGTCCTCGGTCCCCGGCTACGGGGCCGCACACGGCTACTCGACCACGCTGACGGGCCTGAAGCCCGGTGATCGTCGCGTCTGCGTCTACGGGATCAACGTCGGTCGGGGCAGCAACGCCCTCCTCGGCTGCAAGACGGTCAGCGTGCCGTCGGGCTCTCCCGTCGGCCGGCTCGACTCGACCACGAGTCCGCAGAAGGGCGTCGTGAAGGCATCCGGGTGGGCGCTCGACCCCGACACGGCCTCCTCCATCACCGTGCATCTCTACATCGACGGCAAGCCGGTCCTCGCGACACCCGCCACTGGTTCGCGCCCCGACGTCGCCGGCGCCTACCCGGGCTACGGGGCAGCTCACGGCTACTCGGCGAGCATCTCCGGCGTCGCGCCCGGCACGCGCCAGGTGTGCGCCTACGGGATCAACGTGGGCGTCGGGAAGAACATCGCCATCGGCTCGTGCAAGACCGTGGTCGTCTCGTGAGGAGACCACGACTGGTGGCTGCCATCGCAGGAGGCGCGGTGATCGTCGTCGCCGCAGGAGTCGCCCTGTACGTGCTGCGTCCGACCACGGACGATGCGGCGGGGCCTGTGCCCACGTCGGAGGCACCCAGCCCGACGGCGACGGCGACGGCGACACCCGCACCGTCGCGCACGGCGACGGCTCCGGCTCCGTCGGCTTCGGCTCCGCAGCCGGAGACGCCTCCTGCGCAGTCCGACGACGATGCGACGTCGCCGGGTTCCGCGCCCGTGGTCCCCGAACCCCAGGCGGCGCCCTCGGCCCGTCCGACCGCCGCGCCCGACGACTCGGTGGACGATCAGGATCTCACCACCGTCACGGTGACCGTGCCGACGGCCCGATGGGACGCTGCGACCGAGACGCTGACCGCGGCGGGGATCGTCGACGGCGTCGTCGAGACCGGAGGGGTGTGCACCCTCGAGGCCAGATCGGGTGGTGAGGTCGTGCGGGCGACGTCGACGGCTCGAGGCGATGCGACGGCGACGTACTGCGGTTCGGTCTCGGTCAGCACCGCGGACCGCGCGGCCGGAGACTGGTCGGTGACGATGTCGTACCGCTCGTCCACGTCGACCGGCACGTCGGCGGTCGTCCCGGTCGGCGTCCGTCGATCCTGACCGGAAACCGGACGGGCCTGCCCGCCCCCGAGGGGCTGGCGGGCCCGTCGTCTTCTCAGCGGGGCTTGATCAGACGGCGTCGCACCCGGGTGTAGACCGCGTTGACGCCGCCGTGGCGGAGGTAGAACAGCGCCCGCTCGGCGTCGTGCGCGAGACCGTGACGACGAGGCGGTCGCACGGTGATCAGGCTGCGAGCCGATCGCCGGCCAGGGCCGGGGGCCCCCGGCATGGGCGCGCTCGATCGCGGCGTCTTGTCGGCGGCACGTACGGGCTGACGGCAGAACTCGAGGAGGGGCGCGAGAGCGTTCTCCCACACGAACTGCTTCCGCACGGCGGCGATCTCGCGCTTGGCCGACGCTCTCGCCTCGTCGTCGTAGAGCATCGACTCGAGAGCGGCCGACAGGGCGTCGACGTCGAGCTCGGGGACGGCGACGCCGAGCCCGCTGCTCTCCACGAGGTCGCCGAAGCTGTCGCCGCGCGTGCTGACGATGGGCAGACCCGTCCAGAGGTAGTCCAGGATCCGCGTGCGGAACGAGAAGGTGGTCTCGACGTGCGTGAAGTGCGTCGAGACCCCGGCGTCCGCTTCGAGCAGGTAGTTCTGGCGGTCCTCGTAGTCGACCCACGAGTCGTTCAGGAAGACGTTCTTGTCGAGCACGCCCAGCTGGCGGGCGAGATCTCGGGTCTCGGCGACGATGGCCATCTCGGGGACGTCGGGGTTGGGATGCTTCGTCCCCATGAAGAACAGCCGGACGTCGTCGCGTCGCGTCGCGAGATCGGCGACCGCTCGCACCAGGGTCTTCGGGTCGAACCAGTTGTAGAGACCACCGGCCCAGACGACGATCTTGTCGTCCTCGCCGATGCCGGGGACGACGCCCCGGAGAGCGCGTCGCGTGTGCACGGGCTCGCTGTCGGGCAGACCGAACGGCGCGATGGCGAGCAGCGAGTTGAGCGACTCGTCACGGCTGTAGTTGTGGGCGTTGATGCGGCCCATGGCGGCCATCTGCCCGAGCCAGAAGAGCCTCTGGCGCTCGGACGCGCAGAGGAAGAAGTCGCCGAGGCCGATCTGCTTGTTCAGCGAGTCGGCGGCACCCAGGATCTGGTCGTCCCACTCGTCGAGGTCCTTCTCCCGTCCCTGTTCGAGCTGCTCGAGGTGCATCGGGTCGTAGATGTCGACGACGAGCACCTTCTGCGTGCTCTCGAGCACCTCGAACTGCTGGAGCGCGTAGCCCTGGACGACGATGACGTCCGCCCAGTCCTCGTGACGGGCCATGGCGGCCGGGAAGTGCGGCGACACGACCTCGATGTCGAAGGGAGCCTCCATCGTCTCGGCCGTGGTGAGGCTGACGACGCGGACGTCGTGCTCCTTCGAGAGCAGCAGAGCCATGTTCCAGACCCGGATCGCCGGCCCGGCCATCTTCTTGCCGAAGGAGTCGCCGGTGACGATGAGGATGCGTCGTCGGTTCGAGGCCGTGGCGGAGGGGTCGTCCGTCGACGCCTCGAGGGAGGACGGTCGCCCGGCCATGACGGCGAACGCGTCGACCACGGCGTCGTAGCCGTCGAGGTAGCGGGGCATGTCGGCCAGCGGGGTGTCGGTGACCCCGAACAGTCGCGAGAGCTCGCGGTCGGTTCGACGTCGACCGGCCTGCAGCTCACGGCGGGTCTCGGTCAGCGAGGGGAGGTCGTCGACGAAGGCGTCGATGGCGAAGGCGCCGGCGGCACTCGTCTTGGGGATGGACATGTCGGGATCGCTGTCGTCGCCGGGCACCCGCAGGTCGAGCACGCCGGAGTCGACTCCGCCCCGGGCGAGAGAGCGACGGATGATGAGCGACATCGCGGCCGGGAGGGCCCTGTTGAGCGACTCCTCGTCGAGGTTCTTGTAGATCGTGTAGAGGGCGTTGCGCTCGAGCAGGTACATCTCTCGGAAGTCGCCGTAGTCCTTCATCGAGGCGTGGTGCTTGTGGTACGCCAAGGACGCCGGCTGGTAGCGGACGCGCCACCCCAGCAGGTTCAGCCGCCAGCCGAGGTCGACGTCGTCGTAGAACATGAAGAGGCGCTCGTCGAAGCCGCCCACCTGCTCGAAGACCTCGGCCCGGACGAACAGGGCGGCACCGGTGCCGAAGAGGATGTCTCGGGCCTCGTCGTGGCTGCCGTCGTCGGGCTCGAGGTAGTGCGGCTTGTGACCCATGCCGAACCACGAGACGGCGGAGTCGACGAAGTCGATCTTCCGGCCCTCCCAGTCGAGCACCTTCGAGGCCACCGCGGCGATGTCCCGACCCTGGTGGAAGGTCTGCACGGCCGCGCGGACCCAGGCCGCGTCGGGGCGCGCGTCGTTGTTCAGGAAGGCGACGAACTCGCCGCTCGACTTCGCCACGCCGAGGTTGCTCCCGCCCGTGAACCCGAGGTTCTTCTTGGACTTGACGAGCATGATGTCGCGGTGCGCCTCGCGGATGCGGGCCGCGCTGTCGTCGCCCGAGCCGTTCTCGACGACGATGATCTCGAGGCGCTCCTTCGGCCAGTCGACCTTCTTGAGCTCGGAGATGCAGGCGATGGTGTCGTCCGCACCGCGGAAGTTCACGAGGACGACGGAGACGACTCCGGGGCGGCGTTCAGTCACGAAGGGCCTTTCACAGGGGGCGGAACGGCGAGTCTAGCAACCGGCCGACACGCCGGATGGGGCTCGGTGCCCCGGCAGCATGCCACGATGGATGCTCATCTGCTCGGTCGCCCAGGGGGAATCCATGTCGTCAACTGCTCCTCCGGCGATGGTCGCCGACGATGGCACCTCGGCCGGTCCGGTCGCGCGCAGGATCGCGGGGATCGCCGTGCCCCTGCTGCTCGTCGTCGTCGGCACGGTGGTGTCGTGGCTGCGTCTCCCTCCCGCGGCGCGCTCCACCCTCTGGGCCGAGGACGGTCGCAACTTCATCGGGGACCGCATCGCGGACGGCCCGATCGCCGGCCTGCTGACCGTCTACGAGGGGTACTTCCACGTCGTGCCGCGGATCATCGCCGATCTCGTGGTCTCGCTGCTGCCGGTCGACCGGTACGCCGTCGCGATGTCGGCCGCCTCCTGCGTCGTGGTCGGTCTCGTGACCGCCCTCGTCTACGTCACCTCGCGCTCGGTCGTGCCCGGGGTCGTGGCCCGGGTCGTCGTCGCGTCCATCACCTTCCTGGTGCCGAGCGCCTCGATCGAGGTGCTCGGCAACACCGCGAACCTGCACTGGTACTTCATCTGGGCCGCACCGTGGATGCTCCTGTCCCAACCGCGGACGAGACGGAGCGGCGTCCTGCTCGGCGTCGTGATGCTCGCGGCCGGCCTGACCGAGATCCAGCTGATCCTCTTCGTGCCGCTCGTGCTGCTGGCCTGGCGCCGACCGTTCGCACGCCCGATGTGCGTCGCGCTCGTCTTGAGCGTCGGTGCCCAGGTCGCCGCGACCCTGCTGTCTCCTCGAACCGAGAACACCAACGCGATCAGCGGCCTCGACTCGATCGCCATCGGGTATCTGCTCAACGCGGTGGGCGGAACGATCGCGGCGACGACGGACGGCGTGAAGAACCTGGTCGCGGACGCAGGACTCCTGCCGCTCGTCCTCACTCTGCTCGTGGCGGTCGCCGCCGCCGTCTACCTCGTGGTCCGCGGAGATCTGCGCGAGCGCGTCTTCGCCGTGACAGCGGCCGCCGCCTCCGCAGGGATCTGGGTGGCCGCGGTGACGCTGAACCCCCAAGAGCAGTTCGAGTACGCGCAGACGATCGACGAAGGGCTCCCGACGTTCGTCCTGCTGCGCTACGCGGTCGTCCCCTCGATGTTCCTCCTGGCGGTGACGGTGGTGGCCGCGTCACGACTCTGGCGCGAGCGTGGCCCCGTCCGTCTCATCGCCCCGCTGCTGGCGGTGCTCGTCGTCGCCGTCCAGTTGAGCGGCGTCGTCACGACGGAGAACCGCCGACACAAAGGCCCCATCTGGTCGGTGCAGGTGGACCAGGCCGAGACGGCCTGCCTCTCGATCGATCCGTCCGCCGTCGAGACCATCCGGACGGCGCCGGAGCGGCGTTCGCCCCCCAGTCCCTGGAACGTCATGATCGAATGCGACGATCTCCTCGGCGGCCGCGTGGAGTGACCCGCGCTCGAGCAGACCGGGTCGTCAGTTCGGCAGGCGGGAGCGCCACGACCGCTTGCGGGCGGCGACGGTGGCCACCGTCACGAAGAGCATCAGCGAGCCCTCGAACAGCACGTAGCTCTCCGCCAGGGCCGTGACCCCGATCAGCACGAGCACGAGGGCCGGCCAGACGTAGGCGACGATCGGGTGGCCGGAGGCGGTGGTCCAGCTCCGGACGAACGCGAGGGTCCCGGCGACGACGAAGAGCAGGACGCCGGCGAGGCCGAGCTGCAGCCCCATGTCGTAGAAGGCGTTCAGGCCCGTCGCGTGCGGGCGGCCGCTCGGCGAGATGATGGTCGAGAACGGGAAGATCTCGCCGGGCCACTGCCCCACGAAGCCCCACCCCGTCACGTCGTGGACGCTCGTCAGCTCGCGGATCCGCGCCCAGAGGGCCGTGCGGACCGACAGGTCGGCCGTGGCGTCGACGGAGTCGAGGAGGCGCGAACGGCCCGCGTAGGCGAGTGTCCCGCCGATCACGACGAGCGTCGCCAGCGCTCCCTGCAGCAGAGGACGACGCCGTTCGGGCGCCCGACGCAGCGCGTTGAGCGCCAGCCCGGCCACCACGAGAGCGAGCACCGCCACGGCCGTGACCGGCGAGCGGGCGAGCAGCAGGGTCGTCATGGCGACCAGCCCGGAGGCGACCGCCTGCGGACGGGGCACCGACCGGGTGAGGAACTCGACGGCGAAGGTGATGAGGGCCAGTGCGGCGAGGTAGCCGATGTAGTTGCGCGTGCCGGCGATGCCCTGGATGGGCCCGCCGTAGGCCAGGTTGCCCTGGATGCCGAGGAAGGGGATGGGCTGGTCGATGAGCAGCCCGCTGAACACCTCGAGAGCCAGCGAGGTCACCAGCACGATCCGCAGTGCGTCGCCGACGGCGCGCACCACCTGGACGAGATCCCGTCCGAGCGCGAGGTAGATGCCGAGGGCGCCGAACGCGGCCGCGTACGCCGCGCCTCCTACGGTCACCCAGGTGTACTCGCTCCAGAACACGCTGAGGCCCATGAACCCGAACAGGGCGATGAGCGACACGGGCAGGATGCCGCGCCACTCGATGTGGTGCCGCTGGCCGAAGAGCGAGACGCCGGCCAGGACGACCAGGGCCGCCAGGATCGCCACGGAGCCCGGCCAGCCCATCAGCGTGCGGACCGACTCGGTCGTGAAGGCGTAGAGCACGATGGCGACCGCGAGGGCCTGGCTGAAGTGACCGCCCGCCGAGAACCCGATCCAGGCCGACACGTAGCGGCGGATCGGGTCGCGCTCGTCTCGGGTCTGCCTCACGCGACCATTGTGGCAGGGCGGCCTCTGGGCGCCGTCGTCACGGACGGAGGGCGTCGGTGGGCTCGGCGACCCGGTCGTGGTCGCTCCAGCCGTGGGCGTCGCGCCGGGTCGCGACCACGACCACGACCAGCAGCGCGAAACCCCACTCGACGATCAGGCGTGACTCGGCGATGCCGTGCACGAGCAGCGCGACGACGAGCAGCAGCGGCAGCAGGTCGAGCGTCGCCCACGGGGCCTCGCGCCCGACGCCGAGGACACGGCGGTCGGTGGCCCACCACCACGAGCGCGCCAGCACGCCGAGGCACACGAGGCCGAAGAGCACGAGCCCGATCCAGCCGAGCTGGAACCAGACGTCGAGGTAGGCGTCGTGCGCCTGCAGGTAGACGACGCCGTTCCGCTCGGCGAGGTCGGTGAACGGGGCGGCCCAGGGAACCCAGTAGCCGACCCAGCCCCAGCCGACGACCGGGTGCTGCGCGCCCAGGTCGAGCACCGCGGCCCAGATGTCGGTGCGGCCGGTGAGGTCGCTGCTGCGACCCAGCGCGCCGAGCAGAGGCGTGCGGGCGAGCACGGCGACGACGGCCACGACCACGACGGCGGCCATGGCGGCCAGGTACAGACGCGGACGCCGAGGAGGCGCCGTGCGGCGGACCAGCAGCACGAGCGCCAGCACGGCCACCACGGCGAGGCCGCTCGCCGCGGTGGTCGCCGATCGCGTGAGCAGCAGGGCGGCGATCGCGAGGGCGACCCCGATCGTGCCCGCACGCGAGCTGATGGTGCGGGCAGACCACTGCGACGCGGTGACGACGAGCGCCAGGAGGGCCAGGATGCCCAGGATGTTGCTGTTGCCCTGCAGCCCCTGGATGCGACCGCCCTCGAGCAGCACGTCGCGCGACCAGAAGAAGGCGTCGGGCACCCCGCCGGTGCAGTCGAGGTAGACGGGGCAGACGGGGCGTCGGACGAGGGTCGCGACGATCAGCTCGAAGAGCAGCGACAGACCGACGTGGATGCGGAGGGCCCGACCGAGCGCCGCGACGATGAGCGGCCAGGGGAGCGACCAGGCGACCGCCAGGGCGCCGAGCATGGTGGCCAGGGTCGCGACGATGCCGAGCGCCGACGCGCCGGGGTACTGCGACCAGGTGATCGAGACGACCGCCCAGATCGTGAAGAGCACGAGCAGTCGGGGGAGTCGCCGGGGGTCGGGCCGGTTGCGGGCGACGACGACCGCGGAGGCGACGACCATCGCCCCGCAGGCGACGCCCCAGCCCCAGAAGGAGGTGCCGTTGCGGAGCACGTCGCCGCCGAACAGGACGAGGAACGCCAGCGTCGCGAAGACCGTGCCCTGTCGACGCGGTGCCAGGACCGCGGGCGGGGAGGTGGTCGTCGACGTCATGGGCACCAGGCTAGACGACGGGCCGCCCCGGCCGGGGCGGCCCGTCGTGGACCTGTGGAGGAGCGGGGTCAGACGAAGGCCGCCTGGCCGGTGATCGCCCGACCGACGATCAGCGTGTTCATCTCGCGCGTGCCCTCGTAGCTGTAGAGGGCCTCGGCGTCCGCGAAGAACCGGGCGACGTCGTAGTCGAGCACGATGCCGTTGCCCCCGAGCACCTCCCGCGCGTAACCGACGGTCTCGCGCATCCTCGCCGTCGTGAACGCCTTGGCGAGGGACGCGTGCTCGTCGCGCTGGACCCCCTCGTCGAGCATCTGCGAGCAGCGCGCCACCAGGGCGATCGAGGCGGTGATGTTGCCGATGCTCTTGACCAGCAGATCCTGGACGAGCTGGTGCTTGGCGATCGGCTTGCCGAACTGGACGCGCTCGTTGGCGTAGGCGAGCGCCGCCTCGTAGGCGCCGATCGAGTTGCCGACGGCGGCCCAGGCCACGTCGGCGCGGGTGAGGCGGAGGACGGCAGCGGTGTCGCGGAACGACGTCGCCTGCTGGAGGCGCAGGCGGTCGGGGACGCGCACGTCGGTGAGCGTGATGTCGGCGTTCTGGACGATGCGGAGGCTCTGCTTGTCCTCGATCTTGGTGGCCGAGTAACCCGGGGTCGAGGTCGGGACGATGAAGCCCTTCACCTGGCCGTCCTCCGCGCTCTTCGCCCAGATGATCGTGATGTCGCTGAAGGTCGCGTTGCCGATCCAGCGCTTCGAGCCGTTCAGGACCCAGTCGTCGCCGTCGCGGGTGGCCACGGTGCGCAGGCCCTGAGCCGAGTCGCTGCCCGAGAGGGGCTCGGTCAGCCCGAACGCGCCCACGACCTCGCCGCTGGCCATCTTCGGCAGCCACTCGGCACGTTGCTCAGGGGATCCGCCGACGCTGATCGATCCCATGGCCAACCCGTTCTGCACCCCGCAGAAGGTCGCGACGGAGGCGTCGACCCGGGCGAGCTCGAGGGCGACCCAGCCGCGGAACACGGCGGAGTTCTCGAACGGCCGGGTCTCGTCCCACGGCATGCCGAACAGGCCGAGACCCGCCAGGCCCTTGACGACCTCGTGCGGGAAGGTGGCGTCGGCCCAGTGCCGGTTGATGATCGGCTTGACCTCGGTCTCGAGATACGAGCGCAGCTCGGACAGCACGCCCTTCTCGCGATCCGAGAGCTGGTCTTCGAATCCGAAGAAGTCGCTGGCCAGCGTGCTGAACGAGGTGAGGGTCGTCGATGACATCCGTGCTCCATTGCTCTGTGTCGGGGCCCTGCGCGGCCTGGCCGCCGGGACCCGGCGAGCCTAGGCACGCCGCCCGCGCGCGGCAACGGACTTGGTAGTTTTGGCCAACGTCTCCCGGTTGAGGCCCCGATGTCTTTGTAGAGGGGCCCTAAGCCCTCCACTCGACAAGCAGGTAGAGCATGTTCCTGGCCATCACCAACACGCCCCGCGACTACGCATGGGGCTCGACGACCGCGATCTCGACGCTGCTCGGGCGCCGACCGTCCGGGCGACCCGAGGCGGAGCTGTGGCTGGGGGCCCACGCCGGCTCGCCGAGCGTCGTCGTCAACCCGGCCGTCGTGGGCGGGGCCGACACGCTGGCCGACTGGTTCGCCGCCGAGCCGGATCGCGCCCTCGGCCGTGGCCGGTCCGAGCTGCCGTTCCTCTTGAAGGTCCTCGCCGCCGATTCCCCGTTGTCGATCCAGGCGCACCCGACCCCCGAGCAGGCGAGGGCCGGCTTCGCCGCCGAGAACGAGGCGGGCGTGCCCCTCGACTCGCCGTCGCGCAACTACAAGGACCCGTTCCCGAAGCCCGAGATCATCGTCGCTCTCAGCGACGCGTTCGAGGCGCTCTGCGGCTTCCGGACCCTGGCCGAGACCGTCGCCGACGTCGATGCCCTCGACGGCGGCACCGGCCGGCTGTCGACGCTCCGCGGCATGATCGAGACGTCGCTCGAGACGACTCTGACGCGGCTGTTCGACGGCTCCGACGACTCTGCTCGGATCGTCGCGGACGTCTCCGAGCTCGCGCAGGGCGTGGCCGACCCGTCGCCCTCGATCGCGACCGTCGCCGACCTCTCCGGTCGCTACCCCGGCGATCCCGGCGTCGTCGTCTCGCTGCTGCTCAACCACGTGACCCTCTCCCGTGGCGAGGCGCTCTTCCTCCCGGCGGGCAACGTGCACGCGTACCTCGGGGGTCTCGGGGTCGAGCTGATGGCGCCGTCCGACAACGTCCTCCGCGGCGGCCTCACCCCGAAGCACGTCGACGTCCCCGAGCTGCTCGAGGTGCTCGACTTCGACCCGCTGCCGGTCCCGTACCTCCGTCCGGTCGAGACCGCGCGCGGGGTCGAGCGGTTCGACCCGACGGGCGTCGGCTTCGCCCTCCTCCGGGTGGACGCCGGAGGCGCGGGCGCGGTCGTGCAGATCGGCGGACCGAGCATCATGCTCGTCACCGAGGGCGAGGTGCAGGTGAAGGGTCAGGACGGCAGCATCCGCCTCGCGACCGGCGAGTCCGCGTTCGTCACACCCGACGAGGTCCGGCTGGCCGTCACCGGCGGAGGGACCCTCTACGTGGCGACCCCCGCCTGAGCCGTCGACCCGCGCCTCCTCGGTGCGAGCGAGCCGCCGCGGCGGCGCCCCCGTCGCTGACTAGAGTTGCCCCATGTCTTGGTTGGTCACCGGCGGCGCCGGCTACATCGGATCCCATGTCGTCCGCGAGTTCCGGTCGGCGGGGATCGACGCGGTCGTGCTCGACGACCTCTCGTCGGGCATCGAGTCGTTCGTGCCCGAGGGGGTGCCGTTCGTCCGGGGGTCGATCCTCGATGGCGACCTCGTCTCCGAGACGATCGCCCGCCACGGCGTCACCGGCGTCGTCCACGTCGCGGGCTACAAGTACGCCGGTGTGTCCGTCCAGCGTCCGCTGCACACCTACGACCAGAACGTGACGGGCACGCAGCGCCTGCTCGAGGCGATGACCGGGAACGGCGTCGATCGCATCGTGTTCTCGTCGAGCGCCGCCGTCTACGGCACCCCGCCCACCGAGCTCGTCACGGAGGACACCCCCAAGGCCCCCGCCTCGCCGTACGGCGAGAGCAAGCTGATCGGCGAGTGGCTGCTGCGCGACCAGGCGGTGGCGACCGGACTCCGTCACACGAGCCTCCGCTACTTCAACGTGGTCGGCTCCGGACACCCCGAGCTGTACGACGCCAGCCCGCACAATCTCTTCCCCCTCGTGTTCGACGCGCTCGCCGCGGGTCGCACGCCGCGCATCAACGGCGACGACTACGCCACGCCCGACGGCACCTGCGTGCGCGATTACGTGCACGTCGCCGACCTCGCCGTGTCGCACGTGGCCGCCGCTCGACGCCTCGACGCGGGCGAGCCGGTCGAGCCCGCCTACAACCTCGGTTCGGGAGGCGGGGTGTCGGTCCGGGAGATCATGGACGCCATGCGCGAGGGCACCGGCATCGACTTCACGCCCGAGGTCGCCCCTCGGCGCGCAGGCGATCCGGATCGCATCGTCGCCGACGGCGCACTCGCGGCCCGCGACCTCGACTGGACGATGCGACACAGTCTGCTCGACATGGTCTCGAGCGCCTGGGCCGCCGCCCCGCGCGCCTGAGCCGGCGCGACGAGCCGAACCGTACCCCGACACGCCGGGGCCCGCTTGACCCTCGATGAGGGGTTCAGGGTTTATTGGGCCCTGACTTGACGTGGCCGAATTACACCGGTGTAATTGACCCCATCGCAGCCGTTCAGGGGGCGACGACGACGAGGGGAGATGTGCTGTGACGATGAACGACACCCGTGTCGGAGTACCCGACGACTGGCACGTCGACCCGGTCCTGCTCGGCGTCCCCGGCGTGCGCAAGAACCAGGTCGACGACGAAGAGAACCAGCTCGCCTGGCAGGCCGACTCGCTCTGCGCGCAGACCGATCCCGAGGCGTTCTTCCCCGAGAAGGGCGGAAGCACCCGCGACGCCAAGAAGATCTGCGCCTCGTGCGACGTCAAGGCCCAGTGCCTCGAGTACGCCCTCCAGAACGACGAGCGCTTCGGCATCTGGGGTGGTCTGTCGGAGCGCGAACGGCGGAAGCTCCGCAAGCAGGCCTGACCCGCGCCTCCTCGACATCACGGCGTGCTCCCCGAACGGGCGGCACGCCGTCGTCGTACCCGGTCATGGGTGGTTCACAGGTGCGCCGGGACCGGCGCGCCGGTCGACGGAGGTGCGAGGCTCGACCTAGGCTGCACAGGTCATGCAGCCGAGAGTCACAGCGATCCTCGTCGCCCCCGGTGGGGCGACCTACCTCGACCGAACCCTCGAGGGTCTGTCGCGTCAGACGCGACCGCCCGAGGCCCTCGTGGTCGTCGACACCGGTGGACCGGACTCGGCGGCGGGCCGCCTGTCATTGAGCGGCGCCGCCCAGCTGACCAGCGTCCCCGCGGCCCGGACGTTCGGCGAGGCCCTCGCTCACGGTGTCCGCGTGTCGGGCCCGACGTCGGACGCCCCGCACGACTCCCACGACGAATGGCTGTGGTTCCTCGGGCACGACAACGCGCCGGAGCACGACGCGCTCGAGCGTCTGATGGCGACGGTCGAGGTGGCTCCCTCCGTCGCGGTCGCCGGTCCGAAGCTGATGCGCTGGGACGAGCCGGGCACGATCGCCGAGTTCGGCGAGACCATGACGCGCTACGGGGCGTCGATGCCGCTCGTCGAGAACGAGCTCGATCAGGGGCAGCACGACTTCCACGACGACGTCCTCGGCGTCGCCGCGGGCGGCATGCTCGTGCGGCGGAGCGTCTGGGACGCTCTCGGCGGGTTCGACCCGGGTCTGCCGCACGTCGACGCGTCGCTCGACTTCTCGGTGCGCGCCAGACTCGCCGGGCACCGGGTGGTCGCCGTCCCCGCCGCGCACGTCAGCAGCGCGGGCAATCCGGAGGACTTCGGGCAGTCGCACGGCGGGCAGGCTCGTCGGGCCCGGCTGCGTCGGGCGGCGCAGCTCCACCGACGCCTCGTCTACGCACCTCTCGCCGCACTGCCCCTGCACTGGCTCAGCCTCGTCCCGTTGGCCGTCGTCCGCAGCGTCTGGCACCTCCTCACCAAGAACCCCGGTGCGGTCCTCGGCGAGTTCTCGACCGCTCTGCGCGTGGCCTTCGGGGGAGGGCGCGTGCCCGCCGCACGCCGGGCGCTGCACCGGACCAGGACGGTGTCGTGGTCGGCCGTCGAACCCCTGCGGGCCAGCTACAACCAGGTGCGCGAGCGTCGGGTGAACGAGCGCGACGCCCTGGTCGCCCGGGGCGAGGACTCCGCCGACCCGAGGGCCAGCTTCATCGGATCGGGCGGACTGTGGGTCGTCGTCGCCACGGCCGTCGTCAGCGTGGTCGCGTTCCTCCGGCTGGTGCGCGAGCCCGCGATGACCGGCGGCGGACTCCTGCCGCTGAGCACCACCGTCGGAGAGCTCTGGAAGTCCGTCGGCTGGGGCTGGCGCGAGATCGGCGCCGGCTTCGTCGGCCCGTCCGACCCGTTCGCCCTCGTCGTGGCGCTCCTCGGGACGGCCACCTTCTGGTCTCCGTCGACGTCGGTGCTCGCCGTCTACCTCGTCGCTGCGCCCGTCTCCGCGATCGGCACCTTCTTCGTCGCCCGGCGCATCACGACGCGTTCGTGGGTCCCCGCCGTCGCGGCCGCGCTCTACGCCGTGTCGTCGCCCCTGTTCTCGTCACTCCAGACCGGGCACCTCGGAGCGGTCGTCGCGCACATGGCGCTGCCGTTCTTCATCTGGGCGCTCATCGGAGCGGCGCGCTCGTGGGCCTCGGGGGCGGCCGCGTCGCTGCTCTTCGCGCTCGTCGCGGCCGGTGCACCCGTCCTCCTGCCGGCGCTGCTCCTCCTCTGGATCGGATCGCTCGCCACCCGGCCGAGGGGGATCCACCGCATGCTGGCGATCCCCCTGCCGGCCGTGGTGCTGTTCGCCCCGCTGGCGATCGTCCAGACGATGCGCGGCACGTGGTGGGCCCTCCTCGCCGACCCCGGAGTCCCCACCCGGACGGATCCCGCGTCGCCCCTCCAGCTCCTGCTCGGCTCTCCCGAGACCGGTCTGAACGGATGGACCGCCCTCCTCGGTGGGTCGGGCGTCCAGGGCGGGACGCTCGCGATCATCGTGGCAGTGGGTCTCGTGCCCCTCGCGCTCCTCGCGCTCGCCTCGCCCTTCGTCGGCTCGCGCACCCGTGCCGTGCCCGCGCTCGTCATCGCCCTGGCCGGCTACCTCACGGCCGTGGTGGCGACGCAGCTGTCGATCATCGGCGTCGGCAGCGAGAGCACGACGATCTGGGCCGGAGGCGCGCTCAGCCTCTACCTGCTCGGTCTGATCGGCGCGGCCTCGGTCACGCTCGATCGACTGCCCCGGATCGCGCCGGCGTCGGGTGTCGTCGTGGCGGTGTTCGCGGTCGCCGCGGCCGTGCCCGTGGTGATCGGCTCGCTCTCGGGCGCGGCGGACATCCGCTCGAGCACCGGTCGGATCCTGTCCGCCTACGTGACGGCGGAGGCCGAGGCGTCACCGGAGATCGGAACCCTGGTGCTGACGCCGCAGCCCGACGGCTCGCTGGCGGTCTCGCTCGAGCACGGGCAGGGGTCGACCCTCGACGACCAGTCGTCCCTCGACTCGACGGCGCAGAGTCTCACCTCGACCACCGACGACCTCACCGTCCTCGCCGGCAACCTGGTGAGCCGGAGCGGATTCGACCCCTCCGACGACCTCGCGCGCCAGGGCATCGGCTTCGTGCTGCTGACCGAGGGCGCGGACGACCCGGACTCCTCGGCTCTGGCCCAGCGATCGAGCGAGGCCCTCGACGCCGACGCGGCGTTCCTGCCGGTCGGCGACACCAGCAACGGTCTGCTCTGGCGCTACATCGACTCGACCGACCAGCGCGAGCCGCACCCCGACGGCGGTCCGCTCGGCGTGATCGTCCTGGTCACCTGGGCCCTCGTGCTCGGCTCGGCCCTCCTGCTGGCGCTTCCGACGACTCCGCGTCGTCGCCGCAGCCGTGCCGGGACGCCCGAAGCCGAGCAGCCCGCCACCACCTTCGACGAGGAGAGAGATGACTGAGCGATCCGTCGCCTCGACCACCGGACGCATCATCGTGGGGGTGGTGGGGATCGCCGTCGGCGTGGCCGTCGTGACCGCCGCGACCGTCCTGCCCCTGCCGAGTCTCGAGGCGACTCCGGCCGGTCAGGTCGTCACGCCCGTGCCCCTCGACCCGCAGCGGGTCTGCGGCGGCAGCGTGCTCAGGCTCTCCGACGCCGAGGGGCAGCAGGCGACGACCGCGAGCGCCGTCGACAGTGCGCAGGTCGTGACGTCCTCGAGCGCCGACGACGAATCGACGACGACGCTCGCCGGCGCGGACGGCAGCAGCTCCGACCCTCTGCTCGTGACCGCGCCTCTGGCAGGAGACGACCTCCCCCTCGTCGCGGCGGCGCAGAGCCAGGCGGTCGCCTCCGACGATCTCGTCGGATTCGCCAGTGCCCCGTGCACCGAGCCGAGCAGCTCGACGTGGCTGGTCGGCGGGTCGACCGAGACCGGTCGCGTCTCGCTGATCACCCTAGTCAACCCGAGCGACGTCAACTCCACGATCGACCTCGAGATCTCCGCCGAGAACGGCCCCGTCCAGGGCCCCGGCATCGAGGGCATCGTGGTGGGCCCGCGCAGTCAGCGGGTCATCCCGCTCTCCGGCTTCTCGACGGGACTCCTCTCCCCGGTCGTGCACGTCACCAGCCGCGGCGGCCAGATCGTCGCGTCGATGCAGGAGTCGATCGTCCGGACGCTCGATCCGGGCGGGGTGGACATCATCAGCGGGGCGGCGGGCCCCAGCACGACCTCGGTCGTCCCCGGGATCATCGTCCGCGGGGGCGAGACCCTCGAGGCGGCGTTGGCGGACCCGGCCGCCGGCGATCTGCAGAGCGCCCTGCGTCTCTTCGCGCCGGGCGATTCGGCGGCGCTGGTATCCGTGCGCATCGCCTCGGACGACGGCACCGGCACGTCCTTCGACACGCGAGTCGAGTCCGGTCTCGTGACGGACGTGCCGATCGACGGCCTCGCGGACGGCCGTTACACGGCGACCATCACGTCGGACGTCCCGGTCGTGAGCGCCGTCCGCACCTCGGCGCTGTCCGCCGACGGCGCCGTCGACGTGTCATGGGCGGCCTCGGCGCCGGCCCTGTCCGGCAGCACCCTCCTGTCGGTGCCGGAGGGCGAGGGCGCGGGTCTCACCCTGGCGAACCCGACGGACGACGCCGTCTCGGCGACGGTGAGCGTCGACGGCGAGGATCGGGTCGTGGAGGTGCCGGCGACCGGCAGCGCGACCCTCGCGGTGTCAGCGGGGCAGTCGGTTCTGCTGACGGGCGCCGACGGGCTCCGTGCGGGCATGAGCTTCTCAGCGGACGGAGCGGTCGCGGCGTGGCCCGTCGTCTCGCCGCTGCCTGCGTCGTCGCCGGTCACCGTCTACCCCTGAGGTCGACGCGGGGCGGGGTCGCTCACTGGTCGCGCCAGCGGTCCGGCGCGAGCTCCCACGGGTCCTTGCCGAGCAGTTCGGCCACGGCGCGGAACACGTGGCCTTCGACGAGCACCCGGTGGTCCCAGTCGCCGTCGGGCGAGGACCGGTGCTCGTGCGCGGGCGCGAGTCGTTCGATCGGCAGACGGTAGAGGAGGACCCGGCGGGCCTGGCGGTCGACGAGCCAGCGCTCGACGCGGGTCCGATCG
Source organism: Frigoribacterium sp. CFBP 13712 (assembly GCF_014842255.1). Taxonomy (GTDB): domain Bacteria; phylum Actinomycetota; class Actinomycetes; order Actinomycetales; family Microbacteriaceae; genus Frigoribacterium. The sequence goes on along the minus strand of NZ_JACYVH010000001.1, from coordinate 373,353 downwards.
GGCTCGGCCGGAAGACCGGCCACCTCGAAGGTCACGCCCTCGAGCTCGTCGGGCCAGAGCTCGCGCAGGTAGTCGGCGGTCGAGGCGACGATGTCGTCGAACAGGTCCACCCGCGTGCGGAGGAACGGCAGATGCGGACCGGCCGCCGACGAACGGAGCCCCCGTCCGTGACGGTCGCGGTGACGCGAGCGATCGGTGACGCGGACGTGATGTGGCCTGGCCATCCCGTCATGCTAGCCCGCGGCGCGGACCTGCCCCCGGCGGTACGCACTAGTCTCGTGTCCGATGAACGCGCGTCCCTGCAGCAAGGTCACCTGCCACCGCGAGGCGGCGGCGACCCTGACATACGTGTACTCCGACCAGATGGTGGTCGTCGGCCCGCTGAGCGGCGTCGTCGAACCCCACGGATACGACCTCTGCGAGCGACACGCATCGACGTTGTCGGTTCCGCAGGGGTGGGAGGTCCTGCGCCGGGTAGTTTTGGGGAATGACATCTGAGAGCCCCGACCTCACCGCCTTCGTGAAGACCTACGACGTCAGGGGGCTCGTCGGCAGCCAGCTGACCGACGAGGTCGTCGAGGCCTTCGGTGCGGCCTTCGCCGACGAGATCGAGGCCGCCGGCTCCGAGCTCGTCGTCGGCCACGACATGCGCGACTCCTCGCCCGCCTTCGCCGCCGCCTTCGCCCGGGGGGCTCGCGCCCGTGGCGCGGACGTCGTCGCGCTCGGGCTCTGCTCGACCGACGAGTCGTACTTCGCCTCGGGTTCGCTGTCGGCTCCGGCCGCGATGTTCACGGCCAGCCACAACCCGGCCAGCTACAACGGCATCAAGATGAGCCGTGCGGGTGCCCAGGGCATCAGTCTCGACACCGGGCTGGCGTCGATCCGCGACCGCGCCTCCTCGTATCTCGACGGCGGCATCGAGGCCGTCGCCGAGCCGGGCGGGATCCGCGAGTACGACGCGCTGGGCGACTACGCCGCGTACCTCCGTCGACTCGTCGACCTGTCGACCATCCGGCCGATCAAGGTCGTCGTCGACGCGGGCAACGGCATGGGCGGGCTGACCGTCCCGGCCGTGCTCGGCACCGCCGCGGGGCTCGCCGAGCTGCCGATCGAGATCGTGCCGATGTACTTCGAGCTCGACGGCACGTTCCCCAACCACGAGGCGAACCCGCTCGAGCCCGCGAACCTCGTCGACCTGCAGAAGGCCGTCGTCGAGCACGGCGCCGACCTGGGGCTCGCCTTCGACGGCGACGCCGACCGCTGCTTCGTCGTCGACGAGAACGGCGACGCGGTCACCCCGTCGGCTGTGGCGGCCATCGTCGCGGTGCGCGAGATCGCGCGCGTACGGGCCCTCGAGCCCGACGCCGACATCGCCGTCATCCACAACCTCATCACCTCGCGGGCCGTGCCCGAGGCCATCGAGGCAGCGGGCGCGACGCCGGTCCGCACCCGGGTGGGGCATTCGCTGATCAAAGACGAGATGCGCGAGACCGGCGCGATCTTCGGCGGCGAGCACTCGGCGCACTACTACTTCCGCGACTTCTGGGGTGCCGACAACGGCATGCTCGCCGCCATGCACGTGCTGGCCGAGTTCGGTTCGCAGGGCGAGCCGCTGTCGACGCTCACGGACCGCTACACGCCGTACTCGGCGAGCGGCGAGATCAACTCGACGGTCACCGACGTGCCCGCCGCCTACGCGCGCATCGTCGACGCCTACGCGGGGGTCGGCGACTTCGACGAGCTCGACGGTCTCACGGTGAACGGCGCGTCCGACGAGGGCGGCTTCTGGTGGTTCAACGTGCGCCCCTCGAACACCGAGCCGTTGCTGCGTCTCAACGCCGAGGCGGCCACCGAGCCCGAGATGATCCGCGTCCGCGACGACGTGCTGCGCCTCATCCGCGGTTAGTCTGTACCCCCAGGGGGTATCCGCCGGTCGGGTGCGGCGGGCCCGCCGGCCCGCTCGCCCCACCCGGTGATCGATGGACGAGGAGGCGCGGTGACGGACCACGAGACCGCCAGCCCGGCACAGCACGTCGGCTACAGCGGCGACAAGGAGCAGATCCTCAAGCGCCTGCGTCGCGCCGAGGGGCAGGTCAGGGGCATCCAGCGGATGGTCGACGACGACACCTACTGCATCGACGTGCTGACCCAGGTCAGCGCGGCGACCAAGGCGCTCGAGACGGTCGCCCTGCAGCTCCTCGACGACCATCTCGCGCACTGCGTGGCCGAGGCGGCCCGAGAGGGCGGCGAGATCGCCGATCAGCGCATCCGCGAGGCCTCGGCGGCCATCGCGCGTCTCGTCCGCTCGTAGGTCAGCGCCGGGGGAACCCGGGGACGGTGCCGGTCAGGGCCGGTTCGAGACGGGCCAGCGTCGCGGCCTCGCGGGCGAGGGCGGTCGACTCACGTTCGCGGCGGAGCACCGCGACTGCGGTCAACCAGAGCTGGGGATCCACGTCGGGCACCGGCGAGACGTGGGCCCGGACCTCGTCGGCGAGCTCGGCGGCCACCCGGAGCCGACTCGACGGGATGAGGCGCGAGCCCTGCTGCACGAACGCGGCGACCCGTCGGGCCGTGCCCTCGGGCAGCCGGGCGACGTCGGCGATCGAGGCCCAGCCGGCGAGCTCGGGCGGCATCACGGCGATGACGCGGCTGTCTCTGGCCAGTCTCTCGTTGCGGCTGTACGTGCCCGCCATCAGATCGCCGAGACGTCGGGACGAGCCGTTGAGCAGGCCGACCACGACCGCGAGCCCCCCGGTCGTGAGGACGATCTCGAGCAGCCCGACGAGCGACCGGGTGAGGGCGTGCCGGAAGCCGATCGCGCCTCCGTCGACTCGGACGATCCGGGCGCCGACGACCAGGCGCCCGAGCGAGCGACCGTGCGACACCGTCTCGACGACGGCGGGGACGATGATGAGGCCGAAAGCGACGGAGCCGATAACGAAGGCCTGCGAGAGCGCGTCGTCGAGCACGCCCGCCTCGTTCAGCAGCCCCACCAGGACGATCAGCCCGACGACCGAGGTCGCGTACACGAGGTAGTCGATGATCACGCCCGCACCCCGCAGGACGATGCTCGTGGGGCGGAGGTCGAGGGCCACGGCCTCGCCGGTCACGAGCTCGTCGCCGCCCGCCGTGAACGTCTCGACCTGGTCGGCGCGCAGGGCCACCGGGGAGGCGCGTGGTGGCGTGCGGCGAGGCATGCCTAGTATCTAATCAGAATGGACATCGACGCCTACGCCGCAGCCCACGGTCACGACTGGGCCGAGCTCGACCGTCTGGCGCGCCGTCGGCGACTCACGGGCGACGAGGCGGACCGGCTCGTCGCGCTGTACCAGTCCGGTGCCGGCGAGCTGTCTGCGCTCACGACGGCCACCGGCGACTCGCCGGCCGCCGACCGGCTGTCGATGACCCTGTCGCATGCCCGGCTGCGATTCACCGGCGCGGGTCGGAACGTCCTCCGGCAGCTGCCGACCTTCTTCTGGGCGCAGCTGCCCGCGGCCCTCTACCGGGTCCGCTGGGCGTCGATCGCGGTGGCGCTGGCGACCGCGATCGTGGCGACCGTGTTCGCCGTCTGGGCGGCGCAGAACCCGGCCGTCCTGGCGTCGTTCGGGTCGGAGGAGTTCCGGCGCCAGTTCGCCGAGCAGGACTTCGTGCAGTACTACTCCGAGAGCGCCTCCACCTCGTTCACGGGGCAGGTGTGGACGAACAACGCCTACATCGCCGCCCAGTGCGTGGCCTTCGGCATCACCGGCGTCTGGGTGCCCTACGTCGTGTTCGGCAACGCCGTGAACCTGGGGGTCTCGGCCGGCATCATGGCCGATCAGGGTCGGCTCGACTACTTCTTCCTGTACATCGCCCCCCACGGCCAGCTCGAGCTCTACAGCATCTTCGTCGCCGCCGCGGCCGGGCTCATGATCTTCTGGTCCTGGGTCGCCCCGGGCGCCCGCACCAGGGGTCAGGCGCTGGCCGAAGACGGTCGGGCCCTCATCACGATCGCCGTCGGGCTGGTGCTCGCCCTGCTCGTGTCCGGGGTCATCGAGGGGTTCGTGACCCGTCAGGCCTGGCCCTGGCCGGTGAAGATCGGCATCGGGACGATCGCCCTGCTGGCGTTCCTGGCCTACCAGTGGGTGCTGGGCGGTCGTGCCCACCGGGCGGGCGAGACCGGCGACCTCGACGAGTTCGAGGCCGGCGCGACCCGCCTCGTCTCGGCCTAGAGCCGCCCCGCGGCCTTCAGGGCGAGGTACCGGTCGGCCAGAGCGGGCGGCAGGTCGGCCGGGGCGGCCATCACGACGTCGGCGCCCGACTGGAGCAGAGCCGTCCGGACTCTCGCGCCGTCGAGGCGGGCGCGCTCGGCGGCGGCCGCGTGGTAGACGGCGTCGCGGGAGCTCCGATCGACGCTCAGCGCCTCGAGCGCGGGATCGGCCACGGAGGCCACCACGACGAGGTGCTGCCGGGTCAGCTGGGGGAGGGCGGCGAGCAGCGCCCGCGCGGAGCCGGGGCTGTCGACCGTCGTCGCGATCACGACGAGCGCGCGCTGCGTGGTGACCGATCGCACGATGCCGGGCAGGGCGGCCCAGTCGGTCTCGACCAGTTCGGGGTCGAGGGGGGCCATGGCGGTCACCATGGACGACAGCAGGGCGGGCCCGGTGGTGCCCTGCACCCTGGCCCGGACCCGGCGGTCCACGACCACGAGATCGACCCGGTCGCCCGCTCGGGAGGCCAGGGCGCCGAGCAGCAGCGCCGACTCGAACGCGGTGTCCAGGCGGGGCTCGTCGTCGATCCGGGCGGCGGAGGTGCGGCCGCTGTCGACGATCACGACGACCCGACGGTCGCGCTCGGGTCGCCAGGTGCGGACGACGGCCTCGTCGCGCCGGGCCGTCGCGCGCCAGTCGATCGACCGCACGTCGTCGCCGCGCACGTACTCGCGGAGACTGTCGAACTCGGTGCCCTGCCCGCGGATCATCACGCTCGTGCGACCGTCGAGCTCGCGGAGACGGGCCAGCCTCGACGGCAGGTGCTTGCGCGACGAGAAGCGCGGCAGCACCTGCACCGAGCCGGGCACGGCGTGAGTCGCCTGGCGGCCCGCGAGCCGGAGGGGGCCGACGGTGCGGAGGGTCACGGAGTCGGCGAGCCGCTCGCCGCGGCGGAACGGGGTCAGCGTCGTCGTGAACGTCGTGGCCGCCCCCGGTCGGAGGTGGAGACGACGTCGGGTCGGCGAGGCGCCCGCCGACGGCTGCCAGGCGTCGCGCAGCTGCCCGCGGATAGTTCGACGTCCGTCGTTCGAGATCGTCAGGCGGGCCGTCGTGCTCTCGCCCAGCCGGATCGGCCCGGGTAGCCCCCGATGGAGGCCCAGGGCTCGCGCGGACCCCGCGAGGGCGACGTCGAGCCCGGTCAGGGCGCCGACGACGACGAGCCAGACGACGAGCGCCCAGGGGCTCTCCGTCGCGATGACGGGAACGACCCCGAGGGCGACGAGCGCGACGAACCATCCGGTGACGGCCATGGCTAGATCGGCACCCTGACCTGCTGGAGGACCGATCGGACGACGCTGTCGGCGTCGACGCCCTCCAGCTCGGCCTCGGGGCGCAGCTTCAGCCGGTGCCTGAGCACCGGCAGCGCCATGGCCTGCACGTGGTCGGGGGTGATGCGGTCGAACCCCGTCAGCCAGGCCCAGGCCTTCGCCGCCGCGAGCAGTGCGGTCGAGCCGCGCGGGCTCACGCCGACGACGACCGACGGGCTCTCACGGGTCGCGCGGGCCAGGTCGACGATGTAGGCGAGCACGTCGGGGGAGGCTCCGACCCGGCCGACCTCGGCCTGGGCCCGCGCGAGGTCGTCGGGGCCGAGGACGGGCGTGACCCCCGCCGCCCGCAGGTCGCGGGGCGAGAAGCCCGCCGCGTGTCGACCGAGCACCTCGACCTCGGCGTCGCGCGGGGGCAGATCGAGGGTCAGCTTCATCAGGAAGCGGTCGAGCTGCGCCTCGGGCAGCGTGTACGTGCCCTCGTATTCGATCGGGTTCATCGTCGCCGCCACGATGAAGGGGGTCGGGAGGGGACGGCTGACCCCGTCGACCGAGACCTGGCGCTCCTCCATCGCCTCCAGCAGTGCGGACTGGGTCTTCGGCGGCGTCCGGTTGATCTCGTCCGCCAGGAGCACGTTCGTGAAGACGGGCCCCGGTCGGAACTCGAACTCGCCGGCCTTCGCGTCGTAGACGAGCGAGCCCGTGATGTCGCCGGGCATCAGATCGGGGGTGAACTGCACGCGCGAGGTGTCGAGCGACATCGAGTGGCCGAGGGCGCGCACGAGCAGGGTCTTCGCGACGCCGGGCACGCCCTCGAGCAGCACGTGCCCCTGGGCGAGCAGCGTGACGATGAGACCGGTCACGGCGCCGTCCTGGGCGACGACGGCCTTGCCGACTTCGACGCGGACTCGCGAGAAGGTCTGCTGGAGGTCTGAGGTCATGTCGTGCTCTTCTCCGGGTGGTGGTGGTCGTCTGCGGATGGGGGAGGCGCGGGGGGAAGCCGAGGAGGCGCGGCGCCGGTCACGAGGGAGCCACCGCCGCCCGCACGGCCCGCTCCAGATCGAGGAGCGCGTCGCTGAGCGAGAGCAGCTCGCGGTCGTCGGCCGGGTCAGCGTCGAGGAGGACGTGGCGGAGCGCCGCCGGCGGGGCCGAGACCAGCGGTGCGACCCGGTCGACGATCTCGTCGACCGACGCGCCGGCGGCCAGCCCGGTGAGGCGTGAGAGGCGACCCAGCGTCCCGATGCGCAGCTGGTCGAGGGCGTGCCGTCGGTCGCCGGATCTCTCGTACAGCCGTGCCCGCCCCTCGGTGGTCTCGGCGGCCTTCACCGTGACCGGCAGCCGCTCGACGACGAGGGGGCCGAGGCGGCGGCCCCGCCAGACCATGGCGGCGACGCCGGTCAGCAGCAGGACGACGAGCGCCGGGGTGACCCACGACGGGGTGAGCGTGGCGAGCGTGCCCTCGCCCTCGGGCAGATCGGTCGCACTCGGCAGGTACCAGACGAGCTCGGGCGAGCCGCCGAGCAGCGCGAGGGCGTAGGCGGCGTTGTCGTCCGAGCCGACCTCCTCGTTGGTGAGCGCCGTGGTCGCGCCGACGACCGTGACCGTCGAGTCGGGCCCGGCGAGCTCGACGAGGCCGAGGCCGGCATCGGTCGGGAGGCACGCGGCCGTGTCGGAGTCGCGGGAGCCGGAGTCGTCGATCGCGTAGGCGACCCCGCCGGCGTCGACCCGGTCGACGCGCGACAGGATCTCGACGTCGCAACGGGGCGCCACGACGTCGTCGTCGGACGGACCGGCCTCCGTCACCCCGGGCGCGATGGAGTCGAGCGCGGTCTGCGAGGGGGCGAGCAGCACGAGCGGGGCCCCGGTGCCGGCGAGTCGGGCCCACTGCGAGTCGGTGACGAATCCGTCGGCGTCGTCGACGACGATCGCGGTGCGTGTCGGGTCGGTCGATCTCGACAGGGTGTCGGCGAGCGACGTCGTCACCGTCACGCCGACGCCCTCGTCCCGGAGCACCTCGACGACGGCCTTCGCCCCGGCCGGAGCGGCGTTCTCGGGCCCGAGCGGTCGTCCGCCCGTGCCGCCGCCGACCCCGAGCAGGGTGACGACGATCGCACCCGCGAGCCCCACCGCCGCCAGGGCGATCCAGACCCGCGCCGAACGCAGTCGGGCCCCGAGCGTGGGGGTGACGACGCTCATGCGTCCGCCCGTACCGTGTCGCGGCCGGCAGACCGTGCAGGGGGCTGCTCGCTCGACAGGATCCGGTCGAGCTCGGCGACGGCCCGGTAGTCGTCTTCGGAGCCGGTGCGACCCAGATAGCGGACCTCGTCGAAGGCCCGGGCCGCGGCCCTGGAGGCCCGCTCGTGCTCGGGGAACACCGCCGAGGCGCGCGCACCCACGCCGTTCGCCGTGGTGCCGGGGGACGTCTCGATCAGCCCTCGATCGACGAGTGCGCGCGTCAGACCGCGGAACGCCTCGGCGATCGCGGTCGCGTGATCGCCTCGGGCGGCGGCCGCCCGGGCCGCGCGGCGCAGGGTGTCGGCGTCGCGCTCGTCGTCGACGCCGAACACGGAACCCGAAGAGGCCGACCGGCGGTCGAGCCGGGGTCTGCCGTAGACGACGAAGACCACGACCACGACGCCCACCAGGACGATCAGGGCGACGAGGAGCCCGGCCGCCGGTGCGCCGTCGACCCCGCCGAACCGGATGCCCTCGATCCAGTCCCAGACGGACTGCGCCGCGCGGTCGAGCCAGGTCGGTCGGGCGGCGACGTAGTCGGCGCCGGTCAGTTCGCGGAGCAGCGCGCGTCGGGCGTCGTCCGGCTCGGGCAGCAGCGGGGCGGCGGCCGACACCGTCGTCGTGATCACCGAGGGGACGCCCCCGCGTGGTCGTGCGCGTCGCTCGGAGTGCGGAACGGGTCGAGGCCGGTCGGGTCGGAGGCGTGCTCGTCCATGCTCCGTGCCAGCTCGAGATCGAGGCCCTCGAGACGCATGCGGCGGTCGACGTAGACGAGACCGACCGAAGCGGCCTGGACGACCGAGCCGATCGCCGTCACCACGGAGGTCACGAGGATGGTCAGCAGGTAGCCGATGCCCGTGACGACGAGCGAGGTCGGGTCGAGGGTGTCGCCCGTGGGCGCGAGGGTGCCGCCGAGCAGGGCGAACAGGATCGAGAACGGGGTCGCGACCACCTGCGCGGCGACCTGGATCATGACGAAGACGAGAGCGACGATGCCGAAGGTCCGCCAGAAGTCGCCGCGCACGAGCGACCACGATCGGGCCACGGCGGTGCGCAGCGTGGTGCGCTCGAGCATCAGCGTGCTCGGCACGAGGCACAGCCGCACCGTGAGCCAGACACCGAGGGCCGTGGCTCCGAGCCCCGCGAGCAGACCGGCGCCGATGCCGATTCCGATGCTGGGGCCCGTCCCGATGACGACGCCGAGGGTGACGATCGCGGCGACGACCGCCAGGGCGACGATCGTCGCCAGGGCGACGAGGGCCGACCAGCCGATCAGGGCGCCGATGCGCCCCCTGGCCAGGGCGAGCAGACCGCCCAGCCGGAGACGCTCGCCCCGGATCTGCCGCGAGGTCTCGAGCACGAAGAGCCCCTGGAGGACCGAGCTCACGACGAGCGACAGGGCAGCCGGGACGAGCGCCGAGAGCAGGATGAGGGCGATGGCGCCCGAGGTCACCGTCTCGAGGTCGGAGGGACGGGCCGATTCGATCCGGTCGAAGGCGGCGAACGTGGCGGCGCCGACGGCCCCCGCCGTGACGATCGCGACGACGACCTGGGCGAGCAGCGCCGTGCCGAACGTCGTCCGGGGGTTGCGTCGGAAGACCTGGAACGACGCCCCGAGGATCTCGCCGAAGGTGAGCGGGCGCAGCGGCACGAGACCGGGCTTGGCCGGAGGGGTCCAGCCCGCCTGCGGGGGGAGCGGTGCGGATTCGGGGGCGACGCGTTCGCCCCAGCGAGGGCCGTCGTCGGCGCCGCCGGGGGCCGCCCAGTCGTTCGGATCGGTCATTCGTCCCCCCGGGTCGTCCACCGCCGAGGTCGTCCTCGCGTCTCCCGCCATGTTTCCATAGCGGAGGCGAGGGTGCCAGCCGATGCGCGCCTCCTGCAGTAATCTGATCCGACGTGCCGCCTTCCGAGCGGCCCATCCCGAAGACGGAGACCATGACCCCGCGCATCCTCGTGGTCGACGACGACCCCGCTCTGGCCGAGATGATCGGCATCGTCCTCCGGGCCGACGAGTTCGAGCCCCACTTCTGCAGCGACGGCAGCGCGGCGCTCGACGCCTTCCACAACTCGAGCCCGGACCTCGTGCTGCTCGACCTGATGCTGCCGGGCATGGACGGCCTCGAGGTCTGCCGCGCGATCCGCGCCGAGAGCGGCGTCCCGATCATCATGCTGACCGCCAAGGGCGACACGGTCGACGTGGTCAAGGGCCTCGAGAGCGGCGCCGACGACTACGTGGTCAAGCCGTTCAACCCGAAAGAGCTCGTCGCCCGCATCCGCACCCGCCTGCGCCCGGCGACCGAGCCCACCAACGACGTCCTCACCGTCGGCGACCTGCGTGTCGACGTCGCCGCCCACGAGGTGCGACGCGGCGAGACGGCGATCCCGTTGACGCCGCTCGAGTTCGAGCTGCTGCTCGCACTCGCGTCGAAGCCCCAGCAGGTGTTCACGCGCGAGATGCTGCTCGAGCAGGTCTGGGGCTACCACTACAAGGCCGACACGCGTCTGGTGAACGTCCACGTTCAGCGCCTCCGGGCCAAGGTCGAGCACGATCCCGACAACCCGCGCATCGTCACGACCGTGCGCGGCGTGGGGTACCGGGCCGGTTCGAGCACGTGACGGCGTGCACGGGTCGCGGTCGCCCGTGAGCTCCACGAGCTCGGCGGGCTCACCCGGCGCGACGGGCCCCCGGGTCCCCGTGGGCGCAGCCGGGCGATGACGTCGCCGCGCCTGGCCCTCCCCGGGGCGACGGTCCGACGGCTCGCCGTCGTGGGTCGCCGGCTCAGCCACGTCTGGCGCTCGTCGCTCGAGCTCCGCACCGTCGCCCTCACCGTGGTGCTCGCGGGGGTGGGCGCGTCGATCATCGCGGCGTCGATCTCGGTCAGCATCGGCGCGAACCTGTTCGATCAGCGTCGCGACCAGGTGCAGTCCGAGTCGCTGCGGGCGACCCTGCTGGCGCAGAGCATCTTCGACTCGGCGACGGCCACCGAAGACGCCGACCAGGTCGAGCTCGACTCGTTGCAGAACGAGGCCCAGAGCGCGATCCTCGGCTCGACGTCGAGCCCGGGCGGCACCCGCATCGCCATCCTCCGCACGCCGGGTCAGACCACCGCCCGCACCATCCAGAACATCGCCAGCCCCGACTTCCCTGCCGACGTCATCACATCCGACCTCCGTCGCCAGGTGGCCGCCGACACCGGGTCGCTGGCCCTGCAGTCGGTGTCGCTGGCGTCGACCTCAGGAGGCGCGGCGCCGGGCATCGCCGTCGGTTCGACCCTGCAGGTGCCCACCGCGGGCCAGTACGAGCTCTACCTCGTGTACGACCTCGGCGACGCCGAGGCCACCCTCGCCCTGATGCAGAGGACCCTCGCCATCGGCTCGATCGCCCTCGTCGCGCTGATCGCCCTCATCACGTACGCCGTCGTCCGGCTCGTCGTCGCACCCGTGCGGGTGGCGGCCGAGACGAGCCAGAAGATCGCCGCCGGTCATCTCGAGGAGCGCATCCCCGAGAAGGGCGAGGACGTCGTGGCGACGCTCGGGCGGTCGTTCAACGGCATGGCCGACGCCATGCAGAGGCAGATCTCGCAGCTCGCCGAACTGTCGAGGGTGCAGCAGCGCTTCGTCAGCGACGTGTCGCACGAGCTGCGGACTCCGCTCACCACCATCCGTCTCGCCGGCGACGTGCTCTACGACCAGCGCGAGGGCTTCAGCCCGTCGGCCGCGCGCACCACCGAGCTGCTGCACACCCAGGTGGACCGCTTCGAACTGCTCCTCGCCGACCTCCTCGAGATCTCCCGGTTCGACGCGGGCGCCGTCGAGCTCGAGCTCGAGCGCATCACCCTCGTGCGACTCGTCGAGGACGGCGTCGCCGAGTACGAGCCCCTGGCGGCCGAGACGGGCAGCGAGATCGAGATCGTCGCCCGGGGCGGCTACTTCGAGACGGAGGTCGACGCCCGTCGCGTCCGCCGCATCTTCCGCAACCTGCTCGGCAACGCGATCGAGCACGGTGAGGGGCGCCCGATCACCGTCGAGGTCGACTCCGACCCGGACTCCGTCGCGATCGCCGTCCACGACCACGGGGTGGGCATGACCGAGGCCGACGCCGAGCGCGTCTTCGACCGCTTCTGGCGGGCCGACCCGTCACGCCGTCGGACGATCGGGGGCACGGGTCTCGGGCTGGCGATCAGCCTGGAGGACGCCGTGCTGCACGGCGGGCGCATCGACGTGTGGTCGAGACCCGGCGAGGGCAGCCGCTTCGTCATGACGCTGCCCCGCGTCGTCGGGCGGCCGGTCGCCTCGTGGCCCCTGCCCATCCGCCCGGAAGGACTCTCATGACCGGTCGGATCTCCCGACGCCCCGCGGCCCTCGCCGTGGCCGCCTCGGTCGTCGCCGTGCTCGTCGGCTGCGCGGGGATCCCCGACAGCGGCTCCGTGCAGCAGGGCGAGCCCATCACGAGCGACGTGGTCGACAGCGACGTCGTCTACACGCCGAACGGCCCCTCCGTCGGCAGCTCGCAGGAGCAGCTCCTCAACGGCTTCCTCGCCGCGGGCACGGGGCCGCAGAACGACTACGCCGTCGCGCGGCAGTTCCTCTCGACGGGGTTCGCCGACGGTTGGGACCCTCGGGCGAGCGTCACCGTCCGCCCGGGGACGGGCACCACGACCCGGGTCTCGGACACCGAGCTCGACTACACGTTCGTCGACTCGGCGACGGTCGACGACGACGGGCGCTACGCCCCCGCGACGTCGTCCGTCCCGACGACCCTCGGCTACCGGTTCGTGCAGGAGGACGGCCAGTGGCGCATCAGCGACGCGCCCGACGGGATCGTGCTCACCCCGGCGACCTTCCAGTCGGTCTTCCGCGCCCATTCGGTCTACTTCTACGACCCGACCTTCACCTACCTGGTCCCCGACGAACGGTGGTTCCTGGCGCGCTCCTCGACGGGCACGCGCATCGCCAGCGCGCTGCTCTCCGGTCCGTCGCCGTGGCTGCAGGGCGCCGTCGTCTCGGCGTTCCCCGACGGCACGAGGCTGTCGCTCACCGCCATCACCGTGGAGGACGGCACGGCACGGGTCGACCTCACGGCCGACGCCCTCGGGGCCGCGGCGGACGCCCGGGCCCGCATGCAGGCGCAGCTGCTGGCGAGCTTCTCCAGCGTCGCGGCGATCACCAGGGTCGAGCTGAGCGTCGAGTCGACGGTGCTCGAGGTGCCCGACCTGGGCTCCGACTCGCCCCTCAGAGATCCGACCGTCGACGCGCGACCCCTCGTCGTCGCCGACGGGATCCTCGGCTTCGCGTCGCGGAGCTCGGTGAGCGAGCTCGACGGGCTGTCGTCCGCCGTGGCCGATCTCGGCGCGACGTCCGTCGAGCTGTCCGGAGACCAGTCCTCCGCCGCCGTCGCGACCCCGGAGGGGGCAGTGCTCGCGAGGGCCGACGGCAGCACGCGCCTCCTCGACGCGCGCCCCGGTCTCGTGCCGCCGACCCTCGACGACCGGGGCTTCGTCTGGAGCGTCCCCGAGAGCGACCCCGAGGGTCTCCGCGCCATCGGCGCCGACGGCGTGTCGCACCGGGTCGTCTCGTCGCTGCCGGGCGGCGCCGACGTGGTCGCCCTCCGCGTCTCGCGCGACGGCACCCGCGTCCTCGCCCTCCTCGACGACGACGGCGACGCGCGGATCCTCGTCGCCGCCGTCGTCCGAGACGCGGACGGCATCCCCACGGCCCTCGGCGAGGCGCTCGAGCTGGCGGCCCCCACGGGGGTGCCCGTCGATGCGACCTGGGCCGATCAGTCGTCGGTCGCCGTCCTCACCCGAGCGGGCGACGAACCGCAGGTCACCGTCTCCGAGGTCGGCGGACCGGCCACCTCGCGGGGCAGGCCGCCCGGCGACCCCGACACGATCGTCGGCGGCAACGGTCTGGCCCGTCTGCAGGTCCGCACCTCCGACGGGACCGTTCTCGAGCCCCGCGGCAGCAGCTGGCAGGACAGCGGCGTCCGAGCCGATCTGCTCGGCACCCAGCGCTGATCCCGACCCGGCGCCTCTCCTCCCCGGCGGGCCGAGGTCCGCGCCTGCTGTGGACGACTCCCGTCGCGGCGCGGACCCCGCCGGCGGGCCGGGCACGCTGGGGGCATGACGACTCGAACCGCCCTCCGCGAGGCCCTGTCCGTCGTGTCCCCGGTGGCCTGCGCGGGGTGCGCTGCGCCCGACGTCGAACTCTGCACCGACTGCCGCGTGCGACTGGAGCCGGCGGTCCGATCGCGCACCCTCGTCACCGGGCTCCGGGTGGTGTCGGGACTCGACTACGAGTTCGAGGTGCGCCGCGCGGTCATCGCCTTCAAGCAGCAGGGCAGGCTCCGGCTCGCGCGATGGCTGGCCCCCGCTCTGCGGGCGGCGCTCGCCGAGGCCTGCCCGCCGGGTGCGCCGCCGCTGCTCATCGCCGTGCCCGCCTCGAGGGCGGGCCTCCGGAGGCGCGGGTTCGATCCCGTGGGTCTGCTCGCCCGCGAGGCGGGGCTGGTCCTCGCACCGCGCCTCCTGAAGTCCGTCGTCGGTGCGGGCGGTTCGCAGAAGCACCGCGACCGGGTGCAGCGGCACCGCGATCGATTGGGCAGCCTCCGGGCTGCCGCCGATCTGACAGGACGTCGAGTGCTGCTCGTGGACGACGTCGTCACGACCGGATCGACGCTGCTCGAGGCGGAACGTGCGCTCGTGACGAACGGGGCGACCGTCGTCGGGGCCGCCTGTCTGGCGTCCACGCCGCTCACCGGGAGACGGCTGTGACCGATCGACAGAGGGCATTCGAATCCGCTGGAGAACGGGCGACTCGGTGGACACGGGGTGACGGGCGGGGGCCGTCACGGTTACGGTGGGGCAAACGGCGTGAAAGAACACTCGCCTGGCTGACAGGCGGCACGTCTTAGCCAAAGGAGGTCGTCATGGAAATTTCCGTCACGGGTCGAAACGTCGGGATCACCGATCGTTTCCGCGACTACGCCACTGACAAGGCCGACAAGGTGGCGCAACTCGCCACCAAAGCCCTGGCACTCGAGATCAAGGTCTCGAGGCACCACGAGAAGTCGAGCGGTCAGGCGGGAGACGACCGCGTCGAGCTCACCCTCATCGGACCGGGTCCGCTCGTGCGCGCCGAGTCGACGGCCGGCGACAAGTACGTCGCGTTCGACCTCGCCATCGCGCGTCTGCTCGAACGGGTCCGCCGGGCCAAAGACCGCAAGAAGGTGCACCGGGGCCAGCACCGACCCACGTCGCTGCACGAGGCGGCGACGTCCGACTTCAGCACGCACGGTGTGACGCCGGCCGCCGCCGAGACCCTCGACGCCGTCCGCACGGGCGCCGTCGCGGTCGTCACCGACGACGACGCGGCGACCGCGGCCGCCGAGGCGGAGGAGGACTACTGCCCCGTCGTCATCCGCTCGAAGGTGTTCGCCTCGACGCCCATGACGGTCGACGACGCGCTCTACTACATGGAGCTCGTCGGGCACGACTTCTATCTCTTCATCGACTCCGAGACCGATCGGCCGAGCGTGGTCTACCGCCGGAAGGGCTGGGACTACGGCGTCATCGGCCTCGACCAGTCGGCCCCCGAGCTGCAGGAGGTCGCCACGGCGCTCCGGGCGGGTCTGGCCGGCTGACCCGACCCACGGGGGCCCGTGAAGCGGGCCCCGACGCGGCCGCGGCTCTGCGGAGACGACGAGGCTCTCGCCTTGCCGGCTCCCAGGGCCGCGGCCGCTAGTCTTGTTACCATTCTGTGCTCGTCCGTCCGCGGGTCGAGCCGATCCCGGCGAGGCCCTCGGGCCCGCCTCACGGGGTGCGCGGGTCTCTTCGCGTGCTCGACCGAAACACAGGGAGTAACCGGTGGCCAACGTTCTCGAGAAGGTCCTTCGCGTCGGCGAGGGCCGTACCCTCCGCAGGCTCAAGGCGTACGCCAAAGCCGTCAACGAACTCGAAGACGACTTCACCACGCTCACCGACGACGAGTTGAAGAACGAGACCGTCGAGCTGCGCGAGCGCTACGCGGGCGGCGAGTCGCTCGACGATCTGCTCCCCGAGGCGTTCGCCGCCGTCCGCGAGGCCTCGAAGCGGACGCTGGGCCTCCGGCACTTCGACGTCCAGCTGATGGGCGGCGCCGCCCTGCACCTGGGCAACATCGCCGAGATGAAGACCGGTGAGGGCAAGACCCTCGTCGCGACGACCGCGGCCTACCTGAACGCGATCGCCTCGCGCGGCGTGCACGTGATCACCGTCAACGACTTCCTCGCCAGCTACCAGTCCGAGCTGATGGGCCGGGTGTTCCGTGCGCTCGGCATGACCACGGGCTGCATCCTCGCCGGTCAGACCCCGGCGCAGCGTCGCGAGCAGTACGCGGCCGACATCACGTACGGCACGAACAACGAGTTCGGCTTCGACTACCTGCGCGACAACATGGCGTGGCAGTCGCAGGACATGGTCCAGCGCGGCCACTTCTTCGCCGTGGTCGACGAGGTCGACTCCATCCTCATCGACGAGGCCCGGACGCCGCTCATCATCTCCGGTCCGGCCAGCGGCGAGGCGAACCGCTGGTTCGCCGAGTTCGCGACCATCGCCCGCCGCCTCGTGTCGGGTGTCGACTTCGAGGTGGACGAGAAGAAGCGCACCGTCGGCGTGCTCGAGCCCGGCATCGAGAAGGTCGAGGACTACCTCGGCATCGACAACCTGTACGAGTCGGCCAACACGCCGCTCATCTCGTTCCTCAACAACGCGATCAAGGCCGACGCGCTGTTCAAGCGCGACAAGGACTACGTCGTCATCAACGGCGAGGTCCTGATCGTCGACGAGCACACCGGTCGCATCCTGAGCGGGCGCCGCTACAACGAGGGCATCCACCAGGCGATCGAGGCGAAGGAGGGGGTCGAGGTCAAGGCCGAGAACCAGACGCTCGCCACGGTCACCCTGCAGAACTACTTCCGCCTCTACAAGAAGCTCTCCGGCATGACGGGCACGGCCGAGACCGAGGCCGCCGAGTTCATGAGCACCTACAAGCTCGGCGTCGTCCCCATCCCGACGAACCGTCCGATGCAGCGCATCGACCAGACCGACCTCGTCTACAAGAACGAGACGGCGAAGTTCGACCAGGTCGTCGAAGACATCGTCGAGCGTCACGCGAAGAACCAGCCCGTGCTGGTCGGCACGACGAGCGTCGAGAAGAGCGAGTACCTCTCTCGTCTCCTCGCCAAGAAGGGCGTCAAGCACGAGGTCCTGAACGCCAAGAACCACGCCCGCGAAGCCGCTATCGTCGCCCAGGCGGGGCGGGCCGGGGCCGTCACCGTGGCCACCAACATGGCCGGTCGCGGTACCGACATCATGCTCGGTGGCAACGCTGAGTTCCTCGCGGTGGCGGAGATGAACGCCAAGGGTCTCAGCCCGGTCGACACCCCCGACGAGTACGAGGCCGCATGGGACGCCGTCTTCGCGTCGCACAAAGAGGCCGTGGCCGAAGAGGCCGCGAAGGTCATCGAGGCCGGCGGGCTGTACGTCCTCGGGACGGAGCGCCACGAGTCCCGCCGCATCGACAACCAGCTGCGCGGGCGCAGCGGACGTCAGGGCGACCCGGGAGAGAGCCGCTTCTACCTGTCGCTGACCGACGACCTCATGCGTCTGTTCAACTCGGGCGCCGCCGAGTCGCTGATGGGCCGGGGCAATGTGCCCGACGACCTCGCCATCGAGAACAAGATCGTCGGACGCGCCATCCGGTCGGCGCAGTCGCAGGTGGAGTCGCGCAACGCCGAGATCCGCAAGAACGTCCTCAAATACGACGACGTCCTCAACCGTCAGCGCGAGGCCATCTACGGCGACCGCCGGCACATCCTCGAGGGAGACGACCTCCAGGACCGTGCCTCGAAGTTCCTGGACGACGTGGTCAACGAGGTCATCGACCAGCACACCGGCGAGGGCAGCCCCGACGACTGGGACCTCGACGCGCTGTGGACGGAGCTCCGCACGCTGTACCCGATCTCGATCACGATCGACGAGGTCATCACGGAGGCCGGCTCGAAGGGCAAGGCCACCCGTGACTTCCTCGGCCAGGAGATCCTCTCCGACGCCAAGGTGGCGTACAAGACCCGTGAGGAGTCGCTCGGCGAGGCGGCGATGCGCGAACTGGAGCGTCGTGTCGTCCTGTCGGTCATCGACCGCAGATGGCGCGACCACCTGTACGAGATGGACTACCTGAAAGACGGCATCGGTCTGCGTGCCATGGCGCAGCGCGACCCGCTGGTCGAGTACCAGCGCGAGGGCTACGCGCTCTTCCAGAGCATGATGGGCCAGATCCGCGAGGAGTCCGTGGGCTTCCTGTTCAACCTCGAGGTCGAGGTGCAGGGGCAGGTCGACTCCGAGAAGGCCCCCGTCATCGCCGCGAAGGGTCTCGGCAACGAGCAGGCCCCGCCCGCGCTCGAGTACTCGGCCCCGAACATCGACGGCGAGGTCGAGGTGCGCGACCAGAAGGGTCGTCTCGAGAAGGCGGCGACGGCGCGGGCCCAGCGACAGCAGGACACCGCCGAGCGCACGACCGCCCCCGAGGTCGCCGCGGCACGCGCCGCGAGCGGTCCGGCGCCGGCCGCGGCGGGCAAGGGCGCCTTCGGTCAGAAGACCGGTGGCGACGAGCCCGCGCCCGTGAACCGGGCCGAGCGCCGCGCCGCAGGCAAGAAGGCCTCCGACTAGACGTCAGGTCGAGCAGCAGAAGGAGGCGCACCCGCTCAGGCGGGTGCGCCTCCTTCTCTCGTCCGCTCTGGCGGATGTCGCTCTGTCGCTCAGAGGATGTGCAGGGCGCTGGCGCGCCAACGACCTCGGACGGTCTCGAGTCGCACGGCGACGCCACGGCTGCGGCCGCGACCGTGGACGACGACGACCGCCTCGACGATGCCGGGGGAGGGCTCGGCGATGTGGACGCGCCCGAATCGCAGGATCGGTCGATGTCTGCGGACGCCGTGGGCCAGTCGGGCCTGCGTCGAGACCCTTACCCGGTTGCGCAGCGTGGCGAAGACGTCGGCGGTGACCCATCGCGCCAGCTGGTCGATGTCGCGGGCGCCCGCCATGACCTCCAGCACCGATCTGGCCAGCGCCTCGACGGCGGCTTCGGCGGTGATGGGTCGGACATTCGACGACAGGGAGTCTGGCGACACTGCGGCGAGTGCCCCGCACCCCTCGACGGCGCTGAGATGGCGCACGGGTGCGATCGTCGCCGTCGGCGTGTCGCCGCCCCCGGACTCGGGCTCGACGCGGGGCGGAGGGGTGGCTGGTGAGGAACGTGGCATGGTGCTCGAACTTTCGTGAAAGCGGCTCGGACGAACACAACATATGACATTCGGTATTGATTTGCTAGGGACAGGCCGATCTGTGGAGAACTCGTGTCGCACCGATTTTCCGTGATCGCGGCTCGACTTAGACTGGGGCGGTGTCGACGCTCAGTGATCTCGTACTCGCCCAGGGCCGCTCCAGCGAAGCGGACATCGAGTGGCTGCACCTGCTCGTCGGCGACTGGCAGCTGCTGGCCGACCTGGCGTTCGCCGACATGGTCCTGTGGGTGCCGACCCAGACCGGCAGTTTCGTGGCCGTCGCCCACGCGCGGCCGTCGAGCAGTGCGACGCTCTTCTACCGCGACTTCGTGGGGCAGGAGGTCCGGCCCGAGTGGCGGGTGCAGATCGACTCGGCCTTCTCGTCGACCCGCATCGTCGACTCGGCGGCCCCCGACTGGTACGAGGAGACCCCGACCCGAGTCCGGGCCGTCCCCGTGCTGCGTCGTCTCGGCGCCAGCCGCCCCGACGTGACCGAGGCTCCGATCGCCGTCATCACACGGCATACGAACCTCAGCGAGGCCCGCACCCCGAGTCGTCAAGAGCTCACCTTCAATCAGTGCGCCAACGACCTCTTCGCCATGATCGCCGCGGGCGACTTCCCCGATCTCGGTGCGCCCACCGGGCCTCGTCGGGGCGCCCCCCGCGCCTCCGACGGGCTGCTCCGGCTCGACGTCGACGGCACGGTCACCTTCGCGAGTCCCAACGGCCTGTCGGCCTTCAACCGGATGGGCTTCGACGGCGAGCTCGAGGGCGAGTCGTTGGCGGAGGTCACCACGAACCTGCTGCAGGGCAAGCTCGTCATCGACGAGTCGCTGCCTCTGGTCGTCACCGGGCGCGCCCCGTGGCGGACGGACATCGAGGCGCGCGGCGTGACGGTCTCGCTGAGGGCCATCCCGCTGCGCGACCGTGGTGACCGGATGGGCGCGATCGTCCTCTGCCGCGACGTCACGGAGCTGCGGCACCAGGAGCGCGAGCTCATCACCAAAGACGCGACGATCCGTGAGATCCACCACCGTGTGAAGAACAACCTGCAGACGGTGGCGTCGCTGCTCCGCATCCAGGCCCGACGGACGCACACCGATGTCGCCCGCGAGGCTCTGACCCAGGCCATGCGCCGGGTGGCCTCCATCGCCGTGGTGCATGACACGCTGTCCGAGGGGCTGAGCCAGAACGTCGACTTCGACACCGTCTTCGATCGCGTCCTGATGCTCATCGCCGAGGTCGCCTCGAGTCACAACACGACGGTCCGGCCCGCGCTGGTGGGCAGTTTCGGTGCGCTGCCGAGCGAGTACGCCACCCCGCTGGCGCTGGCGCTGACCGAGCTCGTCACGAACGCCGTCGAGCACGGTCTCGACGGTCGCGACGGCGAGGTGCAGATCGTCGCCGAACGCGACGACGAGCAGTTGACCGTCAAGGTGCGCGACAACGGCGTGGGTCTCCCCGAGGGCAAGGTCGGCTCCGGGCTCGGCACCCAGATCGTCCGCACTCTCATCCAGGGCGAGCTCGGGGGCACCATCGACTGGCACACGCTCGTCGGCAGCGGCACCGAGGTCACCATCGAGATCCCGTTCCGCTGGCTCACGCAGCCCTGAGCGGCTGTCAGCGCCTTCTGCGACGACGAAGAGAGGCCGGCTCCCCATGGGGGAGCCGGCCTCTCTTCGCCGTCCGGATGGCCGAGGCCACCCGACGACGGGTTCGTCTAGCTGGCGCGGCGGGCGCGGGCGGCGCGGCGCTTGAGCGCGCGGCGCTCGTCTTCGCTGAGGCCGCCCCAGACGCCGGAGTCCTGGCTGGTCTCGAGCGCGTACTGCAGGCACGTCTCGGTGACGGTGCACCGGCCGCAGACGGTCTTCGCCTTGTCGATCTGGTCGACGGCGGGGCCGGTGTTGCCCACGGGGAAGAACAGCTCCGGGTCTGCGGTCAGGCAGGCGGCCTTGTCACGCCAATCCATCGATGGGTACTCCTTTAAATGCTGAACCGGCGCAACGAAGCACCGGTTCCGGATGGGGGAAAGAGAAAGAATTCGGGAGGCGCGCACGGCCGTGTGCACGTCACTTCGACCTCGAATATGGTCGCATACTGGTACGGCCAAATCAAGGATTTTGTGGAGGGCGACGCATGAGCGGAGCGGCTGAGAACGACCCGGCGACGCCGACAGATCCGTCTGCCGACCGGCGGCGCCCCGCCCTGCTGTGGCTGCTGATCGTGCTCCTCGTCGGCGAGCTCGCCGTCGTGGCGTCCGCCGCCGGCTACCTGCTCGTCGAACTCGTCGTCGAGACGCCGTCGTCGTACGCGTCGGCCGTCGCCGTGCTCGTGCTGACCCTGATGGCGACCGCCTGGATCGGCTCCATCGTGGTCGGCGCCTTCCGTGGTCGAGCCTGGATCCGCGGTGCGGCCATCGTGTGGCAGGTGCTGCAGATCGCGGTCGGCGTCGGCAGCCTGCAGGGCACGTTCGCCAACCCGACCATCGGCCTCTGGCTCATCGTGCCGGCCGTGCTCGTCGTCGTGCTGCTGCTCACCCCGTCGGTGGTCGCGGCCACGTCCCGCCGCGACGACGTGCCGCCCCGCACCTACTGACCGGACGGTGCAGGAGGCGCGGGGCGGCGACAGGGGGGGGTCAGTCGAGCGCGAGCTTCTTCCGCAGCGACGCCACGTGCCCCGTCGCCTTCACGTTGTAGAGCGGCAGCACGACGGCACCCTCACCGTCGACGACGAACGTCGAGCGGATGGTGCCGGTGACGATGCGTCCGTAGCTGTTCTTCTCGCCGTAGGCGCCGTACGCCTCGTGCACCGCGAGGCCGGGGTCGCTCAGCAGCGGGAAGTTCAAGCCCTGCTCGTCCTTGAATCGACGGAGCGCCTCCGGGGCGTCCTTCGACACGCCGAGCACCTGGTAGCCGGCCGACTTCAGCGAATTGATGTTGTCGCGGAAGTCGCACGCCTCGGTCGTGCAGCCGGGCGTCGATGCCGCCGGGTAGAAGTACACGATGACGTTCTGCCCCGCGAAGTCCGACAGCGAGACAGGCGAACCGCTCTCGTCGTCCAGGGTGAAGGTCGGCGCCGGGGCGCCCTTCTCGAGTCTCGTGGCCATGATGCTCCGATCTGAGGGCGCGCGAGGCGCCCGGGTGTTCAAGTGGGGTCAGAACTCATGCTAATGTTGGTCCTCGTTGCGGGGCATACCGCGGCGCGCACCTCTAGCTCAATTGGCAGAGCAACTGACTCTTAATCAGTGGGTTCTCGGTTCAAGTCCGAGGGGGTGCACGAAAAATGGGTCCCCCGTGTTCATCAGTCGATGAAGCGGGGGATTTTTCGTCGTGCCGGTCTGGTCGGCTCCGCCGACGTGCGGCCTGGGGCCGCGCGGGGTGGGGGTGCTTTGCCGCCAGGTGCGTGTTGCTCGGGGGCGACGTCGCTTCGCTCGTCGCGGTGCGGCTTCGCTTCGCTGGCCGCGGGGTGGGGGCGGGGCGACGTCGCTTCGCTCGTCGCGGGGGCTGGGGGCGCGGGAGCGGGACGGAGGAGGGCGGAGTCCGTCCCGCTCGCGGCGGGGGAGTGGGGCTACGCGCGGTCGTCGCCCGGGCGGGGATGCTGCGCCGCGGCGTCGCGGCCCGTGACGGGATACGGGCCGGTCATGCCCTCGCGGAGGCGTGCTGCGGCGAGGATGCGATCGCGCTGCAGGTGCCAGCCGAGCATCAGCAGCGGGATGATCACCACGAGCGACATCACCGTCAACGAGCCGATCGGCCAGTCGATCGCCATCAGCACGACCACGGCGAGCAGGAACGCCAACGTCAGGTAGCTCGTGACCGGGGCGCCCGGCAGGCGGAACGAGGGCTCCTTCGCCTTGCCCTCCTTCGCCCAACGGCGGAGGCGCATCTGGCAGAGGATGATCGTGCCCCATGCGGTCAAGATGCCGAGCGACGCGATGTTCAGCACGATCTCGAACGCGGCGCTCGCGCCGACGATCGCGTTCAGACCGACGCCGAGCAGCGTGATCGACGCCGTCAGCAGGATCCCGCCGAACGGCACCCCGCCCTTCGACATCTTCGTCGTGAACTTCGGGGCCGAACCGTTCATCCCCATCGAGTGGAGCACGCGGCCCGTCGAGTACAGCCCGGCGTTCAGGCTCGACAGCGCGGCCGTCACGACCACGAAATTCATGATCGACCCGGCGATGCGACCCACCTCGGGGCTGCCGATGCTGCTGAAGAACGTCACGAACGGGCTCTCGCCCTCGGCGTACGCGGTGTAGGGCAGCAGCAGCGACAGGAGCACCAGCGAGCCGACGTAGAAGACCGCGATCCGGATGATCACCGTGTTGATCGCCCGCGGCACCACCTTCTCCGGGTTCTCGGTCTCGCCCGACGCCGTTCCGACCAGCTCGATCGCGGCGTACGCGAAGACGACGCCCTGAACGACGAGCACCGCCGGCAGCAGACCGCTCGGCAGGATCCCGCTCGCGGCGACCACCGACCAGCCGGTGTCGACGGCCGCGCCGTCGTGCGTCACCGGGAACGCCGCGGCGAGCCAGACGACCCCGACCACCAGGAAGATCACGAGCGCGGCGACCTTGACGATCGCGAACCAGAACTCCATCTCGCCGAACACCTTCACGGCCAGCAGGTTCACCGACAACACGACGGCCAGGGCCACGAGGGCCAGCAGCCACTCCGGGGCGGCCGTGAAGGCCTTCCAGTACTGCAGGTACAGGGCCACCGCGGTGACGTCGACGATCGCCGTCATCGCCCAGTTCAGGAAGTACATCCAGCCCGCCGCGTAGGCGAACTTCTCGCCGTAGAACTCGCGGGCGTACGAGACGAAGGATCCCGAGGAGGGGCGGTGCAGCACCAGCTCGCCCAGCGCGCGCAGGATGAAGAACGCGAACACGCCGCAGATGGCGAACACGATCGCGAGAGAGGGCCCCGCCGTGGCGAGTCGACCGCCGGCGCCGAGGAACAACCCCGTGCCGATGGCGCCGCCGATGGCGATCATCTGCAGCTGCCGGGGCTTCAGACCGTGCTGGAACCCCTCCTGCTCGTGGCTGAAGTCCTGGGGGACGGTGTCCGGGTGCGCGGCCGAGCCGCGGTCTCCGTCTGATGCGCTCATGCCGAGAGGGTAGGCCCGAGTCTGCAGTTCGCGCACATCGACAGGTCGGCATGTCGGGGGACCCGCGCTCTGCGGACGGCGACCCTCGGAGGTGCGGAGCGTGTAACGAAACGGCCACGATGTCGATGCCCATGAACACGGCGATCGGAGGGGATCGGGGTACACGTCCGGTCCCTCCGGAGGGGGGTGCGGATTGGGATGAGCGACACATGTTCGCTACGGTCATCGAGGCCCGCTCCGGTGGGCCCGTCATCATCAGGACGCGATGATCGGCGGTCCGGCAGTCTCGGATCCCGGTCGCCGTACGGTCTGGTGGCGCCGGTGCCGGTCCCATGACCGCACCAGCGGGGTACAGGTTCGCATCTCGGATCACGATGCTTGAGCCGGACCATCCCGCATGCGCCGTCGACCCGTCCGCCCGACCAGAACGCCGCCGACGGCGCGCCTGCCCGAGCGGAAGGTGCGCCCCGGCGTGCCCGCGGAGAGCCCATGACAACGACACCACCCGCCGTGCGTGCGAAGAACCTCTACAAGGTCTTCGGACGCCGCCCCCGAGAAGCGGTCACCCGCCTCGAGTCCGGCGCCAGCCGCGCCGACGCCTCGGCCTTCGGCACGGCAGCCGTCATCGACGCGTCGTTCGACGTGCAGCCCGGCGAGATCTTCGTCGTCATGGGGCTGTCGGGCAGCGGCAAGTCGACGCTCATCCGCATGCTGAACGGCCTGCTCGAGCCGACCTCGGGCTCCGTGGAGGTGTCGGGGTCGAACATCTCCGACGTCCCCGCGAAGGAGCTGCGCGCCGTCCGACGGAAGCACGTCTCGATGGTGTTCCAGCACTTCGCGCTCCTCCCGCACCGCACCGTGATCGACAACGTCGCCTACGGCCTCGAGGTGCAGGGAGTCGCCAAGGCGAAGCGCCTGGCCAAGGCCCGCGAGGTGACCGAGATCGTCGGTCTCGCCGGCTGGGAGGACAAGCTCCCGAGCGAGCTCTCCGGCGGCATGCAGCAGCGAGTGGGCCTGGCCCGTGCGCTCGCAGCCGAGACCGACATCCTGCTGATGGACGAGGCGTTCAGCGCCCTCGACCCGCTGATCCGCCGCGAGATGCAGGAGCAGCTGCTCGAGCTGCAGGCGAAGCTCGGCAAGACCATCGTCTTCATCACGCACGACCTGAACGAGGCCATGTTCCTCGGCGACCGCATCGCGGTCATGCGAGACGGCCGCATCGTCCAGATCGGCAGCCCCGAGGACATCCTCACCGATCCGGCCAACGACTACGTCGCCCAGTTCGTGCAGGACGTCGACCGGGCACGGGTCCTCACCGCGTCGAGCGTCATGGAGCCGGCCAGGGCCGTCGTGCAGCTGACCGCCGGCCCCCGGGGCGCGCTCCGCACCCTCCGCGATCTGCAGACGGCGGCCCTGTTCGTCCTCGGCCGCGACCGCAAGCTCCTCGGCTGGGTCCGCGACCGCCACGTCATGCGTCAGGTGAAGACGAACGACACCGACCTCGAGGCGATCGTGAACACCGAGTTCGCCAAGGTCGGCCCCGACGCCGCCCTCGTCGACCTCTTCGAACTCGCCGTCGAGAGTCCGCTGCCCATCGCCGTGGTCGACGACCGCGATCGACTGATCGGCGTCATCCCGCGGGTCACGCTGCTCGCCGCCCTCGGCAACGTCGACACGACGACCTCGCCCATCCCCGTGCTCGAACCCGTCACGCGGTTCTCCGAGAGCGAGCTCGACGCCACCCTCGCGACGGAGGAGACCCCCGTCGCGGTCACCGAAGGAGCCACCCGATGAACGACATCCTCCGCATCCCCTTCGGCAGCTGGGTGTCGTCGGTCGTCGACTGGATCACCGACAACCTCGGCGGCTTCTTCGACGTCGTGCGCGCCGTCTTCCTCTTCTTCTACGAGTGGATGGAGTACATCCTCAGCGCGCCTCCGTTCTGGGCCGTCGTGATCGTCGTCGCGGCTCTGGCGTTCTTCGCCCGCGGCTGGAAGTTCGCCGTCGGCTCGGCCGTCGGCCTGCTGCTGATCAGCTCGGTCAACCAGTGGGAGAACGCCATGGCGACCCTCGCCCTGGTGCTCGTCGCCGGTGCCATCGCGATCGCGATCAGCATCCCCCTCGGCGTGCTCGCGGCCAAGTCGACGATCGCGTCGCAGATCATCCGCCCCGTCCTCGACTTCATGCAGACGACCCCGGCGTTCGTGTACCTCATCCCGGCTCTGCTGCTGTTCCGGGTCGGCGTCGTGCCGGGCATCGTGGCCACCATCGTGTTCGCCATGGCACCCGGCGTGCGACTGACCGAGCTGGGCATCCGCGGGGTGGACACCGAGGTGGTCGAGGCCGGCCAGGCGTTCGGCTCGTCGCCGTGGCGGATCCTGCGACAGATCCAGCTGCCCCTCGCGAAGCCGAGCATCATGGCCGGCGTCAACCAGGTCATCATGCTGTCGCTCTCGATGGTCGTCATCGCGGGCATGGTCGGGGCCGGCGGACTCGGCGGCGACATCGTCGCGAGCCTCAACCGCATCGACGTCGCCCTGGGGGCCGAGGCCGGCGTCTCGGTCGTCATCCTCGCGATCATCCTCGACCGCATGACCGCGGCCCTCGGCGCCGACCGTCGTCGTCGCCCGTCGCGCTCCCCGCGCGCCGTCGGCAGCGCTTCCGCCGCCTCCGGCGGTGGCGAGACCGAGGTCGACGCCACCCCGCTCCCCGACGCACCGGCGCCCGAGCGCGCCACCGCGTCGGTCTAGAACCCCGGCGGGTCGGCCGGCGTCATCGGCCGACCCGCACCTCCTGCACCACCCGAAAGGATCACATGCACAAGCGCACCACCATCGCAGCCTCGGTCGCCCTGGGCACCTCCGCAGTCCTCGGCCTCGCCGCCTGCTCGCCCCCCGGCAGTTCGTCGTCGACCGAGACCCTCGAGAACGGCGACCAGAGCGTCGTCGACATCGCCGTCTTCAACGGCTGGGACGAGGGCATCGCCGCATCCTGGCTGTGGAAGTCCGTGCTCGAAGAGCAGGGCTACACGGTCAACCTCGAGATGGCCGACGTCGCACCGGTCTACCAGGGCCTCACGACCGACGACTACGACGTCGTCCTCGACACCTGGCTGCCCGTCACGCACAAGGAGTACATCGACAAGTTCGGCGACGACCTCACCGACCTCGGCGCCTGGAACGACGGCGCCAAGCTGGCCATCGCGGTCAACGCCGACGCCCCGATCGACTCGATCGACGAGCTGAACGAGAACGCCGACCTCTTCGGCGGCACCATCGTCGGCATCGAGCCGGCCGCAGGTCTGACCTCTGCCGTCGAGAACGCGACGATCCCCGAGTACGGCATCGACGACCTGACCCTGCAGACCTCGTCGACGGCCGCCATGCTCACCGAGCTGAAGAGCGCCACCGACGCGGGCGAGAACATCGCCGTCACGCTGTGGAGCCCGCACTGGGCCTACGACGCGTTCCCGATCAAGGACCTCGAAGACCCCAAGGGCACCCTGGGCGACGCCGAGGGGATCCACTCGTTCGGCGGCAAGAGCTTCACGGACAGCCACCCGCAGTTCGCCGAGTGGCTCGAGGGCTTCGAGATGGACAACGACCGTCTGTCGTCGCTCGAGAACGCCATGTTCAACAGCGGTGTCGACGGCAGCGACTACACCGAGGTCGTCGACGCCTGGATCGACGACAACCAGGAGTACGTCGACGGCCTGACCAGCTGATCCGACCGCATCACCTGTGCGAGGGCCCCGGGCGACGACATCGCCCGGGGCCCTCGTCGTGCGCCGCCCCGGCGGACACCGGGATCACGCAGCCCGGCCGGGGGTTACGCACAGCGAACCGTCAGGGCCTTGCCGAGGAGGCGCGACTACCGTCTGTCTCGTCGCGATCGCAGCATGCGTCAGCACCATCACCCCGGACATCCCGGGGATCAGCACGAGAGGCACCACCCGTGAGCATCACCAGCATCGACGCCGTCCGCCGCAACGCCCGGGTCAGCACCCGGTCGATCGCCGCAGACCTCGTGCAGGTGTCGACGCCCGACCGCGTGCTCGGCCACATCCGCGTCGAGAACGGCTCGCACGTCGCGCTGCGGGGTGCGAACCCGCACTGGGGCGACGAGGTGGGCCGCTACGCCACGCAGGGCATGGCGCTCGAGGCTCTGCGCCTGCGGAAGCGCTCCGTCTGAGGCGCCAGGCGCTGAGGCGCTGAGGCGTCCGCCCTACGGGCCGATCGTCGCGAAGAACGACCGCAGCTCGCGGTCGATCCGGCTGCGCGCCTCCTCGTCCGACAGGGTCGCCGTGCCGTCGCCCGACTGCTCGCCGTAGTCGCCGAACTGCGCGTGGTTCGAGCCCTCGATCTGCACCATCGTGGCGTCGTCGGGCAGCTGCGCACGGTAGCGCTCGATGTCCTCCGGCGTGCTCAGGCCGTCCTCGCTGCCGCCGAGGCTGACCACGGGCAGCTCGGAGTCGTCCGAGAGGTCGTTGGTCGCGCAGTACGACCCGAGCAGCACGAGACCGTCGACCCGGGGGTCGCTCTCGGCGTAGCCGCAGGCCCGGACCCCGCCGAGCGAGTGCCCGCCGACGGCCCAGTGCGAGATCTCGGGGGCGACCGCGGTGAAGTCGCTGAGGGCCCGCCAGTCGAAGATCGCGAAGCCGAGCACGGGACGCACGATCACGACCGTCACACCGGTGCGGACGACGCCCGAGAGCACCTGCTCGTAGGCCTGCGGGTCGACCCGCGCGCCGGCGACGAAGACGAGGCCCTGGTCGCGGGGACGCGTCTCGGCCGGTCGCATGACCACGGTGTCGGGTCGATCGGTGACGGTCACCGCCGGGTCGGCCGCGACGGCGGCGATCGAGGAGGCGGTGGCCGACATGGGCAGTTTGGCCCAGGTGAAGAAGCCGGTCGCGCCCAGGACGACGACGGCGAAGAGCACCGACGCCACGATCTTGACGAGGCGTCGCGAGCGTGACCCCCGATGGAATGCGGGGACGCGGTCGGCGGGCTCGTCACGGGTGTCGGCGCGTTGTCTCACGCCTGACATTCTGGCCGCTTCCTGGTCGCGCCGCTCGCCGGCGTCGACCAAGCTGGTGCGATGCCATGGATCGAACTCGCCGTCGCGGTGCTCGTCGCCGTCGTCCTCACCTTCGTCGTCTCCGCCCTCGTGGCCTGGGTCTTCTCGCTCGTCGCCCGCCGGAAGGACTGGGCCAAGGCATTCGTGACGCGGATGCGCCGCCCCTTCCGCTGGTCGCTGCTGGTGGTGCTGCTCACGATCGCGCTCTCGACGACGCTCCCGCGCCTCCTCGGGGCCGACTACCCGGGGCAGGAGGCCGTCTCGCAGCTGTTCCGCTGCACGGTGATCGTGGTCGTCGCGTGGTTCGTCGGCGCCCTCGCCCTGTTCTTCGAGGACCTGGGTCTGTCGCGGTACCGGGTCGACACGCCCGACAACCGGGTCGCGCGGCGGGTGCGGACCCAGGTGCTGATCCTCCGCCGGCTGACGGTCGCCCTGATCGTGATCGTCGCGGCCGGTGCCCTCCTGCTGGGGTTCCCGGGGGTCGAGGCCGTCGGAGCGAGCGTGCTGGCGAGCGCCGGGCTCGTCTCGGTGGTCGCCGGTCTCGCGGCGCAGTCCACCCTCGCGAACGTGTTCGCGGGGATCCAGCTCGCGTTCAGCGACGCCATCCGCATCGACGACGTCGTGGTGGTCGAGGGACAGTGGGGCCTGATCGAGGAGATCACGCTGTCGTACGTCGTGGTGCACATCTGGGACGACCGACGGCTCGTGCTCCCGTCGACGTACTTCACGACCACCCCGTTCGAGAACTGGACGCGACGCAACAGCGAGCTGCTCGGCGCCGTCGAGTTCGACCTCGACTGGCGCGTGCAGCCCGGCGACATGCGCGACGAGCTCGACCGGGTGCTGGCCGGCACCGACCTCTGGGACGGCCGGGTGAAGGTGCTGCAGGTCACCGATGCGACGGGCGGCTACGTGCGGGTGCGGGTGCTCGTCACCGCGAAGGACGCCCCGACCCTGTTCGACCTCCGCTGCCTGGTGCGCGAGGACCTCATCGCCTGGCTGCACGCCTCGAGCCCCGTGTCGATCCCGCGCGCGCGGGTGCAGATGGTCGGCGACGAGCCGACCGCCCCCGCGCGGCCGCAGCGGTCGACGTCCGAGGCCGGCGGCCTCTTCAGCGGCGAGAACGCGGACACCGAACGCACCGCGCTGTTCACATCGGCGATCCCGGTCCAGCACCCGGACGACGACGGCCACGGCCGACCCGACGGGCGCCCGGTCGGACGACCCGACAGCTGACCCCACGAGGACGACGAAGGAGGCGCGCCCCGGTCACCCGAGGCGCGCCTCCTTCTCGAATCGATCGCTCGGATCGGTCCGCTCGACCTAGTCGTCGTTCGCGGCGTCGACCACGTTGCCGATGGCGATGGCCGTCGTCGCGGCCCAGGCGACCGCCGTGAGGAGCAGTCGCCAGTCGCGGGGACCGGCGGTGATGCTCTTCAGCAGGCTGAAGCCCGAGAAGGTCGCACTGAGGATGGCTCCGTTGAAAAGGAATTTGCGCAAGGTTCGCTCCCGTGTTCGTTGTGATCACGCTATCCGGTGCGGCCCGTCGTGTCCGGCGGTTGTAGGTTGAGCTGTCCGACGCCCGGTTCGGACGGATCGCCGGTCCCGTCCCCTCCGAAGGAGTCCCCGTGCGCACTGCCGTGCTCGGCGCCGTGTTCCTCGCCCTGGGTCTCGTGGCGTTCCTGGCGGGCGTCCTCACCGGCGCCGAGCTGGTCGCCCTCGTCGAGCGGGTCGCACCCGTGCTGGGGTTCGTCGTCGCGCTGACCGTCGTCGCCGAACTCGCCGCCGAGGCGGGGCTCTTCTCCTGGCTGGCGCGCACCTGCTCGCGGCTCGCCGGCGGGCGTGTCGTCGTGCTGTGGCTGTACGTCGTCGTCCTCGCCGTGGCATGCACGGTGTTCCTGTCGCTCGACACGACGGCCGTGCTGCTGACGCCCGTCGTCGTCCTCGTGGCGCGTCACGTCGGTCTGCCGGCGATGCCGTTCGCCCTGACGACGGTGTGGCTGGCCAACTGCGCGTCGATGCTCCTGCCCGTGTCGAACCTCACCAACCTGCTGGCGCTCGGGCAGCTCGGCTCACCCGCCCCCCTGACCTTCGCGGCGCTCGTGGCACCCGCGGCGGCCGTCGGAGTCGTCGTACCGGTGGCGGCGATCGGCCTGCGGTACCGCCGCCAGCTGACCGGGCGGTTCGCGCCTCCCGAATCGGAGGAGCCGGCCGACCGGGTGCTGTTCCGCGTGGCGGCGATCGTGACCGCCCTGCTCGTGCCGGCGCTGGTGTCGGGGATCGAGGTCTGGATCCCCGCCGCCGGCGCGGCGCTCGTGCTCGTCGTCGCGTTCGCCGTCCGCCGTCGCGCGGTGCTCCGACCGGGCATCGTCCCGTGGAGTACGATCCTCTTCGCGGGCGGGCTGTTCGTGGTCGTCGAGGCCGCGCATTCGCTGGGGCTGGCCGACCTGCTGGGGTCGGTCGTCGGGGGAGGGGACTCGCTGCCCGATCTGCTGCGGCTCGCCGGCGGGAGCGCCGCCGCCGCGAACGTCGCCAACAACCTGCCGGCCTACCTGGCGCTCGAACCCGTGGCCGGGTCTCCGCTCCGTCTCGTGGCGGTGCTCATCGGCGTCAACATCGGCTGCCTCGTCACGCCGTGGGCGTCGCTCGCCACGCTGCTCTGGCACTCGCGGCTCTCGTCGATGGGCGTCGAGGTGTCCTGGGGTCGCTTCATGCTGGCCGGCCTCGGGATCGCCGTCGTCGCGGTGCCGCTCGCCGTCGTGGCGACCGTGCTCGTGCTCTGACCCGACGCGGGCGACGGCGCGGGGGCCGCGGATCCGAGGTGCCGACGCGCGAAGGCGACGGTCCGCCGCAGCTGCTCGACCCGCGCCTCCTCGGCTCGGCCGCCGGTGTCGGCGTGCACCTCGGCGACGATCGAGCCCGACCATCCCGATCGGGCCAGATGCGTGAGCACCTCGGCGACCGGCTGGGTGCCCTCGCCCGGCACGAGATGCGCGTCGTGCAGTCCGCCCGGGCGCTGCGAGACGCGGCCGTCGGTCAGATGGACGTGCCGGAGGCGCGACCCCAGCGCCAGCGCGAGGTCGAGTGCGTCGCGCCCGGCCACCGCGGCGTGCGAGAAGTCGAGGGTCGCCGCGTCGACGTCGATGCCCGCGGGGTCGTGGCCGGGTCGGTGCACGTCGATCCCCAGCGGCCCGATGCGCAGCGGGAACATGTTCTCGACCGCGAGGGTCACCCCGGTCGCCCCCGCGATCTCGCGGACGATCTCGACGAACCCGGCCGAGTACCGCCGCTGCCAGAGGAACGGGGGATGCACGACGACCGTCGAGGCCCCCAGCTCTGCGGCCAGCTCGGCCGAGCGGAGCAGCTTGTCGCGCTGATCGCGACCGAACGCGAAGTGGGCGATCGGCAGCACCGGGGCGTGCACCGAGAGCACCGGCAGACCCCATCGGGCCGAGGAGGCGCGGAGCAGGTCGGCGCGACGGGTGCCGCGATCCGCGGTCACCATCACCTCGACGCCGTCGAAGCCGGTGAGCCGGGCGAGCCGGAAGGCTTCGTCGGTCGACATCGGGAAGACGCAGGACGTGCTCATTCCGACCGTGATCACGCGGCAAGGCTACGACCGACGCGCCCGGGCCCCGGGGCGGGCCGGGTGAACAGTTCGCGAACGACCGGTCACAGCCAGTCGCGGCGTCTGAACTGCCACCAGAGCACGCCGCCGATGGCGACGATGAGCACGCACGAGGTGATGAACCCGGTCGTCGACTGGAACCCCGGGTACGGCACGTTCTGGCCGTAGAAGCCGGTGATGGCCGTCGGCACCGCGATGATGGCGGCCCAGCTCGTCACCTTCTTCATGATCAGGTTCATCCGGTTCGACTGCAGGTTGAGGTTCGTGTCGAGGATCGTCGAGACCAGGTCGCGCAGCGAGTCGTTCTGCTCGGAGACCCGCAGCACATGGTCGTAGACGTCCTGGAAGTACGGCTGCATCTCGGCGTCCACCTCCTTCAGATCGCGACGCAGCAGCGTGTTCAGCACCTCGCGCATCGGCGACGACACCCGGCGGAGCTGCACCAGGCTCTTGCGCAGGGCGAACGAGCGCTTCTGGACGTCGAGGGTCCGCGGCTTCGGGTCGAAGAGATCGTCGGCGATCCCCTCGATCTCGTCGTCGAGCGCGTCGGTCGCGTCGAAGTGCCGGTCGACGACGCTGTCGAGCAGACCCCAGAGCAGGTAGGTCACGCCGTGCGTCGTGAGGTCGACGTTGTCGTCGTAGGTCCGCTCGAGCCGCGACACGTCGAACTCGGGGTGGTGGATCGTGACGAGCGCTCGGGCCGTGACGAACGCCTTGACCTCGCTCGTGCTGAGCACACCGGAGTCCCGGTCGAAGTCCACGTCGTACAGCGCGGTGAAGAGATGGCCGTCGTACCGGTCGATCTTCGGACGCTGTCCGTCGTGCAGGGCGTCCTCGACCGCCAGCTCGTGCAGGCCCAGTTCGTCTTCGAGCTCCGCGAGATCGGCCGGGGAGGGGTCGGTGAAGTCGACCCAGACGATGCAGTCGGCGTCCTCGAGGTGGTCGCTCACCTCCGCGAGCGGGAACCCGTGCGCGATGAGCTCGCCGCCGCGGTAGGCCCTCGTGACGGTCGCGGTGCTGCTGCTGCTGGTGCGGGCGGGTCGCGTGTCGGTCATGAGGCGAATGCTATTCCCGTGGGCTCGGACACCGAGAGGAACCCCGGCGCCCCCACGACCCCCGCTGATAATCTGGCCGTCCCGCGTCCGTGCGGGTGATCCGACAGGAGCTGACCCACCTCATGCCCGACTCTTCCGAACGTTACGGCTTCGTCGTCGTCTCCAACCGCCTCCCCGTCGACCGGGTGATCGCCGACGACGGCAGCGCCTCGTGGCAGCACTCGCCCGGCGGCCTGGTCACGGCCCTCGAGCCGGTCATGAAGGCCAACGACGGCGCCTGGGTCGGCTGGGCCGGTCAGCCGGACCTCGAGTTCGAGCCGTTCGACGACCAGGGCATCTCGATCGTCCCGGTGCCGCTCAGCGCCGAAGAGGTGCAGCGGTACTACGAGGGGTTCAGCAACGACACCCTGTGGCCGCTCTACCACGACGTCATCGCCGCCCCGACCTACCACCGCGTCTGGTGGGAGGCCTACGTGCAGGTCAACCAGCGCTTCGCCGATCGCGCCGCCGAGATCACGGAGGAGGGCGGCACCATCTGGGTCCAGGACTACCAGCTGCAGCTCGTGCCGCGGATGCTCCGCGAGGCCCGCCCCGACCTCACCATCGGCTTCTTCAACCACATCCCGTTCCCGCCGCTCGGCATCTTCTCGCAGCTGCCGTGGCGCAAGCAGATCCTCGAGGGGCTGCTCGGCGCCGACGTGATCGGGTTCCAGCGCGCCGACGACGCGTCGAACTTCTCTCGCGCCGTCCGGCATCTGCTCGGCTACGGCACCACCCGCCCGTACGTCGAGGTGCCCGTCGACGACGAGTCGGCTCCCGTGTCGAAGCGCGGCAAGAAGGTCCGCCGGGTGCTCGCGAAGCACTTCCCGATCTCGATCGACGCCGCCAGCTACGAGGAGCTCGCCGCGCGGCCCGACATCCAGGCCAGGGCGCGAGAGATCCGCGAGGGGCTCGGCAACCCCAAGACCGTGATGCTCGGGGTCGACCGACTCGACTACACGAAGGGCATCCGGCACCGCATGAAGGCGTTCGGCGAGCTGCTCGCCGACGGCCGCCTCAGCGTCGAGGACGCCACGCTGGTGCAGGTCGCGAGCCCGAGCCGCGAGCGGGTCGAGACCTACAAGCAGCTGCGCGACGAGATCGAGCTGACCGTCGGCCGCGTCAACGGCGACTACGCCACGATGAGCCACACCGCCATCAGCTACCACCACCACGGCTATCCGCGCGAAGAGATGGTCGCCCTCTACCTAGCGGCCGACGTCATGCTCGTCACGGCCCTCCGGGACGGCATGAACCTCGTCGCGAAAGAGTACGTCGCCGTCCGCCGCGACAACGACGGCGTGCTCGTGCTCAGCGAGTTCGCCGGCGCCGCCGACGAGCTCAAGACCGCGCTGCTGATCAACCCGCACGACATCGGCGGGTTGAAGAACACCATCATGCGGGCGATCGAGATGCCGCGCCGCGACCGCACGACCCGCATGCGGGCCCTGCGTCGCCGGGTGCTCGACAACGACGTGGCCAAGTGGTCGGCGTCGTTCCTGCAGGCGCTCGAGAACGTGCGCCCCGGCCAGCAGATCACCCCGGCGGACGCCGGGGCGACTAATACGACCGAAGAGAGCACCGCCGAATGACCTCCGAAGACCCCCGCGCCCTGTCCGACGCGCTCGGTCGTCTCGCGACGACCCCGCGCCTCCTCGTCGCCCTCGACTTCGACGGCACGCTCGCGCCCGAGGTCGACGCGCCCCTCGAGGCCAGGGCGCTGCCCGAGGCGCTCGCCGCGATCTCACGACTCGCGGCGGCCGAGTCGACCACGGTGGCCCTCGTCTCGGGGCGCGACCTCGCCTCGTTGAGCGCGATCAGCGAGACGCCCGACGAGGTGCTGCTGGTGGGCTCGCACGGCATCGAGCTGCGGATGGACGGCCACGAGACCTCGCTCACCCCCGACGAGGTCGCGGCGCGCGCCCGCCTCTCGGACGCCGTGCACGCGGCGGCCGCGGGGCACGAGGGCGTCTTCGTGGAAGAGAAGCCCGCCGGTCTCGCCCTCCACACGCGCCTCGCCGACGACGAGACCACCGAGACGGTCCTGGCGGAGGCGCGGCGCACGGTCGGCGCGCTCGACGGCATCCATGCGCGGACGGGCAAGAACGTGCTAGAGTACGCCGTCCGCTCGACGGGCAAGAACGACGGCATCGATCGGCTGCGCGACATCGTGGGCGCGACCGGGGTGCTCTACGCCGGCGACGACGTCACCGACGAGGACGGCTTCGCGGCCCTCGGCGATGGCGATCTGGCCGTCAAGGTCGGACCGGGGGAGTCGCGAGCGGGGCACCGGGTGGCCGACCCGCAGGCCGTCGCGCGACTGCTGGCCGAGCTGGCGGATCTCCGGGCGCACCTCGGGCACTCCTGAGGCCTCCGGGGTCGGCCCGGGTCGGCCCCGGGGCGAACGCGACCGGGCGTTCCCAGGTGCCTGCAAGGTAGTCTGGACTCTCCGCCCGACTCCCCGCGCCCGTTCATCCCGATCGGTAGACGAGGTCGCCAGCCGACGGAGGTCGTCGTGATCGTAGCCCTGACAGCCTTCGCGGTGGCCGCCGTGGTCGTCGCGGCCATCGGTCGCCGTCTCGGCACGTCGCTGTTCCTGTGGGCCTCGCTCGTCCCGTTCGCGGTCTTCGTCTTCACGGCCCTGCAGGGGCCCGCGGTCCTGTCGGGGGACGTCCCCGAAGAGACCGTGCCGTGGATCCCGCAGCTGGCGATCTCGCTCACCCTGCGGATGGACGTCCTGGCCTGGGTCCTCGCCCTGGTCGTGACCGGCATCGGCGGGCTCGTGCTCGTCTACTGCGCCCGCTACTTCCACAGCGACGAGGCAGGGCTCGCGCGATTCGCGGCCGTCCTGGTCGCGTTCGCCGGGGCCATGTACGGCCTCGTCACGAGCGACGACGTCTTCGTGCTCTTCGTCTTCTGGGAGGCCACGAGCGTCTTCTCGTACCTGCTGATCGGGCACTACACGTCGAAGCAGGCCAGCCGCGGCGCCGCTCTGCAGGCCCTGATCGTCACCACCGCGGGCGGCCTCGCCATGCTGGTGGGTCTCGTCATCCTCGCCGTGCAGGGCGGCACGAGCTCCCTCTCCGCGCTCGTCGCCGAGCCCCCGTCGGGCACGGCCGTCACGGTGGCCGTCGTGCTGGTGCTCGTCGGCGCCCTGTCGAAATCCGCCCTCGTGCCGTTCCACTTCTGGCTGCCGGCCGCCATGGCCGCCCCGACACCGGTCAGCGCGTACCTGCACGCCGCCGCCATGGTCAAGGCGGGCATCTACCTCGTCGCCCGACTGGCGCCCGGCTACCACGACTCGCCCGGCTGGCAGGAGATCATCGTCACCGTCGGCGTGGTGACGATGGTGCTCGGCGGCTATCGCGCTCTGCGGCAGCACGACCTGAAGCTCGTCCTCGCGTACGGCACGGTCAGCCAGCTCGGGTTCCTCACGATCGTCGTCGGCTACGGCACCCGCGACGCCGCCCTCGCCGGCTTGGCGCTGCTCGTCGCCCACGCGCTGTTCAAGTCGACGCTCTTCCTCGTCGTGGGCGTCATCGATCACCGCACGGGCACCCGGGATCTCCGCAAGCTCAGCGGTCTCGGTCGTCAGACGCCGGTGCTCCTGGTCGTGACGGTGCTCGCGCTCGCCTCCATGGCGGGCGTCCCGCCGACCTTCGGATTCGTCGCGAAGGAGGCCGTGCTGACCGCCCTGCTGCACGACGCCGAGTCCGGTGCCGTCTGGGGCGTCATCGCCCTGGTGGGCGTCGTGGTCGGATCGATCCTCACCACGGCCTACAGCCTGCGGTTCCTCTGGGGGGCCTTCGCCCGCAAGAAGGGCGTCGAACCGGTCGACTTCGTCCGCGAGCACATCGACTTCCTGTTCGCCCCCGTCGTCCTCGCCGTCGCGGGTCTCGTGCTCGGTCTCCTCTCGCACCCCGTCGACCCGGTGTTCGCCCGCTACGCCGACACCCTCCCGGCGGGCGGCGGCGACCACGAGCCGTACTACCTGGCGCTGTGGCACGGTCTCGAGCCCGCGCTGGGGCTGACCGCCATCTCGCTGGCGGTCGGCGCCCTGATGTTCTGGCAGCGCGACCGGGTGTCCGCGTTCCAGAAGGCGGTCTCGTTCCTGCCCCGCGCCTCCGACGGGTACGTCCGCATCATGGCGGGCATCGACCGCACGGCCTCGCGCACGACCGCGACGACCCAGCGCGGTTCGCTGCCGTTCTACCTGGCGACGATCCTCGTGGTGTTCATCGCCTCGTCCATCGTGACGCTGTCGCTGAACCGCACCTGGCCGAGCACGGCCGTGCTCTTCGACTATCCCGCTCAGCTCGCGATAGGCGTCCTGATGATCGTCGGTGCGATCGCCGCGGCGCTGTCGAACAAGCGCTTCCAGGCCGTGGTGCTCGTCGGGGTGACGGGTTACGGCATGGCCGCCCTGTTCGCCCTCCATGGGGCGCCCGACCTCGCCCTGACGCAGGCGCTCATCGAGACGATCACCCTCATCGCCTTCGTGCTGGTGCTGCGGCGCCTGCCCGCCCGTCTCGGCGACCGCAACGGCCGGACGCACCGGGTCGCGCGCGCCGTCATCGGCGTGGCCGTCGGCTCCGTCATGGCGGCCATCGCCGTGGTCGCGCTCGGCGCCCGGCCCGGTGCGACGATCTCGGGGGCGTTCCCGTCGCTCGCCGTCGACGGCGGTCACGGCAAGAACGTCGTGAACGTCACCCTCGTCGACATCCGCGGCTGGGACACCATGGGCGAGATCGCCGTGCTCATCGTCGCGGCCACGGGTGTCGCCAGCCTGGTCTTCATCACCTCGCGAGCCGACATCCTGCCGCGACCCGCACGTCGCACACGGGCGCAGCGCTTCCTCGCCCGTGTCCGCCCCCTGCGCGAGCCGGCACCCGTCGTGCCCGACGGCGGATCGACCGTGCAGATCGGCGACAGCACGGAGGGCGACCGTCGCGCCTGGCTCCTCGCCGGTCGCAAGCTGGCGCCGCAGAACAGGTCGATCCTGCTCGAAGTCGTCGTCCGACTCATCTTCCACGCCATCATCGTGGTCTCGATCTACCTGCTCTTCGCGGGGCACAACACGCCGGGCGGCGGTTTCGCCGGCGGGCTGGTCGCGGGCTTCGCGTTCGTCGCCCGCTACCTCGCCGGTGGTCGGTACGAGCTCGGTGCGGCCGCACCGCTCGACGCCGGCAAGCTGCTCGGCGCGGGTCTGCTCACGGTCAGCGCGACGGCGCTCGTCCCCCTCTTCTTCGGGGCCGACGCGCTCACGTCCACCTGGGTCGAAGGCGAGGTCCCGCTGCTCGGTCACCTCGAGTTCGTCACCTCGACCTTCTTCGACATCGGCGTGTACCTCGTCGTCGTCGGGCTCGTGCTCGACGTCCTCCGCAGCCTCGGCGCCGAGGTCGATCGACAAGAAGAGGAAGACGACACCGGTTCGCCGGTGCCGCAGCCCGACGACGCCGGCGAGACGCTCCCCGTCTCGGTCTCCGGCCCGACCTCGACCGACGGAGGCCGCGCATGAGCGTCTCGCTCGTCCTGATCGTCGTCATGGCGGCGCTCTACGCCTGCGGCGTCTACCTGCTGCTGGAGCGCAGCATGACCCGGGTGCTGCTCGGATTCCTGCTCGTCGGCAACGCGACGAACATCCTGATCCTCATCATGTCGGGTCGCCGCGGGGCTGCTCCCATCGTCGACGGCCAGGCCGCGCCGGTCGACTTCGCCGATCCGCTGCCGCAGGCGTTCGTGCTGACGGCGATCGTCATCACCTTCGGCATCTCGGCCTTCATGCTCGCGCTCATCTACCGGTCGTGGCGCCTGGCCCAGGTCGACACGGTGGTCGACGACGTCGAGGACCTCGAGATCGGGCGCCGCGGCGTCCCCGCCGAAGAGGAGGACTCGCAGAGCGACGGCGACGACGTGGCCGGCGGAGACACCGAGTTCGGTGATCGCGCCGAGGCGGCGGTGCCGACCGAGGCGCTCCGCCGGACGGCGCCCGGCGACACAGCCGGGCGCCGCGCCGACCCGGCCGGTTCCAGCCGCACCGGCCGCAGCCGCACCGACCGCACCGACCAGCCCGACGAGAGCGAGAACGCATGAGCTTCCTCGTCCCCCTCGTCGTCCTCGTCCCGCTCCTGGGCGCGGCCGCCGCATTGATCAC
Organism: Frigoribacterium sp. CFBP 13712; assembly: GCF_014842255.1. Lineage (GTDB taxonomy): Bacteria > Actinomycetota > Actinomycetes > Actinomycetales > Microbacteriaceae > Frigoribacterium. Next base: position 333,216 of record NZ_JACYVH010000001.1, on the reverse strand, counting down.
GGGTCGCCGCCCGCGGCTCCAGTCGATCCTCTCGATCGTCGCCCTCGGCATCGTGGTGGTCATCAGCCTCGTGCTGCTCGTGGTCGTCGACACGCAGGGCGCCATCGCCGTGCAGGTCGGCGGCTGGGAGGCCCCGTACGGCATCACCCTCGTGGTCGACCGCCTCGCCGCCCTGATGCTCAGCATCTCGTCGATCGTGCTGCTGGCCGTGTTCGTCTTCTCGGTCGGGCAGGGGCAGGCCGACGGCGACGGCGAGGCTCCGGTCTCGATCTACAACCCCACGTACCTCATCCTCGCGACGGGGGTCTTCAACGCCTTCATCGCGGGCGACCTCTTCAACCTCTACGTCGGCTTCGAGATCCTGCTGGTGGCCAGCTACGTGCTGATCACCCTCGGCGGCACCGAGCAGCGCATCCGCGCCGGCGTGGTCTACATCGTCGTCAGCCTCGTCTCGTCGGTGCTCTTCCTCGCGTCGATCGCGATGATCTACGGCGCGCTCGGCACGGTGAACATCGCCGACATCGCCCAGCGGATGGACACCATCCCGGCCGACGTGCAGACGATCATCCACGTCATGCTGCTGACCGCGTTCGGTATCAAGGCCGCGATCTTCCCGCTGTCGTTCTGGCTGCCCGACTCGTATCCGACGGCGCCCGCGCCGGTGACGGCGGTGTTCGCGGGTCTGCTGACGAAGGTCGGCGTCTATGCGATCATCCGCACCGAGACCGTGCTCTTCGTCGAGAGCAACGTCAACGTCTACCTGCTGATCATCGCGCTGCTGACGATGGTGGTCGGCATCCTCGGCGCGGTCGCGCAGGCCGACATCAAGCGGCTGCTCTCGTTCACGCTGGTCAGTCACATCGGCTACATGATCTTCGGCATCGCCCTCGGCACGGTCGAGGGGCTGGCGGCCACCATCTACTACGTGGTGCACCACATCACCGTTCAGACGACGCTCTTCCTCGGGGCGGGGCTGATCGAGCGCCGAGGAGGCACGGCCTCCATCACGAGACTGGGCGGGCTCCTCAAGGCGGCCCCGATCATCGCGGTGCTGTTCTTCATCCCGGCGCTCAATCTCGGCGGCATCCCGCCGTTCTCGGGCTTCATCGGCAAGGTGGCGCTCTTCGAGGCCGGCGCGCGACTGGACGATCCGCTCGTCTACGTGCTGATCGGCGCCGGCGCCCTCACCTCGCTGCTGACCCTCTACGCGCTCATGAGGGCCTGGAACCTCGCATTCTGGCGTCCGAAGGCCGACGTCGACGACCACGAGTCGCCGTTCACCGAGCACCTCGAGGAGGCGCCGGGTCGCGTGGCCGTGCAGCAGAAGCGCACCAACCCCCGCACGATGGTCGGCGCGACGGCCGGGATGGTCCTCGTGTCGCTCGTGCTCACCTTCGCAGCCGGGCCGCTCTACGGCGTGGCCGAGCGGGCGGCAGGTCGCGTGTACGGGTCGAACGAGTACGTGCAGCTCGTCTTCCCCTCCGGAGAGGGCGAGACCCGGGGCGACGACTCGTCGCCGGCACCGACACCCGCCGGGGGACCGGTCGACGAGGGGAGCACGCCATGACCGGTCGCCCGTCACGCCGCGAGGTGGGTCGCAGCCTCGCCCGTCAGATGCCGTTGCTGATCGGCCTCGTCGTGCTGTGGATGTGCCTGTGGAGCCAGTTCACGGTGCTCGCCTTCGTCACGGGTGTCGCGGTGGCCCTCCTGGTCACCCGGGTGTTCTTCCTGCCCCCGGTCGAGCTGAGCGGCCGGTTCAACATCTGGTACGCGCTCGTGTTCCTGGCGCACTTCGTCGTCGATCTCGTGCGCGCGTCGGTGCAGGTGGCCTGGCAGGCCGTGGGCCCCCGGGGGGTCCACTCGAACGCCATCGTCGCCGTCCAGCTGCACACGCGGTCGGACTTCATCATGACGCTGGTGGCCGAGGCCATCTCGCTCGTCCCCGGTTCGCTCGTCGTCGAGGCCGATCGTGAGCGGTCGATCCTCTACCTGCACGCTCTCGGCGTCTCCGACGCCGACGAGGTCGAGGCGGTCCGGTCGGGCGTGCTGGTCGTCGAGAAGAGGATCGCCCGCGTGCTGGGCAGCACCGACGATCTCCGGCGGATCGCCGACGGCACGCCGGCCGCCGCCGAGGTGCACGACCCGGTGTCCCCGTCCTCGTCCTCCGAAGGGGGTCCCTCATGATCGTCGTCGAATACGTCGTGGGCGCGCTGTTCGCCTTCGCCGGTCTCGCCTCGGTGATCCGCATCGTCCGGGGTCCGTCGATCCTGGACCGCATGATCGCCTCCGACATGCTGCTGACGACGCTCATCTGCGTGCTCGCGGCCGACATGGTCTTCTCGGGGCACACCCGCACGATCCCCGTGATCATCGTGCTCGCGCTGTCGGCGGTGTTCGGATCGATCACGGTGGCCCGGTACGTCTCCAGGCAGGACCCGTCATGATCCCCCAGCCCGTCTACGACATCGCGTCGTCCGTCCTGCTCATCGCCGGTGCGCTGCTCTCGCTCGCCGCGGGCATCGGTCTGCTCCGGTTCCCCGACGCGCTCTCGCGGATGCACGCCGCGACCAAGCCGCAGATCTTCGGGCTCATCCTCGTGCTCGCCGCCATCGCGCTCGACCAGCACACCGTCGGCACCATCGCGTCCCTCCTCGTGGTGCTCGTGTTCCAGATGCTGACGGCGCCCATCTCGGCTCACATGATCGGGCGCGCCGGCTACCGGAACGGCGACCTCCGGCGCGATCAGCTCGTCGTCGACGAGCTCGACGAGGCCGTGGCCCGTGCGGCGGGCGAGCTCGCCGAGACGGTCGAGAGCGACGACGCCGACATCGACGTCACCGACCTCCCGGTCGGATCCGCCGACGCCCTGGCCGTCGAGATGGACCGCGTCGAGGGCGTGGGCGACCACTCCACGGCCGACGGCGACGGTCCCGTCGAACGCGACTCGGAGGGCCTGCCGCGGCAGGCCGGCGACGACCGACGAGGCGGTTCCGACGGGCTCTGACCGCCCCCGGCCCGGGTGGACGGAGCACACGTCGTCACGCCCTAAACTCGACCCATGCCAGAGAAGGACACCCCGGTAGGGATCGACATCAAACCGCGGAGCCGAGTCGTCACCGACGGCGTCGAAGCCACGACCTCCCGGGGCATGCTCCGTGCCGTCGGGATGGGCGACGCCGACTGGGACAAACCCCAGATCGGCATCGCCAGCAGCTGGAACGAGATCACCCCCTGCAACCTGTCGCTCGATCGTCTCGCGCAGGGTGCCAAGGAGGGCGTGCACTCGGGCGGCGGCTACCCGTTGCAGTTCGGCACGGTGTCCGTCTCGGACGGCATCTCTATGGGGCACGAGGGCATGCACTTCTCGCTCGTGTCGCGCGAGGTCATCGCGGACAGCGTCGAGGTCGTCATGAACGCCGAGCGCCTCGACGGCTCGGTCCTCCTCGCCGGCTGCGACAAGTCGCTGCCGGGCATGCTGATGGCCGCCGCGCGCCTCGACCTGGCCAGCGTGTTCCTCTACGCGGGCAGCGTCGCCCCCGGCTGGGTCAAGCTCAGCGACGGCACCGAGAAGAACGTGACGATCATCGACTCGTTCGAGGCCGTCGGCGCCTACAAGGCCGGCACGATCGGCGAAGAGGACCTCAAGGCCATCGAGTGCGCGATCGTCCCGGGCGAAGGCGCCTGCGGCGGCATGTACACCGCCAACACCATGGCGAGCGTCGCCGAGGCCCTCGGCATGAGCCTCCCCGGCTCCGCCGCCCCGCCCTCGGCCGACCGTCGTCGCGACTACTTCGCCCACCGCTCGGGCGAGGCGGTCGTCGAGATGCTCCGGCTCGGCATCACGACGCGCGACATCCTCACGAAGAAGGCCTTCGAGAACGCCATCGCGGTCGCCATGGCCTTCGGCGGCTCGACGAACGTCGTGCTGCACCTGCTCGCCATCGCCTACGAGGCCGAGGTCGACCTCACCATCGACGACTTCAACCGCATCGGCGACAAGGTGCCGCACATCGGCGACCTCAAGCCCTTCGGCAAGTACGTCATGAACGACGTCGACCGGATGGGCGGTGTGCCCGTCGTCATGAAGGCCCTGCTCGACGCCGGGCTGCTGCACGGCGACTGCCTCACGGTCACCGGCAAGACGGTCGCCGAGAACCTCGAGGCGATCAAGCCGAAGCCCCTCGACGGCGAGGTGCTCCGCACCCTCGACAACCCGATCCACGCGACCGGCGGGCTGACGGTGCTGAGCGGCACCTTCGCCCCCGAGGGCGCCGTCGTCAAGACCGCCGGCTTCGACGCCGAGGTCTTCCAGGGCCCGGCCAAGGTCTTCGAGCGCGAGCGCGGGGCCATGGACGCCCTGACGGAGGGCCGCATCGAGGCCGGCGACGTCGTCGTCATCCGGTACGAGGGCCCCAAGGGCGGGCCGGGCATGCGCGAGATGCTCGCCATCACGGCCGCCATCAAGGGCGCAGGGCTCGGAAAAGATGTACTACTCTTGACGGACGGACGATTCTCAGGCGGCACAACCGGCCTGTGCATCGGCCACATAGCACCCGAAGCGGTCGACGCAGGTCCGATCGCCTTCGTGCGCGATGGTGATCTGATTCGGGTCGATATCGCCGCTCGCTCGATCGACCTACTCGTCGATCCGGCTGAGCTCGTCTCCCGCCGCGACGGCTGGGAGCCCCTCCCGCCGCGATACACCCGCGGTGTCCTCGCCAAGTACGCACGCCAGGTCCGCTCCGCAGCGGAAGGCGCCGTCACCTACTAGGCCGCGCCTCCCGGGCGGTCCTCGGTGGGGGTCGGCCCACCGAGACCGCCGGCACGGCGGCCAGGGCTCGACCGTCAGCGGCGACACCCCGTCATCACCGTCACATCATCACGAAGAGGAACCCGGCTCCGATGCCTCCAGAAGCGACGCCCCTCCCCGGCGGCACGACCCGTGCCTCCGGCCGCGGCACCAGTCCCGACGCGACCACCGCGCCTCCCGTCCTGACCGGCTCGGGCGCGATCCTCAAGTCGCTCGAGTACCTCGGCGTGACCGACGTCTTCGGTCTGCCGGGCGGCGCGATCATCCCGTTCTACGACGAGCTGATGGCCTCGACGGCGATCCGTCACATCCTGGTCCGGCACGAGCAGGGCGCCGGTCACGCCGCCGAGGGCTACGCGGCCTCGTCTGGTCGGGTCGGCGTCGCCATCGCCACCTCCGGCCCCGGCGCCACCAACCTCGTCACGGCCATCGCCGACGCCTACATGGACTCCGTGCCGCTGCTGGCCATCACCGGTCAGGTGTTCTCGACCCTGATGGGCACGGACGCCTTCCAGGAGGCCGACATCGTCGGCATCACCATGCCGATCACGAAGCACTCGTTCCTCGTGACGAAGCCCGAAGACGTCCCCGCCACCCTCGCGGCGGCCTACCAGATCGCCAGCACGGGTCGACCCGGCCCGGTGCTCGTCGACATCACCAAAGACGCCCAGCAGAACAGCGCGCCCTTCATCTGGCCGCCCGTCGTCGACCTGCCCGGCTACCGTCCGGTGACCAAGGCGCACGGCAAGCAGATCACGGCAGCCGCCCAGATGATCGCCGACGCGAAGCAGCCCGTCTTCTACGTCGGCGGCGGAGTCATCCGCGCCGGCGCGTCCGCCGAGCTCAAGACCCTGGTCGAGGCCACCGGCGCCCCCGTGGTGACGACCCTGATGGCCCGTGGCGCGTTCCCCGACTCGCACCAGCAGCACCTCGGCATGCCGGGCATGCACGGCACCGTCCCGGCCGTGCTCGGTCTTCAAGAGAGCGATCTGATCATCGCGCTCGGCGCCCGCTTCGACGACCGCGTCACGGGAAAGGCCGATCTCTTCGCGCCGAACGCCAAGGTCGTCCACGTCGACATCGACCCCGCCGAGATCTCGAAGATCCGCATCGCCGACGTCCCCATCGTGGGCGACGCGAAGGTCGTCATCCCCGACCTCACGAGCGCCTTCCTCGAGGTCACCGGCGGCACCCGCCCCGACATCTCGGCCTGGTGGGAGCACCTCGACGGGCTGCGCGAGCAGTTCCCCCTCGGCTACACCGAACCCGACGACGGCCTCCTCTCGCCCCAGGGCGTCATCCAGCGGATCGGCGAGCTCTCGGGCCCCGAGGCGGTCTACGCGTCGGGCGTCGGTCAGCACCAGATGTGGTCGGCGCAGTTCATCCAGTACGAGCGTCCGAACGCCTGGCTCAACTCCGGAGGCGCGGGGACGATGGGCTACTCCGTCCCGGCCGCCATGGGAGCCAAGGTCGCGCAGCCCGATCGCGTGGTCTGGGCCATCGACGGCGACGGCTGCTTCCAGATGACCAATCAGGAGCTCGCGACCTGCGTCATCAACGACATCCCGATCAAGGTCGCGATCATCAACAACTCGTCGCTCGGAATGGTGCGGCAGTGGCAGACCCTGTTCTACGAGGGCCGCCACTCGTTCACCGACCTGAACACGGGGCACGAGACGCGAATGGTGCCCGACTTCGTGAAGCTCGCCGACGCGTACGGGGCCCTGGGCATCCGCGTGCGTCGTGAAGACGAGGTGGACGCCGCCATCAAGCTGGCGCTCGAGACGAACGACCGCCCGGTCGTCATCGACTTCGTCGTCAGCCGCGACGCCATGGTGTGGCCGATGGTGCCCCAGGGCGTCTCGAACTCCGAGATCCAGCACGCCCGGGCCCTCGCTCCCGAGTGGGACGACGAGGCGCCCGGCACGAGCGCCTCCGACACCACGCGCGACGGCGACATGACAGGAGAGCACGCATGAGCCACGTCCTGAGCCTCCTGGTCGAAGACAAGCCGGGCCTGCTGACGCGGGTCGCCGGCCTCTTCGCCCGCCGTGGCTTCAACATCGAGAGCCTCGCCGTCGGCAAGAGCGAGCTCGAGGGCTTCAGCCGCATCACGGTCGTCGTCGACGTGGAGGAGCTCCCGCTCGAGCAGGTCACGAAGCAGCTGAACAAGCTCGTCAACGTGATCAAGATCGTCGAGCTCGACTACTCGCAGTCGGTGCAGCGCGAGCACATGCTGATCAAGGTGCGGGTCGACAACACGACCCGATCGCAGGTGCTCGAGGCCGTGACGCTCTTCCGCGCCTCGGTCGTCGACGTCTCGACCGACGCTCTCGTCATCGAGGTGACCGGCGACACGGGCAAGACCAACGCCCTGCTCCGCGTGCTCGAGCCCTACGGCGTGAAGGAGATCTCGCAGTCGGGGCTGCTGGCCATCGGCCGCGGCGCGAAGTCGATCACCGACCGCGTCTTCAAGAACTAGACCGGCGGGGCGCGGTCGACCCGCGCCTCCTCGGCCCCCATCAACCGACATCCACCGACACCCGTCGACAACCGAGGAGTATCACCACTGTGACTGAAATCGTCTACGACAACGACGCCGATCTGTCGATCATCCAGGGCAAGAAGGTCGCCGTCATCGGCTACGGATCGCAGGGTCACGCGCACGCGCTCAACCTGCGCGACTCGGGCGTCGAGGTCGTCGTCGGCCTGAAGGAGGGCTCGAAGAGCCGCGCCAAGGCCGAAGAGGCCGGGTTCACCGTGCAGACGCCCGCCGAGGCCTCGGCCTGGGGCGACGTCATCGTCATCCTCGCGCCCGACCAGGTGCAGCGCCACGTCTACGCCGACGACATCGCCCCGAACCTCGCCGACGGCAAGGCGCTCGTCTTCGGCCACGGCTTCAACATCCGCTTCGGCTACATCGAGGCGCCCGCGGGCGTCGACGTCGTGCTCGTCGCACCCAAGGGCCCGGGCCACACGGTCCGCCGCGAGTTCGAGGCCGGCCGCGGCGTCCCCGTGATCGTCGCCGTCGAGCAGGACTCCTCGGGCTCCGCCTGGGACCTCGCCTGGTCGTACTCGAAGGGCATCGGCGGTCTGCGTGCCGGCGGCATCAAGACCACCTTCACCGAAGAGACCGAGACCGACCTCTTCGGCGAGCAGGCCGTGCTCTGCGGCGGCACCTCGCAGCTGATCCAGTACGGCTTCGAGACCCTCACCGAGGCCGGCTACCAGCCGCAGATCGCCTACTTCGAGGTGCTGCACGAGCTCAAGCTGATCGTCGACCTCATCTGGGAGGGCGGCCTGGCCAAGCAGCGCTGGAGCGTCTCCGACACGGCCGAGTACGGCGACTACGTCTCGGGCCCGCGCGTCATCACCCCCGACGTGAAGGACAACATGAAGGCCGTGCTCGCCGACATCCAGTCCGGCGCGTTCGCCAAGCGGTTCATCGACGACCAGGACGCCGGCGCCCCCGAGTTCAAGGAGCTGCGCAAGAAGGGCGAGGAGCACCCCATCGAGGCCACCGGCCAGGAGCTCCGCGCGCTCTTCGCCTGGAAGCAGCAGGACGCCGACTACGTCGACGGCAGCGCCGCCCGCTAGTCGCCCGTCTCGTCACCGAGTCACCCCACGAGGGCCTCGCACCGCCCGGTGCGGGGCCCTCGCGGCGTCCGCCCGGTCGGCCTCGCCGTGGCATGATCTAAGGCATGGCAGATCGCAAGACAGCAGTCCACTTCGGCGCCGGCAACATCGGCCGCGGCTTCGTGGCCCAGTTCCTCCATGCGAGCGGATACGAGGTCGTGTTCGCCGACGTGAACGACGACCTCATCGGCTCGTTGCAGTCGCAGTCGTCGTTCGAGGTGCACGAGGTCGGCGAAGACAGCCGCACCACCGTCGTCGACGGCTACCGGGCGATCAACAGCCGCTCCGACGAGGAGGCGCTGGTCGCCGAGATCGCGGCCGCCGACATCGTCACGACCGCGGTGGGCGCGCGCATCCTGCCGTTCGTCGCCCCGGTCATCGCGAAGGGCCTCGCCGCCCGAGACGCCGACCGCCCGGCCCTCGCGGTCATCGCCTGCGAGAACGCCATCAACGCGACCGACTCGCTGGCCGCCGCCGTGCGCGAGCACGACCCCGCCGAGAACGCCGTCTTCGCCAACTGCGCCATCGACCGCATCGTCCCCGAGCAGGCCGGCGGCACGCTCGACGTCACCATCGAGTCGTTCTTCGAGTGGGTCGTCGAGAGCACGCCGTTCGGCGCCGACCGACCCGAGATCGAGGGCGTCACCTGGGTCGACGACCTCGAGCCGTTCATCGAGCGCAAGCTCTTCACCGTCAACACCGCCCACGCCGCGGCGGCGTACCACGGGTTCCGTCGCGGTCTCACGAGCATCCGCGAGGCCCTCGACGACGCCGAGGTCATGGCCGAGGTGCGGGGCGTGCTCGCCGAGACCAAGTCCCTCCTCGTCGCCAAGCACGGGCTCGAGGCCGACGCGCAGCAGGCCTACATCGAGAAGAACCTGGTGCGCATCGCGAACCCGCACCTTCCCGACACGACCGAGCGGGTGGGGCGCAACCCGCTCCGCAAGCTCAGCCGGCACGAGCGGTTCGTGGGTCCCGCGGCCCAGCTCGCCGAGCGCGGGCTGCCCTCCGAGGCGCTCGTCCGCGCCGTCGGTGCCGCCCTCGACTTCTCCGTGGCCGACGACGTCGAGAGCGTCGAGCTGCAGGCGCTGCTCGTCTCGGGTCTCGGCGTCGACGAGCTGACGACGACGCTCACGGGGGTCCTCGCCGACCACCCGCTCTTCCCGGCTCTGCGCGACGCGGTGGCCGCCAAGACGTCGGCATGACGCCGAGCGGCCCCGGCGCACTCGACCACGGAGACGACGACGCGCTGAGCTGGGGCGACGAGCTCGACGCCAGCCACATCGACGGGCCCTCTCGCGACGCCTCGACGATCGGATCCGAGGGCGACCTCGACGACGATCCGGACGCCGTCCGGCCGATGAGCTCGGCGTCGCTGATCGCCCACGGGGTGCTCGGCGGGGTCTTCCTGCTCTGCTCCGTCGGCTGGGTCGCGCTCGTCGGGCGCTTCGGGTACACCTTCGCCACCCCCGTCGCGACGGGCCTGTGGCGGTTCGGCGTGCTCCTGGCGGTGGCGGCGCCGGCGCTCTGGTTCGTCTCGTCGATCGTGCTCGTGCCCGCCACGGCCACGCGCCGACGCATCCTCGCCATGATCGTCGGCGCCCTGGTCGTCGCCCCCTGGCCCCTCCTGATCGGCGCGGGCGCATGAGCCGGGCCTCCGCCGGGGCGACGGTCGGCACCCGACGCGACCGCGCCTCCTCGGTGGTGTTCGTCGCCCTCGTCGTGCTGTTCGGTCTGCTGTTCGCCTACGACCTGTTCGAGGCCGTCACGAACCTGGTCTCCGTGCCGGGGCAGGCGCGATACGCCAACAACGACTTCTACGCCGAGAACGGGCTCGACGGTCTCGTGGCGTCGCCGCCGTGGTTCGCCCTGATCGCGAACGTGGCGCTGCCGCCCGCGGCCTTCGTCGCCGCGCTCGTCGTGGTCCGCCGTCGGCCGCTGCCCGTCGTGGCGCTGGTCCTGCTCGCTGGTCTCGCGGCGGTGGCCGCCCTCAGCCTGACGATCACGGCGTACGTCCAGAGCGTCTGACGCCGCCGGGCCGACCCGGGGCGTCACACGTCGGCGGAGTCGATAGAGTGACGACAGCCGCGCCCACGGCGCGTCGCGGCCGTCCCCCCGACTCTCTCTTTAAGGACATCGTCTCCGTGGCAAAGCCCGTCGTGTTGATCGCAGAAGAACTCTCACCCGCAACCGTCGAGGCCCTCGGCCCCGACTTCGACGTGCGATCGGTCGACGGCACCGATCGTCCGGCCCTCCTCACGGCGCTGGCCGACGCCGATGCGGTGCTCGTCCGATCGGCCACCCAGGTCGACGCCGAGGCCATCGCCGCGGCGCCGAACCTCAAGGTCGTCGCCCGTGCCGGGGTCGGCCTCGACAACGTCGACATCAAGGCGGCCACGACCGCCGGTGTGATGGTCGTCAACGCCCCCACGTCGAACATCATCTCGGCGGCCGAGCTGACGGTCGGGCACATCCTGAGTCTCGCCCGGCACATCCCCGCCGCTCACGCGGCCCTCGCCCAGGGTCAGTGGAAGCGCTCGAAGTACACCGGGGTCGAGCTGTTCGAGAAGACCGTCGGCATCGTCGGTCTGGGTCGGATCGGCGCCCTGATCACGGCCCGTCTGCAGGCGTTCGGCGTGAACGTCGTCGCCTACGACCCCTACGTCACCCCGGCGCGAGCCCAGCAGCTCGGGGTCACGCTGCTCTCGCTCGACGATCTGCTGGCCACGGCCGACTTCGTCACGATCCACATGCCGAAGACCCCCGAGACCACCGGCATGATCGGTCTCGAGCAGATGAAGGCGATGAAGAAGAGCGCGTTCGTCGTGAACGTCGCGCGCGGCGGTCTCATCGACGAGGACGCCCTGTACGAGGCGCTCACGACGGGCGAGATCGCCGGTGCGGGCCTCGACGTGTTCGTGTCCGAGCCCCCCGTCGACCAGAAGCTGCTCGGTCTCGAGAACGTCGTGGTCACGCCGCACCTCGGCGCGTCGACGTCCGAGGCGCAGGAGAAGGCCGGCGTCTCGGTCGCGCGGTCGGTGCGTCAGGCACTGGGCGGCGAGCTCGTCCCCGACGCCGTCAACGTCGCCGGGGGAGTCATCGACCCCTACGTCCGACCGGGCATCGGCCTCGTCGAGAAGATCGGGCAGGTCTTCTCCGGCCTCGCCGACAGCCCCCTCACGAGCGTCGACGTCGAGGTGCGCGGCGACCTCGTCGAGTACGACGTCAGCGTTCTCAAGCTCGCCGCGCTCAAGGGCATCTTCACCAACATCGTCAGCGAGTCGGTCAGCTACGTGAACGCGCCGCTGCTCGCCGAGCAGCGCGGCATCACGGTCCGTCTGCTCACCGACCCGGCGAGCGACGAGTACCGCAACGTCATCACCCTGCGCGGCTCGCTCAGCGACGGCTCGCAGATCTCGGTGTCGGGCACGCTGACCGGCACGAAGCAGGTCGAGAAGATCGTCGAGATCAACGGCTACGACGTCGAGGTGCCGCTCGCGAAGCACCACCTCGTCATGGTCTACGGCGACCGCCCCGGCATCGTGGCGGTCTACGGGCGCGAGTTCGGCGAGGCGGGCATCAACATCGCCGGCATGCAGATCGCGCGTCGCAGCGCCGGCGGCCAGGCGCTCAGCGTGCTGACCATCGACAGCCCCGCGCCCGACGAGCTCGTCGAGAAGGTCCGCGTCACGATCGACGCCGAGCTGCTGCGCGAGATCGACATCACGCTCTAGTCCGACCACACCCCCCTGACCGCCCGCCCCCGTATCCGGGGGCGGGCGGTCCGTCGTCCGGCGGTGGAGCGGCTGAGACCTCGCCGAGGAGGCGCGGCGTCAGATCTCGAGGGATTCGTGATCCGCCAGCAGCACGGCCCGCCCGCCTGCCGCTTCGGCGCTCGACCGGAGCCGGTCGAAGTGCATGGCGAGCCCGGCGTCGCTGAGGGTGCGTTCGTGCGTGGGGAACACGGTGGTCGCTCCGACGGCGGTGACGTAGTCCATGGCCTCCGAGATCTTCAACCACGGGGCGCCCACGGGCGCGGCGAGTATCTCGACGGGAACGGGCGGGACGGTGAACGCGTCGCCGGGGTAGAAGAGCCGACCGTCGACGAGCACGCCCACGTTGTCGATGACGGGGATCGACTCGTGGATGACGGCGTGACGCGAACCGTGGAACGCGAGGTCGAACGGGCCGACCTCGATCGTGTCGCCGTCCGCGACGACGTGGACGTCGAAGTCGGCCGCCGCGGAGGCGACGCCGGCCGGACCGTAGATCGTCATGCCGGGGTTCGTCGCGAGCAGGTGGGCGAGCTGGTCGGGCGTCCAGTGGTCGGGGTGCTCGTGCGTCACGACGACGGCGTCGACGTCGGCCACGTCGATCATCGGCGAGCCGAACGACCCGGGGTCGACGACCAGGCGCCGCCCCTCGATCTCGATGATCAGGCAGGCGTGTTCGAGTTTGGTGAGGCGCATGGGCGCGACTCTACGCGCGGATCCAGGCGGCGCCGTCGAGTCATCCCGAGGGCGTGGGGTCGAGGAGGCGCCCGGTCCAGTCGCGCAGAGCGGTGACGGCCCGGCGCGACAGGATCGCCTCCGGCATCATGCTCGTGGACCCGTGGAACGCCCCCGGCCACACGTGCAGCTCCGCCTGCACTCCCGCCGCCCAGAGCGCGCCGGCGTACGCGACGGTCTCGTCGCGGAACACCTCGGTGCTGCCGCAGTCGACGTAGGCCGGCGGCAGGCCGGTCAGGTCGTTCGCGCGGCCGGGGGCGGCGTAGATCGACACGTCGTCACCTCCGCGACGGTCGCCGAGGTAGGCGTCCCAGCCGAACCGGGTCATCTCGCGGTCGGCGACACCCACCCCGTCGAACTGCCGGGCGGAGAGCGTCGCGTCACGGTCGTCGAGCATGGGGCTGACGAGCACCTGCCCGACGACGGCCGGCCCCCGCCGATCCCGGGCGAGCAGCGCCGTGCCCGCCGCCAGCCCGGCTCCGGCGCTCTGGCCGACCAGGACGATCCGCTCGGCGTCGACGCCGAGCTCATCGGCGTGCTCGGCGACCCAGACCAGGCCGGCGTAGCAGTCCTCTACCGGGTACGGGTCGGGATGCTCCGGGGCGAGACGGTAGTCGGGGCTGATCAGGACGACGTCGTGCACCAACAGCCAGTCGTCGTACGAGTCGAGATTGCCGAGGTGGTGGCCGAACATCATCCCGCCGCCGTGGATGGCGTAGGCGCAGGCCGCCGTCCCGGTGCGGCCGATGCGTTGGACGACCGCGAGGGCGATCGGCTCGCCGAGGTGCCCGGGAACGGTGAAGCTGCGCCTCTCGAGACCGCGGGCCCGCAGCCCTTCGTCGAGCTGCGCCTCCTTCATGTCCAGCTGTCGCATCTGCGGCAGCATCGCGGTCTCGAGGCGGAAGCGGCCGCGGGCTTCCATCGCCTCCAGGAAGGGCGCGAACTCGGGGTCGAACGGCGGGCGGGGCAGGGCTGTTTTGTCAGACACGAGAGGACTCCTGGGCGGTGGGGGTGAGAGCGGACGAGGGGGTGGGTGCAGTGGTGCCGAGGGCGGGGTCGGCGGCCCGGGCCCGGACCATCCCGATCGCGACGAGCACGGCGGCGACCGCGGCGAGACCGAGCCCGGCGACGGTGAGGGCGTTCTCGAAGGACGCGAGCCGCGAGGCCGTCCACGGGGCGGTCGTGATGCTGCCGGTGACGAACGCGGCGACGATCGTGCCCGCGGCGGCGACGGCGGCTCCTCCGGCGAGCTCGCTCGAGGTGTCGACGAGGGCCGCGCCGACCGAGGTGCGGTCGGCCGGGAGGCCCGTGAGCACGGAGACTCCGGCCACGACGCCGACGACGCGCATGCCGACGGCGACGAGCACGAGCGCGACGAGCACCCAGACGTACCCCTGACGACTCAGGGCGCCGAAGACCGCGAGGCCCGAGACGACAGCGGCGGCGCTGACCCCGGCGGCCCGGCTCAGGCCGACCCGCTGCACGAAGGGCCCGACGAGGCGGCCCCCGGCCAGGAGCACGACGACCTGCGGCAGCGTGCCGACGGCAGCGAGGGCCGGCGGCCAGCCCCAGGCGAACTGCAGCTGCAGCGTGACGAGGTACGACAGTCCGGCGACGGCGAGGCCCGACGCGGCCTTGAACGCCAGGCCGCTCGACACCAGGGGGCGGGCGAGCAGGTGCAGATCCACCACCGGGCCACGCCGCAACCCCGCCGCGTCGTCGCGAGCGACGCCGACGAGGATGCCGATGAACGCGAGCGCGGCGATCGGCACGTCGGCCAGCAGCAGCACCTGCCATGGGGCGACGGCGAGCACGAACCCGCCGACGGTCGGGCCGACGGCGAGGCCCACCAGCCCCGCGGTCGAGATCACCGTGAGAGCCCGGACGCGGAGGCCCTCGTCGTCGAACAGCCGGAACGCCAGCGCCATCGACCCGGGGGTGGTCATCGCCGCGGCGATGCCCGTCAGCACCCGGACGGCGATCAGCTGCTCGGTGGTCGTGACCGCCACGGTGGCGAGGCTCGCCACGGCCAGCAGCGCGAGGCCCGCGAGCATGATACGGCGGCGCCCCACCCGGTCGGCGACGGCGCCGAAGAGGAGCATGAGCCCGCCGAAGGCGACCGCGTAGGCGCCGGACACCCACTGCAGCCCCGTCGTCGACGAGCCCAGCTCACGGCCGATCGTCGGCAGGGCGACGTTCAGCACCGAGGTGTCGAGCATCTCGAAGAGGAACACCGCGGAGAGCCCGGCCAGGGCGATCCACGAGTCGGAGAGCCGGGGAGGCGCGTCGCCGGCAGGCAGCCGACCGCGGGTGGGAGAGGGACTGGGGGACACGGGGGCGCACTCCTTCTGGGAAGAAGTGGCGACTCGTTCGATGCCGCGTGCGGGTGCGCCGCAGAGCGCGACGCCTTTTACCTCAGTGCTGTGCACGATACACCGGCTGCTGCAGAAGGAGAACTCCCGCTGCTCTGGCGCAGTACGGCAGAGCCTGCGACTCGGCTCCGAACCGCGCAACCGGGCCGATTTGTGCGGCGCTCGACAGCTGTGGCATACTCGACGAGTTGCAAATACGGCCCCATCGTATAGCGGCCTAGTACGTCGCCCTCTCACGGCGGTAACACGGGTTCGAATCCCGTTGGGGTCACCACCACGAAACCCGCTCAGCTCAGGCTGAGCGGGTTTCGTCGTCTCCCGGCACTTGGCGCCGGTCGAGGTCGAGGCCCAGCCTCACCGGCCGCTCGACACGTCACGGCGTGGCGACGACGTTCCGGGTAGTCCCCTCGAGCAGACGGGCCACCCCGTCCACGTCGACCTCGACGAAGCGCCCGGCCCAGGTGCCGATCTGCAGCTGACCCGCGAACGACCACAGCGTCTCGCCGGTCGCGAGGTCGAACCCGACGAGGGTCGAGCGCCCGCCCGAGCTGCCGAAGGCGAGGGCGTACCCGACGGTGCGCGATGCGGCGACGAGCACGGCGCCGTCGGGGAGGGCGATGGTCGCGCGTGCGGCCCCGGTCTCGCCGTCGAGGGCGACGACCGACTGCGGGCCGGCGCCGGGCGCGGTGACGGTGGCGTACACCGTGTCGTCGGTCTGACCGGGCAGCCCGTCGGCGCTCGAGGCCCCGTCCGCCGGTCTTGACCACCGCACCTCCCCGGTGGTCCAGTCGACGCAGCTGAGCTGGTCGTCGCTCAGATCGGTGACGGTGAGGCACGTCCGCGACGTCGAGTACGAGCCCGACGCCTCCGGGGTGGAGGTCCACAGCGGCCGTCCGTCGAGGTCGACGGCGGCGAAGCCCCGGTCGACGCCGCGGACGGGCCCCACGATCGAGTCCGGGCGGGCGACGTAGCCGCCGAGCGCGGCGAGATCCCCCCGCCACGGGGTCTCGCGACCGTCGAGACCGACCTGCACCGTGCCTCCCGGGCGGGCGACCACGAGGCGGTCCGGCAGGGCGAGGGCCTGGCCCTCGAGACTCCCGGGGCCGGCCCAGAGCACGAGGTCGAGATCGCGGACGTCGCGCAGCTGGAATGCATACGTCGCGCCCTCCGCCGTCTGCCCGCCGGTCATCACCGTGCGGCCCGCCGTCTGGAACTGCTCCGAGTCGACCGTCGTCACCGGGGCCGTCTGCTGCCTCGGCTCACCGGTGGTCGCGTCGAGGGTGACGAGGACCGTCTGGCCGTCCGCCCGGGCCCGCACCACGACGATGCGGGCGTCGTCGACGACCGTGGCCGACGCGAGCTCCACCGGGCCCCGCAGCCCGAGCGCCAGGATGTCGTCGGCCACGTCGTGGACCCACAGCACGCGCCCGAGGTCGGTGTCGAACGACGCCAGTCGAGTGCCCACGCCCGCCGTGGCCCCGCCGCAGTCGCCGTCGTTGGCGAAGCCGTAGGTCCACGCGCCGGCCGCGCGCAGCAGCACCCGACGATCGTCGATCGGCTCGTCCCGGAACCGCAGGCACTCCGCCGGCGTCCCGGGCGCGAGCGCGGCACCGAGGTCGACCGACCAGCCGGTGGCCGTCGGCGCCTCCCGCAGGTCGTCGACCGCGACGCCGCGCCATGGCCGGTCCGCCCCGTACCGCGGCTGCCCGGGCACGAGCGCGACGATCACGACGACGGTGACGATCACGCCGACGAGGTAGGCAGTGGCGATGCGGCGGGCCGAGGAGGCGCGGTGCCAGCCCGAACGGACGCGACGGCCCCGTCGACGGGAGGTCCGTCGGGTGCCGGCCCGCGCCTCCTCGGCCTGTCGGTCGGATGGCCGGGTCACGAGGTCGCCCCGATCCGCTGACCGCCGCCGAGTCGTCGCGCCACGCCCACGCCGTCGACCTCGACGAGCGCTCCGCCCCAGAACGAGACGCTGCCCGCCGAACGGAGGGTCCAGAGCGGGCGTCCCGAGGCGGCGTCGTGGGCGGCCACGGCCCTGCTCTGCGGCGACGCGCCCTTCGCCAGGTAGACGACGGTGCGCGAAGCCGCAACGACCGTCTCGAGATCGCCCGCGGGGACGTCGAACACCGACCGCCCGGTGGGGCCGTCGAGGGCCGTGAGTCGGGGTCGACCGTCGCGGCGGGCGATGCCGTAGACGTCGTCGGAGACCTGCCCGGGCACTCCGCGCGCCGTCGCGGCCGCACCGTCGACGGACCAGCGCGTCGTGCCGTCTGCGGGCCGCAGGCACGTCGTCGTGTCGTCGTCGGACGTCACGAGCAGGCAGCCGGGCGTCGACGCGATCGAGCGGGCGTCGAGGGGGCGCGCCCATCGGGCGGCGCCGTCGGGGTCGAGGGCCGAGACGACGCGGCCGCCGGGACCGGAGCGCACGGCGAACAGGTCGTCGTCGCCCGGCCCCGGTGAGCCGACCGCGACCAGATCGGGGTCCGACCGGTACGGCGTCATCTCGCCGGTGCGCCCGTCGATCCTGACCGTGCGCCCCTCGATGCGCACGATGAGGGCGCCGGGCACCAGCAGGGGAGCGGCGCCCCGATCCGCGGATCCGCGCCAGACCGGCACGGTCAGCGCGGCGGCGTCGACGAGGGCGTACGCGTCGGGGTCGCCGACCGCGGCCGCCGCCGAGCGCAGCTGGAGGCGACCGAGCGTGGCCACGCTGATGCTCGGCAGGTCGCGGCGCTCGCGGGCCGTCTCGAGATGCCGTCCGTCGTCGAGGGCAAGCGCCGCCTGCACGAGCCCGCGCTCGGACTGCGTCTGCACGAGCACGCGGCCCGCCGCCGGCACCACCTGGGCCGACGGGATGCTCGTGGGGTCGGCGTCGGGGACGTCGTCGACGAGGTCGTGCACCCAGACCGCGGCTCCGGTGCGGACGTCGACGAGGGCGACGCGGCTCGTGTCGTGGGCGAACGCCGCGGTGCGGCACTCGGCGGCCTGCGCGAGGTCGTCGGCGCGGAGGTCCACGTCGGCCTCGAGGTCGAGGTCGATCGAGGTGGTGACGGCGACCAGACCGGACTCGGCGGCCGACGGCCAGAGATGCACGCAGTGCGCGGGCGCCTCGGGGGCCAGCAGCGCCGCGAGGTCGAGCGACCAGAGGGTCTCGCCGGGGGCCGAGCGGAGGTCGTCGACGACGAGTCCGCGCCACGGCGGCTCCGTGCCGTAGTCGGGGTCGGCCGCCCACCCCGCGACCAGCACGATCGCCGTCGCCACGAGCAGCGCCAGGTAGCCCCCGAGGAGGCGCGGCGCACGTCGACCGCGGACGGCGCGCAGTCGTCGCCACGGGTCTCGCGCGGGGCCGGGCAGGGGGTCGGGCACGGGCGGATCGACCTCCTCGTCGAGCGGCGCCGCCGGTGCGTCCGACGACTGCCGTCATGGTATTCGGAGCCGTCCGCGTCGGTGCTCGCCCGGTCGGCGGGAATGGGCGGACCGGCCCCGCGCGTTGCCCCCTCGACCGAGGACTCGCGCACGACCCTGGCGTAGACTTCGACGATCATCCGAGCAGCAGACATCGAGAGAGGCGGGCCCGTGGGTAGAACGCTGGCCGAGAAAGTATGGGACGACCATGTGGTCGTCAAGGGCGAAGACGGCGCCCCCGACCTTCTCTACATCGATCTCCACCTCGTCCACGAGGTCACGAGCCCGCAGGCCTTCGACGGCCTCCGTCAGGCCGGGCGGCCGCTGCGTCGCACCGATCTGACGATCGCGACCGAAGACCACAACACGCCCACGCTGGCGATCGACCGGCCGATCGCCGATCTGACCAGCCGCACGCAGATCGAGACCCTTCGTCGCAACACGGCCGAGTTCGGCGTGCGCCTGCACCCCCTCGGCGACGCCGAGCAGGGCATCGTCCACGTCGTCGGCCCGCAGCTGGGGCTCACGATGCCCGGCATCACCGTGGTCTGCGGCGACTCGCACACTTCGACCCACGGGGCCTTCGGGGCCATGGCGTTCGGCATCGGCACCAGCGAGGTCGAGCACGTGATGGCGACGCAGACCCTGCCTCTCAAGCCGTTCAAGACGATGGCGGTCACGGTCGAGGGCACCCTCCGGCCCGGTGTCACCGCGAAGGACATCATCCTGGCCGTCATCGCCCAGATCGGCACCGGCGGCGGGCAGGGCTACGTGCTCGAGTACCGCGGCAGCGCGATCCGCTCCCTCTCGATGGAGGGGCGCATGACGATCTGCAACATGTCGATCGAGGCCGGTGCCCGGGCCGGCATGGTCGCCCCAGACGAGACCACCTACGACTACCTCCGCGGTCGTCAGCACGCCCCCGAGGGCTCCGACTGGGACGACGCGGTCGCCTACTGGCAGACCCTGCCGACCGACGACGACGCCGTGTTCGACGCCGAGATCTTCCTCGACGCCGACGAGCTCGAGCCGTTCGTCACCTGGGGCACGAACCCGGGTCAGGGCGTCTCGCTCAGCGAGTCCGTGCCCGACCCCGAGGCGATCGTCGACCCGAACGAGCGCGCCGCCGCGTCGCGTGCCCTCGAGTACATGGCGCTCGAGGCCGGCACGGCCATGAAAGACATCGCGGTCGACGCCGTCTTCATGGGCTCGTGCACGAACAGCCGGATCGAAGACCTCCGCGCCTTCGCGTCGATCATCCGGGGTCGCACGAAGGCCGAGGGCGTCCGCGTGATGGTCGTGCCCGGCTCCGCACGGGTGCGCCTCGAGGCCGAGGCCGAGGGTCTCGACAAGGTGTTCACCGACTTCGGCGCCGAATGGCGCTTCGCCGGCTGCTCGATGTGCCTCGGCATGAACCCCGACCAGCTCGCACCGGGCGAACGCTGCGCGTCGACCTCGAACCGCAACTTCGAGGGCCGTCAGGGCAAGGGCGGTCGCACCCACCTCGTCTCGCCCCTCGTCGCGGCGGCGACCGCCGTCCGCGGCACGCTGTCGTCCCCCTGGGATCTCACCTCCGACACCCCGATCGGCGACGCCCTCGCCGAGCGCCTGACCGGCACCCCCTCAGGAGGCGCGCTCTGATGGAGAAGTTCACCACCGTCACCGGGGTGGCGGCGCCGCTGAAGCGGTCGAACGTCGACACCGACCAGATCATCCCGGCCGAGTTCCTCAAGCGGGTCACGAAGACGGGTTTCGAAGACGCCCTGTTCTTCTCCGCCCGCCAGGACCCGGACTTCGTCCTCAACCGACCCGAGTACCAGGGCGCCCGCGTCCTGATCGCCGGGCCGGACTTCGGCACGGGGTCGAGCCGCGAGCACGCCGTCTGGGCACTCCGCGACTTCGGCTTCGACGTCGTCTTGAGCGCCCGGTTCGGTGACATCTTCCGCGGCAACTCGGGCAAGCAGGGTCTCCTCGCCGCCATGGTCGCCGAAGACGACATCGAGCGCCTGTGGGCCGCCGTCGAGGCCGCCCCCGGTGTCGAGATCACCGTCGACCTCGAGTCGCAACGCGCCACGATCGGCGACCTGTCGGTCCCGTTCGAAGTCGATGCTTACACTAAGTGGCGACTCCTCGAAGGCCTCGACGACATCGGCCTGACCCTCCGCGACGAAGCGGCCATCACAGAATTCGAAACCCGCCGCGCCGCATGGCGCCCGAAGACATTGCCGGTGAAGTAAGTGAACTCGCTCATCCAAGACGCAGCAGCAGCAGGGGCCCGTGTGGGGCTCAAGTCCGACGAGATCGTGATCCGCGGCGGCAAGCCGCTGATCGGTCGCATCGAGGTGCGCGGCGCCAAGAACCTCGCCACCAAGGCGATGGTCGCGTCGCTGCTGGGCGACACCCCGAGCATCCTGCGCGACGTGCCCGACATCAGCGACGTCAACGTCGTCCGCGGTCTGCTGTCGGTGCACGGCGTCCGCATCACCGACCCGGCCCGCGGCGAGATGATCCTCGACCCGTCGAACGTCGAGTCGGCCCACTTCGCCGAGATCGACGCGCACGCCGGCTCCAGCCGCATCCCGATCCTTTTCTGCGGCCCGCTGCTGCACCGCCTCGGCGAGGCGTTCATCCCCGACCTCGGCGGCTGCCGCATCGGCGACCGCCCCATCGACTTCCACCTCGACGCCCTCCGTGCGTTCGGAGCCGTCGTCGACAAGTCGTACAACGGCATCCACCTGACCGCCCCGAACGGTCTCGCGGGCGCCAACATCGAGCTGCCCTACCCGAGCGTCGGCGCCACCGAGCAGGTGCTGCTGACCGCCGTGCTCGCCACGGGTGTCACCGAGCTGCGCAACGCGGCCATCGAACCCGAGATCATGGATCTCATCGCGATCCTCCAGAAGATGGGCGCCATCGTCTCGGTCGAGCCGAACCGCGTCATCTTCATCGAGGGCGTCGAGAAGCTCCGCGGCTACACGCACCGGGCCATCAACGACCGCAACGAGGCCGCGAGCTGGGCCGCGGCCGCTCTCGCCACCAAGGGCGACATCTTCGTCGAGGGCGCCGACCAGAAAGACCTGATGACGTTCCTCAACGTCTTCCGCAAGGTCGGCGGCGACTTCGACGTGCACGAAGACGGCATCCGGTTCTTCCACCCGGGCGGCGAGCTCAAGCCCGTCGTCGTCGAGACCGACGTGCACCCCGGCTTCATGACCGACTGGCAGCAGCCGCTGATCGTGGCCCTCACGCAGGCGCAGGGCACTTCGATCGTCCACGAGACCGTCTACGAGAACCGCTTCCAGTTCACCGAGGCCCTCAACGACATGGGTGCCGACATCACGGTGCACAAAGAGGGTCTGCCCGGTCACGACCGTCGCGTGGCGCGTCGCGAGTTCGAGCAGGCGGCGGTCATCAACGGCCCGACCGCGCTGCACGGCGCCGACATCCGCGTCCCCGACCTGCGCGGCGGCTTCAGCCACCTCATCGCGGCCCTGACGGCCGAGGGCGAGTCGAAGATCAGCAACGTCGGCATCATCAGCCGCGGGTACGAGCACTTCATCGCGAAGCTCCGCAAGCTGGGCGCCGACTTCGACTTCAAGGGCTGATCGGAGCGTGGCACCCCCCGGTGACCCGGACGCCCCCGTCGTCCCGGTCGCGACGCGTGGGCGCCGCATGGACAAGGGCGCGATCTTCCGGGCCCTGGCCATCCCTGCGGCGCCGTTGTTCGATCTGATGGCGAAGATCGAGGTCGTCGACGGGCAGAAGCTGCCCGCCTCCGGCTCGTTCGTGCTGACGCCCAATCACATCACCAACATCGATCCCGTCGTGGTCGGGCGCGTGATGTACGGGCTCGGGCGTCTGCCGAGGTTCATGGCGAAGGCGTCGCTCTTCCGCGTGCCCGTCTTCGGCCGGCTGATGCACGCGATGGGGCACATCCCCGTCGAGCGCGCCGGTCGCACCCACGACAGCGATCCGCTGGCCGCGGCGCGTCGGCTCACCTCGGTGGGCGGCGGGGTCATCGTCTACCCCGAGGGCACGCTCACCCGCGATCCCGACCTCTGGCCCATGAAGGGCAAGAGCGGGGCCGTCCGGTTGGCCCTCGCCGCCGGTGTGCCTCTCGTGCCCGTCGCCCATTGGGGCAGTCAGGAGCTCATGGGGCGTTACTCGTCGAAGCTCCGTCCGTTCCCCCGGAAGCGGATCCGCGTGATCGTCGGCGATCCCATCGATCTCTCGGCCTACCGCGACCGGCCCCTCGACCAGGCCTCCATGACCGAGGCGACCGCCCTCGTCATGGCGGCGATCACCGGACTCCTCGAGCGCCTCCGAGACGAGCAGGCACCCGTCGAGCGCTGGAACCCCGCCAAGAACGACCAGAAGGAGACCGGCCGCTTTGAGTAGTCCTGCGTCGCGCGAAGGCGCGATCGAATCACTCGGCGAGGGCGCCGTCACCACCGAGGCGATCTCGATCGTCATGCGGGACTCCGTGCCGCGTCGAGTCGCGGTGCTCGGCTCGGGCAGCTGGGGCACGACGTTCGCCAAGGTCCTCGCCGAGGGCGGCGCCGACGTCACGCTCTGGGCCCGTCGCCCCGAGGTCGCCCGCGAGATCACCGAGAGCAAGCGCAACACCGACTACCTGCCGGGCATCAACCTCCCGCGCACCCTGGTGGCCTCGTCGAGCGTCGAGACCGCGCTGGCGGGTGCCGAGCAGGTCTACCTGTCGGTGCCCAGTCAGACCCTCCGCGACAACCTCTCGGCGATCCGCTCGCTCGTGCCGCGCGGCGTGCCCGTGGTCAGCCTGATGAAGGGCGTCGAGAAGGCCACCGGCCTCCGCATGAGCGAGGTCATCGAGAGCGAGCTCGACATCGACAGGTCGCTCATCGCCGTGGCCTCGGGCCCGAACCTCGCGCTCGAGATCGCGAAGCGGCAGCCGACCGCTGCGGTCGTGTCGTCGCACAGCCTCGAGACGGCGACGCTCGTCGCCGCGACCGCCACCAACCCGTACTTCCGCTCGTTCGTCAACACCGACGTCATCGGCACCGAGTTCGGGGGCGTGCTGAAGAACCTCATCGCGGTCGCCATCGGCATCGTCGACGGCGTCGGCTACGGCGAGAACACCAAGGCGTCGATCATCACGCGCGGTCTGGCCGAGATGACGGCGTTCGCGGTGTCGTTCGGGGCCAAGGCCGAGACGCTCGCCGGTCTCGCCGGGCTCGGCGACCTCATCGCGACGTGCGAGTCGCCCCTGTCGCGCAACAACACCGCGGGGCGCCTCCTCGGTCAGGGGTACGCCTTCGGCGACGTCGTGCGGCAGATGAACCAGACCGCCGAGGGTCTCGCGTCGGTCGCGCCGATCCTCGAGCTGGCCCGCGGTCGCGGCGTCGACATGCCCATCGTGCAGCAGGTCGCCGAAGTGCTCGCCGGTACGCTTGACCCGCGGAACATCGCTCCGCACCTCACCGAGACCAGCGAGCCCCAGGGCGAGTGACCGGGGGTCGACGGCGCGCGCCGGTGCGACGCCGCCCCGAGTCGCCTGCCCGCCGACCACCCCGAGAGTGACCCCGATGAGCATCGATCAGGCCAGCCCCGCTCCCACCCCCCTCGCGGGCGCCAAGCAGACGGTCGTCGTGCTGTTCGGCGGCCGGTCGAGCGAGCACGCGATCAGCTGCGCCACCGCCGGGGGAGTCCTCTCGGCCATCGACCGCAGTCGCTACGACGTCATCCCGGTCGGCATCACCCGCGACGGCGCCTTCACCCTGCAGGCGGACGACGCGTCGAGCTTCTCGCTGACCGGCGAGACGCTGCCCGCCGTCGTCGACAACGGCACGAGGGTGCACTGGCCCGAGTCCGCCGCGACTCGCGAGCTCTCGGTCGTCGAGCCGGACGGCTCGGTCCGCCTGCTCGGGGCCGTCGACGTCGTCTTCCCCATCCTGCACGGTCGCTTCGGAGAAGACGGCACCGTCCAGGGGCTCCTCGAACTCGTCGGCCTCCCGTACGTCGGGGCGGGTCTGCTGGCGTCGTCCGTCGGGATGGACAAGCACTTCACGAAGACCGTGCTGCAAGAGGCCGGCATCGCGGTGGCCCCGTGGCGGACCGTCCGCCGTCGCACCTGGCTGAGCGACCCCGACCAGGTGATCGCCGACGTCGCGCCCCTGGGGTTCCCCGTCTTCGTCAAGCCGGCCCGCGCGGGGTCGAGCGTCGGCGTCTCGCGGGTCGACTCCGAGGCGGAGTTCGCAGCCGCGATGGAGATCGGGCTCGCCGAAGACGGCAAGGTGCTCGTCGAGGCCGCCGTCTCGGGGCGTGAGATCGAATGCGCCGTGCTCGGCGGGCGCGACGGCGGGTCGCCCCGCACCTCCGTCGGCGGTGAGATCGTGCTCGGCAGCGACACCTTCTACGACTTCGAGTCGAAGTACCTGGGTGCGCCCGGCGCCGATCTCGTCTGCCCGGCCGACCTCACGGACGACCAGCTGGCCGAGATGCAGCGACTCGCCGCGCTCGCGTTCGAGTCCGTCGACGGCACCGGGCTGTCGCGGGTCGACTTCTTCCTCACCGACAACGGCTGGGTGATCAACGAGATCAACACCATGCCCGGCTTCACGCCGATCTCGATGTTCCCGGCCTGCTGGCTGGCCAGCGGACTCAGCTACCCCGAGCTCATCACCGAGCTGATCGAGCTCGGGCTGCAGACCGAGCGCTGACCGGCCAGGGCCTCCTGCGGAAGTCGACCCGCGCCTCCTCGGGGGAGGGGCGGCCGAGGAGGCGCGGGTCGGCTCAGGAGGACGGGGTCGCCTCGGTGCCGGGCAGGTCGTCGACGCCGACGCAGCCGCGACCGTCGTTCGGCAGGTAGCCGACCGCGTCGGCCAGGTCGAAGAGCGCGGTGCTGCCCGCCTCGGCGGAGACGATCACCTGGACGGCGGGCGTGCGACCGTAGGTCGTGAAGACGAAGGTGTCGGGGTCGTCGGCATCTTGATCGGCGAGCCAGTCGACGCCGCTGACGGGGTAGCACGGCAGATCGGAGACGGCGGGGGCCTCGACGCCGCAGCGCAGGAGGACCTGCGTCGGCGTGCCCCAGGCGCCGGTGGCCTGCGCGTCGGTCTCGCGGCGCTCGAAGGGGGAGTTGTCGGGGCCGACCGTCTCGGGGAGGTGCACGGTCACCTGCGCGCAGGCCGCGTCGTTCGCATCGGCCGCCGCCGTCATCGGCACGGCCGCCGTGCAGCCGGCGAGCGCCGGGGCGATCACGGCGCCGGCGGCGAGCAGACGGAGGAGGCGGCGACGAGGTCGCCTGGTCGGGCTGGGCACGGCAACCAGGCTACCGTCGTCACATGGAACGCCCCGCCACGTCGGTCGACGTCGAACCACCCGCCACGGTGCAGGGGGTGGGCGAGCTCGCCACCCTCGCGCGCATCCTGCCCCGACTGCCCCGCGGGGCCCGCACCGATCTGGGGCCGGGCGACGACGCGGCGGTGGTCTCGGCACCCGACGGGCGATTCGTGGTGACGACCGATCTGATGGTGCACGGCCCCGACTTCCGTCTCGCCTGGTCGACCCCGTACGACCTCGGCTGGAAGGCCGCCGCCTCGAACCTGGCCGACGTGGCCGCCATGGGGGCGGTGCCGACCGCTCTCGTGGTGGCCCTCGCGGTGCCGGGCGACACCCCGGTGTCCGATCTGGAGGCCCTCGCCGACGGGCTGCGCGACGCCTGCGCCGTGATGGCCCCGGGCTGCGGCGTCGTCGGCGGTGATCTGTCCGTCTCGGCGACGATGACGATCGCCGTCACGGCCTTCGGCGATCTCGAGGGGCGGCCGCCGGTCACCCGCGACGGCGCCCGCGAGGGGGACGTCGTCGCCGTGTCGGGCGCGCTCGGCCGGTCGGCCCGCGGGCTCGAGCTGCTCTTCCGTCTCGGCGTCGACCACGACGGGGTCCCCGACCGTGCCGCCGCGACGGCTCTGCGCGAGCGCGACCCCGACGTGGGCTGGCAGCTCGCCCCCACGCCGCCGATCGTCGACGGGCCGATCGCGGCCCGGGCCGGTGCGACGGCGATGCTCGACCTCTCGGATGGTCTGGCCCTCGACGCGGGTCGGGTCGCGCGGGCGAGCGGTCTGGTGGTCGACCTCGACTCGTCGGCGCTGGGCGGCGATCCCGCGGCGGCCCTCGCCGGGGGAGAGGACCATTCGCTGCTCGCGACGTTCCCGCCGGGTGCGGCGCTGCCGGGCGGGTTCCGGGCGATCGGCGTCATGCGCGCCGTCGGGTCCGGTGAGCCGCGGGTCGTCGTCGACGGCGGCGACGCCGGCCCGGAGGGCGGCTGGGACCCGTATCGCCTGTGGTCGGGCGAACGGGGCTGACGACGGGTCGCGCGAGCGGGGACTGACGGCGGTTCAGTCGCGGAGGGCGAACCAGACCGTCGTGTCGCCGTACTGCTTCTTCACGTCGAGGGTGAGCCCCGCGGGCCAGCTCGGCTCGCCGTCGCGGCTGGCGCGTTCGACGACGACCAGCGCCTGGGCGTCGAGCAGGGGCAGCAGCGCTGCGAGGTCGGCCGCGAGCTCGTCCTTCGACAGCTCGTAGGGCGGGTCGAAGAAGACCAGGTCGACGAGCCCGCCCGAGCCCGTGAGGTACGACCGCACGGTCTGCGCCACGATGTCGACGCGCGGGGGTGCGCCGCGCGGGGGCTTGGGGGCCCGTGCCAGCACGGCGTCGGCGTTCCGCCGCAGCACCTTCGCCGCCGCCGGGGCCTTCTCGACCAGGGTGACCGAGGCCGCGCCGCGCGATGCCGCCTCGAGGCCGAGGCCCCCGGTGCCCGCGTAGAGGTCGAGAACGCGTCGACCGCGGATCTCGTCGCGGGCGTCGAGCGACGAGAAGAGCGCCTCACGGACTCGGTCGCTGGTCGGCCGGGTGCCGACCTTGGGGACGACGAGCGTCAGGTTGTCGGCGAAGCCGGAGATGATGCGGGACATGAGGTCAACCATGCCAGGCCGCGGTGGCCCGCCCGTCTCGTTGGCCCGCCTCCGGGTCTGCGTCGGTCCGCCTCCGGGTCTGCGTCGGTCCCGCCTCCCGGTCTCCGGGGGCGGCGCCGCTTCGAGCATCCCGACAACGCGTCCGCGCCCGGCCCGGTCGTGCTTCGTCGATGAGGCACAACGGACTTGGCAGGGCGTCGCGCTTTCGGAAGCATCTCGCAGCATGACCAGCGTTGATCGTACTGTCCGGCCCTCGTTCACCAAGTCCCTGTTCGCGGGGCGGATCGCCTCCGAGCTGGTGCTGCCGTTCCCGCACATGTCGGCGGCCGAGAAGGCGCGGGTCGAGACGGTGTCGGCGTCGGCGCGCGAGGTGCTGGCCGGCTACGACCCGCTGAAGGCCGAGCGCGAGGGCTGGATCGGCGACGACCTGGTCCGCGAGCTGGGCGAGCGCGGTCTGATGGGGCTCTTCGTGTCGGAGGAGTACGGCGGTCTCGGTCTCGGTCAGAGCGCCTACTGCCGCGTCTACGAGGAGTTCGGCCGGGTCGACGGCACCCTCGCCACCGTCATGGGCGTGCACCAGTCGATCGGCACCAAGCCGCTGCACCTCTACGGCACCGACGATCAGAAGGCCCGCTGGCTGCCCGACCTGGCGAGCGGCCGGAAGCTCGCGGCCTTCGTGCTCACCGAGCCCAACGTGGGCAGCGACGCCTACGCGCTCGAGACCCGGGCCGAGCGGCAGAGCGACGGCAGCTGGCTGCTGAACGGCGAGAAGCGCTGGATCGGCAACGGCGACAAGGACGTCCTGACGGTCTTCGCGCAGAGCGACCTCGGGCACGTCGCGCTGATCGTCGAGAAGGGCATGGACGGGCTGAGCACCGGCCCGCGGTTCGAGACGCACGGCCTGAAGGCCAACCACCTGCAGCGGGTGCGCTTCAACGACGTCCGGGTGCCCGCCGAGAACCTGCTCGGCGAACCCGGCGACGGCTTCCGCATCGCGGTGAACACGCTCAACAACGGTCGCATGTCGATGGGCACGGCGATCGCGGGCGGCATGAAGAGGTTCCTCCAGCTGAGTCTCGAGCACACGGAGGCGCGTCACCAGTTCGGCAGACCGCTCGCGGACTTCGAGATGGTCGGCGACAAGCTCGCCTGGATGACGCAGCAGATCTACGGCATCGAGTCGATGTCCTATCTGACCACCGGTCTCGTCGACCGCGGCGACACCGACTTCGCGCTCGAGTCGGCGATGACGAAGGTCGCCGCGAGCGACACGGGCTGGTACGCGCTCAACCGGGCCGTGCAGCTGCACGGCGGGGAGGCGTACATGGAGGGGCACCCGCTGTCGAAGGCGCTGCGCGACTTCCGCATCTTCCCGATCTTCGAGGGGGCCAACGACGTCCTGCGCGCCTTCGTCGCCCTGAACGGCCTCAAGACGCTCAGCGAGGAGCTGCCCGACGTCGCGTCGCTCAGCATCGGCGCCCCCGGTCGCGCGCTGGGCGTGCTGGCGCCGTACGTCGCGGGTCGCGTGCAGCGTCGGCTCCGACCCGATCGCCCGGTCGGAGTGCACCCCGAGCTCGCCAAGCAGGCAGCGGAGCTCGGCGACCAGGTGTCGCGGCTGCGCGAGCGCACCGAGGGGGCGCTCCGCAAGCACGGCAGGAAGGTGCAGGAGAGACAGCTCGTGCAGAAGCGCCTCGCCGACGCCGCGAGCGGCATCTACGCGCAGACGGCCGTGCTGTCGCGGGCGTCGACGGCCCTGCAGGAGGCGCGGGTCGACTCCGACGCCGAACGTCGCCTCGCCGTCGGGTTCTGCAAGCAGTCGGCACGCGGGGTGTCACGGCAGCTGCGGGCCCTCGAGGTGAACGACGACCGGCACGCGACCGAGCTCGCGGCGTCGACCCGCGCCTCCGGCGGGTACGACTTCACCCTCTGAGGCCGCCCGCCCGTGGCGCGCGTGAGCCCGGGCACCGGTGTCGGAGGCGGGCAGTAGCGTGGGGTCGTGCCCGACTCACCCCTCGACGCCTCCCTCGCCGGTGCCCTGGGCGGCCGCACGGCCACGGCCCTGCAGAAGGCCTTCGGCCTCCGCACCGTCGGCGATCTGCTGACGCACTTCCCGAGGCGGTACGCCCGGCGGGGTGAGCTGACGGCGCTCGATCAGCTGCCGCTCGGCGAATCGGTCACGATCGTGGCCCAGGTGCTCGACGTGCGCGAGCGCACGATGCGCGCTCGCCGCGGGTCGATCCTCGAGGTCCGCATCGGCGACGGCCAGGGCATCCTGACCCTCACCTTCTTCAACCAGGCGTGGCGCGCGAAAGACCTCGTGCCGGGCGCCCGGGGCATCTTCGCCGGCAAGGTGGGCGACTACCGCGGGCTGCGGCAGCTGGCGCACCCCGACTACGAGCTCTTCGACGCCTCGCACGAGGCGGTCGCGGGCGTGGGCGACGCCGAGGCGCAGAAGTGGGCGAAGCAGCCGATCCCGATCTACCCCGCGAGCGCCTCCGTGGCGTCGTGGCAGGTGCAGAAGTCGGTCGAGGTGCTGCTCGACTCGCTGCCGCCGATCGACGACGCCGTGCCGGCCGCGGTCCGTGCCGAGCTCGATCTGATGCCCCTGGCCGAGGCGTACGAGCGCATCCACCGACCCGAGACCGACCGTGACCACCTCACGGCCCGCGACAGCCTGCGCTTCGACGAGGCGTTCGTGCTGCAGAGCGCTCTGCTGCAGCAGCGCGCCCTCGTCCGCCGGTCGGCGGCGACACCCCGTCGTGCCCTCGCGGGGGGCATGCTCGACCTGTTCGACGCGGCCCTGCCCTTCGAGCGCACGGGCGATCAGCGTCTCGTCGGCGACGAGATCACCCGCGACCTCGAGGCCGAGGTCCCCATGAACCGGCTCGTCCAGGGCGAGGTCGGCTCGGGCAAGACGCTCGTCGCGCTGCGGGCGATGCTCGCGGTCGCCGAGAGCGGGGGGCAGTCGGCGCTGCTCGCCCCGACCGAGGTGCTGGCCGCACAGCACCTCCGCTCGATCACGGCGACCCTCGGCCCCGACCTGTCCGCCCGGCTGCGGCCGACCCTGCTCACGGGGCAGATGACCACGGCCCAGCGCAAGAAGGCGCTCCTCTCGATCGTCAGCGGTCAGGCGCACATCGTCGTCGGCACGCACGCGTTGATCAGCGAGACGGTCGGGTTCTTCGACCTCGGGCTCGTCGTCGTCGACGAGCAGCACCGCTTCGGCGTCGATCAGCGGGAGGCGCTCCGCAAGAAGGGCGCCACCCCGCCGCACGTGCTGGTGCTGACGGCGACGCCCATTCCCCGCACCGTCGCGATGACGGTGTTCGGCGACCTCGACATCTCGACCATCGCCGAGCTGCCGAAGGGGCGTCAGCCGATCGAGTCGTTCGTCGTGCCGCTCGCCGAGCACCCGGGCTGGGTCGACCGCGTCTGGCAGCGCTCCGCGGAGGAGATCGCGGCGGGGCGCCAGGTCTTCGTGGTCTGCCCTGCCATCGACGCCGTCACGACGGAGCCCGGCGACGACGCGGGGCCCGGCGACGACACGGGGCCGGGCGGCGACTCCGAGCCCGGCGGCGGCGCTCGATCGGCGGGCGCCGACGGGCAGAACGGGGGCGACCAGCCGCCTGCGCCCCCGCCCCGGGCGAGCGTCGAGGGCATCGTCGCGCTGACGGCCTCGCTGCCGGTGCTCGACGGTCTCGTCATCGAGCCGCTGCACGGTCGCATGTCGTCCGACGAGAAGGACGACGTCATGCGCCGGTTCGCCGCCGGCGACATCGACATGATCATCGCGACGACGGTGATCGAGGTCGGTGTCGACGTGCCCAACGCCTCGACCATGGTCGTGCTCGACGCCGACCGGTTCGGCGTCTCGCAGCTGCACCAGCTGCGGGGGCGCGTCGGTCGAGGCGGTCACGCGGGTCTGTGCCTGCTCGTGACGTCCGCGCCGGCCGACTCCGTCGCCCGCGAGAGGGTCGACGCCGTGGCGTCGACCCTCGACGGCTTCGAGCTAGCCCAGGTCGACCTCGACCTGCGCCGCGAGGGCGACGTGCTCGGCAACCTGCAGTCCGGCGGCCGGTCGTCGCTCCGACTGCTGAGGGTCGCCCGCGACGGCGACCTGATCGGCCTCGCGCGAGAGCACGCGGCCGAGGTGCTCGACGACGACCCGCGCCTGGCCGACCACCCCGCCCTGGCCGCGGCCATCGCGAGACGGCTCGACGATCGCGGACGCGAGGCGATGGGCAAGAACTGACATCTCCGCCTGCGCTCCCGACGTCCGGTGGATGCTCGGCCAACCTCCCGGGCCGGGCCGCTACTGTGTCCGCATGAGCAGGATCGCCGTCGTCCCCGGGTCGTTCGACCCCGTCACCCTCGGCCACATCGACGTGATCGCCCGGGCCGCCAACATCTTCGACCAGGTGCATGTGCTCGTGGTGCACAACCCCGACAAGTCGGCTCTGCTCCCGCTCACCCAGCGGGTCTCGCTGCTCACGGCCGCTCTGCGTGAGGCCGGGCTGCCCGAGACCGTCAGCGTGCACAGCTGGAGCATGGGTCTGCTCGTCGACTACTGCACCGACGTCGGCGCCAGCGTGCTGGTGAAGGGCATCCGCTCGCAGGTCGACGTCGCCTACGAGACGCCGATGGCGATCATGAACCGCAGCCTCGCCGGCGTCGAGACCGTCTTCCTCCTGCCCGACCCCGCCCACGCGCACGTCTCGAGCTCGCTCGTCCGGCAGGTCGCGGGGCTCGGCGGCGACGTGTCGCCGTACGTGCCGAGGGTCGTCGCGGAGTACCTCGAGACCACCTGAGACGCACCGGGTGATCGCGACGACCGCCTCCTCGAGGGGGTCCGTTCCGAACACCGTGTGACGCTCCTCCCGCCGAACCGCTCGATCACTCCTCAGAAAGCGATCCGATGACAACGACCAGCCGTCCCGCCGACCGGCCGAGCGCCTCCGCCGACGAGGGCCTCATGCCGCTGGTCGAGGTGCAGCGACGCGCTCGGGGGATCCTCGAGGCCATCGGCACCGTCATCGACGGCAAGGACGGCGCCATCGGCACGGCCCTGACCGTGCTGCTCGCCGAGGGGCACCTCCTGATCGAGGACGTCCCGGGGGTCGGCAAGACCCAGTTGGCGCGCGCGCTCGCCAAGGCCGTGGACGCCACCGTCACGCGCATCCAGTTCACCCCCGACCTGCTGCCCAGCGACATCACCGGCGTCTCGGTCTTCGACCGGCCCTCCGGGGGGTTCGAGTTCAAGCCCGGCCCGGTCTTCGCCAACGTCGTCATCGGCGACGAGATCAACCGCGCGTCCCCGAAGACGCAGTCCGCCCTGCTCGAGAGCCTCGAGGAGCGCCAGGTGACGGTCGACGGCATCACGCACCCCCTGCCCGATCCGTTCCTCGTCGTCGCGACGCAGAACCCGGTCGAGATGGAGGGCACGTACTCGCTTCCCGAGGCGCAGCGCGACCGGTTCATGGCGCGCATCTCGCTCGGCTACCCCGACGCCGAGAGCGAGCTCCGCATGGTGCAGCAGCGTGAACGGGTCAGCCCGCTCGACGTCTTGAAGCCCCTCGTGTCGCTGACCGACCTCCGCCGCATGATCGCCGCCGTCCGCGCCGTCTACACGGCCGAGGCCGTCGAGCGCTACGCCGTCGCCGTCGTCCAGGCCACGCGCGTGCACCCCGACGTCCGACTCGGCGCGAGCCCGCGGGCCACCCTGCAGCTGATGCGCGCGTCGAAGTCGTGGGCGGCGCTCAACGGTCGCGAGTTCGTCGTGCCCGACGACATCGACGCCATGAGCGGGCCGGTGCTCGGTCACCGCATCATCCTCGCCGGGCGAGCCGGTGCCGGGGCGGTCTCGGCCGCCTACGACGTCGTGGCGGACGTCGTCGCGGCGACTCCCGTCCCCCTCGGCGACGCGCGCTGACCGTGACCGATCGGGTCGCGGCGCCGCCGACGCCGCACGGCGACGTGCCGGCGCGGCCGGGCGTGCGTGCGCAGACGGGCATCACCCGCGGGGGAGCGCCCCGGCCGACCCTGCGCGGCGGCGCGGTCGTCGGCGTCGGCGTCGCCCTCGTCGCGACGGGAGCCGTCGTCCCGTCTCCGGCGCTCGTCTTCGCCGGCACGACCCTGGTCGTCCTGGTGGTGGCCGTGCTCGTCTCGCTGCTGTTCCGACGCCCCCTGATCACGGTCGCCCGGCGCTTCTCGCCCGATCGCGGCATGGCCGGCTGGTCCGTCGACGAGACCGTGACCCTGACCGCCCCCGGCGGCGCGGGGGGCCGCATCGGCCTCCGCGACGACGTCGGCTGGCGCCGCA
This sequence comes from Frigoribacterium sp. CFBP 13712, assembly GCF_014842255.1. Taxonomy (GTDB): domain Bacteria; phylum Actinomycetota; class Actinomycetes; order Actinomycetales; family Microbacteriaceae; genus Frigoribacterium. The sequence goes on along the minus strand of NZ_JACYVH010000001.1, from coordinate 299,212 downwards.
CCAGGGCATCCGAGGCGGTGGGGATCACGCTCGTGCCGGGCCGCGCCTCCTCGGCCGTGTTCCGTCACGAGGGCCTGCCGCGCGGGCGACACCGCGTCGGGCCTCTGCACGTCGATCTGATCGAGTCGTTCGGCGTCGCCCGGCGTCGGGTCGTCGCCCCCGGCAGTACCGAGCTGCTCGTCGTGCCCGAGGTCCACGACCTGGGGCTCGGTGCCGAGTCCCGCGCCCTCGGGGACGGCGCCCGCCGTCAGCGGGAGCACAGCCTGGCCGGTGGAGACGACGACCCCGTCACCCGCGAGTACCGACGCGGAGATCCCATGCGGCGCGTCCACTGGAAGGCCTCGGCCCGTCATGACGAGCTCATGGTGCGGCAGGAGGAGCAGCACGGCCTGCCGAGCGCCCGCCTCGTGCTCTCGACGGGGGTCGACGGCTGGTCCGACGCCCGGACGGGCTCCGACGGGTCGGCCGTCAGCGACGCCTTCGAGTGGGCCGTCTCGGTCGTCGCGACCCTGGGTGTCGAGTTCGGGCGCAGCGGCTCCGTGGCCCAGGCGACGACTCCCGAGGGCGACGTCGTCGCCCGCAACGACCCCGACTCGACCGCCGCGTACCTCGAGTCGCTCGCGGACCTCCGGCTGGGCGACGCCGGCCACCGCTCGGCCGCGCCCGCCGCGCCGCGTGAGCCCGTCGTCGCCGTCGTGTCGGGTCTCCGGCCGCGAGAGCTCGAGTCGCTCGGGCGCTCGCGGGGCGTCGGCTCGTCCGCCGTCGCACTCGTCGTCTCGCCGCCCCTCGGCTTCAGCGAGACGACCGCATCGCGGGGCGGCGTCACCGGTGCGGAGACCCTCGGCCCCGATCGGGTGGCGGCCGCCCTCCGCGACGCCGGCTGGCGCGTGGTGGAGGTCTCGTCCGGCGATCCCGTCGCCGACGTCGTGCTCGGGGCGAGGCCGCTCGATGACTGACGCCCCGCTCCGGCGCCCGGTGGTGCGCGTCGCCGCCGCCTCGTGGCTGCCCACCCTCTTCGCCTGGCTCGTGTTCGTCGCGTCGCTGGCGAGCCTCCATCCGCTGTTCGTCGGGACGGGCTGGTGGTTCGCCGCCGCATTCGTCTCCGCCGTGGTGCTCGGCGTCTCGCTGGCCGTCCGGGGCCTCCGGGCGCCGGCCTGGGTCGGCTGGATCGTGGGCGCCGTCGCGGGCTCGGCCGTGACCTGCGCCTTCGTCTCGGGCGGCACGGCCGTCCTCGGCGTGATCCCCACGTCGGCGACGCTGCAGCGGATGCGCGACCTCGCCGATCAGGCCGAGGCGGCCATCGTCGGCGAGGCGGCGCCCCTCGACGTCACCGACGGCGTGCTCGCGACGGTGCTCGTGTCGGTCCTGGCGGCGGCCGTGCTGATCGACCTCGTCTCGTCCGTCGGGCAGCTGCCCGCGTTCACGGGGGTGGTGCCGGTCGTCGTCCTCGCCGTGCCGGCGTTCGTGCCAGGGGTCGAGACGAGCTGGCCGTTCGTCGTGGCGACCGTGCTGCTCTTCCTCGTGCTCCTGGCGCTGGCCACGGGCCGGCACCCCACGCGCGGCGGTCTCGTCGGGGGTCTGGCCGCGCTCGGCGTCGCCGGCCTGCTGACGGCCACCGTGCCCCTCGGCGGCCTCGCGCCCCTCGCCGGCACGGGCGGCTCCGGTCTCGGGCTGGCCACCGGCGTCAATCCGATCATCGACCTGGGCGACGACCTGCGTCGCGGCGCCCCGGTCACGGTGCTGACCTACCGGTCCTCCGACGCCGACGGCGAGTACCTGAAGCTCGTCGACCTCGTCGACTTCTCGGGTCGCTCGTGGAGCCCCGCCGAGGGCGAGTCCGACCCGGAGGCGACCCTCGACCGGCTCCCGGCCGCTCCCGGCGTCGCCGAGGCCACCGACCGCCGGGCCGTGACCACCGAGATCGACGTCGGCTCGCTCCGCAGCCCCTACCTGCCGGTGCCGGTGCCGGCCACCCGGATCGAGGGCCTCGGCGACGAGTGGGAGGTCGTGGACGAGTCGGGGGTGACCGTCCGCAGCACGACGACCGGCACGCAGGGCCTCGACTACACGGTCGAGAGCGCTCCGGTCGACCCCACCCGCGACCAGGTCGTCGCGTCGTCGGCCGGCGACGACACCGCGATGGCCGACTACCTCTCGATCGACGGGGTGCCCCAGAGCGTGATCGCGCTGGCCTCCGAGGTGACGGCCGACGCCCCCAACGACTTCGACGCCGCCGTGGCCCTCCAGGACTTCTTCCGAGACGGCGACTTCACCTACTCCGAGGAGACCCCCGTCGATCAGGGCTACGACGGCAGCGGTCTCGAGGCCGTGCAGACCTTCCTCGAGGTCCGCAGCGGATACTGCGTGCACTTCGCCTCGTCGATGGCCGTCATGGCGCGGACGCTCGGCATCCCCTCGCGGGTCGCGGTCGGGTTCCTGCCCGGCGAGTCGACGGGCTTCGGGGCCGAGGCCGAGCGTCGCGTGAGCAGCGACGACCTGCACACCTGGCCCGAGCTGTACTTCGAGGGGCTCGGCTGGGTGCCCTTCGAGCCGACCGTGGGCCTGGGCAGCCCGCAGGCGTACCTCCAGCCCACGGGTGTCGAGCCGAGCGCCGCGCCGACGGCCGACGACGCCGCGACCCCCACGCCCTCCGCCGACGACGCGCCGGCCCAGACCCCCTCCGCGACGCCGTCCGCCGACGCGTCCGATCCGACCGCCGCGGGCTCCGCCTCGGGCACGGGCGGCCCCGGCCTCGGCTCGGCCGGTCTGATCGCCCTCGTGCTGCTCGCGGTCGTGCTGATCGTGCCCTCGGTGCTCCGTGCCGGGCGCCGCCGACGTCGATGGGTCACCCCGCCGCCCGACGTCGCGCTCGCCGTCTGGAACGAGGTCGTCGACACGGCCGCCGATCTGGGGCTGCACGTCCCATCGGGGGCGACGCCCACCGCGGCCGCGGCGCTCCTCCGCACGAGACTCTCGTCACGACCGGAGACCGAGGAGGCGCGGGTCGCCCTCGACCGCCTGGTCGCCGCCCTGCAGAGCGAGCGGTACGGCGGGGTCGCCGCCCCCGACGGCACGAGGGCGGACGCCCGGCTCGTGGTCGACGGCCTCCGTTCGGCGTCGAGTGCGCGTGACCGCCTCGCCGCGCGGTTCGCGCCGCGATCGCTGTTCGCGACCTCCCCTGCGAAGACCGGGTCGACGGCGTAAACTCGTCTCCCGTGCCTCATTTCAACCTGACCCCCTACACGCTCCCGGTGTACGACCTCATGCACCGCCCGGGCGAGATGCGCGAGCGCACGCTCGACGTCGTGGTCCCCGAGCGGCTCGGCGAGGGCCAGATCTCGGTCGCGGCGGGCGATCCGCTCCGCCTCGACGTGCGGCTCGAGGGTCTGCACGACGGCATCCTGGTCTCGACGCACGTGTCGGGCACGGCGACCGGCGAGTGCAGCCGATGCCTGAAACCGCTCTCCGAGCCGGTGGAAGTCGATTTCGCCGAGCTTTTCGCGTACGCTGTCGACGAAGCTTTTGACTATCAGGTTCACGACGACCACGTGGATCTTGAACCTGTGGTCAGAGACGCAGTGGTTCTGTCACTGCCCTTCCAGCCGGTCTGTCGGCCGGATTGTCCTGGACTCGACCCCGCCACGGGTGAACGGATCGAAGACATCCACGACTACCAGCCCGAAGAGGACATCGACCCCCGCTGGTCGGCACTCACCGGGTTCCAGGCTGAATCGGCACCTGCCGAGGGCTCGCCCGACACCGACTCGCGTCGGTAGGGGTGGCCGGCGGCCTCCCCGGGCCGCATCACACCACCGCGTCACCCACCAGTCAGACCAGGCCCCCTGCGGGGGAGCCGCAAGAGAGAAGAGATGCTCATGGCCGTTCCGAAGCGGAAGCAGTCACGCTCGAACACGCACGCCCGTCGCTCGCAGTGGAAGGCGACGCCGGTCCAGCTCGTCAAGACCATCGAGAACGGCAAGGTCACCTACAGCCTCCCGCACCGCGCGAAGGTCGTCGAGGACAGCGCCGGCACAGCCCTGTACATGGAGTACAAGGGCCGCAAGGTCGCCGACGTCTGAGCACTCCCGTCGTGATCACGTCTCCCTCGGCGGTGTCGAGATGACGTCGACTTCTGATCAGCCCGAGTCGCGCCTCCGCGCCGACCGGGCTGATCTGCTGTCACGCCTCGACATCGACATCCGACCCGAACTGCTCGATCTCGCGCTGACCCACCGCTCGTACGCGTACGAGAACGGCGGCATCGCCAACAACGAGCGTCTCGAGTTCCTCGGTGACTCCATCCTCGGGCAGGCCGTCACGGTCATGCTCTTCACGGCGAACCCCGATCTCGACGAGGGCGACCTCGCCAAGCGACGCGCCAGTCTCGTCAGCACGGTGGCGCTGGCCGAGGCCGCCCGGGTCATCGGTCTCGGCGACCACCTCCGACTCGGTCGGGGAGAAGAGCTGACCGGCGGGCGCGACAAGCCCTCGATCCTCGCCGACACGGTCGAGGCGATCATCGGCGCGACCTATCTCGACGCCGGCGGAGACACGGCGACCGCTCTCGTCCTCCGCTTGATCGCACCTCTGCTCGACGATCCCGACCGCTTCGGCGCCGCGATGGATCCGAAGACGAGTCTGCAAGAGCTCGCGGCCTCGCTCGGGCGCGGCATGCCGACCTATCACGTCAGCGACAGCGGCCCGGATCACGACAAGAGGTTCCACGCCAGCGTCCGCCTGGGCGGCGACGACGTCGCGACCGGCATCGGCAGCAGCAAGAAGCAGGCCGAGATGTCCGCGGCCCTCGAGGCGTGGACGCGACTCAGCACACCGGTCGACGGTCTCTGAGCGGTGCCCGAGCTCCCCGAGGTCGAGGTCGTCCGCGCCGGGCTGCAGCCCGTCGTCGCGGGCGCCGTCGTGACCGGTGTCGACGTGCTCGACCACCGGTCGCTCAAGCGTCATCGCGGTCCGTCCGACGACTTCGTCGACCGGCTCGTGGGCGGCACGATCGACGCGGCGGTCCGTCGCGGCAAGTTCCTCTGGTTCCCCTTCGAGCCCGCGGCGCCGCACAAGCAGCCCCTCGCCCTCGTCGCCCACCTCGGCATGAGCGGTCAGGTGCTGCTCCGCAGTCGCGACGCCGAGCCCGACCGCCTGATGCGCATCCGGCTCGACGTCGAGAGCCCCGCGCACGGGCCGGTCCGGCTCGCCTTCGTCGACCAGCGCATCTTCGGCTCGATGGCTCTCGACGACACGGTGCCCACCCTCGACGGGCGACCTGCGGGGTTCTCCGGAGCGCGCCTCCTCGGCTCTCCGGCCCCCGCAGGCGGCGCCACCTCCGACGGCGAGTCCGCAGCCGACGAGACCGCCGCAGCCTGGGTCCGACGGGTGCCGCAGCAGGTCTCGCACATCGCCCGAGACCCTCTCGACCCCGCGTTCGACGAGAACCGGGTGCTGACGCGGCTGCTCGCGCGGCGCACCGGCGTCAAGCGGGCGCTGCTCGATCAGGGGCTGCTCAGCGGCGTCGGCAACATCTACGCCGACGAGAGCCTCTGGGCGGCTCGGGTGCACCCCGATCAGCCCACCGAGTCGTTCGCGCGGGCCCGCGCACGGGTGCTGCTCGCCGAGGTCCGCGTCGTGCTGCTCAAAGCGCTCGGCGAGGGCGGCACGAGCTTCGACGCCCAGTACGTCAACGTGAACGGCCAGTCCGGCTACTTCAGTCACAGCCTCAACGCGTACGGGCAGCAGGGCAGGCCGTGCCCCCGGTGCGGAGCCGAGATCGTGCGCGAGGCCTTCATGAACCGCTCGTCGCACTTCTGCCCGAGGTGCCAGCGCGTCCGCTGACCCATCCGCACCTATTCTTGAGCGACGGTCACCCCGCAGACAGGACCCGAGGAGGCGCGGCGCATGTACCTGAAGAGCCTCACCCTCAAGGGCTTCAAGTCGTTCGCCTCGCCCACGACGTTCGCGTTCGAGCCGGGGGTCACCTGCGTGGTCGGCCCGAACGGATCGGGCAAGAGCAACGTCGTCGACGCTCTCGCCTGGGTGATGGGCGAGCAGGGTGTCAAGAACCTCCGCGGCGGCAAGATGGAGGACGTCATCTTCGCGGGCACGTCGACCCGGGGCCCCCTCGGCCGGGCGCAGGTCGTGCTGACGATCGACAACAGCGACGGCGCGCTGCCGATCGACTACACCGAGGTCACGATCAGTCGCACGCTGTTCCGCAACGGCGGCAGCGAGTACGCGATCAACGGCGAGGGCTGTCGGCTGCTCGACGTGCAGGAGCTGCTGAGCGACTCCGGTCTGGGGCGCGAGATGCACGTCATCGTCGGTCAGGGGCAGCTCGACGCGGTGCTGCGGGCGACTCCGGAGGAGCGGCGCGGCTTCATCGAAGAGGCGGCGGGCATCCTGAAGCACCGCCGCCGCAAGGAGAAGACCCTCCGCAAGCTCGACGCCATGCAGGCGAACCTGACGCGGTTGAGCGACCTGGCGGGCGAGATCAGGCGGCAGCTGAAGCCGCTCGGGCGCCAGGCCGAGATCGCCCGCGAGGCGCAGACGATCGCCGCCGTGGTGCGCGACGCCCGGGCGCGACTCCTCGCCGACGAGGTCGTCGGGCTGAAGCGGTCCCTCGACGCCCGGTCGAGCAGCGAGGCCGAGCAGAGGGCCGAACGCGAGCTGCTCGCCGGCCGTCTCGGCGAGATCGCCGCAGACGAGCAGCGCCTCGAGCAGTCGATGGCGGGCGACGACGTCGACCGGGCGCGACGGGTCGCGTTCGAGCTCGAGTCCGTGCACGAGCGCCTCCGCAGCCTGTCGAGCCTCGCCCGCCAGCGCCTGCAGCTGCTCGCCCAGCAGGCCGAGCAGCCCGTCGCCGTGACCACGGTGTCGGCGGGCATGGTCGCCGACGCCCGAGACGAGGCCGAGCGCCTGCAGGGCGACGTCGCGGCCGCCGCCGAGGCCGTCGAGGAGGCCCGCGGCGGGCTGGCCTCCGCCCGTCGGGCGCTCGACGCCCTCGACGACGAGATCTCCGCCCAGAGCGCTCTCGTCTCGAAGCACGATCTCGAGGCCGGGCGCCTCCGCACGGCGCTCGACCTGGCCCGGTCGCGACTCGCGGCGGTGCGGGGGGAGCGCCTCCGGCACGAGACGGCCCTGCAGTCCGCCGAGACCCGCCGTGACGCCGCGCACGCCGAGCTCGAGGCCCTCGACCACGAGGCGCCCGAGGGCGACGGGGTCGACCACGTCGCGGCCCAGGCGGCCGCCGAGAGCGAGGCGGCGGCCCTGGGCGAGCGCGTCGACGAGCTCCGCGACCGCCTGCACGCGGCCGAGCGCGAGCGCGACGCCCTGGCCGCCCGGCGCGGGGCCCTGTCGTTGGCGCTCGACCGCGCCGACGGGTCGAGCGCGCTCCTGGCGGCCGGGCGACCGGGCGTGCGTGGCCGGGTGGCCGATCACGTGCAGGTGCGCCCCGGGTTCGAGGCGGCCGTCGCCGCGGCCCTCGGCAGCGTGGTCGACTCCGTCCTGGCCGACGACTCGGCGTCGGCCTTCGACGCCATCGAGCACGCGACCGTCGGCGAGCTCGGCCGGGTCGAGGTCGTCGTCGCCGAGCCCGAACGCCGTCTGACCCTGCTCGACGTGGCCCTGCCGCCCGGGGCCGTGAGCGCCGTCTCGGTCGTCACCGCGCCTCCTGGTGTCCTCGGTCTGCTGGCGAGCACCGTCGTCGCCGACGACCTCGACGTCGCCCGGGCGACCCGAGCGGCCCTCGCCGCGCACCCCGTGCCGGTGACCGTCATCACGCGGTCGGGCGAGGTGCTCACCGACTACGTGCTGCGGGGCGGTTCGGGCGCCGAGCGTTCCCGGCTCGAGCTGGTCGCCGAGCGCGACGCCGCGGCCGAGCGGCTCACCGCCGTCGAGGCGACGCTCGCCGACCTCGCGCCCGACCATGACGAGGCGAGGCGCCGACTCGTCGAGGCGCGCGCACTGGCCGCAGCGTCGGCTGCGCAGGCGAAGGCGCAGGAGGCGCGGGTCGTCGACCACGAGCAGCGCCTCGGTCGTCTGCGCGCCCGGGTCGACGCCGCCGAGGCCGAGGTCGAGCGCCTGCGGTCGGCACTGGTCGTCGCGAGCAGGTCCGCCGACGAGGCGGCCGTGATCGTCGACGAGGCGGCCGCCGCCGACGAGGTGCACCGCGCGAGGCCCCGACCGCTGCTCGACGTGTCGGCCCGCCAGGGTCTCCTCGACGAGGTCGAGGCCGCCCGTGCCGCCGAGCTCGAACGACGCGTCGTGCTCGAGACGGTGCGCGAGCGCGTGCGGGCCGAGGCCGCCCGCGCGGTCACGCTGCAGCGGCAGCTCGACGAGCAGCGCGAGGCGGCCGAACGGCAGGCGCGCCGCACGGTGATCCGTCAGCGGCAGATGGCGTCGACCTCGTCGGTGCTCACCGCGCTGCCGCCGACCATCGACGCCGTGGCCCGGTCGCTCGACGAGGCGCGTCGCGAGCTGGCCGAGGCCGAACGCGCCCGCGCCGGCCGCAACGACGAGCTCGCCGCCCTGCGCCGTGACGCCCGGTCGGTCCGAGAGCGTCTCGACGCCGTCACCGAGAGCGTGCACGGCCTCGAGATGGAGCTGCACAAGAAGCGCCTGCACCTGTCGGGGCTGCTCGACCGGGCCGCCTCGGGGCTCGGTCTCGTCGAGGACGTCCTGATCGCCGAGTACGGCCCCGACGTGCCCGTGCCGGCCGAGGCGGCTCGCGCCGACGAGGCGCCCGCCGACGCGGCGCCCTCGGACGCGGCGCCCTCGGAGGGCGGCGTCGACGACGGGCCCGGGTCCGAGGGCAGCCCGTTCGACCGTGCCGAGCAGGAGGCGCGGCTGGCGAAGGCCGAGAAGAAGCTCGCCCGACTCGGTCGCGTCAACCCCCTGGCCCTCGAGGAGTTCGCGGCGCTCGAGCAGCGGCACGCGTTCCTGTCCGAGCAGCTGACCGATCTCACCCGCACCCGCGCCGATCTCCTCACGATCATCGACGACATCGACTCGACGATGCAGACGATCTTCGGCAGCGCCTTCGCCGACACGCAGGCGGCCTTCGACCGGGTGTTCCCGATCCTGTTCCCGGGAGGCACGGGGTCGCTGCAGCTCACCGACCCCGACGACCTCCTCGCGACGGGCATCGAGGTGACCGTGCGACCCGCCGGCAAGAAGATCGAGCGTCTGTCGCTGCTCTCGGGCGGCGAGCGGTCGCTGGCCGCTGTCGCCCTGCTGATCGCCATCTTCAAGGCCCGACCGAGCCCGTTCTACATCATGGACGAGGTCGAGGCGGCCCTCGACGACGCGAACCTCGGCCGTCTGCTCGCCATCTTCGAGGACCTCCGCGAGAACAGCCAGCTCATCGTCATCACGCACCAGAAGCGCACGATGGAGATCGCGGACGCCCTCTACGGCGTCTCGATGCGGCAGGACGGCGTCAGCGCCGTCGTCGGTCAGCGCGTCGTGGCGGAGCTCTCGGCCGGCTCGTGACGGTCCGGTGGCTGCCCGCATCGACATGACGCATCCGGGGCGCTCCGGGCCTCAGGCGGCCCCCGACGGGTCGCATCGACGAGCCGAGGAGGCGCGACCGACCTGATCGCGCCTCCTCGGCTCGTGCTCTCGACTCGGCGTCGTCAGTCGATGTCGGTGTCGACGACCCCGCCGTTGATGCTCAGCACGTGCCAGGCGGTGCCATCCCACTCGACCGTGTTCGCGGCCGCGTTCTCGATGTGCCCGACCTCGCGGCCGAGGATCTCGGACAGCACGAAGCGGATGATCGTCCCGTGGCAGACGACGACGATGTGGGCGTCGTCGCCGTCGAGCGGGAGGCGCGTGTCGCGGATCGTCTCGAGGGCGCCGATGCCGCGGCGGGCGACCGACTCGCGGGGCTCGATGTCGGGGTAGTCGGCGTTGGGCTCGTCGGGGATGGGCGACTCGGGGGTGCGGCCCTCGTGAGACGCGTAGTCGCGTTCGATCAGCTCGTCGTACGCGTCGCCGAGCTCGATGCCCAGCTCGGAGGCGATGATGCGAGCGGTCTCTCGAGCACGACCGAGCGGCGACGACACGATGGCGCTCCACTCGACGCCGGCGAGCAGCCGCGCCGCCTCGTGCGCCTGCCCTCGTCCGGTCTCGTTCAGCGGGATGTCCGACGAACCCTGCAGCTTGTCGTTGAGGTTCCAGTCGGTCTGACCGTGGCGGATGAGTTCGAGGCGCATGGGGGAGTTCCGTTCCTGTGGATCCGTGTCGTGCGGCCGCGAGGCGCGACCGCACGACGGGTGGGGCTAGTGGTCGTCGTCGGTGCTGCTCGCGACGCCGGGGCGGTCGGCCGAGGCCGCCGCCGTGCGGGCGTCACGTCGCGTCTTCGCGAGGCTCAGCACCGTGGCGACGGCGATCGTCAGCAGGATGAAGCCGAGCGAGAACCAGATGGGGATCTCGGGGATCCAGTCGATCGGCTCGCCGCCGTTGATGAACGGCACCTCGTTGACGTGCAGGGCGTGGAACAGCAGCTTGACGCCGATGAACGCGAGGATGACCGCGAGCCCCTGAGCGAGGTAGACGAGGCGCTCGAGCAGACCCGAGATCAGGAAGTACAGCTGACGGAGCCCCAGCAGCGAGAAGGCGTTCGCCGTGAAGACGATGTACGCCTCTTGTGTCAGACCGAAGATGGCCGGGATGGAGTCGAGCGCGAAGAGCACGTCGGTCAGGCCGATGGCGACCATCACCAGGAAGAGCGGGGTGAAGAGACGCTTGCCGTCGACCTTCGTGGTCAGCTTCTGACCGTCGTAGTCCTTCGAGGTGGGGATGATGCGGCGGAGCGTGCGGATCAGCTTGCTGTCGGCCTCGTCCTTGTCGTCGTGACCGCCGCGCACCTGGCTGTAGGCGAGCCAGAAGAGCAGCAGACCGAACAGGTAGAAGACCCACGAGAAGTTCTCGATGATGACGACGCCGGCGGCGATGAAGAGACCTCGCGAGAGCAGGGCGATCGCGATGCCGACGAGCAGGACCTTCTGCTGGTAGATCCGCGGCACGGCGAAGCTCGTCATGATGATCAGGAAGACGAAGAGGTTGTCGACCGAGAGGGCCTTCTCGGTGACGTAGCCGGCGAAGTACTCGCCGCCGAAGGTCCAGTTCGAGAAGACGCCGACGCCGACGCCGAACAGGATCGCGATGCCGATGTAGACACCCGACCAGATGGCCGACTCCTTGATGGTCGGCTCGTGGGGGGTCCGCACGTGACTGAAGAAGTCGAAGAAGAGCAGGCCGATGATGCCGGCGATGGTGATCGCCCAGGTGATGAAATGGACGTCCATGTTCGTACCTCCAGTACGCAGCGGGTACCGAAGGTCTCCTCCACTCGCGGGGCGTCCTCTCGAACGCTTGCGAACCGGTGCACCGGGTCGAGATCGGTCTCTTCCGTATTGACGACGCCACCGCGCGGGAGTACTCCCCTTCAACTCGCCGAGCTTACAGCCTCTGCACGGTCTGCACGTCCGCCGATGGCCGAATAAGCTGGCGCACATGGCTTCCCCCTGGTCCCTCTCCGGTGCACTCCGTGGCATGTTCGCGAAGAAGACGATCGACGAGACCACCTGGGACGACCTCGAGGAGGCCCTGATCGGGGCCGACTTCGGCCCCGACGTCACCGAGCAGGTCGTCGACGACCTCCGCGCGAAGGTGCAGCGCTACAGCACGACCGATCCGGCCGACCTGAAGCGCATGCTCCGCGAGGTGCTCGAAGAGCGTCTGTCGAAGCTCGACTCCACCCTCAAGCTGAGCAACCGACCGGCGGTCGTGCTGATGGTCGGGGTGAACGGGGTCGGCAAGACGACGACGATCGGCAAGTTCGCGAAGTTCCTCCGCAACTACGACCGGTCGGTGGTCGTCGGGGCGGCCGACACCTTCCGTGCGGCGGCCGTCGAGCAGGTCGCGACCTGGGCCGACCGGGCCGGGGCGCGCATCGTGCGCCCGCAGCAGCCCGGCCAGGACCCTGCCTCGGTGGCCTACCAGACGGTCGAGCTGGCCATGCGCGAGGGCATCGAGATCGTGCTGATCGACACCGCGGGGCGACTGCAGACGAAGTCCGGCCTGATGGACGAGCTTGGCAAGATCAAGCGCGTCGTCGAGAAGCAGACCGAGATCGCCGAGGTGCTGCTCGTGCTCGACGCGACGACCGGCCAGAACGGTCTCGCGCAGGCTCAGGCGTTCATCGAGCACGCGGGGGTGACCGGTCTCGTGCTGACGAAGCTCGACGGCTCGGCCCGCGGCGGGTTCGTCCTGGCCGTGCAAGAGCAGACCGGCATCCCCATCAAGCTGGTCGGTCAGGGCGAGGGCATCGGCGATCTGACCGGCTTCACCCCGCACGTCTTCGTCCAGAACCTCATCGCGTAGTCGCGGCCCGCCCCGCCCGGGCAGGGCGACTCGATCGCAGGAGGCGCGGCGTCGGTTAAGCTGTCGTCACCATGGCCACATTTGGAACGCTCTCCGACCGCCTCGCGGACACCTTCAAGAACCTCCGCAACAAGGGCAAGCTCAGCCCTGCCGACGTCGACAGCACCGTCCGGGAGATCCGGCGCGCACTGCTCGACGCCGACGTCGCCTTCGAGGTCGTCAAGGCGTTCACGACGACGGTGCGCGAGCGCGCCCTGGGCGACGAGGTCAGCAAGGCGCTGAACCCCGCCCAGCAGGTCGTGCAGATCGTCAACGAAGAGCTGGTCGAGATCCTCGGCGGCAAGCAGCGTCGTCTCGAGTTCGCGAAGAACCCGCCCACCGTGATCATGCTCGCCGGTCTCCAGGGCGCGGGCAAGACGACCCTCGCCGGCAAGCTGGCGAAGTGGCTCGCCAAAGACGGTCACACGCCGCTGCTCGTCGCGGCCGACCTCCAGCGACCCAACGCGGTGCAGCAGCTGCAGGTGGTCGGCGAGCAGGCCGGCGCCGCCGTCTTCGCCCCCGAGCCGGGCAACGGCGTGGGCGACCCCGTGAAGGTCGCCAAGCAGGCCATCAAGTTCGCGCGCGACAAGGTCTACGACACGGTCATCGTCGACACCGCCGGTCGACTCGGCGTCGACGCCGACATGATGAAGCAGGCCGCGAACATCCGGAAGGCCGTCGACCCCGACGAGGTGCTCTTCGTCATCGACGCGATGATCGGTCAAGACGCCGTGGCGACGGCGAAGGCCTTCCAGGAGGGGGTCGACTTCACCGGCGTCGTGCTGTCGAAGCTCGACGGCGACGCGCGCGGCGGTGCGGCGCTGAGCGTCGCGTCCGTCACCGGTCGGCCTATCATGTTCGCCTCGACCGGCGAGTCGCTCGACGACTTCGAGCCGTTCCACCCCGACCGCATGGCCAGCCGCATCCTCGACCTCGGCGACATCCTCTCGCTCATCGAGCAGGCTCAGCAGGCGTTCGACGAAGACGAGGCGATGGCGGTCGCGCAGAAGATCGCGACCGACTCGTTCACCCTCGACGACTTCCTCAAGCAGATGCAGCAGCTGCGCAAGATGGGGTCGATCAAGGGCATGCTCGGCATGCTGCCGGGTGCCAAGGGCATGCGCGAGCAGCTCGAGAACTTCGACGAGCGCGAGATCGTCCGCACCGAGGCGATCATCCAGTCGATGACCCCTCAAGAGCGGCAGCTCCCGAAGCTGCTGAACGGTTCGCGTCGTCTGCGCATCGCCAAGGGCTGCGGCATGACCGTGACCGACGTCAACCAGCTCGTGCAGCGCTTCGAGCAGGCGTCGAAGATGATGAAGACCGTGGCCAAGGGCGGCGTGCCCCAGGTCCCCGGCATGGGGCCGATCCCCGGCGCCTCGTACGCCGGCAAGCGGCCGGCGGCGAAGAAGAAGGGCTCGAAGGCGGGCAACCCGGCCAAGCGCGCCGCTCAGAACGCCGCTCTGGCCACCGGCAAGCCCGCGGCCTCGCCCGGTGCGGCCGGCTCGGGCTTCGGGCTCGGCGGCGGCAAGGGCGACAAGGCGCCGACCCCCGAAGAGCTCGCATCGCTGCAGAAGATGCTCGGCCGCAGCTAGCCCGGCTGCAGCCAGCCCGATCGCAGCCGGCTCGGCCGCAGCCGGCTCGGTCGCAGCCGGCTCGGTCGACCGTGTGCGATCGCACCGGGGGAGTCGCGGCAGGGGTCACGTCCTCGGCGACCGGCACCGCGCCTCCTCGGCTCAGACCCGCGGGGTGACGCCCTCACGGAGCTCGCGCACCAACGACGACACGACCGGGCGGAGGTCGCCGCCGTGGCGGGCCGACACCGACAGCTGGCGCTGGTAGCTCGCACCGTGCTCGACGATCGTGTCGAGCGACCGCAGCTCGGCCAGGCAGCCGAGCCGTTCGGCCGTGGGCTCGAGCCGCACGACGAGGTCGCGGAGGTCGTCTGTGACGAGCCGCTCGTCGCCGTCCGAGTTCTGGATGACGATGGCGTCCATCCCGTACCGGGCCGCCCGCCACTTGTTCTCACGGACGAACCACGGCTGCATCTGCGGCGGTTCGTCGCCGTCGTCGAGCGACTGCGACATGTCGTCGACGAGGCACTGGACGAGCGCCGCGACCGCGCCGACCTCCTCGAAGGTGGCGATGCCGTCGAAGACCCGCGTCTCGAGGGTGCCCCACTTCGGTGACGGCCGGATGTCCCAGCGGAGCTCGCTGTGGTGGTCGATGACGCCGGTGTGCGTCATGTCGGCGACCATCTCCTCGTAGTTCGCCCAGGCGCCGAACTGCGGGGGCAGCCCGGCGGTCGGCAGCTGCTGGAACATGAGGGCGCGGTTCGAGGCGTACCCGGTCTCCTCGCCGACCCAGAACGGGCTCGACGCCGTCAGCGCCTGGAAGTGCGGGAGATACGTCAGGAGGCCGTTCAGGATCGGCAGGGCCTTGTCGCGGGAGTCGATGCCGACGTGGACGTGCACCCCCCAGATCATCATCTGGCGTCCCCACCAGCGGGTCCGGTCGATGAGGGTCGCGTAGCGCTCGTTGCCGGGCGTGACCTCCTGGTCGGAGTAGCGGCCGAAGGGGTGCGTCCCGGCGCACAGCAGGTCGGCGCCCAGGGTCTCGGCGGGGCGGTGGACGGCGTCGATGGTGGACCGGAGGTCGTCGACCGCGTCGGGCACCCGGTGGTGGACCCCGCTCACGACCTCGACGGTGTTGGTCAGCAGCTCGTGGGTCAATCGCACGGGGCCGCCGTCGTTCAGGTTCTCGAGGTCGGCGAGGATCGCGGGCGCGTGCGGGGCCAGATCGCCGGTCTCGCGGTCGACGAGGGCGAGCTCCCATTCGATGCCGAGCGTCGACCGCTCCGAGGTCGTGAAGTCGATCCGCATGCTCGAGGCCCTCCGTCGGTCCGCCGCGGGCGTCCGGTGTCGCGCGCGGCGTCCATCCTGCCAGCCGAGCCGGTCGGGAGACCGCAGGAGGCGCTCCGCCGTCACGCAGGGACGCGCCGTGAAACCCGATCACCGAGAATTGGTGGATCGCGTCGTTCTTCTGCAACAATGGTGGGTCGAGTCTCCGTCCGCCCGACCCTCTAATCAGGCGGCCGATCAGACCCCATCAGAGCTTTCGAGCCGAGTGTGCCCCCACGCTCACGGCTAGCAACTCGCCCACATCACATCACACAGGAGAATTGTGGCTGTCAAGATCCGTCTCAAGCGTATGGGCAAGATCCGTGCCCCCTACTACCGCATCGTCGTCGCCGACTCGCGCACCAAGCGCGACGGTCGCGTGATCGAGGAGATCGGCAAGTACCACCCCACCGAAGAGCCCTCGTTCATCGAGGTCGAGTCGGACCGCGCGCAGTACTGGCTCGGCGTCGGCGCGCAGCCGACCGAGCAGGTCGCCGCGCTGCTGAAGCTCACGGGCGACTGGGGCAAGTTCCAGGGCGACGCCGACGCCGTCAGCACCGTCAAGACCAAGGCTCCGAAAGAGGCCTTCGTCGCCGACGAGAAGAAGAAGCCGGTCCTCGTCCCCAAGTCGGAGAAGCCCGCCAAGGCCGAGGCTCCGGCCGAGGCCCCTGCCGACGACGCCGAGACCACCGAGGCGTAGTCAGTGCTCGCACCTGCACTCGAACACCTCGTCCGGGGGATCGTCGATCACCCGGGCGAGGTGCAGGTCGTGGCCTCGACCTCGCCTCGCGGCGAGGTGCTCGAGGTGCACGTGCATCCCGACGACCTCGGTCGCGTGATCGGTCGCGCCGGTCGAACCGCGAAGGCTCTGCGCACGCTCGTCACGGCTCTGGCCGACGGCAAGCGCGTCCGGGTGGACGTCGTCGACGGTGACGTCTGAGCCGTGAGCACCGAAGAGACCACCCAGCTGAGGGTCGGGCGACTGACCAAGCCGCACGGCTTGAAGGGCGCCCTCAAGCTCGAGCTGTTCACCGACACCCCTGAGACGCGATTCGTGCCGGGTGCCGAGTTCACCCTCCAGGTCCCCGAGACCAGCGAATGGCACGGCAAGACCCTGACCCTCGCCGAACTGCGCTGGTACAACGGCCACCCCGTCGGGTTCTTCGAGGGTGTCGCCGACCGCACCGGCGCCGAGTCGCTGGTCAAGGCGATCCTCTGGGTCGACCAGGATCTCGCCCAGCTCCCCGAAGAAGACGATGCCTGGTACCACCACCAGCTGATCGGTCTCCGGGTCGAGCGCGACGGCGTCCAGGTCGGCACCGTGGCCCGCATCGACCACCTCCCCGCCCAAGACCTCCTGGCCGTCGCCACTCCGACGGGCGAGGTGCTCGTGCCGTTCGTCTCCGCTCTGGTGCCGTCGGTCGACATCGACGCCGGGGTCGTCGTCGTGACGCCTCCTGCGGGGCTCTTCGAAGAACTCGTCGACACCGACGGCGACACGCAGCCGACCGACGAGGTCTGACCGTGCGCATCGACATCGTGTCGATCTTCCCCGAGTTCTTCGGGGTGCTCGACATCTCGTTGCTCGGCAAGGCCCGTCAGCAGAAGCTGCTCGACGTGTCGGTGCACGATCTGCGCGATTTCGCGCACGATCGGCACCGCACCGTCGACGACACCCCCTACGGCGGGGGCGCCGGGATGGTCATGCGTCCCGAGCCCTGGGGCGAGGCGCTCGACCACGTCTTCGGCGACGACTCCGCTCCCGAGACGACGACCATGATCGTCCCCTCCCCGGCGGGCACCCCGTTCACGCAGGCGGTGGCGAGAGAGCTGGCGCTCGAGCAGCACCTCGTCTTCACGTGCGGTCGCTACGAGGGCATCGACCAGCGGGTCGTCGACCACGCGGCGACCCGCGTCACCGTCCGCGAGATCAGTCTCGGCGACTACGTGCTGAACGGCGGCGAGGTCGCCGTCGTCGCGATGATCGAGGCCATCGGCCGTCTCGTCCCGGGCATGGTCGGCAACCCCGCCAGCCTGACGGAGGAGAGCCACGAGAACGGACTCCTCGAGTACCCCAGCTACACGAAGCCGTCGTCGTGGCGGGGTCTCGACGTGCCTCCGGTGCTCCTCAGCGGCAACCACGGGGCGATCGCCTCCTGGCGGCATGAGCAGCAGATCGAGCGGACCCGACGGGTCCGCCCCGATCTGATCGACTGACGCACGTCGGAGCGACTCGCGGGCGTCCATCCGCCGACGCGATGCAGGAGTTGCCCACCCTGCTTCCGTACTCTGTCTGCATGACGGCACGCCGCGTCCTCTTCCGCCTCCTCTGGCCTCTGGTGTTCGCCCTGCCCCTCTGGGTCATGTTCGGTCGCGCCTTCTTCGGCGTGCCTCTCGGGCTCCAGTTCGTCGGCCAGGTCTTCCTGGTGCCCCTGCTCTTCGTGGGTCAGGTGGTCGCCGCTGGTCTCGTCGTGGCCCGGCGCAGCGTGCGGACCGGCCGTGCCGTCTCGTGGCTCGACGCCGGTCTGCTCGGCACCGCCTGGGTCGCACAGCTCGCGCTGGGGTTCTTCCTGGTCGACAGCTCGGCAGGGTCGCGGGCCGCGTCGGCGTTCACCGCGGTGGCGGGCAGCGGTCTCGATCTGTCGACCGCGCTCTTCGCTCTCTCGGCCGTCGTCACGATCGCGTCGGTGATCGGTCTCGTGGCATCTGGGGTGTGGCAGCTCCTGCGCGAGACCGGTGAGCGGGTGGCCGCGTCGATGGCCGACCTCGACCGCGTCGCCGGTCTCGGGGTCGCGCAGGCCGGGGCGGCCGGTAATCGCCCGTCGGCCACCAGCGGGATGCGCGGTCCGGCCCGCGGCGACGGCCCGGTGATCCGCATCGAACCCCGGGGCGAAGGCGACGCTCGCCGCTCCGACGCATGACCCGGCGGTAGCGGCTGGGCTTCGGCCTGTGGCACACTTGATCTTTGTGCCTGCGCACGACTCTGCCACAGGGGAGTCTGCCATCTCAGCGCACATCCTCTTCATCACGAATCGGTGGTCTCCCACCACGAACGGCAGTCGACCTGTGGCGGTTGCAGAGAGCGAACGACTATGCACATCCTCGACGCGGTTGACTCCGCCAGCCTCCGTACGGACGTCCCCGACTTCCGTGCCGGCGACACCGTCAAGGTGCACGTGAACATCATCGAAGGCACGCGCTCGCGTGTCCAGGTCTTCCAGGGTGTCGTCATCGGCAAGCAGAACGAGGGCGTCCGCGAGACCTTCACGGTCCGCAAGGTCAGCTTCCAGGTCGGTGTCGAGCGCACGTTCCCCGTCCACTCGCCGGTCATCGACCACATCGAGATCGTCAGCCGTGGCGACGTCCGCCGCGCCAAGCTCTACTACCTGCGCGAGCTGCGCGGCAAGAAGGCCAAGATCAAGGAGAAGCGCGACCGCTGATCGCCTCCTAGATCCCTCCCGAGCTCCCCGCCGTATACGATGGCGGGGAGCTCGGGCGGTTAAATGACAAACAAGACATCTTCACATCGGCACCGTCTGCGACCCACGCGAGACGACGACCGCCCTCGGGGCTTCGGCGTGTTCCTCCGCGACATCCTCGTGATCTTCCTCGCGGCGCTGCTGATCTCGTTCCTGGTCAAGACGTTCCTGATCCGCTCGTTCTACATCCCCTCCGGGTCGATGGAGAACACGCTGCAGATCGACGATCGCATCATCGTCAACGAGCTCGTCCCCGACGTCGTCGACGTCCAGCGCGGCGACGTCGTGGTGTTCACCGATCCGGGTGGCTGGCTCGACGGCACCGCCCCGGTCACGACGGGTTCGGGCAATCCGGTCGCCGACGGTCTCGCGTGGTTCCTCACCCAGGTCGGTCTCGGCACGCGAGACAGCAACGACCACCTGATCAAGCGGGTCATCGGGCTGCCGGGCGACACCGTCGCCTGCTGCAACGACTTCGGCCAGATGACCGTCAACGGCGTCCCGCTCACCGAGCCGTACGTCCTCCTCCCGCCCGGCGAGACGCGGGTATCGGGCGACGACTTCTCGGTGACGGTGCCGGCCGACTCGCTCTGGGTGATGGGCGACAACCGCTACAACTCGAAAGACAGCCGCTACAACGGCTCGACGCCGAGCGAGGGCTTCGTCCCGATGAGCGACGTCGTGGGGCGGGCCTTCGTCGTCAGCTGGCCGTACACCCGCTGGCAGTGGCTCGACGACCACCCCGAGGTGTTCCGCGGCATCGAGCGCGAGGGCGAGGGCGACTGATGGTCGTCGTCGATCCGACCCTCGACGTCGAGCGCGAGCTGCACGCCGCCGGCGCGGAGTGGGTCATCGGCTGCGACGAGGTGGGTCGGGGCGCGATCGCGGGGCCGGTGGCCGTCGGCCTGGGCGCCGTGCCCGTCGGGTGCATCGAGATGCCGACCGGCCTCCGCGACTCGAAGCTGCTCTCAGAGAAGCGCCGCGAAGCGCTCTACCCCGTGGCGACGGCCTGGGTGTCGCATCACGCGGTCGGGTTCGCCGAGGCCCACGAGGTCGACGAGATCGGCATCGTCGCCGCACTCGGCCTGGCGGGCCGGCGTGCCCTCACGGCCCTGCATCACCAGGGGGTGGGCATCATGCGCTCCGTGGTCGTCCTCGACGGCAACCACGACTACCTCTCGCCGCAGCTGGCGACCCCGCCGCGCATCACCACGCGCGTCAAGGCCGATCGGGACTGCGCTTCCGTGGCCGCCGCGTCGGTCATCGCGAAGGTCGAACGCGACCGCCTGATGATCGAGGCCGACGTCCAGCACCCCGGTTACGGCTGGTCGGGCAACAAGGGGTACGGGTCGTCTTCGCACTTCGGCGCGCTGGCCGAGCTGGGGCCGTCGCCCCTGCATCGCCTGACCTGGCTGCACTGACGCTCGGGCGTCCGTCGTGCCCGACACCCTCTCGCGCTCCGCGTAGGATGTCTTCTCGATGGACGAAGACGAGTTCGAAGACTACGACCGCGAGGTCGAGCTCGCGCTGTACCGCGAGTACCGCGACGTGGTGTCGCAGTTCCGCTACGTCGTCGAGACGGAGCGACGGTTCTACCTGGCGAACGAGGTCGAACTCGTCCGCCGCGACACCGAGCACGACTTCTACTTCGAGCTGAGCATGACCGACGTCTGGGTATGGGACGTCTACCGGTCCGATCGCTTCGTGAAGTCGGTGCGTGTGCTGACCTTCAAAGACGTCAACGTCGAAGAGCTGACGGCCCGCGATCTCGAGCTGCCGAAAGAGCTCGCGCTCGACGAGTGAGACCCGTCAGCTGATCCCTCCCCGGTCGGTCGGGGCGCGCATCGCTCCACACTCCGCTCCGCACGGCGCCTGAGCCGAGCCGGCCTCCGCGACGCTTCTCGTCGAGGAGGCCGATATGGCGAAGAAGGATGATCTGGGGCGGCGCGGCGAAGACGTGGCCGCCGAGTGGGTCGAGGCGCAGGGCATGCGCGTCGTCGACAAGAACTGGCGGTGCCGCGAGGGCGAGATCGATCTCGTGGCCCTCGACGGCGACGACGTGGTGGTGATCGAGGTGAAGACCCGGTCGGGCACGGGCTACGGCCACGCCCTCGAGTCGGTCACGGCGTCGAAGCTGGCACGGCTCCGGCGGTTGGCCGCGGCGTGGACGCGAGCGAATCCCGGGCGGGGCCGCGGCCTGCGGATCGACGTCGTCGGCATCACGATCGAGAGGTGCCAGGGCCACGAGCGCATCGACCACGTGCGTGGGGCGGGCGCATGAGCATCGGTCGCACGCGGGCGGTCTCGCTGCTGGGGCTCGAGGGCGCTCTGGTCGAGGTCGAGGCAGACATGGGGCAGGGGCTGCCGGCCTTCATGATCATCGGGTTGCCCGACACGTCGCTCGGCGAGGCGCGCGACCGGGTGCGGGCCGCCGCCACGAACACGGGCTGCGCTCTGCCGACCCGCAAGCTGACGGTCAACCTCTCGCCGGCGTCGCTGCCCAAACAGGGCTCGTCGTTCGATCTGGCGATCGCGATGGCGGCCCTCGCTGCGGCCGACCTCGTCTCGGCGGTGTCGGTCGGGCGCATCGTCCATCTCGGTGAGCTCGGTCTCGACGGCAGACTCCGACCCGTCGACGGCGTCCTGCCGGCGGTGCTGGCGGCGCGTCGGGCAGGGGCCGAGACGGTCATGGTGCCGAGCGACAACGCCGCCGAGGCCGGGCTCGTCCCGGGGATCCGCATCGTCCCGGCGGCGAGTCTCCGCGAGGCGGCCATCTGGCACGGCGCCGATCTGACCCCCGAGCCGGTGGAGGCGATCGTGCGACCGCGTCCGATCGGACTCGCGTCGGCCGTCGACGGCCCGCGACCCGACCTCGCCGACGTCGTCGGCAACTCCGACGCGGTGCAGGCGCTGATCGTGGCGGCGGCCGGTGGGCACCACCTCCTGATGGTGGGTCCGCCGGGGGCGGGCAAGACGATGCTGGCGGCGCGGCTGCCCGGCATCCTGCCCGATCTCGACCTCGACGCCGCGCTCGAGGTCGGCAGTGTGCGGTCGCTGGCCGGACGGCCCGTCGACGGCGCGCTCGACCGTCGTCCGCCCTTCGAGAGCCCGCATCACACCTGCAGCGCGGCGTCCCTCATCGGGGGCGGCAGCGGCATCATCCGCCCAGGCGCCGCCTCCCGTGCGACACGGGGCGTGCTGTTCCTCGACGAGGCACCCGAATTCTCGCGGACGGTGCTCGACTGCCTGCGTCAACCGCTCGAGTCCGGCGAGGCGGTGATCCACCGTGCTCGAGCCGTCGCGCGGTTCCCCGCGCGGTTCCAGCTGGTCGCGGCGGCCAATCCCTGCCCGTGCGGGCAGTACGGAGCACGAGACGGCCGCTGCGAGTGCTCGCCGCATCACCGTCGCAGGTATCTGGCGAAGCTGTCCGGTCCTCTCGTGGATCGCATCGATCTCCAGCTGAGGGTCGCCCGGATCGGCTCGGCGGCCTTCCGACTGTCCGAGCAGTCCGTCCGACCGTCGACGGCCGAAGCGAGGCGACGAGTCGAGGAGGCGCGGGCGCGGACGGCCGACCGTCTCGCGTCGACCCCGTGGCGGCTGAACTCCGAGGTGCCCGGCGTCTGGCTGCGCGAGCGCGACAACCGCCTGCCGGTCGCCGTGAGTCTGCCCGCCGACCACGCCCTCGAGACCGGGGCGCTCACCATGCGCGGCTACGACCGGGTGCTCCGCGTGTCGTGGACCCTCGCCGACCTCGACGGCGTCGACCGGCCCGAACGGTCGCACGTGCTGGGCGCCCTCGCGCTCCGGAGATCGTCGTGAACGAGCTGCTGACGGCCTCGAGCTCGGATCTCGCCGCCGTCGTGGGGCCTCTCCGCCGTGACGGCGCACGGGCGGTGGAGGCCTTCGCCCTCGGCGCATGGTCGGCAGTCGTCGAGCCGGGCGATGCCGTGGGAGGTCTCGCTCGGCGCGTCCTCGGGGCGGCCGTCGCCCTGCGTGTCGTCCTCGAGTCGGTCGACCGACGCGTCTCCGAAGGCGATCCGTCCTTGCTCGGGCAGGCGCTTCGGCAGGCCGGAGTCGACCCGGAGGAGATCTCCGATCGGCGGATCGCCCGGGCGCTGTCGCGGTGGGAACCGCGCACCGACGACGTCCGCATCCGGTCGTCGTTCCGGGCGGCGACGGCCATCGGGCTACGACTCGTCGTCCCCGGCGACGACGAATGGCCCGTGGTGCTCGACGATCTGGGCGACCATGCGCCGGCCGCGCTCTGGCTCCGAGGCTCGGCCGACCTGCCGACCGTGGCGTCGACGATCGCCGTCGTGGGGTGTCGGGCGTCGACCGCCTACGGCGAGCAGGTCGCGGCCGATCTCAGCAGCGCGCTCTGCGACCGGGGCTTCACGATCGTCTCCGGTGGCGCGTACGGCATCGACGGGATGGCGCACCGCGCGGCGCTGGTGTCGGAGGGGCCCACCGTCGCCGTCATGGCCGGGGGAGTGGACCGCTTCTATCCGAGCGGCCACGACACGCTGTTGAGGTCGGTGGTCGAGAAGGGGCTCCTCGTCTCCGAGTCGCCCTGCGGCAGCACGCCGAGCAAATGGCGGTTCCTGCAGCGGAACAGGCTGATCGCGACGCTGTCGGCCGTGTCCGTCGTGGTCGAGGCCGGTCGGCGGTCTGGTGCGCTGAACACCGCCGCACACGCCCAGGCCATCGGACGGCCGGTGGGGGCCGTGCCCGGTCCGATCACCTCGCCGTCGTCGGTGGGGTGCCACGCGCTGATCCGCTCGGGGCTCGGCGCCTGCATCACCTCCGTCGACGACGTCCTCGAGCTCGTGCCCGGGCGCGCCGTTCCGACGGGCGCCGCCCCCGGTCCACGCGAGCACCCCGAGCGACTCCGCGTCCGTGACGCCTTGAGCACCCGCGTCGATCGCAGCACCGACGAGGTCGCGGTCGCGAGCGGCTTGTCGACGGATCGCGCACGCGAGGTCCTCGCCGAGCTCGAGCTCGACGGTCTCGTGGAGCGCGAGGCGGGAGGGTGGCGGCGACGGCGCCCGGGGTGAGCGAGGGCTGGGCGCAGGGTCGCCGCTCTCGACCGGGTGACTACTCTGGCGTGATGATCGACGTCGAGGCCTTCGTGGAGCACCTGCGGCACGGCCGCGGGCTCAGCGAGCACACGATCAGGTCGTATCGCTCCGATCTCGCCGACCTCGTCGCCTTCGCCGCCGTCCACCTCGGTCGCGACCCGCGCGTCGCCGATCTCGACCTCGATCTGCTCCGGGAGTGGCTCTATCGGGCGACCCGCTCCGGTCTGGCACGGGCGACGCTCGCCCGTCGATCGGCCACCGCCCGCGCCTTCACCCGCTGGTTGGAGGAGACCGGCCGCACGGCCGTCGACGTGGGGGTCCGGCTCCGGGCGCCGAAGGCCGAGAGCCGCCTGCCTCGGGTGCTCACCGAGCCCCAGATCGACGGCGTCCTGCGCTCGCTCGAGCTCCGCGCCGACACCGACGACCCCGGTGCCCGCCGCGACCTCGCGGTCGTCGAGCTGCTCTACGGGTCGGGTCTCCGGGTCTCCGAGCTCGTCGGCGCCGACCTCGCCGACGTCGACCTCGGTCGGCTCATGGTGCGGGTGACGGGCAAGGGGGCGAAGCAGCGCGTGGTGCCCTTCGGGGTGCCAGCGGCCGAGGCGCTCGGTCGGTACCTCGATCGGGCACGGCCCTCGCTCGTCGCGGCCGGCGGCGAGCCGGGCACGACCGCGTTCTTCGTCGGAGCGGAGGGGGGCCGCCTCGGCACGCGAGCCGTCCACCGACTGGTCGCGCGCCTCCTCGGCGACATCCCGGGTGCCGGCCCCGCCGGTCCGCACGCGCTGCGGCACACGGCGGCGACGCATCTGCTCGACGGGGGCGCCGACCTCCGGGCCGTGCAGGAGCTGCTCGGCCACGCCAGTCTCGGCACGACCCAGATCTACACGCACGTCTCGACGGAACGGCTCCGCGAGAGCTACCGCTCGGCGCACCCCCGGGCCTGACCGCCGGGCGCGCCTCACCCCACGGGGCGGGTCGGCAGCAGCACCGACGGGCGTCCGCCGCCGAGCAGCAGCAGCGGGGAGACGTACTCGCCGTCGCGACGGGCGCCGAGGTGCACGGCGTCGACGTCGGGGGAGTGGCCGGCGACGACGAGACCGACGACGTCGCCGCCGGTGACGGCGTCGCCGGCGGTCAGCTCCGTCGTGACCGGCTCGAAGCTGCTCAGCAGACCGTCGGAGTGCGTGATGGAGAGGACCGGCCGGTCGACCACCGTGCCCGCGAAGCGCACGACGCCGTCGTCGGGTGCCAGCACGGGTTCGCCGACGGCGGCCCCGATGTCGATGCCGCGGTGACCGGGTGACCACGCGTGCTCGGGTGCGACGAACGGGCGGACGACCGGGTGCGGTGGCGCCACCGGCCACGACCAGAGCACCGACCCGACGGTCACGACGGGTGCGCCGCCCACCGGGTCGCCCGCCGCGCCCGCCGTCCCGTCCGCACCCCCGGCCATCACGACGAGCAGCACCAGCAGCGACGCGCCCCCGAGCCTCGGACGCCACCCGACGACCAGGGACCCGACCCCGGCCCCCATCGAGGAGGCGCGGGCACGGTGACGAGACGAGGCACGGTCGACGAGGCGCATCCGCAAATTCTGCCGAGCGTGCACCTCGCTCCGCCGAGGCGTATCGTTCATCGGTGCACGGACACCCGGTGCACGACGTTGTGGAGGAGTCGAGGCGCGCCCTCCTCCTCCGAGCAAGAAGGAGAACCGTGTCGAACTCGGCAGCAGATCCAGCGGAAGCCAAGAAGCTGAACAGGCGGGTGACGGCGCTCGCGGTGGCCGCGGCCGTCGGAGGCTTCCTCTTCGGATTCGACTCGTCCGTCATCAACGGCGCGGTGTCGTCGATCACCGACGAGTTCGGTCTGACCGAGTTCGCGTCAGGCTTCGCCGTCGCCTCGGCCCTGATCGGCTGCGCGATCGGCGCCTACGTCGCCGGTCGTCTCGCCGACAAGATGGGCCGCATCAAGGTCATGCTGATCGGCGCCGCGCTGTTCCTCGTCAGCTCGATCGGCGCGGCTGCCGCCTTCGCCGTCTGGGACCTCGTTCTCTGGCGCGTCATCGGCGGACTCGGCATCGGCATCGCCTCGGTCATCGCACCGGCCTACATCAGCGAGGTCTCGCCCAAGGCCATCCGCGGGCGACTCGCGTCGTTCCAGCAGCTGGCCATCACGCTCGGCATCTTCGTCGCCCTCCTCTCCGACCAGCTGTTCGCGGTCACCGCGGGCGGCGCGTCCGAGCCGTCGCTCTTCGGTCTCGCCGCCTGGCGCTGGATGTTCCTCGTCGGCGTCGTGCCGTCGGTCGTCTACGGCGTGCTGGCATGGCGTCTGCCCGAGTCGCCCCGTTACCTCGCGGGCGAAGGCCGGGAGGGCGAGGCCCGCAAGGTGCTCGAGAGCATCGTCCCGACCGAGACGGTCGACACGAGCCTGAAGGAGATCACCGATTCGATCAAGACCGAGGCGGACCTCGACACGAAGTCGTCCATCCGGGGCAAGCGCTTCGGCCTGCAGCCGATCGTCTGGGTCGGCATCATCCTCGCCGTCCTGCAGCAGTTCGTCGGCATCAACGTGATCTTCTACTACTCGACCACCCTCTGGCAGGCCGTCGGATTCCAGGAGGAGGACTCCTTCCTCATCTCCACGATCACCGCCGTCGTCAACGTGGCCGTGACCTTCGTGGCCATCGGCCTGGTCGACAAGGTCGGTCGTCGCCCGCTGCTGCTCACCGGCTCCGTCGGGATGTTCCTGAGCCTCGCCGTCACCGCGCTCGCATTCAGCCAGGCGACGACCACCGCCTCCGGCGACCCGTCGCTGCCGGGTGCCTGGGGCCCTGTCGCGCTCGTCGCGGCGAACCTCTTCGTGGTCTCGTTCGGTGCGACCTGGGGTCCGCTGATGTGGGTCCTCCTCGGCGAGATGTTCCCCAACAGCATCCGTGCCACAGCGCTCGGCGTCGGCAGCATGGCGAACTGGATCGCCAACTTCATCGTCACGGTGTCGTTCCCGAGCCTCGCCGCCCTCAGCCTCACGCTGTCGTACGGCATCTTCGCCTTCTTCGCCCTCGTCTCGTTCTTCTTCGTCTTCGCGAAGATCCCCGAGACCAAGGGCCGTTCCCTTGAAGAGATGGGCGTCTCGGCGCTCGACGGATCCATCGACGCCAAGCGCTCCAGGGCCTGACGTCCGACACGCCCCAGAACGCCCCGACCGGCTGCCGGTCGGGGCGTTCTCGCGTGGTGCTAACATGATCGATGCAGCCTGCTCAGCAGGCTGACTTCGCGTGCCCAGTGCGTCTTCGGACGCACCGATCGCGAGCCGGTCCGTCCGGTTCCGTTCGTCACCGGCCTCCATCTCCATTCGGTCCGACCGCATCCCAGGGTGCGAGCGGCGGAGGTGCGCCCGGGCACCAGGCAGCGACGACCGACCGGTCGTCCGACAACCGACAATCCGGTGCACCAGCGTGTGCGCCCAGAAACAGGAGAACGACCATGGCCGTCGTCACCATCCGCCAGCTGCTCGACAGCGGCGTCCACTTCGGACACCAGACCCGCCGCTGGAACCCGAAGGTGAAGCGATTCATCCTCGCCGAGCGCTCCGGCATCCACATCATCGACCTGCAGCAGTCGCTCGGCTACATCGACAGCGCGTACGACTTCGTCAAGGAGACCGTCGCCCACGGCGGCACCATCCTCTTCGTCGGCACCAAGAAGCAGGCTCAGGGTTCCATCGCCGAGCAGGCCAACCGTGTCGGCCAGCCCTTCGTGAACCAGCGCTGGCTGGGTGGTCTGCTGACCAACTTCCAGACCGTGTCGAAGCGCCTCGCCCGCATGAAGGAGCTCGAGGACATCGACTTCGACGACACCACCCAGGGCTTCACCAAGAAAGAGCTCCTGATCAAGAAGCGCGAGCTCGACAAGCTGCACAAGACGCTCGGTGGTATCCGCAACCTCACCAAGACGCCGTCGGCGCTCTGGATCGTCGACACCAAGAAAGAGCACCTCGCGATCGACGAGGCCAAGAAGCTCGGCATCCCGGTCATCGGCATCCTCGACACCAACTGCGACCCCGACGAGATCAACTTCCCGATCCCCGGCAACGACGACGCGATCCGCTCCGTCGGTCTGCTGACGCGCATCGTCGCCGACGCCGCCGCCGAGGGCCTCGTCCAGCGTCACCAGAAGCCCGAAGACGCCGACCAGCCCGTCGAGCCCCTCGCCGAGTGGGAGGCCGAGCTGCTCGCCCAGGGCGAGGCCAAGGCCGCCGACGCCGCGACCGAGGCGCCCGCCGCCGAGCCGCTCCCCACGGAGGAGAACGACGCCGACGCTCAGGTCGCCGCGAAGCCCCTGGGCGAGCCGGTCGCCGAGCCCGTCGCCGAGGCGACCGTCGAGACCGCTGCGGAGCCGGCCGACGCCGACGCCGCGGCCGACTCGAAGTAACGCACCTCCTCACTCCGACTCCACGAAAGGAAGTCAGACATGGCAAACTTCACCGCCGCTGACGTCAAGACCCTCCGTGACCGCCTCGGTGCGGGCATGATGGACAGCAAGAACGCTCTCGTCGAGGCCGACGGCGACATCGAGAAGGCCGTCGAGATCCTCCGCGTCAAGGGACTGAAGGGCGTCGCCAAGCGCGAGGGCCGTCAGACCACCGCGGGTCTCGTGGCCGCCAAGGCCTCCGCCGGCTACGCCACGATCATCGAGCTCGCCAGCGAGACCGACTTCGTCGCGAAGAACGAGAAGTTCATCGCCCTGGCCGACTCCGTGCTCGAGGCCGTCTCGGCCGCGGGTGCGGCGACCGCCGCAGAGGGCAACGCGGCCGCCATCGGCGGCCAGACCGTCGAGGCGTTCGTCAACGACGAGGCGGCTCTCATGGGCGAGAAGGTCGAGCTCCGCTCGGTCGCTCGCGTCGAGGGCTCCGAGTTCGCGATCTACCTGCACAAGACCTCCAAGGACCTGCCCCCGCAGGTCGGCGTGGTCGTGGGCTACACCGGTTCGGATGCTGAGACCGCCCGCTCGATCGCCCAGCACGTCGCCTTCGCTGCGCCGACGTACCTGTCGCGCGACGAGGTCCCCGCCGACGACGTCGCGAAAGAGCGCGCCATCGTCGAAGAGACCGCGAAGAACGAGGGCAAGCCCGAGGCAGCCCTGCCGAAGATCATCGAGGGTCGCCTGACCGGCTTCTTCAAGGAGATCGCACTGCTCGACCAGGCCTACGCGAAGGACAGCAAGCTGTCGGTCGCCAAGGTCGTCGAGCAGGCCGGCATCGAGATCCAGGGCTTCTCCCGGATCAAGGTCGGCGCCTAGCCACATACGCGATGGGGTCTGAGACGGTCATACGTCTCAGGCCCCATTTCCGTGTCCGCCGCCGATCCCGGTCCGGCGGACAGCGTCCAGCGCCGAGTCGCTAACCTGGCTACGGCCATGAACGAAGGAGACCCCACATGACATCAGACATCACCGGACGCCGACGGGTCCTCCTCAAACTCTCCGGCGAGGCCTTCGGCGGCGGCCAGCTGGGCGTCAACCCCGACGTGGTGGGCGCCATCGCCCGAGAGATCGCCGACGCCGCCCAGGACGTCGAGATCGCCGTGGTGGTCGGCGGCGGCAACTTCTTCCGTGGCGCCGAGCTGAGCCAGCGGGGCATGGACCGCGGCCGGGCCGACTACATGGGCATGCTGGGCACCGTGATGAACGCCCTCGCCCTGCAGGACTTCCTCGAGCAGGCGGGCGCGGCGACGCGCGTGCAGTCCGCCATCTCGATGACCCAGGTAGCCGAGCCGTACATCCCGCGTCGCGCCGAGCGCCACCTCGAGAAGGGCCGGGTCGTCATCTTCGGCGCCGGTGCGGGTCTGCCCTACTTCTCGACCGACACCGTCTCGGCCCAACGCGCCCTCGAGATCGGCGCCGACGAGGTGCTCGTCGCCAAGAACGGGGTCGACGGCGTCTACTCGGCCGACCCCCGCCACGACCCCTCGGCGGTCAAGCTCGAGACGCTGACCTACCAGGAGGCGCTGGTCAAGGGGCTCAAGGTCGTCGACTCGACCGCCTTCAGCCTCTGCATGGACAACGGCATGCCCATGCACGTGTTCGGCATGGAGGGCGGCGGCAACATCGCCCGGGCCATCCGTGGCGAGCGCATCGGAACCCTCGTCAGCAACTGACGACTAAGCTCGACAACGAATCAAGGGAGCATTGTGGCGATCAACGACGTACAGAACGAGACGCGCGAGAAGATGGAGCGGGCACTCGAGTCCGCCAAGACCGACTTCGGTCAGGTCCGCACCGGGCGCATCAACCCGGCGCTCTTCCAGAAGATCCCCGTCGACTACTACGGCACCCCGACCCCTCTGGCGCAGCTGGCATCCCTCCAGGTGCCGGAGGCGCGGACGATGATCGTGACCCCGTACGACAAGACGGCGCTCAAGGAGATCGAGAAGGCGATCGCGACCTTCCCGAACCTCGGCGCGAGCCCGACCAACGACGGCACGCTCGTCCGCGTCACGATCCCCGAGCTGACGCAGGAGCGCCGCAAGGAGTTCGTCAAGATCGTGCGCAGCAAGGGCGAGGACGCCAAGGTGCAGATCCGCAACATCCGACGCAAGTCGAAGGACGACCTCGACGCCCTCAAGTCCGAGGTCGGCGACGACGAGGTCGCTCGTGCCGAGAAAGACCTCGAGGCTCTGACCAAGGGGTACATCGACTCGATCGACGAGGCGTTGAAGAAGAAGGAAGCCGAGCTGCTCGAGGTCTAGATGAGCGACGCTCCTGACGGCCCTCGTCCTGACGATTCGGGGCCGACCCCCAAGACCACCCTCGGTAGCCGTCGGGCCGACTTCGACGCCAGGGCGCAGGCCGCTCGTCACGACCTCGAGAACCAGCTCCGCACGCGCCGCGCCGCGCTCGGTGCCCGCAACGAGAAGCTGACCGCCCGCACGGGGCGCAACCTCCCCGCGGCCATCGGCGTCGGCGTCGGTCTCGGCGGCGCCGTGCTCGTCAGCCTGATCTTCGAGCCGGCGTTCTTCATGATCGTGGCGGCGGCCCTCATCGGCTCGCTGTGCTTCGAGCTCGCGAGCGCACTCCGCTTCGCGGGTCGCGACGTACCGCGACTGCCGAGCGTCCTCGCCGGTGTCGCCATCGTCCCCGCCGCCTTCTACTTCGGTGCACAGGGGCAGTGGCTGGCTCTGGTGGGCGGCATCCTCGTGGTGTCGGCGTGGCGGCTCGTCGAACTGGTGCGTCCTTCACACCGGACCACCGCCTCCTCGGTGGCCCGCGACATCGGCGCCGGCGCGTTCGTGCAGATCTACTGCGCGTTCCTGGGCAGCTTCATGGCGCTGATGGCCGCTCAGCCGAACGGCGCCAACTGGACTCTCGCCGCGCTGATCATCGTGATCGCCGTCGACACGGGGGCCTACGCGACGGGCCTGTCGTTCGGCAAGCACCCGATGGCTCCGCGGATCAGCCCGAAGAAGACCTGGGAGGGCTTCGCCGGGTCGGTCGCCGCGAGTCTCATCGCGGCGGTCCTGCTGTCGTGGCTGATGCTCGACGAGGCCTGGTGGTTCGGTCTCATCCTCGGTGGCGTGATCATCGTGACGGCGACCATCGGCGATCTCTCCGAGTCGCTCATCAAGCGCGACCTGGGGATCAAAGACATCTCGACCTGGCTGCCGGGCCACGGCGGATTCCTCGACAGGCTCGACAGCACGCTGCCCTCGGCGGCCGCGGCTTACGCCCTGTACCTCATCGTCACCTGACGCACGGGGCATCCGCTCAGGCGGCCCCAGGGCGCCGGTGCGGCATGATGGTCTGGTGAAGACGACATTCCCGATGGCTCAGCACGGTCGACTCGGCTACGACGTGACCGAGGTCGAGTCGTTCCTGGAGAAGGCCCGCGCGGCGTACTCGGGCGCGGCGCCCACGCGCGCCACGCGGTCCACGTCGATCGACTCCGAGCAGATCCGTCGCACGGCCTTCACGATGGCCAAGGGCGGCTACTCCACGTCGCACGTCGATGCGGCCCTCGAACGCCTGGAAGACGCCTTCGCGAGTCGCGAGCGCGAACGATCGCTCGCCGGCGAGGGCGACGCCGCCTGGTTCGCGGGTGCGCGTTCGGCGGCGGAGGAGATCGTGGCGCGTCTCGATCGGCCGACGGGCCACCGGTTCGACCGGGTCGGCATCGTCACGCAGGGCTACCACCCCGCCGACGTCGACCGCTTCGTCCGCAGGCTGAAGGGGTACTTCGGCGACGGCGAGGCCCTGAGCATCGACGACGTCCGCGCCGTGGTCTTCCGTGCGAAGCGGGGCGGGTACCGAGAGGTCCAGGTCGACGTGCTGCTCGACGCCGTCGTCGACGTGATGCTCGCCGTCCGCTGAATCCACCCGTCGAACCTCCCTGTGCGCAGGCCTGCGCACGACGATCCGTCTTCCCCGTGCCCGCCGAGGGGATCGCCTCCCGCTGAGACACGCACGACGTCGTCCTGGCCAGTTCCCGGGACTTCGGTTATTCTTAGTCCACTTATGGGTAGGCACGCTGCAACTCCGACGACCGGCATCACTCCTCGAGAGCACCCGGCGCTCGTCGCGAGACCCATCGCGGCACGCCGTATGGTCCCCGCGTCGAGTCTGGCCGTGGCCGCTCCGACCCCTGCGCCTCGGCGCCGTCGGGGGCGGTACATCCTCCCGGCATGCGGCTTCGTCGCGTCGTTCGCATTCGTCTCGGCTTCGCTCGTGAACCCGATCTCCGGTGCCGAGGCGACCACCCGCGTCGTCGGCGGCGCCAGCGTGCTGGTCGCGCCCGGGCAGTCGTACTCCGTCATCGGCGCGTCGGCCTCCACGGCCGATCGAGACGGCTACGACGTCACCCTGCCGCCCCCTCCGCCCCCGCCCGAGCCCGAGCCGGTCGTGACCGAAGAGGCTGACGACTCCGTCGCCGCCGACGCCTCCACCGCGTCGACGTCGAAGTCCGCGAGTCCGGCTCCGGCCCCCGCTGCCGGTACCCCCGATCCCGGCAGCGCGAAGGCCATCGCCGCCGGCATGGTGTCCGCCCGTGGTTGGGGCACCGGCGAGTACGACTGCCTCGTCTCGTTGTGGAACAAAGAGTCGGGCTGGAACGTCTACGCCTCCAACGGCTCCAGCGGCGCCTACGGCATCCCGCAGTCGCTGCCCGGCAGCAAGATGGCGACGGCCGGCGCCGACTGGCAGACGAACCCCGCGACGCAGATCACCTGGGGTCTCAACTACATCTCGGGCGTCTACGGATCGCCCTGCGGCGCCTGGTCGCACTCGCAGGCCGTCAACTGGTACTGATCCCGTCCCCGTGCACCGGACGGGTCGTCCGGGGCACCAGGGCGGCACCGGCAGCGGCTCAGCCGCCGGAACCCGCAGCCGGACTCTGACGATGTCGACGGCGCCGCCGCGATACGGTGGTGGTCATGCCCCGAAGCAATCGACCGCGACGCCCTCGCGACACACGTCGACCTGACGAGCCCGCGAACGACATCACCAGGGCGATCCGGGGCGGCGCGGTGGTCGAGACCCGACACGGCAGGTCGTTCACCGTCCAGTCCATCGGTGCGTCGTCGTCCGTCAAAGAGTACGTCTGCCCCGGCTGCTCGCTGATCGTCGCCCCCGGCACGGCGCACGTCGTCGTCTGGCGTGCCGACGGGCTCTTCGGCGACGCCGACGACCTGGCGTCCCGTCGTCATTGGCACACCCACTGCTGGAGGATCTCGTGACCGACCCGACCCGTTCGACCGACGCGCCCGACCCGACCGGGTCCGTCGAGGTGCGGGGCGGCGTCCTGCTGCCCGCGCGCCGTCGCGACGTCGAACTCCGCACCGACGACGGTCTCCGCCTCGTCGGCGAGCTGTCCGTCCCCACCGACCGCCCACCGGTCGGCACGCTGATCGCCCTGCATCCGCTGCCGACGGCGGGCGGGTTCATGGACTCGCACGTGATCCGCAAGGCCGCCGCGCGCCTCCCCGCCCTGGCCGACCTCGCGGTGCTGCGCTTCAACTTCCGTGGCGTGTCATCGCCGAGGGGGCGGTCCGAGGGCGAGTTCGGCGAGGGGATCGCCGAGGCCGCCGATCTCGCGGCCGCAGTCGCGTTCGTGCACGACGAGGGTCTGCCCACGCCGTGGCTGGTCGGCTGGTCGTTCGGCACCGAGGTCGCCCTGAAGCACGGGCGCGGCGTCGAGACGGCGGGTCTGCTGCTGCTGTCACCGCCCCTCCATCGCACCACCGACGCCGAGCTCGCCGCCTGGAACGACGTCGCGACCCCGATCGTCGCCGTCGTGCCCGAGTTCGACGACTACCTCCGACCCGAGGAGGCGCGGCGCCGCTTCGCCGTCGTGCCCCGCGCCGAGGTCGTCGCCGTCGAGGGCGGCAAGCACCTCTGGGTCGGCGAGAAGCAGACCACACGCGTGCTGTCGGAGATCGTGCAACGGGTCGCCCCGCAGGCGCTGCCGCTGCCCGCCACCTGGCCCTGAGCCGCTGCCCGAGCGGACGTGACCGCAGAGCGCGTGCGACCGCACGGCGCCTGGAGCGGCAGTGGCAGCGGCAGCGGCTTCGCCAGGGTCAGAGCGTGTTCTGCCGGGGCACGAGCACCTCGCGGATGATCAGCAGCACCGACGCGGCGAAGGGGATCGCGATCAGGGCCCCGAGGACTCCGAGCAGCGTGCCGCCGACGAGCGCCGCGATGACCACGATCACCCCGGGCACCCTGACGGCCCGGCGCATGATGCGCGGGCTGAGCAGGTACGCCTCGATCTGCATGTAGACGAGGTAGTAGACGGCGGCGGTGATCCACGTCGAGGGCGACTCGGGCAGCAGGGCGACCTGGGCCAGCACGATGATCGCCGAGCCGCTGATGGTGCCGACCAGGGGGATGACCGACCCCACGAAGGCGATGGCCGCGAAGACCGCGGGCTGCTCGGCGCCGATGATGCTCAGGAAGATGAAGCTCAAGATGCCGTTGATCGCGGCGAGGGTGAACTGGCCGATCACGTAGCGACCGACGGAGTCGCCGATCTGCTCGGCGATGACGATGAACTTCGGGCGCTTCGAAGCCGGCACGAGCTGGTAGACCGCGCGCTTGACGCTGTTGATCGACGACGTGAAGTACAGCGTGAGGATCAGGACGACGATGGTCGCGAAGAGCCCGTTGCCGATCGCGACGCCGACCGCCAGGACCCCGCCGCCGATCGTGACCACGTTGTCGGGGTCGCCGAGGAACGCCACGACCGAGTCGAGGCCCTGCTGCACGTCGAAGACGTTCTGGGGCACCAGCTCTTGCAGGTTGTCGACGAACTGCTGCGTCGTGACGCTCTGCAGGTAGGTCACGAGGTTCGTGATCAGCGCCGTGGCCTGACTGACGATCACCGGGACGATGGCGAAGACGACGCCGACGACGGCGCCCAGCAGGGCGACCATGACGAGGGTGATCGCGAGGGTCCGAGGGACGCGCCGCTTCTCGAGCCACGACACGATCGGGTCGAGACCGAGGGCGATGAACAGCGCGGCGCCCACGTACGTGATGATCGTGGACAGCTCGCTGACGGCACCGCCGATCACCAGGGCGACGAGCACGCCGAGCCCGGCCAGGAGGCCCAGCCGGAACGGATTGTGGATCTTCACGCGGGCTTACTCCTCTTGGGCGGCGGAGTCGTTCAGCACGGGACCGCCGCGTGACTACTCTGGCGCAACCTTCGCGGCTTCGCTCAACATGGCGCGGAGGTTCTCGAGGTACGAGGCGACCGCGTCGCGCTCCTCCCGCAACTCCGAGAGCCGGCGCTCGGCGTCGGAGACGAGGTCGCGGGCCCTGTTCTCGGCCTCCGTCACGATGTCGCGACTGCGCACCTCGGCGTTGGTCAGCACCTCGTGAGCCGTCGAGTCGGCCTCGCTGCGCACCGTCTTGGCGTGGTCGTGAGACGAGCGCTCGAGCTCGTCGGCCTCGCGTCGCACGTCGACGGCGCGCTGCCGGGCCTCGTCGAGCTGCGCGTGAGCGTCGTCCAGGTAGTTCTGCGTCTCGGCGACGGCCGCCTGGTGTCGGGCGACGAGGTCGCGCTCGAGCTCGTCGAGTCGGGTCGTCCGTTCGAGCGCGAGAGCCGTCCGGGCCTCGTCCGTCTCGCGGGCGACGAGCGCCTCGGCGCGGTCGCGTTCGGCGGCGAGCCGGGCGCGGGTCGTCTCCGCTTCGTTCTCGAGTCGTGCGCGCTGCGCCTCCTCGTCGTCGAACAGCCGCGCCTGGCTCTCGGCCACCTCGGCGTCGAGGTCGGCACGGGCGTTCGCCGTCTCGGCCTCGACCTGCGCCCGGTGCTCGGCGGCGTCGCGCTCGAGGCGTTCGGCCTGCTGCTGGACGTCGCGGGCCAGGCGCTCACGGGTCTCGACGGTGGTGCGCTCGATCTCGTCGCGGGTCGTGGTGCGGTCGAGCTCGATCTCGTCGCGGGCGGCTCGGGCCTCGCGCTCGAGCTCCGCACGGGCGGTCTCGATCTCGAGCTGGAGCCCGGCTCGCATCTCGAGGGCCTCGGTCGCCAAGGAGGCGCGGGTCGTCTCGACCTCGCGGCTCAGGTCGTCGCGGCCGGCGTCCACCTCGCGCTCGAGCGCCGCGCGCGTCTCGGAGACGTGGCGGGCCAGCTCGGCACGCTGCTCGGCGATGTCCCGGTCGAGGTCGGCGCGACGGTTCGCGACGTCGTCGTCGAGGTCGGCGCGAGCGCCCGTGATCTCGCGCTCGAGATCGGCGCGACGGGTGGTCACCTCGACCTCGAGCTCGGCGCGGGTGGTCTCGTCGAGGCGGGCGAGCTCGGCACGGAGCGTGTCGCCCTCGCGGTCGAGGTCGGCGCGCTGGCGTTCGCTGTCGCTGATGAAGAGGGCGCGGGTCTCGGCCGTGGTGCGGGCCAGCTCGGCGGCGTCGGCACGGGCCTCGGCGACCTCGCGGCCGACGACGTCGCGCTGCTCGGCGACGTCCCGTTCGGCATCGGCGCGGAGGGCGGCGGCCTCGTGGCGGGCGGTCGAGACGTTCTCGGCGGCCTCGGTCGCCGCGGCGCCGCGCATGGCGGACGAGTCGCGCTGCGCCTCCTGGAGGAGCGAGCGGGCCTCGTTGCGAGCTCGGGCGACCATGCGGTCGGCGTCGGCACGGGACTCGTCGATCTGGGCGGCGGCGCGACCCCTGGCGTCGCCCAGCACGGCGTCGGCGCGCTCGGTGGCGTCGGCGACGAGTCGTTCGGCCTCGGTCGTCGACGAGCGTCGCAGCTCTTCGGCGTCGATGTCGGCCTGGCTGACGAGGCGGGTGGCCTGCTGCTCGGCGAGGCGGAGGGTCTGCTCGAGCTTGCTGCCGAGACCGGCGTAGGTCGGGGTGCCGGCCTCGTCGAGCTCGGACTGCAGCTCGTCGAGGCGACTCTGCAGACGCTTGAGGTCGTCGACCGTCTCGGCGCGGTCGGTGTTCGACTTGATCAGCTCGCGCCGCAGGTCGCCCAACGCGCGGTCGACCTCTTCTTTGCGGTACCCGCGGAGTTCCGTCCCGAATTCCGATTCGTCAGCGGCCACGGTGTCTCCTCTTGCTCGGCGGCGGGAACGAGATCGCTCGGCCCGGACCCGACGATTTTAGCGGGCGAGGGAGTGGTCGCCACCCGGCCTGAGAGGACTTCTCGTCGGTCACGCGCCTCCCAGGTCTTTTCGGATACGCTGAGCCGTCTTAAAATCTGCTGCCGCGCCCGGCCATCCGGCCAGGCCCGCGCCGGCGTGGCCGTCCCGAGCGGTTCGTCGCGACCCGACCGGGATGGTGGCACGGAGGGAGAGAAACGTGCGTTTCATCGTCGCAGTGTTCGTCGTCGTCCTGGCGGCGCTCATGGTGGCCCTGGGCTTCGCTCAGCGGACCGTCTTCGCGCCACCTCCCAGCGTCTCGTCGACGGTCTCGACCTCCGACTCCGAGGCCCGCATCACCGTCGTGCCCTCCGAGGCGCTGCACGGTCACGACGGCCGCCAGACGGTGAGCATCTCGGGTGCCGACACGGCCTTCGCCGCCACGGGCCGCACCTCCGACGTCCTCGGCTGGGTCGGCGACTCGGCCTACAACGAGGTGTCGTTCGACGAGACGAGCGGCGAACTCGTCAGCACGGTGGTCGACGGCGACACCGCCGACGTCCCGAGCCCCGCCGACTCCGACCTCTGGAACGCCGAGTACGCCGGGGCCGACCCGACCTTCTCCCTCGACGCCCCCGACGACGTCTCCCTCGTCGTCGTGTCCGACGGCGCCGCGCCGGCACCCGACACGATCCGGGTGACCTGGCCGCTCTCGACGGCGACGCCCATGGCCGGTCCGCTGATCGCCGGTGGTCTCCTCGTGCTGCTGATCGGCGTGCTGCTCTACATCTGGGCGATCGCCCACCACCGCCGCAACCGCGGTCCGCGCCGGCGCTCCGGTCAGGGCAAGCCCCTCCGTCCGACCCGTCGGACGCGGCGCGAACCGTCGAGCATCGGCGACGGCGGCGCGGGCGACCGTCGAGCGATCCGTCGTTCCGTGGCGATCGTGCCGGTCGTGCTGGTGGGGGCGTTGGCGCTCTCCGGCTGCACCCCCGACTACTGGCCGAGCGCCGTCGGGGGCACCGGGTCGGGTCCGTCCGCGACGCCCACCCCGACGAGCACCGGGGCCGCGTCCGACGACGAGCAGGACGACCTGCAGCCCCCGGTCGTCAGCGTGGCGCAGGCCGAGCGCATCGTGCAGCGCATCTCCGCCGTGGCCTCGCAGGCCGACGGGACCCTCGACGCCGAGCTCGCCGCCACCCGCTTCACCGGGCCGGCCCTGGCCCAGCGCGAGGCCAACTACGCCCTGCGCGACAAAGACGCGGCCGCCGCCGAGCCCATCGCCATCCCCGAGGGCGACGTCACCCTGACCCTGCCCCAGCAGGCCGACACCTGGCCCCGCAGCGTCTTCGCCATCGTCCAGTCCGACGACACGGCCGTGGCGCCCATCGCGCTCACCCTCGTGCAAGAGGAGGCGCGGGCCAACTACCAGGTCGAGTACCTGACCAGCCTCGAGGCCGGGGCCACGCCTCCCACGGTCGCGCCCGCCAGCATCGGCGCCGCCCGGCTCTCGCCCGACGTCAAGCTCCTGACCCTGCAGCCGGACCAGCTCGCCACCGCCTACGGCGACATCCTCGCCAACGGCGACGAGAGCGAGTACGCGCCGCTCTTCGAGCCGGAGGGCGACACCCTGCGCGAGAAGATCGGCAAGCCCTACAAAGACGCCAAACGTGAGGCCCTGCCCGAGACCGCGTCGATCGACTTCGCTTCGAACCCCGACGACGACCCGGCCGTCGCGTTCGCGACGAACGACGCCGGTGCCATCGTGTCCGTCGCCCTGAACGAGGTCGAGACCGTCAAGCCCACAGCCGAGGGGGCCGAGGTCAACCCGGCCGGTGCGGTCAAGACCCTCACCGGCATCGAGAAGACGACGAAGGGCATCGAGGCGACCTACGGCGTCGAGCTGCTCTTCTCGGTGCCCGCCGTGGGCAGCGACCAGAAGATCGTCCTCCTCGGATTCAGCCAGGCCCTCATCAGCGCTAAGGAGCTGCCATGACCAACGTCCCCCCTCTGCCCGCCGGTCTCCGCGGAGCCGTCGACCTGTCGTCGCTCGTCGAGCGGCCCTCCGCGGGCGGTGCCGGCCGACCGGCGCCCGCGACCGGGGGAGCACCCGGCACCCCCGACGGCGGGGCCGCTGCCACCGTGGGCGTCCCGTCGCTCGTGATCGACGCGACCGACGAGACCTTCGCGCAGTTCCTCGAGCTGAGCAACACGGTGCCCGTCATCGTCGACCTCTGGGCCGAGTGGTGCGGGCCGTGCAAGCAGCTCTCGCCGGTGCTCGACAAGCTGGTGACCGAGTACGCCGGTCGTCTCGTGCTCGCCAAGGTCGACGTCGATGCGAACCCCCAGCTGACCCAGGCGTTCCAGGCGCAGTCCATCCCCGCGGTCGCCGCGGTGGTCGGCGGTCGACCCGTGCAGCTGTTCGTCGGGGCCCTCCCCGAGGCGCAGGTGCGCGACGCGTTCGAGCAGGTGCTCGAGCTCGCCGCTCAGAACGGCGTGACCGGCCGGGCGGTCGTCGACGGCGCCCCCGACGTGGAGGGCGAGGCGCCCGAGCCCGAGCCCGAGCCGCTGCCCCCGCACCACCAGGACGCCTACGACGCCATCGACCGCGGCGACTACGACGCGGCGATCGCGGCCTACAAGACGGCCATCGCGCAAGACCCCCGCGACCAGCTGGCCGTCGCCGGTCTCGCGCAGGTGTCGCTGATCGCCCGTCTGCAGGGGGTCACTCTGGCCGAGGTCCGCGAGGCGGCGGCGGCCGACCCGGCGGATCTCGACGCGCAGCTCGCCGTGGCCGACCTCGACGTGAGCGGCGGACATGTCGACGACGCGTTCGACCGGGTGCTCACCGTGTTCCCGACGCAGGACGCCGCGGGGCGTGATCGCGCCCGCGCGCGCCTCCTCGAGTACTTCGAGATCATCGGGGCCGACGACGCCCGGGTCGTCGCCGCACGCCGTCGTCTGACGATGCTGCTCTACTGAGCCGACCCCCAGACGCAACGCCCCCGACGCCGACCCGGGCGCCGGCGCCCTGCGAACGACGAAGGCCCCCGTCCGAGAACCGGACGGGGGCCTTCCGCTGTCGCGAGCGGCTCCTAGGAGGCGCGGGTCGTCACGACCCCGCCGCCTCGGGACTCAGGGGCGGCGCTTGAGCCAGAGCACCCCGAGCGGCGGCAGCAGGACGTCCGCCGAGGCGGGTCGCCCGGCCCAGGGGCTGTCCGTCGCCACGACCGAGCCGTAGTTGCCGACCCCCGAGCCGCCGAACTCGACGGCGTCGGTGTTGAGCACCTCGTGCCAGGTGCCGGCCTCGGGGAACCCGAAGCGCATCTGCACGGGCTGACCCGACCAGTTGGCGAGCACGGCCACGCTCTCGCCGTCGCCCGACTTCCGCATGAAGGCGACGACGCTCTGCTGCGCCGCGCCTCCGTCGATCCACTCGAAGCCCTCGGTGTCGAAGTCGTGCGCCCAGAGCGCCTTCTCGGCGCGGTACACGCTGTTCAGCTTCGAGACGAGGTCGAAGATCTGCTGGTGCTCGTGGCGGTCGAGCACCGACCAGTCGAGACCGGCCTCCTGGCTCCACTCGGTGGGCTGGCCGTACTCGGAGCCCATGAAGAGCAGCTGCTTGCCGGGGTGGCCCCACATGTACGCGAGGTAGGCGCGCAGGTTGGCGCGCTTCTGCCAGTCGTCGCCGGGCATCTTCTCGATGAGCGAGCCCTTGCCGTAGACGACCTCGTCGTGCGAGATCGGCAGCATGAAGTTCTCGCTCCAGGCGTAGTGGAACGAGAAGGTGATCTCGCCGTGGTGGTACGAGCGGTGGATCGGGTCCTTCTCGACGTAGTCGAGGGTGTCGTGCATCCAGCCCATGTTCCACTTCAGACCGAAGCCGAGGCCGCCCTCGCTGGTCGGACGCGAGACGCCGGGCCAGCTGGTGCTCTCCTCCGCGATCATCACGATGCCGGGGTGGCGCTTGTAGGCGGTGGCGTTCGCCTCCTGCAGGAACGAGATCGCCTCGGTGGCCTCGCGGCCGCCGTGCTCGTTGGGCAGCCACTCGCCGTCGTTGCGGCTGTAGTCGAGGTACAGCATCGAGGCGACGGCGTCGACGCGCAGTCCGTCGATGTGGAACTCCTCGAGCCAGTACAGGGCGTTCGCGACCAGGAAGTTGCGCACCTGCGAGTCGCCGAAGTTGAAGACGAGGGTGCCCCAGTCGGGCTGCTCGCCGCGACGCGGGTCGGAGTGCTCGTAGACGGCGCGCCCGTCGAAGTTGCCGAGGGCCCATTCGTCTTTCGGGAAGTGCCCGGGCACCCAGTCCATGATCACGCCGATGCCCGCCTGGTGCAGGCGGTCGATCAGGTAGCGCAGGTCGTCGGGCGAGCCGTAGGTGCTCTGCGCCGCGTAGTAACCGGTCACCTGGTAGCCCCACGAGCCGCCGAACGGGTGCTGCGCGAGCGGCATGAACTCGACGTGCGTGAAGCCGAGGGCCGTGACGTAGTCGACCAGCGGGTCGGCCAGCTCGCGGTAGCCGAGCCCCGGGCGCCACGAGCCGACGTGCATCTCGTAGACGCTCATCGGGCCGGCGTGCTGGTCGCTCGCGGCGCGCTTCTCGAGCCACGCGTCGTCCGACCAGGTGTGCTCCGAGCGGGTGATGAGGGAGGCGGTGGCCGGGGGGACCTCCGACCGGCGCGCCATCGGGTCGGCGCGTTCGACCCAGACGCCGTCGGGCGTGAGGATCTCGTACTTGTACGCGCCCTCGGTCACACCGGGCACGAAGATCTCCCACACGCCGTTGCCGTCGAGGCGACGCAGAGCGTGCAGCGCGCCGT
The DNA here is from genome assembly GCF_014842255.1 of Frigoribacterium sp. CFBP 13712. Classification (GTDB taxonomy): domain Bacteria; phylum Actinomycetota; class Actinomycetes; order Actinomycetales; family Microbacteriaceae; genus Frigoribacterium. The sequence goes on along the minus strand of NZ_JACYVH010000001.1, from coordinate 256,942 downwards.
ACCAGCCGTTGAGCTCGCCGATCACACGGACGGCGTGCGCGTGCGGGGCCCAGACGGCGAACGAGGTGCCGGTGACGCCGTCGTGCTCGCGGACGTGCGAGCCGAGCACGTTCCAGAGCTGCTCGTGGCGGCCCTCGCCGAACAGGTAGAGGTCGAGCTCGGAGACCGTGGGGGAGAAGCGGTACGGATCGTCGGCGACCCAGGGCGCGCCTCCTTCGTAGCTCGCCTCGATCTCGTAGCCGCCGAGCGGCGCGTCGGCGACGCCCTGCCAGAGTCCGTGGCCCACGTGCTCGAGGGTCACGACCTCCGAGGAGGCGCCGGTCACCGTGACCGTGGCGGCCAGCGGTCGGACTACGCGAACGACGGTCACCCCGTCGCGGGTGTGCTCGCCGAGCAGCGCGTGCGGGTGGCCGTGACGACCCTCCGCGGCGGCCGCGACCTCGGCGTCGTCGAGGTCGGGTGCGGTCGGCGCCACGGTGGGCTGCTCGACGGGCTCCTGCGCGGCGGGCTCCTGCGCGGCGGGCGTCTGCTGCGACGGCGTCTGCTCGACGGTCAGGTCGACCGGGACGTCGGCGGGCGTCGGGTCCTCCGCGGGCGCGGGGGTGAAGGGGGAGGTCATCTCGGGTGCTCCTACGGTGCGCGGTTGAGGTCGACGGTCAAGACGTGCACGGGCTCGACGAAGGCGTCGAGGCGGACGTAGTTGTCGTCGCCCCACGTCCACGACTGGCCGGTGATCAGGTCTCGGACCGTGTACGTGCCGCCGGGGGTCAGGCCGAACTTCGTCACGTCGAGGTGCACGGTGGTCTCGCGGGCCGAGTGCGGGTCGACGTTGGCGACGACGATCACGGCGTCGGCGCGACCGCTTCGGGTGTGGGCCCGCGACAGGTACTTCGAGTAGACGAGCACGGCGTCGTCGTCGCTCGAGTGGACCTCGAGGTTGCGCAGCTGACGCAGCGCGGGGTGCGACGCGCGGATGCGGTTCAGCTGGGTGAGGTACGGCGCGATCGAGGCGCCGGCCGCCTCGGCGGCGGCCCAGTCACGCGGCTTGAACTCGTACTTCTCGTTGTCGATGTTCTCTTCGCTGCCGGGGCGCGCGACGTCCTCGATCAGCTCGTAGCCCGAGTAGACGCCCCAGGTCGGCGACGCCGTCGCGGCGATCGCCGCACGGATCTTGTACGCCGACGGGCCGCCGTACTGCAGGTACGGGGTGAGGATGTCGTGGGTGTTGACGAAGAGGTTGGGTCGGAGCCAACCGCTCGTCTCCTTCGACAGCTCGGTGAGGTACTCCTCGAGCTCCCACTTCTCGTTGCGCCAGGTGAAGTACGTGTACGACTGGTGGAATCCGACCTGGGCGAGCGCCTGCATCATGGCGGGCTTGGTGAACGCCTCCGACAGGAACACCACCTCGGGGTTCGTGCCGCGGATCTCGTGCAGCAGCCACTCCCAGAAGCGGACCGGCTTCGTGTGCGGGTTGTCGACGCGGAAGATGGTCACGCCGAGGTCGATCCAGTAGCGGACGATGCGGAGCACCTCGCGGCTGAGACCGTCGTAGTCGTTGTCGAAGTTCAGGGGGTAGATGTCCTGGTACTTCTTCGGCGGGTTCTCGGCGTACGCGATCGTGCCGTCGGGCAGGGTCGTGAACCACTCGGGGTGCTCGGCGACCCAGGGGTGGTCGGGCGAGCACTGCAGCGCGAGGTCGAGGGCCAGCTCGAGGCCGCTGTTCTTCGCGGCCTCGACGAACCATCGGAAGTCGGCGACCGTGCCGAGCTCGGGGTGGATGGCGTCGTGCCCGCCGTCGGGCGAGCCGATGGCGTAGGGCGATCCCGGGTCGTCGGGCCCGGCCGTCAGGGTGTTGTTCGGCCCCTTGCGGAACGTGGTGCCGATGGGGTGCACGGGCGGGATGTACACGACGTCGAAGCCCATGCGGCTGATAGCGGGCAGGCGGCGGGCCGCCGTGCGGAACGTGCCGCTCTTCCAGCTGCCGTCCTCCTGCTTCTTCGCACCCTCGCTGCGGGGGAAGAACTCGTACCAGCTGCCGAGCCCGGCCCGGCTCCGCTCGACGCGCAGGGTCTCGGTGCCGCTGCGGGTGCGGAGGCTGGCGAGCGGCTTGCTCGCGAAGACGGCGGCCAGGCGCGGGTCGGTGGCGACCCGGAGGCGCGCGCCGGCCGAGAGGGAGGGGTTGCCGAGGGCCGTGGCCGCGTCGCGGACGAGGACCGTCTCGGGGTAGTCGTCGATCGCCGCGGTCAGCAGCTCGCTGCCCAGCGCGAAGGTGACGTCGACGTCGATCTCGGCGGGGATCTTGATCTCGGCCGTGTGCAGCCAGGTGGCCCAGTCGTCGGTGTAGGCCTCGACCTGCCAGGTCCAGTCGCCTTCGATCTCCAGCTGGACCTCGGTCGTCCAGCGGTCGGTGCCGGGGATGCCCGCGGTGAGCGGGTGCCTCGTCGTCGCACCGTTCGGATCGACCAGGAGGAGGTCGGCACCGATCAGATCGTGGCCTTCGCGGAACACGGTGGCGCCGAACGGCACCACCTCGCCCGAGAAGGCCTTCGTCGGGAACACCCGGTCAGGGGTGGTCGGGGTCAGTGCCGTGACGGGGATCCGTCCGACCTTGGGCTCGTATGCAGTCGACACGCCAGCGACGCTACCCGGTATGAGCCGGGGTCGGCCCTGGTGATGGGCGGCGTCCCTCGAGATCACCTGAAGAGGACCTTTCGGGGTACAGAATCATGTCCGCACCGGTGGGGACAGACCGCCGCGTTCGTTTTGCCCCCCGTTCTGGGTCAGTGCATATGCATAAATCGCCGTGTCCGCACTTTGGGGGACCGCTAGTGTCGTACGAGTCAGCACGGCCTGCCCGCCCGGTCATCCCACCGAGAGCCCGGCGCCGCCGACACAGACTCCGGTCGTCACCGACCGGTTCCCCCTCTCACCCGCCCCGCTGGGCGCGTCCTCCCGACGGACGCCGCCCGCGGTGCTCGTCGCGCCCTCCCGAGGGCTGATCGGATCGTCATGAACAAGCTCGTCAAAGGCTCCATCGCCGCTGCCGCCGGTATCGCCCTCCTCCTCGGCGGCGCGGGCACCTTCGCGCTGTGGAACGCCAACACCGAGGTCGCCGCGGCGAGCGTCACCTCGGGCACGCTGGCGCTGACGCCGAGCGGGACGGGCACCTGGACGGACATCACGAACGGCCGGAACGCCGCGATCTCCGACGTGTCGCAGTTCAAGATCGTCCCCGGCAACAAGCTCCGCTTCACGCAGACCATGAAGATCGACGCGTCGGGCAACGACCTCGTCGCCGACCTCACCTACTCGGCCGCCTCCATCACCGGTTCGCTCAAGAACGTCGCCGTGACCACCATGGGCGTCTCGAGCGCCGCCGGCTCGTCGGCCCTGCCCGCCGGCGTCACCGCCGACACCGCGACCGCCGGCAGCTTCGTCGTCCGCCCCGTCGCGGCCGGGAGCACCACCGCCGTCGTCACCTTCGTCGTCGAGCTGCCGCAGGCCACCGACGGCGCCGCGAGCATGAACGGCACCCTCGACCTCAGCAAGCTGACCTTCACGCTCAAGCAGCGCGCCATCGCCTGATCCCATACGATCACGACCACCACCGAGACGGGAGCCGCGCGATGAGCCGACACGGGACGACGCAGCGTCGTCACCGCGCCGAGCCCGTCCGCGGCGCCCGCGGCCTCGGTGGTCTCGTGCGTCCGCTGTGGTCCGCGACCGGGATCGTCGTGATCGGACTGCTGGCGATCGTCGCGACCGCCGGCGGCACCTACGCCCTCTTCGGCACCTCGGCCACCACGTCGGCGTCGGTCGTGACCTCCGGCTCGGCCGGGGTCGCGGTGACCAGCGTGTCGGCCCTCGACGTCGCGAAGCTCGGCCCCGGGCGCTCGGTCTCGGGCACCTTCATCGCCAGGAACACCGGCACCGTCCCCCTCGCCCTGCGTCTCACGGGCACCGCGCCGACGTCGACCGACGCCGCGGTGGTCGGCGAGCTGCGTGCCACCGCCGCCGTGCTGCGGAGCGGCACCGCGTGCACGAACACGACGGCCGGCACCACGGCCCGTGCGGCGAGCCTCGACACGGGCTCGTCCTGGACGACGCTGCCCGCCGGTCAGTCCCTCACGGGGTGCCTCGTCCTCACCCTCGACTCCGACGCTCCCGCCACCGTCCAGTCGAAGAGCGCCCCCGTCGGCTTCGTGCTGGCCGGCACGCAGGTCGCTCCGTGACCGGCCGTCGTGCTCAGCGCCGCCGTCGGCCCGTCGCGGCCGGTCGGCGTCTCGCGCTCGCCGTCGTGGCCGGCGTCGTCATCGGCTCGACCCTCGCCGCCGGGGGCGCCGCCGTCGCCCTCTGGACGACGAGCGCGCCGGTCTCCACGAAAGCGGCGACGGGGGCCGTGGCGCTCAGCACGACCGACCCGACCTCGCTGCAGCGCGACTACACGGCGTCGGTGCCGGCGATCACGGGAACCTGGTCGTTCACGAACACCGGCTCCGTCGACGCCGACTACTCGACCACGGGGTCGCTCGCCTCCGGCAGCTCCGCCGACCTCGCCGCCTCCGTCTCCGTCGTCGCCTGGCCCGTGCCCCGCGGCTCGACCGCGGGCGCCTCGTGCACGGCGTCCGCCGCGGTCGGGTCGGGGTCGGTCTCGGGGACCTGGTCCGCGCCTCCTCGTCTGACGGGCTCGCTCGCCGCCGGCGCCTCGGCCGCCTGGTGCATCCGCTCGTCCACGTCGACGACCTCGCCCCTCGGTCGCGTCACCCCGGTGCTGCGGGCGACCCTCGCCACCGGTTCGTGGACCGCCTCCCCGCAGCAGCGGAGCTTCGTGCAGAACAACACGGTCGCGCCCCGCAAGACGGCGACCTGCTCGACCACCGACATCTACTACGCCCGCCTGCACTTCGACCCGTCCGATCGCCCTCTCGAGACGACGTACGGCTCGTTCGTCGGCTCGACCCGGGTCGGCACGGCGACCGAGACCGGGCACTACCCCGAGTTCGGCTTCACCCGCGAGACGCTGCCGAAGGACCCGTACGGCGACGGGCCGATCACCGTCGACATCCGCGTCGTCGTGAACGGTGCGCCGGGGGCGATCGCGGCCACCGGCGTGGTCGTGGGCGGTTACGACCCGAACGGCCTGAGGAACATCCAGTGCCCGTGATCGGGCGGCCCGCGCTCCGCAGGGCGACGGTCGGGGCGGCACTGCTGGTGTCGCTCGCCGTCGCGGGAGCCGTCGCGCTGCCGGGTCTCGCCGCGGCACGCGCCGCCGGGGCGGCATCCGCCTCGAGCACGGCCTCCGCGCCGCGGCTGATGGTGAGCGACGACGGGCGGCTCTGGCAGGCCCGTCTCGACTCCGGGCTGTTCGCCGACGGCCTGCCGCTCGTGCCCGGCGGCTCGACCTCGGGCACCTTCTGGGTCAAGAACACGACCTCGGAGCCGGCCATGCTCGGGGCCCGCATCGTCGGGATCACCTCCTCGACGACCGAGTTCGCCCAGGACGTGTCCGTGACGGCGTGGGCCTCGGGGCTCGACGACGGCGATGCGCTCGGCGGCGAGACGTTCGGCGGCGAGGCGGAGCCGGACGGCGTCGCGCTCGACGGCTCGCCGTCCGTGCTGCCGCTGGTCGAGGAGGCGCCTGTAGCCGATGCCGCGCCCGTCGCGCAGGCCGTGCCGCTCGTCACCCTCGACTCCCCGTCGTGCTCGGTGGTCATGCCCTCGACCCTGCTGCCGGCCGGTGAGGAGGCGCCGATCACCGTGGCCCTGCGGCTCGCGGCGGACGCATCCGAGGCATCGGCGGCGCAGTCCGTCGGAGTCACCGTGCTCGTCACGCTCACCGGTCAGGGCGGCGAGACGCTGGATCCGTGCGTCTCGACCGGCGGTTCGGAGACCGGATCGGGCGGCGGGCCGGCCGGCGACCGGGTGGACGACCAGGAGGCGCGCTCCGCTGCGACCGGCGGCTCGACGTCAGCCGGATCCGCATCGTCGGGCTCCGTGACGAGTGCCGCACGGCCGGCGACCGGGGCGGTCTCGATCGAGGCCGCCTCCGGCGGAGAGGGCGTCGACGGCGGTGCGTCGGCGGACGACGGCTCGGATGCCGTCGTGGGAGCGATCCCGTTCGTCAGCGTCCCGCTGCCGGGGGAGTGGCTGCCGATCGCCGTGGGCGTGCTGGCCCTGCTCGGCGGCGGGTACGTCGCCCTCGGGCGGCGGCGCCGCGACCGCGGCGACGCGGACGACGCCGGCGACCGGGCCGACTCGGGCGAGCACCCCGTCGAGGCGCCGAGCCTGCTCGTCGGAGGGCCCCGCATGACCGACCGGAGGCGTCTGTGACCGCGCGCCGCGCCTCCTCGGCGGAACGGGGGCTGCTGCACAGCATCGGCGTCGGGCTCAGCGCGGGGCTGCTGCTGGTGGTCGTCGCGCTCGCGGTGCTGCTCGTCATCGTGCCCAAGGCGACCGGTTCGACGCCTCTGACCGTGCTGACGAGCTCGATGGAGCCGAGCCTCCCACCGGGGACGCTGCTCGTCGTCCGCCCGACGTCCACCGAGGATGTGCGGGTCGGCGATGTCATGACGTACCAGATCGAGTCCGGTCGGCCCGAGGTGATCAGCCACCGGGTGATCGAGATCGTGTCGGCGTCGGACGGCACCACGTCGTTCGTGACGAAGGGCGACAACAACTCCGCCGCCGACGAGAAGGCCGTGCTGCCCGTCCAGGTGCGCGGCACCCTCTGGTACAGCGTCCCGTGGCTCGGCTTCGTGAACCAGGCCGTCAACGGTCAGGCGCGGGCCTGGATCGTGCCCCTGCTGGCGGTCGCCCTCTTCGGCTACGCCGGGTACATGATCACCTCGGGTCTCGTGGCGCATCGCGCGGAGCGGCGGCGCGGGCGCGGTCGCGGGCGACGGTCGGCCGGCCGGTCCGAGGACGCGTCCGAGGGTGCGTCCGAGGGGCGGTCCGCAGGGTCCTCCGAGGGTCGATCCGAGAGCTGATCCGACGGTCGATCGATGGTCGATTCGGGGTCGTGCCACCGGTCGTCCGAGCTGTCTCGGGGTGACCCCCGGATTGGGGTGCGGGTACGCGACCGGACGCGCTTGTCGGCCGTTTGGGGGACCGCTACAGTCGGGGACGACGACGCGGCCTGCCCGCCCGGGGCGACATCCGCCCCGAGAGCCCGGCGCCCGTCGATCGGCGGTGTCGCACTGCTGACACCCCGCCGGATGCATCGACGGCCCGGACCCGAGGCCGTCGCGTGCGACGACGAACACGACGAGCGACGGCGCGCGCCCGGACCCGGCCCGAACCGGTCCGGTCGCCGCCGGTGCCCGTGGGTGCGGTGCTCCCGACCCGGCTCAGGCGATCGCTGCGAAGGCTGCCGCGACGGCCGCCACGGCGACGAGGTTCAGGGCGACGGTCGCGACGAACACGCGCCGGAACGCGGGCTTGCCCGTCTTGTGCCGCAGCAGCTGCTGTGCGACGACGGCGGCCGGCCAGCCGCCGAGCAGACCGCAGAGCAGCAGGCTCCGCTCGGGGATCCGTCGGAGCCCGAGCCGTGCGGCCCGTTTGTCGACGGCGTAGGCGACGGCGGTCGCGAGGTTCAGCAGTGCGACGGCCCCGACGACGGCGAGCCGACCCGCCAGCACGGGCGGATCGAGCGACCACACGCCGGCTGTCCCGGCCTGCGACCCGGTGGACCATCCGCCGGCGATCGGCGACAGGGCGACGACGGTCAGTGCGAGCGCGACGACGACGGCCCCGGCGACGGCGAGACGACCCCGCGAGGAGGGGCGCGCGGGTCGGGCGCGCGGCGCCGACCAGGTCGTGCCCGCGGGAGCCACCCTGACCGCCTCGGGCCCGCGGTCGCCGTGGCGGTCGACCGCGTACGAGTACCGCTCGCCGACGCGCGGTCGCGCCGATCCGCCGCTGAAGGCCGTGATGTGGACGAAGACCCGGCCGCGGCCCGCGTCCGGGGTGAGGAACCCGAAGCCGCGGTCGTCGTTCCAGCTCGTCAGCGTGCCCTCGATGCGACGTTCCGACACGGCCGTCGCCCTAGCCGACGCGGTACACGACGACCGTCGGGCCCGAGATCGACACCGTCTCGCCCGGTCGGCCGGCGTCGGGCAGTCGACGGTCGTCGCTCGACCAGAGGGGCTCGTAGCCCTCGACGCCGTCGACGGTCGGCAGGGTCACCTCGATGATCGTCTCGGCACCGTGCACGATGACGAGCACGCTGTTCGGCGCCTCGTGCTCCGGGGTCGAGGTGGCCAGGTACTGGAGCGTGCGCACCGCCGCGTCGTTCCACTCGCCGGGCTGCATCTCGGCGCCCGAGGCCGAATGCCAGGACATCTGGGTGGCGCTCAGGGTGCAGGCTCCGTCGACGCCGAACCGGACGGGCCGCAGCGCGGGGTTCTCGGCCCGCAGCCGGGCGAGCGCGGCGACGTCGTCGCGGAGCGCGACCTGCCACGGTTCGTCCGACCAGTCGACCCAGGTCAGCTCGCTGTCGATGCAGTAGCCGTTGTTGTTGCCGTGCTGGGTGCGTCCGCGCTCGTCGCCCGCCGTCAGCATCGGGATGCCCGCCGAGACGAAGAGCGTCGCGAGCAGGTTCCGCATCGAACGCCGGCGGGCGTCCGAGATCCAGGGGTTGTCGCTGTGGCCCTCGATGCCGTGGTTGAACGACCTGTTGTCGTCGGTGCCGTCGCGGTTGCCCTCTCCGTTGGTCAGGTTGTGCTTCGCGTCGTACGACACGAGGTCGAGCAGCGTGAATCCGTCGTGCGCCGTGACGAAGCCGACCCCGGCGAGCGGCCCCCGCTCGTGGGCGAAGATGTTGCTCGAGCCGCTGAGCTTCGAGGCGAAGCTGCCGAGACCCGACGGCGGCAGGCCGTTCGCCCGCGCGGCCGCGACGTCGGTCAGCCAGAACTCGCGGGTGCGGTTGCGGAACCGGTCGTTCCACTCGATCCAGCCGTGGGGGAACGCGCCCGTCTGCCAGCCGCCCATCCCGACGTCCCACGGCTCGGCGATCATCTTCACGCCCTCGAGCGCCGGGTCGGAGACGATCGCCGCGAGGAGGGGGTGCTCGGGATCGAAGACGTGGTCGGCGCCGCGGCCGAGGGTCGCCGCCAGGTCGAAGCGGAAGCCGTCGATCTGCACCTCGTTCGCCCAGTAGCGCAGCGAGTCGAGCACCAGACGCGATGCGGCCGGGGTGCTCGTGTCGATCGAGTTGCCGCAGCCGGTGACGTCGACGGATCGGCCGTCGGCGTCGTGCCGGTAGTAACCGGACCCGTCGAGCCCGCGGAGGCTCGTGATCGGCCCGTCGTCCGCCCCCTCCTCGGCCGTGTGGTTGTAGACGACGTCGAGGTAGACCTCGATGCCCGCCTCGTGCAGCAGTCGCACCATGCCCTTGAACTCGCGGAGGACGGCGGAGGCGCCGGCCAGCTGGGCGTCGCGGCTCGCGTACGCCGTGTGGGGAGCGAAGTACGAGAGCGTGTTGTAGCCCCAGTAGTTCTCGATTCCCTGGGCGACGAGACGCTGCTCGTCGACGTGCTGGTGCACCGGGAGCAGCTGCACCGCCGTGACGCCGAGCGACTTCAGGTACTCGATCGTCGGCTCGGCCGCGAGCCCCGCGTAGCTGCCGCGCAGCTCTTCGGGGACGAACGGCGCCAGGCGGGTCAGCCCCCGCACGTGCGCCTCGTAGACGACCACCCGGTCGAGCGGCGTGCGCGGCTTGGCGACGCCGCCCCAGTCGAACGACTCGTCGACGACGGCCGACTGCCAGCCGCCGCGCCCCGTGCGGCCGAGCCCGCGGGCGTACGGGTCGAGCAGCTCGAGCGACGGGTCGAAGGCGTGGCCGCCGCCCGAGGGGCCGTCGGCGTGGAGCCAGTATCGGCGGCCGGGCGTGAGAGAGGGGTCGGTCGCGCTCCACACGTCACCGTCGCCTCGGGTCAGCGGCACGACGCGGTCGTGCGGCGCGTCGTCGATCACGAGGTCGATGCGGGTGGCCGAAGCGGACCACACCCGGAGGGTCGGCCCCTCGGGGCCCTGGGTCAGGCCGAGGTCGCGCAGGGGGTCGATGTCGGACACGGCACTTACAGTAGATGACGGGTCGGCACCGGCTCGACCCGCGCCTCCTGCCTGCGCCCTCCCGCGCCGGCCCTCGCCCGCCCTCGATGCTCGAAGAACCGACATGACCGTCTACCTCGACCACGCCGCCACCACGCCGATGCACCCGGCCGCCATCGCGGCGTACACCGAGGCCCTCGGCGCGGTCGGCAACCCCTCGTCGATCCACAGCGCGGGCCAGAACGCCAAGCGCGTGCTCGAAGAGGCCCGCGAGCGCGTCGCGGCGACCCTCGGCTGCGAACCCATCGAGGTCGTCTTCACCTCGGGCGGCACCGAGTCGGTCAACCTCGCCGTCAAGGGCCTCTGGTGGGCGCGGCAGTCCGATCGACCCCGCCCGCGCCTCCTCGTCGCCGCCGGCGAGCACCATGCCACGGTCGACACCGTCGAATGGCTCGAGCGCTACGAGGGCGCCGTCGTCACGTGGATCCCGCTCGACGCCGTCGGCCGGGTGCGCCTCGACGCGCTCGCCGAGGCGCTCGACGCCCACGACGACGTGGCGCTCGTCAGCCTGCTCTGGGCCAACAACGAGGTCGGCACGATGCAGCCGGTGTCCGAGGTGGTGGCGCTCGCCGGGGCGCACGGGGTGCCGGTGCACTCCGACGCGGTGGCCGCGTACGGGCAGGTGCCGATCGACTTCGGCGCGTCGGGGCTCGCCGCACTCAGCGTCAGCGCCCACAAGATCGGCGGCCCGATCGGCATCGGCGCGCTCGTGCTGTCACGGGCGGCGACGGTCGTCCCGTTGATCCACGGCGGCGGGCAGCAGCGGCAGGTGCGTTCGGGCACCCAGGACGCCCCGGCGGCCGTGGCCTTCGCCGTCGCGGCCGAACAGCCGCATGTCGACTACGCGCCGCTGCGCGACCGGCTGATCGACGGGGTGCGCGCGGCGGTGCCGGGGGCGGTGCTGCGCGGCGATCCCGCCGACCGTCTGCCCGGCAACGCGCACTTCACGTTCGAGGGGTGCGAGGGCGACTCGCTGCTGTTCCTGCTCGACGCCGCAGGGGTGAGCGTGTCGACCGGGTCGGCGTGCCAGGCGGGGATCCCCGAGCCGTCGCACGTGCTGCTGGCGATGGGGTTGAGCGACGACGAGGCGCGCGGCGCCCTGCGCATGACCGTGGGGCACACGTCGACCGCGGCCGACGTCGACGCTCTGCTCGCGGCGCTGCCGGACGCGGTCGCGCGGGCCGGACGCGCCGGCTACGCCGACCGCGCGCCCGCCCTCGGCGCGCGGTAGCGCTGCGCTGCGCTGCGCTGCGCTCCGCGCTTGCTCCATCGAAATGACGCGAAGCGGGCCTCTCACGGCTCGAAGGGCGCGTTTCGCGTCACTTCGACGTGGTGTGCGGGGTGCGCGTTCTGGCGTCGCCGCGCCCCGTTCATCGAGGTGACGCGAAACGGGCCTTCTGCGGTGCGGAGGGCGCGTTTCGAGTCACATGGACGTAGCGCGCGGGGTACGCGCAGTGCTGCATCGCCGCGCCCCGTTCATCGAGGTGACGCGAAGGGGGCCTTCTGCGAAGCGGAGGGCGCGTTTCGAGTCACATGGATGTAGCGCGAGGGGTGCACGCAGTGCCGCATCGCCGCGGGTTCCGTCGAGGTGCCGCGAAGCGGGCCTTCTGCGGTGCGGAGGGCGCGTTTCGGGTCACCTCGACGTGGTGTGCGGGGTGCGCGGTGCCACATCGCCGCGCCCCGTTCATCGATGTGACGCGAAGCGGGCCTTCTGCAGCTCGGAGGGCGCGTTTCGGGTCACCTCGACGTGGGGCGGGGGCCCGCACCCGTCCTCCACAGGGGGCGCGATGCTCGAGCCATCCACAGCACCGGGCCCCACCCCCCGAGACGCCGCGGGGCGGGAGCGAGCATGGCCCCATGCACCCACGTCCTCTGCCTCCGCCGCTGGCCCGGGGCCCGTTCTCGACGGCGACGGCGCTGTCGCACGGCGTCGCGCCCCACCGCCTCCGGGCCCACGATCTCCGCTCGCCCTTCCACGGTGTCCGGTCGCCGTCGCAGGCCGAGGGGCTGGTCGGCCGGTGTCGCGAGTTCACACCCCTGCTGCGCCTCGACGAGTACTTCGCCCACGAAACGGCGCTCGCGCTCGCAGGGCTGCCGACTCCCCGCCGTTCCGAGCCCGGGCCTCTGCACATCGGCACGACTCGATCCCGCCAGCGTCGTCGGGCCGGTGTCGTCGGCCACCGCCTCGTCCCCGCCACGCTCCACGACATCGGCGGTCTCCCGGTGGCCGACCCGGTCGACGCGCTCGTGCAGGCGGCGAACGACATGGGCCTCGACGACCTGGTCCGTCTCGGAGACGCGATGGCCGGGTCGTGGTCGAACCACGCGTTCGCGCGTGAGCTCCCCGTCACGACTCTGCAGGCGGCGGCGTCGGTGCGGGGTCGCCCTGGCATCCGGCGGCTCAGGGAGGCGCTCGAGCTCGTGCGGCCGGGGGTCGACTCGCCGCAGGAGACGGACCTCCGGCTGCTGATCGTGCGGGCGGGGCTGCCCGAGCCCGAGGTCAACGTCAAGCGGTACGCGGCGGACGGGTCGTATCTCGGCAAGCCCGATCTCAGCTACGGGTGGTGCCGACTCGCACTCGAGTACCAGGGCGATCACCATCGCACCGATCTGGAGACATGGCGCTACGACCTGGCCCGCCGCGAGCGCTTCGAGGACGAGGGCTGGCGCGTCGTGCTGGTCAGTCGTGACGACCTGTACGGCGCGGCCGCGGCCGTCCTCACGGCCCGGATCCGTCGATACCTCGCTCGCTGCGAATCGAGGTGACCCGTCGGAACCCCTGCGGGGCGTCGGATGGCCCGGTTGGGTCACTTCGATGGTGGTGTGGTGCCGGGGAGGTGCGGGGCAGCGCGAAGGCGGGGAGGTGCGGTGCGGGGAGGCGCGGTGCGGTGCCGGGCGGAGCGGTGCGGCGCGTATTGCGGCTACCTCGCTTGCTGCGAACCGAGGTGACCCGTCGGGACCCCCGCGGGGCGTCGGATGGCCCGGTCGGGTCACTTCGGTGCTCGGGTGGCTCGCCGCTGAGCGCGCGCGGCGCGCGGCGCGCGCGGCGCGCGGCGCGGCGGGCGCACGCGCAGGGCGGGCAGACTGGGGCGATGCAGCTCTATTCGGCGTCGACGGCGGTCCGTGCGCGTCAGATCACCTCCGACGTCGTGGCGCTCGCGCTCCTGGTCGCGGCGGTCGTGGCCGGTCTCACGGCGGCGGCGTTCGTCCGGACGTTCGCCGAGCTGGGGCGTCGGGTCGAAGACGCGGGACTGGGGTTCCAGCAGTCGATGGGCGACGCGGCCGAGTCGATCTCGGGTCTGCCGCTCGTGGGCGAGGCCGCGGGGCGCCCGTTCATCGGTGCGAGCGACGCGGCGTCGACGCTGGTGGCTGCGGGTCGGGACCAGCAGGAGGCGGTGGGCGCCGCCTCCCTCGTGGTCGGCCTCCTGGTCGCGGGTCTGCCCGTCGTGGTGATCCTGCTGACGTGGCTGAGGCGACGGATCGCGTTCGTGCGCCGCGCCTCCTCGGTGTCGGCCCTGCTGCGCAGCCCCGGGGGCGACGACCTGCTCGCCCTGCGGGCGCTGTCGACGCTCGACGCGCGCGAACTCGCGGCCATGACCCCGGACCCGGTCGCCGCCTGGCGGGCCGGCGACGCCGACACGGTGAGGCGACTGGCCGACCTGGCCCTGCGAGACGCGGGTGTCGGCCGCGCCCGGTAAGCTCGGTCACCATGATCGCACTGGATTTCTCTGAGCAGATTGCCGCCCTCCGGGCCACGTTCGAAGACATCCGCGCGGTGATCGGGCAAGACCGTCTGGTGGCCGAGATCGCCGAGCTCAGCGAGCAGGCGTCCGCCCCCGACCTGTGGGACGACACGGAGAACGCGCAGAAGGTCACGAGCGCGCTCAGCCACCGCCAGGCCGAGCTGGAGAAGCTCGAGACGACCGAGCAGCGCCTCGACGACCTCGGGGTGCTGGTCGAGATGGCCAACGACGGCGACGATCAAGAGAGCGCCGACGAGGCGCAGGTCGAGCTCAAGGCCCTGCAGAAGATGATGGACACCCTCGAGGTGCAGACCCTGCTCGACGGCGAGTACGACCCGCGGCCCGCCGTCATCACGATCCGCGCCGGCGCCGGCGGGGTCGACGCCGCCGACTTCGCCGAGATGCTGCTGCGCATGTACCTCCGCTACGCCGAGAAGCACGGCATGTCGGCGACCGTGATGGACACCAGCTACGCCGAAGAGGCCGGCATCAAGAGCGCCACCTTCGAGATCGACGCGCCCTACGCCTTCGGCACCCTCAGCGTCGAGGCGGGCACGCACCGGCTCGTCCGCATGAGCCCGTTCGGGGCCGCGGGCAAGCGTCAGACCAGCTTCGCCGCGGTCGAGGTCATCCCTCTGATGGAGGAGACCGAGTCGATCGAGATCCCCGAGAACGACATCCGCGTCGACGTCTTCCGGTCGTCCGGGCCCGGTGGTCAGTCCGTCAACACGACCGACTCGGCCGTCCGTCTGACGCACATCCCCACGGGCACGGTCGTCTCGATGCAGAACGAGAAGAGCCAGATCCAGAACCGGGCCGCCGCCATGCGCGTGCTGCAGTCGCGACTCTTGCTCCTCCAGAAGGAGGCGGAGAACGCGAAGAAGAAAGAGCTCGCCGGCAACATCACCGCCAGCTGGGGCGATCAGATCCGCAGCTACGTGCTCGCGCCGTACCAGATGGTCAAAGACCTGCGCAGCGAGCACGAGGTCAACAACCCGTCGAACGTCTTCGACGGCGACCTCGACGGCTTCATCTCGGCGGGCATCCGCTGGCGCAAGCGCGACGACTCCTGACGCACGCTCCTGAGCCGCCGCCGCTGCCCGCCGACCGGCACCGCGCCTCCTCGGCATCCCAGGGGATTCATAGCCCCCAGGCGTGCGCGTCGCTGCGGTGATCACCGGGGCTGGCGCTTAGGGTAGCCACCGTCATGATTCGGTTTGATGAAGTCACCAAGGTCTACGTCGGCAATCCCCGACCGGCGCTCAACGCGGTCACCCTCGAGATCCTCAAGGGCGAGTTCGTGTTCCTGGTCGGGGCCAGCGGCTCCGGCAAGTCGAGCTTCCTCCGGCTCGTGCTGAAGGAGGAGAAGCCGTCGGCGGGGCAGATCCACGTGCTCGGGCAGCGTCTCAGCACGCTCTCGAGCCGCAAGGTGCCGTACTTCCGTCGCAACATCGGCGTGGTCTTCCAGGACTTCCGGCTGCTGCCGCAGAAGAACGTGTTCGACAACGTCGCGTTCAGCCTGCAGGTGATCGGCAAGAGCAAGGGCTTCATCCAGGAGGCCGTCCCCGACGTGCTGAAGATGGTCGGTCTGGTCGGCAAGCAGCACCGTCTGCCCCACGAGCTCTCGGGTGGCGAGCAGCAGCGCGTCGCCATCGCCCGCGCGATCGTCAACAAGCCCGCCGTCCTCCTCGCCGACGAGCCGACCGGTAACCTCGACCCCTCGACCAGCGCCGGCATCATGACGCTGCTCGAGCGGATCAACTCCGGCGGCACCACCGTCATCATGGCCACCCACGACGCCGGCATCGTCGACCAGATGCAGCGCCGCGTCATCGAGCTCAGCGCCGGCAACATCCTGCGCGACGAGCGCGAGGGCGGCTACCAGACGCAGGCGGTGCCCATTCAAGCCATCGGGGTCGAAGACCTGAGCCTGAGAGGGGCCGACGAATGAGACTCGGACTCGTCCTCAGCGAAGTCGGCAGCGGCCTGCGGCGCAACGTCTCGATGGTCGTCGCCGTCGTGCTCGTGACCTTCATCTCGCTGACCTTCGTCGGCACCGCGGCACTGCTGCAGATGCAGATCAATCAGATGAAGGGCTACTGGTACGACAAGGCCCAGGTGGCCGTGTATCTCTGCACCGACACCGACACGACCGGCAACTGCACGGGCGCGAAGGCCACGCAAGACCAGATCGACGCGGTGCAGGCGCAGCTCGACTCCGAGGTGCTGCAGCCGTTCGTCGACCGTTCGTACTTCGAGACGCAGCAAGACGCCTACGACCGCTTCACGACGCAGTTCGCCGACAGCCCCGCGACCGAGTTCGTGCAGCCGTCGTACCTGAACGAGACCTTCTGGGTCAACCTGAAGGACCCGACCCAGTCGGACGTCCTCACCGAGAGCCTCTCGAGTCTCGCCGGGGTGCAGAGCGTCGTCGACCAGCGGGCCTACCTCGACCCGATCTTCTCGGTGCTGAACGCCGCCAGCTACACGGCCATCGGCATCGCCGTGCTGATGCTGATCGCGGCCGTCCTGCTGATCGCGACGACCATCCGGTTGAGCGCCTTCAGCAGGCGGCGCGAGCTCGGCATCATGCGGCTCGTGGGTGCGTCGAACACGTTCATCCAGACGCCGTTCATCCTCGAGGGGGTGATCGCCGCGCTGATCGGATCCCTGCTCGCGGGCGGTGCGATCGTCGCGATCGTCAACTTCTTCGTGAAGGGCTATCTGGCGGTGAACTTCGTGGGCACCCCGTTCGTCGGCCTGCGCGACACCGCACTGGTCGTCCCGCTTGTCATCCTGGTCGGCATCGTGCTCGCGGCCCTCTCGGCCAACATCGCCATCCGCCGGTACCTCAAGGTCTGATCCGCTAGCGGATCCCCAGAAGCAGATGCCTGCAGGAGGCGCGGTGCCGGTCCGACCGGCACCGCCCCTCCTGCCGTCGCAACCGCAGGTATACTGACAGGCTGCCTGCTAACGGCAGAACCATCTTCCGAACGACCAGGAGGCACCTGTGGCGAAAGAACGCGGCGAGAAGGTCGTGGCCACCAACCGCCGCGCGCGCCACGACTACACCATCGAAGACACCTACGAGGCCGGCATCGTGCTGAGCGGCACTGAGGTGAAGTCGCTCCGTCAGGGTAGGGCGTCGCTGGTCGACGGCTACGCGTTCGTCGACGCGAACGAGGCCTGGCTCGACGCGGTGCACATCCCCGAGTACACCGAGGGCACCTGGAACAATCACGCGCCGCGGCGCAAGCGCAAGCTGCTGCTGCACCGCCAGGAGATCGACAAGATCGGCCAGAAGACCAAGGAGGGCGGCTTCACGATCGTGCCGCTCAAGATCTACTTCAGCGACGGCCGGGCCAAGGTCGAGATCGCCGTGGCCAAGGGAAAGCGCGAGTACGACAAGCGGCAGACGCTGCGCGAGCGCACGGCGACGCGTGAGGCGCAGGCCGCGATCTCGGCGCGCAAGCACCTGGGGGAGTAGCCGAGGAGGCACGGCGTGCCTTACACTGGAAGGCCGCAGAACACCGCGGTCGGCTCCATTGCGACAACTCCACAGAGTGTGACAACGGCCCCTCATGGGGATGATCGGTTTCGACATCGCCTGTGTGCGAACGAGAAGCGGGCCGAGGATCCAGGGTTATCTCGTAAACGATCTCTGGAAAACAATAAGTGCCAATAACAAGCGCACTGACTTCGCTCTCGCTGCGTAAGCAGTAGAGCCACATGGAGTCCGTCAGTCTGGTGACCGCCTTCTAACCAGAGCCTGACGTCATCTAGAGGGCTTGCTGCGTGACTACGCCTGAGGGTCACGCGGGACTTGCACTCGGGCTGGGCCCGTCGACCTAGAAGCCAGTAGCAAAGGTCGGGGCCGAGCAGAACGTCTCATCTGGCTACGCCCGTAGAATGCGTGCAATCTCAGCGATGGACGGGGGTTCAATTCCCCCCATCTCCACCATCGGCCGCTGTCACACTCCGTCGGATCACGAACGCCCCGCCTGACTCAGGCGGGGCGTTCGTCGTCTCGTCGAGAGCTATTCGGGTGACATCTGCAAAGTATGCGTGCCCCGGCTCTCAACTCGCCTGCGCCAAGTCGAGCTGCCACCATGCCCCGTCTTCAGGCGCCAGGATGAGCGACGACGGGTGCAGCGGAGGCACCGAGGCATGCGAGATCTTGGGGTGCACGGGGCGGTCGTCGGTCTCGCCGTCACCCACCAGCTCTTCGTGCAGCTTCTCGCCCTCGCGAAGGCCCGTGTAGACGATCTGGACGTCGCGGCCCGACAACGCGATCATGCGCTGAGCGATGTCGAGGATGCGCACGGGCTCGCCCATGTCGAGGATGAGCACCTCGGCAGGCGACCCGATGCCGCCGGCCTGAACCACCAGGTTGCACGCCTCGGGGATGGTCATGAAGAACCGCGTCACGTCGGGATGGGTGATGGTGAGAGGGCCGCCCGCCTCGATGAGCGACGAGAAGACGGGCAGCATCGACCCGCGGCTGCCGAGCACGTTGCCGAACCGGACCGACAGGTAGCGGGCACCGGTCTCGTCGGCCGCCGAGGCGGTGAGGCGCTCGGCCAGACGCTTCGAGCGGCCGAGGGCGCTGGTCGGGTTCGCCGCCTTGTCGGTCGAGATGTTGACGAACGTCGTCACGCCGACCGACCGACTCGCGTCGAGCACATTGCGGGTGCCGAGAACGTTTGTCTTCCAGGCCTCGTCGGGGTACTGCTCGAGCATCGGCAGGTGCTTGAGGGCGGCGGCGTGGAAGACGACGTCGGGGCGACGGTCGGCGAAGATGCGGTGCAGGCTCGCAGCGTCGCGGATGTCGGCCAGCACGACCTCCTTCGTGTCGAGCAGGCCGTTGCCCGAGATGGACAGCTGCGCCTGCTGCAGCCCGGTCTCGTCGCGGTCGAGCATGATCAGCTCGGCCGGCGCGTAGCGGGCGATCTGCCGGCAGAGCTCGCTGCCGATCGAGCCGCCCGCCCCGGTGACGAGCACCCGGGAGCCCGACAGGTAGCCCGCGATCGACTCGACGTCGGTGTCGACCGGGTGCCGACCGATGATGTCCTCGATGGCGATGTCCCGGACGTCACGGAGGCGCGACCGACCGTCGAGGACGTCGGCGAGGGGCGGCAGCACCAGCACCCGCAGGCCCGCGGTCGCCGCCAGATCGGTGACCTCCTGCAGCAGGGAGGCGTCGGCCCGGGCGATGCCGACGATGAGCGCCTCGGCGCCGGAGTCCGCCGCGGCCCGGATGAGATCGCTCCGCGTGCCGAGCACGCGGACGCCCTCGATGCGCAGACCCGCCCGCGTCGGATCGTCGTCGATGAGGCCGACGGGCACGTACGCCGAGTCGGGATCGGTCAGCATACGGCGGACGAGGTGGTTCGCGAGTCGCCCGGCGCCGAAGATCAGGGTGCGCTGCGCGTCGTCGCGCGGTCGGCTGCGACGTTCGATCAGGAGGCGCGCGAGGTACCGCAGGGACCCCATCAGCACGAACGCCACGGGCGTGGCGATGACGGCGGTGCTGCGGGCCAGGTGGATCTCGGTGCCGACGAGCAGCACGGGGATGCCGACGACGAGACCCGTGAGGACGACGGTGCCCGCGACCGCACGGACCTCGAGCGCACTGCCCGACACGAAGCGCCGACGGTAGACGCCGGTGGCGAAGCCGGCGGCGGCGTGGGCCAGCACGGCCACGGCGACGGCGACGGCGGTCGAACCCCAGGCGATCTGGTGCGCCGCGAAGTCGTAGCGCACGAGCACGGCGAAGACGAGCGCCACGGCCCAGGCGCTGGCATCGGCCGCCATCAGCAGCGACGTGCGCCGGGCCGGCGACCGCATGAACCTGGCCGCTGCCGCGTCGGCGGCAGCGGGGGAGACCCGTCGGGTCGGGCGGCGGCGGTCGTCGTTGCGTGATTCCACGGGAGTCCTTGTCTCGATCGGGGTCGGCGCCGGGCGCGGCATCGAGCGCCAGAGGGAGGCCGTGCCGTCAGCACCCTGATCGACCTCCTGCCACGACGCTGACTGCGATTCTCTCACATTCAACATGTGAAACATAAGGTGACATGCGAAGGGCGGTATCGGAAGGCGACGGGTGATCTTGCTGATGAGCGGCTGCGAAACGCGACCCGCGCCTCCTCGGCGTCCTAGCGTGTGACCACGGGCACGATCCCGTGCCCCGAGTGATCAAGGAGGATCACCATGGCAACGAATCACGCGGTCGCTTACAAGGGTCCGGGCCAGGTCGAGGTCATCGACGTCGACTACCCCACCTTCGAGCTGAAGGACGGACCGGGCGTCAACCCGGCGAACATCGGGCGCAAGGTCAACCACGGGGCGATCCTCCGCACCGTGGCCACGAACATCTGCGGCTCCGACCAGCACATGGTGCGCGGCCGCACCACCGCCCCCACCGACCTCGTGCTGGGCCACGAGATCACGGGCGAGGTCGTCGAGGTCGGCCCCGACGTCGAGTTCATCAAGGTCGGCGACATCGTCTCCGTCCCGTTCAACATCGCGTGCGGCCGCTGTCGCAACTGCAAGGAGCGCAAGACGGGCATCTGCCTGAACGTCAACCCCGACCGCCCCGGCAGCGCCTACGGCTACGTCGACATGGGCGGCTGGGTGGGCGGCCAGGCCGAGTACGTGCTCGTGCCCTACGCCGACTGGAACCTGCTGAAGTTCCCCGACCGCGACCAGGCCCTCGAGAAAGTGCTCGACCTGGCGATGCTCTCCGACATCTTCCCGACCGGGTTCCACGGCGCCGTGACGGCCGGGGTCGAGGTCGGCTCGACCGTCTACGTCGCCGGTGCGGGCCCCGTCGGTCTGGCCGCCGCGACCAGTGCGCTGCTGCTCGGCGCGAGCGTCGTCATCGTCGGCGACATGAACGCCGACCGCCTCGCCCAGGCCCGGAGCTTCGGCTGCGAGACCGTCGACCTGACCAAGGGCGAGCCCGGCGAGCAGATCGATCAGATCCTCGGCGAGCCGCTGGTCGACTGCGCGATCGACGCCGTCGGCTTCGAGGCCAAGGGGCACGGCGGCGGCTCGGGCGAGGAGGCGCCGGCCACCGTGCTCAACTCGCTGATGGACATCACGGCGGCGGGCGGGGCCATGGGCATCCCCGGGCTGTACGTCACCGGCGACCCGGGCGGGATCGACGCGGCCGCGCAGAAGGGCTCGCTGTCGCTGAGCCTCGGCACGGGCTGGGCGAAGTCGCTCTCGTTCACCACGGGTCAGTGCCCGGTGATGAAGTACAACCGCGGTCTGATGATGGCGATCCTCCACGACCGCACGAGCATCGCCAAGAACGTCCACGCCGAGGCGATCAGCCTCACGGACGCCCCGCGCGGCTACGAGATGTTCGACAAGGGAGCGGCGACGAAGTACGTGCTGAACCCGAACGACTACATCAAGGCCTGACGAGGAGGCGCGGGTCGGCCCGAGAGGGTCGGCCCGCCGCCCCTGCCGGTCGGCCCGTCGCCTCGGGGCGGGTGTATGACGGAACCACCCCATGACGAAGCCACGCGAAGCCCCGAGCCCCGAGCGTCAGAAGTGGCAGGCGTTCGCCGTGTGCGTCGCGGTCGCGGCCCTCACCATCCTCGACCTGTCGAAGGTCAACGTCGGGCTGCCGAGCATCGAGGCGTCGCTCGGCGCCGGCCCGACCGCGCTGCAGCTGATCGTCGCCGGCTACGCGCTCGCCTTCGGGCTCTCGCTCGTCCCCTCCGGTCGTCTCGGCGACCTCAAGTCGCGCCGCCTGATGTTCGTCGTCGGCCTGACCGCGTTCACCGTCGCGAGTCTGCTCTGCGCCCTCGCCCCGTCGATCGAGCTGCTGGTCGCCGCGCGCATCCTCCAGGGCGTCGCCGCGGGCATCCAGATGCCGCAGGTGCTCGGGCTGATCCAGCAGCTCTTCCAGGGGAAGGAACGTGCGCGAGCCTTCGGCTTCTTCGGCGCCATCATCGGCGTCAGCACCGCCTTCGGCCCCACCCTCGGCGGTCTGCTCATCGCGATCGGCGGCCCGGAGGACGGCTGGCGGCTGCTCTTCTGGATGAACATCCCGCTCGGTCTCGCCGCGATCGTCTTCGCGCTGCGTCTGCTGCCGAAGGCGTCGACGGCTCCGAGCGGTCACAACGAGCTCGACCTCTTCGGCATCGTGCTGCTCGGTCTGACGATCTTCACCCTGATGCTGCCGTTCGTGCTGACGACGGGGCAGGGCGACGACCCCCTGCGCTGGCTGTTCCTGATCGGCTTCGTCGTCTTCGGCGCTGCGTTCATCCGGTGGGAGCAGCGCTACAAGGCGAGCGGCAGGTCGCCCGTCGTGCACTTCAGCCTGTTCTCGCTCGCGTCGTACCGCAACGGCACCCTGATCGCGACGGTCTACTTCTGCGCGCTGCCCGCGACGTTCCTGCTGACGACGCTCTACCTGCAGCAGGGGCTCGGGCTCGAACCCGTCTACGCCGGCATGGTCACCATCCCGTTCGCTCTGACCAGCGCCGTGGCCGCGTTCTACGGCGGACGGCTCGTCGAGCGGTACGGGCGCAGCCTCGTCGTGCTCGGGCTGCTGCTCGTCGCCGTCGGCTTCGTCGCGCTGCTGCTCGCCGCGATCCTCACCCCGCCCGAGATCACGCCCTACGCGATGGGCGTCGGGATGCTGCTCGCGGGTACCGGCGGCGGTTTCGTGATCTCGCCGAACCAGACGCTGACCCTGGCGGAGGTGCCCGTCGAGATGGGTGGCGTGGCGGGCTCGATGGGCCAGGTCGGTCAGCGGGCCGGCACGGCCATCGGCACGGCGGCCGCGGTGTCGACGTTCTACTCGGTGATCGCCGGAGCCGGGGGAGCGGACGGCGCGGGCCTCGTCGAGTACCACGAGGCGTATCGCAACGGCTTCTTCGTCGTGCTGGCGCTCATCTCGGTCGCCCTCGTGCTCGGTCTGCTCGACCTCCGCGGGCGCAAGACCGGCAAGGTGACGAGCTACTCGTCCGACTGAGCGGTCACGTCGGTCGAGTCGGCCACGTCGCCCGTTTCGCCGGGCCGTTCGGCCCCGTCGCTCGGCCGTTCGGCGACGATCGCGAGCACCTCGTCGTGCAGCAGGCCGTTCGTGACGATCGCCGTGCCGTGCCAGGGGCCGTCACGTCCGTCGGCGCTCGTGAACCGCCCGCCCGCCTCCTCGACGATGGGCACGAGCGCCGCCATGTCGTAGGGCTGCAGGTCGAACTCGCCGGCCATGTCGAGTGCGCCCTCGGCGAGCAGCATGTACGACCAGAAGTCGCCGTAGGCGCGGGTGCGCCAGACCCGGCCGGTCAGGTCGAGCAGCTGGGGCAGACGCCCGGCGTCGATCCAGTACTCGAGCCCGTTGAAGCTGATCGACGCGTCGGCGAGGTCGGCGACGCCCGAGACGCGCAGCGGCCCTTCGTGCTCGGTCGAGAAGGCGCCGCCGCCCTGCGTGGCCCACCACCGGCGGGCGAGCATCGGGGCGCTGACGACGCCGACCACGGGCACGCCGTCGACCACGAGCGAGATGAGCGACGCCCACACCGGCACCCCGCGGAGGAAGTTCGCGGTGCCGTCGATCGGATCGACGACCCACTGCCGGTGCGACGGGGCATCGTGCCCGTACTCCTCGCCGTAGAAGGTGTCACCGGGGCGGGCGGACGCGACGCGCTCGCGGATCGCCCGCTCGACCGCCTGATCGGCGTCCGTCACGTGACTGCGGTCGGGCTTCAGCGACACGTGCAGGTCGGCCGACCGGTACCGCTCGGTGCTGATCGAGTCGGCCAGATCGGCCAGCTCGAGCGCGAGCGCCAGATCGTCGGCCCAGGGGGAGGAGGCGGGGGTGGGGTCGGTCACGCTGCCAGCGTACCCAGCGGGGCGGTGCCGACCCGCGCCTCCTCGGCTCCCTCTCGACTCAGGGGGTCAGCCGCGTTCGTCGTCGCGGGCGTCGTCGGCGGCGGCCGCCTGGTCGCGCGCGGTGACGCCGCCCTTCGACGCGAGCAGCGACTGCAGCGAGGCGAGACGCTCGCGACCGACGTCGCCGAGCTCGCCCGCCTCGACCCGGTCGACGATCTCCCAGTCGTGGGCCTCGGCGAGCGGGATGCCGTCGGCGGGTTCGCCGGCGGCGGGGATGGCGTGCGCGGCGAACGACCGCAGGATGTTCTCGGGGTCGACGTGACCGAGGCCGAACGAGCGCACGCCGGGGGTGTCGACGATCCAGCCGCCGGTCGGCACCTTGAACGACACCGTCGACGACGACGTGTGACGCCCGCGGCCCGTGACCGCGTTGACGACGCCGACCTCTCGCTGCGACCCCGTGAGGGCGTTGACGAGCGTCGACTTGCCGACCCCCGAGTGCCCGACGGTGACGGTGACGTGCCCGTCGAGGATCTCGCGCAGCTCGTCGAGGACGGCCGACGGTCCGCCGTCGGGCCCCGCATCGAAGGCCGAGGAGGTGCTGGTCACGATCCGCAGATCGAGGCACGAGAAGTGCGCGGCGAACGGCGCAGGGTCGGCCAGGTCGGTCTTGGTGATGCAGAGGATGGGCTCGACGCCCGCGTCGAACGCGGCGACCAGGTAGCGGTCGACGAGACGGGGGCGGGGTTCGGGGTCGGCGGCCGCGACGACGATCAGCATCTGGTCGGCGTTCGCCACGATCACGCGCTCGACGGCGTCGCTGTCGTCGGCGCTGCGTCGCAGCAGCGTCGTGCGCTCGCGCACCCGGACGATGCGGGCCAGAGAGCCCTCCGCACCGGACGTGTCGCCGACCACGTCGACGCGGTCGCCGGTGACGACCGACTTCTTGCCCAGCTCGCGGGCGCGTGCCGTCGTGATCTCACGCTCGTCGGGCGTGCCGGCGTCCATCAGCACGCCGTAGCGGCCGCGGTCGACCGTCCACACGACGCCCTCATCGGCGTTCGCGTAGGCCGGGCGCTGCTTCGTGCGCGGCTTGTTGCCCTTCGGGTTCGGGCGCACCCGCACCGAGCTCTCGTCGTACTGGGCGTAGTCGCCCTCGTCGGCGTCGTCGCCGTCCGTCCACCAGCTCATGCCGCGTGCCTCACAGGAATCCGAGCAGGTCGATGTCGGCCGGGCGCGCAGGCGACCGCCGACCGAGGAGGTCGTCCCAGAGCTCGACGAACTGGGGCAGCGTCTTCGACGTCACGCCGACGTCGTCGATCTCGACGCCGTCGACCGCGAGACCGATGATCGCGCCGGCTGTGGCCATGCGGTGGTCTTCGTAGCTGCGCCACTGGCCCGCGTGCAGCGGCGACGGCTCGAGGTGCAGACCGTCGTCCAGTTCTTCGACCGACCCGCCGAGCGCCGTGATCTCGGCCGCGAGGGCCGCGAGGCGATCCGTCTCGTGCCCACGGAGGTGACCGATGCCCGTGATCGTGCTGGGCCCGGACGCGAGGGCGGCCAGGGCGACGAGCGCGGGCGCCAGCTCGCCGCCGCGCGAGAGGTCGACGTCGACGCCGGGCAGCGAGCCCCCGCCGATCAGGCCGACGCCGCCGTCGACGGTGAGCGTGTCGCCGTCGAGGGTGACGGTCGCGCCCCAGAGGGGCAGCAGCTCGATCAGGTCGGCGCCCACCTGCGTGGTCTCGGTGGGCCAGTGACGGATCGACACGGTGCCCCCGGCGACCAGGGCCGCGACCAGGAACGGCGCGGCGTTCGACAGGTCGGGTTCGATCGTGACGTCGCGGCCCGAGATCGGGCCGGGTGCGACCCGCCAGACCCCGGGTTCGGGCGACTCGACCTCGACGCCGCGTCGGGCCAGGGTCTCGATGGTCATCTCGATGTGCGGCAGGCTCGGCAGCCGCTCGCCGGTGTGCCGGAGGCTCAGGCCGCGGCTGAAGCGCGGTGCCGAGAGCAGCAGGCCCGAGACGAACTGGCTCGAGGCGGAGGCGTCGATCTCGACCTCGCCGCCCTCGACCTCGCCGGTGCCGTACAGGCTGAAGGGCAGGGCGCCGCGACCGTCGTCGGACACGTCGACGCCCAGGGCGCGCAGCGAGTCGACGGTGGTCGTCATGGGGCGGCGTCGTGCGCTGGCGTCGCCGTCGAATGAGACGGGACCCAGGGCGAGTGCGGCGACCGGGGGCAGGAACCTCATGACCGTGCCGGCGAGCCCGCAGTCGACGCTCGTGCCGCCGGTGAGCTCGGACGGGGTGATCAGGTAGTCGGGGCCGAACGGCTCGTCGTTCGCGACCTCGTCGATGCCCACACCGAGACCCCGCAGGGCCTGCACCATGAGATCGGTGTCGCGCGAGTGCAGCGGCAGCCGCAGCGTGGAGGGCTCGGAGGCGAGCGCCGACAGCACGAGCTCGCGGTTGGTCAGCGACTTCGACCCCGGCAGCGACAAGGAGGCGCGGAGCGGCCCGGTCGCCCGGGGCGCGACCCAGCGACCGTCGTCCACCTCGGGGGCGCGGCCCTCGTCGTAGGGACTGAACTCGGGGCCGGAATACCTGAAGACCTGCATCGGTTCACCACCGTAATGCAACGAACAGCGGGAGGACCTGTGCCGACAGCACTTGCACCGAGAGAGATCACCGTGGCCGAACTAGAATCGGCCGTGATGATCACCCTCGAGGGCGACGAGCCCACTTCAGAGCCCACCGGCGCGACGACACGGCCCGCCGTGACGAGCGAGTCGACCGGCGAGACGGCTCCGGCCGCCGAGACCGTCGACGCCGTCGTCGAGGCGGTCGACGAGGCCTCCGTCGGCGAACCCGACCTGCGGGCGCTCTTCGAAGAGCAGGCTCTGCCGTTCATGGATCAGCTCTACGCGGCGGGCATGCGGATGACCCGCAACCCGGCCGACGCCGCCGACCTCGTCCAGGAGACCTTCGTCAAGGCCTTCGCCGCGTTCTCGCAGTTCACGCAGGGCACCAACCTCAAGGCCTGGCTGTACCGCATCCAGACCAACACGTTCATCAACACCTACCGCAAGAAGCAGCGCGACCCCTACCAGGGCACGATCGACGAGCTCGAAGACTGGCAGATGGGCGGCGCCGAATCGGCGACCCGCGCCTCCGGCAGCACCCGCTCGGCCGAGGCCGAGGCGATCGACCACCTGCCCGACAGCGCCGTGAAGGACGCCCTGCAGAAGGTCCCCGAGGACTTCCGCATGGCCGTCTACTTCGCCGACGTCGAGGGGTTCTCGTATCAGGAGATCGCCGACATCATGAAGACCCCCGTGGGCACGGTCATGAGCCGTCTCCACCGCGGTCGCCGTCTGCTCCGCGAGCTGCTGGCCGACTACGCGCGCGGTCGCGGTATCGAGGTGCCGGTGGGCACGACATCGAAGGGCAGCAAGAAATGACCGACTGCGGTTGCGACAAGGCCAAGGCCGAACTCGAAGAATATCTGCACGACGAGCTGTGCCGCGAAGACGCGGCCGACATCCGTGAGCACATGGCGACCTGCGGCGACTGCGCGGGCGAGCACGAGGTCGGGGTCGTCCTGACCGAGGCCGTGCAGCGGGCCTGCCGCGAGACGGCGCCCGAAGACCTGCGCGGGGCGGTGCTCGCGCGACTGCGCGAGCTGCAGTCGGCTCACCGCTAGAACCCGCGGGCGCCGAGGAGGCACGGGTCGGCCGGCCTCCTCCACCGCCGGTCGTCACGGGCGGCGGGCCTGCGCTAGCGTCGGTGCATGACCGCACCGGTGCAGCCCCTCGGTACTCCGACCGCTCGTGACCTCGACGACCTCGTGTCGTTGATCCGCCTCCTCGGCTACACCCTCGACTCCGACGTCCTGTCGGCCCGGCTCGGGCGCCTGTCGATCGACGGCGGTCACGAGACCTGGGTCGTGCGCGACGCCGACGACCGCATCACCGCCGTCGCCGGCGGGCGCATCGTCTGGGCCTACAACGACGACTCACCCACGGCCGAGCTGCTGCTGCTGGTGGTCTCCGAGGTCGGACGTCGCGACGGACTCGGCTCGCACCTCCTCGGGCACGTCGAGACCTGGGCCCACGGGCACGGCGCCCGCGTCGTCAACGCCGTCGGCGCCGCCGCGACCGACACCGCCAGCCGGTTCTACCGCAAGCGCGGGTACCACGAGGCCGGCGTCCGCTACTCGAAGCTCATCTGATCGCGCGGCGCTCGCCCGCCGCCGCGCTCGCGAGCCGGCACGAGTCGGCCAGCGGAAGAGGATGTCCGCCGGAGGCATGACGGTGACGAGCGCGTGCAGGGCGACCCCGACGCCGAACGACAGGCCGATGCCGAGCACCGTCCAGCTGAGGCTCGTGGCCCCCACGTGCTCGGTGACGGCCACGGCCATCGCCAACCCGACGAAGTGCGAGAGGTAGTAGACGACGCTGCGACGGCCGACGACGGCGAGCAGTCTCGACACCCGACGGTGCTGGAGGGCCTGAGCCGCCCGCACGATGGCGATCATCCCGACGGCGACCGCGGGCGCCATGCTGGGCAGGTAGTGCACCTCGGCGGTGCCCCGCGCGACGGCGATGGCGACGCAGGCGGCGGCCGCGACGGCGCTGACGACGACGGCCTGCGGCGTCCTCGCGACGGCGACCAGGCGGCTCGGCAGGCGGGTGAGGGCGACGCCGCCCATGAAGAAGGCCAGGAGGGCGAAGAAGCGGTCGATCTCGGGGTCGGTGCCGACGCGGGGCGTGACGAGGGCGATCGACCAGGCCCCGACGGCCACGATCGTCGGCGGCAGGCGCCTCGTGAGCAGGGCGATGGCGGAGAAGACCAGCAGATACGCCAGGAACCACACACCCGCCGGCGCGGCCAGTCGCGTGCTGAGCAGTGACTCGACCGGTGAGCTCAGCACTGCCGAGCCGTTCGCCGCGACGACCTGGATGCCCCAGGACATCAGCGACCAGACGACGAGGGGCCACGCCACCCCGGCCAGACGTCGCGTGACGAAGCGCCATGGCCCGTGGCGCAGCGATGCGGGGACGAAAAGGCCGCTCAACACCATCAGCAGGGGCATGCGGAAGGGCGCCATCGCGTCGTTCAGCCACACCAGCGGAGCCGGAACGAGATGCGCGTTCTGCTGCAGGACGACGTAGTGGAACAGGACGACCAGCACGATGCAGGCTCCCCGCACGGTGTCCGTCCACGTCTCACGCGTCGTGGTGCCGGGATCGCGTCGAGCAGCCTGATGAAACGTCATGTATGCAAAATATCATAGACATATGAGTTTGTGGTGGTGACAGAGAGGCGGGGCGACAGAGAGACGGGGCGCAGCATCGTGCGATGCTGCGCCCCGTCGTCGAGCGATGAACCGTGCCTACAGCGTGAGCGCCTTCTCGATCAGCTCGGTCTGCTGGCGGGCGCTGGCCTTGGTCGACCCGGCAGCCGGAGACGCGGACGCCGGGCGCGAAGCCACCGTGATGCGGCGGTCGAGGTGCTTCTGCAGCTCGAGCACGACGAACGGCCAGGCGCCCTGGTTCTCGGGCTCCTCTTGCGCCCAGAACAGCTCGGCCTCGGGGTACTGCGCCAGCACCTCGCGGATGCGGTCGAGGGCCAGAGGGTAGAGCTGCTCGAGTCGGACGAGCGCGACGTCGTTCTGCACGCCCCGCTTGTCGAGCTCGGCGGCGAGGTCGTAGTGGATCTTGCCGCTGTGCAGCACGACGCGCTTCGTCGTCGACGGGTCGGAGACGCGGGTGCAGTCGAGCACGGGCTCGAAGCGACCGGTCGTGAAGTCGTCGACGCCGCTGGTCGCACCGCGCAGTCGCAGCATGGCCTTCGGCGTGAAGACCACCAGCGGCCGGCGGGGGCGGGCGTAGGCCTGACGGCGCAGCAGGTGGAAGTACGACGCGGGGGTCGACGGCCGGGCGATCGTCATGTTGTCTTCGGCGCACAGCTGGAGGAAGCGCTCCATACGGGCCGACGAGTGGTCGGGGCCCTGGCCCTCGTAGCCGTGGGGCAGCAGGAGGACGACGCTCGAGCGCTGCCCCCACTTCTGCTCGGCGCTCGAGATGAACTCGTCGACGACCGTCTGGGCGCCGTTCGCGAAGTCGCCGAACTGCGCCTCCCACATGACGAGGGCGTCGGCGCGCTCGACCGAGTAGCCGTATTCGAAGGCCATCGCCGCGTACTCGCTGAGCAGCGAGTCGTAGATCCAGAGCTTGGCCTGATCGTCGGAGATGTACTGCAGGGGCAGCCACTCCTGGCCGTTCTCGCGGTCGTGCAGCACGGAGTGGCGCTGCACGAAGGTGCCGCGTCGGCTGTCTTGACCGGCGAGACGCACCGGCGTGCCCTCCGTGACGATCGAGCCCATCGCGAGCAGCTCGCCGAAGGCCCAGTCGATGTTGCCGTTGCGGCTCATGTCGACGCGCTTCTTCAGCAGCTGCTGGAGCTTCGGGTGCACGACGAAGCCCTCGGGCGGGTTGTCGTGCGCGTCGCCGATGCGGTGCAGCAGCTCGAGGGAGATCGCCGTCGACTCGGGCTCGCCGGCGCTGTCGTCGCGCTGGGTCGCCGGGCGCTCGAGATCGGCGACGTCGTGCGCGTCGCCGGTGATGACGGGGATCGACCCGGTCTGGGCGGCGTGCGTCTCGGCGAAGGCCCGCTCGAGTCGATCCTGGAAGTCGCGGTGGGCGCCGTCGTACTCGTCTCGCGTGATGTCGCCTCGGCCGACGAGGGCCTCGGTGTACAGTGTCCGGACGCTGCGCTTCTCCTCGATGAGGTTGTACATCAGCGGCTGGGTCATAGAGGGGTCGTCGCCCTCGTTGTGGCCCCGGCGGCGGTAGCAGACGAGGTCGATCACGACGTCGCGCTTGAACTGCTGGCGGTAGGCGAAGGCGAGCTCGGCCACCCGCGCCACGGCTTCGGGATCGTCGCCGTTCACGTGGAAGACGGGAGCCTGGATGGTCTTCGCCACGTCGGTCGAGTAGACCGACGACCGCGACTCGGACGGCGGGGTCGTGAAGCCCACCTGGTTGTTGATCACCAGGTGGATCGTGCCGCCGACGCGGTAGCCGCGCAGCTGCGACATCTGCAGCGTCTCGACGACGACGCCCTGCCCGGCCATGGCGGCGTCGCCGTGGATCAGGATGGGCAGCGTGCCGAAGACCCCGGAGGCGCCGCGGTCCTGTTTGGCGCGGACGATGCCCTCGAGCACGCCGTCGCCGGCCTCGAGGTGCGAGGGGTTCGCGGCGATGTAGACCGGGATGGTCTCGCCCGTCGCGCTCGTGAACTCGCCCTCGGTGCCGAGGTGGTACTTGACGTCGCCGGAGCCCTGGACGGTCTTCGGGTCCTGGGTGCCCTCGAACTCACGGAAGATCTGACCGTAGGTCTTGCCGGCGATGTTGGTGAGGACGTTGAGACGACCGCGGTGGGCCATTCCGATGGCGACCTCGTCGAGGCTCTCGCGAGCGGCCTGCTGCAGCACCGTGTCGAGCAGGGAGATGGTCGACTCGCCGCCCTCGAGGCTGAAGCGCTTCTGCCCGACGTACTTCGTCTGCAGGAACGTCTCGAACGCCTCGGCCTCGTTGAGCTTGGCGAGGATGCGCATCTGCTCGTCGTGCGACGGCTTCACGTAGGGGACCTCGACGTGGTCCTGGACCCACTTGCGCTGCGCGGGGTCCTGGATGTGCATGTACTCGATGCCGATCGTGCGGCAGTACGAGTCGCGGAGGATGCCGAGGATGTCGCGGAGCAGGAGGTTCGTCGTGCCGCCGAGACCGCCGGTGACGAACTCGCGGTCGAGATCCCAGAAGGTGAGTCCGTGGCTCTCGATCGCGAGGTCGGGGTGCGTGCGCTGGCGGTACTCGAGCGGGTCGATGTCGGCCATCAGGTGACCTCTGACCCGGTAGCTGTTGATCAGCTCCTGCACGCGCGCCGTCTTGTTGATGCGCTCGGCGATGTTGACGTTGATGTCGGGGTTCCAGCGGATCGGCTCGTAGGGGATCCGCAGCGCCGCGAAGATGTCCTCGTAGAAGCCGCGCTGACCGATGAGCAGCTCGTGGACCTTCTTGAGGAACTCGCCGGAGCCGGCCCCCTGGATGACGCGGTGGTCGTACGTGCTCGTCAGGGTGATGGTCTTGCCGATGCCGAGCTCGACCAGGGTCTTCGACGCCGACCCCTGGAACTCGGCCGGGTAGTCGAGCGCCCCGGCGCCGATGATCGACCCGGCGCCCTTCATCAGGCGCGGCACGCTGTGGACGGTGCCGATGCCGCCCGGGTTGGTCAGCGAGATCGTGTTGCCCTGGAAGTCGGCGGCGGCGAGCTTGTTGTCGCGAGCCCGCTTGACGACGTCCTCGTAGGCCTGGAGGAACTCGCCGAAGTGCATCTCGTCGGCCTGCTTGATGCCGGGCACGAGCAGCGCCCTCGTGCCGTCGGGCTTCGGGATGTCGATCGCGAGACCGACGTTGATGTGCGGGGGAGTGACGATCGAGGGCTTGCCATCGACCTCGTCGTAGAAGACGTTCTGGCTCGGGAACTCTTTCAGGGCCTGGACGAGGGCCCAGCCGATGAGGTGCGTGAACGAGATCTTGCCGCCGCGCGCCCGCTTGAGGTGGTTGTTGATGACGATCCGGTTGTCGATCATCAGCTTCGCCGGGATCGTCCGAACGCTGGTCGCGGTCGGGACGGAGAGGCTCGCGTCCATGTTCGTCGCCAGCGACTTGGCCATGCCCCGCAGCGGTGCGACCGTGTTCACGGGCTCGGGCGTCGGCTGCTCGGCGGTGGACTCGGCCCGTGCCGGCTCTTTCTTCTTCTTCGGAGCCTCGGCCGGGATCGGCTTCTTCGCGGGCTCGACGGAGGTCGTGCGGGCTGCTACCGACTTCTTGGCCGGAGCGCCGCCGCTCGGGGCCTGGTCGGGGGCGGGGGCCAGGGCCGCCGCCGGGGTGGCGGCGTCCGTCTGCGGGGGAGCGGTGGTCGGCGTCGACTCGGACGAGGTCTCGGACGGGCTGTACGCCTCGAGCACGGGCCACCACGATTCGTCGACCGAGTTCTTGTCGACCACCCACTGCTCGTAGAGCTCGTCGACCAACCACTCGTTGGCCCCGAACTCGGCCGCCGCGCCGTCGTCCGTCGTTCCCGTCACGTGGCTAGTCACTGCCGATCGCCCACTCTCCGTTGATTGTTGATCAGGTGGGGCCCCGAGGGGCCCGCCTCGACCCAGCTTAAACGCTTACCGCGCTCCGGGGGTCTCGGACTCACAGGGATTAACGTTGTCCGCATGAGGTTCTACGAGACGACGCCGACCCACGACCTGACCTACTCCGACGTGTTCCTGGTGCCCAGCCGGTCGTCGGTGACGAGTCGCCTCGACGTGTCGCTCGCCCCCGGCGACGGCACCGGCGCCACCATCCCGGTCGTCTCGGCGAACATGAACTCGGTCACCGGGCCCCGCCTGGCGGCGACGCTCGCCCGGCGCGGAGGTCTCGGGGTCCTCCCTCAGGACATGCCCCTCCAGCAGCTCGACGCCGCCATCCGCTGGGTCAAGAGCCAACCGGTCGAGTACGACACCCCCTACACGCTCGACGCCGGCCAGACGGTCGACGCCGCGCTGTCGACCGTCCCCGCCGTCGAGGGCCACGGCATCGTCCTGCACGACGCGGACGGCGCCTACCTCGGCTGCATCGCCGCCTCCCGCCTCGCGACGGCCCCCCGCGACGCCGTGCTCGGCGACCTCCTCCACGGCGCGCTGACCTCGCTCGACGCCGACGACGTCGAGGGCCCCCGCGCGGCGTTCGACCGCCTCGTCGCCGCCGACCTCGACTTCGCCCCGGTGCTCCGGCACGGCCGCGTCGTCGGAACCGTCAGCCGGAAGAGCGCCCTCCGCTCGACCCTCTACCAGCCCGCGCTCGACGCCGGTGGGCGGCTCCGCGTCGCGGCGGCCGTCGGCATCAACGGCGACGTGGCCGAGAAGGCCAAGGCGCTCGCCGCGGCCGGCGTCGACG
Organism: Frigoribacterium sp. CFBP 13712; assembly: GCF_014842255.1. Classification (GTDB taxonomy): domain Bacteria; phylum Actinomycetota; class Actinomycetes; order Actinomycetales; family Microbacteriaceae; genus Frigoribacterium. Next base: position 223,228 of record NZ_JACYVH010000001.1, on the reverse strand, counting down.
TGCTCGTCATCGACACCGCGCACGGCGACCAGGACGGCATGGTCAAGGCCATCGCTGCCGTCTCGGCGCTCGGGCTCGGCCTCCCCATCGTGGCCGGCAACGTGGTCACCGAGCAGGCCGTCCATCACCTGGTCGGCGCCGGGGCGACCATCGTCAAGGTGGGCGTCGGTCCCGGCGCGATGTGCACCACCCGCATGATGACCGCGGTCGGGCGGCCCCAGTTCTCGGCGGTGCTCGAGACGGCGGCCGCCGCGAAGGCCCTCGGAGCCCACGTCTGGGCCGACGGCGGCGTCCGCTACCCCCGCGACGTCGCGCTGGCGCTCGCCGCCGGAGCAGCCTCGGTGATGATCGGCTCGTGGTTCGCCGGCACGATCGAGGCCCCCGGCGATCTGGCGAGCGACGAGCGCGGCCTCTACAAGGAGAGCTGGGGCATGGCCTCGACCAAGGCGGTGCAGGGTCGCTTCGAACGACTCGACCCCTACGAGCTGGCTCGCAAGACCCTGTTCGCCGAGGGGATCTCGTCGTCGAAGATCTACCTCGACCCGCTACGCCCCGGGGTTGAGGACCTCCTCGACATGATCACGTCGGGCGTCCGCAGCTCGTTCACCTACGCCGGGGCCCGTTCGGTGCCCGAGTTCGCGGAACGCGCCCTCGTCGGCGTGCAGTCCGCCGCAGGCTACGAGGAGGGGAAGGCCCTGCCGGTCGGCTGGTGAGAAGAGGCCCCGAGGGGCGCGCGAGTGCCGTAAGCTCTTCCGTCTATGGACGACCCTCCGTCTCCGACGCCGATCGCGTCGACGACCCCCCTCCCGCACCGTTCCGAGCGAGGTGACCGTTCGTCGTGAACGAGTGGATCCTCCTCGGCTTCGGCCTCCTCCTCACCATCGGCACCGGGCTGTTCGTCGCGAGCGAGTTCTCGCTCGTCAACCTCGACCGGTCCGAGCTCGAATCCCGACAGGGCAAGGGCGAGAAGGGGCTCACGACCACCATCGGGGCCCTGCGCATCACCTCGACGCACCTGTCGAGCGCGCAGCTCGGCATCACGCTGACGACGCTGCTCACCGGTTACACGATGGAGCCGGCGATCTCGCGACTGATCTCGCCTCCGCTTGTGGGCGCGGGCATCCCCGAGGCCGCCGTGACGATCGCGGCGCCGATCGTGTCGATCGTGGTCGCGACCCTGCTCTCGATGATCATCGGCGAGCTCGTGCCCAAGAACTTCGCCCTGGCCCTCCCTCTCAAGACGGCGAAGCTCGTCATGCCGTTCCAGGTCGGGTTCACCACGGTGTTCAAGCCCGCCGTCGCGCTGCTCAACAACACCGCGAACGGCATCCTCCGCGCGATCGGCGTCGAACCCAAGGAGGAGCTCTCCGGTGCACGGACGGCCGAAGAGCTCTCGTCGCTCGTGCGTCGATCGGCGACCGAGGGCAGCCTCGAGGCCGACACCGCGACGCTGCTCTCTCGCACGCTGGCCTTCAGCGACCACACCGCCTCCGACGTGATGACCCCGCGACCCCGGCTGTCGTCCGTCTCGCGCACCGACAGCGCCGAGACGGTGCTGCAGCTGGCCCGACGGACGGGCTACTCGAGGTTCCCGGTGACCGACGACGGCATCGACGACGTCGTGGGTCTCGTGCACGTCAAGCAGGCCGTGTCTGTCCCTCGTGAGCGTCGCGCCGACGTGCCCGTCTCGGCCCTGCAGACCGACGCCGTGCGAGTGCCCGAGACCATGACCCTCGACAACCTGCTGACCGAGGTCAGGGGCAGGGGCTACCAGATGGCGGTCGTCGTCGACGAGTACGGCGGCACCGCCGGGGTCGTCACCCTCGAGGACCTCATCGAAGAACTGGTCGGCGAGGTGTCGGACGAGCACGACCGAAGCCGCGTCGACGTCGTCCGATCACGGAACTGGCTGACCTTCCCGGGTCTGCTCCGCCCCGACGAGCTGCTCGAGCGCGCCTCCGTCAAGGTGCCGGAGGACGGCCCGTACGAGACCGTCGGAGGATGGCTGATGAGCGAGCTCGGACACCTGCCCTCGGCGGGCGACGTCGTCGAGACCGAGGCCGGCGCGTTCCGCGTCGAGCGGCTCGACGGGCGTCGGATCGATCGGATCCGCTTCACGCCCGCCACGGACGACGACCCGGCCGACGGGTCGGGTGCGGTGCCGGTCGACCCGACCCGCGCCTCCTCGGCCACCGCTGCGGCGACCCCTCGCGGGTCGTCCGCCGACCGGAAGGCCGTCCGATGAGCGGCGACTGGTTGGGCATCGTCTGGCTCGTGCTGCTGCTGATGGGCAACGCGTTCTTCGTCGGGGCCGAGTTCGCCGTCATCTCGGCCAGACGGTCGCAGATCGAGCCCCTGGCCGAGGCTGGCAGCCGCGCCGCGCGCACGACCCTCTGGGCGATGGAGCATGCAACGATGATGCTCGCGACGACGCAGCTGGGCATCACCATCTGCTCGCTGCTCATCTTGAACGTGTCCGAGCCGTCGATCCACCACCTCCTGGAGGGGCCGCTCGGTCTGACCGGATTGAGCCCCGAGCTCGTGAGCGTCGTGGGCTTCGTCATCACACTGGTGCTCGTGTCGTTCCTGCACGTGGTGTTCGGCGAGATGGTGCCGAAGAACATCTCGTTCTCGCTGCCCGACCGCGCAGCGCTGATGCTCGCGCCGCCGCTCGTCGCCATCGCGCGCGTGCTGCACGTGGTCGTCGTCTCGCTGAACTGGTCGGCGAACACGGTGCTGCGGGCGTTCAAGGTCGAACCGAAAGACGAAGCCGCCAGCGCCTTCACCGTCGACGAGGTCGCCAACATCGTCGCGCAGTCCCGCCGCGAGGGCACCCTGACCGACGCCAGCGGCACCGTCCAGGCGGCGTTCGAGTTCACCGAGAAGAAGGTCTCCGACGTGGCCGTGCCCATGCCGGGCCTCGTCACCCTGCCCGAAGACGCGACGCCGTCGGACGTCGAGCGGGCCGTCGCGCAGAACGGCTTCTCGCGCTACGTGCTGGTCGACGACCAGGGCGACCCGACGGGCTACCTGCACCTCAAAGACGTGCTCGACCTCGACGACGACGAGTTCGGCGACCCCGTGCCGCCGAAGCGGATCAGACAACTCATCTCGATCTACCGGGGCACCGACCTCGAGGACGCCCTGGCGACCATGCGCCGCAGCGGCGTGCACGTCGCGCGCTCGTTCGACGAGTACGGCACGACCGAGGGGGTGCTCTTCCTGGAGGACATCCTGGAGGAGCTCATCGGCGAGGTTCAGGACGCCACGCGACGCGGTCGCTGACCGCGCCGCGGCGTCCATGTGACGCGAAAGGGGCCCTCGGCATGGCCGAGGGCCCCTTCTGCGTCACCTCGATGGGCGGGGTTGCTGGCGGCGGCGTCGAGGTGACGCGAAAGGGGCTCTCGGGGTGAGCGAAGGCCCCTTCTGCGTCACCTCGATGGGCGCAGGTTGGGGACCAGCGTCGAGGTGACGCAAAAGGGGCCCTCGGGGTGACTGAGGGCCCTGTTCGCGTCACTTCGATGAACCGCGGGCCGCGGCCGCGGCTGGCGCGGCGGGTCAGCGCGCGCGGAAGGGTGCGCGCTGGTACTGCGCCGGCACGTAGTCGAGCTCGACCCCGAGCTCGGCGGCGGCCCGCAACGGGAAGTGCGGGTCGCGGAGGAACTCGCGCGCCATCAGCACCACGTCGGCCCGACCGCTCGCGACGATCTCGTCGGCCTGCTCGGCCCCGACGATGAGGCCGACCGCGCCGGTCTCGACCTCGGCCCGCGTCCGGACGTGCTCGGCGAAGCGCACCTGGTAGCCGAGGCCGACCGGGATGCTGACCCCGGCGACCAGGCCGCCGGTCGAGATGTCGAACAGGTCGGCACCCGCCTCGCGCGACCACGCGGCCACGGTCGCGGTGTCGTCCTCGTCCCAGCCGCCCTCGGCCCAGTCCGTGGCGCTGAAGCGCACGAGCAGCGGGTAGTCGTCGCCGACCTCGGCGCGCACGGCCCGGACGACCTCGAGCAGGAGGCGCGCCCGGTTCTCGAGGGAGCCCCCGTACTCGTCGGTGCGCTCGTTGCTGAGCGGCGAGAGGAACTGGTGCAGCAGGTAGCCGTGGGCGGCGTGCAGCTCGATCAGCTCGAAGCCGGCGTCGACCGAGCGGCGAGCGGCGACACGGAACGCCTCGACCAGACCGCCGACCTCGGCGGTGGTCAGGGCCACGGGCTCGTCGTAGCCCTCGAAGGCGACGGCGGACGGTGCGACCGTCTGCCAGCCGCCCCGGTCGGCCGCCACGGTGCCCTGCTCGGCGCTCCACGGGCGGAACGTCGACGCCTTGCGACCGGCGTGCGCCAGCTGGACGCCGGGCACGGATCCCTGCGACCGGATGAACGCCGTGATCGGGCGGAACGCCTCGAGCTGCTCGTCGTTCCACAGACCGAGATCCTGGGGCGAGATGCGGCCCTCGGGGGTGACCGACGTGGCCTCCGCGATCACCGCACCCGCGCCTCCTCGGGCCAGCGCACCCAGGTGCACGAGGTGCCAGTCGGTCGGGACGCCGTCTTCGCGCTCGGCCGAGTACTGGCACATGGGCGCCACCCAGAGCCGGTTGCGGAAGCTCTGACCGCGCAGCGTGATCGGATCGAAGAGTCCGAGGGGGCGGTCGCCGACCTCGTCGCCGTTCTGCACGGTCTTCTGCGCGGGGGTCTGCGGGGTGGTCGTGGGTGTCGCTGCCGTCTGAGTCACGAGTGGGGTCATCGCCTTTCGATGGTGGATCGTCGTCGGGGTGCAACGGTACGCGGGGGCGGGATGTTCCCTCGGGCGCGGTGCAGCGGGGAAGGGCGCGGCTGACCTCGGGTCGCGAGCGGACTCGCGGCGACCGACGCGCGGCGACCGACGCGCGGCGACCGATGCGCGGCGACTAGCGTCGACGGCATGACCGACTTCGTGCCGTGGACCCCCGCCGACGCCGCCGACTGGATCGCCGTGCCCGCGGCAGACGACGACAAGTACAGCCGCGGTGTGCTCGGCGTCGTCACCGGCTCGAGCGCGTACCCCGGCGCCGCCGTGCTGGGCGTCGAGGCGGCGCTGCACACGGGGCTCGGCATGCTCCGCTACCTGGGCCCGGCGCGCGCGTCGGACTTCGTGCTCCATCGCCGACCCGAGGCCGTCACCAGCCCGGGGCGGGTCCAGGCCTGGCTGCTCGGCTCGGGTGTCGACCCCGACCACCTCGACGACGAGACCCGCGAGGGGTTCGCGACCGGCGCCTCCTCGGGGCTGCCGCTCGTGCTCGACGCCGGTGCCCTCTCGCTGCGCGACGAGGCCATCGGGCCCATGGTGCTGACACCGCACTTCAGAGAGCTGGCGCGGGCGTCGGGTCGCGAGGTCGCCGACGTGGCCGCCGACCCGGGCGACGCGGCGAGGCGCGCGGCGGGGGAGTGGGGCTGCACCGTGCTGGTCAAGGGGCACCGGACCCACGTGGCCTCGCCCGGGGGCACGCTGCTGGTCGCCGAGAGCGCGCCGACGTGGCTGGCGACGGCCGGTGCGGGCGACGCGCTCGGCGGAGTGCTGGGCGCCCTCGTCGCGACGCACGCCGACGAGATCGCCTCCGACGACGAGGCCCTCGCGCGGTTGGCCGCCACGGCGGCGGTCGTCCACGGTCTGGCGGCGGAGCGGGCGAGCGGCGGCGGACCGATCACCGTGCTGGGCCTGATCGACGAACTGCCCGCCACGATCGCGTCGATCGTGGCGGGCAGAGGGCGCGAAGCCTAGGAGGCGGGGGTCGCCGCCACGAGGAACTCGACGGTGCCCTGGTCTTCGACCTCGACGAAGCCGAGGCTCGGCGCGGTCACGCCGTAGTCGGAGAACGTGACGGGGATCGAGCCGCTGACCTGGACGCCGTCGCCGGAGAGCGCGGCCTGGAGCGGCACCTCCACGGTCTGCGTGACGCCGTGCATCGTCAGCTCGCCGGTGGCCTGGACCGTCGCGACCTGGCCGTCGGACGGCACCGCGGCGTCGATCGGGTCGGTCAGGGTGAAGGTGGCGGTCGGGTAGGTGCCGACCTCCATCGCGTCGTCACGGAAGTACCCGTCGCGGTTGCCGCTGTCGGTGGCGATGCTCGCCACGTCGACGGTGATGTCGGCCGCCGTGACGGTGGTGCCGTCGACGGTCACGGTGCCCGAGACCTGATCGGTGGTGCCGACCACGGTGACGTCGGTGCCGTTCAGCACCTCGTCGACGCGGTAGCCGGCCGAGCTGCCGTCGCCCACCGACCAGTCGCCGGTGAGCTGGCTCTGATCGACCGTGCTGGCGCCGGGGGTGAGTGACACGGTGGGCGCGGCGTCGGGCTCGCCGACGATGACGTCGCGGTAGAAGGCGGGGCCGGCGACGGCCGCCGTGACTCCGACGCCGACGACGAGGACCGCCGCCACTCCGATGATGATTCCGGTCTTCTTCTTCATGGTTCGTGTCTCCTGGGTCGGCTCGGGTTGGGCGTGACCACGCCGCGGGGTCGGCTCGGATGCCATGGGCCGGAACGGCTTGGTGGAGATGATGGCGGGTGAGTCTATGGGGTGGCTGGAATCAGCTGGGAGTCACCCGTCAGGCTGTGAAGCGGGTGAGGAACTCTCTCGCCCGCGCGGTTCGCGGCGCCGTGAAGACCTGCTCGGGCGGGCCCTGCTCGGCGACGCGACCGGCGTCGAGGAACACGACCCGGTCGGCGACGTCGCGCGCGAAGGCCATCTCGTGAGTCGCCATGACGATGGTCGTGCCGACCTCTTTCAGGGTGCGGACCAGATCGAGCACCTCGCCGACCAGCTCGGGGTCGAGAGCGCTCGTGATCTCGTCGAGCAGCAGCAGGGTCGGACGCGGGGCGAGGGCCCGGGCGATCGCGACGCGCTGCTGCTGGCCGCCCGAGAGACGGTCGGGGTAGGCGCCCGCCTTGTCGCCGAGACCGACGCGTTCGAGCAGCTCGCGGGCCCGTGCGTGGGCCTCGGCCTTCGGGCGACGCAGCACATGCCGACTGGCCAGCGACACGTTCTCGAGCACGGTGAGGTGCGGGAACAGGTTGAAGTGCTGGAAGACCACGCCGATCCGCGCGCGCACCGCGTCGGCCTTGACCCGGGGGTCGCTGATGTCGTCGCCGCCGAGCACGATGCGACCGTCGTCGATCGGCTCGAGGAGGTTGATCGTGCGAAGCAGCGTCGACTTGCCCGAGCCGCTCGCCCCGATCAGCGCGACGACCTCGTCTCGGGCGACCTCGAGGTCGATGCCGTCGAGCACCGTCGTGGCGCCGAACGACTTGCGGACGCCCTCGAGACGGAGGACGACCTCGGGGCCGGGGCCGGCGTCGCCTGTGATGCGTGACCCGGTCATACGACGCTCCCTGCCTGTTCGCGACGACGGAGGCGCGCCGACAGCCAGTCCGTCAGCCACAGTGTCGGCAGGGCCAGCACGACGAACAGCAGCCCTGCGAGCACGTACGGCGTGAAGTTCGCCGCGGTCGCCGTCTCGATCTGGGCCGCGCGCACCGCGTCGACCGCCCCGAGCACGGAGATCAGCCCGACGTCCTTCTGCATCGAGACGAAGTCGTTCATGAGCGCCGGCGTCACCTTGCGGATCGCCTGGGGGAAGACCACCAGACGGAGGGTCTTCGCATGACCGAGACCGAGCGACCGCGCGGCCAGCCGCTGCGAGGGGTGCACGGCGTCGATGCCGGCCCGCACCACCTCGGAGACGTAGGCCGAGTAGGTGAGGATGAGCGCGATCGTGCCCCAGAACTCGGCCGGGAGGCGCGGGATGCCGAGCCCGAGACCCGGCAGACCGAAGCCCACGAGGTACAGGACGATGATGAGCGGCAGCCCGCGGAACAGGTCGGTGTAGCCCCGGACGAGCGCGCGGACGGGGAAGAACACGGGGCCCCGGAGGGTGCGGAGGGCGGACAGCAGCGTCGCGAGCAGCGCCACGCCGATCGCCGCCACCACGAGCACCCTGATGTTCAGCCAGAGGCCCTCGACCACGCGAGGCCAGGCGGCGATCAGGGTGGGGCCGTCGAAGAAGCTGAATTTCACGCGCTCCCAGCCCGGGGTGCTGGTGACCGCCCACCAGGCGAGGGCCGCGAAGACGATCGTGCTGACGACGGCGACGAGCACCGAGCGGACCGACTGGCGACGGCGATAGGCCCGTCGCCCCAGTTCGAGATCGCTGATCGGGGCGGACCCCGGGGCGATCGCGGTGGGCGCTACGAGAGGTCCGAGACGTCGTAGTCGGCGAGCCACTGCTGCTGCAGCTCGGCCAGCGTGCCGTCGTCGCGCAGATCGTCGACGGCCTGCGTGACCTCGTCGGTGAGGGCGCTGTCGAGCGGCAGGACGATGCCGAGCTGGTCGCTGGCGCCGTCGACCGCGGCCAGCTGACCGAGGACGATACCGCCCTCGACGAAGTAGGTCGCCGTCGGGACGTCGAGCACGATCGCATCGACCTGCCCCGACTCGAGGGCGGCCTTGGCGTCGTCGTTCGAGTTGTAGGCCTGCACGCCGCCGTCGGGTTCGATGACCGACTCGGCCGCGGTGAAGCTCGTCGTGCCGCTCTGCGCCCCGATGTCGAGCCCCGTCAGGTCGGCGACGCTGGTGGCGCCCTCGGCGGCCGAGCCCGGCAGTGTCACGACGGCCTGGCGGGTCTCGTAGTAGGGCGACGAGAAGTCGACCGCCCTGGCCCGCTGATCGGTGATCGAGAACTGCTGCAGGTTGAGGTCGAAGGTCTTCGGGCCGGGGGCGATGGACTCGTCGAAGGTGGCGCGCACCCAGACGACGTCGTCGCGGTCGTAGCCGAGACGATCGGCGACGGCGTACGCGAGCGCGGACTCGTAGCCGTCGCCGGTGGTCGGGTCGTCGTCTTCGACCCAGGGGGAGTAGGCGGGCTCGCCGGTGGCGATCGTCAGCTTGCCCTCGGTGACGGCACCGACGCCGTCCGAGCCCTCGGAGTCGGACGTGGGCGCGCAGGCGGCCAGGACGCCGATCGAGAGGAGGGCGGCGGCGACGGACGCGACGAGTCGCGACGGTGTACGGGTCATGACCCCGAGGATAACGGTGACCGACGACACCGCCGAGCTGTGCGGCGTCGTGTGACGCGCGGCGGCTAGCCTGACCGGATGACCGTCGCCGCGCCTCCTGAGATCCCCGGCGCGCGGACGACGACGGGGCGGATCGTCTCGACGCTGGCACAGCGGCGGGTGGTCCTCTGGGCGGCCTTCGCGGTCGTGCACCTCGTGGTCGCCTGGGTCGCGCTGGCCGGTCCCGACCAGTCGCTCGGCGACGTCCGCACCGTCTACCGGTCGTGGATGGACGACTTCGTCTCGGGCGGCGACCGGGTCGGCATCGACGTCGCCTGGGTGTACCCGCTGCTGGCGGCCGTGCCGATGCTCGTCGCGCGACTCGGCGGCTCGACCGACTACGCCACCGTGTGGCTGCTGGTCGTGATCGCCCTCGACGCGATCGCCTTCGCCGTCCTGCTGCGCCGGGCGACGCGGACGACGGGGACGACGCGGACGACGCGGGCGACGACGACCGCCGCCTGGTGGTGGCTGCTCTTCGTGATCGCGCTCGGCCCGATCGCCTTCGGGCGCATCGACGCCGTCACCGTGGCCCTCGCCCTGATCGGTCTGCTGCTGGTGGCCGAGCGCCCCGTGGCGGCCTCGGTCGTGCTGACGTTCGCCGCGTGGGTGAAGGTCTGGCCGGCCGCCCTGGTCGCCGCCGCCGTGCTGGCCTCCCGTCGCGGTATCTCGATCGTCGTCGCCGCGGCCGCGACGACGGTCGTGGTGGTCGCCGTCTCGCTGGCGCTCGGCAGCGGCTCCACCGTGCTCGGCTTCGTCGGTCAGCAGGCGGGCCGCGGGCTGCAGATCGAATCGCCCGCGGCGACCCCCTGGCTGTGGCGCGCTGCGGCGGGGGTGGCCGGCACGGGCGTGTACTACGACCAGCAGATCCTCACCTTCCAGGTGCAGGGCGACGGGGTCGGTCTCGCGGCCAGGGCCGCCACGCTCGTCATGGCGCTGGTGGTGGGCGCCGTGGTGCTGCTCGGTCTGCGGGCGCGACTGGCGAGGGTCGCCGCGCCGCACCTCCTCGGTCCGCTCGCTCTCGCGCTGACGACGGTGCTGATCGTGACCAACAAGGTCGGTTCGCCGCAGTTCGTGTCGTGGTTGGCCGTGCCCGTCGTCGTGGGGCTCGTGACGTCGCGGGCCGGCGGGCCGTCGTTCCGACTCGCGGCGGGGCTGGCGGTCGGCATCGCCGCCCTGACCCAGCTGATCTACCCGTGGTTCTACGACGACCTGCTGCGGGTCGAGCCGTGGATGCTCGTCGTCATCACGCTGCGGAACCTCGGCGAGATCGCCCTGCTCGTCGTCGCGTGCGTCATGCTGTGGCGTCTCGGGGGAGTGCGCCGCGGCCCGGCCGCTGACAGGATGAGCGCATGATCGTCGCCTTCTCGCTCTCGCCCAGCGGCGGTGCCCCCGCCGGAGACCTCGACCCCGACGCCCACGGCGACTCCGTGCACGCCGCGGTGGCCGCCGCCGTGCGGGTCGTGCGGGATTCCGGGCTGCCGAACCGCACCTCCTCGATGTTCACTGAGATCGAGGGCGACTGGGACGAGGTCATGGCCGTCGTCAAGGAAGCCGCGGAGGCGGTGGGCGCGTTCGGCAGTCGGGTCTCGCTGGAGCTGAAGGCCGACATCCGCCCCGGGCGGACCGGCGAGCTCGACGGCAAGGTCGAGCGCCTCGAGCGGGCCCTCGAGGCCTGAACGACGCCTCGCAGTCGGCCCCGTGACGCGTCAGCGCGCGGGACGGCCTCGGAAGTCGGCCAGCGCCTCGGGCGTGTGCCGCTCGAGGTGGTCGAGCAGCTTCCGGTAGTTGTCGTCGCGCCGGTTGGCGATGAAGAGGCGTTTGCGGCGGGCGTCGCGGGCGTCGATGCCCGACCCGTCGATGGCGCCCGGGCTGAGCAGAGGGCGGTACGACGCGATGTCGCTCACCAGGACCCAGCGTGCCGGACGGAACCAGGACTGCACGAGGAGCCCTTCGTCGTGGACGTCGAGGCGCGTGCGCCGGATGCCGCGCCAGAGGAGGACCTCCATGGCCCCGAGGGCGCACAGTGCCCCGGCGATGGCCGAGCCCTCGGCGACGTCGGGCTCGTCGGTGAAGGGGACCTGCAGCGCCAGCACGAGACCGAAGAAGAACGAGGCCAGACCGACGACGGCGAACATGACCGACACGAGGCGCGGGGGGTGCGTGGTGAACAGCGGGGGGGAGTCTGGTGCCGCCGCTCGACGCGACCGGCTGAGGAGTGAGGCGGCGAGCGGCACGCCCACGGCGGCCAGGACCGAGACGGCGGTCACCACGAGCCCGAGGACGGTCCAGTCGATCATCCGGCGATGATACCGACCACTCTGTGGAGAGGATCGCGACAGAAGGCGCCTCTGCCCGTACAGTTGGCATGTTCGAGCCCCGGGGGCGCGTCTTGCGCGGGGGCGGACGCCGGGATCCGTGACGAGTCGTTCGTTGGACACGGCGTCGAGACGACGTATCACCAGGGGGAACGAGAATCGTGGCGAATCCGACCGGCAACGAAGAAGTGACGTTCGACGACGCGACAGCGGACGCTCTCGTCACCGAGGCCAACGCATCGGCCGAGGCGATCGAGGGGCAGGTGGCTTCGCGCCGGTCGTATCGGACCACGGCCGAGCAGGACTTCCTCGGGCGCTTCTCGGAGATCTTCGGCGCGAACCAGGACACCGCGAAGGCGGACGGCGACAAGATCGTCGCCGCGCTCCGCGACATCGCGAGCTGGGTCGGCACGATGAAGGAGTCGGCGCAGAAGGAGAACGCCCGTCGCAAGCGCGCCCGCGAGTGGACGGAGCGCCAGGAGAACCGGTCGGACATCGAGAAGTGGTGGGACGGCATCGTCGGCGGAGAGGACATGCCGACCGAACCGGCCGAGAAGGAGCCGACCTTCCCGGCGTCCACCGTCGCCACCGGTTCCCGGGAGACGCCCCTGCCCGCATCAGGAGGCGGCGCTGCAGGGGGCGGCGCTGCCGGAGGCGCCTCGTCGGCACGACCCGAGAACCTCCGGTCGTTCGCCACGGGCTCGTCGCAGCTCGACACCGAGCTGACGGGCCGGCCGGCCGCGCTGCGGGGCAAGCTCTCGGACTTCGCGTCGCGGTGCAAGTGGGGCGAGATCGAGGCGAGCGGACTCGTCACGGGATTCGAGAAGTGGCTCGAGGCCAACGGCCAGGACGTCGCGTGGGCCAACACCGTGGCCGACGCGTTCGCGGCCGCCGGAGGAGAGGGCGACGTCTCGACCGTGTCCGACTCGGCGCTCGCCGCCGCCCTCCAGGCGGCGGGGGTCTCGGCCGACCGGACCGCCCTGACGATCGATCCGCCACGGGCCTTCGGCGAGCAGCCGACCACGGGCTTCACGATGGACCCCGTCAACACGACCACCGGCAACTTCCTCGAACCCGAGCACGACCTGGGCTTCGGGGGAGCCTCGGCGTCACTCGCCATGACGCGCATGTACAACTCGCTCGACGACCGCGTCGGTCTCTTCGGCCCCGGCTGGTCGTCGGTGCTCGAGACGAGGCTGCTGATCGACGACGAGGGAGCGTCGTTCGTCGGGGCGGACGGACGCCAGATCCGGTTCCCCCGTCAGGACACCGGCTGGGGCCGCGGCATCGGCGAGAACCGCTGGCTGACCGAAGAGGACGGCCTCCTCGTCGTCAGCGACAACGAGGGCGTGCGCGTCGACTTCACGCCGTCGGGTCGCTGGGTCGGGCAGCGAGGGAGGCGCGGCACGGCCGTCCGGGTCGAGTACGACGGCGACGTGGTCACCCGGCTCGTCCACGAGCGGGGGCGCTCGATCGAGATCGAGCACCTCGACGGCCGAGTCGTGGTCGTGCGCGGATCGGACGGCCGGCGGGTCGAGTACGAGTACGACCAGGGCCGGAGGCTCGTCGGCGTCACCACGCCAGGGGGGACCCGCCGATACGGCTGGAACGACGAGGGGCTCGTCTCGACGGTCACGAGCGCGGCGGGCGTGATCGAGGTCGACAACACGTACGACGAGCACGGACGCGTCGTGCTGCAGGTCAGCCCCCATGGCCGCCGGGTCCGTTTCGCCTACCTCCCCGGTCGGGTGACGGTCGTCTCCGACGAGGACGGCAGCCGGTCGAACACCTGGCTGGCGGACGCCAAGGGCCGTCTCGTCGGCGTCGTCGACAGCGACGACCGGCGGCAGTCGATGAGCTACGACGCCCACGGGAACCTCGTCTCCGCCACGCAGCGCGACGGGGCGATCACCGTGCACGCCTACGACGACCGCGGTCGTCGGACGCGCACGGTGACTCCGGCGGGAGCCGACATCACCTACGGCTACGACGACCTCGATCGCGTGACGACCGTCGTGACCGAGTCGGGCGGGGTCGTCGCCTTCGAGTACGACGGCGACGACCGGAACCCCTCGGCGATCATCGACCCCGCCGGCGGGCGAACCGAGTCGACGTGGCGGGACGGCCGCCTCGTCCGCGTCGTCGACGCGACGGGCGTGCCGCTCGAACTCGAGCACGACCGCTTCGGGGACATCGTCGCGGCTCGGAACGCGGACGGCGGCGTCGTGCGTCTGGAACGGGACGCCACGGGTCACGTGGTGGCCTCCACGACCCCGTCCGGAGCTCGGACCGAGTACCGCTACGACGGCTCGGACGAGCTCGTCTCGCGGCGCGATCCCGACGGCGCGCTGTGGCGCTTCGAGCGCGGCCCGGCGGGTCGACTCGAGGCGGTCGTCGATCCCCGTGGTGCGGTGACGCGGTACGGCTACGGTCCGGCCGGCGATCTGGTCTCGGAGACCGATCCTCTCGGGCGCACGACCACCCGCACGATGGACGACCAAGGCGACGTCTCGCGCCTCGAGCTGCCCGACGGAGCCGCCTGGGCCTTCGAGCACGACGCCCTCTCCCGCCTGCGGGTCGTCACGGATCCGACGGGCGCGCGCTGGGATCGCGAGTACGGGGTCACCGGGGACCTCCGGTCGATCACGGACCCGACGGGTGTGCGGCGCCTGGCGGAACGCGACGAGACGACCGGACTCTCGTCCCTCCGAGACGCCTTCACGACGACGACCGTGCGGACGGACGAGTTCGGGCGGCCCGTCGAGATGACGTCCGACGAACGCGGGCACGAGCTCGTCACCTACGACGCCTGCGGTCGTCCCGTCGAGCTCGTCGACGGGGAAGGCGGACTCACGCGTCTCGAACGCGATCCGGCCGGCCGGGTCGTCGCCGTCACGACGGCGACCGGGGCGCGATCGACGTACGAGTACGACGCCTGCGGACGGGCCGCCGTCGCGACCGACGCCTCCGGCGCGCGGACCAGCCTCTCGTACGACGCCGACTCGCGCGTGTCCACGCGCACGTCGCCGACGGGCGAGGTGGAGCGATTCGAGTACGACCCCGTGGGTCGTCTCGTGAGTCGCACGATCCCGGGCGCCGGGACGGCACGGTACCGCTGGGACTCCGTGGGTCGTCTCGTCGGCAGCCACGACCTCAGGTTCGGACGGAGGAGCTTCCGATACGACGACGCGGGGCAGCTGATCGCCGTCGTGAACGGCCTCGGCGGCGTGACCTCGTACGACTACGACGAGCGCGGTCGCCCCGTGACGATCACCGACCCGGTCGGCGGCGTGACCCGGCGGGCCTACGATGCCGCGGATCGCGTGGCGGCCGTGACCGACCCTCTCGGACGGACGACGAGGTACTCGTACGACGCCGCGGGGCGTCTCGTGGCACGGACGGACCCCGACGGGCACCTCCTCGAGAACGGGTACGACCGCGCGGGCCGGCAGAGCAGCGTGAGCGTCGACGGCGCGGTGGTGCTCGAGATCTCCCGCGACCCCTTCGATCGAGCGGTCGTCGTGAGCGATCACAGCAGGGGTGAGGGGCGTTCGATCGAGCACGAGCTGCGGCACGACCGACGTGGACTGCTCGTCCGTCGATCGCGGGGTGCCGAGTCCATGACATGGGAGCGCGACGCCGACGGCGCCGTCGTCACCCGTACCGGCCCCACGGGTTCGCGGACGGAGTATCGACGTGATGCGAACGGTCGGGTCGTGGGGGTGGCGCTCGACGGTGCGCACCTCGGCGGCGTCTCGTACGACCGGGCGGGCCGCGTCGTCGAATCGATCGCGAGCGACCTCGTGCAGACGTGGTCGTACGAGGGCGGCGTCGTGGTGGAGCACACCGCGACCCGGGCGAGCGGAGTCGACCGGACCCGCGTCGAGCACGACGCGGATGGGCGCATCTCGGCGGTGGAGCAGGGCGGCGGTCGGGTCGAGTACCGCTACGACGACGCCGCGCAGCTCGTGGGCGCGCAGGCGAGGGGAGGCGCCGGGCGCACCTGGCGGTACGACGTGGCCGGCCGGCTCGTCGTCGAGACCGCCGACGGGGTCGAGACCCGACGGGAGTACGACGCGGCAGCCCAGCTGGTCGCCACCGAGACGCTCGGCGTCCGTGTGGAGTACGTGCACGACGGCCTCGGGCGGCGGATCCGCCGCACCGAGCCGGACGGCACGACGCGGCAGTACGCCTGGTCGGACCTCGGGCGTCTCGGCGGCATCGTCGACCGCGACCGCGACGGCGCGGAGATCGGACGGATCGACGTCTGGGTCGACGGCCTGGGTGAGCTCGCCGAGGCAGGAGGAACGTCGATCTGGTGGGACTCCGCCGCAGCCGTGCCGGCGCTGGCCTGCCTCGGGCCAGCACCCGTGCTCGCACTCCCCGGCGGGGTCACGGCGATCGACGACGCGGTCCTGTCCAGCGGGTGGCGCGCGGCGCGCGCCACGGACGTCGACGACCCGTGGGAGGCGCTGGCCGCCGTGTCGAGTCCCGGTTCGGGTCTCGGACTGCCCGACGGCATCGGCCTCACGGCAGGCGGCGGTCTCACGATCGGCGGCCTCGACTGGCTCGGCGCCCGCGTCTACGACCCCTCGGCACGGGGCTTCCTGTCGACGGACCCGATCGTGGCGACGCTCGGCGCAGGATGGGCGGCCAACCCCTACTCGTACGCCGGCAACGACCCGCTGCAGGCGCTCGACCCGCTGGGCCTCAAGCCCGCCACCGACGCCGACCTCAAGGCCTACAACGATGCGAACCAGGGGTTGCTCGTCGATGCCTGGGACGAGGTCAAGTCGCACAAGGAGGCGATCCTCGCCGGAGCCATGATCGCGGGGAGCATCGCCCTGATGTTCGTGCCCGGTGTCAACATCCTCGCGCTGGCTGCAGGCGGTGCCCTCATGGCGGGCGGGTTCAGCATCATCCAGCAGGGCCCGGACAGCGGGAACGTCGACTACAAGCAGGTCGGTCTGCAGATGCTGATCGGAGGCGCCGCGGGTGCCGCCGGCGGAGCCGCTGCGATCGCGGCGTCGAAGGCCGCTCCGGCGGTGACCCAGGCCGTGGCGCCGGTCGTCCAGCGGATCGCGTCTCCGATCGGCCAGCGCGTCGCGACGGCCGCCGTGGGTCGGGCCGGCCAGGGCGCCGTCGCCGCCGGTGTCGAGGGGGCCACGAGCAACGTGCTCGACTACGGCCTGGACCCGAAGCAGGACCACTCGTTCGCGGGCTACGTCGGCCAGGGAGTGAACGGCTTCGTCGCCGGGTCGGCCACGAGCGGGATCTCGAGCATGATCCCCGCTCCTTCGTCGACGAACATCCTGTCCGAAGCCCTGCCGTCGCTGAGCCCGCGGTGGAACGCGGCGGGCGAAGGGCTGCTCGACATGGGCCAAGATGGCTTGGTGGGCGGGACGTCGGGGCTCGCGCAGTACGCGCTGGATCCCGACCCCGAGACGACTGCCGGGCAGGCGTTCTCGAACGGCTTCTTCTCGGGAGCCGAGGGACCGAGCCTTCCGCGACACTGACCGGCCGCATCACGAGCCGTCTGACGAGAGAGATGAATGACCATGTCGAATTCGCACCGTTCCGCGGCAGCACCACCGAGAAAGCGTTCGGTGCGTCGCGCGCGGCTCATCCTGGTCGGCGGGCTCGCAGTTTTCGTGGTGCTCGTCGGTACGTTCGGCGTCGGACCTCATGTCCTCGAGTCGTACGACTCCTCTCACCGAGAAGAACTCACCTGCAGGGTCGACTCGGTGGACGCCCTGTCGGGGCGGAGCTCGAGCCGGACCGGGATCGGCGGTGCCTCCGCGCTCGTGAGGGTGCAGACCGACTCCTGCGGCGTCCTCGACATCCGCGACGGGGTCACTCCCGAGAACGTCGACGGCATAGCGGCCGAGCTGACCGAGGGCGAGACCTACGTGTTCTCGGTCGGCGCCGGCTCGCTGCAAATCGAGGGCCTGCTCGGATTCTTCAAGCAGGAGCCGCCCATCTACGACTTCCGCCCCGCTGCGTGACGACGGCGCCCTCGGGGCTGTCACCGCGCCTCCTGAGGTCGTAAGCTCGTCGGTGGTCTCGCGCTCATCGAATCGATTCGGTGACGCCCCGACCGGCCGGAGGCGCGGGTCGCCTCCGACGCCCCACCCGGCCCGTTCGACGGAGAGCCCCGGGCCACCGCCGCCCGACACCTCCCACCCCAGCGAAGGCAGCCGCCCGTGAACACCCTCTCCACCCGTCGCAAGACGTTCGCCCTGATCGCCCTGGCCCTCGGCGGCTTCGGCATCGGCTCGACCGAGTTCGTGGCCATGGGGCTGCTGCCCAACATCGCGCAGGATCTGCTGCCGGGGCTGTACGCGCAGTCGTCCGACGAGGGCATCGCCCGCGCCGGCTGGCTGGTCAGCGCCTACGCGCTCGGCGTCGTCGTCGGGGCACCCACCATCGCCGCGATGTCGTCGCATCTGCCGAAGAAGAAGCTGCTGATGGGCCTGCTCGGGCTGTTCGTGCTCGGCACCGTGCTCTCGGCCGTGCTGCCCTCGTTCGGCTGGGTGCTCGGCGCCCGGTTCTTCGCCGGTCTGCCGCACGGCGCCTACTTCGGCATCGCCTCGATCGTCGCCGCGACCATCATGGGGCCCGGCAACCGCGGCAAGGGCGTCGCGCTCGTCCTCAGCGGGCTGACGATCGCCAACGTGATCGGCGTCCCCACGATCACCGCCCTCGGCCAGGCGCAGGGCTGGCGCGTCGCCTACCTCGCGGTCGCCGCGATCTTCGCACTCACCTTCGTCGCGGTCGCCCTCGCCGTGCCGCACCTCGAGGGCGACTCGTCCGCCTCGATGAGGCGCGAGTTCAGCGCGTTCCGCAAACCCCAGGTCTGGCTCGTGATGGGTATCGGCGCGATCGGCTTCGGCGGGTTCTTCGCGGTCTACAGCTACATCGCCAACGCCGTCACCGAGGGTGCGGGCGTCGACGAGGGCGTCGTGCCGTGGGTGCTCGTCGGCGTCGGGGTCGGCATGACCATCGGCAACGTCATCGGCGGATGGGCCGCCGACAAGAACCTCAAGGCGGCCCTGACCGTCGGGTTCGTCGGGCTCATCGCCGCCCTCGTCGCCTACGCGCTGCTCGTCGACGGCATCGTCGGCATCTTCGCGACGACGTTCCTGCTCGGGCTCGTCAGCTCGATGATCGGCCCGTCGGTGCAGTCGCGCCTCATGGAGGTCGCCGGCGAGAGCCAGGTGATCGGCGCCGCCCTGAATCACTCGTCGATGAACCTCGGCAACAGCGCCGGCGCCTACCTCGGCGGGGCCGTCATCGCCGCGGGCTTCGGCTTCGCCGCCCCGGGCTGGGTCGGAGTCGCCCTGGCCCTCGCCGGCGTCGTGCTCACGGTCGTGAGCTTCCGCCTGCAGAAGAGCGGCGACGCCCGTCAGGCGGCGCTCTGCGCGGCGGCCGCCGAGGCGGACCACAAGGAGGACACCGACAGCGGCTCCATCTTCATCGTGCAGAACTGACGGAGGCGCGGGTCGGCGCGAGAGCCGACCCGCGCCTCCGGCAGGGAGACGCTAGAAGCTGGTCTGCGTCGGCAGATCGGTCTGCAGCAGGATGCCGTCTTGGATGGCCCGCTTGCGGAGCGCCACCTTGGTGCCCACGTCGTAGCCGGCGACGCGGTACTTCTCGCGGATCCGCTTGAGGTAGCTCTTCGCCGTCTCTTCGCTGATGCCGAGCTGGTACGCCACGGCCTTGACCGGCTCGCCGCCGCCGTAGAGGGCCATGACTCGTCGCTCTTGAGCGCTGAGCTTCGGCACGCCCCCGACCTCGGCCGCGTTCAGGGCCAGGTCGAGCTCGGCCGAGATGTACGACTCGCCCTGCGACGCCGAGCGGATGGCCTCGACGATCATCTCGGCGTCCTCGCTCTTCACGAGGTAGCCGAGCGCGCCCGCGGCGAGTGCCTCGCGCACGACGTTCGGCTCGGAGTACGTGCTCATCAGCACGGTCTTGACGCCGGTGGTCTTCAGCGTGTTGATCTTGAGCGAGATCGGGATGCTGTCTTTCAGATCGAGGTCGAGCAGCACGACGTCGACGGGGAACTCGGGGTGCGTCAGCAGCTCGGGCCACGAGGCCACGGCGGCGACGACGGAGATGTCGCCGGCCGCCCCGCGGATCCACTCGCTGAGCGCGCCGAGCAGCATCTTGTGGTCGTCGACCAGGGCCAGGCGGATGCGATCGTCGGTGTTCGTCACGGGGTCCTTCTTTCTGGGGAGCTTGACCATCATGCTAGATGCCGGGGGAGGAGCGGTGCCGGCGACGCGGAGCGGCCACGCCGATCACAGTTCGGCCGGGTTGTCGACCAGGCACGAGACCTGCAGCCGCACGCTCTGCTCGTGGGTCGAGACGGTGTACTCGCCCACGCGCTCGAGTGCGCTCCAGGTGGCCGGCGTGACCCGGTTCCGGCGGATGCCGGTCGTGGCGACCACCACGGGGATCTCGACGCTGCGCCCGGCGAGCGAATGCGCGGTCGCGGTGACGGGCCCGAGGGTCAGCGTGATCGTCGTGCCGGGGGTGCGGCTCTTCGAGTCGCCGAGCAGCAGCCAGACGGCCTGCAGCAGACCGTCGCGCTGCGGCGGAGCGAGGAGGCCCGCGAGGGACGACGGGTCGGCGAGCGTGACCGATCGGCCCAGGTACTCGGACTCGGTGACGGCGTGGTGCAGCCAGGTCTCGCGCCGACCCTCGATGAGGTGCAGGCGCAGCTCGGTCGCGAGCGACGCGGCCTGCGACGCGACCTTGGGGGCCAGCGGCAACGGCACGTCGCCGCCCGCCACGCCGTCGAGCAGCTTCTCGGCGGCGAGGTCGAGTCGGGCGAGCTCGTCGCTCGCGAGCATGCCGACCGCGAAGCGCGGCTGCGAGACGTTGCTCTGCACCAGCACGCGATCGAGCTCGACCTGCACCATGCGGCGGAACCTCTGCAGCACGAGCGTCGCGACGGCGCTCGGCAGCACGGCGAGCGAGATCATGGCGATCTGCTGGGGCCCGGTGTCGGCGGTGATCGGGGTCGTCGCGAGGGTCATCGCGACGAAGGCGGCGAAGAGCAGGGTCGTGGCGACGACGATCTCGCGGGCGGGTCGCAGCGTGACGATCGGGAGGAGGCCGAAGCCGACGGCGACGCTGACCGTCGCGTAGGCGCCGACGTCACGCAGCGGGGCGATGGCCACGAAGTCGAGCGCGACGACCAGGGCGAGCACCACGGCGATGGCGGCGAACAGGCGACCCGTCAGTCGTTGGCCGCGGATGGTGACGAGCGCGGTCGTGACGACGAAGACCGCGATGTAGAGGAGCCATGCGGTGAGGACGGGGGCCACCGACGGGTAGTCGTCGAGGTGGCTGAAGAAGAAGATGAGGCCGTAGACGGCCTGCAGACCGGCGAGGACGGCGGCGCCGATGCCGAGATGGCCCGTGCCGAGGGTCGCCCCCGCGGCCCGGGCCTGACGCAGCGAGCGGGCCCCGGTCGAGCTGATCGGCAGTCCACGGGCGGCGCGACGCCCGCGGGTGACGCCGAGGGTGTTCTCGTCGACGTTCATCGCGGGGCCTCCAGGACGACGGTGGTGCCCGCGCCGGGCGACGAGAACAGGCGGGCGCTGCCGCCGACCTCGCGCAGGCGCCCGACGACGGACTCCTGAAGCCGAGTCGCTCCTCGCTGACCCCGGCGAGGTCGAAGCCGACGCCGGCGTCGGTGACCATGGCCCGGACCATGCTCTCGTCGTGGATGATCGTGACGTGCGCCTCCGTCACGCCGGCGTGCCGGCGGACGTTCTCGAGGCACTCGGCGAGGGCGAGCAGGAACGCGTCGAGCACGTGGCTCGGCAGCAGCACCTGACCCGT
Organism: Frigoribacterium sp. CFBP 13712; assembly: GCF_014842255.1. GTDB lineage: Bacteria > Actinomycetota > Actinomycetes > Actinomycetales > Microbacteriaceae > Frigoribacterium. The sequence goes on along the minus strand of NZ_JACYVH010000001.1, from coordinate 201,967 downwards.
GCCGTGCCAGCTGACCTCGAGGCCCATGCGGCCGAAGCGCTGCTTGACCGACTCGAGGGTCTGACCCAGAGGGTCCTCCTCGACGGTCTCGAGCGAGTACTCGCCCGACGCCTGCGGCTGCGGCGTGCCGCCGAGCCGGAGGTGCCTCAGCAGCCGCGCGTCTTCGGCGGCCTGCGCCTGCAGCGCCTGGGGCGTCACCCCGACCCCCGAGTGCGCCAGCAGCGTCAGCGTCGCCAGCACCGTGTCGTGCAGCAGTCGCGCCCCCTGTCGGCGCTGCGCCTCGGTCTCGCTGGCCTGACGCTCGGCACGGTGCGCGTTGCCGATGCTGTAGATCCGCCGCGCGGCGAGCGGCACGCTGCGGCCCAGCCAGACGCCGGTCACGAAGACGAGCACCCAGCCGAGCACGACCGCCGCGACCGGGTACGTGAGGAAGGATCCGGTGGCCGAGGCCACCAGTGCGACGGCGACGACGAAGGCCACGGCGGCGACCGCGACGCGGACCCGGCTCGACGAGAGGACGACGCAGAACGACGCCGTCGCCCCGCCGACGAGCGGGATGACGGCGGTCGCGAGGGCGGGGTCGGTCGGGTCGCCCGACGGCAGCAGGGCGACGAGGCTCACGGCGATGCCGGAGACGAGCCCGATCAGCACCCAGCGCGGGGCCGCCGACCGGCCGACCATCCAGAGGGACGCGATCAGGAGAGCGGCGAGCGGCACGATCGCGGCGAGGTGGAGGGGCTCGGTGACGCCGGGGATGGCCAGGGCGACCAGCGAGACGACCGCGCACGGGATGCCGAGGGCCCGGGCGGTGCTGCCGAGCAACCGGTCTCGCTCCTGCGCGAAGATGTCCATGCGGATCCCAGGTGTGCATCGGGTGTCGTTCTTCCTGTCGGTTGACAGCAGACCCCATGCTTCCACACAGGACCCCCCGCCGGGGGGCGTACGCGCCGTTCAGCCGACGAGCAGTCGTCTCAGGTGACCGCCGACGGCCTCGTTCTCGATGAGGAACCCGTCGTGGCCGAACTCGCTCACGATGACCGCGGGCTCGTGCCCGTCGATGCCGTTCGCGAGATGGCGGGCGATGATGCGCTGGTCGGACACCGGGAACAGCCTGTCGCTGTCGATCCCGAGCACGAGCGTGCGGGCGGTGACGCGGTCGAGGGCGGCGGCGACCCCGCCCCGACCTCGGCCGACGTCGTGCGAGTTCATGGCGCCCAGCAGGCCCGCGTAGCTGCCGGCGTCGAACCGGCGCGTGAACTTGTTGCCGTGGAAGTCGAGGTAGCTCTCGACCTGGAACCGGCCCGGGCCGCCGAGGGGCGAGATCTCGCTCTGCCAGCTGCGGCCGAACCGGGCGTTGAGCTCGTCGGGCGAGCGGTAGTTGAGCAGGGCCATGCGCCGAGCGAGGGCGAGACCCCGATAGGGCCCCTCGCCGTCGGGCGCGTCGTAGAAGTCGCCGTCGTGCCACGCGGCGTCCATGCGGATCGCCTCGTACTGCACCGTGTTGAGCGCGATCTGGTCGGCGCTGACGACCGGCGGGGCGGCGAGAACCGCCAGCCGATCGACCCGGTCGGGGTGCGACACGCCCCACTCGAGGGCGTGCATGCCGCCCATCGAGCCGCCGACGACGGCCGCCCAGCGTCCGATGCCGAGACGGTCGGCGAACGCCGCCTGCGCCTCGACCTGGTCGCGGATGGTCAGATGCGGGAACCTCGAACCCCACTCGACCGCGTCGGGTGCGAACGACGACGGCCCGGTGCTGCCCTGGCAGCCCCCGAGCATGTTCGGGGCGACGACGTGCCAGCGGTCGGTGTCGATCGCGAGACCGGGGCCGACCACGCCGTTCCACCAGCCCGCGGTCGGATGCCCCGGACCGGCGGCACCGCGCACGTGGCTGTCGCCGGTGAGGGCGTGCAGCAGCAGGATCGCGTTGCCGCGGTCGGCGTCGAGCTCGCCCCAGGTCTCGTAGGCGATCCGGGGGCGGGGGAGCACCGAGCCGCTCTCGAGCCCGAGATCGCCGAGGGTGACGAAGCGCCGGTCGCCGGGGTCGTCGCCGTCGCGCCACGCGCCGGTGACCGGCGGCCGCCCCAGCATCGCCAGGCGGGTCCGCTCGCTGACGACGCTCGACGGGACGGTGTCCTCGGGTGTGCTCTGCCAGTCCATCGATCCCATCCTGGTGGACCCGAGGAGGCGCGGTGCGATTGTTACCGCACCGCGCCTCCTGCAGGGTCCGGGTCAGCTGCTGCGGAGCGACTCGCGGGTGACCGCCCGGGCCGCGGCGAAGCCCGCCTCGAGGTCGGCCTTGAGGTCGTCGATGTTCTCGAGTCCGACCGAGAGACGCACGAGACCCGGGGTGACGCCCGTGGTCAGCTGCTGCTCGGGGGTCAGCTGCGAGTGGGTCGTCGAGGCGGGGTGGATGACGAGACTGCGGACGTCGCCGATGTTCGCCAGGTGACTGAAGAGGCTCAGCCCGTCGACGAGCGCGCGGCCGGCGTCGACGCCGCCCTTGAGCTCGAACGAGAGCACGGCCCCGACGCCGCGGGGGGCGTACTTGTTGGCCGCGGCGTACCACGGGCTCGTCGGCAGGCCGGCGTAGTAGACGGCCGCGACGTCGGAGCGGGAGTCGAGCCACTCCGCGATCTCCTGTGCGTTCTGCACGTGGCGCTCGATGCGGAGGCTGAGGGTCTCGATGCCCTGGATGAGCGAGAACGCCGTGTCGGGGCTGTTCGAGGCGCCCAGGTCGCGCAGCAGCTGCACCCGCGCCTTGATGATGTACGCGAGGGGGTCGCCGACGGCCTGCGTGTAGACGGCGCCGTGGTACGACGGGTCGGGCTGCGTCAGCCCGGGGAACCTCTCGGCGTTCTCCGACCACGCGAACGCGCCGCCGTCGACGATGAAGCCGCCGATGACGGTGCCGTGCCCGCCGAGGAACTTCGTCGCCGAGTGCACGACGATGTCGGCGCCGTGCTCGAGGGGGCGGATCAGGTAGGGGGTCGCGATGGTGTTGTCGACGATCAGCGGGACGCCCTCGGCGTGGGCGACGCCCGACACCGTCTCGATGTCGAGGATGTTGATCTTCGGATTGCCGATCGTCTCGGCGAAGAACAGCTTCGTGTTCGGGCGGACGGCGCGGCGCCACTCGTCGGGGTCGTCCTGGTTCTCGACGAACGTCGTCTCGATGCCGAGCTTCGCGAGCGTGTACTTGAAGAGGTTGTAGGTGCCGCCGTAGATCGACGACGACGAGACGATGTGGTCGCCCGCCTGCGCGATGTTCAGCACGGCGAAGGTCGACGCGGCCTGACCCGAGGCGACGAGCAGAGCGCCCGTGCCGCCCTCGAGCGCCGCGATGCGCTGCTCGACCACGTCGTGCGTGGGGTTCATGATGCGCGAGTAGATGTTGCCGTTCTCGGCGAGGGCGAAGAGGTCCTGTGCGTGCTGGGCGTCGCGGAACACGTACGACGTCGTCTTGTAGATGGGCGTCGCGCGGGCGTGCGTCGTCGGGTCGGGCTGCGCCCCCGCGTGGATCTGCTGCGTCTCGAACTTCCAGGTGGACGTGTCGTCGCTCATGCTGTGCTCCTGCGGTCGGGGTCTGCGGCGGCCGATCGGCCGGACTGCGGTGCTGCAACGCTACGCAGGGCGCGCTGGGGCTGTCCACGCGGGCGGACACGCGACGTAACCCGGCGCGCTAGCGTCGACGGATGCCGGGTCGACCGGCGGAGCGTCGGCCGCGGCCGACCCGACGACGAGGAGCAGTGGATGACGAAGCGTGTCGTGGTGACGGGGGCCAGTTCGGGGATCGGGGCGGCGACGGTCCGGCTGTTCCGGCGACGCGGCTGGGACGTGATCGCCGTCGCCCGACGCGAGGAGCGCCTCCTCGACCTCGCCGCCGAGACCGGGGCGACCGCATTCAGAGCGGATGTCACCGTGGACGCCGACGTGGCCGCGCTGCGCGAGCACGTCGAGTCGACCGGTCCGCTGCATGCGCTGGTCAACAACGCCGGAGGCGCGTTCGGGCTCGACAGCGTCGAGTCGGGATCGATCGACGACTGGCAGCGGATGTTCGACGTGAACGTGCTCGGGACGAAGCGGATGGTCTCGGCGCTGCTGCCGGCCCTCCGCCGGGGCGCCGACGCCGAGCGGGCGGGCGGCGCCGGGGGCGGCGCCGACATCGTGACCGTGACCTCGATCGCCGGTCACGTCGCCTACGAGAACGGCGGCGGCTACAACGCCTCGAAGTTCGCCGAGCACGCCCTGGTGGCGGTGCTGCGCCTCGAGCTCGCCGGAGAGCCGATCCGCGTGATCGAGATCGCACCGGGCATGGTGCACACCGAGGAGTTCTCGGTCAATCGGTTCGGCGGCGATCAGGGCCGGGCCGACGCCGTCTACACCGACGTCGAGGGGCCGCTCGTCGCCGACGACGTCGCCGAGGCGATCGTGCACTCGGTGGAGCTGCCGGCGCACGTCAACCTCGACCTCGTCACGCTGAAGCCGGTGGCCCAGGCCGCCCCGCACAAGGTCGTGAAGGGCCCGCTGCAGACACGGTGACACGCCGACGGCGGTCGTCGAGGGTGATCGAGACGGGTGATTCGCGGACGATACGACGGATCACCCCTCGGTCTTCCGAGCAGGCTCGAGGCGTTCGCAGCAGGGTCCCGACCGCCCTCGGAGGGGGCTCGGCGACCCCCGGACGGGGGGCGCGCGAGCGACTCCCATGCCCCGTCAGTCGGGTCCGCTCATCTCTAACTGAGTACCACTCAGTCGGATTCGGGGGACAAGCCGTGTCCCCCCGATGTGCCCCGGCCGGGTCGACGATCGGCGCGGAAGCGATGGCATCCGGCCGCGCCGCACAGGGCGCAGTCGCTGCCGCGGCGGTAGTGCTCGTGCGCCTCGCGGGCGTGCCCGCAGACGCAGAGCGTGCTGTCTTCGTCGACTTTCCGCGCCATGGGGCTCCTCCGAGCATCGGTCCGATGTGCCGTCGTGCGACGGCGCCTCGGCGTGCCCTCGACTGTACCCACGACACCCGGGCCAGGGGCGTCGACTCTCGTCGCCGACCGCCCGAGCGGGGGACAGCGGGCGGACGGGCCGTCGGTCGAGGGTGCGACGAGCGCCGTCCGGGTGAGGCGGCGGCCCGGGCACGACCGACGGAGGCCGACGGGCGACACGACGCGATCCCGGGTACTTGCGCTGCCTCGGATCGAGCGTAGGTTTGGTCTCACCCGACGGCGACGTCGTTCAGCCCGAAACTGATCGACCGAGCCCAGCTCTCCTGGCGTGAACCCGAAACTCCGCCCGTGCAGAGCTCCTCTCGCAACACCCCTTTGCCAGTTCGCTTACCCCTGCAAGGACCCCATGAACCAGGTGTTCCCCACGCCCGAAAACGGCGCCGCTCCCCGTATCTCCATCGTCGTCCCGGCACGGAACGAGGCCCGCAACCTCGAGATCGTCCTGCCGATGCTCCCGCTCGTGCACGAGGTGATCCTCGTCGACGGCAACTCGGTCGACGACACCATCGCCACGGCGCAGCGCGTCATGCCCGACATCAAGGTCGTCCGTCAGACCCGCAAGGGCAAGGGCAACGCGCTGGCCTGCGGCTTCGAGTCCGCGACCGGCGACATCATCGTCATGTTCGACGCCGACGGCTCGGCCGACCCGGCCGAGATCCCCCGCTTCGTCGAGGCGCTCACCTCGGGCGCCGACGTCGCCAAGGGCAGCCGCTTCGTCCACGGCGGCGGCAGCGAGGACATCACGCGCTTCCGTGCGCTCGGCAACTGGGGCCTCAACGCCCTGACCAACCTGCTGCTCGGCACCAAGTACACCGACCTCTGCTACGGCTACAACGCCTTCTGGGCCCGCATCGTCCCGAGCCTCGACCTGCTGCCGGCCGACCTCGCACCGCGCGCCGACGGTCAGATGCACAACGGCGACGGCTTCGAGATCGAGACCATCCTCAACTGCCGCATCGCCGCCCTCGGCTACGACATCGTCGAGGTCCCGAGCGTCGAGAAGCTCCGCATCCACGGCGTCAGCAACCTCAACGCGATCTCCGACGGATTCCGCGTGCTGCGCGTCATCCTGGAGGAGCGTCGTCGTCGCCCCTCGGCGGCCGCGCGTCTCCGCCGGTCGATCCGCGAGGCCGCCCTCACGTCGGCCGAGGCCACGAACGAGCCGGCGCCCGTCTTCGCCGTCGTCGACGGCGCCCGTCTGGACGCTCGACTCGGAGCCCGCCAGGACGTCGCGTGACCCAGCAGCCGACGACGGTCTCCGTCATCGTCTGCGCCTACACCGAAGACCGATGGGACGACCTGGTCGCCTCGGTGGAGTCCGTCCGCGGGCTCCCCGAGGCGCCCGAGGTGCTGCTGGTCGTCGATCACAACGACGGCCTGCTCGCCCGATCGCGCGATCGATGGAGTGACGTCGTCGTGGCCGCCAACGAGTCCCGGCAGGGGCTCTCCGGCGCCCGCAACACGGGGGTGGCCCTGGCCTCGGGCGACATCGTCGCGTTCCTCGACGACGACGCCTCGGCCGAGCCCTCGTGGCTGACGCACCTGCTCGGCCCGTTCGCCGACCCCCGCGTGGCCGGCGTCGGCGGGCACGCGACTCCCGTCTGGCCCGAGGGCGGCAACACGCTCTACCCGGCCGAGCTGCTCTGGATCGTCGGCTGCAGCCACCGTGGTCTGCCGACCCGGCTCTCGGACGTGCGGAACGTCATCGGCTGCTCGATGGCCTTCCGCCGCGACGCCGTCCTGTCGGTCGGCGGCTTCAACCTCGACACCGGGCGCGTCGGCACCATCCCCCTCGGGGGAGAGGAGACCGATCTCTGCATCCGGATCCGGCAGGCCGACCCGTCGGCGCGCATCGTCCTCGAACCGCGGGCCGACGTGCGTCACCACGTGACCGCCGGTCGCGTGACCTGGGCGTACCTCCGTCGCCGCTCCTTCTACGAGGGGGTGTCGAAGGCGGCGCTCAGCCGTCAGCTGGGCGCGTCCGACTCGCTCTCGAGCGAGTCCGCCTACCTGCGTCGCGACATCCCGCGCGCCGCGCTGCGCGAGCTCCGATCGGTCGGCCGAGGAGGCGCGGGTCGTCTGGCCGCGCTCGTCACCGCGGTCGTCGCCACCGTCGCCGGCTACGCCCTCGGCAGCCTGCGCCGCGCCTCCCTGGCTCCCGTCGATCCCTCGGCCGGCCAGGTCCTCCCCGCTCGCGGATCGGCCCGTCCGGCGTCCGTCGGACCGACGGACGGCGCCCCGTGACCGATCTCCAGCTCGTCCGGCCGATGGCCGGCTCCGCCGCGCCCTCCTGGGGCGGTGCGCTCTGGGTCGGCGAGGTCGACGTCGACGAGCTGACCCGTCCCGGTGTCGGCGACGTCGTGCTGGCGGCCCCCGAGGGGCACCGGGCCGCCCGGCTGCTCGTCCGTCGCGGTCGCGCAGTGCTGGGCTTCGTCGAGGCCCCCGTGGTCGACGGGCGGGTGCCGCTCGAGCTGCTCCGCTCCGAGGTGGCCGCGCTGGCGACGGTCGTCGTGCCCGTCGAGCCGATCCACCTGCCCTCGGTCACGGTCGTGCTGTGCACCCGCGACCGTCCGGGTCATCTCCGCGGCGCCCTCCGCAGCGTGCTCGAACTGGACTACCCCGAGTTCGACGTGGTGGTCGTCGACAACGCCGCCGCGACCACGGAGACCCGCGACCTCGTCCGCACCGAGTTCGACGACCCGCGCGTGCGCTACACGGCCGAGCCCGTCGCAGGCCTGTCGAGCGCGCGCAACGCCGGTCTCGCGGCCGCCACAGGCGAGATCGTCGCCTTCACCGACGACGACGTGATCGTCGACGGGCAGTGGCTGCACGGCCTCGCGTCGGGCTTCGCCCAGGGAGAGGACGTCGCCTGCGTGTCCGGGCTCGTGCCGAGCGGCGAACTGCGCACGCCCGTCCAGCGCTTCTTCGACGACCGGGTGTCGTGGTCGCAGAACACCACCACGCGCGTCTTCCGTCTCGACGAGCCGCCGGTCGACCTGCCGCTGTTCCCGTTCTCGGTCGGCGCGTTCGGCACCGGCGCCAACTTCGCCCTCCGTCGCCCGGTCGCCCTGCTGCTCGGCGGCTTCGACACCGCGTTCGGCGTCGGCACGCCGACAGGCGGAGGAGAGGACCTCGACGTCTTCACCCGCGTGCTGCTCGCCGGGCACGCCCTCGTCGTCGAGCCGTCGGCGCTCGTCTGGCACCGGCACCGCTCCGACCTAGGGGCCCTGCGCGTGCAGGCGACGGGATACGGCACCGGGCTCGGCGCCTGGCTGACGAAGATCGCCCTCGACCCCGTGACCCTGCGGCTAGCGCTCCGCCGCGCCCCCGGGGCGATCCGGGTGCTGGCCGCGAAGCGCCGTGTCGAGGGGGCGCCCGCCGACGTCGACGGACCCTCGCGCGCCTCCTCGGCTCCGGTCGACGCCGACCTGACCCGCGAGATCGCCCGCACCGCCCGGCAGGAGCTGCTCTCCGTCGCGCTGGGGCCGATCCTGTACCTGCGTCAGCGGCGTCGTGGAGCCGGGCTGATGGGCCGTCGCAGCGCGGGCACCGGGCCGCGACGCACGACCGGCGCCGACCCCTCGGTCGCACGGCGGTCCGCATGACCGCCGTGACGAACGGCGCAGGGGGCTCCGTGCCGGCCTCGGTCGCCGACGTGCGCGTGCCCATCTCGGCCGTCGACCGACTCGGAGCCGGCGGATACATCGTCTCGGTCTTCGGCCCGATGACGCTGCCGTCGCGCGACGCGATCGCCGACGCCCTCTGGCGCATCGCCGCCGTCGGCCCCGACGCCCGGCTCGGACTCGTCGCGCTCGACGACCGCACCTGGGGCTTCGGCCTCGAGTCGCTCCGTGAACGATGCGACCTGATGGTCGTCGAAGCGCCCGAGTTCGCGAGCGGAGACGCGGGCGTCGCGCTCGAGCGGCTGATCGGCCGGCTCGAGCCCGGGCCGCCCGTGCGCATCCTGCTGGCCGGCGACCGCCTCCTGATGATCCTCGACCACGGCGTCGTCGACGCGCGCTTCACGACCCGCCTGCCCCTCGCCCTGATCGAGGTCGCGACGGGTGGGGACATCCCGGCGTGGCTGACGGCCGAGAACGCCCGGAGACCGCTCTGGTCGGCGTTCGTCGAGACCTTCGCCAAGCACCCCGCCCGCGTCGCGACGCTCCTGCGGGTGCGCCGCGTCGAGACCCCCGTCGTGCCGCAGCGGGTGCCCGTCGAACGCCCGCTGATCGGCTGGACCGGCTCGACCGCCGTCGTCGTGGCGAACGGGACCCGCGAGACGTTCAAGGGGCTGCACGCCTGGCTGCGTCGGCGCGACGAGCCGGTGGCCTTCGGCGCGGGCGTCATCGTCGCGCTGCGGGCCGCCCTCGCCGCCGAGGGGCTGCGTCTCGGGCCGGACAGCGAGATGGTCTACGACGTCCGCGGGTACCTGCCCACCGGGGTCGAGGCCACGGGCAGCTTCGTCACGGGGATCCCCGTGACGGGCGGCGACGATCTCGTCGCGGTCGACCAGAGCCTGGCGCAGACAGCGGCGTCGGGGCGGCCTCTCGCCGCGCTGATGGCCGGTGCCGTCAAGGAGGCGCTGCGCCCGGCGCGTCGCCGTGCGCCCGGAGCCACGCCGGCCAGGGCGAGGGCCAGGGTCGTCGTGAGCAACCTCGGGGTCAACCGCTCGCTGCAGTCCCTCCCGTGGGTGCGTGACGGGCGGGTCGTCGACACCGCGTCGGCCGTGCACCCCATCGCGCCCGAGACGGTCGCGGTGCAGCTCGTCGTGCTCGACGGACGGCTGCACGTGGCGGTGTCGTACAACGACACCTCGTTCGACCGCGACGCCGTGCGCCGCGCGGTGCAGGCGTTCGTCGACGACCCGGTGGGTCTGCTCGACGGGGTCGTCTCCCGCTAGTCGCCCTCGGGGCGGAGCAGCGCGGCGATGTCCTCGTCGACGAGCGTGCGGATGCGCTCGTCGCGCCCCTCGTCGTAGTCGGGCAGAGGCGAGGCGGCCCAGCCGAGGCGGTCGACGACCGTGCTGCCGACGTCGTCCCAGGCCCGGGCCCTCGCAGCCGCGACGAGCGACGCCACGAAGTCGTCGTCGGCGGCGCTCTGGGCTATGCGCGCCGCCAGCTCCTTGTGGGTGGCCTCGCGGAGGCGCAGCGCGTCGATGTCGTCGACCCGGTAGTCGAACTGGTGCCGCGACCGGCCGTACGACCGGTGCGTCCGCCGTCGGAGCGTCTTCAGCCGCGCGACCCCCTCGCGCTGCTCGGCCTCGAGCCGCGCCAGCTCGTCCCGGGCCGCCGTCGTCGCGACGTCGTCGTCGAACGGCAGATGCTCCTGCAGCGCCCTGACGATGACGGTGTTCGCGACGGCCACGACCGCGGCGGCGCGGACGATCAGGAACCCGTCGTCGACGGCGCGCTCGAGCGGGGTCGGGTCCGCTCGGCGGACGGGAAGGCCTGGCAGGTCGGGGAGCACCGGTGTCGGATCCTCTCGGGTCCCCTCCGACCCTACCCACGCGGCCCGCCGCACGTAGGGTGAGGCGATGACCGCCCGCGACCCCGATCCCGTCTCCGACGTCGCCCCCGAGCTCTCCCGTCGGCCGTTCATCCGGCAGCACTGGGGCGGGCTCGCCTTCGCGCACTGGAGGGTCGAGCCCGACCGGGTCGCCCCGCTGCTGCCGCACGGCACGCGGCCCGACGTCTTCGACGGGTCGACCTGGGTCGGTCTGATCCCGTTCGAGCTGTCGCGGAGCGCGTTCGGGCCCTTTCCGCCGGTGCCGGTGCTGGGGACGTTCCTCGAGACCAACGTGCGGCTCTACTCGGTCGACGAGCAGGGGCGGCGCGGTGTCGTCTTCCGCACGCTCGAGGCGGAGCGGCTGCTGCCGGTGCTCGCCGCGAACGCGGGGCTGGGGCTGCCGTACCGCTGGGCCTCGATGACCCGCAGGAGGCGCGGGGGAGTCGTCGAGTACGCCTCGCGCAGGCACGGACCCGGCCCGCGACCGGCCACGCGCCTCCACGTCCGTCCGACCGACGAGGTCGTCGTCGGCGACCCCCTGGCCGACTTCCTCACGGCGCGCTGGGGCATGCACGTCGAGCGGGGCGGGACGACCCGGTTCTGGCCGAACGAGCACGGCGCGTGGCCGCTGCGGCGGGCCGAGCTGGTCGACCTCGACGACGAGCTGGTCGCCGACTCCGGTCTGCCCGGGGTCGCCGATCGGGAGCCCGACTCGCTGCTCTGGTCGGACGGCGTCGACACCGTCTTCGCGCCTCCCGGGGGTCGCTGGGTCGGGCCCTGACCCGGCGGTCTTCGCGGTCCGCGCGCGGGCGCACTACGGTTGCTGGCATGGTTTCCTCACCCGACGACTCGACCGACACCGCCGCAGCACCACCCGAGGCGCCGCCGGCGACGGGTGACACGGCGGGCGGGTCGACGGGCGCCCCCGAGCGCGAGGTGCTCGGCTGGCTCGAATTCGGCGAGGCGGCGCGGCATCTGGCGAGCGACGTGGTCGCGGCCGACTTCACCCCCGACGTGATCGTGGCCGTGGCCCGCGGCGGGCTGGTGCTGGCCGGCGCCATCTCGTACGCCCTCGACACGAAGATGTGCGGCTCGATCAACGTCGAGTTCTACACGGGCATCGATGAGCGCCTGCCCGAGCCCGTGCTGCTGCCCCCGACCCTCGACGCCCCGTCGCTCGAGGGCAAGCGCGTGCTGATCGTCGACGACGTCTCCGACTCGGGTCGCACGCTCGTGCTCGTCCGCGACCTGCTCGCCGCCGTCGCCGCCGACGTCCGCACCGTCTGCCTCTACAGCAAGCCGCGCACCCTGCTCGAACCGGACTTCGTCTGGAAGCGCACGTCCCGCTGGATCACCTTCCCGTGGAGCGCCCTCCCGCCGGTCACCCGCGACAGCGGCACGGTGGTCGAGGCGTGAGCATCCACCTGGTGGGCGGCGGCTGGTCGCCCGACTCGCCCGACCTCTACGACCTCTTCGTCGCCGAGGCGGCCGTCCGCGGCGGCGCCGTCGGGCGCGCCGTGCCGCGCATCGCCCTGCTCGTCGTCGTCGCCGACGACTCGCCCTCGGCCGAGTTCCGCACCGGCTACCCCGCGATGATCGCGTCTCAGGGGCGCTGCGAGGTCGTGACGAGCGTGATCGAGGCCGGCGAGTCGTTCGACACCCGGGTGCTGAGCGACGTCGACGGTCTGATCGTCGCCGGCGGGCTCACCCCGGCGTACCTCGAGGCCGTGATCCCGCTCGTCGACCAGGTGCGCCTCCTGGTCGCGGACGGGCTGCCGTACCTGGGCTTCTCGGCCGGCGCGATGATCGCCGCCGACCGGGCGCTGCTCGGCGGCTGGCTGATCGGCGACGTGCCGGTCTGCCCCGAAGACGCGGCGGAGGACCTCGACGAGGTCACCCTGAGCGGCGGCCTCGGTCTCGTCGACATCGCCGTCGACGTGCACGCCGCCCAGTGGGGCACCCTCACCCGGCTGATCGCCGCGACCGAGGCCGGGCTGGTCTCGGGCGGCGTCGCGATCGACGAGAACACCGCGCTCGTCGTCGGCGACGGGGCCCTGACGGTGCTCGGCACGGGCAGCGTGTGGCGGGTCGAGCCGCAGGTCGACGAGGGCGGCGAGATCGTCGGCGTCTCGGTCGGCACCCTGGGCCCGGCGTGACCGACGCCCCCGGTGGCGCGTCGCCCGAGTCGGCGGCCTCGGCCGAGTCGCCCGCCTCGCCCGAGTCGCCCGCCTCGCCCGCCTCGCCCGAGTCGGCCGCGCGCCGGCCCCTCGCCGAGCAGATCGACGCCGGCTGGGCGGAGGCGCTCGAGCCAGTGGCCGACCGCATCGCCGACATGGGCGAGTACCTCCGTGCCGAGGTCCGCGCCGGTCGCGGCTACCTGCCCGCGGGCGAGCACGTGCTCCGGGCGTTCAGGGCGCCGCTCGAGAGCGTGCGCGTGCTCATCGTCGGTCAAGACCCTTACCCGACGCCGGGGCACCCCGTCGGGCTCTCGTTCTCGGTCGACCCCCGGGTCCGCCCGATCCCGCGGAGCCTGGCGAACATCTACCGCGAGCTGAACGACGACCTCGGCGTGCCCCCGGTCGCGCACGGCGACCTCACGTCGTGGTCCGAGAACGGCGTGATGCTGCTCAACCGCGTGCTGACCGTCCGCCCCGGCGAGACCGCGTCTCATCGCGGCAAGGGCTGGGAGCCGGTCACGCAGCGGGCGATCGAGGCCCTCGCGGCCCGGGGCGGCCCTCTCGTCGCCATCCTCTGGGGGCGCGACGCCGCGGCCCTGAAGCCGATGCTCGGCGACGTCCCGACCATCGAGTCGGCCCACCCGAGCCCGCTCTCCGCCTCACGGGGGTTCTTCGGCTCGAAGCCGTTCAGCCGGGCGAACGCGTCGCTCATCGAGCAGGGCGGCGACCCCGTCGACTGGGCGCTGCCGCCCGCCTGAGCCGCGCCGCGCCTCCTGGGCTTCAGGCACCCCGGCCCTGGGGTGAGCGGGCGTCTCCGGCGAATGCGGGCGTGGAGACTCGCCCGTCGGCGTAGCACTGGCCCGTGTGCGCAGGCGTAGGAGCGTCCGCCTGGGCTGCGCCGCGCCGCTCCTCCTGGGGTGCCGGGCGGCGTAGCCGCGGCCCGGGCGGGCGTGTTCGTCATGGGCGGGCGTGGAAACTCGCCCTTCGGCGTCGCACTGGCCCGTCTGCGCAGGCATACGAGCCTCCGTCTGAGCTGCGCCGCGCCTCCTGAGGTGCGCCGCGCCGCCTGAGGTGCGCCGCGCCTCCTGAGCCGCGCCGCTCCTCCTGAGTGCCGGGCGGCGTAGCCGCGGGCGGAGCGGGCGTCTCCGGCGCATGCGGGCGTGAAGACTCGCCCGTCGGGGTCGCACTCGCCCGCCTGCGCAGGCGAAAGAGCGGCCGCCCGCATGGCAGAGTGGCACCGTGCTCGAAGAGGAATACCAGCCCCGTCGTCGCCTGCCCCGCGCCCTGCAGGCGCCGGCGCCCGTCGAGCCCGCGTTCCGGTTCGAGGTGCGTGCCGCCGCCCCCGCCGATCTGCCCTACGTGCGCGAGATCTACAACCACTACGTCGCGAACTCGTCGGTCACCTTCGACGAGGACGCCATGACGCTGGCCGAGTGGCGGCGCAAGTTCTCGTTCGTCACGTCGCTCGGCATGCCGTTCCTCGTGGCGGTCAACCCGAGGGGCGAGGTGCTCGGCTACGCGCTGGCCTCGCCCTGGGGCGGCAAGGCCGCCTACCGCTACACCGTCGAGACCTCGATCTACCTGCGGGCCGCGTCGACGGGCAAGGGGCTCGGTGCGGGGCTGCTCGAGGCGCTCGTCGAGGCGTGCCGCGACGCCGGGATCCGCGAGATGGTCGCCGTGATCGCCGACAAGAACGCCGAGGCGTCGGTGGCCCTGCACGCCCGGCTCGGCTTCGTCGAGGTCGGGCGCATGGGCCGGGTCGGCTTCAAGTTCGGGCGGTGGCTCGGCACCATCACGATGCAGAAGTCGCTGAAGAAGCGACGCGGTCGACTCGGGCGCTGAGCACGGGCACGGGCACGGGCGCTGCCCGGCACGAGCTCGGCACGGCACGAGCTCGGCCCGGCACGAGCTCGGCCCGGCACGAGCTCGGGCGGGCCGACCGGGGGAGTCGAGGAGGCGCGGCCAGGCCTAGGCTCGACGGATGCCCGAACTCCACGACCTCACCGCCCACGAGCAGTGGAACCAGCTGCGGCACGGCAGGGTGACGCCGCGCGAGCTGACCGACCACTACCTCGAGCGGATCGAGCGCCTCGACGGCGGCGGCACCGGTGAGCCCGCAGGCGGCGGCCGCCCCGGCATCGGCGCCTTCACGACGGTCACGGCCGACGCCGCCCGTGCCCGCGCCGACCGGCTGACCCGGGAGGGGCCGACGGCCGCGCCGCTCTGGGGACTCCCGTTCGCCGACAAGGACCTCACCGACCGGGCCGGGGTGCCCACCCGGTCGGGCTCGCGCCTGGCCGACGGCAGGGTGCCGACGACGTCGTCGGAGATCGTCGACGTGCTCGACGAGGCGGGCGGCATCAGCCTCGGCAAGACGGCCACCCCCGAGTACGGGCTCACGGCCTACACCGAGACGCTGATCGGGCCCCCGACCCGCAACCCCTGGCGGCCCGAGACCGGCGCGGGCGGTTCGAGCGGCGGGGCCGCGGCGGCCGTCGCGGCGGGTCTGCTGCCCTTCGCCCCGGGGTCCGACGGCGGCGGCAGCATCCGCATCCCGGCGGCGGCGACCGGTCTCGTCGGTCTCAAGCCCTCGCGGGGGCGCGTGCCGTCGCAGTCGGGGCTGTCCAGTCTCGGCGGACTGGCCGTCGGCGGGCCTCTCGCCCGGACGGTCGCCGACGCCGCCATGCTGCTCGACGCCATGGTCTCGCCCGACGGCCGCCCGCCGCGGCACGGGCAGGCGCTGCACGCTCCGACGTCGCCCGACGGGGCCTACCTCGGCACCGCGCTGCGCGGCGAGGGACGCTTCCAGGTGGCGGTGATGACGACCAGCCCGTGGGACGGCGCGTTCGACGTCTGGGTCGACCCGCGCCTCCTCGGCGTCGTCCGGCACACGGCCGATCTGCTCGCCGACCTCGGGCACGGCGTCGACGAGACCACGATGCCGGGCTCGGACTACCCGACGCTGTTCCGCACCCTGTGGCAGGCCGGGGCCGCGGGCATCCCCGCCGAGACCGAGGCCGAGCTGGCGAGGCTCGAGCCGATCACCCGCTGGCTGGTCGAGCAGGGGCGGCGGGTGACCGCGCGCGAGCTGGCCGCGACCCTCGTCGGGCTGACCGCCTTCGAGCGCACGGTGATCGAGAGCTTCGCGCCGTACGACGCCGTGCTGACGCCGACGCTCGCCCTGCTGCCGCGCCCGATCGGCTGGTACGACGACGTCGACGCCGAGCGCAACTTCGAGCAGCAGTGCCTCTACTCGCCGTTCACGTCGTTCGTCAACGTCGCGGGGCTGCCGGCCATCACCCTGCCCGTGGGCGAGATCGACGGGCAGCCGGCGGGTGTGCAGCTGATCGGCCGTCCGGGTCGCGAGGACGTCCTGTTCGCCCTCGGTGCGCAGCTCGAACGGCGTCTGCGGTGGCAGCGTCGGCACCCGCCCGAGTGGTGAGCGGCGCCGCTCAGTCGAGCGTCGGCACCGACGCCATGAGGCCGCGCGTGTAGTCGTGCCGCGGGTTCCGCAGCACGTCGTCGACCGCCCCCTGCTCGACGATGCGCCCGTCGTGCAGCACGGCGACCCGGTCCGCGAGGTGCTGCACCAGTCCGATGTCGTGCGACACGGTGAGCAGCGAGAGCCCGAGGTCGTCGCGGAGCTCGCGCAGCAGGGCGAGGATCTGCGCCCGCACGGTGACGTCGAGGGCGCTCATCGGCTCGTCGCCGACGAGCAGCCGGGGGCGGTGCACCACGGCCCTGGCCACGGCGACGCGCTGCCGCTGCCCTCCGCTCAGCTCGTGCGGGTAGCCGTCGCCGTGCTCACGGGTGAGTCCGACCCGTCCGAGCATCTCGTCGACCAGCGCCCGGTGGTCGCCGTCGATCGACAGCGCCCGCAGCGGCTCGGCCACCGTGTCGCGGATCCGCATGCGGGGGTCGAGCGAGCTGTACGGGTCCTGCAGCACGACGCCCGTGTCGCGGCGGAACCAGCGGAGCGCCGCCGCCCGACCCGGTCGCACCGGGCGCCCGTCGAACGTGACGGACCCCGCGGTGGGCGCGTCGAGCGCGAGCAGCAGCTTGACGAGCGTGCTCTTGCCGCTGCCCGACTCGCCGATCAGCGCGACGCTCTCGCCGGCGGCGACGTCGAGGTCGGCGTCGATCAGGGCGTGCCGCACGGCGCCCGGCTGGAACGGCGAGGGTCGCGGCAGCCGGTAGGTGCGGGTCAGACCGCGGCCGCTCAGCAGGGGAGCCGAGGAGGCGCGGGTCGGGTCGTCGACGGTCACGTCGTCCTCCAGGTGGTCGCCTCAGACGCCGCCACGAGCCCGCGGGTCACGGGGTGGGCGGGCCGGGTCAGCAGCTCGCGCACGGGGCCCTGCTCGACGAGGCGGCCGGCCGACAGCACCGCCGCGTGGTCGACGACGCGGCGCAGCACGGCCAGATCATGGGTGACGAACAGCAGCGAGGTGCCGCGTTCGTCGACGAGGCGGCGGAACAGGTGGAGCACCTCGGCCTGCGTCGAGACGTCGAGCGCCGTGGTCGGCTCGTCGGCCAGCAGGAGGCGCGGGCGGGCGATCAGGGCCGTCGCGATCACGACGCGCTGGCGCTGACCCCCCGACAGCTGGTGCGGGTAGCGGTCGACGATGCCGGCCGGGTCGGGCAGACCCACCTCGGCCGCGGCCTCGATCGCCCGGGCGCGGGCGTCGCGGCGCCCGATGCCCTCGTGCAGACGGAGCGGCTCGGCGATCTGGCTGCCGATGGTGCGGATCGGGTCGAGCGAGGTGCGCGGATCCTGGAACACGACGCCGATCTCCGCGCCCCGCAGCGGCGCGTGGTCCCGGTCGGACAGGCCGACCAGCTCGCGGTCGTCGAGTCGGATGCTGCCGCGGACGGTCGCGGCGTCGGGCAGCAGCCCGAGCACGGCGAGCAGGGTCATCGACTTGCCCGATCCGGACTCGCCGATCAGGCCGAGGCGCTCGCCGTCGCCGATCGACAGCGACACGCCCTCGATCACGGGTCGGCCGCCGAGGTCGACGTGCAGGTCGTCGATGGAGAGGCTCACGAGACGACCCCCGGTCGGTCGGCGGGCGTCGCCGCACGCGGACGGAGGCGCGGGTCGGCGGCGTCGCGGAGGGCGTCGCCGAGCAGGTTGAAGGCGAGCACGGTCAGGGTGATCGCGGCGCCCGGCCAGACGATGCTCCACGGGTGCACCCCGATGAACTTCTGCAGATCGCTGAGGAGGCGCCCCCACGACGCGGTCTCGGCGGACGCGCCGTAGCCGAGGAACGACAGCCCCGCCTCGGCCAGGATCGAGGTCGCCATGGCGAGCGAGAGCTGCACGGCGAAGAGCGGGGCGACGTTCGGCAGCACGTGCCGGGTGACGACGCCCAGGGCGCCGACGCCCGCGGCTCGGGCGGCGAGCACGTAGTCCTCCCGCCCCACGCGTCGGATCTCGGCGCGCGAGACGCGGGCGATGTTCACGCCGTAGCCCGTGCCCGCGGCGATGACCACGACGCCGAGCGATCCGCCGAAGGCCGCCGCGAGGGCCATCGCGATGAGGATGGTGGGGAACGCGACGAGCACGTCGATCAGCACCGCGACGGAGTCCCTCGCCCACCGCGGGGTCAGCGAGCCGAGCACGGCGAGGAGCACCCCGACGACGAGGGCGGTCGCGCCGGAGGCCAGGGCGACGAGCGCGGTCGTCGTCGACGCGCGGGCGACGTAGCTGAAGACGTCGCGACCGACGGAGTCCGTGCCGAAGAGGTGCTCGGTCGAGGGCGGAGCCCAGGCCGCGTACGGGTCGGTCGCGAACGGATCGAGCGGGGTCCAGAACGGACTCGCGACCGCCGCGACGGCGACGAGCGCGAGCCAGCCGACGGCGAACGCGCCCGTCGGCGAGCCGACCACGGCGCGCAGCCACGACCCGCGCCTCATTCGCCGCGCTCCCGTGATCGGGGGTCGACGCTGCGGTGCACGACGTCGACGACGAAGCCGACGGCGAGGACGATCGCGGTCAGGGTCATCAGCTCGCCCTGCACCTTGGTCAGATCGCGGCGGCCGACGTCGGCGACGAGCATGCGACCGACGCCGGGCAGGCTGAAGAGCTGCTCGACGAGCACGGCGCCGACCACGAGGCCGGCCACCTGGATGCCGAGCACGCTCACGACGCTCAGCATGACGTTCGGCAGTCCGTGGCGCACGAGGGCCCGGTCGCGGGTCATGCCCTTGGCCGCGGCGGCGCGGACGTAGTCGGCGTCGAGCGCCCCGAGCGCGGCGGACCGGGTGAAGCGCAGCAGCACGGCGCCCTCGACGAGGCCGATGGTCACGGCGGGCAGCACGAGTGATCGCAGAGCCGCCGCGGGGTCCGACCACCCGTCGATCGGGAACCCCTGCGTGGGCAGCCAGCGCAGGGTGACGGCGACCAGCGCGATCAGGAGCATGCCCGCCCAGACCGCCGGCACGGCGGCCAGCACCTGGGCGCCGACCGACACGGCGGTGCCGAGCGGGCGACGCCGGCGGAGCGCGGCGAGCACGCCTAGCGGCACCCCGATCAGCAGCCCGATCACGAGCGACAGCCCGGCGAGCGGCAGCGTGACGGCCAGCTTGTCGGCGATCTCGTCGCCGACCGGGGTGCCCGTCACGAGCGATCGGCCGAGGTCGAGTCGCAGCAGCCCGCCGGCCCAGTCCAGGTACTGAGAGACGATCGACCGGTCGAGGCCGAGCTCGGTGCGGAGCGCGGCGACCTGGGCGGGCGAGCCGGTCGTCCCGGCGATGACCTGGGCCACGTCACCCGGCAGGAGGCGCAGGGTGGCGAAGATCAGGACGCTCGCGACGACCAGCCCCAGCGCGAAGAGGACCAGTCGACCCGCCGTGAATCGGATCACTCCGTCGCGGCCAGGTCGGACAGGTCGAGACGGGTGGTCGTCGACGAGGTCGGGAACCCGGTGACGCCGTCGCGCACGGCGGTGAGGGTCGTCGACGTGTACAGCCACTCGGCGGGTGCGTCGGCGGAGACGATCTCGGCGGCCTCGGCGAGGGCGGCGTCGGCGTCGGCCGGGTCGGTCGCGGCGAGAGAGGCCGCGTAGAGCTCCTGGACGGCGGGGGAGTCGTAGCCGAAGTAGTAGTCGGGGTCGGCCCAGTTGCCGAAGTCGTGGGTCTCGGCGTGGTTGACCATGCTCAGCTGGAAGTCACGGGGCGAGCCGTCGGACGGGGCGACGAAGACGTCGGTCAGCCAGGTCGAGAAGTCGACCTGGTCGACCGTCAGCGTGATGCCGACGGCCTTCAGCTGGGTGGTCAGGACGTCGCCGATGGCGGCGGGGTAGACGTTCGCGTACTCGAGGGTCAGATCGAGGTCGGACAGCCCCGCCTCGTCGAGCAGCGCGCGGGCGGCGTCGGGGTCGTACGCGTCGACGTCCGTGAGGTCGCGGTACCCGGGGTCGAGCTCGGGGATCGGTCCGCCCTGGTCGACCGCCGACCCGCCGGTCGCCGCGATCAGCGCGTCGTTGTCGACCGCGAGTCGGATGGCCTTGCGCACGCGGGGGTCGGTGAACGGCTCGACGGCGTTGTTGAAGGCGAGCGTGTACTTGTCCGTCGTCTTCCCCTCGTCGACCGTGAGGCCGTCGATCCCGTCGAGCTGGCTGCGGAGGGTGGCGTCCACCGCGGTCTGCACGTCGATCTCACCCGAGATCGAGGCGTTGATCCGGGCGGAGGGGTCGGGGATGTACCGGAAGTCGACGCCGCCCACCCCGGCGGGCGTGCCCCAGTAGTCGTCGTTGCGGCTGAGACGGAGGTTGTCGCCCTGGGTCCAGCTCTCGAGCGTGAACGGGCCCGTCCCGTTCGCCGTCGTCGACAGGTCGTTGTCGGCGGCCTGCTCGAGCACGAGACCGGCACGACCGGTGAGGGAGAACAGGAGCGCCGAGTCGGGGCGCGACAGCGTGAGGACGATCGTCGAGGGGTCGGGGGAGGCGATCGATTCGACGGCGTCCAGGTCGCCGTGGTTCGCGAGGGTGTCGTCGTCGGCGACCTGCTGCAGCGACCAGACGACGTCGTCCGCGGTGAGCGCGGCCCCGTCGTGGAAGGTCACTCCCTCGGCGAGGGTGAAGGTGTAGGTCAGTCCGTCGTCGCTCACCTCGTGCGAGGAGGCGAGGACGTCGACGATCTCGTTGTCCTGCGTGCGGCCGACGAGACCCTGGTAGACGTTGTCGATCAGCACCTGGTCGAGGGCGATGCCCGCGGTCCGCCGGATGTCGAGGTCGGTCGGCTCGAGGACGAGACCGACGGTCACCGTGGCGTCCGGATCGGGTGCGCCCGACCGGTCGGAGTCGGTGGACGACGAGCAGCCGGCGGTGACGAGCACGAGAGCGGTGACGGCGGCGAGGAGGGGCAGGGTGCGCACGCGGAGGGGCCTTCCGGGGGAGGGCCGGGGCGTCGATGCCCCGGCGAAGGATGCCGAGGTGGTCTCGGCTCTGCTGCGGGGGATCTCCGGTCGCTGGCGGAACGGTCGTCACGATCCGCCACCGTGGTGCTGTCGGACACGGCGCGGCCCCTCGCCGCGGGTCGCTGACGGACTCGCGGACGCGTCAGAACCTACCACCAGGGTGTGAATCAGGTGGACGCGTCGCGAGATAGGTGAGGCTTACCTATACTGATTCCGACATGTTCCTCGAATACAGCGACCCGCCCCTGCAGCACGACGCCACGCGTGTGCTGTTCGCTGGCGACGCCACCTCGATCGACCACCTCCGCGGCATGCTGGCGGCCCTGCCGCTCTGCGCCAGGGGGCAGGTCTTCGTCGAGGTCGACGACAGCAGCCAGATCGTGCCGCTCGCCTCGCCGGGCCGGGTGTCCGTCACCTGGCTCGCCCGTGATCGCCGGTCGGGTGCGCCCGGCTCCGGCCGGTCGTGCGACCGCGGCGAGGCGCTCGAACGCGCCGTCCGGGCCTGGCTCGCCGAGATGTACGTCGACACCGAGTCGCTCGTCGGGGGCGAGCACGTGATCTGGATCGCCGGGCCTCCGTCGTTCGCCTACGACCTGCGCCACGATCTGCACCGCGTGTTCCACGCGGTCGACGGGGCCGTCGCGCTCTGATCTCCTCCCGGTGGGCCTGTCGCCGCTCAGGTAAGGCATGCCATACTTAGGGTGTGCTTACTTCTTCGCTCGACGCCTCGCCCGTGACCGTCGAAGGCGATGTCGTCGAACCCGAGGCCGCCTCCAAGCCGGCGCACCGTCCCTACCGGGCTCGCATCGTGCGTCGGGTCCGGCTCTCGCCGTCGTTCGTCCGGCTGACCTTCGCGGGGCCCGATCTCGTCGACTTCGGCGCCGACGGTCTCGATCAGCGCATCAAGGTCGTCCTCCCGCTCGAGGCCACCGGGTTCGACACCTTCCCGTCGGGCGACTGGTGGGGCGGGTGGCGGGCGCTGCCCGACCACGAGCGCAACCCGTTCCGCACGTACACGGCCCGTGCCGTCCGCCCCGCGCTGGGCGAGGTCGACGTCGACTTCGTCGTGCACGCCGACGGCGGCCCTGCGGCCGCCTGGCTGGCCGAGGTCTCGGTCGGCGACGATGCGATGCTCGTGGGGCCCGACGCCACCAGCGGCGTGACCGGCAGCGGGGTCGAGTGGAACCCGCGGGGCGCCTCCTCGGTCCTGATCGCCGGCGACGAGACGGCCGTCCCGGCGGTGTCGTCCATCGTCGAGAGTCTCCCCTCCGACGCACGCGGCTGCGTGTTCCTCGAGGTGCCGACCGCCGACGACGCTCTCACGCTCGTGGCCCCGGCCGGGGTGAGCGTCCACTGGCTGCCCCGATCGACGTCGGGTGCCGAGCACGGCGCCCTGCTGATCGACGCCGTCCGCGGCTGGACGAAGCGCTACGTCGCCGCCTGGCACCACGGGGTCGAGGTCGACGAGGTCGACGTCGACCACGACATCCTGTGGGATGTCCCTCAGGGCGCGGCGCTCCCCGGGCAGGCCCTCGAAGGCGAGCTCTACGCCTGGCTCGCGGGCGAGGCCGCGGCCATCAAGACCCTCCGCCGGTTCCTCGTCGCCGAGGTCGGCATCGACCGGCGCCAGGTCGCCTTCATGGGCTACTGGCGACTCGGCCGAGCCGAACTCTGACCGCTCCTCAGACCGCCGACGGCAGTCCGACGATCTCCGAGCTGCGGTCCCACAGGGCGGCGGCGAGCGAGTCGTCCTTCGCCTGGGGCACGACCAGCCCGTTCGGCTTGAGCTGGTCGAAGTAGGTGCCGCTCGGCACGCCGACCGTGCTGGGGCCCGCCAGCTGGATCAGGGGCAGTGCGCCGGCCGCGGCCGAGATGCCGTAGTGACCGTTCGTCAGCACGTTGGCCATCCGCCACATCGGCGAGTCCGCGCCGAAGTTGGTCTTGACGATGCCGGGGTGGAACGAGAACGCCTCGAGACCGGTGCGCTTCGCCAGCTCGCGGATGAACAGGATCGTCTCGATCTTGCTCGTGCCGTACTGCCGCCAGCCGCCGAGCCACGGGCGCTTCGCCCAGTCCAGGTCGTCGAGGCGGACACGACCGAACAGGTTCGCGACGCTCGCCGTCGAGATCACCCTGGCCTGACTCTCGATGAGTCGGGGCAGCAGCAGGCGGGTCAGCAGGAACGGCGCGAGGTGGTTCGACTGGAGGATCCGCTCGTGCCCGTCGGCCGTCAGACCCCGCGGGTTGACGAGGCCGCCGGCGTTGTTGGCGAGCACGTCGATGCGAGGGTACCTCTCGAGGAGGCGCTCCGACAGCGAGCGGACGTCGTCCAGTCGGTCGAAGTCGGCCACGAAGGCCGTGCCGCCCACCTCGTCGGCGACTGCGCGCGTGCGCTCGGGGTTGCGACCGACGATCGCGAGATCCGCGCCGCCCTTCGCCAGGGCCTTCGCGGCCTCGCGGCCCAGACCGCTGCTCGCTCCGGTGATGATCACGGTGCGGGTCATCGGTAACCGCCTTCCTCGAGGCCGGCCTCGATCTCGAACCTGTTCGTCAGCGGGTCGCTGCCGGCCAGGAAGTACATCAGTGGCATCAGCATGCCGTATCGACGCCACTGCGTGACGTGCACGGCCTCGTGGCGGAGCACCCGCGGGCCGTCGTTGTGCCGGGTCAGGTAGACCCGGCCGACGCAGGTGCCGCCGCGACGGAAGGCCCACCGGGGCAGGCCCCGGCAGACGATCAGGTCGCCGACCACCCGGATGCGACCCGTGCTGAGGGGCACGCCGACGGCGAGCCCCACCAGGGTCGCGAACGAGCAGCCCAGCCGCGACACGGGGGAGTCGAGCAGGATGCCCGTCACGGACGCCCGTAGACGTCGAGCAGCCGGAGCCACACCTCGCTCACGGTCGGGTACGACGGCACGGCGTGCCACAGGCGGTCGATCGGCACCTCGCCGACGACCGCGATCGTCGCGGCGTGCAGCAGATCGCTGACGTCCGGGCCGACGAACGTGGCGCCGACGACCACCTTGCGGCTCTCGTCGACGACGAGCCGGGCCCGGCCCTTGTACGAGTCGGAGTGCAGGGCGGAACCGGCGACCGAGGCGAGGTCGTAGTCGACGACGCGGACGTCGAGCCCGCGCCGGCCTGCGGCCTCGACGGTCAGGCCCACGCTGGCGACCTCGGGGTCGGTGAAGGTGACCTGCGGCACGGCGGCGTCGTCGGCCGTCGCGACGTGGGTGCCCCACGGCGCGGTGGAGAGCTCGGTGCCCTGCGCGCGGGCGGCGATGACCTCTCCGGCCGCGCGGGCCTGGTACTTGCCCTGGTGGGTGAGGAGCGCGCGGTGGTTGACGTCGCCGACCCCGTACAGCCAGTCGGTGCCGTGCACCAGGAGGGTGTCGTCGACCTGCAGCCAGTCGCCCGGCTCGATGCCGACGTTCTCGAGACCGAGGTCCGAGGTGCGGGGCACGCGCCCGGTCGCGACGAGCACCTCGTCGGCGACGATGGTGCTCCCGTCGTCGAGGGTGACCTCGACGGTGTCGTGCTCGGTGCGGACGACCGACGTCGGCGAGACCCCCAGGCGGAGGTCGACTCCGAGCTCGCGCAGACCGTCGCCCACGAGCTCGCCGGCGAAGGGCTCCTGGCCGCCGAGCAGGCCGCTGCGGGCGATGAGCGAGACGGTCGCGCCGAGCCCCTGGTAGGCCGTGGCCATCTCGGTCGCCACGACGCCGCCGCCGATCACGACGAGGCTCTGCGGGATGCTCTTCGCGCTGGTCGCCTCGCGGCTCGTCCACGGGCGCGCCTCGGCGAGCCCCGGGATGTCGGGCAGCAGGGCGGTCGAGCCGGTGGCGGCGACGACGGCGTGGGTCGCGGTGTGGACGACGCCGTCGACCGTGACCTCCTTGACGCCGGTGATGGTCGCGTGACCGCGGATGAGGTCGATGCCGGCCCCCGACACCCAGTCGGCCTGGCCCGAGTCGTCCCAGCCGCTGGTGAAGGAGTCGCGACGGCGGAGGACGGCGGCGACGTCGACGTCGCCGGTCACGGCCTGGGCCGCCCCGTCGACGGCCCGGGCCGCACGCACGACGGCGGTGGAGCGCAGCAGCGCCTTCGACGGCATGCACGCCCAGTAGGAGCACTCGCCGCCGACGAGCTCCCCTTCGACGAGGGCCACCGTCAGCCCCTTGCGCTTGGCGTAGTCCGCCACGTTCTCGCCGACTGCGCCGGCGCCGATCACGATGAGGTCATATGTCGTCATGCCCTGACCGTAGTCCTCGCCCCCGAGCATCCGTCCGGCCGTGCCCTGGCCGTTCCGCGCGGCGATCCTGAACGCCGGATGTGCGTTCGGTCGATGTGGACGCGGTGCTCGATACCGTGCAATCACCACGCGCTGACGCGCCAAGCAGAGGAGGTCTTCATGGGACTCGACGACAAGATCAAGAACGCCGCTCAGGACATCGCGGGCAAGGCGAAGGAGGCGGTCGGCGACCACAAGGGCGACGACAGCCTCAAGGCCGAGGGTCAGAAGGACCAGACCGCCGCGAGTGCCAAGAAGACCGGCGAAGACGTGAAAGACGTCTTCAAGTAAGACGCGTCATCACGCCCGGAGCCCGCTTCCCTCGGGGGGCGGGCTTCGTCGTGCGCCCGGCCCGTCGGTCGTGCGCGTCAGTCGTGCGCGCCGGTCGTGTGCGCCGGTCGTGCGCGCGCGTCGCGCCGGTCAGGAGCCGGAGAAGCGCGCCTCGCGGCGCTCCGTGAACGCGGCGAGCCCCTCGCGGGCGTCGTCACTGGTCAGCAGCCGCACCAGTTCGGGTTGCAGGCGCGCCTCGGCCGCGGCCTCGCCCTCGCGCAGCGCGAGTCGCGCGTTCGCCAGAGTCGCCTGCACCGCGAGCGGCGCCTGCGAGGCGATCCGCTCGGCCAGGGCGAGGGCCCGATCGAAGGCGGCCCCCTCGGCGACGACCTCCTGGACGAGCCCGATGCGCCGCGCCTCCTCGGCGTCGAGGAGATCGCCCGTCAGCAGATACCGCATCGCATCGCCCCAGCCGACCCGGCGGGGGAGTCGCGTCGTGGCGCCGCCGAAGGGCAGGATCGCGCGGCTCACCTCGATCTGGCCGAAGCGCGTCGACGAGTCGGCCACGACGATGTCGCTCGCCAGCGCCAGTTCGACCCCCAGGGTCAGGCAGGTGCCCTGCACGGCCATGACGACGGGCTTCGTCAGCGCGGTGCCGTCGACCTGCCACGGGTGCAGACCGCCCTCGGGGACGATGTCCAGCCCGGCGTCCGTCACGGCGGGCATGACGTCGCCGAGGTCGAGGCCGGCGGTAAAGTGGTCGCCGTGGGCGAACACGAGACCGACGCGCAGCTCGGGATCGCGGTCGAGGCGGCCGTAGGCGAGCGAGAGCTCGCGCAGCATCCGCAGGTCGGCCGCGTTGCGCTTCTCGGGTCGGTCGAGCCCGATGAGGAGCACGTGGCCGCGTCGTTCGACGCTGACCCGGGGGCGGTCGGCGGCGCCGGTGCCGCCCGTCGCGTCGGCGCCGCTCATCGCGAGAGGGCCCCGACGATGCGCAGGATGGTGCCCATGTCGTCCGATGCGCTGGCCGCGTCGACGGGTGCGAACGAGCAGAGCCCCGCGCCGACCAGGGTGAAGCGCGACTTCAGGGCCGTGATGGTGGCGATCAGGGTCGCGAGGTCGATGCCGAAGGGCTGCGGGGCGAGCAGGCCGTCGAGCGTGCCCGGGTCGAGCACGTCGAGGTCGACGTGCAGATACACCTCGGTGGCGCCGGTCTCGGCGACCGCGGCGACGACGTCGTCGGGCGACAGGTCGAGCGACGAGATGGTCGTCACGCGCCGGCTCTCGACGTAGCGGTCTTCGGCGTCGTCGAAGGTGCGCGCGCCGGCGAGCACGATGCGGCTCGGGTCGAGGGGCGTCTCGGCCGGGTCGAGGGTGGGGAGGTCGTCGGCGACGTCGCCGACCAGGGCACGGAGGACCATCCCGCTGAAGGCGCCGCTCTCGCTGCTGCGGGGGCTGTGCAGGTCGGGGTGGGCGTCGAACCAGACGACCGCCGTCGAGGGGGTGAGCGCATGCCGCACGGCGCCGAGCTCGATGCCGCAGTCGCCGCCGACGACCAGCGCGGGCGAGTCCGCCGTCGCGAGCTCCTGCTGCAGCGCGTCGGCGACGGTCAGCACCGACGAGAGCCGGTGCACGGGGGTGCCGAGGGAGTCGCCGGCGCCGACGGGGACCTCGACGAGCGTCGTGGCGGACGCGGGCAGATCGCCGAGCACCGCGTAGGCGCCCTCGGCGAGCCGCATGGCCCTCGAGGACGGAGAACCCTGCCACTGCGGAACCACGACGAACCTCACGCGCGTCAGTCTGGCACAGCGCGGGGGCGCCGTGGTGGATGATCCGGTGCGCTGTGGAGGCGGCGACGCCGTGCCCCGAGGAGGCGCGGGTCAGCGGGCGAGGGCGGCCTCCCGGGTCTCCCAGGGCCGGCTCGCCCGAGCCACCAGACGTTCGAGCGGACCGCGTCCGACGAACCGGCGCCACAGGGTCGCGTAGACGAGGGTGCCGATCACGGCCGCGACGAGCCAGCCGAGGGGGAGCCCGTACGACCCGCCGGTCGACCGGTACGCGGTGAAGAGCGGCGCCGTGATGAGCAGATGCAGGGTGTAGACGGTCAGCGGCTGCGCGCCCGTCGCGGCGAGCGGGGCGAGGAGCGCACGGACGACGCGGGTCGCGCCTCCGTCGGGACGGGCCGCGCCGGTGATCACGAGCAGCAGCCCGACGACGGCGAGGGCGACGCCGCCCGAGCCGACGATCTCGGCCGGCATGCCCTCGTGATCGGCGGGGTCGAGAGCCGCGACGGTGGCGGCCCCCGGCAGGAATCGCGCGCCGTAGCCGACGACGGCGGCGACGACGCCGACGACGATCAGCAGTCGCGCCGTCTTCGGCCGGGCCAGGTCGCTGCGGGCGGCGACGAGTCCCGCGATGAGGAACGGCAGCCACACGAGAGCGGGGTAGGCCCCCACGAGCAGGGCGTCCGCCGCGAGACCGGGGAGGCCCGACAGGGTGGTGTCGCCGACCGTGTCGACCGGCACGAGGGTCGCCGCGAACGGGGCCGCGACGGTGACGACCGCGGCGAGGGGGACGAGGAGGCGCCGAGGCAGCCAGAGGACGCCCAGCAGCAGGAGGAACATCACGCCGTAGTAGGGGAGGATCACGAGCACGTAGACGTTCCAGGCCTGCAGCACGAGTCCGAGCACGATGAGCAGCGCGGCCCGGATGGCGATCGAGGCGGAGACCCTCGCCCGCCGGCCGGGCGGCGTCGCGCGGGCCCCGCCGGAGACGAGACCGAGCGAGATCCCGGCGAGGGTGGCGAACAGGATCGCCGAACGGCCGTCGAAGACGCGCTCGTCGAGCAGCTCCCGCGGCCACATGTGCGCGGCGAACATGCCGAGCACCGCGACACCGCGGGCGACGTCGATCCCGACGAGTCGACCGGACGACGCTGCGGGCGCCGACCCGTGCGACCCGCTCTGGGGGCGCGACGCACCCGCGGTGCCGACGGTCATGCTCCGAGCTTGAGCGCGGCCAGGCGCGCCTCGATCTCGGTCTGCTCGTCGAGGTCCTCGAGGCCCTCGAACTGCGCGTCGAGACTGGAGGCCGCGAGCTCCTGCTGGCCGAGCACCTTCGCCTCCTCGCGTCGCACCTTGTCCTCGAAGCGGCTGATCTCGCTCGTCGGGTCCATCAGGTCGATGCTCTTGACGGCGTCGGCGACCCGCGACTGCGCCTCGGCCGACTTCGCCCGCGCGTTCAGCTCGTCGCGCTTGCTGCTCAGCTGGTCGAGCTTGCCGCGCATCTGGGTCAGACCCGTCTTGAGCTTGTCGACGACCTGCGTCTGCGAGGCGATGGTCGGTTCGGCGTCCTTCGCCTCCTTCTCGGCCGACAGCTGCTTGCCGAGGGCGACCTTCGCCAGGGCGTCGAACTTGTCGGCGTCGACCGTGTTGCCACCGGCGCGCAGCTCGTCGGCCTTGCCGCTCGCAGCGCGCGCCTTGCGCTCCCAGTCGGCGGCGGCGGCGACGTCCTCGGCATGGTCCTGCTCGATGAGACGCAGGTTGCCGATGGTCTGAGCGACGGCGCTCTCGGCCTCCGAGATGCTGCTCGTGTAGTCGCGGACCAGCTGATCGAGCATGAGGCCCGGGTCCTCCGCCTGGTCGAGCAGGCTGTTGATGTTCGCCCTCGTCAGCTGGGCGATGCGACCGAAGATTGACTGCTTCGACATGGGGTGGTCCTTTCGAGTGGGTGGTCGTGGGTCGTGAGTCGTGTCTGGTTCGAAGAGTCCGGGTCAGAACCGGCCGCCGCCGGAGCGCCTGCCGCCACCGCCGCCGAAGCCGCCGCCACCGCCTCCGCCTCCGCCTCCGCCGAAGCCGCCGCTGCGGCCGCCGAAGCCCCCGCCGCCGCCGAAGCCGCGGCCCCCGCCGCCCCCGCCGCTGAAGAGGCCGCCGATGATCAGTCCGGTGACGATGCCGCCGAGATCCGCTCCACCCGACCCGCGGCCCCCGCCGAAGCCGCCACCCCCGCCGAACGGCGAACCCTGCTGGTACGACGAGACGTCTGACGCGGCCTCGCTCGAGGCCGCCTCGGCGGCCTGGTTGGCCAGGTGGGCCTCGCCGAGGGCGGCGTCGCGGTCGACGGTGGCGAGCGAGACGGCGGTGGCCAGGTGCCGCTCGGCCTCCGACAGGCGCGTCCGGGCGCCGGGCCCCACGGCACCGCGGCGGGTCTCGATGAAGTCGCGGGCGGCGCTGATCCGACTGCGCCCGGACAGCAGGGCCTGATCGAGCGCCGCCTGGGCCCGACGCCGAGCGGTCTCGGCGTCGCGGACGGCCGCGAGGGCCGCATCGACCCGGGTGTCGGCGTCGTCGAGCCGGGCGAGCACGGCCAAGGGGTCGGCGGGGTTCTCCGCGGCGAAGCGGAGGGCGGCGTCGACCGTCGTGACCGTCGCCGCGAGGTCCACCCCGCGGGGAGCGGCCGAGGGCTCGAGGGCACGGGCCGTGTCGAGATCGGTGCGGAGCTCGGCGGTCAGCTCGCCGATCCGGCTCTGAGCCGTCGCCAGCGAGTCTCCCGCACGATCGACGGCGTCGGCGAGCTGGTCGACCTGCCCGAGCGCCTGCCGTCCGGCTCGGATCCGGGCGACGGCCTGGCCGGTCTCGCCCGCCGAGAGATGGGTGCGGGCGGCCTCGGCGCACTCGTCGACGAACTCGAGCAGACGCTCGGCCTGATCGACGTTGCCGGTGATGGTGGCCACCGCTGTGGGGCAGTAGGTGCGCGACAACGCGGCGAGCGTCGCACGCGTCTCGCCCAGCCGGGACCGGCGCTCGTCGCGTGCTCCGGTCAACGCGGCGGCGTCGGCGGGCGCGTCGTCCTCGGCACGTCGCATCTCGTCGAAGGCGTCGGACTGCGCGTCGAGCGCCGTGCCGGCCGACTCGCAGAGCTCGACGATGCGCAGCGTCCACTCGCGACGCTGCTCGGGGCTGTCGGGGACGTGGTCGTCCAGTCGCTGACGGAGCTCGAAGGCCTCCCGCGCACTCGATCGGGCCGATTCGAGGGCCTCGGCGAACGGCCGGGCCGCCTGGTCGCCGAACTGGGCGGCGGCGAAGCCGACCTCCTGGGCCCCGGCGGTGATCTCGTCGTCGAGGGCGACGAGCAGGCCCGCCGCCCGCCGCTCGATGTCGTCCTGCTCGGCACGGGCCGCGGCGAGGGTGCGGTTGCGCCGGCGGCGGCGGGCGATCGCGACGGCGACGACCACGGCGATCACGACGAGGGCCAGCACCCCCAGGGTCCAGAGCAGCCACGTCGCGTCGCCGCCCCCGGACGAGCCGTCGTCGCCGCCCGACCCCGACCCGTCCGTCCCGATGGCGTCGGCGAGCGAGGTCGCCGCCCCGGCCCAGTCGCCGTCGCGCAGCTCGGGCACGAGCACGTCGGTCTCGAGGGCGGACTGGTCCGCGGCGGTGATCGACGAGCCGTCGGCGACCGAGAGGTCGTACAGGCGGTCGTCGATCGCCACGGAGAGCAGCACGTCGTTGACGCCCAGCTGATTCTGCTCGGCCGTCGCCCGACCCCAGGCGGCGCGGTCGGAGGGCGACGTGAACGAGTCGACGTACACGACGAAGAGGTTCGTGCCGTTCTCGGCCGCGAGCGAGTCGAGCGACTGCTCGACCCGCTGCTCGTCGGCGTCGGTCAGCACGTCGGCCTGGTCGACGACGTACGCGCCGGCGAGATCCACCGGCGCCACCGCCTGCGCGGCCGTGGCGCCGACGAGCGTCCCTCCGAGCGCCAGAGCACCCGCCAGAGCGATGCCCGTCATGATCCGACCACTCCGTGCGACGACGCCCACGACTCTCCCCTCGATGATGGGGCCGAGTCTAGTGACGGGCACCGACACGTCGCCCGGGCGACGGCCGGGGGCGGTCACGCCGTGTCGAGTGCGCGCCGCGCCGAGATCACTCGACGAAGAGCAGGGCGACCGAGGCGACGGCGCACACGGCGCCGACCGAGAGCAGCACGCCCCCGGCCAGACGGAACGCGTGTCCGTCCTCATGCGGGGTGTCCGTTCGCACCGAGGAGGGGCGGCGAGGGTCGTAATGGACCGTCAACTCGGTCTCCACGGGCGTCTCGATGGCGTAGTCGGCGAACTGGGTCTCGTGCAGGTCGCCCCACGAGTCCATCCAGCGCGCCGTCGCGACCCGCGCGTAGTCCGGAGCGGGGATGACGACGGCGACGGTCTTCTCGTACCGACGGGCCCGGCGTCTCGAGACCGCGGCGGCGATCGAGAACGGCGTCCCCGCGATGAACCCCAGCCAGCCGAACATCTCGACGACCGACGAGATCACGGGCAGGGCGTCGGACATGCCACGATCGTAGTGCCGCACCGCGGCGCAGGCCCCCGAGGCCCCCGTCCGTCCGTGAGGAACCCCCGCCGTGAGTCGATCCCCCCTCGACGTCGTCCCCGCCCCGATCCTGGCGGTCGGGGCCATCGTCTCGGTGCAGTTCGGCGCCGCCCTCGCGCGGACCCACTTCGACGCCGTCGGTCCTCTCGGCGCGGCGGCCCTCCGCCTCGCCTTCGGCGCCGTCATCCTGCTCGCCGTC
The DNA here is from genome assembly GCF_014842255.1 of Frigoribacterium sp. CFBP 13712. Classification (GTDB taxonomy): domain Bacteria; phylum Actinomycetota; class Actinomycetes; order Actinomycetales; family Microbacteriaceae; genus Frigoribacterium. Next base: position 169,730 of record NZ_JACYVH010000001.1, on the reverse strand, counting down.
TTCCGCCCCCGCGTCCGCGGCTGGGACGCCCGCACGTGGCTGGGCGTCGTCCTGCTCGGTCTCGCGCTCGCCGGCATGAACTCGCTCATCTACCTCGCCATCGACGTCGTCCCGCTCGGCGTCGCCGTCACGCTCGAGTTCCTCGGCCCGCTCGTCGTGGCCCTCGTGCAGACGCGACGCTGGCTCGACGCCGGCTGGGCGGTGCTCGCCCTCGGCGGGGTCGTGGTGCTCGGCTCCGATTCGAGCGGCGCGATCCACGCGCTGGGCGTCGTGCTCGCGCTCGGCGCCGGGGCCTTCTGGGCGGGCTACATCGTCGCCAACGCGAACCTCGGGCGCCGTGCCGACTCGCTCTCCGGGCTGGCCGTCTCGATGCTGGTCGCCGCCGTCGTGGTGGTGCCGTTCGGCGCGGCCGACGCGACCGCCGCCGTGATGGCTGACCCGCGCCTCCTCGGCGTCTTCCTCGTCGTGGCTGTCGCGACGTCGGCCGTCCCCTACGCGCTCGAGATGGTCGCGCTGCGGCGACTGCCCACCCGGGTCTTCGGCGTGCTGTCGAGTCTCGGGCCCGCGATGGCCGCGCTGGCCGGGCTGGTCGTGCTCGGTCAGGGGCTCGGCGCCCGCGAGCTGATCGCCCTGTCTCTGGTGACGGCGGCGAGCGTCGGGGTCACCGTCACGGCGCGTCGACGGGTGGTCGTGGTGGCCGAGCCGCCACCCGCATGACGTTCTCCGGATGATCTGTACCCCACTCACGGGGTACGGGCGTACTCTCGCCTCATCGGACCAGAGTCGGTCCGAGGTGAGCGAGGAGGAACACCATGGGAGCCGTTCTCGAGAAGACGTCCCGGGCAGAGGTCGTGCCCCTGGGCGACGGGTATCACCGTGTGTCCACACCCACCGCCGGCGTGATCGGCTTCGTGCACGAGTCCGAGGGTCGCTTCGAGGTCCTGCGGGGTCGGGTCCGCACGGCGACCCGTGCCGAGGGCGTGTACCGCACGCTCGACGTCGCGGTCATCGCGCTCACCTACTCCTGATCCGCACGTCGGCGGCGCCCACCGGCACCGCGTCCGAACCACGGCCCCGCCTCGGCGGGGCCGTTCGTCTCTGAGAGGGGTCCGTCATGGCGGTGATCGGCTACGCCCGCATCTCGGACGACGACCCGGCCCCCGACCGGCAGCAGGCGGTGCTCGAGGCGGCGGCGTGCGAGCGCATCTACATCGACCGGGCCACGGGGCGTCGCGAGCGCCAGCCCTATCTGGTCGACGCGCTGGCCTCGCTCCGTGACGGCGACGTCTTCGTCGTCACGCGGCTCGACCGGCTGGGCGGCTCGGTGGCGGCGCTGCTCGATCTCGTGGCGGGGCTCGACGACCGCGGTGTCGCCTTCCGATCGCTCGACGACGGCATCGACGAGATCGGCCCCTGGGGTCGGTTCTTCTTCCGTACGGCGTCGGCGCTGGCCGGTCACGAGCGGTCGCTCGACGCCGAGGCGGGTCTGGCGGCGACGAGGCGCCGTCGGGAGGCGCGCGAGGCGATGTCCCGCAGCCGTCAGACCCTGAGCAGTCGCCGGCTGCGGATCGCCCGGGTGCTGCTCGCCGACGACATGCCGATGCGCGACGTCGCCCGTCATCTCGATGTGCCCGAGCGCGTGCTCCGGCGCGGACTCGACGATCACGAGGCGGATCAGTAGAAGACCGTGCGGTTCTGTGGTGCCCCCAGAAGGATTCGAACCTTCGCCCCTGCCTCCGGAGGGCAGTGCTCTATCCCCTGAGCTATGGGGGCCCGGGACGTCGTCCAGGTTAGCAGCCATTCCGTGCGCCTCCCGACGCCGCTCCCGGTCGCGCCGCATCCCCGGGGAGCACGCTGGTGCCATGAGCACCGACGAGTCCGCCCCGATCCTCCGCGACCGGCTGCGCCAGGCGAAGCCTCCCCACCCCGACGTCCCGGCCCTCGACCCCGGGGCCGCGCCGGACGACCCCCGCGAGCTCGTGGTCGAGTGGCTCGTCGACGCCGTCGAGGCCGGTGTCTCGCAGCCGCAGGCGATGACGCTCGCGACGGTCGACGCCGACGGCGCGCCGGCGTCCCGCGTGGTGCTGCTGAAGGACGTCGACAGCGCCTTCTGGTTCGCGTCGTCGTCGCTCAGCCCGAAGGGGCGGCAGATCGAGGCGGAGCCCCGCGTCGCCCTCTCGTTCTTCTGGTCCGAGCGGGGTCGGCAGATCCGGGTGGGCGGCCGCGCCGTCGCCGGGCCGCGCGAGGTGAGCGAGTCCGACTTCACCTCGCGGCACCCCGCCTCGAGGGCCGGCGCCATCGCCCTCCCGCAGAGCAGCGTGATCGACGATCCCGAGGAGGCGCGGCGCGCGCTCGACGCCGCCCGTGCGCGCATCGACGAGAATCCCGAGTTCGCCCCCGACGACTGGACGGCCTACCGGGTCGAACCCGAGTCCGTCGAGTTCTGGCAGGCCACGAGCGGCCGCGATCAGGTGCGTCTGCGGTACGACCGCGACGGCGACGGCTGGACCCGCGCCTCCTTGTGGCCCTGATCCGGCCGGGTTCGAGGGCGTAACGCGGCGACACGGAGCTCGCACCCCGGCCGGGCGGCGACGACGATGGGTGCATGCCCTCCGAGCCCCTCCGCCTCGCCGTCGTCGAGGTGACCCGCCACCGCCCGCACGCTCCGCGCTACGACGCGTACGTGCAGACGATGGTGGCCCGGGCGCTCGGCGACGCGGCCCGCGGCGGGTGGGTCGCCGAGCGGCTCGCCGCCCGCGATCTCGGGGCGGACGCCCTCCTCCGCGAGACGTCGCGGGCCGACGCCGTCGTCGTCCTCGGCGGGGAGGACGTCTCGCCCCATCTCTACGGCGCGCAGGGCGGCTACCCCGGCGAGGGGCCGCACGACGTCGTCGCCGACGAGGCGCAGATCGCCCTCGTGCGGCGGTCCCTCGAGACGCTGACGCCGGTGCTCGGCATCTGCCGAGGCCACCAGATCGTCTCCGTCGCCCTCGGCGGCACGCTCGTCCAGCACCTGCACGACGAGAGCGGACTGCACCGCACCGGGGGAGTCCCCGCCGATCTGTCGATGACCGACCACTCCGTCGCGATCGAGTCGACGAGTCGGCTCGCGGGCGTCCTGGGCACGACCGCCGTCGTCCGCAGCTCGCATCACCAGGCGATCGGTCGGCCCGGCGACGGTCTGGTGGTCGTGGCACGAGCGGCCGACGGCGCCGTCGAGGCCGTCGAGCACGAGCGCGCGCCGATCACCGGGGTCCAGTGGCACCCGGAGGACCCGGGCGCCGATCGGGCCCAGCTGCCTGCATTGCTCGCACGGCTGCGGCACGAGGCCCTGGCGAACCGCACGTCCGTCCGGGCCGCCTGAGCCGCCCCGCCCGACGCGCGGCCCCGAGTCGCGGAGGCGGTCCAAGCCGAGGAGCCGAGGAGGCGCGGGTCAGCCGGTCGCGCCGCTCGCCTCGAGCGCCGCCACCACCTGCGCGGCCATCGGCTCGGCCGAGCCCGGCTCGACGAACGCGGTCGACTCGAGCACGACGTCGTAGGGGAGGGGGAACAGCTCCGCGCGGCCGACGCCCCGCTCGATGTCGAAGTAGCCCTCGACGCCGTAGGTCGGCACGGAGTTGCTCGAGGCGACGAGGTCGTTCGCCAACGAGGTGAGCCCGGCGTCGTCGTACTGCGCGACCCCGAGGGTGATGGTCTCGTTCGCGGCGTCCGTCCAGGCGCAGAGGGTGCCGTCGGCCGCGGCGATGCGTCCGAGCGGGGGTGTCGTGGCGCTGTCGGCTGCGTCGGCGTCGTCGGCGGCGGGCTCCGGCGCCTCCGCGGCGGTGAGCCCCGGGTAGAGCGCGGACAGGGAGGCGGGGTCGACGAGACTCGCGCAGTCCAGATCGACCGGCGTGCTCACCAGCGTCGGGGGCGTGGCGGTCGGGGACTCCTCGGGTGCCGGGTCGGCGGACGCGGCGGCGGACGACTCGGAGGTCGGGGCCCCCGTCGGCGGGGCCGCCGAGGTGCAGGCCGCGAGCGGCAGGGCGGCTGCTCCGACGACGGCGGTGAGGGCCAGGCCCCGCAGGAAGCGGTGATGGGTCGACGTCATGACCACCATCCTCTCCGACGCAGGCTATGGATGCCATCGGACGCCGTGGGGCACGGCCGGGCGACGCCGTGTGCCGTCGGATGCCGTCCGATGCCGGACGGCGCCCGGCTCCCCGTCCGTCGTCTGACGGTAAGATCGTCGCTCGTGACTCCCGCCGAACTCTCCTCGTCCCTCCTCGCCGTCGTCTCGGGTGTCCTCGAGCGTCGCGGCCTCGCCGACGAGGTCGAGGTGACCCCGGCCGACGTCGTGCTCGAGCGCCCGCGCAATCTCGACCACGGCGACTGGACGAGCAACGTCGCCATGAAGTTCGCCAAGCGCGTCGGGATGAACCCCCGTGAGCTGGCGACCGAGATCGCCGGAGAGCTCGCCGAGGTCGACGGTGTCGCCGACATCGACGTCGCCGGCCCGGGCTTCGTCAACATCCGTCTCGACGCCGCGGCCGCGGGTGCTCTCGCCAAGGTCATCGTCGAGCAGGGCGAGTCGTTCGGCCGGGGTGACTACTACGAGGGCGTCACCATCGACCTCGAGTTCGTCTCCGCCAACCCGACCGGCCCGATCCACCTCGGCGGGGTGCGCTGGGCGGCAGTCGGCGACAGCCTCGCCCGCGTCTTCCAGGCCCAGGGGGCGCTCGTCACCCGCGAGTACTACTTCAACGACCACGGCGGTCAGATCGACCGGTTCGCCCGCAGCCTCCTGGCCAGCGCACTCGGCGAGCCCACCCCCGAAGACGGCTACGGCGGTCTCTACATCGGCGACATCGCCGCCCGCGTCATGGCCACCCACGACGGCGACGTCCGCGAGCTCCCGCGCGCCGAGGCCCAGGAGGTCTTCCGCTCGGTCGGCGTCGACTTCATGTTCGCCGACATCAAGAAGTCCCTGCACGACTTCGGCGTCGACTTCGACGTCTACTTCCACGAGAACTCCCTGCACGAGTCGAAGGCCGTCGAGCGGGCGGTCGCGCGCCTCCGCGAGCTCGGTCACATCTACGAGGCCGAGGGCGCCACCTGGCTGAAGACCAGCGACTTCGGCGACGACCGCGACCGCGTCGTCATCAAGACCGACGGCGAGGCGGCCTACATCGCCGGCGACCTGGCCTACTACCTCGACAAGCGCGAGCGGGGCTTCGAGCGCAACCTGATCATGCTGGGCGCCGACCACCACGGCTACGTGGGTCGCATGATGGCGATGTGCGCCGCCTTCGGCGACGAGCCGGGCGTCAACCTCGAGATCCTCATCGGGCAGATGGTCAACCTGCTCCGCGACGGCGAGCCCCTCCGCATGTCGAAGCGCAACGGCACCGTCGTCACGATGGAGGACCTCGTCGACGCCGTCGGGGTCGACGCCGGTCGCTACTCGCTCGTCCGCAGCCCGGTCAACAGCTCGATCGACATCGACCTCGATCTGCTGACCCGACGCAGCAACGACAACCCGGTCTTCTACGTCCAGTACGCCCACGCCCGCACCCGTGCGGTGGCCCGCAACGCCGAGGCCGCCGGCGTCACCCGCGAGGCCTTCGACGCGTCGCTCCTCTCGCACCCGACCGAGGCCGCCCTGCTCGGCGCGCTCGCCGAACTGCCCCGCGTGGTCCGTCAGGCCGCCGAGCTCCGCGAGCCGCACCGCGTCGCGCGCTACGTCGAAGAGCTGGCGGGCACGTACCACCGCTGGTACGACTCGTGCCGGGTGACGCCGCTCGGCGACGAAGAGGTCACCGATCTGCACCGCACCCGGCTCTGGCTCAACGAGGCCGCCGGTCAGGTCATCCGCAACGGCCTCGGGCTGCTCGGCGTCTCCGCTCCGGACCGCATGTGACCGCCTCCGACGGTGCGGGCGCAGCGCGACCGGGGCGTCGCCGCGGTCGCGTCGTCGTGATCGTCGCCCTCGTGCTGGCGGTGCTCGTCGGGCTCGTCGTCGTGGCCGACGTCGTCACCCGCGACGTCATCGAAGACCGCGCCTCGGCCGAGATCGAGACGACCTCGGGCATCGCGGGCGTCGAGGTCGACATCCACGGCACGTCGATGCTCTGGCAGCTCGTGCGGGGCAGCCTCGACTCCGTGACGCTGTCGTCGGGCTCCGAGTCCGAGCCCCTCCGATTCCGGGTCGACGTCGTCGACGTCCCGACCGATCTCGTCGGAGCGACCGGCGCGGCGACGGGCACGGTCTCGGCCGACGCCGCGACGGTCAACCGTCTCGACGGCATCCGCGATTCAGGAGGCGCGGTGACGTTCGGCGACCGCGAGGTCACGTACACGAAGAGCTTCGCCGTGCCGATCATCGGGGACGTGCCCGTCGACGTCTCCGCCTCCGCCGCCGTCGCCGACGAGGGGCGGGCGATCGCGTTCACGCCGACCGCGGCCTCGCTGCCCGACACGTCGCTCCGACTCGACCTCTCGAGGTTCCTCGGCGACTTCGCCACCACGGTGTGCGTGGCCGAGTACCTGCCGACCGGTGCCGCGATCACGGCGGTCGACGTCGCACCCGGTCGTGCGTCGATCGACCTGTCGAGCCCCGGTCTCGACCTGTCCGAGCCGGTGCTCGACGACGAGGCCACCTGCTCGTGATCGACCGAGCCAGCCTCGCGCCGCCCCCGCGGTCGGTAGGCTCTGACCACATCCCGCCGTCCCCGAACACCGAGGTGCCCGTGTCGTCGAATCCCCTCGCCCCCGCCTGGCTCCAGGTCCCGGCCGAGCCCAACGCCCTCGACGCGTCCGTCTGGTCGCGCACGGCGGCCCGCGACGAGTCCTCGGGCGAGATCGCCCTCGGCGGCGTGACCGTCGGCGAGCTCGCCGCCCGCTACGGCACCCCCCTCTACGTCGTCGACGAGGCCGACGCCCGAGGCCGTGCAGCCGAGGCCGTCGAGTCGTTCGGTCGTGAGTTCGGGCGGATCGGCACCACGGTGTCGGTGTACTACGCGGCGAAGGCCTTCCTGTCGGTGGAGATCGCCCGCTGGGTCGCCGCGGCGGGCATGCGCGTCGACATCTGCACCGGCGGCGAGTTCGCCGTCGCCCGAGCGGCCGGGGTCGACCCGTCGCTGATGGGATTCCACGGCAACAACAAGTCGCTCGGCGAGATCGACCGCACGGTCGCGGCGGGCATCGGCGTCATCGTGCTCGACAACGCCGACGAGGTCGTCCGCGTGGCCGACGCCGCCGATCGCCACGGGGTGGTGCAGGCCGTCCGGCTGCGCGTCAACTCCGGCGTGCATGCGTCGACGCACGAGTACCTCGCGACGGCGAGGGAGGACCAGAAGTTCGGTGTGCCCCTCGCCGACGCCCCCGAGGTCGTCGCCGCCGTCCGAGAGCGCGCGTCGCTGAGGTTCCTCGGTCTGCACTCGCACATCGGCTCGCAGATCTTCGGCAGCGACGGCTTCGCCGAGGCCGCGTCGCGCCTGCTCGGCGTCCACGCCGACCTGCTGCGCGACGGCGACGTGCCCGAGCTGAACCTCGGCGGGGGGTTCGGCATCGCCTACACGAGCGCCGACGACGCCCGTCCTCTCACCGAGCTGGCCGCGGCCCTGGCCGACATCGTCGACGAGGAGTGCCGCCGACTCGGCATCCCCGTCCCGGTGATGGCCGTCGAGCCGGGTCGCTCGATCATCGGGCCGTCGGGCACGACCCTGTACGAGGTCGGCACCGTCAAGGACGTCCTCGTCACCGCGGACGACGGCTCCGGTCAGGCCGTGCGGCGCTACGTAAGCGTCGACGGGGGGATGAGCGACAACGCCCGGACGGCCCTCTACGCGGCCGACTACTCCGTCGCGATCGCGAACCGCGCCTCCTCGGCCGACCCGGTGCTCGTCCGAGTGGCCGGCAAGCACTGCGAGAGCGGCGACCTCGTCGTCCTCGCCGACTACCTGCCGGGCGACGTCGCCCCCGGTGACCTGGTGGGCGTGCCCGCGACGGGCGCCTACTGCTGGAGTCTCGCGAGCAACTACAACCACGTCGGGCGACCGCCCGTGGTGGCCGTCGTCGACGGGGAGTCGCGGGTCATCGTCCGCGGCGAGACCGAGGCCGACCTCCTCGCCCGAGACGCCGGTCTCTCCTGAGACGTCCGTCGGGCCTCTCCGCCGACGCCACCGCACCTCCCGCACCGAACCGGGCCCGCCGATGCGGGCCCACCCATGAGAACGGAACGCCATGATCGAATACCGCAACGTGAGGGTCGCCCTGCTGGGAGCCGGCTCGGTGGGGTCCCAGGTGGCCCGGTTGCTCCTCGAGCAGGCGGACGACCTCGCCGGGCGCGCGGGTGCGGGGCTCGAGCTCGTCGGCATCGGCGTGCGCGACGTCGACGCCCGCCGCGACGTCGATCTGCCGCGGGAGCTGCTGACCACCGACATCGACTCGCTGATCCTCGGCGCCGACATCGTCGTCGAGCTCATGGGGGGCATCGAGCCGGCGCGGACCCACATCCTCAAGGCGCTCGGCTCGGGCGCCGACGTCGTGACGGGCAACAAGGCGCTGCTGGCGAGTCACGGCCCGGAGCTCTTCGAGGCGGCCGAGCAGGTCGGCGCGCAGCTGTACTACGAGGCGGCCGTGGCGGGTGCCATCCCGATCATCCGACCCCTCCGCGACAGCCTGGCCGGCGACCGGATCGTGCGGATCATGGGCATCGTCAACGGCACGACGAACTTCATCCTCGACCGCATGGACACCGACGGCGACACGCTCGAGGCCGCTCTCGCCACGGCCACCGAGCTCGGCTACGCGGAGGCGGACCCCACCGCCGACATCGAGGGCTACGACGCGGCGCAGAAGGCCGCCATCCTCGCCAGCCTCGCGTTCCACACGACGGTGCCGCTCGATGCCGTGCACCGCGAGGGCATCACGCGCGTCACCCACGAGCAGGTCGTCGCCGCGCGCAAGGCCGGCTACGTCGTGAAGATCCTGGCGATCTGCGAGCGTCTCGTCGACACCGACGGGGTCGAGGGCGTCAGCGCGCGCGTCTATCCCGCGCTCGTGCCGCTCGGGCACCCGCTCGCCGCGGTGCACGGCGCGAAGAACGCCGTCTTCGTCGAGGCCGAGGCCGCCGGAGACCTCATGTTCTACGGTGCGGGCGCCGGCGGCGTCGAGACGGCGTCGGCCGTGCTGGGCGACCTCGTGTCGGCCGCTCGCCGCCACGTCATCGGCGGCCCGGGCGTCGCCGAGTCCACCCACGCGAACCTCCGGGTGCTGCCCATCGGCCACGTGACCACGCGCTACCAGATCACACTCGACGTGGCCGACCAGCCCGGTGTGCTCGCCGAGGTCGCCGGCGTGCTCAGTCAGCACGGGGTCAGCGTCCACAGCGTGGAGCAGACCGGGGGCGTCCGGCCGGAGGCGGCACCCGGCGACGACGACACCCCGGCCACCGCTACTCTGATCATCGGCACGCACCGTGCGCTCGAGTCCTCTCTCGCCGCGACGGTCGAGGCCTTGGAGGAATCACCGGTCGTGAACACCGTCACGAGCGTCCTGAGAGTCGAAGGAGCCTGATGGCCCACCAGTGGCAGGGTGTCCTGCGCGAATACGCCGACCGTCTCGACATCAGCGAGTCCACCCCGATCGTGACCCTGGGCGAGGGCGGCACTCCGCTCATCCCGGCCCCCGCGCTCTCGCACCGCACGGGCGCGAAGGTCTACGTCAAGTACGAGGGCATGAACCCCACGGGCTCGTTCAAAGACCGCGGCATGACCATGGCCATCTCCAAGGCGGTCGAGCACGGTGCCAAGGCGGTCATCTGCGCCTCGACCGGCAACACGTCGGCGTCGGCCGCCGCCTACGCGGCGCACGCCGGCATCACGGCGGCCGTGCTGGTGCCCGAGGGCAAGATCGCCATGGGCAAGCTCAGCCAGGCCGTCGCGCACGACGGTCAGCTGCTGCAGATCCAGGGCAACTTCGACGACTGCCTCGACATCGCCCGCGATCTCGCCGAGAACTACCCCGTCCACCTGGTGAACTCGGTCAACAACGACCGCATCGAAGGCCAGAAGACCGCGGCCTTCGAGGTCGTCGACGTGCTGGGCGACGCACCCGACTTCCACTTCATCCCCGTCGGCAACGCCGGCAACTACACCGCGTACACGCGCGGCTACCGTGAAGACCTCGAGGCGGGTCGCGCCACGCGTCTGCCGCGCATGTTCGGCTTCCAAGCCGCGGGCTCCGCGCCGATCGTCGCCGGCGAGGTCGTCAGGTCGCCCGAGACGATCGCGAGCGCGATCCGCATCGGCAACCCCGCCTCCTGGCAGCTGGCGCTCGAGGCGCGCGACCTCACGAACGGCTGGTTCGGGGCGATCACCGACGAGGGCATCCTCGCGGCCCAGAAGATCCTCAGCGCCGAGGTCGGCGTCTTCGTCGAGCCCGCCTCGGCTATCAGCGTCGCCGGTCTGCTCGAGCGCGCCGACGCCGGGGTCGTCCCCGCGGGGTCGACGGTCGTACTGACGGTCACGGGCCACGGCCTCAAAGACCCGCAGTGGGCCCTCCGTCGCGCCGACGGGTCGACCGTCGAGCCGACGGTCGTCGCGAGCGACACGGCACGCGTGGCCGAGGTGCTCGGGCTCGTCCCGGCCTCTGCATGAGCCCCGCCCCGGCCGAGAGGTCGGTCCTCGTCAGGGTGCCGGCGACGTCGGCCAACCTCGGCCCCGGCTTCGACACCCTCGGGCTGGCGCTGTCGCTCTACGACGAGCTCGTCGTCACGACGACCGCCGGTAGCGGAGTCGACGTCAGGGTGACCGGAGTGGGCGCGGGGGAGGTCCCGACCGACGCCTCGCACCTGGTCGTCCGCGCGATCGCGGCGACCTACGCGTCCGTCGGGCGCGACCTGCCGGGTCTCCGACTCGACGCCCGCAACGTCATCCCGCACGGCCGGGGGCTCGGATCGTCCGCCGCCGCGATCGTCGCCGGCATCATGGCGGCGAAGGGCCTCCTCGAGGGCGAGGTCGAGTTCTCGTCGTCCGACCTCCTCGCGTTGGCGGCCGAGCTCGAGGGGCATCCCGACAACGTCGCGCCCGCCCTCTTCGGCGGTCTCACGATCGCGTGGACGACGTCGACGGGGCCCGCTCACAAGCGACTCCTGGTGCATCGAGGCGTCTCGCCGGTCGTGTTCGTGCCCGAGACGACGCTCTCGACGAAGCTCGCGCGCAGTCTGCAGCCCGCCTCGGTGCCCCACGAGGACGCCACCTTCAACGTCTCCCGGTCGGCCCTGCTCGTCGCGGCCCTCGTGCAGAGCCCGGAGCTCCTGCACGCCGCCACCGAAGACCGTCTCCACCAGAGCTACCGGGCGAGCGCCATGCCCGAGACCGACGCCCTCATCCGTCTCCTCCGCGACGCGGGGCTGGCGGCCGTCGTGTCCGGCGCCGGGCCGTCCCTCCTCGTGCTCGGCAGCGACCCGGCCCAGCGCCTGTTCGCCAGTGATCTGGTGGCCGAGCACGGCGTGTCCGAGTGGCGCGCGTTGATGCTGGCCGTCGATCTCAAAGGTGCTACAGTCGTAGCGCACCCGGTAGAAAACTCAGATTTCCTGGGCATCTAGCACCGTTCGAACCTCCTCCCATCGACCTCGGGTCGATGCGATCCGATTCGGGCCGCATGGGGTTCCACGTCTTCGAGTCCCCGGGTCGCAACCATCCCGTAGTGCACATCTAGCAGTGTCCGCCTGCCGATCCGGCAGTCGTGCACCGCACCTCCGAGATCCTCTCCTGCAGCGATTCTGCGCAGGCGAGAGGCAGCGGGGTGTGAGCAGCTCTGCCCCGCCGTTCCGAGCGGGGGAGCGAAAGGAAACCATCCAGTGACCGACGTCAGCAACTCCGCGTCCATCGACCGCACCACCGAGCTCGGCGCCATGCGCCTGCCCCAGCTGCAGGCACTCGCCTCGTCGCTCGGCATCAGCGGTCTCTCCAAGCTCCGCAAGGGCGACCTCGTGGCCGCCATCGCCGCGACCGAGGCCAGCGCCTCGACCGGCACCGTCGAGGCCCCCGCCGTCAGCGAGACCGAGATCCCCGCGGCCGCCGAGAGCATCGACACCGTCGACCCCACGACCGAGGCGGCTCAGCCGACCCTCGACGTGGCACCCGCCGCCGAGGCGCCCGCCGTCGAGGCTCCGTCGTCCGTCGCCGTCGAGGCTCCGGCCGCTCAGGCACCCGCCGCCAAGCGTCGCGGTTCGCGTCGTGCGTCGTCAGCCGCCGGCGCCCCCGCTCAGCGCGGGGCCGTCGACCACGTGAACGCCACCGAGACCGGCACCGAGCCGATCGTCGAGAGCACCGAGGCTCCCGTCGAGACCGCCCCCGCCGTCTCGGGCGCCGACCAGGCATCGTCCGCGACCGCAGCCGCGGCGACCACCGCCGAGTCGAGCGCGGCGCCCGCCGTCGCAGCCGACGAGACCCCCGCCGAGCGCCCCACGCGCAGCCGCCGCGGCTCGCGTCGCGCGACCGACGCCAGCGTGGCCGCCGCGCAGGCCCCCCAGCAGGACGACGCAGCGCAGGCTCCCGGCAGCGCCCCCGAGGCCGGCACCGCCGCGCAGGGCGTCACGGACGGCGCCGAGCAGCAGAGCGGTGCCGAGCAGCAGGGCTCCGACGAGCAGGGCGGCGACCAGCAGAACGGTCAGCAGGGCGGCGGGCGTCGCAGCCGCAACCGCAACCGCGGCGACCGGAAGAACGGCCAGAACGGCCAGCAGAACGGTCAGAACGCTCAGGGTGGTCAGCAGAACGGCCAGAACGGCCAGGCCGACGCCCCTCGCGTCGACGAGCAGCCCAAGCAGAACGGCGCCGACAAGAACGACGGTGCACGGGGCGACCAGCAGTCCGCGGGCGCTCAGGGCAACGGGCCCCAGGGCAACGGCCAGCAGAACGACGAGGGCGGCCGTCAGGGCCGTGGTCGTCAGCGTGATCGCAAGCGCGGTCGCGGCGCCACGCAGAACGACGAGTTCGAGCCCGAGATCACCGAGGACGACGTCCTGATCCCCGTCGCGGGCATCCTCGACGTCCTCGAGAACTACGCGTTCGTCCGCACGACGGGCTACCTGCCCGGCGCCAGCGACGTCTACGTGTCGCTCGGTCAGGTCAAGAAGTACTTCCTCCGCAAGGGCGACGCGGTCGTCGGCGCCATCCGCCAGCCCCGTGAGGGCGAGCAGGGTCAGGGCCGTCAGAAGTACAACGCCATCGTGCGCATCGACTCGATCAACGGCCAGCCCGTCGAGGAGGCCGCCAAGCGCGTCGAGTTCAACAAGCTGACGCCGCTCTACCCGCAGGAGCGCCTCCGTCTCGAGACCGAGCCGCAGAAGCTGTCGACGCGCATCATCGACCTCGTCGCGCCCATCGGCAAGGGTCAGCGCGGTCTGATCGTCTCGCCGCCCAAGGCCGGCAAGACGCTCGTGCTGCAGGCGATCGCCAACTCGATCGCGAAGAACAACCCCGAGGTCCACCTCATGGTCGTGCTCGTCGACGAGCGCCCCGAAGAGGTCACCGACATGCAGCGGACGGTCAAGGGCGAGGTCATCGCGTCGACGTTCGACCGACCCGCCGAAGACCACACGACGGTCGCCGAGCTGGCCATCGAGCGTGCCAAGCGCCTCGTCGAGCTGGGTCACGACGTGGTCGTGCTCCTCGACTCGATCACGCGTCTGGGTCGTGCCTACAACCTGTCGGCACCGGCCTCGGGTCGCGTTCTCTCGGGCGGCGTCGACTCGTCGGCCCTCTACCCGCCGAAGCGCTTCTTCGGTGCCGCTCGCAACATCGAGAACGGCGGCTCGCTCACCATCCTCGCGACCGCGCTCGTCGAGACCGGTTCCAAGATGGACGAGGTGATCTTCGAGGAGTTCAAGGGCACCGGCAACATGGAGCTCCGCCTGTCGCGTCACCTGGCCGACAAGCGCATCTTCCCGGCCGTCGACGTCAACGCGTCCGGCACGCGCCGTGAAGAGATGCTCCTCAGCCCCGACGAGGTCAAGATCACCTGGCGTCTGCGCCGGGCCCTCGCCGGTCTCGACCAGCAGAAGGCCCTCGAGATCGTGCTCGGCAACCTCCGCGAGACGCAGAGCAACGTCGAGTTCCTCGTGCAGGTCCAGAAGTCGGTCCCGGCGAACGGCCACGACAACGGCCACAAGGAGCACTAACAGTGTTCGAGTCGGTGGCGGTGCTGCTGGCCGAGCACGACGCTCTGCAGACCCAGCTCAGTGATCCCGCCGTCCACGCCGATGCGGCGCGGGCCAAGAAGATCAACCGGCGCTACGCCGAGCTCAGTCGGATCGTGGCGGCGCACACGGCCTGGCAGCAGGCCGGCGACGACCTCGAGGCGGCGCGCGAGCTCGCCAAAGAGGACGCCGCCTTCGCGGACGAGGTGCCGGCCCTCGAGCAGGGGCTCGACGAGGCTCAAGAGCGCTTGAGGCGCCTCCTGATCCCGCGCGACCCCGACGACGGTCGCGACGTGATCATGGAGATTAAGGGCGGCGAAGGAGGCGCGGAGAGCGCTCTGTTCGCCGCCGACCTCCTGCGCATGTACCTGCACTTCGCCGAATCGCGCGGGTGGAAGACCGAGATGATCCAGAGCGACGACTCCGACCTGGGCGGCTACAAGAACGTGCAGATCGCGATCAAGTCGAACGCGAGCGACCCCTCGCAGGGCGTGTGGGCGCACCTGAAGTACGAAGGCGGCGTGCACCGCGTCCAGCGCGTGCCGGCCACCGAGTCTCAGGGCCGCATCCACACGTCGACCACGGGTGTCCTCGTGTTCCCTGAGGTCGATGCGCCCGAAGAGGTCGACATCAACCAGAACGACCTCAAGATCGACGTGTACCGCTCGAGCGGCCCCGGCGGGCAGTCGGTCAACACGACCGACTCCGCCGTCCGCATCACGCACCTGCCGACGGGCATCGTCGTGGCGATGCAGAACGAGAAGAGCCAGCTGCAGAACCGCGAGGCCGGCATGCGCGTCCTCCGGGCCCGCATCCTGGCGCGCCAGCAGGAGGAGCAGGCGGCGATCGCCTCCGACGCCCGCAAGAGCCAGATCCGGGGGATGGACCGCTCCGAGCGGATCCGCACCTACAACTTCCCCGAGAACCGCATCGCCGATCACCGCACCGGGTACAAGGCCTACAACCTCGACGCCGTCATGGACGGCGCTCTCGGGGCGGTCGTCGACTCGTGCATCCAGGCCGACGAGGAGGCCCGACTGGCCGAGATCGGCGACACCGCGTCGTGAGCGACACCATCTCGGGCGCCTTCGCGACCGTGAGCACCGTCGACGCGGCCCTGGCGGCCGCCGAGACGGTCCTCACGGCGGCGGGTGTCCCGAGCCCCGCCGTCGACGCCGAGCTGCTCGTCGCGCACGTCACGGATCTGGGTCGCGGGGTCGTCCGGGCCAAGGCGGTGACACGCGCGCCCCTGGCGGAGGGCGACGTCGACGCACTCGCCGCGCTCGTCGTGCGCCGCGCCTCCCGCGAGCCCCTGCAGCACATCACGGGCACCGCCGCGTTCCGGGGGATGACCCTCGCGGTCGGGCCCGGCGTGTTCGTTCCGCGCCCCGAGACGGAGGGCGTCGCGCAGATCGCCGTCGACGCGCTGCGCGCGGTCGCGTCCCCCCAGCCGATCGCCGTCGATCTCGGCACGGGCAGCGGGGCGCTCGCTCTCGCGCTCGCCACCGAGGTGCCGCACTCCCTCGTCTCGGCGGTGGAGCTGTCGCCCGAGGCAGCCGTCTGGACCCGCCGCAACATCACCTCCGTCGGCGCCGAGAACGTGCGCCTCGTGGAGGGCGACCTCGCCGACGCGCTGCCCGAGCTCGACGGCTCGGTCGACGTCGTGGTCTCCAACCCGCCGTACGTGCCGATCGGCATGATCCCGCGCGACCCCGAGGTGCGGCTGCACGACCCGGCGCTCGCGCTCTTCGGGGGCGACGACGGGCTCGTCGTGGTCCGGTCGCTCTCGCTCACGGCACGTCGTCTGCTGCGACCCGGGGGAGTCCTCGTGATCGAGCACGGCGAACTCCAAGGAGGCGCGATCCGGGCGATCCTGCAGGCCGACGGATGGCGCGGGGCCACCACCACGACCGACCTCACGGGGCGCGACCGCGCGACCACGGCGGTGCGCTGAGCGGGCTCTGCGGTCCGTCGCACTACTATCGACAGGTCATGGCCTCTCTCTACGACTGCTCCGTCGACTCCGAACTGCTCGCCGGCATGCGCTTCGCGCGCGCCGCCATCGGGCGCGGTGAGCTCGTCGTCCTGCCCACCGACACGGTCTACGGCGTCGGCGCCGACGCGTTCGACCCCGCCGCGGTCCAGCGCCTGCTCGACGCGAAGGGTCGCGGGCGTCAGTCGCCGCCGCCCGTGCTGATCAAGGGGCTCGACACGCTCGCGGCCCTCACCGAGTCCGTCCCCGACGTCGTGCGGCCGCTGCTCGACGAGTTCTGGCCCGGGCCGCTGACGGTCATCTTCCGCGCGCAGCCCTCCCTCACCTGGGATCTCGGCGAGACCCGAGGCACCGTCGCCCTGCGCATGCCGAGTCACCCGCTGGCCCTCGAGCTGCTCGAAGAGACCGGCCCGCTGGCCGTCTCGAGCGCGAACCTCACGGGTCGGCCCGCGGCGACGACGGCGGCCGACGCCCGCGACATGCTCGGCGACTCGGTCTCCGTCTACCTCGACGCCGCCACCGTCGGATCGGACTACGAGCGGCGCCCGGGGGCGAACACCGGCTCGACGATCGTCGATGCGACCGCCGCCGAAGACGGCGTCCTCCGGATCGTCCGGCACGGCGTGCTCGCCGACACCGAGATCACGCGCGTCGTCGGAGTCGACGCGATCGCGTGAGGTACTACCTGCTCGCGATGGCCATCGCGGCGGCGGTCAGCTTCGTCATGTCGGTGGTGGCCTGGCGGGTCGGCCTCAAGTACAAGATCTATCCCACCATCCGCGAACGCGACGTCCACAAGACGCCGACCCCTCGACTCGGCGGCGTCGCGATGTACGCCGGCGTGGTCGTGGCGCTGCTCTCCGCCTGGCTGATCTTCCCGCTCATCTCCGGTGTCGACTACTTCCGCCTCGTGTTCGCCGACGCCGGTCCACCGCTGGCGATCATCGCGGCGGCGACGATCATCGTCGTCATCGGCGTGGTCGACGACCTCTACGACCTCGACTGGATGACGAAGCTCGCCGGGCAGATCATCGCAGCGGGGGTCCTGGCCTGGCAGGGCGTCCAGCTGGTCTCGCTTCCCCTCGGCGGCAGCCTGGCCATCGGCTCGCCCTACATGTCGCTCATCCTCACCATCCTCGCGGTGGTGCTCGTGATGAACGCCGTCAACTTCATCGACGGCCTCGACGGTCTGGTCGCGGGGGTGGCCATCGTCGCCAACGGAGTGTTCTTCGTCTACAGCTTCGTCATCTCGATCACGATCGGTCAGACCGAGTACTTCAACCTGGCGGCGCTGATCTCCGCCGTGCTGATCGGCGCCTGCCTCGGCTTCCTGCCGCTGAACTGGCACCCGGCCCGACTCTTCATGGGCGATGCGGGCGCCCTGCTGACGGGGCTCCTCATGGCGACGAGCGCCATCTCGGTGACGGGTCAGATCGACCCGGCGCAGATCTCACGGACGGCGCTCCTGCCGGCCTTCATCCCGATCCTGCTCCCGTTCGCCATCCTCATCGTGCCGCTGCTCGACTTCGGGCTCGCGGTCCTCCGCCGGGTGAGCGCCGGCAAGTCTCCCTTCAGCGCCGATCGGAAGCATCTGCACCACCGCCTCCTCGACATGGGCCACTCGCATTTCCAGGCCGTCCTGATCTTCTACGCCTGGACGGTCGTCGTCGCCGTCGGCTGCCTGATGTTCCTCTTCGTCAAGCCCACGTACTTCGTCATCGTGTTCCTCTGCGTCGGGCTCGTGGCCTGCACCGCCGCGACGCTCGCACCGCTCAGCCGACGCAAGCGCGTCGAGATGGCCGTCCAGACGACTCCGCGTGATGACCTCGAGGTCAGCGAATCCGGTCGCTTCGACCCGCTCGATGAAGCGGCCTCCGCGCTCGACCCCGCCGATACCGACACGGCCGCACAGGCCGCCGTCCCGGAACTCTCACCCCCGAAGGAACGACCATGAACGACGCCCGATCGATCTTCGTGCAGGTGCTGCGCTACACGGCCGTGCTGGCCCTCGTCATCGCCGTCGTCGGAGGAGGCGCGGGTTACCTCGCCGCCGGCACCG
Organism: Frigoribacterium sp. CFBP 13712; assembly: GCF_014842255.1. Lineage (GTDB taxonomy): Bacteria > Actinomycetota > Actinomycetes > Actinomycetales > Microbacteriaceae > Frigoribacterium. The sequence goes on along the minus strand of NZ_JACYVH010000001.1, from coordinate 151,496 downwards.
ACGGCCTGTACAGCGCCCTGCTCGGAACAGCCCTCGCCGTGCTCTTCGCGGGCATCACGGCCGCCAGCATGCTCGTGGCGATCCGCTTCGAGCTCGCCGCCTTCTTCGGCATCGTGATGGGCGCGTGGCTCCTCAAGCTCGTCATCTTCATCGTCCTCCTCGTGCTCGTGCGCGATCAGCCGTTCGTGGACGACGTGGTGCTGTTCCTGTCGCTCGTGGTCTCGATCATCGGGACGCTCGCGATCGACGCCCTGGTGGTCGTGAGGGGGCGTCTGTCGCACGTGAGCGACGCGTCGCTGCCCCCGGCGCCACGCGACTGACAGCAGACCCTTGCAGACCTGCCAGCGAACACTGCAGCGGGTGAAATAAGCTCAGCCGATTCGTCTCTGCGGTCCATACCTTGGTAGGGTTATCTCCGTTCCCCGGCCGCGATTCTCTGCGGGTTATCGGATGACAAACCCACCAATCGTCGCGACACTTCAGGGTGCTCGCCCCGACACAGGAGATAGCGCTGATAGCGAACGCTGTGAACCTGCTCTCCGCCGCCGATGCCGGCCACGGAGACGGGGGATTCCACGCCCCGACTCTTGACGAGTTCTTCCCGCCCGCCATCTTCTTCGAGGGCACGCCCTTCGAACTGAACCGCATCATGCTGGTCCGCCTCTTCGCGATCGCCGTCATGCTGCTGCTGTTCTGGCTGGCTCTCCGCAAGGGCCGGCTCATCCCGTCCCGTGGGCAGAGCATCGCCGAACTGGGCCTCGACTTCGTCCGCATCCAGATCGTCGAGGAGATCCTCGGCGAACGACTCGGTCGCAAGTACCTGCCGATCCTGGCCGCGATGTTCTTCGGCATCTTCGCCATGAACATCACCGGCATCATCCCGGGGCTCAACATCGCCGGCACGTCCGTCGTCGCCATGCCGCTGCTGCTGGCCGTCGTCGCGTACATCATGTTCATCTACGCCGGCATCCGCGAGGCGGGTACGGGCACGTTCTTCCGCAACGCGCTCTTCCCGCCCGGTGTCCCGTGGCCGATGTACATCCTGCTGACGCCGATCGAGTTCATCAACATCTTCATCGTGCGTCCGATCTCGCTCGCCCTCCGACTCCTGTTGAACATGATGGTCGGACACCTCCTGCTGGTGCTCTGCTTCGCGGCGACGCACTTCTTCTTCTTCAGCATGAGCGGCGGGTTCATGGCCTTCGGCGCCCTGACCCTCATCGGCGGCTTCGTGATGACCATCGTCGAGATGGCCGTCGCGATCCTGCAGGCCTACGTCTTCACACTCCTCGCCTCGGTCTACATCCAACAGGCTGCGGCGAAAGAACACTAAGAACGACGACGGCGTCCGTCGACCGACGGACACCGCCCAACCGGAAGGAAACACAAGTGGACACCACCACGATCCTCGCTGAGATCAACGGCAACATCGCGACCGTCGGCTACGGCCTCGCTGCGATCGGCCCCGGTATCGGTATCGGCATCGTCGCGGGCAAGACCGTCGAAGCCATGGCTCGTCAGCCCGAGCTCGCCGGCCGCCTCCAGGTCACCATGTTCCTGGGTATCGCATTCACCGAGCTGCTGGGCTTCATCGGCCTCGCCGCCGGCTTCATCTTCTCCTGATCAGTTAGGACGACACACCGATGATCGAGACGATCCTCGCGGCCGAAGGCGGCGCGCCCGAAGGGGCTGCCATCTTCTTCCCCGCCGATTACGACATCCTCTGGTCCCTCGTCGTCTTCGTGGTCATCGCTGCGTTCTTCGGGATCTTCGCGATCCCCAGGTTCCGCAAGATCCTCGACGAGCGCGCCGAGAAGATCGAGGGTGGCATCAAGCACGCCGAGGCCGCTCAGGCCGAGGCCGCCGTGGCCCTCGACGAGTACAAGAAGCAGCTCGCGGACGCTCGGGCCGAGGCTGCGCGCATCCGTGAGGCGGCGCGTGCCGAGGGCAACGAGATCCTCGCCGAGATCAAGCAGCAGGCTCAGGCCGACGCCGATCGCATCACAGCATCTGCACACGCCCAGATCGAGGCCGAGCGCCAGGCCGCCGTGGCCTCCCTCCGGGCCGAGGTCGGATCGCTCGCGATCGACCTCGCGTCGGGTGTCATCGGCGAGTCGCTCAACGACGACGCCAAGGCGTCGGCAGTCGTCGACCGCTTCCTGGCCGACCTCGAAGCCGACCAGAACGCTAAGGCGGGCAGCTGACGATGGGTTCCATGTCCCGAGAGGCCCTCGGGTCGGCACGGTCCGTCCTCTCCGATCTGGGTGGGGCGGCCGACCTGGCCACCGGCGAGCAGCTGCTCGACGCTGGCCGGGTCATCGGCGGCTCGGTGCAGCTGCAGGCCTACTTCGCCGATCCGTCGACAGACGTCGTCGTCAAGAAGCAGCTCGTGGACCGGCTCTTCGGCTCGTTCTCCGAGGCGGCACGGGCCCTGCTCGTGTCGGTCGTCGGCAGCCGGTGGTCGTCGTCCCGCGATCTGCTCGCCGGCATCGAAGAACTCGGGTTCCGGGTGATCGCACTCAGCGCCCCCGGCGACAGCGGCATCGAGAACGAGCTCTTCGCGTTCGACGCCGTCGTCCGATCCGACGCTCAGCTCGAGCTGGCCATCGGAACCAAGCTCAGCGACGCGTCGTCGAAGGCGGGCCTCGTCCAGCGTCTGCTGGGCGACAAGGCGAGTCCTCAGACGCTCGCCATCGTGTCGCACCTCGTGCGCCAGCCTCGCGGTCGGCGCATCGGCGAGCTGCTCCGCACGGCCGCCGACATCGTCGCCGACCAGTCCGACCAGCTCGTGGCCACCGTGACGAGTGCGACCCGGCTCGACTCGTCGCATGTCGCTCGTCTCGAGGCGGGGCTCGCGCGCCAGTTCGGGCGTAATCTCCGCATCAACCAGGTCATCGACCCGGCCATCATCGGCGGTCTGCGTGTGCAGGTCGGCGACGAGGTCATCGACGGGACCGTCGCTACGAAGCTGAGTCTCCTCCGACTCCAGCTCGCCGGTTAGACGCGACCTCCCCCACACAGACTCGAGGCCTCCTGAAGCCTCGCTACGAATAGGAATCACAATGGCAGACATCAAGATCAGCCCCGATGAGATTCGCGACGCGCTGAAGGACTTCGTCTCGTCGTACGACCCGTCGAAGGCCTCCACCACGGAGGTCGGCCACGTCACGGACGCCGCCGACGGCATCGCGCACGTCGAGGGTCTCCCGGGCGTCATGGCGAACGAGCTCATCCGCTTCGCGGACGGCACCCAGGGCCTTGCCCAGAACCTCGACGAAGACGAGATCGGCGCGATCGTCCTCGGCGAGTTCTCCGGCATCGAAGAGGGCATGGAGGTCACCCGCACGGGAGAGGTCCTCTCGGTCCCCGTCGGTGACGGTTACCTCGGCCGCGTCGTCGACCCGCTCGGCGCCCCGATCGACGGACTCGGCGACATCGCGACCGAGGGTCGTCGTGCTCTCGAGCTCCAGGCTCCCGGCGTCATGCAGCGCAAGTCGGTCCACGAGCCCATGCAGACCGGCATCAAGGCCATCGACGCCATGATCCCCGTCGGCCGCGGCCAGCGTCAGCTGATCATCGGCGACCGCCAGACCGGCAAGACCGCCATCGCCATCGACACCATCATCAACCAGAAGGCGAACTGGGAGTCCGGCGACGAGACCAAGCAGGTGCGCTGCATCTACGTGGCCATCGGTCAGAAGGGCTCGACGATCGCCTCCGTCAAGGGTGCGCTCGAAGAGGCCGGCGCCATGGAGTACACGACCATCGTCGCCGCTCCCGCCTCCGACCCCGCCGGCTTCAAGTACCTCGCGCCCTACACGGGCTCGGCCATCGGCCAGCACTGGATGTACAGCGGCAAGCACGTCCTCATCATCTTCGATGACCTGTCGAAGCAGGCCGAGGCGTACCGCGCCGTGTCGCTCCTGCTGCGTCGTCCGCCGGGCCGCGAGGCGTACCCCGGCGACGTCTTCTACCTGCACTCGCGTCTGCTCGAGCGTTGCGCGAAGCTCTCCGACGAGCTGGGTGCCGGTTCGATGACGGGTCTGCCCATCATCGAGACCAAGGCGAACGACGTGTCGGCGTACATCCCGACCAACGTGATCTCGATCACCGACGGTCAGATCTTCCTGCAGTCCGACCTGTTCAACGCGAACCAGCGCCCCGCCGTCGACGTCGGCATCTCGGTGTCGCGTGTCGGTGGTGACGCTCAGGTCAAGTCGATCAAGAAGGTCTCGGGCACGCTGAAGCTCGAACTGGCGCAGTACCGGTCGCTCGAGGCGTTCGCGATGTTCGCATCCGACCTCGACGCTGCCAGCCGTCGCCAGCTCGCCCGTGGTGCGCGTCTGACCGAGCTGCTCAAGCAGCCGCAGTACTCGCCCTACCCCGTCGAAGAGCAGGTCGTCTCGATCTGGGCCGGTACCAACGGCAAGCTCGACGAGGTCCCCGTCCCCGACATCCTCCGGTTCGAGCGCGAGCTGCTCGACTACATGGGTCGCAACACCGACGTGCTGAGCAAGCTGCGCGACACGAACGTGCTGAGCGACGACATCGTCTCGGCCCTCGACTCGGGCATCGACTCGTTCAAGCAGGAGTTCCAGACGGGTGAGGGCAAGCCCCTCGCCTCCGTCGGGCGCGAAGAGTTCACGGCCACCGACGCCGACGACGTCAACCAGGAGAAGATCGTCAAGACGAAGCGCTGACGCGCTCTTCGACGATCACGACTGACGAGACAACAGGAGAACAATGGGAGCCCAACTCAGGGTCTACCGACAGAGGATCCGCTCGGCGCAGACGACCAAGAAGGTCACGCGCGCCATGGAGCTCATCTCCGCGTCGCGCATCCAGAAGGCGCAGGCGCGGATGAAGTCCTCGGGTCCGTATTCGCGGGCCATCACGCGGGCGGTGTCGGCCGTGGCGACGTTCTCGGACGTCGATCACATCCTCACCACCGAGCCCGCGACGATCGAGCGCGCTGCGATCGTCGTCTTCACGTCCGACCGTGGTCTCAACGGCGCGTTCAGCTCGAACACGCTGAAGGAGAGCGAGCAGCTCGCCGAGCTGCTGCGCAGCCAGGGCAAGGACGTCGTCTTCTACATCGTCGGTCGGAAGGCTCAGAACTACTTCGCCTTCCGCAAGCGCGATGCGGAGCAGATCTGGACGGGCAACACCGACCAGCCCGAGTTCGCGACGGCGAAGGAGATCGGCGACGCGGTCGTCGGCAAGTTCCTCACCGAGGCGGCCGAGGGCGGCGTCGACGAGATCCACATCGTCTACAACCGCTTCGTGAACATGGTCAGCCAGGTCCCCGAGGTCGTCCGGCTCCTTCCCCTGGAGGTCGTGGAGGGCATCGAAGAGCCTGCTGACGACGAGGTGCTCCCGCTCTACGACTTCGAGCCGGATCCGACGGAGGTGCTGGACGCGCTTCTGCCCGTCTACATCGAGAGCCGCATCTTCAACGCCATGCTCCAGTCCGCGGCTTCCGAGCACGCGGCCCGTCAGAAGGCCATGAAGGCGGCGAGCGACAACGCCGACACCCTCATCCGCGACTTCACCCGTCTGGCGAACAACGCCCGACAGGCCGAGATCACGCAGCAGATCTCCGAGATCGTGGGCGGCGCCGACGCCCTCAGCTCGGCCAAGTAGATCTGCACCCCAGTTTCATCATCCGAAGAGAGAGAAGCCATGACTGACACCGCAACCGCGCCGGTCGCGACCGAGTCGGCTCCCGGCGTCGGGCGAATCGCCCGGGTCACGGGCCCCGTCGTCGACATCGAGTTCCCGCACGACGCCATCCCGGGCGTCTACAACGCGCTCAAGACCACGATCACCATCGGCGACACGACCAGCGAGCTGACGCTCGAGGTCGCGCAGCACCTCGGTGACGACCTCGTCCGCGCCATCGCGCTGAAGCCCACCGACGGCCTCGTCCGTGGCCAGGACGTCACCGACACGGGCGGCCCCATCTCCGTTCCCGTCGGCGACGTCACCAAGGGCAAGGTCTTCAGCGTCACGGGCGACATCCTGAACCTCGAGGGCGACGAGCAGATCGAGATCACGGAGCGCTGGCCGATCCACCGCAAGCCCCCGGCCTTCGACCAGCTCGAGTCGAAGACGCAGCTCTTCGAGACCGGCATCAAGTCCATCGACCTCCTGACACCGTACGTCCAGGGTGGGAAGATCGGCCTCTTCGGTGGGGCCGGCGTCGGCAAGACCGTCCTCATCCAGGAGATGATCCAGCGCGTCGCGCAGGACCACGGTGGAGTCTCCGTGTTCGCCGGTGTCGGTGAGCGGACCCGCGAGGGCAACGACCTCATCGCCGAGATGGAAGAAGCGGGTGTCTTCGACAAGACGGCCCTCGTCTTCGGCCAGATGGACGAGCCGCCGGGAACGCGCCTCCGTGTCGCCCTGTCGGCGCTGACGATGGCGGAGTACTTCCGCGACGTGCAGAAGCAGGACGTCCTGCTCTTCATCGACAACATCTTCCGCTTCACGCAGGCCGGCTCCGAGGTGTCGACCCTCCTCGGTCGCATGCCCTCCGCCGTGGGCTACCAGCCGAACCTCGCCGACGAGATGGGCGTCCTCCAGGAGCGCATCACCTCGACCCGTGGCCACTCGATCACGTCCCTGCAGGCCATCTACGTGCCTGCGGACGACTACACCGACCCGGCCCCGGCGACGACCTTCGCGCACCTCGACGCCACGACCGAGCTCTCCCGTGAGATCGCATCGCAGGGTCTGTACCCCGCGATCGACCCGCTGACCTCGACCAGCCGCATCCTCGACCCCCGCTACCTGGGCGATGCGCACTACAACACGGCCATCCGCGTGAAGGCGATCCTCCAGAAGAACAAGGAGCTCCAGGAGATCATCGCGATCCTCGGTGTCGACGAGCTCTCCGAAGAGGACAAGATCACCGTCTCGCGCGCCCGTCGCATCCAGCAGTTCCTCTCGCAGAACACGTACATGGCGAAGAAGTTCACGGGTGTCGAAGGCTCCACCGTGCCTCTGAAAGAGACCATCGAGTCGTTCACGGCGATCGCCGACGGCGAGTTCGACCACGTGGCGACCCAGGCGTTCTTCAACGTCGGCTCGATCTCCGACGTCGAAGAGAAGTGGGCTCAGATCCAGAAGGAGAACGGCTGATCGTGGCTGCTCTCTCAGTGAGCGTCGTCTCGGCCGACCACGAAGTGTGGTCGGGCGAGGCGTCGTCGATCGTCGCTCGCACCGCCGAGGGTGAGATCGGGATCCTCCCGGGTCACGAGCCCATCCTCGCCATCCTGGCCACAGGTCAGGTGCGCGTCCGGTTGTCCGACGGCACGACCGTCGAGGCCACCGCCGACGACGGGTTCCTGTCCGTCGAGAACGACACGGTCACCGTCGTCGCGCGCAACGCGCAGCTCGTCTGACCCGTTCGTCCTCCGCTACACCGTGTTGTTCCTGCTGCCCCCGTCCGAGACGAAACTCGACGGGGGCAGCAGTGCGTCCAGGCTCGAACTCGACGGCCTCGCCTACCCCGGCCTGACCGGCGTGCGTCGTGACGTGATCGGGCGCCTGTCGCTGTTGGCATCCGACGACGTCGCGGCCCTCTCCGCTCTCAAACTCGGCCCCCGGCAGCTTCACGAAGTCGTCCGCGATCGCGAGATCGAGACCTCTCCGACCATGCGCGCACTGAGCCGATACACGGGTGTGCTGTTCGACCCTCTCGATGCTGCGCACCTGTCTCCGGCCGCCTGGCAATGGGCCCACCGCCACATCCTCGTGCACTCGGCGCTCTTCGGACCGGTGCGTGCCACCGATCTCATCCCCGCGTACCGGCTGTCGCACGACTCCCGACTGCCCGGTGCGTCGCTCCGATCGACCTGGCGCCGACCCGTCTCGGAGGTGCTCGACGACGCCGGCGAATTCGTCGTCGACCTGCGCTCCGAGGGGTACGTCGGGCTCGGGCCCGCGGGCGACCGATCCACCTACATCCGGGTCGTCTCCGACGCAGGCGGTCGTCGGCGGGCGCTGAACCACTTCAACAAGAAGTCGAAGGGGCTTCTCATGGCGGCGCTCCTCGCCGATCGACCGACGCTCGAGACCGCCGTCGACTTCTTCGACTGGTGCCAAGATAACGAGATCGTCGTCGAACCCGGCCACGAGACCCTGCTCGTCGCCGAGACGCTGCTCGAGCGGGAGTCCGTTCAGGTGACCGGCACCGGGCCCTCCCGATAGACGATCCCCTCATGACGGAGCAGCCACTGCTTCGTCTCGACTCCGCTCCCCACCGTGTATCCCGTGACGCCGCCGGTGCGCCCGAGGACGCGATGGCAGGGGATCAGCAGGGGCAGGGGGTTCGCCGCGACGGCCCCGCCGACGGCGCGACCGGCCTGCGGGCTGCCGATCACACCGCCCAGGCGGCCGTAGGTCGTCGTCTCGCCCCACGTGACGTCCGTCAGCGCCGACCATATCGAGCGCTGGAACATCGTGCCGGTCATCCGCAACGGCAGATCGAACCGCCGACGGTGACCGGTGAAGTAGTCGCCGAGCTGACGTCGGGCAGCATGCAGCAGAGCGTCCGGTCGTTCGTCGAGATGATCGTGGGGGAGCGGCCCCGTTCCGGCGACGACGACGCGTTCGACGGCGAAGTGCCGGGTGACGATCTCGATGCGGCCGATGGGGCTGTCCAGTCGGACGAAGCCGACGTCGTCCTCCACGCGGTCGTCGTCCGGTGGGAGTGGAGGCACGAGGACGAGGTCAGGCATGGCGTCACCGTAGGAGGCGCACAGGGGGGCGGGGCGGGACGCGGGCGGGGGGTGTGGACGGATCGCGTCGATCGGCGTCGGTGGAGGAGACGACCCGGGGCGCGACCGGCGCTAGCGTGTCTGACGAGGCGACCCGCGCCTCCTCGGCTTCCCGACGGAAGGACGACCGCGTGCGATCCGACGATCCCGATCGGGGCGAGCGCCTCGACGACACCGTGCTGTCCCGGCTCGACGACACGGTGCTCCGACGCACCGACCGTCGAGGGTCCGCGGCGGTCGGTGCCGAGACGCGGGCGCCGGCGCCACGCCGCCTGTCGGGCGTCGTGATCGGGGACAGCGTCTTCCGGCTGGACGGACCCGTGATCGTGGGCCGCCGCCCCACGGCTCCCCGGGTGGTGCGCGGAGCCGCACCCCGGCTGGTGTCCGTCCCGTCTCCGACGCACGAGGTGTCGGGCAGTCACGTGGAGTTCCGGCAGGACGGCGACGTGGTGGTGGTCACCGATCTGCGGTCGACCAACGGCACGATCGTGAGGTCGCCGGCGCGGCTTCCGGTGAGACTTCGGCAAGGCGAGTCGACCGTGGCGGTTCCAGGCACGATAGTTGACCTAGGCGACGGGAACTCCCTCGAGATCGTCGCCCCTCTCAGATCAACCGCTCAGGAAGAACCCCACACGTGACAGAGCTCGGCCGCCCGACGACCGCCCACACCGTGACCGTCGGCGACGACTCGGTCGTCCTCGACTGGGCCGGTGCGACCGACGTGGGGCGCAGGCGGGCCCACAACGAAGACAGTCTTCTCGCGGAGTCGCCGTTCTTCGTCGTCGCGGACGGCATGGGCGGGCACAGCGCCGGCGACGTGGCGAGCGACGCCGTCGTGCGCCGCATGCTCGAGGTGTCCGAGGGCGCGACGGCCTCGACCGACGACGTCGAGGAGGCGCTGCGCCGTGCGACGGCGGACATCGCTGTCGCGGCGGAGGAGACCGAGCTCGGCGTCGGGACGACCGCGACGGGCGCCGTGCTGACGCACGGCGACGAGGGCTTCGAGTTCACCGTCTTCAACGTTGGCGACTCGCGCGTGTACCTCCTGCACGAGGGGCGGCTCCACCAGGTCACCGTCGACCACTCCGTGGTCCAGGAGATGGTGAACGCCGGTCTGCTCAAGGCGGAGGACGCCGAGGGCCACCCCGACAGCAACGTCATCACCCGCGCCGTCGGGTTCGACACCGACCAGGAGCCGGACTACTGGCGGGTGCCCGCCCGACCCGGCCTGCGCCTCCTCGCCTGCTCGGACGGGTTGACGAAGGAGCTGTCCGGTCAGCGCATCGAGGAGATCCTGGTCGACGTGAGCGATTCGCTCGCGGCGGCCGGCGCACTCGTCGATGCCGCCGTCGAGGCCGGTGGGCGCGACAACGTCACAGCGGTGGTCATCGACGTCCGTGCCGCGAGCGAGGCCGTCGGCGCGACCGACGAGTGACCCGGGTCGCGGTCCACCGCGTCGAGGTTCATCGATCCCTCCCCAGAAGTGGGGGAGGGCGCGGCACCCCACGGAGTCGCCGCTCGTGGCGAGAGGCCCGGTGGCGACACCTACAATCGATCGCGCCGACCCGACGTCGGCCCACCTGACCGAACGACCGACCTTCGAGGAGGCCGACGTGGCGCGACGACTGCCGTCCCAGCCCCCTGTGCTGCCCGGTTTCACGCCGGTGCGGGTGCTCGGCTCGGGCGGCTTCGCCGACGTGTTCCTGTACGAGCAGAACATGCCGCGTCGTCAGGTCGCGGTGAAGGTCATGCTCAGCGCGGTCGTCGACGACCGCGTGCGTCAGATGTTCCAGGCCGAGGCCAACCTCATGGCGCAGCTCAGCGCGCATCCGTCGATCCTCACCGTCCATCAGGCGAGCGTGTCCGCCGACGGTCGGCCCTACCTCGTGATGGAGCTCTGCTCCTCCTCACTCAGCGATCGCTACCGAAAAGACCGCATCCCGGTGGCGGACGTCCTCCGCATCGGCGTCAAGATCGGCAGCGCCGTCGAGACCGCGCATCGACAGGGTGTGCTGCATCGCGACCTCAAACCGTCCAACATCCTGACCACCGCCTACGGGCATCCCGTCCTGTCCGACTTCGGCATCGCCGCGTCGCTCGGCGAGAGCGAGCCGAACGACGTCGTCGGCATGTCCATCCCCTGGTCGGCACCCGAGGTCCTCCTGGACGAGACGGGCGGCACCATCGAGTCCGAGGTCTGGTCGCTCGGGGCGACCGTCTACTCGCTCCTGGCCGGACGCAGCCCCTTCGAGATCCTCGGCGGGGAGAAGAACACCGCGTCCGATCTGATCGCGCGGATCGACAAGGCCCGCCTCGCGCCCACCGGTCGGACGGACGTGCCGGCGAGCCTCGAGCGCGTCCTCGCGACGGCGATGTCGAGACGCCCCCAGCAGAGGCCGTCGAGCGTGCTCGAGCTGATCCGGGAGCTGCAGCGGATCGAGAGCGAGATCGGCGTCGCGCAGACCCCGATCGAGGTCGCCGTCGACGACTGGGCGCTCGCCACCGTGGCGGACCTCGAAGACCGGACGCGCCTCCGGGGGGCCGCCCCGGCGGTGTCGGCGAGTCGTCGCCGCCGACGACGGCGCGTGACCGAGGCTCAGGCCCGGGCGGTCCACGGTGGCGACACGGTCGGGGATCGCGCCGTCTCCCGAGGGGTCGCGACGAGGACGGGCCGCGAGGGGCGCAGCAGGACGAGGGGCGCGATGGTGGGGCTGCTGGTGGCCGTCGCGGTCGGCGTCATCGCTCTGGGGGCGGCCGCCACGCTGGTGCTGGTGCGATCCGACCCGGACAGTATCCCGCGGGTGGTCGACGTCGAGGCGGAACGGGACGGCGAGACCGTGACCTTCCGCTGGGACGATCCGGGCCTGCGGGCCGGCGACCTGTACGTCATCGAGACCGACACCGCCGGGAGGGCCGACACCAGCCAGCAGGCGGGCGCGAGCTTCGTCGTCGGCGACGCGGCCGACCGTTCCGAGGTCTGCGTGACGGTGAGCGTCAATCGCGCCGGCCGCACGGGCCAGCCGAGCGCGGAGACGTGCGCGTCGGGGGAGGGCGGATGAGTCGTCTCGGCGCCTGGATGCGATCGCATCGATCGGCGGTGGCCACGGGTGTCAGCGGGCTCGTCATCGTGGGACTCGTTGCGGGCGTGGCCCTCGTCGGGCCGGGGTACGAGCAGCAGCGCCTCGACCTGGACGACGGCACCGTCTGGGTGGCGAACGGCTCGCGGACGGCGATCGGCCGCGCCAACCCCGACGTGGGGGAGCTGAACTCCGCCGTCCGGAGTCAGGGTTCGGATCTCTCGGTCGTGCAGACTCCGACCGCCGTCGTGCTCGTCGACCGTACGAGCGCGACGGCGGGGATCGTGGACCCCGCGACCGCCACGGCGGATGTCAGCGTGCCGCTGCCGCCCGAGAGCCCCGAGGTGCTGCTCGTCGGCGATCGCGCCGTCGTCCTGTCGGGGGGCACGGGCGAGGTCTGGTCGACGCCGGCGGCCGAGCTCGACTCGTTCACGAGCGACGCCGCCGCCGACTTGAGCCTCGGGGGCGACCTGGTGGCCGGCACCTCACCCGAGGGAGGGATCGTCGTGTTCTCGGCCGAGAGCGGGATGGTCTCTCTGGTCGACTCCGGCCAGGGGCTCGACGTGACGTCGACGCAGGCCGTCGAGACGACCGGCGAGGGGCCTTATCAGGTGGCGGCCGCCGGCTCCCACTGGGCGCTGCTCGACACGGTGTCGGGCGAGCTGACCGTCGACGGACGCACGGTGGAGGTGCCGGGCGGCGGAGATGGAGTCTCCGCCCTGCAGACCGGCGGCGCCGCCGACGACGCGTTCGTCGTCGCCACGCCGAGCGGTCTCTCGTCCGTGCCGTTCGCCGCCGACCGCGTCGACGAGCTCGTCTCGGGTCGAGACGGGACGCCGGCACGACCGGTGGTCGTCGACGGATGTCTCCGGGCAGCCTGGTCGGACGGGACGGAGTGGAGCGACTGCTCGTCGTCACGCGGCGGTCTCACCGCACTCGAGGGGGTGCCCGCCGACGCGGGTCTCGTCTACGACGTGAACGGACGCCGGGTCGTCTTGAACGATCCGGTCACCGGTCGCAGCTGGGCGGTGCAGTCGGGCGGCCGACTCATCGACAACTGGGACGACCTGCTCGATCGCGACGAGATGCGACAGGACGACGAGGACGACGTCGGCGACGACACGCTCGAGCTCGACCCCGACCAGAAGGCGCCGGTCGCCGCCGACGACGACTTCGGAGCCCGCGCCGGTCGCGCCACGAGCCTCCCCGTGCTGCTCGACGACTACGACCCGAACGGCGATCCGCTGTCGATCGACACGGTCGAGGGCGTCGACGACGCGGCCGGACGGGTCGACATCGTCGACGACAGGCAGCATCTGCTCCTCACCCTCGACGACGCCGCGAGCGGCGTGCTCGTCTTCGACTACACGATCTCGGACGGGAGGGGCGGACGGGACACGGCGACGGTCACCGTGACGGTCCGGTCGCCCGACGAGAACGGTCCGCCCGAACAGCGTCGATCGTCGGAGGCGGTGGTCGCGTCGTCGGGTCGGGTCACCACGCCGGTGCTGGGCGACTGGGTGGACCCCGACGGCGATGCCTTCTATCTGACGTCCGCCTCGGGCGAGGGCGGTGTCTCGTCCGCACCGGACGGCGACGTCGTCTACCAGGACAGCGGCGCCGGGGCGACGACCACGGACGTCGCGCTCACGGTGTCCGACGGGCGCGCCGAGGCCAACGGCGTGCTGCGCATCACCGTCGCGGCGGCGGGGGACACCCCGCTGACGACCGACTCCTTCTCGGTCCAGGCCTACGCGGGTCGGCAGACGACGATCAGGCCCCTGGCCTACGCCGAGGGAGGCACGGGCCCGGTCTCGCTGAACAGCGTCCCGGCACAGGAGGGCGCGGAGATCGCTCCGAGCTACGACGCGGGGACGCTGCTCTTCACGAGCGACGAGGTCCGGACCCACAACCTGGAGTACACGGTCACCGACGGCGACCAGACCGCGAGCGGGACCATCCGCGTGGAGGTGCTCTCGCCGCCCGACGTCAACAGCGCACCCGTGACGACGCCCAAGACGGTGTTCGTCGAGACGCTCAGCAGCGAGACCGTCGATGCGGCCGGGACCGATCGTGATCCCGCCGGGAACGTCCTCCTCGTGACCTCGGTCTCGCAGGCGCCCGAGTCGACCGGGCTCCGGGTCGAGACGATCGACCAGCGCTACGTCCGGGTGACGCTGACCAGACCCCTCGACGACGGTCCCGTCGAGCTGTCGTACACCGTGACGAACGGGCTCGCCTCCGCGGTGGGGAGCATCACCGTCGTGGAGATCCCCCGCCGCTCGCAGACCCAGCCGCCGGTCGCCACCGACGATCAGGCGACTGTCCGTGCGGGAGACGTCATCGACATCGACGTCCTCGCGAACGACGAGCAGCCGAACGGAGACGAGGTCTCGCTCGGGCACGACCTCCGTCGCCCGGTGCCGGAGGGTGGCGGTCTGCTGTTCGCCTCGGGTGACCGACTGCGCTACCTGGCCCCCGAGACGCCGGGCATCGTGTCGGCCGTCTACACGGCGGTCGGCGAGGACGGCCAGACCGCCGACGCCCAGGTCACCATCACGGTCCGGGAGTCCGATGCGGCGACCAACGCGCCGCCCGTGCCGGAGACCGTCACCGCACGCGTCGTCGCGGGCGAGACGGTCCGCATCACCGTCCCGCTCGACGGCATCGACGCCGACGGAGACAGCGTGCAGCTCGTCGGGATCGGCAGCAACCCCGACAAGGGGGCCGTGTCGATGTCCGGTCCCGATCGTCTCGACTACGAGGCGGGCCCGTACGCGGCGGGCACCGACACGTTCGAGTACTCGGTCGTGGACGGTCTCGGGGCGCGAGCCACCGGCGTGGTGCGCGTCGGAGTGTCGGCCAGGGCGGACGGCTCCCGGGCCCCCGTCGCCGTGGAGGACGACGTCACGATGCGACCGGGCGGTTCGATCACCGTCCGGGTGCTCGACAACGACTCCGACCCCGACGGCGGAGATCTCTCGGTCACGGGCGTCGAGTCGAGTGATGAGACGGTCGATGCCGTGGTGGTCGACGACGAACTCGTCACGGTCACGCCGCCGTCGACGCCCGGCAGCTACGGCGTGGTGTACGAGGTCGAGAACGCGCGCGGGGGGTCGAGCTCGAGCTTCGTCACCGTGACCGTCGATCCCGACGCTCCGCCGAACCCCCCGCTCGCCGACGACACCGTGCTCGACCTGCGCGACATCCGCGGTCGGGTGTCGGTCGACGTCGACGTCCTCGCGAACGTCTTCTCCGCCGACGTCCCGACCTCGCGGCTGGGCCTCGGCGTCGAGACCGGCTACGACGGGACGGCCGAGGTGACGGATGCCAGGCGCCTCCGGATCACGGTGACCGACGCGAGTCAGATCGTCCCGTTCTGGGTGTCGCACCCAGCAGACCCCGATGTCAGATCGCTCGCCTTCGTGCGGGTCCCCGGCTTCGACGACGCCCTGCCTCAGCTCGACCGCTCCGCCCCCTCGCTCTCCGTCGTGAGCGAGAGCACCCTCCGGATCGATCTCGAGGACCACGTCATCGCGGCCGGAGACCGAGGCGTCCGGCTGACCGACGCGGGGTCCGTCCGGGCGACGCACGCGAACGGCGACGACCTCGTGGTCGACGACACGACCCTGAGCTTCACCTCGGCCGATCTGTTCTTCGGGGTCGCCTCCGTCTCCTTCGAGGTCACGGACGGCCGCGCGGCCGACGACCCCGAGGGTCGGACAGCGACCCTCGTGCTGCCCATCACGGTGACGCCGCGCGAGAACCAGCCGCCGGTGTTCACCGGGACGTCCCTCGACCTCGAACCGGGGGAGTCGCGTTCGATCGACCTCTCGAGGGTGACGACGTACCCGTACCCCGACGACGTCGGCGAGCTCCGGTACGAGCTGGGACGGGCGTCCGGGCCGGGGTTCTCCTTCGAGCTCACGGGACGCGAGCTGACGGTCACCGCCGCCGCGTCGACGGTCGAGGGCACCACGCGCACCCTGCCCGTATCGGTCTCCGACTCCGCGGCCGTCGGACGAGGAGGCGCGGTGCGGCTGTCCGTCGTCGGCTCGACCCGGCCGCTGGTCGCCCCGGCCGCCGACTCGGTCGTGGTGGCTCGTGGCGGGGCCGCCACGGTCGACGTGCTCGCGAACGACGAGAGCCGGAACCCCTTCCCTGGGCAGCCCCTGCGCGTCGGCGGGATCCGCGGTCTGGGCGGCGCCTCGCTGCCGGCCGGCGTCGCCGTGACGCCGAGCGACGACGGGCGGACGTTGGCGGTGCGCGTCGCCGCGACGGCCTCGCCGATCGACGCCAACATCCAGTACCAGGTGGTGGACGCGACCGGTGATCCCTCGCGTGCCGTCTGGGGCAATGTCACGGTCTCCGTCCAGGACGTCCCCGACACCCCGGTGGCACCCGTCCGTGTCGGGGACTCCTCGGGCGGCCGGCTGACGCTCTCGTACGCTGCGCCGGCGTCGAACAACTCCCCTCTGACCGGCTTCCGTCTCACGGGCGTCGGATCGGCCGGCTCGGTCTACACGAGGGACTGCGGCGTGTCGACGGTCTGCACCCTCACCGACCTCGATCCCGAGCAGACCTTCCGGTTCTCCGTCGTCGCCGCCAACGCCGTGGGCGCCTCGGAGCTCAGCGCCTCGAGCGACCCGTACCGTGCCGACTTCGTACCCGCGGCTCCCGGTGACGTGCAGGTGTCGCCGTCGACGACGGCGCCCGGGGTCCTCGACGTCCGATGGGCCGCCGTGCCGCGACCGGCCGGAGGGACCGCCGTGACGGGCTACACGGTCGAGATCACGGGCGACGGGGCGCCGGGCCCGCAGTCGACGACCTCGACGTCGGCGTCCATCCCCGGCCTCGTGCCGGGAGCCCGCTACGACGTACGGGTCTTCGCGACCAACAGGGCGCAGGTCGCCGACGCGTCCGACTGGTCGCGGAGCAGCGCGGTGCGGGCCGCCGCCGTCGGCGTCCCCGGCGCCTTCGCCGTCCGGGCCGGCGCCACGACGAACCAGGTGTCGATCTCCTGGACCGTGCCGGGCGCGGCCGGAGGGTCGGCTCCCCGCTTCGACGTCTACCGGTCGACGTCCGCGACGACGGTCACCGGGTGCTCGGCGACCGGCACCCGAGTGGCGCAGGGCCTCTCGTCGACCACCTACAGCGAGTCGCCCGACCGGGACGCGACCTACGTCTACACGGTCGTCGCGTCGAACGGGATCTTCTGCTCGAGCGCCGGCGCGACTGCGGAGAGCGTGACGCCGCCGGGTCGTGCCGAGGGATCGGTGGCCGTCGAGTACCGCGGCCCGGGGGGTCTGTTCAAGGCGCGCGTCCAGGGGCTGTCCGCACCGGGAGCCGTCGACTCCTACCGGTACCGGCTCGGTTCCGGCGAGTGGCGTCCCGTGCCCGCCGACGGCTTCATCACCGACGACAACGGGAACGGCGTGCCCCTCAGCGTCACCCTGCAGGCCTGCCGCACGGGTCAGACCCGCGACGAGTGCGGTCCCGCCTCGGCCGCGACGAGCGCGACCCCGGTCGACACGAGGGCCGTCGTGTCCTCCTGCACGGTCGGCGCGCCCCTGGGAGCGTCGGAGCCCCGCAACGTCGGCACGCCCGTGACGTCCGTCGTCGTGACGTTCGCCGGGCCGGGCTTCCCCGGGGGAGTCTCGAGCGACCCCGAGGGGATCGCCTACGGTTACAGCAGCGTGGTCCCGGACGGCGCGACCTCCGTGTCGGTCAAGGCGACCGTCGACGGTCACACCGACCCCGAGTCGGCGACCGCGCTCTGCGATCCCGCGCCCGGGCCCGCGTCGACCGACCCGACCGACCCCACCCCCTGACGAGAGAGCGAACGATCGCATGAGCATGACCCCCGAGCAGGCCGCCTGGTTCTCCGACGTCTTCGGTCGCCTGGTGGCCGGCGTCGACCAGGTGCTGCTCGGCAAGTCGTTCGTGGTCAGGCTGTCGTTCACGGCGATGCTGAGCGAGGGGCACCTCCTCCTCGAGGACTTCCCCGGAACGGGCAAGACGTCCCTCGCCCGCGCGATCGCGCAGAGCGTGCAGGGCACGAGCAGCCGGGTCCAGTTCACGCCCGATCTGCTGCCGGGTGACATCACCGGGGTCAGCGTCTACGACCAGGGGCGCAGGGAGTTCGAGTTCCATCGGGGTCCGATCTTCGCGAACGTGGTGCTGGCCGACGAGATCAACCGGGCGAGCCCGAAGACGCAGGCGGCCCTGCTCGAGGTCATGGAGGAGGGGCGGGTCACCGTCGACGGCGTCAGTCACGACGTCGGGCGCCCCTTCATGGTCATCGCGACGCAGAACCCCATCGAGCAGGCGGGAACGTACCGGCTCCCCGAAGCGCAGCTGGACCGCTTCGTCATGAAGACCTCCATCGGGTACCCGGATCACGCGGCGACGGTGCGGATCCTCGCGGGATCGGCGACCCGGGTCCACGAGGGGTCGATCCCACCCGTCGTCCGGGCCGACGTCGTCACCGAGATGGCGCTCCTGGCCCGCACCGTGCATGTCGAGCCGAGCATCAACGACTACGTCGCCCGGCTGGTCGAGGCGACCCGGGCGGCCGACGAGGTCCGGCTCGGGGTCAGCGTCCGCGGCGCACTCGCCCTGGTGCGCTGCGCCAAGACCTACGCGGCGTCCCAGGGGCGCCACTACGTCGTGCCGGACGACGTCAAGGCCCTCGCCGAACCCGTCCTCGCGCACCGCATCGTCCTCGACCCCGAGGCCGAGTTCGACGGCGTCACCCCGTCGAGCGTGATCGGCCAGCTGCTCCTCGAGACGCCCCCGCCGGCCGAGCGGAACACCGTGTGAGCGCCACCCCGACCCGAACGAGCCGTCGCGGGCGAGGCGACGCGGGCGTCGACCATCGACTCCCCGGGGCGACCGCCGGCGTCACCGAGGCACGCACGCGCATCGTGGGCGGACGCGTCGGTCCCGGCGCCGGTGCCGTGCGCGCGGCGGCCGAGGCGGCCCAGGCCGTCCGCCGCGCCCTGTCGGGGGCCGGACGCGCCGTGTCGACGCTCGTGACCCCGCTCGGCTGGTCCGTGCTCTGCGTCGTCCCGCTCGGTCTCGTCGCCGGCTACGCCCTCGGGTGGACCGAACTGCTCGCCATCGCCGTGGCCGCCCTCGTCATGCTCGTCCTCGCGGCCCTCTCGCTCCTCGGCCGCACCGCCTTCGAGGTCGCGGTCGTGCTCCCCGACGACCGTGTGTCCGTGGGCCAGCCGCTGACGGGCGAGCTGCGGGTGGCGAACCCCACGCGGCGTCGCGTCGTCGGAGCGACCGTCGAGATCCCGGTGGCCGACGGACTCGTCGAGCTGCACCTCCCCGGGCTCCGCGCCGGCGGGTCCGTCCACGAGCCGTTCAGCGTCCCGACGTCGCGCCGCGGTCTCGTCCGGGTCGGTCCGGCGCGCACGGTGCGGGGCGACGCCGTCGGGCTCGTGCGTCGCGAGATCGAGTGGACCGACGCCGCCGAGGTCTTCGTGCACCCGACCACCGTCGGCATCCCGAGCACCAGCACGGGGTTCGTCCGCGACCTCGAGGGCAGCCCCACCCGCGATCTCGCGCCCGACGACCTCTCGTTCCACGCGATCCGCGAGTACCAGCCCGGCGACGAGCGTCGTCACATCCACTGGCGGTCGACGGCGAAGACCGGCACGTTCATGGTCCGCCAGTTCGAGCAGAGCCGCCGGTCGCACCTCGTCATCGCCTTGAGCCTCGCCCTCGACGACTTCGCCGACCCCGAGGAGTTCGAGCTCGCGGTCAGCGCCGCGGGGTCCCTCGGCGTCCGGGCCATCCGCGACGCGCGCGACGTCAGCGTCGTCGTCGGCGAGCGCACCCCCGACTCCGCCCGACGACGCGCCCTCGCCGTGCGGACGCTCGACACGGTCACCCGGGGCCGGCTGCTCGACGGTCTCGCCGTCGTCGAGGCGTCCGAGTCGGCTCCGACGATCGCCGACGTCGCCCGGGCGGCGGGCGGTCAGGCGACCGGCGTCTCGGTCGCCTTCCTGGTCGTGGGGTCGACGACGACGCTCGCCGCACTGCGGTCCGCCGCCGTGCGGTTCCCGCTGGGCGTCGAGGTCGTCGCGATCGTCTGCGATGCGGAGGCGGTCCCGGGGGTGCGGCGGCTGACGGATCTCACGGTGCTGACGATCGGCTACCTCGACGACCTGCGGCAGTCCCTGGCCAGGGCGGCGGCCTCGTGAGCGTCGACCCGGCGGGCCGCGGACCGGCAGCCGGACGACGGGCGGGAGCAGCGCCACGACGGCCCCGCGCCTCCTTCGTCGCCGCCGTCGCCGGGCTCCACGCCCTGTCGATGCTCGTCGCGACGTCCACTCTGTGGCCGGTGTACCAGAGCTCCGCATTCGTCGTGCTCGTCGTGGTGACCATCGCGGTCGGAACAGCCGTCGCGGTCGGCGGGGCCGTGCTGCGCGCGTCCAGCCTCCTCGTCCTGATCGCGACGGTCGTCGTCTTCCTGCTGCTCGGCGTGCCGCTGGCCGTGCCGTCCCAGACGGTCCGGGGCGTCGTCCCCACGGTGGCCGGTCTCGTCGACCTCGTCGGCGGCACGGCGCTGGGGTGGAAGCGGCTCGTGACGATCGGACTGCCGGTCGGCAGCTACGAGGCCCTCCTCGTCCCCGCCTTCGTGCTCGTCCTGCTCGCGACCGTGATCGGGCTGAGCGTCGCCCTCCGGTCGCGGCGGGGCGAGCTCGCCGTCGTCGCCCCGATCGTCGTCTATCTGGTCGGCATCGTGCTCGGACCGAGAGACGCCTGGCTTCCCCTCGGCACCGGGCTCGCCCTCCTGGCCTCGTGCGTGGGGTGGTCCCTCTGGTGGCGCCTCCACAGACGTCGGGTCGCTCTGGCAGCGCTCGCAGGAGGCGCGGAGGCGGTCCGCGCGTCGGGTCACCGGACCGTCGCCGTGCGCGCCGTCGCCGGCTCGATCGTCACGCTGCTCGTCGCCGGCGTGGTCGCCTCGGCGGTCGTCGTCGCCGCGCCGCCCTCGTCGCCCCGGACGGTCGCCCGGACGGTCGTCGACCCGCCCTTCGATCCGCGGAGTCTCGTCAGCCCCCTGACCCGTCTGCGGGTCTACGAGCAGCAGCCCGCCGTCGACCAGACCCTCCTGACCGTCCGCGGCCTCGGTGCCGGGCAGCTGCTCCGTCTCGCGACGCTCGACACCTACGACGGCGTCGCGTACACGGTCGGCAGCTCCGAGGTGTCGAGCGAGTCCGGATCGTTCGATCGGATCCCCTCGACGGTCGACCAGTCGGGTGTCGAAGGCCGGCGGGTCGAGCTCTCCGTCGAGGTCGGCTCGTACCGGGGGGTCTGGCTGCCGACGGTCGGTCGTCTCGAATCGATCGAGTTCGGCGGCGACGACGCCGCGACGCGGCCGACCGGACTCTTCTACAACGACGTCAGCGGGGCGGCCGTCGTCGACGGCGGACTCGACGCCGGAGACACCTACCGTCTCGACGCGGTGCTGCCGACGGGGCCGGACGTCGACCGGCTGGCCGACCTGACGCCCGGCTCGGCGAGCGTGCCGGAGCCCGTCGCCGTCCCGGACGAGCTGACCGACGCGCTCGCCGCCGACGTCCGAGGCGTCGACGGCCCGGGTGCCCGGCTCCAGGCCGCTCTGTCGGCACTCCGTGACGACGGATACATCTCGCACGGCGTCTCCGACGACGAGCCGCCGAGCCGTTCGGGTCACGGCTCCGAGCGTCTGGCGCAGCTCTTCACCGACCCGGTCATGATCGGCGACGCCGAGCAGTACTCGGCCGCGGCCGCTCTGATGGCCGGCGAGCTGGGGTTCCCCGCGCGCGTCGTGATGGGATTCGCGCCCGACGTCGGTGAGGCGACCGACGGCTCGGTGTCCGTGACAGGAGCCGATGTCACCGCGTGGATCGAGGTCGACACGCGGGAACACGGCTGGGTCGCGCTCGATCCCGTCCCCCTCGATCGCCCGATCCCCGACGAGCGGGTCCTCGATCCGAACCGACTGCAGCGCCCGGAGTCGGTGGTGCAGCCGCCCCTCCGGGAACCGCAGCTGCGCGACGAGCAGGCCCCACCGCAATCCGACCAGGAGACGCCGGAGGCGCCACCGGCCTGGCTGGCTATCGTCCGGCTGGTCGTCCCCATCGTCGGCGTCGTCGCTCTCGTCCTGGGACTGCTCGCCTCGCCGTTCCTCGCGATCGTCGCGGCCAAAGCACGTCGGCGTCGTCTTCGTCGTCGGCATCCGGACCCCGCGGTCCGGATCGCCGGCGGGTGGCGTGAGTTCCACGACGCCGCTCTCGATCACGGAGTCGAGATCCCCGCCTCGGCCACCCGGAGCGAGGCGGCTGAGATCGTCGGGGGCTCGCGTCCGACCGTGCTCGCACGGGTCGCCGATCGTGCGACCTTCGCTCCGGCCGAACCGGCGGCGGAGGACGCCGATCGCGTCTGGGTCGCCGTCTTCGAGATGAGGAGGGCCTTCGACGCCCGGGCGACGAGATGGCGGCGGGTGGTGGCAGCGGTCTCGTCTCGTTCACTCCGCGGATACCATGGCCGGAAACGTCCCGAACGCTAGCTAGAGGTCTCTTCCGCATGCAGTGCCCCACCTGTGCCAGTCCGTTGCCCGTCGGCGCGATGATCTGCGGCGAGTGCGGCCGTACGCTCTCCGGTGTCGACACCTCGGGTCCCGCCGGGCCTCCTGTCGCCGACCCGGCGGACTCCCGCCCTCCTGCCTGGCGGCTGCAGTCGCCTGCGCGTCCGGCCGCTACGGATCGTCCCTGGTGGGTCCACGACACGACGGCGGATGCCCTCGACGAGGCCCAGTCGGTCTCCGACGACCTCGCTCCCTCGACGTCGGACCCGGTGCCGGCCTGGCGTGACGGCTCTCCGGAGGCTTCCGCCGACCGTGAGGCGGAGCAAGCGGCGGCGAGTGCCGCAGCGGCCGCGGAGGACGCCGCCGCCGCGAGAGCGTCGGAGGAGTCGCGACAGGCAGGCGGTCCGAGCGCCGTCGGCGGCGGTGCCGCTCCGGTGACGCCCCGGCCGGCGCCTCTTCGCGAGCCGTCGCCTCGTGGCGACGACGCCTCACGTCCGCCGACGGCCCCGCTCTGGACGGCGTCGTTGACCCCGGTGTCCTCTCAGACGGATGTCCCGGTCGTCGACGGAGGTGGTACCGGTGGTGCCGTGGCCTCGTCGCCCGAGGAGTCGTCCGACGCGGACTCCACCACGAGCGACCCCGCGGACGCACCGGAGATCGAAGCGACGGGGATCGGGGGAGCGGCGCCGGAGTCCGCCCCCGTGTCCGCCGATGCCGGCAGGAGCGGAACGACCGGCGACGTCGCGGACGTCGCGTCCGACGACGCCCCGTCCGAAGCCCGTCCGACCGGCATGACCGCCGCTGATGCCGCGGACGACACCCCGGCCGCCGCCGACCCGGCTGACGACCGGTCCGTCGACGCCGGCTCGCCCGTCGCGAGCGCCCCCGGCCTCGGTTCCATCGGTGCGCATTCCGCCGACGCCCGCCCGGTGACGGACGACGTCGTCCCCGGGCCGGGGGACACCGTCCGTGTCGAGCCGATCGCCGATTCCACCCTCAGCCCGCGGGACTCCGGCGCCGCACCCGTGCCCCTCGTCGAGCCGGGCACCGCTTCCGCTGCGGAGCGCTGCACGGAATGCGGCGCCGAGATCCACGAGGACGACATCTTCTGCGGCGTCTGCGGCGCCGTGGTGGCCTCCGTCGCGTTGTCGTTCACGGGGCCGATCGTCCCGCTCTCGCGACGGAGTCCGCTCGACGGCGACGATCGCCCCGCCGAGGTCGTCGTCGCCCCTGACATGCGGTCCGCCCTGGTCGACGGCCCGTCCCGGGCCGACCAGCCGGAGCAGCGGTCGGAGCCGCAGCAGCGGTTCGAGCCGGAGCAGCAGCAGTCCGAGCCGGAGACGGACCACGCGCGTCCGTCCACGCAGCATCTGCCGCCGGTACCCGAACCCGCCTGGGGTCCCCGACGGCCCGCCGCGCCGACAGCGGCCGACGACGAGGACGTCGACGAGACCCGCCTGGTCCGTCGCGGACCGACCGGATCGCCCTTCGTGCTGCAGTTCAGCACCGGCGAGAGCTTCACCGTCGACGGTTCGGGGCTCGTCGGGCGGGCTCCCACCCCGCAGCCCGGGGAGTCCTTCGATCAGCTCGTGCGCATCGTCGATCCGGGCCGGTCGGTCTCGAAGACGCACCTCGAATTCGGTCAGGACGACGGGCACCTCTGGCTCAGCGACCGCTGGTCGGGCAACGGCACCATCGTCCGTCCGCACGGCGAACCCGCCCGCAGGCTGGAGCCCGGCACCCGGGTGCGGGTGAGCCGGGGGAGTCGCGTCGACATCGGCGAGCAGTTCTTCGTCGTCGGCTGACCCCTCCCCGGCGCCGACCCCTCCCCGGCGGCGCCGACCCCGCGGTTCTCCACAAGCGCTCTCCGACAGCGCCCGCGGAGGCGGGGCCGCGTGGTCTCGTGAGGTGTGAGCCTCGCCGAACCCCTGCCTCCTCGACGGACGATCGTGCTTCCCGCCGTGCCACCGCGGCCCCGGGCCAGGCGTCCGCCGGTGCACGCGGCGGGCGTCGCGATCGTCGCCTCGATCGTCGTCGGCGTGAGCGGCTCGGTGCCGGTGACCGCGGTCTCCGCATCGGCCGTCGCCGTCGTCGCAGCGGTCGTCGGCGTCTGGTCGGTCGTCGAACTCGTCGGCGCCCCGGCTCGGATCCGACACGGGCGGCGCCGCTTCGAGGAGGCGATCGCCTCCGTCGAGCGGACGATCCGCGAGCTGCACAGGCTCGAGCTGGCCGAACTGCATCAGAGGTTCCCCGGCAGCGCCGCCGTGGCTCGGGCCGGTCGTGACGTGATCGACGCGACCTCCGGTGCCGGGGCGACCCGCGCCTCCGGGGCGACGCCGTACCTCGTCCTGGGCCGGGGCGCCGTCGAGAGCTCCCTGCGGACGACGACGCCGCCCGAACCGCGAGTCCCGGTTCGACGCGTCGGGTCAGCCGACGATCCGGCGGCTCTGGCCGACATCCGACGACTCGTCGACGAGGCGGCCACGCTCGCCGACGGTCCGCTCTGCGTCGAGGCGCGCGGCTCCGTCGGGATCGTCGGGCCGATCGTCCTGGCGCGGGCGGCGGCCCAGGGGTATCTCCTGCAGGCCCGCCGACTGGGCGCGGCCTCGCTCGAGGTGCGTCATGGTCGGACGAGCGCCGACGTCGGACGGGTCGACGTGCTCGTCGTGATCGGGGCCGATGCCAGGGCGCAGGTCGTCAGGCGCGACGGCCGACCCTGCCGGGTGGCGGTCGATCTCGACCTCGTATCGATCCGCGACCCCGTCGACGGGTGGCGGGGAGCGGGCTCGTGCTGACCCTCAGGCCCGTCCGCCGACGAGTGCGTCCGAGAGGCGGATGCGACCGACGTCGCGGCCGGCGCCGAGCACGCGCTCGCTCGTCGCCTCCACGACGGATCCGGCGGCGTCCGCATCGACGGCGCCCTGGCCGACGAGCAGATGCAGGGCCACCATCGTCGCGGCCCGCAGATTGCCGTCGAGGATCTTCACGGCCGTGCCGATGCCGTCGAGGGTGCCCATCACCAGGACGCCCTCCGCTCCGAGCTTAGCGAAGAGCCCGAGCTCGTCGATGGCCACGGTGTTCGCCCGGCCCGGTCCGTCGAGGGCCCAGGCATCGGCGAGCACGGCCTCGACCAGGAGGCGCGCGTCGGGATCCGCGTCGGAGGGCGTCGACCCGGTGCCGGTCGCGACCCCCGCCGAGCCGGCCACGACCGCCACGGCACGCGCGAGCCCGGCGATCGTGGTCGCGAACACGGGTGCGCCGCAGCCGTCGACGCCGGCGTGGTCGACGACCTCGCCGGTGAACTCCGAGACGGTCTCGCGTGTCGCGCGCTGCAGCGGGTGGTCCAGATCGGTGTAGGTGGTCGGGTCCCAGCCGTTCTCGGCGCAGGCCAGCAGGAACGCCGCGTGCTTGCCCGAGCAGTTCATGGCCATCCGCCGTGCCCCGTCGGCACGGCGTGCGCTCGCGCGGTCGCCCGGCCAGTCGGGCGGGCAGAGCAGGTCGTCCTCCGAGCTGCCCGAGCGTGCGAGCAGCTCGGCGACCACGGCGAGGTGCTCGGCCGTGCCCGCGTGGCTCGCGGTGGAGAGGACGGCCTGGGGGCCGGCGAGGGCCACGCCGGACCGCATGACGGTCAGGGCCTGCAGCGGCTTGAGGCACGAACGCGGGTAGATCGACGCACCGACGTCGCCGACCTCCCTCAGCACCGATCCCGCGGCGTCGACCACGATGCCCGCCCCGAGGTGACGACTCTCGTCGAGACCCGATCGCGTCAGGACGGCCAGCTCGACGCTGCCGTCGACCGTGAGGGGTCTGCGGGTGGACGACGATGGGGCGAGGAGGCGCGGGTCGGTCATGATGGGGAGTGTACCGAGACCGTCGGCACCGACCGAGGAGGACCCATGCTCGACCACGACTACGCCGTCGACCTGCGCTGGACGGGAGCCCGGGACGTCGGGACGGTCTCGTACCGGTCGTACGGGCGCGACAACACCCTGAGCGCCGACGGCAAGCTGCACGACATCGCCGCGTCCGCCGACCGGACGTTCCACGGCGACGCCGACCGCTGGAACCCCGAGGAGATGCTGCTCGGCGCGCTCGCGCAGTGCCACCTGCTCAGCTACCTCCACGTCGCCGCCACCGACGGGGTCGTCGTCGTGGCCTACGAGGACGCCGCCGTCGGTCGCATGACCCAGACCGCCGACGGCGGGGGCCGCTTCACCTCGGTCACGCTCCGCCCCGTGGTCACGGTCGCCGAGGCGGGAATGGCCGACCGCGCCCTGGCCCTGCACGCCGACGCCGCTCGCAAGTGCTTCATCGCTTCGTCCGTCGCGTTCCCGGTCGACCACGAGCCGCGCATCGTCGTCGCCTCGCAGCCCTAGCCGCGCACCCCTGGCCGCGCGGCTCCAGCCGCGCAGTCGCGCAGTCGCGCAGCCGCGCACCCGCGCAGCCGCGCACCCGCACAACCGCCCACAGCCGCGAACGGCTCCCAGGCGCCCCGTCGGGAGCGTGCGGCACAATGGTCGTCGTCGCGGCGCCGTCACCGGCACCGTCCGATCCCCGCCCACAGACCGAGAGATCCCCATGCGCCGTCCCCTCGCCCTCCTCGCCGTTCCCGCCCTCGTGTTCGCGCTCGCCGCCTGCGGCGGCACCGACGCCGGTGAGGAGTCCAGCGCCGGCGGCGCGGCGACGCCCAGCGCGTCGGCCACCTCCGAGGCCCCGCTGCGCGCCACGGGCGAGCCGCAGGACCCGACGCCCGGGTTCCCGACGGTCGAGCTCGCCGACGACGGCGCGCCCACCGTGACCGTCCCCGAGACCGACCCGCCGACCGACCTGCAGGTCGAGGTGCTGAAGAAGGGCGACGGCCCCGTCGTCGAGGACGGCGCCACGGTCACCGTCCAGTACGAGGGCGTCGTCTGGCAGACCGGCGAGACCTTCGACTCGAGCTGGCAGCGCGGCGAGCCCGCCACGTTCGGCACGGGTCAGGTCATCACCGGCTTCGCCGAGGGCATGGTCGGTCAGACCGTCGGCTCGCAGACCATCGTCTCGATCCCGCCGGCCGACGGCTACGGCGACAACGTGCCCCAGGGTGCCGCCTTCACGGCCACCGACACCCTGGTGTTCGTGATCGACATCCTCGCCGTCTCCTGACCCGGCGCGACCCCGTCCCCGGCTACCGCTCGTGACCGACCCCGCCCGCGCCTCCTCGGCCCACCCGTCCGCTCCGCGGAGGTCGAGACGCGCGGCGGCCTGGGCGGTGCCCGTCGTCGCCCTGCTGCTGGCGGGCTGCACGACCGATGCCGAGCCCGCGCCGACCGACCAGCCCTCGGCGTCGGCGGCCCCCACCACCTGCCTCGAGTCCGGCCCCGAGTCCGACTCGATCGAGGTCGGCGGCGTCTTCGGCGAGAAGCCGACCGTCGAGCTGCCGTCGCCGGTGACGGCCGAACGCAGTCAGCAGACCGTCGTCGTGCCCGGCGACGGGCCGACCACCGAGGTCGGCGACGTGGTGCGGGTGGCCATCACGGTCTTCGATGCGCAGTCGGGCGCCGAGCTGAGCACGGCGGGTTACACGGGCGGGTCGGGCGAGCAGCTCACGATCAGCGGCGACTTCTACGTGCCCGGCATCGAGGGGGCCCTCTCGTGCGCGCAGGCCGGCTCCCGCACGGTCACCGTCGCGTCGGCGGCCGACATGCAGCCCGGCTCGCCGGGCACGGACGCACCGAACCCCGCGGCGATCATCGTCGTCGACACGTTCTCGATCGTCCCGACCCGTGCGACGGGTGAGGCGCGGCCTGCCGAGCAGGGCTTCCCCGACGTCGCCCTGGCCGACGACGGTCGCCCCACGGTGACGATCCCCGACGCCGACCCGCCGATCGACCTCCGCATCGAGGTGCTGAAGAAGGGCGACGGAGAGGTCGTCCCCGATCCGGCGAACGTCACCGTGCAGTACCAGGGCGTCAACTGGCGGACGGGCGAGGTCTTCGACGAGAGCTGGGGCCGCGGCACCGTCGCGACGTTCTCGACCGACCAGGTGGTGACGGGCTTCGCCGAGGCGATGATCGGCCAGACCGTAGGGTCGCAGGTCGTCGTCATCGTGCCGCCCGCCGACGGCTACGGCGAGGAGGGCGAACCGGGCTCCGGCATCGAGCCGACCGACACCCTCGTGTTCGTCATCGACATCCTCGCCGTCGCCTGAGCACCAGCCCGATCGGCCGGCACCCCCGACCCGCAGCACCCCCGACGCCCCGACGCCCCGACCCGCCGAGCCCGGGCGCCTCGGGCCTAGGGTGGCCTCATGCGACGCATCACCATCCTCGGCTCCACCGGTTCGATCGGCGTCCAGGCGCTCGACGTGATCGAGAAGAACCCGCAGCTGTTCGACGTGGTCGGTCTCTCTGCCGGCACCAACCGGGCCCTCGTCGCCGAGCAGGCCGCCCGCTTCGGCGTCGAGCACGTCGCCCTCGGCACCGACGAGTCGGTCGCGCTGGTCCGCGACGTCGAGGCCGACGTCGTGCTGAACGGCATCACGGGCTCCGTCGGCCTCGCGCCGACCCTGGCCGCGCTCGACTCGGGGGCGACGCTCGCCCTGGCGAACAAGGAGAGCCTGATCGTCGGGGGAGACCTCGTCCGCGAGCGGGCCCGACCGGGCCAGATCGTGCCGGTCGACTCCGAGCACTCGGCGATCGCGCAGGCCCTGCGCTCCGGTGCGTCGTCCGAGGTCAGACGCCTGGTGCTGACGGCGTCGGGCGGGCCCTTCCGGGGTCGCTCGCGGGCGTCGCTCGCCGACGTCACGCCGGCCGAGGCCCTGGCCCACCCCACCTGGGACATGGGTCTGGTCGTCACGACCAACTCGTCGACGATGGTGAACAAGGGTCTCGAGGTGATCGAGGCGCACCTCCTCTTCGACGTCGACTACGACGACATCGACGTCACCGTGCACCCGCAGTCGATCGTGCACTCGATGGTCGAGTTCGTCGACGGCTCGACGATCGCCCAGGCGTCGCCGCCCGACATGCGACTCCCGATCTCGCTCGGGCTGGCGTGGCCCGACCGCGTCGCGGGGGTGGGTCGACCCCTCGACTGGACCACCGCCTCCTCGTGGACCTTCGAACCCCTCGACGCCGAGGCGTTCCCCGCCGTCGAGCTCGCGAAGCAGGTGGGTCGGGCGGGCGCGACGTTCCCGGCGGTCTTCAACGCCGCGAACGAGCAGGCCGTGCTGGCGTTCCACGAGGGTCGTGTGGGGTACCTCGGCATCCTCGACACCGTCCGCGAGGTGGTCGACCGGCACGACGCGGGCCCCAGCACCCTCGAGGGCGTGCTCGAGGCCGAGCGCTGGGCGCGCGCCGAGGCGGACGCGCTGCTCGCCGGCTAGCCTCCGCCCGTCCTGCGGGGCGAGGCAGGGCGAGGGGAGGCGGGGCGAGGCGGAGCCGAGGAGGCGCGGCGCGAGTTCCCAGCATCGCCAGGGCGGTCCCGTGGTCGCTTCCCGGCTCGGCACGGCTACCCTTGCCCGGTGCTCACCGTTCTGCTCTTCATCGTCGGCGTCCTGATCATGGTCGTCGGCCTCGCCGTGTCGATCGCCCTGCACGAGGTCGGTCACCTCGTCCCGGCGAAGCGGTTCGGCGTGAAGGTCGGGCAGTACATGATCGGCTTCGGTCCGACCCTCTTCTCGCGCACGAGGGGCGAGACGCAGTACGGCGTCAAGGCCCTGCCGCTCGGCGGCTACATCTCGATGTCGGGGATGTTCCCGCCGGCGAAGAACGGCGAGGCCGGTCGGGCAGCCAGCACCGGGTTCTTCCAGACGCTCGTCCAGGACGCCCGGACGGCCAGCGCCGAGACCATCGACGAGGGCGACGAAGAGCGCACGTTCTACCGGCTGCCCGTCTACAAGCGGGTCATCATCATGCTCGGCGGGCCGACCATGAACCTGCTCATCGCGGTCGTGCTGTTCGGCGTCGTCCTCTGCGGGTTCGGGGTGGCGCGCGAGAGCACGACCGTGGGTCTCGTCAACGAGTGCGTCCTCCCCGCGGGCTCGACGGCGACCTCGTGCCCCGCCGACGCCACACCGGCGCCCGCGTTCGCGGCCGGCCTCCGCAACGGCGACCGCATCGTGTCGATCGACGGCGAGACCATGAGCGACGGCGACCAGATCGCCGCCGTGCTGCGCGACTCCGCCGACACGACCCTCGACGTGGTCGTCGACCGCGACGGATCCGAGCAGACGCTCGAGGTGACCCCGACCCTCTCCGAGCGGTACGTCGTCGACGAGAGCACCGGTCAGTACGAGGAGGCCGCCGACGGCACCCCGGTGACGCGCGAGGTCGGCTTCGTCGGCATCGGGTTCGCGACCGAGACCGCGCGGCAGCCCGTGACCGCCGTGCTGCCCGCCGTGTGGAACAACGTCACGCACGTCGTCGACCTGATCATCCACCTGCCGCAGCGACTCGTCGGCGTCGCCGAGGCGGCCTTCGGCGGCGGGGAGCGCGACGCCAACGGGCCGGTCAGCGTCGTCGGCGTGGGGCGGATGGCCGGCGAGATCGTCAGCCTCGACTCGGTGCCGATCGTCGACCGGGCCGCCTACGTGGTCAACCTGCTCGCGAGTCTGAACGTGGCGCTCTTCGTCTTCAACCTCATCCCGCTGATGCCGCTCGACGGCGGTCACATCGCCGGCGCGCTCGTCGAGGCCGTCCGCCGGGGCTTCGCGAAGCTCTTCCGCCGACCCGACCCCGGGCCCGTCGACACGGCCAAGGTGATCCCGTTGACCTTCGCCGTCGTGATCCTCCTCGGGGGCATGAGCGTGCTGCTCATCTACGCGGACATCGTGAACCCGATCGATCTGTTCGGCTGACGGTCACTCGGCGCCCAGCGCCGAGGTTTACGATTGGGCTCGTGCCAGCAGTCAATCTCGGAATGCCGAAGGTCCCCGAAGTCCTCGCCCCGCGCCGCAAGACGCGGCAGATCAAGGTGGGCAAGGTCCTCGTGGGCGGTGACGCCCCGGTCAGCGTGCAGTCGATGACCACCACGCCGACGCCCAACATCAACGCCACGTTGCAGCAGATCGCCGAGCTCACGGCGAGCGGCTGCGACATCGTCCGTGTCGCCGTGCCCAGTCGCGACGACGCCGAGGCCCTTCCGATCATCGCGAAGAAGAGCCAGATCCCGGTCATCGCCGACATCCACTTCCAGCCGAACTACGTGTACCAGGCGATCGACGCCGGCTGCGCGGCGGTCCGGGTGAACCCGGGCAACATCCGCAAGTTCGACGACCAGGTCGGCAAGATCGCGGCGGCGGCGAAGGCGGCCGGCGTCTCGATCCGGATCGGCGTCAACGCGGGGTCGCTCGAGCCGAGCATCCTCCAGAAGTACGGCAAGGCGACCCCCGAGGCGCTCGTCGAGTCCGCCGTCTGGGAGGCCTCGCTCTTCGAAGAGCACGACTTCCACGACTTCAAGATCTCGGTCAAGCACAACGACCCGATCGTCATGGTCAAGGCCTACCGTCAGCTCGCCGAGCGCGGCGACTGGCCGCTGCACCTCGGTGTGACCGAGGCGGGCCCCGAGTTCCAGGGCACGATCAAGTCCGCCACGGCGTTCGGCATCCTGCTGGGCGAGGGCATCGGCGACACCATCCGCGTCAGCCTCAGCGCGCCGCCCGCGCAAGAGGTCAAGGTCGGTCTGCAGATCCTCCAGTCGCTCAACCTGCGCGAGCGCAAGCTCGAGATCGTCAGCTGCCCCAGCTGCGGTCGCGCCCAGGTCGACGTCTACAAGCTGGCCAACGACGTCACCGACGGCCTCGAGGGCATGACCGTACCCCTGCGTGTCGCCGTCATGGGCTGCGTCGTGAACGGCCCGGGCGAGGCCCGCGAGGCCGACCTCGGCGTCGCCTCCGGCAATGGCAAGGGCCAGATCTTCGTCAAGGGCGAGGTCATCAAGACCGTCCCCGAGTCCGAGATCGTCCAGACCCTGATCGACGAGGCGAACCGTCTCGCAGCCGAGATGCCCCCGGGCGAGACCGGGTCACCGCAGGTGCTGACCGTCTAGACACGAGCCACGGGTGCCAGGCGCCCCTGCCGAGGAGGCGCGGTGCAGGTCGACCTGCACCGCGCCTCCTCGGCGTCCCGGCCCGGCGACGCCACCGATCGCCGTCGCATGTGTCGCCGTGTGACCCCCGCGTGGGCGGGTGCGGTCGTGGTGCGTCATCATGGATGTGCCTCGACGGTCCGCACAGCAGCCGGCCTCGGGGCTTCCCTGTGCCATCGAGAGGATCCCCATGACCGACGCCACCCCCCTGATCGACGCCCCGAAGAAGGGCCCGGGCCGCCTCATCGCGATCATCGTCGTCGTCGTGCTCGTGCTGGCCGCCGTCGGCATCGGCTTCGCCGTCTCGCGGGGCGGATCGGGCGACGAGACCGTGCGCATCGGCGTCGTCGGCAAGAGCGACCCGTACTGGCAGACGTTCGTCGACGCGGCCGCCGACGAGGGCATCGACGTCGAGCTCGTCGACTTCGGCAGCTACGAGCAGCCGAACCCCGCGCTGACCGAGGGCGAGGTCGACCTCAACCAGTTCCAGCACATCGTGTACCTGGCGCAGTACGACGTCGCGGCCGATGCGGACCTCGTGCCGATCGGCTCGACGGCCATCTACCCGCTGCCGCTGTACTCCGAGCAGTACACCGACGTCAGCGACTTCCAGAAGGGCGACACCATCGCCGTCCCGGACGACGCCAGCAACCTGGCGCGGTCGCTGCTCGTGCTCCAGTCGAACGGCCTGATCGAGCTGAAGGGCGGCGGCGACGCCTTCTCGGGCATCAACGACATCGACACCGAGGCCTCGACCGTCCAGGTCACGCCGGTCGCCGCCGACCTGGCCGCCACGTCGCTCCCGGACTTCGACGGGGCGATCATCAACAACGAGTACGCCACGAAGGCCGGTCTCTCGTCGGAGGACGTCATCGCGCAGGACGACCCCAACGACCCGGCAGCGCTGCCCTACGTCAACGTCTTCGCCGCCCGTGAGGCCGACGAGGACGACGAGACCTACAAGAAGCTCGTCGAGATCTATCAGGACACCCAGTCGGTCACCGACGGCGTCGTCGAGAACTCGGGCGGCACCGCCGTGACCGTCAAGGTGCCGGTCGCCGACCTCCGGTCGTCGCTCGACGACACGCGAGAGCTCGTCGAGCAGAACGGCTGACGCCGCCCTCGACCCCGTCCGACCCGTGTGCCGTTCCGGTGCGCGGGTCGGCTCCGTTCCCCCCGTGACGAGGAGACCCATGCCCGCCATCACCCTGACCGACGTCGTCAAGACGTATCCGCCCCGAGAGAAGGGCGCGGCTCCGCTGACGGCGGTCGACGGCGTCAGTCTCGAGATCGCCGACGGCGAGATCTTCGGCATCATCGGGTACTCGGGGGCGGGCAAGAGCACGCTCGTGCGACTGATCAACGCCCTGGAGCCCACCACGAGCGGGCGGATCGAGATCGACGGGTCGCCGATCACCGGTCTGTCCGAGCGGCAGCTCCGGGTGAAGCGGGCCGGCATCGGCATGATCTTCCAGCAGTTCAACCTCTTCTCGTCGAAGACGGTCTGGGGCAACGTCGAGTTCCCGTTGAAGGCGGCGGGCGTGCCGAAGGCCGAGCACCAGCGGCGGATCAGCGATCTGCTGCACTTCGTCGGGCTGGCCGACAAGGCACACGCCCGCCCCGATCAGCTCTCGGGCGGGCAGAAGCAGCGCGTCGGCATCGCCCGGGCACTGGCGACGTCGCCGGGCATCCTGCTCGCCGACGAGGCGACCAGCGCCCTCGACCCCGAGACCACCCAGGAGGTGCTGGGGCTGCTGCGACGCGTCAACGCCGAGCTCGGCATCACCATCGTGGTGATCACCCACGAGATGGACGTCATCAAGTCGATCGCCGATCGGGTCGCGGTCATGGACCGGGGCCGCGTCGTCGAGATCGGCGAGACCTTCGACGTGTTCTCGTCGCCGCGCGAGACGTCGACGAGGCGGTTCGTGTCGACGGTGGTGGCGGGCGCCCCCGCCGGAGACGAGCTCTCGGCGCTGCGCGCCCGGCACCCCGGTCGACTCGTGACCGTGCGGGTCTCCGAGGGCGGGGTCGACCAGGGGCACGTCTTCGGCGTGCTCGCGCGGCACTCCGTCGCGTTCGAGATCGTCTACGGCGGCATCGACGAGATCGCCGGTCGCACGTTCGGCACGCTGACGCTCGCCCTGTCGGGGGCGCCCTCGTCGGTCGACGACGCCCTCGCCGACCTCGGACCGGCCGCGACCGAGCTCGCGACCCCGGAAGGACGCTGACATGGACTCCCTGATCGAACTCCAGCCCCTGCTCTGGCAGGCCGCCTACGAGACCGTCTACATCGTCGCGCTGACCCTGCTCTTCGGCGGCATCGGCGGACTCGTGCTGGGTCTCGCCCTCTATCTGACGCGCGGGGGAGCGCTGTTCGCGAACCGGGTCGTCTTCGGCGTGCTCAACGTGGTGGTCAACGTCTTCCGTCCCATCCCGTTCATCATCTTCCTGGCCGCCGCGCAGCCGCTGGCCCGGGTGGCCGTCGGCAGCGGGGTCGGCAACGCGGCGATCATCTTCACCCTGTCGCTCGCGGCGTCGTTCGCGATCTCCCGCATCGTCGAGCAGAACCTGCTGACGGTGCAGCCCGGTGTGATCGAGGCCGCCCGGGCCGCCGGAGCCGGACCGTTCCGCATCATCCGGAGCATCATCCTGCCCGAGGCGCTCGGGCCGCTGGTGCTCGGCTACACGTTCATCTTCGTCGCGCTGGTCGACATGTCCGCGGTCGCGGGCTACGTCGGCGGCGGCGGACTCGGAGCCTTCGCCCTGCTCTACGGCTACCGCCAGTTCGACCCGGTGGTCACCTGGGCGGCCGTCCTCCTGATCATCGTGCTCGTGCAGCTGGTGCAGTTCCTCGGGAACACCCTCGCCCGCAAGGCGCTGCGCCGCTGACCCGGCGGGTGTCGGAGGCGTCCCGTGGCGGTCGTCCGCGACCGGTGATCCACCCGGCGGGCATGTCGGCGGCCTGGTTTACAGTGGGCGGGTGACGGACACGACGACGCCCCCGCCTCCTGCTCCCGCCCGGGGTCCGATCGCTCCGGCCGAGCTCGAGCGGGCCCGGGACGTCGTGGGGGCCGTCTCGAAGGCGTTCTCCCGCAAGGTCGTCGGGCAGACGTCGCTCCGCGACACCTTGCTCATCGCCCTGCTCACGGGCGGGCATGTGCTGCTCGAGAGCGTCCCGGGTCTCGCCAAGACGACCGCCGCGCAGACCCTGGCGCAGTCCGTCGCCGCGAGCTTCACGCGTATCCAGTGCACACCCGATCTGCTGCCCAGCGACATCACGGGCACGCAGATCTACGACGCCCAGCAGTCCACCTTCGTCACGCGCCTGGGGCCCGTCCACTCGAACTTCGTCCTCCTCGACGAGATCAACCGCTCGAGCGCCAAGACCCAGAGCGCCATGCTCGAGGCCATGCAAGAGCGGCAGACGAGCATCGGCGGCGTCGTGCACCGGCTGCCGCATCCGTTCCTGGTGCTGGCCACCCAGAACCCCATCGAGCAGGAGGGCACGTACCAGCTGCCCGAGGCCCAGCTCGACCGGTTCCTCCTCAAAGAGGTGCTCGACTACCCGTCACCGGCCGAAGAGGCCGAGATCATCCGTCGCATCGAGGCGGGCGTCTACGACGAGGCGACACCCGAGCCGCGATCCGGGGTCTCCCTCGACGACGTCGTGTTCCTGCAGGGGCTGGCGAAACGGGTCTACGTCGACCCCTCGATCGTCAACTACATCGTCCAGCTCGTCTACGTGACCCGCCACCCGCAGCAGTACCTGCCGGGCAGCCTCGCCGACTACATCGAGTTCGGGGCGAGCCCCCGCGGCAGCATCGCGTTCACGCAGGCCGCGAGGGCGCTGGCCCTGCTGCACGGCCGCGACTACGTCATCCCCGAAGACGTCAAGCACCTCCGCCACGGGGTGCTGCGGCACCGCGTCATCCTCGGCTACGAGGCCGCCGCCGACGAGATCGCGCCCGAGACGATCATCGACGCGGTCTTCGCCGCCGTCCAGACCCCCTGACGACCGTGCCCAGCCTGCTGCTCCGGGTGCGGACCACCATGTCCCTCCGCGCGCACCGTCGATCGCTCGATCTGCTCGAGGGCGGGTACGCGTCGATCCATCACGGTCGCAGCCACGACTTCGACGATCTCCGCGCCTACGTGGCCGGCGACGACGTCAAAGACATCGACTGGAAG
Source organism: Frigoribacterium sp. CFBP 13712 (assembly GCF_014842255.1). Classification (GTDB taxonomy): domain Bacteria; phylum Actinomycetota; class Actinomycetes; order Actinomycetales; family Microbacteriaceae; genus Frigoribacterium. The sequence goes on along the minus strand of NZ_JACYVH010000001.1, from coordinate 114,795 downwards.
GCCACGGCGCGGCACGGCGAGCCGCTGGTCAAGCGGTACATCGCGAGTCGCCGGCAGCATCTCGTGCTCGTCGTCGACACCGGGCGCAACATGGCGGCGACCGCGGCCGGCGGCGAGACGAAGCGCGACATCGCCGTCATGGCGGCCGGCGCCCTCGGCTACATCGCCGCCTCGCACGGCGACACGGTCTCGCTCGTCGCCGGCGACGAGTCGGGCACCCGCGCCTTCCCGTCGGGCGGCACCGAGGCGCACCTCGAGATGCTGCTGAGGCAGATCGACCGGCGCGTGTCGCTCGACTCGGCGCGCAGCGATCTCGTCGGGGTGCTCGACTGGGTCGCGCGCGGCATTCGCCGGAGGTCGATGCTGCTGATCGTCACCGACGACGTCCCCCTCGACGACCGGCTCTCCCGGCTGCTCCGACGTCTCCGGGCGCAGCATGAGATCGTCTGGCTGACGGTCGGCGACGCCGACCTGATGACCCGGGGCGGTCGCGCGTCCGAGGTGTTCGACGTCCACGAGATGGCCGGTCTCCCGGCCTACCTCCGCGAGAACCGCGAGCTGCGGGTCGAGTTCGACCGTGCCGACGAGACCCTGCACGACGAGACCGAGCGCGGGCTCCGCGCGCTCGGCATCAGCAGCGAACGCGTCGGGAGCCGTGCCGAGGTCGTCGCGGCCCTGTTCACCCTGATCGAGAAGCACCGCCGTGCTCGACGATAACGGCTTCTTCGGCCCGTACCAGTACCAGGGCTGGCTGCTCTACGCCATCGTGGGCGTGCTGCTGCTGGCACTGATCGCCGGCTGGTACGTGTTCGTCGTGCGCTTCACGGCCCGGCGGCTCCCTCCGGAGGCACGGCTCGCCCTCCGGGGTCGACCCGCGGTCGATCTCCCGTCGCTGCGAGCCCGCTACCTCGGGTTGATCGACGACGTGGCGATGGCGTCCGAGCGGGGTCAGCTCGACGAACGGGCCGTCCATTCGCGGTTGAGTCTGCTGCTCCGGTTCTTCGTGCACGAGACCGACGGCGTCGACACGCACGTGATGACCCTGGCCGACCTCCGCGAGACGGAGCTGCCACGGCTGACCGGCGCCGTCGAGCAGTTCTACCCGCCGGCCTTCCAGCGCCTGCACCCGGGGGACCCGGCCCGGGCCCTCGAGACCGCCCGAGAGGTCGTGCGGACGTGGGGCTGATCTTCTGGTGGATGCCGCCGGTGCTGCTGGTCGTCGTGGCGGTCGCGGCCGTGCTGGTGGTCCGCCGTCGGCGCGGCGACCGCGATCGGCTGCGGCGCCTCGGCACACCCGTGGCGCACGGCGAACGCCTCACGCGCCTCCCCGTCTACCGCCGTCTCGTCGCCCGCTACCGGCTGGTGCTGATCGCGACCCTGGTGGCCCTCGTCGGGCTCGGCGGGGTCGCGGCGCTGCTCGCGTCGCGCGTCTCCAGCGTCGACGTCGTCGAGCCCCCGTCGTTCAAGCGGGACATCGTGCTCTGCCTCGACGTCTCGGGGTCGATGACCGAGGTCGACTCGCAGATCGTCGAGACCTTCGGTCGGCTGGCGGAGGGGCTCGACGGCGAGCGGATCGGACTCTCGCTGTTCGACAGCTCGTCGGTGACGGCCTTCCCGCTGACCGACGACTACGACTTCGTCCGCACCCAGCTCGAGCTCTACCGCCAGTCGTTCGACACCGTCGGAGAAGAGGGCACGCGGTACTGGTCGGGCACCGACCTCGGCGAGGGGGCCAGTCTGATCGGCGACGGTCTGGCCTCGTGCGTGCTCGGCTTCGACGACGACGGCGAGAGCACCAGACCCCGCTCGGTCATCCTCGCGACCGACAACTACGTCAACGGCGAGGCGCTCGTCACCCTGCCCGAGGCCGGCGAGCTCGCGACCGACCGCGACGTCCGCGTCTACGCCCTCAACCCGGCCGACTACTCGACCGACGCCGTCGCCGATGAGGTCGCGACCGAGCTCAAGACGACCGTCGAGGCGACCGACGGCGCCTACTACGCCCTCGACGACGACACGAGCGTCGCGAGCATCGTCGAGCAGATCGACGCGCGCGAGGCCGGCCTGTTCACCGGCGCCCGGCGCCTCGTGGTCACCGACGACCCCGTCGGTCTCGCGATCGCCGGTCTCGTGGCGGCGCTGGCCGCCCTGGTGCTCCTCTGGCGGGTGCGGCTGTGACGTCGATCGTCTTCGACCCCGTTCTCCCCACGTGGCTGCTGGCCGTCGCCGGGGTCCTCCTCGGCGGGTTCGCGGTCTGGCGTGTCGTGGCCGAGCGGCGCGGTCGTCGGCTCGCAGCCGCCTGGGCGCGCCGCCTGGTCGTCGTCGGTCTGCTCGTAGTGATCGCGGCGCGGCCGGGGCTGCCCGGCGGGTCGGCGCAGGCGTCGTCCGCCGACCTCAACGTCTTCTTCGTCGTCGACACCACGTCGAGCATCGCCGCCGAAGACTGGGGCGACGGCGAGCCGAGACTCGACGGCGTGCGCGCCGACGTGACGGCCATCGCCGAGCAGCTGGCTGGCGCCCGGTTCTCGCTCATCTCGTTCGACAGCACCGCCGTGCTGCGGACCCCGCTCACGGACGACGCGGCGGCCGTCGTGACGGCCGTGGAGGTCATGAACCGCGAGATCACGTACTACTCGACCGGCAGCTCGATCAGCGAGGCGAACGACCTCCTGGCCGAGCGTCTGGCCGAGGCACGCGAGACCGACCCCGGACGCGCCAACGTGGTCTACTACCTGGGCGACGGCGAGCAGACCGCCGACGCCGAACCCGAGTCGTTCGACGAGGCCGCCGGCGACGTCGACGGCGGAGCGGTCTTCGGCTACGGCACCGACGAGGGCGGGCGGATGAAGGTCTTCGACGGCTACGGCGACGACTACTCGGCCGACGAGTACATCGTCGACGGCACGCGGGCCGGTTCGCCCGACGCGGTGTCCCGCATCGACGAGGAGGCGCTGGGCGCCATCGCGACGCAGCTCGGCGTCCCGTACGTGCACCGTGACGCCGCCACCCCGGTCGACTCCGCCGTGGCCGACGCGCGCGACGGGCGGGTCACCTCGACCGACGCCCGCGCCGAGAACGTCACCGAGCTGTACTGGATCGCCGCGGTGCCCCTCTTCCTGCTGGTGCTCGTCGACATCGCGCTCGTGCTGCGCGCGCTCGGCGAGATCCGCGGGGGGCGGCGGGACGAGCCGACCCGCGCCTCCCCGGCTCCGGTCCCGTCGACGAGGTCGAGATCATGACGGCCCTGCTCGGGCCGCCGCCCGTCGACGACCGCGGCCCCTCGACGCTCGACGACGCCGGGATCACCGCCTATCGACGGAGACTCCGACGACGACTGCTCGGCTGGTCGCTGCCTGTGGTGCTCGTGGTCCTGCTCGTCGCGCTGAAGCTGCTCAGCATGCCCGTCTTCGCGGGGCTGACGCAGTGGGCTTACGACGACCGCGCTTACGAGCGCAGCACGACGCTGAGCGAGCCGCTCGGCGTGGCGAACCTCGTCGAGCCCTGGGTGCACCACTTCGACCGGGGCACCGGCTACGCGCAGATCGGCGTGCTCGACGTCGCCCGGCGCGAGTTCGGCACCGCGCTCGAGCTGGCACCCGACGACCCGACCATCTCGTGCGTCATCCGCACCGACCTCGTGCTCACCATCGAGGCGCAGGGCGACGCGGCGCTGCTCGAACTCCGGTACGACGACGCCGAGGCGCTGTTCCTCGAAGGGGCGAAGGCCATCGACGAGGCTCCCGAGGGCTGCTTCCAGCCCCCAGAGCAGCAGGGAGCGCCCGACACGTCCGAACCGCTCGAGGAGGCCGACGGCCGTCTCGGCGAGAAGGAGCAGGAGGCGCAGCGCGAGCAGCAGGGCGGCGACCCGCAGCAGGGCGACGAGGGGGAGCCCGAGGGCGGTGACGCCGACGAGGGGGACGGAGGCGGCAGCGGGTCCGCCGACCCCCTCGACCGCTTGCGCGAGCAGGGCGAGCAGAGCCAGCGCGACCAGCAGCAGGAGAACGACCGTCAGCGGTACTACGAGCAGAACCCGGGGGAGTACGACGGGCGACCCTGGTGAGCCCCGACCGTCGCCGCCGCCGGGTGCGCCCCTAAACTGGAACGGTGTCCACACGCCTCTCCCAGCTCTTCGTCCGCACCCTCCGTGAAGATCCCTCCGATGCCGAGGTGACGAGCCACCGGCTCCTCGTCCGCGCCGGCTACATCCGACGCCAGGCCCCGGGCGTGTTCGCCTGGCTGCCGCTCGGTCTCCGGGTCAAGGCCAAGATAGAGGCCGTCATCCGCGACGAGATGACCGCCGCCGGCGCTCAGGAGGTGCACTTCCCCGCTCTGCTGCCGCGCGAGCCCTATGAGGTCACCGGCCGCTGGGTCGAGTACGGCGATGCGCTGTTCCGCCTGAAAGACCGCAAGGGGGGCGACTACCTGCTCGCGCCGACGCATGAAGAGGCCTTCACGCTGCTGGTCAAAGACCTCTACTCGTCGTACAAAGACCTGCCCCTGACGCTCTTCCAGATCCAGGACAAGTACCGCGACGAGGCCCGTCCGCGGGCCGGTCTGCTGCGCGGTCGCGAGTTCACCATGAAGGACGCCTACTCGTTCGACGTGTCCGACGCCGGTCTCGACGCCAGCTACCAGGCCCAGCGCGACGCCTACGAGCGCATCTTCACGCGACTCGGTCTCGAGTACGTGATCGTCAAGGCCGACGCCGGGGCGATGGGGGGCTCGCGCAGCGAGGAGTTCCTGCACCCGACGGCCGTCGGCGAAGACACGTTCGTGCGCTCCGCGGGCGGGTACGCGGCCAACGTCGAGGCCTTCACGACCGTCGTGCCCGAGTCGATCGCCCTCGAGGGTCTGCCCGAGGCGCACGAGCTCGAGCCCGCCGACACGCCGACGATCGCGTCGCTCGTCGACCAGCTCAACGAGAGCCACCCCCGGGCCGACGGCCGCGACTGGACGGCGGGCGACACGCTCAAGAACGTCGTCGTGGCGCTCAGTCACCTCGACGGCTCGCGCGAGCTCGTCGTCGTCGGGCTGCCCGGCGACCGCGACGTCGACATGAAGCGACTCGAGGTGGCGTTCGCACCGGCCGAGGTCGACGCGGCGGGCGACGCCGACTTCACGAAGAACCCCGTGCTCGTCAAGGGCTACCTCGGCCCGCAGGTGCTCGGACTCGAGTCGGACTCGGGCATCCGCTACGTCGTCGACCCCCGCGTCGTCGAGGGCTCCGCCTGGGTCACCGGGGCGAACCGCCAGGGCGTCCACGTCTCCGGTCTGGTCGCCGGTCGCGACTTCACCCCCGACGCCGTCATCGAGGCCGCCCAGGTGCGCGAGGGCGACCCCGCCCCCGACGGCTCCGGTCCCATCGAGACGGCGCGCGGCATGGAGATCGGCCACGTCTTCCAGCTGGGTCGCAAGTACGCCGAGGCGCTGGGGCTCAAGGTGCTCGACGAGAACGGCAAGCAGGCCACGGTGACGATGGGCTCGTACGGCATCGGCGTGACCCGCATCCTGGCCGTCATCGCCGAGTCGAACAACGACGAGAAGGGGCTCGTCTGGCCCGCGAACGTGGCGCCCTTCGACGTCCACGTCGTCGCGACCGGTAAGGACCCGGTCGTGTTCGAGGTCGCCGAGAAGCTCACTGCCGATCTCGAGGCGCATCGACTCGACGTCCTCTACGACGACCGCCCCAAGGTCTCGCCCGGGGTCAAGTTCGGCGACGCCGAGCTGCTGGGCGTCCCGCAGATCGTCGTCGTCGGACGCTCCGCCGGCGAGGGGATCGTCGAGCTCTGGGATCGCCGCACCGGTGAGCGGACCCCCGTGCCCGTGGCCGAGGCGGTCGCGACCCTCTCGGCTCCCCGCACCGTCTGAGCGGCGGTCGACCCGCGCCTCCTCGGCTCCGAGCCCAGGAGGCGGGGGTCGACCGGGCCGGCCGTCCCGCGGTCGCCCCTCACTCGGGTACCGTAGGGGGATGCTGTGTGCGCCACCGCGCGTGCAGCCTGCAGATCTGAATAGTGGAGGCCCTCAGTGGACATCGACCTGAGTGTGCTGCGCCTCATGGAGCGCGAGCGTGAAATTCCCTTCGACGAGCTCGTGGGCATCATCGAGCAGGCCATCCTCACGGCCTACCTGAAGCACACGGACCAGCCCGAGAGCCGCGTTCCGGCTGCTCGCGTCGAACTAGACCGGAAGACCGGCCACGTGTCCGTCTTCGCCATCGAGCGCGACGAGGAGGGCGAGGTCGTCGGCGAGTCCGTCGACAGCCCGAGCGACTTCGGTCGCATCGCCGCGTTCGCCGCCAAGCAGGTGATCAACCAGCGTCTCCGCGACATCGGCGACGACAAGGTGCTCGGCCAGTTCAAGGGCCGTGAGGGCGACATCGTCGCCGGCGTCATCCAGCAGGGGCCGAACCCCCGCATGGTGCACGTCGACCTCGGCACCATCGAGGCGATCCTGCCGCCCGAAGAGCAGGTGCCGGGCGAGAAGTACGTGCACGGGTCGCGCATCCGCGTCTACGTGACGGGTGTGAGCAAGGGCACGAAGGGGCCGCAGATCACGGTCTCGCGCACGCACCCGTCGCTCGTCCGCAAGCTGTTCTCGCTCGAGGTGCCGGAGATCGCGAGCGGCGTCGTCGAGATCGTGTCGCTGGCGCGCGAGGCCGGTCACCGCACCAAGATCGCCGTGCGCGCCACCGAGGCCGGCGTCAACGCCAAGGGCGCCTGCATCGGCGAGATGGGCGCGCGCGTCCGTGCCGTGCAGACCGAGCTGAACGACGAGAAGATCGACATCGTCGACTACTCGAGCGACCTGCCCGTCTTCGTGGCCAGCGCCCTGTCGCCGGCCAAGGTGTCGTCGGCGTTCGTCATCGACAAGGCGACGAAGGCCGTCCGCGCGCTCGTGCCCGACTACCAGCTCTCGCTCGCCATCGGCAAGGAGGGCCAGAACGCCCGCCTCGCCGCGAAGCTGACGGGCGCGCGGATCGACATCCAGCCCGACAGCATCCTCGAAGACGACTGAGCGGATGGCGATCCGGTCACACGGATGAGCCGTCCAGCCCGACAGCATCCTCGCCGACGACTGAATCGCCGAGACCGTGCGTCTCGTATCCGACGACCCGAGGGGGTAAGGTGGATCCCGTCAGAACGTGCATCGGTACTCGAGCGCGCGCTCCGCGATCCTCACTCGTGAGGGTCGTCGCCCGAAACGGACGCCTCGTGGTCGACCCGACCGCGTCGCTCCCCGGGCGGGGTGCGTGGTTGACGCCGTCGATCGACGCGTTCGAGTCGGCAGCGAAGCGCAGGGCCTTCCGCCGTGCACTCCGCCTCGACTCCGAACCCGACATCGACGAGCTCCGCGCCTATTTCACGCGGATCACCGCTGCACGACCAGTAGCCACGACAGAACAGGCTGAACGGCACATGGACAACTAATGAGCGGCTCGAAATGAGACCCGTCCAGAACTGAAGGCTCTTCCCGTCTCGGGAGGAGCCCGAGACAGGAGAACTGTGGCTAAACCACGCGTACACGAGATCGCCAGCGAGCTGGGGATCGACAGCAAGACCGCACTAGAGAAGCTCAAGGAGATGGGCGAGTTCGTCAAGGGCCCGTCCTCCAGCGTCGAGCCCCCCGTGGCTCGCAAGCTGCGTCAGGCGTTCGCCGGCGCCGCCAAGCCCGCCGCCACGCCGGCTGCATCCTCGGCCGCACCCGCTGCACCGGCGGCCCCCAAGGCTCCGGCCTCGTCGGCACCCAAGCCCGGCGGTCCCCGCCCCGCTGCCCCCAAGCCCCCGGTGGCCGAGCCCGAACCGGCTGCCGCCCCGGTCGCCGAGCCCGACGTCGAGGCTGCTCCGGCGCCCGTGGCCCCGCTGACCGTCGCCGAGCGCCAGGCTCAGGCCGAGGCGCAGCGCGCCGCAGCCGCTGCGGCGAAAGACGACACGGCCGCACCCGCCGCCGACACCGCCACGCCCGGTGCCGCCGGCCCCAAGCCCGGCGGACCGCGCCCGGGCGCACCCCGTCCCGGCAACAACCCGTTCGCGAGCAACCAGGGCATGGGTCGGCCGAGCGCCCCCCGTCCCGCAGGCTCCGGTGCGGCCAGCAGCATGCCGCGTCCCGGTGGCGCAGCGGGCCCGCGCCCGATGGCTCCGCGTCCCGGCGCCCCTCGTCCCGGTGCACCCCGCCCCGGCGTCGGTGCCAGCCCCCGTCCCAACGGCTTCGGCCAGCGTCCCGCCGGTGCGGGTGCCCGTCCCGGCGGTGCCGGTGGCGGGTTCCAGCGTCCCGGTGGCGGCGCTCCCGGCGCTGCAGGCGGATTCCGCCCCGGCTTCGGCCCGCCCCGTCCCGCCGGTGGCGGCGGCGGTCGCGGTCGTGGCCCCGGTGGCGGCACGGCCGGTGCCTTCGGTCGCGGTGGCGGCAAGAGCAAGGCCCGCAAGTCGAAGCGGACGAAGAGGGCCGAGTTCGAGATGCGCTCGGCTCCGTCGCTGGGTGGCGTCAGCGTCCCCCGTGGCGACGGCAGCACGATCGTCCGTCTCCGTCGCGGCGCCTCGATCAGCGACTTCGCCGACAAGATCGACGCGAGCCCCGGCAACCTGGTGACCGTTCTCTTCCACCTCGGTGAGATGGCGACGGCGACCGAGTCCCTCGACGAGGCGACCTTCCAGGTCCTCGGCGAAGAGCTCGGCTACAACATCCAGGTCGTCTCGCCCGAAGACGAAGACAAGGAGCTCCTCGAGGGCTTCGACATCGACCTCGAGCAGGAGCTCGAGGACGAGGACGAGTCCGTCCTGCAGATCCGTCCTCCCGTCGTCACGGTCATGGGTCACGTCGACCACGGTAAGACGCGACTCCTCGATGCGATCCGCAATGCGAACGTGGTCGCCGGCGAAGCCGGTGGCATCACCCAGCACATCGGCGCGTACCAGGTCTGGGCACCGCACGAGGGCGTCGAGCGCGCCATCACCTTCATCGACACACCCGGTCACGAGGCGTTCACCGCCATGCGTGCCCGTGGTGCGCAGGTCACCGACATCGCGATCCTCGTGGTCGCGGCCGACGACGGCATCATGCCGCAGACGGTCGAGGCGCTGAACCACGCCCAGGCGGCCAACGTGCCGATCGTGGTCGCGGTCAACAAGATCGACAAAGAGGGTGCGAACCCGGCCAAGGTGCGTCAGCAGCTCACCGAATACGGCCTCGTCGCCGAGGAGTACGGCGGAGACGTCATGTTCGTCGACGTGTCGGCGCGCGACAACAAGAACATCGACGCGCTGCTCGAGGCCGTCCTCCTCACGGCGGACGCCGGTCTCGACCTGCGGGCGAACCCCGACAAGGACGCTCGTGGTGTCGCGATCGAGGCCCGTCTCGACAAGGGACGCGGTGCCGTCGCGACGGTGCTCATCCAGTCGGGCACGCTGCGCGTCGGAGACGCCATCGTCGCCGGCACGGCCTACGGCCGCGTCCGAGCGATGATGGACGAGAACGGCGAGGCCGTCCTCGAGGCCTACCCCAGCCGCCCCGTGCTGGTGCAGGGTCTGTCGAGCGTCCCGCGAGCCGGTGACACCTTCCTCGTCACCGAGGAGGACCGCACGGCCCGCCAGATCGCCGAGAAGCGCGAAGCCGTCGAGCGCAACGCCTCGCTGGCCAAGGCCCGCAAGCGCATCTCGCTGGAGGACTTCACCCGCGCACTCGAAGAGGGCAAGGTCGAAGCGCTCAACATCATCATCAAGGGCGACGTGTCGGGTGCCGTCGAGGCGCTCGAGGAGTCGTTGCTCAAGATCGAGGTGGACGACAGCGTGCAGCTGCGCATCATCCACCGCGGTGTGGGTGCGGTCACCGAGAGCGACGTCAACCTGGCGACCGTCGACAACGCGGTCATCATCGGGTTCAACGTGCGACCCGACACGAAGGCTCGCGAGCGCGCTGCTCGCGAGGGTGTCGACGTCCGCTTCTACTCGGTCATCTACGCGGCGCTCGAAGACATCGAGAACTCGCTCAAGGGCATGCTCAAGCCCGAGTTCGAAGAGAAGCAGTCCGGTGTCGCCGAGATCCGCGAGATCTTCCGCTCGTCGAAGGTCGGCAACATCGCCGGTGTCATCGTCCGCTCCGGAACGATCACCAGGAACGCCCGGGCCCGGGTCATCCGCGAGGGCGTCGTCGTCGGCGACAACCTGGCGATCGACTCGCTCCGTCGCTTCAAGGACGACGTCACCGAGGTCCGTACGGACTTCGAGGCCGGTATCGGTCTCGGCAAGTTCAACGACATCCAGATCGGCGACGAGATCGAGACCATCGAGATGGTCGAGAAGCCGCGGGTCTGACCCCCGGCGTCATCGCAGCACACGAGGCCCCGCTCCGACTACGGTCGGGGCGGGGCCTCACCCCTCTCGCCACGACGGCGAACAGCACGAAGGAGCTCACAATGGTCGACGCGCAACGCGCCCGCAAGATGGCCGACCGCATCCAGGAGATCGTCGCCCGACGTCTCGAACGCGGCATCAGAGACCCCCGCCTCGGATTCGTCACGATCACCGACGTCAAGGTGACCGGCGACCTGCAGCACGCCTCGATCTTCTACACGGTCTACGGCACCGACGAAGAACGTCGCGACACCGGTGCCGCACTCAAGTCGGCGACCGGCATGCTCCGCAGCGAGGTCGGCAAGAACATCACGGCGCGGCTGACACCGAGCCTCGAGTTCATCCTCGACGCCCTGCCCGAGAACGCGGCCTCGATCGACCGTCTCCTGCAGGAGGCGCGACAGCGTGATCACGAGAGCCAGACGATGGCCTCGTCCGCGGAGTTCGCCGGTGACGCCGACCCGTACGTGAAGCCCCGCGATCTCGACGACGACGAGGACGACATCGACGCGGACGACGAGGAGGCGGCCGTCACGCCGACCTCGGGCGACCCCGACGAGTCCGACGCCCCGAACCGCTAGTCGGCGAGGACGTAGCCCTCGTCGGACGACCCCGTGGCGAGTCCGTCACGGATCAACCCGGCGAGGGCGCGTTCGCGTTGCGCCGCGTCCGCCCAGACGGCGTCGAGCTCCGTCTGCGACACGGGTACGTCGCTGGCGCGCAGCTCGGCCATGATGAGGCCCCGGACCTGACGGTCCGAGCCCTCGAACCTCGCCTGGCCCCGGAGGCGCGGGCCGACATGCTCCGGACGTCCGGCCAGCACCCACGCGCACCGGTCGATCAGGGGGCACACGTCGCACCGGGGCGAGCGCGCCGTGCAGACCAGCGCACCCAGCTCCATGACTCCTGCGCTGACGACCCGCGCCTCCTCGGCGTCCTCGGGCAGCTGCGCCTCCATGAGGGGGAGGTCGCGACCGGCCTTCGGGGCCCACGGTTCGGCGAGTCCCTCGACGGCACGGGCGAGGACCCTCCTGACGTTCGTGTCGACCACCGGATGGCGGTGTCCGAAGGCGAACACGGCGACGGCACGCGCCGTGTAGTCGCCGACTCCCGGCAGCGCGAGCAGGGAGGGGACGTCTTCGGGGACGACGCCGTCGTGGCGCTCCACGATGGCGATGGCCGCGGCGTGGAGGGCCAGCGCCCGGCGGGGGTAGCCGAGTCGATCCCACGCGCGGACCGCCTCCGACGCGGGCGACGCGGCGAGATCGCGAGGCGTCGGCCAGCGCTCGAGCCACAGCTCGAGGCGCGGCACGACCCGGGCCACGGGCGTCTGCTGCAGCATGATCTCGCTGACGAGAGTGCCCCAGGCGGTGAACCCGGGGCGGCGCCACGGAAGATCGCGACCTTCGACTCGGAACCACGCGGCGACGGCGGGGGAGATGCTCACCGGACGAGCCTACGTGCGTCGGCGCACGGCGGTCCCCGCTCGTTGTCGGAGGTGCGGCGTAGCGTGGACGCATGACGACCAGATGGGCCCCGGCCAAGAAAGACACCCTCCGCGAGCTCGCGGCCGAGATCGTGCACAACTACGGCCGCGGCCGGGTCGTCGTCGCCGTCGACGGCGACACCGCCGGTGCCCCGGGGGTGGGCCCCTTCGCCGACGACCTCGCCGAGGCGATCCGCGAGTCCGGTCAGACGGCCTTCCGCGCCTCCCTCCGTGCCTTCTCCCGACGACCGGCGTCGGCGCCGCGCGACGCCGAACCCGAGCTCGACGAGAGCGTCCTGCGTCGAGTGCTCGTCGAGCCGTTCCTCCTCGGTGGCAGCACGGGCTGGGTCGAGGCGGCCTTCGACGCCGAGGCGGATCGCGCGCTCGAGCCCACCTGGGTGACGGGTCCGGCCGACGCCGTCCTGGTGGTCGACGGCACCGACATGAGCCGCCCCGGGTTGTCGGGCATCTGGCACTACCGGGTGTGGGTGTCGGTGGGCGACGCCCGCACGGCGGGTCGTGCCACGGCCTCCGCCGTCGTCGGCAACGACGATCCGGAGCATCCGCGTCGACGATTCGACGACGCATGCTGAGCGCGGTGCGGCACGGGGCCGCCTCGACCTGCGATAACGTCGTCTGGTGAACAGCGGCATCCTCCTCGTCGACAAGCCGCAGGGCATCACCAGCCACGACGTCGTCGCCCGGGTACGACGCGCAGCGGGAACCCGCAAGGTGGGCCACGCCGGCACGCTCGACCCCCTGGCCACCGGTCTGCTCGTCGTCGGTCTCAATTCGTCGACCCGGCTCCTGACGTTCCTCGTCGGTCTCGACAAGGGCTACGACGCGACCATCCGCCTCGGCGTCTCGACCACCACCGACGACAGCGAGGGCGACGTGATCGGCCGTGCCTCCGCCGCGTCGGTCACCGATGCCGCGATCGACGAGGGCGTCGCAGCCCTCACGGGTCCGATCAGCCAGGTGCCGACCACGGTCAGCGCCATCAAGGTCGACGGTCGCCGCGCCTACGACCTCGCCCGCGAGGGCGTCGAGGTCGAGCTGAAGGCTCGCGACGTGACGATCTCCGAGTTCACCGTCCTCGACCGGCGAGAGACCGTGGTCGACGGTCTGATCGTCCGCGACCTCGACGTGCGGGTGTCGTGCTCGTCGGGGACGTACGTCCGGGCGCTGGCCCGAGATCTCGGCGCGGCACTCGGCGTCGGCGGGCATCTGACGGCGTTGCGCCGGACTCGCGTGGGGCCGTTCGACGTGACCCGCGCCTCCGTCCTCGAGGGCATCGACGTCGCACCCGCCCTGCTCGCGCCGGCGGACGTCGCCGAGACGCTGTTCCCGGTGTGGCGCATGACCGCCGACGAGGCGACCGACCTGGGCCACGGCAAGCGCGTGGCCCTCGCACTCGACGACGCCGACGGGCCGATCGCGGCCCTCACGCCTCACGGCGCTCTCGCCGGGCTCGTCTCGGTGAGCGGCGGGCGTGCGAGACCCATCGTCAACTTCCCGAGCGACGAGGTCGTCCTGTGATCGAGTGGTTCACCTGGGTGCAGGTCGTCGTGGCCTGCGTGGCGGGCATCGTCTGCCTCGTCGCGGGCTTCTCGGGGCGTCTGCCGAACGACATCACCGTCGGGGCGACCGCGCTCGTCCTGGTGCTGCTCCTCGTGCAGCTGGTGGTGGCGATCGTCGCTCCCTTCGCCGGCAACGATCCGACCGGCAACGTGGTCGAGTTCTACATCTATCTGATCTCCGCCATCCTGCTGCCGCCGTTGGCCGTCGTGTGGGCGCTGGTCGACCGTTCCCGCTGGAGCAACGTCGTCCTGGCCGCCGCGGTCTTCGCCGTCGCGGTCATGGTCTACCGGATGCTCCAGATCTGGACGGTGCAGACGGCATGATCTCCCTCCACCCTCCCCGGTCGTCGAACGGCGACCCCGAGTCATATCCTTGGTCGTGATGGACACTCAGAAGTCAACGCGCGCGGTCGGTGTCGGACGTGTGCTGATCGTCGTCTACGCCGTGCTCGCCCTAGCAGCGACCGGGCGTTCGGTCTTCCAGATCCTCGAGCAGTTCTCCGAGGCCCCGCTCGCCTACACGCTGAGCGCCCTCGCGGCCGTCGTCTACATCGTCGCCACCGTGTCGCTGATCACCCGCGGCCGGACCTCGTACGCGGTCGCGTGGGCCACGATCGCCTTCGAGCTCGCCGGCGTGCTGATCGTCGGCCTGCTGACCACCCTCGACCCCGAGCTCTTCCCCGACGACACCGTCTGGTCGTTCTTCGGTCGCGGGTACGGCTTCATCCCGCTCGTCCTCCCCGTGCTGGGCATGATCTGGCTGGCTCGCACGAGACCCCGCGGCGGCTCCCGCTGATGGAGTTCTACGGATCGGCGGCCGACGTCCCCGAGGGGTTCGGACCGAGCGCGGTGACCATCGGCAAGTTCGACGGCGTGCACGTGGGTCATCGAGCGGTCATCGACCTGCTCGAGGAGGTCGCGGCCGCCGAGGGGCTGACGTCCACCGTCGTGACCTTCGACCGCCACCCCCTCGCCGTCCTCCAGCCCGACCGGGTCCCGACGGCTCTGGTCAGCAACCGCCAGAAACGCGAGCTGCTCGACGCGGCCGGGGTGGCGGCGACCCTGATGCTGCCGTTCGACGACGAGCTCAGGGCGCTCACGCCGACCGAGTTCGTCGACCGGATCCTCGTGGGCGCCCTGCACGCCCGGGTGGTCTTCGTCGGCGACGACTTCCGGTTCGGCGTCCGGGGGAGCGGCTCCGTCGCGACGCTCCGTGAGCTGGCCGGGTCGCGGGGCTTCAGGGTCGTGTCGATCGACGACGTGCGTCCTGCGGGCGGGCGCCGCGCCTCCTCGACCTGGATCCGCGAGCTGCTCGACTCGGGGCGCGTGCGCGAGGCCGGTCATCTGCTCGGGCGCGAGCCGGCAGTCCGCGGCGTCGTCGTGCACGGCGAGCAGCGCGGCCGCGAGCTGGGGTTCCCGACGGCGAATCTCGCACCGTTCAGCGAGGGGTTCGTCCCCGCCGACGGGGTCTACGCCGCCCGGGTCGTGATCGACGGGGTCACCTACCCCGCGGCCGTGTCGGTCGGCAACAACCCCACCTTCGACGGCGTCCCCGCCAAGCAGGTCGAGGCGCACCTGCTCGACGTGACCCTCGACCTCTACGGTCGAGAGGCGACGGTCCACTTCGTCGACTGGGTGCGCGGCAACGTCCGGTTCGACGGACTCGACGCCCTCATCGAGCACATCGCCGCCGACGTGAGACGGACGCGCGAGATCCTCGGGGTCCCCGCCCCGGCCTGATCGGCGGTGGCGCGTCTGCGCGCCACGCCGGCGTCGGATCGGCTCCGTCGGCCGCGACGCCCGCGTCAGCTCCGCCGGCCGCGTCGGCCCGATCGTCCGAAGCCGGTCGATGCTCGCTGTCGGGGGTGCGGCGTACGGTGGGGCCGTGCCAGAGAATCGAGCCTCCGACGTCCCCCCGTCCGACGACCCGACCGACGTGGACGGCGCCGTGGCGCGACGACGCGTGCTGGTCACCGGGGCGACTGGCTACATCGGCGGTCGCCTCGCGCCGCGACTCGTCGAGGCCGGGGCGGACGTCCGCGTCCTCGTCCGCTCGCCCGAGAAGCTCGTCGACGTCCCCTGGGCCCGACATGTCGAGATCCTCCAGGGCGACCTCACCGACCCCGACTCGGTCGCACCCGCGATGGCGGGCGTCGACGTCGTCTACTACCTCGCGCACGCCATGGGCGGCAAGGGCGACTTCGGGCAGGCCGAGTCGCAGGCCGCTCATGCGGTCGCCGACGCGGCGGCGGCGGCCGGGGTGGGGCGCATCGTCTACCTCGGTGGTCTGCACCCCGACGGCGAGCTGTCGAAGCATCTCCAGTCGCGGAAGGACGTCGGCGACATCCTGCTCGCGAGCGGCGTGCCGACCGTCGCGCTCCAGGCCGGCGTCGTGATCGGGTCGGGCTCGGCCTCGTTCGAGATGATCCGCCACCTCACCGACGTGCTCCCGTACATGCCCGCGCCCAAGTGGGTCCGCAACCGCATCCAGCCGATCGCGGTCCGCGACGTGCTGCACTATCTGCTCGGTGCGGCCGACGTTCCGTCCGACGTCAACCGGACCTTCGACATCGGCGGGCCGGACGTCCTGCGCTACGGCCAGATGATGAACGGCTACGCGCTCGAAGCGGGGCTGAAGCAGCGCCCCATCGCGTCTCTGCCCGTGTTCACACCGTGGCTCGCCTCGCAGTGGGTCAACCTCGTCACCCCGGTGCCGCGTGCGCTGGCCGTGCCGATCATCGCATCCCTGCAGTACGACTGCGTCGTCCACGAGCGCGACATCGACCGCTACATCGCGCCGCCGTCGGCCGGTCTGCTGCGTTACCGGGTGGCCGTCCGTCTGGCCCTGCAGCGCGAGAAGGACGGCGACGTCGAGACGAGCTGGCAGGACAGCAGCGTCTCGGGGGCCCCGAGCGATCTGCTGCCGAGCGACCCCGACTGGTCGGGCCACACGGTCTACACCGACGATCGCGAGACCGAGACGTCCGCGCCGCCGGCCGAGCTCTGGCGCGTCGTCGAGAGCATCGGCGGCGAGAACGGCTGGTACTCGTTCCCGCTCGCGTGGGCCGCACGGGGTTGGATGGACCGCCTCGTGGGCGGGGTGGGCCTCCGGCGAGGCCGTCGCAGCCAGACGACCCTCCGCGTCGGCGACGCGCTCGACTGGTGGCGGGTCGAGAAGCTCGAGCACGGCACGCTGCTGCGCCTGCGCGCCGAGATGAAGGTCCCGGGAGGCGCGTGGCTCGACATGACCGTCACTCCCGTCGACGGGGGCGGTTCGCATTACCGCCAGCGTGCGGTGTTCTTCCCGCAGGGGCTGGGCGGGCGCCTGTACTGGTTCGCCATCCTGCCGTTCCACGGGGTGATCTTCTCGGGCATGCTCAAGCGCATCACCGCCACGGCCGAGAGGGACGCCGCCGAGCGGTCCGTGGCTCCTGCCGGGGCGACGACCTCGGCGACCGCTGCGTCGTCCGTCCCGGCATCGGCTGCGGGGCCGGCCGACGCGACCGGCGTCGCGTGAGTGCGCCGCGCCTCCTTGTCGCTTCCCAGCGGTTGCTGACACCATGGGCCGACAGTGCTTTGTACAGAGAGGTCGGACATGTCGAACGATGAGAAAGTGGTGTTCGTCGGAGACGACGTCACCCGGGCCGGAGACTGGGGCACCTGGTTCCCCGGAGACGACGTCGTGAACCTCGGTGTCGACGGCGACACCACGGCCACACTGGCCGAGAGGGTCGATCAGATCGTGGCGGCGCAACCCGACTCGGTGGTCCTCCTCATCGGCACGAACGACTTCACCGCCCGGCGGTCCGTCGAGCAGGTCGTGCGCGGGGTCGAGAGTCTGCTCGTGACCCTCCGGCGGGAGCTGCCGGGCAGTCGACTGCTGCTGCAGTCCATCCTGCCTCGCGGGGCCGAGCTCGCGCCGCGCATCCGCGACGCCAACCGGCACCTCCGTCAGTTCTCGTCCACGGTGAGGGCGCAGTACCTCGATCTCTGGCCGGCTCTCGCCGACGACGCGGGCGAGGCGATCAGGCCCGAATTCACGACCGAGAACGGGCGGCTGACCCCTGAGGGGTACGAGGCCTGGCTCGACGAGCTGCGACCGGGTCTCGAGCGTCTGCGCGACGAACCGCCTATGAGTCGGCCGCTCAGCGTGCTGAACATCCCGTACGACATCGACTGAGTTCCGGCACGGGGGCGCCCGATAGGCTCGGTCGGTACGCCCGCAGGCCGTCTGCGGTCCATCGAGAGGTCTTCCGTGCCCACGCCCACCGCACCCGCATATACCCGCCCCGCCCTGGCCCCCGGCCTGCTGGGGGCGTTGGCGCTCGTCGTCGGGGTCGTGCTGCTCGACTCGGGGCTGTTCATCGGCTTCCGCTACGTCGTGTCGATCCTGGCGTTGATCATGCTGGTCTTCGCCGTCCGCGGCCGGACCTGGTGGGCGACGCCCCTCCTCGCGGCCGTCGCCGTCATCTGGAATCCGGTCGTCGTGATCCCGATCACCGGTCAGCCCTGGGCGGCGCTGCAGTTCGTCGCCGCGGGGGTGTTCATCGCGGTCGGCGTCGTCGTCAAGGTGCCGACCGACGAGGCCGGCACGACCGGCCGGGCCGCCACTCGTCGCTGACGGCAGGCCCTCCCGCGGCGGTCCACCGAGCGGAGTGCGCGAGCTACCGCTAAAATCAAATGTTCCCCCAGGGTGCAGCGGCCTACCCGAGGCCCGCACGGAAGGTTGAGTCTGAATGGTCACCGAGATCACCGGTACGACGGAGAGTCCGCTCCTGACCCCTCGTCCCCGATCCGGTGGTCTCGATCGCGACGACATCGTGCTCCGCAAGGGGCAGTTCACACTGCTGAACGGCCATCTGACGCCGCAGCAGTCGATGATCGAAGACCTGCTGTACCTCCGTCGGGTCCTCGACGAGGCGGACGTGCCCTACCTCCTCGTGCGAGGCAACGACATCCGTCCGGTGATCGCGATCGACATCGTGCACCGTGAGGCCTTCGTCACGGCGATGGTCGAGGCGTCCGCGAGCGAGCCGTTCTACGCGAAGGCCGGCAAATCGCGGGCGGTGCTGGTCGTCGAGGGCGGTCTCGACGTCGAGGCCGAACGCATCTTCAAGATCTACCGGCCGAGGGTCGAGCCCATCGGCCGTCTGCGCTACGGTGCGGGCACGGCCGTGCAGGTCGAGTTCTGGATCGTCACGGACGACGAGATCCTCGCCCCGACCGAGAACGCCCTGATGCGCACCGCCCTCCCGCGCGACGAGGCCGTCGAAGGCACCGTCGAGCGCTTCGGGCTCGAGTGGCCCACCCTGGCGCACATGTTCGACGACCACGCGACGGACATCACGTTCGAGATCGACCTGATCTTCTCCTGGGTCGACGGGAACTCCGTCGAGTACCAGCGGGCCCGTGCAGCTCAGGCCAAGCGGCACGTCGTGGGCGAGGGAGACGACGCCCCGGCTCGGTTCCGCCAGATCGACGAGCTGAAGTACGCGCTCCGTTCGGTCTACATGTTCGCCCCCTGGGTTCGCACCATCTACATCGCCACCGATTCGCCTGTCCCCGAGTGGCTCGGCGACCACCCGCGGGTGCGCGTCGTGCGCAGCGAGGAGTTCTTCTCCGACCTGTCGTATCTGCCGACCCACAACTCTCAGGCCGTCGAATCGCAGCTGCACCACATCGAGGGTCTCAGCGAGCACTTCCTGTACTCGAACGACGACATGTTCTTCGGTCGCCCGGTCGCGCCGTCGATGTTCTTCTCACCGGGGTCGGTGACGAAGTTCATCGAGGCCGACACCCGCATCGGCCTCGGGCTGAACAACCCCGAGCGCAGCGGCTTCGAGAACGCCGCCCGGGTCAATCGTCGTCTGCTCCAGCAGCGTTTCGGACGCGTCACCACCCGGCACCTCGAGCACACGGCCGCGCCCCTCCGACGCAGCGTGATGTACGAGCTCGAGCACGAGTTCGCGGCCGAGTTCGCCGCGACGGCCGCGAGTCCCTTCCGGGCGAAGGAGAACATCTCCGTCACCAACTCGCTGTACCACTACTACTCGCTGATGACCGGGCGGGCGATCGTCCAGGAGAACGCGCGCGTCAGCTACATCGACACGACGATGGTCTCGGGCCTCGCCTCGTTGTCCGACCTCCTCAAGAAGCGGTCCGACGACTTCTTCTGCCTCAACGACGGCAGTTTCCCCGAGGTCAGCGACGAAGAGCGCACCGCGACGGTGACGGACTTCCTCGAGCGCTACTACCCGTTCGCCGCCCCGTGGGAGCAGGCCGAGATGGATCGCGTCGCTCGCGAGAGCGCCGAACAGGATCGTCGTTCGCTGCGCGCAGGCGGAGTGCAGGGCAGCCTCGAGGGCTGAACGTCCCGGCGGGTCTGCTGGGTCTGCGGGGGTCTGCCGCGCCTCCTCGGCTCCCACGGGGGTCGCGGGTCGCTCGAGCGCCCTGCGCGTCTCGGGTGGCTCGGGTCAGGAGGGCGTCGTGCCGAAGCGCGCGGCGACCTCGTCGGACAGCGCGGCCTCGATGCGCCGGGTCATCTCGGTGCTCATCGGGGGAAGCGCCGTCGTCGAGAACCAGCGCGCCTCGGTGTTCTCGCCGTCGGCCGGGTGGGGTTCGCCCGCTCGGTGGCTCATGACGAACGTATGGTCGATGTACTGGGCTCGGTCGCCGTTGCCGTAGACGATCTCGTCGGTCACGCCGATGGCGGCCAGACGCTCGGGCACGGCCACGACGCCGGCCTCCTCGAGGGTCTCTCGGACGGCCGCGTCGGCGGGGTGCTCACCTGGATCGATGATGCCCGTGACCGGCGTCCAGGCGCCCGTGTCGGCACGACGGACGAGCAGGATGTCGTCGCCGCGGACGACGACCGCCGTCACCCCCGAGAGCCACAGCCGTTCGGTGCCGATCTTCTCTCGGAGGGACAGGACGAAATCGGGCGTCGACATGGGAGAACCCTACCGAGGGCGGCCTCTAGGCTGACCGCATGAGGCTGCCCTGGACACTGCGCGGAAGCGATGTGCGGACCATCGGCGACATGGCGGGGGAGTCCGTGCTGCTCGCCGGGGGCGGGCGGGCGATCCTGCTGCAGCTGGCCGACCCTGCCGTCGGGCATGGCGTGGCCGATCACAGCGACTTCGTCGACCGGCCCCTGTCGAGGCTGCACGGGACGATGACCTACCTGTACGCCGTCGTCTTCGGCTCGCCCGCGGAGCGCGCGCATGTGCGCCGTGAGGTCGGACGGGCGCATCGACCCGTCCACGCCGACGGCAGCCAGGGGGTCCGCTACGACGCCTTCGACCCGGCATCGCAGCTCTGGGTGGCGGCGACCCTCTACGACTCGGCCATGACGATCTTCGAGCAGGTGCACGGCCCCCTGACTCCCGAGGTCGCCGACTCGGTCTACCAGGAGTACGCCGTCGTGGGGACGGCCTTGCAGATGCCCCGCGAGCTCTGGCCCGCCGACCGCGAGGCCTTCGCCCGGTACTGGGCTGGGGCGGTCGACGCACTCGTCGTCGACGACGTCACTCGCGGCGTGGCCCGCCAGCTGCTGCACCCCGTGAACGTGCCCTGGTGGCTCCGCGTGCTCATGCCGGTGGCGCGGTGCGTCACGCTGGGGTCGCTGCCCGAGACCGTCCGGCTCCGGTTCGACCTGCCGTGGAGCGCCCGGTCCGCCCGTCGGTACGCCCGGGTGATGGGCGTCGCGTCGGTCGTCGTGCCGCATCTGCCGCCGCGACTGCGCCATGTGCTCCGCGACGGGTATCTGCGGCGGATGCGCGCCGCCATGGCGTCCGCGCCGCCCCGGGGCTGAGTTCCGAGATCTGAGTGTCTATGTCTGAGGCCCGAGATCTGAGGCCGGAGATCTGAGGCCCGGAGACACCCGGGGGCCGCGCGCCGGGCCGCGCGTCGGGCCGGGCCTTGGGCCGCACTCCCGTACCGCCCGACGCCGCGCCCACCGTCGGCAACTCCTGGCTTCTGCACCGTTCGGCTGATGACCACCCTCGTTCGGGGGCGCGGTCTGGCTCGGCGGGCAAGGATGAGGAGTTGCCGACGCGGGGCGCGTCCCGCCGCCTGCGCAGATCTCGTGTTCGGATTCAGCACGTGTGTGGTCGCGCGCTGTCGGTAACTCCCCACGCGTGAAGACGTTCGCGACCCGGCCCGCGCATCCTCGGGGCGGGCGACTCGCGGCGACGCACAGGTGAGGAGTTGCCGACGTGCACCGCGGCTGCTCGCGTTCTCGACCAGCACCGACCGGCACCGGCCGGCACCGGCACGAACCGACGCGACGAAAGGCTCCCCAGGCGCCCGGCACCGCCGCTACAGGGTGTCGATGGGCCCGGTGAGGGCGTAGTCCTGCCGAGCAGGCGCGGCGAGCGGCAGCGGCACGGGCGCGGTGTCGGTCGCCCGGTGGCGCGGTGCCGCCGGGGCGATGCGCACCCCGGCGAGGGCCAGGCGCTCGGCCACGACGTCGGCCGGGACGCGTTCGCCGACGGTCTCGTAGGTGCCGATCGGCACGACCGAGTGCACGACAGAGCCCTCGTACACGTGCACCAGGTTGAACGACTGGGCGCCATCGCGTCCGCGGGTGCCGCCGCCCGCGGCGTTGAGATCCTGCGTGTAGCAAGTCGCCGAGGCCACGGAGACGGGGATCCCCGCGAAGACCGTGTTGGTCGAGTAGTGCAGGTGCCCGGCGATGATCGACCGCACGTCGCTGCCTTCGACGACCTCGGCCAACGACGCCTGGTCACGCAGCTCGACGAGGGCGGTGAGGTCTTGAACGCTCGGCACGGGCGGGTGGTGCATCGCGATGATGGTGCCGTCGGGGGCGTCGGTGCTGAGCTCCTCCGCCAGCCAGTCGAGCTGCTCGCCCGACAGCTCGCCGTAGTGGTGCCCGGGCACGGTCGTGTCGAGGGTGATGATCCGCAGACCGTTGACGTCGTAGACGAGGTCGACCGGTCGCTGCGACGGCAGCTGGCCGAAGAGCTGCTCCCGGAAGGCCCCGCGCTCGTCGTGGTTGCCCATCGCCCAGATGACCTGGGCGCCGAGGCGGTCGGCCATCGGCTGGACGAGCTCGCGCAGCTTCCGGTAGGCGTCCGGCTCGCCCTTGTCGGCGAGGTCGCCCGTGAAGACGATCGCCTCGGGGCTGTTTCCCGAGGCCTCGATCTCGGCGACGATCTGCCGGAGACGGGCCTCGCTGTCGACGGCCCCGTAGAGGTCGCCGTCACCGCCGACGAGATGCGTGTCGCTGAGGTGCAGGATGAAGTGGTTCGGCCTGGGGTGTTCGGCCGTCCGGAGATCCATGGTTCTCTCTTCGATGTCGCCGACGGGGGCTCGGGACGAGACCCTCGTTGTTGATTCGACACTAAGTCCATCACTGGATTGCTCCGAATGTCATGAACGCAGGTGCGCGTTTCGATGAACTGTCGGCTAACTCGTCGTATTCCCGTCGGCCGTCCACGCACGGACGGCACCTCACGACCCGAGGAGGCGCGGGTCGTGAGGTGCCGTCGATGTCAGGACCTGCAGGTCAGGGCTTCAGGACCACCTTGATGCAGCCGTCGTCCTTCTGCTTGAACAGCTCGTACATGGCGGGGGCCTCGGCGAGCGGCACGGGGTGCGTGACGAGGTCCATCGTGCCGAGCGGGTCGGCCGGGTCCTCGACGAGGGGCATCAGGGTGTCCATCCACCGCTGCACGTTGCACTGGCCCATCTTGAGGGTGATCTGCTTGTCGAACAGCGTGAGGAACGGCGTCGGGTCGGCGGTGCCGCCGTACACGCCGCTGAGCGACACGGTGCCGCCGCGGCGGACGATCTCGAACGCGAGGTGCATGGCGCCGAGGGCGTCGAGGCCGGCCTTCTGCAGGACGGCCTGGCCGACCTTGTCGGGGAGGACGGCGGCGAACTTCTGCACGGCGGTCACTCCGCCGTGGTCGTGGGCCTCCATACCGACGGCGTCGAGGACGGAGTCGGGTCCGCGGCCGTCGGTCATCCCCGACACGACGTCGGCGATGTCCTTCGTGAGGTCGAGCACCTCGACGCCGTGGCGCTCGGCCATGGCGCGGCGCTCGGGGACGGGGTCGATGCCGATCACGCGGTAGCCGCGGTGCACGCCGATGCGGGACGCGAACTGGCCGACCGGTCCGAGTCCGAGCACGACGAGCGTGCCGCCCTCGGGGACCTGCGCGTACTCGACGCCCTGCCACGCGGTGGGGAGGATGTCGCTGAGGAACAGGTACCGCTCGTCGGGCAGGTCGTGCCCGACCGTGACGAGGTTGGCGTCCGCGAGGGGGACTCGCAGCTGCTCGGCCTGCCCGCCGGGCACCTGGCCGTAGAGCTTGCTGAAGCCGTACAGGGTCGCGCCCGAGCCGTACTCGGTGACCTGGGTCGTCTCGCACTGCGAGAAGAGCCCGCGATCGCACATGAAGCAGTCGCCGCAGGCGATGACGAACGGGACGACGACGCGGTCGCCGACCTTGACGCGTCCGACGGCGGATCCGACCTGGGTGACGACACCCATGGTCTCGTGTCCGAGGATGTCGCCCTTGTCGAGGTACGAGTCGAAGACGTCGTAGAGGTGCAGGTCGCTGCCGCAGATGGCGGCGGACGTCACCTTGATGACGGCGTCGGTGGGGTCGATGATGCGGGGGTCGGGGACGTCCTCGACCGAGACTTTGGTGACCGACTGGTAGGTGAGTGCTCTCATCGTTCCCGTCTACGCGCCGCGGCACACAGTGACCTGGCAGAGGGGTACAGGATCGTCCTCCATCGTGCCGGGACGCGGAACGGGGCGACCGGACCGAAGTCCGATCGCCCCGAGGCGCGTGCTGCCGAGACCTACGCGGTGACGGCGGCGACGATGTTGACGACCTTGCGGCCGCCCTTGTTGCCGAACTCGACGGAGCCGGGTGCGAGGGCGAAGAGGGTGTCGTCACCGCCGCGGCCGACGTTGGCGCCGGGGTGGAAGTGGGTGCCGCGCTGGCGGACGATGATCTCGCCGGCGAGGACGACCTGGCCGCCGAAGCGCTTCACGCCGAGGCGCTGGGCGTTCGAGTCGCGGCCGTTACGGGTGGACGATGCGCCCTTTTTGTGTGCCATGTGCTGTCAGCTCCTGATCTTCTACAGTGCTACTTGGTCGTGATCGAGGTGATCTTGACGCGGGTGAGGTCGGCACGGAAGCCCATGCGACGCTTGTACCCGGTCTTGTTCTTGTAGTTCTGGATGACGATCTTCGGGCCGCGGAGGTCGTTCAGGACCTCGCCCTCGACCGTCACCTTGCCCAGGTCGTCGCCCGAGAGGATCGTGTCGCCGTCGACGTGCAGGACGGGGACGAACGAGACGGTGTCTGCGGTGGAGGCCTTGAGGCGGTCGACGGTCAGAATCGTTCCGACCTCGACCTTCTCCTGACGGCCACCGGCGCGCACGATTGCGAAAGCCATGGGAACTCCAAAGTGAGGGGGTGTGACGCCCGGACTGCCGAGCGACGTCGTGGTGCCACGAGGGCAACTTGGATAGTCTTTCACAAATGTCACGACCGATCAAACTTCGCCGGCCGCCTCAGTTCACCGCCGAGATCGTCGACGACGCCCGAGAGCGCCTCGTCGACCTGCTGGAGGACCTGCGACGCATCACGACCGAGCACGCCGACGACATCGAGGTGTGGGGCTCCGCCGTCACCACGGCCGGCTGGGAGATCGCGAGCCTGGGCCAGTGGCTGGGGCTCGAGGGCGAGGCCGTGCTGCTGCTGGGTGGCGCCTCGTACCCCGAGATCGCCGAGCATCAGGGCACCAGCCCGTCCGCCGTGTACGCCCGGGTGGGGCGCTCGCTGACGCTGGCGCCCTACGCGCAGGCGTCCGGCTCCGACGGGGCGTCGAGTCGCGTGTCGGCCGAGGGCGTCGACCTCGCGAGGGCGGAGTACCTGCAGGAGGCGCACGAGACCGGTTCGGACTCGCCCGGTCCCGAGGGGGTCGGTGCGGGCGACTCGCTGGCCGACCGCATCCCCGAGATGCTGCGGGCGGGCGAGCTCCGCACGACGGAGATCGCGGCGGCGCTGCCCGACTACCGGCGGAGCAGCGTGCTCTCCACGCTCAGCGTGCTGACCAGGCAGGGTCGAGTCGAACGCGTNCCCGGTGGATCAGTGAGCGGCGTCGTAGGCCTCGCGGACCGAACCCGAGACGCGGCCGCGATCGGACACCTCGTGGCCGTTCGCGCGCGCCCACTCGCGGATCGCCTGCAGCTCCGCCGGGTTCGACTTGCCGGCGGGGCCCCGGCTCGGGGTCTGCTTCCGCCCCGTCCGGCGGCCGGCGGAGACGAACGGCGAGAGCGCGGAGGTGAGCTCGTCGACATGCGAGTCGTGCAGATCGATCTCGTACGTGGCGCCGTCGAGGGAGAAGGTCAGAGTGCGGCCCTCGCCATCGGCGATGGGCGAGCCGTCGAGATCGTCGACGAGTTGGATAAAGGTCTTCTGGGCCACGGGAATCCTTTGTTCGGCGATTAGACAAATCACAGAGGCGACTTATCGGATTCACTATGGCTTATTTCCGCGCTAATCGCACCTGGAGCTTTTCTCACGAATCCACTGAATAATGACGTATTCGACGAGCCGTTCGCTTTATCAGGGGCGATGGGATATCCGCATATGTCCTTCCGAGAGGGTGCGATCTCTCCGGTTCACCAGTCGTGCACCGTGCCATCGGCCAGCCGGTTGTACGGCAGATAGGCCTTCTCGTACGGATACCGGCCGGCCTCGTCGACGTCGAGCTCGACTCCGATGCCGGGTCGATCACCCGGGTGCAGCATGCCGTCGACGAAGGTGAATCCCTGGTCGAAGACCAGATCGGTGCGCGCACCGTGCTTCATGTACTCCTGGATCCCGAAATTGTGGATCGAGAGACCGAGGTGCATCGCGGCGGCCATCCCGACGGGCGAGATGTCCGTCGGGCCGTGCATGCCCGACTTGATCTGGTATTGCGCCGCATATTCGAGAACCCGTTTGAGATGCGTGATGCCGCCGGTGTGGGTCACGGCGCTCCGCACGTAGTCGATCAGCTGCTCGCGGACGATCTGCTGGTAGTCCCACACCGTGTTGAAGATCTCGCCGATCGCCAGAGGCGTCGTCGTGTGCTGGCGGACGAGGCGGAGGGCCTCGGGGTTCTCGGCCGGGGTGACGTCCTCGAGCCAGAAGAGGTCGTACGGCTCGAGGCTCTTTCCGAGGGAGGCCGCCTGGATCGGCGTCATGCGGTGGTGCCCATCGTGCAGGAGGGGGATCTCGGGGCCGAACTCGTTGCGGACCGCCTCGAAGACGGTGGGGACGTGACGCAGATACGAGCGGGTGTCCCAGTCCTCCTCGTTCGGCAGCGCACCCCGTTGAGCGGGCTCGTGGTCGTAGCGGACGCCGGTGTTGGCGTCGAAGGTCGCGTTGGACGCGATGCCGTAGATCGACTTCAGCCCGGGCACTCCGGTCTGCACCCGGATCGCCTTGTACCCCTGCTCCTGGTGATCCCGGATGCTGTCGAAGAGCTCCTCGAGGTCCTTGCCGGAGGCGTGCCCGTAGGTCAGCAGCCCTGTCCGGGAGGCGCCGCCGAGCAGCTGGTAGAGCGGCATGCCGGCGGTCTTCGCCTTGATGTCCCAGAGGGCGACGTCGACGGCGGCGATCGCCGCCATCGTCACCGGCCCCCGGCGCCAGTACGCGCTGCGGTACAGGAACTGCCAGGTGTCCTCGATGCGGGCGGGGTCCCGTCCGACGAGGAGGGGGACGACGTGCTCGGTGAGATACGCGACGACGGCGAGCTCCCGGCCGTTCAGCGTGGCGTCGCCGAGTCCGGTGATCCCCTCGTCGGTCGTCAGCTTCAGTGTCACGAAGTTGCGATCGGGGCTCGTGACGATCACATCGGCGCTGTCGATTCTCATTCCGTCTCCTTCGACCGAATCCGTGCTCGGGCGAGGGCCCGGGCACGGACCAGCTTAGGGAGACGACTCCGGGAGGGGCGGGCGGCAGCCGACCTGCACCTCCTCGGCTCGGCAGGAGGCGCGGGTCAGCGCGCGCAGTCGATGCAGAGTCGAGCGGTCGGCCGGGCGTCGAGCCGGGCCTCCCCGATGCGCGCCGAGCAGCGCTCGCAGCGGCCGAAGGTCCCCGCGGCGAGGCGCTCGAGAGCGGAGCGCGCGTCGTCCGCCCGGTCGAGCGCCGACCGGCGGATGGCGTCGAGCTGCGACCTCTCGTAGGCGATCGTCGAGCCCTCGGGGTCGTGCTCGTCGTCAACGTTCGCGGACTCGCGGGCCTCGGCCACCGCCTCCATGTCGCTGCGGAGGCGCTCGGCGAGCGAGAGGGCATCGTCGCGGATGCCCTCGAGGCGGGCGACGGGCCCGATCACGAGACGACGAGCGGGGGCACCTCTTCGCCGGCACGGGGCGGCGCCGGGGGAGTGCCGTCGCCGAAGGGCCGTCCGCCGAGCTCCTCGCGACCGTGCGCGGTCAGCCAGCCCGACGGGTCGGGCCCGGCGGGGACGATGCCGGTCGGATTGATGTCGCTGTGCACGATGTAGTAGTGCTTCTTGATCTGGTCGAAGTCGATCGTGTCGCCGAACCCGGGGGTCTGGAACAGATCGCGGGCGTAGGCCCAGAGCACGGGCATCTCGGTGAGCTTGTTCCGATTGCACTTGAAGTGGCCGTGGTAGACCGCGTCGAAGCGGGCCAGGGTCGTGAAGAGGCGGATGTCGGCCTCGGTGATCGTGTCGCCGACCAGGAACCGCTGATCGGTCAGTCGCTCGGACAGCCAGTCGAGTCGCTCGAAGAGGGTGCGGTAGGCGCGCTCGTAGCTCTTCTGCGACCCGGCGAAACCGGCACGGTAGACGCCGTTGTTCACGTCGCGGAAGACCACGGCGTTCACCTCGTCGATCTCGGCGCGCAGGTGCTCGGGGTAGAGGTCGGGTGCGCCGTCACGGTGGAGGTCCGTCCACTCGGTGGCGAAGTCGAGGGTGATCTGCGGGAAGTCGTTCGTGACGACCTTGCCGCTCGGCACGTCGACGATCGCCGGCACCGTGATGCCGCGCGGGTAGTCGGGCGTGCGGGCGAAGAAGGCCTCTTGGAGGCGCTCGATGCCGAGGACGGGGTCGCGCCCGTCGGGGTCCAGATCGAAGGTCCAGCTGCGGGCGTCGTGCGTCGGGCCGGGCAGTCCCAGCGAGATCGCGTCTTCGAGGCCGAGCAGTCGGCGTGAGATGACGCTGCGGTTCGCCCAGGGGCAGGCCCGCGCCGCGACGAGGCGGTATCGGCCCGACTCGACGGGCCAGCCGTCGGCGGCGTCGCGCGTGATGCGGTCCTCGATGTAGTTGGTGTCGCGGGTGTACTCCTGGCCGGGCTCGACGTAGGTGCCCTTCGCGTGCTGCTCGCTCATGCCGCCACCCTACGCACGCCCGGTCGGCAACTCCTGTCCGGTGTCACGCCGGGCCGCGACACGCCGACGTCCGGTGCGGCCGGGCGGCAGGGAGGAGGAGTTGCCGACGCGCGGGTCAGGCGCCGACGTCGACGGCGTCGAGACCGGCGGCCGAGGAGGCGCGGGTCGCGCTCCACTCCCGCCACATCGTCTTGAGATCCCAGGCGTCGTCGGCCTCGAGCGAGATCCCCCGCTCGCCGGTGCGACGGGTGCGGCCCTGGATCAGCATGAGCTGCGTGCCGAACAGGAGGGAGCCGGCGCGCTGCTGCGCCTCGTCGAAGAACGTCGAGTCGGAGACGCCGCTGCCGTCGTCGAGGCTGATGAACACGACGCGCCGACCGCTGCGCATCGGCGGGGTCTGGGTGGCGATGCGGATGCCGGCCACGAGGACGGTCGTGCCGTTCCAGTGGTCGCGCAGGTCGGCGGCCCGGACGACGCCGAGGTCGTCGAGCATCGGACGGTAGCTCTCGATGACGTGCTCGCTGACCTCCATCGACAGGATGTCGAGCTCGTCGCTCACCCGGTCGCGGACTCCGACGTCGGGGGTGCCGGTGGGCACGGTGTCGGAGTCGTCGACGACGAAGTCGAGCTGGTTCTCGACGTCGGCCGCCCGGGGCCGCGACGACCTGCCGGTCAGCGCGCGCACCCTGGCCAGGACATCGCCCCTCGTCCGCCCGGGGCCGGCGAGCGAGTCGAGCGCCCCGACCTGGGCGAGTCGCTCGAACAACGACCGCGACGGTGTCGCCCGCTGCCAGAAGTCGGTGATCGAGTCGTAGGGGCGACCCACGACGACCCGGGCGAGCTCGGCGTCGCTGATGCCGTGCACGTCGACGAGCGACAGCCGGATGCCGAGGTCGCCGGTGCGGGTCGGCGCGATCGGGGTGGCGGGTGCGCGCAGCCGTTCGACGCGGTAGACGTCTGTCGAGGCGTTGACGTCGAGCGGCAGCACCGGGATGCCCATCCGCCGCGCCTCGGTCAGGAGCAGCCGCTTCGGGTACATGCCGGGATCGTGGGTCAGGATGCCGGCGAGGAACTCGGCCGGGTAGTGCGTCTTCAGCCATGCGCTCTGGTACGTGGGCAGGGCGAAGGCGGCACCGTGCGCCTTGCAGAAGCCGAACGATCCGAAGCCCTTCAGCACGGCCCAGATGCGGTCGACGTCGGCGTCGTCGTAGCGGCGCAGCCCGGTCTCGGGGTCGACGTTGGCCCGGGTGCGGGCGCGGAACGTCGCCTCGAGGGCGTCGTCGTCGCCCTTGCCCATGTGACGTCGGATCTCGTCGGCCTCGGCGAGGCTCACCTGCATCGTCGCCTCGAGGATCCGCAGGACGTGCTCGTGGTAGATCACGACGCCGTAGCTGTCGTCGAGGAACCCCGCGAAGCTCGGGTGGATGTAGTCGGGATGCTGGAACCCGTGCTTCGTGTCGAGGAACGGCACGATCATGTTGCCCTTCATCGGCCCGGGGCGGAACAGGGAGATGTCGGCGATGAGGTCGGAGTAGCGGTCGGGCTGCATCTTGCCGATCAGCTCGCGCTGCCCCGGGCTCTCGATCTGGAACATGCCGAGCGTGTGCGTCGTCCTGATCGCCGCGAACGTCGGCTCGTCGTCGTGCGGGATCTCGTCGAGCTCGATCCGCCCCTCTCTGTTCACGTACCGTGCGTCCACCGGCAGCGCACCGGCCACCGCGGCCCTCGAGCCGTTCACGCGCTCGATCTCGTCGAGCGCGTACGCCAGCGTGCTCTGCATGCGCACCCCCAGCACGTCGAGCTTCAGCAGACCGGCGTCGTTCATGTCGTGCTTGTCGAACTGGCTCATCGGCAGACCGATGCCGCTCGGCTGGACCGGCGTCATGCTGAGCAGACCGGAGTCGCCGAGGATCACCCCGCACGGATGCATCGAGATGTGCCGCGGCAGCCGGTCGAGTCGCTCGCTGAGATCGACCAGCAGGTCGATCTGCCCGTCGCTGCGGGCCAGCTCGGCGATCTCGCGCAGCTCGGGCTTCTCGGCCAGGGCCGTCCGCAGGTCGCGGGCGTTCGAGCGCCAGACGTTCTTGGCGACGAGGTCGATCTGCTCGTCGTCGAGACCGAGCGCCAGACCGGCGTCACGGACGGCGCCTCGCCCCCGGTAGGTCGACTGCATCGACATGAGTGTCACCCGGTTGCTGCCGTACCGGTCGAAGATCGCCCGGTAGACCTCGTGCCGCCTCGCCGACTCGACGTCGATGTCGATGTCGGGGAGCGTCTCCCGCTTGTTGCCGAGGAACCTCTCGAACAGCAGATCGTGCTCGATCGGATCGACGTTCGAGATCCGCAGCAGATAGGTGACGAGGCTGCCCGCCCCCGACCCGCGTGCGGCGTTCCGCACCCTCATGTCGCGCATCAGCTTCGACACGTCGGCCACGGTCAGGAAGTACCCGGCGAAGCCGAACCCCGTGATGATGCCGAGCTCGTAGCGCATGCGCTCGTCGACCTTCTCGCGCAGAGCGCGACCGGCGTCGCCGAACCGCTCGGTGATCCCCGCCTCCGCCCGGCGGAACAGCACCTGGTCGGGATCGCCGTCGACTCCGATCGCACTCGGCTCGGGGACCTTCGGCCGACCCCAGCCCAGATCGGCGGCGGGGTCGAGTCGGCACCGGTCGGCCAGCCGCTCGGTCGCGGACAGCATCTCGTCGGCGGAGCTGCGAGGCAGCGAGGAGGCGTCGGTCACCATCCGCGCGACGGCGCGCATCGCATCGGCCGACTTCAGGAACGCCTGCGCGTTCGGCTGCGGGCGGAAGCTGCCCAGGGCGGCGAGGTGCCCCGCCGAGTCGAGGACGTCGGCGGTGACCGCCTCGTCGGGGTCGAGGTAGCGTACGGCGTTGGTCAGCACGGCCGGCACCCCGACGTGGTCGGCCAGCTCGAGCATGCGGGCCGCGTGCCGGATGCTGCGGCTCTCGCCCGGCTCGGTCAGATGGCAGACGACCTCGACCACCACGCCGCCCGGCAGCTCGGCCGCCCAGTCGGCCAGCGACGCCGCCGCCTCGGTGTGCCGACCCGCCTGCACCAGTCGACCCACGTCGGAGTCCGGGCCGAGCAGCACGGTCGCGGCGGGCCCCGACTCGCCCTGGACGAACGCCCGCACCCGTGACCGGCCGATGGTCGCCACGCTGTTCGCGCTGCCGCTCGCCTTCCGCGTCGCCCGGCCGTGCGCGGCGCTGATCAACCGGCAGAGCGCCGCCCACCCCGCACCCGGAGCGCCGCCGTCGATCGACCCGTGCGCCAGCACGACGATCCGATCGACCGGAGCACCCGCGCCCGCAGCACCAGCGCCTCCGCCTCCGCCGGCACCGGCACCGGCACCGGCGCCGGCACCGGCCCGATCGTCGCGGCACCCCAGCTCCACCCCCACGATCGGGTCGACGCCCGCGGCGCGACACGCGCCGATGTGCCGGATCGCCCCGTAGAGCCCGTCGCGGTCGGTGATCGCCGCGGCGTCGGCCCGTCGCCCGGCCACGGTCTCGACGAGGGTCTTCGGGTGGGCGGTGCCGTAGTGCGCGCTGAACGACGACGCGACGCGGAGATGGGTGAAACGCATGACTGGTGCCTCGTGCTCAGACCCCCGGCCGGGTCGGTTCGAACAGATGTTCGATCAGTGTACGTGGTCGACGACCCGGCGGCGACGCCCGCCGGCTGGCATCATCGAGCCATGACCGACCGCCGCTCGACCCTCGACCGGGACGCCCGCGCCGTCGGGCACTGGACCCGCGTGCTGCTCGCCCAGCCGCGCCTCCTGCTGGCTGTGAAGACGGCGTTCGCCGCGGGGCTCGCCTACTGGATCGCCCCGCAGATCCCCGGCACGGCGGCCGACTACCCCTACTACGCGCCGCTCGGCGCGGTCATCGCCATGTATCCGACGCTGCGGGCCTCCTTGCGACAGGGCATCCAGGTGCTGCTGGGCGTCGTCGTCGGCATCGCCCTCGCGACGGCGGTCTTCGCCCTGCAGGACGGGCCGCCCGGAGTCCTCGCGGTCGGCGTGCTGGTCGGCATCGGCGTCGTGCTCGCCGGCATCCGCTGGCTCGGGGCCGGTCGCGACTGGGTGCTCACCGCGGGCCTGTTCGTGCTGCTGCTCGGAGGATCCGACACCGAGTCGTACGGCATCGGCTACATCGTCCAGCTCGGCGTCGGCGTCGTCGTGGGCGTCGTCGTCAACTTCGTGATCGTGCCGCCTCTGAACACCTCGCGCGCCGAGACGCGGCTCCGGCGGGTCCGGCAGGCGCTCGCCGAGCGGGCCGACGAGATCGCCGGCGTCTTCGAGACGCCCTGGCCCCTCGAGGACGACGACTGGGAGGAGCGCGTCGGCGAGCTGCCCGCGACCCTCCACAGCGTGCGCTCGTCGGTGCAGTACGCCGACGAGTCGCGGCGGATGAATCCCCGGTGGCTGCTGCGTCGACGCGATCTCGGCCACGAGTACGCCGAACTGGCCGCGTTCGAGCGGGTCTCGTTCCATCTGCAGGACATCGCCGAGGTCTCCGGGGTCCTCGGCAGGCGCATCGGCCGCCAGATCGGCATGCCCGACTCGCTCGCCCCGGCCGTGGCGCACACCCTGCACGGGGTCGCCGAGGTGATCAGGCGCCACGACTCCGACGCCGACGTGTTCGTCGAGGCGCGCCGTCGCATCGCCGACCTCTGGGAGGCGATCGACGCCCACCGCGACCGCCCCACCACCGACACCAGCGGCGGGGTGTCGATCGCCGTCTCGCTCGGTCGCATCGTCGCCGCGCTCGACCCCGACGACGGCACCGCGCCCCGGCCCTCCGAGACGGACGCGGGGACGGCGGAGGCCGGGACCGACACCGAGGAGGTGCGCCCCGGATCCGACGGAGCCGAGACGGCAGGCGCCGACGACACCGCCGACGACACCGCCGACGACTCCGACACCGCCGACGACTCCGCGACCGCCGACGACTCCGCGACCGAAGGCGACTCCGCGACCGACGGCGACACCGGGGACGCCGACGGCACCACGGGCGACGACGGCACGGCCAGGGCCACGGAGGACGACGAGGCGCCCCGCGACACCGTCCGACGCGACGCCGACTGACGGGGTGCGACGCCCGCCGCCCAAGAGCAGTACGGTTGACCGGGCACCGACGCCGAGACGCGACCCGTGCCCTGACCGGCCGGGGCGGTCGACGGGAATGCCCGTCCGCCCTGTGCGTTGACACTCGTGGCCTGAGCACCCCACCCGCCGCCAGATCGACAAGCGACGATCCGTTCGCCGCCCTCATCCATGAAAGCCGCACAGTGACAGACACCACCACCCTCATCATCCTCGGAGCCAGCGGAGACCTCACCGAGCGTCTGCTGCTCCCCGGCCTCGCCAGCCTGCTGAAGAGCGACCGCGGAGTCGACGTGCAGCTGATCGGCACCGGCCGCAGCGAGCGCAGCGCCGACGAGTGGGACGACGTCGTCAAGACGGCGTTCAACGGCGACGCCGGCAGCGACCTCGCCAAGAAGACCCTCGCGTCGAGCCGCTACATCCAGGGCGACCCCACCACGGTCGAGCACCTGAAGGCGCTGTTCGAGGCCAGCGAGGGCACGCCCGTCATGTACTTCGCCCTCCCGCCGGCGATCAGCACGAAGGTCATCCAGTCGCTGGCCGAGATCGACCTCCCCGAGGGTCTCCGCCTCGCCCTCGAGAAGCCCTTCGGCTCCGACGAGCAGAGCGCTCGCGAGCTGAACGCCGAGCTGTTGAAGATCGTCCCCGAAGAGCGCATCCACCGCACCGACCACTTCCTCGGTCGTGCGACCGTGCTCAACATGATCGGCCTCCGCTTCGCGAACCGCCTGTTCGAGCCGGTCTGGAACAGCGAGAACATCGAGAAGGTCGAGATCTTCTACGACGAGGTGCTCGGTCTCGAAGGCCGCGCCCAGTACTACGACAAGGCCGGCGCCCTGATCGACATGATCCAGAGCCACCTCCTCCAGGTGCTCGCGGTCATCGCGATGGACGCCCCGTCGTCGATCGACTCGGTCGAGCTGCGCAGCGAGATCGCGCGCGTGCTGCGTGCCACCTGGGTCAAGGGCGGCGACCCCGTCGCGTCGAGCCGTCGCGCCCAGTACTCCGCCGGCACCATCGACGGCAAGGACGTCCCCGCCTACGCCGACGAGGACGGCGTCGACGACGAGCGTCAGACCGAGACCCTGGCCGAGGTCGAGTTCGAGGTCAAGACGCGCCGTTGGGCCGGCGTGCCGTTCATCCTCCGTTCGGGCAAGGGCATGACGAAGATCCGCAAAGAGGTCCTCATCACCTTCAAGCCCGTGCCGGCGCTGCCCGAGGGGCTCAACGGCTCCTCGACGCCCGACACGCTGCGCATCGAGATCAGCCCCGAGACGATGGAGCTCGGCGTCACGACCAACGGCTCCGGCAACCCCTTCGACCTCGAGAAGTCGACCATGTCGGTGACCCTCGGCAAGCCCGAGCTCACCCCCTACGGCGAGGTGCTCAGCGGCATCTTCCACGACGACCCGACGCTCTCGATCCGCGGCGACGTGGCCGAGCGCTGCTGGGCCATCGTCGCTCCCGTGATCGACGCGTGGCAGGCCGGCCAGGTGCCGCTCGACACGTACGCGGCCGGCTCGACCGGTCCGGCGGACTGGCCCGCCTGATCCACCGGCCCACCTGAACCACGGCAGCACCCCGACGGCCGTCCCGCTCGCATCGAGCAGGGCGGCCGTCGTCCGTTCCGCCGACCGGGGGAGCCTAGGAGGCGCGGGTCGCCTGCGCGCGCCCGATCGCGTCCGCCGCACGGACCAGCGCCAGGTGCGACAGCGCCTGAGGCGTGTTGCCGACGTGTCGCCCCGTCGCGACCTCGATCTCCTCCGACAGCATGCCGACGTCGTTGCAGTAGCCGACCAGGCGATCCATCAGGGTGACGGCGTCGTCCACCCGCCCCGAGGCCGCGTACTGCTCGGCGAGCCAGAACGAGCAGGTCAGGAAGGGGTTTTCGTCGCCCGCCAGCCCATCGACGCCGCTCTCGGTGCGGTAGCGCAGCAGCAGTCCGTCGTGCAGCAGGTCGTGCTCGATCGCGGCGACGGTGCCGAGCATGCGGGGGTCGTCGGCGGCGACGAAGCCGACCTGGGCGAGCTGCAGCAGCGAGGCGTCCACCTCGGTGGTGTCGTAGTGCTGCGTGTAGGAGTTCCGTTCGGCGTTCCAGCCGTCGCGTTCGACCTCGGCCCGCACCTCGTCTCGGAGCTCGCGCCAGCGGTCGACCGGGCCGTCGAGGCCGAACTGCTCGACGCCCGCGATGGCGCGATCGAGCGCGGCCCAGATCATGACCCGCGAGTGGGTGAAGTGCTGCAGCTCACCGCGGATCTCCCAGATGCCGCTGTCGGGCCGGGTGCGATTGTCGTCGACGTACTGCATCAGGGCCCGCTGCAACGGCCACGAGTACTCGGTCTCGTCGACGCCGAGCTGGCGGGCCTCGTGCAGGGCGATCATGACCTCGCCGAAGATGTCGCCCTGGTACTGCTTGTAGGCGGCGTTCCCGACCCGCACCGGAGCGGCGCCCCCGTAGCCGGGCAGGTGGTCGATCTCGCTCTCGTGCAGGTGGCGCTCGCCGGCGAGGCCGTACATGATCTGCACGTCGGCCGGGTCTCCGGCGATCGCCCTCAGCAGCCAGCCGCGCCAGCGATCGGCCTCCTCGACGTAGCCGTGCAGGATCAGCGCCTGCAGCGTCATCGACGCGTCGCGGAGCCAGACGTAGCGGTAGTCCCAGTTGCGCGAGCCCCCGAACTGCTCAGGCAGGCTGGTCGTCGCGGCGGCGACGATGCCCCCGGTGTCTTCGTGCGTCAGCGCTCGGAGGATCAGCAGCGAACGGCGGACCTCGCGTTCGTAGGCCGGGGGAGTCGTGCACCGTGCGGCCCAGGCCTGCCACCAGCCGACCGTGTCGTCGATGGCCGCGTCGATGTCCACCGCCGCGGGTGGCTGCCGGTGCGAGGGGTACCAGGTGAGGGAGAGGTCGACGACCTCGCCGGCCGCGACGTCGAACTCGGTCGCATGGGTGTGGTCGGTGGCGGTCAGGCGCGGCCCTCGGACGACGACGGCGTCGG
Source organism: Frigoribacterium sp. CFBP 13712 (assembly GCF_014842255.1). Lineage (GTDB taxonomy): Bacteria > Actinomycetota > Actinomycetes > Actinomycetales > Microbacteriaceae > Frigoribacterium. The sequence goes on along the minus strand of NZ_JACYVH010000001.1, from coordinate 77,874 downwards.
GGCCGGCCGTCGCGACGAGTGCGGTGTCGTCGCCGTCGGTCACCTGCCGCACCCAGGGCATGGCGCTGCCGTAGCCGAAGCGGATGGCCAGATCGACGTGCAGGGTCACGGTGCCCGAGACCCCCGTCACCCGGCGCACGACATCGGCGCGGCGGTCGCCGTAGGGCATCAGATCGGTGACCTCTACGACGCCCGTGGCGGTCTGCCACCGCGTCACGAGCACGAACGTGTCGTCGATGTAGCGACGGGTCGCGGTGGCGTCGGCGTCGGTCGGGGCGATCAGCCACCGCCCGGCGTCGTGGTCGCCGAGCAGGGCGCCGAAGGTCGAGGCGGAGTCGAAGCGGGGCAGGCACAGCCAGTCGATGCTGCCGTCGGTGCCGACGAGGCATCCGGTGTGCAGATCACCGATCAGGGCGTAGTTCTCGATGGGCAGGGGCATGCGGCCATCCAAGCAGTCCGGTCAGCGACCCCGCTGGAGGGTGGGGTCGGGCCAGCGTGTCTCGACCAGGGGCTTCTGCCGGCGGGTGCGCGCCCAGACGACGAAGCCCATCAGGGTGAACGCGCCGTAGAAGACGTACATGAACGCCGAGGCGTAGTAGCCGGCGCTGAACAGCAGCGGTGTGCCCACGAGGTCGACGGCGACCCAGATCAGCCAGAACTCGACCCAGCCCTTGGCCATGCCGTACGTCGCCAGCAGCGAGCCCATGAAGATCCAGGCGTCGGCCCAGACGGGCTCGTACGAGCCCAGGGCGCCGAAGATCGGGGTGAGCACGGCCGTGCCGCCGAAGAGCGCCACGACGAGCAGGACGCGGTTGCGCCAGCCGGCCCACCGCGGCTCGACTGCAGCGCCGGCCCCGGTCTCGCTCTGCCGCCAGCGGCGCCACCCGTAGATCGAGACCACGATGAACATCACCTGACGCCCGGCCTGGCCGAGCAGATTGACCGGGTTCGGCGTGTCGAAGACCGCGCCGAGGAACACCGTGAAGAGCAGGGCGTTGCCGACGATGCCGATCGGCCAGGCCCAGACCTTCCGGCGCATGCCGCCGAGGGCGCTGAGCAGACCGAAGACGTTGCCGACGATCTCTCGCCAGAGGATGGTCTGATCGCCCAGCACGAGCTGAGCGTCGAAGAGCCACCGGATCACCTGCACGTCGTCCTCCTGGTCGTGGCGACGACGGTCTCCGTGGTCTGCCACGGCGCTCGAGTCGCCGAGGTCGGAACGAGCGGGGTGCGTCGTTCATTCCCGAGTGTCGGCATTCCCGAGTGCCGGCCGATCAGGCGAACAGCTGCTGCTCGACGCGGTCGTCGAAGACGCCGAGCAGCAGCCATGAGCCCAGCGCGGGGTCGAGGGCGAGGTCGAAGGTGCCGTCGATCCGATGGGCGCCGTCGGTCAGCGGCAGGGCGTCGACCCGCCAGACCGGCAGCTCGAGCAGATCGACCGCCCCGCCCCGAGGCGCCCGGGCAGCCGACCGCCACCACTCTCGGCGGGTGATCCACCGCTCGGGCGGGCTGACCACGCCGTACACGACGCCCCGCCACACGAATCGCAGCGGCGCCCCGTCGTCGGTCGTCTCGACCGGTACCTTCTCGTCGACCTTCATGTCGTCTCGCCCCGCTCGTCGTCGTTCGAATGTGTGTTCGAACGAAGTGTACGGTCGGCCGCCGACATCCGACCCGCGAGAGGGAGGATCGAGAGGCTGCTACGCCCTCACTCGACGACGCCGGCGTCGGCGAGCTGATCCCAGAGGCCCGCGCCGTCGGGGGCGGACACCCAGGGGGTGTCGCTGCCCTGGGCGTGCTCGGAGCGCGTCGACCGGCCACCCGCGAGGACGGCCTCGCTGGGCGACAGCTGGCGGATCGCCACGGCGGCGACCGAGTCGGGGTGCTCGTGCAGGAACCGCCCGTAGAGCTCTTCGTCGTGCTGGCCGTCGTCGCCCACCAGCAGCCAGCGCATGTGCGGGAACTCCTTCGCCAGCCGGTCGAGCGACGCGTGCTTGTGCTCGCGTCCGCTGCGGAAGAAGCGGTCGTGCGTCGGGCCCCAGTCGGTCAGCAGCAGCGGACCGCTCGGGTAGAGGTTGCGCGAGAGGAACCGCGAGAGGGTGGGGGCGACGTTCCAGGCGCCGGTCGAGAGGTAGATCACCGGGCAGCCGCCGGCCGTGCGCTGCAGTCGCTCGTAGAGCACCGACATGCCGGGCACGGGGCGTCTGGCGTGCTCGTTCAAAACGAACGTGTTCCAGGCGGCCAGGAAGGGCCGGGGCAGCGATGTCACCATGACCGTGTCGTCGATGTCCGACACGACGCCGAACCGCACGTCGGGGTCGATCACGTAGACCGGGGCGTCGACGGGCAGCGAGCCCTCGCAGCTGACGGTGGCGACGTGCCAGCCCGGTTCGAGGTCGACCTCGACCCGCACGTCGAGCACGCCGCCGCGGTCGGTCGTCAGGTGGTGCGTGCGCCCGCCGAGCACGACGTCGACCCTGGCCTTCTCGACCGGCACGCTGGTGAAGCTGCGCCAACCGCGCACGTTCGCCCGGTCGATCCCCTCGAGGGTTCCCTTGCGGGTCAGCAGCACCCGCGACAGCACGCGGGCCCAGCCGGACGAGCCGTAGCCCGTGTAAGGGACGACTGTCGGGAGGAGGCCCCGCTTGCGGGCGCGCTTCTCGCGGAACCGGTGGACCGAGTTCTCGATGCGGGCGGCGCGGTGCAGCAGCGGCTCGACTCCGGCCGGTGCCGGTCTACGGGTGTCGGGCATGCGCCCATCCTGTCACGTCAGACCGGTTCGACGAGGGCGGGGGAGTCGGACGACACCGAGCCGACCTCGGACGAGACCTCGTGGAACGACATGCGGTCCGCGATCTCGGGTGCGAGCCCCGCGACCCCCTGCACGAGATCGTCGTCGCCCTCGGTCTCGGGATCGAGCCAGTCGTCCATCACGTCGGCCCCCACGAAGACCGGCATCCGGTCGTGCAGGGTCTCGAGCGGCCCCGAGGAGGCGCGGGTCAGGATCGTCGTCGACAGCAGCCACCGGGACGGTGCGTCCAGTGCCGCCCGCGGGTCGCGCCACCACTCGTACAGCGCGGCGAAGAGCATGACCTCGTCGTCGGGGAGGCGCACCAGATGGGGGTGCTTGACGCCCGCGGGGTCGGTCGTCCATTCGTAGTAGCCGGTGGCCGGCACCAGCCCGCGACGGGCCGCCACCGCGTCGCGGAACATCGGCTTCTCGGCCGCCGTCTCCGATCGGGCGTTGAACACCGGGGCGCCCTCGGGTCCGTTCGACCCGCCGGGGACGAGTCCCCATCGGGCCGCCGCGAGCCGACGCACCGGCGGGCCGCCGGCGTCGGCGCCGCGGGGGGCGGCGTCGACCAGCAGATTCACCGGGCGGGTCGGAGCGATATTCCAGGAAGGATCTGGGAGAGTGTCTCCTGATACATCAACGTCGAACAGGGCCACCAGGTCGCTCGAGGCGCGAGCCATCACGAATCGTCCGCACATGCGTCCATTCTCCCGGCTCGCACCGACATCGGCCGCCACCGACGGGCGGAACGGTGCACGAGGTCGGTGCGCACCGCGCCCGCGGCGCCCTCGATCGACGTCCAGCACCATGTCGCGACGACGTCGCGAATCGCAGAAGGAGAACCGTTGCTCGCCACCGAGGTCACAGAAGCACTGCCCGGGGGATCATCACTGCTCAGGAACGAGCCGGTCCAGGCCCGGAGCTCCGCGCGCCTCACGGGGCTGCTCGACGCCGCGGCGTCGATCATCGACGAGATCGGTTACGAGCGCCTGACCACCGCCATGGTCGCCGAGCGCGCGGGCGCCTCGATCGGCACCGTCTACCGGTACTTCCCCGACCGCATCGCCGTGGTCGACGCCCTCGCACTCCGCTGCATCCAGCGCCTCACGGCGACGGTCGCCGAGCGGGTGGCCGACCCCGACATCGTCGACTGGCGTCGTGCCATCGAGGCGCTCATCGACGCCAAGGCCGAGATGTACCGCGACGAGCCCGGGTTCCGCGCCATCAGGTTCGGCGACGCTCCCGACCTCGGCGCGCCGCACGAGGCGCCCGCGGGCAGCCCTCTGGCCGATCGAATCACGAGTCTGCTGGTCGACCGCTTCGGGGTCGTCCGCGACGCCGAGACCGAGCTGGCGGTCGAGGTCGTCGTCGAGATCGGCAACTCCCTCCTCGCCCGGGCGTTCGTGTCCGGCGGCGACGGCGACCCGCGCTTCATCGACGAGTGCCGACGCGTCGTCGTGGCCTACCTCGAGCCGGTGCTCGCCGTCCGCTGATCCGAGCGGTCACCCTGATCGGTCGCTCCGGGCGCTGACTCCGGGCGCTCGCCGCGGGCGGTCATTCCGAGGGGGCGTCGTCGGGGGCGGACATGTGCCGCTCCTCCCGAGCGTGCACGATCCTCTTGACGACGACCACGACCACGCCGAAGACGACGATCACCGCGACGAAGAGGTAGCCGGCCCAGTGCAGCCGGTCGGCGATCTCCCGGTAGCCGCCCGCGGCGGCGGCACCGACCGAGACGTACGCCGTCGACCACAGGATGCACGCCGGGGCCGTCCAGGCCAGGAACGTCCGGTAGCGCATCGGGCTCATCCCGACCGTCAGCGGGATGAGCGAATGCAGCACCGGTAAGAAGCGCGAGACGAACACGGCGACCCCGCCGCGACGCGCCAGGTAGTTCTCGGCCCGGACCCAGTTGCGCTCGCCGAGGCGCCGCCCGACCGCACTGCGGCGGATCGCGGGGCCGAAGCGCCGACCCAGGGCGAACCCCACGCTCTCGCCGATCAGAGCCCCGGTCACGAGCGCCAGCACCAGCGCGACGAACTCGAACGGCGTCGCGACCGCCGTGGCCGACACGATCGCCACGGTGTCGCCCGGCACGACGAGTCCGAGCAGCACCGAGGTCTCGAGCACCATGGCGAGACCGGCGAGGAGGGTCCGCAGCACCGGATCGACCGATTGGACGAGGTCGAGGAGGCTGCCGAGGAGGTCGTTCACGAGCTCGATCCTATTCACAGCCGTTCGGCAGCGACCAGAACCGCTAAGCGACACCTGTTGTGTAACTGGGGACGCATACTGTCTCTGTGAACGACCTCCTCGACCCGCTCCTCCTCTCGCGGTGGCAGTTCGGTCTGACGACGATCTACCACTTCCTCTTCGTGCCCCTGACGATCGGCATGGCCTTCACGGTCGCGGTCTTCCAGACGGCATGGGTGCGCACCGGGAAGCTGCACTATCTGCAGCTCACCCGGTTCTTCGGCAAGATCTTCCTGATCAACTTCGCCATGGGCGTCGTGACCGGAATCGTGCAGGAGTTCCAGTTCGGCATGAACTGGTCCGACTACTCGAGGTTCGTCGGCGACGTCTTCGGGGCGCCGCTCGCCCTCGAGGGTCTGCTCGCGTTCTTCCTCGAGGCGACCTTCATCGGCATCTGGATCTTCGGCTGGGACAAGGTCCCGAAGAAGCTCCACCTGGCGAGCATCTGGGGTGCCACCGTCGGCAGCATCCTGTCGGCCTACTTCATCATCGCCGCGAACGCGTTCATGCAGAACCCCGTCGGTTACGCGATCAACGAGGAGAAGGGCCGGGCCGAGCTCACCAGCCTCTGGGAGGTCCTCACCAACAAGGTCGCCCTCGCCGCGTTCCCCCACACGATCTTCGCCTGCTTCATGGTGTCGGCCGCGGTCATCGTCGCGGTGGCCGCCTGGCACCTCTCGCGCAACCAGAACCTCGAGACCATGCGGCCCGCGCTGCGCTTCGGTCTCTGGACGATGGTCGCCGCCGGCGCCCTCACCGTCCTCACCGGTGACCAGCTCGGCCTCGCCATGGTCGAGACCCAGCCGATGAAGATGGCGGCCGCCGAGGCGCTCTACAAGACCTCGACCGGTGCCGACGCCTCGTTCTCGATCTTCACCCTCGGCACGCCCGACGGGGTGCACGAGCTGTTCAGCATCCGGGTCCCGTACCTCCTGAGCTTCCTGTCGACGCACACGTTCGACGGCACGGTCGAGGGCATCAACGACCTGCAGGCGCAGTACGTGCAGCTCTACGGCCCCGGCGACTACACGCCGATCATCTGGGTGACCTACTGGTCGTTCCGCTGGATGATGGGCCTCGGCATGGTCGCCATCCTCATCTCCCTCGTCGGCCTCTGGGTGACCCGCAAGGGCCGCCTCCCGGTCAACCGCTGGGTGTGGCGCGCGGCCGTCTGGTCGTACCCCCTCCCGTTGATGGCGATGATCGTCGGCTGGGTCTTCACCGAGATGGGACGACAGCCCTGGCTGGTCTTCGGGCTGCTGAAGACCGAGGACGGCGTCTCGCCCAACGTGACCGGTCTGACCGTGCTCATCTCGCTGATCGCGTTCACGCTCATCTACGGCAGCCTCGCGGTCGTCGAGTTCCGACTGATCGTCAAGGCCGCCCAGAAGGGGCCGGGCGAGGCGCCCGTGCCCGACCCCGAATCCGGCGAGATCCGCCACGAAGCGACGGTGTACTGATGGACCTCCCCACCCTCTGGTTCCTGCTGCTCGCGTTCTTCTTCGTCGGCTACTTCGTGCTCGACGGGTTCGACTTCGGCGTGGGCATGTCGTTGCCGTTCCTCGGCAGGGACGACACCGACCGTCGGGTGCTGATCAACACGATCGGCCCCGTCTGGGATCTGAACGAGACCTGGGTCATCGTGGCCGGCGCGTTCATGTTCGCGGCGTTCCCCGAGTGGTACGCGACCCTGTTCAGCGGCTTCTACCTGCTCCTGCTGCTGATCCTGCTGGCGCTCATCGCCCGCGGCGTCTCGTTCGAGTACCGCCACCAGCGCCCCGAGGCCGCCTGGAAGCGCCGCTTCGACCTGATGATCACCGTCGGCTCGGCCGTGCCCGCCTTCGTCTGGGGACTCGTCTTCGCCAACGTCGTCCGCGGGGTGCCGCTCGACGAGGGGTTCAACTACACGGGCGGCCTGACCGATCTGCTCAACCCCTACGCTCTGCTCGGCGGCCTCGCGACCCTCCTGCTCTTCTTCACCCACGGCGTGGTCTTCGTCTCGCTGAAGACCGAGGGCGAGATCCGCGAGCGTGCACGGCGACTCGCGGTGCGGGCCGGGCTGGTCACGATCGTCGTCGCCGCGTCGTTCCTGGTGATCACGACGCTGATGCACGGTACGGTCGCGTCGGCCGTGCTCTCCGCGGCGGCCGCGGTGACCCTCATCGCCTCGTTCGCCGCCAACCTCCGGGGGCGCGAGGGGCGGGCGTTCGCCCTGATGGCCGTGACCATCGCGTTCGCCGTGGCGAGCCTGTTCGCCGCCCTGTTCCCCGCCGTCATGCCGGCCAGCAACGACCCCGCGAACAGCCTCACCATCGCGAACGCGGCGAGCTCCGACTACACCCTCACCGTGATGAGCTGGGTCGCCCTCGTCTTCGTGCCGCTCATCCTCGGCTACCAGGGGTTCACGTACTGGATCTTCCGCAAGAGGATCAGCCGCGCGACGATCCCGGCCGCCTCGTGAGCCGACGACCGTGAAGCCGCTCGACCCGCGCCTCCTCGGCTACGCCGCCGCCGCCCGCACGTTCCTCGTGATCGGGGCGGTGCTCGGGGTCGTGCAGACGGCGTGCGTCATCGCGGTCGCCTGGTCCGCCTCCCGCTCGGTGGTCGCCGTCGTCGACGGCCGCGGCGCACCCGCCCTCACCGAGGCGCTCGTCGGGCTGGCGCTCGCCGTGATCGCCCGCTCGCTCGTCTCGTGGGCGCTCGAGGCCGTCGCCGCGCGGACGGCCGCCGTGGTGAAGAGCCAACTGCGCCGCCGCGTCGTCCGAGCCGTCACCGACCGGGGCCACGAGTGGCTCGCTCGCCGGAACTCGGCCCGGCTCGCCACCCTGATCGGCCCGGGCCTCGACGCGCTCGACGACTACTTCGCGAAGTACCTGCCGCAGCTGATCCTCACGGCGCTCAGCACCCCGCTCATCGTCGCCGTGATGGGCGCGAACGACTGGCTCTCCGCGCTCATCGTCGTCCTGACCCTGCCGCTGATCCCCGTCTTCATGGTGCTCATCGGCTGGACCACCCGCACCGCCCAGGCCCGGCAGTGGGATCGGCTCGCCGGTCTCGCCTCGTCGTTCCTGGACGCGGTGAACGGCCTGTCGACCCTCAAGGTCTTCGGCCGCGAGCGACGCCAGGTCGCCCGCATCGGCCGACTGACCGACGACTACCGGACGCAGACCATGTCGGTGCTCCGCGTGTCGTTCCTCAGCGGCTTCGCACTCGAGCTCGCCGCCTCGCTCTCCGTCGCCCTCGTGGCCGTGTCGATCGGCATCCGGCTCGTCGACGGGTCGCTCGGGCTGCCTGTCGCGCTGTTCGTGCTGCTGCTCGCCCCCGAGGCCTACCTGCCGCTGCGGCAGGTGGGGGCGAACTTCCACGCCGCCTCCGACGGCGTCGCCGCCGCGACGGAGGTCGTCGAGCTGCTCGACGACGCCGACCGGGAGACGACCTCCGCCAGTGGCGCCGCCGACCCCGCCCGCGCCTCCGCCCCCCTCGCCGCCGTCGGTCCGACCGACGCCCTCGTCGTCTCCGAGGTCTCCGTGCACCGAGGAGGCGCGCCCTCGTCCCCGACGACGTCGTTCGTCGCCCCCGTGGGCAGCCTCGTCGCGATCGTCGGACCGAGCGGCGCCGGGAAGACCTCGCTGCTCGCCGCCCTCCGGGGTGCGGTGCCGTCGGAGGGCGAGGCGCGCTGGCAGGATGCCGACCGCGCCCCCGCCCCGCACGAGATCGCCTGGTCGGGGCAGACCCCCGGTCTCGTCTCGGGCACCGTCGCCGACAACATCGCACTCGGCGACGAGGTCGACCCCGAGGCCGTGCTCGCGGCGCTCGCCGCCGCCGGCGGGCAGGGCATGGACCCCGCGGTCGAGCTGGGCGCGGGCGGCACGGGACTCTCCGGCGGGCAGGCGCAGCGGGTCGCGCTGGCCCGGGCCGTCTACCGGCTGCGGCGTCGCGGCGGCCGGCTGCTGCTCGTCGACGAGCCGTCGTCGGCGCTCGACCCCGTCACCGAGACCACGATGATCGACGGACTCGTCGACATCGCGCGCTCGGGCGTCGCCGTGATCGTCGTGACCCATCGGGCAGCCGTCCGCGATGCGGCCGACACCGTCGTGACCCTGTCCGCCCTCGACCGGAGCGCCCTCTCATGACGACCTCCCTGCTCCGCACCGCCCAGCCGACGGCGCGACGCTCGCTGTCCGGCATCGTCTTCGGCGTGCTGAGCGCCCTGAGCGCCATCGCGCTGCTCGCCGCGTCGGCGCACCTCATCACGCACGCCGCGGAGCAGCCGCCGATCCTCTTCCTCACGCTGTCGATGGTGGGGGTGCGCGCGTTCGCCCTCGCGCGGGCGTTCTTCCGCTACCTCGAGCGGTTGGCGAGTCACGACGCCGCCTTCCGTCAGCTCGCGGTCGTGCGGACCGAGCTCTACCGCCGACTCGTGCGAATCGCCCCGGCGGGGCTCGGCGGCACCGACCGCGGCGATCTGCTCTCGCGGATGGTCAGCGACGTCGACGCGCTGCAGGACCTCCCTCTCCGCGTCGTCCAGCCGCTGATCGTGTCCGGTGTCGCGTCGGCCGTGTCCGTCGCCGGTGTGGCCTTCTTCTCGCCCCGGGCCGCGCTCGTGCTCGCCGCCGGGCTCGCCGTCGCCTTCGTCGTCGGCTGCGCGGCGGCGGACGCCCTGGCGCGTCGCAGCGAACGCGCACTCGCCGACCGACGGGGCGCGCTCTCGGGCGCCGTGCTCGACACCGTGCAGAACCTCGACGTGCTGACGGCCTTCGACGCCCTCGACGGTCAGCTCGACCGGGTCGCCCGGCTCGACGACGACCTGCGGCGGGCGGCCCGCCGCCGGGCCACCTCGACCGGGGTGGTCGCGGCGCTGATGTCGCTGCTGTCGGGCGCCACCGTCTTCGCGACCATCGTCGTGGCGGCGCCGACGGTGGCGGGCGGCGACCTCTCGGGGCCCTCCTTCGCCCTGGTCGCGCTGGTGCCGTTGGCCGTGTTCGAGATCGTCGGCTCGGTGCCCACGGCCGTGCTCGCCTGGCGTCGGGTGCGGGCCAGCGGGGAGCGTCTCGAGTCGGCGGTCCCGGCCGTCGCCCCCGCGGGCGTCGTCGTCGACGAGGTGCCGAGGGGCGACGAGCCCGCCGCGGTCGGCGGGGCCGACGTGGTCGACGCGGCCTCGGCCCGGCTGCCGCTGCCGCCCGCGGGCGGCACCGCCCTCCGCCTCGCGGCCCTGTCGGCGGCCTGGCCCGGGTCGACCTCGCCGGCGCTCGACACCGTCGACCTCGACCTCCGGGTCGGCGAGCGGGTCGTCGTCGAGGGACCGAGCGGGGCGGGCAAGAGCACGCTGGCCGCCGTGCTGGCGAGGTTCCTCGACCACCGGGGTCGCTACGAGGTCGGCGGCGTCGACGCGTCGACGGTCCCGGCCGACCGGGTGCGGGCCACCGTCGGCCTGATCGAGCAGGCGCCCTACCTCTTCGACGAGTCCGTCCGCCAGAATCTGCTCTTCGCCAGGGACTCCGCCACAGACGACGACCTCTGGGCCGTGCTCGACCGGGTCGACCTCGCCGACTGGGTGCGGGCCCGCGGCGGCCTCGACGCCCGACTCGGTGAACGCGGCGCCCTGGTGTCCGGCGGTCAGGCGCAGCGGATCTCGCTGGCCAGGGCCCTGCTGCACGGGTTCCCGGTGCTCGTGCTCGACGAGCCGACGGCCGGGCTCGACGCCGACCTGGCCGAGCGTCTCGTCGCCGACGTGCTCGCGACGGCACAGCAGGAGGGCACGACCGTGCTGCTCATCTCGCATGTGCCGGTCGACGACGCGCTCGTGACCCGTCGGGTCCGGGTCGAGGCGGGGCGGATCGTCGACGCGACCCGCGCCTCCTAGGCTCCATGCCTCCGTGCCTCAGGGCCCCCGGGCCTGAGCGCCTTCGCGCCTGCAGGGACGCCGTCAGACCGACGGCAGCGGACGGCGCAGGGCGTCGAGCCGCGACCGCCAGAGCGCCAGCCGACCGGGCTGCTCGGCGGGCGACGGGCCGTCGACCCAGCCGGTCGCGATGCGGATCCCGTGCAGAGCGCTCGTGGTCCAGACCTCGAAGCCGCTCAGCTCGTCGGGTCGCGCGTGCTCGTGCAGCACGTCGACGCCCATCACCGCAGCGAGGGTGGCCAGAGTCCGCACGGTGACGCCCGGCAGACGCGGCAGATCGTCGGACGGCAGGCAGAGGGCGTCGCCGCGCCACCAGACGATCGAGCTCCACGCCCCGTCGACGACATGACCGTCTCCGCTCAGGACGACCGCCTCGTCGGCTCCCCGCGAGCGGGCCTCGTCGCGCACCCGGCCGAGCGCCATGAGATCGGGCCCCTTGACGAGCGGGCTGACCCGCGGGTCGTGGGCCGCCGTCGCCAGCACCACGGTCGCGCTCGCCGGGGGAGCCGGCCGCAGCCGCAGTCGCAGGGCGACCGAGGAGGCGCGGGTCGAGTCGGCCCCGCCCGTCGTGTCGGCCCCGCCGGTCGCGTCGTCCCCGGCCGCCACCAGCTCGACCCGGGGGAACCACCGGCCCGTGCGCGGCAGCCGGGCGACCACGGCCGTCCAGAACGCGTCGACGTCGTCCGGGGTCGGCCGACCGGTCATCCCGGCCGTCGCGGCGTCCACCGACCCGGCGAACCGCTCGCGGTGCACGTCGAGGGCCCGGACGCGACCTTCGTCGACCAGCCAGGAGTCTGCGACCAGCAGCGTCGGCTCGATCACACCGGTGTCGGCCTCATCGACGCCGTCGGCACCCCGTCGGGCGTCGGGCAGGGGCTCGAGGAGTCCGCCGCGCCAGAGGAGGGTCGTCGCGGTGCTCATACACTCAAGGCTATGCGTCCTCCGGTGGTCCGTGCGCCGCTCGAGTGGCGCGACCCAGAACTCGTGGTGTCGTGTCTCGCGACCGAGGGAGACGTGGTCTGGATCGACGCCGGGCTCGACGCCGCGACCGGTCGATCGGTCCTGGCGTGGGGCGAGGCCGTGACCGCCTCCGCGTCCGGCGGTCGCCTCGACGCGGTCTGGTCGGCGCTGCACGACGACCTCTCCGCGCCGAGAGCCGACGCGGATCCGCTCGGCTGGGCCGGCTGGCTCGGCTACGGGGTCGGCCTCTGGCTGCTCGACCGCGACGGCGGACTCGGTCGCGGGGCGCACCCCGTGAACGACGCGGGCGAACGCGCCGACGGCACCGCGCCTCCTGATCTCGCCCTGCTCCGCACCGACCGGGCGCTCGTCTTCGATCACGCGCTCCGCACGGTCGAGGCCGTCAGCACCGCCGCGCCCGACTGGCTCGAGGGCGTCGTCGCCCGGTGGGACGACCTGGAGGCCGAGGAGGCGCGGCTCGAGACCGCCCCGCACCGCGCCTCCTCGACGCACCCCCGCTGGGATCACGACGCCGAGTCGTACCTCGCGCTCGTGGCCCGCTGCCAGGAGGCGATCGTCGCCGGCGAGGCGTACGTGCTCTGCCCCACGACCCGGGTCGCGGTCGACGGAGCCGTCGACGATCTGGCGGTCTACCGGCGCCTCCGACGGACCTCGGCCGCCCCGCGCGCGTCGTTCGTGCGGATCGGCGGGACCTCGGTGCTGGGCGCGTCGCCCGAGGCCTTCGTCGAGGTCTCGGCCGACGGCACGGTCTCGTCGTCGCCGATCAAGGGCACCCGCCCGCGGGGGCGCGACGCGCTCGCCGACGCGGAGCTGTCCGACGAGCTCGCGACGAGCGAGAAGGAGCTCGCCGAGAACCTGATGATCGTCGACCTCGTGCGGAACGACCTGACCCGCGTCTGCGCCCCCGGCAGCGTCGAGGTCGTCGAGCTCTTCGCCGTGCACTCGTACCCCGCGGTGCACCAGCTCGTCAGCACCGTGCGCGGGCGCCTGCGACCCGGGCTCACGGGGCTCGACGCCGTCGCCTCGATGTTCCCCGCGGGGTCGATGACCGGCGCGCCGAAGCGCCGCGCCGTCGAACTGCTGACGGCGTGGGAGGCGCGCCCCCGGGGGATCTACTCGGGCGCGATCGGCACGTTCGGACTCGACGGCACCGTCTCGCTGGCCATGGTGATCCGCTCGATCGTCGTCGACCGGGCCGGAGCGGGCGGCGCCGGCACGGCGACCGTCGGCGTCGGCGGGGGAGTGACGTCGGCGTCGGTGCCCCGCGCCGAGTGGGACGAGGTGGGGGTGAAGGCGGCCGCCCTGCTGGCGGTGCTGGCGGACGGGCCGACCCGCGCCTCCTGAGCTCCCCCTCCTGTGCCGGCCTGAGGGCGGCTTCCCCAGCGGCGGATCCGGGTTCGGCGGACGGCGGGCCGGTCATCTACGCTAGATCGTCGGGTCGCCGTGCCCGCACGTCGACGTGCGCTGCAGCAGGTGCGTCCCTCCCCAGGAATGAATGAGAGTCCCGTGGCACACGAGCACGACAACACCGCGCCTTCCGAGAAGACCGCCGCCGGCGAGCGTCCGCCCCGCCCCGAAGAGGAGCGCGAGTACGACGTCGCGCGTCTGCAGCGCAAGTGGCAGGCCATCTGGGAGGAGGCGAAGCCGTTCGCCGTCGACCCCGACGACAAGCGCCCGCGCAAGTACATCCTCGACATGTTCCCGTACCCGTCGGGCGACCTGCACATGGGGCACGCCGAGGGCTACGCGCTCGGCGACGTGATCGCGCGCTACTGGCGTCAGCAGGGCTTCAACGTGCTGCACCCGATCGGGTGGGACAGCTTCGGCCTGCCGGCCGAGAACGCGGCCATCAAGCGCGGCGTCGACCCCCGCGAGTGGACCTACGCGAACATCGAGCAGCAGAAGCAGAGCATGAAGCTCTACGCGCCCTCGTTCGACTGGGACCGCGTGCTGCACACCAGCGACCCCGAGTACTACAAGTGGAACCAGTGGCTGTTCCTCAAGATGTACGAGAAGGGCCTCGCCTACCGCAAGGACAGCTGGGTCAACTGGGACCCTGTGGACCAGACCGTGCTCGCGAACGAGCAGGTGCTGGCCGACGGCACGAGCGAGCGTTCGGGCGCCGTCGTCGTCAAGAAGAAGCTGACGCAGTGGTACTTCAAGATCACCGACTACGCCGACCGTCTGCTCGACGACCTGAACCAGCTCGAGGGCCGCTGGCCGTCGAAGGTGCTGAACATGCAGCGCAACTGGATCGGCCGCTCGGTCGGTGCCGACGTGCACTTCGAGATCGAGGGGCGTGACGAGCGGGTCACGGTCTTCACCACCCGACCCGACACGCTCTACGGCGCGACCTTCATGGTCGTCGCCCCCGACTCGGACCTCGCCGCCGAGCTCGTGGCCGACGCCACGGACGACGTGCGCCAGCGCTTCGCCGAGTACCTGACCGCCGTTCAGAAGACGACCGAGATCGAGCGTCAGTCGACCGACCGCCCCAAGACCGGCGTGCCGCTCGGGCGCGTCGCGGTCAACCCGCTGACCGGCGACCCGATGCCCGTCTGGGCGGCCGACTACGTGCTGGCCGACTACGGGCACGGCGCCGTCATGGCCGTGCCGGCCCACGACCAGCGCGACCTCGACTTCGCCATCGAGTACGACCTGCCCGTGCGCGTCGTCGTCGACACGAACGCCCCGGTGACCGGTGTCATCCCGAAGCTCGAGCTCGACGCCGACGGTCAGGCGATCCTGCCCGACGACCTGCCCGAGCTGAACCCGCGCGAGACGGGGGTCGCGCTCGCGGGCGACGGCCGCCTGATGAACTCCGGTCCGTTGACCGGGCTCAGCAAGTCGAACGCGATCAAGCGCGTGATCGAGCTGCTCGAGGCCTCGGGCGCCGGCAAGGGCGCCAAGACCTACCGTCTGCGCGACTGGCTCATCTCGCGTCAGCGCTTCTGGGGCACGCCGATCCCGATCGTGCACGGCGCCGACGGCACCGAGATCCCGGTGCCCGAAGACCAGCTGCCGGTGCTGCTGCCGCCCACCGAGGGTCTCGACCTGAAGCCCAAGGGCAGCTCGCCGCTCGGCGCGGCCACCGACTGGGTGAACGTGCCGAACCCGATCGACGGCACCCCGGCGAAGCGCGACGCCGACACGATGGACACCTTCGTCGACAGCTCGTGGTACTTCCTGCGGTTCCTCAGCCCGACCGACGCCGACCGCGCCTTCGATCCCGCCGTCGTCAACCGCTGGGCGCCCGTCGATCAGTACGTCGGGGGCGTCGAGCACGCGATCCTGCACCTGCTCTACGCGCGCTTCATCACGAAGGTGCTGTTCGACCTCGGTCACCTCGACTTCACCGAGCCGTTCAGCGCGCTGCTGAACCAGGGCATGGTGCTGCAAGACGGCGCGAAGATGAGCAAGAGCAAGGGCAACCTCGTCACGCTCTCCGAAGAGGTCGAGAAGCACGGCGTCGACGCGATCCGCCTGACCATGGCGTTCGCCGGCCCGCCGGAGGACGACATCGACTGGGCGGACGTCTCGCCCGCCGGCTCGGCGAAGTTCCTGGCCCGGGCGTTCCGGCTCTCCGGCGAGGTGTCGAGCCCTCGCGACGTGGTCTGGGCCGACGGCGACCAGGCGCTGCGCCGGGTCACCCACCGGTTCCTGGCCGAGGCGCCGGGGCTGACCGAGGCGTTCAAGTTCAACGTCGTCGTCGCCCGCCTGATGGAGCTGGTCAACGCGATCCGCAAGGTCGTCGACTCGGGTGCCGGTGCGGGCGACCCGGCGGTCCGCGAGGCCGTCGAGACCGTGACCCTGGGGCTCTCGCTGTTCGCGCCCTACACGGCGTCCGAGATGTGGGAGAAGCTCGGCTACGACGGCGTCTCCGTCGCGAAGCACGGCTGGCGGAAGGCCGACCCGACGCTGCTCGTCGAGACGAGCGTCACCGCCGTCGTGCAGGTGAACGGCAAGGTGCGCGATCGCCTCGAGGTGTCGCCGAAGATCGCTTCGGAAGAGCTCGAGGCATTGGCCCGGGCCTCGGCCGCCGTGCAGCGCTCGATCGGCGAGAAGGAGATCGTGAACGTCATCGTGCGCGCGCCGCGACTGGTGAACATCGCGGTGAAGTGACCTCCCGGGGGCGNTCGGGCGGCTCGTAGCCTGCCGCCATGACCGTCTCGTTCAGCACCGCACCCGACCCGTCGCGGGGGCCGCGCTGGCGGACGGGGGTCGGGGCGGCGGTCGTGCTCGTGCTCGCCGCGCTGGTCGTGACCGTCGTGGTGTCGGCCCTCTCGACCGCAGGAGGCGCGGGGACGACCACGATCACCTCGCCTCCGTCGACCGGTGCGTCGTCCGACCCGGGTGCGCCCGGCGGGGCGGGGGCGTCGGCCGGCGACGCGGACGGCGCGCTGTTCGTGCACGTGCACGGCGCCGTCGTCTCGCCCGGTCTCTACGAGCTGGCGGCGGGGGCGAGGGTCGTCGACGTCGTGGCCGCCGCCGGCGGGTTCGCCGACGGCGCCGACCAGGCGGGGGTCAACCTGGCGCGACCGCTCGTCGACGGCGAGCAGCTGCGGGTGCCGGCCGTGGGGGAGCCCGCGGCGGCCGTGGGGGACGGCGGCGGGGGAGCGGCGGGTGCCGGCGGGGCCGCGGGCGGAGCGGGTGTCGGCGGGGCGGGTGCCGGTGGTGCCGCGGCCGTCGACCTCAACCTCGCCGACGACGCCGCGCTGCAGACCCTGCCCGGGGTGGGCCCGGCGACGGCCGCGGCGATCCTCGACTGGCGGGAGCAGAACGGCGCCTTCCGTTCCGTCGACGATCTGCTCGGCGTCCCCGGCATCGGCGAGAAGACCCTCGAGAAGCTGCGTCCGCAGGTGACGGTGTGATCGACGAGCGGCCCGTGCTCGACGTACGCTGGGCGCTGCCCGCCGCCGTCGGGTGGATCGCGCTGGTCGTCCTGCTGCCGAGCCCCGACCGGCTCGGTCTCGCGGCCGCGGTGGCGGGGGCCGTCTCGCTCGCGGCGCTCGTCGCGGCCCGCACGTGGTCGCGCGGCGGGCGGTCGTCCTCCTCGCGGGCGGTGGGTGCCGCGACCGCCGTGGCCGTGAGCGTCGGCCTGGCCGGCCTCCTGCTCGCCGGCGCCGCCGTCCGTCACGACGTCCGGTACCCGCCCGAGCTCACCGCCCTCGTCGGGCACACGGTCGAGCTCGACGCCACGGCGTCCGAGCGACTGACGGCGGCGTCGCAGGTCGCGTCCCTCGACGTCCGGTCGGTGACGAGCGGCGAGCGGATGTGGCAGGGGCGCGTCTCGATGCTGGTGCTGGCGCCTCGGGTCTCCGGCGCCGTCGAGGTGGGGCAGCGCGTCGCGCTCCGGGCGACGGTGCTGCCCGTCGAGCCGGGTGGCGACGCCGCGTTCGTGGTCGCGGCGCGGGGCGAGCTGCGACCCGGGGCGCCCGCCTCGGGAGCGGCCGGGCGGGCGGAGGCGATGCGCGCCTCCTTCCGAGCCGTCGCAGCGGATCTGCCGGGCGACGGCGGTGCACTGCTGCCCGGCCTGACGATCGGCGACACCTCGGCCGTGCCCGACGACCTGCGAGACGCGATGCGCACGTCGTCGCTCTCGCACCTCACGGCGGTGTCGGGCTCGAACTGCGCGGTGCTCGTGGCGCTGACCATGCTGGTCGGCGGCGCGCTCGGGGTGCCTCGGGCGGTGCGGGTCGTCGCGGCGTCCGTCGTGCTGCTCGCGTTCCTCGTGCTGGTGACCCCCGATGCGAGCATCGTCCGGGCCACGGTGATGGCCCTCGTCGTGCTCGGGCACCTGGCCGGGTCGAGGCCCGTCTCGGGGCTTCCGGTCGTCGCCGTCGCGGTGACGGGCATGCTGATGGCCGACCCGTGGATCTCCCGCGACATCGGGTTCGCGCTGTCGGTGCTCGCGACGGCGGGTCTGGTCGTGCTCGCGGCGCCGCTGGCCCGTCTGCTCGCCCGGGTGATGCCCGAACCGCTCGCCCTCGTGCTGGCCGTGCCGATCGCGGCTCAGCTCGCCTGCGGCCCGGTGCTGCTCCTCCTCGACCCCGGGCTGCCTCTGCACGGCGTGGCGGCCAACGTGCTCGCCGAGCCCGCCGCTCCGGTGGCGACCGTCCTCGGGCTGCTGGTCTGCGTGCTGGCGGGGTGGGCGCCGGGGGCGGCCGGTCTCGTGGCCGGGGTGGCCTGGGCTCCGGCCTCGTGGGTCGCGGCGGTCGCCCGCTCCGTCGCCGACTGGCCGGCGGCCCGGGTGGAGTGGGGGCAGGGGGTCGTGGCCGTCGGGCTGCTCGCGACCCTGACCGGGCTCGTCGTCGTGCTCGTGCTCGCGGGGCGGCGGAGCAGGGCGCGCCGGGTCGCCGCCGCGGGGCTGGTCGGCGTCGTGGTGATCGCCGGAGGCGCGGTGCTGGGATCGGGGATCGGCTCCCGCGGCAGCATCCCCGACGACTGGACCGTCGCGCAGTGCGACGTCGGGCAGGGGGACGCCGTGCTCGTCCGCAGTGCGGCGAGCGTCGCACTGATCGACACGGGCGACGACGAGGCGGCCCTCGACCGCTGCCTCGACCTGTTCGGTGTCGACCGCGTCGACCTGCTCGTGCTCACCCATTTCGACACCGATCACGTGGGGGCCGTCGCGGCCGTCGAGCGCCGCGTCGACGCCGCGCTCGTCGGCCCGACCGGGCGGAGCGCCGACGAGCGCGTCGTCGAGCGGCTCGTCGCCGCCGGGGTCGAGGTCGTCGACACCCGGGCGGGCACCTCGGGCGTGCTGGGCGAGTCGAGCTGGGAGGTGCTGTGGCCGCCCCTCGAGGGTGCCTCGCCGCCGCCGGGCAACGACGCGAGTCTCGTCATGCGCTTTCGTCCGACGACTCACTGCCGAGCGGGGTGCCTCGATCTCGTGGCCCTCGGCGATCTCGGGGCGGAGGCTCAACGTCGGTTGTCCGCGACCGGTGGGCCGCCCGGGCGGGTCGACGTCGTGAAGGTGGCCCATCACGGTTCGGCCGATCAGGACCCCGCTCTCTACCGGTCGCTCGGCGCGTCCGTGGCGCTCGTCGGGGTGGGGGCCGACAACACCTACGGGCATCCGACCGACTCGCTGCTCGCCGTGCTCGACGAGACCGCGTCCGCCGTGGCCCGATCCGACCTGGACGGCTCGACGGCGGTGGTGGTCGACGACGGCGGGCTCCGTCTGTGGCGTGAGCGCGCCTCCTCGTCGGAGGCCTCGTCTACGCTGGTCGCGGCGTCCGTTCCGCATCCGGTCGCCGGAGGAGGACCGTGGCCGCGCGAGCGAGTGCCAAGCCGGCGAAGAAGACCGGTGTCGCCATCGATCAGGTCGGATGGGACAGAATCCGGCCCGCCGCCGTGATCCTCGTCAGCGGGCCCGAGCAGTTCCTGGCCGACCGCGCCGTGCGGCAGCTGCGCGATCAGCTCACCGCCGAAGACCCCAGTCTCGAGGTCAACGACCTCGAGGCCGATCACTACCAGCCGGGCGAGCTGATCACCCTCGCGAGCCCGTCGCTGTTCGCCGAGCCTCGTCTCATCCGTGTGGCCAACGTCGAGAAGTGCACCGACGCGTTCCTCACCGAGACCCTGCGGTACCTCGAATCGCCGGCCGACGACACCTACCTCGTGCTGCGGCACGGCGGGGGAGTGCGCGGCAAGAAGCTGCTCGACACGATCCGCGGCGGCACCGGCCAAGGGCTCGAGGTCGTCTGCGCCGAGCTGAAGAAGGACACCGAGAAGCTCGACTTCGCCGCCGCCGAGTTCGCGGCCGAACGTCGACGCGTCACCTCGGGGGCGCTGCGTGCGCTCGTCACGGCGTTCTCCGACGATCTCGCCGAGCTGGCCAGCGCCTGCCAGCAGCTCATCTCGGACGCGGCGGAGGAGATCACCGAGGCCACGGTCGAGAAGTACTACGAGGGGCGCGTCGAGACGAACTCGTTCAAGGTCGCCGACATGGCCGTCGCCGGGAGGCAGGGCGAGGCGCTCGTGCTGCTGCGCCACGCGCTCGCATCGGGCGCCGACCCGGTGCCCGTCGTCGCGGCCTTCGCGATGAAGATCCGCGGCATGGCCAAGGTGCACGGGGCCTACGGCCCGTCGGGTCAGCTCGCGTCGCGACTCGGCATGGCGCCGTGGCAGGTCGAGCGGGCCCAGCGGGAGGTGCGGGGCTGGAGCGAGGACGGCCTCGGGCGCTGCATCGAGGTCGTCGCCGAGACCGATGCGGCCGTCAAGGGCGCCGAACGCGACGCCGTCTACGCGCTGGAGCGCATGGTCACGGTCATCTCGATGCGAGGCGACCGCCCCCGCTGACCCGCCCCCGCTGACCCGGCCCCGCTGACCCGGCCCCGCCCCTGTGGCCCCGCCTCGGCGGCGGTGCGGCCCCCGAGAACGACGAAGGCCCCGTCTCGATCGAGACGGGGCCTTCGTACGGGGGGAGCGACTCAGAGAGCGCCGACCTGCTTCGCGATCGACGACTTGCGGTTCGCGGCCTGGTTCTGGTGGATGACACCCTTGCTGGCGGCCTTGTCGAGCTTCTTCGACGCGACGAGGAGGGCCGAGGTGGCCTTGTCCTTGTCGCCGGCGGTGATCGCCTCGCGCGTCGCGCGGACGGCGGTCTTGAGCTCGCTCTTGACCGCGCGGTTGCGGTCCTGGGCCTTCTTGTTGGTGCCGATGCGCTTGATCTGCGACTTGATGTTTGCCACGTGAACTACTTTCTGGATTCTGTGTCTCGGACGGATGTGCGCCAGCCGAGCGACCGATCGACTCTCGTCGATCGACCCGGTGCTGCCGCCGGTGATGGCCACCGGAGCGGCTCTCGGCTGCGATCGCGTTCCGCCCGTGCAGACGTAACGCGTAAGCCAACAGGCAACGTTACCAGCAGGCGGCCCGAGTCTCAACGAACAGCCGTCGGGCGGCGCGCCGTGTCGTGCGTAGTACCGTGCCATCATGCCGCAGCTCGCCCCGCACATGACCTCCGTCCCCGCCTCCGGCATCCGTCGCGTCTTCGAGATCGCCGCGCAGCTCGACGACGTCGACATGCTCGTGATCGGCGAGCCCGACGTGCCGGTCGCCCGGCACATCGGCGACGCCGCCCGCCGGGCGTGGTCAGAAGACCGCACGAACTACACGCCGAACGGCGGCATCGCGCCGCTGCGCGAGGCGCTGGTCGCGAAGCTCGCCCGCGAGAACGACATCCACGTCGACGTCGAGCAGGTCTGGGTGACGATCGGCGGCACGCAGGCGCTGCACCAGACCATGGGGCTGCTGCTCGCCGCCGGCGACGAGGTGCTCGTGCCCGACCCGGGTTACACGACCTTCACGATGAACGCCCACATGCTCGACGCGGTCCCGGTGCCCTACACGCTCGCCCCCGCCGCCGACTTCGTGCCCGACAACGACGAGCTCGACCGGCTGGTCGGCGACCGGACGCGCGCGATCGTGGTCAACTCGCCCTCCAATCCGCTCGGCGTCGTGTACTCGGAAGAGACCCTGGTGCGCCTCCTCGACTTCGCCCGTCGGCACGACCTCTGGGTGATCAGCGACGAGGTCTACGAGTACTTCACCTACGGGTCGAAGCACGTCAGCCTCGCCTCGCTCGATCACGACGACCGCGTCTTCAGCGTCTTCTCGCTGAGCAAGACGTACGCCATGACCGGTGTCCGGGTCGGCTACCTCGTGACCCCGAAGGGGCTGGCCGACACGATGCGGACCGTGCAGGAGGCGCAGATCAGCTGCGTCGCCGAACCCGACCAGCACGCGGCCCTCGCCGCCGTCGTGGGCGATCATCAGCCGGTCGCCGACGCCCGCGACCACTACCGCCAGAACCTCGAGCTCGCGACCTCCCTGCTCGACGAGCGGGGCATCCGCTACCTCGAGCCGACCGGCGCCTTCTACCTGTGGATCGACATGTCGCACGCCTCCGGCGGGGACGTGGCCTCGTGGGCCGAGCGGCTGCTGCTGACCGAGCGCGTGGCCGTCGCACCGGGCAGCGCCTTCGGCCGGAGCGGCGAGGGCTGGATCCGCGTCTGCCTCGCGACGGAGCCCGAGGTGCTCACCCGCGGCCTGTCGAAGCTCCCGGCGCCGACCGCCTAGACCCGGTTTCCCGCCCCGGCGTGGGAGAATCGACGCGCCCCCCGCCCAACACCCCCTGAGGATCGTGTGAGCCCCCTAGCCTCCCGTGCACTGCAACCGGCGTCGACACCGCCCGCGTCGCTCCGCAACTTCTGCATCATCGCCCACATCGACCACGGCAAGTCGACGCTGGCCGACCGCATGCTGGGCATCACCGGCGTCGTCGAAGACCGCGCGATGCGCGCCCAGTACCTCGACCGCATGGACATCGAGCGCGAGCGCGGCATCACGATCAAGAGCCAGGCCGTCCGCATGCCGTGGGAGCGCAACGGCGAGACCTTCGCCCTGAACATGATCGACACCCCCGGGCACGTCGACTTCAGCTACGAGGTCAGCCGATCGCTCGCGGCCTGCGAGGGCGCGATCCTCCTCGTCGACGCGGCGCAGGGTATCGAGGCGCAGACGCTCGCGAACCTGTACCTCGCCCTCGAGAACGATCTCGAGATCATCCCCGTCCTGAACAAGATCGACCTCCCCGCCGCCGACCCCGAGAAGTACGCGGCCGAGCTGGCCGGTCTGATCGGCGGCGACCCCGACGACGTCCTGCGGGTCAGCGGCAAGACGGGCATGGGCGTCGAAGAGCTGCTCGACCGCGTCGTCGACCGCATCCCGTCGCCGACGGGCGACTTCGACGCCTCGCCGCGCGCCATGATCTTCGACTCGGTCTACGACAGCTACCGCGGGGTCGTGACCTACATCCGCATGATCGATGGCACGCTGAACCCGCGCGAGAAGGTCCAGATGATGTCGACGAAGTCGACGCACGAGATCCTCGAGATCGGGGTGTCGTCGCCCGAGCCCACGCCGAGCCAGGGGCTCTCGGTCGGCGAGGTCGGCTATCTCATCACCGGTGTCAAAGACGTGCGGCTCTCGAAGGTGGGCGACACCGTCACGACGGCGGCGAAGCCCGCGACGGAGGCGCTGGCCGGCTACGTCGAGCCCCTCCCGATGGTCTACTCGGGCCTCTACCCGATCGACGGCAGCGACTACCCAGACCTCCGCGAGGCGCTCGACAAGCTGAAGCTGTCTGACGCCGCGCTGGTCTACGAGCCCGAGACGTCCGTCGCGCTCGGCTTCGGCTTCCGCTGCGGGTTCCTGGGGCTGCTGCACCTCGAGATCATCACCGAGCGCCTCGAGCGCGAGTTCGGCCTCGACCTCATCACCACGGCCCCGAGCGTCGTCTACGAGGTCATGACCGACGACAAGAAGACCATCACCGTGACGAACCCGAGCGAGTTCCCCGGGGGCAAGATCGCGAGCGTCAGCGAGCCCATGGTGAAGGCCGCGATCCTGGCGCCGAAAGACTACGTCGGCGTCATCATGGAGCTCTGCCAGCAGCGCCGGGGCAATCTGCTCGGCATGGAGTACCTCGGCGAAGACCGGGTCGAGATCCGCTACTCGATCCCGCTCGGCGAGATCGTCTTCGACTTCTTCGACAGCCTCAAGTCGAAGACGGCCGGTTACGCGAGCCTCGACTACGAGCCCATCGGCGACCAGGAGGCGGACCTCGTCAAGGTCGACATCCTGCTGCAGGGCGAGACGGTCGACGCCTTCAGCGCGATCGTGCACCGCGACAAGGCGTACGCCTACGGGGTGCTCATGACCGGTCGCCTCCGCGAGCTGATCCCTCGTCAGCAGTTCGAGGTCCCCATCCAGGCCGCCATCGGAGCGCGCATCATCGCGCGCGAGAGCATCCGCGCCATGCGGAAGGACGTCCTCGCGAAGTGCTACGGCGGCGACATCTCTCGAAAGCGCAAGCTGCTCGAGAAGCAGAAGGAGGGCAAGAAGCGCATGAAGACCATCGGTCGCGTGGAGGTGCCGCAAGAGGCGTTCATCGCCGCCCTCTCGGGCGACACCGAGAAGAAAGACAAGAAGTAGTCGCATGAGACGCGCGACGTACACCGAGACCCGCACGACGTACGGCGAGGTCGGGGCCACGCAGGCTCCCGACCTGATGCAGTACCCGCCGACGGGCTTCACGCCCGCCGAGTACCGCACCCGCGTCGGTCACGGCGATGCCCGGTTCGAGGCGGCCTGGATCGCGACGATGACCTGGCAGATCCAGCGCCGCAGCGGCATCGAGGTCCGGGTCGACGCCGTCCCGCCCCTCGAGGAGGGCGGCTACACGCCCGTCACCTTCGACGAGAACGGCGCCCCGATCGACCCGGCGCACTGGTCGCGCTCGCCCGACGAGGCGCGCTTCGCCCCCGACGGCACGCCCCTGCTCACGGCCGGGACGACTGCGACGCTCACCATCGAGGCCTACGGGCGCAAGGTGGAGGCACCGGTCCGGGTGGTCTACGTGATCGACGAGCCCAAGCGCAAGGGCTTCGCCTACGGCACCCTCGACGGGCACCCCGAGAGCGGGGAGGAGTCGTGGATCGTCGATCAGACCGACGACGGCTCGGTCTGGCTCTCGATCCGCTCGTTCTCGCGCCCGTCGTCGCTGCGCTGGAAGCTCGTCGAGCCGTTCATGAAGCGCACCCAGGCCCTGTACACGCGTCGCTATCTCCGGGCGCTGTCGATCAGCGAGCCCGGCCCCGAGCCCGAGACGGACCTCGACGCCGCGGCGATCACGGCGGCCGAGTCGCCCGAGACCGCTCCCGAAGACCCGACCCTCCGTCGGCTGGACGACTGAGGGTGCCGAGCACCCTCCCGCTCGGCGACCCCGCGCCCGTCGACGGCGGTCTCCCGTCGTCGGTCGTCGCAGGGGCCGACCAGCGCAACTTCGGCGTCTACCTGCACGTCCCGTTCTGCCGTGTCCGCTGCGGCTACTGCGACTTCAACACGTACACCGGCGACGAGCTGCGGGGCGCCAAGCGCGACGACTACGCCGGGCAGGCCGTCGCCGAGGTCGCGCTCGGCGGTCGCGTCCTCGCCGAGGCGGGTCTGCCGGCGCGACCCGCGTCGACCGTCTTCTTCGGCGGCGGGACGCCGACGATGCTGCCGCAGTCCGATCTGGCCGAGATGCTGCACGCGGTCGTCGACACCTGGGGTCTCGTCGACGGCGCCGAGGTGACCACCGAGGCGAATCCGGACAGCGTCGACGCCGACTACCTGCGGGCGCTCAAGGCGTCCGGCTTCACCCGGGTCAGCTTCGGCATGCAGTCGGCCGTGCCGAGCGTGCTGGCGACCCTAGAGCGCACCCACGACCCCGAACGCATCCCGCTGGTCGTCGAGTGGGCGCGTGATGCGGGCCTCGACGTCAGCCTCGACCTGATCTACGGCACCCCCGGCGAGACGCTCGACGACTGGAAGCGCTCGCTCGACGTCGCGATCGCGCAGCAGCCCGACCACCTCTCGGCGTACGCGCTCATCGTCGAGGACGGCACGAAGCTGGCCCGCCAGATCCGCCGCGGCGAGGTCGCGACGCCCGACGACGACCTAGCGGCCGACATGTACGAGGTGGCCGACGACCGCCTGGCGGCCGACGGCTACGACTGGTACGAGGTGAGCAACTGGTCGCGCGGGGTCGACCACCGCTCGCGGCACAATCTCGCCTATTGGCAAGGCCACGACTGGTGGGGCGTCGGCCCGGGCGCGCACAGTCACGTCGGGGGAGTCCGCTGGTGGAACGTCAAGCACCCGGCCGCCTACCAGCAGCGCATGGCGGCCGAGCAGTCGCCGGGCGCCGGTCGCGAGACCCTCGACGACGAGACGCGTCGGGTCGAGCGGGTCCTCCTCGGCGTCCGCATCCGCGAGGGTCTGCCGGTGTCCGAGCTCGACCACGACGGTCGCCAGGCCGTCGCCGGGCTCATCGCCGACGGCTGGGTCGAGGGGCGCCCCGCCCTGCAGGGTCGGGTCGTCCTCACCCGTGAGGGCCGCCTCATGGCCGACGCGGTCGTCCGCCGACTCCTGCCGTCGTAGAGCGGGCCCCGTGACCGTCGCGAGCTCGACGGACGACGAAGGGCGCGCCTCCTTCAGGAGGTGCGCCCTTCGTTCGGTGCCGTGCGTCAGTTCTTGATGAACTCGAACGTCAGCGGGTACTTGTAGTACTGGCCGCGGTTGGCGGCGACGGCGGCGATGATCGAGAAGATCACGATGACGACGCCGGCGGCGAAGCCGGTGATGGCGCCGATCACGATGACGCTGAGCAGACCCGACGCGACCAGCACGATGGCCATGGTGATCTGGAAGTTCAGGGCGGCACGGGTGTGCTCGCGGATGAACGGGCCGCGGTCCTTCAGGACGAGGTAACCCACCAGTGCGGGGACGATCCAGAACAGGATGCCGCCGAGGTGGATCAGCGTGGCCCAGAGCTTCTCGTCCTCCGGACGCATCGGCGGGACGGACGGCTGCCCCTGGTGACCGTAGGGCGGCTGGCCGTTCGGCTGCTGGCTGTAGGGCGGCTGGCCGTTCGGCTGCTGGCCGAAGGGCTGCTGGCCCGCGCGGGGGTCGTTCGGTTGCGAAGGAGGCATGTCGGTCATGGCCTCACCCTAGGGCAGACCACCCCGCGGGCAGTAGGGAGCTCCGGATGCCGAGTACGCCGGGTGTAGGTCGCGTGGCGCACGTGACGTAGGATTGGCAGTCTGGTACGGCGAGTGCCAGACAGTCGGAAGAGAGGTGCGTCGTGGTCTCGGAACGCGGACTCGAAGTCCTCCGTGTCATCGTGCACGACTACGTCGCCTCCCGTGAGCCCGTCGGCTCGAAGTCGATCGTCGAGCGGCACCAGTTCGGCGTGTCGGCCGCGACGATCCGCAACGACATGGCCCTCCTCGAAGAGGAGGAGCTGATCACGGCGCCTCACACGTCGTCGGGCCGGGTCCCGACCGACAAGGGCTACCGCCTCTTCGTCAACGAGCTGGCCGATCTGCGTCCGCTCACCTCGGCGCAGCGTCAGGCCATCGAGACCTTCCTCGGCGACTCGACCGATCTCGACGAGGTCCTCGGGCGCACGGTCCGACTCCTCTCGCAGCTGACCAACCAGGTCGCGCTCGTGCAGTACCCCTCGTTCTCGCGGGCACGCGTGCGGCACATCGAGCTGGTCAGCCTCGGCGAGACGCGGGTGATGACCGTCCTCATCACCGACAGCGGCCAGGTCGAGCAGCGCCTGATCGATCTGCCCACGCCCGTCGACGAGGTGTTCCTCTCCGAGCTGCGGGCGTCGGTCAACGCCGTCGTCGGGGGCGCCGCGCTCAGCGACGCCGCCCGATCGCTCAGCGACCTGCCGGAGCGCTTCCGGCCCGACCTCGCGGCCATCGTGCGTCGCGTCGTCGCGAGCCTCGTCGAACAGCTGGCCGCGGGCCGCCAAGACCGTCTCGTCATGTCGGGCGCGGCGAATCTCGTCCGTACCGGCGACGACTTCAGCGGCAACCTCTATCCTGTGCTCGAGGCCATCGAAGAACAGGTCGCGCTGCTCCGGCTCTTCGGCGAGATGCAACTCGACGCCGTCGACGTGGTGGCCAGCATCGGTCGCGAGAACGCCTCGTTCGGGCTCGCGCAGACCTCGGTCCTGGCGAGCGGCTACACCTCGTCGGGCAGCGAGATCGCCCGCATCGGCGTGCTCGGCCCCCTGCGGATGGACTACTCGTCGAACATGGCGGCCGTCCGCGCGGTGGCCCGCTACCTGTCGTCGACGCTAGCCGAGCGCTGAGACCCGACCCGCGCCTCCTCGGCCTCCCCTTCTTCCCCCCAACTTCCAGCTACGACACCAAGAGGTAGACGAAACAAGTGGCAGATCATTACGACGTGCTCGGAGTCGACCGGTCGGCGACGCCCGAAGAGATCAAGAAGGCGTACCGCAGACTCGCCCGCGAGCTGCACCCCGACGTGAACCCGAGCGCCGACGCGTCCGAGCGCTTCAAAGACGTCACGCACGCCTACGACGTCCTGAGCGACCCGCAGCAGCGTGAGCGCTACGACCTCGGCCCGCAGGCCGGGTTCGGCGGCGGGGGCGGCGGCGGGGCCGCGGGCTTCGGCGACATCTTCGACGCGTTCTTCGGCGGCGGGGGCGGCGGTCAGCGGCAGGGTCCGCGATCGCGGCGCGAGCGCGGTCAGGACGCGCTGCTGCGCCTCGAGGTCGAGCTCGACGACATCGTCTTCGGCACGCAGCGCGACATCGAGGTCGACACGGCCGTGCTCTGCGAGACCTGCAACGGCTCATGCTGTGCGCCCGGCACCTCGCCGCAGACCTGCGACATCTGCAACGGATCGGGTCAGATCCAGCGCACCGTCCGCTCGCTGCTCGGCAACGTCATGACGTCGAGCCCCTGCGGTACCTGCCGCGGCTACGGCACGGTCATCCCCAACCCCTGCGCCACCTGCCAGGGGCAGGGTCGCGTCCGTGCCCGCCGCACCATCCCGATCGACATCCCCGCGGGCGTCGACACGGGGCTCCGACTGCAGCTGCCCGGCCAGGGCGAGGTCGGTCAGGCCGGCGGTCCGAACGGAGACCTCTACCTCGAGGTCAAGGTGAAGCACCACGACACCTACAGCCGCGACGGCGACGACCTGCTGGCGACGCTCGAGGTGCAGATGGCCGACGCGATCCTCGGCACGTCGACGACGCTGACCGGCATCGACGGCGAGGTCGAGCTCGAGATCAAGCCCGGCACCCAGAGCGCCGACATCATCACCATCCGCGACCGCGGCATCACCAAGCTGCGCGGCACCGGCCGGGGCGACCTGAAGATCGGCGTCCAGGTGGTGACCCCGACCAAGCTCAGCCACAAAGAGCGCGAGCTCATCGAGAAGTTCGCGTCGGGTCGCCGCGGTCAGGGGCCCGAGCTGTCGCAGTTCCAGCAGGGGCTCTTCGGCAAGCTGCGCGACCGGTTCCTGAACTTCTGATCGTGGCGCACTCGTACCTCGTCGAGTCGCTCGACGACGCGTCGGTCGGCGGCGACGTCGTCCTGACCGGCGCGGAGGCGCGGCACGCGGTGACCGTCAGCCGCCTGCGGGTCGGCGACCCGCTGCGGGTCGGCAACGGTCGAGGGCTCGTCGCCGAGGGGATCGTGCAGGAGGCGCGGGCCGACCTCGTCGTCATGCTCACCGAGTCCGTCACGCACCACCCGCGCCCCGTGGTGACGCTCGGTCTCGTGCAGGCCCTCGCCAAGGGGGACCGCGACGAGCTCGCCGTCCAGGCGGCGACGGAGCTCGGGGTCGACGAGGTCGTGCCCTGGGCGGCGGCGCGCAGCGTCTCGCGCTGGGAGGGCCCCAAGATCGAGAAGGGGCTGACCCGGTGGCGCGCCATCACCCGCGAGGCCACCAAGCAGGCCGTCCGCGCCTGGGGCCCCGAGGTCGGCGGCCTCGCCACGACGAAGGCGATCGCGGCCCGGGCCGGCGGCGCGCGGGTGCTCGTGCTCGAGCCGAGCGCCGAGGTCGCGCTCTCCGCGGTCGACCTGACCGGCGCCTCCTCGGTGCTGGTGGTCGTCGGGCCCGAGGGCGGGATCTCGCCCGGCGAGCTCGAGACGCTCGCGGCCGCGGGGGCGACCCCGGTGCGGCTGGGCGACTCCGTGCTGCGCACGTCGACGGCCGGGCCGGCGGCGATCGCCGTGCTCAGCGTTCGGCTCGGGCGCTGGTAGGCCTGCGGCCGCCCGTGGCCGTGCCTGCGGCTGCGGCCAGGACCGTGGCCGTGCCTGCGGCTGCGGCCGTCCCCTCGACCGGCGAAGTGTCGGGGGTCGCCGGTACGATGGCGTCCATGTCCGATCAGCAGAACCCCGACGCCGAGCCGAGCGTCTTCAGCCGCATCGTCTCGCGTGAGATCCCCGCAGACATCGTCTTCGAGAACGACCGGCTCATCGCCTTCCGAGACATCCAGCCCCAGGCGCCGGTGCACCTCCTGGTCGTCCCCAAGACGTCGTCGTACCGAGACGTCGTCGAGCTCGCTGCGGGCGATCCCGCCCTTCTCGCCGAGCTCGTCTCGACCGCGTCCGCCCTCGCCGCCGACCCGGCGGTGTTCCATGACGCCGAGGGTCGGCGGTTCGACGGCTCGTCGTTCCGACTGATCTTCAACACCGGCGAGTCCGCCGGCCAGACCGTTTTCCATGTCCACGCCCACGTCCTGGGCGGCCCCCTCCAGGAAGGCACCCTTGCCCACTAGCGACACTCGCCCCTCCGAGCCCCGCGGCGACGACGCCGCCGACATCGTCCGCGTCGACATGCAGGTCGACGGCGTGGCCATGGTGCAGCTGCTCGGTCCGCAAGACCGCCTGCTCAAGACCGTCGAGAAGCAGTACCCCGACGTGCGCGTGCTCGTCCGAGGCAACGAGGTCGTGCTCGAGGGCCCCGCGGACCCGGTCCGCCGTGCGCGCGGTCTGGTCGACGAGCTCGTGGCCATGGTGCGCGGCGGGCACGATCTCGCTCCCGCCGAGGTCGAGACCTCCGCGCGGGTGCTCGATGCCGGTCAGAGCACGCCCTCCGCCATGTTCGGCGACCCCATCGTGTCGGGCAAGGGCAAGCCGATCCGCGCCAAGACCCCCGGTCAGCGCGAGTACGTCGACGCGATCGACGAGCACACGATCACGTTCGGCATCGGTCCGGCCGGCACCGGCAAGACCTACCTGGCGATGGCGAAGGCGGTGCAGGCCCTGCAGCGCCGCGAGGTGCAGCGCATCATCCTCACCCGGCCGGCCGTCGAGGCGGGCGAGCGGCTCGGGTTCCTCCCCGGCACGCTCACCGACAAGATCGACCCGTACCTCCGGCCGCTCTACGACGCCCTGAACGAGATGATGGACCCTGAGATCGTGCCCAAGCTGCTCGCAGCGGGCACCGTCGAGGTGGCTCCGCTGGCGTACATGCGCGGGCGCACGCTCAACGACGCCTTCGTCGTGCTCGACGAGGCCCAGAACACCACGCCCGAGCAGATGAAGATGTTCCTGACCCGACTCGGCTTCGGCTCCAAGATGGTCATCACCGGCGATGTCACGCAGATCGACCTGCCCACCGGGGCGAGCGGCCTGCAGCTGGTCACGCGGGTGCTCGATCGGATCGACGACATCCACTTCTCCCGGCTGACCAGCGACGACGTCGTGCGGCACACCCTCGTGGGTCGCATCGTCGACGCGTACACGACGTTCGACGCCGAACGGCAGGCGCAGCAGTTCGCCCGCTCCGAGAACCGTCCGTCCGAGAGAGGAACCCGATGAGCATCGAGGTCAACAACGAGTCGGGTGTCGAGGTCGACGAGGCCGCCATCCAGCGTCTGGCGACGTTCGCACTCGATCAGATGCACGTCCACCCCGAGGCCGAGCTCGCGATCGTCTTCGTCGACGAGGCGGCGATGGAGCAGCTGCACGTCCAGTGGATGGACGAGCCCGGCCCCACCGACGTCCTCAGCTTCCCGATGGACGAACTGCGGCCCGGCACCGAAGAGGACCCGACCCCGGCCGGTCTGCTCGGCGACATCGTGGTCTGCCCGCAGGTCGCCGTCGCCCAGGCGGCGACCGCGGGTCACAGCCCGCTCGACGAGATGCAGCTGCTGACCTGCCACGGCATCCTCCACCTGCTCGGCTTCGATCACGCCGAACCGGACGACGAGCGCGAGATGTTCGGCCTGCAACGCGAGATCCTCGCCGCCTTCGCCGGCGCAGACGAGCGGCGGTGACCCGGTGATGGTCACCGTGTTCGTCATCGTGGCCGTCGTCCTGGTGGTCGCCGGCGGTCTCCTCGCCGCCATCGACTCGGCCCTCGGCGTCCTCAGCCGGGCCGATCTCACCGACGAGGCCGAGCAGTCGCCCCGCAGTCGCACGGCGCTGCTGGCGATCGCGGTCGACACCGGTGCGCACGTCAACGCCGTCAACTTCGTCCGGGTCGTCGCCGAGACGTCCGCTGCGGTCCTGGTGTCGCTGGCCTTCGCCTTCAGCGTCGATCGCTGGTGGGTGGCGTTGCTGCTCTCCGCTCTCATCATGACCGTGGTGTCGTTCGTGCTCGTCGGCTCCAGCCCGCGCAGCGTCGGGAGGGCCCACGCACGCGGTCTGGTCGTCGCGACGGCGGGGTTCGTGCGCCTCGTGCGAGTGGTGCTCGGCCCCGTCGCCGACGCGCTCGTCGCCGTCGGCAACCGTGTCACCCCGGGTCGTCCGGCCAGCTCGTCGTTCTCGTCCGAAGAGCAGCTGCTCAGCATGGTCGACGAGGCGACCGAGCTCGACGTGCTCGAAGAGGACGACCGCGAGCTCATCCACTCGATCTTCGAGTTCAGCGACACCGTCGTCCGCGAGGTCATGGTGCCCCGCACCGACATGGTCACCATCGAGGCGACGGCCACCGTCGGCTCCGCGATGAGTCTGTTCCTCGGTCGCGGCGTCTCCCGGGTGCCCGTCGTCGGTCGCGACAACGACGACGTCGTGGGCGTCGTCTACCTGCGCGATCTCGCCCGTCGGCTGCACGAGCACGTGGGCGACGACGACGCCCTCGTCGGCTCCCTCGCCCGGCCCGCTGCGTTCGTCCCCGAGTCGAAGAAGGCCGACGACACCCTGCGGCAGATGCAGCTCGACAAGAACCACCTCGCGATGGTCGTCGACGAGTACGGCGGAATCGCCGGCCTGGTCACCCTCGAAGATCTCATCGAGGAGCTCGTGGGCGACATCAGCGACGAGTACGACCGCGAGGTCGCACCGCACCGCGAGGTGGCCGACGGCGTCTTCCGCGTCAGCGCCCGCATGCCCGTCGACGAGCTCGGCGACCTCTTCGGCCTCGACCTCGACGACGACGACGTCGACTCGGTCGGCGGGCTGCTCACCAAGACGCTCGGGCGACTGCCCGAGAAGGGGTCCGTCGTGACCGTCTCCGGGCTGACACTGACGGCCGACCGCACCGAGGGGCGCCGACACGACCTCCAGACGGTCCTCGTCGAACGGAACCCGGTCGTCGCCTCCGACGGCACGGATCCTACCTCCGGTCTCGTCGAGCACGACCCCGACCTCACCCCGCACCGCATCTCGAACCGCTCCGCGAAGGAAACCGCATGACGACCCCCGACGACCCGACACAGGCCATCGACCCCACCAGGCCCGAGCCCGGCTCGAACTACCGGGCGGGCTTCGTCTCCTTCGTCGGTCGCCCCAACGTCGGGAAGTCCACGCTGACGAACGCGCTGGTCGGTCAGAAGGTCGCGATCACCTCGTCCAAGCCGCAGACGACCCGTCGAGCGATCCGAGGCATCGTCCACCACGCCGACGGTCAACTGGTGCTCGTCGACACCCCGGGCATGCACCGACCCCGCACCCTGCTCGGCGAGCGTCTCAACGACGTGGTGCAGACCACCCTCGGCGACGTCGACGTCATCGGCTTCTGCGTGCCCGCCGACGAGAAGATCGGACCCGGCGACAAGTACATCAACGAGCAGCTCGACGCGTTCCCGCGGGCCAAGAAGGTGGCCATCGTCACCAAGGTGGACACGACCTCCCGGCCGGCGGTGGCAGAGCAGCTCCTCGCCGTCAGCCGTCTCCGCGACTGGGAGGCCATCATCCCGCTGTCGGCCGTCACCGACGTGCAGCTCGACGTCCTCGCGACGGAGCTGATCAAGCTGATGCCCCGATCGCAGCCGCTCTACCCCTCCGACGCGGTCACCGAAGAGGGACTGGAGGATCGCGTCGCGGAGTACGTCCGTGAGGCGGCGCTCGAGGGCGTCCAAGACGAGCTGCCGCACTCGCTGGCCGTCACGATCGACGACATGGTCGAGCGCGACGACAAAGACCTGCTCGAGATCTACGCGAACCTCTTCGTCGAGCGCGACAGCCAGAAGGCCATCGTCATCGGCAAGGGCGGTCAGCGTCTCCGCGAGGTGGGCGAACGGGCTCGAGCCCAGATCGAGCCGCTCGTCGGCAAGCAGGTGTTCCTGTCCATCCGGGTCAAGGTGGCCAAAGACTGGCAGCGCGACCCGAAGCTGCTCGGGCGCCTCGGCTTCTGATCGGAGGTCCCTCCACAGGATGACCCGCCTCCGTCGCCCGTCGCGAGGTCCGTGCGCCCGCTCGTGAAGCGACCCGACGGGCCGTACGGTAGTCCCGTGCTCTTCCGTCGCCTCGCCCCCTACCAGCTGGTGGTGGACGCCGCGTCGGGGGTCGTGCTCTTCGGTGCGGCGCTGCTCATCTCCAACGACTCGTTCACCGGCGTCGTGGCACTCGGGCTCGCGGTGGCCCTCGCCGTGCGCCGGTTGTCGCCGAGTCTCGCTCTCTCGATCGCCTGGGTGGTCGCCATCGGCGAGATGCTCGCGCGGACGACCCCCGACGTCAGCAACATCGCCATCTGCGTGATCCTCTACACGGTCGCCGCGTACGGCACCGACCGGCTCAAGTGGCTGGGTCTGGTGTCGCTCGTGGTGGGCGCGGCCGTCGGCACGTTCTACCTGACCTTCGTGCAGACGACGATCTTCGGAGTCTCCTACGACGTGAGCGGCATCACGGACGTCGTCCGCATCATGCTGCAGGTCGGCATCACGTTCCTCGGGCTGCTCGCGCTGCTGGGGCTTCCGTGGGCCGGCGGTCTGCTCGCCCGCTCGCGCTCCGCCGAGCGCACGAGCCGCGAGGCCCGCCTGGTCGCCGAGCGCGAGACCATCCGCGCCGAGGGGGACGCCGCTCGAGCTGAGCGGGAGGCGGCCCGAGCCGAGCGCGACATCGCCGTCGAACAGGAGCGCAACCGGATCGCGCGTGACATGCACGACGTCGTGGCGCACTCCCTCGCGGTCGTCATCGCTCAGGCGGACGGCGCTCGGTACGCCGCCAAGGTCGACCCCACGAGCGTCGACGACGCGCTGACGACGATCGCCTCGACGGCGCGCGAGGCCCTCGGCGACGTCCGCGTCCTCCTCGGGCAGCTGCGCCACAGCCAGGACGAGGCGCCGCAGCCCGCTCTCGGCGACCTCGACAGGCTGCTCGAGCAGATGCGCGCCTCCGGACTCCGCATCGACCACCGGGTCGTGGGGGAGCCGCAGCAGCTCGGGACGAACCGGCAGCTGGCCGTCTTCCGCATCGTGCAGGAGTCTCTGACCAACGTGCTGCGGCACGGGGCGGTCGACGAGGTCGTCGAGCTGGTCTTCGACTGGCGGTACGAGTCCCTCCACCTGCTCATCAGCAACGTGGTGCGGCCCCTGACCCGTCCGGTGCCCACGACGCCACCCGGCGAAGAGCGCCGCGGCGGCCACGGACTCGACGGCATGCGCGAGCGCGCGACGCTCGCCGGCGGCTCGCTGACCACCCAGAACGCCGACGGCCGCTTCGTCGTCCACGCCATCGTGCCGACCTCGGCACTCACACAAGAAGTAGGTCTCGCCCGGTGACTCCCACTCCCATCCGCGTCGCGCTCGTCGACGACCAGGCCCTGTTCCGTGCCGGCATCAAGATGCTCGTGGGGTCGCAGCCCGACCTGGTCTTCGTCGGCGAGGCGAGCAACGGCGAAGAGGGCGTGGCCATGGTCGCCGAGACCACGCCCGACGTCGTCCTCATGGACATCCGCATGCCCGTCATGGACGGCATCGCCGCGACGTCGGCCGTGCTGGCCCAGGCCGAGCAGGCCGTCCGCAAGCCCCCGCGCATCATCGTCCTGACGACCTTCGACCTCGACGAGGCCGCGACCAGGGCGATCCGAGGAGGCGCGAGCGGCTTCGTCCTGAAAGACGCCGATCCCGAGTTCCTCCTCGCCGCCATCCGCACCGTCCACTCGGGCAACGCCGTCATCGCCGCCTCGGCCACGCGGGAGCTCTTCGAGCACTTCGACGGCCGTGGCTCCCGGGCCGTGCCCGAGGCGTTCCGCTCGTTGACGACGCGCGAGCGGGACATCTTCGACCTCGCATCCCGCGGCCTCAGCAACTCCGAGATCGCCACGCGCGAGTTCCTCAGCGAGGCCACCGTCAAGACGCACATCAGCCGGGTCCTGTCGAAGCTGTCGCTGCGCGACCGCGTGCAGCTCGTCGTCTACGCCTACGAGCACGGCCTGACGAAGTGACGGCCTCGAGACCGGGGCGGCGGGCGGACCATCGCGCGCCTCCTCGGTCTCTCCGATCCGGGCGGCGGTGCTAGCCTCGACCTGTGCTGTTCGGTCTGCTCCTCCTTAGCTGCCGCGACGAGTCCTAGCCCAGGCCTCCCTCGTCGCGGAGTTCGTCGTCGGCTGACCAACGAAGCGCTGACACTGTCGGCAAGCCCAGGAGCTCGAGACCATGAAGAACACCCAGACCGCGTCGGCCATGCCGATCCACAAGTACCGCCCGTTCCACGAGCAGTTCGCCGTCGACCTGCCCGACCGCACGTGGCCGTCCGCCCGAATCACCGAGGCGCCTCGCTGGTGCGCCGTAGATCTGCGCGACGGCAATCAGGCGCTGATCGACCCGATGAGCCCCGAGCGCAAGCGCATCATGTTCGACCTGCTGGTCGGCATGGGCTACAAGGAGATCGAGGTCGGGTTCCCCAGCGCCTCGCAGACCGACTTCGACTTCGTGCGCAGCCTGATCGACGAGGGCGCGATCCCCGACGACGTCACGATCCAGGTGCTGACCCAGGCACGAGAGCACCTCATCGCACGCACCTACGAGTCCATCGCCGGGGCGAAGCAGGCGATCGTGCACCTGTACAACTCGACCAGCGCCCTGCAGCGCGACGTCGTGTTCCGCACCGACCGGCAGGGTGTGATCGACATCGCGCTGGAGGGCGTCCGGCTGTGTCTCGAAGCCGAGAAGAGCATCCCGCAGACCGCGGTCTTCTACGAGTACTCGCCCGAGAGCTACACGGGCACCGAGCTCGACTTCGCCCTCGACATCTGCAACCAGGTCATCGAGGCCTTCGACGCGACGCCCGCTCGGCCCGTGATCATCAATCTGCCGGCCACCGTCGAGATGGCGACCCCGAACGTGTACGCCGACTCGATCGAGTGGATGCACCGCCGTCTCGCCCGTCGCGACAGCGTCATCCTGTCTCTGCACCCGCACAACGACCGCGGCACTGGGATCGCCGCCGCCGAGCTGGGCTACCTCGCCGGCGCGGACCGCATCGAGGGGTGCCTCTTCGGCAACGGCGAGCGGACCGGCAACGTGGACCTCGTCGCGCTGGGCATCAACCTGTTCACGCAGGGGATCGACCCGCAGATCGACTTCAGTGATCTCGACATGGTCAAGCGCACCGCCGAGCACTGCAACCAGCTGCCCGTCCACGAGCGGAGCCCGTGG
Organism: Frigoribacterium sp. CFBP 13712; assembly: GCF_014842255.1. Classification (GTDB taxonomy): domain Bacteria; phylum Actinomycetota; class Actinomycetes; order Actinomycetales; family Microbacteriaceae; genus Frigoribacterium. The sequence goes on along the minus strand of NZ_JACYVH010000001.1, from coordinate 40,734 downwards.
GCCGGCGACCTGGTCTACACGGCGTTCTCCGGTTCGCATCAGGACGCCATCAAGAAGGGCTTCGAGGCGATGGCCGCCGAGGCCGAGACCGCCGGAGTATCGGTCGACGAGCTGCCCTGGGCCGTGCCCTATCTGCCGGTCGACCCGAAAGACCTCGGTCGCAGCTACGAGGCGGTCATCCGCGTCAACTCGCAGTCCGGCAAGGGCGGCGTCGCCTATCTGCTGAAGGCCGACCACGCCATCGATCTGCCCCGCAAGCTGCAGATCGAGTTCAGCGGCGTCGTCCAGGCGCGCACGGACGAAGAAGGCGGTGAGATGACCAGCGCGAACATCTGGTCGATCTTCCGCGACGAGTACCTGCCGGCCGACTCGACCGACGACAAGTGGGGCCGCTTCGAGCTCACCCGCACCCGCACGTCGAGCGACCTGACCGGCGAGACCGCGCTCGACGTCGACCTGCGCATCGGCGACGACGTCGAGTCGACCACGGGACGAGGCACGGGGCCGATCGCCGCGTTCATCTCCGTCCTCGAGGCGCATGGAGTCGGCGTCAAGCTGTACGACTACGTCGAGCACACGCTCAGCGCGAGCGGCGACGCGCAGGCCGCGGCCTACGTCGAGCTGGACGTCGACGGGACGCGCCTCTGGGGTGTGGGCATCGACGCCGACATCTCGACGGCGTCGCTCAAGGCGATCGTCTCGGCGGTGAATCGCGCGCTCCGTGGCGTCGAGGCACGCCAGCTCGCCTCCGCCTGAGTCGCCCCCTTCTCCGCCGCCGCACCGCTCGTCGTCGGTCCACCCTGCCGTCGCACGCTCCCGTGTCGGCAACTCCTGCCTCCTGCGGATGCACCGCCCCGTACGGTGCCTCTGCGGCTGGATCGCTGCACGGAGCAGGAGTTGTCGGCGCGTGGGCCCGCCCGGCGGCGGATGCGTCGCTCGGGGCTGCGGCACGCCGCGCGGCGTCCCTCGGTGTTCGGCCACGGTCGGCAACTCCTGCCGGCTGCGGTCGAGACGCCGACACGCCGAGGTGCTGACGTCGACCGACGCGAGGAGCAGGAGTTGCCGACGCCGCGGGGTAGCTGTCCCGCGAGGCTATGAGAGGAGGCGCGGGTCGGCGCGGGGCACCGGGGCCGCGGGGTAGCGGGGCGACGCAGCGGGGTAGCGGCGCGGGTCGGCGGCGGGGCCGCGGTGCCGCAGGGCAGCAGGGCGGCGGGGCGGCGGGGGACCGGCGGGCCCTGGGCCTCAGCGGGGGCGGCGCCAGCGGGGCAGCCTGCTGAGGGCGCGCTGCTCGGGCAGGGTCCAGCCGAATCGCACCGCGAGCATGCGGATGACCAGCGTCACCGAGGTGCCCACGACGGCGGCGACGGCGACGGGGGCGCCGAAGCTCACGGCGACGACGAGCACTCCGGTGCCCGCGGCCGCCGCGACCGCGTAGAGCGACCCCACGTGCATCATCGCGATCGTGAGGTTCATCAGGAGGTCGCGCAGCACCGACCCGCCCACGGCTGCGATCACCCCCACGAACACGGCGGGGATCTCCGGAATCCCCATGGCGAGCGCCTTGGTCGACCCGATGGCCCCCAGCAGCCCGATCGTGAGGGCGTCCAGCACCGTGATGACGCCCGCCAGCCGGTCGAACACGCGTTGCAGCGCCATGCCGAGGATCGCCGCCAGCACGGCCACCAGCAGGTACCAGTTGCTCGACATGGCACGGGGCACGACGCCGAGCAGCACGTCGCGCAGCACGCCGCCGCCGAGCCCGGTCGCGATGCCGATGATGGCGACGCCGAGCAGATCGAGACGTCGGTCTTTGAACTCGGAGGCGAACATGGCGCCCTGCAGGCTCCCGATGCCCACCGCGAGAAGATCCACCCACAGAGGTACGGCGAAGGCTGTGGCGTGCATCCGACGTTTGTACCACGCGGGGGATACTGGAGGGGTGCCCGTCTACCGCGATGAATGCGTCATCCTGCGCACCCACAAGCTGGGCGAGGCCGACCGCATCCTCACGATGCTCAGCCGCAACCACGGCAAGATCCGGGCCGTCGCGAAGGGCGTCCGCCGCACGGCCTCGAAGTTCGGCGCCCGTCTCGAGCCGATGATGGTAGCCGACCTGCAGCTCTACGAGGGCCGTTCGCTCGACATCGTGCAGCAGGCCGAGTCGCTGGGCTCGTACGGGGCGGTGATCGCGGGTGACTACGCGAGCTACACGGCGGGCAGCGTCATGGTCGAGACCGCCGACAAGCTGACGGAGGCCGAGGCGGGTCTGCAGCAGTACCTCCTGCTGGTCGGCGCGCTCCGGTCGTTGTCGCGCGCCGAGCACGCGCCGCAGCTGACGCTCGACTCGTACCTCCTCCGGGCACTGAGCGTGGCGGGGTGGTCGCCCAGCTTCGGCGACTGCGCTGTCACGGGCGCGCCGGGGCCGCATTCGGCGTTCGTCGTGCAGCTGGGCGGGGTGGTGGCGGACGACCACGCGCCTCCCGGGTCGCCCAGATTGACCCAGGAGGCGCTGGCCCTGTTGTCGGCGCTGCTCACGGGAGACTGGGCGGTCGCCGACGCCGCGCCCGAGGGCACGCGCAACCAGGCCAGCGGCGTCGTGGCGGCCTACACCCAGTGGCATCTCGAACGGGGACTCCGTTCGCTCCAGCACGTCGATCGCGAGCCGGCGAGAGCCGCCGTGACCGCCTCGGCCCCGACGGGCCGCACCCCGCTCCCAGGAGGGCATCCGTGAAGAAGACGCACCGCGACGCGGCCGACTACCGACCCCTCGACTGGACGGGCGTCCACCCTCCCGAGCTGCCGAAGGGAGCGGTGCCCGGGCACGTGGCCATCGTCATGGACGGCAACGGCCGGTGGGCGAACGGCAGGGGCCTCACCCGGGTGGAGGGCCACAAGGCGGGCGAGATGTCGCTGCTCGACGTCGTCGCCGGGGCGATCCAGATGGGCGTCAAGCACCTCAGCGTCTACGCGTTCTCGACCGAGAACTGGAAGCGCTCGCCCGACGAGGTGCGGTTCCTGATGGGGTTCAACCGCGACGTCCTGCACAGGAGGCGCGACCAGCTGAACGCCTGGGGCGTCCGTGTCCGCTGGGCCGGCCGCAGACCCCGGCTCTGGGGCTCGGTCATCAAAGAGCTGCAGTACGCCGAGGAGCTCACCCGCGGCAACGACGTGCTGACGCTCACGATGTGCGTCAACTACGGCGGTCGTACGGAGATCGCCGACGCCGTCCGGGCCATCGCCGAAGACGTGGCCGCCGGTCGCATCAAGCCCTCCGGCGTGAGCGAGAAGCTCATCCAGAAGCACCTCTACACGGCCGATCTGCCCGACGTCGACCTCTTCGTCCGCAGCTCGGGCGAGCAGCGGACGAGCAACTTCCTGCTCTGGCAGTCGGCCTACGCCGAGATGGTGTTCCTCGACCGGTTGTGGCCCGATTTCACGCGCACCGACCTGTGGGAGGCCGTCACGACCTACGCCGCCCGGTCGCGGCGCTTCGGCGGGGCGATCGACGCGCCGACCGCCTGACGCGCCGACGCGCCGACGACCTGAAGCCCGGCGCCCCGACCGCCCGGCACCCCGACCACCCGAGCTCAGAACTGGATGTTCGCGCCCAGGAAGATCCGCTCGGCCGGCCAGAGGAACTGCAGCGTCAACGGCCCGTCGGCGTCGCGGTGGAACCACGCGTTGGCGAACACGACTGACTCGCCCGGCAGCAGGTACCAGGTCGCCGCATCGGCGGGGAACTGCGCGTCGAGCTCGGTCTCGTACCCGAGGCCGGTGAGCAGGTCGCGGCCCGCGAAGACGTCCTGGGTGGCGAGGTCGTTGCCGTACGACGAGTAGTCGGCGCTGAGATCGGTGAGGTCGAGACGCTGCTGCGAGTTGTTCGTCAGCACGTAGGCGGTCGCGACGACCTCCGTGCCGGTCGGGTAGGGGTCGGTGCCGTCGGGGCGCGCGTAGATCGACGGCGCCTCCGTCGTCAGGCGGCCGACGTCGTAGATGTAGATCGTCAGGTCGCTGTAGTTGACCTGGTTGAGCAGCGTGCCGCCGGGCGCGAGGTCGTCGGGTGCGGTGCCGCCGCCGGTGCCGGGCGCCCCGGTGACCTGGGGCTGCGGGGGAGCCGTCGCCGCGCCTCCGGAGGGTCCGCCGCCGACGGGCTCGAGCGAGTCGAGGTCGGCGAAGCAGCCGGTCAGGGCCACGAGCGTGGTGACGACCACGGCCGCCGAGGCGAGCACTCTTCTCCGCACGTGCAGACACCTTCCCGAAGTCGTCCGGTCAGCCTAACCCGCGTCCGATCGGGGGCCGCTCAGGGCGGTGAGGCCGTGGAGGCGCGGGTCGAGAGCCGCGATCGCCCCGGTGAGCGCACGGACGCTGGGCACCCGCCGGGCACCGGACCGGTGCACGACGGCGATGCGACGCCCCATCTGGTCGGGCAGGTCGACCACGCGGACGGCGCTCGGCAGCGCCGCCGCCTGCAGCGAGAGCCTCGGCAGCAGGGCGACGCCCATGCGCGCGGCGACGAGCCCGAGCACGGCCAGCGCGTTGTCGGTCTCCAGCACGATCTCGGGCGTGAAGCCCTCGGCCGCGCAGGTCGCGAGGAGGTGCCCGCGGCACCGGGGGCAGCCGCCGATCCACCGCTCGTCGGCGAGGTCGGCGAAGGGCGACCCGTCGGCGAACGGGTGGTCGGCGGGCAGCACCAGCACGGTGCGGTCGAGGTACACGTCGCGTTCGCTGAGCCCGTCGAGATCGCGGCCGGCGGTGGTCGACCCGGGGTGGCTGAAGACCAGGGCGACGTCGGCCCTGCCGTCGCGGAGCGCCGCGAGGGCCTCGGGCGGCTCGGCCTCGACGTAGGTCACCTGCAGACCCGGGTGCTCGTGCCGGAGTCGCGCGAGCACGTCGGGCACGATCGTCGAGGAGGCGCTGGGGAACCCGGTCAGTCGCACGCGTCCCGAGGCGGCCCCGCCGAGCCGGTCGAGCTCCTGCCGGGCGGCGTCGAGGGCGGCCTGCACGTGCACGGCGTGCTCGGCGAGACGGGCGCCGGCCTCGGTGAGGGTGACGCCGCGTCCCGTGCGGAGCACCAGCGGGTGCCCGACACGGGCCTCGGCGCGGCGCAGATGCTGACTCACGGCGGGCTGGCTGTAGCCCAGCCGGGCGGCCGCGGCGGTGATCGTGCCCGTGTCGGCGAGGGCCCGCACCACGCGGAGCGTCTGCAGATCGAGGTCGTCGCTCATGTCCGAACCATAACCCGGGGTTATGAGATCGGAACGACGTCGGTGGTTGTCTTGGGGGTGCGGGGCGAGGAGTCTGGGGGCATGACCGACTCGACCCGCTCCTCCTGGTCGCCCGCTCTCGTCGAGGCGACGCGGTCGTTCGCGCCCCGCACCGGCTACCTCGCGGCGTGCACGATGGGTCTGCCGATGCTCGCGACGCTCGAGGCCCAGCGCCTCGACCTCGAGTCGTGGCGGACGGGCGGCACCTCGCCGATCGAGTACGGAGCGGTCGTCGAGGAGGCGCGGGTCGCCTACGCCGCGCTCGTCGCCGTCCCCGCCGCTCGCGTCGCCATCGGCTCCCAGACGTCGGCGATGGTCGCCGTCGTCGCGGCCGCCGTGCCCGACGGCGCCGAGGTGCTCTGCGTCGACGGCGACTTCAGCTCGATGGTCTTCCCCTTCCTGCAGCAGCGGCATCGCGGCGTGCGGGTGCGGAGCGTGCCGCTCGCCGAGCTCGCGTCGTCGGTCTCGGCGGCGACCTGGCTGGTGGCCTGGTCGGCGATCCAGTCGGCGACGGGCGCCGTGGCCGACGACCGGGCGATCGTCGCCGCGGCGGGGCGGCACGGTGCGCTCACGCTCTGCGACACGACCCAGGCCGCAGGGGTGCTGCCGATCGACGCCGGGCGGTACGACCTGACGGTGTGCCACGGGTACAAGTGGCTGTGCAGTCCGCGAGGGGCGGCGTTCCTGACGGTGTCCGAGAGCGCCGCGCCGCGCCTCCGGCCGGTCCAGGCGGGGTGGTACGCGGGGGAGTCGGTCTGGGGGTCCTGCTACGGGCCGACCATGGAGCTCGCGTCGGACGCCCGCGCATTCGACGTGTCGCCGGCCTGGCCCGCGTGGGTCGGGGCTCTGCCGGCGCTGCGGGCCCTCGCGTCGCTCGACACGGCCGAGGTCTGGCGCCGCGCCTCCGGCCTGGGCGATCTGCTCTGCGACCGACTCGACCTCCCGCGGCAGGGCCAGGCGATCGTCACCTGGGTGGACCCGGGGGCCGACCTCGTGTCGCTCGCCGCGGCGGGGCTGACGGCGTCGGGGCGCGCCGGTCGGGTGCGGATCGCGTTCCACCTCTGGAACGATGAGGAGGACGTCGAGGCGGTCGTGCGGGCGCTCCGCGCCTGAGGGGCGGCGGCTAGAGTTGCCGGGTACCTCGGCCGACCGGGCATCCAGCTCGGGCCTCAACACAATCGGAGCATCACACGTGGCAGCACCCAACCGTCTCGATTCCGTCATCGCCCTGGCCAAACGCCGCGGGTTCGTCTTCCAGTCGGGAGAGATCTACGGCGGGTCCCGGTCGGCGTGGGACTACGGGCCCCTCGGCGTGGCACTGAAGGAGAACATCAAGCGCCAGTGGTGGCAGACGATGGTGCAGGGGCGCGACGACGTGGTCGGTCTCGACTCGGCCGTCATCCTGCCGCGCCAGGTGTGGGAGGCCTCGGGGCACGTCGAGGTCTTCAGCGACCCGCTCGTCGAATCGCTGCACACCCACAAGCGCTACCGGGCCGACCACCTGCTCGAGGCCTACGAGGCCAAGCACGGACACCCGCCCGAGAACGGCCTCGCCGACGTCCGCGACCCCGAGACCGGCCAGCCCGGCTCGTGGACGGAGCCGCAGAACTTCTCGGGTCTGCTCAAGACGTTCCTCGGCCCGGTCGACAACGAGCAGGGGATGGCGTACCTTCGCCCCGAGACTGCTCAGGGCATCTTCACGAACTTCGACAACATCCTGCAGTCGTCGCGCATCAAGCCCCCGTTCGGCATCGGCCAGATCGGCAAGAGCTTCCGCAACGAGATCACCCCCGGCAACTTCATCTTCCGCACCCGCGAGTTCGAGCAGATGGAGATGGAGTTCTTCGTCGAGCCCGGCACGGATGAAGAGTGGCACCAGTACTGGATCGACCAGCGCTTCCAGTGGTACGTCGACCTCGGCATCGACCCCGAGAACCTCCGCCTGTACGAGCACGCCGCCGAGAAGCTGTCGCACTACTCCAAGCGCACCGTCGACATCGAGTACCGCTTCCGCTTCGCGGGCGGCGAGTTCGGCGAGCTCGAGGGCGTCGCGAACCGCACCGACTACGACCTCAAGACCCACGCCGCCGCCTCGGGCAAAGACCTCTCGTACTTCGACCAGGCCAAGAACGAGCGCTGGACCCCGTTCGTCATCGAGCCGGCGGCCGGTCTGACCCGCTCGCTCATGGCGTTCCTGGTCGACGCGTACACCGAAGACGAGGCGCCCAACGCCAAGGGCGGCGTCGACAAGCGCACCGTGCTGAAGCTCGACCGCCGGCTGGCGCCGATCAAGGTCGCCGTGCTGCCGCTGAGCCGCAACGAACGGCTCTCGCCGCTGGCACGCGAGCTCGCCGCCGACCTGCGCAAGTACTGGAACATCGACTTCGACGACGCCGGCGCCATCGGTCGCCGCTATCGCCGTCAAGACGAGATCGGCACGCCGTTCTGCGTCACCGTCGACTTCGACTCGCTGGACGACGACGCGGTCACGGTGCGCGAGCGCGACACCATGGAGCAGCAGCGGATGCCGCTGGCGCAGCTGCGCGGGTACCTGGCCGAGCAGCTGCTCGGCAGCTAGCGGTCGCGCGGGGGCGGGCCCGGCCCGCCCCCGCCGCCCTGCCGCCCCCGCGGCCGGCGCCCCCGCGGCCCTGCCGCCCCCGCGGCCCTGTCGCCCCTGCGGCCCGTGCCCCGCCGCCCTCCGGCCGGCGCAGCGCTGCCCGCTGCCGGCGCCACCCCCGCCCGGCGCCGCCCCGTGTGTCGGCAACTCCTGCTTGCTGCGCCGCGGCGCCTCTCGAGCCACCGAGGACGGCGCTTCGGGCGCGACACGCAGGAGTTGCCGACGGCGGAGGCTGTCGGAGCGGCGGCAACCCTTTCCAACCGAATCCCGACCGCGCAGTGGGCGCACGAACCTGCAACTCGAACGACAGCCCCGGGCGAGCGTCCGGCCCCGTCCGCCGAGACGGCATCTCGCGTCGGCAACTCCTCCTGTGTGCAGCTCACGCCGCAGCCGAACGGCGTGTCGCCCCGGCGAGCGGCAGCGAGCAGGAGTTGCCGACCGGCGGGTCGGGATCGGGGTCGCGTCGCTGAGCGGCTTTGGCGGAGATTCCTCCACAGTCGCCCATCCCGGCACTCCGTCCACAGCTGTGGGCTGAGTCGGGGCACTGAGGCCCGCCACGGCAGCAGCATCGCGTCATGACCACGATCGCCGAACTCGTCTCCGCTCACGGCGGGCTACTCCACAAAGACGCCCTCGTCGCCGAAGGGGCCACCGACCGGCACCTGACCGCCGCTGTCCGCTTCGGCGGAGTCCGCAGACCGAGGCGCGGCTGGTACTCGACCTGGAAGCCGGACGACCCGCGGTACATCGCGGTCGCCGTAGGCGGTCGACTCACCGGCGCCTCGGCGCTCCATCAACTGGGTGCGTGGATGTGGCATCGGCCGAAGATCACCGTCTCGGTCCCAGAGTCCGCCTCTCGACTCCGTCGCAGAAGGGGCGTGAGGGTGGCCTGGGATCCCGTCGAGCTCTCGACGCGCGGGACGACCTGGTCGGTGGACCCCCGAGACGCGCTCGCGCGGGCCGTGGTCGAGGCCGACAGCCTGGAGGACGCCGTCATCCTCGTCGACTGGGCACGTCAGCGAGGCGTTCTCGTCGACGACGACGACGCCCGAGAGGTGCTCTCGCGCAGGAGAGCCGACGCAGCCGGTCTGGCCGAATGGAGCGATGGCCGGGCGGAGAGCATCCTGGAGAGCGCCGCGGGGACGCGACTGCGGCTCGCCGGGCGAGAGATCCGGAGGCAGGTGCCGGTGGGCCCCCGTGGGGAGCGCATCGACATCGTCGTCGACGGGGTGGTGGCGCTCGAGACGGACGGTCGCGAGACCCACGCATCCCGTTTCGACAAGGACCGCCTGAAAGACGCGACCATGATCCTCGCGGGATTCCTCCCGATGCGTGCCAGCACCTCGATGGTTCGAGACCGGTGGCCGCTGGTCGCCGCTGTCGTCGACGCGTTGACGTCGCAGCCCCTCCGGGCACCCGATGGCTTCGAGGTCGGTGAGGCCTCTCTGCCGCGGGTGCTGCCGGGGAGAGGCCGGAGGAAGTGGCGCCTCGGCAGGAGCCCGAGGCGCCGCAGACGGCAACCGTCGCCCCACGGGAGACAGGTGCGGCCGGTGGCGGCGCGACTCTCGGCGCCAAGGGCGGCGACACCGGGCGCGCAGCCGGAGCAGGGCGCGCAGCCGGAGCAGGGCGCGCAGCCGACACCGGGCGCGCAGCCGCAGCAGGGCGCGCCCCGGCGCGGGAATGCAGGGCGCGGCCCGATGGTTCGGCCCGTGTGACTGATACGCAGAACCGGGCCGTGAAGGTCGACATCTGGTCCGACATCGCCTGCCCCTGGTGCTTCATCGGCAAGCGCAAGTTCGAAGACGCGGTGGCGCGCTACGGCGGCCCCGTCGAGGTCGTGTACCACTCGTTCGAGCTCTCGCCCGACACCCCCGTCGACTTCGAGGGCGACGAGGTGCAGTTCCTCGCCGACCACAAGGGCATGCCCGCCGATCAGGTGCAGGGGATGCTCGACAACGTCACCCGGATCGCCGCCGAGGTGGGTCTCCGGTATGACTTCGGCAAGCTGCGTCATACGAACACCGTCAAGGCGCACGAGCTCCTGCACTTCGCGAAGGCGAACGGCCTGCAGCGCGAGATGAAGGAGCGCCTGCTCGCCGCCTACTTCGAGGAGGGCCGCCACCTCGGGCGCATCGACGAGCTGGTCGACCTCGCCACGGAGGTCGGTCTCGACGCCGACGCCGCCCGTGCCGCCCTCGACGACGGGCGCTTCGAACCCGACGTCCGAGCCGACCAGGCCCAGGCGCAGGCGTTCGGCATCACGGGGGTCCCGTTCTTCGTGCTCGAGGGCAAGTACGGCATCTCGGGGGCCCAGGCGCCCGAGATGTTCCTCCAGGCCCTCCAGCAGGTGGGCGCGGAGGTCTCAGCGTGACCGACCGCGCCACTGCAGCCCCGCAGTCGCAGTCGAGCGGGGAGCCGTCTGCTGCGGCGGCCACCCCAGCGGCGGCCACCCCAGCGGCGGCCGCCCCCGCGCCGATGTTCACGATGCTGGGCGCCCCCGACGCGGTGGCCTGCGAGGGTGATGCCTGCCTGCTGCCCGTCCGCTGACCGGCACGAGACCAGGTCGCCAGCCGAGGAGGCGCGGCGTCAGTCGCTGATGTCCGCCACGGTCGCGTCGTACCCGGCTATCAGGGCGTCGGCGTCGACGAACGCGCTGTAGCCGTGCTCGCCCGCGCCCAGGGCGACGCGGAGTCCGACGATGCGCTCGTCGGCGTAGACGGGCCAGGCCGTCGTGCTGCCGAGCGGGGTGATGGTTCCGCGTTCGTAACCGGTGGCCTCGAGGGCGATCTCGGGGCGGGGGAGCGACAGCTTGTTGACGCCGACGACGGCGCGCAGCTTCGACCACGAGATCTGACGGTCGCCGGGCACCAGGGCGAAGAGGAACGAGCCGTCGTGTCGTTTCACGACGAGGCTCTTGACGATGTCCGACGGGGTCAGCCCGAGTAGATCCGCCGCCGCCTCGAGACTGTCGGCCTCCGGTCGCGACACGACCTCCACAGCCACGCCGTGCGCCGCGGCATCCACCTCGACCCGCTGTCGTCCTGTCGGTCCGCCGTCGCTCATGGGAGAATCGTACCGATGTCCATTTCCACTCTGCCCTCCCGTGGCCTGTCGATCGGTCCGATCGAGGTCGCCTCGCCCGTCGTGCTCGCTCCGATGGCGGGCATCACGAACACGGCCTATCGCCGTCTGTGCCGCGAGTACGGTGCCGGTCTCTACGTCAGCGAGATGATCACCAGTCGTGCGCTCGTCGAGCGGACGCCCGAGTCGATGCGTCTCATCCAGCACCACGAGTCCGAGACGCCGCGCAGCATCCAGCTCTACGGTGTCGAGCCGAACACCGTCGCCGAGGCTGTCACGATGCTCGTGGCCGAAGACCGCGCCGATCACATCGATCTGAACTTCGGCTGCCCCGTCCCGAAGGTCACACGCAAGGGCGGCGGTTCCGCTCTCCCCTGGAAGACGGGTCTGTTCCGCGAGATCGTCGAGCGGGCGGTGTCGGCGGCGGGCGACATCCCGCTGACCATCAAGATGCGCAAGGGCATCGACTCCGACCACCTCACGTACCTGGAGGCCGCGAAGGCCGCTCAGGGCGCCGGCGTGGCGAGCATCGCCCTGCACGCTCGCACGGCGGCCGACTTCTACTCGGGCACGGCCGACTGGTCGGCCATCGCCACGTTGAAGGAGACCGTCACCGACGTCCCGATCCTCGGCAACGGCGACATCTGGTCGGCCGCCGACGCCCTCCGCATGGTCGACGAGACCGGGTGCGACGGGGTCGTCGTGGGGCGCGGCTGCCTCGGGCGTCCGTGGCTGTTCGGCGACTTGGCCGCGGCGTTCCGGGGCGAAGATCTGAAGGCCGAGCCCACGCTCGGCGAGGTCGGCCGGGCCTTCCGGCGTCATGCCGAGCTCATGGTCGAGTTCTGGTCGGGCGACGAGGGCCGCGCCTGCCGCGACATGCGGAAGCACGTCGCGTGGTACTTCAAGGGCTATCCCGTCGGCGGCGAGGTGCGCTCCGCGCTCGCTCTCGCCGACTCGCTGGCCGAGATCGACGACCTTCTGGCCACCATGGACGCCGCCGAGCTCTACCCGGGCGCAGCGGCGGAGGGCCCTCGGGGTCGAGCCGGCAGCCCCAAGCGTCCGGCGCTGCCTGACCGCTGGCTCGAGAGCCGCGACCTCGACGAGGCGTTCAAGGCCGAGCTGGCGGCAGCCGAGCTGCACCACAGCGGGGGGTGACCCGCGCAGGGTCCCGACCCGCGCCTCCTTCGCCTCCGCCCCTCCCGATCGAAAGGCCCCGGTGTCCACCGAAGCCGCGTCCACCGAGTCCGCCCCGAGCACGTCCGCGGGGTACGAGCCCGCCGACTCCGAGCGGTGGCTGCCCGAGCAGCACTCGAACCGGCGCAGCGACTTCGCGCGTGATCGGGCGCGGCTGCTGCATTCGAGTGCGCTCCGGCGTCTGGCGGCGAAGACGCAGGTGCTCAGCCCGACCGCGGGTCTCGACTTCGCGCGCAACCGGCTGACCCACTCGCTCGAGGTCGCGCAGGTCGGTCGCGAGCTGGCGACCAGTCTCGGTCTCGACCCCGACGTGGTCGACACGGCCTGCCTCGCGCACGACCTCGGGCACCCGCCGTTCGGGCACAACGGCGAGAAGGCGCTGAACGACTGGTCCGTCGGCATCGGCGGCTTCGAGGGCAACGCCCAGACCCTGCGACTGCTGACGCGCATCGAGCCGAAGGTCATCGACGGGTCCGGCCGCAGCTACGGGTTGAACCTGACGCGGGCGAGCCTCGACGCGAGCTGCAAGTACCCGTGGCCCGCCGCGCAGGGCGTGCCCGACCCCGGCGGGCGGATGAAGTTCGGCTTCTACGACGACGACACCGAGGCGTTCGGCTGGCTGCGGGCCGGTGCGCCGCGCCGCCGCCGCTGCATCGAGGCCCAGGTGATGGATCTCAGCGACGACATCGCCTACTCGGTGCACGACCTGGAGGACGCCGTGGTGAACGGCTACGTCGACGTCGCGACGCTCGGTTCGAGCGACGGGCACGACGATCTCGTGACGGCCATGCACGAGTGGGTCGGCGGCGAACTCAGTCGCGACGAGCTCGTCGAGGCGTTCGACCGCCTCCGCGCGCAGCCGTTCTGGGTCGACTCCTACGACGGCGGGCGCCTCGACCAGGCGCGGCTGAAGAACCTGACCAGCCAGCTGATCGGTCGTTTCGCCGGTGCGGCGACCCAGTCGACTCGCGAGTCGTACTCCGAGAAGAGTCTGACCCGGTTCAGCGCGAGCATGGTGGTGCCGCCCGAGGTGATCGGCGAGATCGCCGTCCTCAAGGGGATCGTCGCGGCCTTCGTCATGACGCACGGCACGCGGCAGCCGATCTACCAGAACCAGCGCGAGCTGCTGACGGGTCTCGCCGACGCGCTCTGGGCGGCCGGGCCATCCGAGCTCGACCCCGGGTTCGCGGCCGACTGGGCTGCAGCCGCCGACGACTCCGCCCGTCGTCGCGTCGTCGTCGACCAGGTGGCCTCGCTGACCGACCAGAGCGCCACCGCCTGGCATGCGCGACTCGTCCTCCCCAGCTGACCCCCGAGCCGAGGAGGCACGGGTCGGCACCCGTGAGCGACCGCCGGTGTCAGCCGCGCGACCTACAATCGACACGTGCCCGGCCTGATCAAACGAAACGACATCGACGAGGTCCGCTCGCGCACGAACATCGTCGACGTGGTCTCCGATCACGTCACCCTGAAGGGTGCCGGTGTCGGGTCGATGAAGGGCCTCTGCCCGTTCCACGACGAGCGCAGCCCCAGCTTCCACGTGCGTCCGCAGGTGGGTCGATATCACTGCTTCGGCTGCGGTGAGGACGGCGACGTCTTCAGCTTCGTCCAGAAGATGGACCACACGACCTTCCAGGAGGCCGTCGAGCGTCTGGCGTCGAAGATCGGCTTCGAGCTGCACTACGAAGACGGTGGTCAGGCCAGCGACCACGGCAACCGGGCGCGCCTCATCGCCGCGAACGAGGGCGCGCGCGAGTTCTTCGTCGAGCACCTGACGGCGTCCGACGCCGACCCCGCGAGGCGGTTCCTCGGCGAGAGGGGCTTCGACCCCGCCGCGGCGGAGCGCTTCGGGGTCGGTTTCGCGCCGAAGTCGTTCGACGCCCTGCGCGGCCACCTCAAGGGCCGCGGCTTCAGCGACGACGAGCTCGTGGCGGCCGGTCTGCTGAGCAGCGGCGACCGCAGTCCGTACGACCGGTTCAGGGGTCGTCTGCTCTGGCCGATCCGCGATGTCACGGGCTCGACGATCGGCTTCGGGGCGAGGCGTCTGCTCGACGACGACAAGGGCCCCAAGTACCTCAACACACCCGAGACGCCGATCTACCACAAGTCGCAGGTGCTCTACGGTCTCGATCTTGCCCGCCGGGACATCTCGAAGGGCAAGCAGGTCGTCATCGTCGAGGGCTACACCGACGTGATGGCCTGCCATCTGGCGGGGGTGACGACGGCCGTCGCGACCTGCGGCACGTCGTTCGGCGTCGACCACATCAAGCTGTTGCGGCCGATGCTGGGCGACGTCGGCGGGGCCCACACCTCGGCGAGCGGCGAGGTCATCTTCACGTTCGACCCCGACGAGGCGGGGCAGCGCGCCGCCTCGCGGGCCTACGCCGAAGAGCAGCGCTTCTCGGCCCAGACGTTCGTCGCGGTCGCCCCCGACGGCCTCGACCCGTGCGACCTGCGACTCAACCGTGGCGACGACGCCGTCCGCCGTCTGGTCGAGACGAAGCGCCCGCTGTTCGAGTTCATGATCCGTCGGGTGATCGACGAGTTCGACCTCGAGACCGTCGAAGGTCGTGCCGGTGCGGTCCGGGCCGGTGCCCCGGTGCTGGCGACGATGCGCGAGCAGTCGCTGCAGCGCGGCTACGCGCGGATGCTGGCGAAGTGGGTGGGCGTCGACACCGACGAGGTCGTGGCGGCGTATCAGGAGGTCGCGAAGGCGACGGCGAGCCAGAACTCCCTCGAGCGCGCCAAGCCGCACGACGCCTCCGACGGACCGCAGTCGATCACGAGTCTTCCGCCGCTGCCTGATGAGCCCGCGGGCCCGACCCTGCTGACTCTGCCGTCCGACCTGACGACCCGCACCGAACGCGACGCCCTGATGGCGATGCTGCAGCAGCCGGCCGCCGTCGGTCTGACGCTGATGCAGCGTGCGGCCCGGGCCCGGCTCGAGAACAGCGCGCTCTCGGTGGTCCGCGACGCCATCGGCGTCAGTCTCGACCGGCTCGAGGCGAGCGACTGGCTGGACGCCGTGCTCGACCAGACGCCGGCGCCGTTCGACGTCCTCGCGAAGGAGCTGGCCGTCGCGCCGATCCCCGAGCGGGAGGGTCGCGAGATCACCACGTACTGCCGCGGCATCGTCTCGTCGCTGGTCGAGCGCGACATCCTCCGAGAGAAGGCCGAGGCGATGGGCCAGCTGCTGCGCACCGACGCGAAGGCCGACCCCGCGCGTCACCGCGAGATCCAGCTGCGCATCGTCCAGCTCGAGGACGAGCGCCGGGTCGTCCGGCAGGAGTAGCCCGACGGCAGCGGCAGCGGCAGCAGCATGGATGCGCATACATCCGCCCGCCCGTCGAACCACGCTCTGAACAGGCCGAAAAGCACGACGCGGACCACGTGGCAAAGGTTCATTGCGGGCCTGTAAACACTTCCGCGAGGAGTAGGGCCGCGAGTCCGGTGTGTGTTACCAATGGATCCACCCCGAATCGGGCGCGAACACAGCCGTGCCCGCGGGGTCTCCTTGCACACAGAGAAAGAGGTAACCGGATATGACATCCGACTCCAAGCTCGGACGACGCGCACTCGCCGTCGTCGGTGGCGCCGCTGCCACCACCCTCATCCTCGCCGGCTGCGCCTCGGGCGGTGACGCCGACTCTGCTCTCGACGGCATCAGCGTCGGCACGACCGACGTCATCACCTCCCTCGACCCGGCCGGCTCGTACGACAACGGCTCGTTCGCCGTGCAGAACCAGGTCTTCGGGTTCCTCATGAACTCGCCCTACGGCAGCCCCGACGTCGAGCCCGACCTCGCCGAGTCGGCCGAGTTCACCGACCCGGTCACGTACACGGTCACGATGAAGCCCGACCTGACCTTCGCGAACGGCAACGAGCTGTCCGCGAGCGACGTCAAGTTCACGTTCGACCGCCAGCTGGCGATCGCCGACCCCAACGGGCCGTCGTCGCTGCTCGGCAACCTGGCGAGCGTCGAGACCCCCGACGACAGCACCGTCGTCTTCACGCTGAACGGCGCCGATCAGACCTGGCCCCAGATCCTGTCGAGCCCGGCCTCGCCGATCGTCGACGAAGAGGTCTTCTCGGCCACCGAGCTGACGCCCGCCGACGACATCGTCGCGGCCGACGCGTTCTCGGGTCAGTACTCGATCACCGACTACTCCGAGAACGAGACGATCGCCTACGAGGCGAACGACGCGTACGACGGCGTGCTCGGCGCGGCGAAGACCGATTCGATCCTCGCGACCTACTACACCGAAGAGACCGATCTGAAGCTCGCTGTGCAGGAGGGCGACGTCGACGTCGCCAACCGCAGCCTCAGCCCGACCGACCTCGCCGACCTGGCGAAGGACGACGCTCTGACGGTGCACAACGGCCCCGGCGGCGAGATCCGCTACCTGGTGTTCAACCTGAACACGATGCCCTTCGGTGCCACGCAGACCGACGCCGACGCCGAGAAGGCCCTGGCCGTCCGTCAGGCCATCGCCGACACGGTCGACCGCGACGCTCTCGCGAGCGAGGTCTACAACGACACGTACACGCCGCTCTACTCGGTCGTCCCCGACGGCCTGACCGGCGCGACGAAGCCGCTCGAGTCGCTCTACGGCGACGGCGAGGGCGGGCCCGACGTCGACGCCGCGACCGAGAAGCTCTCGGCGGCCGGCATCGAGACCCCGGTCTCGATCGACCTTCAGTACAGCCCCGACCACTACGGCGCCTCGAGCGACGAGGAGTACGCGTTGATCCAGACGCAGCTGCAGGCCAGCGGCCTGTTCGAGGTCAACCTGCAGTCGACCCTGTGGGACACCTACAGCACCGAGCGCCGCGAAGACGCCTACCCCGTGTACCAGCTCGGCTGGTTCCCGGACTTCTCGGACGCCGACAACTACCTGTCGCCGTTCTTCGTGAAGGACAACTTCGTGGGCAACCACTACGACTCCGCCCAGGTGCAGGGTCTGCTCGCCGCCGAGATCGCGGAGTCCGACGAGGCCGCCCGCACCGAGATCATCGGTCAGATCCAGGACGTCGTCGCGAACGACCTGCCCACGCTGCCGCTGCTGCAGGGCACGCAGGTCGTCGTCTCGCAGAGCGACGTGCAGGGTGTCGACGACACGCTCGACCCGTCGTTCAAGTTCCGCTACGCAGCGCTCAGCCGCTGACCGGTTGATCGCGCGAGCGAACATGTTCCACGACGCCTGACACGCGAGGGGCGTCCCGCCATGGTGCGGGACGCCCTTTCGCGCGTCGTGCGTCGCCCTCACCCCTGAAAGGCACCCCCCGTGACGTCGCTCATCGAGGCCCCCCTCGCGAGCGGGCCGCCCACCCCCGACCCCACCGTGCGACGACGTCGTCCCGGCGGAGGATTCGGTCGCTACCTCGTGGTCCGCGCGCTCCTCATCATCCCTACCGTCTTCATCCTGGTCACCCTGGTCTTCTTCCTGATGCGGGTCGTCGGGAACCCGATCACCGCCTCCGTCGGGGGCCGCCTCACCGAGGCCCAGCTGCAGGAGCGCCTCGCCGCCGCAGGCTACGACCGCCCGATCATCGTCCAGTACCTCGAGTACCTCGGGCAGATCGTCCGGCTCGACTTCGGCACCACCGCGACCGACAACCGCCAGATCAGCGAGGTCATCGTGACCTACGGCTCGGCGACCGTCGAGCTCGTCTTCTACGCGCTGATCATCGCGCTGGTGATCGGCATCCCGCTCGGCATGCTGGCCGCGTACGTGCGCGACCGCTGGCCCGACGCGATCCTCCGCATCCTCGCGATCCTCGCCTACGCCACCCCGGTGTTCTTCGCGGGTCTGCTGCTGAAGCTCACGTTCTCGGTCTGGCTGGGCTGGTTCCCGCTGGGCGGTCGCGCCTCGACGCGCGTCGGCATCGCCCTCGGACGGATCGAGAGCCCGACGGGCATCTACCTGATCGACGCCCTACGCACCGGCAACAGCACGATCATCGTCGACGTGCTCTCGCACGCGGTGCTCCCGGCCCTCACCCTCGGACTGCTCACCGCCGGCATCTTCCTGCGTCTGGTGCGCACGAACGTGATCGGCACCCTGGGCTCCGACTACATCGACGCCGCCCGTTCGCGGGGCGTCAGCGAGCTCCGCCTGGTGCGGAAGCACGCCCTGAAGCCCGCGCTGATCCCGATCATCACGGTGATGGGTCTGCAGATCGCGATGCTGCTCGGCGGCTCGGTGCTGACCGAGACGACGTTCGGCTGGCGCGGGCTCGGCTTCCAGCTGCAGCAGTACCTCTCGGCCCGCGACTTCATCGCGGTGCAGGGCATCGTCGCCGTCCTGGCGGTGATCGTCGCCGTCACGAACTTCCTGGTCGACGTCATCGCGGCCCTGATCGACCCCCGTGTGAGGTACTGACCATGACCGACTCCGGCAGCACCTCCAGCACCACCAGCACCACCGGAACCGGCGTCCTCGCCGACCGTCGCGCCCCGCTCTGGAAGCGCCTCCCGATCGTCGCGCAGCTGCGCCGGTCGGTCGGCCTGCAGCGCGGCATGCTCGTCGCGGGCGTGGTCATCTGCGCCGTCTTCCTGCTCACGGCCGTGTTCGCCCCGCTCATCGCCCCGTACGGCTTCGGCCAGCTCGGCGACGACGCGGGCACCTTCACCCGTCAGGCCCCGCCGTCGGCCATGCACCTCTGGGGCACGACCGTCGGCGGCTACGACGTCTTCAGCCGGGTGGTCTGGGGCACGCGCACCGCGATCGCCGTCGTGGTCGTCGCCGTCGTGCTCTCGATCACGATCGGCGTGGCCCTCGGTCTCGTCTCGGGCTACCTCGGCGGCTGGCTCGACCGGGTGCTCGTCGTCATCGCCGACGCCGTCTACGCCTTCCCGTCGCTGCTGCTCGCCATCGTCGTCTCGATCGTGATCAGCGGCGGTCAGTCGAGCCTCTGGGGCGGGATCGTCTCGGCCGGCATCTCGATCACGGTCGTCTACGTGCCGCAGTACTTCCGTGTCGTGCGGGCGGAGGCCGTCCGGCTGAAGAGCGAGGCCTTCGTCGAGTCGGCGAAGGTCGTCGGCAGCAGCACGCCGCGCATCATGTTCAAGCACGTGCTGCGCAACTCCACGCGCAGCCTGCCGCTGATCCTCACGCTGAACGCGTCCGAGGCGATCCTCACGCTCGCCGCGCTGGGGTTCCTCGGGTTCGGCATCGGGCCGACCTCGGCGGCCGAGTGGGGCTACGACCTCAACCGCGCGCTCAGCGACACCGCGAGCGGCATCTGGTGGACGGGCGTCTTCCCGGGCGCCGCGATCGTGCTCATGGTGCTCGGCATCACCCTCGTGGGCGAGAGCCTGAACGACCTGGCCGACCCGCGCCTCCGGACCCGCCGTCGGGCCCGCCGCAAGACGAAGAACGACACGGCGACCCCTGCGGTCGCCGCCGAGGAGGTCCCCGCGTGAGCGACACGACTGACACGACGGGCCGCTCCGACGGTCCGGGCCGAGGAGGCGCGGCTCCGGTCCGCCACGCCGGTCACGGCCTGCCCCGCGAGGCCCGCGACATCGCGGTCGGCATCAGCGGCCTCGAGGTCACCTTCGCGACCGACGGCGGCGACGTCGCGGCCGTGCAGGGCGTCACGCTCGACGTCCGCGCCGGTGAGGTGCTCGCCATCGTCGGCGAGTCCGGCAGCGGCAAGACGGTGACCGCGAAGACGATCCTGGGTCTGCTGCCCGAGACCGCCGTCGCGACCGGCGCGGTGCTGCTCTCGGGGCGGAACGTCCTCGAGGTGACGCCGTCGACGATGCGCGCGATGCGCGGTCGCGACGTCGCCATGGTCTTCCAGGAGCCCTCGACGGCCCTCAACCCCGTCTACACGGTGGGCTGGCAGATCATCGAGGGGCTGCGCGCCCACGGGGCGATCAAGAAGAAGGAGGCGCGGCGTCGGGCCATCGACATCCTCCGTCGCGTCGGCATCCCCGAGCCCGAGAAGCGGGTCGACTACTACCCGCACCAGTTCTCGGGCGGTCAGAAGCAGCGCGTCGTCATCGCGATGGCGCTCGTGCTGAACCCCTCGGTCATCGTGGCCGACGAGCCGACCACCGCGCTCGACGTCACGGTGCAGGCCGAGATCCTCGATCTGCTCCGCGACCTGCGCGACGAGTTCGGCACCGCGATCGTGCTGATCACCCACAACATGGGGGTCGTGGCCGAACTCGCCGACCGGGTCGCGGTCATGTACCTCGGCAAGGTCGTCGAGCAGGCGTCGTCGGCCGAGCTGTTCGCGTCGCCGAAGGACGACTACACGCGCCGACTGCTCGGGTCGGTGCCCCGACTCGAGTCGCGCGGAGCGCAGACCCAGGCCGCCGAGGCCGACCGTGACGTGGTCGTCCGGGCGACGGGCCTCGAGATCGAGTACCCCGGCCGTCTCGGGCGCGGCGGCTTCCGGGCCGTCAAGGGCGTCGACTTCTCGATCGCCCGTGGCGAGGTGCTGGGCCTGGTCGGAGAGAGCGGCTCGGGCAAGACCACCATCGGCCGGGCCATCGCGGGTCTCACCCCGGTGACGGGCGGCTCGCTCGACGTGCTCGGCATCGAGATGAACGGCGTGCACGAGCGCGACTTCAAGCCCAAGCGCGCCGAGATCGGCTTCGTCTTCCAGGACCCTGCGTCGAGCTTCAACCCGTTGCTGACCATCGCCGAGTGCGTCGCCGAGCCGCTGATCGTGCACGGCCGGGCGGGCGACGCCCGAGCGGCGAGGCGGAGGGTCGACGAGCTGCTCGAGGCCGTCCAGCTGCCCAAGGCGTTCGGCGACCGCTACCCGCACGAGCTCAGCGGCGGGCAGCGCCAGCGGGCGAGCCTCGCCCGGTCGCTGGCCCTCGAGCCGGCGCTGCTGATCGCGGACGAGCCGACGAGCGCGCTCGACGTCTCGGTGCAGGCGCGCGTGCTCGAGCTCTTCCGAGAGCTGCAGACCGACCTCGGCTTCGCCGCGCTGTTCATCAGCCACGACCTCGCCGTCGTCAACATGCTCGCCGACCGGATCGGCGTGCTGTACCACGGCGACCTCATCGAGAGCGGGCCGAACGACCAGGTGCTCGGCGCACCCGAGCACCCGTACACGCAGCGCCTGCTGGCGTCGCTGCCGGTGCCCGATCCGATCGAGCAGGCCGCGCGTCGCGAGCGGCTCGCCGAGCTCGACCGCGCCGCGGCCCGCGGCGACGTCGCGGGAGGGGCCGCCTGATGGCCGTCGACCTCGACATGGGCGCGCCGGTCGCCACCGACGACCTCTCTCTGGAGTACCCGGCGCGCAGCGGGCATCCGGCGGTCCGGGCCGTCGACGGCGTCACGCTGTCCATCGCGCCGGGCGAGATCCTGGCCGTGCTCGGCGAGAGCGGCTCGGGCAAGTCGACGCTCGCCATGGCGCTGGCCGGGCTCGTCGGCACCGAGCGACCGGCGGAGGGTCGACCGCGCATCGTCGGGGGAGCCGCGCGCGTGTTCGGGCTCGACCTGCTGCGATCGTCGCCCCGTCGGCGCGACCGTCTCTCGGGTGCCGTCGGCTATCTCGCCCAGGACGACGGCGAGCGGCTCAGCCCCGACCTCACCGTCGGCGAGACGATCGCCCAGCCCATCTACCAGCGCGACAAGCGGTTCGACCGCACCGAGGCCGGCCGACTCGTCGCCGACCTCATCGACGCCGTGCACCTCCCGCTCGGCACGATGCTCAAGCAGACCTGGGAGCTGAGCTCCGGGCAGCGGCAGCGGGTGGCCCTGGCGCGGTCCCTGGTGCTCGAGCCGCGCCTCCTCGTGGCCGACGAACCCGCGCGCGGGGTCGACGTGCTCGTGCGGCAGGCGGTGCTGGACGTCATCAAGAACCTGCACGGCGACCGGCGGTTCTCGGCGCTGGTCGTCACGTCGTCCGTCTCGGAGGCGCGGGCCATCACCGACCGCGTCGCCGTGATGCGCTCGGGGCGGGTCGTCGGGCTCGGGGCCATCGACGAGGTGCTGCGCGACGGGGTCGACCCGTACGTGAAGGTCCTCTCGACGACAACGCCGATCGACATCATCCGCCCCGACGAGCGGGATCAGTCGTGACGGCGCCGACCCGGGGTCACCGGGCGACGACGACCACCGTGAGCCTCTCGGCCGACCGGCGACCGTCGCCCGGGCCCGTCAGCCTGGCGCCGCGCGAGAATCCGCGCTTCGTCGACGCCGTGCGCGCCGGGGGCGCCGCCGTCGTCCCCCTGGGCGATGAGACGCGGGGGCTGATCTGGCTCTCGTACACCGACCCCGAGGGTCTCGCCGCGGCCCTCGAGCGGCACCCGGGCATCGAGTGGGTGCAGCTGCCCTACGCGGGTGTCGACGCGTTCTCCGAGCTGCTCGCCCGCTACGCCGACTCGCCGCGACCGCTCTGGACGAGCGCGAAGGGCGCCTTCTCGGAGCCCGTCGCCGAGCACGCGCTCATGCTCGTGCTCTCGCTGCTGCGGGTCGTGCCGTCGCGCGTGCAGGCGACGAGCTGGCAGACCGAGCAGCGCGGGCTGTCGCTCTACGGCAAGAACGTCGTGATCGTGGGCGCCGGAGGCATCGCGCTCGAACTCGTCCGTCTGCTGGGGCCCTTCGAGACCCGCGTGACGATCGTCCGTCGCGGCGAGACGCCTGTCGAGGGCGTCGAACGCACCGTCACGGTCGACCGCATCGACGAGGTGCTGCCCGAGGCCGACGTCGTCGTGCTGGCGGCGGCGGCGACGTCGGGCACGTCGCGGCTGCTCGACGGCCGGCGTCTCGCGTCGCTCAAGCCGACCGCGGTGGTCGTCAACATCGCGCGGGGCGACCTGGTCGACACGGAGGGGCTGGTCGAGGCCGTCCGCGCCGAGCGGATCTGGGGTGCGGGCGTCGACGTGACCGCGCCCGAGCCGCTGCCCGACGGTCACCCGCTCTGGGGCGACCCCCGGGTCATCGTGACGCCGCACCAGGCGGACACGCCCGAGATGACGGCACCGCTGCTCGCCGAGCGCATCACGCACAACGTGCGGGCACTGCTCGGCGACGGCGATTTCGCCGGGGTCGTCGACCCGGCCGACGGCTACTGAGACCCGGGGGCGCGTCGTGTTCGATGCGCCCCCGAATCTTTGCTACAGTTGGGTCCGCTGTCGAAGGCTCCGGTCTGAGGCAGTTGCCATTCCTCGATAGCTCAATTGGCAGAGCAGCCGGCTGTTAACCGGCAGGTTCTTGGTTCGAGTCCAAGTCGGGGAGCGAAGGCCCAGAGGCTCCACCCTCTGGGCCTTTTTTCATGCCCTTGAGTCGACGACGGGGTTCTCGAGCCGGCGACGCCGAGGAGGCGCGGTCCGGCTGGTGCCGTCGCGCGCCTCCTCGGGGCTCTCGCCCGGTGGTTCTCGGCCGATCAGTCTTCGGGGTGATCGACGCCGGGCAGCCAGGTCCGGCCGGGGGAGCCCCAGCCGGCCTTCTTGACGGCCTTCGCGGCCGCCTTGTGGAACGGGTGCTCGAGCCGGTCGGTGTACAGCACACCGTCGAGGTGGTCGAACTCGTGCTGGAAGATGCGGGCGAGCCAGCCGTGCGCCTCGATCTCGTACTCGTCGCCCTCGAGGTCGGTCGCGCGGAGGATCACGCCCTCGGCTCGACGCAGCGGGAACCGCTCGCCGGGAACCGACAGGCAGCCCTCCGACTCGTCGTCGTCGTCGAGCGGCTCGATCGAGAGGGGGGTCTGCCAGAGGGTGGGGTTGATCGCGACGCCGCGCCAGTCGTCGCCGTCGTCGTCCGTCCACGAGAAGACGAAGAGCCGGAGGCCGACACCGACCTGCGGACCGGCGAGTCCGACGCCGGGGGCGGCGTCCATGGTCTCGAACATGTCGGCGACGAGGGTGCGGATCGCGTCGTCGATCTCGGCGATGTCGGAGGCGGGGGAGTGCAGCACGGGGTCACCCGTGATGGTGATGGGGCGAACGGCCATTCGTCCAGCCTACTGAGCGGCGGCCCGCTACCGTGGACGCCGTGAGCCCGAACCTCAGCGATCTGACCGAGCAGGTCTCGTTGACCCCGTTCCAGGCGCTGGGGATCCCCATCGCCCTGATCGGCGCCGTGTTCCTCTCGATCGGCGCGCAGCTGCAGCATCGCGGCGTCGCCAAGGTCGAGACGCGACTCGGGGCGTCGCGCGGCGGGATGAGCGTCCGCCAGGTGCTCGCACTCATCGGTCGACCGTCGTGGGTGATGGGCACGCTGATGCTGGGGCTGGCCGTGGTGTTCCAGCTGACGAGTCTGCGGGTCGCCCCGCTGCTCGTGGTGCAGCCGCTCGGGGCCGTCGCGCTCGTGATCACCGCGGTGCTCAACGCCCGGTCGACCGGGCGGCGGCTGTCGGGCCGCATCAAGCGGTCGATCGCGATCTGCGTCGGCGGCATCGGCCTCTTCGCCACGGTGGCCGCGTTCACCGCCATCGAGACGGAGATCACGACCGATCAGCTGATCACCGTGCTCGTCATCCTGCTCGTCGTGGGCGCCGTCCTCGCCGTCGCCTTCGTCGCTCTGCGGCACCGACGCAGCGCGCTGTTCTACATCATCGGCGCCGGGGTGCTCTACGGCTTCGTCGCCACCCTCGCGAAGGTCGTGCTGAACCGGGTGTTCGCCGGCAACTTCGACGGTCTGAGCATCGTCTGCATCGTCATGCTCCTCGCGGCGGCGGCCCTCGGCGGGTACTTCGTGCAGAACGCCTACTCGTCGGGGTCGCCCGACCTCGTGATCGCCGGGCTGACGGTGGTCGACCCCATCGTCGCCGTCACCATCGGGATCGTGGTGCTCGGCGAGGCGGCGAACGCACCCGGCTACGCCGTCGCGCTCTTCCTCGTCGCGGGCGCGATCGCCGTCTACGGCGTGTTCCAGCTCGCCAAATACCAGCCCGCCAAGCGAAGCTGAGCTACCGTGGTCCCGCGCCGCAGACGCCATCGGCGGGGCACCAGCGAACCACGAGCACAAGGACGCCACGACACGTGACACCCGCCCCAGACCACGCCCCCGAACCCCGCGACGAGAACGCGAGCGGTCCGGGCGGCGGCGACACCGCGCCGCGCCTCACCGTGCTGATCGCGGCGGACACGTTCCCGCCCGACGTCAACGGCGCCGCCAACTTCGCCGAGCGACTCGCCGTCGGCCTGGCGGGCCGCGGGCACGACGTGCACGTCATCTGCCCGGCGGCCGACCGCCACCACGGGACGTTCCTGGAGCAGCACGACGGCGTGACCCTGACCGTCCACCGGCTGTACTCGACGCGCTGGCCCCTCCACGACTGGCTGCGCTTCGCGACGCCGTGGCGCGCCGAGCCCAACGCCGAGCGCATCATCGAGCAGATCCGACCCGACGTCGTGCACATCCAGTCGCACATCGTGATCGGTCGCGCCGTCGTCCGGGTCGCTAACCGCCGCGGCATCCGGGTCATCGCCACCAACCACTTCATGCCCGAGAACCTCCTCGAGCACACCGGGCTGCCGCACTTCCTCCGCGCGACGGCCGTCAAGCTCGCCTGGCGGGACGCGGCGAAGACCTACACGCACGTCGCGGCGATCACGACGCCGACCAGGCGGGCCGCGGCGTTCCTCGAGCGGTCGGTCGCCGTCACCGGCGTGCTGGCCGTGTCGTGCGGCATCGAGGCCGCCGACTACACGGCACGCGACGACCGACCCGCCGCGAACCGGGTGGTCTTCGTCGGTCGGGTCACGGCCGAGAAGCAGATCGACGTGCTGCTGAAGGCAATGACCCTGCTCGACCCCGCACTCGACGCGCGACTCACCATCGTGGGCGGCGGCGACCTGCTCAAGCAGCTGCAGCTGATGACCGTCGAGCTGGGCCTCGCCGAGCGCGTCACCTTCGCTGGCTACCTGTCGGACGCCGAGCTGCGGCGGACCCTCACGGATGCGACCGTCTTCGCCATGCCGTCGGTGGCCGAGCTGCAGAGCATCGCGAGCCTCGAGGCCATGGCGTCCGGTCTCCCGCTCGTCGTCGCCGACGCCATGGCGCTGCCGCACCTCGTCGACGAGGGGGTCAATGGCTACCTCTTCAGGCCGGGCGACAGCCGCGACCTGGCCGACAAGCTGACCCGCGTGCTCACGGCGGGTGACGACGAGTACCTCGCGATGCGCCGGGCGAGCCTGCAGGTCATCGAGGGACACGACATCCAGCGGACGGTGAGCGTCTTCGAGTCGCTGTATCGTGGGGAACCGGTGGCCTCGGCCGCCGACGCCTGATCGACCCGCGCCTCCTGGGCGGTCGGTCGGCACGGGGCGGTAGCTCAGCCGGTTAGAGCAGTCGACTCATAATCGATCGGTCACGGGTTCAAGTCCCGTCCGCCCTACGACACGACCCCCGACGGTCGGTCGGCACCCGGTCGGGCATGCCACCATGTGTGCATGTTCACCCGACGGACACGCGACACCCCTGCCGGCGACGACTCCTTCTCTCCGGGGGGATTGCCGTCCGCTCCTCGCATCGGTGTGGGCGCCCAGGTGTACGTGCTCGACTCCGACGAAGACGCGGGCACGCCGTTCCCCTACGGGCCCACCGGCATCATCGTCCGCGCGGGGGGCTCGGCCTGGCAGGGCGTCTCGGCGATCGGCGGCTCGGCGCGCACCTGGCTCGTGGAGTTCGACTCGCCACAGCTGGACCGCGACGGTGAGGGGCCCGTCGGCTCGGCCTCCGTCGCCGAGAAGTTCCTCCGCCTGGCGCCCCTCGCCTGAGCGCGCCCGCGGCCCGCGCGCGCCGGCCCGCCGGTCCGCTCGCTGGCCGTCTGCCGGCCCGCGCCCGCGCCCGCGCTGGACAGGCCCGCCGGCCCGCGCCTGCGCCCGCGCCGGCCCGCGCCTGCGCCCGCGCCGGCCCGCGCCTGCGCCCGCGCCAGCCCGCGCCCGCGCCTGCGCCCGCGCTGGCCCGGCCCGCCGGCCCGCGCCTGCGCCCGCGCCGGCCCGCCCTCCCGCGGTCGGGCCCGTCCAAGCTGTGTCCCGTCCCGCTCCCGCTTGCTTGCAGCCTTGCCGGGGTCGGTAACTCCTCCTCTTTGCCGCGTGGCGCCGCATCCGCTCGGGTCCCGACCCCTGCCTCGGTACGGGGCAGGAGTTCCCGACGGCGCGGCCCCGCGACCGGGCGCATCGGCGACTCCTCCTCTCTTTCCCGCCTGGCGCAGTCCGTCGGCCCGCCCCGGTCGGCAACTCCTCCTCCGTGCCGCGCACCACGCCAGCACAGGCCGCCCAGCCCCGCCCGCGCGCACAGGTGAGGAGTTCCCGACCCGGCGCGTGAGTGCTCCTCCTCCCGAGCGCCGCAGCCCCGTGGCCCCGCGCGTCGGCGGCTCATCCTTCCGCGCGGCGCAGCCCGGTGGCCCGCCCCGGTCGGCAACTCCTCCTCCGTGCCGCGCACCACGCCAGCACAGGCCGCCCAGCCCCGCCCGCGCGCACAGGTGAGGAGTTGCCGACCCGGAGCGCAGCCGACGCACCCGCGGGAATGTTCCACCGCGCCCCGCCGTTCCCCCAAGTGCATACAAACGCATGAACAACAGGTAAGGTGGTCCGCATGCAGTTCGGAATCTTCTCCGTCGGAGACATCACGCCAGATCCCACCACGGGCCGCACGCCCACCGAGCACGAGCGCCTGCTCGCGATGGTCGCGATCGCCAAGAAGGCCGAGGAGGTCGGCCTCGACGTCTACGCCGCGGGCGAGCACCACAACCCGCCCTTCGTCAACTCGAGCCCCACGACGCTGCTCGCCTACATCGCGGCGCAGACCGAGCGGATCATCCTCAGCACCGCGACGACGCTGATCACGACGAACGACCCGGTCAAGATCGCCGAGGACTTCGCGCTGCTCCAGCACCTCGCCGGCGGCCGCGTCGACCTGACGCTGGGTCGCGGCAACACGGGCCCCGTCTACCCCTGGTTCGGCAAGGACATCCGCCAGGGCATCAACCTCGCCATCGAGAACTACGCGCTGCTTCACCGCCTGTGGCGCGAGGACGTCGTCGACTGGAAGGGCCATTTCCGCACACCGCTGCAGAGCTTCACATCGACGCCGCGCCCGCTCGACGGCGTGCCGCCCTTCGTCTGGCACGGGTCGATCCGCAGCCCCGAGATCGCCGAGCAGGCCGCGTACTACGGCGACGGGTTCTTCGCCAACCACATCTTCTGGCCGGCCTCGCACACGAAGCAGATGGTCGAGCTCTACCGCTCCCGCTACGAGCACCACGGTCACGGTCGTGCCGACCAGGCGATCGTCGGCCTGGGCGGCCAGGTCTTCCTGGCGAAGAACTCCCAGGACGCCGTCCGCGCCTTCCGTCCGTACTTCGACGAGGCGCCGGTCTACGGCCACGGTCCGAGCCTCGAGGACTTCACGAGTCAGACCCCCCTCACGGTCGGCAGCCCGCAGGAGGTCATCGACAAGACACTCGGCTTCCGCGACTACGTGGGCGACTACCAGCGCCAGCTGTTCCTGATCGACCACGCGGGGCTGCCCCTGCAGACGGTGCTCGATCAGCTGGACATCCTCGGCGAGGAGGTCGTCCCGGTGCTGCGGCGCGAGTTCGCGACGAACCGCCCTGAGCACGTGCCCGACGCGCCGACCCACGCCGCCCGGCTGGCACGTGCCGACGGGTCGGTCGACGTCGCGGCGGCTCCGGCCGTCGCCACCCGCTGAGCCGAGGAGGCGCACCATGGCATCCAAGAGCATCGTCGTCGTCTCCGCGGGGCTGGGTCAGCCCTCCTCCACGCGCCTCCTGGCCGACCGTCTGGCCGAGGCCACGGCGCGCAGCCTGCTCGGGTCGGGCGTCCCGGCCGAGTTCGAGGTCGTCGAGCTCCGCGACCTCGCCCATGAGATCACCGACGCCCTGCTGACGGGGTTCGCTCCGGAGGCGCTGGCCGGCGTTATCGACCGGGTCACCCGCGCAGACGGCCTGATCGCCGTCACACCCGTGTTCACCGCCTCGTACAGCGGTCTCTTCAAGTCGTTCTTCGACGTGATGGACAAGGAGGCGCTGGCCGGCACCCCGGTCCTCCTCGGCGCCACCGCGGGGACTGCCCGGCACTCCCTGGTGCTCGACCACGCCCTGCGCCCCCTGTTCTCGTACCTGCGATCGGTCGTCAGCCCGACCGCGGTCTTCGCGGCGTCGGAGGACTGGGGCGCTGGCGACGAGACGACGACGGGTCTGCCCGAGCGCGTGACCCGTGCCGCCGACGAGTTCGCCGACCTCGTCTCACGCCACTCGACGACCCGTGACGATCCGTTCGCCGACCTCGTGCCCTTCGACCAGCAGCTGCGTCGGCTGGCCGGCGACGATCCGGCCTGATCGGGCTGCGGCCGGCGGCGGCGGCGGCTGCGGCCGGTGGCGGCGGCCGCGCCCGTCACCGTCGGTGGCCGGTGGCATGATCGACGGGTGTTCATCGTCCTCCACCGTCTGCCCGACGGCCGTGTCGAGCTGACGCCCGTCGACCGCCCGGCGCCCGGGGCCGCGCCGGTCGCGGGGGAGTCCGTCGTGGTGGCCGAGGGCGAGCTGGCGATGGCCGTCGCCACGCGCGAGGTGGAGGCGTCGCCCCGCTGGGTGTGGGACGACACCCGACGATGGTACCCGCGCCTCCTCGGCCTCGGAGTCCGTGTCGCCCGCTGCGTCGACCTGCGCCTCTGCCACGCGATCCTGCGGCGATCGGCGGCCACGGTCGACAGCGAGCTGCACGGGGCGGCCCGCGGGCCGTACGACACCGCACAGGCCGAACTGGGGCAGTCCGACGGGCTCTTCGACGTGGTGCCCGAGTCGCTGCCCGATCCGGTGGCCGAGTTCGTACGGCAGCGCCGGGCCGTCGAGTCGAGCGCCGCTCGCGACGGGCTCGAGCTGCTGACGACGGCCGAGTCGACCGGGGCCCTCGTGGCCTGCGAGATGCAGCACCGGGGCATCCCGTGGTCGGCGGTCGTCCACGACCGGCTGCTGACCGAGGCGCTCGGGCCGAGGCCTCCTCGTGGCGGTGACCGCCCCACGCTGATGAGCGCCGACGTGGTCGAGATCCGAGCGGCCCTCGACGCGCCCGACCTGAACCCCGACTCGCCGGCCGATCTGCTCAAGGCGCTGCAGCGGGCCGGGCTGTCGGTGGCGTCGACGAGCAAGTGGGAGGTCTCGCGGTTCGAGCACTCCGTCGTCGAGCCGCTGCTGCGGTACAAACGCCGCCAGCGCCTCCTCGTCGCGAACGGCTGGTCATGGGTCGACTCCTGGGTGCGGCAGGGCAGGTTCCGGCCCGACTACGTGCCCGGCGGCGTCGTGACCGGGCGGTGGGCGACGAGCGGCGGAGGCGCGCTGCAGCTGCCCAAGGCGGTCCGCGCCGCCGTCGTGGCCGACCCGGGCTGGAAGCTCGTCGTGGCCGACGCCTCGCAGCTCGAGCCGCGCATCCTCACGGGGCTCTCGCGCGACGCGGCCATGGCCGCGGCCGGCGACGGCGATCTGTACGAGGGCATCGTCTCGAGCGGGGCGGTGGCGTCGCGCGCCGAGGCCAAGGTGGCGATGCTGGGCGCCATGTACGGGGCGACGCAGGGCGAGAGCGGTCGTCTGGTCCCGCGTCTGGCGAAGAGGTTCCCCCGAGCGATGGAGTACGTCGAGGCCGCCGCCCGCACGGGCGAGTCGGGGGGCGTCGTCAGCACCCTGCTCGGGCGCAGCTCGCCGCGGCCGGGCGACGATGTCGCCGCAGACCTCCCTCCGGAGATGGACCGGGGCCCGGTGGGTCGTGACGCCCGGGCCTGGGGTCGCTTCACGCGCAACTTCGTGGTGCAGGGCACCGCGGCCGAGTGGGCGCTCTGCTGGATGGGCGCCACGCGCGCCGAGCTGCACTCGCGGTTCGCGGGGCTCGGCGACGGGGCGCCGCACCTGGTGTTCTTCCTCCACGACGAGATCGTCGTCCATTCGCCGGCCGAGGTCGCCGACGAGGTCGTGGCGATCGTCGAGCGGAGCGCCGCCGCCGCCGGTCGGCTGCTCTTCGGGCAGGCGCCCGTGCGGTTCCCGGTGACGATCGCGGTCGTCGACGACTACTCGCAGGCCAAGTAGGGGCGCCAGGGCGAACTGGCAGGAGTTACACAGTTGTGATCCCGTGCATCCGTCTGCGATGATTCAGCGAGCGGACCAGTCCGCCCACACAATCTCATACAGCACGAGAAGCCACCGTTTCACTCGTTCACCAGGTCGATGGGGAAGTCGCACCTAACCGAATGGAGTAATCGTGGCTGCTGCAATGACTCGGGGAGTGCTCTACGTGCACTCGTCCCCTCGTGCACTGTGCCCACACGTCGAGTGGGCGGTCGGTCGTGCCCTCGGGCACGCCGTCAACTTCGCGTGGGTCGACCAGCCCGTGCTCGGCGGTTCGCAGCGCACGGAGTTCTCGTGGCAGGGCGACGACGGTGCCGGTGCCCGCATCGCCTCGGCCCTCCGCGGCTGGGAGCATCTCCGCTACGAGGTGACCGAAGACCCCGATTCGCAGCACGACGGCGGTCGGTGGATGCACACGCCCGATCTCGGCATCTTCTTCGCCCAGACCGACACCGCAGGCAACACCGTCATCCCGGAAGACCGCGTCCGCTACGCGATGGAGGTCGCCGGATCGAACGCCCTCGAGCTGCACCGCGAGCTCCGTCTCGCCCTCGGTCAGGCGTGGGACGACGAACTCGAGCCGTTCCGCTACAGCGGCGAGGGCAACCCCGTCGTCTGGCTGCACAAGGTCGGCTGACCCGAGCGCGCGGCGGTCGGTGCGGTCGCGGCGCACGAAGGAGGCGCGGGTCGTGATCGTCACGACCCGCGCCTCCTTCGATGGTTCAGACCGAACGGAACCCGATGACGGCGTTGTGGCCGCCGAAGCCGAACGAGTTGCTCAGCGCGACGATCTCGCCGTCGGGCAGCGCACGGGGCTCGCCGACCACGACGTCCATGTCGATCTCGTCGTCCATCTGGGTGACGTTGATCGTCGGGGGAGCGAGGCGCTCGTGCAGGGCCTTCACGGTGAAGAGGGCCTCGATGCCGCCGGCGCCGCCGAGCAGGTGCCCGGTGGCCGCCTTCGTCGCCGAGACGATCAGCTTCGGGGTGTGCTCGCCGAAGACGCGCTTGATGGCGTGGTACTCGGCGATGTCGCCCACCGGGGTGCTCGTCGCGTGGGCGTTGACATGCACGACCTGGTCACGGTCGACGCCGGCGTTCTCGAGGGTGGTGATGACGGCGCGGGCGGCACCGTTGCCCTCGGGGTCGGGCGCGGTGATGTGGTACGAGTCGCTGGTGACGGCGCCGCCGATCAGCTCGGCGTAGATGCGGGCGCCGCGGGCGAGCGCGTGCTCCTCCGTCTCGAGGACGAGCGCCGCGCCTCCTTCGGCGAGGACGAAGCCGTCACGGGTCACGTCGTAGGGACGGGAGGCGGTGGCCGGGTCGTCGTTGCGCTTCGAGAGCGCCTGCATGGCGGCGAATGAGGCGAGCGGCATCGGGTGGATGGCCGCCTCGGAGCCGCCGGCGATGGCGATGTCGGCCAGACCGGACTGGAGGTGCTCGTAGGCCATCGCGATGGACTCGGTGCTGGAGGCGCAGGCCGAGACGACCGTGCGGGCGCCGGCACGGGCTCCGAGCGTCATCGAGATCGCGGCGGCGGGGCCGTTCGGCATGAGCATGGGGACGGTCATCGGGAGGACGCGGCGGGGCCCCTTCTCGCGGAGGGTGTCCCAGCCGTCGAGGAGGGTCCAGACGCCGCCGATGCCGGTGGCCCAGTCGACGATGAACCGCTCGGGGACGACCTCGGGCGAACCGGCGTCGGCCCAGGCCTCGCGCGCCGCGGTGAGGGCGAACTGGCTGGAGGGATCGAGGCGCTTGGTCTCGCGACGGTCGAGCACGTCGGCGGACGGCACGCGGGCCTGCCCGGCGAAGGTGACGGGCAGCTCGTACTTGGCGACCCACTCCTGCTCGAGGGTGGTGATGCCCGACTGGCCGGCCAGCAGGTTCTGCCAGCTCTCGGTGGCGGTGCCGCCGAGGGGGGTGGTGGCACCGAGGCCGGTGACGACGATCTTCTTGGTCATGACTGTTCTCCTGAAGGGACTGCCCGGGACGGGCGTGCGGCCTGCCTGACGGGCGGTCCCGTCGACGTGGGCGCCCGGTCGGTCCCGGGAGGGAACGACCGGGCCGCTGACGTCTAGTCCTGTGCCTTGGTGATGAAGGTGACGGCGTCGCCGACGGTCTTGAGGTTCTTGACCTCTTCGTCGGGGATCTTGACGTCGAACTTCTCTTCAGCGTTGACGACGATGGTCATCATCGAGATCGAGTCGATGTCGAGGTCGTCGGTGAACGACTTGCCCATCTCGACCGTGTCGGTCGCGATGCCGGTCTCGTCGTTGATGAGCTCGGCCAGGCCGGCGAGGACTTCTTCGGTGGACAGTGCCATGGTGTTGTTCTCCTTGTGGGGTGTCGGTTGACCGGGGTAAAGCCTATACAGGCGGAAAGCTGGGGGAGGCGCGGCGCGCTACGGGAGCACGACGACCTGGGCGCCGAAGACGAGGCCCGCGCCGAAGCCGATCTGCAGGGCGAGACCGCCGCTGAGCTCGGGGTGCTCGTCGAGGAGGCGGTGGGTCGCCAGCGGGATGCTCGCGGCCGACGTGTTGCCCATCGTCGCGATGTCTCGGCCGATGACGACCGACTCGGGCAGACCGAGCTGCTTCGCGAACTCGTCGATGATGCGCATGTTGGCCTGGTGGGGCACGAACGCGGCCAGCTGGTCGGAGGTCACGCCGGCACGCTCGAGGGCGAGCTTCGCGACCTTGACCATCTCCCAGACGGCCCAGCGGAACACGGTCTGGCCCTCTTGGCGCAGGGTGGGCCACGGCACGTCCCCGTTGCCCTCGCGGTACTCGACCATCGTGTTCGTCATGCCGATGGCGTCCCACTTGGAGCCGTCGGAGCCCCAGACGGTCGGCCCGATCCCGGCCGATTCGGCGGGGCCGACGATCGCCGCGCCCGCGCCGTCGGCGAGGAGGAACGAGATCGTGCGGTCGGTCGGGTCGATGACGTCGCTGAGCTTCTCGGCGCCGACCACGAGCACGTACTCGGCGAGACCCGACTTCACGAACGAGTCGGCCTGCGCGATGCCGTAGGTGTAGCCGGCGCATGCGGCGGAGATGTCGTAGGCCGCCGCGGGGTTGGCCCCGACGCGCTCGGCGAGCAGCGACGCCACCGACGGGGTGGCCACGCCGCCGCCGATGGTGGAGACGAGGACGGCGCCGATCTGGTCGGGGCGGATGCCCGACTTCTCGATCGCCTCCTTCGCGGCGGTCTCGGCGAGGTCGACGACCTTGACGTCCTTGCCGGCCCGACGGCGGGTGACGACGCCGGTGCGCTGCTGGATCCACTCGTCGGACGAGTTGATCGGCTCGACGATGTCGGCGTTCGGCACGACGTTCTCACCGCGGGCGGCGCCGATGGCGTAGATGCGGGTGAACTGCGCGCCGGTGTTCTGGCTGAGCTGGGGGGTGGTCATGCTGCTCCCTCGATGAGGTCGACGGCGGCCTGGAGGTCGTCGGGTGTCGTGATGGCGACGGAGGGGACGCCCCTCAGCGCGCGCTTGGCGAGTCCGGTCAGGGCGCCGGCGGGTGCCAGCTCGATCAGGCCCGTGATGCCGGCGGCGGAGAACGACTCCATCGTGGCGTCCCAGCGGACGGGCGACGACACCTGACCGACCATGAGGTCCACGAATCGGGCGCCCTCGGTGACGACGCTGCCGTCGTTGTTCGTCCAGAGCGTCAGATCGGGGTCGGCCGTGGTCACGGCGGAGGCCGCGGTGCGGAGTCGCTCGACCGCGGGCTGCATGTGACGGGTGTGGAAGGCGCCGGCGACCTGCAGGGGGATGACGCGCGCCTTGGCGGGCGGCTGCTCGGCTAGGGCAGCGAGGGCGGTGAGCTCGCCGGCGACGACGATCTGACCGCCGCCGTTGTAGTTGGCCGGCTCGAGTCCGAGCTCGTCGAGGCGGGCGAGCAGTTCGGCCTGGTCTCCGCCGAGGACGGCGCTCATGCCGGTCTCGGCCTGCGTGGCGGCTTCGGCCATGGCCCGGCCCCGTTCGGCGACGAGGGCGACGGCGTCGGTGTCGGTGAGGACCCCCGAGACCGCGGCGGCGGTGAACTCGCCGACGGAGTGCCCGGCGACACCGGCCACGCGTGCGCGGTCGACGCGGTCGAAGAGGGCGCGGGCCGTGAGGATGCCCGCGGCGACGATGAGGGGCTGCGCCACCGCGGTGTCGCGGATGGTGTCGGCGTCGGAGGTCGCGCCGTGGGCGACGAGGTCGACGTCGGCGGCGGCCGACAGGCTGCCGAGCAGCTCGGCGAGCTGCGGGTCGGCGAGCCACGGTTCGAGGAATCCGGGTTTCTGGGAGCCCTGGCCGGGCGCAACGACAACGATCACTGATCCATCATGCCGCCCCGAGGGGCCTCGCAGGTGTAGCAACTCGACCAAAGATCGGGGCGGGGCTTGTCGCTTCTCGCCAGGACGACTGCCGCGGAGGCGCGGGTCGGCCTCAGCGACGCCGCCCCGCCTGCCCGTCGTGGTCGGCTATCGACCCCAGGATGAGCGCCGATTGCAGGATGAGCGCCTCCCGTGCGCCGGTGGCGTCCCAGCCGATGACGTCGGAGACCCGCTTGAGTCGGTAGCGGACGGTGTTCGGGTGCACGAAGAGCTCGCGAGCGGTCGCCTCGAGGGATCGCCCGTTGTCGAGATAGCACCAGAGCGTGGTCAGGAGCTCGGTCGAATGGTTCTTCAGCGGCTTGTACACGCGGTTGACGAGTGTCGAGCGGGCGACGGGGTCGCCGGCGAGGGCGCGTTCGGGCAGGAGGTCGTCGGCGAGTGCGGGGCGGGGGGCGTTCCGCCACGACCGGGCCACCGAGAAGCCGGCCAACGCGGTCTTGGCGCTCTTCGAGGCGTCGACGAGGCTGGGCACCTCGTGTCCGAGCACGAGGTGACCGTCGCCGAAGCCGGGCTCGAGGGCCTTCGCGATGTCGGTGAACGAGGGTCGGCTGGTGGAGGTCGGGGTGCCGTTCTCGTCGAGGGTCTCTTCGGCTCGGCCGATCACCAGCACGAGTCGTCGACCCTGGACGCCGATGAGCACGTCGGCGGCCAGGTGGCGCGCCGTGCGGCGGAGCATGTCGACGTCGAGCATCCGCGGCGTCGTCCCGACGAGGACGGACACCTCGCCGTGCCCGTGCCACCCGAGCGCGGCGATGCGGCTGGGCAGCTCGTCGTCGTACTCGCCGCTGAGGATGGAGTCGACGACCAGCGCCTCGAGACGGGCGTCCCAGAGACCGCGCGCCTCGGCGGCACGCGCGTAGACGTCGGCCGAGGCGAAGGCGATCTCGCGCGAGTAGAGCAGGATGGCCTCGCGCAGCGAGTCGTCGCCGTCCTTGACCCGTTCTTCGACGACCTCGACGGTGACGCGGATGAGCTGCAGCGTCTGCTGGAGGCTGATCGAGCGAAGCAGCTCGCGGGGCGCGGCCCCGAAGACGTCCGCCGCGATCCACGGGGTGGATCGAGGGTCGTCGAACCAGCTGATGAACGACGTGATGCCCGCCTGGGCGACGAGACCCACGGCCGAGCGCCGCCCCGGGGGCATGTCGCCGTACCAGGGCAGCGTCTCTTCCAGTCGCTTGATGGTCTTGGTCGAGAGTTCGCCCGAGACCGTCCGCAGCCACGCGAGCGTGCGCTCTTTCGTGGCTGCGGACGGCTCCATGGGCGAGCTCGGAACCCGCTCGGCGCTCACGGGGCCGGTCAGCTCTCCCCGCCGGCGTTGCCGCTGGTGCCGGCGGTCACGTCGTTCAGCCGGTACTTGTCGATGGCCTGCTGGACGACGCCCGGCTCGACGTCGCCGCGGCGGGCCAGGGCCTGCAGCGTGCGGACGACGACCGAGGGTCCGTCGATCTTGAAGAATCGACGAGCGGCGGCCCGGGTGTCGGAGAAGCCGAAGCCGTCGGCGCCCAGCGTGAGGTAGTCGCCGGGGACGTACTCGCGGATCTGGTCGGGCACGGCGGCCATGAAGTCGCTGGTCGCGATGAACGGACCCTCGGCTCCCTGCAGCTTCTCGGTGACGTACGGCGTGCGCTGCTCGGCCTCCGGGTTGAGGAAGTTGTGCTCTTCGGCGGCGAGGCCGTCGCGTCGCAGTTCGTTCCAGGAGGTGACGCTCCACACGTCAGCGGCGACGTTCCAGTCGTCGGCGAGCAGACGCTGGGCTTCGAGCACCCACGGCACACCGACGCCCGAGGCGAGCAGCTGGGCGCGGGGGCCCAGGTTCTCGGCGCCCTTGAGCTTGTAGATGCCGCGGACGATGCCGTCCACGTCGACGTCGTCGGGCTCGACCGGTTGCTGCATCGGCTCGTTGTAGACGGTCACGTAGTACATGACGTTCGGGTCGGCGTGCGTCGGGGCGCCGTTCTCGTCGGTGCCGTACATGCGGTCCATGCCCGACTTGACGATGTGACCGAGCTCGTAGCCGAAGGCGGGGTCGTACGAGACGACCGCCGGGTTCGTCGAGGCGAGCAGCAGCGAGTGGCCGTCGGCGTGCTGCAGGCCCTCGCCGGTGAGCGTCGTGCGACCGGCCGTTGCGCCGATGATGAACCCGCGGGCCATCTGGTCGCCGGCCGCCCACATGGCGTCTCCGGTCCGCTGGAAGCCGAACATCGAGTAGAAGACGTAGACCGGGATGAGCGGCTCGCCCTGCGTCGAGTACGACGTGCCGACCGCGGTGAACGCCGCGAACGCGCCGGCCTCGTTGATGCCGACGTGCAGGAGCTGACCCTGGGGGCTCTCCTTGTACGCCAGCAGCAGCTCGCGGTCGACCGAGGTGTAGTGCTGCCCGTTGGGGTTGTAGATCTTGGACGTCGGGAAGTAGGCGTCCATGCCGAACGTGCGGGCCTCGTCCGGGATGATCGGCACGATGCGGTGGCCGAAGTCCTTCGAGCGCAGCAGGTCTTTCAGCAGTCGCGCGAAGGCCATCGTGGTGGCGACCTCCTGCTTGCCGGAGCCCTTCTTGACGACGTCGTACGACGTCGACTCGGGGACGGAGATCTGCGTGTACTTCGAGCGACGCTCGGGCACGTAGCCGCCGAGGGCGCGCCGACGCTCGTGGAGGTACTGGATCGCCTCGTCGTCGTTGCCGGGGTGGTAGTACGGCGGCAGATACGGGTTCTCGTCGAGCTGCGAGTCGGAGATCGGGATGCGCATCTCGTCACGGAACTGCTTGAGGTTGTCGAGCGTCAGCTTCTTCATCTGGTGGGTCGCGTTGCGGCCCTCGAACGACGGCCCGAGACCGTAGCCCTTGACGGTCTTCGCCAGGATGACGGTCGGCTGGCCCTTGTGCTCGGCGGCGGCCTTGAACGCGGCGTAGACCTTGCGGTAGTCGTGCCCGCCGCGCTTGAGGTTCCAGACCTGGTCGTCGGTGAAGTCCTTGATGAGCTCGAGGGCGCGGGGGTCGCGACCGAAGAAGTTCTCGCGGACGTAGGCGCCGCTCTCGGCCTTGTAGGTCTGGAAGTCGCCGTCGGGCGTCGTGTTCATCAGGTTGAGCAGCGCGCCCTCGGTGTCGCGGGCGAGCAGGTCGTCCCATTCGCGACCCCAGACGACCTTGATGACGTTCCAGCCAGCACCGCGGAAGAAGCTCTCGAGCTCCTGGATGATCTTGCCGTTGCCGCGCACCGGGCCGTCGAGTCGCTGCAGGTTGCAGTTGATGACGAAGTTCAGGTTGTCGAGACCCTCGTTGGCTGCGACCTGCAGCTGACCGCGGCTCTCGACCTCGTCCATCTCGCCGTCGCCGAGGAACGCCCAGACCTGCTGGTCGGAGGCGTCTTTTATGCCGCGGTTGGTGAGGTACTTCGCGACCTGCGCCTGGTAGATCGCGTTGATCGGGCCGAGACCCATCGACACGGTCGGGAACTGCCAGAACGACGGCATGAGCCGCGGGTGCGGGTACGAGCTGAGCCCGCCCGAGGCATGCGACTTCTCTTGACGGAACCCGTCGAGCTGGTCGGTGCCGAGGCGGCCCTCGAGGTACGCGCGGGCGTACATGCCGGGGGAGGCGTGGCCCTGGAAGAAGATCTGGTCTCCGCCGCCGGCGTGGTCCTGGCCGCGGAAGAAGTGGTTGTAGCCGACCTCGTAGAGGGCGGCGGACGAGGCGTAGGTCGAGATGTGACCGCCGACCGAGACACCGGGGCGCTGGGCGCGGTGCACGGTGATCGCGGCGTTCCAGCGGATCCACCGGCGGTAACGGCGCTCGAGCTCTTCGTCGCCGGGGAACTCGGGCTCGTCTTCGGTGGCGATGGTGTTGACGTAGTCCGTCTTGGGGACCATCGGCACGCCGAGGTGGAGTTCGCTCGACCGGCTCAGCAGGCTCTTCATGATCTCGCGAGCCCGTTCGTGCCCCTGGGCCGCCACGAGGGAGTCGAGCGACTCCCGCCATTCGGCGGTCTCTTCGGGATCGCGATCGGTCGTGTCGACCGTGTACGGGTCCTGGTCGTTTACCGTCACCCTTGACCTCAATCAATCTCGTGGTGTTGATAGCACCGTGTGTGGGTCGCACCGTATGCGGTGGACAGACGAGTGTCAGGTCGTCCGCGCCCGGGTTCCGAACACGTTGCCACCTGACTCGCCAGAGTCTAGTGACCCCGACTGACACCGACCCTGCCCCACGGAGTCTCCGCACGCGCTGAGAGCGGTCCTTGCGTTCGCCCCCGTGCGGCGTAGGATCACTGCTCGTGTTTGTCGCCGGCCGCCCGGGCCGACGCGGAAGGATCGCACCATGGCACTGGAGAACGACATCCAGGCTCCCGACTTCGATTTGCCGAACCAGTTCGGCGAGCACGTCAGGCTGTCGGACTACCGGGGTGTGAAGCCCGTCGCGCTCGTGTTCTTCCCCCTCGCGTTCTCGAGCACCTGCACGAAAGAGCTGTGCACGCTCCGCGACAATCTGGCGATGTTCCAGGACCACCGCGTCGAGCTGCTCGTCGTCTCCGTCGACTCGAAGGCGACCCTCCGGGCCTTCGCCGACGAGAAGGGCTACGACTTCACGCTGCTCGCGGACTTCTGGCCGCACGGCGAGGTCTCGAAGGAGTACGGCGTGTTCCTCGAGCACAAGGGCTTCGCGACGCGGGCCACGTTCCTGATCGACGTCGACGGCATCATCCGCGAGCACTTCGTCACCGAGCCCGGCCAGGAGCGCTCGATCGACGACTACCGCGCCTCCCTCGACACCCTGGTGCCGGCCACCGTCTGACGCGACACCGCCCAGGAGGCGCGACTCGCGCCTCCTCAGCCGCTAACCTGATACGACCCGCCCGGCCAGACCGGCGCAGGGGCCTTTAGCTCAGTTGGTAGAGCGCCACGTTTACACCGTGGATGTCATCGGTTCGAGCCCGGTAGGGCCCACCAGAGAAGTCCCGTTCACGAGACGTTCGGCACAGCCTGGCGCTCGACGGCCGATCATGACGTTCCGATGGTGAGGCCGAGGAGCCCGGCGGCGACGGCGAGCAGCAGCATGCCCGCGCCGCTGGCGATTCCAGCGCCCCATCTCCTCTCGGCTACGAGGCGCACGGTCTCGACGCTGGCGGTGCTGAACGTGGT